>NZ_RYFW01000009.1 GCF_004138335.1 Peristeroidobacter agariperforans | reverse complement strand
GGCTCTGGACGTACAACAATGAGCGTCCCAACATGGCGCTAGGTGGGTTCACGCCGATACAGAAGTTGGCGATGGCTGCTTAGTTCCTTTCCACTTCTGGCTGCAGCTATAAACGGGGGGATTACCGGGTCACGCCAATTTCGGCGACGGCAACAACAACGAGTCTTCCTCAGAGGCCATGAATGCGTGGTCGGGCCTGATCCTGTTCGCCGAGGCGGTCGGGGATACTACATTGCGCGATCTTGGGATCTATCTCTACACGACGGAGATGAACGCCATCAATGAGTACTGGTTCGACGTCACGGGCCAGAATCATCATCCGAACTTCACGCGCTCCACGGCGAGCATGGTGTGGGGTGGCAAGACGGTCGGCGATGGCGTGTGGTGGACCGGCAATCCCGAGGAAGTTCACGGCATCAATTGGCTGCCGATCCAGGCCGGTTCGCTTTATCTCACGCAGTTTCCCGATTACACGCGACAGAACTACGAGGCGCTGGTGGCCGAGAACGGTGGCACCAACTGGAACGAGTGGGGCGACATCATCTGGATGTATCGCGCCATCCAGAGTCCCGCGGACGCCATCAATCAGATGAATGCGGGGATCGGTTCGTTGCTGATCGAGCGAGGCAATTCGCGCGCCAACACGTATCACTGGGTCCACAACCTCAACGCGCTCGGAACCACCGATCGCGCGGTGACTTCGGATCATCCGCTATATGCCGTATTCAACAAGCAGGGCAAGCGCACCTACGTTGCATACAACATGACCGGCGCTCCGATCACCGTATCCTTCTCGGACGGTGCGGTCGTCACTGTTCCAGCAAACGCGTTTAGCAGCGGCAATGGCACTGGCCCTGTCGGCGACACTCAGGCGCCGACGGCGCCCAGCGGGCTCAGTTCGCCGAGCAAGAGTTCCAGCAGCGTCACGCTGTCATGGAGCGCCTCGACTGACAATGTGGGTGTCGCCGGTTATCGCATCTATCGCGGCGACGCTGCTGTGGCCACCTCATCGAGCACGTCTTTCACCAATTATGGGTTGAGCGCTGGCACCAGCTACACCTACAGCGTTCGTGCATTCGACGCGGCCGGCAATGAGTCCGCCTCGAGCAACAGCGTGACGGTCACAACCGATGGTGGAGGTGGTAGTGGCTATGGACATAGCATCGCCGGCAGCAGCGTGCAGTTCTACGTCAACAACGCTCCGTGGGCCGATGTTCACTACACGATCAATGGTGGCGCTCAACAAAACCTGCGTATGACGCAGTCGGGCGGGAACAATAGCTATCAGCTGACGAACTTGCCGGCCGGCGCCACGGTGTCCTATCGGTTCACCATTGGCCTTGCCGCTGGTGGCGCGACCGAAACCGTGTGGACTACGTTCACGGTGGGCGGAGGTGCCTATGGTCACACCATCTCCGGCAGCAACGTGCAGTTCTACGTCAACAATGCGCCCTGGGCCGATGTTCACTACACGATCGATGGCGGCGCTCAGCAGAACCTCCGCATGACCGTGTCGGGCTCGAACAATACCTACACGCTGCCGAATGTGCCTGGTGGCGCGACCGTGAGATATCGCTTCACGATCGGCGTCGCCGCAGGCGGGGCGAGCGAGACCGCATGGGTGACGTTTGCCAAGTGAGGTCAAGACACCCGAGTGAGTCCGCCCGGTCTTGGACGCGCGGGATTGGGCCGCTCCGACTGTGAAGTCGGAGCGGCCACGCTGAAATCAAACCTGCCGATCAGCGATTGATGACGTGATACTGCACGCCGTCGGCGAGCGCCGTATCGCTGCCTGTCTGCACCAGTACCACGTGCTTATCGTTCGCGCTATGGAAGATCTGGATGCCATAGCTTTGTTGCCCGCCAATAGTCGGTAGCGGCAAGTCGGCTTCAGGCAACAGCAGGCTGCCGTAGTAACGTTTGTAGTGAGCGGCGTACTTGGGCAGGTACGGATAGCTGCCGGTCGATCCGGTGGATACGACGACCACCGCCTCATCCGCGACCGATGAGTGACTCATGGAAAGGAGACCGCCGCCGAGCGTGCCCAGATAGCTCAGCGTCTCGGTGCTGAAATAGGTGCCCGCGGAAGTGAACAGCACATCCTGATTGCCCGAAAGAAAGAAGGTGCTACCGAGCGGCCAGTCGCCGTGATAGGGGCTATCGCCTGACGTTACGACCGCATGCGTGCTTGGATTAATCGTGAAATAAGAAATATCCGCAGGACTGATTCCGTATGCCATGAACAGCATGCGGTTCTTGCGATCGGCGAACACACCTCGCTGCGTCCCGTAGAACCTCGCGGCGCCGTTGGGCACGGGCGGAATGGCAATGGTTTGGCCTGTACGCGCGTTGAGCGCCAGAACCGGCGTATCCACCCACTGACCGCCGGTTTGGCCGATGAGGTATGCCGTCTCGTCGTCCAGCAGGAAGACCTCCGTTTGTGAGCCGTACGTGGCGGCGGTGTGTACCACTTGCGCCGTCGTCAGATCGACCAGCGTCAACAAGCCTTCGTGCAGAACGCCGGCGCGCAATCCGTTCGGACTGATCGTGAATGCCTTCACCGCGGCGGGTAGTACCGCGCTTTGAACGCCGCCGGTGAACGGATCGACGATGCGCAGCGAGTTGGGATTGGTTGCAACGATCACTAGCTTGTCCAGGCCCTTGCTGTAGCGTGCGTCGAGCGGCGCGAACGGCAAGTTGACGCTGCTGGCGAAGGCGGCCAACGCACGAATCGTTACTTGTGCGACGCCGGTCGCGCCACCGTCACTGACGCTTACCGAGGCGATGTATGTTCCCGGCACGTCCGGCGTGAATGACAGGCTGGCGCCGTTCGGCGCGGCGATCGCTGCATTCGACCCCGCTGGACGCGCATCCAGCGCCCATGCGTACGTCACAGCGTCGCCGTCTTCGTCGTAACTCAGGGCAGCCGACGCAGTCACGGGGGCTCCTGCCATGACTGTTACGCGATTCTTGTCGACGACCGCAACCGGCGCGTAGTTGCCGATGTCGATGATCAATGAGCGATCCGAGTACGCGCCGTTGGGATCCGTCACGCGCAGACGAACGACATAGCTGCCATCCACATCCGGGGTGAAGCGAGTCGTCTCGGACGTTGGAGACGTCAACGTCGCGAGGCTCCCGTTCGGCGCGGTAACCACAGTCCAGTTATATGTAATCGTCTCGCCATCGGCATCTTGGCTGCCGCTACCTCGCAATGTCAGCTCGGTGTTCAGCGGCACTCGAACTGTCGGGCCCGTGGGTAGCGCAATCGGCGTGGCATTGCTGGCGATGCTGGCAATCGGCCGGGTGTTGTTGACGGAGACGGTCGTCGTGTACGTGGCTGTCGCGCCGGCGCTATCGGTCACCGTCAGCACGACCACATAGTTACCCCGAACGTCAGGCACCAGTTGCGTGTTGGTGCCATTGCTCGAGCTGAGTGCCGCGGTGCTGCCAGCGGGCCTGCTGCTCATCGTCCACGCGCGCGTCAACGTGCCACCTTCGGCATCCGAGCTGGAGCTGCTATCGAGCACGACCGTGTAACCGATGGACGCCTGCAGCGTCGCTTGGCCGCTGTTGCGTGGCTGGTTGATGACGTTGCTGACTAACACCGCATTCGGTGCGTTGTTCGTGGCGTCCAGCACGTACACCGCTTCTGAGTACGCACCGATCGGGTCTTGGCCCCGAGCCAAGATTTGATAGCGTCCCGCGATGTCGGCCACGAAACGTGCAACTGGGCCATCGATGGTCAGTGCAGCAGTGCTGCCAGCAGGTCGTTCGACGAGCTGCCACGAAGTGGTCACCGGATCGCCGTCCGGATCGGTGGTATTGGATCCATTCAGGACGATGACGGCGCCGATGGAAATGGCCTGCGGCGGACGAGTGACCGGCGTGACGGAATAAATGGCGCTGATCAACACCGCCGGGACCGGTGCAGTGTTATTGACCAGCAGGGCAATGGGGCGGTCGGTATAGGCGCCGCGACTGTCGCTCACTCGCAGGTTGAGCTGGTACGTGCCTTGAACGTCGGGCGTCAGGCTGATCGATGCCGTGCTGGTGGCCGGCAGCTGCAAAGTGCTCTGTGCAGGCTTCGAGGTGAGAGTCCAGGCGAAACTGAGCGTATCGCCTTCCGCATCCGTGCTCGTGCCTCCACTAATGCTGAGCTCGCTGCCGACGCTTGCTGTGAAATCCGCTCCACTGCCAGTCCCGGCATTGACCTGGCCGCTCGCGAGGATGGTAACGGTCGGGGCTCGATTAGCTTGCGCTGGACCTGGGCCAGGGCTCGCAGCCCCGCCGGAGCCGCCGCCACCGCCACATGCTGCCAGCCACGAGCACGCCGCAGCGACCACAAGGATGCGGAACACCTTCGTCATTCAGATACTCCCTAACCCGCAGTGGGTCCGGCGCGGGTCCGCTGATTTGGTTTTCTAGACAGCGAAATGAATCGCTGCCGCGAGATATATATGGAGTAGGGAGTTGTCCGTCAAGAATTCGCGCTGAACTGTGGGGGGACAAACAAAAAGGGCGCTGCTTTTGGCAGCGCCCTTTGTCATATTTCAGACCTTGCCGAGACGATCAGTCGTCGCTCGAGGCCGCGCCCAACAGGTGCAGCAGGCTCATGAACATGTTGTAGATGCTCACGTACAGCGTCAGCGTCGCGCGGATGTAGTTCGTCTCGCCGCCGTGGATGATGGCGCTGGTCTGATAAAGCATCAGGCCGGCCATCGCGATCACGAACACGCCGGAGACCACCAGCGACAGCGTCGAGAGCTGGAAGATCATCGCGACCAGGCCCAACAGGAAGGCGCCGATGATGCCTACCGTCAGGAAGCCGCCCATGAAGCTGAAGTCCTTCTCGCTCTTGATCGCATAGGCCGACAGACCGACGAAGGTGGCGGCAGTGATGCCGAGCGCCGTGGTCACGACCTGCGCGCCGTTCGGCAGGAACTTCAGATAGACGTTGACGATGGGCCCGAGCGTGAAGCCCAGGAAGCCGGTCAACAGGAAAATGAACAGCAGACCCCAGGAGCTGTTCTCGGTCTTGGAGACGCCGAACAGCAGGCCGAAGTAGACGATCAGCGTGATCCACGGATTCAGCGGAGCGACGTTGAGCATCATCGCGGCGCCCGCCGTCAGCGCGCTGAAGCCGAGCGTGGCCGCCAGCAACAGGTACGTGTTGCGCAGAACCTTATTAGTCGCCAGCGCGGAGCCACGAGTGCTTGCAACTGTGCTTGGATAAGAGGCCATGACTTTCGAACTCCTCCGGAATGTCGTCCAGTTGGACCGCGCTGCGTCCCGCGAGTTGCAGGCCGACGCGCCTTGCCGGGCATTCTACAGCGGCCCGAGCGAACCGTGTATGTGATTGCAAGATTTTGAATTGCAAGGGGATGAACCTTACCGCGCTGTCAGAAACGGTGTCATAAGCGGAGCGGCCGCGGTGCTGCACGCGCATTGACACCTTTGTCAGCAGGCCCGTAGATTTCAGGCCTGATCGATCGCCGCCGCATCGGTTGTGGTGGCTCGTCCATCGCAACGATTGCACGGGGACCTATGCGCACGGCACGGAACCGCGACATGGCGCAGATCGTCGGCATGGCCGTGAGCTCGACGAAGCTCAGCCCGCCACGCAGTACTCCAACACTCATTCCCCGCATTGCCCTGCAAGCCCGCGTCGAAAGAGGCGGCAAGCTCGTCCTGCTACTGGCGCCACCGGGCTCTGGAAAAACATCGCTGCTGACCCAGTGGCACGGCCCGGTCGGGCCGGACCGACGCGTCGCCTGGCTGCTGTGCGAACGGCGCGATCACGAGCCGGTGCATTTCTTCGCTTGTCTCGCGGCAAGCATCGATCGGGCGCTCGATACCTCGATGATGCGCTTCGTCGGCGCGAGCGCTCGTACGCAATGCTCGGCCGAACACATCGCCGATGCTCTGCGCGATCAGCTCGCATCGCTCGACCGATCGCTGGTCATCGTCATCGATGATCTGCAATGGTTCGATTGCGCCGACGGCGAGCGCGTGCTGCTGTCCCTGATCTTGCACTCATCGCCGAGCGTGCGCTGGATCCTGGCGACCCGACGCGTGCCGCGATTCGATCTGCAGCGACTGAAGCTCGACGATGCCTTGACGTTGCTGGACGCCGCCGATCTGGCGTTTCAGCCCAAGCAGATCTGTGAGCTATCCCTGTTACTTCGCGGCACGCCGCTGTCGCTGCAGGATGCGACCGAATGCGCTCAGCGGACGGAAGGCTGGATCGCGGGTGTGAAACTCTCGCTGCTCGAGAGCGCCGAGCGGGGCGACGGACTCGATCACGACATCAGCGCTTATCTGAAGGCCGCGGCCTGGCAGGACGTGCCGGATCGATTGCGTGACTTCCTGCTCGCCACATGCGTTCCGGAGCGGTTCTGCGGTGAGCTCGCGGTCGCGTTGCTCAAGGAGGATGCAGCCACGCGATGTCTGGATGAGTTGGAGCAATTGCAGCTGTTCGTGCGTGCGCTGGATGGCACGCATCGGTGGTTTCGCTATCACGCGTTGTATCGGGAGTTTCTGCTCGCGCAGCTGAAGAAGCTCGGACCGGCTCGCACCGCGGAGTTGCACCGACTCTGTAGTGAATGGTTCGTCGAGCACGAGCGGCCGAGCGAAGCGTTGCAGCACGCGTTCGCGACCGCGGATCGTCAGTGGTCCGTGCAAGTGCTGGCGCGCTGTGTGCCAGTGTGGCTGCGCACCGGTGAGTTTCCTGAAGTCCTGCAGTGGTCCGGACGACTGACGCTGACGGAGATCATGAGCTGCCCGGCGATTCGCGATGCGCACCTCATGAGCCTGATCTTTCTGCGACTTTTCGATCGGGCGCGGCAGCAGTTGCGCCTCGCGGGGCAACTGGCGCGCGATGATTCGGAGCGCCGCGCGTTGCCGCCGCTGCAATTGATGCTGGAGATCATGACCGATGCAGGCGTTCAGTTCGTCGTGCCGGACGTGGAGGCGCTGAGCGTTCCCGACGATCCTTATCTCACCACCAATCTGTTCAACGTCGCGGCCTATCAGCTGCTGGTGGATAAGCAGTTCGACGCCGCACGCCGCCTGGCGCTACGAGGCAAGGAGCTGTTGCAGGGAACGCAGCACATCTATGCGCTGGCGCAAGCCTCCGTCGTGCTGATGTTGATCGACCGAGCCGAAGGCCACGCGAGAGAAGCGGCGGAGAGCTGCATGGAACTGTATGCGCGCACCCGAGGCGGGCGACGCAATCCTATCTGGGTGACAGCCACTACCGCCGCGGCATCGGTTCATTACCATCACAATCGACTGCAACAGGCCGAAGCACTGTGCACTGAAGTCTTGCCGCTGCTCTCTATGGCGCCGTCCTTGGAGAACCTCACCGTTGCGCACGTGGTCGCGGCGAGGCTCAAGTGCGCAGCGGCGAAGTATGGCGACGCGCTCAGGTTGCTCGACTACCTGCACAGCGTGCTCGAAAGCAGCAGTTGCCAACGGCTGCTGGCTCGGGTCTGTTTCGAGAAGGTCCGCCTGTGGCTGTTGCAGGAACAGCCGCTGCGCGCGTTGCGGGTGCTTGCCGACTGCGGACAGTCGTTCCATGTCGATGCAAACAATACCGCCGAGCCACAGTGGGAAGAGTTTGCCTTATCGAGAGTCGCGATCCTGATTCATCGCGGCCTGTTCGACACGGCGGCGAGCGAACTACAGCGGCTGTGCGAACGCGCGGAGGTGGCGGGCGATGTCTACGGCCGGGTACGGCTCGAAGCGGCGCTCGCGACCTGCAGCTGGCAGGCGCACGAGGAAGACGCGGCATTTGGCCGGATGAATCGCGCCCTGACGCTCACGGGGCACCGAGGTTTCAGTCGGGCGGTGTTCGATGATGTGTTCGGCCTGCCGAAGATGTTTGCTACCGCGATCAAGATGTCGCGTGTTCCGAACCTGCCACCGGCCGAGTACTTCAAGCGCTTCCGGGATGTGCTGTCATTCGATCCCTATGAGAGCCCTTGGCCGGCCGAGCCGTCGCCGCTACTGACACAACGCGAGCTCGATCTGCTGAAGCTCGTCTCGCTGGGCCTGAGCAACAAAGACATCAGCGAGCGAAGCAACATCACGCTGCTGACGACGAAGTGGCACCTGAAGAACGTGTTCGCCAAGCTCGGTGTGAGCACCCGCATGGAAGCGGTGTTTCGAGCGCAGGAGCTGCGGCTCGTCGATGGGCGGCCGCCGTCGCTGCCGGCGCGTTGAACGGGCAAGAAGAAAAAAAGGTCGCCGTCAGAGTGGGGTGACGGCGACCTGTCGAAATGTCTGCAACACTTAAGTCTTGTGGGAGCGGGCTCAAGGTACGGCAGCGATGCGTGCCCCCGAGCCAGGGGGGACGCAGGTGAACGTGATTTCCTGTCCGGAGATCAGCGCCAGGGCGCGGAACAACGTATCGGGTATATCGATGCCGCTGCCCGCGTGCACGAAGGAATCGGAGGCGGCGTTGTAAAGGAAACCACGCGGCGTGCCGGCGATAGTGGCCTTGGCGACCAGGTCACATTCGGTGACGGCGCCGCCGAGCGTCTTCGAGGTAAACGGCGCTGCCGCCCGAGCCTGTAGCAGATCGATGCGCGGGCCCACCGCGGAGGCGTTGGTTTTCGTCAAGGTGATCTGCTGACCCACGATGGGCGCAATGTCGGAGTCGAACGCGAGCATGAACTGCTCCATATCGCGCCGCGTTTGTTCGTAAGTCGCCGCCGGGAAGCCCACTTCCGGCGTCGGCGCAAAGAGCACCGCCGAGAGGAAATGGAACACGGTGTCGATCGAGCCGTCGTGCAGGTAGCCGAAGCCACGGATCTGATTACCGGTGTTGCCGGTATCGGGCGTCGTGAAGAAGGGCATGCCGGGGAAGCCGAACATGCCGACCTTCGTATAGGCATTGCGCAGGTGAGGGATCTTCACGATCTGCGGCAATCCTTCGAAGCTTGCCTGCCCGTCGGTGCCGAAGAAGCCTTGCGAGGCATCCAGGCGATGACAGCCGTCGCACGTGAAGCCCGTGCCGGGGCCGGCGGCGGGCGGTGCGCCGTCGGATCGACGCGAGCCGAGATAGAAATCGCGACCGCGCTGTTGAGATGCAGTCATCGAGTTATCGAGATTGCGCACCGGATTCGGCGGCAGCTGCACCTCGAGCTGGAAGTTGGTGAAGCGCTGCATGGTCGTGAGATCCGGCAGCATCGAGCGGCCGATCAATCCATCGAAGGCCACGACGAAGTTGTTGAACGACAGCTCCGGATCGAACGCATCGGTGCCGAAGAACCCGTGCGCGCGATCGCCGCGCCAGTGCATGGCGCCGTGATGGCGCATGCCGCGCAGCGTCTGCGTGGTCATCGGTCCCTTCATCGGATGGAAGTCGGTCACGACGCCTGTGCCATTGATGCGCGGCTGCGTGTTGAGCGCCGCGAAGCCGAGGCGGATGGGAATGGGGTTGCTCGTCACGAGGTCATCGGGATTGCCCAGATCCCAGGCAAGCTCGTCGTTGTCGCCGAAGATGTGACAGCTCGCGCAAGCCGCCTCACCATTGGCGGACATATCCACGGCGTCGTAGAGCAGCGGCCGGCCAGTGACGACCTGCACCGGCTCCGGGTTGAAGAGCGGTAGGGCCGCGACTTCCGCCTTGGTCGCAAGATTGATGACCTTCACCGCGTTGTCGAAGCGCGTCATCACATACAGCCGATTGCGGTTTTCATCGAGCGCAAGTCCGCTCGGACCGCCACCGCTCACGGTGATGTAATTCGGGCTCGACGTGACCGGATTGAACGTGTTCGCTTCCAGCGCCGCCGTGTCGAACACACCGACTTTGCTCGAGCCGAACGCCGCGACGTAGAGCTTGCGGCCATCGCGGCTCACGACCATTTCCAAGGGCGTCGACAGGCTGTGATTCTTCACCGTCGGATCGAAGCCCGGATCGTGCGCGAGCAGATCGTAGTTGATGTGCTTGTTCAGATGCCGGGACGCGACCGTCGTGCCGGAAATCACGCTGATGCGAGTCTCGGCGAGCCGGCCTTGCACGGTCGAGCCGCCGACCACGCCCGGTCCTTCGAAGCGCACGTTATTGATGGCTTCGGTATTGGAGATATACAACTTGCCGGTGCGCGGGTTGGTCACCATGTTGAACAGCGTGGTGCCGACGTGCGAGAACGAGGCCTTCTGCGTGAGCGCGTTGGCATCGATCGAGAACACATCCTGGTCGGGCAATTGGAAACGGACCGCCGCGTCCCAGTTGCGGCCGAGCTCATCTTCCCAGTGGCCGCTTGCGCGGTTGAACTTTACGATCAAACCGACTTCCGGTGCGCGCTTGCCTTCGAAGTTCGTCATCGGGCCCGGGTTGCCGCCGGGCAGTGCGTTGCCCGCGAACGTGCAGGGCGTGTTCGGATCGAAGCCGTCGCAGACCATCAGCTCGAACACCGTCGTCGTTTGATTGCCGGACTTGAAGGCCGCGGTGTAGACGGTCTTGCGATCCGGGCTCACGGCGAGCGCACGCGGCGTATCGCTGAAGAACGACATGATCTTGAGCGGGGTGCCGCCGAAACTCGTGCCGAGATTCGCGGGGTCGAACACCCATACGTCGGCGCGACCGACCCCGGGCGTCGTGAGTTGCGGATCGCCGGCGCCTGAGACCGAGGCGATGGAGGGATCGGTGCGATGCTGGCCACGGTGCGCGGTTGTGATGAAGGCGCGGCCGCTGCTGCCGGCGAAGACGATGTCACGCGGCTCATCACCCACGAGCAGCGTTCGGGTGACTCGAGGCATGCCTGACACAGCGACCACGCTGACGCTGTCGGACAGATGATTCACCACCCACACCTCGTTGCTGTTGCGGATGGCAACTGCGACGGGCTCCAAGCCGACCGATACTTCGGCGTGCTTGAAAATGCCAATCGGCGTGACGTTATAGATGACCAGCGTATTGTTCGGTGTGTTGACGGCGAACAGCTTGCTGCCGTCCGCTGACAAGGCGAGCGGCCGGACGTGACCGCTTTCGAAAGCGACGAACGATGGTGCAGCCTGCACCGCGGGCGCGAGCATCGTGGCTAGAAACAGTGCGCTGCTCGCCGCCAGCCAGCGCCCGAGCCGGGCAGTCCCCCCTAAGCGTTTGAGCATGGTTCTCTCCGTGGCCAGTGCAATCCGTTGTGTGAACGCAGCGGACTGTACGCGCTCGCGAGGCGCGCTCGCGCCCCTCCACGGAGGGGGCACAATTCGTCACAGTTGCGTTCTTGCCGCGCACAATTGTGTAGGTGTCAGACTGCTCGGGCGCGCACCTGCGAGTTTTCAGCCGAAATTCGCCGTTCGTGTCAGGTCTCTGTCAGGCAGAACGGGCTAGGCTCCCCGCCGTCCGTCTTCATCCCCTCGCGCGTATGGCTAAAAGCAGGTTCTGGTTTCAGGCCCATTGGCTGGTCGGCATCACCATCGGCGTGTTGCTGGCAATCATGGGATTCACCGGCGCGATGATGTCGTTTCAGGATCCGATCCTCGCGGCGTTGAATGCCGACACGCGCAAGGTGGAGGTGAAGGGCGAACGGTTGGCCATGCCGGTGCTCCTCGAGCGCACGCAGGCCGAAGCCCAGCGCATGGGGGCACGCGTGCGCACGGTGACCGCGCCGGGCGAGGCGGATGGGGCCGTGCGCGTTCTGTTTGTGTCGGACTCGGGCGAGATCGTGCGTTACTTGAACCCCTACACGGGCGACTGGCTGAGCGGCGGGGCGCGCGGTGAGAAATTCTTCGAGCTGATCGAAGAAGTGCATCGCGGCTTGATCACGGATCGACTGGCGGGTGAGTACATCGGCCGCCGTGTCGTCGACATCGCGGCGATCTGTTTGATCGCGATGGTCGCGACGGGCCTGTACTTGCGTTGGCCGCGACGGACGACCAATTGGCGTGCCTGGTTCGTGGTCGATCGTAAGCTGCGCGGGCGCGGCTTCCTCTATTCGCTACACGCTGTCGTCGGCACGTACGTGTTGCCGCTCTTGTTACTCTCGGCGCTCACCGGTTTGTATTTCGCCTACGCGTGGTACGGCGACATTCTCGAGCGGCTCGCCGGTGTGCCGCCCGTCGCCGAAGAACAGATGCAAGGCAAGCGACTGGTTGCGCCGGACATTGATAAGGCTTGGGCATCCTTCGAGCAGGCCACCGCCTCGGAATCTCACGGCCAGATCGCCGTGCGCCTTCCAAAGGAGGACGAAGAGCCGCTGCGGATTCAGTATCTGATGGCCGATGCACCCCATGTCACTGCGTTCAATACGGTCAAGATCGATCCGACGAACTCGCAAGTGCTCTCGCACGAGCGCTATGCGGAGAAGCAGACCGGCGCGCGGCTGCTCGCGAGCATGCTGTCCATTCACAAGGGCGCGTACTTCGGCGTCGTCGGTTCGTTGCTCTTGATGCTCTCGAGCCTCGCGTTGCCGCTCTTCATGATTACCGGCTGGCTGATGTATCTGGACCGTCGGCGTGTCGAGGAACGTGCCCGTAAGCGCCAGGCGCAGAACGCGGCGATCGCCTGATCTATAATGCGAGCCATGGCTCGCAAACCCCTCACCAAGCCTCGCAAGCACGCCTCTCAGGACAGATCGCGCGCGACGGTCGACGCGCTCGTCGGAGCGACCGCCCGTATCCTGGTCCGGGAAGGGTTCGACAAGGCCAGCACCAACCGGATCGCCGAGGCGGCCGGCGTGAGCGTCGGCTCGCTGTACCAGTATTTTCCGAGCAAGGAATCGCTCGTGGTCGCCGTCATCCTTCGTCACCAGGAGGAGCTGATGCAGATCGCGCGCGGCGCGCTGGCGGAGGTGGCCTCGCTACCGATTCCGAAGGCGGTGCGCAGGCTCGTCACGGTCGCGATCGAGGCGCATCGCGTCGATCCCAAGCTCCATCGGGTGCTGGCGGAACAGCTGCCGCGCACCGGGCGCCTTGAAAACATCGAAGTCTTCAATCGCGAGTTCTACACGCTCTTCAAGGGCTATCTCGAAGCTCATCGCGAGGAGCTTCGCACCCTCGACCTGGATATGGCGGCCTACGTCTGCGTGACCTCGATCGAGGCGCTGACTCACAACGCGGTCTTGCACCGATCCGACATGATCTCGGACGAGGTGGTGGACAGGCTGGTCGATGAGGCCACGCGTCTGATCGTCAAATATCTGCAGTAGTCGAAGCGAGGCGAGTGCTCAGCCCGGCTCGTTGCTCCAGTTCAGCTCGAATCGCAGCCCCACCACCCATGCGTCATCGAGCGCCGGGTCGGTGCCAGGACTGATGATGTACTGCAGGTCCGGCTGCAGCGCGAGCCATGACAAGGCTTGCACTCGATAGGTCAGCTCGATCGCAGTCTCGTGCCGCTCGTAGGCAAGGCCAAGATCTGCCTGAGCGTGGCGGAACGCACCGCCATTGGTGACACTGGCCAGCGCCAGGCCCAGTTGCTCCTCGTGTTCGGCACTCGCGAGCATCGGTCCCGACCAGACCAGACCCGCGCCGAAGTAGCGGGAGATCTGATGCACGTCGGCGTCCGCGAGGCCCACGCGAAGGAAGGCCGAGAGTGCGCTTTCGCCGCGCTCCATCAACGTTCCCTCGGTGAGCGCATAGAAGCCCAGCGATTCGGTTCGTCGCAGCACTGCTTCATCGGAGAAGTCGGTCGATCCTCCGGTGTGACGCCACACGCCGAGGAGGGTGCGATTGGCTTGGTTGGGACGCAGTGTGACTTCACCGACCAATAGCGTGCCTTCGCCACTTTGCAGATCGACCGTCGTGCGTCGAGGATGCGTGGGATCGCCCACCGTGCCTTCGAACGCGGCGACGCGTATCTGCAGGCGCTCGCTGGAGTCCCAGCGCATCACCCCGCCAAAGCCGGTGATAGGAAAGATCGACGGACCGTTCTCACCGACCTGACTGAAGTCCGGGCCGATGCCGTGCGAGCTGTTGATGAAGAGTGCGCCGGTCTCATTCACATCGAGTTCGCTGTTCAGATCGATCAGACCCAGCTTGATCGCGCCCGCCTCGAAGGCGCGTTCCACCCACGCCTCATACAATCGCGTCGCGCCGTCGGTATCGATGTTACTGACGGTCTGGATGTCGCCGACGATGCGATCCGAGAGCGTCGGTCGATTGTTGTGCAGCCCCGAGACCACGAAGGTCGTGCCCCTCCAGCCCCACGCACGTTCGGCATCGAGAGTTGCAATGAGGTCGATGTTGTCGAGATAGGTGCCATCCTCACGCACGCCGCCGCGCACGTTGCGCCAGACTTCACCCGTGTACGCGGCTTCGAGTTGCAGCGGCGGATCTCCATCCGCCGACTCGGCGGCCTCGGCGTACATCGGCAACCCCAGTGCCGCGATCATCGCCGGCACTCCCGCAGTTCTCATGAAAGGCTCTCTTGCTGCCACTGAATGGTGAAAACGGCGCCGCCATCGGGCGCGTTGTCGGCCGCGATCGTCGCGCCGTGTCGAGCGAGGATGCTTTGGGCGATCGCAAGGCCCAGGCCCGCGCCCGCACGACCCGGCGCGGCGCCTCGCCAGAAGCGTCGGAACAACAGCTCGGCGTTCTCCGGCGAGAAACCTGGGCCGCGGTCCCGAACTACCAGGCGCGCTGCGGGGCCAACGGTGACATCGATGCTGCGATCTCGCGGTGAGTGGGCGATGGCGTTGTCGATGAGGTTCGCGAGCACACGGGCGAGGGCTTCGGCGTGACCTTTCACCGTGCCGCCTCCGTGATCGATGAGGGCGATGTCACAGCCGCGCCCCACTGCGACCGGCAACATGCGCTCGACCACGTCGCGCGCGAGTGCGGCGAGATCCACCGTTTGCGTGATTTGCGAATCGAGCGTGTCGGCCTGCGCCAGGTCGAGCATCTGGTTCACGAGCCGCGTCATCGCGGACACATCCTCACGCAGCGCGTCCTTCGCAGGGCCCGCCTCGAGCGCCTCGACGCGCAGCTTTAGAATCGACAGCGGCGTGCGCATCTCATGGGCCGCGTCGGCCGTGAACGACTCGAGCGTCTGCATCGCCCGTTCGAGACGATCCAGGGCGCGATTCATCGCGAGAACCAGCGCTCGAACTTCTCTGGGCGTGGCGGGCACCGACAGGCGCGTTTCCATTCGCGAGGGTTCGAGCGCATCGACTTCAGCGGCAGACGCTTCGAGCGGCGCCAGCATCCGTCGCACGATATAAACATTCAGGACCAGCAACAGAATCGTGACGGGCGCGACGGGCACGATCACGTGCGCGTACGCTTCGCGGACGAACACCAATCCGAAGAGCGGCAGTGATTCGCCGCTCACCGTCATCGTGACCCACGCGTTGTTAGGAAGATGACGGGCGCCCGACAGAATCACCGGGCCGCTGTCGCGCTCGAGTCGCGTCCATTCGTGATCGACGGGCGCGGGCAGAGGCTGGAACAGCTTTGGATTTTTCGGCGCGTGCTCGAAGATCAGCTTGCGGCTGCTGTCGTGAACCGTGAGGGCCCAGTCGTCGGCGCCGCGAGGGGCTTCGAGTTGCGCGAGACTTTGATGGGGATCGTCGCTCGTGAGTGCGTCGAAGACGCGGTCGGCCTCCGTCGTCACCAACTCCGCGGCGAGCTTGGGCCGGTTGCTCGCGTAGATCGCGAGGACGCCGATGATCTCGATCAACGAGACGAGCACGGCCGCCGCGACCAGGCGAACAGAAATCTGCCGGAGGAGGCTCGGACCGGGTTGCATCGGGTCAGGACTGCTGAAAGATCGCGTAGCCGATGCCATGCGCGGTGCGCACCATGACGTTGGCGCCGGCGGCGGCCAGGCGCTTGCGTAGTCGCGATACCGCGCTTTCGAGCGCATTCGGTGTGACGTCCTCGCCGAAGGAGTACAGCGACTCTTCGAGCTGATTGCGACGGACGACTTGCTCGGCGCGACGCAGCAATTGTTCGAGCAGCGCAACTTCGCGCGGCGGAATCTCGATGCGCTGTTCATTGACCGTGACCGTGCGCGTCGTCGTATCAAGGGCCACGTTACCCAGGTGCAGAACGACGCCGAGGCTCGCGCCGGGCCGACGCAACAGGGCTCGGCAGCGAGCCGCGAGCTCCGCAATCTCGAACGGCTTTACCAGGTAATCGTCCGCGCCCCCGTCGAGCCCGATCAATCGGTCGTTGAGCCCGCCGCGCGCGGTGAGAATCAAGATCGGCGTCGAATCGTTGCCCTGGCGCAGCTCGCGAACCAGGCTCATGCCGTCGCCGTCGGGCAACCCCAGATCGAGCAGAATGAGGTCGTAGCTCGCGGCGGCGCGGGCAGCCAACGCTTCTTTTAGAGAGCCGCAGCGGTCGATGGCGAATCCCTGCCCGATCAGGCCATCATGCACGAGCTCCGCCAGCTGCGGATTGTCCTCAACGAGCAGCAGGCGCATGGCACGAGGATAGGCGGCGGCCGAGCAGGGCGGGATCGCGATTCATTCTCAACCTTCGCTGGCGACATAGGCTGGCGGAAAACGAGCAGCATAGGGCCGCGAGGCTGACCAAGACCTGACATCTCTGCATCGGCTGGTGTGGGTGCCGCACCAGGCGGGGCCAACTACGCATCTACGAGCATCGGCCTGTTGCCAACATACTTGACTCACCAAGGTAGTGAGAATCCGCATGGCCGTGCGCTTCAGCCTGTTCGCTCTCGTGTTCGTCGGCGTGTTGTCGGGCTGCGCCCGCAGCCCGCAGGCAAGCACACCGGCAAGTTCAGCGGGTTCGAAAACCCACGTCGTCTGCCCGACACAGGCGCTCGCCTCGGACTGCGCATTCTCCGGCGGCAGCGGCATCCAGGCCGCGATCGATGCCGCCACCGATGGCGACACGGTTCGGATTCGGCCAGGCACCTATACGGCGGCCGGCGTGCGCGATGTGCCCTACAAGATTCACACGATCCGCGGGTTCGCCGTGGTCGATGGCAAACGGCTGAGCCTGGTCGGCGAACCCGGCGCCGTGATCGACGGCAGCGCCGGCCCCCGAACCACGGGGCTCGTGATCCATCGCGCGAACGTCGACGTGCAGGGGCTCACGTTCACGGGTTTCAAGTTCGATGTCGAGGAAGATGAGATCTACGAAGGCCACGGCATCTTCGCCATCGACAGTCGCGTGCGCGTTCGCGATGTGACGATCGAGAAATATCAAAAGATGGGACTCACGGGACGCGGCAACTCCGATCTCGATGCGCAGAACCTTCGCATTCTCGATGGCCACGTCGCGATCTGGCTGGATGAGCATGCGCATCTGCGCCTTGCCAACGCGCTCATTCGCGGGAACGATTCGGCCGGCATCGCGGCGTATAACAACGCATCCGCTCATGTCGAGAACTCGGTGTTCGATCGCAATCTCGATGACGGGCTCTATGGCGAGCAGGAGGCAACCATCTACGCGACGAATTCCATCTTCCTGAACAACACGCCGTACGTGGCGCGCGCGACGGAGAACAGCAAGATCTGGGTCGGATACAGCGCGCTGTTTGGCAACGAAGGCGGGTTGGTTGCGAAGGATGCGGCAGTCGTGCGGAAGGGCGACAACGTCATCGAGCAGGATCCGAAGTTGGACGCCGAATATCGGCCGCAGGCGGGATCGCCGCTGGAGGGGAAGGGGGATCCGGAGTTCGGCGGGGCGACGATCGGCCTGCGCTAGGTCCCGGCGCTCACCCCCGATCCATGCTAGGATGCGCGCCCTCCGGCTCCTCGCCCGGGGGCGCCGTCATGCGTGGAAGGGTGGCAGAGTGGTCGATTGCACCGGTCTTGAAAACCGGCAGGCTCTCACGAGTCTCGTGGGTTCGAATCCCACCCCTTCCGCCAAATCACACCACTCTCACGAGTTTGGACGCAGCCGTCGATCAGCGAGTCCAAACAGCATCAATGCCAAGCCAAACAATCCAAGAGTGGCAGGCTCCGGGACCTTGATCTCGCGTGCAGCGGTGATGGTTCCGAATACGATGATGTCCTCGAAGTTTTGATTCAGGATCCAGAAGATGTCCCAATTGCCGAGCAGGGCCGACGGTGCGAGTGATTCCTGCAGCACGGAATCGATATCGATAGCCCACGCAAGTTCTGAGGACAGCCAGGAAGGGTCAGTTACATTCGAGAAAGGGTTGAACTCCATGATGCCCCCTCCCACACAGCCCCGCGGGTCGATCGACTGGATGACCACCTCATCGATGTTTAACTCATAACTGAATGCGTTGTCCATGCAAGTGCCGGCGACCACCGTAGCCGATTCGGGCGTATAGACCAGCGTCCCAGACACAAGGTCTCCTGCAACGATAGGTACCGTCTCACCACTGGCGCTCGGGATGACCTGGCGAATGAAGCCGGAGATTTCGAAGACCTGTATTGCGTTCGCCTGGCTCGCAAGAAGTGACATCGAGCCGAAGGCGACCAACAGCTGTGCGATGTTCATGACAACACTCCTCTGTTTCTGGCCAGCCGTTCTCGCAGTGAGAGATGCTCAGGCGCTGAGGGTGCAAGAAGCGTGACATCTCCGCAGAACAGCGACTTGCGAAACAGCGTTATGAAACATGTAAGCGCAGCCGGCATGCCTCACCGCAGCTAGATGCGGTGCGGTCGGCGGTTCGGGGCAGCTCATGGATCCATGTCTGCTTCGTACGTCACCGCGAACTCGACGAACTTGGACGCGGCGGGCATGTCCTTCGCGATGTAACGAACCGTGTGCGAGTCGATGCGCTCGACGATGGGTAGATAGCTCAGCATGTCGGCCTGGCGATAGCTCTTGAAACGCAGGTCGAAGCGCACGGGTGTTGCGACCTTGTAAGGCTTGAAGCTCTTGATTCGTCCGAGCGCGCGTTCCGTCGCCGCGCGAATCACCTCGTTCGCTTCGGTGGGGGTGAGCGTACGGGCGGAATGGAAGCCATGTGCCCATTTGACGACCGCGCCTTCGACGTTGCCGAGTGAGCCTTGCAACTCTTTCACGAGCTGATCGTCGCCGGTGACCAGGATGACGGGCACGCCAAAGTGTCCCGCGATGGCGGCGCTGATCTCGCCTTCGCCCACTTGCCTGTCATTGATGCGAACCTCCGTCAGCCGCGCGCTCGAGAGCGTATGCGCGCGCACGCCGGCCTCATTGTGGGTGCTGGTGTGATAGCCGAGCAGCACGACGCCCGCGAAGGACTCATCAATACCTTCCATCATCATCAGTGGCCGCGGCCACGAGCGCACGACCGAGACCTTCTTTGGAAATTTCTCGATCAGCAGGTTTTGACCGTTGCCATGGGAATCGCTCACGACAATTTCGGTGGCGCCGGCCGCGAAGGCGGCGTCGATGACGGTGTTCACTTCGGCCGTCATGAACTCGCGAAAGCGCGAGTATTCGAAGCCGCTCGGCAGGATCTGCTGCTCGGAGACGACGCCGGCGACACCTTCCATATCGGCCGAGATGTAAAGTTTGAAGGGCGTCTGTGCCGCGGCGGGGCCGGGCAGCAGCGCGAATGTGAGCAGGGCCAGCAGGGTGTATAGAGATGGGCGATCTTTCATCGTCGGACCTCGATGCGGGT
This sequence comes from Peristeroidobacter agariperforans, assembly GCF_004138335.1. Classification (GTDB taxonomy): domain Bacteria; phylum Pseudomonadota; class Gammaproteobacteria; order Steroidobacterales; family Steroidobacteraceae; genus Steroidobacter; species Steroidobacter agariperforans. The sequence goes on along the minus strand of NZ_RYFW01000009.1, from coordinate 54,881 downwards.
GGTTGGTTATCGGTGGCCGCCGGAGCCACCCATCATAAAAGGGTGAGGCTCGTGGGCACATCCCCACGGCTGGCTGCGTTTAGCATGCTGGGGCTAGTCACGGGGTAATTCGTGCAATCGATGACATTACAGTTCGCGCTTGCCATCGGCTGCCTGCTGCTCGGGGTCGGATCGCGCGCTTCGGAGGAGGCACCTGCCTATGATTTGTTGATTCGTGGCGCTCGCGTGCTCGATGGCACGGGCACGCCTTGGTACTACGCGGACGTCGCGGTCGCCGGTGATCGAATCGCCGCGGTCGGCAAGCTGCCGGCGAATGCCGCATCGAAACGGATGATCGAGGCGAACGGCCAGTACCTGGCGCCAGGCTTCATCGATCCACACTCGCATGCGTGGCCCGCCATTGGCGAGGATGCGCTCGGGAGCGCCGAGCCGCTGCTGACCCAGGGGATCACCACGATCGTGCTGAACCCCGACGGCGGTGGGCCGGTGGACCTTGCGACTCAGCGCCTCCGGATCGAGCAGGCGAGGCCGGGTGTGAATGTTGCGCTACTCGTGCCTCACAACTCGATTCGCATTCAGGTGCTGGGCTATCGCAATCGAGCGCCCACCGCGGAAGAGCTCGCACGGATGCAGTCGTTGGTGCGCGCGGGCATGGAGGCGGGCGCGTTGGGGTTATCGGCCGGGCCGTTCTATCCACCCGGCAACTTTTCCAAGACGGATGAGCACATTGCGCTCGCGCGGGTGGCCGCGCAATTCGACGGCATCTACACCAGCCACATTCGCGATGAGAGCCGCTACAACATTGGCTTGATCGCCGCGGTCGATGAAGTCATTCAAGTCGCGCGTGAAGCCCGGCTGCCCGGCATCGTGACTCATATCAAAGCGAGCACGCGGGCGTGTTGGGGCATGTCTGCCGAAGTCATTCGCAACATCAACGCCGCGAGAGCCGAGGGTGTGGAGGTGTTCGCCGATCAGTATCCCTATGATGCATCCGGCACGTCATTGTCCGCGGCGCTGATCCCGGGCTGGGCCATGGAAGGCGGCGAGAGCAAACTGAGAAGGCGCCTCAAGGATCGGGCGCTGCGAGCGAAGATTCGTGCGAGCGTCGCGGCGAACCTGGAGAACCGGGGCGGCGCGGAGTCGATTCTGATCAGCTCCTATCGGCCCGACAGGCGGCTCGAAGGTCTGCGGCTCGATGCTATCGCGAAACAACGCAAGGCCGAAGCCGTCGATGTGGCGATCGAGCTGATTGCCAGCGGCTCGCCGACCATCTTCTCCTTCAACATGAATGAAACTGACGTGCGCGCCTTCATGGCGCAGCCATGGACGATGACATCGACGGATGGGTCGCTGTTATCCGAAGACAACGGCATGCCTCATCCGCGCGCCTACGGAACATTCCCAAAGAAGCTACGGCGCTACGCCATCGACGATCCGGTGCTCACGCTCGAGCGGGCGGTTCATTCGATGACGGGCTTGACGGCCTCGATCATGCGACTGCGGGATCGTGGTGTGATCCGCGCGGGCGCGCGAGCGGATCTCGTTGTCTTCGATCCGAAGACGCTTCGAGACAATGCGACCTATGAGAATCCGAGGCAGCTCTCAACGGGCGTGACGTTCGTGGTGGTGAACGGCGTGGTTGCAGTGAGTGCCGGGAAGATTACCAAAGATCGCGGTGGACGAGTGCTCGGCCGCGCTCGAGGCACCCTCATGTAAACCAACGGGGGTGAGCGTGCGTCGAACTCTTCAACGTGCTATTGGTAACTGATACCGTTGACGAGGAGCTTTGCGTTGAGCGACCGGCGTTCGTTTTTGAGATCCGCTGTATACACTGCAGTCGTAGCTAATTTGCCCACGCTTGCGTTCTCACAGAGCGCGCCGGCGAAGACCAAAGCCGAAGCAGACCTGCACGCCCTCATGGATTACATCTATGAGGAAGAAGTGATGGCCAATCCGGAAGCACGCACCACGTACGGTACGGACAAAGGAGCGCATGCGAGTGCGAAGCGCAAATTGCTCGATCGCTCACCCGCCGGCATCGAGCAAGATCACAAGGTCATCCGCACGGCCTTCGATCGATTGCAGGCGATCGATCGCAACGCCTTGTCGGCGCAGTCCAAAGCTGACTACGACTCCTTCGAGTATCTGTTCCGCGTGATCGTGAGCGGGTACGACAATTTCAACTACGGCACCTTCAGTTGGCCTGAGCCGTACAGCGTGCACCAGCTCGGTGGCACGTATCGAAGCATTCCGGACTTCCTGCACAACCAGCACACAATAGAGAAGCGTGAGGATGCCGAGGCGTATGTATCTCGCGTCGTTGCTTTCGCGAAGGAGCTCGACAATGAGACGGGGCGGCTGAAGTCCGAGTACGCCATGGGCGTCATTCCGCCCAACTTCGTCGTAGATCGCACGGTCGCGTTGATGGATGGCATGCTGGCCCAGAAGCCGGCAGAAACGAAGCTCGTGACGTCCATTGACACTCGTACGCGTGCGAAGGACATCTCTGGCGACTGGGCCGCGCAGGTGACGCGAATCGTCGAGCAGCAAGTTCATCCGGCCTTGCAGCGTCAGCGCGAGTGCATCGCTGGCATTCGGCCGAAGTCGACGAGCGATGCCGGCGTTTGGAAGCTGCCCAAGGGAGATGAGTACTACCAATACGCCTTGCGTTACTCGACCACGACGCAGCTCAATGCCGAAGAGGTCCATCGGCTGGGGCTCGAGCAGATGGCGGAGCTGAGCGCTCGCGCGGACAAGATTCTCAAGAGCCAGGGCATGACCCAGGGCTCGGTGGGCGAGCGGCTGCGGGCGCTCGCGTCCGACAAGCGTTTCGTTTATCCCAACACCGATGCGGGCAAGCAGGAGATACTCGACTATCTCAATGCCGGCATGGTCAAGATCCAGGGACAGCTGCCGAAGTATTTCGGTCGTATTCCGAAATCCAAAGTGGAGATTCGGCGCGTGCCGCCGGATATCGAGGCGGGCGCGACCGCCGGCTACTATCAACCGCCGGCGCTCGATGGCTCGAGGCCGGGCGCCTATTACATCAATCTTCGCAATACGGCGGAGACGCCGAAGTGGGGCTTGATGACGCTGACGGCGCATGAAGCCTCGCCGGGGCATCATCACCAGATTGCGCTGGCGCAGGAGTCCACGGCCGTCCATCCAGTGCGGCGCCTGGGCTGGTTTATCGCCTACAGCGAAGGCTGGGGACTGTACGCCGAACAGTTGGCGGACGAGATGGGCGTCTACGAAGGCGATCCGTTCGGCCAGATCGGCTACATCAAGTCTTATATGTTCCGAGCGGCGCGACTCGTCGTGGATACCGGCCTGCACCACAAGCGTTGGACGCGAGAGCAGGGCGTCGACTACATGGTCAAATCGCTCGGCGAGCTGCCATCAACGATCACCACCGAAGTGGAAAGATACTGTTGTTGGCCTGGTCAGGCGACCAGTTACAAGATCGGCCAGACGCAGTGGCTGAAACTGCGCGAAGAGGCGCGAAAGAAACTCGGCGCACGCTTCGACATTCGTCAGTTTCATGACGCGGCCCTTGCCCAGGGCACCGTGCCGCTCGCCGTGCTGGAACGTCTCGTCAACGAATGGGTGGCGAGCAAACGAACCTCAGCTTAGGCCGGTTCGTGCGGCTGGCTCCGACGTTCGGAGCCAGCCCTTTTCCTATCCCTTGATGCACATCACCTGCTTCAGCGTGTGCACCACATCGACCAGGTCCGACTGGTTGGCCATCACCCCGTCGATGTCCTTGTAGGCTGCCGGGATCTCATCGAGCACGCCGCCGTCCTTGCGGCACTCCACGCCTTCGGTCTGCTTGGCCAGATCGAAACGGTTGAAGCGGCGTTTCGCCTCCGTGCGGCTCATGCGACGGCCCGCGCCGTGCGAGCATGAGCAGAACGACTCGGGATTGCCCTTGCCGCGCACGATGTACGACTTGGCACCCATGCTGCCGGGGATGATGCCCAGCTGTCCTTCCTGTGCGCTGATCGCACCCTTGCGAGTGATGAACAGCTTCTCGCCGAAGTGGCGTTCCACCGCCACGTAGTTGTGGTGACAGTTGATCGCCTCCCCATCGAGCTTGAACGGCGGCAGGTGCGGCGCGAGTGCATCGAGCACCAGCTTCATCATCATGCTGCGATTCAAGAGCGCGTAGTCCTGCGCCCAGTCGACCGCCTCGACGTAGTCGTCGAAGAGATCGGAGCCTTCGCTGAAGTAGGCGAGGTCGCGATCCGGCAGATTGACCTGATGACGACGCATGTCCTTGCGCGCGGCTTCGATGAAGTAACGGCCGAACACATTGCCGACACCGCGCGAGCCGGAGTGCAACATCACCCAAACGCGCTGCTCCTCATCCAGGCACAGCTCGATGAAGTGATTGCCGCCACCGAGCGTGCCGAGCTGACACACCCAGGTCTGCGCGAACCGACGTTGCATCTTCATCACCCCAGGGTGCTTGCCGACGATCTTGTCGAGACGATCATCGAGCACGCGGCCTTGCCGGGCGTGCGCACTGCCACGCACCTTGTCGGAGTCGTGCTGATTGAAGCCCACCGGCACGCGCGCCTCCACGGCGCTGCGCAGCTTCGCGAGGCTCTCCGGCAAATCCTTCGCGTGCAGCGTCAGGCGAACGGCATTCATGCCGCAGCCGATGTCCACGCCGACCGCTGCAGGAATGATCGCCTGCTTGGTCGGGATCACGCTGCCTACGGTCGCGCCGATGCCGTGATGGACGTCAGGCATGGCGGCCACATGGCCGTGAACGATGGGCAGCTGCGCCACATTGAGCAGCTGCTGGATGGCGTCGTGCTCGATGTCCTGGGTGAAGACCTTCACCGGCACCCGAGCCTTGTTCAACGTAATTTGCACTGGCATGAGATTTCTTCCTGAAATGAAAAAGCCCCTGGTCGGTTTCCCGGCCAGGGGCTTTTAAGCGGAGCCTAAGCTACGCACCTGACTTGGGGAGCAGGCGTGCTCCGCAAGTCATCTTGCGGATCAACGCGCGTTGTTCATATTCGTTTCAAGATTTTGGGGTGCGAGCATGTCCGACTCCGGTAGACCCGGGTACAGCCCGGGGGCGCGCATATTACTCGGCGTCGGCGTGGTGTCAACAACTGCAGAAGTTTGCTGACATCGCCTTAAGCGAATGAAGACAAACCCACGCGCTGTCACCCGGCTGCCGCAATGATGACCATTACATAACCGCGATCCGACTGACATGAGATGGCGCGCCGACGCATCCTGAACCCACTGCCGAAGTGGGCGATTGGAGGAGCGAGATGCTGCAAATGTCAGTCAACCGTGAATACGGACTGGATGCCATCCATGCGATCGCGTTGTCTTCGACCGAGCGGCTGCGCCGCTGGTTGGGCGGACGCTGGTCGCTGCTGTTCTCACATCCGGAGGACTTCGCGTCTCACGGCTTCGAGGCGGATCGTTGGGTGTCCTGCCTGTCCGAGGAGCTCGAACGATTGGACCTCGCGGTGGTCGCCTCGGGTGGCAGCTATCGTCGCAGCTGGGTTTCGCACGTGGGCGGACGTTTCCTTCCCTCGTACGAAGTAGATGAGCTGTTGCCGGGCGACTGGCGCGTAAACCCGTACGAGCACTTCGTGACGATCCTGGACGGCGACATGCGCGCGCGTCGTACGATCGTCTATGCAGCGGGAACGGCGCTGCCTTCGCCGATCGACCTGGCGCAGACCGCTGCCGGTCTGCGCGCTCGCGGCCTGCCGCGTCAGTTGGCTGCGCTCTGTAGAGCGTCGAGCTCGCCACGCGCGCGAGCGTCGCGGCCGTAGACGTGCTCGAAGAGTGGCGATGCCATCAGCGTTGTGACGATCGCCATGAGCACCAGGATGGAGAAGAGCGCGGGGCCAATGACGCCGGCCTGCAGGCCGATGTTGATGATGATCAGCTCCATGAGGCCCCGGGCATTCATCAACGCGCCGATGCCGAGCGCCGTGCTGTTGTCCTGACCGGACAGGCGCGCCGCCGCCCAGCAGGCGCCAAACTTCGCAAGGACGGAAGCAGCCAGGATCACGGCGCCCATCAGCAACAGCTCGACGCTGTTGACCATGGCCAGTTGGGTGTTGAGGCCGGAATACGTGAAGAACATCGGCAGCAACACCACGACCGTGAACGGTTCGAGCAGGCGTCGCAAATTGTCGGCGAGGGCGCCGCGAGGCATGACGGTGCCCAGCAGGAAACCGCCGAATACCGCGTGCAGGCCGATGAAGTCGGCAACGTAGGCGGACAGCATGAACAGCATCAGCACGATCGAGAGCAAGGTGGGACTCAGCGACTGGGTGATCGCCTGTTCGCGTTCAGCCGTGCGCCCGAGCCGGGTGAGCAGCTTCGGCACGATCAGAAGCATGCAGCCAGCGAACACGATGCCGCCGCCGATGGCGGTGAACGCGACGCCCGAGCCTGCGCCGAAGCTCGCAAGCACGATCGCGAGCACGCACCAGGCGGCGGCGTCATCGATCGCACCGGCAGAAAGAGACAGCGTGCCGAGCGATGTATGACTCAGTCCTCGCTCGTGAATGATTCGGGCCAGCATTGGAAACGCCGTGATCGCAATCGCCGCGCCCATGAACAAGGTGGCGTCGAAGCGCGTCGCGGTGTCGGCGAACAAGCCGGGCACGGTCATCAGCCACGGCGTGCCGATGATCGCGATCAGAAATGGCGCCGCCATGCCTGAGATGGAGACCGCTGCAGCCTTGCCCAGGCTGTGCCGGAAATGATCTGTCCTGAAGCCGAGCCCGACCAGGAACATATAAAGCCCGACGCCCAGCTGCGCGCCGACATACAACACACCCTTCGTCTCGGTTGGAAAGACGGCTTTCTGGATCTCGGGCAGGAACAGACCGAATAGCGAAGGACCGAGAATCACGCCGGCGATCATCTCGCCGACGACCTGCGGTTGTTTCAGATAGCGGCGGCCGATCCAGCCGACCACGCGACAGGTCGCGAGGATGACAAACATCTGCAGAAAGAAAGCCACCGACAGCTTCGCGACCGACATGCAAGCCCCCGTCTTTGTTATTGGTGGGCGGCAGGCCAGTCGGCAGTACGCCCTCGGAGGCGGGTTTTATAGAAGAGCGGCGCGGGGCGCTCAATCGAACGCCGATTGATTCTCGCTATGACAGCGCGTGTCAGCTGGCCTGGCCGCCCAGGAACTGCTCGTGGGTCGGCAGGTGTTCGACCATCCCCGCGATGGCGGCCTTGGCCGTGCGCAGCGTCGCTTCGATGTGCGCGTAGTCGATGTTGTCGACACGCGGAGAGTAGGCGCGCGGGCGAATGCCCATGCCCTCGAACACGGATTGCCAGCTCGATGCACGAAACAGCTCATCGACACCTTCGCGCATGGCGCCCTGACTCTTGAAGAGCTCGATGCGCTCTTGCAGGGAATCGGGCAAGGGCAGGTGCTGACAGGCCTGCCAGAAGGGGGAATCGTCGCGATTTGTCGCGCTGTAGTGGAGGACGATGAAGTCGCGCACCTCTTCGTAATCGGCCGTCATGCGACGGTTGTACTCGCGGGCGAGCGCCGGATCGCACTCGCGATTCGGGAAGTAACGCAGGAAGAAATCGATGCCACGCGCCATCAGATGGATGGCAGTGGCCTCCAGCGGCTCGATGAAGCCGCCGGCAAGTCCAATCGACAGGCAGTTGAGCTTCCAGAACTCGCGGCGATGTCCGGTCGTGAAAGGAATGATTCTGGGCTCGTCCAGGCAGGCGGTATCCACGTTGCGCAGGAGCGTGGATCTTGCGTCCGCATCGGTGCTGAACCGACTGGAATATACGTAGCCCTGGCCAACCCGGGATTGCAGCGGAATGCGCCACATCCATCCTGATTTCTGCGCGGTGGCGCGAGTGTAGGGAACGAGCGGGCCGCTGTTTTCTGTTCTGACGGTGACGGCGCGATCGCACGGCAAGTACGGCGCCCAGTCGATCGACTCGACGCCCAGCGTCTTGCCGATCAGCAACGCGCGCGCGCCGGAGCAGTCGATGAAGAAATCTCCCTGGACCTTCGTGCCATCGGCGAGCTCGATGTGATCGATGAACCCATCGTCGCGCCGGCGCACGTCGGTGACGAGACCTTCGGTGCGTTTGACACCGCGGCCTTCGCTGAAGTGGCGTAGATATTGGGCGACCCGGTTTGCATCGACGTGCAGCGCATAGTTCGCGCCCCCGATGGGCGTGTTACGTGCGCGAGACGGAGGAAAGAAACGGCCGTTTTCCGCCATGACATGGCAAGGGGAGAAATCCTGCAGGGCGGAGCTGTCGCCCTGGGCGCGGGCTTTGAGCCAGCACTGATAGAAGTCGTGCGTGCCGATCGGTTTGCCGATGGCGCCGAACGGATGGAAGTAGGTGTCCGTGCGCCGCTGCCAGCCGACGAACTGGATGCCGAGCTTGTAGGTGGCGTCGGTGGCGCGAATGAATTCCCGCTCGTCGATGCCGAGGCGATGGATCAGCCCGACGAATGGGGGCACGGTGGACTCGCCGACACCGATCGTGCCGATTTCCTCGGACTCGACCAGCTCGATCTCACACAGCTCGCGCTTCAAATGATGGCGAAGCATGGCCGCGGCCAGCCAGCCCGACGTGCCACCTCCCACCACCACGATTTTGGACAACGGTCGCATCCGGCGTTACCAGTCCCGGTTCTCGATCATGACGCCGGGCGTTGCCGGCTCGCGCGCCGTATTGTAATTCCAATAGGCGGCGCTGCTGGCCTGAATTGCCCTTCGGAGCACGTCGATGGCCTTGTGCCGGGGATAGCTTACACGCCAGGCGAGCACCAGCGTGCGCTTCGGCGCGGGTTCGGTAAAAGGCCGGGTCACCAATATATCGGACGAGTAGAGCGGGGCATGCGCAGCCGTCTGCGGCAGGAGGGTGATGCCCAGGCCCGAGGCCACCATGTGGCGCAGTGTTTCAAACGTGCTGCCCCTCATGGAACCGCGCAGATTCGGCTCGGCATCGGCGGGCCGAAGTTGTGGAAATGCCGCGAGCACCTGCTCGCGAAAGCTGTGCCCCTCATCCAGGAGCAGCACCTCGGACGGGTCCAGATCGTTCACGTCGATGCTGGTTTTGCTGGCGAGCCGATGTCTCGCCGGCAGCATGACGGCGAAGGGTTCATCGAAGAGCGGCTGCGTCACGATATCCGGTTCGCTGAACGGCGCCGTGATCAACAAGACATCGAGATCGCCATTGCGCAATTTCGCCGCCAATGTTTGCTGACCGGCCTCTTCGACGAAGAGCGGCATGCCGCTCGCCATTTCTCGCAGTAAAGGAATGAACTGGGGCAGCAGATACGGCCCGACGGTGGGCAGCGTTCCCAAGGCCAGGGGGCCTTGCAGCTGATTGGCGTCGCCCGCGGCCACGTCCTTGATCTCGGCCGTCCGTTCCAGGACGGCGCTCGCCATCGCAATGATCCGTACCCCGAGCGGGGTGACCAGCACGCCTTGCTTGGCGCGCTCGAACAAACTGACGCCGAGCTCGTCCTCGAGCTTTTTCACCGCGATGCTCAGGGTCGGCTGACTGACATTGCAGCGCTCGGCCGCGCGGCCAAAGTGCTGTTCCTGCCCGAGGGCGACGATGTAACGAAGTTCGGTGAGCGTCATGGCCGAGATCGTTGGTGGTTGGCTGGATCATACAATCCTGCCGGGGACAGCGCCCATCGATCTCGTGCCGCTACGGGGCTTTCTGGCGGGATTTCTTGCGTCGATGTGGGCAGCTTGCGCCTGCCGCATCAATAACGGGTGCGTCAGCGCTCGAATGAGAGTTGCGGTCGCGCAGCGCGAGTTCGGCCGGATATTTCTTCCAGCCAGTGTCGCAGTCGCTCCGGCACGATCAGCCGGTGCTGGGCCCGCGTGACCGCCACGTAAAGTGCAGCGCTCGCGGCCGCATAGTCTTCTTTGCGCGCCTCCCATACGCCATCGACCAGTTCCGGCACCAGCATGACGCCGGCGAACTCGCGGTTGCGCACATCTTCGATCAAACCGAGCGCGAACTTGCCCTGGGCGACGAAACGATCGGCCGTCCTCGCCCAATCCTTGATGTCGTAGCCACGCTGGAGCATGCGATCGATGCGTTGAAAGCCGGGGCTTTTCTGATTGTTCTCGGCCAGTGTCTGCCACGATTCGTAACGGAAGATCTCGCCATGGCGCGGGCGGACGCCATTTCGACGCAGCTCGATACAATCGCTGACGAACATGTTCAGCTGTTGCCGATTGCTCAACAACTCGACGTCCAGATTCTCCGCCGCCAGCCGCTGCGCCCACTCGAACAAGCCCCAAGTGTCGCTCACCAGGATCGCCGCGGGATGCTCCGGTATGCGGGGGCGATCGTAGTAAACGATCTCCGTCCGGTGCAGCGGATTGCCGAGAAAGCGGTCTTTCGTGGCGCTCGGGTGCGCAGCGATGATCGGGTTGACGACGGCTTCGAGCAACTGACCCGAGCGCACCGACGAGGTGACGGCGCGCTGTCTCACGACATGGGTGCGTCGCTGTGGGAAGCCTTGCAGATTCTGATATTCATCGCCCAGGCTGATCACTGCCTGAGGGCTGCCATCGAGAATCTGCAGCATCGGCTTCTTCAGGTCGTGACATTCATCGATGAGCACATGGGTGTAGCGCGCTGGGATCCGCCAGCCGCGCAGCGCGGCCCATTTGATTCGATGCTCTCGTCGGATGGGCGGCTGGAAGTCGCGCGATGTCGGCATCAAGATCGCGTTCCACAACTCGGTTGCGTGGTGAAGCACGAGGCGCCTTTCGGTCGGCTCCAGCGCAGGGAGGTTGCGAACCGGAATGTGAACATCGTCGATCTCGGCATCGCTGCTGGCGCAGAAGCGCGCGACCGTGCGTCGGACGATCGCAACGAGATCGCGTTCGAGAAGGGTTCCGCTCGCGCGGATTCCCAGATGTCGGATGATGAGCTCATCGGAAATGGGTGCGGCCGCGGAGTAGGGCTGACTCATGCGAAGGTTGGTTGGATCGGTCAGATCCGCCGGCACCATCTCGCGCGCCAATACATCGAAGCGCCGAGGGTAGACGTGAGGCAGGTTGCCCATGCCCGCGAGCAATGCCTGCAGTTGTGTTTGTCGCTCCGCCAGCACCAGCACGCGCGCGTTACGCAGCGTCCCGAGCAGGGACTTGATCAGATAGGACTTGCCCGTCCCGGCATAACCCTGCACATGGATGTGATCGTCGGCCTGCGCCGAGATTTCCCGATAGATGCGCGTCTGCTCCCGCGTCAGGAAGCTCATCGCGCCAGAAGGCAACACGACTTGCTCGCGCACCTCGTGATCGCGGGCGTGATAGCGATCGCGACTGCTGCTGTCCCACGCGTCATCGGCCGTCAGGAAATTCTGCTGACCAATTTGCTCATCGCTCAGAAGGGAGATTCCGAGATCGCCGAGCAGACCATGACCCGCTCGAATTTTCGCACGCTCCAACGACCCGATGGCTTCCTCGACCAACGCGCTCGCGCCTTCTCGCGCGACTTTCGCCTGGCCGGCCTTGATCGCCTCCATGAGGATGCGCTCGGCGACCACCGCGCCGTGTTGCGCCATTTTGGGCAAGGACTGCAGGAGCATGAGCGCCCCGAGCTCGGGCGCTTTCAAGCCGGCGAGGGTGGTCGCGAGGCTGTGCGCTTCATTCAATATCCGACTCAGCGCTTGTTCGCTAATGGGCAAGTACAGCGCGGGATCGGTTCTAGCCATGCGACCGCGTGGTGCGCTTGAGCGCTTGAGCCGTTGTGGCTTGAAGATTAGGTGGCTCCCGGGCCGGACGCCAAACGACGCACAACCTATTGATCAGAAAGAACTGAGCTGGGCGTTCTCGTTTTAAGTACCCCCAGTAATACCCCCGCATCCTACCAGTGGTCGCAAGAGCGCCGCCAGCCATGGGTGCAACCACGGCTGGCGGCTAACCAAAACCTGCACATCTGAGAGGTGCAAGTCATGGCTGCTGGAGATTCTATCCCGTCGCCGCTGACTGCCTGCGCGCCGTCCATCGTCGGGCGGCGAGGCGGGCCGGCATGAGCGATCAAGAGGTATCCGTTCGGGAACGCCTAAACGGTCAGCTTCGGCGTCTGCAGAGAGCTGCCGCTGTCCTGGCGTGTATTCAGTACGTCGCGGAGTACGAGGAGGACTTTAAGTTCAGCTTGGCCGACGCGGTCAGCGTCGTGGTGGAGATGATCGAGGACGTGGCGGACGCGGTGAGCTTCATCGCGTCCGAGGTCGGCGACACGGAGGTGCGGCCATGATTAAGCATGAAAGCCGCGCCTACTTCAAAGCACTGGGCGCGCACGTCACGGCGCTCCGCAAGTCGCGAGGCATGACGCAGGCCGAGCTGGCCCGCGGTCTCGGTGTCTCACAGCAGGCCGTGTTCGCGTACGAAATTGGCGAGCGTCGCATCTCGGTGCTCGTGCTTGCCAAACTGGCGAAGGTGTTCTCGGTCTCGGTCGAGGAAATGGTTGGCCTGTCAAAGCCCATACGCGTTCCAAAGGGGCGACTGTCTCCGCGTTGTATCAGGCACGCGGGGCGGTTGCAGGCACTGTCGAAGACGCAACAGCGCTTCGTCATCAGGATCATCGATGTACTCGAAGACAGCAACGGCCGTCGGGGGTACGCGCGATGACACCCCGGCCGATTACGGATGAGCTGGTCTGTCTGAAGCAAGCCGTCGATCTCCTCAATGTTGCGGAGGACTTGGTGCAACCGGAAAACATCGAGAACTACCCAGGTGCTATCGCGTCCGTCATCCGGACGGCTCGAACCCTCGTCGAAGAGGTCATCGAGGCGCTGGCTGCACACTTCGCGAAACGGTGAGTCATAGACCGCGCCGATGGCGGTCAATGGCAGGGTGGCTCCGTCGCGTGGCGGGGCCGCCCTTACTTCTGCCAGCGAGCGGTTCTCGTATTGAGCACCGAGCCTTGCCGCAGCCGGAACCAAGAAGGTTTTCCAGGGCAGAGAGTCGCTAATTGGTCCACGCCGCGGCTGTGGCCTAACGCAGCGCCTGCGCAAAGTCTGGCGAGCTGACTCGCCAATTGCCCGCCGTGCGGTTTCCATGGAACTCAACAGACGCAGAGCGCGCGGACTCACGATGATAGTTTGCAGATGGCTCGTCGCGGGTGCATTCTCGGCGCTGAACGGATTTCTCCCTGACGACGATGGCATCGTCGTAACCCCCGCCTGCGTTGCAGGCAACCCCTAAGCAGCTTCAGGCCAGGCAGAGCTGCGCAGCCGATCAGGTTGTGGTCATGACTCATCACTCGGGCGCTGACGCCTTTCTTCTCCAATCCGCTGTCCAGCGGTCGCATCCTGCGGCAACCATTCTTCTAACGACGTAAATACACAAAGCTGCGCCAAACGCAGTATTCCTCCACGCGTGCGTCACTGTCTTCGGCGAAGCCGAGAAAGTGACGCACACGGCCCACTGCCGCAACTCCTTGTCACAGCAGCGTATCTCACCGACACCGAGCATGTGACACCGCGTCCGCAACGGACGCAATCAATCAAAGCTTCGCAATGAAGCTCCCTTCGTCGATGTCAGCCACCGCGAGCGGCCCTCTATGGGCAGCCTCGATCTCGCGCTCACGCGCGAGCTGCAACACATGCCACCGGCACGTGCTGCGGTGAGGCCACGAAACTAACCCGACCGGATCAATGCACGTCCGGCCGCTCGCGATGGAGAAAGGCGGGAATGTTTCCTGCTGGGAATGTCCGGATGTGCGCGTTTGTGAATTGGCGGAATCGCTGTGGAACGGGAGTGATGAGCAGAAAGACCGAACTTCGAGCCGATCTCCATCGGATCGGATATGAGCTGAGCGGTGCGCATCTCACGCGTGAAGCCCGCTGCGGCACGTTCAATACGTTCGCTCGAATTATGCGTGAGCTGGGCTATGGCATCCAGGCAGCATCTCAGATCGGTGGCCGGCATTTGCAGGCTTTTACCCAGCGCCGAACTTCCGAGGGGATCGCCGCGCGAACGCTCGCTAATGAGATGAGCCACCTGCGCGCCGTGCTCAAACACATAGACAAGCAGGGACTGGCGACCAATCCCGCTTACAACAATCGGGCGTTAGGCATCGGTCGTGGTTCCCGTCTGGGCACTAAGCAGCCGCTTTCCGATGACGCCATTCGCGCGTTTCAACAGCGGATGGAGCGACTCGGGCGTCCGAGCCTCGGCGTCCTTCTGGAACTCCAACGTTCCCTTGGCTTGCGCGAGGTGGAGGCTATCCGCGGGGGCCAAATGGAACCGCTGACCCGCTGGCAGCGCGAATTGGAGGAGCATGGCTCCGTGCGCGTGATCGCCGGCACCAAGGGCGCGCGACCGCGAGATGTGCATCCGGCGAATGTTGGTCGAGCTCTGGCAGCAGTGCGGGCCGCCCTAGCATTCCTGGAAGCCAGCGGACAACGATATCTTGTAACGCGCGTCGATGGTGCAGGCACCACGGGCCTTAAACAGGCGATTAGTGTTTATAAAAATGTTTGCGATCGCGCCGGCATTCAAAGTCACAGTGCCCGTTACGCATTCGCGGCCGAGCGCATGCAGGCGTACCGCGCCGAAGGATTTAGCGAGCGCGAGGCCCGCGCGGCAACATCTCTGGACTTAGGTCATGGCGACGGGCGAGGGCGCTACGTTGCTAGTGTTTATGCGCGCAGTCTATGAGTAGGCGAGGTTTTAAGCTAAGGCAGCGAGCGGGCTTTTTTTTTGCATGAACCAAATATGCGCAGTTTGACACGCACTGGTGATCTTAGTCCGGCTGCTATGTCTTTCGCTCTCTCTACTACGCAAATCCTTGGCGACACTGCGGCATTCTTCGATGAGATTCGCTGCCGTGCCGGCGCCGTAGACCGTTGCCGCTTGTGAGCATGATGTGCCAGGGCGACCATGTCTTGGCGCCATCAAGGAGCAGCTATGGTACACGACTCGGTTTTCAGTCGCGCGCGTCGCGCCTTCTTGGTGCGCGCATCTCTCGTCAGTGCGGGAATTGGGCTGGTGAGTGTCGCGAATAGGGCGGCGGCACAGGGCGAGCCCGAGCCAAACAAGCCTCGATCGCAAGAATGCGCAGCGAACGCACGGGCACCCATGCGAGACGTGAAGGGAAAAGTGGCGTTCATTACCGGTGGATCGAGTGGCGTCGGTCTGGGGATTGCGCGCGCATTTGCGGAAGCTGGGATGAAGATTTGTATAGGCTATCGAACCCAACGTCACGCGGACACGGCACTCGAGATTCTTCGGTCAGTGACTGATGCCGTTCATGCCATTAACGTCGACGTAACTGATCGTGGCGGTATGGAAGGAGCGGCAAAGGAAACTGCACGAGTGTTTGGAAAGATTCATGCACTGGTGAACAACGCAGGGGTGGCGACACTTGGGCCGCTTAGCTCGGCAAGCTATAAAGACTGGGATTGGGTGATGCGTGTGAATGTCGACGGAGTATTCAATGGCGTGCATTGCTTTCTTCCGTACCTTCGATCTCACGGCGAAGGCGGGCAGATCATCAGCACATCATCGATCGCGGGACTGGCTGCCGGCACTGGCACTGGAAGTTATTCACTCTCGAAATTTGCGGTCGTTGGAATGATGGAATCGCTGCGAATGGGGTTCGACGATACTGATATAGGTGTTTCCGTATTCTGTCCAGGTGTGGTGAGATCAGATATGCCAAACGCAGATCGCAATCGTCCAGAAAATCTGACAAACCCAAAAACGCCATTGAGTGATGAAGAGAAGGCACGGCAGGTTTTATTTGTTAAGAGTCATCAGAATGGTATAGATCCGCTCGTTGCTGGACGATTGGTATTGGCCGGGATGCGAACCAACAGTTTGTATATATTGAGCCATCCCGAGCATGGCGAGGTAATCCGCGCTCGCGCAGATGCGATGTTGGCTGCTGCGGCTGTGAGCGGGAGCGTAGACGAAACACAACTAAAATTGACGCGGGAGTGGCTCAGCAAATCAGTCTATGCCAAAGAGCGGGACCGAGCGCTTTGTGGATTGGGAGCAAAAGCAGTCCGATGAGCCGCTCAATCGGGGTCGCCGCCGTGCTCGGCGCTTGATCGACTTGGCATAAGGTTATGGCGAGGGTTGCGATTCACTCCTGAGGAATTCAATGAGGTGGGCGCGCAGTTCCGCATCGACTATTGGCGCGGCTGACATTGCTGTTCCAGGTAAGTAGGCCGCAGGATCGATTAGAAAGGCATTGAGTGATTTGTAATCCCAATCGTGCTGCCAATTAGCCATCGCTGACGAGTACGCGAAGTTCTTCTGCGCTCCGGCTTTTCGTCCGTAGACTCCGGCAAGATCGGGGCCCACTCGTCCTCCTTGAATGAATGTCCCGACGCTATGACAGGCCGCGCAGGCTTCGACAAATGCTTGTTTGCCAATCGCTGCGTTACCCGGCACGGGGGACCGATCCGTGAATGCAGGCTGCGGAAGTGGTCGAGCTATGCGGCTTTCTAGAGCTTCCGGCGGTGCGCCGGGGTTAATCCTCAGGATCCGCCCATTGTGATGGTCGGTGAGAACATAGAGGTGATGATCGGGCCCGACGGCAATAGTTCGAATCCGCTCATTGAGATCGATTAGAAGCCGCTCTTGAAGAAGAACTTTGCCCTCATTGATGCGCACACGCATCAGTGCTTTGCCGGTAAGGCTTCCAATAAAATAGTCACCTTGCCATTGCGGATAAATCTCGCCTTGATACCGAACGATGGATGTGGGCGTGATCGACGGTGTCCAGACCAAAGTGGGATCTTCAAAGCCGGCATTTGTTTGCGTCGGCGCGACTAAAGCGCCGCTGTAATCGAATCCCCAGGTTGCTTTTGGCCATCCATAATTGCGACCTGCTTTCAGGATGTTCAGCTCGTCGCCTCCTCGTGGACCCGCCTCCACCTCCCAGATTGTGCCTGCGGCCCGGTCCTCGTAAAGACCCATCGGAACACGATGTCCGATGCTCCAGATCTCCGGAAGTGCGCCTGGTGATCTCAGGAAGGGATTGTCGGTGGGAACAGATCCATCGCGATGAATGCGAATGATCTTGCCAATATGCGAGTCGAGCTGCTGCGCGGCGGGTGTCATGGCCGTCTCGCCGGAGACCGGCAACGCGACGAGCAGTGTGTTGTCGGCGAGAAAGAGCAGTCGTCCAGCTACTGGACCGCTGTTAGTTTCTTCTTTGCTGCGGAAGATGCGCTGCACGTCACGTAACGTCGTCTGCTCAAGTCTAGCGCGATACACCGCGGCGTGATGAGAGGCGACAGTGCCTTCGGCAATCAGGATGTAGAGCGTTCGAGTGACATTGAAATCAGGATCCAGCGCGATGTCTTTGATACCGTTTAGCAGATCTTGAACGCTTGGCGGTGTTCCAGAGATGGGATCAGCATCAAGTGTACCTTTTCGGAGAATCCGCAACCCGCCCTGACGTTCGCTGATCAAAATGCCGCCATCCGGAAGCCAAGCAATCGCGGACGGAAATTTCAACCCATTCGCCAGTTGCTCGACCCAATACGATGGCTCGCCGTTGTCACGCTTCGAGACATTCGCCGTCGCGTGGGTGGTCTCTCCGAAGAGCATGGTCAGAATGACAGTCCAGGCGTTGGCGAGGCAGAATCGACGGCGGAGGGCGGGCCGTGGAGGACCGGACGGGTAGAGCACTGCCGATAGCCTCTTGTTAATCATCTAACGAGAAGATCGGCGCTCTGTTTGTTATTGCCCCTATTGGGATCCGCGGCACGACACATTGAAGAGGCGGGCTAGCCGAGATTCCGGCGTCTAACACCCAAAGGGATGGGTCAGCTCAGGCCAAGTCGCGAACAGAAACTGTTTTGCCGGATGAGTTCTCGTCGAGATGCCGTCCGTAGCAGGTTAGCCGCGCACGCTAGTTTGAGTAGTCATTTTGTCGCCCGTCGGAAGGCGATAACTTCCGCACCGGTGCGCAGCGCGTCGAGGTAGTCCGCCCACGCCTGCATCATCTTTCGTCGTTCGGCGAGGCGGGTAGCACGGTTGTACGCTGCACGAACTTTGTTGCGCTCGGCATGCGCCAACTGAAGTTCAATCAGATCCGGGTGCCAGCCTTGTTCGTTCAAACATGTTGAGGCCATCGACCGAAATCCGTGCGACACCATTTCATCGCCCGTATAGCCGAGCCGACGTAACGAGGCGTTCAAGGTGTTGTTGCTGATCGGTCGGTCGCCGCCCCGAAGTGACGGAAAAAGGTAGCGACCTGCGGCAGTCAGCGGCTGCAAGTCACGGAGAAGGGCGACAGCCTGGCGAGCGAGCGGCACGATGTGCGGCTCGCGCATCTTCATGCGACTCCCCGGAATCCGCCACTCGGCAGTCTCCAAGTCGAACTCCGACCACTCAGCGGCCCGCAGTTCACCTGGACGCACGAACACGAGCGGCAACAGCTTCAATGCGTATTCCGTCGCTGGCTGACCTTGGTAGCCGTAAATGGCCCGTACCAGCTGGCCGATCTTCATCGGTTCGGTGATGGCGGCGTGGTTGCGAACGACGACCGGCGCGAGCGCGCCACGTAAGTCGCCGGTCGGATCGCGCTCCGCGCGCCCGGTCGCGATGGCATAGCGGAACACTTCGCCGCATTCCGCGCGCACTCGATGCGCCGTCTCGTGATTCCCGCGTTCCTCAATCCTGCGCAGCGCCGCTAGCAATTGCGGTGCCGCAATCGACGTGATCGGTAGCTTGCCGATGAAAGGGAAGGCGAACGCCTCGAAACGGCCAAGCTTCTTGGCAAACGTCCGCGCGCTGAGGTTCTTCGACTTCAGCTCCAGGTATTCGCGCGCGATCGCCTCGAACGTGTCGGACGTAGCAGCGCGCTCAGCTTTGCGCTTTGCGCTCGGATCAACGCGAGCGGCGATCAGTCGTCGCGCTTCGTCGCGACGCTCGCGCGCACTCTTGAGTGGAACGTCGGGGTACTGACCGAAGCTGATGAGCTTCTCGCGCCCATCAACGCGATACTTCATTCGCCAAAGGCGAGCGCCATTTGGCTTCACCAGCAGGTATAGACCGCCACCGTCGAAGAGCTTGCAGGCTTTTTCGGGCGGTTTAAGGCTGCGAATCGCCGAATCTGTCAGCGGCGGCATCTGGGGGTACCACTCCGAGCGCTGTAATGGGTACCCCTAGCAGTACCCCCAAATATGGTACGCTGTCAACGGATCGCTGAAGATGTGGCGGATCAGAAAACGCTGGATTTATAGGTCTTTGCAGCGTTTGGTGACCTTCCTTGGACCTCCTTGGATCAGGAGGTGGCTCCCCGGGCCGGACTCGAACCAGCGACCAACGGATTAACAGTCCGTCGCTCTACCACTGAGCTACCGGGGAACAGGTGGGTCAAATCGAAGGCGCGGGATTTTGCGTAATGCGCCGCGGCCGTGTCAAGGAATCGAGGTGACTTCGGTCGCAACTTTTTGAGTTGACATCCTTTCCGGAAACCCGACGGTGCGTTGCGGCGGGTCGGCATCGGCTGACAACGGCCTACGGGGCCGCCGCACGGGCGGTTCGGCGCGGGGTGGGGCGCTCGCCCAGGTCGAAGTCGCCGGGCCGGCGGTCGTCGGTCAGCCATTTCAAGTAGTAGGCCTGCTTGCGCTCGACGAAGCGCAGCGCCGCCTGAAGTTCGGCGATATGCGCCGTCGTGCGGGCATGGTGCGCTTCGAGCAGTTCCAGTCGTTGGCGAATGGTCTTTTTGCCCTGGACAGCGAGGCTCGCGTAGCGGCGCATCTCGCGCACCGTCATTCCTGCGTAACGCAGCCGATCGAGAAACAGCAACC
Organism: Peristeroidobacter agariperforans; assembly: GCF_004138335.1. GTDB lineage: Bacteria > Pseudomonadota > Gammaproteobacteria > Steroidobacterales > Steroidobacteraceae > Steroidobacter > Steroidobacter agariperforans. The sequence goes on along the minus strand of NZ_RYFW01000009.1, from coordinate 35,083 downwards.
AACCGATGTGCTGCGTGACGTAAACGCGCCGGCCGCCCGGATCGCGCGTCACGCCGGGCATCAGCCCCTGCTTTTCGTACCAGCGAATCGTGTGCACGCTGCGGCCGGTCTCGCGAGCGAGCCGGCCGATGTGAAAGCGCGTGCTTTTCGGACTCATGCGGTTTTCGCCCAGGCGGGTGGCTCGAGCGCCGAGGTCACGAGCTCCGTGTCCAGATATTCGGTCAGCTCCGCCATCTTGCCCTCGTGCATCCGGATGACCAGGCAGTAGGTGTTGCAGTAACGCTTGCCCAATTTGGTCGTCACGTTGCCCCAACTCTCGACCACGACGAAATCGCCATCGGCGAGGATGCGCTTGGGCGTGTTCGTGTAGTGACTGCCGAACTGGGCGAACAGCGGTGTGAACAAACGCTGCCGTACATCGGCCTTGCCCCGGTATTTGCCCGACCAGGCGGTCGTGCCGATCATGTTCCAGGTGAAGTCGTCCGCCATCGCGTCGGCGAAGGGCTGGCGCTCGCCGCGCGAGAGCGCCTCCATGATGCCGGTGACGATGGCCCGATTGCTCTCTGTAATGCTCGTCATGGGTCGCCTCCTCAAGGTTGCGACCCAGGTTCTAACGGCTAGAGCGCACTCTAGATCAAGCGGCCTGTGCGGCTCGCAGCGTCTTTTCCATGCGCTTCAGCGACTCTTCCAGATTCTTCATGCTGGTCGCGAACGACAGGCGCATGTGATTGGGCGCACCGAAACCGCTGCCCGGCACGACCGCGACGCCGCCGTGCACCAGCAGATGCTCGGCGAACGCATTGTCGTCCTTCACCCCGACGATCTTCATCGCCTTTTCCACGTGAGCGAACGCGTAGAACGTGCCTGCGCCTTCGAGACACGTGACGCCAGGCAGCTTGTTCAAGCCCGCAACGACGAAGTCGTGACGCTCCTTGAACGACTTGTTCATCTCGCGCACGCAGTTTTGATCGCTGTTCAACGCTGTGATCGCGGCCTTCTGCGCGATCGAGGAGGGATTCGAAGTGCTCTGACTCTGAATCGTCGACATCGCGGTGACCAGCTCGATCGGTCCACCGCAGTAGCCAATGCGCCAGCCCGTCATCGCGTACGCCTTCGACACGCCATTGGTCGTCACGACGCGGTCGTACAACTCCGGACACACCTGCGCGAGGCTGACGAAGGGCTCCTTGCCCCAATAGATGTGCTCGTACATGTCATCGGTGCAGATGATGACCTGCGGATGTTTGACGAGCACATCGCCCAACGCGCGCAGCTCGGCTGCGCTGTACGCAGCACCGGTCGGATTGCTCGGGCTGTTCAGAATGAAGAGACGCGTCTTCGGTGTGATGGCGGCTTCCAGCTGTTTCGCCGTGAGTTTGTAACCCTGCTCGGGCCCGGCGTAGGGCATGACCGGAACGCCATCGGCGAGCAGCACCATGTCTGGATATGACACCCAGTAGGGCGCGGGCACGACGACTTCATCGCCCGGATCGACGACCGCGAGGATCAGGTTGAAGATGGTCTGTTTCGCGCCGGTGGACACCAGGATTTGATTGCGCTTGTACTCGAGCCCGTTCTCGCGCTTGAACTTCGCGATGATTGCGTCCTTGAGCTCGGCGACGCCTTCGACCGGCGTATAGCGAGTAAAGCCTTTGCGAATAGCCTCGACGCCGGAGTCTGCGATGTGCACCGGCGTGTCGAAATCGGGCTCGCCGACGCCCAGGCTGATGATGTCTTTGCCTTCGGCCTTCAGCTGCGCGACCCGGCCGGTGAGGGCCACGGTCGGGGAGGGCTTCACACGCTGGACGCGCTTCGAAACTGGTAGACTCACGGCGACACCGAGTGACTGCGAAAACGGAAAATCCCTGACAAGCGCCGGGATGTTTTCGTGCGATTGTAGAGTGATTCAGCCTCCGGCTCTATACGCACGGCCTGGAGCTTAGCGTGACGGCCTGGAAAACCGCCGTCCGAGTCCCAACCCTCCGGTTCCGCTATGCCCGTTTCACCGCGCTCGCTGCAAACCATGACCGAAAAGCCGCCCCAGACACCGTTCCAGCTGAAGGGCGAGTTCAAGCCCTCGGGCGATCAGCCCACGGCCATCGCCAAGCTGATCGACGGGATCCAGGCGGGCCTTGCACACCAGACGCTGCTCGGCGTGACGGGCTCGGGCAAGACTTTCACGATCGCGAACGTGATTCAACAGATCCAGCGCCCGACGCTGGTGCTCGCGCATAACAAGACGCTCGCGGCGCAGCTGTACGGGGAGTTCAAGGAATTCTTCCCCGACAATGCGGTGGAGTATTTCGTCTCGTATTACGACTACTACCAGCCCGAGGCGTATGTGCCGTCCTCGGACACTTATATCGAGAAGGACTCGTCCATCAACGAGCACATCGAGCAGATGCGACTGTCCGCCACCAAGGCGATTCTGGAGCGGCGCGATGCCATCATTGTCGCGACGGTGTCGGCCATCTACGGCCTGGGCGCCCCGGAGACGTACTTGTCGATGGTGCTGCACCTGTCGCGTGGTGAGCACATCGATCAGCGCGCGATCCTGCGTCGCTTGACCGACATGCAATACAAGCGCAACGAGCTCGATCTCACGCAAGGCACCTATCGAGTGCGCGGCGATGTGATCGACATCTTCCCGGCCGAATCCGAGCGCGAGGCGCTGCGTGTCGAACTGTTCGATGACGAGATCGATTCATTGCTGTTGTTCGATCCGCTGACCGGCGAGATCAAACGCAAGATTCCGCGTTACACGGTGTTCCCGGGCACGCACTACGTGACGCCGCGCGATCGGCTCGTGCTCGCGGTGGATCAGATTCGCGATGAGCTGCACGATCGGCTGATCGAGCTCAAGAACGCGGGCAAGCTGCTCGAGGCGCAGCGCCTGGAACAGCGCACGCGCTTCGATATCGAAATGATTCGGGAGCTCGGCTACTGCAACGGCATCGAAAACTATTCGCGCTTCCTCTCCGGGCGCGAGCCGGGCGAGCCGCCGCCGTGCTTGTTCGACTATCTGCCGCAGGACGCGCTGTTGGTCATCGACGAAAGTCACCAGACCATTCCGCAGCTGGGGGCGATGTTCAAGGGCGACCGCTCGCGTAAAGAAACGCTGGTGGAATACGGCTTTCGCTTGCCTTCGGCGCTCGACAATCGACCGCTGCGCTTTGAAGAGTGGGAGCGGCTGGCGCCACAGGCCATCTTCGTCTCGGCGACGCCCGGGCGTTATGAGCTCGAGCATTCCGGCGGCGATGTCGTCGAGCAGTTGGTGCGTCCGACGGGTCTCGTCGATCCGGAAGTCGAAGTGCGCCCGGTGCGCACGCAGGTGGACGATGTGCTCTCGGAGATCAAACTGCGGGTCGAAAAGGACGAGCGCACGTTGATCACGACGCTCACCAAGCGGATGGCCGAGGACTTGACCGAGTACCTCGATGAGCACGGCGTGAAGGTGCGCTATCTGCACTCGGATATCGACACTGTCGAGCGCATGGAGATCATTCGCGATCTGCGCCTCGGCAAGTTCGACGTGCTGGTCGGCATCAACCTGCTGCGCGAAGGTCTCGACATGCCCGAGGTCTCGCTCGTCGCCATTCTCGATGCGGACAAGGAAGGCTTCCTGCGATCGGAGAACTCACTGATTCAGACCATCGGCCGCGCGGCGCGCCATCTGAACGGCAAAGCCATCCTCTACGCCGACAGGATCACCGGCTCGATGAAGAAGGCGCTGGATGAGACCACCCGTCGCCGCAACAAGCAGCTCGAGTTCAACGCCGCCAACGGCATCACGCCTCGCGGCATCAAAAAGGCGGTGGCGGACATTCTGGAGGGCGCGTATTCGGAGGCCAATCGCGGCCCGGCCCGCAAGGTCGCCGAGGACACGCCCGATTACTCGAGCCTCACGCCCGATCAGGTCATGCGCCGGATCAAGAAGCTGGAAGCCGAGATGCTCAAGCACGCGCGGAACCTCGAGTTCGAAGAGGCGGCGAAGCTCCGCGACCAGATCACAAACCTGCGCAAGTCGAGCCTCGGGCTCGCGACATCGAAGGCCGGGTAGGGGAATCGACGCATTGTTGCTTGCACCCATCACGACACGCCGCTATTCTTCCGCCCCCTTCGATTCGCCCCGGATGCGCGCGTAGCTCAGCGGTAGAGCACTACCTTGACATGGTAGGGGTCACAGGTTCGATCCCTGTCGCGCGCACCAACAAATTTGTTCTGATTCAATAACTTGCCACTGCCCATAATCGCTGGGGTGGTCGCGACTGCAGGTAATTGCCAAGTGACCCCGTCACCTGAAGTTACTGCTTGCCGCATCCCTCCAGCCGCCGGGATGGGCCTCGTGCGCGATTTCCACCCGGGCCGATCGCGCTTCCAGCTGGGCGGGTATTCTATTCGATGATGAGCACGTCATCGTCCAACGCGATCCGACCCGGCGCGACAGTCGACCCGTAGACGCCGGCGCAACCCTGACGTTGCCGCACGACTGCACGCAGCACGCTAGGTTCTTTTTGCGATGTCGCAGGATCGATGGTGATGACCGCGCAGCGGCCATCCCGCTTGTCGACACGCATTCGAAGGTCTCCGATCCTCAAGATGCGGCCGACCCACTCGTCCTCAGCGAACGGCGCATCACTTGCGGCGTCGATCAACAGATTGGGCCGGAAACGTTGGACATCGAGCGGCGTACTCACCATGCCTGCGAGCGCTTCGATCGTCTGTCTCGTGATAAGTGACAGCGGAAAGGTATCGAAGACACCGCGGTCGTGTTTGATCACACGCGCGCCGTCCGGCCACAACTCCGCCGCAAGCGTAGGGTCTGTGACGTCGAACGTGACTCCCCCGGGCGTGCGCACCAATGTCGAAGATTTGTCCGGTTGCGTTGGGTCGACGAACGAAGGCAGGTAATGATTCATATCGGCCCGCTCTCGCAACGTAAGCCACGGAAAGCCGCTTTGCGCGACGCCGTCACGGACGAACGCCCACCGTCGATCGCCAGCCAAGCCATGCCAAGAAACATTGACTTCGTTCAGTGCCTCGCCACGCATGGACTTTACCGGATAACGCCACAAGCCAACGACGCGGCCGACAAGCCCGCCATTCCCATGTATGTGCATAGGGGAGCCTCTCTTAAGAGGCGCCCTTGTTTGAGAACCTGCATCGAGCGTGACGGAGGTGAATCCGCTGCAGCGCCTCTCGATGAGGGTGCGCTACCGGCGGCAGCGCAACGCAAGACAGGCTCTCAGCAGAGCAAAAAGGCCAGGGCATGTCAACAGTCGAGGGTTGGCTTGAGAGCCCTCGAGCTCTTGGATGTTTGAGCGCTACCGCCAGCTGAGCAAGTCCGGTGCTGGTTGAGCCTCGTTCGAGCACAGTCATTTCAATACGGCTTCGATTTCGACACGTGTCGGCCTCATAAGCGCAGCCGTCAATGGGAACCGGAGGTGCACTCAGGCGCGGACGCGCGATGTGCTGGCCGGAACCCGTTGCAAGTCGTGACCCGCATGCACAACGGTTCGTCCCTCGAAGAGCGGGCTTTCCAGAAGGCGTCGCGCTGAGGAGGCGTCGAGGTTGGCTGTCGCCTCATCGAGGAGCAGGACGGGTTTGTCGGAAGTGAGCGCCGCGGTGAGCGCGATGAGCTGTCGCTGTCCCCCTGAGAAATTGGCGCCGCCATGCGCGAGCAACGTCTCATAGCCCATGGGCAGCTCTTGGACATGCTTTGCCAGGCCCGTGAGTTCGGCCGAGCGCATCAGCTGAGCGAACTGCGCTCCACCGGAAAACAAGACCAGGTTCTCGCGCACGCTGGCATTGAATGTGCGGACGTGCTGCGGAACGAAGATCATGTCGTCTCGAGCCGCTTGCGGCGGCCGGCCGCCGATCAGGATTTCTCCTTTGCAGGGTTCATATAATCCGGCCACGAGCTTCAGCAGCGTCGACTTGCCGAACCCGGAGGGCCCACGCAGGTGATGAATCTCCCCCGCAGCAATGACGAGATCCAGCCCCTCGAAAACCCAAGGACGATTTTCGCCGTAGCGAAACCAAAGATCTCGTACCTCGATGTCAGGCGTCGAGCGCCGCGCGCTGCGGCGGTATGTGGGCACGACCGGCTGTTGCGCCAGGAGGCACTCCGTTTCAGTCACCTGCGCTTTCAACTCGCGGAGCTTGACGAAGGATCTCGCGACGCGCCCCGTGGCCGCGTGAAACAGTGTCGCCATCGCAGTGAACGCGATCAGCTCTCCGAGCTGCAGCGCGCCTGCGAGCACACGCAGGCCACCCCAGATCCACAGCGCCTGCAGCTGCACCTGTCCGAGCACATCGATGGACACTTGACAGGCGAGCGTCAGCCGCTCGTTCTGTCGGATCAGAGCGCGTGAGCGTCGTAACAGAATGAGCCAGCGCTCCATCGCCCGACCGGCAGCTCCGGCAGCCTTCAGCGTCGTGATCCGACCGAGAATCTCCAACGCGCTCTCGCGCTCGCGGACCGAAGCGTCAACGACTTGCCGCTGCAATCTTTCTTGCCGGCTGCCGAACACGACGGCGAGGATCGATGAGGCAGCGCCGACCGCGACTACGAGCAGCGTCTGCACGGGCATCATCAAGGACATCGCGACGAGCAAACAAAGCCCGGTGAGACTGCCCAGCGCAATACCGAGCACATCCACGGTGAGTGCAGTGCGCGCCTGCGTGATTCCCATGAATCCCTGGATGATCTGTCCCACCGACTTTGCTTCCAGAAAGCGATAGGGCAGCCGCAGCACATGCGCCAGCAGTCCTCGTTCGAGACTGGCATCGAGGTGGACCTGCATGAGCTGCACGATGCATTGTTCCAGCCAGCTCGCCGCGGAGCGCAGCAACGCAATGAGAAACATGCCTGCCAGGATTCCATAGATTAACTCCGTGGAGTCTTGCGGGAGTGCGTCGTCGACGAGCATCCGGGTAAGTTGCGGGCCGAGCAGGCTCAAACCCTGCAATAGCAGGACGAGCGCCACCACGGGATACAGGGCTCGCCGGTGCTGCCACATCAGGCGCGCTATTCGTGACAGAACGGTGCCGCCGGTCGGCAACTGCGGCGTCCTGTCGAATACCATGCCTGCGAATGACTCACTCACCGCTCGAAACGAGAATGTTTGCTCGTGGCCGTGCGAATCTTCGACCACGATTCGTCCATGACGGACTGTCGTGACCAATAGCCAGCGACGGTCCCTCAGCAGAATGAGAGTAGGGCCATCGAGCTGACGCAGATCCTCGTTCGCGATCCGTGTGAGACGTCCGTGTACGCCCTGACGTTCAAGGCGAGCAAGCAGGCTCAGCGCTGATTCGGGTTCATCCGGCTCATGCGGTAGGCGAAGCCTGCAGAGCAGCCGTCGCGTGGCCAGCTGCTCATCGAGGCCGGGAAGCGACGTTCGCTCAGGCATGCAGGAGGGCCCCTGCATCGACCAGATCGCGGAACACACCCGCTTCGCCGAGCAGCGATTCGTAGGTCCCTTGCTGGACGACACGTCCACGATCCATGACGAGGATGCGATCGGCATCGCGTACGGTTGCAAGGCGGTGCGCGATCACGACGCGTGTGCAGGCGAGGCCGCGCAGATTCCTGTGAACGCGTCTTTCGGTGTCCACATCCAGGGCGCTCGTCGCTTCATCCAGCACGAGCACGGCGGGCCGATGCACAATGGCGCGCGCAAGGCACAGGCGCTGCCGTTCGCCCCCCGAGAGCTGCACTCCGCGTTCACCGAGCTGCGTGTCATAGCCGAGCGGCAGGGCGTCGATCACGTGATCCACGCACGCAAGACGAGCGGCCTTTTTCACATTCGCCACGGGCACGGAGCGATCGTTCAGCGCAATGTTCTCTAAAATAGTGGTCGACAGCAGCTCGTTCTCCTGCAGGACCGCGCCCATTCGCCGCCGCAGCTCATCGAGGTCGTAGTCGCCAATATTCCGACCGTCGAACTTCACGCTGCCAGCACCTGGCATCAGCAGGCCCAGGAGCAAGCGGGCCAGCGTGCTCTTGCCCGAGCCGGAAGAGCCCACGATGGCGAGCATCTCGCCGGCGCGTACGTGAATGCTCACTCCCTGCACGCTCCACTCGGCCGCGGCGGAATATCTGAAGCGCACGCCTTCGAGGCGGATTTCGCCGCGCAGATGAGCGGCGGTGGCGCGTCCGCCGCGCTCGGGTTGGGCGTCCAGCACATCGTCGAGGCGCGCAAGGTGGGAACGCAGATGATGCAGCTGTTCGATGTTTTTCATCAACGTCCCGACCGGCTCCAGGAACAGCGCCTGCAGCGTCAGGAATGCGGAGAACACACCAAGCGACATCTGACCGGCGAGCAGTTCGGCGCTGGCCACGGCGGCGACGGTCGCAAAGCCCAGAGCGCTCAGCAGCGTCGTCGCCTGCGCACTGATATTTTCCAGTTCCATGCGAGGCAGACTGGTGCGTGCCCGCTGCACGACGGCATCGCCCCAGCGGCGCAGGGCAAAGGACTCGGCCGACGCAGCCCGCAATGTTTCAATGGCATCGAGGGAGGCGACCAACGCGCCACCCGAACGGCTCAGTGCGCTGAGCTCGGCGGCGCTGACCTTGCGATTCAACCCACCCAGCAGGATCTGTAGCAGGACCCGCAGCAGCCCGATGCCAACCACGATCAGCGCCAGTTGCCAGTGGTAAACAAACATCAGTCCGGCGTAGCCGAGGATCAACAACACGTCGAGAAACGACGTAACGATCTCTGAGCCGAGAAAGGCTCGCAGCCTGCCATTGCTCTCCAGTCTCTGCAGCAGATCGCCGGGCGAGCGCTGCAGAAAAAAACCGATCGGCAGCCGGATGGCGTGCTTCATGAAATTCCCGAGCAGGCCGACATCCAGGATGGCCTGCAGGTTGCTGAGCACATACCCCCGTGCAAAGACGAGTGCGAAGCGGACCAGTGTGGCCGCGAAGAGCGCAGCAGCAATCCTCCACAACAGGTGCGTGTCGTGCGAGCCAAGGGCGCGATCAACCAGGATTTGCTGACCGATCGGAAACGCCAACGCGAGCATCTCCAGCAGCACCGAGCACAACAGGATCAACCCGATCGATCTCACATTGTCGCGGATCCATTCACGATAGCGGCCGAGGTTGGGTTGCTTCGGCCGACGCGGCTGCAAGCGGGGCGTGGGCGAGAATGCCAGGATCGCACCCGTGAACGAGCTGGCCAGTGTTTCGGCGCTGACGGTGCATCGACCGCCGGCCGGATCGACGAGCGTGGCGCCGCCGCGCTCGTGCAATCGTTCCAGCACGACGAAATGATGAAAGTTCCAGTGCAGGATGGCCGGCAGAGGCACCGCAGGGAGCTGCTCGATGCTGACGGTGTATGCCGTCGCCTCCAATCCATAGCGCTCCGCGGCCCGCAGAATGGCGAGGGCGTTGACACCGTCGCGCGAGACTCCGCAGGCTTCCCGCACTTCAGGTAGCGGCGCGTGATGACCGTGATATGCAAGCACCATCGCAAGACAGGCTGCGCCACACTCGAGGGCCTCGAGTTGCGCAATGTAGGGAACTTCTCGTCGCCCCCGGCGCATGCCGATCATCGAAGCAACCGCTCCAAGAGCACATCGACCACGGCATCCGCTGCAACGATGTACACGAGCGTCGCCGCGGCGAGCGTCAGCAAAGCTGCGATCATGAGCCCGGTCCAACGAGGTCGCGCGTTCGTCACGCCGCTGCTCTCCGGCTCGTTGAAATGGTAGTCGATGGCTTGCTGGCGAAAGAGATCGCGATTCAGGTGAGATGACATGGGTGGGGGTGGTCTCAGTCGTGAACCGAGCTGCGTGCCGGCGCGCGGCGTCGAGCCGACTCGGAGTCATACAGTCGGGTCAGAAACTCATAGATCACGAGTTCCTGCTGACGCTGTGAAGAGCGCATCAGCCGATTTACGAACATATGAATTACGCTGTGCGCGATGCTTTCGAGTGAAGTCGACAGCAGGCCGCGCTCGTGCAGGTCGCGCATGCGTGAGATGAGCGGCGCCACCCCCAGGCTGCGTCGTTCCAGAGCGTGTAAGCCGGCGAGGATTGCCGGTTCGGCCGGCGCGGGAGCTTCGGCAATCAACGGTTCGATCGCCTTACGTTGTGCGCGGAAGGTTTCGGCGAACCATTTCTGTGTCGCCTTGTGTTGCGCGTTGAACTCGCTGCTGTATCCATCGCGAGCCTTGCGCGCGAAGACTCGGCGGGCTTCGAGATCCAGTCCGAAGTCACGCAGCCAGCGATCCACGCCTGCCAGTGCCAACTGCCATCGGAAAGTCGCGCCCTGATCACCTTGGCAAGCGGCGATGATTGCAAGTGCCGCCTCGCTGTCGAGGCCGAACAAGCGCTCGGCGCACTCGATGCTCGCAGGTCCGCCGTATCGGTGTGTTTCTCGCTCGTAGGTTGCAAGCTCCAGCCGCCACAGGCGCCGGCTGGTGAGCATCGGGCTCAACACGGCGTGCATCCTGGTCAACGCCTCGGCGTTCAGCCGCTCGGGGTCGCCGTGCAACCGTATTCGTAAATGCGTGTCGGGATCGCCGTAGCGGATGAAGAACCAATTGTCGATCACGCCGCGGTCACGCAGTTCGGCAACGACGGATGCGATGGCTTCGGTCAGCACGCCGTCAGCGGCGCCGTCGCCACCGTAAAGCTTGTAGAACAGCCATTCGGAACCTGCCGCGAAATTCTCCGTCACCTGCATTGCGCTTTTGGGTGGCGGGCCTGCGACAGCGCGGGGCGGCGGCCCAGCGTGTTCTTTAAGCAGCGGCACCACGAGCTCATGTGTAAAGCGGCCTTCTGGGCCATATACAGCGAGCTCGTCCACAGCGGGTACGCATTCCTCGAGAGTTACGATCGGTTTGTTCTTCACCAGATCGCAGAACGAATCGATGCTGAGTATGTTGTCGAGATCGATCAGCAGCTCGTTGTCGACTTCCATCACCAGGCAGAAGCGGGGCAGCCCGCGCTCCTGCCGCAGCGCCTGCACTCGGCGGAGCCGCTCGGCGTCGCGAGCGCCGAGGATCGGCTCGAGATCGATTGCTTTCAGATTCCAGGCGGCGCGCGCCAGAATCGCGCGAGCGCTCGACACTCGGGGCAGAAAAGGCTCATGGCTCAACCTGCCCCAGTTCCAGCCCAGCGAGGCGCGAATGTTTTGTCGGCTCAGGGCGCCGAGAAAATGGCTGACGGCATTGGTAATCGTGAAGTTCAAGGCGGTGGTCTGGCGCGCAATGACCTCTTTGCCGTGAGCGATCGAGTGCAACACGAGACGATCCCCGACCAGCCTCACCATCAGATCCGAGAGCTTGATCTGCTGCTCGGCTTGGGCGCCGGAGCGACCCAGAAAGACGATCTCATGCTCGCGCAGCACGGGTCTTGCGATCAGGTTGCCGGCGCGTCCCTGCGGAAGGTGCACGACCTCCGCGAAGATGACATCCGGTCGATCCTCCGTTTCCTTGCGCAGCAGCTCGCGCGTTTTCTCGCTCAGCTGATCGTCGCCGTAGCAGAAGCGCCCGAGCATTCGGCCTGCCGAGCTATAGCAGCCGTGCACCTGCACTTTGAAGTCGTCGGTCTCGGCTGCGCTATTGCAGGGGGCGATCAGCCGTACGATGAGATCGTAGGAATCGGCGAGCGTCTGCGCGCCCGCCTTGGAATCGAGCGCCTGAAGATCGGCCTCCTCCAAGCGCCACTCGCGGATGTTCTGCGCGCGCAGCGCTTCGAGTCTGCGCATCATGTAAGCGTCCCGAGCGCTCCACAGGGGCTCGGATTCGCTCGCACCGGTGTTGAGGACCAACCCCGCAAGCAGAGACAAATCATCGGTTGCCGAGCGGGCGCCCACGGGAAATCCAATACCTGTTTCGGGGTCGAGCGCTTCCATCAGAGGCACCCAGCGCTCCTCGTAGCGCCTGCGAAAGGCCTCCCGGAAGGCATGCAACGGATCCTGATCCGGCAGCGGGGCAATTCGCTGCAGCAGTGAGACGCATTCTTCGAGTGCGCGCGCGACCTGCGGGCCCAGCGCGAATCGATCGGCCGCTTTGAAGAGATCCACCTGCCACAGGCTCGTACGAGCGGTCGGCACCGGCAGCTTCGCCACCTGCTGCGTGATGGCTTCGTACCGCGAAGCGCAGTTGCCGATGCCGGCCTGATCCAGCTCGTGCATTCGGGACAAAACATCCTGAACGATGTGCCCGATCTCGTGGGTTTCTGCAGAAGCCTTGAGCCTATGGACGAGGGCACCGATCGCATCAGGCCCGGTGATCGGCAGCTCCAGATCGAGAATCAGAATCTGGGCGTCGATCAGCTCGTGGATATACGCGCTCGCCTCATCGACGCTCACGCCCGCTTCGGCGGCAAGCGCGGTCGCGAGCTGCGCGATGGTGGCGCCGACGCTCGCACGCGCCAGCACGCTCAACAGATAGGAATCTTCGGTGACGGCTACCAGCCGGTAGTTTCGGGATCCATGCTCATCCACGGTGTATTCAACGTATCGCAGGCGGTCCGCCGTTCGATAGAGGCTCGTGTTTGGATACACGGTGGATGACTCACGCAGTGCGCGCGACTGCTCGAGGTGGTGCACCAGTTTGCTGGTCAGGCCACGATCGATTCGCGTGCGACGCCAGCTCCTTTCAGCGGGCTCGAGCTGCAGGCAGGTGTGCGGCGCGAATCGACCCAGCGCGTGGCCGGCAAAGAGTCCGAACGGCGTGCATCGATGCGTCATGCGATGGAAGTAACGGACGAGGACGAGCTCCGCCGCAAGGCCACGCTCGCTGTCGGGCTCTTCGAGCCAGTGCGCGAGGCTTCGATCGAGGGAGGCCGAGGCGAGCAGCAGGGCCTCGCGAATCTCGGGGCGGGCGATCAACGCACGCAGCCGCCCGCGCAATGTTTCCCGATCGGTGCGCAGCGCAGGCTCGAGAGGCTCGCCTGCATCGAGCGCTCGGGGTGCCTCGAGATTGGTCGCCCAGTGCAGATATTCCGTGAAGGCCAGCAGCGGTGTTCTGAGGCCGAAGAAACCCGCCACGCGATAGCGCGGCGACGGCGAGGCATCGCTCGACATGATTCAGCCTCCTGCTGCCGGAATGTCGACCATCATGAATTCATCCCAGGCGGGCGGGACCTGCGTCAGAAATCCCAGCAGCGCAAGGCCGATGCCGCCGATGCCTTCCAACAGGCCGTAACGGGGGATCCAGGGGTCTCGCGTGGGCTCATCGGGTTGCGGAGGGAACCACGTGAGGAACCCGGCAGCGGGCGCGCCTTCCTTGCGCATCGCAAGTCCTGCCTGCAGCCAGCGAAGTGCGGCCTCGTGCAGGCAGCGTTCGCCGCTTGCGGCATGAAGTCTCGCGAAGATGTGAGCATTGCCGAGGGCGCCGTGACACAGGCCCGCATCCATGACGTCTCTGTCGGGCGCGGGACGATGCGCCAACGCTCGAGCCAGATCGAGCGCGACGGGCTCCCACTCGGTGCGCCGTGCGTGTCGGGCAATCTGCAAGAGCGCTGCGCACACACCGAGATCGCCATAGCACCACGCCACCTTCGAGCCTTCGATCTCAGGTTGCCGATCCGCCGCCGGCAGCACGGAAAAACCAAAGCGAGATCCGTTGCTGAAGGCGCGCTGTTGAAGAAGCAGCCAGTGCCGCGCCTCGATCAGCAATGCCTGCGCCCCTGGCACGCCGTGTCCAGCCGCTTTGGAAAGGAACACCAGGGCGCCAGGAACACCGTGCGACAGGCCCAGATTGAAGTAACCCTCGGGCGCTTCCTTCAAACCATTGGCCGAGAGGTGTTCGGGGGAGTGAAACCAGGTTCGCAGTCCGCGATCCAGGACGGCGCTTTCTTCCAGCGCGCGTACGACGCATTCGACGATCTGTCGGCCCGCCGGACGATGCCAACGGGCCAGGCCATAGACACCGATGCCGCTCAGGCCGAAGATCAGCTCGCAAGGCAGCGAGCTGCCGTGCTCGCGCAACCCTTCGAGCACTGCCTCATCGGCAGCGTCACACAGATCGTCGCTCTCCGGCAGCACCTCCATCGCATGCGCGTGATTGGCCGCCCAGGCCACACCGACGAAGCTCGAGTACAGGTCCAGCCGCGAAGCCGGGGCGGGCAAGGCAGCCACGGCCGATTGCAGATGCTCGAATGTGAGCTCGAGGTGTCGCTGCGATGTTTCGGGCGGCAACAGACCTGATTTCGCAAGGTACGCGTGAAAGATCGCCAACCCCGCTTCGCCGCCCGCGAGCGCGGGACTCTTGGTTTGTCCAGGCAGCGGCAGGGCCCGCACGATGTCGAGGAGTGCGTCACGTGCCCCTGCGCGCAGATGTTCGTTCACGATCGTCTCGGTCATATATGCGCCGGAGTCACGGGGAAGCTTGTGCTTCCCCGTGGGTCACTTCAGTTAGCAGGCACTGGCGGTGGAATAGGGCGGGCAAGTCATCGTGCAGTACTTGCCGCCGCCATCGGAGCAACCGGGCGGCACACTGAATTCCCGCGGCTGTCCACCCTGAACCTGGCGGGCGTCCGAAGGGCTCAGGACCTTCAGCGTTTCGCGATTCAGAACCAACTTCTTGGTCATGACGTCTTTCACAAAATCTCTCCTTTGACTCAATGTTGCGCAGATGGCGGATGCCACCAGGGACTCACCCGGGCGCGACAAAGCGCTGGCCGTCGCCGCTTCGGAAATGGGTCTCCTATGTAGTCAGCGGATTTGCGGCGGAAAGTGGCTCACGCGCGTCGACCTCCGAGCCCAGGGCGGCCGGCGGTTGATGGGTGTGATCGCAGGGGGGCGTTGAAAGCGAACGTGCCGAAGTGCTTTTAGTTTTCTGGGCGCCGAAAGCGAGGTTGACGGTTCTCTCCGGGGCTCTCCTCGAAATACTCGGTTGCGCGAATCAGATCCGACCAGCGCGCGTAGCCGTAGTTCTTCGAGCTCAAGGAGGAATGGTTGGAGATGTACTGGCCGATGCGGCCCATTGGCGCGAAGCCGTTCTCATCCTTCATGCCTTCGACGGCGGCGCGCAGTACGTTCATCAGCTCGGTGTCCCCGCGCAGTTCGTTCTTCGTCCTTCGCGCCATCATCGATGGCAGAGGGTGCTCGGGGGAGGGCTCCTTGAAGCTGTCGGTGTGAATGAATTCCGAGCACGCCCGCACGAACGGCGCCGGCGTCTTGCGCTCGCCAAAGCCGATGACCGTCTTGCCCTTGGAGAGCAGTTTGAGAACCAGCGGCGTGAAATCGGAGTCGCTGGTTACGAGCGCAAAGCAGTCGACCTTTTCCGTATACAACAGGTCCATCGCGTCAACGGTCATGCACATATCGAGCGCATTCTTGCCTTTGGTGTAGGCAAACTGCTGGATGGGCTGAATGGCGAAGGGATGTAATTTTGCTTCCCAGCCGGGCTGATTCTTCCAGTTCCCATAGCCGCGTCGAATGTTGATGATGCCTTTGGCGGCGAGCTCGCCCAGGATGCCGTCGATGGAGTCGGGACTGGCGCTCTCGCAGTCGATCAAGAGGGCGATTTGCATGGGGTGCTCCCTGCCGAGTCAGATTCGTGTCCCGCGAGCGAAGTGGGGCATGTTTGTCTCCCGGAATCACTTGACGGCTCTCACAAATCTCGATCAAGGTAGCCCTGCGAGTTCTCACAAGTGAGAGGTGAGTAACAGGTGCCGCGGCTCGCCGGGCACATGCTTGCCGTGGAGCGATCGAACAATTAGCCGTCTCATTTGCGCCGGGGCGCAACAGGACTGCAACCATGAAAAATTCTCTGGGGGCCACTCGGCCGTTACCGGCTGTGGTGCTGGCGTTAGGAATCACTCTGGCCGAGCTGGGCGCGGCCCAAGAGCCTGCGGCCGCGGACTTCGTCGTGCCCTCGACGGACCGACAGTGCGATGAGTTCAATCGCTCCTGGGTGGTGAGCAGTCGCCATACCCACTTGAGCATCAAGGTGCAGGTCAGATGGTCGGCGGTCGGAGCCAAGGACATGCAGGAAGAGTTCATCCTGTCGCCGGGCGGGTCCAGAGCCATCGGCTGCGCCTCGAAGCTGGAAGTGATATCAGCCGAGATCATGCAGTTCTAGACAGCCCTGTCTGTGACACGCGCGGCCAATCGCGCTGACGCGATAAGTGGCCTTTTGCCTCTTGCGCTGCGGATCGTCAGTCGGCGATCTTTCCTGCAATCGTCACGTCATCGCAGTTGGCCGAGCAATGCGCCAGTTCATCGAGCACGAATCGCCGCGTCTGCGTTTGATCGCCTGGCGCGAGCGACACATTGCACCGTTCATCGCCATGAATTCGGATCCGGAAGTCATGCGGTATTTTCCCTCGCTCATCTCTGAGGAGCAGTCACGCGCGAGCGTCGATTACTGGCTGAGCCAGTTCGGCGAGCACGGCTGGAGCAATTGGGCGGTGGAGCTGAAGGACAGCGGCGAATTCATCGGGTTCGTGGGCCTTTGGATCCCGAAACAGGAACTGCCCTTCTCGCCGTGTGTCGAGATCGGCTGGCGACTTGCGCGGCGCTTCTGGGGCCAGGGGTATGCTACCGAGGGCGCCAGGGCATCGCTGAGCATCGGCTTCGAGCAGTTGGGCCTTCCCGAAATCGTCTCCTATACGGCGTTGATGAATACGCCGTCGCGCGCCGTCATGGAGCGCATCGGCATGCACAACACGGGGGAGGACTTCGACCATCCGGCGGTGCCGGTCGGCAATGCTTTGCGAAGACACTGCCTCTACAAGATCACTGCCGAAGAATGGGCCAAGCGTCGCTGAAGTGGCGGATGGCGCGGTCGGAATTGGGGGCTACGGTTCTGCTGGTTTGCCATGACAGTTCGCAGATGACCTTCGGGGATTGTTGATGTCCTTACTGTGCGGCTACTTTCTTGAATTCATCGAGTTTCCAGTACGCCGCGCTTCAAATCTTCGGGAACCAGCAATGATCCGCATTCGACCCAATCGACCAGAAGACCTGCCGCGCCTGTTCGAGATCTGGCGAACGGCAGTTGAGGCGACGCATGGATTCGTAAGTCCCGAGCACCTGAGGATGATCGGTGCACAGGTGCGCGAGCAATATCTGCCCAACGCTGTGTTGCAGGTGGCCGTGGATGCTGAGGATCATCCGATGGGATTCATGGGAGCTGCCGAGGGCCTCATCGACAGCTTGTTCGTCGATCCGGCTTATCACGGCCGTGGCGTCGGACGATGTCTGGTTGAGACCGCGAGAACATCGGGTCGCACGCTCAGCGTCGATGTCAACGAGCAGAATATCGGCGCGCGACGATTCTATGAACGACTCGGTTTCAAAGTCATCGGCCGTTCCGAGCTCGACACCGCGGGGATGCCATATCCGCTGCTGCACCTTCGTGAGCAATGACGACACAAAAGATCTGCAGGTCTGCGTGCCACCCAATAAATGTTTTCTGGGGGTTTGGGCCGCTACAATCGAAGCCGGATCGGCCGTGACGCCACGCGACCCTTATGGATGGTTGCGCGAAATGCAGCCCAGGAGGTCATTGTCGACCTCAAAGGCGTCGTTCTCTGGTCGTGGCTGCTCGTAGATTGGTTTTGGGTAGCAGAGCAGCCGCGCCGCCAAGGCATTGGCTTGCGGTTGCTGCCTGCGCATGAGGCAGATGTCGAGGTGCGCTGTGGAACACAAACAAGTGATCGTTCTGCGCAAGGACCTGAACATGCGCAAGGGCAAGATGGTCGCGCAGGGCGCCCATGCGTCGATGCGCGCGATCTTGCAGCTTGGCCATGCCGAGCAGGGAAGCTTCGTCATTCCGCTCGATGCCCGGATCGAGCCTTGGCTGCTGGGGCGCTTCAAGAAGATCTGCGTCTCGGTGAACTCCGAAGAGGAACTGCTGGCGTTACACGATGCTGCAAGGGCGGCGGGACTCATTTCTGCCCTGATTCAGGATGCCGGGCTCACGGAGTTCGGCAATGTTCCGACGTACACTTCCGTCGCCATCGGCCCCGATCGGGAAGACCGTGTGGACGCCATCACCGGAGGGTTGCCGCTGCTGTAGGCGGCTACATTCTCGGTCGCTGTCCTTCGAGCAGCGGCCTTTGGCGACCGAGCTCCGTCGACAGATGATCCATCAACAAGCGCACGCGCGTCGTACGAGCGAGGTTGGGGTGGGTCAGGATCCACAGCGCGGTCGTCATCGCGGGAATTGGCGGGCGAATACGCGTGAGTCGAGCATCGGAATCACCGAGGTAACAAGGCAGCGCGGCGAGACCTGCGCCCGCCGCGCAGAGTTCACGCAACGACACGAGTGAGTCTGCTCGAATCTCGGGTCGAACGGACGGCATCTCACTGCGCATCCAGCGGGCCACGCTCGTGCTAGCGAGCGTTTCATCCGGCCCGAGCCAACGATCGCCAGGCGCTTTCACGGTCGATCGGGGCTCCTCCGCCGTCGCTGCCGCGTACACCGCGAAGGCCACGGCGCCGATGCGCCGGCCGACCAGAAATTCCGGCGCCTCGGCCACCGGGCGGATGGCGATATCGGCATCGCGCTTGGACAGGTTTGCGATTTCATTCGATGTCGCCACATCGAGCGTGATGCCCGGGTGCTGGCGCTGGAACGTCGCGAGTGGCGCCTGTAACACCGAGGCGAGCAGCGTATCCGTCGTCGTGACTCGCACCAGACCTTCAGCGCGCAGATCCTGGCCCGCAAGCCTGCGCTCGATCTGCATCAGCGCGCTCTCAAAACCGCGCGCAGCCGCCAGCAACTCGTTTCCGGCCTCGGTCAACAAGTAGCCCGTGCGCAGGCGCTCAAACAAACGAACACCGTGCTTACGCTCAAAGGCATTGATCCGCCGCAGGACCGTTGTGCGGTTGACCCGCAGGGCGCTCGCTGCGTCGTTCAACGAGCCGGAGTCGGCGAGGGCGAGCACATACCTGAAGTCATCCCAATCGATGGGCCGGTGCGGCGAGAGTCGTTTTGCCATGACAGAAGACTACATCAGAAATGCGATGCAAGTTCTGTCGCGCTCCTGATCGCCTCCGCTCGCAATACCTGCAATGTCGCCGGGTCCGACAGTGTCGGCGCGAGCGTGATTTCCTGCACGCTCTCGATGCCGATGAATCGAAGCCAGCGGCGCATGAACGGCTTTTGAAAATCGTCGGCGTCAGCGCCTGCATCTGCGTGCAGATTCGCGCTTGCATAGATGGCCAATGCTTTCTTGCCCGATACCAACGTTCCGTAGCCTGTCGTGGGTGACCAGGTCCAGTTCTCACCCGGCAGGGTCACGACGTCGATGTAGTGCTTCAAGACGTATGGCACGCCGAAATTCCACATCGGGACGCCGAACACGTACTTGTCCGCCGCGTTGAAGTGGCGCGAGACGTTTCGGACGGCCTGCCATCGCGCCAGTTGCTGCGGCGTGAACTCATTGCTTCTGAGGACCGCGAATTTCGCTTCGATGGTCTGCGCATCGAACGGCGGCAGGCTCATCTGCCAAAGATCGAGCGTCTCGATCTCATCGTTCGGGTGCGCCGCTCGATATGCCTGCTCGAACGCCCGGTACACCGCGATGGTGTGCGATCGGCTCTTGAGCGGCGCAGACTCGATGTAGAGGAGTTTGCTCATGGCAGGTGTCCTTCGAGCCTGGCGTCGATCAGGTGCAGTCCGATCATTCCTGCGAAGATCGCGACGAGACACGCAAGACGTAGGGGGTGCGCGCTGTCCCCATATAGGGCAATGCCAATCAACGACACCCCAATGGCGCCGAATCCGGTCCACACCGCATAGGCGGTGGTCACTGGCAGTCGCGTGACGGCAAATGTGAGGAGGACGACGCTTACGAGCGCGGCGCCCAATCCAAGAACGCTTGGGCCCAAACGGGTCCAGCCTTGCGCGGACTTGAGCGACATCGCCATGACAATCTCCGCGATGCCCGCGGCGAAGAGAAGAAGCCATGCCATCTTCGAGTGCCTTCGATCGATAGGTAAGTGCATCCATGATGGATTGGCTGTTGGCACTTACAACTTGAAGTTGTGCACTCCGCGTGTGCAGACTTGCACACCCAATTCAACGAGGCGTTGCCGCCCGACCGCGCAACCGCCGCTTGATTGCCGGACTCCAAACAACTCACGACCCGCTTGGTGATGCTCATGATTACACGCCGCACCCTTGTGCATACCGCTCTTGGCGCCTTCGCACTGGCAGCGGCGCCATCGCTGTCGGGTGCGTCAGCCAAGCGCCGGTTCAAGCTGAAGCTCGCGCCGCACCTGGGCCAGTTCACGGCGCATGCCGGCGCAGGCGTCGTGGACCAGCTGAAGTTCATGGCGGACGAGGGCTTCACGGCGCTCGAAGACAATTCGATGATGCAGCGTCCGGTCTCGGAGCAGGAAACGATCGCTCGCACGTTGCAGCAGCTCGGCATGTCGCTGGGCGTGTTTGTCGTCGCGGTCGGTGGCAACCAGAACAAATTGTTCACGACGGGTGAGAAAGACAATCCGAAGACGTTTGCCAAAGCCTGTCAGGAGGCGGTGGGCGTCGCAAAGCGCGTGAACGCTAAATGGATGACCGTGGTTCCCGGGGTGTTCACGCCCCGGTTGCCGATCGGAATCCAGACGGCCAACGCGATTGACGTGCTGCGCGCCGGCGCCGAGGTGTTCGAGCGCGAGAATCTGGTGATGGTGCTGGAGCCGTTGGCCGACTCGCCCGATCTGTTCCTGCGCACGGCCGATCAGGCGTATGAGCTCTGTCGGGCCATTGATAGTCCCGCCTGCAAGATCCTCTTCGACATGTATCACCTGCAGCAGAACCAGGGCTCCATCATCGCGAGCATCGATCAGACCTGGAACGAGATCGGGTATTTTCAGATGGGCGATGTGCCCGGTCGGCTCTGGCCTGGCACCGGTGAGATGAACTACGGCAACATCTTCAAGCACATCACGAGCAAGATGCGGGAGAGCGGTCGAGAGTTCATCTTCGGCATGGAGCACGGCCCGTGGAAGGCCGAAAAGGCAGGTGAGCGAGCCTGCATCGAGTCATACGTCGCAATCGACGCTGCTTTGTAGAGGTCGCGTCGGCAGCTCTAGCGGCCGGGGTCTGCCTGTTCGGCTAACTCGACCAGACGACGGCAATCTGCCGCCAATCGTCGTTCATCGAGATTGGTCACGCCGAGCAGCAGTCCGCGCAACGGCGGAGATTGTATCGACCATGGCGAGAGCGGCGTGGGCGCAAGACCAAAGAGCAGAGCGCGTAACGCCACATCGACATCGCTTACCGCTCGAGGAAGAGAGGTGACGATTGCGAGGCCTGCGCTCGCTTGCACGGTCACGGTGTCCGAAGCCACATCCCGCAAGCATCGAAGCAATGATTCTCTTTGAGCATGGTACAAGCGCTTCATGCGGCGCAGATGACGAAGGTAGTGGCCTTCGCGCAAGAACGCGGTGACCGCGCGTTGCACGGTGGCGGAGGGCGCCGGCGCAAGAGATGCCGCGACATCGGCGAACTTACTTGCCAAGGGCGACGGGAACACCACGAAGCCCAGGCGCAACGCCGGGCTGATCGTCTTGCTGAAGCTGCCGATGTGCAGCACTCGTCCCTGATGATCCAACGAGGCGAGCGCGGGGGCGGCGCGCCCTTGCAGCTGCAACTCGCTGAGATAGTCGTCTTCGATGATCCAAGCGTCGTTGCGCCCGGCCCATTCCAAAAGGGCGAGGCGACGTGCAAGCGACATCGTCATTCCGAGCGGCGCGTGCTGACCGGGCGTGGTGATGGCGAGCGCCGCGCCAGGCGCTCTTTGAATGCCGGCGTTCACATCCAAGCCTTCCGCATCGACGGGCACACCCGTGACGCTCATGCCGGCGAAGCGAAGGGCAGTGCGCGTGAGTGGAAAGCCCGGATCTTCCATCCAGGCCTCCTTGCCTTCGAGCTGAAGCGTACGTAGCACTACCCCGAGTGCACCCGAGAATCCACTCGTGATCAAGATCTGCGATGGCTTGCAGTGAAGACCACGAGCGATGGCCAGATAGCCTGCGATCTCCTTGCGCAGCTCCGGCTCGCCGCGTGGATCGGGATAAGAGACCGGCGCAGCCGCAGCCGCTCGACTCGCTCGAGTGAGCATGCGCGACCACAGCTTGAAAGGAAACGCAGCCTGAGAGGGTACGCCCATCTGAAACGTCAGCGGCATCGTGCCGAAGTCGTGGAATAGCTCCGGTACCGGAGTCCCCTCGGCCGAGCGGTCGGGCGTAGACGAGGACGCGGGTCTCTCGGCGACGCGTGTTCCTGCCGCGCCCATGCCAATCGCGAACTGCTCGTCCATCAGGCGTTCGTAGGCGCTGCGCACCGTGCCGCGAGAGACACCGAGCTGTGATGCGAGATCCTGCCACGAGGGCAACTTCGCGCCCGACGCGAGGCGTCCGCTTTCGATGGCGTCTCGAATCGCGCCATAAATCTGTGTGGCCAGCGGCATCGCTCTGCCGCGGTCGAGCTCGATGCGCAGGTCCGGCATGGCCGGATGGTACAGCCGGAAATGCCAATCTTGGTACTGTTCGATGCCCCATGCGCGGAGCATCTTGTAGCCACTTCGTTCGAGAGGTGTGAGATGACACAACGTCTGGACTACAACGCGACCGCGCCGGCCGGCATGAAGGCGCTGGGCGGCGCCTATGGCTACGTCATGCAAAGCGGCTTGCCCAAAGAGCTGGTGACCCTCGTTTTTCTTCGTGTATCGCAGGTCAATGGCTGCGCGTACTGCATTGACCTGCACTCGCGCGATCTGCTCAAAGACGGCCTCGCGACCGAGAAGCTGGTTCTGGTTCCGGCGTGGCGGGAGAGCGGAGCGCTGTTCGTTGAGACCGAGCGCGCCGCGCTTGCCTGGGCGGAAAGTGTGACCCGGGTTGCCCAGACCGGCGTGCCCGATGCGGACTATGAAGCGGCCGCCGCCGTTTTCGAGCCGAAAGCGCTTGCGGATCTGACGATCGCGATCGGTCTGATGAATCTCTATAACCGGATGGCGATCAGCTTTCGCACGCCGCCTGCCGCCGCCAAGCAGGCTTCGACTGCAAAAGCGCACGAGCAGGGCTGAGAAGGGAGAGCGTCGTGAGGCACAACGATATCTTCGGCGTGCGCATTCCCGACAGCGCCTTCGCGCGTGAGGCCACGCAGCTCATTCGCGATACCGAGAGCGAGCTGCTGTTCCGGCACTCCACGCGGGTTTACTTTTGGAGTGCGCTGCTCGGTGAGCGCAAGGGCCTCAAGTTCGATTCCGAGCTGCTTTACATCGCCGCCCTGTTCCATGACATCGGCCTCACGCCGAAGTATGGAACCAGTCAACTGCGCTTCGAAGTCGACGGTGCGAATGCCGCTCGCGAATATCTGCGCGCTCAAGGCATCGCTGCAAGCGAGATCGAAAGAGTATGGCTTGCGATTGCTTTACACACGACCCCAGGCATTCCAGAGCATCTGCATCCAGAGATCGAGTTGCTGCAGGTCGGAGCAGCAGTGGATGTCGTCGGGCGCGGCTATGAACAATTGACGGCGGAGCAGCGTGAGGCGGTCACGGCTGCCTATCCGCGCGGCGAGGATTTCAAGCAGAGAATGATCGATGCGTTCTATCAGGGCATGAAGCATCGGCCTCAGAGCACCTATGGAACGTTCAACGATGACGTGCTTGCGTACAAGGATCCGGGTTTTAAGCGCGGGGACTTCTGCAGCCTCATCTTGAGAGCGCCCTGGTCGTCTTGAGTGCGAGACGTCCCGAGCAACTTTTTTCTGTGACAATGCGCGCGGCCTATCGCAGCGGCTGATCGTCCTGGAATATTCGCGACGCATACCGAAGCCAGCCGACGTGCATCCGATCCTGAGATTCGGCGGGCGCTCTGTGCAGGGTTCGCGACGGCGTTTCACCGAAGAGGATTTTGTAGTTGCGAGCGAGCAGACTCGGGTCGAGAACGCCGAAGCGGGCCGCGATGTGAGTGACGGTATCGTCCCCGGGCTGCGACCTCAGCAGCGCCGCGCGGATTTCGTGAAGCTGGCGAATCTTCAGCAGGCGCATCGGGCCGACACCGAAGTATTCCTGAAAGATGTTTCGCAGCGCTCGCTCGCTGACCTGCGTGGCCCGACACAGGTCGTCGATGAACAGGGGCTGGCTGGGATTGGCGTCGATGAGTGCCAGGGACTTCGCAATGACGGCAGAGCGCGACAGCTGCGGACGGCCAGCATTCCGGGCGGGGCGCACCGGAAGACTGTGTTCCAACGCATGCATGAGTGCCGTGGCGAGCGCGCTCTCGAGGGCGTGCTGTCCAGCCACCTCCGCGGCGAGGGCCGAGTCAATCAGCTCCTTCACCTCGTCCAGGAAAAGTTTCGGTGTGCGTCGATGAACCGTGTGATCGACGCTTTCGCCAGCGAATGCCACGACGGCCTGCGCGGCCAATGTATGATTCGAAGGAAACGTCACCGTGGCCCATCGGCAGGCGTCGCTGCCTGTCCAGACGAGCGGACAGTCGCCGTGCAGAAATAGAAACGCGTTGGATTCGAGCGATTGCCCGTTGATTCGCACGCGACCGGGATCCGTCAGCGGCACCTGAAAGGTGAGGGTTCCCTCGGCGCCGGTTCCTGCGAAGGTAAACGGGCCACCCGTCTGGAGTTGCTGCATCGAGGAGGTCGCAAGCTCGATGCCCTCGATCCACCAATGCGTCGCGGCAGGCGCGGTCCGAACGAAACACCCGGCGGTGCCCCGCATTGCCTCTGCGAACTGATCGATATCCTGGTAGACGATCCTGGTCACGGATGATGAGCAGATTGCGGCTCTATAGGGGAGCGCTGCAGTTTGTTACTGTGAAATGGCAAATGCCATTAGCGGTTCCCCACAGTGCGCCCGTTGGCCTGTACTACCGAAAGTTGAAGCCTCGCCCGAGCGGGTCGTCTGGATTTAGATACAACTCATTGCGACCGGTGATGTGCGCGGTGCCGCTCACTTCCGGAATGATCGCGGCGTGGGGGCCGAACGGCGTCGCCTCGGCAACGCGCACCGTCATGGTGCTGCCCAAAATGCTTTCGATCGTGATGGGCGTACCCAAGGTGAGCTCGCCTCGGGCGTAATGGAGTGCCGCCCGTGCGCTGACTCCGGACCCGGTGGCGGACCGGTCGACCTCGCCATCCGCGAAAATACAAACATTCCGACTGTGATGACCGGGCTCCTGGGCCGGTCCCGTGAAGATCGTGCCATAGAGGAAACCGAGATCCGTTTCGAACGGGTGCTCGACGGGAACGCTGGCCATCACTGCATGTTTGATGCGTCGACCCAGATCGATGAGACGATTGAACTCGCGGGGCTCGAGCGTGAGATCGAGGGGCGCGGCCTCGACGATGGCATAGAAGGCGCCGCCATAGGCGATATCGAATCGCACGCGACCCAAGCCCGGCACGTCGACGTGCTGGTCGCGTCGATAGACGAAGGAGGGCACATTGCGGAAGGACACGTATCTCACGCGCTCGCCGTCCATGTGGGCGATGGCGTGGATGCGCCCAGCGGGCACATTGAGGCTCAGCTCGCGTCGTTCGCCGGAGCGTTCGATCAATGCTGTCTCGAAGGCGAGCGTGGTGATGGCGATGATCGCGTGCCCGCACATGGTGCTGTAGCCCTCGTTGTGCAGGAAGAAGACGTCGAGGTCGGCGTCTCGCGAGGGCGTGATGACCGCGCCGTACATATCCGAATGGCCGCGTGGCTCCCACATCGTCGCGGTGCGAAGGTGATCGAAGTGGTCGCGGAAGTAGCGACGCTTATCTAGTACGGTCTCGCCCGGCAGCTCGGGAAGCCCCGAGGTGAAGATGCGCAGCGGCTCGCCGCCGGTGTGCATTTCGAGGGTCGTGATGCGTTGAAAGTGCGCGGGCGGCTGCCAGCGCCATCGATCGAAGATGAAGCTCATACCTTGCCTTTCCTCCGGCCTCACTGCGGCCGTGAGGCGGCTAGATAAATACACCCATGACTTAGGGCCTGTCCGCTCCAGTGCTCTGCGCTCGCCAAAGCCGATATGGAGGAAGCGGGCGATCAACTTCAGGGTCCCTTGGGGCGAGGCTGATGCCGCCGACGGGCCGGCTGATGCCTCCGAGGCTACTAAAGGAAGCGTCCGTAAGTCTTTGTCACCGCTGGATAATTCTTCACAGAACGCGGCTCGAAGCTGCGCTGGGTAGGTCCTCATCCTTTCCGGCTCGGCTCGTCGTCCTCGCGGTTGCCTGCCATAACGCGGCCGGGCATACTGCGCGTCCTTTTTTCCTGCCGCTAACGGCTTGAATTCTCTCGTCTCATGCCTGTAATCACCCTGCCGGACGGCAGCCAGCGTACCTACGCAGAACCGGTTTCGGTCGAGAAGGTTGCCGCAGACATCGGCGCCGGTCTCGCCAAAGCGGCGCTGGCGGGCAAGGTCGATGGCCGTCTCGTCGACACCTCCTACGTCATCGATAAGGACGCGCAGCTCGCCATCGTCACGAGCCGCGACGCCGACGGCGTGGATGTCATTCGGCATTCGACCGCGCACTTGCTCGCCCAGGCCGTGAAGCAGCTGTTTCCGGAAGCGCAGGTCACGATCGGCCCGGTGATCGAGGACGGCTTTTATTATGACTTCGCCTACAAGCGCCCGTTCACGACCGAAGATCTGACGGCGATCGAGGCTCGCATGCACGAGCTCTCCGACGCGGATCAGAAGGTGTCCCGTCGCGTGATGAGCCGCAATGACGCGGTGAAGTTCTTCCAGGACCAGGGCGAGATCTATAAGGCCGAGATCATCGCCAGCATTCCGGAGAAGGAAGACATCAGCCTGTACGGGCAGGGCGACTGGGTCGACCTGTGCCGCGGCCCGCACGTGCCGAGCACCGGGAAGTTGAAGGCCTTCAAGTTGATGAAGGTCGCCGGCGCCTATTGGCGCGGCGATTCGCGTAACGAGATGCTTCAACGCATCTACGGAACTGCCTGGGGCGATGAGAAATCGCTCAAGGCGTACCTCACTCGCTTGGAGGAGGCCGAGAAGCGCGATCACCGCAAGATCGGCAAGGAACAGGACCTGTTCCACTTCCAGGAGGAAGCGCCCGGCGCCGTGTTCTGGCATCCGAAGGGCTGGACGCTGTTCCAGACCCTGATCGCCTACATGCGTCAGTACCAGAGTCGCGCCGGCTGGCAGGAAGTGAGCGGTCCGGAAGTCATGGACGTGAAGCTCTGGGATGCCTCGGGGCACCTCGCGACGTTCGCCGAGAACATGTACTTCACGGAAGTGGAGAAACGGAAGTTCTGCTTGAAGCCCATGAACTGCCCGGGCCACGTGCAGATCTTCAACCAGGGCCTGCGCAGCTATCGCGATCTGCCGCTGCGCTTTGCCGAGTTCGGCAAAGTACATAGATATGAGCCGTCGGGCGCGCTGCATGGCCTGATGCGCGTTCGCGCGTTCACCCAGGACGACGGCCACAGCTTCGTCGCGATGGACCAGCTGTTCGATGAGGCCGTGAACCTCACCAAGCTGATCCTCGGCATCTATGCCGACTTTGGCTTTACTGACGTGCGCATCAAGTTCTCCGATCGTCCGCCCAAGCGGGTCGGCGCGGATGAGGTGTGGGACCAGTCCGAAGCCGCGCTCAAACAGGCGGTTACCGCCGCGGGCCTCGAATACACCTTGAATCCGGGCGAGGGCGCGTTCTACGGGCCGAAGCTTGAATTCGTGCTTCGCGACGCCATTGGTCGGGACTGGCAGTGCGGCACCCTGCAGGTCGACTTGAACATGCCCGGTCGGCTCGGCGCGCACTACATCGGTGAAGATGGCCAGAAGCACACCCCCGTGATGCTGCATCGGGCCATGTTCGGCTCGCTCGAGCGCTTCACCGGCATTTTGATCGAGCATTTCGCGGGCAAACTGCCGGCCTGGCTCGCGCCGGTGCAGGCTGTGGTGATGAACATCACGGACGGGCAGGCCGAGTACGTGCGTAGCATCACTGAAACCCTGAAAAATCAGGGGCTTCGCGTGACTTCAGACTTGCGCAATGAAAAGGTCGGCTTTAAGATTCGCGAACACACCCTGCAGCGGGTGCCTTACCTATTGGTGGCGGGCGATCGCGAAGCAGGTTCGAATTCTCTGGCCGTGCGCACGCGTAATGGCAAGGATCTCGGGGCTATGCCGGTTGAGGTATTGGCCGCGAAGCTTGCCGAAGAAGTCGCGAGCCGCGGCCGGACTAGTTTGGAGGTATAACGCATCGCTGCTCCCATAGGAAAACGCGTTCGTCGCAACGAAGAGATCACGTCGCCTCAGTTGCGAGTGATCGATGCTGCCGGCGAACAGGCGGGCGTCATGAGCCGCTTCGACGCGCTGGAGATGGCCAAGGCCGCCGAACTCGATCTGGTTGAGGTATCGCCGACGGCGGAGCCGCCGGTCTGCCGCATCATGGACTTTGGCAAATACTTGTTCGAACAGAACAAGAAGGCCCACGCAGCGAAGCGCAAGCAGAAGCAGATACAGATCAAGGAAGTGAAGTTTCGCCCCGGCACCGAGGAAGGCGATTACCAGGTCAAGCTGCGTAATCTGATCCGCTTCCTGGAGGAGGGCGACAAGGCCAAGGTAACCATGCGGTTCCGTGGCCGTGAAATGGCTCATCAGGAAGTCGGCCGTGAATTGCTTGGGCGAGTCCAAGCCGATCTGGCGCCTTACGCCACGGTCGAGCAGAACCCGCTCATGGAAGGACGGCAGATGGTGATGATGTTCGGACCTAAGAAGAAGTAGGTCGTCGAACAACACAAGTGACCCTTCGGGGTCACGACAAGCGAACAGCAACGACTCAATAAAAGGTCGGCGCTGTCCCGCCTGACAGGGCGCCCATAACAGGCGTACCTCAAAGGCTAACAAGTAGTTGAGAAATGCAATGCCTAAGTTGAAGACCAACCGGGCAGCGGCGAAGCGTTTTCGCCAGACTGCCAAAGGGTTCAAGCGAGCCCAATCGCACCGTCGTCACATCCTCACCAAGAAGCCGAGCAAGCGTAAGCGTCAGCTGCGCGCGCCTTCGATGGTCGCGAAGCAGGATCTGGTCCGCATGGAGCAGTTGCTCCCGAACGCGAAGTGAGGAGATAAGTCATGGCACGCGTTAAAAGAGGCGTCATTGCGGGCGCCCGTCACAAGAAGATCCTCAAGAAGGCGAAGGGTTACTACAACGCCCGTCGCAAAGTTTTCCGCGCCGCGAAGCAGGCCGTCATCAAGGCCGGCCAGTATGCGTATCGCGATCGCAAGACCAACAAGCGCAACTTCCGCGCTCTGTGGATCACGCGCATCAACGCCGAAGCTCGCGTTCACGGCTTGTCTTACAGCAAGCTGATCGCTGGCTTGAACCTCGCGGGTCTGTCGATCGACCGCAAGGTGCTGGCCGACATCGCGATGAACGATCCGGCGGCGTTTGCAGTCATCGCGCAAAAAGCTCGGGACAGTCTGCTGAAGCAAGCAGCTTGATCCTCGGGCTCCACGCTCGATAAATGTTGATTGAATCGGGCGTCCACAGTGACGCCCGATTCGTCTCAAGACCCGGAAAAACCAAGGCTATGACCGACACCGTTCTTGATCTGCCCGCGCTCATCGACGCCTCTCGCGCCGAGATCGCGGGAAGCGCCAGCCTCGATGATCTCGAGCAGATCCGTGTGCGCCTGCTTGGCAAGAAAGGCTCGGTCACCGAGCTGTTGAAATCGTTGGGCGCCATGGATCCCGAGGCGCGGCGCACCGCGGGCGCGAAGATCAACGAAGCAAAACAAACATTGACGGGCGCGCTCGAAGAGCGTCGCGCGGCACTGGAAGCGGCGAAGCTCGCGGCGCAACTCGCAAGCGATGCCGTGGATGTGACGTTGCCTGGCCGCGGGCAGACGATCGGCGGCTTGCATCCCGTGACTCGCGTGCGTCGTCGCATCGAGCAGATCTTCCGGAACGCCGGCTTCACGATTGCCGATGGTCCTGAGATCGAAGACGACTGGCACAACTTCGGCGCGCTCAACATTCCGGAGAATCATCCGGCCCGCGCCATGCACGACACGTTCTATTTTCCGGACGGCCGGCTGCTTCGCACTCACACCTCCCCGGTGCAGGTGCGCTCGATGGAAAAACAACAGCCGCCAATTCGCCTGATCGCGCCGGGTCGCGTGTATCGCAACGACTCGGATATGACGCACACCCCGATGTTCCACCAGGTCGAAGGCCTGGTCGTGGATGAGGGCATCTCGTTCGCGAACATGAAGGCGATCTTGCACAGCTTCATGCGCGAGCTCTTCGAGAAGGACGTGAAGATGCGTCTGCGTCCGTCGTACTTTCCATTCACGGAGCCCTCGGCGGAAGTCGATATTTCCTGCGTGTCCTGCGGCGGGTCGGGATGCCGTGTGTGCAAGCAGACCGGCTGGGTGGAAGTATCCGGCTGCGGCGTCGTGCATCCCAATGTGCTGAAGGCAGTGAACATCGATCCGGAGCGTTACACCGGCTATGCGTTCGGCATGGGTATCGATCGGCTCACCATGCTTCGCTACAACGTGAACGACATTCGCCTGTACTTCGAGAACGACCTGCGGTTCTTGAAGCAGTTCGCTTGATGATGGCTGCCATTAACGCATTGGAACGCTCGCGATGAAGATCAGCTTGAACTGGTTGCGTGATTGGGTGGACACGGGCGATGACGTCCCGGCGCTTGCGCACGCGTTGACGATGGCGGGCCTCGAGATCGAGGGCATCGCCGCAGCTGGCCCGCAGCTTCCCGGAGTCGTCGTCGGTGAAGTGAAGTCCGTGACCAAACATCCCGACGCGGAGAAGCTGAACGTTTGCGTCGTGTCCACGGGGGCGGAAGAATTTCAGATCGTGTGCGGCGCGCCGAACGTTCGCGTCGGCATGAAGGCGCCGCTTGCGACCATTGGCGCGAAGTTGCCGAATGGCACCGAGATCAAGCGCGCGAAGCTGCGCGGTGTCGAGTCGGCCGGCATGTTGTGTTCGGCGCGTGAGCTTGCGATCAATGAAGAGGCGTCCGGCCTGTACGATTTGCCGGCGGATTTGAAGCCGGGACAGGACCTGGTCGGCGCGCTCGGTCTTGATGACACGATCTTCGACGTGAATCTCACGCCGAATCGTGGCGATGCCATGAGCGTGCAGGGCGTCGCGCGTGAAGTTGCCGCCGCGCGTGGCAAGCCGTTGCATCCGCCGGTGATCGAGCCGGTAGTGCCGACAATCACCGATACGTTCCCGGTTCGCATCGAGACGGGCAAGGCCGCGGATGCACCCGTGGGCTGTTACAAATTCGTCGGTCGCGTGATTCGGGGCATTCGCTCGCACGCCGCTTCCCCGTTCTGGATGCAGGAGCGCCTGCGTCGCGCGGGCTTGCGTCCCATCAGCGCCGTCGTCGACATCACCAATTACGTGATGCTCGAGCTCGGCGCGCCGATGCATGCGTACGATCTCGCCAAGCTGAGCGGCGGTATCAGCGTTCGCTTCGCGAAGCCCAACGAGAAGCTGAAGCTGCTCGATGGTCGCGAGATCGTGCTCACACCCGATGTGCTCGTGATCGCGGATGAGCGCTCCATTCTCGGCATGGCTGGAGTGATGGGCGGCGAACACTCCGGCATCGCCGATGGCACGGTCGATGTGTTCTTCGAATGCGCGTTCTTCGATCCGAATGACGTAGCTGGTCGCGGCCGTCGTTATGGGTTGATCACGGATGCATCGCAACGCTTCGAGCGTGGCGTCGACCCCGAATTGCAGGAGCGTGCCATCGAGCGTGCGACGCAGTTGCTGGTCGAAAGCGCGGGCGGCAAGGTCGGCCCCTTGGTCGTGACGCGCGCATCGCGAAGCTACCCGGCTCTCGCGCCCGTCCGCCTACGACACAGCCGGGTCGAGCGCGTGCTCGGCGCGAAGATCGATGCGTCGATCGTGCAGTCGCTGCTCGAGCGGCTCGGCATGGTGGTGAGCGGCAGTGCAGGGCAGTGGCAAGTCACGCCGCCGACCTGGCGGTTCGACGTTCGCATCGAGGAAGACCTGATCGAAGAAGTCGCGCGCCTGCATGGCTTCGAGAACATTCCCGAAGCTGCGGAGATCGGTGCGCACGAGCCCTCGCCCTGGACCGAAACGCAGATTCGCAACGAGCGCGCGAGCGATCTGCTCGTCGATCGCGGCTATCAGGAAGCCATCAACTACGCGTTCACCGATCAGGCGTATCAGTCGGCGCTGTGTCCGGAACCCGCCGTTGCATTGAGCAACGCGATCTCCGCGGAGCTTGCGGTCATGCGAGTGTCGCTATGGCCCGGATTGCTTCAGGCGGTCGGCAGCAATCAGCGCCGTCAGCAGCCGCGCGTGCGTCTGTTCGAAGTGGGGCGCCGCTATTCCGCGGCAGGCGAGACCGAAGTGATCGCGGGTGTCGTGACCGGCTCGGTGTTACCTGAGCAGTGGGGCGTGGAGTCACGCAAGGTCGACTTCTTCGACGTGAAGGCTGATGTCGAAGCACTGATCGGACTCACCGGCGCAGCGGATGCATTCCGCTTCGTCGCCGAAGCCCATCCCGCGCTGCACCCGGGCCAGTCGGCGCGAATTTACCGGGGCGACCGTCCAGTCGGTTGGCTAGGCGCCGTTCACCCCGAGCATTCCAAGCGCCTGGATTTGACATATCCGGTGTTCGTCTTCGAGTTGGAGACCGCTGCAGGCCTGGCCGCGGTCGTCCCTGAGTTCGAGGAGATTTCCCGATACCCCGCCATCCGGCGCGATATTGCGGCGATCGTCGACGAAGG
Organism: Peristeroidobacter agariperforans; assembly: GCF_004138335.1. Lineage (GTDB taxonomy): Bacteria > Pseudomonadota > Gammaproteobacteria > Steroidobacterales > Steroidobacteraceae > Steroidobacter > Steroidobacter agariperforans. Next base: position 2,389 of record NZ_RYFW01000009.1, on the reverse strand, counting down.
GTTGCCCGTCGAGGCCGTTCGGGCCGTAGTGCAGCAGAGCGCTGGAAGGCTCTTGAAGCGCTTGACCGTGCTCTCGGTGTATCAGGGGCAGCAGTTACAGAAAGGCAAGAAAAGCATAGCCTTAGGACTGCAATTGCAGGATACTTCCCGCACGCTGACGGACAACGAAGCCGACGCCCTCGTGGCGCAGGTCGTCGAACAACTGGGCCGACAGCTGAACGCCACCCTCCGGGATCAATGAGCGGGACACAGCAGCATGGCACTGACCAAAGCGGAGATCGCAGAAGCACTGTTCGACCAGCTCGGTCTCAACAAGCGCGAGGCACGCGAGCTGGTGGACCTGTTCTTCGAGGAGCTGCGCGCGTCGCTCTCGACGGGCGAGCAGGTCAAGCTTTCCGGATTCGGCAACTTCGATTTGCGCGATAAGAACCAGCGCCCCGGGCGCAACCCCAAGACTGGCGAAGAAATTCCCATCAGCGCCCGTCGCGTGGTGACCTTCCGCCCCGGCCAAAAACTGAAAGCCCGAGTTGAGGCCTATGCTGGAAGCAGGCAATAACAGCGAGCTGCCGGCAATCCCCGGCAAACGCTACTTCACCATTGGCGAAGTGAGTGAGCTGTGTGGCGTGAAGCCGCACGTGCTGCGCTATTGGGAGCAGGAGTTTCCGCAACTCAAGCCCGTGAAGCGGCGCGGCAACCGTCGCTACTACCAGCGGCAGGATGTGCTCGTCATTCGACAGATCCGCTCTCTTTTATATGAGCAGGGCTTCACCATCGGCGGCGCTCGCAATCGCCTGCAGGGCGATGAGGCGCGGGACGATCTCACGCAGGCGCAGCAGATCGTGCGTCAGATTCGGGTGGAGCTCGAGGAAGTCCTGCGCATCCTGAGGCGCTGATTTTCTGAATTGAATCCGTTCGCGCCACGTCTCGCGTGGCGCCTCGATGGCCAACTCTGGCCCGTCCACGACAACTCTTCCAGGACAATTGCCGGCGCTGTGTCGCCTTCGCGCCAGCGCGCCAAGCGCTCCGTCTGAGTCGCTAACTGCATATTAGTCGCAGTCTCTAGTCCGCACTCGTCGGCTTCTCGCCACACGACCGCGCACGCGTGCGAACCGGCCTCCTTTCATTTGACTAATGTTCATTCTGCGATGTATATAAGTGAACAAAGTTCATTCGGCGGCGATGCGATAGGGGGACAGCTGCAATGAAACTCAATGTTGTTGGCGCGCGCGCGCCCGTCACCGTGGCCACCCCTGCCGCGCCGAAACGGTCCTTCACTTCGAGTTGGGAGGCCGTGGTGCGCCGCTGGCTCTGGGGCCGATCGTCAACCAACCTAGGCGACGTGTCTCAGGAAGTCTTCATCCGTTTCTCGGGGTATACCGATGAGACCTTGATGAGGTGCCCGCAGACCTTCGTGCTGAAGGTCGCGGCGAATGTGGTGGACGAGTGGTGTGGCGTGCCTGGGAATGAGTGGCTGGAGGATGAAGAAGAGTTGACTGGGAAGCAGAGTAGTGCAGCTCAGAAAGGGAAAGGGAAGTCAGTCAGCAAGGCGGTCGCGAAGCAGTTGCAGGCGGCGGTCGATAGGTTGCCGTTGAGGCAGCGCCAGGTGCTGTTGATGCATGTGAATGAGGGGTTGACGTACGAGCAGATCGCGCAACGCGTGAGGATGTCGCCGGGGATTGTGAGAAGGGAGTTGGTGAGGGCGTATGCGAAGGTGAGGTGTGAGATTGGGGAGAAGGGGATTGGGATCCTCTCTTGAGTGGTCAGCGCCTTTGGTGAAATTCCCTATGCGTGAGTTTCTGATTTTCAAGGTGTAGAGCCATGCACTCCGCTCCGACTCAAGGAGCGAGTGATGGCAAAAAATCATACAGCGCCGATTGCGGCATCAGGGTTTGATCAGCGACATCAATTCGCGCGGCATCCAAGACATCCTGATAGCGGGGGGGCAGACGGCTCAACGGGCTTTCGAGACGCGATCTCCGACGTGTTTCCCAACACCGTGGTGCAGACTTCCATCGTGCACCTGATCCGCGACTCACTGCAATTTGTTTCGTGGGCGGAACGCACACGGCTCATGAGGGCATTGCGCCACATCTATCATGCGACAAGCGCCGGGGCTGCCGCCGTGGCAGTCGAGCTTTTTGCTCTAGACAGGTTGCTCAGCGTGCGTGGAGGTCTGCTGGCCTGGCGACGCGATTCTTGTTCAGTCGCGCGGCCGCTTTCGCGGAGCAGGGGGGGGCTTTACGCTTGCGTGCTCCGGTGAGACGGTAATCCCCCCGTTTATAGCTGCAGCCAGAAGTGGAAAGGAACTAAGCAGCCATCGCCAACTTCTGTATCGGCGTGAACCCACCTAGCGCCATGTTGGGACGCTCATTGTTGTACGTCCAGAGCC
>NZ_RYFW01000008.1 GCF_004138335.1 Peristeroidobacter agariperforans | reverse complement strand
TGGCTCTGGACGTACAACAATGAGCGTCCCAACATGGCGCTAGGTGGGTTCACGCCGATACAGAAGTTGGCGATGGCTGCTTAGTTCCTTTCCACTTCTGGCTGCAGCTATAAACGGGGGGATTACCCAATGCGCGAGCGCTAATGAGAACGTCCTTATCTGTGTACGAAGGGAACGCCGGCGCCATGCTGTGCGGTAACGGATCGACGTCGTTCAGGTGGAATGGGTCTCCATACCACTCCGGCGGCGCGGCCTTCGGATTGTCTCCCGGCAGGTTGTTATCTCTCTGGTTCACAGACAGTATGTCTACATCAGGATTGCGGCGAATGACATCCAGCATCGAGATTTGACGAACGATCTTACCCGTCGCGGTAGTCAGTTGAACTGCGGCGCTCAATGGTAATCCGTCCATGTCCCTGATGGTCCATACGTACTCTTGATCCTCTTCAAGGGTGACTGCGTGGCTGAAGTCGCCAGCCGTAGACCACATACGCTTGCCGCAAGCGTCAAAGCGCTGAATGGCGGCACCACCGTCGAAGGTGACGATCATGGAGCCATCATTCAGTATGGAAAAGCCATGGATAAAGAGTCGGCCTGTCGACCTGGATTTCTTTCCAGCGATTTCCATATCCTTGAACTTTACTACTCGCGTCAGTGTCATCTCAGGCGAGAAAAGTAGGGCGGATTGTACGAACGTTCCGTCAACCTGGAATCCTCCGATAACAAGCCGCCAACCTGGCGCGTAAAGAAGAGCTTCTTCGTTGACCTTCGCAATCAAGCCATCGATTCGAATCCCCGACCGTGAGTGAACGGGGTGGAGGTCAGTCGTATCGATTGAGGGCCTGGGTACTTCGAAGATGCGTTCTCGTGGCGTCGTAAGCTCCAGGAACACCGTCTGAAGGAGGTCAGGGAACGAGGCAATTGCGACCGATGCTCTGCCTATTCGGGCAGATTGAGATGGCGCGTCGATCGCATTTCGGACTGACCAGCCGAAGAACACGGTAAGAACTCCGCCGAGTAGCACGCAGAGTAGGAGCGTCCATACTGGAATAGATTTGTTCACGGCGAACAGCGGCACACTCTTTGGTTACAAAGACTCTCTCATGTGCGGTCACGTGATGTTATAGGAATGTTACCGGCCGGGCTCAATGGCCGGATGTGTCATCAGATTTCCCCATGATCCGCCGTGTGTCTGTGAACAGAGTATGGAGTATCGGAAATGCTAATAGGAACGTGCCTACTGCTGTTGAGTTCGATAGTCGCTCTTGAATTGTTCTGGCTAATGCGGCTGAGTGATGACGCGATGTCAATCGTTGTTGTATCGAAGGAGTCAGTTGAGATTATGCGGTCGACTAGCGTGCATGATGACCACAAGCCAGCTTTGATGACAACCCAATCCGCAAGATTGCTTGCGCATACGTTAAGATTCACCCTCAAGCTGCTATTGATTGTCGGTCTCGTACTGGGTGTTGGCGTCGTAGTGGTAGCTGAATATCCAGAAGTTGGATCGGAGATCTGGCGCTGCCTTTCGTCCCCAATGCTGGGTTTGGCGCTCGTTATCGCGGTGTCATGTTACGCGTGGGGGCGCGGCGCACTCAGGAAGCGAATGGATCGAAGTCTCTAGTAGCAACAATTTCTGATTCCGTGCCGTCGGCGGGGCTTGGGGGTGAACATGTGTCTCCGAGGGGTCTTTTCAGCAATATCCAGAGCTTGAGCTAAAGGGGAGGGACCCAAATGCTGATGGTCATGCTCCGCATTGGAGCACTGGGGGCCCTGTGCATGACCTGGTCAGGAGTGCTGCTCGGTGCTCCTCCGCGACCAAATGTGGTTGTGGTGATTGCAGATCAGTTGCGTTACCAGTCTCTTGGATATGCAGGCGATCCCAGAGCAATCACACCGAATATCGATCTTTTGGCAAAGCAAGGGGTGAATTTCAAGAATTTTGTGGCCAGCACTCCAGTGTGCTCAGCATTTCGTGCGTCACTTCTGACCGGAAAATATTCCAGCAGCACGGGAATGGTAGTTAACGAACTCAGGCTGAACCCTAATCAAGACGCGCTGGCGCACATCTTGAATCGCGCTGGCTATGTGAATGCTCTGATCGGAAAATGGCACCTATGGGCCAACGACTCGGATCACGGGACTATCGCCAATCAGTTCGTTCCGCCTGGTCCATACCGCCTGGGATTCGAAGACTACTGGGCTGGGTTCAACTTCTGGCATCTGAACTACAATGCATTTTACTTTACCAACTCAGATGTTCCACAGCGGATTTCCGGCTATGGGCCGAAAGCATTCACTGAGCTGGCCACCCAATACATAAGGGAGAAGGCAAGACGCAGACAGCCATTCAATCTTGTGCTGGCTCTGAGTCCGCCACACGATCCATGGACAGAGCAGAATGTCCCAGCGCATCTGTATAGAAAATTCAAGGGTGTTAATTTTCAGTTCCCGAGCACCTGGCAAGATTCTCCGGACCCGAGAATGGACCGTAATACTGACCCGAAAGCTTGGCATGAATTCTGGAAGAGGAATCTGATTGAGTTCATGCGTGTGTATTACGCTATGGTCTCGAGCGTGGATGAACAGTTGGGAGCCTTGTTGAAGGCGCTTGATGAGGCTGCTGTGGCGGACAATACCGTTGTTGTATTCACGTCGGACCACGGCGAGATGTTCGGCGCGCATGGCAGGGTATTCAAAATGACGTTCTATGAGGAGTCGGTTCGTGTGCCGCTGTTGATTCGATGGCCGGGGAAGATTCCAAAGGGATTGGTGTCGGACGCTACGATCTCCACTCCGGATCTACTTCCGACAATTCTAGGTTTACTCAAACTACGCATCCCCGATCAAGTTGAGGGTGCTGACGTATCGCATTTAGCTTTGGGGCAGGCGGGACCGCAGCCGGAGTTTGCTTTCTTGCAGGGCATGGGGCACACCTTTCTATGGAAGGACGGGTTTGAATGGCGTGCGCTACGCGATAAGCGCTATACCTATGCTCGATACCGTAGCGACGGACGAGAGTTGCTCTTCGATAATCTTAGTGATCCGCAGCAAGCCAACAACTTGGCCGATGATGCCTATTACTCGAAAGATCTCTTGAGATGGAGGACCAGGCTAGACGGCAGGATGAGGGAGTTGGGCGATGAGTTCCTGGCCTGCTCGTCATACCGAGACCTCTGGACGAGGAATCGCGTTGTACTGCGCGCTGCTCACGGCGAATTTCGTCGCGAGGACGCGCACGATCAGGTCCCGGTTGACATCAACTACCAATCAACGTCTGATCGGGGCGAAGTGTACAGTCAAAGCGAATTGGATGAATCGTCGGAGCCTCGCGACGAAAAATCCGAGTAAAGATCGCTCCGCTGAGGGCTATTCCCCCGACGGTCTGGATCTCCGGGACAGGGTTCAGTCCGCCAGAGGAGAGCAATTCAGAATGCGGATTGCGGACTTCTCGTGATAACGAGTTGCGTCGCCAGTAGCATTACAGGTGAGGCAACGACCTAGACTGTGAACATTCCCGCCGAGCAATGCCACAGTCCAATCAACTGCTTCTTCCCCACGTATAGAAACTCGTCGCTGAGTAATTCCAGACCGCCCCCACCAGCACCCCAGCGACCGCCGCTAGGAGCCAGTCGGCGCGCTGGTTGAACAGGTACGCCGCAAGTCCAACGTTTGCCGCAGCACCAATACTGCAAACGATAGCAAATGAGCAAAGACCAGTGAGCCACTTCATCCCATGCCGACGACGATCTCGGTAAGTCAAAGCGTTGTTCAGTGTGTAGTTGAAAACTATGCTAACTGCAGTTGCCACGACTGCTGAAGTAACAAAGTCGACGCCGAGGGCTCGGTATGCTACCGCCAACGTCGCCAGATGAACGCCCGCGCCCGTGGCGCCGATGGCTGAGAACGCCACGAAGCGCACTGGTATGTATCGACCGACCACTTTGTCGATGAGAAGCATCACGTACTCCCACGCTACTTGAGCCTCAAATTTACTTTGACCAGCCTTCCGGATACCGAGCACGTATGGAATCTCTCTGACGCGCACGCGACGGCGCGCCGTCAATAGAATATCCAGCAGGATCTTGAAACTTAGCTTTGAGAGGCCGCGAACCACCTCGTGAAACAGCTCCTGGCGCAAGGCGAAGAAGTTGCTCATCGGATCCGTCAGCCTTTCAGACAGTACTAAGCGACTCAGGCGCGCAGCGAAGCGGCTGAGTTGATGCCTCGTCTTGGATAAACCGTCACAGTCATCGCCATTAATATATCGGCTTCCGACCACGAGCTCGGCCTCACCGGCGTCCAGAATTTCAACCATTCTCCGGACGACAGCAGGATCGTGTTGTAGATCGCCATCCATCAGCGCAAGATACGGAGCGCTCGATGTGAGCATTCCTTCAACGCAGGCTGCCGAAAGACCGCGGCGCCCTATACGATGTACGCATCGTACGCGTGCATGCTTCAGTCCAATTTGGCGAACCACGCTGGCAGTGTTGTCGGGGGAATCGTCATCTACAAATATTGCCTCCCAGTCGATATCGTGTAATGCGTTTGATAATGCATCTACTACAAGGTTGATGTTGTCACGCTCGTTGAACGTCGGAATGATAATCGAGAGCACAGGGCCCGGGTTCGATGCGTTGTCGCCAAGAAGAGAATGATTGGCGTGATCACTGACTGGTGGAGCGTTGGAAGATGAGCGGGGCTCGGATTCGCGAGTAGGGCACAGAACTGTTGGTGACGCCATGGACTACCTCCAATCACACTGTCAAGGACTGAGCATCAACGTACTTCGCGAACTTGCCACGGCTGTCTGAGAGCATCTGAGCGAACGCTTCAGCTTTCCTTGGTGACACCGGAGACCTACGCATATGAAGTCAGCCGCGCGCCGCAGGTGACTGATACAAGCTCGGCGTTGCTCCTCAGCCAACACATGCAAGTCGCATAGTTCGCATCTCATTCGGTATTCGTCAACAACATATGTTCTCGTTGGCGCTCACTCCCCCAGGCGCACCAGTAACGCCTGCATGTAAACGCTCGGCTGCCTAAAGGCTTTTCCGTCACGACACCGCTAAAGTACAGGGGCGCACAGGCTAAGCACCGCTGTGTCGCATCTCGCCCACTTTGACGAATGCGCGAGTGGCACCGACGCCATCGATTCACGGCGGAAGAGAAGCGCCGGTTTGTTGAAGAGGCGATCCCGCGAGGCAAGAGCATTGCCTTGAGCGCTCGTCGGCAAATGCGATTCGCCGAGCCTGCTGTCGATGGCGGAAGCCTCCTGCGGGCATGTACACGTGCAAGGCGCGATTAACTGACACAAATGACAGAGATCGGGCATAACAGCTCTACCTATAGACCCACCGAGCAAGTTCTATGGCCATTGGGAGCAACGTATTAGTAATTGGGCTTTCGTGCGCGCCAGGTGGACAGTATCTTGCGCGCTTCCCCGCAGAGAACTCGCAAGGAATACCCCTGACTATGTCCATTGTTGCCAGCGCATGTTGAGCAAACCATCTATGCAATTTACGTCCGCCAAGAATGTGAGGCTTTAACCCGGCGTTGACAGGTAGCGCTCTTCGTGCGCATCGATGACCGCGGCTACATACCAGAAAGCATGTGGTACGAAGACGGGTTCGTGTTGTAAATCAATCGTATGAATTCGGGATTCGTTCGCTTTGGATGCCTTTTGAGGGCCGGCAGCTTCTATATCATCGAATTGTTGCTCTACTAGCCAGCAAGGCGCCCCTGGTGGCAACGCCCTATATTTTCCGCTCCCCTGACTCATCGCTTTCTCATCGATCGTGTATCTGCTCACGATCGACGGGATCTAGCCAAGATCAACAGGTTCCTGGTTGCGTGCCTTGCCATCGCGATTGCTCTACAACCAAGTAACGGGGTCCCCTGTTTCAACCGGAACCACTCAAAAGTTTTTCTTGGAATCGCGGTCGCATTGTATATATGCATTCCATCGAAGAAGAAGGCTACATCTCTCGAGTCCATGTTTCTTGCATTCGCATCTCTGAGCGGCCCGTTCTCGGCAGTTATGACACCAGTATTTGGCATGCAGCTGATGTTCCTCAGAGATTTCTCGTCACGGAGGTCGCTATCTTGCACTGGAGTTCGATGTATGGCGCTCACGAATAGAGTGGGTAAGAGTGCGTATTTGGAATTCGGGAAGTTTTGAGCGCGTGCGATGCCGCGCACGATTCTATCCGGCGGAAGTTCGGTGATGCAGTTTGCGTTTCGAAGGGCGATCTCCGATGACGTCATCAGGTTTGATGCGGCGGAGGGCGTCGCCGAATCAGCGATTGTGCTCGGGGATCCTAGACGCCGACCTCCGATGATCTCCCGACAGGGAGCGTCTTTGTGCCATCTAAGCGATAGATGGATTGCTTCTGGCTAGAACGCCTCGATTCATTGACGATCGCAGTGTCTGGCGAATCGATGCAGACGATGCTTCGATTCATAGCGCCTGCGTAACTAGTCAACCCACTACATGGCGCATCGCTGCACGTGCCGCTGCCGAGTCTCCTCGTTTGATGCCATTCACTACGGCAACGTATTCGCCAAGCTTTGCGGCCCTTCCGCCCACTTCCCTCGCGATTCGGTCCGAATGGCGCAATACCCAAGAGATCAGATGCCCGAATTGCATAAAGAAGGGGTTGTTGCTTGCGCGGAGTATTTCAAGGCGGACGGCAATTTCAGCTTCAAGCCAATCGTTCGTGGCGCACGGTGCTGCTCGGAGATCCTCCAGTTTCTTCTCTATGACATCTCGCTCATGGAGCGCAGCATGTTGCGCGGCCAGTGCTGCGGCTTCTGGTTCCACACCGATGCAGACCTCGTTCATATGCTTGAACAAGCCTGCGGAGAACCTGCCGTCCATCAACCAATGCAATACATCGACATCGAGAAGGTGCCAGGATAGCCTGTCAGAAACTGCTGTTCCTTGCCGCGGGCGGGAAGTCAGGAGCCCTTTCGCAGTGAGCATCTTCACCGCCTCGCGCGTCACAGAGCGGCTAACGCCAAACTGACTGGACAGTTCAGTCTCTGTTGGAAACTGAATATGATCGTAGGTACCGATCACGATCGCGCGCCCAAGCGCATCTCGCATATGCCGCGTAAGCGTATGACCGCGGTGCCGGCGCGTAGAGTGATGCATCTGTGGCAATTCTATGAGCGATCTCATGGCTACGCCTGCCGGTCATATAGCAACGAGCCTTGCTACAGGTATTGAGCCGACTCCAGCCGATACCTGTTTTTATAGACCGGGCCTAACGACGCTATCACCCCGCAACGATCGAGTGCGGCCTCATGCACCGAGCTTTGCTGAATGCATCACGCGGTTGGCTTGGAGCAGACATTCGGGCGGCGTCGCGTGAGGCCTGATCGATTCCGCGATTGGGTTTGCGGCGGGCCACGCGATAACTGCCATCGTGCGATGCTGCAAATTCAGTCGATGGTGAACACTGCGGCAGGACGCTTGCAGGTCAATGCGCTCGGATCTCATGCTTTTCCGACAGGTGGTAGGAAGTAAGAGGCCGGAAAGCGGCGCGCGTTCACGCGACAACGAGATCGTATCTCTGAACGTTGAAGGCGTAAAAGGGTTGGTACTCCCGCAAGATCACAGAGAGTTTTGCCAAATCGTTATCCGGATTATTCTGCTGAAGCTTCTCTTGCATCCGCTCGTTGAATCGCTCGAGCGCCCCTTTGTCCTTCTCCTGGTAATCGGTCCATACGAGCCAGAAGGACTTGCCGTCGGCGGCGATCCACTTAGGTGCAATTTGCGGTTGGTACGCGCGCGCGCGCTCGTCGCCTGCCGGGAGCCACGCCGTTTCCTCGTGGATCTGCGTCCACGGCCCCCAGGGATTGTGCGAGATCCAGAACCCCAGATAGCTTGGTTTGCCAAACCAGAGGCCATCAGGGGCAGTTCCCATACCCCAGTTGGCCATCATGTACAGCCCAAGCGGCGCGTTGTAGACCACGCTGGGTTGCCAGGCGAAGGGATGTATTAGAGAGTTCACCCAGCCACGCGGGAAGGTATGAACCACAGCGCGCGCCTTGATGTCCCGGCTCCATCGGGGGCGGCGATCCGCGCTCCAGCCTGCGAAATACTCATAATGCTCCCGGTCGAGAAGCTTGCCTTTCGGCACTCGGAACATCACGAGTTCGTTCATCGTTCCTTCGGTATTCCCATTCGGGGCATAGACATAGATGTAGCCATCACGGTTGTGCTCGTAGTTCTTGCCCATCTGTAGCACGGTTAGCAGCGAGAAAGCTTCCTGATCCTCCTCGAAGAACACCATGGTATTGCGCGAGCGCATGCCCCAGGGCTCCCACGTCACTGGCGTGGAGCCGTCCTGGTTGTGCCAGGTGCGGCCATTGTCCGGCGAGTAGATGAGTTTAGCGCCGTTGAAGCGCAAGTTGTTGACATCGGAGTTCTGCTGGTCATCGGCCCCGCGCGAGCGATTATAGGTGCTCATGAACTGGTAGATCTGCCGGTCGAGTGCCAACGTGCCGAAATTGTAATAGCGCGTGTCGCCCGGCTTCTGTGTGCGGGATCCCAAGATCGGATAGCCTGGAATGTCGTGAAACTTGGCATCGCGCGGACCGCCGTTTATGGCAAAAATGCGGCTGTTATAGTCTTCAATCGAATGATCCGTGAACCACACGCCGTCGCACGCGCTCACATACTGTCGATCATCAGAGGCCCAGCTCATATGCCAGTTGTCGCCATGCACTCCATAACGCAGCACGGTTTCGTCGCGGCGAATCACTGACTTGATGCGCGAGCGCCAACTGAGATTCGTTTTGTCGACGTTCGGCTGCTCCATTCCTCCGCTGCCCGCATCTTCAACCGCCCGAGCGACCTGCATTGATGCCGCCGCAACGACGCCGCTTGCCGCTGTCTGTTTTAAAAAATCTCGACGTGTGGACATTAAATCTCTCCAAAGCATCTGGCGCTGCACCTAGGAGTTCTTGCCCAAGCGGCTTCGTAATGGCTATCACGTATCCAGCCCGGCACGCCGGACGGCTTGCTCTGCATCCTGCCGCAGCACAAGTACTTGTTTTTAGCCATAATCCGCCACTATCGTGGTGGAACCCGGCTCCTCAGGCTCAACCGATATTTGCAAGCGGCAACCGATGGACCGGTTGGGGAAGCCTGAGACCCCCGCGAAGCTGCGCCAGCAGTTCACCAATCCGCTAAACAAGGGCTGCAGGCATTCCGGCGCGCATCGAAGCCCTAGCTGCATTTCGGAGCGGTCGCAGGCAAGGGCGATGTTTGTCGCCACCAAGCGTGCTCTTGTTTTCAACACAATGGATTCTTGGATCCGCAGGAGCGGTTAAATTAATAAGTCCCCTGTGCCGATGTGACGTGACGGATGCGTTGGGATCACGTCATTGTCCAGCAAACTGACACGTTGCTGCGCATCACGCGGCGAGCAAATTCCGTGACTATTCGACCGAGTCTCAACGCTCCCGTAGGTGCATGCTTTGTTCGTCAGCGTTCAAAGCCTGGGTGTTTCGCCGAAGGGATCATCATGCCAGGTGAGCGGGGCATGGAGTTATCAACAGTTGTTCGTGGAAGTTAGTCGCGCAGGTGACAAAATCTGTCTTGGGAACGCAATTTTTCTTAAGTACGTGAGTCGAATCGGCTCCGCAAAGTACGGATGCAGGAGCATTAGCGGATAGGTCAGCATTGGTTGGAAGCTGCGACATCTTAGACTGAGATATGGAGAGGCGTTCGTTAGATCGTGCGCCGCGTTTGGGAATTTGAGTGAGCAAAATGGACCTGAGAGAGAGGATCGTGGTGCCGCGTGGGCTCAGGCGGGGCGAAGTTTTATCTGAGCTTCATCCCGGGATCTAAGTCACGGCCGATTGCAACAACAGCGGCTCTTTATCGCGCTGCAAGGTATGCGGCCTGTCAATAGATGCAGGGGGCCGCATGCACTGTCAGCCGGTCATATGCCGTATAAAAAGCAACCACGGATCAGCGGTGATTGCGCTATCAGCTCTCGCACGCGTGGCGTGCGCGCCCAACGTCTGCTCGTCCTCTCATCGTCCGAAGATCGCGCCGGTCAGCGGCAATCGCCGGAGCGTGAATAGCTTTGTACCAATTTGTTGGGCGTGTATTCTCTTGGGCGGCCTTTCAGGTGCGGTGAACGCCGAAACTTCGCACGAAACGTTCGACATGACGGGAGTCGAAGTCGCATGCAGCCTCGGGAAGGTGGCGAACGAAAGGGCATTGAACAAGGACGTTCGCTACTCGAGCGCGAGAAGCCACGCCACAAACCAGCTACGGGGCGTTGAGAAGACGCGACGGGTGGGAGAGTGGCGCGTCTACGGTGGAAGCAGTGGTAACACGAAGTATTCAGAACTAACGCAGATTAATCGAGCGAATGTTCGCAATCTCAAAGTAGTCTGGCGTCACGACTCTGAAGAACTGGGAGGGTCACAGTCAAGCCCGATCATGATCGGCTCCACGCTCTATACATACACCCCCCAGTTGAAAGTGATCGCATTGGATGCAGCGTCCGGGAAATTGCGTTGGCAATTCGACGCGGGTGTGCGCGCATCCGGGCCGTCACGTGGCGTTGCTTTCTATGAGAACGGAGGCCGTTGTCGGATCCTTGCGGGGGTTATGAATCTCCTCTATGCACTAGACCCCAACACCGGCGAGCGAATAACGTCGTTTGGTGAGAATGGCGCGATCGACCTTCGCAGGGGATTGGGTGGAAAAATTGAGGATCACTATGTCGCCATGACGTCACCGGGGGTGATCTACAAAGATCTCATTGTTATAGGCTTCCGAACTTCGGAGACCATGCCGGCGCCGCCCGGTGACATCCGCGCTTATGATGTTCAGACTGGGGCTTTGCGCTGGGTATTTCGTACGATTCCTCAGCCCGGGGAGTTTGGCGCAGACACTTGGCCGGCGGACGCAAGAGTGAGAAGCGGCGCCGCGAACAGTTGGGCGGGCTTCGCGCTGGATGATGATCGTGGAATCGTCTATGTACCCACCGGATCGCCCGCCCCAGACTTCTATGGGGGGGATCGCAAGGGCGATAACCTGTTTGCCAATTCGCTCGTGGCCCTCGATGCAGCCACTGGCAAGCGCCTGTGGCACTTTCAGCTGGTACATCACGACGTTTGGGATCGAGATTTGGCCTCTGCACCCACATTGCTGACGGTAATCCGCAATGGCAAACGTGTTGATGCCGTGGCGCAGCCGACGAAACATGGCTTTGTCTTTGTTTTCGACCGAGTGACCGGAGAGCCTCTGTTTCCGATCGCGGAGCGCGAAGTGATGGACTCGAAGTTGCCTGGTGAGGTGACCGCCAGAACTCAGCCTTTTCCACTGGCGCCGGAGCCGTTCGCACGCCAACGGCTGACGGAAGCGATGCTAACCAAGCGAACGCCGGCCGCGCGTATTTGGGCTCTAACGCAGTTGCGAAAATTTCGCAGCGAAGGACCCTTCGCTCCGCTGGGGCTCGGGGAACAGACTGTCGTTTTTCCAGGTTTTGATGGAGGCGCTGAGTGGGGTGGGGCAGCGGCCGACCCAAGAACGAGCGTGTTATACATCAACTCGAATGATATTCCATGGACCGGCGGACTTATCAAGGCCAATCCCGACGGCGCCATTGAGTCCGCGATATATCAGGAACAGTGTGCCGTTTGTCATGGGGTCGATCGGCGCGGTTCGCCGCCGGCATTCCCTTCACTTATAGACATTTCAGAGCGCCTGAACGAGGAGAATACAGAGGAGATCATTCGTCGGGGCAGGAACCGGATGCCATCATTTGCTCATCTTCCCACGCCGGTAATCAAGGCCCTCGTCGCTTATTTGCGTGATGAGCCCACGCCCAAGTTCTTATCAGTAGCAGATGTACGAGAACTCTCACCACCCGAGCGTGTCGAGCAGCAGAAGTACACGTTCACAGGGTACAACAAGTTTCTGGACCCCGACGGTTACCCTGCCGTGGAGCCGCCCTGGGGGACACTTAGCGCGATAGATCTCAACACAGGAAAATATCGCTGGCGCGTTCCACTAGGGGAGTATCCGGAACTTGCGAAGCAAGGCATCAAGAATACAGGGTCGGAGAACTATGGGGGACCGATTGTGACGGCGGGTGGGTTAGTGTTCATCGGAGCAACCATCTACGATCGCAAGTTTCGTGCTTTCGACAGTAGGACCGGCGGTCTGCTTTGGGAGGCGGAGTTGCCTTTCGCCGGCACGGCGACCCCAGCAACGTACATGATCGGCGGAAAGCAGTATGTGGTCATTGCCACCAGTAACGATAAGAATCGTCGGGCGAAACAGGGAAGTGCATACATCGCCTTCGCGTTGCCTTGAGAGGCAGAGTGGTGCTGGATCCGATTACCTCTGCGTGACTCCGTCCAAGCGGGGAGAAGCGCGGACCATGCCCGGGCTGTTATGCGCGGCATGCACGCAACACAATTGTTGCCGCGGAGCTGGACAAGAAAGGTGCGCCAACTTCAGGTATCTCATGTATGAACTGTCGCGCAGGAACATAGAACGCCGGCGCCCTCATTTATCGTGCCCGACGGGGCTGCGCGACATCGCCGGCCCGTTGTGAGTGAACCCGAGATACTCCTGTACGATATATAGAGGGCGATTCTTGATCTCATGGTAGATGCGTCCGATGTATCCCCCAAGGATACCGACGCTAATGAGCTGGATGCCTCCGATGAAGAGGATCGCAATCATCAGCGCCGTCCAGCCTTCAACCCACGAATTGGTGAACAGGCGAAAGAATACGGCGTAGCAGATACCAAGCAGTGCCAGAAAGGCGCAGGCGATTCCCATTGCTGCTGACATCTGCAGAGGCTTTCTGGAGAACGACAGGATGCCGTCTGTCGCAAAGCGGAGCATCTTTCGCAAAGGATATTTGCTTTCACCGGCCACGCGCTCCGCACGGGAATATGGTAGAGCGATCTGATGGAATCCGACCCAGCTCACCATGCCGCGTACGAATCGATCGCGTTCCGGCATCGCACGCAGCGCATCCACCACGTTACGGCTGATCAGGCGGAAGTCGCCGGTATCGAGCGGAATCGGAACATCTGATAGCTTGTTCAGTAGCCGATAGAAGCCGCGCGCGGTGGCGCGTTTGAAGGCGGACTCGCCTAACCGTTCGGTCCGCGTGCCATAGACCACGTCGTAGCCCTCACGCCACTTGGCGATCATCTGATGAACAACTTCGGGCGGATCCTGGAGATCTGCATCGATGATAACGACCGCATCGCCGCTCGCTGCATCGACTCCCGCGGTCACCGCGATCTGGTGACCGAAATTGCGGGATAGGGCAATCACTTTGATCTTTGAATCCTCGGTCATGAATTCCTTCAGCAGTTTGAGAGTGCTGTCGCAACTGCCGTCGTCGACAAAGATCAACTCCACATCGAGATCATTCACCTCGGCGCAGAAGGCGCTGAGCCGCTTCATCGTTTCGGCGATTACCTCCTCCTCGTTGTAACAAGGAACGACTATCGAGAGCAGTTGACGACTGCCCGGCTCCGCCGAGCTGTCGACAGTTGTATGCAGATCTCGAAGGTGGACTCCAGTGCTGAGCAGCTGAGCCACGGGATGGGAGCCGATATGGCCCTTGCGGTTGCTTATGGCAATAGTGTCTGACATTCGCCGCACCCTTTTGCTTGTGGCCGTTCCCACTTCGTACACCGGGAACGGCTGTATTTCCGGGCCGTATGGTCCGACCGACTTGGGAGCGCGCAGGCTATTGATCTATTGGCGCGTGGCAGTATCACGGTCCCAAGAGGGGGGGCGTGTCAATGTTGGACTATTCACCTAGCGTGTTAGCTGCTGGTGGCTCATCCAAACTGAAAGCTGGTGATGCGAACAATCTATGGGGCCGCCGCGGAATCCGACGCACTTCATCGCGCCTGGGATTACAGCTCATACAGCGAGCCGGGCCGACGATATTTCTCGAGCAGCAAACATTCGATCCATTGTGGGGGCGCAAAGATCCGGATGCAGGCGCCTGGTTCCCGGAGCAGGCGTTGGAGCTTGCGAAGAAGGCGGTGCCGCGTTTGTGAGCGTGTCGGCGGCGCAATGAATTCCTAGTCGAGGCTGAGCAATTCGCGCAGCCTTGCATCGATGAAGGTCACGTCCGCCGGATTCACGCCGAGGCCGCCGGCGAAGTGGCCCCAAACGGAAGGGATGACCTGGAGCGTGGCGTTCGGCATGTGTTGAACTTCCAAGGCGCTGTCCTCCGGCGGGAAGTACAAATCGGTCTGGCTCGGCATGACGACGGCTTTCGCCGAGATGGTTGCCAGCGCCGCTGCGTAGTCCCCATTGAAAACATCATTGGCACTGATGTCCGCGTTCTGCCACGTCCAAAGCATGGTGAGCAGGTTGTTTGCGTCTTGCGAGCGGAATGCTTCTTCCCAGAAGCGCACGATATGCTCTTCTAACGAGCTGAAACCGAGCGCCGTACGATCGAGTTCCGCCCGGAAGAAAGCCTGCGAAAAACCCCAGCCTGCGTAGACGCGAGCCATCGCGCGCAGGCCGCGCTCTGGGTGGGCGTGGAACCAACCGTCCTCGAACCCCGCGTCGGCGGTCAGTGCCGCGCGCACACCCTCGATGAATACCGAGGTGTGACGGGCGCAGCGTGCAGCTCCGCAGATGGGCGCGATTCTCGCGACCATCTCGGGATATAGCGCGCCCCAATGGAACGTCTGAATCGCGCCCATCGACGTGCCCACGGCCAGCTGCAATCGTTCAATGCCCAGCCTCTGCGTCAACAGCTGGTGCTGCAGGCGAACGTTGTCGCAAATCGTAACCGGGGGAAATCTCCCGGTGGTATTGCTGGGCGAAGCTGACAGACCGTTGCCGAGCAGGTTGGGGCAGACGATGAAGTATCGTGATGGATTGAGCGCCTTGTCCGGGCCGATCAGCCACTCGTTATGAGTGTGATTGCCCGCAAACCAGGTCGGAAACAGAATAGCGTTATCCCTGCGCGCGTTGAGTTCGCCGTAAGTTTTGAAGGCGAGCGTGCAATCGTGCAGCTCCCGGCCGCATTGAAGAGAGACTCGCGGAAAGACCTGCACGTCGTAGTCGATAGTCATGAATGCCGACGGTGGTGAGCTGGAACAGGTCTGCATTCTTACTCAATCGAACTTGAGAGCGTGGCACAGCAGATGTGCCTGGCGCTCATCAATCGCGCTCATGGCAATTCCGCCACGTTTGTTACTCCCACTGTTCGATGCTTTGTCACTATCCTTTCTCATGACCCACCGACGATTGGTGAAGAGGGATGACGACGCAGATCAGCGGGACGCGGGAAGCGTGCTGCGCCTCGTGCCGCCGCCAGGACGAGTTATTCGAACCAGCCGTGCTGATCGTGTTGGCTGAGCGCCTGCGAGTCACGGGCATAGAGTTCTCCGCAGCTGACCTGGAGCGGCCGCCTCCAGGCAGCCGGTCCCAACGCCGCCGCGTGCTTCAAGTCGCGCAGGAGCTCGAACATCGCTACGCCGAGGCGATCTCGGTGGATCTGATGGCGCAGGCCGCCAATCTCAGCCGCTACCATTTCATTCGAGTGTTTCACGCTCTCACCGGTGAGACGCCGCGACAACGACTCATCGGCATACGATTGCGCGCGGCTGCGGATCGGCTGATCGCGACTCGCCAGCCGATCACCAAGCTCGCGTTGGAAGTCGGCTTCAACGACATCTCGCACTTCTACGCGACCTTCCGCAGAGCTTTCGGCATGAGTCCGCGTGCATGGCGTCGCGAGGCCGAGAAAGGATCGCTCTCGCGACGAACAGGATAACTAACGAGCCGCCGCGCGAGGCGGGGCCACGTACACGGCGCGAGCCGCGTGGACTTTCGCTTCGTTCGCCTCCGCCCATTGAATCATCGAATGGAGTGGGCCGAGCAGTGAACGGCCAAGCGCGGTGAGCGAATATTCAACCGCGGGCGGAACGGTCGCGTGCATGTGGCGAGCGATCAGGCCATCTTGCGCGAGTCGCTGCAAGGTTCTCGCGAGCATGCGTTGAGAGATATCGCCGATGCGAGCTCTGATAAGGGAAAAGCGCAGCGTCCCTTCTTCCAGCTGACACAGCACCAGAACGCTCCAGCGATCGCTGAATCGATCCAGCACGTTTCGGACCACACAGCGTTCGATTTCTCCTGCATCTTGCTGACGCGCTCTCATCATCATCCTCCTGCCGGTAACACCGGTGTAACCGAGTGACCGCGCCGTCATCTCTTACCAAGCAGCTGCGGTGCGGATAATGTTAATTCATGAACACAGCCATACCAAACATTCTGGTGCTGGGCGGGACCGGCCGCGTCGGATCGCACCTGCTCAGGCATTTGGAGAGTCGCGCGGCGCAGGGCAAGGTGAATGTATTCGCGGCGTGCCGTCGCATCCCGGACGGTAGCAGCCGTGGAGGCGATTCGGCTTTTGGCAGGCAGGTGAGGTTCCGACATTTCGATTTCGATCGGCTCGATACGTATGCATCGGCGCTCGCGGGCATCGACCGATTGTTCCTGCTTACGGGATACACGGTGGCGATGCTCGAACACAGCAAGAATCTCATCGACATGGCTCAGGTGGCCGGCGTGTCACATATAGTGCACCTGGGCACGTTCCATCCGCCCGGCGGACCGGCGAGCCGCGGTGTGCGCCATTTCGTCTGGCATCAGCTGGTGGAGTCGTACATCGAGCACTCTGGCCTGAGCTTCACCCATCTGAACCCGAACACGTTCATGCAAAACTGCATCGGTGCGGTCGACCAGCATTCACTGCGCATGTTCTTCGCAGATCAGCGCATCGGACTGGTCGACTGCAAGGACGTAGCTGAAATCGGTGCACTGTCGCTGCTCGAACCGGATCGTCACGCGGGCAAGCGGTACTTTCTATCCACTGAGGCGCTCACGATGGAGGAAGCAGCCGCAGTTCTCTCTCAGGAGCTCGGACGCGCGATCAAGTACCAGCCACTGTCGCCTGCGGAAGTGAGAAGCCTTCCGCTGGCCGGCCTGATCGAGCGATCGTACTTTGAATGCATCGTGGACATCGCGGAAAAGATGCAACGCGCGGAGCTGCCGGATTTTTCCCAGACAACCACCGACTTCGAACTTGCTAGTGGTCATGCTCCGACTTCATTCAGAGAGTTTGTCCGACGAGAAATCGACGCGTTCGCGGCTTAGGTGCCTATCGAGCTAGGTCGCCGGCTTCTTCCATCATGCGCAACAAATAGCATGATGTCCGCCGCCGGCGCGTTGCCGCTCAATGCTTCTCGTGCGTGAGACACAGGACGTCCCGATATGCGCACAACGCGTCTATCAGCGGTTTCTCGGCCATCAGGATCTTGCTCTTTTCCGCCTGGCCGATGAGTTGGATCACGTAGCTCTGCTCGGGTATGCCGTGCTGATCAATGAATGGGTTCTGCAGACTCGCGAAATCGCTGAAATCCGGCTTGGCCCCGAGTTCCTCGTTGCTGACGAAAGGTGCATAGAACATCAGATGCGGCATGGCCATGGTGTGCACTTTCAGGTCTGGAGGCGCGACGGCGCGCATAACCGGGCCAACCAT
Source organism: Peristeroidobacter agariperforans (assembly GCF_004138335.1). Lineage (GTDB taxonomy): Bacteria > Pseudomonadota > Gammaproteobacteria > Steroidobacterales > Steroidobacteraceae > Steroidobacter > Steroidobacter agariperforans. Next base: position 131,632 of record NZ_RYFW01000008.1, on the reverse strand, counting down.
ATAAGCCAAGCCGGCTTTCTCTGGCGCCTTATAGGTGCGTTCGCGGTACCGCTTGGCGATTTCAGCCTTCAGTGCTTCAGCACCCATGCCGCGGGCGCGCAGCGCAGCCGCGTCCATGATGACTTTCAAGTGCGTTTTGGTGCCCGCGGCGTCGTAACACACGGGCCAGTAGATGTCGTTGCGAAAGTCGCCGTACTCCCATGCCGTACGCTGAACGACACAATTCAAACTGCTGGTCCCAAGCTTGGAGATGTAGTAACCCTTCGCTGGATTGAGCAGATGAACCGTTGCTTGCTCGCGTAGCTCGGGCGGCACGGCACTCAACGCGAACTGAGTTTCCAGCTCGGCCGGCATCCGCTCGAGAGTCGTCTCGTCAGCCTGGCTGCTCGATGTGACAGCCACGCTCGCAAGAGCGGCAGCAAGCAGTGCCGGGGCCCACGTGATCTTCATTGCTCCATCTCCATCGTGTGCATTTGGGAGTGGGCAGCCTATATGCCGTGCGCGAGATGATGGGAGTGACAAATGTGGCGGGATTCGGATGGGGTACGACCGGCACGCACTAATAAGAAACAGGGTAAACAATCAGGGGAAATCGCGAGGTTGGCGCGAGGAATTTTATAGAGAGGAGGGAAGGCTGAGAACGGAGCCGATTCCAGGTTCAGTTCTATAGAGTATTTTTTCGGCGCTCTTGTTGATTGCCTGCAAGCAATTGGGCCACGTATCGCCGGATTCGCGGCGGCGTTAACTTCGCTGAGAGCTCTGTTCGTTGGTTATAGTGGCGGTACCGAATGCGCTTGCTAGCTGGTCGAGCAGTCGCATGGATTGCAACTTGGGCATCCAGTTTCCATAACTTGACTAATCCTGTATGGCTGCATGGACATCTCGCGTGCGAACTCCATTGTGGTCCGTAGACTCAGGGGAGAGTCGGACAGTGCCCAGGCTACTCCGTCACCGAGCTCAGTTCTAAATCAATTTACCGCTTTGGAGTTCACCTGATGCATATCCTGGCTCGTCGACTAGCTGCAGTCGGTGTCTTGGCTGGGGCGGCCGCGGCGGCGGCGGCGGGCGAGCCGGCCGTCCCCATTAGGCCATTTCTGGATTGCGCAGGTTCGCGAGCCTACCACCTACACCTCCTGAAGAGCTCAGGCCACGACAGGACCGACGAGCTACAAAAGTTGGAAGATCAAATTCAGTTTTATCTTCAGATCGCAGAGTCACTTAGCCAACGCACTTTACGACGGGAGTTCATAGAAGCCTCTGAAAGTGAAAAGCAGAACGCGGAGAAAGTAATCAAAGCCGGAGGCAGCAAGGCCTACTTGGCTTACGACGCGGATCGCCAAACGCAGTGCGCCAGCCTCGTGAAGCGTCATCAGAAAGAGATCATGAAAGCCGCTGACAAACTGTATGAAGGCCAGGCGAAGCGCTAGAGAGCGTTTGCAGCTGACGCTCGGACCCCGGCGCGGCGTTGCGCTATGAACCGATAAAGCGCTTGGGTTCGGCAGTGCTGGGCACTTCCTCTCCGCCGGGGGGGCAGTTCCAGAAGAGTCTCTGGCCGGCGGCTCACGCGGGTTGAGTCCGGGCGTTGCGTCGGCAATGGTCGCGCATGGAACCATCCGCGTGGAGCGCGAATTCAGGAAAAAAGAAGCCGCGAGTAGGGGAGGACCTGTTGGAGACTGCGCTTGCCATCGGAGGGTGGCTGATGATCGGCGCCAGCTTGCTGCCGCTTTCGCGGTCGGATGTCTGGTGGGTCCGCATCTTCGAGTTCCCCAGGCTGCAGCTGACGCTGTGCTTCCTCGTCATCTTCGTCATGTACGTGTTGGTGCGGGAGGATCCGAGTGCGGCTGACCATGTATTTCTCGGATTGCTGGCCGCATGCCTCACTTATCAGCTCTGGCGCATGTATCCGTATACGCCGCTGGCGCGCGTCGAGGTCGAACGCGGCTCCAGGCGCGATGACGAGAGCGCGGTAGGTATCCTGATTTCCAACGTTTACATGGACAATCGGAACACCCACGTGCTCCGGGAGCTCATCGCCGAGAATGACCCGGACCTGATGTTGTTCGTGGAGACGAACGCCTGGTGGGAGCAGGCGCTGAGCGACCTTCAGGACAACCATCCGTTCACCGTTCGCAGCATCAAAGAAAACACGTACGGCATGCTGTTATTCAGCCGGCTCGAGCTGAGGAACGCGCGGGTTCAGTTCCTGGTCCAGGACGATGTGCCTTCCATCGCCACCGAGGTGCTGCTGCCCTCGGGCAAATCGATTCAGCTGAGATGCGTGCACCCTCGACCGCCCGCCCCTCAGGAGAGTGACCGCAGCGCGGAGCGCGACGCTGAGCTCCTCATCGTTGCGAAGGAGATGCAGGGCTGCGACGATCCCACGATCGTTGCCGGAGATCTCAACGATGTTGCGTGGTCGAGGACGAATACTCTCTTCAAGCGCATCAGCGGCCTCGTGGATCCTCGCGTAGGCCGCGGATTCTTCAGCACGTTCAACGCGCGATGGCCGATGCTCCGCTATCCATTGGACCACGTCTTTTGCTCGACGCAGTTTCGCGTGCTCGCCTTCAAAGTGCTCAGGAACTGCGGCTCCGACCACTTCCCAGTCTTCGCGCGGCTGAGCTTGGAACCCTCGGCGACCGCCGAGCCACGTGAGCCACCGCCATCGCCTGACGATCAACAGGAGGCGCGTGAGAAGATTAATGCGGTTGAACCGCGCGGTCGATGAAGTTGTCGTGGTCGAGCTATAAACCGGGAATACGTGCGCGCAGGAGGCGGGCTTGACGGTCGCTGACTTCGATTTGGGTCTGGGCGGAATCTGCCATGATCAACACAAACCCGCTACGCCCGTCGGTCCGAATTTCGCGTACTGCCTTTAAATTTACGAGCGTAGAGCGATGTGCTCGAAAGTAATTCGCGCTCGAGAGTGCGCTTTCCAATTCGCCTAACTGATAGTTGACCCAGTAGCTGTCCCCTGCGGTTCTGGCGCGAACCATGCCATTATCCATGTAAAAGAAGACGACCTCACGCGGGTCGAGCAGCAACAGCCGGTCGAGCCTGCGCACTACGATGTGCTCCAACTGCGGGCTGGCGCTGGACAGTGCAGCTTCCACGTTTTTGTCATTGAGCTCACGCTCTTCGACAAAGCTGTGGAGCCGCCAGGCGCGCTCGATCATGACATGCAGGCGTTCTGTTTCCACTGGCTTCAGGAGATAGGCGACTGCGTTCGCCTCAAACGCCTTGATCGCGTATTCATGAAAGCCTGTGACAAAAATAATCAGCGGGATTGTGGAGCAGGCTGGAAGCGCGCGCAGCACATCAAAGCCGTCCAAGCCGGGCATCTGGACATCCAGGAACATCAAGTCCGGTCGAAGACGCTCGATCTCCTTTACAGCTTCCACTCCATCCGCCGCTTCGCCACTGATTTCTACACGTCTGTCAGTACTGATCAAACGGCGCAAGCGCAAACGCGCGCTTGGCTCATCATCGACCAACAAAGTGCGCATGCAGTTCGTCATGGTATATCGGCCGGAATGATGACCAACGCGCGGCTGCCGCCCTGGCTAACGTTCTCTAGCACCAAGCTGGCACGATGGCCGTAGATCGTTCGCAGTCGTTCGCGGATGTTGCGCAAGCCGACACCGTTCGCACCCCGGGGATGCACAGCGTCGATCGATTCCGAGATGCCGACGCCATTGTCTTCCACGGAAAGTGAAAGTGAATCGGCGATGCGATCGGCGCGAATGATGAGCTGGTTGTCACCGCGTTTGGCCGCCAGCCCGTGTTTGAGCGCATTCTCCACGAGTGGCTGCAGAATGAGACAGGGCACAGTGGCCGCAGCGACGGCGTCGCTGATATCGAATTCAATGGTCAAGCGCTCTCCAAAGCGAACTTTCTCGATTTCCAGATAGGTGCGCAGGAACTCGACCTCCTCGTGCAGCGAGGTGAACGATTTCTCGGAATGCGTCAGCAAGTGGCGAAAAACCCTCGCGAGCCGAACGATCATCAACTCCGCCTTTTCCGGGTCATGCGGGATGTGCGCGGCGATGGTATTGAGAGCATTGAAGAGAAAATGCGGGTTGAGTTGTGCACGCAACGCGCGCAACTCGGCGGAAACGACCTGGTGGACGAGCTGCGCTTCGCGGCGGGCGCGTTCTACGCGGTCGCCTTCGCGCTCCAGTGCCTCGAGTCTTCGGCCGACAATCACCGCCACCTCACGTAAGAACTCGACATCGACGGTCATCACAATATGTTGCCTGGACCGCGAGCTCACCATGAACACATACGGCCTCTGATTCCCCACCATGATGGGGGCCTGCACCGCATCGACGGCGCGTGCATCTTCAGCTGGTGCGGCACTCGGCTGAATTCGCACGTCCAGCATCCCAAGGGTGCGGCCGATGAATTCTTCGGTCGCGGCAATCACCTCGGAGACAGACTCCAGCGGCGCCAACCTTTCTCGCAGCTCTGCGGCGGCTTGCCGATAGTCTGGTTTGCCGAAGATAACGCGTTCGACGATGGCATCAGTCAATCTCGAGATGCGCTGGAAAATGAGCACCACGAGCCCGATCAGAGCCGTAAGTCCGATAGCTGTAAATGCGAGAGGCGCGGTAGCGCCCGCTGCCATGGTATGGATGGGCCCGAGGGTAAGGATGGCTGCAGCCAGCGCGAGAACCACAGCCGCAAACAGACGCAGGGTTAGTTTCAGGAAGACATCTACTGCGCGAAAGCGTGCGAAGTAGAATAGCGAGCCGATCAAGATCAGAGTCACGCCTTGTTCCTTCGCAACGAGGAGCAGCGAGTCGAGGGATTTCGACAGAGCGAAGAAATCACGCGCCACGATGCTGGCCGCACCGATGAACAGACCCGCCACGAGCGTCCACACTGAGAACTGTTGGAATCGCCCCCGGCTCTGATTCCGCAGCAGCAGCCAGACTCCAGCCGCGATAACCAGGAAGCCGTTGTACGAGAGCGCCCTATGAACCGGTCCCGTTGTCAGCGTGTCCCTTAGGACTGAATCGGCGTCCAAGCGCGGCACGATCCAGACTGCTGCAAAACCGGCGAGAACAATCAGTGCGGCAGTGATCATTGCCAAGAGGAACAGAAGTTTGCCGAGATGACGCCTTTGGGTCGACAGGCCCTCGTCATCGAGCCACATGCCAACCGCGCTCATTGGCAGGAACGCAGCCGCTGCAAGCCGAAGCGTTCCTGTCATCTTGCCCGCCGTTCCGGGGTCCCCGGTGAGAGAGATACCGCCGAGCATCAGGCCGCCGGCAGAGAAAATGAGTGCGCAAGCTGCATACAGAATGCGCGCTGCTCGACCTTTCTCCTGCGAACGCCAGGCCAGGCTCGCCAGAAATAGCGAGAGAATGGCTCCGACCCCGCAGCCCACGATTTGAGCGATTACAAAGAAATTAGCCATTTGTACGCAACGATGCTGCGAACCTGAGACCCGCCAGGCGAACGATGCAGCAAGTCCAGCACAACCGCAAATGGCGGAGGAGTGCAGTTCGGCCGCAGCCGTGCGCTCAACCGCGTTTACGAAGCGCTCAGGCGGCCTTTTCCGCGCTGACACGATTTCGGCAACAGTAAGCCCGGCCCCCAATAGCATCCGTTTGTACACGGGAGGACGCAGTCGTCCTCGGAGGCTTCTATGCACATCATTGAGTCAAGCTGTCGAGCCACGCTTGCAGTTTTTTTTTCCTGCGCAACGTTTCTCCTTGCCTCTCCCGGCGCGGTGGCCAGGCCCTTTGCCAAAGCTGCTATTGAGATCCAGGGTGGCTCGCGACCGTTGGTTTTAACAGCCTACCCAACCGGGCCCGGCGGCCGGCACATCCTGGCCAGACGCTACGACATTGCTCTCTCGAAGCTTGCGGTTGCCAACCCTGGCTCCTGGTCGCTGACGAACTTATGCGTCATACACACAGCATCTAAAGAGTGGGTAAACGCGCGTACCGCCTGCGATGGAGCCGTGGAAGCTGCGCTTCGGGATCGGAAGCTCGCGTCGTACAAATCTTCATCTGCCGAGCGCGTCCGACCTGATACATACGTCGCGATCGCGTATGCGAATCGCGCGGTCATGTTCCTGTTGTCGAGGGATATCGCGGCGGCACGGCGCGATCTGCTGCAGGCACGCGCCATCAGGCCCCAAGCATCGTACGTGACTGGCAATCTCGAGGCGATACGCGATTTGGAGCATGATCTTCGCAGCTCGACGGAGTGTCCATAAGCACTACTGATCAACCGAGCATTCTGCGGTCGCGGGTCGACACGCAGCATCAAGGAAGGTCGGTCAGCGGCTTGAAGCGAACGGGGCTGGACAACACAACGCTCGACGACGGCTTGCCTATTGTCACTAAGCGATCGACCAAGGCCTCGAGCTCTGCAATGGAGCCAACTGCGACTTTCATGACGGCGCTATGTTCGCCCGTGACTCGGTGGCATTCGACAACCGAACGGATGCCTGCAACGTGTTTTCCCACGTTCGGGCACTCCTCGCCCCGAATTGTGAGATTCACGATCGCCACGATGCCTCGGCCGCACTTCGCGGGATCGACATGCGCGTGATACCCGGTGATCACGCCAGAGTCTTCAAGCCGACGGACGCGCTCGGCGACAGCGGGTGAAGACAGGCCGACGCGACGGCCGAGTTCGGCGAAGCCGATTCGACCCTCACGTTCCAAGTGAGCCAGGATCAGGCGATCGAGGCGGTCCACATTCGAATTCAAAGTCAGGTCCCCTCAGGAACTTAATTTCTGTGTGGAGGATCGAGCATACCTTCGATCGTCCATTCACGCTGGCCGCACCTTAGTGGATGCTTGAGTCCAGTCGGCTGTGTCATCACGAACAAAAGAGGCAGAATGAGCGACAATTCACTTCAACCGATCTATGCTGAAGGCGTCAGCTTCGATGAGTATCTAGGCGGCGTACGAGCGAATGCCGACCGATTTCATCAAACTTATCGGCGGTTCGGGTTTATTGCGTCGGACGCGGACAGTTGCATCTTTCAGCCGGGCGCGCGAGTGCTGATTCTTTGCGAGCCGTACTGTGCTGATTGCGTCATCAATCTTCCGTTCATCGCGCGGCTCGTGGAAGCTTCACCCGGTGCGGAACTGCGCGTGGCAAGCCATGACAAGCACAAGGCTGCCGCTGCGCAATTTCCCGGAAGAGGCGGAGTAAGCCGCATTCCGACAGTCGTCCTGCTCGATTCACGGTGGCGCGCCCTCGGTTACTGGTCGGAACGTGGAAAATCCGATCGAGAATGGATGTCAAATTTCGTTCAGTCTGACCCGCTTCCTGAAATAACTCTCGTCGACGGCATGCCCGTGGGTGATTTCGCTCAATGGCTAGTGCGCCGGTTCACTGGACAACTGCCGGTCTTTTACGAGCGGAACTGGCAGGATGTGCGCGAGGAGCTGCGAGTGTTGGCGAGTTCGACATAGAAGCGCGCAACCTTTCCATTAGTGCGGCCCTTAGGAAGCGGGGAGGTGGAAGACTCGCCGCGCAGTGCCACCCAGAAAATCGGCGCTTTGCTCATCAGTCAATTGCAGATGATCGAGCTCCTTGAGACATTGCGCCGGAGTCAGCATTGGCCAGTTGCTCCCGAACATGACCCGCCGCGACCCGATGCCCTTCATCCAGTCGACGAACGCCGGCGGAAGGCGGTGGAGTACGTAAGCAGAGGTATCGACGTAGAAGTGCTCGAACTTCACGGCCATAGTGGTCAGCTCGTCGATCCACGGAAAGCCGACGTGGCCGCCGACCACAACAAGTTCGGGAAAGTCGAGCATCACCTGCTCGAGATAGGGTATCAGCCGGCCAGTTTCAGACGAACGCAACGGGCCGGTATGGCCGATCTGAGTGCAGAGCGGGACGCCGGCCTCGATGCACGCTGCATACACCGGGTAGTAACGACGATCGGTCGGTGGGAGATCCCATAGCCAAGGCACAACACGCACCGCCACGAACTTCGATCGTTCGACCCAGCTACGAATGTCTCGCACGGCATCCATCGGCCGAAACAGGTCGACACTCGCTACACCCCGGAACCGGCCCGGCGCTGCGGCGACTTGCTCTGCCACTTCCTCGTTGGAGATCAAGCTTCCAGTCGGAGCGTGCCACGCTGAGAGCAGCGCGATGCCGACACCGGCTTCGTCCATGGCCGCCAGCGTTGAGGCCAGCGATTGAGCCCCGGCTTCACTGCGTCGTGTCCAGCGGTACAAGGTCTGCATCCAAGGCTGCCGGCTCATGCGTTCGGTGGTGATCTGCGCCCAAGCATCGACAATCTGCATCTCTCTTTTTCCTCATGCGATGGCCGACTTGTGACTTCGCTGCTCGCGATCCGGATGCTCTCAGTTCGGTAGCGAGCGCGTAAGCGGCAGAATGAACATTTTCATGGCGAAATCGGTCAGCACGCACAGAGGTGCGCCGAGCTGTGCGTCAAGCAATGCGGAGTGCTTGCTTTGCGGTTCGTAGCGTTCTAGCCTGTTCTTATTATGGGATCCCGCATCAGTCCGGCTAACGAGCCTTTTCCGCCAAAGATCAAAAGCGCAATAGAGTCGGTCATGCCGCCGGGCATGGCCCCGTTAACGCTCTTCACTACGCTCGCACGCGATGAGCGTTTGTTCCGAAAGTTCTTCCAAGGTTCCCTGCTCGACGACGGTCACCTCACTGTGCGACAGCGTGAAATCGTCATCGATCGAACCACGGCGCGCTGCGGCTCCGAGTATGAATGGAGCATTCACGTCGCCGTATTCGGTGCACGAGCAAATCTCACGGACGAGCAGGTCCGATCACTCGCGCATGGAAGCGCCGACGATGCGTGCTGGGACGAAGAGGAACGCGTGCTGATCCAGTTGTGCGATGAACTGCACGAGCGAGTCGGCGTTACCGACGAAATGTGGAGGCGCCTGCGGGCGCGGTTCGGCGATGGAGCGATTCTTGAGTTGCTCATGCTTGCCGGCTTCTATCGCACGGTCAGCTACTTGACGAACGTCCTGCAATTGCCCTTGGAACCGAACGTAAAGGGATTTCCGAACAATCCTTGACGTGGTCTAGTGGTGGGCTGCCACGCCGTATAGCGGTTCGCCCGACTACTGCTGACTGCCGCTGGTCGAGCCCCCGAACCGCGAACGATATTCACGAGGCGTCATGCCGACGTGTCGCGTGAACAACTTTCGGAACGAGGAGATGTCTTCGTAACCGCATTGCTCCACGATCGCGTCGAGCGGCGACGAAGTCTCCTCGAGTAAGGTGCGCGCCCTTGAGATGCGCAGCGATTGGATGTAGGTCAGCGGCGACATTCCAAGCACAGCGTGGAAACGACGCGATAGAGTTCGTTCGCTGACGTTCAGATCCTTACAGAGCATTCCTAGCGTCGTCCGGCGCGTCGCATTCGTCTCGAACAGCCTTAGCGCGCGACCCACGATCGCGTCGTCCGTCTGCACGGCGTTGTCCAGCCGGTTCATGAATGGCGACTGCGAACCGCGCCGACGTTCAACCAGCAGGAGCCGAGCCGTTGCCGTCGCGACTCTCGATCCTGCAAATCGCTGTACGAGCGCCAGGCCGAGATGGATGTACGCCGAACCCGCGGCTGCGGTCCAGCGATCGCGATCGATCATCACAAGCCGATCTGGCTCGAGATCGATGTCCGGAAACGTGTGAGCGAACCATGACGCCAGCCACCAACACGTCGTGGCGCGGCGTTGGGCGAGCAAACCTGCGCTCGCAAGAATAGCTGCGCCGCTGCATGCGCTTGCCGTGATGTCGCTGCGAGAAGCGAGCGTGCGCAGTAGCGCATGCAGGCTATGCAGCTGCTCGACGCGCTGAACGAGCTCGGAGACAGATTCGACCCAAACTGGCGGAACGATGACAGCCTCGTAATGGCGGCGCAGCGGTGCTGGAGTCAGCCGCACGCCGTGTGAAGCGCGAACGGGCCGGCGAGTGGTGCTCACGACTTCGCAGCGAAAGTGCACCCCATTCCGGCCCGATTGGCGGCCCGCGATGCCGGCGACCGCAAACAATTCGAGCAGCCCCGCAGTGATCCAGGCGGAGCACCGGTCGTAACCCAGCACCGCGATGCGAATCTCAGAGTTTGTACGGCTCATGTCCGTTCTCGCCACGATGGTGGCGATTATGCCACTTCATCCGATGCGCGACAGGAGTAGCCTGACTGCATGAAAAGCCCCACGACGCCGACAACGCGCGGCCGCCGCCGCTTCGTGAAGTCCGGAATTGCCGCAGCAGGAGTGGGCATCGGCAGCGCGGCAGTTGCTGTCCGGCCTGGCGCAAACGCCGGCCGGCGACCGCTCTATCTCGCCATCTATCGCCCGGGTCCTGGATGGCTCCCCGGAAAGCCGACCAGCGAGCAGCCGTTGCGTGACCACGGTCGCTACATGCTCGAGCTATATCGCCACCACCGACTGAAGTTCGCAGGCGCATTTGCCGATCACTCCGGGGGCGCCGCAGCGTTCGAAGCCGACGACGATGAGGGCGCGCGGTCGATTGTCGCCGCAGATCCGGCAGTAACGATGGGCGTGATGACCTGCATCGTGCAGCGCTGGAATCTGGTCGACTGGGCAAGCCTTGTCTCATCGACTCAACTTGCTACACGGCGGAAGCGATAACCACAGCTGGCTGCGCAAGAGACCTGCGAATTCTTTATGGTTGCTGGACCCGATCGTTACACTTCTCGTTTCACTTGAGCCGTCGAGCGCAAGGCGCGAAGGTTGAGAATGACCACAGTGCTCAAGCTTCCACCATGCATTGGCGTTGCGTTCTCCCCGAGCGGTGCTTCGCTTTTGAGGTGGAGTCGCGAGGTGGAGGCATGGGATCTGACCACTCGCTCACGGCGATTTCGAGTTCGTCCGCTCCGCAATGTCGTGCACTGCGCGATTCATCCCGACGAACATCGGATCGTAATCAAGAACACCGTTGGCCACATCGCTCTGCTCGACGCATCAGACGGGGCGCTGGTGCGAAAGCTCGATCGCCGAAGAGGAACGAGGGTTCGAACTCGCGAAGGCATTCAGGAATCCGCCGAGATGGTGAAGGGCTACTTCGACCAGCTCGGCCGCCAGGAAACGGAGCTCTACGAGCCTGGGGTGACGGAGTAGGGCCAGCAGGGCAACCCTTTTGTTTACGCGAACTGCGACGAGGGCGTCGATAAAACCGTGGTGCTGTACTGGATGTACGACACGATGCCGGTGACGCAGCCCGATCTATGGAAGGCGCCGCCGTTCGAAGGCCAACTTGTCGAGCAGCGCCGTTCAAGAAAGTGTTGATCGGCCGCGGTGCCAAACTCCAAGGGGCCGCAGGTCGTGCAGCTCAACGCACTCACGTCGATCAAGGCGGCGTTCGGCAAGCTGCCCGTAAATGTGATCTTCGGCGCCGAGGAACGCATGTCGATGGGTTTCCGCAAGTTCATGCTGGAGCACCCTAAGAAGTTCGCGAAGGCGGACGCGGTGTACCGCTTCGGTCGCCAGGGCGGACTCTCCGGCGGTTCCGAAGGGCTGTTCTACATCGAGCTCACGACCAGCAGGCCCGAAGTGGGGGGCGAACTACAGCGACATCCACGGCGGCAACAAACGCACGGTCGCGTCTCCGGCCTGGCGTCACATGAAGACGCTCTCGACGCTGATCGACGAGGACACCAACAAGGTGCTGATCGACGGCTTCTACGAGAACGTTGCGCCGATCTCGAAGGACGTCGATGCGAAGCGGCGTGAGATCGCCGCAAAAGTGAAGCTGGAGGAGCCGGTTAATGTGCCGCTGCCAACGGCTGACTGAACCCTAGCTCGGAGATCCTGACTGTCGGGGAAATACGAGAGCTGTACAGACCAAGTGCGTGCACAATCCTCAGACTGTCAGATCAACACGCTGTATATTGAAGCCGTAGTACGGTGCAATGAGCCGCCCAAGCTCCGCTCTCTTCATTCCAGGATGATTGAGTTTATCTATCCATTCTTTGATCTGGGGAAGCTTCTCTGCATCTACATGCATAAAATCTGTCCATACAAGCCAAAATGACTTACCATCTTCAGCGATCCATTTTGGCGAGATGATAGGGCTATAGCAACAAGCGTTGGTATCTCCCTCCGGGGTCCATGCCATTTCCTCATGCACCTGAGTCCAGGGTCCCCAAGGGTGCGGCGCTGTCCAGAAGCCCAGGTAGCTTGGCTTCCAAAACCACTCGCAATCCGGCTCGGGACCTACGCCGGTCCCCCAATTGGCCATCATGAAGAGGCCCAACGGGGCATTGTACGTAATGCTAGGAATCCATGCCCATGGATGACGTGTCTTATTCACCCATCCAGATGGAAACTTATGCACTATCCCACGTCCATCAATATGCTTCGTCCACTTCGCTTCGCCAGTAGGCGACCATCCGGCGAAATACTCATATTCCCTTCGATCCAAGATCCTCGTTTTGGGAACTCGAAACATGACGAGTTCATTCATCGTACCTTCAGTGTTGCCATTCGGAGCATAGATGTAAATAAATCCATCACGGTTGTCTCTATATCCACGCCCCATTTGCAGAACTGACAGCATCGAGAACGTTTCCTGCGGCTCTTCGTAAAAAAGCATTGTTTCTTTGGACCGCTGATTCCAACCCTCCCATTTTACGGGCGCCGATCCGTCCTGGTTATGCCACGTGATTCCGTTATTCGAGGAATAGATCGCCTTTACCCCCATGAAGCGCATCTCACCCGCTGCCGCCTCTTTGCCCGCAGGAATGGACCAAGTACTCAGGAACTGATAGATATTTCCATCAAACGCTATAACGCCAAAGTTATAATAACGTGGATCCGTCTCGAAATTGGGCCTGAGTTTTGGGTATCCTTGGACATCACGAAATTCGTAGTTCTTCGGGCCGCCTTCGAGCGCGAGCAATCGACTATTGTAGTCCTCTGAAAGAGGTTCGATCGGTCCGTGACCATCACACATACTGACATACTGAAGACCGTCATCCGCCCAGGTCATGTGCCAGTTGTCCCCGTGGGCAGCATTATTTCTAATTATTGTTTCATCACGGCGTATCAAGGATTTTATTTTCAAAGTGGGACCGAATTTCGATCGTCTCTTCGACATACCTGCCGTAGATGCAGCGGGACTTTCCAAGACTTCAGAACTAGCGCGCGCAATGGAACTCGAAAGCACACCAGCGAGTGCTGCTTGCTCAATAAAATCCCGGCGGGTTGGCATAAGGGCCCTGTGCGCAGTCAATCTATATGCGAATAGATCAATCGTTGAGCGACAATGTCCCCCCTCCCGCGTTGGATCATCGGTTTCTACCTATACGATCGCGCTGACCTGCCGATCGAATTTCGGCCCCAGCTGAAGCTTCGTGAGATGATGGCTCCGACGTCTCCCGGATCTCTCGGCGGACTTACGCCATCGCAGTACGCAAGGCAATTGGCAGAGAAGAAGGTTACATTAACGGCCGGACTCTAGGACAAAGTGCTACTCAAGGCGGGGGGACGTCGGCTCCTCGGGAGAGAGGAGCGATGAAGAAGAGACGATTCGCCGAAGAGCAAATGGTCAAGATCCTGGGAGAGGTAAACCAGACGCCGATCGGCTGCGGATTGATGATAACTGCGGATGAACTTGCGAGGTGACCTCATTCCCAGTCACCGATGGGGATGGTGCTCGTTGGAATCTTCGAACCACCCTGATTTGCGATAACGCTAACTGCGCGGCCCTACACTCGCTCACGCGGACGTAGTCGCGCTCGAACGTTTTCACGAACGCCTCGGCTATTCCATTCGACTGCGGGCTACGCGGCGGCGTGAAGCACGGCACCAAGCCCAGTCGTGTGCCGTTCCGTATCGACCCAGTGAAAACCTGCTCAGGTGTTGATCTTTGATACACTTGAACACATTGATGGACCACGGGATCAAACGCTGGACTGCTCGACGCAAGAGCGCGTTGGTGCTGGAGATTATTGAAGGTAGGGCGACAGTGGCCGAAGCCGGCCGAGCTCATGACCTGCTGCCCTCGGAGATCGATAACTGGCTGGATGATGCAGGAAGCCTACGGCGAGGCGATGCTCCTAGCAGGCGTTGATCGCGCGCTTCGGAATATTGGGACGTGTGCCGCACGCGTTTCTACTTCGCTCGGACAACGGCCTAGTCTTTACCAGTCATAGCTACACCGCGCTGGTACGCGGCTACGGCCTTCGCCAGGAGTTCATCACGCCACATACGCCCGAGCAGAACGGCCTGGTGGAACGCGTGATACGAGCGCTCAAAAGACCAATGCGTGCACCGGCATCGCTTCGAGACTCTAAAGCACGCCAGCGGCGTGATTGGTGACTGGATCAGTCCTTACAACAATCGGCGACCTCATCAGTCGCGGGGTATGAAAACGCCGGCCGAAGCCTTCGCTTTAGCAGCATGAGCTGAGCAGGTTCCGCTGGGTCGATACTGTGGAACGTATCTCGAGACACGCCCATCACTCGGCAGGCCTTGGAGACATTGCAAAGCTCGTCGGCCAGATTCAACAGGCCCATCCTGTGCTTGATGATGTTCTGATTCAAAACATTCACGCGGGTTGCTCTTTTGGTTAGGTGATTGCCTGGTAACACTAATCGAACCGAGCAACCCCGCTCTTTGCAAGAGGGGTATCAGACCAAGGCGAAACTAATATATCCAAAACAATCATTACTCAAAGTGGGGGGCGCTAGCCCTGTACACTGAAAGCAGCGCGGGCACCAAAAATAACAACAAACCTCCGTAGAAGCGCCATCGGAGATCTCCATAGTCGAATGAGGCAAATCCATCTTTGAATTTAACCTCATCGCGCATTCCGCACTTGAGCACGATCTGCAGCGCCAAGTAGCCAGTGAATCCCGTCAAGAACACGTTGTAACTTTTGTCACCAAACCAGAGGAATAGTTCGGTCATCGGCACCGGGTTGGAGAAATGCACGTTGAATATCTCTTTACGAAAGATAGCGGCATCAACAATGTATGACATAGTGGCCACGAACAGAGCCATTCCAACAAGATCAAGCAGCATGAACGACTTAAGTTTTATACGGCCCACCGATGTTAGAACCATGGCAGCCACCGGAAGTATCAACCACTGAGAGTGCCAGAGAATAAATAGGAAGGGCAATATCGAAGCCACCAACCAGACATGTGCAGACTCCTGCAATCGAAATTCAGCGGTCGCGCTCCTGAAATATGCCACCCCGCACAGAATCATGAATGCCGCAGGCAGCAAATAGATCTTGATGTGGCCCCCTTCCCCCACAATGGCTTCTGAAAAGATACGATCGACAAGTGCCTGCCGAACCGGATCGGTGACGAACGGTGAATGCCAGTAAACACAATAGATAATCAGGGTTGGCAGAGAGAATACGAAGATATTGACTGCTATCCGCGCCACGTTCTTTTCACGTAGCAGGAGCAAAGGAATAAAAATGAATGCCGGAAAAAATTTAAATGTCATTGCTATCCCGAAGAGTGCCGAGGCCGGCAAATTACGGTCGCGCACAATCATTAGGTATCCTAGCAACGACAGCAGCACGTAGAATATATCAACCTGGGAAAGTAGGAACTGAGAAAATATGGCAAGAGGTGCTGTAAACCAAGCAGCGGTGGCGTACTTCGCGGCCTCATCGTTCGAGAAGTGTTCCTTTGCAATCAGATAGAATGTATGTGCAGAGAGAAAATATATAATGGTGGTCAGAAATTTAAGCCAATAAGTCAAGTACCAAGGGAATTCATGTGGGCTGACGATTACTCCTGC
Organism: Peristeroidobacter agariperforans; assembly: GCF_004138335.1. Classification (GTDB taxonomy): domain Bacteria; phylum Pseudomonadota; class Gammaproteobacteria; order Steroidobacterales; family Steroidobacteraceae; genus Steroidobacter; species Steroidobacter agariperforans. The sequence goes on along the minus strand of NZ_RYFW01000008.1, from coordinate 115,877 downwards.
CAGTTTCCAAGGATAGAGCCATACTGCAAAGATTATATATAGGGAAGGAGGATACGTAGCGCCCCATGCCTGGTGCTTCGCTGCGTTTTCGTAGAATTCCCATGGGCTGCCATATAGATAGTTCAGTGAATTTTGCCCGAGATATACGATATCATCGTGAAAGAACAGGAAGAAGCAGATGCCCAGCGACACGCCACAAAGCGCATAGTCGGCGAGCGAGAGCCTCGTTCGAGGGAAGGCGCGCTCCAACCATGACGACCTGGCGAGACCAAGTTCATGCTCGCGCCTCCCTTCTTCGTGATGGCGACGAGATCCATAACTATCCTGGTTGGGCATATGCGCACTCAAAGTGAATTGCACCACCTACAGGTCAATACTGCTCATCATCCGTCTCTGCCCAGGTGAAGAGCCTTGTGACTGCGTGATTCCACACAACTCACACAAGGGCGCTCACTAGCGCTGAGACCATCCAGGCAGCATGATGGTATGAGTACAATGCAATCCCAATAGTGGCCGCTGCGCCCATGCTGCAAACTAAGCAGAATGATAGTAATCCAGTGTGCCTTCCAGCCCGCGCGGAATTGTTCCCCGGCGCCATGCATTACCTCTCTCGCGTTGAGTATTGTCGCTCGATCGGCGCGCCTGAGATGCGCGAACTAGCTTAGAAGGCTGTCAGATGGCTGCGCCCTATGACGAATGTGGACTGGCGGCCGAATGCTTTGAATGCGCTGCTTCTGATGGAGAGGCGAGGCATCTTAGTCATTGGATATTTGACAATGGCACTCTTGTAATGACCCAGTGACAACCTAAAGTGCTAATCTGACTGGAGGGACACTTGAGTGAACAGTTCTTGTTGCGACCCGCCGGCTCTTTCCCGCCCAGGGAATACTCGAAAATGTGGCTGTTGAGGGGCATGGGACTTGTGGGCCTGTCTGAAAAACTGCGTCGCTGTGGCTGGGTGTTGAAGAATCCGCCGCGCAGTCCCAAAGCAGATTCCATCTGCGAACGCGTCATCGGGACGATTCGCAGAGGGTGTTGGACAGGATCATCCCGCTCTCAGAAGCACATCTACGCCGGACGCTCAAAGCTTGGGTGACACATTGCAACCGCGGACGCCCGCACTCAGCTCTGGGTCCAGGCGTTCCTGATCCTCCGCGGGTTCGACCGTGCCGTTGTCGCCTTCTCGGCATCGGCTGGACGGCTTTCGCTCGGTTCATGCCAAAGCAATACTCGGTGGGTTACGCCACGAGTATTCGTTGGTGTGCGCGTGAACAAAATAGACCCAACGGGAGGTCGGTCAGACGAGGTTATTGCGGGGACCACAGCGGACGGTAGCGCCCCTCTCACGCCTTAATTTTTAGTAGGCGCTCGAAACCGAGTCAGAGAAGGGGCGAATCAGATTCAACGCATCAACTCATCGACACTGTCGGCAGAGAAATGGCGACGTCCCCCCGCCTTGAGTAGCACTTTGTCCTAGAGTCCGGCCGTTAATGTAACCTTCTTCTCTGCCAATTGCCTTGCGTACTGCGATGGCGTAAGTCCGCCGAGAGATCGCTTCGGGCGTTCCTCGTTGTATTCACGTCTCCAGCTTCAATCACCGCCCTGGCGTGCGCCAAGCTCGTGAACCAGTGCTCGTTCAAGCATTCATCTCGTAGGCGCCCGTTAAATGATTCAATGTAGCCGTTCTGGTTCGGCTTGCCTGGCTCGATCAGCCGCAGCAGGACGTGATTCTCGTGCACCCAGGTCAGCATCGCTCGACCACAAAATTCTTTGCCATTGTCGGTGCGAACGATTTTGGGGTAGCCGCGGCGGGTGCAGATATCTTCGAGCATACGCACGAGCTGACGACTGCTGATGTTGTGCTCGGGAACGACGGCGATCGCCTCGTGTGTGGCATCGTCCACGACCGCGAGAGTCTTGATCGCACGGCCACCAGCGACGCGATCGAAGACAAAATCCATCGACCACACGACATTAGCCTCCGACGGGCGCTCTAACGGCTGTCGTTCCGACGTCGGTATCTTCTTCCGTCGGCGCCGACGAACTTGCAGTTTCTCCTGCACGTAGAGCGGTTCCACGCGCTTGTGATTCACGCGACGGCCGGCCTGACGCAGCTTCAGGTAGATCATCCCGGCGCCGTAGCGACGATGGCGCTGCGCCAATGCACGATCTGCTCGCGCAGTTCGCCGTTGCGATCCGGCGCTGGCTGATATCGCAACGAGCTCGCGCTCATCCCAATGATCTGCAGCGCACGCCGTTCGGACAGTCCTTGTGGTTTCATCCAGCGCACCACCTCTCATCGAGCTGGTGCGCCTACCACTTTTTTCGCAACGCCTCGCGCGTCACCTCGTTCTCTAACATCGACTCGGCCAGCAGCTTCTTCAAACGCGCAGTCTCGGCCTCCAGCGCCTTCAGCCGCTTCGCGTCGGAGACCTCCATGCCGCCGAACTTGTTGCGCCAGAGGTAGTAGCTGGCCTCGGAGAAGCCGTGCTTTCGGCACAGCTCCTTGACCGGCACGCCGGCATCCACTTCCCGCAGAAAGCCAATGATCTGTTCTTCAGAAAACCGCTTCTTCACCCGTCCAACCTCCGTCTCTGGGGCTGGACTCTGAACCATCGCGCTACTCAGGATTGGGGAGACGTCGATGGCGCGCCGCCAGTTAGGCACGTTCTGCGGCAGTCGCGACACCATGTGGCAGCAGTAGAGCATCTGACACTTACTGCTCTCTCGATTCAGCCTGCTGGTCGCATGATCCGTACGAATCGAGGGGAGTTCAGGATCATCGCCAGCCAGCGCGCTGTGTTGGGCAGCGGCAGATTTGCGAACCAGCCCAGATCGACTGCGGAGAACTGACGGACGAACGGCGCGATCGCCATGTCCGCCAGTGCTGCTCGATTCCCGAACAGGTAGCTCGATGATTGAAGTCGCGACTCCAGCAACTGCAGGCTAATCACGGCTTCGCTTCGGCTGAGCTCGCGATCCGCGCCGACAAATCGATCTGGATACTTGTATCGATCGAGATGGCCCTTGAAGTGCTCGTCGAAATGGCGGATCAACGAGCTCATCGCTGCAAAATCGTCTCGGCCCGGAGCCAACCATTGCTCGGGATCGTTCCGGCGCAGAGCCCAGAGCATGATGTCGAGGCTTTCGTCGATCACCGAGCCGTCTGTGTCGATCAGAACCGGCACCGTGCCTTTTGGCGACGCACGTAGCATGTCGATTGGCTTGTCGCGTAACGCGACTTCTACTACGGCAACGGCTTGGGCACTTACGTCTAGTGCCAGCCGCGCCCGCATGGCATAGGGGCAGCGGCGAAATGAGTACAGGATGGGGAGCTGCGCCTGCATGGGGGCGCGAGTATACCCGGTGGCTCGTTAGCCGCTGCAACGCGGGAAGCCTGGTAAGCGATCGTGCTACGGCAGCACACTGACACAGGCTCGCTACGTGGGTCGGATTCCAGTTCCGCACGGGCCGCAAGTTTCGCGACAGACTCGATTGCTAGCTTGGCGTCCGATCACTATCAAGTGTCCGAGGAACCCGCTATGCCGCAAAAATTCTTGCCGCTTGCCGCTCTTACATTCTGTGTATCTGTCTCGCTTCCAGCGCATGCCCAGGCGCAACAGGGGGCTGAGGGTGGCGTTCGTGGACGCATCGTGGATTCGGTGACTGGACGGGCGGTACCGACGGCCACCGTACGCCTCATGCGAAATCAGCGGGTTCAGGGCACGGTTGAAACCGATACCGCCGGAGCGTTTTCGTTCGATCGCGTGCCGGAAGGCGTGTATTCGGTCGAGGTGGAGGAGCAGGGCTTTCTGAAAGCCGTGCAGGCGGATGTACGGGTCGTGCTTCGCAGAGTCGCTGCCGTCGAATTCGCGCTGGTGCGCGGGAGCGATGAAACGCTTGCAGAAGTGGTTGTCTCGGCGCGCGCGACAGCGGGGGATCCGCGGGCGACGCCGAACACCGTGCAGCTGGAGCGTGAAGAGATACGGCGTAATCCGGGCAGTGCAGGCGACGTGTTCCGAGCGCTGGACGTTCTGCCGGGCGTCGTCTCGACGGGGGAGTTCTCGAGCTTCACCGTGCGCGGCAACGGGCCGCGGGACAACCTGATCCTGATCGATGGCATTCCTTTCGATAAGGTGGCGCATTTCGATGAGTCGTTCGGCGAGCAGGAGGCTGTCGATGGCGGCGGACGATACTCGATCTTCGCGCCGAACATCATCGGCCGCGCCAAGTTTTCTCCGGGCGGCTGGCGGGCGGCCGAGGGCGGCAGGAATGGTTCGTTGCTGGAGCTGGAGATCGCGGACGGCAATCCCGTGAGCTCCACGGCGGGCGCACGCGTCGACATCATCGGAGTGGAGGTGGACTACGACGGACCGAGCTACGTGGCCGATAACACCAGCTTGCTGCTATCGGCGCGCCACTTCGATTTCAGCAACTTGTTCGAAGCGATCGATGAGAAGGACATCGGCAAGCAGACCCTGACCGACTTCATCGTGAAGTCCGTCACCGACCTGAATGACGATCATCGTCTCGAGCTGCTGGCGATTCAGGCAAGTGAGGATTCCAAGCGAACGGTCGAGAACGCGCTCGAGTCCGAAAACTTCGAGGACGTGGGGCTCGAGGATACGCAGCAGGACAACACATTGTTTGGCGTGACGTGGCGGTGGTCTCCCGGTGAGGTCGCACAGTTGCGCAATACCTTCTATTACCGCAGCAGCGATACGACAGGCACGGAGGGCGAGGCATATCCGGACCTCGCGGGCCCTGACCCGACACCTGCCACGACGCCGGTCCGCGAGAACATTCTGAGCATCAAGGAGCGTGAAACAGAGATCGGCTGGCGCGGCGATTTCAGCACGGTGCTGGGCTCGGATGGAATCTTCTCCGCCGGCGCGCGGGTCGCTCGCGTGGATCTCGACTTCGACCGTCGTCTGTCCGGCGACTGGATACGGTATGTGTACGAGCAGTCGGACTTCCGTCCCGACCCGACCCGACAGTTCATCGTGCTGACGCCCGAGGAATACAACTCCACGTTGAACGCAGCGGAGACGCAGATTGCCGCGTATGCCGACTACGCCTGGACCATCGGCGATTTCACATGGACACCCGGAATGCGCTACGAGCGCGATGGGTTTTCCGGAAAGTCCGTCGTCGCCCCACGCCTGCTATTGAGTTGGCAACCCGACGCGGTCACCCGAGTGTGGACCGGGGGTGGCGTGTACTATCAAACACCGCGTTATCTCGATATCGCGGCCGATCCATCCAATCTCGATCTGAAGAGCGAGCGCTCCACTCAGTGGGTGCTGGGCTATTCCCGGCACCTGCGCGACGATCTGCGTTTTTCGGCCGAAGGGTACTATCAGAAGCTCGACGACCTGATCGTGTTCGACGATCGGACCACGAACATTGCAACGAACAGCGGCGAGGGTTCCGCCACGGGCGTGGATCTGATGCTTGCCAAGCGCATGAGCCGAAGCTGGAGCGCTTCGGCGACTTACTCCTACTCGCGCGCCCGCCGCGATGACAAGCTCGGCGAAGGGGAATATGCGTCGGATTGGGATCGGCCGCATGCGTTCGGTATCGTCGGCGTCTGGCAGGCGAGCGATCGGTGGACATTCTCGGCGAAATGGAAATATGCTTCGGGCCGGCCCACCGATGCGTTCGTCGTGCACAGCGACGTGTTGGGAGACGCAGGTCCCGTGCGTTACTCGAAGGAGCTGACGCGCACCAACGCCGAGCGTCTGCCTGCCTATCATTCGCTGAGTCTGCGCGCGGACTACCAGCGCCGCTTCGGCCCGCTGAGCCTGGTTGCCTATCTGGACATCCTGAACGTTTACGGTCGCGAGAACGCCAACGGTTATGAATGGGACGAACGTCGCGGCGTCAACATCATCGAAGGACTCGACGAGCCGCTGCCCACCATCGGACTCCGGTTCGAATATTCCTGGACGCCGGGCGAATGAGCCGATCACTGAGATTGTCCAGTGAGATTGCTGATCATCGAAGATAACCAGCGTCTCTGTCAGGCCGTCGCGGAGAGCCTGCGTGCGCAAGGCTTCGCAGTCGATACAGCGGGAACGGCGACCGAGGGACTGCGGCTCTGGCGAGCGGCCGACTACGATGCCGCCGTGCTCGATCTCATGCTCCCGGACGGCACCGGCCTCGGCGCGCTAAAAGAAATGCGTGACCGAGGTAACACGACACCCGTGCTGATCCTCACCGCGCTAGGTTCGATCGAGGATCGCGTGCGCGGTCTGGATGGCGGCGCGGACGACTATCTCGTCAAGCCCTTCGCGATGCAGGAGCTCATCGCTCGGCTGCGCGCGCTGTTGCGTCGTCCGGGAGCGGCATTGGGTCGAACGTTGACGCTCGGTCGCTTGAAGCTCGATACGTCCGCACGCATCGCCACTGTAGCCGAGACGCCGCTCGACCTGACACGCTCGGAGCTGATCGTGCTCGAGGCGCTGCTGCGCCATCAGGGCCGTGTCATCTCGAAGGAGCGGCTTGCCGAATGCCTGTATGATTTCGAGCAAGAGCGCAGTGCGAATTCGGTGGAGACCCAAGTGCACAGGTTGCGCAAGAAGCTCGCGGCCGCCGGTGCTGATGTGTCGCTCCGGACTTTGCGCGGTCTGGGCTATCTTGTCTCCTGATCGCAGCTCGATGCGTGCTCCATCTCCATCCCTTCTTCGAGCACTCGTCGTTCGATTGACCATCGTGGTCGTGCTGGCGCTGGCCGGCAGCTATCTGGTGCTGTACTTCGAATTTCGCGACGGGATTATGGGTCTGGAAGGCCAGAGCATCGCCGTCCAAGTGCAGGACCTGCGTGCATCGATCGTGTCAGGGACGGGCCCACCGCGTCTCGAGTTGCCGCGGTCCCTGCAAGAGTTCTACGCCCAACCGGATGCATTGAACGGTTATCAATTGCTGAGCGCTGATGGCACGGTGCTGCAGTCGGGCGGTTTCTCTGCGCCGTATCTGCCATTGCCGGCTGCTCAAGGCGGTGGGCAGGTCATCATGCAGCGGGAAACGGATGCGTTGTCGGGCAACAGCATCATGGCTGCCGCGCTCGATCTCGATGATCATCACGGCCGATACTGGTTGCGTGTGGTGCGGAATCTCCAAGATGCGGAGAGCCTGGTCGCCCAGCTCATGCTCGGCGCATTGGACGAGCTGTATCCGCCGATTGCCCTCCTGCTGATCGCCGTGGTCAGCGTCGTGGTCGTGACGGTGCTGTCGTCGCTGCGCTCGTTGCGCGCCGTCTCGCATCAGGCCTCGACGTTGTCGCTGCATCGTTTGGACGAGCGGTTGCATGCTAAAAACCTTCCTCGGGAGCTCGTTCCGCTGGTTCAGGCAGTCAACGCCTCGCTCGATCAACTCGAAGCGGACTATCGCGTGCAGAGGGAATTTACCGCTAACGCTGCGCATGAGCTGCGTACCCCGCTTGCAACGTTGCGAGCACGGCTCGAGTCCCGCTTTTCGGCGCAGGAGCTGGGCGATGTTGCATTGGAAATCGAACAGCTCGCGCGCCTCGTCGAGCAATTGCTCTGTCTTGCGCGCCTCGATTCGCAGGAACAGTTCCAGTTTGCCGCGTTCGACGCGCACGCCGTGGCGCTGGAAGTGGCTCGGGAGCTGGCGCCTGTTGCGCTCGAATCAGAGCACTACGTGACTGCCGCAACGCCTGACGCCGCTGTGCCTGCGCACGGGAATGCAACACTGATGCGCCTGGTCTTTCGCAACCTGATCGAGAACGCGATTCAGTACACGCCCGCCGGCACGTCGATCACGCTGTCCGCTGATTCTGCCACTGTGATTATTGCCGATGATGGGCCCGGAATCTCTGCGCATGCCGCTGCGTCCCTGTTCGAGCGCTTCCGCCGCGGTCCCAATGCGTCTGGCCCCGGCGCAGGCTTGGGGCTCGCAATCGCGAAGTGCATCATGGAGCGGCAAGGCGGACGCCTGTCGCTCGACGCGAATGCGGTCCGCGGGGCTCGTTTCGTGATGGAGTTTCCCAAACCTACGTAAGTTTCACGCGTTGCTCGGCGCGCACTCGAAATTCTTGGAGGGAACTCGATCGGGTTCGTGAGTCATTGGGCGGTCACACTCCGATCTGCGACACCCCTCACGCCGACCGCGGGACTAAGGCTTTTCCGCCCAAGGTTGCTTGGTGAACACTCCGGTCACGAGCATTCCGTAATCGGCCTCATTCATTACCCGAACGCAATTCCTGCCGCTGACCTTCGCGGCATAGAGCGCTTGGTCTGCGAGCTGCAGGGCGCCGCGAGGGGTTCGGGCGGCGGAGGGTTCGATGACGGCGACGCCGATGCTGATGGTGATGGTCGCGGACGTGCGAGAGCCCCGATGTTCGATTCCTAATTCGTGGACGGAGCGGCGCACGCGATCGGCGATGGCCATGGCCTGACCGATGTTGACGTCGAAGAGCATGGCGACGAACTCTTCACCGCCGTAACGGGACAACACATCGAGCGGACCCCGCACGATCGACTGCAAACATTCGGCGATCTGACGCAGGCAGCCGTCGCCTGCCTGGTGCCCGTAATAGTCGTTGTAGGCTTTGAAATGGTCGACGTCGAGCAACAGGATGGCTATCGTGCGTCGCTCTGCGACAGCCTGCGGCCAAAGGCGTGCCAGGTGCTCGTCGAATACACGGCGATTCTTGGTGCCGGTCAACGTGTCGTGTTGAGCCAGCTGCGATATTAGGCGGGTTTCGAGAAAGGACGTGCGTGACAGTCGTTCCAGATGTCGAGCGGCGACGGCGCATCCCGCCAAGGCAATGAGCAGGAAGGCAATGGAGCGCAGCGCCACCGGTAAAGCCAACCCGGAAAGCGCGGCATGAACGACGAAGGAAGCTGCAGTCAGCATGCTCGTGAGCAGCGCCGTTCGGTAGCTCAGTCCCAGGAAGAAAAAGGGGCCGAACAACAGCACCGGCAGGAACATCAGCATTTCGCGCTGACCATCCGCTGCGGCCGCGGCTATGCATCCGGCGACCACCACATTCCTGATTGGAACGATCAGACGGGCGAAGGGAAGAAAGAGGCGCTCGAAAGCCGAGCTCCACGCCAGGGACGCCAACAGCACGGACGCGATGGTAACGAGGGCGAGTGCGATCGCAGGGCCGCCCACCGGGAAGCCGGTCGCCGTTTGTTCGACGCCCCGGGCAACCGCCAGCACAGCGGCCAGGGCGCACGTCACACGAATGACGAGACGACTATCGAGAAGACGGATGCGGAGGTACTCCGCCTCCAGCTCGGGGCTGAAGCGCAGGTCCTGCTGAGCACGCTGCAACTCCACCGCATGCGGCGAATCCGGAACTGCGGCGAGATTCAGTGGTGCCCCGTTGATCATGCCGCAAGACTAAGCCGTTCTTGCCATAACGAATGTGACCTGTTCGGAATCTGCACCACGGAAGCAGCCGCCGCCTCGCTGGAATGAGACTGTTGACTGAGTCCACTGGGGCTCCGGGGTGAGCTGGCCGGCCGTCCGCTCGAATCGCCTGAGCACGGGCAGCGCCCAAATTGCGCGCTGCTGGATATTGTTTCGAGAAAGACCCCGAGTTGATCACGGTCGTTTGCAGGCGCATGGAAATCCGACCCACGTCTGGAACAATGTTCTCGGCCAGCTTCGCCATACTGGTCGAAGCTTGGCACGAGTGCTCATGAGAATGGCGGCAGAACTCACTTACGCACAATACTTGCGCCTGCCTGGTTTGCTGGCTCAGCAGGCGCCTCGCTCGGACAGCCATGATGAAATGCTGTTCATCATCATTCATCAGGCCTCCGAGCTATGGCTCAAGTTGTGCCTGCACGAGCTGCGTGCCGCACGCAACTGCATCGCATCGGATCAACTCGATTCAGCGTTCAAGATGCTGGCGCGAGTCGCAGCCATCCAAAAACAGCTGATTCATTCATGGGACGTTCTGGGCACCATGACGCCGTCGGATTACCTGGGCTTTCGTCATCTCTTGGGAACGAGCTCAGGTTTCCAATCTCAGCAGTACCGGCTGCTCGAATTCCTGCTTGGAAACAAGGACGCAGCGCACCTGAATCGATTCGCCGAGGATACGTCCGCTCACGATGCGCTTCGGCAAGCGTTGCATGAACCGAGTTTGTACGACGAGGCCTTGCGGACCTTGCGCCGCCGTGGCCTGCCCATCCCTGTCGATCATGTCGAACGGGATTTTTCTCGGCCCTACCGGATCTCGAGCGGCGTAGAAGGCGCGTGGGCAGAGGTCTATCGCAACAACGAGCAGTACTGGGACCTGTACGAGCTTGCGGAGAAACTAGTCGATCTGGAGGATCGATTTCAGTTGTGGCGCTACGCCCATCTACGGACGGTCGAGCGGATCATTGGCCGAAAATCCGGCACAGGGGGCACTCCCGGCGTGCCGTATCTGGCCAGAGTGATCGATCAACGATTTTTTCCCGAGTTGTTCTCGGTGCGCACGGCTCTTTGAGGCGGGCCGTGCCCACGTGACTTTTGGTTCGCCGAATGTACTCGGCATGTCAGCGCATGCAGTCGATGATGCTGGTGCGATGCTTCACCGTCTTCACGCACACAGTGGTTGAGATTCGGTCCACGCCCGGCAGGCGAGAAATCTCGACGCGCAACAGTCTATCCAGATCGGCGATGGTTGAAACCAGAACCTGCAGGAGGTAGTCACCATCCCCGGCCGTGGCAAAGCAGCGCACGATCGAGGGATGCCGCTGGACGACAGCCTCGAACTCCACGTGCTTCGCCGATTCGAGGGTGACCTGCACGAAGGCATGGATGTTCAGGCCAATCGCTGCAGGATCGAGCTCCGCACGATAGCCGTTGATGATGCCGCGCTTCTCGAGGTCCCTGACCCTCGACCAGCAGGGGGTCTTGGAAAGTCCCACCTTGTCGCCGAGCTCGGCAAAAGAAAGGCGAGCGTCGTTCTCGAGAGCGCTCAGGAGTGCAATTTCTATCTTGTCGAGCATGCGAGCACGCGCAAAACACTTGCCTCGTCGCAATTCTCAGCCGCGATACATCCGTAAGCCATGTCCATGTCGATATAAATGCACTCCCCAGCGGTGAGCAAGGCGGGTGCATAGAACTCAGTGTGAACTTCGACGCAACCGTACAGGACGTAAATGAACTGTTCGCCGTGGTCGCGTTGCAGCTCACCGAGTTCTCGTGTGCGGACGAGCGTCATCGATGGAAGCATGCGCTTCTGGCGCAGCTCCGCGCATAGCTCGTAATTATCGTAGCCAGGTGTGCTGGAGCGAGGCGCATCGGCGAGGCGCCCGATGCTGCGGCGGGCGCTGCCTATCGGACTGTTCGGTCGAGGCGAATCTTCCGTTGGCGAAAACAGCCGGAATATCGGCAGCTGCACGCGCTCCGCGAGCTGCACCAGTCGATCGTACGTGAGTGACAGTCGATCGTGCTCGACCTTGGCGAGGGTCGAGGACGGAATACCCGCTCGGGCGCTCATTTCCCGTAAGGTCCAGTGCCGCTCACGTCGAAAACTGCGCAAGAAGTTGCCGAGCGTCGGCTTCGCCGCTGTCATGTGGCCACACCGCTTGCGACTGCCGATCTTTTCAGCGCACGGGACTGGCATATCCTCCACACGCCTACGCTCAGGAGCGGCAGGGCGTAAACGACGATGATGATCCATGCGAGATATCCATACCCCTTGGCGATCAGATCGACCAGGCCGATCCAGGTGGCCAGTGCGACCGCGACCATCGATGCGGCGGCGCTGACGGCAAGCCGCATGAAACGATTCTTCGAATCGGCAACGTGCCGTTCTCCTCCCAGCAGCCGCTCGTTCAATCCATGCAGCACGCCGACGCCGGTCTGTACCAGCGTGCCGAACACGATTGTGTGCATGATCAACGCAAGCCACGGAGTGTCGAGCCGATCGAGCAGCAGGGTCAGCGGAATGGGTGCGTCCTGAATGGCTGGGTAGGCGGCATGCATCGCGATGTAGAACAACACGCCGGGAAGAATCGCCACCGGCCCGGCCAGGGCGCCGGCAACGAACGCTGCTGAAGGACTGCGATGGTAGCGAGCGCACCCAAGCAGGGCGGGGGCGATGACTATGTTGTAGCCGGCGTATTTCAACCCTCCTGCCAGCCAGCCCGGCGCGGGGGACTGTCCGGCGCCGAACACACTCTCGATCCTCTCGCCGAAATGAATCATGCACATCGCGAGGACCGCGAGGTACGCGATGATCATGGCCAGCCCCCACAGAGAGAACAGACGCTCGATCGCCGATCCACCCAGCCAGATGAACAGTCCCACCAGCGACAGGAAAGCCACCGCGCCCACCCATTCTGGCGCGGCAAACATGCTGGCGCCAATTGCTCCGCTCGCGGCGCCGAGCACCGCGAGCACGAGGATCAGCAACAGCAGATATACGATCTCGAAAAGGATCCAGCCGCGGCCGAGCAGCTGCTGGAAAAACGATCGATAGTCGTAGCTGTGCGTGGCGCACGCCACGGCCAGCGAAAGTCCGAACATGATGCTCCAGACCGCGGCCGTCACTATCATCGCGAGCAGCCCGCCGATCGGGCCCGCGGGCATGAAGAACTCGACCAACTCGCGTCCCGTGGCGTAGCCGCCGCCGATCACGACCGACATGAAGGTGAAAGCGGGGAGGAAGTAGCGCTGCCACACCATTTGTGTGTCCTTCAGAAGTAGGTGCGGATCAGGCCCGTGATGTGCAGGTGCTCATCGATGGTCAGCAGCGCGCGCCATTTGTCGAAGGTCGTGCAAGGATGCGAGACGCCGAACGCCACCAGATCGCCGACCGCGAACTGCCCGCACTCTCCGACGATGTGTGCGTGCTGATCGTTGAGGCCGCGCACCGTGCACTGCGTTTCGATGGCGCGCATCCGGGTCGACCCTTGCGGTAGCCAGCCGAGCAGGGTCGGCGGCGCGATGTCGTTGCCCACGTCTCTCTTGCCGAGTCCGCAGATCATCAGGCCGGGCTCGGGCTTCGATTGCACACGCGCCCACACCTGCAGCGCCGGGCGCAGGCCGCCGGCGAGCTCGTCCGGAACCGGCATGCGCTGCCGAAACCTTTCGAACAGCGAGCGATACATGCCGTCGTCATGCGCGATGTAGCAGCCCGAGCGGACGATGACCTGCGCAGGCCGCGACAGGGCGTGACGTGACAGCAGGCGCGCCGCCAGGTCGAACATGCTGGAGCCGCCGCCGCTCAACAGCACGGTCGGGGTGTTGAAAAGCCCGAGTTGCTCACAGCGCGTCGTTAGATCCAAAGTAGCGAGCAGCATCTGCTCCGCGCGTTGCTCCGCATCCGGTTCGGCCAGAAACAAGCCCTCGAAGGTCTCCACACCGCACAAGGCAAGCTGCGGCTTGCTGGCTACGGCGACGGCCACCTGCACACCTTGTTCGATAGTGCGAACGCCGGTGCGTCCGCCGCTGGTGCCCATTTCCAACAGCACGTTCACTGGCCGGCGCAGTGAATGGCGCGCAAGGCGTTCGGCGAGATGCTCGACCAGCGCGACGGAATCGACGAGGCAGAAGAACTCGAACGAGGCATCGCGCGCCAGCTCCGCGGCGATCCATTCGATCTCGCTGTCGCCGACGAGCTGATTGGCCATCAGGATGCGTCGTGCGCCCCAGCGCCTGTAGGCGCGGACGTGATGGACGGTCGCCGCCGTCAATCCCCACGCGCCATCCCGCAACTGTAGCGCCATGAGATCCGGGCTCATCGTGGTCTTGCCGTGCGGTGCCAGCTGCGCGTTGAACATGCCAAGAAACTGCATCATCCAGCGGCTGTTGGCCTGCAGGATATCCTCGCGCAGTACCGCCATCGGGAAGAGCACGCCAGCATCGAACAGCGGCAGATCCAATGCACCGATCTCGCTGCTGGTCCTGCCGAGAAGATGTTCGGGGATGCCCTTGCAGGTCCAGTCGAGGGGAGCCGCGTCGCTAGGGTCACGGAAGTGCTGCATTGGAGGTCGTGCTCTGTGGGGGCCGTGCCGGCCGTGTTTCGCATGCCATGCTAAAGCAGAAAATCTATTTTTCCAAAATAGAAAATTTTCGTTGACACCAACACCCCTTGGTGCTGTGCTGTGGGGACGGCGCGGCCCGACCCGCGCCGGGTGATCAACGTGCTTGCAGGGGGACGATCGATGTCTGAGCGATTCGGGGCCGTCAGGTCCGTACTGGGAAGCGCCGTGTGCGTGGCATTGCTGCCGGGAACTGCCTTCGCTCAACAGGAGATGAGCGGCGCCACCGCGATCGAAGACATCGTTGTGACGGCGTCTCGCATCGACCGCAGCGGTTTCGCGGCACCCACGCCGACGACAGTGCTGGGCGCGGAGGAAATCAAGCTCAGCGGCGCCAGTAATATCGCCGACCTGCTCAACGAGTCCCCTTCGTTCAAGGCCTCGACGACGCCGAGCTCGACCACCACGTCCGCCGGCTCCGCCGGTCAGAACATTCTCGCGCTGCGCGGGCTTGGCGCCAGTCGCACGCTGGTGCTGGTGGATGGCCGGCGTCACGTGCCGAGCAACGCCGCCGGCACTTTCAATCTCAACGTGATTCCGAGTGCATTGATCGAGCGCGTCGAAGTGGTGACTGGCGGCGCTTCGGCGGCCTGGGGCTCGGATGCGGTTGCGGGCGTCGTCAACTTGATCCTCGACCACGATCGCGAGGGGTTCAGCGGCGGCGCTCAGTACGGCCTGTCCAACCAGGGCGATGGCGAAGAGTATCGCGCCGACCTGACGTATGGAGCGTCGTTTGCCGCAGGCCGCGGTCACTTCGCGATCTCCGCTGAAGCCGCCGACAACCAGGGAGTGCTCAAGCAATCCGATCGCGATTGGGGGCGCGAGGGTTGGCAGGTCATTGCCAATCCCGCCTACGTCGCCGGGACAGGTCAGCCGCAGCGACTGATCGTGCCTGATGCGCACATCGCCAACGCCACCGAAGGTGGGCTCATCGTCGGGCCCGGAGCGTTTCGAAACATCGAGTTCGGTCCGGGGGGCATTCCCGAGCCGTTCGTGCGCGGCCAACATGCAGGAACCAGCTTCATGCAGGGTGGCGACGGCGTGAACCTTGGTTACGACGTCACGCTGCAGGTGCCAGTCGAGCGCCGGGCCGTGTTCTCGCGCGGCTCGTTCGACGTCACGGACACTTTGAGCGTGTTCGCGGAAGCGTCCTACGGGCGCACCTACAGCGACTTCGCCATTCTTCCGACATTCGATTTCGGCACGTTGCGTATCCGTCGCGACAACGCCTTCCTGCCCGACTCGCTGCGCCAGGATATGCAGCTCGCGGGCGTGGATGAACTGCTGGTGGGCCGCTTGAACACCGACTTTGGTTACGTGCGCAGCGAAAACGAGAACGTCACCAAGCGCGGAGTGTTGGGAATGAACGGTTCGTTCGGCGCAACGTGGCGCTGGGATGCGTACGCGCAATATGGCAGGACCAGGATCGAGGGCGGATTGAACAACAACCGGCTGGAACCGCAATTCCGTCAAGCACTCGATTCCGTCATCGATCCCATCAGCGGGCAGTCCGTCTGCCGGTCCAGCCTCACCCATCCGGATGACGGCTGCGTCGCGCTCAACATCTTCGGCAAAGGCTCACCTTCGGCGGCTGCGCTCGCCTATATCACCGCCGATCAGCGGCAGATCACCGAGCTCGAGCAGACCGTGTACGGTGTGAATCTCAGCGGTGAGCCGCTGTCGACCTGGGCCGGTCCGATCTCGACTGCGGTCGGCGCGGAATACCGGCGCGATGCGACCGAGCAGGCGGTGGACGCGCTGACGGCTGCCGGTTCGTTCACTCTTGGTAACGCGACGCCGCTCAACGGCTCCTACAACGTGCGCGAAGCGTACGTCGAAGCGGTGATTCCGCTCGCCGCCGCTACGTCCTGGGCCAAGCAACTGGATCTCAATCTCGCAGCGCGCGGGGCCGACTACAACGTCAGCGGCTTTGAAACGACATGGAAGGCGGGTGCGACCTGGCAGATCAACGACAGCCTGCGCTTGCGCACGACGCGTTCCCGCGATATCCGCGCGCCGAATCTTGGCGAGCTGTTTGCGCAAACCTCGACGGTGTTCCGCACCGTGATCGACCCGTCGACCGGACTGCAGACCAACATTCGCATGCTGCGCGGAGGGAATCCCGACCTCGAGGCCGAACGTGCCGATACGATCACGGCCGGCGTGGTTTACGAGCCTGGTTGGGCGCCGGGTGTGCGCGCTTCGCTGGACTTTTACAATATCGAGATCGAAGGCGCGGTCGGCACGTTGGAGGCGCAGGACATCGTCTCACGCTGTGCCAACGGCGCGGCGCAACTGTGTTCGCTCATTCAACGAGATGCATCCGGCGCCATCGAGACGGTGCAGGCGACCCTGATCAATCTGAGCACGCTCAAGACGCGTGGCGCGGATTTCGAGCTCAGCTATTCCACGGCACTGTCGAACCTGATTGGCGGCGCGCCCGGTGATTTGTGGGTGCGCACGCTGGCAACATATGTGGACACGCTCATCACGGATGACGGCGTCAATGCGATCGACCGCGCTGGAGATGTCGGTCCGTTCGTCGATGGCATTCCGCACTGGCGCTGGAACGCGTCCGTCGCATACACCCTTGGTCCGACGACCGTGCAATTGCAGGGGCGCTATGTTGGCGGCGGCGCCTACGATCACACGTTCAATCCCCGCTTCAATCGAGGCGAGCGGGGCATAGACGACAACACTGTGAGCAGCCGCTTCTATGTGGATTTGTCTCTACAACACACTATGATGCTCGGCGGTGGCGAGGCACAGGCGCTCTTTGCCGTGAACAATCTGCTCGATCGCGACCCGCCAGTCGCGCCCGACACGGTGTTCATACCGCTTGCTACCAACAAGCAGATTTACGATGTGATGGGCCGGTACTTTGTCGCGGGCCTGAGGTTCAACTTCTGAGCCGATGGCTGAAGGGTGAAAGCAATGCGCAGCTTTCTCATATCGATACTCCTGATGTGTTCGCTCGCCGTGCCGGCGGCGGAGGCCGCGCCGAAGTATGACGTTGTCATTCGCGGCGGACGCCTGATCGACGGCGCTGGCAACCCTTGGAGTAACGGCGACGTCGCCGTCAAAGATGGGCGGATCGTCGCCATCGGGCGCATCGATGGTGACGGGGCGCGCGAGATCGCTGCAAAAGGCTTGTATGTTTCGCCCGGCTGGATCGACATGATGGACCAGTCCGCGAGAGCGGGCCTGTCGATCGGACCGGCAGAAAACAAGGTCCGAATGGGCGTCACCACGGCCATCAGCGGCGAAGGCGGCGTGCCCGTCAAAGCCGCGGAGCTCGCGGACTACTTCGCACAGTTGCAGCGTCAGGGCGTTTCCATGAACTTCGGTTCGTACTACGCCACGCACCAGGCTCGCATCGAAGTCATGGGCGACGCGGCCGGGGCGCCTGACTCGAAGCAGATGGACGCAATGAAGGCGCGGGTCGCACAAGCGATGGAGGCGGGCGCCTTCGGCGTGGCAACCGCGCTGATCTATCCGCCCGCAAGCTTTCAGAGTACGCAGGATCTGATCGAGCTGGCGCGAGTGGCTGCTCGCTACGGCGGTATGTACGCAAGCCACATGCGCGATGAGAGCGCCGACTTGCTGAAGGCCATCGCCGAGTCGATCGAGATCGCGGATCGCAGCGGTGCGCGAGTCGAGATTTATCACTTGAAAGCGGCTTATGCGCTAGGCTGGGGGACGCTGATGCGGGAAGCCGGCGCGTTGATCCAGCAGGCCCGCAATCGAGGAGTGGACATCGCCGCCGATGTGTATCCGTACACGGCCGGCGGCACGGGCCTGAGCGTCACTGCACCGAACTGGATCTTCGCCGATGGAGTCGACGAAGGAATGAAGCGGCTGGCTGATCCCACGGTACGCGCTCGTCTGAAACGCGAGCTGCAAGAGGGCTCGCAGCCGGGCTGGTCCAATCTGGTGAAGGCGGCAGGCGGGTGGAGCAATATCACACTCGCCAATGCGCATTCGTCGCAGTACCGCCAGTACGAAGGCATGAACTTGCAGCAGATTGGCGAGCAACTGGAGCGTGATCCGGCGGATGCCGCCTGGGACGTCGTGCTAGCCGCGCTGCCCAAGCGCGCGATGGGGTTCTTTCATCTGATGTCCGAGCAGGACGTCGCGACCGCGTTGCAGTTCCCCTGGACCAGCATCGGTAGCGACGCAGGTGTGGCCGAACGTGGGGCCTTGCCTGCAGAAGGTCTGGCGCATCCGCGAGCTTTCGGCACGTTCCCACGCGTCATCGCCAAATACGTCAAGCAGCGTAAAGTGCTGCGGCTCGAGGAGGCGGTTCGGAAAATGACGTCCTGGCCCGCGGCTCGGATGGGATTGGACGGGCGAGGGCTGTTGCGTCCGGGAATGCACGCCGACATTACAGTTTTCAATCTGGAACAACTCGATGACCTCGCCACGTACGAAAACCCCACGGCATTCCCGGCGGGCATCGAGTATGTGCTGGTGAACGGCCGCGTGGTTATCGACAAGGGACGGCACACCGGCGCCAGGCCGGGGCTCGTGCTCAGAGGTCCGGGGTATCGGCAAGCCGACTAGGGACGCAGGCCGCAAGCGCCGCTGAAACGGGGCGTTTTGCGCCGCCAGTCTAAGTTTCAATTGTTGAAACATGGCGGGGGCGCTAACCTTCCCTACGGGAAGGGTATTGCCCCTTGCGGGCGCGGCAAGCATGACTGAGCAATTGAAAAAGGAGCGGCGGCCGCACGAGCCCGGCGCCGTGTTGAAACGCCTGCGTCGCGAGCGCGGTTGGCCGCTCGCCGAGTTGAGCAAGCGCAGCGGCTTGCCGACCTCGACGTTGTCGAAGGTCGAAAACGGCAAGATGTCGCTCACCTATGACAAGCTGGCGCGGATCAGCGAAGGTCTGGGCATCGAGATTGCCAGCATTTTCGGCGAGCAGGCTGCAGCGTCCGGCGCCGAGCGCAAACCCGGGGGCGGCGCCGGCAACGGCAGGCGCAGCATCACCCGCAATGGTGAAGGCGGCGTGATCGATACGCCTGCCTATCGCCAGATATTCCAGGCAACCGATCTGCTCGAGAAAAAGTTCGTGCCCCTGCTGGGCGAGATCAAGCATCGCAGTATCGAGGAATTCGGCGAGTTCATCCGACACGAAGGCGAGGAATATTCGTTCGTGCTGGAGGGCGTCGTGGAGTTCCATTCCGAACTGTATGCGCCCGTGCAGCTGTATCCAGGCGACTCCATTTTTTTCGACAGCAGCATGGGGCACGCATATATCGCCGCTGCCGAAGGGCCCTGCAGAGTGCTGTCGATCTGTGCTGGCACCGGCGTGCACGCCTCGGAACTCCAAGCTCGCAGCGTCGCCGTGCCGCAGCCGCCTGCGGCTGCATTAGCGCCGGTGATCAGCAAGGCCTCTGCCGAAAAGCCCGAGCGTCGCGCAGCCCGAGGCCGGGCGCCCGCTAAACTCAAGGGCGCGAAGCGCCGCTGACGCTCTCGGACGGCATGTTCGGCGACCGCCGCAAGAGTTTGCCGGCGCGTGCGCTGGCCGGTATGCCATCCTTTAGCGCAATAGTGCCGTTGATGATCACGTGGCGTATGCCTTCCGAGCGCTGCGTGGGTTCTTGAATAGTCGCATGGTCCATGATGGTCCGCGAATCGAAGATCGTGATATCCGCGACCATGCCGGGCCGTAACAGCCCTCGCTCGGTCATTCCTATCATCGCAGCGGGCAGCGCCGTCATTCGGCGCACCGCTTCTTGCCAACTCATGAGGCGCTGCTCGCGCACATAGCGACCAAGAAAACGGGGATAGGCGCCCCAATACCTCGGATGTCCGTACTTCGCCGAGGTGGCGCCGCAGTCGCATGAGATGGCAACTCGAGGATCCAATAGGATCGCCTTCACGTCCTGCTCCTGGCCGAAGTGCAGGATGATGGGCTGATCGCCTTGCTCATAGAGGCGGATGACGGCCTCGCCGGGATCGTCGAGGTCGAGCTCGTGCATGACTTCCTGCAGACTGCGACCGGACTTGGGAAAGAAGACTCCGTCGATGCCTGTCCAGCGGGTCTCGATCTGTCGCCCGATGTATTCCGTCGTCTGCTGCCGCAACTCCCGACGAGCAAGTCGCGCCAGCGTCGCGTCGCGTCCACCTTCCTGTGCCCAAGCGGGAAACAGGAGCTGGGCGACGCTGCCGGTGTACCCATACGTGTAGGGGTAAGCGTCGGCTCCGACGTGCACACCGCGGCGCTCCGCCTGATCGAGGAGCGCGAACAGTTCTGCCACCTTGCCTCGGTCGCCGGCCTGCAGCTTCATGTGTGTGATCACAGGCATGAGCTGCGCCCGCTCTGCGATTGTGATCGTCTCCGCAATGCCTGCCAGCGAGCTTGTGCCGTTCGCCTCACTGAGGCGTTCGTGATTCGGAAAATTGGTGTGACTGCCAGCCGCTGCCCGAACGACCTCGATCACCTCATCGGTTCGCGCCCAATAAGCGGGCTTGTAGTCGAGCCCCGCCGACACGCCCCAGGCGCCGGCCTGGATGCCGGCAGCAACCATATCGCGCATGCGCTGCAACTGCGCCGGCGTCGGCCGGCGGTCGTTCAAGCCCATCACGGACTGCCATATCGCGTTGAAGCCGACATACGGCCCGATGTTTACGCCGAATCCCTCGCTGGACTGGAATTGATCATCGAGGTTGGGCTCGCCGCGTCCGTCCGCGTTGGTGATTGCGGACGTGATTCCTTGTGTCAGCAGGTTTTCCGCCGTGGTCCAAGCCTCCGGCACAGAGTGGTCGTGAAGGCTGATGAATCCAGGGGACACATAAAGTCCTCGCGCATCCACTTCGTGCACGGCGCAGAGATCGAGGGGATTGGCCATGTGGACGATGCGATCGCCGCGGACCGCGATGTCCATGCGCTCGCCCGGGGCGCCGGAGCCGTCGAGGACGAGTCCGCCACGGATGACCAGGTCGTAGCAGGGTTCGTCCGCGCTGGGCGTGGCAAGGGCCGACGCGGCGATGGATATGCCGGCAGCCATCGCGATGAGCATTGCTGGATGCATGTCATTTCCACAATGGAAAATTGAATTTCCAATTTAGCAAACTTCATGATTCAATGCGACTTCTAAAGAGTGCTCCGGGACGGAGCGGTGAGTGCGTTTGGGCAGGCGAGGGCCGGATGGATAGGTTCGACATCATCGTGATCGGCGGCGGACTGGCGGGCGCTTCGGCGGCCGCCGAACTGGCAGCGTCTCACAAAGTGCTGCTGCTCGAGGCTGAGCGGCAGCCCGGATATCACTCGACGGGACGGTCCGCCGCGCTGTTCTCGGAGACCTACGGCGCCCCGGTCGTGCGCAGCTTGTCGCAGGCCAGTCGCCCTCTGTTCTTCAATCCTCCTGCGCAGTTCGCCGCCGCGCCTCTGGTTGGGCCTCGTGGCGTGATGTACATCGCGTCCGAGCAGCAAATGCAGTCGCTACGCGAGTTCGAATCGGCGGATCACGTTGGTGCGCGTGTCAAGCGAATCGAGCGCGAGCAAGCGCTGCAGATCTGTCCGATCCTTCGCCCTGAGTGCGTTGCCGGGGCACTGTACGAGACGGGCGCTTGCGATATCGATGTGCATGGGCTCCATCAGGCCTATCTGCGCATGCTGCGTGCTCGCGGCGGCGTTACCGTCATGTCGTCGCGTGTGACGCGTCTGGAGTACGCGGCGCGCGAGTGGACTGCGATCACCGATGATGCCCGCTACTTCGCTCCAGTGGTCATCAACGCCGCAGGCGCGTGGGCGGATGAGATCGCGAGTCTCGCAGGAGTGGCAGGCATCGAACTGCAGCCGTGCCGTCGTACTGCTTTGCTGGTGGCCGCGCCCGCTGGCGTGGAGATCGGCTCGTGGCCACTGGTGCTGGATATCGAGGAGCAGTTCTATTTCAAACCGGATGCGGGGCTGTTGCTGTTGTCTCCCGCTGATGAGACTCCAGTGGAGCCAAGCGATGTGCAGCCGGAGGAGTGGGACATCGCAGTCGCCATCGATCGCGTGTGCTCGGCGACGACTTTGGATGTCAGGCATGTCAAGCACAAGTGGGCAGGCTTGCGCAATTTCGTGGCGGACCGTACGCCGGTGGTCGGCTTCGATGCGAATGTCCCGGGCTTTTTCTGGCTGGCCGCGCAGGGCGGCTACGGTGTGCAGACGGCGCCGGCGATGGCGCGTCTCGCCGCATCGCTGGTACGCGGCCAAGGATTGCCGGAGGATCTGGCGACATGCGGTGTCACTCTCGAAGCGCTCAGTCCGGACCGCCTTCGGCGCCCAGCGCCTCTCACCAGATCTTCACTCGCATCAGCGCAAAGATGATTGCGATAGCTGTGCCCGCCACGCACAGCAAGGCCCATCGTCTACGTTGTGATCTGTCCGGCAGCAACAAGCCGCCGGCGAGTGCGAGCAACACGCCTTCGATCAGGAACCAGGGCTCGAAAACCAGCAGATCCCAGTAGAGCCAGGCGGGCACAGCAGGCTGCGGCCAGCCGGAGATCGTTGCGATTCGCATGCCGATGCCCACCAGGCCGTGCGCCGTCGCTATGCACGAGCCAAACCATGCGACGGTGAGCTTCGCGCGATGTACCGCTGCGTTGGGAGAGCGCCGTCGTAATGCGAGGCCGAGCAGGGCGGCGATCCCAAGGATAGCGGACGCAATCCAATTGATGGTCCGCCATTGTGGAAGCGTCGCGATAGATGGATGCAGAGCTACGAATCCCGCCCTCACGCCGAGCGCCCACACCAGATGAGGCAAGAGATAAAGCAGCGACCAGAATGCAACGGCATAGCCCGCTAGTGTGGATGCGCGCGAGGACATGCCATTGTCGCGAGCGCTCATCGCACAGCTCCCCGAATCCACATGGCGCGGGGTTGCCTGAACTCGTAGCCGGTGGGCGGATTCGCTTCTCGATCGATGACTTCGAACGGAGCAAAGCGCGATAGCAGGATTTGCAGCGCAATTCTCACCTGCGCTTTAGCCAGCCGGAAGCCAAGACACATGTGATGCCCGGTCGCGAAGCCCATGTGCGCGGTCAGGTTCGGGCGTGTGATGTCGAAGCGTTCCGGATGAGGGAACATGAGAGGATCGTGGTTGGCCGCGCCGAGCATGCAATTCACCGTTTCGCCTGCGCGCAGCGTCACTCCTCGCAACTCCACGTCCTGCACCACGTATCGAGTCGCCGACTGCACGGGGCCCAGCCAGCGCATCGTTTCCTCGATCGCATTCGCCAGCAGGGCCTCATCACTGCGCACGCGTTCGATCAGTTCCGGATGCGCGGACAGCGCCCATAGACTGTTCAGGATCAGCGCCTCCACGGTGGATATGCCGCCGAAGAAAACAATGGAGAGGTTGCGGACGAGTTCCTCGTCGCTCAGGCGCCGATCCGCCGGCGCCTGCACGAGGCTCGACAGGAGCGAGTCGTCGGGGTTCCGGCGCGCGGCCTGTAATCCTGCGTGCAGGTACTCATGAAACTGCTTTGTGCTACTTTGAGCGCGTTCGCGCGTGTGCAGATCGCCTTCGAAGTTCGCCAGAGCACGTTCGAAGTCGTCATACCAGCGGCGCAGATCCTGCTCGGCCGCCAGTTCCATCCCGAACGCCAACAGGATGGTGTGGATCGGCAGGCGGCTCGCGAAACGCGTCCGCAGCTCGATTGTAGACGCGCCGCTGCACTCATCGGCCAATCCTGCCGCGGCCGCTCTGATATGAGATTCCAGACGAGTTACGCTGACTGCGCTGAATCCCTGCAGGAATACCCGGCGATATCGCCTGTGCGCCTCCCCCTCACTGCTCAGCATCTGTTCGCCAAAGGTGTCGCGAATAGGTGAACGTTCGGCGGTCGCCGTGAAGTTCACGCCGTCCATCAGCACACGTCGGACGTCATCGTATCCCGTGACGTACCACATCTTCAGTGCTTCTACCCAGGTCAGCGGTTCGCGCTCGCGGACTCGAGCGAAGAAGGGGTAGGGATCGCGCTCGAGCTCGGCAACGCTGATGCTCGCTCCGAGCGGGAAGCGAGTCTGGAAATCCGGAGGCGAGGCGCAATGCATGGCGGCGCTACTCATGAAGACAGAATCTCACACAGCACACGGTGATCGATGTTGCCGCCGGAAAGAATGGCTGCAACGTTGCGCGCCTCGAAGTCGGGCGAGCTGGCAGCTGCGAACGCGACTGCGGCGGCCCCTTCGACGACCAGGTGATTGGTCTGTGCCAGTGTGCGCACGGCTGCACGCGCTTGTTCCACGCTCACGACAACGACATCGTCGATGAGATCGCGCAACAGCGGCCACATTTCATCGAGAACGCAGTTCGAGCCTATACCGTCGACGAAGCTGGGAGCGCGATTCACCGGCACCGGGCGGCCCGCGGCGCGTGCTGCGCTGAGCGGTGCGGCCGTTTCGATCTCGCAGCCGACGATGCGAATGCGCCGTCCTGCCGAGCGGAGCGCCAGGGCGATTCCCGCGGCCAGGCCACCGCCGCCGATGGGGACGACGACGGTGTCCACTTCAGGCCATTGCTCGAGCAGTTCCACACCGATCGAGCCGTTGCCGATGATCACATCGGGTTCGCATACCGGATGTATGAATAGCTCTTCCGCCGCGCCCGTTTCGCGTGTCATGAGGATCCGCCACCAGTCAGTGAAGGAATGAACAAACAGATTCGCGCCCATGTTTCGAAGCGCGGCGCGCTTGTTTTCGGCGGCCGTGTCTGGAATGTGCACACTCAGTTGCGCGCCCAGCTGCCGTGCGGCGAGCATGAGTCCCTGCGCGAAGTTGCCTGCACTTGCAGTTGCAATGCGTGACAGGCTGCGCCGACTCGCGGCTTGCAGCAGAACGTTGAACGCCGCACGGATCTTGAATGAGCCGAGCGGCTGCAGATTCTCCGCCTTCAAGCGTAATGTCCGCCCTGGTCTGCCAGGGAACGCTATGAGCGGGGAGGGCATCACATACGGCGCCAGGCGCTCGGATGCGGAGATGAAATCGGCGTGCCGCGCTTGCAGGACGATTTCGTGGAGTCGTTGCGTGGTGCTCATCGGTCATGCCTCATCACTGCCTGATACACGTGCCAGGCGCTGCACAGGTCCTGGACGATGTGGCCCAGCGACTTGTACACGGTGATCTGCTCATCGTTACTGCGACCCGGCACCTCATCCAGCAGCACCTGGCCGATTTCGGCGACGACATGATCGTCGTCGACACGGCCAGCCGCCTTGGCTCGCAGGAACTCAGCCCCCTGTCGTAACACCGATGCACGATGATCCGCGACGAAGCGCGACGCGACCACCAGAGCCACATCGATTTCCGCCGGACCTGCATGACTGGAACCAACGATATTGACGTGTGTGCCAGGACGTACCCATGCACCCTCGAGAATGGGCTCACTCGCCGAAGTGGTCGTGCAGATGATGTCGGCCTCGCTGGCGGCAGCCTGCGCACTGTCTACGGCGATGCACGCGATGCCGCTCGACTCGGCGACCTCGGCGACGAAGCGTTCACGTCGTTCGCGATCTCGACCCCATACGAGGATGCGCGAAAGCGGGCGCACTTCTTTGATTGCAGCGATGTGCGCTCGCGCCTGCTCACCATAACCGAGGATTGCGAGTTGCGAGGCTTCGGCGCGCGCCAGCGCAGCAGTAGCGACGGCGCTCGCAGCGGCGGTCCGTATTCGAGTGATCTCGCCGGCGTCCAGGATCGCCACGGGCGCGCCGGAGTCCGGATCGAACAGCACAACTACGCCTTGATGGGACGAGTGCGCGCCAGCGCCAGGAGGAAACACGCTCACCAACTTGGCGCCGAATACCTCTCCGAGGCCCATCGCTCCGGGCATGACGCCGAACGCCTGGCCGGTGCGCAACGGCAGGATCTGCCTGGGCGCATGGATGGGCTTGCCGCGGGAAAGACTCTGCATCGCCTCGCGCACTAGTGCTATGCAGGCGGGATAACCCAGGTGCAGGCGAATGAGAATCGAGTCGATGACACGCAACTGCATGAGATGTTCCAATGTCACAGGATGAAACGACGCGGCTGGAGCTGGCGCAGTACGACCGTCTGCTCGGGCCGGCTGTCGCACCGGGGCCAAACGTTCCGCGCTCGACGCTGGTAGGGGAGATTGGCGAAGTCGAGCGACAGCGCGCCCGGTGTATCCACACTCAGGATGCGATCTGCGATGGCTGAGAATCGTGCGCGGAAGTGATTTGTGGATTTGACGATCACAGCACGTAGCGCCGCGGGATCGAGTCCGAGTCCGCTAAAGACGTCGGGGCTGACCGCCTGGTACCGCGAGTGCGTGAGAATAACGTGCACGCCATCGATCTCGACCCATGCAGAGCGGCCCAGCGGAATCCTTGGGCCCTCCGCTGGGGATTGCTGAGAATGTCGTTCGCTCAGCCCGCGAATCGTTGCGCGCACCTCGAGCGGTTCACCAGAGACGCGGCCGTGTTTGCCGCCGATCCGCAGATTCGCAGGAGCACCGAGCCCAGCGTCGAAACACTGATCTACGCTTTGTGGATCGTGGACGAGTGAGATGGCGATGTCTCTCAGCCCGCGGTTCAAAGCTTCGCGCAGGATGAAAGTAGAGTCGCCCGGCGCGCCGCCGCCCGGATTGTCGGCGATGTCGGCTAGAACAACCGGGCCTTGGCGACTGACGGCAACTTCGCTCAGCGCTTCAGAGACGCTGACCGTCTCGATCCGCGCGAAATCGCGTAGCGACCAGATTTCATCGGCGATCGCAACTGCCGTGGACTCCGCCACGTCGAGCGCTTCGTTTGTGAGTACCAGAACGCGGGCTCCGGCTTCTGGAACGTCGCCCCACGGAAAACCATGGGCGAAGCCGATGGAAACGATCGGCTCGTGCGTCTCGCGGAGACTGATCCGGTCGACCAGCGATCGAATGGGCTCGTGCGAGGTTGGCCACACTCCCACCAACCCGCAATCGATCAGTGCGGCGGCGGGCCGGATCTCGCCGGCCAGCACGCGCAGGCAAATGCGATACAACTCTCGCAAGCGCTGTTCGCCGTCCGTATGTGGATATTCCTTCATGATCGTGATGGCGTCCGCAGCGCTGACCATGGCCGCGGTCAGATGGCAATGCGGATCGAGCATGGCGCCTACGAACGCGGTCGCACCGACGCGCTCACGTACCTTGTGCAGCAGGTCGCCTTCGCAGTCCTCATAACCCTCTGCGACCATGGCGCCGTGTAACGTGAGCAGAACGGCATCGAACGGTCCATCGGTTTCGATCCGTCGCAAAATCTCCTCCCGCAGGCTTTCATAAACTCCGCGTCGGGTCGGCCCGGCCGGATCGGCGTAGGCCGAAGGTCCGAGCACCACCTCGTGTCCATCACGTTCGCCCAGCCGCTTGATCAGCAGGACAGGGGCAGTGAACGCGGTCTCTTCGATGTAGTCGCCTTCTCGCCAGCACAGCCCGCATGCCTGGAACTGCTCCCAGTCCGTGGGCTGCGGCGAGAAGGTGTTGGTCTCGGTGACAATGGCGGCGGTCAGGATGCGCACGAATGGACCTCAACGCGCAGGCAGGCGCATGAATCGTTTGCAACCCACGAAGAGTGCAGCGGCGAAAGCGGCAATCACGCCCATGAGCGCAAAGAACTGCGCATGTGAAAGGTGTACCCACAGCGTGCCAGCGCCGCCGCCGAGCAGGTTGCCGGCAAAGCCGGCGAGATACCACACCGCGATGGCCGTCGCGGTGAATGCCGCGGGCGTAATGCGAGCGAACAGCGCAAGTCCGATAGGAAACACATACAGCTCGCCGGCCGTCATCAGCGCAAAGAATAGCGCCACCCACAGCCAGCTCACTCGAGGTGCGCCATCGAGCGTCAGGGCGACCCACGACAGCAGGAACCATGCGCTCGCAACCAGAACGGCTCCGCTCGCCATCTTGGCCAGCGCAGGCGCTTCCTTGCCGCGTTTTGCCTGCGCGGTCCATCGAGCCACGAGCAGCGGTGTCAACGTAAACACCAGCAAAGGATTCAGCGATTGAAACCAGGTCATCGGAATGGTGAAGTCGCCGACGCCGCGATCCACGCCGGCGTCGATCCACGTGGCGATGGTGTTGCCGATCTGTTCGTAGCTGGCTCGGAATACCATCACGATGAGCGCGAGTGCGAGGAGCAGGGCGTACGCGCGTTTGCGGTCTTCCTCGCTGGTCCATTGCGCCCGCGCGAGTCGCGTTGCTGAACGCGGATCTTCTGGCGGGAGGTAACCGGCGCCGCCGATATATATGAGCAGGCCGACGACCATTCCCAAGCCTGCCGTTGCGAATCCCCAGTGCCAGCCGAACAGCTCGCCAATGGTTCCACAGACCAGTGGCGCAAGTAATCCGCCGGTGTTGATTCCCACGTAGTAGACACTGAATGCCGAATTGCGTCGCGGATCGGTAGCAGCGTAGAGCCCATCGATCTGACTCGGCAGGTTCGGTAGAAACAATCCGCTGCCGGCGGCAATGATGGCGAGCGCCACGAAGAAGAGCGGCTCGAATGCCATCATGAAGTGGCCCAGGGTCATGATCAGACATCCCAGGACGACTGCGCGGCGGCGACCCAGCCAGCGATCGGACAGCGCCGCCCCTGCCAACGGCGTCAACATCACTGCGCCCGTGTACAGGCCGTAGATCAGCGACGCGCGGGGCTGAGAGAACATGAGCTGCTGGGTCATGTAGTAGACCAGCATCGCGCGCATGCCGAAGTAGGAGAACTTCTCCCACATTTCTGTGAGGAACAGGATCGTCAGCCCGCGCGGTTGTCCGAACCACTGTGCCGAGCCGAGGTGAGTCCTCGCGTCAAGGCTTGGCTGGGCGTCTGCTGGAACAGGCTCGCTTTGCGAGGCGAACTGCGTCATGGCTGCTCCGAGCGCTCGATCCATTGCAGGGTGAGCTTGCGTACCGTACCGAGCGGTGCGTATCCCATTCCCAAAAGCTGGGCATGGAACTGGCGCAAATCGAACTTCTTGCCTAGCCGCTCGCGTGCCAGCTCGCGCAGACTCAGGATTTCAGAACCGCCCGTGTCGTATGCAGTGAGCTGCGCCGGCATGACGGCGATGCGATCGATCATGTCGTTCACGCTCTGCTCGCTCGGGAACAGTCCGCTCGACATGAGAAATTCGAGGGCGCGCTCGCGCGGCCAGTCGAAAGCATGCAATCCTGGGTCGACGACCATGCCGAAGCCCGGCTTCGCTCGCCAGAGAATGCGCGCGTGCGCAGTGGTGTACATCCCGAATTCATCAGCGAGCCGCTCTGCATAACGGGCCCAGCCTTCGATGTACGCAGGAAAGCGCGCGACGGCGAGCAACTCATTGCCATACGGCAGCGACTGAGCGAGCGAGATCTGTACGTGATGGCCGGGCCACGCCTCATGCACACTCGTGACTTCGACCTGGCTCCGGGCGTTGTCGCGCCAGGTTTGCAGATTGACCAGATAGCGAGCGGGCTCAGCGTCGCGCGAGGGCGAGTAATACGGGTTCATGCCGCTGTCGCGCTGATACGTTGGGAAGGCGACCACTTCCAGTGGCGCTCGAGGAAGTGCGATGAATAAGCCTTTCGATGCCTCGCGAGCGCGTTCCGTCACTTCGCGCGTGAACTGCAGCACCGCTTCGGGTGAGTCGAACCGATTGGCTGGATCCGCCTGGAGCCGCGCCATGATCTGCGTGACATCTCGAGTACCGAACTGCAAGGCGCCGAGCTCGACGATCGCGGCTCGGTTCTCCTCGATCATCTTCTGGCCGCGCTCGAAGATCTCTTCGGGCGAGCTGCCCAGGCTCGTTTCTCTTCTGAGCAGGGCGCGATAGCAGTCCCGGCCGTGCGGCAACGATGAGACGCCGATCGAACTACGAGCCTTGCGCACATACTCGTCGCGCAAGAAATCGCGATAGCGCCGCAGTTCGGGCAGCACGTCCTTCTGCAAGATCAGCTGCTGGTCGCGAGCGAAATTGGCGTCGTCGGTGCGCTTCGCGGGCGAGGCGAGCGATGAAGCCGCCGCGGATTCCAGCTGATCATCGAGTTGCCGTACGACGCGTCGTACCACGGCTTGGGGCGCCGAGTATCCGAGATCGAGTCCAGCTCGCAGCAGTGCCGTTTCGCGATGGATGAAGCCTTGGACTTGTTGCCATCGAGCGAGCGCCCGCGAGCGCGCGGCTGGCGAATCGACTGGCTGACGCTCGGCCCACGCACCGAGCTGAATATGCCACCCACTGATGTGATCGACGTTCCACAGCTCGCGTCGGCACACGCGTACCTCGCGCTCGGCTTCGACGGTTGCTCGCAGGGCCTCGAAAGCGATTGCGGCTGCTGGCTGCAGCTGCGCTTCTTTGAGTGTGAGCAACTGCTCGTGGAGCCGGTCTTCGGTTTCATGACGCGAGCGGAGTGCCGCCGCGGTGTTGTCCGGGAGAGCTCCGGGCTCGGAGTGACGGCTGGCGCGCAGGGCAGCAGCAATTTCCGCAATCGTACGCTGCGCTTGGTCGCCGTTTGCCGCCTGTGAGGTCAGCATGGATGCGAGCGCAAGCGCGATCGCCGCTGTGGTCCCAGCCCTCGTCGGCTCAGTCATCTGGCCCGCTCCCCATGAATCGTGCGGTTGCTACTATCGCGCGGTATTAGCAGAATTGGCAACATGAAATTTCAAAAAAAGAAAAATATTTGCAACTGAGAAAATCGCGTGCTCCAATCTCGAAAGCGCGGCGCTGCACGCGACGCGCGTCAATCGAACAAAAAACAGGGGAGAGGCTTCATGCGTACACGACGTGGCCATGGTCGACTCAACTCGGGGGGAGCCCCGCTTGCGACAGCGTGTGCTGCCGCGGTGCTAGGCTGGCCCGCGGCGGTCCTGCACGCTGCGGAATCGCCGATGGCGGATGTCCATCAGGAACTGCAGGAAGTGGCGGAGGTGGTGGTGACGGCTTCTCGCATACGTCGTGAGAACGCCGTGATGCCTACGCCGGTAATGTCGCTCACCGCGGAGGACTTCCTGATCAGCGGCGCCACCGACGTGGCGAGCTTCGTCAACGAGTCGCCGGCGTTTCTGGCCGGCGTCAGTCCCGCAGCCAATGATTCTTCAGGGGGTGCGGGCTCGGCGTTTCTCGATCTACGCGCGCTCGGGCCTAAGCGCACACTCGTGCTGGTGAATGGGCGGCGGCACGCACCGACGACTGTCGGCGGGTCCGTGGATGTGAGCGTGTTGCCGAGTGTGGCACTGGAGCGCATCGAGACAGTCACTGGCGGCGCCTCCGCAGCCTGGGGCTCCGATGCCGTCGCGGGTGTGGTGAATGTGATCTACGCCAAAGATTTGCAGGGCGTGCGGGCGACTGCGCAGTATGGAGCTGCCGAACAGGGCGATGCCGGCGACACTCGTTTTGCTTTGGCCGCGGGCGATGACTTTTTCGCGGGGCGCGGCCACGTGCTGCTAGCCGCCGAATACCAGAAGAGCGCCGGTATCGCCGATCAGAAGGATCGCGACTGGGGCGCACGCCGCTGGGGCGTCATTCGCAATCCGGCCGACACCGGCCCGACTGATGGCATTCCGGCGCGACTCATCCGCCCGGATGCCAATCTGACGATCGCTACCGAGGGCGGGCTGATCCTCGGGCCCGGTCCGGTCGCTAATCTGCAATTCACGCCAGGCGGCGGCTTGGCCCCGTTCGAGCGAGGTTCGATCGTTTCTCCGCCTTACATGATCGGCGGCGACGGCGCCAACTTCGGCCAGTACGCGGCGCTGTCGCAACCGTACGAGCGCAAAAACGCTTTCATGTCCGCCGATCTGGATCTCACCGAGCGCGTGCGGGTCTTCTTCGAAGGCGGATATGCGCTGACAGACGCGCACTCCGACGTGGTGCAATCTTTCGTCCTGGGTAATTTGCCGGTGCGCGCCGACAACGCGTTTCTTCCCGATGAGTTGCGAACACTGCTGCAGGACAATCAGATTCCAGCATTCGCGCTGGGACGACTGAACACGGACATGGGGTTCATCCGCACCAACCGTGAGCAACGGATGCGGCGCGCGGTGCTCGGACTGGCGGGCGAGTTCGGCGCAGCCTGGTCTTGGGAAACCTATGTGCAATATGGCGAGGCGGATTCGACCGAGCGTCTGAGCAACAATTTCATGCCCGCACGATTTGCCTTTGCCGCCGATGCCATCCGCGATGCCAATGGACAGATCGTCTGTCGTGCGACGCTGAATCCGCTCACGGCGGCGGCTGCGCAAGGATGTCAACCGATCAATCTATTCGGCTTCGGTGCGCCGAGCGCCGCCGCGATCGACTATGTTTCTGGAACTTCGTTCTTCACGCAGGAGCAGAGCCAGACCGTAGGGTCGGCTGAAATTCGGGGTCAACCCTGGGAGCTGTGGGCGGGGCCGCTGTCGATCGCCGCCGGCGTGGAGTACCGGAAGGAGCAATACACCGGCGCCGGCGACGACGTGACGGCTGCCGGGGCGTTCTTGCTGGGCACCGGTCAGGCGCTGTCGGGCGAGTTCTCGGTGAAGGAGACCTTTGCCGAAATACTGCTGCCCGTTCTCACGCAGCAGAGCTTCGCCCGCAGCCTCGAACTGAGCGCCGCTGCGCGACTCACCGACTACGACACGATCGGCAGCGTCGAGACATGGAAGCTGGGTTTCGTTTGGGATACGGCGCACTCCGTTACTTTTCGAGGTTCGCTCTCGCAAGATATTCGCGCACCCAATATCGCGGAATTGTTCGCGCCCGAGGGCGTGTCGTTCTTCACTCCGGTCGATCCCTGCGATGCGGCCAGCCAAGCGGCCAATCCGGCCTACGCGCAGTCCTGCGCCGCCGCTGGCTTGCCTGCCAATTTCGCGGCCTCGAATGGGCTCATTCGCGTGCTCACCGGCGGCAATCCGAATCTCAATGAAGAGACGGCGCGGACCCGGACCGCAGGCTTGATCGTAGCGCCGCCGGCCGTTCCCGGCCTCAACCTTTCGCTCGATTGGTACGACATCCGGATCGCCGATGCGATTCTGCTGGGGGTTCCGGTGCCTACGATCCTGGACGGCTGTTACGGCGGCAGTTATCCAAACAGCTATTGCGCTGGCGTGCAGCGAGACGCATCGGGTCAGCTCGCGAGCATCACCAGCTCCGGTCTGAACGTCGCAGAGTTTCGCAATCGGGGTGTCGATTGGCAGGCGCGCTACGGCTTCAGCGCGCCTGCGTTATTCGAGAGCGGCGATGCAAACATTACCGTCAGCGTGCTCGGCGGCTATCTGATCGAACAGAGCGATACGCGTGCGCTGGAAAGGATCGACCGAGCCGGCGAATTGCGCCGTGACAATTCGGGGCTGCCGAAGTTGCGCTGGAACGCCAATGTTTCTTATGCGACCGATCATGTCGGTGTGTCGGGGCAGGTGCGCTACATCGGTTCGGGCAAGTACGACAATACCTATGGACCGGAGGACATCGAGGACAACTCGATTGCCGCCGAATGGTATCTGGATTTGTCGGCGCGCGTGCCGCTGCAACTCGGTGCAGGCTCGCTCGAGCTCTTCGCCGGTGTGAACAACGTGTTCGATAACGATCCCGCGATCGTGCCCTATGAGTTCGCCATCTCCGCGCTCGCCACCAACCCGGGGCTATACGACACGATCGGGCGCTACTTCTATGGCGGAGTGCGCATCAGTCTTTGAGACTGCGAGAGGGGCGATCGTAAGGATCGCCGACTGGCGCGCCGGTGGTGGGACCGACGCGCCGCTTTTTGAATCATCGATGGAGCAATCAATGCAGACGACGATAGCGAGCTTCGGCGGGGCGCGAGCCCAGGTCCCTTTCCTGATCCTTGCGCTTGCGCTGCTGCTTGGGATCGCTGCCTCGGTGTGGTCTCGAACCTCACTGGCGAATGAGGCCGAGGTCGCGCGGCCGGTGCCTGTGCCCAACACCGAGGAGCACGCGATGCGCTCCAAGGCGGGCCAGGACTATCGGATATTCGTTTATCTGCCGGTCGGGCAGGCGCCGGCGTCTGGTTGGCCCGTTGTTTATGTCCTCGACGGCAACGCCTGGTTTGAACCGCTCGCGAACGCGATTCGCTTGCAGGGCCGGCAGCCGCAGTTCACCGGCATCAACCAGGCGGTGATCGTGGGCGTCGCCTATCCCGGCGATACGCCGTTCAACGCGCATCGTCGCTTCTACGACTTCGTGCCCGATGTTCCGCTGCGCGAGGAAATGCCGCCGGGCGTGGAGCCACCGAAGATGGGTGGGGCGATGCAATTCCTTGGATTCCTGCGCGAGGAGCTCGATCCCTGGATCAAACGCCGGGTCAAGATCGATGACGAGCGGCGCACGCTGTTCGGCCATTCGCTGGGCTGTTCCTTCGCACTGCACGTGCTGTTCACGCAGCCGCAAGCCTTCCGCGATTATGTATGCGGCAGCCCGAGCCTGGGCTTCAACGGCGGATACGTTCTCGACTCAGCCGAACGTTTCATCGCGGCACAGGACAAGCGCCAGGTCGATGCCCACTTGCTGCTGTACGTCGCCGAGTACGACGAAAAGATGCCGCCGTCGCTCAATCCGGCCGTGGCCGAGAAACTGGCGCCTCAGCTGCAACGCGCTCGCATCGTCAGCGGCGCACGCGAGCTGTATCAAAAGCTGCAACCGCTGGAGAAGTCGGGTTTGCGAACCCGGTTCATGGAGATCCAAGGAGAGAATCACATCTCGGTGGTGCCGGTGCTCATCAATCGCATGCTGCCGATCGTGCTCGGCTCGCGGCCGAAAGGCTGAGCGACGCTCCATCGAAGCGCCAGCGGAAAGAATGCATGTATCCATGGGACGTTTGTTTACGGGTGGCGGCGCTTGCAGCCGCGTTGCTCACGGTTCCTGCATCCGGTGTGCGCGCCGAAATGGTCGATCTCGCCTCGGTCTCTGTGCCGGAGCTTCAGCAACGCGCGGCCGAAGGATCCGAACCGGTCGCGTTGCCTGAACGGGCTCTGGAGCCGCGCGAACTGGAAATATTCTTCGACGGCGTAATGGCGGCGCAGTTCTCGGCTCATAAGCTCGCCGGCGCCGCCGTCGTGGTGGTCAAGGATGGCGCAGTGCTGCTCGGAAAAGGTTACGGATACGCCGATCTGGAGCAGCGGACGAGCGTCGATCCTCTGAAGACGCGGTTCACGGTCGGTTCGATCTCGAAAGTGATCATCTGGACGGCTGTCATGCAGCTCGTGGAGCAGGGCAGGCTCGATCTGGATGCCGATGTGAACCGCTATTTGCTGCGGTTCAAGATACCTGACACGTCTACCGCGCCGGTGACGATGCGCCATCTGCTCACGCATACGGCGGGGTTCGAAGAGGTTGGAGCTCCGTTCGCTCCGCAGGTCGCGAGCAAATATTCGTCGCTGGGGGCGTTTCTCGCGAGTCACATGCCAGCTCGGGTGCTCCCGCCTCCACAGGATCTCGCCCACGCCGCGAGGCCGTATTCCAACTGGGGCGCACTGCTGGCGGCGCATGTGGTGGAGTGCATTTCGAATCGTAGTTTCGCGCAGTACGCGGCTGACAACATTCTCAGTCCCCTGCGCATGCGAGATAGCGTGTTCGCTGACGCAGGCAGTGGAGCGCTTTCCAATAGAGCTCGAGGTTACGTTTATAGGAACGGCCGGATGACCGGAGCTGTGGAAGATATGGCGCCGAGCGGACCCGCCGGCGGCATGATTGCGACCGCCGACGACATCGGAAAACTTATGCTCGCACACCTTCAGGGCGGCGTTTTGGATGATGCGCGCATTCTCGAAGAACGCACCGTTCAAGTCATGCAGCAGCATAGCGCGCAAGTATCGGACGCTCTGGACGGAATGGCTTTGGGCTTGATGGATGGGCGCCGCAATGGCCGTCGCATTCTCCGTCACGATGGCTCGACGAATTACACGCAAAGCGAACTGATGCTGGTGCCCGATGCGGGCTTGGGATTGTTCGTCGTCTACAACAGCCAAGAGGGCGGATATGCACGGCGCGAGTTCGTGCGCGCATTTATCGACCGGTACTTGCCGGCTACGCGGCCACGTGTTGCGCCGAACGATAGCGACTGGCCGCAGCTGGCG
Organism: Peristeroidobacter agariperforans; assembly: GCF_004138335.1. Lineage (GTDB taxonomy): Bacteria > Pseudomonadota > Gammaproteobacteria > Steroidobacterales > Steroidobacteraceae > Steroidobacter > Steroidobacter agariperforans. Next base: position 79,833 of record NZ_RYFW01000008.1, on the reverse strand, counting down.
CAGTACGCCGGTGCTTATCGAAGCGAACGACGTTCCTTCACGACATTCGAAAAATTGCTGGGGTCGCTGCCGGTGACGGTCAAGCCGATGGCGAACGGCACGTTACTGCTCGCGCGTGAACAGTGGATGCCCGTCGCGCCCGATGTATTTCAGAACTCGCTTGGCGAGCGGGTTGTATTTCAGCGTGCGCAGGGACGTATCGACGGCTTTAGCTTGAAATCGTCGCTGGTGCCAATGCGGCGCATCGAGTGGTTCGCGGATCCGCGCTGGCATGCTGTCGGGTTGTTGTTGATATTGATCAGTGCGGCTGCTGCAGTTCGCGACGCGTTTCGCAAGAAAAATATCGGCTCGAGCGCGGACGCACGGCTGAAGACGCTTCTCGCACTGCTCGGTGTGCTGATCGTCATGACGACGCTGCTGCTCGGCTCGGTGATGGCGGGAGGTCTCGCGCCAATCATGGCGCGAGGCGTTCCTACCCGACTATTCGTCGGAGTTGCGATAGGCATCGCCGTGGCGGCGCTCACTCTGGCGCTGTTGCTGATCCTCGTTGTGATGGCTACCAAGCGGCGTTCGGTGCGTGGGCTCGCCTGGCCATCGGTCCACTGTGCCTGCGCAGTTCTGTTCGTCGTCTTGCTGCACTATTGGAATCTGCTGGGGCTGAGACTCGGGTGAGCGTGGCTATGGAAGTCTTGAGGCAAGCTGGTGCTTCCGTCGTGGGAGACGCGCTGGGTCGAATGGGAGGCGTCTCTGGTCTGAACCGCTATGACTGCGGGCACGCCTGTCTCGTTGCCCGGGCGTTCACTGTCGAGACGCGCGCCGGCGACAATCTCGCCATCCACGTGGCGCTTGGGCGTGCGCAAGCGGGCGACGTCCTGATCGTCGCCGGAGGGCACTGCCTCGAACGTGCATTGGTGGGTGACTTGTCGAGAAGTTACGCCATACAGCGCGGCATGTCGGGATTTGTCATCGACGGAGCCGTCAGAGATGTCGCTGCCTTCCGCGGGCCCGAACCTTTTGCCTGCTTTGCCCGCGGAACCAGCCACCGTGGTCCTTCCAAGGAGGGGCCGGGTCGCATAGGAAGCCCGGTGGCCATTGGCGGCCAGGTCATTTGCACCGGCGATATTGTCGTTGCGGACGAGGATGGCCTCGTATGTTTCGATGCTTCTCGGCTCGATGAGGTCACGAATCTCGTTGCAGCGCGCCTTGCGGCAGAAGCATCGATGCGAGCCGAAATATCGACCGGCAAGCCGCGACAGTCTTGGATCGAGGCGTCAGTTGCAAAGTGGGAAAGGCTCGTGGGAACGTGAGTGACACTGCGGAGCCTCCGGCGTTACTCGGCGGCCTCGCGTTCGCGGCGTGCCATTTCCTCGTAGCGTGCATCTTCGATAGCGGACACGACCTGATCGAGATTCGCCGGTGTTTCATCCCTGATATGAATACCCGTCAATTCGCTGTCCGGCTTCAGTTCGCCCTGCTCGAACAGCGTCCACATTTCATGGGCGAATCTCGTTTCCAGCAGCTCTGGTGCGAACTGGCCCAGCTTCTCTGTGATGTTCGTTACGTCCCGTTCGAGCATCGCGAAGCTGTTGTTATTGCCCGCCGCATCGACGGCCTGTGGCAGGTCGATGATGACGGGTCCCTGCTCGCCGATCAGCACGTTGAACTGCGACAGATCGCCGTGGATCAGACCTGCGCTGAGCATACGCACGATCTGGCCGATGAGGAATCGGTGGTAGTCGCGCGCCACCGCGGCTGACAACTCCACCTCACCCAGCCGCGGCGCGCTATCGCCGTAAGCGTCCGTCACCATCTCCATGATCAGGACGCCGTTGAAGAATCCGAACGGCTGCGGCACACGCACCCCCGCGCCGGACAACCGATAGAGCGCGTCGACCTCGGCGTTCTTCCATGCGCTCTCCTGTTCCTTGCGGCCGTAGCGGGTGCTCTTTGCCATCGCGCGAGACTCGCGACTGCCGCGCACCTTCCGACCCTCTTGGTACTGGGCACGTCGCTGAAAGCTGCGTTGAGCCATGTCCTTGTAGACCTTGGCACAGCGCGTCTGATCGCCGCAGCGAACCACATAAACGGACGCTTCCTTGCCGCTTTTCAATTGTCGAACGACAGCATCGATGATGCCCTCGTCCAGCAGTTCCTGGAGCGCGGCGGGAAGTCTCATACGAGGTGAGGCAGGCGAAGCATAGGGAGTTTTATAGAGGCGGGAATTTCGCAGTCGCCTCGAATCTAGCAGTAACTGGCAGAATTCAAAGCAGGAAAGTGATGGGCCGTATAGGACTCGAACCTATCACCAACTGATTGAGAGTCATACTAAACGATCAGGGAAATCGTGAGGTTAGGATCGGGAATTTTATAGAAACATGCCCAAAGAGCCTGGAAGCGCGGCGGGTTTGAGGGCTTGTTCTATAGAGGCTGCGGGGTGCTGATCGAGGTTCGGTCCGTATAGTTTCGCCGGAAAAGCGCCGAAACTCAACCCGATTGAATTCTTGGACACTACGCCGATCGAGACCGCATTTCGTCGCGTCGAAACACTACTCGACGGACTGCATCCGGTACAGTAATGAGGCACTCAATTCACGCCACAGAATTCGCATGAAACTCCCCACGACGCTTGCGATTGTTACAATTGTGTGTTCAGCGCTTGTGGCCGGATGCGGCGACCTTGCGGCAGCCGGGCCGGCGTCAATACCTGATGCACACACCACGGCACCGGAAGTTTTCGCTCCCGCCGTGATCTCCGCTTCTGCACACGATTCGGCGCCTGCCTTTGCCCCCGACGGCAATTCCGTCTATTTCGGGCGCAGCAGTGCCGCGCAATCAACGATCCTGTTCTCATCCCGCGTCGACGGGCGTTGGTCCGAGCCGCGGATCGCTGCGTTTTCTGGTGAGTGGAACGATATGGAGCCCGCATTCGCGCCGGACGGTTCCTGGCTCGCATTCGTGTCGAATCGACCGATGAAACCGGGCGGTAAGTCGATCGAGGCAACTTACAATGGCGGCCCGCAAAAAGGCGGCAATATCTGGCGCGTCGACCGCAGAGGCAATGGATGGGGCGAGCCAGTGCGTTTGTCGGATGCGGTCAACACGAATACGACGACGTTCGCGCCGAGCGTGACTGGCGATGGTAGCGTGTGGTTCATGACCACAGATACGAAGACCGGCAAGTTCCGCTTGTTCCGTTCGCAGTATCGCGACGGCGCCTATGCCCTGGCGCAGCCCTTACCATTTAGCGACGGCACTGCCAGCGATGTCGATCCGGCGGTCGCGGCCGACGAGTCATTCGTCATCTTCGGCTCGGGTCGCGTGCCCAAGCGCAGCATCGATCTGTTCATTGCTTTTCGTACCGGTGACGGCTGGAGCGATCCTCAGTCTATGGGTGGTGGCGTCAACAGCCCCGGCTCGGATGCAGAACCGCGGCTGAGCCCTGATCATCGCACGCTCTATTTCAGCAGCGAACGCGTCCTACCGATCACTTTCCCCCGCACCCAATCTCAAGCGAGCGCCGATCTCGCGCGCATGCAGTCATGGGATAACGGCAACTATAATATCTGGAGCTTGTCGCTTGCGCCGTGGCTCGATGCGAGGCGATGAATTTCTCGGGGCGGCCGTCAGCGGATTGGCCGGACCCATCGGATTGTTCCTAACATCACGCGCCGTGCAGGCGCCGGCCCACGAAGCCGCGCGATCGGCACCACTCATCTATGCATCTCTCGCGCGCTGAGCCGCAGTCGCGTTAGCACACTCGCGAATGTACGCTCGCAACGAGCGAGGCTCCCTTTGCAGAGCTGCCGACAAAGACACGCTGTTGCCTCCGAGGCCATAGCGCGAGTAGTGCGCGTAAACCGTAGCGAGCGCCTGCAACTCTTGAATACCGTACGGCGGCCGCGCCACCGCTACCCACTCATTAAAGCTCAACTCACGCGCCTCGATCAGCTCGCCAAGCTCATCTGAGATCATTGCCGCGATCTGCCGGCGATCGTACATGCCCGCACTCAATTGCAACGTGGCAAACGCCAGCCGCTCCTCGGTCAGTGCGATCGCCGCCACTTCCGCGACATCCCGATAATCGACACGAGCGATGCGAACGTCGGCCGGAAATGGTTCAGCAAATGCGCGCTTCGACACGATCGCGGGCCACGCCATACCGATGTTCTGCATGAAGTTCACCGGCTGCAGGATGGTGTACTGCAAGCGTGAGTTGTACAGTGCGCTCTCTACCGGAACCTTCGCTACGTGATGCTTTAGTTCGGTATTGGTCGGTTGAATCACCGACGAGAACACAAACTTCTTCACACCGGCGCGCTCGGCGGCCTGGACCAGATTCACCCCCATCCGAGCCTCATCGGCTGCGAACACCGGACCGATATGAAACACGCCAGTCACTCCCGGCAACGCGCGCTCCAGGCTTACCGGATCGCGCAAATCTCCAATCGAGATTTGGTCCGCTCCATTCTCGCGAGCGATCTGCGCGCGGCTTTCGGCTCTGACCAGTGCGCGAACCACGGCACCCCGGTTGCGTAACTCTGGAACGACCAGGCGCGCATACTTTCCCGTCGCGCCGACGACGAGAACGATCGGACCTTTCGACATGCGAGACTCCATTGGTGACTTCAGGCCATCCAGAGTAGATTTCCTTCCCCACCCCAACAATCACCAGACGGCGTGAGGCTGCCTGTCGATTTTCGAGAGAGTGATGAGCCGGATCGAAGACTTCGAAGCATTCATTGCGATCGTGGAGAATGGCAGTTTGACCGCCGCGGCCGCGAGCTTGCGGCGATCGCTGCAGTCGGTCAGCCGCTCGCTGGCGGCATTGGAGCAGGACGTCGGCATCGAATTACTCCAGCGCACGACCAGAGGCTCGTCCGCGAGCGAAGCAGGTCTGGAGTTTTATGAGCGCGTGAAACCGGCAATCGTCAGCGTCAACGAAGCAAAGCTTGCCGCTACGCGCGGCATCGCCGAGCCCGCCGGAAAATTACGCATCAGCGCGCCGGTTCTTTTCGGCCCCAGCTATCTGGTGCCGATCATTGCGGAGTTCATGTTGCAGTATCCCCAAGTACGCGTCGATCTGGAGCTGTCGGATGCGTTCGTCGATCTCGCGGCCGAGCAACTCGACCTCGCGGTTCGCATCGGTGATCTGCCGGACTCGAGTTTGCGAGCACGACGATTGGGATCGTTGCGCCGAGTCGTGTTCGCGGCGCCGAGCTATCTGGACCGCCATGGCGTTCCAGAGCATCCATCCGATCTCTCCCGTCACTCCTGCCTCGTCAGGACGGTGGACTCGCGCCCGGGCCTGTGGCGATTCCATGTCGACGACAAGCCACACAGCGTGATTGTGCATGGCGCGTTTCGATCGAACGCCATGTCCGCGATCTACGCGGCCGTGATGAATGGACTCGGACTCGGCTATTCACCGTTGTGGCAGATCAAAGATCTGGTGGACACCGGAAAAGTCCGCCTCGTCCTCGAAGCGTTCGAGCCCACTGCCGTGCCCATCCACGTGCTTTGGCAAGACTCGGCGTCCATGCCCGCGAAGGTACGAGCGTTCGTGGATTTCCTCGTCTCACGGCTGCGACTCGGCGGGCTGTAGCAACAGCACCGCTGGCAAGCGAGCGATCAAAGGCCGCATGTCGGCGCCGGATACGCTGACGCAATGATACCGAGCGTTGGTCGCACCGAAGTGGACCTACACCCGTCATCGTCGCGGTTCGAGTCGGCCTGCGCGGCAGGAAGACATCGCCGATGCACCATCGGTGCGAGTGACATCGTTCGCTAATGAACTGCCAAGCAGCGGCGCTTACGCATCTCGCAAATAAGACGCCATCCATCGGTAACTTCGCGCCAGTTTTCGGGCCGATTGCTTCATTCGCGAGCGCGTCTTGGCATGATTTGCACACGTGCTCACATCTTGCCACCGCAGCGTCGTTCGTCATGGCTCCATCGAATCCCCTGGTCGTCGCGCTCGTCTACAATGGTCTCAGCAATTTCGAGTTCTCCTGTGCCGCCGAGGTGTTCGGGCTGCTCCGCCCGGAATTCGAACCGGGTTGGTATCGCTTCGAGACCGCAGGCGCGGAGCCCGGCGTGCTCAAAGGCGAGTACGGTATCGAGATCCGGCCCGATGCGGGGCTGGAGCGGCTGCGCGATGCCGGCACCGTCGTGGTCACTGGATGGAAGGGCGTCGTCGACGCGCCCATTGCCAACGACCTCATTCAAGCACTGCGCCTTGCTCATGATCGCGGCGCTCGGCTGCTCTCGATCTGCGCAGGTTCATTCGTATTGGCCGCGACGGGCTTGCTCGACGGCAAGCGAGCGACGACGCATTGGCGTTTCGTCGAAGCGTTTCGTCGCAGGTTTCCGCGCGTCTCGGTCGATCCGGATGTTCTATATGTCGACGAAGGCCAGGTCATCACCTCGGCAGGCAGCGCAGCCGGGCTCGATGCCTGCCTGCACCTTGTCCGGCGCGATTATGGCTCGAACATCGCCAACCAGGTCGCCCGCCGCCTGGTCGTGCAGCCCCACCGCGACGGCGGCCAGGCGCAGTTCATCGAGCGCCCCGTGTTGACCCAGCATCGCGATCGTATTTCCTCCGCGCTTCAGCACATGTCCAAACATTTACACATGGAGTGCCAGTTGAAACAGCTGGCGCAGCTGCACGCGATGAGCACCCGGACCTTCATGCGCCGCTTCAAACAAAAGACCGGCGTCACTCCCGTTGACTGGCTGCTGGCGGCACGCGTCGATCGCGCCAGGCAGCTGCTCGAAGCAACGGCGTTATCGGTCGAGATCATCGCGTCGGAATGCGGGCTGGGCACGGCGACCAATCTGCGCCATCACTTCCGCCGCCGGCTCGGCATCAGTCCGACGGCATATCGCAAACGTTTCAGCGAGCACATTGGCTGAATCCTCACGCTGACTGGCGATCTCTGAGCTACCCGGCTCCGAGTCGTCCTCGAAGATGCAAACCAGTTGCGCGCCGACGGCAGGATTCGCGGTGGCAGCTACCACGACGCAGCCGCTGCGACATCGTTTACGTGTCGTCACCGTTGAATGCTGGACGATTCATCCGAGCGACTGAAAAATCCGGGAACGCGTCGCCGGGCTGCATGTAGCCGCCCGGCGGATGACTGATGCGAAGCTCGGCAATCACTGCCTCGAGTGCCGCCGTCGTCGCAGGATTCTGCCGGGCGCGTGAATCGGCTTGGTAGCGATCCAGACGATCCTGCAACGATTGCAGCGCAGTTCCCTTGCATCGATTACTTGGAGTGCGGCGGCAGATACGAGCGAATTCGCTCCAGATACCACTCGGGAAACTGACGCTGCTCTGCCGCGTCGAGCAACATGCGAACATGTCCTTCCTCGGCCTGGGCCGGAATCATCGGCTCATCGGCAATGTAGCTGAGTGCCGTGACCGTCTGATCCCCCTGAGAGACCGTGACCGCGACGGGAACGTATTTCACCTTGAGCTGCGAGTAGATCTTATCCAGCTCCGCCTGCGTCATGTCCATGACGACGCCGTAGACCTGGCCACCGTCACTGGGTTCGACATTCACCCACGGTGAGATCGTCAACTGGTAGCCAAGCAGTACGGCGACGGCTTGCGTACGCGCGCTCACGCCCAGCTTTTCCAGCATCTTTGGATTGATCAAACCACCATAGAAGAAGACCGGGACGAAGCGATGCATCGTGATGACCCTGCGAGGAGAGATGCAACAAGCTTAATGCCCAGTCCACGCTCAACCAGCGGCGCTACGGCGAGAATCGCAAAGGAAGTGACAATGCAGCGTCGCGCGGCCGACGCTGTGTTGCTCACCTCTCGTCGCAGCTCTGCTCCCGAGGCCGAAGGCACGATCAGGCCGAATTCGATTCACGCAGCGGCCGGTCAAGAGCGGCATCCCCAGGCTGGCGATGACTCGCAAGAGTCTCTGCTAGGAACGAGATCTGCGCGTGTCGGGCACGAGCCGCCGCCTTGGGGTGATAAGCAAGACCCTTCGCCGGGTCATTCAGGCTCTCCGCCGTGAAAGCGTGCAGAGCGTGGCCGTAGGCGTGCAACTGCCAGTCTGCTCCTGCTTGCGTCAGCTCCTGAGCTAGTTCGAGAACCTCGCGAGGGCGCGCATAGGGATCTTCCCAGCCGTGCAGCACCAGAACGCTGGCGCTGATGCGCTGAGTGACGCCTGGAGGTTTCGACAGCACTCCATGGATACTGATTGCGGCCGCCAGGCGGGGATCTGCGCTGCGCGCCAGGTCCAGTGCGCACAGTCCGCCAAAGCAATACCCCACTATCGCCACTCTGTGTGAGTCGACAAACGGCAGCGATGCCGCCGCATCGAGCGCGGATTGCAGCCTGCGCAGCAGGAGCGCCCGGTCTTCGATGAATGGAGCCATCAGCGCACTGTTGTCGGCTTCGATGCGACCACGATTGCCGTGACCGTATATATCGATCGCGATCCCTACATACCCGTGCGCAGCCATCTCATCGGCCATGCGATCCACATGGGGCAATCGGCCACTCCAGTCGTGTGCGATCAGTACACACGGCTGCTTGTTCGGGCGCCCCGCGTGCGCAACGTAGGCCTCGCACACGGTTTCTCCGTCTCGATACTGCACCAATTCTTTGTGCATCATGGTCGTGGTCAAAGTTCAAAGTTCGCTGCGGATTCGACGCCGATCTTTCCTCGGGCGTAAGCGCTGAACGCCCGGCGCATCGCTTCGACAATCTCGTCCATGTCGAAGACTCGCCGGATTGCGTCGATATCATGTCGCGGCAACGTGTTTGTCATGCTCGACGACGTTTGAGGTAGCCGCAGAACGCTTCCAATCCCTCGCCGATGCCGCGGCGGCCTGCGCCGATACGGAAGCGATCAGTTGGTGTAGGCCCCAGGTTCGACTGAAAGATGCTGGCCGGCGCCAGCAGCACACCCGCGGTTTCAACGAGGTCGCTGGTGAAGCGTTCGACGCCTTCCGAACCCAGGTAGCGTGGGTAGGAGATGCACCCGCCCTGTGGTCGGGTCCACTCGAACAGTTCGAGATGTTCTGCGAAGAACTGATCCAGAATCTGGAGGTTTTGCGTGACGATACTGCAGTTGCGGGCGAGGATCCGGTCGCGCGCTTTCAGTGCGATGATGGCCAAGCGCTCGCTTGGGCCGGCGTTGCAGATGGACAGGTAGTGCTTGGTGTGTTCTATCCGTCGGAGAATTTCCCGATCGGCACTGGCAAGCCAACCGATGCGAAGCCCGGGCAGCCCGTAGGCCTTGGACATGACTCCAAGAGAGATGCCTCGCTCGTACACATCCGCCACTTGGGGCAGATGTTCCGTGCCTTCTGGCCCGAGCAACCGGAATACTTCATCGGAGAACAGGTAGATGCCGTGCCGGCGGCACAGGCCGACCAATGTGTCAAAACGCTCCCGCGACAGGATCGCCCCGGTGGGGTTGTGTGGAAAGTTGATCAGCATCAATCGTGTGTTCGGCCGGACCGCCGCGGCGACACGATCGATATCGAGCGACCAACCGTCGTCGGCGTTCAACGGCACTCCAGTGACATCGCAGAGGGATTGCGCGATGGTCTCGTGCGATTGGTAGTTCGGGGTGACGACGATGGCGTGGCTGCTGCGTTCGAGCACCGTTTGGAGTGTGGCGTAGATAGCCTCTTCTGCGCCGGTCGTGACGAGGATTTCATCGGCGCGTCGGTTTGCGTACGTGCTTGCAATCACATCGCGCAGCGCGGGCAGCCCCCTGGTTTCGGTGTAGCCCAGCCAAAGATTCTCGTATGCGGCGCGATCGTGGGGCGCAGCCATGGCGAGGAGTTCCGGCACCGACATGCTCTCGGCGTCCGAAGCCGTCATATGGTATTTGGCGGCGAACTCCCAGCGGGCGAAGTAACACTCGAGCTCAAAGGGAGGCAGGGCAGTCATAGATGTGGGCCCAGAGAGCGGGACGCTGCGTGCGCCGCGCGGCCCGAAAAGCGGACGAAGATCATCGCCTATTGTCGGAGCGTGCCGCAGGGCGCACGGTTGGCAGAAGCGACACTTAGCGATCAATCTACGCCAACTTGAAGCGCACGCAAAGGCGCAAGGCCGACCGATGTCCAGAAGCGAGTCGTTACGACACGTCCATGCCGCCGCGCTGGCGCGAGCACCGATGATCGACGAACAGCTTCGGCCGTAGCGGATCGCCAGATCCACCTCACCTCCGACCAGATTGGAATGCTTCAGATCGGTGACGATTTCCACGCGGACGTCGGCTGGATCGCCCTCGAGTTTCCTCAATCTTGGCTGCAACTAAAAACGTGCGAAGGACGGTGTCACTGCGACGTGCACCCTCGGGGCAATGAGCGCTTGGATGCGCGGCCGTCGGGGCCCGTTTCGTCGAGCCGCATCAGATCAAAAACAGAAGATGGCCAGCCCGATCCGCGTGGATGGCCAGCAAGAAAGAACACGTGCGAATGAGTGAGTGAGCCCGAGGCTCAGGGGTTGTCGCTCCGCCAGTGCAGCTTGGCGTGCAGCGCCGCCGTCGACGACAGCTCGCACCGCTGCTCGAACCGCAGATCGATCGCCGTGATCGCGCCGGCGACGTATGTCACATCATTTACCACGAACCATCCGCTCGCGCTACACGCGCGCCCGTCCCCCCACCAGGAGAGCAGGCCCTTGGCGATGTTCCGCTCGGTGATGTCCCCGTAGTACCCGACCTGTAGCTGCGTCAGCGACACCATCGGAATGAAGTAGCCACTCCACTTCGCGCTTTCCTGAATATCGATGCCGAGCCGATTTCCTTCGACGCGCAGATCGAAGGTCGCAGAATTCAAATGGGGAAAGTGGTGGGCCGTATAGGACTCGAACCTATAACCAACTGATCAAGAGTCAGGATAAACGATCACGGAAATCGCGAAGTTGGGAGCGGGAATATTATAGAAACGTGCCCAAAGAGCCTGGAAGTGTGGCGGGTTTGAGGATTTACTGTATAGAGCCTGCGAGGCAGACCGATCGAGGTCCGGCCCCATAGCGAGGGCAGAGTTTGCTCGAACCAACGGCAATATAGGCTCGCTCCACAGCAGTTGAAGTTCAAGTGATCGACGCCTGAGCCGGAAGCATCATCATGCCACTGGGCGGCGCGGCCGGCGAACAAGGCCTCGTTGCTGATCCCTATGGCGCGATTTCACGGGAAACCCGCATCGCCAATCCGGTGAGGTCGGAAAAGATATGTCTAGCCCATTGCCGCCGTCCCCACGGAGTCGCACGCTGCGAGTGTTCTAGAAGCATCAAGGGGGACCTGAATGAATCGCTCGATCGTATGCATGCTGGCTGCGGTGGTGCTCACAGGATGTGCGACGTCGACTTCAACCGGGTCGGCGAAGCCGATCCCCATGCCCGAAGTGACGATATATCACCTCGAGGGCCGCAGGTCGGAACGGATCGTCTGGTTGATGGAGGAATTGCAGCTGCCTTACCGGCTGGAGTTCAGGCGAGGAGATCTCGCCGGTTCGATGGCTGCGATTCGTGCGCTCAGCCCCATCGTACCAATGGCGCCGACAGTGAAGTATGGCGATCAGATCCTCGTCGAGTCCGGTGCGATCATCGAAACGATTCTCGACCGTCATGCAGCAGCGGGGGTTCTGCGGCCCGCGCTCGATGCGCCGGACTATCCCTACTACGTGATGTGGATGCATTACGCGGAGGGGTCGCTGGCAGCTCGATTGTTCTCGGACTACCGCGCTTGGCGCACCAACCCGCCTAAGCAGCGTTCGCCGCTGGTGGACTCCGAAGCAGTCGTGCAGTTCGCTGAAGAGTATCTGGCGAAACATCCCTGGTTCGGTGGCGCCGAGTTTTCAGGGGCCGACATCATGATGAAATTTCCGCTGGATGTGGCGACCAAGCTCAACATCGTCGACGCCGCTCAATTCCCCAAAGTCGCCGCGTGGAAAACGAAAGTTGAAGCGCGTCCGGCGTACCAGCGGATGCTGGCGAAAGCACGGCCAGATGGCTTGATCGGTCCGCTGCCGGCCTTGCCTCAGCACGCGCCATCAGGACCGCGCGTGGGCTCGGAAAGATGATCAATGGGACGATGAATCAACACCGAGACATGGGCTTCGAGTGGCTGGACGCCGACTGCGCGGCAGCAGGCGGGCGAATCAAAGGGAGTTTTACAGAGAGTTTTATAGAGGCGGGAATTTCGTAGTCGCCTCGAAACATAACTCTCGGAATTCAACGCAGGAAAGTGGTGGCCGTATAGGACTCGGACCTATAACCAACTGATTAAGAGTCAGGATAAACGATCAGGGAAATCGCGAGGTTGGGAACGAGAATAGAAACATGCCCAAAGGGCTGGAAGCGTGGCGGGTTTGAGGACTTATTTTATCGAAGCGTCGCAGCGCACTGACTGAGGTTCGGTCCGACAGCGAGGCAGAGTTCGGCCGAACTATCGGTGAGATAGGCTCTCTCCACGGTGTTGGAGTTTCGCCGGAAAAGCGGCGAAACTCAACGCGATTGAATTCTTGGACAATACGTAAGGATGCCGATTCGGTTGCCACACTCTTTACTTACGCGTTGGTGGGCTGGTTCCTTAGAGAAAGTACGATTCATAACATCGCTGAGTAGGAGCGTCGCGCCTTCTGCGCGAAGCTTGCGGATGTGACGCTTCGGGGCTACGAGGCTTGGTGAGTTCGCTACTCGCAGCTCACGCGTGCTGTAGCGACGCGAGTTCTGCTGCCAAGCTACCTTTTTGGGCTCCCTTGGCTGCTTGAAATGCTGGCCGGGCTTGCAAGCGCAACCAGTACTCCGCGACCGCTTGGGGAAAGCGACTGGAAAGCTCGAGGAAATCGGCGAGTAGAAGCGCGTATCCGACCGAAATGTCCGCCGCCGTGAAACGTCCCGCGCATAACCAGGGGGTGGCTTGCAAGGTTCGATCGACTTGTCGCAGGCGACTCATAAACCAGCGTGCGTAGTCGTCAGCGACCTGTTCTGCGCGCCCAGGTTCGAGCTTGCGATAGCGCATGATCAGCGTCTGCGGGAAAGTCAGAGTGGCCTCACCGAAATGCAACCAGTTCAACCAGCTGCCGTACGCACGATCCTCTACTCCAACCACGAGCTCATTGGGCGCATGGCGTGTCGCCAGGTACTGCACGATGCCTGCGCTTTCTGTCATAAATGTGTCACCGTCTCGCATCGACGGAATCGTTCCCAATGGATTGATCTCGAGATACTCGGGCATGCGAGCGCGCGGCGGGAAAGGCAGCAGATGCAGCTGATACGGCAAGCGGAGTTCCTCGAGCACCCAGAGGACTCGGAACGAGCGCGTGTCTGCGCAGTGCCACAGCTCGATTTTAGCGGCTGGCTGATTCATGGAGCGACACCATAATTAACGAACGCGACAGTACTGTATTCGGATTGCGCAGCGGAGTACACGCGCGCCGCGACTATCTGGATCAGCAGGCTCGATGACACGCGTTGAGGGTATCGCGAAAGTATCGAGTCGCTGGCGACCGAGCTGTCTGCAGCTCAACGAGCGAGAACGGCTCTCGGCCGCATGATCCGAACGAATCGAGGCGACCCCAGAATGGCGGCCAACCAGCGCATCACATTCGGCAGCGGTTGACTCGCGAACCACGACGGATTGACTCTGGAGAACTGGCGGACGAATGGTGCGATCGCCATGTCTGCCAGTGCTACTCGATTTCCGAACAGATTGCTCGATAACTGAAGCCGCGATTCCAGCAACTGCAGGCTGACGATGGCTTCGCCCCGGCTGTGCTCCACATCCGCGTCGGCGAATCGAGTCGGATACTTGTATCGATCGAGATGCCCCTTGAAATGCTCATCGAAGTGGCGGATCAGCGATTGCATCTTTGCGAAATCGTCCCGCTCCGGCGCCAGCCACTGCTCGGGATCGCTACGACGCAGGGCCCAAAGCATGATGTCGAGACTCTCGTCGATCACCGTGCCGTCGGTGTCGATCAGTACCGGCACGGTGCCCTTCGGCGACGCGCGCAACATTTCGGCTGGCTTATCGCGTAGCTCGACTTCTCTGCGTCAACGGCTTGGGAACTGACGTCGAGCGCCAGTCGTGCCCGATGGCGTAGGGGCAGCGCCGAAACGAGTACAGGACGGGGTGGGGCGTCTGCATGGGGCGAAGTATGCCCGGGAGTCTCGGTAGCCGATTGGCGCCAATCCGGTGACGGTGAGCTTCGAGGCGCTAGGGAACTTCGCCTCCCGCAGCGGCGTGGGCACCTATACCGACCATGCCACTCGCAAACACCTCGTCAAGTAGCCATGTTCTCTCCAACTAAGCTTCCGCGCGTCAGCATCTCTTTATATCCGAGAATCCTCGATAGGATTTCGTCCCGTGCGTCTCGAAACCTCTGAGATACGATCTCGGGGGTGTCGTCGAGCTCGGTTCGCGCAGGGTCAGGTGTTGGCCAGTGCATGCGCTGCACCCGACCGGGCAACACCGGACACACCTCCTCGGCGCAAAGCGTGATGACCACGTCGAAATCGGCGGCATTCAACTCAGCTACAGACTTCGAGGTATGCGTCGATATGTCGATGCCGATCTCAGCCATGGCCTGGATAGCATAGGGGTTGACGCGGCTGGGCTGTGATCCGGCGCTGCTTACCGTTGCGATGCCATCGAGCACGCGCCTTGCGAGTCCCTCTGCCATCTGGCTTCGGGCCGAGTTGGCGACACAAAGGAACAGGATGCGTTGCATGCAATCTTCCTCACTCAACCATTCGCTTCCGCTCGGCGCCGGACCGCGGCACCGCGGTTGTACCAATCCTGTGTCTTCATCGTGATGTGGACGACCGACAGCATAACGGGTACTTCAATGAGCACTCCCACGACCGTGGCGAGCGCCGCGCCTGATTCCAATCCGAAAAGACTGACTGCCGCGGCAACGGCGAGCTCGAAGAAGTTGCTAGCGCCGATCAATGCCGACGGCGCGGCCACACAGTGGATCTCGCCGCTTACCCGGTTCAACCAGTAGGCTAGCCCCGCGTTGAAGTACACCTGCACAAGGATGGGCACAGCGAGCAGTGCGATGACGATCGGTTGAGCGATGATCTCCTTGCCCTGAAATCCAAACAGCAGCACCAGCGTCGTCAGCAATGCAAACAGTGAAACCGGCTGGAGTACCTCCAGCAACTGCTTCAGTCCAGCTTCGCCGCGGCTACTCAGAACTGCGCGTCGAATTACTTGAGCGACCACTACCGGGACCACGATGTAGAGCGCCACCGAGAGCAGCAAAGTCTTCCAAGGCACCGTAATCGCCGACAGACCCAGCAGTAGCCCAACGATTGGAGCGAAGGCCACCACCATCAACAGATCGTTTAGAGCTACTTGGCTTAAGGTGAAGTGGGGCTCACCCTTGCTGAGCTGGCTCCATACGAAAACCATGGCGGTGCACGGAGCTGCGGCGAGTAGTATGAGCCCGGCGATGTATGATTCGATCTGCTCGGCCGGCAAGTACGGCCGGAATACCTGGCCAACAAAGAACCAGCCGAGCAACGCCATCGAGAAAGGCTTCACCGCCCAGTTGATGAAAAGAGTGACGCCTATGCCACGCCAGTGCGATCTCACTCCTCGTAGAGCGCGGAAGTCGATCTTCAAAAGCATCGGGACGATCATGAGCCAAATCAGCAGGGCGACCGGCAGATTGACGCGCTCGTACTCGGCTCGCCCGATGAACTGGAAGACCCCTGGAAACAAGTGACCCAAGGCGATACCGACGACGATGCAGCCGGCGACCCAGGCGGTGAGATAACGTTCGAAAGTCGACATGAGGCGAGGCTCGGGACGTACGGTTCAGGCGCGCTTCTTCCGAATCGCGATCTTCGGGGCACAACTGGAGTCCCGTGGCGTACTGGACAGGCTGCAGCAGTTGTCGGTCAGGAACGAGAGCACTGTGTTCATGTGATCGAGGTTGGCGCTGTAGTAGATGTTTCGGCCCTCGCGCCGGGACGACGCCAACTGCGCTGTTTGCAGCTCCTTCAAATGGAAGGAGAGCGTGTTCGCTGGAATCGATATGAGCTCGGCGATCTCGCCGGGGGTGAAACCCTCAGGGCCTCGCCTGACCAGCATGCGAAAGATCTCGAGGCGTGTTTCCTGAGCCAACGCACCTAGCGCAAGGATGACCGCTTTAGATTCCATAGTTCCACACTTTTGGAAATGTAGAATTGCATGAACGATAGCTCGATGCAAGCGTTGTACAGCTTCCAGCTGCCGTCGGATCAGATCTGGGCGGATGTCACTTCTTGGGTCTTCTTCGAAGGCGGCGAGTTGAGCGCTCTGCTGGCTTACCCGGAGGGACCTCTTTATTCGTTGCGCCTTTGCTCGCCTTCGCCTCCTGCATCATCCCGATGATCTCTATAGCCGCTCGCGGAGGTTGCCAACCCGATCTCCATGCGACGTCAATCGCCAAAGGCGGAACATTCGCGGGGCTTGGCCAGCTTCGAAAGCGTGACGCGAACACTGTGCTGTCAGTGCGTTCTTCGAATACGAACGAAAAGCAGTCTGTTTGCTCGATCAGTTTCTGAGTCACCGCGAATGAGCTAACGATGATGTGCGGTTGACGAAAAGGCGAACCGAGCTCGATCGCGAGTCGGCGGAATAACTGGTGATGCGGCTCAGGGGGCGTAGGCCCCACCATGGGGTATCGAAACATCTCCTTTAGGGAAGGCGTGCTTCCTGTATCCAACGGGTGCCCTCGCCGAACAAACATGGATACAGGTGCGGTGTAGAGTTGCTTCACCTCAATTCCTTGCTCTCCGCTGAGGCTCTCAAGAGCGCCAACGGCGAAGTCCAATTCTCCGCGCATGAGTAGGACTCCGATCTGCTCCACGGTGTTGGCCGTGATCGCCAAGCGGACCCCCGGATATTGACGAACGAAGCTTACGAGCGGCCCGCGCAGCAAAGTGTCGAGAGCGGCTGGCGCCGCTCCGATGCGAAGATTCCCTTGCCGAAGATCTCGGGCTGCCTGTCCGCCCACTTCGATTTGTTCGACCTCCGCCAGAACGCGGGCGGCTCGTTCCACGAACCACTCTCCGTCGGCAGTGAGCCGAACTCCGCGCGGACCTCGCTCCAGCAAGGTCAATCCAAGGTGCTGCTCCACGCTCTGTACGCTCTTCGTCAACGCGGATTGAGTGAGGTGAAGTGCCTCTGCTGCCCTGGCAAACCCTGAATGCCGGGCGACCTCCATTACGTGGCGAATCTTGCGGAGCTCAATCATCGGAAGGTCCTCGGCAGGTATTCCTTGGAGGAATCAGAGTATCGAAATTTTCCAATAGACAGAATAGCTCACCGGTGAGACTTTGCGCACATCGACGAGGGGGAACCAGATCCAGTCGATCCAAACGCGGGGCGCCGCGCACACGAATTAGAGGTTCAGAACGCAATGACTCAGGTCCGTTTGGATGGGCGCGTGGCGCTCGTTACTGGCGCCGGCAATGGTCTGGGACGCTCGTACGCCAAAGCGTTCGCGGCGCGCGGCGCGAAGGTGTTGGTCAATGATCTGGGCGGACTTGCCCAAGGTGGCGGGCGGGATCCATCGGTGGCTCAGGCTGTCGTGGACGAAATCGTGTCCGCCGGCGGACAAGCAGCTGCTAATGGCGATTCAGTCGAAGATGGCGGCAAGATTGTGCAATCGGCGCTGGACCACTTCGGTCGCATCGACATCTTAATCAACAATGCGGGCGTCTTGAGAGACGCGGCATTCCACAAGATGACCGAAGACGATTGGAATGTGATCCATCGCGTACATCTCAACGGTGCCTTCCAGGTGACACGCGCGGCGTGGCCTCATATGAGGGCGCAAGGATACGGCCGCATCGTGATGACCGCCTCCGGTGCCGGCGTATACGGTAACTTCGGCCAGGCAAATTACTCCGCAGCCAAGCTCGGCCTGTTTGGATTGGCGCAGGCGCTTGCCATCGAGGGCCGTTCGAAGAACGTTCTGGTAAACACCATCGCACCGGTGGCCGCGTCCCGGTTGACCCAGACGGTCCTGCCGAAAGAGGTGCTGGCCGTGCTAAAGCCCGAGCTCGTGACGCCGTTGGTCCTGTTGCTCGCGAGCGAAACCTGCCAGGACACCGGCCAGCTCTTCGAAGTTGGCGGCGGCTGCGTCGCTCGCTTGCGATGGGAGCGCTCGGCAGCGGTGGCTTTCGACCCGACTACGGAATTTACTCCGGAGCAGTTGCTCGAGGATTGGTCGACGTTGCAGTCGTTCGAAGGTAGCGACCATCCAGCAACGGTAGCGGACTCGTTCGCGCTCATCGGGCGCCATGCTGGCGTCAAGCTGCAGCTGGCCCCGCAATAGAGTCGAGACCTGATAGATGGCACAAGACAAAGCAATCGTCGCGGGCGTCGGCATGACGGCGTTCGCAACGCCGGGAAAAAGTCCGCCGTATACCGAGCTAGCTGGGACGGCGATTCGCGAAGCACTGTCCGACGCTGGCCTGTCATTCGGCGAAATCCAGCAGGTGTATGTCGGCTACGTTTACGGCGACAGCACTAGCGGGCAGCGAGCCGTGTACGACGTGGGAATGACTGGCGTGCCCGTGATCAACGTCAACAACAATTGCTCGACGGGTTCGACTGCGCTGTTCCTCGCTCGACAGGCGATTGAAAGCGGCGCCGCGGATTGCGTGCTCGCGGTTGGCTTTGAGCAAATGGTCCGTGGTGCGCTCGCCGAGCAGTATGCTGATCGCCCGAGCCCGATGGATCGCTTCCTGGCAGTGGCCGAGGAGCGTCACGGCACCAATGACGCGCCGATGGCATTGCGCCTGTTTGGGGGTGCTGCGCGAGATTACGCGGAGCGGTACGGTGCGACGCCAGAAACATTTGCTCAGATCACTGTTAAGGCGCGGAAGCACGCGGCGCTCAACCCGAAGGCTGTGTTCCGTGATCCGGTTACG
This sequence comes from Peristeroidobacter agariperforans, assembly GCF_004138335.1. Lineage (GTDB taxonomy): Bacteria > Pseudomonadota > Gammaproteobacteria > Steroidobacterales > Steroidobacteraceae > Steroidobacter > Steroidobacter agariperforans. The sequence continues at coordinate 60,920 of NZ_RYFW01000008.1, read as the reverse complement.
GTCGAGCAAGTCCTGGCTAGCCCAGTGGTCTTCGATCCGCTCACGCGTCTGCAATGTTGTCCACCGACGTGCGGTGGCGCCGCAGCGGTGTTGGTCTCGCAGCGATATGCGAAGCGCAAGGGTTTGAGGACAGATGTCCGAATCGGCGCGCAGGCGATCACCACAGACACTTCCGCGACGTTCGGCTCTGATCTGACGGCCGTCGTTGGTCGTGAGATGTCAGCCGCAGCGGCGCAGCAGGTTTATGAAGCTGCTGGTATTGGACCGAGCGAAATTGGTGTCGTTGAGCTACACGACTGCTTCACCTCCAACGAGATCGTGAGCTACGAGGCGCTTGGCCTGGTGGGTCCTGGAGGTGCGGAGAAGCTCATCCGCGACGGCGACAATACCTATGGTGGTCGTTACGTCATCAATCCATCGGGTGGTTTGCTCTCCAAGGGCCATCCCCTTGGAGCCACGGGTCTCGCGCAATGTTATGAGCTCGTTCACCAGCTGCGTGGTAGCGCAGGCGCACGGCAAGTCGATGGCGCGCGGCTAGCGCTTCAACACAACGTTGGACTCGGTGGTGCCTGCGTTGTGACGTTGTACGAAAAGGCGACCGCATGAACGCGAAAGAGTATGTCGGCCGGCAGTTATCGTCCTTCACGTTCGATGTAGAACGCTCGCAACTTCGGCTGTTTGCAAAGGCCATTGGCGAGACTCGGAACTTGTATCTGGATGTCGATGCCGCGAAGGCCGCTGGATATCGCGACCTGCCGGCGCCTCCCACGTTTCCGTTCACCATCGGCATGAATCCGGACGATCAGTTCGACATGTTGAAGGCGATCGATGTGGAACTCGCGCGGGTGCTGCACGGCGAACAGTCTTTCGAGTACTTCATTCCGATTTGCGCCGGGGATCGTGTGCTGGTGAAGCGTGAAATCGTCGATGCCTATGAAAAGAGGGGTGGGGCACTCTCGTTCTTCGTCATCGGGCTCACCTATGAGGATGCCCGTTCAGCACAACCTTTCTGCAGTGCTCGGCAAGTGGTGGTCGCTCGAAATCCGGTAGCAAAGAATGCGTAACGCCGACGAAGTCTCGGAAGCCACGTGGCAGGAAGGTACCGAGTTGCCTTCGCGTACCCTACCTGCAATCACTCGCACCGCGCTTGCGTTGTATGCGGGTGGCTCAGGAGACCACAACCCGCTGCACATTGATCTCGACTTTGCGCGAAACGTGGCAAAGATGGATGACGTAATCGGCCATGGAATGTTGACGATGGCGCTCATCGGCCGATATCTCACTGAGTTAGTGCCGCAGCGAGCCGTGCGATCGTACTCACTTCGATTCATCGGCATGTCAAAGGTGGGTGATCGGTTGGAGTGCACCGGCCGGGTGACCAAGCTGCTTGAGAAAGATGGTCAGCGCTGCGCAGAAGTCGAACTCGAAGCCAAGCGCCAGGGCGGCGAGACGCTGGCGACCGGTACTGCGGTCGTTGCGATCGGAGCGACCTGAGACATGGCCGTAGTCTCAACGCCTGCCGATACTGACATGCTCGGTCTGCTGCGTTCGAGTGTTCGGCGATTTCTCGATCGGGAGTTTGTTCCTCACATCGACGATTGGCGTCGATCGGGAAGCGTGCCCCGCGCATTCTTCAGGTTGGCGGGCGATCACGGATTGCTCTGCCCGAGCGTTCCCGAAGAGTTCGGTGGTGCGGGTGGAGACTTCCGGCACAACGTGGTCATCAACGAGGAAGTCGTGAGATCCGGCGTGCTTCCGGTCGCCCTCCAGGTCCACTCGGACATCGTCGCGCATTACCTACTCAACTGGGGCTCGGAAGCACAGAAGCACAAGTGGCTGCCTGGCATGGTGTCGGGCGAGGTGCTCGCTGCCATTGCCATGACGGAGCCGGATGCCGGTAGCGATCTGCAGGCGATTCGAGCGAGCGCCAAGCTCTCTGGTGATGGTTATGTAATCAACGGGGCGAAGACCTTCATCAGCAATGGTCAGAACTGTGACCTGATCATCGTAGTGGCCAAAACCGATCCACTCGCGAAGGGACGGGGTATCTCATTGTTTCTGGTGGAGGCAACCCAGCAGGGAGTGCGACGCGGTCGCAAGCTCGAGAAGATGGGTGGGCGGGAGCAGGATACGTCCGAGCTGTTCTTCGATGATGTGCTCGTACCAGCGTCGATGCGGCTGGGGGCGGAAGGCGAGGGGTTCAAGATACTGATGTCCGAACTGCCGAGGGAGCGGCTGTCGATCGCGACCTCGGCGGTTGCGGCAGCAGAGCTTGCATTGTCTATAACGCTGGACTACGTGAAAACGAGAAAAGCTTTCGGCAAGCCGCTGATAGAGTTTCAGAACACCGCTTTCAAGCTGGCCGAGTTGCGTGCACAAGTGAGGATGGCTCGCATCTATGTCGATGCCTGTGTGAATCGACTCATGGAGGAGCAGTTCACGGCGGTGGACGGCGCAGAGGCAAAGTTAGTCACGACGCAGCTGCAATGCAAGGTTGCGGACGAGTGCTTACAGATGCACGGCGGCAATGGTTGGATGGACGAGTATCTAATCTCGCGACTCTTTACCGATGCGCGCGTGCAAAGAATCTACGGGGGAACTGATGAAATTCTCAAACTGGTCATCTCGCGCACTTTGTAGCTGCGAGCGGCAGTGGCACGGTCAACACTGAGGACTGAGCCATGTTCGTAGAGGCAATCAAACGCTCGGTACAAATTCGGCCACAAGCGGTCGCGACGCTCTGCGGACAGCGATCACGAACGTGGGCTGAGTCGATGGACCGAACAGCGCGCTTGGCTCAAGCGTTGCGCGAGCTGGGCGTCAAAGCGAACGATCGGATTGGCATCCTGGCGCTCAACTCGGATCGATACCTGGAGTCCATTCACGCTACATGGTGGGCTGGCGCGGTCATCGTGCCAATGAACACGCGCTGGTCTGTCGCCGAGCACCTCTACAGCATCGATGATGCAGACATTCAGATCGTGTTTGCCGACCAGGCATACATGGACACGGCTCGGGCACTAGCCAAAGCCCGAGACTCGATCCGCTACGTCATCCAGATGGATGACGGTGTAATCAGCGAGCGCATGCTGTCTCACGAGGCGCTCATTGCTGGCAACTCCCCAGAGGCATCGACGCAGCGGCACGCTACTGATCTGGCCGGAATCTTCTATACCGGCGGCACCACCGGATCGCCGAAAGGCGTCATGCATTCCGCGCTGTCTCTGTGGTCTGGCTCCATGAACCTGGCCTTCGATGCGCGCGTGCCGGAGACGCCTCGGTATCTGCACGCAGCACCGATGTTTCACCTCGGTGATTTGTCCCAGGCGTTCTATACGACTGCACTCGGCGGCACTCACGTCTTCATTCCAGGATTCTCTGCGCCGGCTGTGATCGCGGCGGCCCGCGAGCATCGTTTTCAGGTGACGCTGCTTGTTCCCACCATGATCGGCATGTTGCTGGACAGCCCGGAGTTCGACAGCCGCGCATTCGACAGTCTCGAACTAATGATTTACGGCGGCTCGCCGATTTCCGAGCAATTGAACGAGCGGGCGCGGCAGTCGCTTCCGAACACGAGATTGGTTCAAGGGTTCGGCCAGACTGAAACGAACGCGTGCGGAACGATCCTTCACGAGGACGCCAGAAACGCTATGCCCAACCCGGCTGACCGTCTTCGTACTGCCGGTCGCGCTGCATATGGCGTGCAACTCGCCATTCTTGATGAGGAAGGCAAAGAGCTTCCACCGCATGAAGTCGGGGAGATTTGCATCAAGAGCCAGTGCGCCATGCTCGGCTACTGGAACAAGCCCGCGGAGAGTGCGGCCGCACTAGCCGGTGGATGGGTACACACCGGTGACGCCGGATATCTGGACGATCAGGGATTCTTGTTTGTATGTGATCGCCTGAAGGACATGATCATCTCCGGCGGTGAGAACGTCTACTCGGCTGAGGTTGAGCGTGCAATCGCCTGCCACGCAGCGGTGGCGCAAGTCGCAGTGATCGGAGTTCCCGATGATCGCTGGGGTGAGCGCGTTCATGCGGTTGTTGTGATGAAGCAGGGGGAAACGATATCCCTGGCAGATCTGCAGGCGCACTGCAAGCAGCACATTGCAGGCTACAAGATTCCACGCAGTGTGGAGTTGCGTGACGCGCCGCTGCCATTGTCGAGCGTAGGTAAGGTTCTGAAGCGCGAGCTTCGCCTACCGCACTGGCATGGCAAGAGCCGTAGCGTGAACTGAGCCCACGCAACATTCATGTCATCCACAGCTCAAATCAGTCGCGACCAGCTGTCAGAGCGTGTGCGCACATTGCGCGTGCCGCTCGTCGTCGCCCCGATGTTTCTCGTATCCAGCCCGAAACTCGTCGTGGCGGCTTGCAAGGCCGGCGCTATCGGTTCGATGCCGACTCTCAATGCAAAAACACCGGAGCAACTCGATGATTGGCTCGCGCTGGTACGCGACGAGCTTTCATGGCAGCACAGCGCGGCCTGGCCAGTAGCTCCCTATGCACTGAACGTCCTCATGCATCAGAGCAACGCGCGTCTTCCTCACGATTTGGAGGCTGTCCGTAAGCATCGGCCGCCTATCGTGATCGCAAGTGTCGGCCGACCGGATGAGGTCGTCGACATCGTCCATGAGTATGGCGGCTTGGTGCTTGCTGATGTGGGGTCGCTGAAACATGCAAAGCGCGCCGCCGACTCTGGAGTGGACGGCTTGGTGCTGCTCTGTGCTGGCGCGGGCGGACAGACTGGACGCCTCAATCCGTTTGCGTTTGTGGAGGCCACGCGCCGCTTCTTCAGTGGTCTCATCGCCGTGGCAGGAGGCATTACGCACGGTCGTCACCTCGCCGCGTTGCAGAGGCTCGGCGCGGATCTGGGTTACAGCGGCACGAGCTTCATCGCGACGCCTGAGAGCCTGGCGACCGACGATTACAAGAAGGCTCTTCTGGGCTCAGACATTGATGACGTGTGGGATACGGACGCGATCAGCGGTATCCCGGCGAATGTCTTGAGAGCAACGCTGACCTCTTTAGGTTTGCAGCCCGAGACACGATGGGTCCGCACCGCCCAGTCGAACTACGACTGGTCGAACATCCGCTGGCGCCCCGATTTGTACTCCGCCGGGCACGGAGTCGGCGAGGTGCGCGCCGAGGAAGGCTGCGCGACGATCATCGGACGATTTTCGGAACAGTACAAAGCTTCAAGTCTCGCGGGGAGCACTTCGTGAACCGTCGACTCCTGATTCAACTGTGTTCTTTGCTGGCACTCAATCTATCCGCCGCAACGGCCGTGTTCGCGGATGGCAGCGTCGACTGGAAGACCCAATCAGTGCAGTCCAAAGACGGCACGCGGGTGGTTTATCAGGTGATGGGCAAGGGCAGTCCGCTGATGATATTGCACGGAGGCTGGTCGAGTGCTGAGGCTTATAAGCCCCTCGGCAAGCTGCTGGCATCGGACTATCAGGTGGTGCTGGTCGAGCGCCGAAACTACGGAGTTAGTGGCACTGGCCCGCGGCCGCACAGCTTTTTGCGTGACGGCGAGGATGTTCACGCCGTGATCGATGCGCTTGGCCGTGACGTGTATCTCTTCGGGCACTCGGGCGGCGGGCTTGCAGCGCTGCATGCGGTACTCGTTGGCACGGATGGGATCAAGAAGCTCGCAGTGTACGAGCCGCCGATTACAGCAGGCGGACCCTCAGCCGGCGACGTGCTTCAGCGGTACGAGGGCGCCCTCAAGGACAAGAACTATGACGCCGCCGTGAAGATCGGACTTAGGGATCTGATCGGATACCCAGACGCGGTCACGCAGCAGCTGGCATCGATCTACAAGACCCGGCTTCAAGCAGCCAATTGGAACGGTGCGGTGTACGACGTGGAAGGTCTCAGGGCGATGCGACCGGACGCGAATGCGTGGGCCGCCTTGAGAATGCCTGCGCTGCTGATTGTCGGGGAGCGGAGCAACGAGCATCCACTTCTCGACAGCAGCAGAGCCCTGAAGGCGGTCATCCGCGGTTCGACACTAGTGACTTTAGCTGGGCAGGAGCACAGCGCATGCGCGCTCGCACCGGAGATGGTAGCGAGCGAACTGCGCAAGTTCTTCGGGCCCTAAGAGGGACGTATCGGCGGAAGGATTCTAAAACTTACTCGTTTGGCACACACGCGCTCAAGCGATATCAAATAGTCATTCTGGGGGATTCTATGAATGCGAGCCACAGTTTTGAGGCGCGCCGGGCTGACTCGTCCCTATCGAAAGGGGCCGTGCTGATTGGAACGGCACTCATCGGATGGGTTCAATGTGTGCAGGCGCAGGAGGCAGCGCCCGCCAGTGGAGCGGCGCTCGAGGAAGTCATTGTGACCGCTGAGCGTCGACAACAGAATCTGCAAGCTGTCCCGCTCTCAGTCACTGCGTTGGGCGATGAAGCAATCGTGGCGATGCGCATCCAAGAAGCCTCGGACATCGGCCGTTACACACCGGGCGTGAATATCGGTACGTCCGCTCAAGCTCGCTCGAGCACCACGCGTATCCGCGGCATTGGTGGTGCCGGTGACGGTTGGCCTGGAACCGACTCGCCCGTCGGCATCTTTGTCGACGGCGTGTACTACGGGCGCTCGGCAGACTTAACAGTCGATCTGTTCGACCTCGAACGCATTGAAGTGCTTCGAGGACCGCAGGGGACGCTGTACGGTAAGAACGTTTCGGCCGGTGCAATCAATATCATCTCTCGCAAGCCGAGTGAAACATTGGAAGGGCGCGTCGAAGCGACAGCAGGATCATACGATCGCCGTGAGTTTCGTGGCTACATCTCTGGCCCACTGTCGGAGTCAATCAGCGCAAAACTCTCGTACAGCAACTCTCAGCGGGACGGCTACACGAAGAATGTGTTCACGGGTCAGGAAATGGACGACCTGAACCGATCGAGTGTTAGAGGGCAGGTGCGATGGGAGGGGGAGGACAGCGAAGTCCTCTTCACTGCGGACTATTCGGATATCGATGAAACGTCGAAGCCGACCTTTCTGTTCGGCGATTCCATTGCGGGATACACGCCGCCTACGGCTCCAGATCGCGCCAGCCTGAATACGGACAGCTACTTCCGCCAAAGCCCGTGGAGCGTATCTCTCACGGCAGAACACGATTTCAGCTTTGCGAGCTTGACTTCGATCAGCGCATACCGCGAATCACGTTACAACCAACACGGCGACGGCGACGGAACGTCGTTGACCCTCAATGGCGCCGGCTTGATCAGTTATTACAACAACAAGTTTGATCAGTTCACGCAGGAAGTGCGCTTGTCGTCGAACACGGATGGACGGCTGTCCTGGGTGGCTGGCGCTTTCTACTTCCGCTCAAACGAAAGCATGTATATCACCCATTCGTTGGGCGCGCTGCCTGGAAGTACCGTGAGCGTGCTGAATCTCGCCAACGGGTTCGGTGTTGGCCCTCACATAACGATCAATGAGCAAGGTAATCAAGGCACGAGCTACGCGGCCTTCAGCCAAGCGACCTACAACATCTTTAGCACGGTGAACGTGACCGCAGGCCTGCGTTGGACTCGCGATGAGAAGGATGGATTCAATGCCACCTCGGGCCAGAGAAACGTGTCTCTGTTTATCTGGCCGACACCGTTCCGAGCGGACGTGGCACGCTCCTGGGACGCGGTGACTCCGAAGTTCACCATCGACTACACGCCTGTTGAAGACATCTTCTTGTATGCCACGGCTGCGAAGGGATTCAAGAGCGGTGGCTTCGTCGGCCAGGCAGTCGAGCCTGTCGCGGCGGCCACGCTCTTCAACCCTGAGTACGTGTGGAATTACGAGTTGGGCGTGAAGAGCGAGCTTTTCGATCGCATGCGGCTCAATCTGGCGGTGTTCCAGATGGACTATACGGATCTGCAGATCACGGACATCATCGGCACTCGTCGCTTGACCGTAAACGCCGGCGAGGCTCGTATCCGCGGTGCAGAGTTGGATGCGGAGTTCGCGCTCACCGACGCGTTAAATCTTCACGCCAAGTACTCCTATACAGATACGGAGTACACGAGCTTCCCGGCTACAGCTGCGTCCGGTGACCTTACGGGAAAGCAATTCGTCGCTGTTCCAGAGCAAGAAGGGTTAATCGGAGCCTCCTACATCACGCCAATCGGATCCGGGGAATTGCAGGTGCGTGCTGATGTGGCGCACACGGGCGAGAGATTCCTCAACCTGCGTAATACCGTGTCGGATGGATCGATCACTCGACTTGATATGCGAGTGAGTTATGACCTTGGGCCGTATACGTTTGCGCTCTGGGGCAAGAATCTGACCGATGACAGAGGTGTCGCTAGCCAGTTCACCGACATATCTTTGTTCATCCAACCGCTAGGCTCCGGTCGTGTCAGCGGATACACGAACTACACCCCGCCGAGGGAGTACGGCGCAACGGTGGGCTATCGGTTCTGAAAACGAAGCAGCTCGACATCAACCTTCGCCTGTGAGCGCCGGCCGTGAGCACGATGTCACGGCCGATCGCTCGGAACCGCTTGACGGCGTCGCGGCCGGCCAGCTATTCTTTATTCGTCGAATTACGAATGACCGAATTTGAACGCCACCGCCAAACAGTGCAAACCGCGCAACCGTACTACGCCTCGTACGAAGCTCGACGAGGAGTCTTTGGCTGCTCTTTGCAAGGCGTTGGCCCATCCGGCTCGTGTGAAACTGCTTAATTACTTGGCTGACTATGGGACATGCTATTTCGGCAAGTTGACCGACATCCTGCCGCTGGCGCCCTCGACCATCTCTCAGCACGTGACTGTGCTGAAGGATGCCGGATTGATCCTGGGCTCTGATGACAACACCCGTACCTGTTACTGCGTCAACGTCGAGCGCTTGGAAGAGTTGAAGGAACTGATTGCCGCTTTGTGATTTTTTTTTGGCGAAAGGTATTCGTAATTCGCCGAATTACGACGAGGTGCAAACATGTCGATTAACAGCCCTGATGTCCAGGCACCGCCAGGCGAGGTCCTACCTGCCTCGGGCTGCTGCGGCGGGACCCCAAGCAACGAGAGTACCGCGTGCTGCGCGAGGGACGAGGCAGCCAAGCGATCAGGGGCGGCGGGATGCGGCTGCTCGTCTTCCTCGAGCAGCGGTGGTTCCGCTGCTTGCTGCGGAAGCCGCAGCAGTAGTGAGCATGTCGTACCTATCGGTTCGACGGCGAATCAGCTTCCCAACATTGCGCCCGACCATTTCCGTCGTCCGGAGTTCGCGAGGTTGCGACCCGAGGGCATGGAGCATCCACCGCGGATCTTGGTGCTATACGGCTCGACGCGTCAGCGCTCCTTCAGTCGTTTTCTCGCCGAAGAAGCTGGCCGACTTCTCGTTGCGCTCGGGGCGGAAATACGCTTCTTCAACCCGTCTGGCTTGCCATTACCGGACGATGTTCCCGACACCCATCCCAAGGTGCAGGAACTGCGGCAGTTGGTCGAGTGGTGTGAGGGCATGGTTTGGAGTTCACCGGAGCGCCACGGCGCCATGTCAGGAATTTTGAAAGCTCAGATCGATTGGATTCCGCTCAACACCGGCGCGGTGCGCCCGACTCAAGGCAAGACGCTTGCAGTCATGCAGGTGTCGGGCGGATCGCAGTCGTTCAACGCTGTGAACCAGATGCGCGTGCTGGGACGATGGATGCGCATGATCACGATCCCCAACCAGTCGTCAGTGCCGAAGGCATTTCAGGAGTTCGATGAGCACGGACGAATGAAGCCTTCTTCGCTCTATGACCGCGTCGTCGACGTTACTGAAGAGCTGATGAAGTTCACGCTACTGACACGAGGCATCTCGCCGTACTTAGTGGACCGTTACAGCGAGCGCAAAGAATCTGCTGCAGAGCTGTCCAAGCGAGTAAATCAACGTTCCATCTAAATTTTGCAGCCGAGAGAAAAAGATGAAATCGACGACACGCCCATCATCCCGGTTTAGCCGACGATCATTCGTCGGTGCTGGTTCGTTAGCCATTGCCGCGATTCCCGCGGCAGTCACAGCTGAGGAAGTGCGCACGATCGGCGTTCCGCGGCGGGAGTATGGCGAAAGGTCGTCATTTGAACGCTCGGCCAGGCTGTTTCCCCAAACGTCCACCCCCGGTACCGGTGCGAGTCGGTCACCGCTTGCGGACCAATATGGAATCATCACGCCGTCGTCTTTGCACTTCGAGCGGCATCACTCGGGTGTGCCCACGGTTGACCCAGCACTACACGAGCTTGCCATTCACGGCCTCGTAGAGCGGCCGCAGCGATTCACGATGGCTCTACTGCGGCGCCTGCCCTCAGTCTCGCGAATCAACTTCATTGAGTGCGGCGGGAATGCCGGCCGAGAGCATCGGGGCAATCCTGGTGCGACTGTTCAGCAGAGCCATGGCTTAGTTAGCTGCAGTGAATGGACAGGTGTTCGGCTCAGCACGTTACTCAACGAAGTTGGACTGAAGCCCTCGGCGCGATGGGTCCTGGCAGAAGGTGCAGATGCTTCACGTCACGCTCGTAGCATCCCATTGTCCAAGGCATTGGAGGACGTGCTGGTGGTTTATGGCCAGAACGGCGAGGCGCTTCGGCCGGAGCAAGGGTATCCGCTGCGTTTGCTCGTGCCTGGCTGGGAAGGAAACGTGAGCGTGAAGTGGCTCCGTCGTCTACACGTCATCGATCAAGCCATGATGACGCGCGATGAGGCGGCAAGCTACACCGATCTCATGCCGGATGGTAGAGCCCGGCAGTTCAGCTTCGAGATGGAATCGAACTCCGTGATCACTTCACCATCAGGCGGGCAGCAACTCGATGGTCGCGGTTGGATCGAGATAACGGGGTTGGCTTGGTCTGGTCGTGGTCGCATAGAGCAAGTCGATGTTTCGGTCGACGGTGGCGCGACTTGGTCACAAGCAGAGCTGCAAGCTCCGATTCTGAATAAAGCTTTCACGCGCTTTCGGTTGCCGTGGCGATGGCAAGGGCAAGAAACAGTTCTTGTCTCGAGATCGAGGGACGAAACCGGATACGTCCAACCTACGCGAGACGCGATCATAGCTGCGCGAGGGATGAAGGAGGGGCCAGATGGATTCAATCACTACAATGGTTTGAAGCCATGGAAGCTCGCCCGCGATGGAAAGGTGACGCATGTCTAAGCAGCACTCTCCTTGGATCTTGGTAGGGTTGCTATTGGCTATCGCGGTTGTAGCTGAGGATCTTGGGTCAACGCGCTCAGATGGCAATGCCACGTTGTATGGCGTTGGTGAGCCACTGAGTCCAGAGCAGGTGACTTCAGTCGACATCTCGGTGCTGCCTACCGGCGCGGGCCTCCCGGACGGAAAAGGCTCCGCTCGCGAAGGAGCGACGGTTTACGCCACGCACTGTGCGGCATGTCACGGCGACAACGGCGAAGGGCGAGGGGATTACGTTGCGCTTGTCGGTGGGCGTGGCAGTTTGGCGTCGAGCCAGCCAGTGCTCACGGTCGGGAGCTACTGGCCGACTGCCACGACCGTGTTCGATTACATTCGGCGCGCTATGCCGTACAACACGCCCGGGATACTGACGGCGGATGAGGTCTACGCGCTCACTGCCTGGATCCTGGAGAAGAATGCGATTCTTCAGCCCGGCGTGGTGCTCGACCGTCGAGGCTTGTCTGCAGTCCGCATGCCAAACAGCGATGGGTTTATTCGCGATCCGCGCCCGGATGTGACGCCGCAGGCACATGTCTGTGCGTATCACAGCGATGCGCAGCATGCCGCCGTCATACTCAGCAACGTTCCGTGCGGCGCTGACAGGAGAGCGGATCGAGTCGATTCGGTTGGCGCCGCCAAACGCAACCATTAGAGCACCTGTTGCTCGAACAGAACGAGAAGCGATCGCTGCAGCGACGATATATGCAGCTTGAAGGCTGGCAGAGCCTGAGTGAGAATCGGCCGCCAGACGGTCGGCCCTCGTTAGCTAAGCATGGGTCCAACGGAACCAGAACTCACGACTCGTACACCACTTTCGGGGACGCGATGTGGCGGGGATGATCTGCAGGGCGCTCGCTGTCCGAGGAATTGCGCTGATGCTTCGTGAGAGCTCGCCATGCAAGTGACCCGCATCGGCAACCATCTGGCAAGTGTTGGCGAGAGCCCCATATGGGATGCGCGCACTCAGTCGATCTATTGGGTGGATATCCGTGGGCAACGGATTCTCAGAACGGCGCTCGATGGCCGCACCGATTCGATAGAACTCGGCGAGCCCGTTGGTAGTGTTGCCTGCGCCGTGGATGGCAAAGTGATTGCGGCACTGAAGAGCGGTGTATTCAAGCTTGCGTTCGACACCGCAGAGATCGAATTAATCGGGGCGCCGCCAGGCCACCCGCCGAGTCACCGCTTCAACGATGCCACGACAGACTCACACGGTAATTTCCTGGTCGGCACCATGTCCCTGGCTGTAGCTGGCGAGCCGAGCGGTTGCCTGTATCAACTGCGTCCCGGCGGACAGTGGCGTTTGCTTCTGGAGGGTTTTCGAACCATCAACGGACTGGCCGTCTCCGCCGACGGCACGACATTGTATGTATCGGACTCGCATCCGCTGGAGCGAAGCGTATGGCGCTGTGAATACGACGGCGAAGCCGGCGCGATACGCCGCCGCGAGCTGTTCGTGCGTTTCAACGATGCAATGGGACGGCCGGATGGTGCCGCCGTCGACGCCGACGATCGCTACTGGGTGGCGGGCAACGACGGCTGGGCAGTTCACTGTTTCACGCCCGACGGCTCTGTGTGCCAATCGATCCCGATACCGGTGCAGAAGCCGAGCAAACTTGCTTTCGGCGACGCGGACTTGCGCACGATGTTCGTTACCTCGATCTCGGCGGGAGTGACCGCGCCTGCGGGTCAGCCGGATGCGGGAGCCCTGTTTCGCGTGTCACCCGTAGCGCCTGGGTTGGCAATCCCGCCGGTCGCTCTCTGATTGCGTCTTTCATTTGGCCGATCAGATTATATTTAATCTTTAATATTGCATTTGGCCATTCCTCGTCGTAGTCTGCGGGCTTCATCGAGGAGTGATTCATGCAAGACGCCATGCCGGCGAGTTCAGTGGTCAGCACTGCCTACTCGCGCGTCACGGAATTGATTCATCGGGACATCGTCGAGGGACGCCTGCAGCCCGATAGTCGCTTGAAAGTGGTCGATCTCGCGCGTCAGTACGGCGTGAGTCCGTCGCCCATCCGTGAAGCTTTACAGCAGCTGCAGGCCGAAGGGCTCGTGGTGTTGCTGCCGAATCGCGGAGCAGTGGTGCGCGGCATCGACGCGCGTGAGTTCATGCACATGATGCATGTCCGTGCTGCCGTCGAAGGGATGCAAGCACGCATCTGTGCGGCCGTTGCGGACGGCAAGCTTCTCACTGTGATCATTCATGCCGCGGGCCGCTTCGCCGAAGCAGTGGAAGCGGGCGATCGCGACGGCTGGTTCGAATGGAACCGGCGCTTTCACAACGCGATCAATGGTGCCGACGGCGGTGCCATCGCACTGGAAGTGGTCGAGCGAGCCAATGGTGTCATGGCGGCGTTTCGCCGCAGATGGGCGCCGGGCCTTGAGCGACGCCGGCTCGCCGTGCGCGAACATGACGCGATCGTCTCGGCCATTCGCGCGCGCGACGGCGAGAGCGCCGAGCAGGCCGCTCGAGTGCATGTGTTGAACAGCCTGCATGACATCGTAGAGCGGGTTCGCAGCGAAGGTGCCTGGCAGGGGCCGCTGCCCCTGGATCTTCGCACCGCGCGGGTGAAGAAGAAGAGCAGCCGCGCCACCGGAGGGCGTACGGTCAAGACGAAATGAGCGCGCCGGCCAAGGCGGCATCGGTCCACGTGCCGGCGATGGCGTGGTGGATCCTGGCGCTGAGCTCGCTGGATTCCGTGCTCGGGATGATCGACCGGCAAGCGGTCGCCATCCTGAAGACGACGCTGAAGGCGCGCTTCGGCATCGACGATAGCGAATATGGAGTGCTGGTAACCGCATTCCTCGCTGCGTACGCAATCTTCTTCACCGTTTGCGGCCGGCTCATCGATCGCTTCGGCAGCCGCAAAATGCTGACCATCTTCATCCTCATCTGGTCGACGGCGACCATGCTGAGCGGCATCGCGCGATCGTTCGAAGAACTGCTGGCCTATCGCGCGCTACTCGGTGCCGCCGAAGCGGGCCTCACGCCGGCAACCATCTATGCGCTGGTTCGCTGGTTCCCGAAAGAACGGCTCGCGACTGCATATGGATTGCGCGGGCCCATCATCGCATTAGGTCCCATCCTGGCGCCGCCGGTCGTTGCCGGGTTGGCATTGACGATGGGCTGGCATGCCGCCTTCCTGGTGCCGGGCGCGGTCGGATTTGTATTTGCGTTGGCCTGGTGGCTCTCTGACAAGGATGCGCCGGCGGAAGCAGCCGCGCGAGCCGCGTCCAACAAGTCAACATTCAAAGCGATCCTCAAGAATCGCCTGCTCTGGGGGCTGGTGGCGGCACGCATGATCAGCGATCCGCTGTGGTTCTTCATTCAATCGTGGATGGCCGGCTATTTCCAGGAAGTGCTCGGCCTGACGCTCGCGCAGGTCGGCTCGCTGCTATGGATTCCACCCCTGGGTTCGGCAGTGCTGGCCATCGGTGTCGGCGCATGGTCGGATCGAATGGTGCGAGCGGGGAAGGAAGTTACGCTCAGTCGTGTGTACGCGTTGCAGGCCGTTGCGTGTCTCGCGCCGCTTGCGCTGCTCATTCCTCTCACCAGCAGCGTGCCGATCGTGCTCGCGTTGTTCAGCATCCTGATGGTGATGTGCCTGAGCTGGCTCACGCTAACAAACGTGCTGGTCGCGACGTTGTTCGATAGATCGTCCGTCGCGACCGCCGCGGGCGTACTCAACGCGCTGGGAACCGTCGGTGCGGCAGTCTTCAACTTCTTCGCCGGCTCGATCGTGCAGGAATACGGTTATGGCGCCATCTTCGCCATCGTTGCGTTCCTGCATCCTCTGGCGGCGGTGGTGCTCTATCTATTCTTCGGTCGCAGCAAGCCGCGCGCCGCGACCACGGCTGGCGCGACGTTGGAACAAACAGGCTGAGGCGCAGGCGATTTCGGTGTTGACTGTCGCCGTTTAAGATTATATATAATCGATTAAATTCAAAATGACGCGACCAAGTCGCTGCATGGGGGAAACAGATGTTCTTGTTCAACCGGTCCCGGCGTGCCACGCCGCTCGCTGCCGCCGTCGCGGCAGTATGTTCTCAGGCGGCTTTCTCGCAGACGTCGCCGCAACCGCCATCCGAGCAATCTGCTTCGAGTGCGACGGCCGTGGAGGAAGTAGTCGTCACGGGTCTGCGGCAGTCGATTCAAGATGCGATCGCCAACAAGCGGGACGCCGATTCCATCGTCGATTCGATCTCCGCGCAGGACATCGGCAAGCTGCCCGACCAGAACGTCGTCGACACGTTGAGCCGCGTGCCAGGCGTGCAGATTTCCCGCTCGCGCGGCGACGGCGCTAATTTCACGATCCGCGGCATCTCCTTGAACAACACACTGATCAACGGCCGGCCTTTCATCGGTGCGACCTCGGACGCTTCGGCGCGTCTGGACGTGTTGAGTTCCGACATCGTCGATTCCATCGACGTGATCAAGTCGCCCTCGGCGGACATGCTTGAAGGTGCGCTCGGCGGCACAGTGAACCTGAAGACCAAGCGGCCACTCGACCTGCCTCCGATGATCGTGGCGCTGCGCGCGCAGGGGCAGTACGCCGATACCGCTGAAGACTACGGCTTCCGTGGCTCGGCTCTGGTCAGCAAGCACATGGCCGATGATCGCGTCGGCCTGTTGTTCAATGCCGCCTATCAGTATTTGCAGGCCGAGGAGCAGCTCTTCGATGCGTCCAACTACACGCGCGTGAATGATATAGACGGCAACGGCGACGGCGTGAACGATCCAGGCCTGTTTCGGCCGACACGCCTGCAGACCATTCGACTGCCGCGCCCGGTCGAGCGCATTACACTCAACAGCGCGTTGCAGTTCCAGGCTAGTGACACGCTCGGCTTTCTGCTGGAAGGCACCTACAACCGCTTCGAAGCGAGCGGCAACCCGCAGCGCTACCAGACGCTCTTGACCAGCAACGAGGTCGGGGCGGTCGCTGATTCCCACGGCACAGTTGTGTCAGGTCGACTGAACGGCGTCACGCAGCGGCCGCTCGTCTACCAGGAAGACGAACGCTCGAACGTGGCGTCATTCGCCGGCCGCGTCGAATGGAAACCCGGGGATTGGAACATCGCCGCCGACTTGTCGTACGGTCGCGGCCGCGCGCCCATCGATGGCGGCACATTCACAGTCGTCATGGCTCCCAGAGCGGGTCGCACCGTGAGCGCGGATTACAACCTGCTCGGCAGCGATATTCCTTCGTACAACCTTACCGCCAACTTCGACATCAACGATCCAAGCCAATATCAAGTGCAGTCGATTTCGGATAACTCCAACACCAACGACAACCAGGCTACCGCCGGTCGGCTGGACTTTGCGCGCGATCTGAGTTGGGGAGCTCTGAACCAGGTGCACTTCGGCTACCGCTACGAAGATCGTACCTTCCGCACCGCTAGGCGCGTGCTTTCCATGTCGCTTGCGAGTCTGGTTGCGGCTGCGGACGCCGATGGTAATGGCATCGTTACAGCCGATGAAATTCCCGGCATGCACTACAAGTACCCGCTGTCCCGCGGTGTGCTCAGTGGGCTGTCTGGAAACTTCCCCAGCAATTTTCTCGGCGGATCGGTCGATGCGGACGCCGTGCGCCAGCAGTTCGGCTACGACCAGCCACCCATTGCACCGACCACGGTGAGCGACGTCAACATCGAATCGCAAGCCCTCTACGTGAAACTCGATTTCGAGAGCGAGCTGGCAGGACTGCCGCTGCGAGGAAACATTGGAACGCGCGCCACCTTCACCGATCGTGTGTCCTCCGGCAACATTGACGTGCCGGGTGTGGGCACGCAGCCCATCTCCTACTTGAAGTCGTACACGGATATTCTTCCCAGCGGCACGCTGATCGTGGATCTGCGGGACGACCTGCTGTTGCGGCTCGCGGCGGCCCGCGTCGTAGCGACGCCACCGCTCAGCGATCTCGCGGCAGGGTTTACCTATTCGATCGTCAGCAACACCGGCAATGGCGGCAACCCGCTGCTCGACCCGTACAAGGCGACGCAGGCCGATCTGTCACTCGAATGGTACTTCAGCGAAGGCAACATGCTCGCGGCCTCGGTATTCACGAAGAACATCGAGTCGTTCACGAAGATCACCGTGACCGAGGAGATATTGACCGGCTTCATCAATCCCAACGGCACCGGCAACGTCTTCCTGATCAGCAGGCCAGACAATGGCAGCGACGGCAAGGTGACGGGATTCGAAATCAACTATCAGCAGGCGCTCAGTTTCTTGCCGGCGCCGTTCGATGGCCTCGGTTTTCAGGCGAACTACACGTATGCAGACAGCGAAACTCCGATCGTGGATGAACTCACGCAGAAGACCCTGCCGTTACCGCTGCTCTCGGAGAACAGCTACAGTCTGATCGGCTATTACGAGAAAGCCAGCATCTCGGCACGTCTCGCCTACACCTTCCGCGACCCGTATTTGCTGGGTGTGCAAGGTGCAGCGCTGGGTGGTAGTCGCTACGTCGACGATCAGAATCAGCTCGATGCCTCGGTCGCTTACGCGCTCACCGACTCGATCAAATTGATGTTCGATGCGCAGAATCTGTTACGCAACCCGGAAGTGCAGTACGACGGCGTTCGTGGCCGCGTGGCGTCCGTGCGCATCAACGATCGACGCTATTTCATTGGCGCATCGGTGACGTTCTGATGAATTCGCCGGGCGCGGAGTGCGGCGTGGTTGAGCGAACAGAGCCTCTGGATGAATCTGTGCGTGAGGCGCTGGCGTCGGTGTCGACGGCAACGCTGACGACCATTCTTTTCAATAAAGGGTTGCGCAATTGCTTCATGCGAGATGTTCATCCGGTGCGCACCGGCAAGCGGACCATGGTAGGCCCTGCTTATACATTGCGGTTTATTCCCTCGCGTGAAGACGTGGATTCATTGTTCGAGCGAGACAGCCGAACCGACCTACAGCGTGTCACAGCAGAAACGGTACCTGCAGGCGCGGTGCTGGTGATCGATTCCCGCGGCGATGCATCTGCAGCCTCTGGCGGCGCGCTGCTCGCGCTGCGTATGCAAGTGCGATGCGTCGGGGGCATCGTTACCGACGGCGGATTTCGCGACAGCCCCGAGATCGGACGACTGGCGATGCCTTCATTCCATCGACGCGCGGCGGCGCCGCCGGTCGTCGTCAGTCATCACCCTCAGGATGTTCAGCTGCCGATCGCATGCGGCGGCGTGGCTGTCATTCCCGGCGACGTCATCGTCGGAGACGATGAGGGTGTCGTTGTGATTCCGCGGCACCTGGCGAGCGAGGTCGCGATGCTGGCGGTGGGCAAGGAGAAGATCGAGGCGTTCATCGCCCGTGAGATCCGGCTCGGACGGCCCGTCACTGGCCTGTACCCGCCGGGGGAGCAGGCCCTCAAGGATTACGAAACATGGATTGCCGCAGGATCCCCCGAGCATGGCCCTGAATGGAGAGCCCGTTGAAGATCGTCGAATTGCGTTCGCGTTGTGTCGCCATTCCCTTGAATGCGGTGCTGCGCAGTAATACCGGTGTGCATCCAGGTTATTTCGTGCGCACGGTGTTGGAAGTGCTCACGGATGAAGGTGTCACAGGGTTGGGAGAAGTGGGCGGCGGCGATCAGCGCGCGGCGCTTGCGAAGCTAACATCGCGCGTTGTCGGGCTCGATCCATTCCAGATCAACGTCATTCGTCAGAAGACGTTGCGAAACACATATTTCATGTCCAATGCCCGGCTGTATGCGGCCATCGAAATGGCCTGCCTCGATATCCAAGGCAAGGTCCTGAATCGGCCGGTTTCGGATCTGCTTGGCGGGCGCTTGCGAGAGTCGGTTCCCTTCATCGCGTATCTGTTCTGGCGCTACGACCGCCCTGGCGGCGGCGACGATATGCGCGCTGAGGATGTCGCTGATCACTGCGAGGAACTCGCGGCGAATCTCGGCGTACGCAGCATGAAGCTGAAGGCTGGAGTCATGGGGCCGGGCGAGGAGGCGAGAGTGCTCGAGCTCTGTCGCAAGCGGCTCGGCTGGGATTTTGGGCTGCGCATCGATCCGAACGGAACCTGGTCGGTCTCGACCGCGGTGCGCATCGGCCGTCGCCTGGAAGATATTCAGCCCGAGTGGTTCGAGGACCCGGCGTGGGGGCTCGAGGGGCTGGCGGCAGTGCGACGCGCGATTCGCGTTCCGATCGGCACGAACATGTATCCGGCGCGCTTCGACGATCTGGGTCCAGGCATCCGGCTTGGAGCAGTGGATACGATTCTCACCGACCTGCACTACTGGGAGGGAATGCTCGGCGTGAAGGAGTTGTGTGCGGTGTGTCGCGCCTTTGGCATCAGCGCCGCGATGCATAGCGGAACCGAGTTCGGCATCGAGCTCGCGGCCATGCTGCACACGGCTTCGACGATTCCAGAAATGGTGGCTGCCGCCGACGCGCATTATCACTACCTTTCAGACGACATCATCGCAGGTGGCAAGTTAGCGTATCGCGATGGCCACATCGCCGTGCCCAAAGGTCCAGGACTGGGCGTCGAGCTCGATGCGGAAAAAATGGATCACTACGAACGTTACTTCGAGAAGCACGGCGACTACTACGCGCGCTTCCGGGTGGATCCACGCCGCCCCGACTGGTTTCCAGTCATCGGATCGACATGAGCGCGCTCCCTGCCAAACCGTGTCGACGCGTTCTCGTCACGGGCGCCAGCGGCCGCATCGGGCGATTCCTCGTGCCCGCGCTGATCGATGCGAGTTACGAGGTGAGCGCATTGGACATCGTCGCACCTCAGCAGCCCGATCCGCGCGCGCGAAGTCTTGTTGCAGACATGACGAACCGCGAAGAGTTTCGGCGGCTTCTCGTCGGACACGACGCGGTCATTCATCTCGCCGCGAACCCACTCGCGCAGGAGTGGAGCGAAGTCGAGCCGGCGAACATCACAGGCGCAGTGTCGGTGCTCGAAACTGCCGGGGAGCTCGGTCTGGATAAGGTGATTTTCGCGAGCTCGATCCACGTCTGCGGATACGCGACGTTGGGCGATCACTTCCACGCGAACACGCCGGTACGGCCCGATGGTCCGTACGGTGTGTCCAAAGCTTTCGGTGAAGCTGTCGCGCGGTATGTGCACGAGCGCTTCGGCCCGAGCGTCTTCGTATTACGCATCGGTACTTGCCGCGCGCGCCCGCTCACGATCAGGGAGCGCACGACCTGGATCAGTCCCGCGGACCTGGTGCGACTCGTTCGCGCTTGCCTGAGCCCGACGGCGAAAGGCTATCGCATGTTGTGGGCGTTCTCCGCCAATCGGCATGCGCACGTCGATCGCAGTGAGTGGGGCGCAATCGGCTATCAGCCCAGCGACGATGCGGAGAACTATCTCGACGAACTCACCGATCCGGAATCCGGCACCGTCGCCGAGGGACGAATCGGCGGGCGCTTCATCAAGGCTGCACGCAAGCAGGGGGAGGACTCATGAAGAACAATCGCTCTCGGATGACAGTTGCACGGCTCTGGCTGATCGGCGCTTTGTACTTGAGTTGCGCATTGCCTCTGCACGCGGATCAGGCAACCGCAGACCCGAACGCCACGGCCAAAACCAAAGCGATGCTCAACTGGCTATCCAACCTCGGCGTGCGCTCCGACAACAAAGTCGTTATCGGCCAGTACGTCACGCGACAGCTCAACAACACCGACGGCCGCACGCCCGCTCAGGCCTGGGATTACTACTACGAAGGATTGCACGCCGTCACCGGCAAGTATGTCGGCATGGCCGGCCTGGATTTCAGCACTCGCGCGAAGAGTCAGCACACAGGCTCGAACAACACGCCGAGCGACTCCAACTGGCGCAAGTTCGCGATGGATCACCACAACAACGGCGGGCTGTTGCGCCTGATGTGGCACTCGGGAAATCCCTGGAACGATGCCAGCGCCTGGTCCTCGATTCCTTCGGGCAGCACCATGAGCGACATCATCACGCCCGGCAATGCCGCGTACACCACCTGGATGGCCTGGCTCTCCGCCATCGCGGATGTCATGCAGTACTACGAAGACAACGATGTGACCGTCATCTGGGGGCCTTTGCACGAAGCGAACGGCAACTGGTTTTGGTGGGGTGGGCTACGCACCACCCCTGCGAGTTACATCGATGTGTGGCGCCACATGTATGACTACTTCACGACGACGCGTGGATTGCACAACATTCTCTGGATGTACAGCCCAGGCAATCTGTCTTCAGCGACCTCGGCCGTCGACCGCTATCCGGGCAACGCATACGTCGACATCATCGGCCCGGACAAATACGACAACACTTATACCGCGCTGTACAACACCTTCACTTCGCCCACTTACGGCAAGGTTTTCGGCTGGGGGGAGGTCGGTTCGAACCTCAATTCCATCGACAACCGCATCTATATCAACCAGATCAAAGCCGCATTTCCCAAGGCCGCGTTCTATTTGCAGTGGGCCGACAACGACTATCCGAAATCGATCCGCTCCAATACCTTCGCAGACGAGGTGATGGATATCGACTGGATCATCACCCGGGATGAGTTGGGAACCGCTACCGACAACAGCAGCAGCAGCGTGGCCTACAGCGGCAGCTGGGCGCATTCCGCCGACTCGACGTATTACAACAGCTCCAAATCGGTTTCCAACACGTCGGGCAGTACCGCTACATTCAGCTTCACCGGTACCAGCATCGACATCTACACCAAGAAAACTCCCTTGAGCGGCATGTACGACGTCTACATCGACAACGTCTATGTGGCCACTGTGGACTGCTACAGCGCAACCGATCAAGCGGCAGTGAAGACTTACAGCAATTCAGCTCTGAGCAATGATGAGCATACAGTGCGTGTCCAACTCGCGGGCCAAAAGAACAGCAGCTCCTCGGGCTATTACGTCGGGCTCGATTATTTCCAGCATCGTTCGGCGTTCGTGGTCAAGGACAACGCCAGTGCTGCAGTCACTTACGGCGGTGCTTGGACGCACAGTGCGGACTCGTCTTATTTCAACGACACTAAATCGGTATCCAACGTCAGCGGCAGCAGCAGCAGTCTTATCTTCACTGGCACTCAGGTGGGTATCTTCACCAGGAAGACGCCCGCGAGCGGGATGTACGATGTCTATATCGACAACGTTTTCGATGCCACGGTCGATCTCTATGCCACGTCCGCTCAGCCGATCAGTCGTACTTACAGCAAGACCGGTCTGGGGAGCGGCGAGCACACGATTCGCCTGGAGGTGTCCGGTCAGGCGAATCCCGATTCCAGCGGCGCCTTCATCGGCCTCGACTATTTCGACTATCGTTGATCTCAGCCGAGTGCTCGTCGCACGCGGTGGAGTGTCGCCAGAGATTCGCCGGATACTGGACCGGTGGAAGCGGCGCCTGGACGCCACCGTTCCACAGACCGGTGATGGCCGAGGATTGGAGCTTCGTGAAGCCCTTAATGTCCAATTACTCGAACGTCCAGTGCAGGTCGATGGTCGATGTGTGGTAGCCACTATCCTATTGACGATGCTTCGCTCGATGGGGTCAGCCCAGCAAACGTAAGGGTGTTGCTGAAAACAGATGATGGTGCCCTCGTGCTGATGTCATATCGTGGCGTGCGTCATGCTTCGGACGAAGTGAACGCCCGCATGGCGCGCGGCAAAACGGGTGAACGCCTCGGACTATTATCTGCGGACCGCGCCGTTCTTCGAAACCTCGCACGAGATCATCGAGCAACGTTCTGGCGCGGAGGCGCGCGGAACAGTTGCTACGTGATGAAGCAGTTCACGGAAAGCACAGAGTACGCAAGGACTACGACTACTGCGCCGAGGTTGCTGAGGAATACATCACGAAGCCCAAGCAACCGCAAACCGCAATGCATGTCGACCGGCTGACAACGCCGGCAACGCGAATCACCTGCTTCGTTATCTGCGGCGTCTGTTCGATTGGGGAAGGCGTCATGGTCACAATGAAACCAACCCGGCCGAAGGCGTGAAGCTTGCGCCTGAACGCAAGCGCAAGAGGATGCCGGAGCATGAGGCACACGCGGCCGTGGTGACCTTCGCCCGCGAACGAGGAGCGACTCGCTGGATCACTCGTGCGCGCCCAATGGGGCTTTTCGCTCATGGGCGTGTATGTGGCATGGCTCGCTATCGGTATCCCGCGACGTTAGCTGGTAGCCCCGCATCCTGAACCTCGATGAGATACCGCCACGCATCGGGCTGACTGCCATCGATATCGGTAAAGCCGTACACCCGCGCGAGCTCGCCGCTGGAGAGCGAATGACCATGCCAGCGGGACGCATTTTCATCGGCGGCCAGCGCAGCGACTGCACGTCCTACGAACGCCGGAGACTCCGAAATCGCAAAGTGCGGGATGCGGTGGGTGGCATCTTGCCAGTTCGATTCTGTGACACCGAACGCATCGAGCATCGCCTCCGAGCGTAGCCAGCCCGGCGTGAGCATCACCGCGGTGGTCTGCGTATTCCGGAGCTCGTGCGCCAGAGCAAACGCCATGCGTTGAACGCCGCCCTTGGCGAGGTCGTAGAAGAATGAGTTCCGATAGCGCGTCTGGTTGTACTCGGCGGTGCCATCATTCACTTCAACGAGCAGACCGCGCTCGGATCGGAGCAACAGGGGAATAGCGAAGTGACTCGTGATGGCGTGCGTATCGATGGCGAGCCGGAGCATTTTCAGTCCATAGGGTAGATCCGACTCCCACACTGATTTCCCCCACTCGATGTGTGGGGCGCCGAAGATATCGTTCACCAGTACATCGAGGCGACCATGTGCGGCATCGATTCGTTTGATCAGTGCGCTGACCTCATCGGGAACGAGGTGATCCACACGTACAGCGATTCCGTGACCGCCAGCGGCGTCGACGAGTGCAGCCGTCTCCTCGATGGTCTCGCCACGCCCCATCTCAGATCGCTGCGCGCCGGATGTTCGGCCAGTCACATAGACGGTCGCTCCTACGCGTCCAAGTTCGACAGCGATTCCGCGGCCTGCCCCGCGTGTTCCGCCAGCAACCAACGCTACTTTTCCGGCTAAGGGCTTCGTCACTCTGGTGTCCTCTGCGGGTAACTGGTGTAATCGATTTAGTCAGTCACACGTTAGAGAGGGCTCCGTGGCTCGTCAAATCTATTTAGACAGTTACGGCGACGCCGGCGTGATCGTTTCACTACGGCTCGTGAACGAGCTGGCGCCGAGTGCCGAGCGTCATCGCGACATCGTCGCGAGCATCCTCGCCTTCGATCCTTCTTCGCTTGCCGCGTTTCGACGGCAGCAGATTCCGGGATTCGTATCCCTTTCTATGCGGTTGCGCGGAGTGATTCATCACCTGCTGGAGGAAGATCTCGAGGCCGCCGCTGGCGTGCTCAACGAGATGCTTGCGGAGCATCCGGCTCATCCGCACCTTGCAAAAGAAGATGGACGCTGGCGACTGCATCATCACCCTGCTGATGCGCAGCTGGTGCCGATGTATGTTTCGATCTGCGCCGAAGCACTGGCACGGATGATAGGGGAGGGTCTCGTCGATCGATTCGGCCGCTGCGAAGCGAAGGGCTGCGACATCCTTTTCTTCGACACCTCGAAGAACGGAACGCGGCGTTTCTGTTCGACGACTTGCCAGAGTCGCACCAAAACAGCCGTGTTCCGCCAGCGTCAGCGCGCCTCGGGACGTTCGTGATGATGGAATTCCGCCACGTTTGTTACTCCCACTGTTCGATGCTTTGTCGCTAACCTTTGTCATGCCCTGTGCGCACGCATCGACCTTGAGAGAATGAACAATGAGCAACGCTCGCGCGAGATGAGATGCTCGATAACATCGCACTTTACTGGCTGACCAACACGGGCGCCTCGTCGGCGCGGCTCTATCGCGAGAACGCTGGCGAATCTGGCTGGAACCAAGGCATCGTGGATTCTCCCGTGGGGGTCAGCATCTTCCCAAGGGAAGTTTTTCGGGCGCCGCGCAGCTGGGCGCTGCTTCCGCAAGGTGCGTGGCGCGTAATCAAGTAGGAGAGTGATGGAGGACGAACGGCGCCTGCATGCACATGACATCGACCGTTTCGAAACGACAAAGGCGTATCAGGAGTCAGTGTTGAGGTGGATCGCAATCGCAGTACTGCTGGTGGTAACGCAGGGCGGACGGGCCGCTGCAGAGTCAGGCACGACTTCCGCGGCAGCGAAAAAGGCAATCGCAGATTCAATCAGCGCTGCTTTGCAAGGCGATGGCGTGCGAGCGCGTGCGGCGTTGGTGGCGGTGCCCGCCGAGCAGTTCTCAAAAGACGACGTCCCTTACCGAGCCTGCATGATCGAGCGCTTTTCAGATCAGCCTCATCCGCTGCCCGCCGCGAACACGGACGATGCATTCGTGCGGGAGGTGCTCCAGATGTATCAAGAGTATTGGCGGCGTGCGCTGATGAACCCGTCGCAACGCGATGCGCTCGCTGCGGATCTTCGGCGCAAGCTCAGTGCTTTCCTCGGCGAGGGAGCTGTTGTGCGAGATTGGGATGCTCTCGAATCACGATTGTCCGAGCGCTTAAAGGGCCGCGCCCATCATTCACAGCTGGGTTACACACCGCCGCTGCGCGAGCTGATGATCTGGCGGAAGCGGAACTCCGAAGTTCATTCGATCGAGCTGCCGGAGGGAGCGCACCACATCACCGTCGAGAAGCTCGACGATTTCGTCTCGCTCGGGTGGAGCTCGTATGCGCGGTGCGGTCGCGGTTCCAATGGTGGTTGGGTCGGCGAGGATCGTATTTTCGCAGTGATGCCGGCCTTCGCCAACGAAGCCGGTGAGGACGCGTTTCGTGCGAGCTTGCTGGCACATGAGACACAGCATTTCGCCGATCTCGAGCGCTTTGGTGAATTGGAGAACTGGAGGCTGGAGTACCGCGCGAAGTTGACGGAGCTCTGGGCCGCCGGGGAATCGCTCAACAAGCTTCTAACGAAATTCGCGGCGAGTCAGAGTGACGACAAAGACTCACCGCACACGTATGCGAACAAGCGCGTGCTCATCGCGTTGCGCGAGCGCTTGCGAGTCAAGCGCATCGAGTCCTCCGCACCTAACCTCGAGGATGCGCCCGTCGATGACATACGCGAGGCGGCGCGTGCCGAACTGATCGAAGATTCCCGACGCCTCGCGGCGGCGAAGAAGCGATAACCACGCTCTCGCGTCGGACAGGATGATTTCGAACGTGTCAGTGGCCATGCCGCGACTTCTTTTCGAGAGTTTGTCCGACGTGAAATCGACGCGTTCGTGGCTTAGAGGCGGAAACTGTGCGGCGCAGCCGTCTCAGCCCGCGCGCATGCGCAGAATCGTCGGGATATCGATCTTGCCGCCGTACTCGCTCAGTTCCTCGTTGGCGCTCTCGACAGCGAACATCGCCATGCGATCCGCCAGCTCGTTGCACTGGCGTGCCCACGTGTGCGATGACGTGAGTAAGATGCACCTTGGATTGGATGCGGCTGTAGACCGAGTAGGCGGCTTGAATGATTTCGAGGTTCTTGATCTCGCCGCCGGCCTTGCGCCAGCCCTTCTTTTCCCAACCCGCGGCCCACTTCGAGATGCAGTTGATCGCGTAGGTCGAATCGCAAAGGATCTGCACAGTTAAGCCGCTGGTGATGGCGGCTT
Organism: Peristeroidobacter agariperforans; assembly: GCF_004138335.1. Classification (GTDB taxonomy): domain Bacteria; phylum Pseudomonadota; class Gammaproteobacteria; order Steroidobacterales; family Steroidobacteraceae; genus Steroidobacter; species Steroidobacter agariperforans. The sequence goes on along the minus strand of NZ_RYFW01000008.1, from coordinate 34,164 downwards.
CTGCCATCACCAGCGCGCGATGCAGCGCATTGAGCTCGGCTATGTTATTTGTGCCAGCACGGTTGTAGAGGCCGTACCAGAGCTGCGCTAGCTCGCCATTGCGATAAACCGCGAGCCCGGAACCCGCCCGGCCAGGATTGGGATCGCAGGCGCCGTCGCAGTAGATCTGTAGATCGAATGGAGATGGAGGGCTTGCACCGAAGCCCGCTCGCTTGTCTTATTTGCCGCCCGGCGCACGAAGGTGGACCTGGGCGCACCGCCCGCGAAGGCTCGCTCCGCTTCCGCACGGGTCGCGAATGACTTGTAGCGTGCGCCCGCAAATCTATCGACCTGTTGATGCGTCGTGGGCCAGTCCGTGAACACGCCGGTCTGCCGTCCTGCCCAGACCACATAGAATTTCTGTGCCAACGCGATGCCTTCGTTCGATCGGATCATTGGTGGCAAAGTCTAAAGCACGCGCCGCGTGATGAGTACGGCTGCTTGCGACGGGCAAGATGCCAGTGTGGCTCGGCATCCCGACGCTGTTCCAGTCCGTCCGAGAATTCAGCGATGGCCGGCAAGCGTCTCTGCCAGGAACGAGAGCTGCGACTGCCGCGCTCGCATCGCCGCTTTGGGGTGAAAGGCCAGACCCTTCGCCGGATCATTCAGGTCCTGCGCCGTGAAGGCATGTAAGGCATGGCCATACGCGTGCAACTGCCAGTCTGCCCCCGCTTGTGTGAGTTCGCGAGTCAGTTCGAGCACCTCACCAGGAGGTGCATACGGATCTTCCCAGCCATGGAGCACCAGAACGCTGGCGCCGATGCGATGGGTTGGTGCTGGAGGCTTCGAGAGCACGCCATGAATGCTGATTGCGGCTAGCAGACGTGGATCACCGCTGCGCGCCAAGTCCAGTGCGCACAGCCCTCCAAAGCAATACCCGACAATCGCCATTCGGTGCGAGTCGACAAACGGCAGCGACGTGGCCGCATCGAGTGCGGCCCGCAGCCTGCGTAGCAGGAGCGCCCGATCGTTCATGAAAGGATTCATCAGCTCACTGTTGTCTGCTTCGATGCGACCACGGTTGCCGCGACCGTACACATCGATTGCAACGCCCACATACCCTTGCGCAGCCATGTCCTCGGCCATCCGATCGATGTGGGTCAGTCGGCCGCTCCAGTCATGCGCGATGAGCACACACGGCTGGTTGTCTGATGGCGTTGCGCGAGCGACGTAGGCCTCGCACACGGTCTCTCCATCTCGATATTCCAGTAGCTCTGCGTGAATCATCCCTCGACCTCGCATTGTCTCGAGCGGATCCGGGAGATCCGCCGGGTTTGGGCATCGGTCAACATCTTAGAACAGAAAACGATCGACATTGCGCCTTGAAACCCATTTGCCATCAAGAGCTCTCCGTTTCACGGTCGAAGATACGACCGTCGAAAGTCGCAGCCATGAACTTTATGACCAGCCCCCTGTACGTCGGTGAGGGCGCCGGAGTCATCCGGCGCCGAGCCTCAAATCATCCGGCGGCAATCACGGAGCAATCAGATATCTCCAAGTTCCTTCTCCGTGAAGCCGGCGGGAATGGTGAACAGCGACTCCGGCGTCGCCGCGCTCTTGATCGAGGTGGTCTTCATTTCCTGAAACAACTTGCCGTTGAGATAGGTGCGGGTGATGACGGGGAAGCCGTTCATGGTCTTCATGTCCTGCGATACTTCCGCCATGCCATTGGCCGCTGCGGTTCCAGCGAATGCAGCGCCGACCTGCTCGATCGTGGCGAACAGATCCTTGCCTGCCGGCACCGAAGCGATCTCCACCACGCAGAGTTCCTGCACCTTGGCGCCGTTGGTGAAGACTTCCCAGACTTTGCAGGTCTGGCCCATGGCCGAAGACTCGGTGCGGCCGGTCGCCTTGATCGTGCGATCGATCTTGGGTTTGCTTTCCGGTTGTTTCTTTTTGCGCTGTTCCGGCGGCAACAGCGCCTCGAGATTTTCCCTGGCCTCGCTGACTTTCCTGTTCATCGCATCCATCGCGGCCTTGTCCAGCTTGCTGTAGGTCTTGGCGCCGGTGTTCAGCACATAAATCGTCTTGTCCTTGAAGATCTGCACCTGCTGGCCGTTCTGCGATTCCATTCGGAAGCGGCCGTTGCCGGCCCACATCTTCATGTCCTGCTTCTGCACCTGGCCCGAGAAATGATTGGCGGCAATGCTTTCAACATAGGTTCCGGCGCTGGCGATTGCAGGGAGGATCACGGCTGCTGCGAGCGCGATATTTCTTACTTTGTCGATGCTCATGAGTGGGTTCACGACGTCCTTGGAGGAAACAGGCGCGCGACTGTGGCAAAGGCACGCGGTACGGTCAACTGAGCATCGATTGCGTTCAGGCAGTGAGGGTGGCGAAGTCGGACTTGACGTCATCGCCGGGTTCCTATGTCATCGCCGCGGCGTTCGCTCTTGCTTCGGTGAGCGCGGGAATCGTTGGTGCTACAACAAACATTTTCGCTGTGGCGGCGTTTCTGGCCGCAACTCGCCTGTCTGTATCTGCTGGAACAAGCGCTGCATCCCTGGATACTGCGCGCAGCCGTCGAGATTGGTTTGTTCAATCGTCTGCTCGGGTTGACCGCGCTGGCTGCGCTGGTGCTGCTGAAGCTGGTGGTCCTGCTCTGGATGTTTCATGTGGTGAGCCCGGGGCTGACTTTGCTGCAGTCTGGGGGCGTCGCCGCCAGCGAAGAGGATGCTCGGTCGCGACATCGTTTCACTGCCGTGCTGGCGTTGGCGCTGGTTCCATTCTTCGCGTACTACACGGCCTGGGGCTTTCTCGGTGACCTGGTGCGCGACTATTCGTTGCTGGGCTTGAGGCTCGATCCATTCGGGGAGCGGGGGCCGCTGTTGCGGGCTGGCGATTCGCAATGGCTGCTAGTGATCGTGGTCGCATCCTGGCTGCTGCGTAAGGCATGCGAGGAACAGATGCGTCGGCGTAGCGGCTTCAGCTGGCGACTCGCGGCTATTTTGCTGAGTGCGAACTGGGTATTCATCGGCTTGTACGCACTGGGCGCCTACAAGGAAGAGATCGCGCAGTGGCTGGTGCGCTTGCCCATCATCGAATTGCTGTTACGTATGTGGCTCTCGGTCAAGATCAGTGCGCCGTCACTGTCGCTCCCCGCGCCGCCGATGGGCTGGGAAGCAGCGTTGAGCGGTTTGCGCGAATTGTTGTCGTACGTGCTGCTGCCGATAGTGTGGCTTGCGCTCGCAGCCATCATCTACTACGGCAAGACTGCGGCGAGCACTCACAAGGCCGCTTCCGTGGTGGAGCGAACGGACCAGCGCTACATGATGTTGTCGCCCGCGGTTCGCAAAGCGCTCGATGGTGTGATCGGCGGTTTTCGTACGCGCTACCTGCCGATGGCGCGCGCCGTCGAACTCACGTTGACTTCCGGTATCGCGTTCCTTTTGTTATTCATCGTCAGCTATCGCGTGCTGACCTGGGGCTCAGCGTGCCTGTGGATACTCGCCAAGCACTGGATCGGGCCTCACCCGACGGAGCTTTGGTTCGCGTTTGCGGACGTGCTCGGCGTCGTCATCGGCAATCCGCTGGGATCGGAGCGGGGCGTCATCTTCGAACCGCTGCGAATCTGTTTGCTGGCCGCGGCGCTGGATCGGGCGCTCGCCCAGTATCGAGAAGATCCCAGCGAAGCAGTCGGTGCTACGAACGTTGGAAGTGGAAGCGCAGGTACCGCGGTCGCTGCTTCGGGATGACGACAGCCAGGCTCACATACTCCGCTCGGTAGGTGGGGATCACGAATCGCGCGACGAGCATGACCGGCTTTTCGGTCGCGTCAATGTCAGGAAGCTGCGCGCAGGAAATGTCGCCGCGCCTCGAGGGCTGCGCAGACCAGCGCTGTCCGGTGGAATCTTCCAGATAAACCCGGCAGTTGCGCATCGACTGAGCGGCTTCCCGTGCGGTGGCGATGATCTGCAGTCGTGCCTCGACCTGGGTGGCTTCAGGCGTCCTTTCTGTCGGGGCCGCCTTCAGATCGATCAAGCGCCAGTTGAAACCGGAGAACTGCGCAGCCTGCGCCGGCATGGCGTCGATCGCGTTGGTCGCACGGCTCTGCCGCGCGATCGCGAAATCTTCGCGCGCGCTCATCCAGATGACCGCGGGCAGCAGTACGGCGAATGTAATCAAACTGCGCCGTCGCGCGAATAGTTCGTTGCTCACGAGCCGAGATCCAGGGTGTCACGGATGGACGTAAGGGGATTTGAGCTCTGCCACCGTAAGGAAATATGCGCCTCCGACGTGAGGTGCGGAATTTCCCGTTCGCCGGCAATCAGCATCAGATTCGCCACCACGTCCTCCGGGACTTCGAAGACCAGCAGCGCTGCAACTGGCATTTCCGGTTGCAACTCGCGCCCGAGCAGTCCGACTTTGCGCGACAGGCGCACACGCTCGGTGTGCTGATAGCGTCTGCCGTCCTCAGTCTGCAGCGCGAATGCGCCGATCATCGACGGTTCATGAACGGCAAGTGCGTCGACCTTGACGATGACCCAGACTCCGCTCGTCGTGCGCTCCTCACTGCGGCCGAAGCTCGTCTGTCGCAGCGTGCGACTGAGATAGGACTTGTCGACCCGCACGCCGAACGTTCGCGTATGCACCCATTCTCCTGCGTCGCCGCGAGTGACGAAGGGCGCGGTGATTTCGACGTAGCCCGGCATGGTATGCCACATGAACAGGATGGCGCCGATCGACAACAACATTCCGGCCACTTTCGCGGCGAGGTGCGCGCCGCCGCTCATGGAGCGCTCAATGACAAGGCCACATGGGCCACCGGTGCGGGATTGAACCATCCAGGAGAGCCGACCAGATTGTCGGCCGCCTTGAATGTCTTGCCGAGAATCGACAGATGCAGTTCCGGCGGTAGCGTTACGTCCGTGGGTAGTTGCCACACCAGCATGAGCGTCTCGGGCATTCGCGGATGCAGGCGGTCAGGCAGCGCCATGTCTCGCACCAGCACGATCGACGGCTCGCCGAGCCTTGCCAATTCAGGTTGATCCAAGGTCACGACGAATGCGAAGTCGCGACTGGATCGCTGCATCAGATTGGTGAATTCGACGTCGACCAGCAGATAAGAATTCCGCGTCGATGCTCTTCGCAGCGGATGCTCTGTTGAGATTCGCGCACGCAAGGGTTTGACGCGCCACTGCCCAGCATCGATGGCGGCGCCTGGCGTGAGCGAAGAAGTGCCCGGCGCGGCAGCGGACGAAGTTTGCATCCAACCAGTCAGCAGCAATACACCAAATGAGAACACGGCCCACCGAAACGGTCGGCATGCGCGTTCAGCAAACAAAGATGGATCGTGCGCGGCGGGCGATTGCATTCGGGCGGCTAACATAGTCGGGAGCGAGCCCGCGTGCAACCTTGCGTGACGAATATCACCAAACCCTCGCGGCATCATCATATTTCGCAGCATCGATCTCGTTGATTGTTGGTTGTGCAATCGATGGTCCGAAATCGCCGGGGTGCCGGTTCAAAACTTTTCCAGAACGTGACCTATCAGCTTTGAGTGGCAAAGGTCGCTCTCGCGCAGGCCGGCTCCGGTCCGTGCTCGTCGGGCAGACAGCGAGAAATCAGCAGTTGTCGCTTCCAGGAAACAGAAAACGCCCGAATAGAGTAGCCGCGCGATTGATATTTGTAAGAACGCAAGGACAATGCGCAGCCGAATTTCGCTCGTGACATTCGCTGCGTGAGTGCGACTGTGCGGCCGATTAAACAGTATGAGGTCTGAGATCTGATCATGGTTAGAAAGCAAGCACGACTTTTCGTCGTTGCGGGCGCCATCCTGGTGGCGAGTTGCGGTGGTGGCGGCGGAGGTGGAGCAGGAGGCAATTCACCGCCCCCGACGCCGACGGTGAGTTTGTCTGCAACGCCCGCCTCCTTGACGCAAGGAGCCAGGGCGACACTGACGTGGTCTTCCACCAATGCTACGTCGTGCACGGCTAGCAATGGTTGGTCCGGCGCGCGTGCGCCCTCAGGGACCGAGGAGATCGGCCCGATCACCGCAACGACGACTTATGCAATCGCTTGCAGTAACAACGGCGGCACGCCGGTGTCCGCGAGCGCAGTGGTTACATTCACTGCGCCGCCCGCTTCGGTCACGCTCAGTGGCACGATCACAATCCCGTCCGTGACGCAGGTCGATGGCGATACGAATGATGATGACGCCACGCCTACGCCAAACAACTATTACACTGAGGCGCAACGGCTGCCCAACCCTGTGGTCGTCGGCGGGTATGTAAATGACGCCGGCGCCGGTGAAGACGGTCCGTCGTTCGAGTCTGGTGACCGTGACGACTATTACCGCGTGAACTTGCTCGGGGGGCAGGTGATCGAGCTGATCTCCGCCGACACCACGGCGGGTTACTTGAATATGGATCTGATCACGAGCGATCGTAGGCTCGTGGACTCCTCGGCCGGCAACGCAAAAGTTCATCAACTCACCGTGCCCGCCTCCGGCGAGTATTTCATAGTTGTCACGGCCATCGAAGGCGCTATGAACTACAACCTCGCGATTGGCCGCAGCGGATCCACCGCGATGGCAAGTCCCCTGGTTCTCAGCCGCGAATTCGTGCCCGGTGAAGTGCTGGTGAAGACAAAATCCGCCGCAGCCGGCGGAGTGGGCGCGCAGAAGCAGTCGCAAGTTGCGGGCGCCTATGGGCTCGCGCGTCAGTACGGCGTGCCGGGCATGCACGCCTTGATGAAGCTTTCCGGACAGAGCTTGCAGGTGGCTGCTGCGTCCAAGAAGCCGCAGGTGCAGACGAAGGAAAGCGAGATGAGCTTCGAAAGCGAACAGGCGCGACTCAAGTGGCAGACGCTGCAGATGGTCCAACTGCTCAACGAGGATCCGGAGGTCGAGTGGGCCGAGCCGAATTACATCAATCACGCGCTGGCCGTACCCAACGACCCGGAGTACAACCGGCAGCGCTGGCACTACGAGCAAATCAGTCTGCCGGCGGCCTGGGACACGACGACCGGAAAACCGAGCGTGGTAGTGGCGGTAATCGATACGGGCGTGACTGCGCACCTCGATCTCACATCGCGGTACGTCGCAGGTTATGACTTCGTACGCGGTGCGGGTGCAGGCGACGGTGACGACGACGATTCGGATCCGCGAGATCCCGGCACCCCGAGCACCGGCACGTACATGTTTCATGGCACGCATGTCGCCGGCACGATTGCTGCCGCCGGCAACAACGGCCAGGGCGTGACCGGCGTGGCCTGGAACGCTAGCATCATGCCGATTCGGGTGCTGGGCGTGAACAACTCGGGCTCCATCGAGGACATCATTCAAGGCATCCTCGCTTCGGCCGGGCTCCCCAATCGATCGGGTGCGACTCCGGCGCAACGTGCCGACATCATTAATCTGAGTCTCGGCGGACTGGGGTCCTGTTCGAACGCCTATCAGGACGCCATCAACCGAGCCCGCGCGGCGGGCGTGATCGTCATTGCCGCAGCGGGCAACGACAATACGGACCGTAATTTCGCTCCGGCCAGCTGCAACGGCGTTGTCTCGGTTTCGTCGGTCGGCGTCGATCGCGCGCGCGCGCCATACTCGAACTATGGGGCCAGCGTCGACGTCGCTGCGCCGGGCGGCGACACGAGCGTCGATCGAAATGGTGACGGCGCCTACGACGGCATCTTCAGCACGTACTCGATCCGCGAGGGCAACACCTATTACTCGTCCTATTCGCTGTTACAAGGCACGTCGATGGCGGCTCCCCACGTCGCGGGCGTCGCTGCACTCATGAAGAGCGTCAATGCGTCGCTGACGCCGGCGACTTTCGACAGCCTGCTCGCAAGCGGCGCGTTGACTGACGACATCGGTCCGGCGGGTCCCGACGTACTCGGCGTCGGCCTCATCAATGCGGCCAAGGCAGTACGGGCTGCAGCGACGACGCCACCGCCCGTTTCGCCGCAGCTGAGTGTTTCGCCGACCAGCGTGGGCTTCGGCGAAGTTGGCACCGTGAATGAAGTCACCGTGAACAATTCCGGTGGCGGCACCATGAGCGTCACTGGCACGACGACCTCGGCGGCATGGTTGAGCGTTGCGCCGGTCCGAACCGGAACGAACGGTCTCGGCACGTATCGTATCCAAGTCAATCGCACCGGGCTCGCAGCCGGCACATACAACGGTTGGGTCGAGTTCCGAGGCAGTGTGGGCACGGCCGTGCGCACGGCCGTGCTGATGCAGGTTGCACCTGCACCTGCCGTGCCGAATGCCGGGCAACAGTATGTGCTGTTGATCGATTCCGCGACCGGCACTGCGGTCGATGAAGTGGAAGTGCAAGCGCGAGGCGCGTCGGTGGACTTCGCATTTATTGATGTCCAGCCCGGAACCTACGAGCTGGCGGCGGGCACGGACATGAACAACGATAAGTTCATTTGCGATGAAGGCGAGGCGTGCGCCGAATATCCGCTGTTTGGCGAAGCGACGCCGATCGAAGTGACTGCCGATCGCACCGGACTGAACATGGTCACCGGCTTCTACAGCAGTCCCGGTGTGGCGACGGCGGGAAGCGAGGCGCCACCTGCAGAGGAGAAGAAAGGTTTCCGGAGGCTCAGATGAAGCTGCCGCGAGAAGCGATCGCGCCGATACTGATCGCACTCGCTGCCTGCACTGCCGGTACGCCGGACGCGCCGATTTCGGCGCGCTCCGGCCAGCCGACGGTTGTCGACGGTACAGTGCGCTACGTTGCCGTTGAAGGCGGTTGCTGGATCATCGAAACCGCGCACGAGCGTGTGCAGCCGGTCGATCTACCCGAACGTTTTCGCGTCGACGGCAAGGCAGTGCGCGTCACGTTGCGTGACGCGCCTGACATGATGAGCGTGTGCCAAGTGGGCCCGCTCAAGCACGTGGAAACAATGACCGCCCGGTAGGGAGGTGAGCGGGCGCGCACCTCCCAACCAGGTCCACGGCGATTTGCCCAACTGAACTGAACATCCGTTCATCGGCGCTTGCCGGCAATTATTAACAACCAATGCCACATTTTTGCGGCCCACCGACGCCCGGCTGATCGTCTTCGAGGTGGGGTACCGCGAGTCGCGGTACGTCATTCACAGACGAACGCGCACTTCATTCCTAGCAAGAGGGTCTCGCGAGCAGACATCTCGAATCGACGAGCGCCACTTCGTCAACGGATTGAAGTCAAGGAGCGCTATGAAGGGCTGTCCGCATTGTGAGTCGGTGGACGCTTGGGTATTGGGCGATAAACGCCTGAAGTGTCGGAACTGCGGTCGCAGATATCGCTGGAAATCGGTATGGGAATCGGTACGGCTGAGTGAGACAGCGAAGGAGGCCTTGCTCGAATCGTTCGTGCAAGGAGCGCCGGCCGCGCAAATCGCGGAAGGGCAGGCATGTGCCGACAGTCGCGAACGTTTTTATAGACTCGTGCGGGCGTGCTGCGCGAAGGTTGAGTCACTGGCGCGTGATGGTTTGTACGTCTCCGAGTGTCTGCAGGGAACACTGCGGACGCGTCCGGCAATGCGCGGCTGGTCGACGAGTCAGCGGGTGATCGTGATCGGATTCGCCGAGCGCGACGGTCTGATGCAGATCTCGGCTCTGCCAAGAAACATTGCAAATATTTTGCCGCGTATGCGTGAGAAAATCGCGCTCGGTGCGGTATTGCACCTCGACGACAAGCTCGCGAGCGCGTGCCTGCAGATCCAAGGTGACTATGTCATCGTCCCGAAGATCACGCGCGCCGCGCTCGGGATGACCTCGGTCGAAGCCTTCTGGCGCTTCCTGCGCCTGCATCTGCAGAAGTTCCGCAAGGTCCCGCTCAAGTTCTTCCATTTGTATCTAGCCGAAACGTGCCTGCGCTTCAATCAGCGCGAACAAAACCTGCACGCATTGCTTCGCGAGGCCATGCAAACGATCGCCATCGACGACGTGCGACCGTTGCTGTTCGGCGACCCGGTCCGGATCGGCCCGGGTCAACTCGGTTTTTCTCCGCTCGAATGCATTGCGTCACATATCGCTGCGTCATAGTGATACCCACTCGGATTTCGGAGAGCGTCGCGGATCGCGGCGAGCATGAACGAGCAAATAAGGATCCTCAGCGGGTTGCATCGTGCTGTCAGCGCTGATGTATTGCAGATCAAGGAGACCGATCTTGCCGCCGGCTCGGTCGCGTGCGGCGACAGGCCGAGTCCGAGACGCACGGCCAGGTCGAGGTCGACCTTGACGGTCTTGGACTCCATTGCGTAGTGAGGCTGCGGTTCACACGTCCACGACTGCGAGTGCATCAACTTCGAGCATGTACTCGGGACGGGTAAGCGTCGCGACGCCGATGAGGGTGTCCGCGGGCTTGTGTGCGCCGAACAGCTCGGCCCGCCCGATCTCGATCATGTCGAGATGCTCCCGTTTGTAGTTCGCGACGAAAATCGTGAGCTTGGCGACCTGATCCGGACGCGCGCCCGCAGTTGCAAGGGCGCGCCCGATATTTGCAAAGACCTGCCGGGATTGGGCGACCATGTCGGCCTCTCCGACGACATTGCCTCGTTCATCTTCGGACACTTGCCCCGCGATGAACACCATGCGCCGGCCTTCCGCGATGGCGACATGGCTGAAATGATCCGACTGCGGAAGGCCGGGAGGGTTGATACATTCAATCGACATGGTGGTAGCTCCGAAGCGAAACAGGCCCGCACGGTTGTTACCGAGCGGGCCCGAGTGTCAAGAGTCGCCTTTTAGCGGAGCGTCGTCAACGCGCTTGCGCTGAAAGAAGAACTCACATGTCGCGATTGTTGGGCGCTGCGCGCATGTCACGATTATTGGGCGTAGAGCGCATATCGCGGTTGTTGGGGTGCATGTCACGATTGTTCGGCGTAGAGCGCATGTCCCGGTTGTTAGGCGCTGCGCGCATGTCCCGGTTGTTGGTAGCGACGCCCCAATCGTTCGGCGTACGCATGTCGCGATTATCCGAGGTCACGACGCTCGCTGCCTCGTCGATGCTTGCAGCCATCCCGGCGGCGGAAGCCGCGTGTGACAACAACGACATTGCCGCGATTGATATCAACCACGACGCGGCTCGCTTCCCGGTCATCGCGAAGCGTTTGGAATCCCCTGCCAAGTTCAATGCGTTCATCGTCGAAACTCCTTGAGAGAACACGGTCCGCCTAATAATAGCGATCATCGATCGCGGTGTGAGGTCTAAAAACGTTGCTTGAAGTGCGCGATGCACTTGCGTGGTCCGAAATCATCCGGCATCTGCCAAGAATATTCGCAGGACGATGTGAGTTCTTGTGAGGGTTTGGTCGTTCGAGCCGAGACCTTCGAGCATGCGGCGTCATATCGCGAGTCCGTTAGTAACAATCACGCACTCCAAACAACTACTACGACGAGAAACGTTCGCGAGGCTCGTGATTGAAATGTTTCAACCCGCTCCCTACACTCTGTGGATTGTGAGGATGCACTTCTCGGCGAAATGGATATTGCACGACTTCGGAGTTCGACTGACGCAGCAGCGAAGATCAGCTCCATCCGCGGCACCGCGGGGCAGGACACTTCGACCGTCCCGCGGACGCCGTGGCACAAACAACGTTTGTTTTTAATTGCACTGGGCGTATCGCTCGGATCGATCGTGTTGTTCTGGCTGGTGCGCTCGTATTTTGATCCGACGGGCACGGTACCCGCGGAACGACTGCGCCTCGCGACGGTTTCCCAAGGTCATTTCATCCGCGACGTCGCAGCCGAGGGCGCCGTGATTGCGGCGGTCAGTCCTACATTGTTCGCAGCGGCCGTTGGCACCATCAGTTATCAAGTGCAGGCGGGCGACACGGTCACCCGAGGTCAGGTACTGGCGACACTCGACAGCCCCGCTACCAGCAACGAATACCAGCGTGAGCGCGCGACGCTCGAGAGCATGAACGTCGCGCTCGATCAGCATGAGATCGAAGGCCGCCGGCAGATCCTGCGCAGCCAACAGCAAGCCGATCTCTCGAAGGTGTCGATCGCAGCGGCCGAACGTGAATTCAGACGAGCCGAGAGCGCCTGGAAAGATCACGTCTTCAGTGAGAACGACTACGAGCGCGCACGCGACAATGTGGATACGGCCAAGCTCAATTATGAGCACGCACTCCAGACAGCCGCCCTCGAGAGGGACAGCGTAGCGCTGGAGCTGCGTACCCGGCGTCTGGAACGAGACCGGCAAAAACTCCTGGTCGAAGATCTGCATCGGCGCGTCGCCGACCTGACGGTGCATTCGCCCGTGGATGGAATGGTGGCCAGCCTGGCGCAAGTGGAAAAAGCCAAGGTTGCCGAAAGCGCTCCGCTGCTGACCGTCGTCGATCTCAGCGCGCTCGAGGTCGAGTTTCAGATCGCAGAGCTATATGCGCGCGACATCAAGCCGGGGATGCCGGCGCAGGTGACTTTGGAAGGTCGGCCACAGCCCGGCATCGTGACCACGATTTCACCGGAAGTGCGTCAAAGCCAGGTGAAAGGTCGGGTGAAATTCGCGGGCGCTCAGCCGCCGAGACTGCGACAGAACCAGCGCGCGGCGGTCCGGATCATCCTCGACGAGCGCGATGGTGTGCTCAAGTTCGAGCGCGGTCCGCTCATCGACGACTCCACGCGCGCCGTATACGTGATCAACGGGGATCGTGCCGAACACCGGTTGGTCGAGCTCGGTGCGCCTTCGGTCTCAGAAATCGAAGTGCTCCGCGGCCTGGTCGCCGGTGACCGCGTGGTCATCTCCGACATGCGCAAGTATCGGGACGCGCCCGACGTCATCATCACCGACTGAGGCAAATGCCCAGCCACTCATCGCAAGGATCGCTCATGATCGAAATGCGTAACATCAACAAGGTCTATCGCTCCGAGCTGGTAGAGACGCGAGCCTTGCGCGAGCTGTCGCAGCAGGTAGGGGCCGGGGAATTCGTCGCCATCACCGGTCCGTCCGGCTCCGGCAAGACCACCTTGTTGAACATCGTCGGCCTGCTGGAAACATTCGATTCCGGTTCGTTGCACTTCGATGGCGAGGATGTGAGCCGGCTATCGGACGATGCCCGCTCGCGGCTGCGCAACGAGAAGATCGGCTTCATCTTCCAGAGCTTCAATCTGATTCCGGACCTGAGCATCTACGACAACGTGGACGTGCCGTTGTGCTATCGAGGCATGAAAGCAGGGGAGCGGCACAGGCGCATCACCAGCGCCTTGGAGCTGGTGGGGCTGGGTTCGCGCATGCGTCATCTGCCTTCGCAACTCTCGGGCGGCCAGCAACAGCGGGCCGCGATCGCACGTGCGATCGCCGGCGACCCGAAGTTGTTGCTTGCGGACGAGCCCACCGGCAACCTCGACTCGGTCATGGCCGGACAAGTGCTCGATCTGTTGCAACAGATCAACCAATCGGGCACGGCGATCGTGATGGTGACGCACGATCCGCATCTTGCCGCCCGTGCTCAGCGCAGCGTGCACGTGGTTGACGGCCAGATCGCGCCCGAAGAGTCCGGGACGCTGCGTGCACCGGCGGCGCTCGCAATGCCCGAGGCTCGCGCCCGGGAGACGAGATGATTCGCTTGTACTTGCGGATGGCGCTCAAGAGCCTCGGCCAGAACCCGGGGCTGACAGCCATCATGGTCGCCACCGTGGCGCTCGGTATCGCCGCGTGTGTCACGGTGATCACGATGTTCCATGCCATGTCCGCCGATCCGATCTGGTGGAAGAGCGATCGTTTATATGCGGTGACGCTCGACTCGTGGGACGTAAACGAGCCGCCTGACGCCGCGCGCCCGCACTTGCCGCCGCCGCGCCTGACGTATCGAGATGCGATGCATCTGCTCGAGTCGAACATTCCGGAGCGCAAGACCGTGATGTACGTGGCTCGCACCAGCATCCTGAGCAACGCGGACCGCCCGCCCATCGCCGCCGAAGCGCGTTTTACCAGAGGCGATTTCTTCCCCATGTTCGATGTGCCGTTTCAGTACGGCGGCAGCTGGAGTGTGGCGGACGACACCAACGCCGCACCCGTGATCGTCCTCAGCAAGGAAGTCAACGAAACCCTGTTCGGCGGCGACAACAGCGTGGGCCGGATTGTCCGCTGGAACGACCGGGAGTTCCGCATAGTCGGCGTGCTGGACACGTGGGAGCCGCAGCCCAAGTTCTACGATTTGAACCGGGGCCACTTCGAAATGCCCGAAGGCGCGTACATTCCATTCCGCTGGGGGCCGCAGAACAAGGTCACGAGCGCGAGCGGCAGGTGCTGGAAGCCGGAGCCGCTGGACAGTTATGAAGACATCCTCGGCTCCGAATGTACGTGGCAGCAGATGTGGGTCGAGTTGCCCGACGCGGCCACGCGCGAGCGTATGCAGGATCTGCTCGATACCTACACCACCGAGCAGCGCAAGTCGGGGCGCTTCCAGCGACCGCAGAACAATCGTCTCACCAACGTTCCTCAGTGGCTCATCGACCAGGGCGTCGTGCAGAACGACAATCGAGTGCTGGTGGGGTTGGCGTTCGCGTTCCTCGCGGTCTGTCTGCTCAATGTGGTCGGACTGCTGCTCGCGAAGTTCTTGAATGCCGCGAAGACGATCGGCATCCGGCGCGCGCTCGGTGCTCGCAAGGGCCAGATCTTCGCCCAATATTTCGTCGAGGCGGCTGTCGTCTCCACCCTCGGCGCCGCGCTCGGTCTGGCGCTCGGCGCGTTGAGCCTCAAAGGATTGAGCATCATGTACACCGTGGACGAAGCGACTCGCGGCGGCTATCGAGAGCTGTTGCACTTCGATGTATCGAGCGTCGTCGTAGCCATAGCACTCGCCGCCGTTGCAACCGTTGTCGGCGGTTTCTATCCCGCATGGCGCGCGGCTCGCTTGCCGCCCGCTGTCTATCTGAAGAGCCAATAGCCATGCGCCCTGGAGTGCTTCGATGAGCGGCAACATTCGTCAAGTCGTCTCTGCCTTACGGCACAATCGCATCGGCGCTTTACTGGTCGCGATGCAGATCGCGATCACGCTCGCTGTGCTGGTGAACGCGGTGTTCATCGTGAAGCAGCGGATGGAGCGAACCTCGCGCCCGACCGGCTTCGACGTCGAGAACGTCATCGCCATTGCGAGCGCGGGATTCGCGCAGGACTTCGATTACGTGACCACTCTTCGCGAAGACCTGGCGTACCTGCGCAGCCTGCCCGGTGTGATCGCCGCGACCGCCAGCAACTCGGTGCCGCTGGGAGGCGGTGTTGGCGTGATGGCATCGTTGGCTGCCAGGCCGAACGCGGAGGTTCACAGTCTCCCGGGCGGCTACTTCGAGGTGGATGAGCAGGGCATCGATGCGCTCGGTGTGCGACTGGTGGCCGGCCGCGGGTTCGAGCAGAGTGAGGTCGAGCCGCCGGCGGATTCCATCACGGCACGCATGCCGAAGCAGATCATCATCACGCAGGCGTTCGCCGACGAGCTTTTCCCAAACGAAAACGCGCTCGGCAAGACGGTATACGACAGCGTCGACACGCCCGTCACGGTGATCGGCATCATCGAGCACATGCAAGCGGCGTCGGCCGATGTGGCCTATGTGGATCGCGTCTCGCTGGTGCCGCGTCAGCCCAGTTCGGTGCCGAAGAATTTCTACCTGGTGCGCACGGAGCCGCAGCAGCGCGATGTGGTCATGCGCATGGTGGAAGGGCGGATGAGCACTTCCAACCCCGATCGCATGATCTCCTGGGTGCGTTCGCTCGAGGAGGTGAGAAGGCGCGCGTATCTTGCCGATCGCAACATGGGAATTTTTCTGGTGACGATCACGGCGCTGCTGCTCACGCTCACCGCACTCAGCCTGTTCGGCCTCGCGACGTTCAATGTGAACGCGAGAACCAAGCAGATCGGCACACGGCGGGCGCTTGGCGCCAGGCGCGGAGACATCGTTCGTTACTTTCTACTGGAGAACTGGCTGATCAGCACGATCGGCGTGGTTCTTGGGTGCGTCCTGACGCTCGCCGCGAGCTATTGGCTGACGCGCAAGTACGGACTACCTCGGCTCGATCTCATCTATCTCGCCGGCGGGGTTGTCGGGCTGTGGGTGCTCGGGCAGATCGCCGCGTGGCAACCGGCCCGTGCTGCTGCCCAGGTGCCGCCAGCGGTTGCAACTCGCCGCATCGCCTGATCGCTACACGCGGTTAACGCATCCGACGAGTGAGAAACTCGCCTACGACGGTTTCATCGCGCGCAGCGTCTTTCTTACTCCGCATGGATTTCATTTTCCGGTTCGATTTGGTCGAGAAATCGCAGCGCTCGCGAAAAAGTCACATCACACAATCCATGCGCCGGAAGTTCTTTCAATCCGGATTGAGACAATGATTCTCCATACGTAGAACGATGTCCTGTCGGGCCGGTGGCGCCTTCAAAGTCGACGGCGTTCGTCGGCCCTTTGCACATCCGCACAGGAGTCGTACATGGTTCATGGGAAACGGATACCGAATATCGTACTGGGGGCATCCTTGCTCGCGGTGGCGCAGGCGCCGGGGGCGATCACGCTCGACGAGTCGCAGCGCGCGCGGATCGACGAGCTGTTTGCTGGCTTCAACTCGACGACGCCGGGCTGCTCGCTCGGCATCATGAGTGACGGCCAGACCATTTTTTCGCGCGGCTACGGCATGGCCTCGATCGAGGGCAAAGCGCCGAACGATGCGTCGAAGCTGTTCGACATTGCTTCGATGAGCAAACAGTTCGCCGCGGCCCACGTCGTGCTGCTCGCGCAGCAGGGCAAGCTGCAACTCACGGACGACGTGCAAAAATACATTCCTGAGCTGCCAGACTATGGCAGCAGGATCACCATCAACAATCTGTTGTGGCACACCAGCGGCTTGCGGGACTACAACGGGCTGCTTTTGTTGGCCGGCTTCGATTATTTCGAGATCACCACGCAGGCACAGGCGCTCGAGCTGGTGGCGCGGCAGAAGCGGCTCAACTTCACTCCGGGCACGCGTTACGAATACTCGAACACCGGTTATCTGCTGCTGGCGATCATCGCCGAGCGTGTCAGCGGCAAGCCGATCAACCAATTGGCGCGCGAACAGTTCTTCAACCCGCTGGGCATGCCGCTGAGCATGTATCGCGTCGCCCATGATCAAGTGATTCCGAACCAGGCGATCGGTTATGGATACCCGAACGACGACGGCGCCTACGACAACGTCATCTCGAACTGGGAGCAGGTCGGCGACGGTGGGCTGCAGACCTCGATCGAGGAGTTCCAGCGCTGGGACGAGAATTTCTACACTGGCGCCGTTGGCGGCAGCGCTTTCATTTCGGAAATGTATCGCCGGGGCAAGCTGAGCAGCGGGCGCCAGCTGATCTATGCGCGTGGCGTGCAACGAGATCGTTATCGCGGGCTGAACCGCGTGCGGCACGGGGGCGATTGGAGCGGCTACCACGGTCAGTTCCAGCGCTATCCAGAGCTGCACACGACTTTCGCGCTGTTCTGTAACACCGATGATGTGGATCAATATTCACTGGCGCGAGGTGTCGTCGACGTAGCGCTGGAAGGCTATTTCACGCAGCCCGCTCCGAGCACGCCGACCCCGGCGCCGTCATTGCCGATCGAACGCTTCGTCGGCAAGTACTACAACTCCAACAAGGAAGAGCTGTATTCGGTGATCGCAGACGGCGCGTCGCTGAAGCTGCGTTTTCTGATCAGTGAGTTCTCGTTGATCTCCACCGGGCCGACTACGTTCGTGATCGATGAGCTGCCGGGCAGCGAGGTGAAGTTCGACGTCCAGAACGGGCGGCCGGCGCACTCGATGAGCTTCCAGTTGTATTCCGATGAGCCCGATGAGGATCCGCGCAAGGGCGCTCGCACCGTTACTGTGGCGCCCCCCGACGATCTGCAGCAATACACGGGAACTTACTACAGCCGTGAGCTCGGCGTGTCGTGGAGCTTCGTGCTCGGCGAGGACGGTGCGCTGACCGTGGCCGAGGACCCCGAGCAGATCGTATTGCCGTTCGTTGGGCCGCTGCAGCCGGCGATCGTGACAGATCAGTTCTTCGGGCAGCCCGGACTGTTGCAGTTCACGCGCAACGGCGCCGGTGCAATCAGCGGCGTGAAGCTGGACTTTCTGGGCATGAAGGACTTCGAGTTCGAGCGCCGGGCAGT
Organism: Peristeroidobacter agariperforans; assembly: GCF_004138335.1. Classification (GTDB taxonomy): domain Bacteria; phylum Pseudomonadota; class Gammaproteobacteria; order Steroidobacterales; family Steroidobacteraceae; genus Steroidobacter; species Steroidobacter agariperforans. Next base: position 16,061 of record NZ_RYFW01000008.1, on the reverse strand, counting down.
GGCGGCGACTCTGCCGGCAAAGGTCCAGACAACCCAAAAGGAGGCCACACGGGTGACTCTGCCGGTGGGCCCACGTCGCTTGGCGGTGCATCAGCCTGAAGCGAAGCACTGACCTGTGAAAGACTCCGCTCGCCTGCGATCCGCGGGCGAGCGGAGCTCGTGGCTGCAAACGTTACGGCGTGATCTTGTAGATATGGATGGTGGTGTCGGCCGCGAACGTATCGGGGTGCAGCAACTCTAGAGCGGCAGCTTCAGGCGCACTCCGGTTTCGATGAAATGATGGCGCCGGTAGAACTCGAGGGTGCGGACCCAGGCGGGTTGCTCGGGCGTACCCACTTCGAGGCGGGACCAGAATCGCTCCCGGCCATATTCACAGGCGGCGGACAACAATGCCGCGCCGGCGCCGGACGAGCGAAGGGCGGGCTTCACATACAGTTCCGTGATTTCTCCGAAGCGGCCGGCGTACAGTGAAGCGCAGCTATTGAGAACGACTACGCCCACCGCTTCGCGGCTGCGTTCGGCGATGATGGCTGAAACATCTCCCGCGGACATCAAGCGAGACGTGCGATCGGACAGGTCGCGCAGACTGTAGCCGCTGGGCTCGTCGCCGGACAGCTCATCCAACAAGGCGAGCACCAGCGTCGCGATGGTGGCGATATCCGCGTACGTTGCCGTTCGAATGTGTATTGTCATTGCGTTCAAGCGATCGTGTACTCGAGGATGGAGATTGCCGTGTCGCCCTTGAGCCCGAAGACGACGCCATCGTCCTGACGGGCGACGACCCCAATAGATGGACGATTGAAGTCGCAAAAGGAGTCAGGAAATTCTGCTTTTTCCTCGCTTGCCAGAGTCGCGCGAACTTGAGGAATATTGCGGTCCATGATCAGCGTCGAAGTCAACGGACTCGCACTTTCGAAGCGCTCTTCGGCCTATGGCGTCGGGGAGGCGTATTTTTGCGCGGCGGACGATCGGGAAACCGCAGTCGACCGTCGTTACGCATTTCACAGCATCGGAGCCGTCGTCGATGGCGAGTTCGGCTATGCGGCGCGTGGTCGCCGCGTTACGGCGAGCCGTGGCGCCGTTATCTTCGGAACTGGAGACGAGGGCTTTACCGTCTGGAAGTATGGCTCCCAGCGTGTCCACCGTTCAGTCCTCGCAGTGGAACCGCGGCTCGTTGCCGAAGTTGCCGCCGACTGCGGCCTGGAGGAGCCGCGCTTTCCCGTTGAAGTCATCTCTCCCAGTCGCGCGTCGCTCGCGCTCTATGGACTGATACGCAGAATCGCTGCGAGTCCGCTCGACCAGACTGAAGCAGTGATCGAGCTGCTGGCCACTGCCTTTGGCGCGGACGTGAAGCAGCGATCGTCGCACGTCAGTGCACTGGAGAGCAGGCGCGTGCTGCAAGTCGCGCGGGATATGGAACAACGCTATGCCCACCCCGTGACGCTCGATGAAATGGCTGGCAACGCCAACCTCAGCCGCTATCACTTCATTCGGGTGTTTCACGCCGTGACGGGCGAGACTCCAAAGCAACGCCTCATCGGAATACGACTTCGTGCCGCGGCAGATCGGCTGATAGCGACGCGGCAACCCATCACCCAGCTGGCTCTGGAAGTCGGCTTCAACGATATCTCTCATTTCACTACCGCCTTCCGTCAGGCATTCAGGGTCAGTCCTCGCGCCTGGCGCCGGATCGATTGAGCCGGGTGCGCTCGGTTGATGCCTTTCTGGCATCGAGGCGGCGCAAGATTTTCTCCAATTGAAATCGCAGTCGTCCGATTTCCGCGCCTCGACGAGAGGGGTAAGAGCCCTTGTTGGGATCGAGCAGATACACCGTGGCCCGTTCGCGGTACGCCGGCGGCGCCCACCGGGTCGTCATCGCTTCATCTCTACTTGGTGGCGTGATGGATTACGTAAGCGGCCGGCGATGGAACCGCGGGAGTGACAAACATGGCGGGATTCAGAAGCCGCGACGCAGCTCGACGCTGGATTCAGCCGTCGACCATGACGAGCTCCGCGTCCCGTATCACATAGCGGTCGTAACGGTAGTCGCGGATGAAGACGATGCGGTCCTTACGCCATTCCAACCACATGAAGTACGCCGGGCCGGGCGCGCTTCCGCACTCGAACGCCGCGATGACTTCGCGTTTCTCCAGCCAGGCGGGCGTTAGTCGGATGCCGTCGGTTTTCGCGTAGGTGTTGAAGAATGTGCCGACATACTTCGTGCCGGTTCGAACCGGATGTGATGACTGCTGCAGCTTTACATCGCTTGCGAGCAACGCACGCAGGGCAGGCCAGTCGCGTTGATTGAAGTGCATGACGAAGCGCGCGACAGCAGCAGAGGGCGTGTGCTCTCGCTTGGGTGGCACGGGGCGCTCGCTGATTTCGCGCAGCCGGGCCCGGCCGCGGGCGAGGTGAGCCTTGACCGAGTCCACCGACAAATCGAGTAGGGCGGCGATATCGAGCAGCGGCTCGCCGAGCACATCCTTGAGCACCACGACGCTACGCTGCGCCGGTGGCAGCTCCGTAAAGCGCGAAACTGCGGTGTTCACTGCTTCATGCTGCAGGAGGGTCAGCAATGGATCCGGCGTGTCGGGATCGGAAATTTCGACGGCGGCATCGATGGGTTCCAGCTTTCGCAACGCTCGGCCGCGCAGGATATCGAGCGCCCGGTTGTGAGCAATCCGGAACAACCAGGCGCGCAGCACCGTGGGCTCTTGCAACTCGTGCAGGGCCTGCAATGCCCGCGCCATGGTGTCCTGGACCACGTCCTCGCCATCCACGACCGACCCCATCAGACGCGAGCAATAGCGGTGCAGCTCGGGCCGCAGCTCCCTGGCCTGTGCGAGGAACTCCGCCTGATACTTCGCGTCGAGCGGCTTCGATCTCGCGTTCAATCCGCAAATTCCTCCATCGTGTCGCCGCCAGCATGGCAGTTGTCCGGCGCGCAAACTTGGGAAAAATTGCTAATGTCGATTACAGCCGCCCAAGCTTCCCACTAGGGAACATTCGATCCGGTTGGGACAAAACGCGTGTCGCTCCAGTGCGCCGCTTCGACAAAAAGCCCAACCGGCTCGTCACCGGTTGGGCGGTCGGCCCTCGAAGTCCGCGTGTTATGGGGTGTTCGTGATGCGCACGCTGCCAGAGGTGACCTGGGCAGGAACGGCGATCATCGTTTGCCCCGGCAGGTGCCAGCGTTGATACACACTGCGGGTGTTGCAGTCGGACAAGACGAAGGGCGTGCCGTCGTTGCCGCTGTCGTTGGCCGCGAGACACCGTCCCGAGTTGGGATTGCGCAGTAACCCGCTCGAGATCACGGTCCACTGCTGAGCGAGCGTTCCGTTACAGCGGAAGGACTGGATCGGCGTGCCGTTGGTCGTGCCGGACGAGGTCACATCCATGCAGGCGCCGCCGCCCACCGTGAGCACCACGTTGCCGCCGACCGGGACTACCGTCCATTCCTGGCCGTCCGCGCCGCAAGTGCCGACGACGATCTTGCCATTGCGGTTCTCCGCGCATTTGTTCGGCAGGCTGACGGCGCTGATCGATCCAGTCGGCGTCGCTACGGCGATATTCCACTGCTGCGCGCTAGAACCGTTGCAATCCCAAATGCGCGTCTGCCCGCCGGCGTCCAGGTCACCCGCGTCGAGGCATCGACCGGAGCTCGGATTCTTCAGGGTCGAGCCGACCATCTGCCACCTCTGCGCGCTCGTCCAGTTGCACGAGTGTAGCTCCACCGGCGTGCCATTGGCCGTGCCCGCGGAAGAAACATTCAGGCATTTTCCATGGACGCGTACCGCATACGTTCCATCCGAATTCAGCACCGCGGAAAAGTACTGGTTATCGGTGCCGGTGCACACCCAGCTTCCGATCGGGTTGCCGTCGTCGGTGCCGAACGCGTAGTTGTCGAGGCACTTGCCTGCGAGCGCGGCAGTGATGCTGCCCGTCCTGATATCGTGTCCGGGCACGTTCAGCATGCTCAGCCAGGCGTCATCCAGCGAGCGGAACCTCGTCAGGTTGGTGAGGACGCCGTCGTGGTAGGTGCCGTTGTGGAGCGCGACGTTCGTTTTGCGAACGCTGTCGGGACGAGCCCGCTGCCTGAAATATTCGAGCAGCAACGAGCCTTGACTGTAGCCCTGCACGTAACTGTCGGTCGCTTTCGGAACGATGGGCGGGCGATCTTTGTAGATATGTTCGCGCGTCCAGTCGGCCGTGCCCTCGATGATCCAGCCGCGGGCAAATCCGGCAGGGCTTTGGACGATGTGCGTGAACTCGTGGATGAACATGCCGAGGTCCTGCGGATTCTTGCGCGCGTATTCGGGATCGACCACGATGAGCCCGCGGCGCCAGTCCGCATAAGCCGGGTCCGCGCTGGGATCGAACTGGATCGTGAAGCTCATCCGGGGCGTGTAGTCGGGATAGGCAATCAGATTCGAGATCTTCGGATACCACGCCAGCACTTCCGGCAGCACATATTGGTTCGCCCACGAGGCCAGGTCCGGGGCGAGCGAGGTATCGATCGCGACCTCCGGCTGCGACGTAGTGTCGGTGGGAGCGGTGACCAGCGTCGCGGCCGACAGCTCCGAGACTGCGCCGTTGCCGTCGATCGCCTGAACCTGATAGCTGTAACTGCCGCCGCGCGAAATCTCCCAATCCGTGAAGCGTGTTCCTCGCTTGTAGACGGTCCCCGGGTTGCTCGCGCTGGACGTACCGATGCGCACGCCGTCGCGATACACGTTATATCGGGTGATTGCGGTGTCCCCAGTGCTGCCGGCCCACATGAGCACGATGCTGTCGCCGCCCGTCACGGCGTCGAGTCCTGTTGGAGTCGTTGGCGGCGCCGCCAACGCGGTTTGAACCCAGAGCGATGCCGCAGCTGTCGCTGCGATCCATCGAGTCGCGGATTGTATCTTGCCGGGCGACGAGCGACCCGCATGCGATTGCTGTTGCAATCCATTCATCATCGAAGTCTCCATTGAGCGAACGAGCGCGCGGATCATAGCTAGCAATCGCATCGCGCACGCGAAGTAGCAAACATTAGCCGTCAATGAAACATTCATGAATCGCGATGACCTTCGACGGCATCGATTGCACGTAGCGTGTGTATCGGAATATTCGCTCACGCTCACATCACCGCAATTTTCCCCAAGACCGTGACCGCGGGTTCGTGGCTGACATCGCCCGCCATTCCAGAGAGGCTGTCGAACTGCTAGCACGACAGTCCGGAATCGGCATACCAGCGGTGTACACGGCACGCTCACTGCCGTCGCTGCCATAACCCTAGCTTCTGGAAGGCACTCGCTGGCACTGCGCTCCGATGACAGCGGCGTGCTGCTGATCACTCCTGCATCAGAGGATCGCGCCGGCGAAGTCTCGGATGGTCCGCCTTCGTCGGCAGCGGGTGACGATCCGATGCCTCGGCTCGTGGGAGAAGAAATAATCGTGACCGCACGAAAGCGCACGAAGCGTCTGCAAGACGTGCCGCAGAGTATCCAGGCCATTTCGGGCGAAGAGCTACGCAAACAGGTGCGCTCAATTTCGCGGACTATGCGCGCACCGTCGCCGGCGTTTCCTTTCAGGACGACGGCCCCGGCAGGTCGCAGCGACGAACGCCGGTGACGGAGGGCTCGTCCCAGCCGGATCTGCGCTTGTACGATACGCTCTTCTTCGGCACGTCATCGCTCGAACGCGCGCTCACGCACTACATGGCGCATTGTCACGAAGAGCGTACTCACCAGGGACTGCAGTCTAAGAAGTGGTCGAGTAAGGCGCAGGGCGAGACTCGGCGGAATGCTAGACTTCTATATCGAGAAGCTGCCTAACATCGAGATCTGTGGGTTACGTCCTTGGACAGCACGGACGGAGTTGTAAGGCACTACGGATTGGCATCAAACCACGAAGCAAGAGGGCCCATGCTCGTCACCAGTCGCTACGCCGAGCTCGCGCAGACCCTTTGGGATGAGCTGGCCGACTTTCCGGTCGCGCACGCCGAACAGGCGCTGCACTTCCTGCAGGAAAGAATCTGCGGTGTGATGGGAGCGCAAAATGCTTGCTGGATCGGGGCCGTCCGCATCTCCGGCGAGTTTCCGGAAGATCCGGTCGCAGGCTGGCGGCCGCGCATCGTGTCGCACCTGCATTCGTTTCCTGAGCTGCGCGAGGCGTCACGGCAGGATGTCAAGGATCTCGAACGAGGGAAAGTCGATCTCACCACGGCGCGCAACGTCGCCGGCGCGGGTACATTCCGCGTCAACCGCCTGGTGGATCTGGCGCCCCCGGAATGGTTCGATTCGGCGTACTACCGCGTCACCTACCGGAACAAAGGTCACGAAGACGCGATCTGGGCCGGGGTGCCCGTCAACTCGGATGCGGAATGCTATTTCGGGGTATTCCGCGGGCCGAAGGCGCCTCGTTTCTCGCCGGAGGAACGGGACGCCTTCGGATACATCCTCCGAGCGCTCAAATGGTTCCATCGCCGGCTCATGCTCAGCCATGGTCTGCTGATTGCCGAGACCCCACCGACGCCCACGGAAAGGAAGGTACTGCACGGCTTGCTGACAGGCCGGTCGGAGAAGGAAATCGCGGCCGACATCGGCCAGAGTTACAACACTACGCACGCGCATGTCGGCATCCTCTATCGCAAGTTCGGAGTGAAGAACCGCGCGGCGCTCATGGCGCTATGGATCAGCGGCGGAGCGTAGCGACACGGCGGCCGACCGGCTCCGGCGACGACTTTGTAGATCTGTGAGTTACATCGCGTGTGGGGCGCCTGCCCCCTCTGATTAGAGGGTGCCTGTCGCCTGTGTGCTCTCGCTAGAGTCTGCGCCGCCATCGGCCGAAGCCCACCGGTAAATATCCCCAGTCGAGCGGAACACGCTCGGCGCATGGAGGGAACATCGCCTGGATCGTCCCGGTGGCCCTTTGGACCCGATCCGGGTTCGCGAACAGGAAGTTTCGATGAACACAAAGCAGGGCCAGGCGTGCCCGAAGGCTCGCGTGAACGTACTGGCTGCGCCGGTTGCAATTGCCGTCTCGGTCGCGCTCATTCTTCCACCGCAATACGCCTATGGGCTGCCGACTGCCGGCGAGCTCGTCGCCGGCAATGTTACGGTGACGGTCGACGGCACGCAGATGCGGCTCGATCAAACTTCGCGCGCCGCCATCATGAACTGGCAGCAGTTCAACATCGCACCGAACGAGTTGGTGCGCATTCTTCAGAACGGCACGGACGCCGCCATGCTCGCACGCGTGACGGGCGGGAACCCTTCCGAACTGTTAGGTCGATTGCAGGCCAATGGCAAGCTGTTCCTGATCAATTCAAAAGGTGTGATCGTAGGCCCGGGAGCGATGATCGATACCGCGGCGTTCCTCGCTTCGACGCTGGATGTGGCGGACGCGGATTTCCTGAAGCAGGGCGCGTTCACCTTCAAGGGTGACAGCGATGCAGGCATCGTGAATCTCGGCAAGGTCACGGCGCATGAGGGCAACGTGGTGCTACTGGCCCACACCGTAAAAAACGCCGGTCAGCTTGCCGCACCGAACGGAGCCGTCGGGCTGGGTGCAGGTTCGGAGGTCTACCTCGCATCGCCGGATGCGCCGGTGTTCATCGTCAAGGCGCATCTGCCGTCCGCCGGCCCCGGCGCTGTCGGCATCGACAACTCCGGTGTGATAACCGCCGCACAGGCTCAACTCGAAGCCGCGGGCGGCAGCATCTACGATCTGGCCGTCAATCACAGCGGCGTCGTTCGGGCCAGTGGTGTGGAACGCCGGGCGGACGGTCGCGTTCTCATCACGGCCGCTGGCGGCAACGTAGCAATGACTGGCACAGTCGCCGCGCGCGACGCCAACGGTTCGGGCGGCGAGATCCTGGTGGGTGGCGACTATCGTGGCGGCAACGCCGAGGTGGCCAACGCCGCCAGGACTCATGTCGCGGCAAGCGCCGTTCTCGACGCCAGTGCGTCGTCTACGACGGGCGATGGTGGTCGCGTGATCGTGTGGGCCGACAATGCCACGGCTTTCCGTGGCGCTTTGGAGGCACGCGCGGGCGGGCAGGGCGGCGACGGTGGATTTGCGGAAGTTTCGGGCAAACATTCGCTGGCATTCGATGGTGCCGTGGACCTGTCCGCTCCGGCGGGTGAGCGTGGTGAGTTGCTGCTCGATCCGGACAACATCACGATCGTCGCAGGTTCCACCACGCTGCCAGATGCGCTTACCGAATTTCCCCACTCGTGGTTCGAGACCGACGATCCGGGCGACCAGACGCTGGGCGCGGATTCTCTCGCGAACCTCCTGCTCAACAGCGATGTGAGTCTATACGCCACGGACACACTGACGGTGGATACGCCGGTGACTGTCGCGTCCGGCGGCGCAAATTCCGTGACCCTCACTCTTTCCGCTTCGACGCTGGCGATCAACGAAAGCGTCTCGCTGGCGAACGTCACCGACAGCAGGCTATATCTGAGTCACAACGTAACCGGGCCGGGTTCGAGCCTGACGAGTGCCATCGATGCGACGCTGACCGCCGATAGAATTCGCATCAGCGGATTCCCGATCGTGGCGCTGAACGGCGCTGTGTCCGCGGATCAACTGACCTACGCGATGATGCAGCCAGGCACGTCGTTTATCGCCACGCATCCCGACAACGCCATCGGCAATCTGACCATCATCAGCGACGAGGCTGATCCGCAGCCGGTGAGCTTCAGTGGCAACGTGTCCGTGCACAGCGGTTCCTCGATGAGCGTAGCGGCGCTCGTCGATTCTGCAAACAATGTCACGCTGTCCTCGGCCGGCGACCTGACGTTGTTGGGAACGGACGGCGGCATGCCAGCCACCTCCATCAGCGCTGCCGGCGTGACGCGACTTGCTTCAACCGGCGGAGTGCTCGTCAATCAAGCTGGCTCGGGCCTGCTGTCGGGCACGGGTCGACGGCTGCTCTACACCTCGAATACGGCCGGCGCCTTCACGCTCGGCGGACTGTCGGGATACGCGCAGTTCGACGGCGTGGGCTTCCCCGACGACACGCAGGGCATGGTGACGCTGGTTCTATACAACGCTGCCGGCGCGGGGCCGACGCTCACGCTGACGATCACGGCGAACGATTTCATCCGTTTGTACGGTCAGCCGAACCCGGTTTTTACCGCTTCGTTCTCGGGCGGCACGAGTGCGGATCTTACCGTGCAACCTACGTTCTCGATTCAGGGTGGGCCGGCCGTCAATGTCGGTACGTACACCATCGTCGCGTCCGGGGCAGCTTCGAACACTCACAACATCGAGTACGTCAACGGCACGTTCCGGATCGATCCCGCCGTCCTCACGTATGTGGCGAGTCCTGCGCGCCGTTTCTATGGCGACTCGAATCCGTTGTTCGGCGGCAGCGTCATCGGGTTCGTCAACGGCGACACGCTGGCGAGTGCCACGACCGGCACACTGACGTTTGATTCCTTCGCGACCGCGGGCTCTGACGCTGGTGTCGACAGCATCCACGGTTCGGGACTGTCGGCAAACAACGGAAACTATATCTTCGAACAGGCGGTGACCAACTTCTCCGCGCTCACCATCGACCGCGCGCCTCTGACTGTTACCGTTGGCAACGCGACGCGGATGTATGGCTCCGCCAATCCGCAGTTCGACTGGGCGATCAGCGGGTTTCGCAACGAGGACGACTTCGGCGTCCTGACGAGCTTTGGCCTGTTCACCAACGCCACGGCTCTCTCATCCATCGGTGCATACGAGATCTCCGCCGGCGGCATCGCGAGGAACTATGTGCTCGATGTCGTACCCGGAACGCTCTCGATCACGCCGGCGCCGCTCACTCTGCAGGGGTCGAGCGTGTCCAGTGTCTTCGGCAGCGCGCACCAGCTCGGCTACACGGTGAGCGGACTGTTGAACGGCGACACGCCGGACGTGCTCAGCGGCGTCACGTTCGACCGGGCGTTCTTCAACACCACCGCTCCCGGAGACTATTCGTTCGGATTCTCCAATACCGGCACAACACTGAACTACGAGGTCGTCGCAACCACGCCAGGATCGTTGACGATCGAGAGGCAGACGATCACGGCTCAGGTGAGCGATACGCGCAGTGTGTGGGGCGCAGCGCCCGCGTCATATCCGGTGATGTTCACGCCGCCGCAGTTCGGCGGGCCTCAGTTCACGATTGAAGCCGCTCCGGATCGGATACCTGATCGGCCAGGTCAGTACATCCTCACGCCGGTGATCAAGCCGCTGGGTAGCGCCACGCTCGAGGAAATCGAACGTTACTACACGTTCGACCTGCAGCCCGGCACGCTGATACTCGATGCGCCACCGCTCAATCCCGTGGTGCTCAAGCAGGGCGCGATTCTTTCAGCGGAAGAGGTGACGAAGCAGATGCGCGATATCCTCGACCAGGAACAATCCAAGGTCGAGGTCGTGTACAACCTGGGCGGCGGGAACCCGCTCACGCCCTACGATCTGTCGCGGGCGGCCAGGGATTTCGGTCCCGAGCTCGTGGCGCTTGCCCCAGGGCTGCTCGCAAGCGACACCGTGAAGAGTTTTACGAAAGATCAGGTGGAGCTGCTGGAGCAACTGCGCGACGGCAAGCTGACGTTCGCCGAGCTCAGTCACCGGATCGAGAACGATCTGGCAGCCGCCAGCGCAATCATTCCCCTGATCTCGCAGGCCGTGTTCGAGGCGGTGGCGAGCGGCAAGGAACTCACCATGCCGCAACAGGCGTTGGTGGCGCGCATCGCAAATCGAGTCAATGAGCAGCGGCGGATTCTGAAAGAAGAGCTGACCAATCAGCTGCGCGCGTTCAACGAGGAAAAGGCGGCCATCGGCGCGAACAATCCCTTTGCGCTGAAGACCATGCCGGATATCGCCATCAGTGCCCAGCAGGCCGCCACCGAAAGAGCGCTGGGTGCGGCGTTCGGCGCGGCGGGTGGCGCTGCCCTCGGCGGCAGCGTGGTCGCGGCGCTGCAGTTCACCGGTGCCGTTGTGGGGCACTCATTTGCGACAAGTTCAACAGGCGTCCTCCAGACAACAGGAACGGTAACAATCGGCGCCTCGGGCGCTACGGCGATCATTGGCGTTGCGGTAGCGCTGGTCGTGATTGGCGTGCAGTCCGCAATCATGGTAGCGCAGGAAAACCAGAACAAAGATGCTTACAGCACCATGATGAGCCGAGCCACGACGCACGCGGACGCGAAGCTCGCCGGACTCGATCTGAAGAACGATTCGCTCGCAAAGGCCGAGTTTCTGAACGCCTTCACGATGGCGATGTTGGAAACGGGGGCGAAATGAGCGGCCGTTCTTTTGCTGGCACGCATGCTAAGGTGCGCGTCCTGATCCTGCTATTGGCGCCTGTTCTCGTCCAGGGCCAGTCGCCAGCTGCTGATACGTCTCCCCCGCCCGGAACGGAACCGCTCGCTGGCGAAACAGTTTTCATCGAAAGCCTGCGCGGTGTGATCACTGTGCCGGACGCGAGGCAGGTTGGTGAGCCCATTCTCGCGCATCTCGATGGCGTGGACATCTCTCGCACGCCGCTACTTTCCGATCCTGCCGCAGCGGAGCTGATCAAGCTCTTTTTGAACAAACCAATGTCATTCGGATCGGCCGATCGGCTATGCAGCGCTTTGCGTGTTTGGTTGCGCAGCGTGGGCCAACCCTTCGTCGCAGTGTTTGTGCCGCCGCAGGAGGTGACTGCGGGCGTCCTTCGCGTCGTCGTGCAGCGCGCACGCCTCGAGGGCGAACTGAACATCGAAGGGGAGAAGTGGTTCTCGGAAAGTTCGTACCGCAAAGCCGTGCCGCTCTATGCCGGAGACGAGATCGACGCGGCGGCGATCCGGGCTGGCGTAGAACGTCTGAATAACAGCGCTTACCGGCGCGTGACCGTTGCGGCAGAGCCAGGAAATGATAGCGGCACGACTCGGCTCATCCTGCGGGCGCAGGAAGCGAGGCCCTGGGAAGTCGTTACCGGCTGGAACAACTCCGGCACCGCGGTGACGGACGAAAGCCGCGCGACGGCGGGCTTTACGTGGGGCAATGCGTTTGGTCGCGGCGATGCGCTTGGTTACAACTTTTCGGCGGACCCTGAATTGAACCACTCGCGCAGTCATTCGGCCAATTACGGTACGAGCTTCGAATCAGGCCAGTCACTCTCGCTGTTCGGGTCGTGGTCGAAGATCGAGTCCGCGCTGCCCGAGCCGCTGACGCAGGAAGGCACGTCGTGGCAGACGGGTGTGCGCTATTCAGTGCCCTTCGCAACGACGGCGAGCGGCTGGACGCGCAGCCTGTCGTTCGGCGCTGATTTCAAATATTCCGACAACACTCTGGAGTTCGCAGCCATTCCGATCACCGACAACGTCACACACATTGCGCAGGTGGGCGTCACGTTCTCGTTGTCACGTCGTGAGGCGGAGTACGCGACATGGTTGACGGCGTCCGCGTACGCCAGCCCCGGCGGAGTGACTGATGATAACGAAGATGCGGCCTTCGACATTGCTCGCCCCGGCGCCAAGGCGAATTACGCCTACGGTCGGCTTGATGTAGGTTACACGCGTCAATTGCCACAGAAATTTTCCCTGAGTGTATCCGCAAGCGTGCAGGCTGCGAGTGGGGCGCTGCTGGGGACCGAACAGCTCAACGGCGGCGGCGTGTCAGGCGTTCGCGGCTATCGGGAAAGCAGTGCGTTCGGCGACGCAGGCGCGCTCGTGCGCACTGAGCTTCACATGCGGTCTTTCTCGCTGATGCGCGGGCGTGACGTGGCGGACGTCTTTTTCTTCATCGACGGCGCGGTGCTCCATACACGCGGACTGGGCGGCGGTACCTTCGAGCTCGGCTCCAGCGGGCCAGGCCTGAACTATCGAATCGGACGTCACTTTTCGCTAAGCGGCGCGTTCGGCTGGCAGTTCCGCGAGCTTGTCAGCTCTTCAGCGCGCGCTTCATATCACGGCCATTTTAATGCCAATGTGAGCTTCTAGTCCTTCGCATTGATAGACTCAACAGCTATTGGTCAACGGGGCCTGGTCAGCGATGATGTCTCGCGATGGCAAGAGGGCGACCGAAGCGGGAAGTGACTTTGACCGAGGCGGAGCATGCCCTGCCTGTCCTCGCTGGAGCTTTGGTTGTAGCGATAGCCGACTTCAACCGTCGTGATGCCGGCACGTTCCAGGTCATAAGAGAAATCGGTGCGAAATGCGTCTTCACGGTTCTCGGTCTTGCTCGCGGACTGATCGAACTGCGCCAGGACATAGTTTGCGGGGTCCAGCAGCATCTCCACCGTTGGCGTGGTCGGCAGGCCTTGCGCAATGCCAAAGGCCAGCGCACCGCCCGTCAGATCGAATTGGACCGGCACACCATTGTCGATTCTGGTGCCTGTTGCCGAATTCGGATTGATGAAATTCAGAGTAGAGGTAGTCCCGGGGAACTTGGAATCCGAGAATTCGACGGTCGCTGAAAATCTGTCGCGCTGCCACCGGCTGGTCGGCATCCATTACCGGCGGGGAGTGCAATCGTCAATCTGGCATCACAGGCCGGACAGTCGTCGTCGGGTTGCGTCTCCTGGGCATCGTCCCCTGACGCGCAATGCGGATACTCGGGATCAGTTTCGCTGCTCGCGCGCAGAGCTGCCGAGTTCGGAGTCGTGAAGCGAGCGAATGCGCTCGCGAACTTCAGGCTCCAGACCTTTCAAACCCCAGGTCTTACCGATGGCGATCGCATCCTCTTCTGACTGGCCTTCAAGCCACGCAGCTCGGAGTGCGGCGATGGCGCCGACACGATTGCCGCTGGCGCAGTGGACGAGGACCGGCCGTTTCGCATTCCGCATCATTCGATCGAAGGCGATCGCGTTCTCTCGTGTCAGGTCCGCGGCACCACGCACCGGAAGGTTCGAATAGTTGATGCCGGCGGATCGAACAGCATTCGCCTCGTCGAAGTCGGGGGTCTCGTCATCTGGCGTGAGATCGATGACGTGTTCGATGCCGGCATCGTTCAATTGCGCGATGTCCTCAGGCTTCAATCGGCCTGCCGCTATGATGCCCGGGGAAGGTGAGACCGCAGCGGCGACCTGCGGCATTGGCGTTTGCGACCTTGACGTTGCACAGCCAACACATATCGAGAGCGCAATCGACGCGGCAACGAACGAATTCTTCACGGCTTAAATCCTCAAGCTCGATTGATCAGCCGATGCAACAGCATGCCGCCAATCATGGCTGGTACGAACCACAGTGCTTCCAGTGAGCCAATGCCCAGGCCGGCCAGCGCTGGTCCCGGGCAGTACCCAGCGAGCCCCCAGCCACAGCCAAACAAGGCCGCGCCGAGGAGCAAACGTCGATCGATGCGACGCAGGTTAGACATATGAAATGTGCTTGCAAGTACTGGGCTGCCGCGCCGAAGTACGAATCGGAACAGCACGACTGTGGTGGCCACCGCTCCCCCAAGAACGAAGAGCAGGGCAGGGTCGAAGTTGCCGAAGACATCGAGAAACCCAAGTATCCGCCGCGGATCCGTCATGCCGGACATGGCGAGGCCAGTGCCAAAGAGGGCGCCCGAGACAAGAGCTGCGATCACGAGCGGTGCCATTTTCAACTCACGACGTGTTTGACGAGGAAGGTAGTGGCCATGGCAGTCGACATGAAGGTCAGTACCGCAACGAACGAACGCAGCGAGAGTCGGCCCAGGCCGCAGACCCCGTGTCCGCTGGTGCAACCGTTACCCATGCGAGTGCCGAATCCTACGAGCAGTCCCGCAGCGATCAGCGCAAGGCGCGAATAGTCAGTGCGCGGCAGCGCGGCGCCCGGAACAAATGCCATGTAGGCGCCGCCTGCGACGATGAGTCCGATGAGAAACGCATATCGCCATGCGATGTCGCCTTTGTTTGGGAAGATCACGCCGTTGAAAATCCCGCTCACGCCAGCGACGCGGCCGTTGAGCCACAACAATAGGGTCGCGGCCAATCCGATCAGCACTCCGCCCGCGAGCGCGCTCATCCAGGTTGTCATCGTGCAGCCCCGATATGCCTTGCGTCGAACTTTAGTATGCGCTAATTTAGAGATTGCTAAAGTATCAGTCAAGCGTAAATGCAACTCGTATGAAACGTCCAGCTCAGTCGAAGCGCCGTAGACTTCCAGACCCAGCCGAGATGGCGCGGCACGCCGAAAGTGCGGCTGGCCTGTTGAAGGCGTTGGCTCACCCCGCGCGCCTCCTCGTACTCTGCCGACTCGTCGAAGGGGAAGCATCCGTCGGCGAGCTTCAGCCCCTCGTAGGCCTGAGCATGTCCGCGCTGTCCCAACATCTTGCAACCTTGCGCGAGATGGAGTTGGTTACTACCCGACGCGAGTCGCAGGCGATTTACTACGCACTCGCAGAAGGACCGGCAATCGGCATACTCAATGCACTCTACGCCGCCTACTGCGAGCAAGGCGCGAACTGAACGAGCTGTAATGAAAGTGCGTCTCACAAGCGATCGCTGGCTACCCGCAATGAGCTGGCTTCGTGGATACGATCGATCGACCCTCACCGGCGATCTGTTCGCGGCTCTCATCGTTACGCTCATGCTCATTCCGCAGAGCCTTGCCTACGCAATGCTTGCAGGGTTGCCTCCGCAGATCGGGTTGTATGCCAGTATCGCCCCGCTCATCGCCTATGCGGCGTTCGGAACGAGTCGCACGTTGTCCGTCGGCCCGGTCGCGGTCGTCTCGTTGATGACGGCAGCGGCGGCAGGGAAGATCGCGGGAGCAGGCTCGGCCAGCTACATTGAAGCTGCACTTGTCCTGGCGTTGCTATCCGGTGTGGTGCTGCTCGCCATGGCCGTGCTTCGTTTGGGTTTTCTCGCGACTTTCCTCAGCCATCCTGTGATCTCTGGATTCATCACTGCATCGGCACTGCTCATTGCGGCCAGCCAGCTGAAACATCTGCTCGGCGTGAGTGTTGAGGGCGATACGCTCATTCAGCTGTCGCCGGCATTATGATCCTGCCCCGGTTTAGCGGACACCCGGATAAGCGAGTTAATATCGCTATCTGAGGGTGAGAGATGAAAGGCAAGAAGATCGAGAAGCAGGTCCGGAAGCAGTATAGCCCGGAGTTCAAGAAGG
>NZ_RYFW01000007.1 GCF_004138335.1 Peristeroidobacter agariperforans | reverse complement strand
AAGGAGAAGCTCAAGGCCGGGTTGATTCGCTCAGAGGAACCCACCACCACGATTAACTGAGGACCGGGCGGGTGGGTGAGGAATTCTCAATGACCGCAGATGGGGAAATTTGAATGACCGTTGACAATTCCGCTCATGCCGATCGCCATGGGCAGCGCGATGCGCAAGCCCCACATGAAGCGCATGCCGAGAACGATCAAGGTGCCGCGTTGCTCAACGAGCCGTAACGCTACGTCGATCTTGGCGCGCAGCTTGGGCCGGCGCATCAGAATTCGAGCTCCGTACCGGCGACCCAATTGAAAGTAGATCTGGTCGCTGACCACGCCCGCGACGAACGCTGTGACGATCACCCAGGGCAGTTCCAGGTAACCTCGATGAGCCGCGAATCCGCCGAGGAGCAGCATGCTTTCGCCTTCGGCCAGGGAGCCGACGAACACAGCCAGATAGCCGTACTGTTGAAGCAAGCTCGATAGCATCGTAGGGTTGCCGACAGGTTTTTGCCGAGGTTTTCGTGTGCAGCTATGATGCACGAAAACAGACCGAGGGACTCCCATGGACTGGACGGCGTTTCGGAGCGCGATCGCGGCGACGGCCTTGCTCTTGTCGGCAGTCTCACATGCGCAGGAAACCCAGCGCATGGATCAGATCGTACAGCATCTGGTCGATCGCAAGCAGTTCATGGGCACGGTACTCGTGGCGCGTGCCGACCAGATCGTGTTCCATAAGTCATACGGCAGTGCGAACCTCGAGTGGGACATCGCGAACACGTCGACGACGAAGTACCGCATCGGATCGATCACCAAGCAATTCACGAGCGCCAGCATTTTGCTGCTGGAGGAGCGCGGCAAACTGAAGCTGGACGATCCCATCAAGAAACATTTTGGCGAGGCGCCCGCTGCGTGGGACAGCGTAACGCTCGAGCATCTGCTGACGCATACGTCTGGCATTCCGAATTTCACCAGTTTCCCCGAGTTCGACAAACTCAAGCAGTTCCCAACCCCGGTGACGGAGCTCATGGGCCTGTTCAAGGACAAGCCGCTCGAGTTCGCCCCGGGCGAGAAGATGGCGTACTCGAACTCGGGCTATGTGCTGCTGGGTTACGTCATCGAAAAGGCTTCCGGCATGTCGTATGCCGACTTCGTTCAAGCCAACATCTTTACGCCGCTCGGCATGAAGGACTCGGGCTACGACTCGAATGCGCCGATCATCGCTCGCAGAGCGGCTGGATACACGCGCAGCGGCGAGTCGATGGTCAATGCCGATTTCGTCCACATGAGCATCCCGCATGCTGCAGGCGGGCTGTATTCGACGACCGAGGATCTGCTGCGTTGGCAACGCCAGCTATACGGCGGCAAGCTGCTGTCGGCGGCATCGCTGGCGAAAATGACCACGCCTTTCAAGAACGATTATGCGCTCGGCCTCGCCGTGCACACCGGCAAGCGCAAGATGTACAGCCATGGCGGTGGCATCGAAGGCTTCAACACACTTCTGGCCTATTACCCGGACACCCAAGTGTCCGTGGTGGCGCTCGCCAACTTGAACGGCAACGCGCCGGCGGAAATCGCCGCGAAGCTCGGCTCTCTGGCGCATGGCGATGCGGTCGTACTGAGTCACGAGCGCAAGGAAATCACTGTCCCACGGCGAGTGCTCGAAAGATACGTCGGCACTTATGCCTTGTCCCCGCAGCTGAACGTCATGGTGACGCTCGAGGGCGATCAACTCATGACGCAGGTATCCGGCCAGCAACGTGTGCCGACCTTTGCGGAGTCGCAAACACGCTTCTTTCTCAAAGTCGTCGACGCACAGTGGGAGTTCGTGGAAACCGATGGCAAGGTCACGCACGTCATCCTCTATCAGGGAGGACGCGAGATCAGGGCGAAGCGCACTAGCGATACGGTTGCGGTGAAGCGGGAGATTCCCCTGCCCGTCAGCGCGCTGAAAAAATTTGTGGGGACCTATCAGCTCCGTCCCGGTTTCGACCTGGTCATCAAGCTCGAAGGTGAGCAACTCATCCTGCACCCGACGGGACAAGGCACCGATCGTCTATACGCCGAAACCGCGGACACCTTCTTCAGCAAGGTCGTCGACGCGACGATTCAGTTCCATGGCAACCCTCAGGGCGAGATCACGCATCTGACGCTGAATCAGGGGCAGTTCAAAGGCGATGCCCACAGAAAGTGAGTCGAGAATCGCGCCCCATCCAAGAATCATGAGATTTTTTTGCATGCACCAATGTGTACGCAGCTCCCACATACCTCTGCAGGAACCCCGCCCGATATCCGCATACAGCCACCCGCCGCCTACTTGGAGTCCATGTCCCTAAATACTTCGGCAGCGTTGCCGAACATCAGCATGAAATGGCTATACATGAACGGCACGCAGAAGCCGATAGCGCCCATTTCGCTTGCCTTGCCAAATGGCTTGTGCCCGCCCCAGTGGATACCTAGAACCTTCCCTCTGTCTGAAAAAACAGGTGCGCCGCTCAGCGTTTGCGCTGTGAGGTAGGAAGCCAGGAACCCGGTTGCATGAGATCCTGGAACAAAGTTTGATGGGCTTACGCCCGATATAAACCCGTACTGGAAGGTGGGGCCGACCCTCTCGACGTCTGTGCCGCCAAAAAGTAACCGCGCCCCCGAGGGGTACCCGCAGACAGCAACCGGCCTGCCGACTACAAGGTCACCCTCGTCTGCAGGTCTTAATGGTGGGTAGTCTACTGCCCTATCGAGCCTCAGCAGCGAGATGTCTGCTGAGCTCCTAATATCGAAGGCGTCAATCTTCGATCCCGATATCGTGGCCATGTAAGTGGTGGGCACCATATCGAATCCAGGAACTCCATCAGGACTCAATGTGGCAAACGCCGCCATGCGGCGGTAACCGACAACACCCTCCTTGTGAAGTTCGGCCGAGACATGGCCCGCGGTGACGATCGTTCTTGAGCCGATTAGAAAACCGGTACCGACGATGCCTAAGTTTTGAAGCGAAATCGATCGCTCATTGTCTGGAGAAACAACCACAATTGCACACGTTCCAGCCTGTACGAGGGCCAGTATTTGCGGGTTAAACATGGTGTAGAGCCCCTGTTGTTGTAGTGTTCTCTTTGCATCCTGCCCTCAAATCACCCCCCCCCCGCAAGCAACTCTGAAGCAAGCAAAGACGCGATTCTCCGACCTGCGGCGCAGCCAATTAGAATATTCGTTCCGCATCATCAGAAGCACTGAAACGAGTGCTCGCACGAGAACGACAAAGCACGCGAGGTCCTGCACAACTCGACCGACTCATTTCCAAACAACTTTGTATCTACCTGCCTGATGATCCTCCAAGATCTCGATTTTCCCTCCGACGGGTCCGTCTATTAGCAAATTTCCTTCGTTCACTACGTCCGTAACCGTCGTGGGCCCTCCGGCGTGGTCGTACTCAGACGCAGTGCGTGGGCTTTGGCGTCACGCATCCTTGAGCTTGCGTCGGCACTCGAAGTAGGGCCCTAGTATCACTTGCTCGATCACTTTCCTGTCGGGTCTCTTAACAGCACCTGCTACACAACACTGATTGTTTGCCTCCATCTCACTGAGAAGATGCATTTGCATTTGAATTGCGTCATTATTCCGTCCATCGGCGGGATCAGTTTCACATGATTACAAAACTAAAACGAACCGCAAGCCCACTTCTCCTTTGCATCGCGACCTCCAGTGCATCGGCGACAGTCATCACATACGATGATGGCGCTACACACAATCTCACCGGGCCACTGATTGCTGATATTAAACTCGCCAGTCCCGACACCCATCTGGTGATCGGTCCTGGCGGCACATTGATCGGCAACGTTGAGGGCCAAGGTCGATTGACCGTGGCCGGCGGCACGCTCGCAGGAACGACCAACTACTCTGGCCACGTGGTGATCGTCGAATCAGGCACGGTTACTGGCGCGATCACTGGGTGGGCCGGCCACGCTGATGAGCGAGTAGCTGAAGTTCAGATCCACGGCGGCAACGTTTTGGGCGGCGTATTCACGGACAACCAGGAGATTCTAATAACAGGCGGCTATGTCGGTGGCTGGGGTGCCGATTGGATCTTTACTGATTTCACAATGACCGGCGGCATCGTAGATGGTGGGTTGTACAGCGACGCTGCCTGGGAGATAGCCATCACCGGCGGGATCATAACGGGCAACATGTTCTTCGACGACTATAACGATACGTGGAACTCTCGAGTTATTACGGGCGGTACCTTCACGGCGGCGAACATGTATGCGTCTTCACCGTTGCTGAGTCTCTACACGAATCTGGACATCTTCGGTGGCCAATTCGCCCAGAATGAGTTTCATGTCGGTGATGAGGGTGCTCTCAATATCTACGGACGCAATTTCCGCTTCACCGATGGCCTTCTTAGCGGGTATCTGACAGACGGGAATTGGCTCAGTCAACGCATAGTCGTTACGGGGACGGGTGCTTTGAACATCCATGACGTGCCTGAACCATCTGTGATAGCCCTGTTTGCGTTCGGTCTATTCGGAGTTGCGATCGTGCGGCGCAAGATGCCGCGCGTGATCCGGCCGACTCATGTCTAACACGGTAGCTTCTGGGGGATATATGCGCGCTCTAATCTTTCTAAGCTTGATTCTGCCTATCGCTACGCCCGCCAAGATGATCACGATAGAGCCAGACAAGTACGCCCCTGGGACGAACCTTTCTGATATCTCCCCCTACGCAGCGCTCAGACTCGTTAACGGAGACGAAGTTATCTCCCGCAGTGTGGTTACAGGCGGCTGGGAAGTCTCCGGGGGTAGTTGGGAAATGCTCTCTACGGGGCCGCTCCGTGCCAACGTTTTTGGATACGGGTCCACCGTTGGCTTTCATGAATGGATGGCGCCAACGATCGACAATCAGCCTTCTGAATTCGATACCTATGGTAAGTGGACATCTGAAATTGGCTATGGCGGTGCGTTCACAGTAACGTTCAATCGTCCTGTGGACTACGTGAGTATTCTCATGGCGGAGGGTGATTGGGATGGTGGAGACGCAGGCGGCATTACTCAGGATCCAGCGCACTGGTTTTTCTACGACTGGAATGACGACCTAATTCACTACGAGTATTTCGGATGGGAAGACAGCGTGATCGCTTACAACGGCATCTACTATCCCGATGCTCTGCCTGCTTTTCCCGTGTATCGAAGTGAGTACAGGAACGCGAATATCCATCGCGTAGTTATCGGCGGCGAAAGTGAGCCCGCGATGATCGACCGTTTGCGCTTCAGGGTTGTAGAGGTTCCGGAACCGAGCACGCTATGGCTGTTCATGGCGGGCGCTGCATTCCTGTGGCGCTCAAGGCGAAAGGCACAGCCAGCGCTTTAAATGCATACGGCGGCTGTGCAAAGTGTCAGAGGACGCGCGGCTCCTAAATGAAGCATTGAAGGCCGATAGGAAAAGTGAATGAACCAGCGATTCCGGCTCGGGCTCCTCGATCAGGTCCATGGCAACAGCGCGAGATCACGCACCTGGCGCTGAACTCCGAGGCAGTTCAAGGTGATGCGCAGAGATAGTGAGCATCACCAGCACCGCAATGGCGCGTTTCTCGTTACGCGGCCGCCTTCTTCCTGAACTTCAACGTCATGCGATCGCTCTCGCCGATGGCTTCCATCTTGGCCTTGAGCTCGGGATCGTTCTGGCTGGTGGCGAGCGTCGGTGGCAACCGCCACACGAAGTCCTTCTCCGTGGGCTGATCTTTCGGATTGGCGTTGATCTCGCTCGCTTCCACCAGTTCGAACCCTGCCTTCTCGAACGCGGCGACCACCGCTGACTGCTTCACATAGCCCTGATCGCCCTTGGCCCACGCATCCGAGGCCGCCTCGGGCGCGCGATGCGCCTCCACACCGACGATGCCGCCCGGCTTCAGCATCTTGTTCATATCCGCGAGCGCCTTGGTCATCCACTGGCCCTTGTCTTCCATTCGCATCCAGTGATGGACGGCGCGGCTGACCAGGATCACATCGGCTGTACCAGCGAGATCATCCGGAATCTCACTGAAATGAACCGCAACGACGGCTGCATCATCGGCCCCGCGCTTCGCTTCCATCTTGCTGGTGAACTCCGCAGCCCACTTGGCCTTCTCCTCGGGTTTGGGCGAGTAGTCCCCAAACAGCTGCCACATTTCCTTGGAATAGTCGGCGGCGATGACCTTGCCCTGCGGACCGAGATAGTCCGCCAGGATGCCCGCGAACCAAACGTCTCCAGGCAGGGTGTCGACGACCGTCATGCCGGGCTTCACCTCGAAGAACTCCAACATTTCCTTCGGATGACGAGCCGCATAACGCGCCTTGTCCGCATCGGACTGAGCCGCGAGCACTGCGTCCAATTGCTCGCTGGGCGAAGCCTGTTGTGCCGTTGGCTCGGCCGGCGGCGCCGTGGTCGCTGCAGGCGGCGGTGATTCTTTTGAACAGGCGAACAGACCGAAGGATGCCAGGCAGACGATTAGAGTCTTGTTCATTGCTGCACCTTGCGAGTGAACGGCGCCGCACTATATCAAATTTATATGGCGGCAACGTGTCGTGCCTACATGGCTTCAAGCGTCTGAGCATTAGCTGCCACAACTGATCGTTGAATGTAAGCAGCACGGCGATACCAACTTTCTTGGGTTTCGTTTACAACCACTCAAGACCCGTCCCTGCAATCCTGTAAGTCGCTCGGAAGAAGGCAGCATGGGCTACCCCACAACGCGCGACGGTCTCTATTCAAAATTGACCGGGAACTCATCATGGCTTCTTTGGCGGCTTTTATCCCTGGACCAGTACGCACACCTCTGCGCAAGCTCAGAAAGGCGGTCATCGAGCAGAAAAAGCGGAGTACTTTTCGCAGCGCGATGCGGAAGTTCCAAAGAACGCAGGACACACGTGCAATTCCCAAGCTGATCTATGGCTGGGGAAATGCGCAGTGGTCGGCTCTCGACGAATACCTGATTGCGTGTGCTCGCGCCGCACGCGACGCTGAAGGCGACATCCTGGAATGCGGCTCTGGATTGACCACACTGCTACTTGGGGTAGTGGCTCAAAGCAAAGGCGTCCGCGTCTGCACGCTCGAGCATTCCGAGCCGTGGGCTCAGCGCGTTCGCGCCTGCCTCGAACGATATGAGATTGAAAGCGTATCGATCTTCTGCAGCCCACTGAAAACATACAACGGCTTTCAATGGTACGACCCGCCACATGAGGCATCCCTCCCGAGCCGATTCGCGCTAACCATCTGCGACGGCCCGCCGACGAGCACGACAATGGGCGGACGCTACGGGCTGCTGCCCGTTATGGGAGATCGGCTGAAAGGAAGCACGATATTGCTCGACGACGCTCAGCGACCGGAGGAGCAGGAGGTCGCGCGACGCTGGAGCGCCGAATTTGGCGGGAGCTACCGCCAGGTCGGCATCGAGAAACCTTACTTTTCAATGGCAATACCGGCGTGATCGGACCCTGCGACGGCTGACGGCAACGAGGAACCCGAGCAGCACAAGCTCCGCCGCACCGATCGCACCACCTCCGCCTCCTCCGCCACCTCCAGAGCGCGACGCGGTCACTTGAACCGAGACCGTAGCGGCGTTCGATGTCGTACCCAAGTTGTCTCGCACGGAATATTGGAAGCTGTCGGAACCGGAATAGCCGGCAGTCGGTGCATAGGTCACCGATCCGTTGGAGACGGCGGCGGTTCCATGTGCGGGGCCATTGACGATCGTGATCGATGCGTTGTCCAGCGTGCCCCCCCTCGCTCCTGTCATTGGTCAGGACATTGATCGTGACGCTTTGATTGGCCTGAACACTGGAGGCGTCGTTCGTTGCAATGGGTGCCGGCTGGACACTCAAACTGACGGTAGCAACGTTGGACACGCTTCCCAGATTATCTGTAACGCAGTACTGGAACGCGTCGACACCCGCGTAGCCTGCAGCAGGCGCATAGACGACCTGACCGTTTGTAACGACGGCGGTGCCGTGCAGAGGCTGGACCGCGATCGTTATCGATGCAGCCTCAAGCGTGCCGCTGCTTGTATCGTTGGCTAGCACATCGAGTGTGACGGACTGACCCGCAGCGAGCGTTCTCAAGTCGTTGGTAGCAACCGGTGCAGGTTGGACGGCGATGTTGACAACGGCCCGCTGAGATCGGGCACCGAGGCTGTCGCGCACTGTGTACGCGAACACGTCCAAGCCTGCATATCCCGATGCCGCGGCATAGGTTACCGAACCGCTCGCGTTCACCGTCGCGGTCCCGTGCTGCGGAGTCTCGGTGATTTTAAGTGAGCTGACATCCAGCGTCTGACCCGACGCTGCGGTGTCATTGGCCAGCACATCGATCTGCAGCCCCGTATTGATCGCAACGACAACAGAGTCGTTCTGCGCGATCGGATCCTGAGCAAGAACAGTCGGATAGTACGCGCCATAGTTCGAGGCCCCGTCTACCACAAGGACAACAGGTGCTGCGTTGGCAACGAGCGTGCCGACGTCAACGCCTCGTCCATAGCCGCTCAAGGAGGTCGCGGGACTATCGACGGGACTGGTGTTAGCGAATGGATTTGTCGCGCCGCTGTGGAGATAGATCGAACCCACCGCCGGGTTTTCCGGGGCCGGATTGGCGTTCCACCCTGGCGCTGAGCAGGAGAACAACAGATCGGGGCGAGCGTCACCGTTCACATCTCCGACCGCTATGTCGAGACAGCCGCGGCCGAGATTGCCGCTGGGCTGGAGCGCTTCAGAACTCGCGAACGGCTCGGCGGACGAGGCCGTGTTCAGGAACACGCTTTGCGTCCCCGATGCGAGTCCCGTGTCGGAAATCGACGTGATCAGGTCCATCCTGCCATCTTGATTGACGTCCGCCACTGCAATCGCCATGACCGATCGACCCGCGAGCAACTGCAGCGGCGTAACGTTGCCGAAAAATGTAATCGCACGCGGCCTCCAACGAGACGAACGTTTGCAGCTCGGCGTGTCGATGCGATTTACATAAGGAAACGTTACACCCAGCTAAATCACTTTGAAAATGCAGAAAATCGCCGGTGGCACACTTGTTGCTGCGCCTCTCTCGGTCCTTAAGGAGGAGACATTGTGCACACTAAAACCATAGCTGTTTCGGCCTGCCTCGCACTCATCGCATCGTTTGAGGCATCGGGCGCATTCGTAACTTATGAAGCCGGCCAGGTTTATAAAGTTACAAGTCCAGTTGTCGCCGAAGAGATCAGGCTCGATGGAGAGTTGCGGATCAAACCCGGTGGCACCGTGATCGGCACCATCACTGAGGGTGATGGTCATCTCGTCGTCGACGGAGGCACGCTGGTCGGTGGCACGTTCTGGTGGAATGGCACCACCACGGTCAAATCTGGGACCGTGACTGGACAGCTGACCGGTTATGCTAGTCACGGCAACATGCTAGTTCCTGACATCGCCATCTCGGGCGGATCAGTGCTCGGCGGCATCTCGGTCGACAATCAGTTTGTTGAGATCTCAGGAGGCTACGTTGGTAACAAGGTCGAATGGATATTCGCTGACTTCGCTATGACAGACGGCGTTGTAGACGGACGACTCTGGAGCGACGCGGCCTGGAACGTATCCATCTCGGGTGGACTGGTCACAGGAAGTATGTACCTGGGAGACTACAACGAAACTGGGGGAGACAGGTCCATTACTGGAGGCACGTTTACTGGCACGAACCTGCCGGGTGACACGCCTTTGCTGAGCTTGTACACCAGTCTAAACATCTTTGGCGGAAGTTTTGCAACCAACACCTTCCTGATTGGGGAGTTTGGGCAACTCAACATTTTCGGCACCGGGTTTAGCTACACCGATGGAATCCTTTCTGGACTGCTAAGAGACGGTAGCCAGTTCAGCCAAAGAATCGTGCTGGAGAATGGTGGCAAGCTCAACATTGTCGATGTGCCGGAGCCATCAACGTTAGGCTTGTTCGGAATCTCTCTTCTGGGACTGGCCTTAGGAAGTCGCGGGCGCGCATCGCAGGCAGCACGTCTTTAGGAGCGACATCGCAATCTTCGCTCACCTCCCCCGTCGGCCATCGATCCCAAGATCGGGCCGACGGTGGGGTGATTGGATGTTGTTGGACCGAGAGTTGGTGCGCCCGGCAGGAGTTGAACCTGCGACCTACCGCTTAGGAGGCGGTCGCTCTATCCACTGAGCTACGGGCGCAACGGGCGGCATTCTAGCAGCTCGACGCGATTTCATGTCCCCGCCGGCTCATTCTTCTTCGCCCCCCGAAGGTTCAGGACGAACAGGCCGACCTGCAGGACGATCAGGGCCAGGGCCTGCTCGTGCCAGCCCCAGATGATCCACAGCACGTTGCTCGCGATGAACGTCCAGAAACCCCAGTTGCGGCGGGCTTTGGACTGGGACGCGACCAGCCACGCGGCCACCAGAGTGACGACCATCGCGGGCCATTGCAGCAGCGACAACGCATCCATGAACACCTCGGATCGACCATTCGGCAGGGATTGCCAGCGATCGAAGCAATCGATCGCGCGCCCCATGAGTTCCGGCGCGGGGGCGATGCGGCTGTCGGGAAAGCACGTGCTTTGCTAGATTGCCCGCTTTGTCGGCGGGACAGCTTCCACTCGAACCCATGCTCGTAAGACGTATCCGCAAGTGGTACGAAGCCACGCAATTCCTCCGCGAGCACAGCTGGCTCGGCTATGCCTTTGCCCTGCTGACCAGCATCGGCGCCATGTATGTACGGGTGCTGCTCAGTGGCGTGCTCCAAGGCTTTCCGTTCATCACGTTCTTCGTCGCCATCGTGCTCACGGCGTTTATTTTCGGCTGGCGGGCCGGCGCCCTGGCCGGCGTGATCGGCGCGGTCATCTCGGGATACTTTTTGCTGCCGCCGGGCTGGGCCCTGACTGGCAATGGACTGTCGAACTGGATCGGCATGGGCTTCTACGTCGCCCTGGTCAGCGTGATCCTGTTGTTGACCGCTGCCATGCACCGCGGCTTTGCCGAATATGCCCAAGACGACCGACTGCGCCGTCAGCTGAATGACCTGCTCGAAATCCGGGTTGCCGAGCGCACCGCCGAGCTGGAGGCTGCGAATCAGAAACTGCGCGACGAGGCTCAATCGCGGGCGGCCGCCGAAGCGCTCGTCAGGCAGATGCAGAAGATGGAAGTGGTCGGCCAGCTCACCGGCGGCATCGCGCACGACTTCAACAACATGCTCGCCATCATCATCGGATCGCTCGACATGGCGAAGAAATACTTTCAGCGCGATCCGGTCAAAGCGTCGCGATCCATCGACCATGCGCTGGAAGGCGCCACGCGCGCCGCGGAGCTGACAGCCCGGCTCCTGGCGTTCTCGCGCCAGCAACCGCTCGATCCCCGCGTCGTGGACGCAAATAAACTGGTGAGCGGCATGTCGGAGCTGCTGACACGAACGCTCGGCGGCAACGTGCGCATGGAAACGGTGCTCGCCGGTGGGCTGTGGCGCATGTTCGCCGATCCGCCGCAACTCGAGAGCGCCATTCTCAATCTGTGCGTAAACGGTCGCGACGCCATGCCCGAGGGCGGCAAGATCACGCTGGAAACGATGAACGCGCACCTGGACGACGTCTACGCCGCGGAGCATGCCGAGGTGCGGCCCGGTCAGTACGTGGCGATCGCCGTCACGGACACCGGCATGGGAATGAGTGCCGAGGTGCTGTCGCGCGCCTTCGATCCTTTCTTCACGACCAAGAAGCCCGGCCAGGGCACGGGCCTCGGGTTGTCGCAGGTGTACGGCTTCGCGAAACAATCCGGCGGCCACGTGAAAATGTATTCGGAAGTCGGCCAGGGCACGACGGTGAAGCTCTACCTCCCTCGCTACGTCGGCGAGGACGAGCCGGTTCAACACGCGTTGCCCACGGATCGTCAGCTCCAGGGGACGTCGTCAGAAGTGATTATCGTGGTCGAAGATGAAGACCGCGTGCGCCGGATGTCAGTGCAACTGCTGCGTGACTTGGGCTACACGGTTATCGAGGCGGCCGATGCAAAGCAGGCGCTCACGATGCTGGAAACCGACGACGTGGCGTTCGATCTTTTGTTCACGGACGTGGTGATGCCGGACATGAACGGCAAGCAACTCGCGGATCGCGTCCGAGAGCTGCGACCGGGCGCCAGGGTGCTCTACACCACCGGCTACACGCGCAATGCCGTCATTCACAACGGCATGCTCGACCGCGATGTCTCGTTCCTGCCGAAGCCCTTCACGATCCAGCAGCTCGCGGCGAAGATCCGCCAGGTGTTGGATCAGAACTAGCTCACCGGCCCTGGAGCGATGCGGTCGATGGCCGCCAGCTCTTCCTTCGTGAAGCTCAGGTGCTTCAGCGCGCCGAGATTCTCTCGCACCTGTGCCACGCTGCTCGCGCCGATGATCGCAGACGTCATGCGCGGATCGCGCAGAACCCACGCAATCGCCAACTGTGCAAGCGACTGGCCGCGTGCCTGAGCAATTTCGTTGAGCGCTGCCGCCTTCTTGACGACCACATCAGACACCTGCTCCGGCCGCAGGAAGCGAGTGCCACGTCCCACGCGTGAGTCCGCGGGGATGCCCTGCAGATAGCGGTTCGTCAGCAAGCCTTGCTGGAGCGGCGAGAAACAGATCATGCCCGCGCCGACCTTCTCGACCGCCTCGAACAAGCCCGCCTCGATCTCTCGTTTGAAAATGCTGTACGAGGGCTGATGGATCAGCAGCGGAATATTCCAGCGCCGTAACGCTGCTTCCATCTCGAGCGTCTGCTGGGGCGAATACGCGGAGATGCCGACGTAGAGCGCCTTGCCCTGTTGCACGGCTGTAGCAAGCGCCGAAGCGGTTTCCTCGAGCGGCGTCTCTGGATCGAAACGATGCGAATAAAAAATATCGACGTAATCGAGCCCCATGCGCCGCAGACTCTGATCGAGGCTGGCGAGCACATACTTACGTGAGCCGCCGCCCTGCCCGTACGGCCCTGGCCACATATCCCACCCAGCTTTGGTGGAGATGATCAGCTCGTCGCGATGCGCCTGAAAATCTTCCTTGAGGATGCGGCCGAAGTTGGTCTCGGCGCTGCCGTACGGCGTGCCGTAGTTGTTCGCAAGATCGAAGTGAGTGATGCCGAGATCGAACGAGGCACGCAGAATCTCGCGCTGGCGCTCGAGGGGCGTGTTGTCGCCGAAGTTGTGCCACAGCCCGAGCGACAGCGGCGGCAGCTTCAGGCCGCTGCGACCGACTGGGCGATACGGGACTCGATCATATCGATCGCTGGCTGCGAGGTAAGCGGTGGCGGGCTGTGTCATGTCCGCCATCGTAGCAGTTATCAGAACGAGACCAGAAACGCGACCCGGATCCGATCCAGCCAGTCGCCGATGGCATTGCTGCCGGCGTCGAAGGAGTTTTCGGGCTTGTAGTGATACCAGATGGCCGTGACCAGCGTCTTCGGCATCGGCACGTAATCGACCGTGAGGGCGTGCAACTCATAGTTGGTGCCGATGCCGATATTGTCGTGCGAGAACGCGCCCAGCACCGCATCCGTCTCCGCCACCGAGTAGCCATAAGTCACGCGCCAGTCGTGTGGCTGAGTCACGCGGCCGATACCCAGGTCCGCGCCGTAGCCGGTGTCCTGTGAAGTCTCGGCGCCGAAGTTCTTCACATAGTCGCCAACGAAACGTATCGGCCACTGCGAGCCAAGGCCCGCATAGGTCGCGCCGACGATGAAATTGCCCAGATTGAAGTCGGAGAGGTAACTGCCGTCGGGTCGACGCAAGTTGCTCCGGAAATCGCCCACGTCGGCGCCCACAACGCTGCCCAGGGTGTAGTCGTAGTAGCCTGCGGACGCATCGAATTTGAAACTACCGAGCTCGGCCGTGTCGTAGCCGATCTGGCCGCCCGCCATGGTGCTGTCCGGGCCAACCGCATCTTCGTCGACGATGAAGAACAAGCCGCTGGCGCGCAGCGCCGAACCGTCGCCGAGCTTGTGCTTGTACACGCCGCTCAAGCCCTGCGGGTTCACGTCGCCGTCCCACACCAGGTCGGTCCGGACGAAGGGCTGCGGAATCTTGCCGCCATAAACATTCAAGTCGCCGAAGTTGAGCTGCGCGTAGGCCTGATCGAGGCTGACCTGAAAGTCATCGTCCCAGTTCGACATCTGCACATCGACGCTGTTCGGATCGTCTGCATCGCCGGTCACCAGTCGAGCGCCGATCGTGACGCGATCGGTCACGGCGTACGTCGCACCGAGACGGCCACGAACCTGCCCGCTGCGACGTGCGCGAACGTCGTCATCGGAGTAGTCGCCTTGATAGCGCAGGCGCAGATCGCCCGAGACAGTCAACTTCGGCTTGCCATCGACGTTCGCGAACTGCGGGACCGGCGACGAAGGCGCAACTGCGGGCGAGATCTGAGCCGAAGGACTGGTCGCACCAACACTCGCTTCCAACGCGCGAATTTTCGCTTCGGTCGCACGCTGCATCTCGGCGATGCGAGCCTGCTCTGCTCGCAGGGCCTCGATCTGCGCACGAAGTGCGGCGACATCAGTGGCGTTCGGGGTTTGAGCGAATGCGCTCGGACTCAGGGCTGCTAGCAGGACGGCAACGGCTGCGCCGAGGTTCTTAGAATTCATGCATGCTCCACAGTTGAAACTCGGCCGCGCCTGTTCAGCGCGACCGCGGAGCATGATGCCGAAAGAGTACTGACGTGAACCTGACGCGCTTGTCAGCTGCCGAGGGTCAGCTGCCGAGATCGAACATCCCTTCGACTGCCGCCTTCGTGAACACACGAAACGCGATCATCGTCTCGGTCAGCTGCACTCCGGGCAGCTTGCGCATCTTGTCGCTGACCACCTCGGCCAACTGCTCGTTTTCCTTGACGCGCACGATGGCGACGAGATCGTACTGACCCGCCACCGAGAACACTTCGGCGACGCCTTTGAGTTCGACGAGCTTTTGCGCGAGCTCGTTGACACTGGAAGTTTCGGCCTTGATGAGGACCACTGCGCTGACGCCGCCGACCATGACTGACTCCTTAAACTTTTGTAACACTACTTTCGTCGCTCACCGCAAGCAGGCCATCACCGAGCCGCGATGCTTGATGGTCTTCATGCAGACCGTCGTTTCCAATCGTTGCACGCCGGGCAGCCGCGAGATCTGCGCCCGGAGCAAGTCATCCAGTTCGCCGATGCCACGCACCAGGACGTGCAGCAGATAGTCCGCCTGCCCGGCCGTCGTGAAACACTCCAACACCGATGGATGACGATTCACCGCCGCCTCGAAATCGGTGTGCCGCGTCGGGTTGATGGTCACTTGCACGAAGGCGTGTAAATCCAACCCGACGGCCGCCGCGTCGATCTCCGCCCGATAACGCCGGATGACGCCCTGGCGCTCCAACTCCCGCACTCGCGACCAGCACGGACTCTTCGACAAGCCCACTTTTTCGCCCAGCTCGGCGTAGGAGAGTCGTCCGTCGTCTTCGAGCAATTTCAGGATAGTGGTCTCGGTCTTGTCCAGCATCGGGACATTGTCCTTCGAATTGGGGTGCTGACACTACTATCGTTCTTCGAGGAGCTTGGCAAGGCCAGCCTTTCGGAACAATGTCCGGCGGCCTCGGCGCGACACTTCCGATCAGGCACAGGGGTCCGCCAGATGCATCGAAAATTCGACAAGATCACGACCTTCGAGCGACGAGATGCGATTACCTACCCGGCGATCCGCCGGTGGGACCAGGAAGACCCGTTGCGCCACCGCCGTGAGGAGTTCGAGCTGCCGGGCGGCATCATCTATATGGACGGCAACTCGCTCGGCCCGCTGCCCAAAGCGACCCGCGGCCGGATCGACGAAGTGGTCGCCAGGGAATGGGGCCAGGGCCTGATCCGCAGCTGGAACGAGCATCAGTGGATCGATGCGCCGCTGCGAGTCGGCGACAAGATCGCCCGATTGATCGGCGCGCGCAGCGGTGAGGTCGTCGTGGCCGACTCCACCTCCGTCAACTTGTTCAAACTGCTGGGCGCGGCGCTCGCCGCCCGCCCGGACCGCTGCGTGGTGCTCTCCGAGCCCGGCAACTTCCCCACCGATCTGTACATGGCCGAAGGCGTCATCGGCACTCGCAGCTGTCCGATACAACTGCGACTGGAACCGGCCGAGCGCATCATCGACGCCATCGATGCGAACACCGCGGTGGTCATGCTCACGCATGTCCACTACAAAACCGCCGCCATTCACGACATGCGAGCCATCACTGCCAAGGCTCACGAGCATGGCGTGCTGGTGATCTGGGATTTAAGTCATAGCGTCGGCGCGATCGAGATCGATCTGAACGGCTGTGAAGCCGATATGGCCGTGGGGTGCGGCTACAAATATCTGAATGGCGGGCCGGGCGCGCCGGCGTTTTTGTTCGTATCGCAACGGCTGCAGGACCAGCTCACTTCGCCGCTCAAGGGCTGGATGGGCCACAACCGTCCGTTCGAGTTCATCGATAACTACGAGCCGGCCCGCGGCATCCGTCGCTTCCTGTGCGGCACGCCGTCCATTCTTGGCGTCCTGAGCCTGGAGGTCGGCGTCGATCTGATCTTACGCAGCCGCATGCAGGACATCGTGCAGAAGTCGCGCTGGCTGAGCGAGTTGTTCGTCGATCTCATCGCCGACATCTGCCCGTCGCTGCGACTGGTCAGTCCGGCGAATGCGAGCAATCGCGGCAGTCATGTTTCTTTCGCGCATCCGGAAGGCTACGCGATCATGCAGGCACTGATCGAACGCGGCGTGATCGGCGACTTCCGCGCACCGGATCTGCTGCGCTTCGGCTTCACTCCTTTATATCTGCGATACCAGGATGTCTGGGATGCCGCCTACACTGTGGCTGATGTAGTCCACAGCGGCTGCTGGGCAGATCCGCGTTATGCCGTTCGCGCCGCGGTGACCTGATGTTCGCCGAGTCCTTTCGCATGCCGTACACCTCGCACGTGGATGGATTTGCGAACGAGCGGTTGCCGCCGCCGCACTTGTGGCCCGAATTTCGCTTCGATCTGCCCGAGCTGCAATATCCCGAACATCTCAATTGCGGCGTCGTGCTCATCGACGATGCCGTCCGCGAAGGCCATGGCGCCCGTGTCGCGCTCTACTCCGACAGCGGCGTCTTGACCTACGCAGAGCTGCTCGATCGCAGCAATCGCATTGCCAATGTGCTGGTGAACGAAATGGGCATCGTGCCGGGCAATCGCGTGCTGCTGCGAGGCCCGAACAATCCCACGTTGGTTGCCTGCTGGCTGGCCGTGATGAAGGCCGGCGCCATCGCGGTGACCACCATGCCTTTGCTCCGCGCGCACGAGTTGTCGGTCATCGCCGAGCGCGCGCAAATCGACCATGCCCTGTGCGACTCACGTTTCGTGCAGGAGCTGCACCAGGCCGCCGAACTCGGCGGACGCCTGCGCAAGACCGTGCAATTCGGGGATGGCCAGCTGGAGAAAATGATGAACGGGCAGGCTTCGACATTCGTCAATGTCGACACTGCCCGTGACGATGTTTGTTTGCTCGCATTCACCTCCGGAACGACCGGCACGCCAAAGGCCACCATGCATTTCCATCGCGACGTGCTCGCGATGCGCGAGATCGTCGCGGGACATTTGCTCGAGACTTCACCCGAGGACATCTATGTCGGCAGTCCACCGCTCGGCTTCACATTTGGATTGGGCGCCCTGCTCGTATTCCCACTGGGTCGCCGCGCGGCCAGCGTCCTCGTCGAGCAGCCGAGCGGCGAAAACCTGCTGGCAGCCGTGCAACGTTTCCGGGCGAGCGCATTGTTCACATCGCCGACAGCGTATCGATCGCTGCTGCCACTGCTGAGCAAGTTCGATATCTCCAGCCTGAAGCGCTGCATCTCCGCAGGCGAGGCATTGCCCAAAGCCACCTCGGATGCGTGGTTCGCCGCGACTGGCATTCGCCTGATCGATGGCATCGGCGCCACCGAGCTGATCCATATATTTATTTCCGCCAAGGGCGATC
The DNA here is from genome assembly GCF_004138335.1 of Peristeroidobacter agariperforans. GTDB lineage: Bacteria > Pseudomonadota > Gammaproteobacteria > Steroidobacterales > Steroidobacteraceae > Steroidobacter > Steroidobacter agariperforans. Next base: position 236,266 of record NZ_RYFW01000007.1, on the reverse strand, counting down.
AGATTCACCCGGGCACCACGGGCAAGCCGCTGCCTGGCTATCAAGCGTGCATCCTCGATGCCGATGGCCTGCCCCTGCCACCGGGCAAAGTGGGAAGACTCGCCGTGAAGGGCCCGACGGGATGCCGCTATCTCGATGATCCGCGCCAGCACGACTACGTGTATCAAGGATGGAATGTCACCGGCGATCTGTATTCACAGGACGAGGATGGGTACTTCCATTTCGAAGCGCGCGCCGACGACATGATCATTTCCGCCGGCTACAACATCGCTGGTCCGGAAGTGGAAGCGGCGCTCCTGGAATATCCCGCGGTCAAGGAATGCGCCGTGGTCGGCGTGCCGGATGAAGCCCGCGGTCAGCTCGTGAAAGCATTCATCGTGCTCCACGATGGCAACGACGGCTCGCCGGAGCTCGCGCAAACACTGCAAACGTTCGTGAAGCAAACGATCGCGCCGTACAAATACCCGCGCGCCATTGAATTTCGCAGCTCGCTGCCGAAGACCGCGACCGGGAAATTGCAGCGTCATGCGCTGCGTGTAACGAGCTGACTACAACAATCGGCGCCAGAAGAACGCAGCGAGCGTGACTGCGCCGCTGGCGACGATCAGCAGCATTACCCACCAGAATGCGTGACCGCCGTGCAGGCCAGGCAAGCCACCGACGTTCATACCGAAGATGCCGGTGACCAGCGTCATCGGCAGCATCACCGCGGTGACGATCGACAATACATACAAATTGCGACCGGTGTTCTCGGCCAGGCGCGACGCCAGCTCTTCCTGCAGCAGCTTGGCGCGCTCGTACAGCTCGGATATTTCTTCGAGGGCGAACGCGAGCGTATCGGTGGAGGACTGCAGCGCTTCGCGATCCGCCGCGGACAACGGCCCTGCCGGCCGGTGCAGGAAACGATTCAAGTCCGAGCGCTCCGGTGCGAACTGCCGCCGCAGCCGGGCGCACAAACGCCGGTTGCGACCCAGCAGCTCGCGCTGCTGCTCGATCTTGCCGGCCAGAATGCGATCCTCGATGGTGTCGAGCTGATCCGTCATCTCGTTGGCCAGCCGCTTTACCCGGCTGGTGCGAATGTCGAGTAACTGCGCGGCCAGCTCGATGCCCGAGGACGCAGTGAGGTACGAGCGCATTTGCAGGCGCAGCTCGTCGGCGCTCCTCAACGGGTGCAGCCGGGCCGTGATCAGCAACTGCTGGCTCGCGAAGCACCACAGCGGCGCGACTTCGGACGGATCGGACGCATCGTCATAAGAGAAGTCGTTGACCACCAGCAGCAGACCGCCATCATCGACCAACTCGACCCGGCGATTGCCATCGTGCTCGCGCCACAGCTCTCGCAACGCTTCGGGTAGAAACGTTGCGTCGAGCAGCCAACGGCGGGCCCGTGCGTCGCTCAGATTGAAATGCAGCCAGACGACGGCGTCGGAGCCGGCCTGGGCCTGCACCAGGGCGGATGCGACTTCTTCGGTAGGAATTTCCTGGGGCGCGGCGTTCGGCCGCAGGCGATATCCGCAGATCAGCCCACGGTCAGCGCCCAGGCTCTCGCTGAGTACAGCGGGCATGGGTTTGGGGCGGGCATCTGGCGTGTCTGGCGTTGGGAACATCCTTGTTCCCTATTACATCACCCTCGCTGCGCTCCGGTCATTACATTCTTAATTGATGCGGACGATGCGCCCTTCGATGGCGGCGCTGAACGGCTGCGGCAGCGATTCCACGTACTCGACCAGCGCCTCCAGATCGACGGGGCCGACCACCCGGTTCGTGCCCTGCGGCAGCACCAGAAAGCCGTCGCCGCCCGCGGCCATGAAGCTATTGACGGTCACGCGATAGGTCGCCGCCGGATCGAGCGGCGTACTGTCGGCCTTGAGAATCTGCGTCACTCGATCGCCGACCGCGCGGGCGTTATCCCACGTGTAGGTCAGGCCCGAGGTCTTGAGAATCTTCGGGAACGCCTGGCCTTGCCACTGCTGTTCGAGCAGCGTCTTGATCTGCGCGCCGGTCAGGTCCATGGACACCAGGTCGTTGCCGAAGGGCTGAATCGTGAACAGCGCGCCCCAGGTCACCTCGCCCGCCGCCAGATCCGCACGGATGCCACCGGGATTCATGAAGGCGAATTCGGCATCGGTCGCCACACGTTGCGCGTCGGCGATCAAATTGCCGAGCGACGATTCGCCCGCGCCGCTTTCAGTGCGGGTCAACGCCGTCGTCACCGTGCCGACGACGCGACTCACCAGCGGCGCGACCCGCTCATCGGCCTGCGCCACGAGCTCGGCCACTTTCACATCGGGCACCAGGCCCGGGCCTTCGTCGCCCCAGGTCGTGACAATGGCGGCGGACTTCTCCACCACATCACCGCTCTTGCGACTGATGGCGAGATCGATGTCGCCGTACGCAGTGCTGGCCGAGAACGCCTGCGTCAGCAGAATCTGTTTGCCAACGTTGTTCGGCACCAGCGCATTCGTGAAGCCGTGCGCGTGACCGGACACCACCACGTCCACTTCGCTGTCCAGGCGCTTGACGATGTTTGCGATCGGGCCGCTCGGCGGCAGCACCTCCGGATCGGTCGGACCGGTGTAGCTGGTCTGACCCGTGCCCTGGTGAATGGTGACGATGATGGTCTTCACACCCTGACGCTTCAGCTGTTTCACCGAAGCATTGATGGCATCGGCTTCGTCGATGAACTTCAGGCCGGCGACGCCCGTGGGCGTCACGATCGTGGGCGTTTCTTTCAACACCGCGCCAATGAAGCCGATGGCGACGCCGTTCATCACTTTGATGGTGTAAGGCGGCAGCACCGGGCGGCCGGTCGACTCGTCGATGACGTTTGCGCTGATATACGGGAACCCGGCTCCCTGCCAGCGCTTCTCGAGGAACGGACCGTCTTCATGATTGCCGCCGTAAACCAGGCGCAGCGCCTCGCCGATGCCTTCGTCGAATTCATGATTGCCGAAGGTGCCGACGATGTTGCACCGGGGCTGCGTGTAAGCCTGCAGCTCATATGGCAGCTTGCGGAACAGCTTCACCGGCAAGCACTGCTTGTTCGCAAGCTGATTCATCACGCTGATCGCCGGCTCGTCCTGCAGCAACGCCGAGTTCGGCGGCGACGCACCGACATGGTCGCCCGCATGAATGATGACCGCGCCGTCTTTCGCCGCTTCCGAAGCCGCACGCAGATAAGAAGCGAGCACCGCCGCGCCACCCGCCGGCCGAGCGCCGACGGCACGAGGCGACAGCTGACCGTGAAAATCGTTGATGCCGAGCAGCTTGATGTTGACGACCGGATCGTGTTTCCAACGCGAATCACGCCACGTCAGCCGCTGCGCCGCCTTGTTGCGAGCCCCGATTCCTTCCAGGCGCTCCTCGTACTTGTCCTGTTCGTTTGAGTGGGAATATTGATCGTGCGAATGAGCGGCGACGGAAAACGTAGCCGCAACCGCAGCGGCCAGCAACACAGACTGCGAACGCATAGCAACCCCTCTGCAACAGCGCATGATGGCCGTGAACTATGCAGGGGGCGTTTTACAGAATCGTCGCGGGAAGATTGCAGGTTTGTGGCGGCAGGCAGGGCTCATTCTTGCCGTGCCCGCCATCCATTGCACTCGTCCAGCCGTTGCCTCATACTGAACCATATGGTTCAGTTTAATCAAGCCCACCTGGACGCCTCGTTCGCCGCCCTGTCCGACGTCACTCGCCGCGGCGTGCTCGAGCAGCTTGGCCGCGCCGACGCCTCGATCACGGACCTCGCCGACCGTTTCGAGATGTCACTCACCGGCATGAAGAAACACGTCGGCGTGCTGGAGCAGGCCGGGCTGGTGATCACCGAGAAGGTTGGCCGGGTTCGCAACTGCAAGCTCGGCGTGCGCGGACTGCAGGAAGTCGCGGCTTGGATCGAGCGATACCACCAGCTCTGGGACGCGCGCTTCTGCGCACTCGACCAGATCGTCGAAGAATTGAAACGCAAGGAGAAGATCGATGGACGCAAGAAAAAGTAGCGAGGCGGCCGTGAAGCATCCGACGACGGTTGAGCGGAAGTCCGATCGCGAGCTGGTCGTGACGCGACTGTTCGACGGCCCCCCTCGTCTCGTGTTCGAGGCCTGGAGCAACCCCGAATTGTTCAAGCGATGGTGGGTGCCGCGCTCGATGGGCATGACGCTCAAGTCCTGCGAGATGGACGTGCGCACCGGCGGTAAGTACCGCCTCAACTTCGGCGACGGCATGGATTTCTTCGGTCGCTACATCGAGGTCACGCCGCCCTCGCGCATCGTGTGGACCAACGAAGAAGGCGGCGAGAACGGCTCCGTCACCACCGTCACTTTCGAGGACAAGGGCGGCAAGACGCTGCTCGTCATGAGCGAGCTCTACCCGTCGAAGGAAGCGCTCGACGCCGCCGGTACTGGCGCCGCGGACGCGACTCACGAAACGTTTGCGCAGCTCGACGAACTGCTCGCCACGCTCGCCTGAGGATTGGGCGCGACCTTTGCAGGCCCGGTCGCCGAAGGCGGCCGGGCCGATCTAATCGAAGATCTTGCCCGGGTTGAGGATGTTGTTCGGGTCCATCGTTCGCTTCAGCGCGCGCATGACCCCCACCGCCTGCTTGCCGTGCTCCGCTTCGAGGAAGCGCTTCTTGTGCAACCCCACTCCGTGCTCACCCGTGCACGTGCCGCCCATCGCGATGGCTCGGTGCACGAGCCGGTCGTTGAACTGCTCGCAAGTCTCCCATTCTTTCTGATTGGTAGGATCGAGCACCATCGACACGTGAAAATTCCCATCGCCCACGTGCCCCAGCACTGTCGCGAGTATGCCGTTGGCCGACAAGTCCGCCCTCGTCTCCGCAATACACTGCGCCAGCTTCGAAATCGGCACGCACGCATCGGTCGAAAACACCCGGCAGCCCGGCCGCAACTGCAGGGTCGCGAAATAGGCGTTGTGTCGCGCGCTCCACAGCTTCGTACGCTCCTCGGGCAGCTTCGTCCAGCGAAACTCCTCACCGCCGTTCTGTTTCGCAATCTCTTCGGCCACCGCCGCCTGCTCGGCCACCGACGTTTCGCTGCCGTGAAACTCCATCAACAGCATGGGCTGTTCGAGCAACGTGAGCTTGCTGTATCGATTGACCGCCATCACCGTCATCTCATCCAACAACTCACACCGCGCAATCGGTAAGCCATACTGGATGATCTCGCTCGCCGTACGCACCGCGGCGTCCACATCAGGAAAGTGCCCGACCGCCACACTTGACGCCTCCGGCACCGGCCGCAGCTTCACCACCGCCTGCGTCACGATCGCCAGCGTTCCTTCGCTGCCGACCAACAAATGGGTAAGGTCATATCCAGCCGAAGATTTACGCGCGCGCGTGCCTGTGTGAATGATTTCGCCACTCGCCGTCACGGCCGTCAGCGATAAAACATTCTCACGCATCGTTCCGTAGCGAACCGCGTTTGTGCCACTCGCACGCGTGGCAATCATGCCGCCGATCGTCGCATCGGCGCCCGGGTCGACGGAGAAGAACACGCCCTCCTGCCGAATATGCTCGTTGAGCTGCTTGCGCGTGACGCCCGCTTCGACGACGGCAATGCCTTCGGCGGCGTCCACTTCGAGGATGTTATTCATGCGGGAGAGATCGAGACAAATCCCGCCTTGCACGGCGAGCAAATGCCCTTCCAACGACGAACCTGCGCCGTAGGCGATGACAGGCACGCTGTGTTGGTTTGCTAGTGCCAGAGTGAACGCTACATCTTCAGTCGAATGCGCGAAGATCACCGCGTCTGGCGGGGTGATGTCGTACGCGGACTCATCACGACCGTGATGCTCTCGCACAGCGTCCGAGGTGACGTAACGATCCCCAAACCGCTCACTCAACGCAGCTGCCGCAGCCGGCGCCAACGGCCGCTTCTGCCCGGCGACTACCGCCCCGGCTACGCTACTCGACGACATCGAAACTCTCCACGGAAGGTCCGGCGAGGATCATACCGCAGCGCTCGGGAATGGGTCCGGGACGTTCAGCGGCCATGTCCGCCATGGCAGCTTCATGCACGCAGCGCGTAGTAAGATGACGACGCTAGCGAACACGCCGTACAGCAAGAAGTGCATGCGCGACACCTATAAACAAATAGCTGAATTTGGCCTGCTAGCCCTCGCATTCTTCTTAGCCGTGCCGCCACTGTCGTCGACACCGGAGCCCTATGACCTGATGCCCGGTCTGGCCTTTGCCGGCCTCGCCTTTACCGGAAGTCTGGTCTTTGCCCTGTACCGTAAAGCCGAGACCTGGCCGTTCGCTGCGGCGAAGCTACTACTATTTCTGATGTTCGGCTGGGGACTTCATTTGCGCATGACGATCCATTGAGCGCGGCCCCTTACTTCTTGTTCTTGGTCGCCGCCTTGGCACGCCCTTTTTGAGCCAACCCCCGCACCTCCGGCGCCAGGGTCTGCTCGAAGAAGCGGATGAATCCTGCCTGATCCGGCCCGACGCCCATCAATACGAGATGGTCGAAGCCCGCATCGATCGCTTTCTTGATCTGTTCGATATAAGGCTCCGGGTCCGGCCCGTGCGGAATGCTGTCCTTCAGATCTTCCGGTTTGATGTGCTTAGTGGCGCCTTCGAAACCTTTCACGCCGGGCAACTCAGCGAGCACTTCCCAGCCAAGCGCACCGAAACGGGAATATTCATGGGCGAGCTCGAGACCTTCTCTCTCCGAGCGTGCATAAGCGAACGAGAGCTCAAGGTAACGCGCACCGTCACCGCCGCCGGCCGCCTTCCAATCCTTGATCAAACTCGGCTCAGCCTCGACCGCCATGATCCCCGTCCCCAACTCGCCAGCGAGCGTCGCGGACTTCTTGCCGCTCACGCCGATCACAATCGGCACCGACGCTTCCGGCAAATCGTAAATGCGGGCGCTCTCGACTTCGTAATATTCGCCGCTATGTGAGAACAGCCCGCCCTCCCACAACCCGCGCATGATCTCGACCGCCTCACGCAGCATCCCGTGGCGATGATGCACCGGTGGCCACCCATAACCCACGACGTGCTCATTCAAACGTTCGCCCGCACCGAGCGCCAGCGTAAACCGCCCTTCGCTCATGACACCGATAGTCGCGGCAGCCTGCGCAATGATCGCTGGGTGATAACGAATGATGGGACAAGTAAGCCCGGTCGCGATGCCGACGCGCTCGGTAGTCTCCGCAATCGCGCCGAGCACACTCCACGCGAATGGCGAGTGGCCGTGGGATTCGAGCCACGGCAAATAATGATCGGATAAGCCGACGAAATCGAAACCGGCCTCCTCGGCCAGCTGCGCATTGCGGACCAGCTCGCGCGGTCCGGTGGTTTCCGACATCAGCTTGTAACCAAACCGGAGACCGCCGGATCGCGCCATCACACCGCTCCCATTGCAGGATTCGGCGGCGTAACGCCCCTAACGCATCAAATGATCCGCGTCAGTGCGCCTTCCGCTTGCGGTCCGCGTCCTTGATCCGCTGATGCGCAGAGCGCTGTGCCTCGGGCGGACTGGCGGTGGCATTGGCCCGCCGCTGCTGATGACGGACGTTGGCCGACAGCACTTCCTTCATCGTGCCCGGCGTCTTCGTCTTGCGAGTCAAATGACTCTGCTTCGTGTGAGTCGCCATGAACGTCTCCTCACTGCTCCACCAATGCTGGTGTTAAGCAGTCGGAGGCGCCGCGGGTTCCGACGAAATCACGTGCAGCACTTCTCGGGACACGCGCTCGTCGATCTCGGCAGCGTGCAGCAACTCGACCGGATAGCGCACGATCGCATCGACGCCTTCCGCCGAGAAACGCAGCTGAACCTGGGCCTGCGCATCCGCACTGCCGTGCACCTGCGCCGTGCGCTGGATTTCCTGCGTTTGCCGCAGGATGTCGTCGCGATAATCCTTCAGCACGCCGGCGACTGCTTCGATGAGCCTCGTCTTCAGCGCCGCCGCGTCGGCGCCGGAGGGCAAGCGCACGGTGATCTCGTGCCACGCCAGGTTGATGCCAGGGATTTGTTTGAACAAGCCACCCGTCGCGCCGAAGATGATGGAGTTCGCAAAGGCTACGACGCGCCCGGTCGGGCTCATCGCGCCGTCCTGCCCGCTCAATTCCATCAAGTGCAAGCGGACCAGACCAAGATCGATCACCTCGCCCGTCACGTTGCCGACCTGCACGCGATCGCCGACGCGAATGCCGTACTTGCCGATAAGGAAGAAATAACCGACGACCGAGACCAGCACGCTTTGCATGGCCACCGCGAGACCCGCGGTAATGAGGCCAGCGAACGTGGCCAGCGATCCCAACTCGGTGGCAAAGGTCGCGGCCGCGATGGCGACGACGAGCGCCCACAGCAAAATCTTTCTCAGCAGCAACAAACGCGAGCGTCGACGCGCGTCAGTCACGTAACGGAACACCGCGCGTCGATACAGTTCAGCAGCGGTGAACACCAGCGCCAGCAAGCCCGCAAAGATCGCGAGCCGAATGCCGAGCGCGCGCCATGCATCGCGCGTCTGACGCTGTGTCGCCTCCCGCCAGTTGTCGAGATTGTTTCGATACTGTGTGAGCAGCACTTCGGCTTTGCTCAGCGGCGTCACGATGCCGGAGGTTTGCTGGAACAGCCACGCGATGGTGTCGTACTGATCGCGCACGTACTTCAGCTTCGAGGCGTCTTTTGCCGCCTCCGCCGCCAGCTCATCGCTGCGCGTGGACAGCGCCTTCAACTGATCCAGCGGCTTTTCGCGAATCTGCGTAAAGACCTCCTGCAGATCCTCCGTGCGCCGGTCGACTGTTTCGATAGTGCGTGCCTTCGCCGACAAGCGCAGCACCGTCGCCGTCAAATCCCAGATGCCGAACTGACTGAGCGAGGTGCTCACCGCAGCGGTGACCGACGTCGACCCAGCGGCCGGCGCGCTCGTCGTGGTGGTCGTCGTGACGGGCCCAGCGCTCGCGGGGATCGACGCGGCAATCGCATCGATATGCGCTTTGAGCGCGTTGGCGCCGGCGTTCTCGTTCGCGTACTGAGTCATGTTCGCGAACAGATTGCGGCGGGCGTTGAGAAGATCCAGTTCGCTTTGCAGGACCGCGACCCGGGCTTGCAACTCCTCCCGATCCTTGCCCGACGCTGCCGCGATCTGACGGCGCACGCCTTCGATCTCGCCCTGCAGTTCGGTGCGCTGGTCATCGAGCTTCTTCTTGATTCGCGTGAGCGACGCCGTTTCCGGCGAGCTGGCTTCCTGCTGCTCCTGTTTAGCCCCGGCCTCGCTGCTGATCAGCTCCGCATTGGCCCGCGCGATCTCGAACGCGAGCGCCATGACTTTGTCCGCGGTCTGGCGATTGGCGTAAAGAATCAGCAGGTCGCTGGGCTGGGTCGCGGCCTGTTGCTGCGTGCCCAGCGTGCGATACCAGTCGACGGTCTCGTCGAGGATCTGCACCACTTGCTCGCCGGTCATCACGGCGCGCTGGGCGATGGGGTCGGCGGCGGTCTGGGTGGGCGCCTGTTCGGCGGCGCCGGCAGTCGTGCAGAGCGCGCTCATCATTAGCGCGGTGAAGGACGCGATTCTGGTGAGCATGCGGCGGTCTCTGCCACTCCTACCGGTTGAAAAGAGACTCGACTCGTTGGGTCGTGCCCGACTAAGTCATTGTTCTGGTTAGGATTGTGGGGAAGTTGGTGGACCCGAGGAGGATCGAACTCCTGACCTCCTCATTGCGAACGAGGCGCTCTCCCAGCTGAGCTACGGGCCCACCGAAGGGCGCGAATTGTAGCACCGGGCCTGCGGCTGGCAAGCGTGTGCAGCGGCTTTCATCGAACGCCTAATACCTGAGGCTCACGACCTTGGTCTTCGATACCTGGGGCACGAACACTACGAACATCGTGCTGTAGTCGTCCTCGGCCACCGTCACCGTCTCGCCGCTCAACGCGTGCACCAGCTGCGGGATGTTATTGGGGTTGCCGGCCACCAGCACATATTCGCCGCGATGCTCGCGAGTGATGCGCTTGGCCAGGTCCGCCCAGGTCGCCGACGGTACGACGTTCACAGGCAGAGCCAGGGTTTCGGACAAGGGCGTGACGGTCTGGTGAGCGCGGCGAAATTCCGAGGCAAAAATAGCATCCAGGCCACGCACCGGACGCGCCTTGGAAAGCATGGTCGCCAGACGCGCCGCACGCTCGCGGCCTTCGACGCTCAGCGGAGGATCGGGGTCATTGCCCGCTTCCACCTCGGCATGACGGACGACGAACACCACCGTGGTCGCGCGGGCATCGAACAACCACGCGGCAGCTGCCACCAAAGCGATGAACAACAGTACCGGGAGCACCAGCGGAAAAAAGAACGGCCGCCGGCGCATCTTGTCGAGATCTCGTTGCATGGGGGCGGATCATAACACTCACACCGAAACTGCCCGGGGATACGGTCACAAGCGGTGCAAACGCCCCGGCCAAAGACCCGATGTAGTGCAATAAACGCGGCAACCGCCCACCCGAGGGCCTCTTTTCCGGGCATCAGGATTGCATTCAGGACCCAGCTTGCGCTCGAGCACAGGAAAAAGACATGCATCTCTCATCGCCCTCCAGGATCGGCTGGACCTTGGCCGACTGGCGCGCCGCGTATCGCAGCGGCCGGCTGAAGCTGAATGATGTTTACGATGCGTCGCCCGTGGCCGACGGCGACAGCGCGTGGATCGCCCGAATCGACGCTGCCAGACTGCGAACCCAGCTGGAGCAATTGGAACATCGGCTGGGCGCCGTCGGCGGTGACACTTCGCAGCTGCCTTTGTATGGCATCCCCTTCGCTGCCAAGGACAACATCGACGCTGCCGGCTGGCCGACCACCGCCGCGTGCCCGGCATATGGTTACACCGCCAACGAAGATGCCACGACGATTCGACGTCTGCGCGAGGCCGGTGCGATTTTGCTCGGTAAAACGAACCTGGATCAATTTGCGACCGGGCTGGTCGGCACACGCTCGCCCTACGGTGTTGTGAGCAACGCGTTTCGCAGCGAGTACATCAGCGGCGGATCGAGCGCCGGCTCGGCCAGTGTCGTCGCGCGCGGGCTCGTGCCCTTCTCGCTCGGCACGGACACGGCCGGCTCGGGTCGCGTGCCCGCTGCCTTTAATAACATCGTCGGACTGAAGCCCACGCGCGGCTATTTGAGCACCAGGGGTGTCGTGCCCGCGTGCCGCACGCTCGATTGCGTGTCGGTGTTCGCGCTGACCGTCGAGGACGCCGACGAAGTCGCGGCCATCGCGGGCGGCTATGACGCGAACGATCCCTACTCTCGGGCATTTCCTGAGACGCCGGTACGGATGACGACGCTGCGCCTGGCGGTGCCCGACTCACTGGAGTTCTTTGGCGACGCGCAAGCACGGAAAACATTCGATCAGGCGATCGAAACCTGGCGAGCGCTGGGCGCAGACATCGCGCCGATCGATTTCTCACCCTTCGCTCAACTCGCTGCATTGTTATATGAAGGGCCGTGGGTCGCCGAGCGCTACGCGGTCGCCGAATCGTTGCTGGAACGCGACCCCGAAGCCTTGCACCCGGTTATTCGATCCATTGTTTCGACCGCAAGCCGGTTCAACGCGGTCGATGCATTCAAATATGAGTACCGCCGCGCCGCGCTCGCCCGCCTCATCAACCATACATTGGAAGGATTCACAGCGCTGCTGGCGCCAACGACACCGAGCATCTACACGATCGCGGAAGTGTTGGACGATCCCGTACGGCTCAATTCGCGTCTCGGGACCTACACGAACTTCACCAATCTCGCCGATCTTTCGGCGCTGGCGCTGCCGGCTCATTTCCGCGATGACGGCCTGCCTGCCGGGATCACGTTGATCGCGCCGGCCTGGCAGGATCGAACATTGGCCGAGCTCGGCAAACGCTGGCAGCAGCACCTGTCTCTCCCGCTCGGAGCGACTGGTCGCGCGTTCTCGGCCGTCGCGAAAGAAACAAAGCCGTCGGCTCCTGCCACGACTGTGCGCCTCGCCGTGGTTGGAGCCCATCTGACTGGCATGCCGCTCAATCATCAGCTGACATCGCGTGATGCCGTGTTTGTAGAACGCTGCCGGACTGCGGCGACTTATCAGCTGTACGCGCTCGCCAACACGACGCCGCCCAAACCCGGCTTGGTGAAAGCAACTGCGGGTGCACCAATCGAGGTCGAGCTTTGGGATGTGCCGCTCGACCGCTTCGGCTCGTTCGTCGCGGAAATTCCCGCGCCGCTGGGCATCGGCTCGCTGGAGCTCGATGACGGCCGCATCGTGAAGGGTTTCATCTGCGAGCCCATCGGATTACAGGGCGCGCGCGAGATCACGTCGTTTGGAGGCTGGCGCGCCTATCTGGCCAGCTTGAAGTGAGGGACGACGCATCGGCAGCGCTAGAGGAATAGACTCAAGCTCACCTCGTTTGCAGGAAGCAACCATGAACAGGATCATCTCGCTCTTCGTTCTAGCCTGCCTGACGGGCTGCGCCTCCAGCGGAAGTCCGGCCTCGTCCCGCACTCCGCCCGTCGTACACAGCAAGCCAAGCCACTGTGCACTGTGGCCCGGCGGCTATGGCCTGTGTATGCACACCTGCGCTCACGAAAACGCCATGGCTCAGGCCAGAACCGCCCAGTGCCAGGCGAGTCCTCCCGATAACAAACCCGCGGGCTGCGAGCTTGCCGGCATGGATGCCGGACAATACGGGGCGTGCATCGGCCGATGCGCAGCCATGCCAACCGAGTGTCAGTAACCGCTAGGCGACATTCGAGTCGAATGCGCGAACGGCATCGATGATTGCCCGCGCCACTTCGGCTGCTTGCTTCGCGCTCGTCGCCGGATCGAGAAACACTTGGTAGGCTTTGATCGCGAACACCGCGATGCCCATCGGGCCTGCGGGCACGCGGACGGTGAAGCTGTCACGTCGATCGCGAATGAACGTCGCCGCTGCACGCACGGCGGCGTGTTCCAATTCATCGATGTGTTCTGGATATGAGAAGCGCCACTCTCGCACGCGCTTATTGATGACGGCCTTGTCCTCACCGCCCGCATCGATGCCGGCTGCGGCGAAGATGCGGCAGTCGTAATCGTTACAGGTCTGCGGCCGGACGGAATAGATGGAGCACTTGCCGTCATCGAGCATCGGGCACAAGCCATTCTCCAGCGCTCTCACGGTCAGATTCCCCTTGGCGAATCCCGCGGCGCTTACCACGAATGTCGCGGGTATTCGCGCCGCCGCTTTGTGATCCTCAGGCCGAAGCTGTAACGAGTAGCCTGACACGCAGCAGCCGACGCAGTCTCCGCAAGGCACGTCCATGCCGTCGTTGCCCTGCAAAGAGCGGCGCATTTTCCGCAGCCAGTCACTGAACGGACCGGCGGCGACGATGGATTCGGCAGAGGGCTGGGACATGGGCGGCCGCTAGATAGCATCACGCGGCCGCTCTCGCAAGCAGTGTCAACGTGAGGGCATGGACGACAGCGGCACCCACGCCAGGCCCAACTGGAAGCCGATATCGGGCGTGTTGTTGACGTTCTGCAGGTTCTCGGTGATACCGAACGTGATCAGGAAGTTGTTGAGTCGATGGCGCAGACCCAAGCTCACCTGGTATTTCTCGCCGAGCAGTTCCTCGAGATCGGTCTCGTCGTGCGAGTACACGCTCTTGCTGATGTATCCCTGCAGGTTGACGTTGGTGCGCGCGGTCAGCATGCGCTCGTAACCAAAGATCACGGTCGGGATCAACTGCGCGTCCTGGGGCGACACCTGGCTCGCACCGTCGTAGTAGACAGCCGCGGCATCCAGATAGAACGCGTGATGCTGGCCCTTGCGCTGTAACGACACCTGCACGCCATAGTCGGTGCGCCCGGTTGATAGCAGCTCACGACGGCCCGCGACGGGCACTTTCACCGCCACTTCCGTCGCGAGGTGCCACTTCCCTGGCAGCGTCCAACCGGTGTAGCGCAAGCCAATGGTGGGATCGAGCAGACCGCCGTCGGTCGCCGTGCCGAGGCTCGCGTACTGGCTCGACTTCAAGTCATAGATCAGATTGACCTGATTCTTCGACACCGCCGGCCGGCCGAAGGAGCTGAAGCCGAACGTGTCGTGAAACCCTTCGATGGTGCCGTCGAGAAAGCCGCCCTGGAAGGACACGCCGCTGGCGATGAGGTAGGCCGTCCAGACGTTGGAGATCTTGTAGTGGAAGGTGACGTCCAGCAGCGCCAGCTCCAGGTCGATCAGATAATTTTCGCCGGGCAGATCGCGGATCGCCTGCAGTTCCTCGGGTCCGAGATCGCGGCGGCCGCGCGACTCCTGGCTGGTCAGATACTCCTCCACGTCGGGGCTCAGCGCCCAGGTGTTCTGATAGGCCACTTCGGTCTCGAGCGCCCAGCTACCGGGCTCGATCGACACGGCATGCGCCGGCCGCATGTCCAGGCGCAGGAAGCCGAACGGAGTGAGATCGCGAGACCGCAACAGCCCGTAGAGTTGGCCGTCCTCGGCGTGAGCCATGGGCATGCCGAAAGCGAGGCCGGCGAGCGTCAGCGTCGCGGCTGGCAGTATTTTCACATTGATTCCCTTATCGAGAGGCGGAGCGAGCTTGCACAAAGGCGCGAGGGCGCGTCTTGGACTGCAGTGCTGGATATTTTATAGAGCTGCTTCGCAAAGTTGTCCCTTTCACCGGCAATGTCGCCGGATGCGTACAGTACCTATCTCGAGGGAACTTGCACGAAGCAACGGCGGTTCCCGGCGTCGCCCATCGGAGCAACTCGCGAGAATTCGCGCCGTCTCGGGCCGAACGCGTGTCTTATTAGTCTTGGTAGCGTCGACGACGCGTTTGCATGCGCTCGTACAAGCGGCAGATGCAATCGCTCCCGGTGCGCACGAACAGGAACGGCAGTAACGCGTGCACCAGGCAAGCGATGCCTGCGAACACCATCTGGAAACCAAAGCCGGCCGCTGTCCGCAAATGCACCAGGTACGTTTCCCCCGCCGCCGCGGGGTGCTCGGTAAACGGATTGGCACGCACAGTATTCATGTCTGACAGGCTACCGAAGCCGTTCGGCGACCCGATTGCGAAATCGTGGACAGCGACCCCGCTGAACGCAACAATGTTGCGCAACCTCGCCGCGCCGCGCATTCGCCCTACATGGATCGCCTCGACCGTCGCATTCTCGACCTCCTGCAACACGACGGCTCTCTGACCGCCGCCGACATCGCCGAGCGCGTCGGATTGTCCAAGGCGCCGTGCTGGCGCCGGATCCAGCGCTTGCAGGAAAGCGGCGTGATCGCCCGCACCGTGGCCCTGCTCGATGCCAGATCGGTAAACGTCGGCACCACGGTGTTCGTGACCGTGAAGACCTCGAACCACAGCGCCGCCTGGTTCGAGCAGTTCGTGCGCACGGTGCGCGACATTCCCGAAGTCACCGAGATTCATCGGGTCAGCGGCGAAGTAGATTATCTGTTGCGCATCGTGGTGCCGAACATCGATGCGTACGACGTGGTCTACAAGAAGCTGATCGCCGGCTGCGCGTTTCTGGATGTGAGCGCCAGCTTCTCACTGGAAACCATCAAGCACACGACTGCCCTGCCCTTGAACTACCTCGCCACCGACGATTGACCCGCACACCCAGGGGAGCCCATATGACGACCTGGACGTCACACATATCGGCCGCAGAACATGTCGACGTGTTGGTCGTAGGTGCCGGATTGTCCGGCATCGGCGCGGGCTATCACCTGCAGCAGCACTGCCCGAAGAAGAGTTACGCGATTCTCGAAGGGCGTGACTGCATCGGCGGCACGTGGGATCTGTTCCGCTATCCGGGCATCCGCTCCGATTCGGACATGTATACGCTCGGCTATTCCTTCCGTCCGTGGCGCGAGGCCAAGGCCATCGCCGATGGGCCATCGATTCTAAAATATGTGCGCGATACGGCGCGCGATCACGGCATCGATCAAAAAATCCGGTTCAATCACCGCGTGAAGCAGGCGGCCTGGTCGTCGAGCGAGGCGCTGTGGAGTGTCGAAGCAGAGACGGCGTCCGGCGAGATCGCGCGATTCACCTGCAACTTCCTGTTTCTGTGCAGCGGCTACTACAGCTACGAAGCCGGCTACACCCCCGAGTTCAAAGGCATCGACCGATTTCGGGGCCGCGTCGTGCATCCTCAGAAATGGACCGAGGACATCGATTACACCGGCAAACGCGTCGTGGTGATCGGCAGCGGCGCTACTGCGGTCACCTTGGTGCCGGAGCTGGCCAAGAAGGCCGCGCACGTGACGATGTTACAGCGGTCACCAACGTACATCGTCGCACGTCCGGAAGAGGATTCGATTGCCAACTGGCTGCGCCGTCATTTCCCGGCGAAGTTTGCTTATGGAGTGACGCGATGGAAGAACGTGCTGCTGGGCATGTTGTTCTTCAACTTGTGCCGTCGCGCGCCGGAGCGAATGAAACAACGACTGCTGCAGCTCGTGAAGGACGAGCTCGGTGAAACCTGCGACGTGGATCGTCACTTCACCCCGCGCTACAACCCTTGGGATCAGCGCCTGTGCCTGGTGCCGAACGGCGATCTGTTTCAGGCATTGAAGCAAGGCAAGGCGTCGGTGGTCACGGACCACATCGAAACGTTCACCGAGCACGGCCTGAGGCTGCGCTCCGGCCCGCAGCTGGCCGCTGACCTGATCGTCACCGCGACGGGCTTGAATCTGCAGGTGCTCGGCAATCTGGCGCTCACGGTCGATGGCAAGGCGATAGAGCCTGCGCGCCTCATGAGCTACAAGGGCATGATGTACGGCAATGTGCCGAATCTCGCGACGGCCTTTGGCTATACCAACGCGTCATGGACGCTGAAGTGCGACCTCACCTGCGAGTACGTCTGTCGGCTGCTGAATTACATGGACGCGCAGGGCTATCGTCAGTGCATGCCGCGCAATGAGGATCCGTCGATCACGGCCACACCGTGGATCGACTTCACCTCAGGCTATGTGCAACGTTCGATCGAACAGTTCCCCAAGCAGGGCTCGAAGGCGCCGTGGCGCCTGTATCAGAACTATGCGCTCGATCTGATGAACCTGCGCTTCGCCGCCGTCGATGACGGCGTGATGCGCTTCAGCTCACCGGCTGCTCGCTGACCATGGTCAGCACGTCGTAGCTCGCGCAGATTTCGCCGTTCTGGTTGGTGATCTCGGTGTCCCACGCCACCTCGCCATACCCTTTATCCGCGCGCAGCGATTTCGATTTGCAGGTGAGCCGCACTTTGATGCGATCTCCCGGCTTGACCGGCTTCACGAAGCGCAGACGATCGATGCCGTAGTTCGCCAGCACCGGACCATACGGCGGATCGACAAACAGTCCAGCCGCTGCGGACACCAGGAAGTAGCCGTGCGCGACGCGGCCCCCAAACAGCGGATTGCGAGCCGCGGCCTCCTCGTCCATGTGCGCGTAGAACGTGTCGCCGGAGAGCGCGGCGAATTTCTCGATGTCCTCGAGCGTCACTTCGCGCTCGGCCGAATTGAGGCTGTCGCCGACCTGCAGCTCATGGAAGGATTTGCGGAACGGATGACGCCCCGGATCTTTCTGCACGGCGCCTCGCGTCCAGCGACCCGTGACGGCAGCAATCGTCTGCGGGCTGCCCTGAATGGCCGTGCGTTGCATGTAGTGCATGACGCCACGAATGCCGCCCATTTCCTCGCCACCACCCGCGCGACCCGGACCACCATGCACGAGGGCCGGCAGCGGTGAACCGTGCCCCGTCGATTCTTTCGCACAATCGCGATTGATGACGAGCAGACGACCGTGCAACGGCGACAGACCGAGCACCAACTCGGTGGCGAGCGCATCGTCGGCAGTGAACACCGATGCGACCAGGCTGCCCTCGCCCAAGCGGGCGAATCCAATCGCTTCACTGGTAGATGCGTAAGGCACGACGCTGCACACCGGACCGAACGCCTCGATGTGATGAAGCGCTTTGGCCTTGCGTGGCTCGCGACAATAGAGCAACGACGGCGCCACGAACGCACCGTGATCGTGATCCGCACCCGCCAGATCGATTCGTTCTGCGGTAATGAGCTCGGCTTCACGCCGCAACTCACCGATGCGCCCCAACACTTCGCGACGCTGCGACAACGCCGCCAACGGTCCCATGCGTACGTTCTCGAGTCGAGGATCGCCCACGACGACTTTGGCGAGCGAGGCTTTCAAAGCTTCCACGACCGCGTCCGAATAAGCCGCCGGAACGATCGCTTTACGAATCGCCGTGCACTTCTGGCCCGCCTTCGTCGTCATTTCACGCGCGACTTCGCGCACGAACAGCTCGAACTCCGGCTGACCCGGCTTGGCGTCCTGCGCCAGCACGCAGCTATTGATCGAATCCGTCTCGCTGATGAAGCGCACCGAATGCGCAACGATGCTGTGATGAGTGCGCAGCTTCTGCGCCGTGCTCGCCGAACCTGTGAACGAGACTACGTCCTGGCAGGTCAGATGATCGAACAGATCACCCACACTGCCGCACACCAACTGCAGCGAGCCTTCGGGCAGGATGCCAGACTCGATGATGCGTCGGACGACCAGCTCAGTGAGATAGGCGGTCGTGGTCGCAGGCTTCACGATCGCAGGCACGCCGGCGAGCAGCGTCGGCGCCAGCTTCTCCAACATCCCCCACACCGGGAAGTTGAACGCATTGATGTGCACAGCTGCGCCTTCCAACGGCACGCAGATGTGCTGACCGACGAACGTGCCGGTCTTCGACAGCATTTCGACGTCACCGTCGATGTACACCTTGCTGTTCGGCAGCTCGCGCGCGCCTTTGCTCGCGTACGCGAACAGCGTGCCGAAGCCGCCGTCGATGTCGATCCACGAATCGGTCTTGGTCGCACCGGTGGCGTAAGACAGCGTGTAGAACTCTTCCTTGAACTCTCCGAGCTTCTTCGCCAGTTGCTTCAGCAGCGCTGCGCGCTCATGAAACGTCAGCTTGCGTAACGCAGGTCCGCCGACTTCACGCGCGTAACGCAGCGTGGCTTTGAAGTCGATGCCCGTGGATGAGGCCGAAGCGATGACCTGACCGGTCGTGGCATCGCGCAGCTGCTGAGCTTCGCCTTCGCCCGCGAACCAGCGGCCTTGAATGTAACTTTTGAGTTGCATGGTATCCCCTTCGCCCGCCGCTGCAGATCAGCGGCCGGTGAACGTCGGTGTGCGTTTTTCGGTGAAGGCGGCGACGCCTTCAGCGTAGTCCTGCGAGCGACCCAGTTCGCGCTGGAAGTCACGCTCCTGATCGAGCTGCTGCTCGAGCGAATGACTCCAGGATTCGTAGATCGCTTGTTTGGTGCGAGCCAGTCCGCGGGTGGGCGCGGCAGCTAATTGCGTAGCAAGTTGATCGACGGTGTTCTTGAACTCCGCATCCTCGACACAGCGCCAGATCAGTCCCCATTGCGCCGCCTGTTCGGCTGGCAACTTGTCGCCCAACAATGCAAGGCCCATGGCTCTCGCATTGCCGAGTAGTCGCGGCAAGAACCAGGTGCCACCCGAATCTGGAACCAGGCCGAGCTTGCTGAATGCCTGCACGAAGCTCGCGGACTTGGCCGCAATGACCAGATCGCAGGCCAGCGCGATGTTGGCTCCGGCGCCCGCGGCAACACCGTTGACCGCCCCGATCACAGGCATCGGCAGATTGCGCAGTGCGAGCACCAACGGCTTGTAATAGTTCTCGATGGAATCGCCTAGATCGACGCCCTGCCCGCCCGGCGCGACGGCGCGGTCACCCAAATCTTGTCCCGCGCAGAAGCCGCGGCCGGCGCCCGTGAACACGAGCACTCGGGCCTCGCTGTTATTCGTGAGCTGCGCAAGCGCCTCGCGCACTTCCTGATGCATCTGCACGTTGAAACTATTGAGACGATCGGGCCGGTTCAAGGTCAGCCGCGCCACACCGCCCGCGACCTCGAACAAAATCGTTTGATAAGTCATGTCAGCGCTCGTCGTAGGTTAATTCGAGCTCGCGGCTGGTGGGCCTTGCCTGGCAGCACAGCACGAAGCCTTCTTTCACTTCCCAAGGCTCCAGCGCGTAGTTCACGGCCATTTCGGCGCTGCCGCGCGTGACCTTGACCCGGCACGTAGAGCATACGCCGGCTCGACACGAGTACGGCAGCTCCATGCCCATGCGCTCGGCCGCATCGAGCACGGTCGCATCGTCGTCGAGCATCGCAAAGGTGCGCTGACGACCGTCCATCGTGATGGTGATTTCCGCGACCTCTTCCGCTGTCGCTCGCTTCGGCTTCGCTTGAGCGGCCGAGGTGGATTGAACCGCGCCCGCCGGCATGTCGCTGGCGAAACGTTCGGTGTGAATACGCTTGGCGTCGACGCCGAGACCAACCAGCGTGTCGCGCACGCTCTCGATCATGTCGCCAGGGCCGCAGAGGAAGAATGCGTCGGTGTCGAGCGGATCGAACACTTCCTTGCTCAGCAAAGTGACCTTCTCGCGATCCAGCCGGCCGTTGAACAACTCCACGTCCTGCGGCTCGCGGCTCAGGAGGAAATACAGCGACAGGCGCGTCGGATAGCGATCCTTGAGCGCCAACAGCTCTTCGGCAAACATGATGGTCGAGGTCGTTCGATTGCTATAGAACAGCATGAACCGGCTGTTCGGCTCGCGAGCCAGCAGATTCTTCACGATGCCCAGAATCGGCGTGATGCCACTGCCACCGGCGAAAGCGCAGTAGGTACGCTCCGCGGCGGGCTGCGGCTCGGCGAAGAACCGACCCGTCGGCGTCAACACTTCAATGCTGTCGCCTGCCCGCAATTGATTGGCGAGGTACTGCGACATGCTGCCGTTATCGTGAACGCGCACGCCAATGCGCAAGTGACTATCGTCAGCCGCGCTGCAGATCGAATAGGTGCGCCGGACTTCCTGCCCGCCGATCTGCGCACGCACTCCGACGTGCTGCCCGGGGAAAAAGCGATATGCCTCGCGCAACGACTCGGGCACTTCAAATGAAATGCACAGCGCGTCGCTGCCTTCAGGATGGACGTCGGCCACTTTGAGCGGGTGAAAAGTCAGCATTTCTTCAGATGCACTTGAAATATTCGAATGGCTCCAGACAGCTGGAGCAGCGATACAACGCCTTGCAAGGCGTCGACGCGAACTCGCTCACCTTGCTGGTCTGCAGGGATGAGCAACGAGGACAAGCCACCTTCGGCTCGCGAAATAGATGTTTCGGATTGCTCACCGAGTGCGCGGGCGGCGCGATGCCATATTCTTTGAGCTTGGCGCGACCGCTGTCGGTCAGCCAGTCGCTGGTCCAGGGCGGCGCGAGCACCGACTCGACCTTGGGATGTTGGTAGCCTTCCGCTTCCAGTCGGGTTTCGATGGAGCGCGCGATGACCTCAGTCGCTGGACAACCGGTGTAAGTCGGCGACACGCCCACAGTCACACGGCCGTCGTCCGCCACGCGCACGTGACGAATGATCCCCAGCTCGACCACATTGAGCACCGGAATCTCCGGGTCCGGCACATCCGCCAGAATGCGCCAGATCTCGCGCTCCGCAGGAGCGACGAATCGATCGGTGCGGCTGGCGGGCGCCGGATTCATGGCTACCACTGCACCCCAGGGTAGGTCCGCTGCATGAACTGCATTTCGGCCAGCAAGCGGCTCAGATGTTCGCTGTGCTGATTGCGCTTGCCGTACCAGCGATAGGAAACATCGGCCGGCTTCTTCAACGTGGCTTCCGTCAGCACCTGCTCGACGTTTGCCGCCCACGCGGCACGCAGCGACGCGGGATCCGGCCCCAATCCGGCTGCCGCCGCCTCTTCGTCGACCGCGCCCGGCGCGAAGAACTCGCTGGTAAATTTCCACAGCGCATCCAGGCCTGCCTGCACGCGTTTGTGACTTTCTTCGGTGCCATCGCCCAGCCGGACCATCCAGCCCGAGCTGAAGCGATAGTGATAGCGCGTCTCTTTGAGCGCCTTGGCGGCGAGCTCGGCGAAGCGCGGCTCCGATGAGCCCTGCAGGCACTCGAACAATTCCAGCTGCCAGGCATCGATCAGAAACTGCCGCACGAGCGTGTGGCCGAAATCCACATTGGGCTGCTCGACCAGCGCCAGATTCGTGAAGTCCGACGGGTCGCGCAAGAACGCGAGATCGTCCTCAGTTCGGCCCTTGCCCTCGATCTCACCGGCGTACGACAGCAGATAACGCGCCTGCCCGAGCAGATCGAGCGAGATGTTGGCCAGCGCCAGGTCTTCCTCGAGCGCGGGCGCATGACCCACCCACTCGCCCAATCGCTGCGCGAGGATCAGGCTCGTGTCGCCCAGGTGAACGGCGTAGCGGAAGCGCAGGTCCGCCGAAGCGGAGAGCACAGTTTCGGCCGCGGCGCTCATAGATTCTTCACCTCGTCCGGAATCGAATAGAACGTCGGATGGCGATAGATCTTGTCCTTCGCGGGTTCGAACAGCGCGTCGGCATCGCCCGGATCCGATGCGGTGATATCCGATGAGCGCACGACCCAGATGCTCACGCCTTCCTGACGACGGGTGTACAGATCACGCGCGTGCTCGATGGCCTGGCGCGCATCGACGGCGTGAATGCTGCCGACGTGCTTGTGCTCCAAACCCGAGCGCGCACGAATGAAGACTTCGTACAGCGGCCACTGCTTGCGTTGCTGACTCATATATTTATTTCCTCAAGCGGCCTGCGTTTCGCGAGCGCGCTGCTTCTCTGCATGGGCCAGCGCGGCTTCGCGCACCCAGCGGCCGTCTTCATGAGCACGACGACGCGTCTCGAGCCGCTCGCGATTGCAAGGACCGTTGCCTTTGAGCACTTCCTCGAATTCCTTCCAGTCGATGGGACCGTGCACGTAGTGCTGGGTCGCCTCGTCCCAGCGCAGGTCCGGATCCGGCACCTTCAGGCCGAGGAACTCGGCTTGCGGCACGGTGATGTCGATGAACTTCTGCCGCAGCTCGTCATTGCTGAAACGTTTGATCTTCCAGCGCATGGACTGCGCAGTGTGCTTGGAAGCCGCGTCATTCGGGCCGAACATCATGATCGACGGCCACCACCAGCGATTCAGCGCATCCTGCGCCATGCGGTGCTGCTCGGGCGTGCCGCGAGCCAGCGTCATCATGATCTCGAAGCCCTGGCGCTGGTGAAAACTCTCTTCCTTGCAGATGCGCACCATGGCGCGCGCATACGGGCCGTACGAGCAACGGCAGATCGGAATCTGATTCATGATGGCCGCGCCATCGACCAGCCAGCCGATCGCGCCCACGTCGGCCCACGTCGGGGTTGGATAGTTGAAGATGCTGGAATACTTCGCCGTGCCGGCGAGCAACTGTTCCAACAACTCGTCGCGTGAAATGCCGAGCGTTTCGGCGGCGCTGTAGAGATACATGCCGTGACCGCCCTCGTCCTGCACCTTTGCGATCAACACCGCCTTACGACGCAGCGACGGAGCGCGCGTGATCCAGTTGCCTTCGGGAAGCATGCCGACGATCTCGGAGTGAGCGTGCTGCGAGATCTGGCGGATGAGCGTCTGCCGGTAGGCGTCGGGCATCCAGTCCTTCGGCTCGATGCGATCGTCGGCATCGACCTTGCTCTGAAAACGCTGCTCGAGCGTCACGGCGTCCGTCGCCTGATGCAGGCAATCCGCGCCCAGGGAATCCAAACCTTGCGTGTACATAAAGCCCCCACACCTCCAGCTCAGGCAATGTGACACAAAACGATGCGTCTATCAATTTTTTCTGTGTCACATGAGACTGCAATCCACCGGGCGTGCTGGGCAATCCTCACGCTGCCTGCGCTAACATGCGCCTCCATGTCAGCCAAATCGCACTCGGCCTTCGTCACTCGCACCAACGCGCTCGTCGCCCGCTTTCGGCGGCAGCGCCCGCTCCGGGGCGGATCGCTGTTGATCACGATCCTCGGCGATGCCATCGCCCCTCGCGGCGGCACCATTGCGCTGGCGAGTCTGATCAAACTGGCCATGCCGTTCGGATTGACCGAGCGCCTGGTCCGCACGTCGATCGGGCGCCTCGCCAACGAGGAATGGGTCAGCTTCGAACGCAGCGGCCGCGCGAGCTTTTACAGCCTCACGACCAATGGCCGTGCCCGCTTCGCCGAGGCCACCCAACGAATCTATGGCGCGCCCCCGCAGGACTGGGACGGTTTGTGGACCATGGCCATCGTCCCGCCCACGTTGAAAAGTCGACGCGACGATCTGCGGGAAGAACTTCTCTGGCTGGGCTTCGGTCAGATCACGCCCGGCGTGTATGCCCATCCAACCTATAAAGAGTCGGCGATCAGCGCACGCATCGACGAACTGCAGTCGGCCGGCCAGCTGGTCGTCATGAAAGGCTCGATCCTGTCGCAAGCGGCTAGCGCCAACCTGGTCGCCATGGGTTGGAATCTGGAAGATCTGGCCCGCCGCTACCGACGTTTCATCGACATGTTCGCGCCGGTCGCAACGGCATTGCAGGGTGCGACCAACGTGACGATCGATGGCGATGTCGCCTTCCTCCTGCGCACATTGCTGCTGCACGAGTACCGCAAGGTTCATTTGCGCGATCCTTTGCTGCCCGCAGCACTCTTGCCGGAGGACTGGGCTGGTGCCGATGCCCAGGGACTCTGCCGCGATTTGTATGCAACAGTGTTTCCCGCCTCGGAGCAATATTTGTCCGCGACGGTGCAGACGCAGGCCGGCGCCCTACCGGCGCCGGCCGCGGAGATCTTCCAACGCTTTGGCGGGCTGCCGCCCGTCGATGCGAGCATCAGCGCCATGCGCGTGTCCTAGTCGCAAGGGCCTCGGCCACTTTCGACAAATAGACTAAGCGCTCCAGTTCTCCAGCCGCTCCACCAGTACCTGCAGGAACCGGTTCGCGCGATGGCCGTCCATCACGCGATGATCCAGCGTCAGCGTGATGAAGCAACGCGGCTGGATCACGATGCGGTCTTCGCCATTTTCGCTGACGACAACCGCCCGCTTCTCCAGCTTGCCGACGCCCAGGATGGCCGACTGCGGCTGATTGATGATGATGGGCGTCGCGACGAGGCTGCCGCTGACGCCGTGATTGGAAATCGTGAACGTGCCATCGCGAACGTCGCTCGGTGTGAGCTTGTCGTTGCGCGCGCGCTCGACCACGTCACCCAACTCACGAGCGATGCCGAACAAGTCCAAGCCTTGCACGCTGCGAACCACCGGCACCACCAGCCCCTTACCCTCGAGCGCCGTGCCGACGCCGATGTTGATGGTGTCTGGGACGATCAACGCATCGTCGGTCCAGCGGCTGTTCGCCTCGGGCACTTCTCGAATCGCATCGACGCACGCGGCCAGGAAATAGGCAGTGAACGTGAGCGACACGCCTTTCTGCTGGAACTCGTCCTTGTGAGCTGCACGATGTGCGATCACCGCCGACATATCGGCTTCAAACACGGTTGTGACATGCGGCGCGGTGTGCAGAAGACTCTCGACCATGCGCTCAGCGATGCGCTTACGCATGCTCGAATGCGGCACTCGACGACCGGCGACGGCCGCTTCCGCTTCCGTAGGCATCGCAGCTTTCCGCGGCTGAGGTTCGTTGCTCGCCCGCCGGGCAGCGACGTAGGCGAGCACGTCGTCGACGGTCACGCGACCGCCCGCGCCCGTGCCACGAATCGGCGCTGACTCGAGCCCGTGTTCGGCAATCAAACGGCGCACGGCCGGGCTGCTACGGCCCGTCGATAAAGCTTCCGCATGAGCGGCGAGCGCCGCCATTCGAATCTCTGCGCCCGGGGCTGCGGGCCGACTCGAGGCCGCCGGTGCCGCCGCGGGTGCTGGCGCCGCTGCAGCTTCGGCTTCAGCAGCGGCTTGGGCGGACTGGATCGTGCCCAGCAATTCGCCCGGCTCGATCTCTTCCTGCTCGTGTTTGAGAATCTCGCGCAGTACGCCGCCGGCGGGCGCAGGAATCTCGATGGTGACTTTGTCCGTCTCCACTTCGATCAACGGTTCGTTCTCGGCGACGGTCTCGCCAATGTTCTTCAACCAGCGCTGGACCTGCGACCGTGTGCCCTCGGACTGCTCGCTCGGTGCGCGCACTTCAATCGTTGTTGTCATTCGTTGTTCTCTCTATCAGATGCTGGCGAGCTGACGGATGGCGTCAGTGATGCGGGCGGTACTCGGCACGACCGAGTCGAGCAACAGCGGGCTGTGCGGGCTCGGCACGTCCGGCATGGTGACGCGCTCGATCGGTGCGTCGAGATCGAAGAAAGCCTCTTTGGCCAGGGTCGCAGCGATCTCGGCCCCGAAACCGGCAGTGAGATTGTCTTCGTGCACGATCAAGCAGCGACGTGTCTTGCGCACGGACGCCAGCACCGCCTCGCGATCCCACGGCATCAATGTGCGCAGATCGAGCAGCTCGACATCGACACTCGACTCCTCCGCCGCCTGCTCACAACGCTCGACCATCGCGCCCCAGCTGATCACGGTCAGCTCCGAGCCTGCTCGCAGTTGCTTGGCCTTGCCGAACGGAACGATGAAGTCGTCGCCCGGATAGGGACGACGCGCCCAGGCACCGTCGAG
Source organism: Peristeroidobacter agariperforans (assembly GCF_004138335.1). GTDB lineage: Bacteria > Pseudomonadota > Gammaproteobacteria > Steroidobacterales > Steroidobacteraceae > Steroidobacter > Steroidobacter agariperforans. The sequence goes on along the minus strand of NZ_RYFW01000007.1, from coordinate 209,768 downwards.
CATCGCGCGGTGCTCGAAGAAGATCGTCGGATCGTTGGCGCGCAATGCGCTTCGCAACAGGCCGACCGCATCTTCGGCATTCGAAGGCATCGCGACTCGCCAGCCAATCGCGTGCACGAACTGCACTTCGTTGCTCTGGCTGTGCCACGGATCGCCGCACTTGAAGAAACCACCAGGCATGCGCACCACCATCGGCGCTGCGAAACGATTCGCCGTGCGCCAACGCATCGTGCCGCAATCATTCAACTGCTCGACCGCGGGATCGGCGTACTTGCGGAACTGGATTTCCGGCACTGGCATCAAGCCCGACAGCGCCATGCCCACGGCCCGCCCGATGATGCCCTCTTCCGACAAGCTGGTATCGAACACGCGCGAGGCGCCAAACTTCTCCTGCAATCCCAGCGTCGCGGCGTGCACGCCACCTTTGCGGCCGACGTCTTCGCCAAACACGACGACGCGCGGGTTGATGTTCAACTCATGTTCCAGCGTGCGGCGGATCGCCGTAACCATGTTGATGCGCGGCCCTTCGGAACGCGGCGCCTCGCTGCCCTTGGGAAGGTTCACGCCTGCATTCAACAAGCCGCCCTGCTGCTGCAGGTCGACACTGCCGTCTGCCTTGTTTTCTGAGAAGACATGAGTCGTCGTACGAGCGACATCGGGCACCGGGCTTGCTTCGACAGCCGCCAGCGCAGCCTGCACATCATCGTGAGCCTGCCGCTCGATCGCCTGCCACGCGTCCTCGGAGATCACCGTCGGCACGAGCTGCGCACGCAACTGAACCAGAGGATCGCGAGCTCGCTCGGCACTGATTTCTTCCGGGGTTTTGTAGGTCTGCGTGTCCTGGCCCGAATGGCCGGACAAGCGCGGCACCAGCATTCGCATCAGCACCGGGCCTTCGCCAGCGCGCACCGCGGCCACCGCCTCGGCGAGCAAATTCGCCGCTTCGACCGGCTTGGCGCTGTCGCCTTCGATGATGCGGAGGTTCTTGAAGCCCGAGAGATTGGCGGCGATGTTCCCGCCAGGCGTCTGGAAATCGGACTTCACGGAGATGCCGTACCCGTTGTCTTCGATGAAGAACAGGATGGGCAGGCGCTGCGTAGTCGCAATCGTCAACGCGGACCAGAAGCCATTCGTCGCGACCGAAGCATCGCCGCCATGAGCCACCGCGATGCAGCCATCAGCCTCGGCCTCGCGCAGCACTTGCGAACGATACTGCAGCGACTGCGCCCAACCGATCGCCGGTGTGTACTGCGCACCCACGCCACCACAGGCGGGCAACACGCAAACGCCCTCGCTCCTCGGCAGATTGAATACAACGCCGATGTCGCGACCGTCGCTCACGCTGCCCGAGCGCATCATGGTCGACGCCAGCGCGTCCTTCAGCGACAGGCCGACCGAGAGCATCAGCGGCCGCGAGCGGTAATAAACGCCAATGCCGTCGCGGACGCCGGTCATTAATTGCCCGAGCAACACTTGCGTCACGTCATGGCCGCGCGCCGTGAACTGATAGAGCACTTTGCGCGCCGGCAGCAGTTGGGTCTCTTCCAGCTCATCCAGCGCTCGCGACACCAGAATTGTATGCACGACCCGGTGCCAGTCCGGCTGCGGATGCTGCCGAGTCCCACTACCCACGCCCCTGCCGAAAACCGAATGTCGTTCTGCGCTCATTACTCGCGTCTTCTGATAGCGGCGCAGTTGGCCGCAAGCGCCAGCCTACGCCTGAGCCAGGAGCGGAAATCAACAAAGTGCGGCGCGTTTTAGCTCCAGATTGGTGATAGTCTCCACTTCAACCCGCCGAATTAGGCGATTCCACTCCGGATGCTTTATGGACCTCGATCGCTACGACGCCGCCATTCTCGATGAGCTGCAGCGCGATGGCCGCTTACCCATCGTCGAGCTCGCCGAAGAGGTCGGCCTTTCGAGTACGCCTTGCGCCCGTCGGCTGAAGCTCATGGAACAGGACGGCATCATCCAGGGATACACCGCCGTCATCGATCCGAGCCGCCTCGGCTTGAAAGTGCAGGCGTTCGTGCAGGTCCGCCTCACGCGTCATACCGACGAGAACATCGAGCAGTTCCGCCGCGCCGTCGACAGCATGGAGGAAGTGGTGAGCTGTCACGCCATGACTGGCGCGTACGACCTGCTGTTACAGGTGGTCGTCACGGACCTGGAGCAGCTCAGCAATGTCGTGTTGAAGAAGCTCATGCACATTCGCGCTGTGCGCGACGTGCATTCGAGCATCGTGCTCAATACCATCAAGCGCTCATCGCGCGTTCCCGTGCGCCATCTGGTGCGTTGAGGTTCCATGAGTAAGACCGCAGGCAGAATTCGCGCCGGCATCGGCGGCTGGACCTACGAGCCCTGGGAAGAGACGTTCTACCCTGAAGACCTGCCCAAGAAATCGCAGCTGAACTACGCGAGTCGGCAGGTCACGGCCATCGAGATCAACGGCACGTTCTACCGCCTGCAGAAGCCGGACGTGTTCGCCAAGTGGCGGGACGATGCGCCGGATGACTTCGTATTCTCGATCAAGGCGCCGCGGTACCTAACGTATCGCAAGGTGCTGTCCGAGGCAGTTCCGTCCGTCCCTCGCTTCCTTGCCAGCGGCTTATCGTCGCTCGGACCCAAGCTCGGGCCGATTTTGTGGCAGCTGCCACCGACCCTGCATTTCAATGCGGACGACATCGGCGCGTTCCTGGAAGCGCTGCCCCACACACTCGATGACTTGCCTCTGCGTCATGTGCTCGAGGTGCGACACAAGACGTTCATGGATCCAGCGTATGTGGAGTTGGCAAGGAAGCATTCCGTCGCGACGGTGTTTGCGCACACGGATGAGTTTCCGAACTTCGCGGATGTGAGTGCGGACTTCGTCTACGCTCGCCTGCGCAAGACCGAAGCCACGCAGCCAACCGGCTATTCGAAGGCTGACTTGGACGCTTGGAGCAAGCGCGCGAAGTTGTGGGCGGAAGGCGGCGCGCCCGATGACCTGCCGTATGTAACGAAGACGGCTCCACCGAAGAAGCCAAGGGATGTATTTATCTACTTCATCAGCGGGGCCAAGGAGCGCAACCCCGCCGCTGCGAAGCACTTACTGACGCTGATTTGAGTCGGTCTACTTCGCCAGCAAGTACTTATAAACGACGAAGAGCACCGCAATGGTCGCCAGGAACGCGACCGTAGCAACGACGAGGCTCCGGCCTTTGGCCTCCTCGCCTGTGCCTGCATCGACGATGCGCTGCGTGGCCGTGATCGGCCCACTGCTAGCATCCGTACGGAACACGCATTCGACCGGGCCGAAACGCACGCGGTCGCCCGAGGCGAGATAACTCACATTGGCGCGTTTGCCATTCACGAACGTGCCGTTTGCCGACATCTGATCGAGCACCTTCCAGCGCTCGCCCTCGTTGACGATTTTCGCGTGCAGCGCCGACACGCCGCTGTCCATGAACTGCACTTCGCGATCGGTCTGGCTGCCGATGGTCCACTCGGCATTGCCCGAGTCGCCGACGGCCAGTTGGATATTCAAGCCCGTCCGGCTGCCTGACACTACTTGCAGATGCGGACCGTCGACCGCGCTCGGCACTGCTGCGACCGGGGCGGCGCTGCTTGCCATCTGTTTCATCTGCGCCGGATCGATGAACTTCGTCTTGTGGACGCCGGCGTCTCCCATCGCATCCGGGTCCGCCCACGCGCCGGGACGCTTGAACACGCCGCTGCTCTCGGCCACAACGGCCGCCGACTCCGGCGCCCGATACACCGTCTTGCTCTCATCCAGCGCCACTGGGGCGGCCTGCGAGGGCACACGAAAATCGTACTCTTCGACGTCGAAACGCAGCCGGTCGCCCGAGGCGACCTTCACGCGGCCCGAAATGCGGTTGCCATTGATGAAGGTGCCGTTGGACGACCCCAGGTCTTCCAGCCAATAGCCGTCCTCGGCCTGCACGAGCCTGGCGTGCCGGCGGGAGGCGTGACCTTCGGTGAGCAGCACATCGCATTCGACCTGCCGGCCGAGCACGGTCTCCGACTTCAGCTGGATTTCCCGGCTGCTACCGACCTTGATGAGGAACGCGTTGGACTCAGCGACCATAGAACCACCACCACAGGGCCGCCACCAGCGTGGCTGCCGCGATTCCACCCAGAATTGAGAACATCATAGGTAACATGGGTTTCAGCGTCTGCGACATCCTGCTCGAAACCTCGCCCGAATCGGGGCCGTCGTATTCCACGACCACCGCACTCACATTGTCCCGGCCGCCCTTGGCCAGCGCCGCTTCGATCAAGGCCTCGGTGGCCTTCTCCAGCTGCGGATGGGTCCGCAGCACCTCGGCGATCTCGCGATCTTCCAATTCGTCGTTGAGTCCGTCACTGCACAGGATCAGCCAATCCCGTCGCCGCAGCGGCACCTTGGCCACCGACGCCTCGGGCGTGCCGATGCCCAGCGTTCGAGTCACCAAATTACGGTTGGGATGACCGCGCAACTGCTCTTCGGAAAGGTTCTCCTGGACTCGCAGCACTTCCAGGTAGGAATGATCCCGCGTCAGCGCGCTCAACGCCCCATGACGCCACAGGTACGCCCGACTGTCGCCAACCCAGGCAATCTCCGCCTGCCGTTCAGCGATCCGTGTCGCGACGACCGTCGATCCCATGTTGTCGTAAGCGGTGTTGGTCTTCGCCGTCGCGGCGACCGTCTCATGCGCCTTCTTGATCGCATCCACTAACGGCAGCGTCAGCGCCTCGCCGAGCAGTGTTTCTTTCACGACGCGACTGGCCACGTCGCCGCTCGCATGCCCGCCCATGCCGTCGGCGACGAACCAGAAGTTGCTGGCCTCGTCCCAGCCGATGACATCCTCGTTCGGACCGCCGCGACGGCCCGGATGAGTTCGACCGGAGAATCGTTTGCTGGCGGTTCCGAAACGCACGGTGGGGCTCGTTCAGAATGATTTCTGCGCGTTGGCCGCGGCAGTGGCAAATTGTTGTGGACTGAATGTGGTGTCGTTCTTGACTGCGTTGTACAGCGCATCCAGCGCTGCTTTCTTGCTGTTCCGGTCGCCGATCGTATAGCTCAGGCTTTCCAGCCCCAGCACGATCTGCTCCGCAGCAGCGTAGTCGCCTGCCTTGTCGGTCGCTGCGTAACGAGCGAGGTTCTTGCGCATCTTAATTACATCCGCGCTCGAATATTGTCTACGAGCGAGCGCATCGCGCGGGCCGAGCCAGTTCAGCAACGCCTTCGCCGCTTCGTTCACCGAGGTACGATCGCGTTGCCCGGCGCGAATCAGCGCGTTGGTCAGCTCGACCAGTTGCGCGGTCGCCGCCGGCTCGAAAGTGTCGGTGAGGGCCTGCAACACGATGAGATTCTGGGTCTGCAAACGCACTGTGCCCGGCTTGATGCCGGCGCCCGCGCGCGCCGAATTCCAGCGGATCTTGTCCATCGGGTGATGGCAGCTGTGACAATCGTAGAACGCCAGCTCCGGAAACATGTTGCCCGCATGAAACATATTGGTTTGCAGCAGCGACAGGTAACGGCGCGTGGTCTCGAGCTGACCGGTCACCCACAGGTTCATACCGGCGATCTTGCCCTTGCGCTCGTCGTAGTCGGCATCGACGATGAAATGCGCCGGTTGATTGGTGGTGTACGCCTCGAGCTCGAAGCTCAGGCGCGGATGGCCTGCGCCCATGATGGCGTGCGTCGCAAATTGATCCTTGGTGCCGAGATGACAGCCCAGGCACACCTGAGCTCGTTTCAGCGGCTGTTCCGTCGGATACATGCCGCGCGCGAGATTGTCCTTGTGCGTGGCTTTTTCCTCTGCGTGACTCTCGAGCCACTTTTCCGAACCGCCGTGGCACGCCTCGCAGCCGATGCCATCGCTGATCTGAAACTTCGGGCCGCGCTTGTCGGACGGCACATTGTCGGCGTGACAGTCCAGGCAGATCTTCGCTGCCGTCGCATTCGGCAGGCGGAGATTGGTGGCGATGCGCTTGGATTCGGCTAGCTCGAGCGTGCGGAACGCCTGCGCGTGCCGGTCTTCCTGCTGCCAGATCCGATACTCATTCAAGGCCACATCTCTATCTGATTGCGGCGCGAGCTTGCCGTGACAGACGCTGGTGGCGCAGCTCGCCACGCCCATATGTTTGTAATCGGCAATACCCGGCTCGATGGCGAGCGCGCGCACGCTCACACCGAGCAGCGCTGCGGCCATCCACAGCGCATGTGTTCTCAGGAAGGCTCCCGGCCTCCATCCCATAGAGATACTCCGCTACTGCCGCGAGACTCTTTGTTCTACTTGGTCGGTGACATACCACGGCTGCCCATTGTCATCCAGGAATAGCTTGCGCATTTCCTCCAAGTTGAGCGGGCGCGAGCCACGGCGGCCGAACACGGCGATCTGACCGCCGGTCTCGTCCACGCCGCGATCGCGCTCCAGGCCTTTCGACAGGCTCAGCGCAGGCTTGCCGGTCGAATACATTGCAATCAGCTCCGGCTTGGGCTCGGGACTGAAGCCATAGAACTTCGGCTGCGACGCCGGCGAGGTCAGCTGCACGACTTTGAGACCGCCCTTGCCGTCCGCCACATACATGTACAGCGAGGCATTGGTCGTCGCAACGATCACGTCGTTGGCATCGGTGATCTTGCCGCCCGCCGTGAAGCGCTGATATTCGAACATGCGCTCCGGCCGCTCCACATCGACGATCACCACGCCATCGCTGCCCGCCGCGACGTATGCGTACGTTCTGGCCACGAACACGCGCTGGGCATTCTTCATGCGGATGGTGTTGTCCTGCACGAGGCGCGGCGCTTTCGGATCGGTCACGTCGATGGTCTTCAAGCCGTCGGCATCCGTGACGAACAGATAGCGGAACTGCAGCGCCGTCGAGCGCGCATCCTTCAACGGCACTTCTGCGATCAGCACCGGGTTCTTCGGTGTATCGACGCTGACGATGGCCAGGCCCTTCGCGGTTGTGACGTACAGGTAGTAGCCACCAACCGTGATGTGTCGGGCGCCATTGAGCACGCCACCGGGATTCCAGGTCACCGCGCGCTTGAGGAAGTTATTGCGCGGCTCGCCGTCTGCCATCGTGTTCACGTCGACCAGGATCAGTCCTTCCTTGGAATCGGTGACATATGCGTAGTTATAGAGAGGATGGATCGGCTGCTCCAGGTTCGCCACACGCATCTTCTCGCCTTCGTTACGCGGCGGGTGGATGGGCTGATTGGTCGGCAGCGCCACGCAAGTCGCATTCTTTGTATTGACTTGGGTGTCGTGACCCAGCGGGCTGAACGGCGCAGTGATCAAGCGCTGTGACACGCCCTTGTTGCCCTGGCTGGCCACGTCGTAGACCTGCAGACCAGCGCGACCTTCGGCGACATACAAATATTCGCCCCGCAGTTGCAGGCAGCGCACATCGCCAGCGTCGTGGCTGTAGCCGTTCTTCAGCTCGCGATCGTTCTCGTTGTGCTCATTGAACCAATCCGGATAAGCGTAACGGTGCAGATAGCTGCCGATGACGGCTTGCGGCTCGTCCCATTCGGTGACGTTGACGGCGCTGATCTGGCCGTCGCCGCCCACATAAGCGTTGTAGCCGACGAAGTTGATGAAGTTGGTGCCCTGCGCCAGCAACTGCGCCATGATGGCGTTGTTGTCATTCTCCTTCGACAAATGACAGTCGGTGCAGGTCTTGGTCTCGGTCTTGCGCTCGGTGTGCGGGTAGTGCGGGTTGAACGCCTGCGAGCTGTAGCCGCTGGCCGCGATCGGCGGCTGCTGAATGTAGATCTTTTCGCGATTGGCATTGGTCGAGGAAAGGACCAGCGCCGAGCTCGAGCGCACGGGCGCAATCTTGCCACCCGCCGCGGGCTCGCGACGACCCAGCAGGAACATGTCATCACGCGCGACCTGCGGGTTATACGTCGCGAAGTTACGCGTCTCGCCGCCCTCGTAGTGATTGCGAGTCGTCTTGGCATTCGCCTCGATCGGCAAGTGACAGCCGCCGCAGCTCGTGGTCCACGACGTGTGGCACGTGTAGCACTCGACGTTCTCGTCGGTGTGCGCGAGGTTGTTTGGCGCGATACCCTTGCCCCACTCCAGCGACGCCGTGTTCTTGCTCATCAGCTTGGCGCGAGCCGCCTTCGGGTTGTATTCGGCACTGCTCGGGTCGACCGAGCGCTTGACCAGGCTCATGCGCCATTCGACGCCCGACTCCATCATCGAGCGCTGATACAACGTCTCGCCTATCCATTCGAAGCGCCGCCGGCCGTCCGGCGTGCGCAGCGTCGTCATGTCGACGCCGCCGCCGAGTGCAGCCGGACCTGAGGTGTACAAGTTCGGCAGCTGCAACGCCGTGCCATGGCAGTCCTTACAGTCGATCTCGACCGCGGCGGCCACCTCGCCATAGATATAGCCGTTGCCGTGATTGTCTTGCGAGAAATGGCAGTCCACGCACTGCATGCCCACGTCGACGTGGATGGACGACATGTGGACCGCCTTCTTGAACTTCTGCGGATCCTCGTCGCTCACGACCTTGTTGTTGGCATCCAGCAGGTTGCCCTTGCGGTCGCGCTTGAACACGCCGCGGAAGTTCCAGCCGTGACCGTGATAGTCCGCAAACTGCGTGTCCTTGAGCTGCGGATTGAGCTCGGACACCTGCTTCAGGAAATTCACGTCCGACCACTTGCCACGCGTCGCCGCGCCTTCCGGGTTGCGATCGAGCACTTTGCGCATCTGCTCGCTGGTCGGGTACTGCTGTTTCTCCGGCCACATGAACGGCGCGTCGGACTCGTAGTCCCACATCGTGTAGCCGAGGAAGCTGTTCATGAACATGTTGGGCTGGTGCATGTGACAGACCATGCACTGGCTGGTCGGCACCGAGCGCGTCAACGTGTGCGTCAGCGGATGGCCTGGCTCCGTCTTGCTGATCGTGGGGTCAACGGTGCGCGTCAGACCCTCGTGACCGAACTTCGCATAGATGCTCGAGTGGCGCTTGTCGCGGTCGTTCGCATACACGACGTGGCATGAAGCGCAGCCCGAGTGGCGGAAATCGCCGGGCTGATCGTTAGTGCCCAGGAACCAGGGCAGCGGATCGTTCAACCGAGTCTTGGTGATATTGATCACCGGCACGGCAATGCGAGCACCGGTGCCCGGGCCACGATTCGATTGGCGGAAATCAGGCCGACCCGGCTCTTCGATACGCTGCAACTGACCGAGCGCATTGGGCAGGCCGGTCTCGGGGAACAAGTTCGCGATGTTACGTCCGCCGCGCTCGAACACGCGGAAGATGTCGCCGGGATAAATCGTTTCCCACGACGGTAGCGGATACAGCTGCGGCAGGATGCCGGCGACCGCCGCCTGGTTGACCAGGTGATCCGGAATCTTCGGTCCCTTCAACAGCACGCCCTGGCCATTGCGGTCGTACGACTCGCCGATGATGTACTGTTTGAAATCGAGGATGCCGTTGTTATATGCAGCGCCGCCCCACAACATTGCGCCGGTCGTGTGCATGCTGCGCGCCGACGCTTCGATGATCTCCATGTGGCAGGAGCCGCACGACTCACGAACGATGCGATAGTCCGACGGATTGATGAAGCGAATGAACTCCGGGCTTTCGCGGTTCAACAGCGTATAGGTGCGCTCCGGATTGGCGCTGGACGGATACTTCCACTCCTCCGGAAATTTCGGCAGCACGTGAGCAAGCTCTTGCTGCTTCATGTAGTCCTTCGTGCCGCGCTGAACACCGGGCGTCAGGCGCACGTTGGCATCGCCGCCATGACAGTCCGTGCAACCCAGCTTCACGGCCGGGTTCAAGTGCATGGTGTTCGAATCGGTCTGGGTGTGACAGGTCTGACAGCCTTCGGTCTTGGCCCGCACGTCCTCTTCGGTCTGGCTCTTCGGCGCCGGCGGTGCCGTCACATACTTCGGTTCGTCGCCGAACCAGCCGGCGGAAGCGACGCCGCTGAAAGCGCACAGCGCGACCAATGTCTGTGCGAATCCAGTCGCGAGCTTCCCGAGCGTTGTCATTGGAGTCCTTGGCATGTCTGACGCGCTACAATGATTTTCGGAGGGTCAGTAAGCGAAGATCGCGTTGAGCTGGAAGTAACCCGGATCCTCGTCCGGGAACAGCGCGTCGAAGCCGTCGCCGGCAATCAGCGTCGCGTACGAGGCGCGCACCACCATGTTCTGCGACATCATCGGCCGATAGATCACCGAGGCCGACACGTCGTAACCGATGTGCTTGTCGATCGGCCCCTGATTGCGCGCGACCTCGATCACCGTCGGATCGTCGAAGTACAGCGTGTTGGCGTTGAAGGACAGCCGCAGCTCCGGCATCAAGTCCATATCGACGCCCAGGCCCGCCATCAGCACGCCCGGATTGGTGAAGTTCGACTGACCTTCTTCCTTCGACGAGCGCAGGTTGTTCAACACGCCGTTGCGGGTCGCGAGCGCGACGCGTCCGCCGCCGATCAAGGGCACGGCCTGGCGGATGAAGTAGCTGGTATCGGCGCCGGCGAACTGCGGATTCTCGAACACCGCATCGAAGCCGTTGGCCTCGTCGTCGAACGGATCGTCATCGCCGCTGCCGTACAAGAGCGAGATGCGCGGACGAATCCAGTCGAAGTCCATCGACAGCTCCGCCGCCGCGAACAGCGCGCTGATGTCTACTTCCTGATTGACGAACACGCTCGGCGTCTCGTCGCCGATGGCGTAGTACACGGAGGTCGTGAGGTTGACGCGGCCGAAGTGACCGTCGCCGTTGTAGCCGACATAGGTCACGTCGTACTCGCGCAGGTTCTCCAACCCGAGCGAGGACGGCCGCTCGATGAAGCCATTGTTGTTATAACGCAGCTCGTCCTCGCGATTGCGGTTGTGGAGCACCGTCGCCTGCGACGTGAAGCCGAGCACGGGGAAATCCTGCCGATAGAGGTTGACGACAAACACGTCGTCCTCGCGCAGATCCGCGCCGACATCGTTCAAGCCGCTGTTCGTGTCTTTTTCCAGGCGGCGGAAGTAAGCAATGTTGTATTGCCACTTGTTGTTGCCGCGAGTACCGAACAGACGCGCGCCCAGCTGATTGTCCTGAAACAGGAAGCCGCGGAAGTCCGACGAGAACGGCTGGATGCCGATACGGAAACTGTCGAAGTCGTAGTTGTCCGAAACGTTCCGCAGGTGCCTGTCCACGAACGCCGCCTGCAAGCCGACGAACGTGTCGTCACGCGTCAGGCCGCGGCGTGCATCGGCATTGACCGCCTGCACTTCCTCGAGCTCGGTGTAATTGTAGGAAATGACGGGAGTGACGCGGAATTCCCAATCGGGTGGCTTGAAGACCGTGTTGCCTTTGTAATAGACGAACTCGAAGCTCATGTTCTGCGCCACCGACCATTGATCGGAGCTGCCGAACACATCGATGCCGCCGGGCCTGTCGGTCGAGATCGCGCCGATGGGCGTGGGCACTTCGCGCATTTCATAGATCGTGTCGGAGATCACACCGAGGTTGAAGAACCAGTCCTCGCCGACCACCGGCTTGTCCGCCTTGAGCACGTTGCGGTTGTAGGGATCCCACCAACGTTCCTTGTAGCCCAGGGTGTCGACGATGCGCCAGCGATCGGGCATGGGCACCGAGTCCACGAAGTCTGTGAGACCCGGCCGCGGAATCGGCGAAACCGACGCCGGCGGCGTACGTTCCATCACGCGTCGCCGCGGGGCGCGACCGGTATCTTCGAGCGGCGGCAGCGGCAGCACCTGCTGCGCTTCCGGCGATGGCGGCGGCACACCTTCACCCGACGGCGTGGTCGGTTGCTGTGCGCTGCCCTCTTCCGGACACGGCACTTCGGTGTAGCCCGGCCGGCGTCGCTTCACGACGCGGCCAACGTCGTCCTGATAACAAACTTCAGCGGCGGTCGCGGTCTGAGACCATGCAGTCGCCGTGACTACAAACGTGCTGATCGTGAGAAGAGCAGCGGTTAGCGGTTGGCGGTTGGCGGTTGGCGGTTGGTGAAGAGAAGATTTGGGCAACGACATGTCGTCACGCCCTCCCGATCCCCATAGGAACTGAGCCTCTTGACTAACCGCCAACCGCCAATCGCAAACCGCTAACCGCTTCCTCCTCACGTCACTTCCCTCCACAAACGTTGTCGTCCGTGCCGTCGATGAACGGCGCCTGGGGACACTGCACGTACCGCAAGCGCACGCCCTGCGGCAGCAAGGTGTCGGCGCGCATCTCTGCCGGAGCGTTGTTGATCGCACCGCCGAGCGTCTGACCTGCGTTGTGCAAGCCCATGAACGCGACCATGTCATCCTGATCGATACCGTCGCCGGATACGCCGACGGCGCCGATCAAAGTGCTGCCTCGATAAACAGGCACGCTGCCAGGGAAGATCTGCAGGCCGTTCCCGAGGCGCACACCCGTGATCGTCTGCCCGACGCTGCTCAGGTCGGCGGCGAGTTGCACTCCCGCGCAGCCCGGTGCGACATCGGGAATTCCAGGCACGCCCGCGACGAACAACACATGCTGAAGGACCGCGTTCATCGACAGATCGAGCTGCATGCCGGTCGAGAACGGGCTCCACTCGCCCACCGGCTTGCTCAACGGCCCTTGGTTGGCACCCGTGATGCCGTCGGGAAAGAACGGGCGCGAGAGGTTGCCGTAAGCGCGATCGGTGTAGGCGACCTGTCCATCGGCAAGCGCGTTGGGATTGGCGATGAAAGAGCGCAGAGCATTCACGTATCCACTCAATGGAATTGAACGCACGACGCTCACCGCCGCATCGGTCGTGCTCAGATATCTGGCATCCGGCAGGGTCGCGATGAAGCTCGCCGCTGAACTGGACGACATGAACGCTGCCGTCCGCGCCTTTTGCAACGACACGTCCGTGCCGAACAGCGGCGCGTCTCGCGTGCGAGCAACGCCCAGGATCTCACCTTGCGAGTCGACGACGGAGATCGTCACGCGAGCTTGCGATCCCACCGGACGCCGGATCTGCGCACGAGCGCGATTCGCCACATCGAGCGCCGATTGCAACAGTGTGCGCACTTCAGCTTCACTGAGCACCGCTCCGCCCACAATAGCCGCATCCGTGCCAGCGCGCGGCGGGTAGCGCAGATTGTTTGCTTCATCGACCAGCACGAAGGCGTCGCGGCCAGGGAAGTTCTGATCGCCATCGGGACGCACACCAGAACCTGGCTGACCGAACACAGTACCGTCGCGAACGACGCCATCCGTGTATCCAGGCACCGTGACCAGTCCGCCCACCGCCGCGGTGAGCGTGTCGAAACCGGGCGCGGACTGCGGATCTGCGCTCAGTTCGGCGAACTCCACGTCGGTGAAGCGCAGCACTTTGCCATCGACGGTGATGCGATCGGCGCGTCGATCGACCGGCGCGCTGTAGCTAAACGTGGCGGCAAGCGCAATCGCCTCGTCCACGTCGATGTCACGATCGAGAATGCTCTTGTCGATGGTGTAGAAGCCGTCGGCCAGCACACCGACGCCGCCCACCACCGTGCCGTTCTTGTACAGCGGGAAACCGCCCGGGTCCGCCGACAATCCGAGCGGCGTTCGCTGCGGCCCCGGTCCCGGCGCGCCCGTGAACGAACGAACCAGATCCGAGCACGCAAGCGAGCTGAACTGCACCCCGAACAAAGGGCCGGCCGGCTGGAGGTCCTCGCCCGGATTGAAATGATCTTGCACGATCTGGCTGGCGACGCGCGTCGAGAATGCGTTGCCTTCGGAGGACAGATACGCACCGGTCACGGCCTTGGCGATGGCAGCCGCGTGATCGATGTTCACCATCGCGGCCTGCACCGGCAAACGAATGCCTTCCAATCCACCAGAGATCGGCGCGTCGCCGTTTGGGGAAGTCGTCACGGTGACTGAGCGCGTCGACGGATCGCCCATCCGATACACGGCGAGCACATTGCCCACGCGATCGACGACCGCGATTGTTGCATTCGTGCCGCGTGCTTGCGCTTCAGCAACACCTTGCGCGATCACTCGTTGCACATCGGCGACGCTGAGATTCGAGGTCGACGTGCTCAAGCACGTGCCGGTGCAAGTGGGATCGCTGCTGTCCGTGCCGGTGGTCGGTGTGGTCGGCGAGCCGCCTGAACACGCCACCAGGAATGCCGCCGTAAGCGGCAGCAAGCTCCGCCACGCGCGAATATGTGAAGTCTGTCTCATGATCCAGCGAGTTCGCCCGCAGGCGCCGGTTTGGTTTCGCGGGGCCGACTCAATCGAGTCGTGATGCGCGGGCTCGCGCCGTTGCTGAAGACGTCCAGCAACGACGGATCGCGCGGGTGATACTCGTGACAGCTCACGCATTGCACGGTGACTCGCTCGGCCGCAGCCTTATCGCCATGACACTCGGTGCATTTCGTAAGGCCAGGCACCATCAGATCACTGGCGTCCTCGGATTTTTTGGCTGCATGGCAGGACAGGCACGCATCGTCGCCAGTCAGCTTGTTCTGAATCTGATGGCTGCGATGATCGAAGCGATTTGCGGGGAAGTAATCGCGCGCGAATTTGATCGGGATGACCTGGAAGCGCTCGAATACATTCGGAGCTTGTGTGTCGACCACGGCGTGACAGCCGATGCAGCCGCGACGCGTGAATTGACTTTCGATCTCCTTGCGAGCGCTGCGCATGGCGCAATCGAACGGCACGCCCGTGCAGGTCTCCTCTTCATCCTCGCGTCCCGGCAAGCGCCGGCGCTCTCGCGTCACCTTGCCCATGTTCGGATCGGAGAACTTGCGGGTGAAGTAGTCTTGCAGTGTGAGCACGACTTCGCGCGGCTTACCGTGCGGCAGCTGACGATCCGGCGCGCCGGGATCGAACGTCAGCTCGTGGCACGACGAGCACTGCCCTTCCATCGAGATCGGCGCGAAGTGTTCGCCATCCGGCTCGAGGCGATGACAGTCGGCGCAGTTCATCGGCTTGCTGTCGCCGCGACGGAGCACCTGGTTGGGATCCAGGTGCTGCTGATGGGAGAACTTCAGGTTCGACTGTTCCTTGGCCTTGTCGAGCTCGGCGATCAGCGTCTTCCATTCATACGCGACCCCCGAGCCCGCGGGCGCCGTCGTCGACGCCAGCAAATGTGCTTTGAACTCCGGATGACGCTCGAGGCCAAAGCCCAGCACCCGATCGACCTGGATCTGACCGAAGCCATGCTCGGGATCGCCGTGGCAATCGACGCACATGCTGTCGCCGCTGTTGACCAGAAAGGTCTGCGGCTCGTTGTGCTCGCGATGACAGGTCGCACAGCGCGGCGTCGGCCCGAGCTCTGTGAGCGCCAGGCGCGCGGGCATGATGTGATCGTGCGTCGTGCGGTGACACTCGTTGCACGCTGCATCCTGCACGCGTTGGAACAACTTCTGATGGCACGTTTCGCAGCGATCGCCAATGGCCTGCTGATGTACTTGATGCAGCGGACCGCTGTTCCAGAACTTGTCGCCGGGAATCCACGACGGCGTGGCCGTGCCCGAGTGGTGCAGCTTCATGACGAAGAACGGCAACATCAGCCCGAACAACATCACCAGCACCACGCCGGCCCACGCCATGGTGCGCTTGCCGAGCCAGGTCTGTGACAAATCGGTGCGGAATGCGCTCTCGAACGCGCTGGCGTCGACGCGATCGTTGGGCTGCAGCTCGATGGCCGCATTGAAGCCCGGCGGCGGCTGGGCGATGCGCAGCCGATGTCCGGCGAGCTCGATCACATCGCCGACGTTGAGCCTCGCGGTCGCACGCTTCTTGCCGTTCAAGCGGACGATCTCGCCACGCCGGCACTCCAGCCTCAGCTGCGAGCCCGCCAGCACAATCGTTGCGTGCTCGGGCGCAATGCCACGGCCCAACAACTGAATGTTCCGGTCGGCCGCACTGCCAATGGTCAGCTGTTTGCTGCTGATCTCGGTATCGTAGTACTCGGCGATACCGTCTGGGCCTTCCCGTAGCTCGCGTAACAAGGCGTCCATGCGCGGCTACCAGTAGAAGAAGGTGACGATGATGTGCAGCACCAGCGCGATCAGCAGCGCGATGGTGACGGGCACGTGGAAGTACAGCCAG
Source organism: Peristeroidobacter agariperforans (assembly GCF_004138335.1). GTDB lineage: Bacteria > Pseudomonadota > Gammaproteobacteria > Steroidobacterales > Steroidobacteraceae > Steroidobacter > Steroidobacter agariperforans. The sequence continues at coordinate 193,730 of NZ_RYFW01000007.1, read as the reverse complement.
ATCTTCAACCAGCCGTACAAGCGGATGTCACGACGGATGCGCCGTAGCACCGCCTGCCGGCGGCACAATAGAACGATCAGCTGCTGCAGGTTGGCAGCCTCGGCGCCCTTGGCCGCTCGCGGCAGTCGGGTGCCGACGAAATCGATGACTCGCTGCTGGTCCGTGTTCCGGACCGGCTTGCCCTCGCCGCGCACGAAGTACGAGCCGTCACGACTGAAGAGCTGCGAATAAATGCCGCCGCCCAGCGTCGTGCGCTCGATGCTGCTGTCGACGGCGATGGCGACGTCCGGCGCGCAACGGCTCGCGACCGAGCGAGCATTGCGATCCAGCTCGAACAATTCGGCAAACAGCTCCGCGCGCGCCCCACCTTCGCGGTTTTTGGAAATGAGCTGGGGGTAGCTCATGTACGTGTACAAGCCGAAGAAGCCACTCAGAATGACCACACACATGAGCACATACGCAAGCGTGTGCAAATTCCAGCCAACCTGGATGCCGGAATGCAGGGTCGCGATGACGATGAGCGTCGAACCGAGGTACACGTGCGCCGAGGTCCAGCCTTGCACGGTGCCCGTCGTCGAGCTGTAGCGCCGCTTGCGGACGCCGAGCATCGTGAGCCAGACGATCAGCAGCGCGCCGACCGTGCCGAGCACGTAGCCCTGCCAGGTGCCGCCGTTCGGCGGCTGCGAGTCGCCCTGTGTGACATACAGAACACACGCGGCCACGATTAATCCGAGCGACCACCAGAGGTAGCGAGCGCCGCGGTACAAGAGCAGATTGCGGTGGATCACCGCTTCCGCTCCTCGACCAGATCGATGAACTGCTCGGGCCCGATGCGGATGGCGGCGCCGGTGGGGCACGCTCGCACACAGGCCGGCCCGCCTTTGAGGCCGACGCAGGCGTCGCACTTCGTTGCTTTCTTACCTTTGTCCTTGGCCTTCGCGGAGGGCTTGTAATCGGGCTCTTCGCCCGGCCCGCTGCCGGCCGCAAAAATCATCCACGACACCAGGCCCGGTTTCTTCGGCGCGTCGTAGACCATGCGGATCACGCCGTACGGACAATTCGCCTCGCAGTTGCCGCAGCCGATGCAGGTATCGTTGATGTAGACCTCGCCGCTCTCCGAGCGGCGCAACGCGTTCGGCGGGCAGTCCTTCATGCAATGAGGCTGCTCGCAGTGTCGACAGGAGATCGGAATGTGGATGTTGGCGAAGGTTGCGCCGGCTTCGCGATCCAGCCGCGAGACGCCTTCGTGCGTTTCGGCACAAGCCTTTTCGCAGTTATCGCAACCGACGCACAGCGCTTCGTCGATGACCAGGACGTTGGTGGCTTCGCCGAGCCCTTCGTCCATCAGGAAGTTCATCAACGTGCCGGCTTCCGGCCGCACCTGCATGCGAGCATTGTCGACCACTCGCCGGCTCACATCCTTTTGCAAGGGATCGAGGCGTGCATCATCGCGACGCGTGAGCTCCAGGAACTCCCTGCGCTTGATCTCGATCAGCTCGGCGGCCACGTTCGCCGTCGCTGTCTCGCGGCGCATGGGATCACCCATCAACGCCATCTCGCCGATCAGCTGACCGGAGCGGACCTGCGACACCAGCTTGTCCTCGTCGCCTTGACGACGCAGCAAAGTGATTGCCCCCGAGCGCAACACGAACAACGAATCGCCCACATCGCCTTCGCTGAAGAGCACCTCGCCCGCTTTCAGCCGGCGCAGCGTGACGCGCGTGGCGATACTGCGCAGCTCTCTGAGCGTCGCGTACGGAGCAAAGTGCCGCTGCAGCTCGCGCACGATGAAGATCCAATCGATGCCGCTGCGAACTTCCTCGTTGGAGTTCATCAGCTTCAGCATGGTCCGGCGCGGTGTCTCCACTAGGATGCAGCCCGGCCCCGCGACCGCTTTTTCCAAGCGTGGCCGGCCCGACAGCAAGCTCATCTCGCCGAAGAACTCGCCGCGGCCCAGACGTGTGCGGATCTTTTGGCCGCCGGTGGCTTCGAGCAGCACCTCGCCATCGACGATGGTGAAGAACGAGGTGCCGAATTCACCGGGCTGATAGATCACCTCGCCTTCGCGAATGACGCGGGTCATGCGCGGCTGCGGATCTTTCAGCGCCAGCTTCTTCTGCAGGAGCGTCATGCGCTTGCGGGCGTCGTCAAACTCGGCGCCGGCTGGGAACGCGACCAGCAGATCGCTCTCGATCACCAGCTCGCGAAACGCCAGCGCATTCATCTGCCGAAACATCGGAATCAGCGTCTGGAAACGCTCGACGATCTCATCGACCGAGCGCTCGAACGGCAAGCCGAAGAACTGATATTCCAGCAGCGGATGATCCGCCGGCTTCACGTCGTTGCCGTTGATGAACTCGATGACGTCATAGCCCTGGTTCATCGCCTGCTTGATCAGCGGATAGCCCGCCAGCGAGCCGATGATGTACACGCCCGGCACGTTGCTTTCGTAATGCCGGCTCAGCTCGGGAATCGCGTCATTGCGCTCGTTCGGAAACTTGATGCCGATGGACTCGACGAACTTGCGCGGCGGGATGGCGCCCAAGCGCGCAATGATCCGATGACACTGCACCGTCTTCTCGCCCGCGGGTGTCTGCATCACGACGGTGAGCGGCATCGCGCCGCCACCTTGGGTGACGCTCTTGATGCTTGTCTCGTAGTAACAATTCAAACGCCGGCGCGGATCGGTGATGGCCGCGACCACGGCGTTGAGGTTGGCGTCCTTGGCGCGGCTGAATTCCTTGCCGCGATTCAAGATCCAGACATCGTTCTGCTCGGCCAGCGCCAGGGCGTTTTCGATCGCCGAATCGCCCGCGCCGACCACCAGGATGGTCTCGTTGGCGAATTCCTTGGGATCGTCGAGCTGATATTGAACCCGCTCCAGGTCCTCGCCCGGCGCGCCGAGTTTGCGCGGATTGCCTTCAAGGCCGATCGCGAGCACGACGTGGGCGGCTTGAATGGTCTCGCCGCTGGTGAGCTGGATCGCGAACGCGCCCTTGGCGCCGCCGATCTTCTTTACTTCGGCGTTGTGACGGATGTTTACGTTGAGCTCACGCAGACCGTCGCCCCACGCCGACAAGATTTTCTCGCGGCTGCCGGCGCCGAAGCCCAGATCGCTGCGCAGATCCAGGAAGCCGGGTTCGGCCATCACGTGCTTACCCTTCTGGTAACGCTGGATGGTCTTGGCGTGCGCGCTGAAGCCTTCTAGCAGAACGTAGCTGGGGCTCGAGCGTCTCGCCTGTTGATCACGCGCCGCTGCGCGTGCAGCTGCGCTCAGGCCCGCCGGGCCAGCGCCGATAATTGCGATTTGGTACATGCAGAAACAAATGCGCCCGCACTTGCTCCTCCCTGCGATTGCTTGCGACCCGCTGCCATCCCGTTCACTTATATTTGTTAAATCGCGACGGATGCTACCGGCCCGGCCGCGACGCTAGCAAGGTGTCTACCGTGCGCTACGTCACGGAATCCAGGACGTTTGTAGCAGCGAATAGATGAGTCGGCGCTGGTTGGAGACTGGTGCGATCGATCTCAATGGTTGACTCGAGCTGGATTCGCCCGGACGGGCGAACTGGATGCGCCGGCAACGCCAACGACGCGCCGGTGAAAACATTCATCCGCCATACACGAAGCCCATGGTGTGATCGCCGCTCGAGCGCAAAAGTCAGGGTTTGCGGGCGCTGCGCGCCGACGTAAACTCAGGAAGGAATCAAAAGGAATCTCCGATGAAGATGCTCGCTGCCGTCGTGCTGTCCGCGTTCGCCGCCCTGCCGGCGTTCGGGCAATCACGGGAGTATCAGGGTCCCCGGCTGCAGGCGCCGGACGCCACCGACCAGATCATCGTGCGTTGGCGCAGCGGCGCGAAAGCAACGCTCTCGGCCGCACCGGCCCAGCGCGCCGGCAAGCTCACGAGCCGCTCGGGCCTAGCCATCCAGCACAAGCGCAGCAGCACTTCGACGACCGACGTATACAAGCTCGATCACGCCTTGAACGGCCGCGAGTTGCAGTCCGTGCTCGACAAGCTCGCGGCCGATCCCGACGTGGAATTCGCGGTCGCCGACAAGCGCCGCCAGATCCAGCAGATCCCTTCGGACCCGCTGGTTGCCAATCAGTGGTATTTCCTCAGCGCAGAACCTGCGGCCACTCACACGGATGAGGCATGGGACGTCACCACCGGCACCGCGAACACGGTGGTCGCGGTGCTCGATACCGGCATCCGCCCCGATCATCCCGATCTCGCCAACGATACGGATGACAATCCGGCCAACGACAAGCTGCTGCCCGGCTACGACTTCATCTCCGATGCCCGCGTGGCCAACGATGGCGACGGCCCGGACGACGATGCGAGCGATCCGGGCGACTGGGTCGATGCCGCCGACCGCGCGACCGCCTTCTTCGCCAATTGCACCGCCACCTCCAGTTCCTGGCACGGCACGCGGGTCTCGAGCCTGATCGGCGCCAAGAGCAACGAAGGCTTCGGCATGGCCGGCGCCGGCTGGACCACCAAGATCCTGCCCGTGCGAGTTCTCGGCAAATGCGGTGGCTTCGACTCCGACATCATCGACGGTATGCGTTGGGCGGCGGGCCTGCCTGTCGACAACGCACCCACCAATCCCAACCCCGCGAACATCATCAACCTGAGCCTCGGCGGCGATGACGAGTGCAGTGCTGCTTATCAAAGCGCCGTCGACGAAATCATCGGACAAGGCACGCTGATCGTCGCCTCGGTCGGCAACGACGGCATTCCGCCAGGCACGCCATCGAACTGCGAGAACGTGCTCGGCGTCGGCGGCATTCGCCACATCGGGACCAAGATCGGCTTCAGCAACCTGGGCCCAGGCACCGACATTTCCGCGCCCGGCGGTAATTGCGTGAATGACGGCCCGCCGTTCACCGACGCCTCGCCCTGCGTTTACCCGGTGCAAGTGGCGATCGACTCGGGCAGCACCGTTCCGGTCGCCCCCACGCACACCGATCGGGTGAATCGGCCCAACTTCGGCACCAGCTTCTCGGCCCCACTGGTGGCCGGCGCTGCGGCGTTGATGCACTCAGTCAACCCACGACTCACGCCGGATCAGTTCACCACGTTGTTGCAGGAATCCGCCTCGCCCTTCCCAACGTCGAGCGCTACGACCAACGCGATCTGCCGCGTGCCGACGACCTTCGTGCAAGGTGTCGAATGTATCTGCACGACGGTGACTTGCGGGGCCGGCATGCTCAACACCGCGGCCGCCGTGCAAGCGGCACTCAAGCCTTTCGGCATCGTGCAGTCGACGGCGACCATCGATCCGAATGTCGCGGTAAATATCAGCGGCGGCACCAGCTTCGCCGCGCCGACGCACACGGTGGCGAGTTATCAGTGGAGTGTTGTCAACGTTACGGGCGCGACGCCGACGATCGCCGACGCGGCGGCCACGTCGACGACGGTGCAGGTGAATGGCAACAGCCGCTTCACGTTGCGACTGCGAGTGACAGACGATGCGGGCGTGGTCGATGACACCGATTTCGCGATGGTCACGTCCACGCCGCCCGATGCGCAAACGCCGCCGGCCTCATCGCCAATCGGCCAGAGCAACGGCGGCGGCGGCAGCTTCGACTGGTGGCTGCTGTTCCTCGGCTTGTTGCCGCTGGCTCTGCCCGGCCCCCGCCGCCGCAAGGTTGCGAGCGGCTCAGCCGGTCGCAGCCACCGGCGTCGCCGCCGCGAGCACTTCGCGGAGTGATTTTTCGATGATATCGAGGCCTTCGTTGATGATCGCGTCGGACGCGGTCAACGGCACCAGCAAGCGAATCACGTTGGCGTAAAGGCCGCACGACAACAGCACCAGGCCGTTGGCAGCCGCGCGCTGAACCAGCGCCTTCGCCAGATCCGCATCGGGCGCATGCGGATCGCGGTTACGCACCAGCTCCATCGCAACCATCGCACCCAGGCCGCGTACTTCACCGACGCACGTGAACTCGCCCTGGAACTTGCGCAATCGTTGCATGAGGATGTCGCCAACATGATTGGCGCGCGCCGGCAACTTCTCCTTCTCCATCACATCGATCACGGCGAGCGCAGCGGCGCAGCTCACAGCCGAGCCTGCGTACGTTCCACCGAGACCGCCGGTAATCGGCGCGTCCATGATCTGCTGCTTGCCGACGACGGCTGCGAGCGGGAAACCTCCGGCCAGGCTCTTCGCCATGGTCATCAGATCCGGCTCGATGCCGTAGTGCTCGATAGCAAACATCTTGCCGGTGCGAGCGAAGCCGGTCTGGATCTCATCGACGATCAGCACGATGCCGTGCTTGTCACAAAGCGCGCGCAGTGCTTTGAGGAATTCCACGGGCGCCGCATAGAAGCCGCCTTCGCCGAGCACCGGCTCGATGATGATGGCAGCCACGCGTGAAGGCTCGACGTCGTATTTGAAGAGCTGATCGAGCGCGGCGAGGCTGTCCTCGGACGTTACACCGTGATACGTCACCGGAAACGGGACGTGATAAACATCGCCGGGGAACGGACCGAACCCCACCTTGTACGGCGACACTTTGCCGGTCAGCGCCATCGCCATATAAGTGCGGCCGTGGAAGCTGCCGCCGAACGCGATCACAGCGGAGCGCCCTGTGTGAGCGCGCGCGATCTTCACCGCGTTTTCGACCGCTTCCGCGCCGGTGGTGACCAGCATCGTCTTCTTCGGCGTCGGGCCCGGCGCCAGCGCATTGAGCTTCTCGGCCAGTTCGACGGCAACGCGATATGGCGTGATCATCACGCAGGTGTGCGTGAAGCCTGCGTCGAGCTGCTGCTGCACGGCCGCCTTCACCTGCGGGTGCAGGTGACCGGTGTTCAACACGGCGATGCCGCCGGCGAAGTCGACGTAACGGCGCCCGTCCGCATCCCACACTTCGGCGTTCTGCCCCTTCTCGATGTAGATGGGCAGCATGGTGGACATGCCCTTGGTGAGCGCAGCGTTGCGCCGGTTGTGCAGGTCTGTATTAGCTGACATGGGGGATCTCGAAACGTTGGAAACAAATGCAGGCGGGCCCGCGCTGGCCCGCCCACAGGAGTTGGCTAGCCCTTCGGCGCGAGCGTGGTCGTCGCGAGGTTGCGCAGATAGTCGTGGAACTTGGTGCCGAGGCTTTCGTGCTTCAAGCCGTACTCGACGGTGGCTTGCAGATAACCGAGCTTGCTGCCGCAGTCGTAGCGCTTGCCTTCGAACTCGTAAGCAAACACGTTTTCGTCGCCGAGCAGATCGGCGATCGCATCGGTGAGCTGAATCTCTCCGCCCGCGCCCCGCCCGGTGTTCTCGAGCTTGGCGAAAATGGTCGGCGACAACAGATAACGGCCGACCACGGCCAGCGTCGAGGGCGCATTCGACGGCCGCGGCTTCTCGACGATCTGTTTGACTTTGCTGATGCGGCCTTCGCGCTCTTCGGTTGCAACGATGCCGTATTTGTCCGTTTCGGCGCGCGGCACGGTTTCCACACCGAGCACACTGCCGCCCCGCTCCGCATACACCTCAGCCATCTGACGCAGGCACGGCGTCGGCGCGTCGATCAAGTCGTCGGCGAGGTGCACGAAGAAAGGTTCGTCGCCGACCACCGGCTTGGCGCACCACACGGCATGACCCAAACCCAGCGGCGACGGCTGACGAATGTATATGCAGCTGGCCCACGACGGCACGATGTCCTTCAGCGCCTTGAGCAAGTCCCGCTTGCCCTGCGCTTCCAGCGCCTCCTCCAGCTCGTGGTCGGAATCGAAATGGTCTTCGATGGCCCGCTTGGAGCTGCCGGTAATGAATACGAGCTTGCGGGCACCGGCCGCGAGCGCCTCTTCGGCGGCGTACTGGATCAGCGGCTTGTCGACGATCGGCAACATCTCTTTGGGACTGGCCTTGGTGGCCGGCAAAAAGCGCGTGCCGCGCCCCGCCACTGGAAACACTGCCGTCCGGATCTCGGTCGTCGATACTTTCGCCACTGCACATCTCCGCGTTGGTACTTAAGGGGTGCGACGCCGATGATATCGCAAGCGGCTGCGAGCGGAGGGGTGACAAAAGGCCCGGTCCCTGGTGACCGGGCGCAGTTCACACCATTTATCGCCTCAGCTGCCCTTGCGAGCGCCGGTTGTCGCGGAATCCATACGGATGTTGACGCGGTTTCGTTCCAGCGTTTTGGCGCCGATGCCCTTGATCTTGCGCAGCTCGTCGGCGCTCTTGAAGGCCCCGTTCTTTTCGCGGTACTCGACGATGTCCTGCGCCTTGCTGAGCCCGATGCCTTGCAGCTCTTTGGCGATGGTGGCGGCGTCGGCGGTGTTGATGTCCACCGGGCCGGCCCAGCCTGCCGCAGGCAACAGGCTACAGATCAACGCCTGCACCGCGCGCCGGACCGAAAGATGTGTCGACATGATTCTCTCCTTGAATGTATTCAATTTGCCGTAGCGAGACGGATGCGATGGCATCCGGCGGCGGAGATTGTCGACACGATGGGTCGTCCCTGAAGCGCCAATATCGGGGCAAAAGCCTACGCAATCGGACGATCTGCAGCGCCCCGATATGCCTAGCGTCGATGCATGCCGGGCGTCAGGTCCAGCAGCGCTACCGGCGCGAACGCATCCCAGCTGCGGCAGCCAGGGCATTGCCAGAAATGTGCCGCGCTGGCGAAGCCGCAGTCCACGCAGCGATAGCGTTGGGTGCGTCGGAGAATTCGCCCCAGCGCTGTCGCCAGCGCCGTGCATTGTTCGGCGGTCAGATGGGAAGGATCGCCGCTGGTGGCGCTCACGATCTCGCCGAGGGTCGGATCCTCCCGCAGCAGGTCGGGCAAACACTCGCGAACGAACGACTCCTGTTCCAACCCAGCGACAATGGCGGCGTATGCCAGCTCCGCGCGTGCCACGGGATCGGGCCGTATCCACACACGGAAACGCCGTTCGATTTCGCCCGCATCGGTGCCGCGCATCGCACGCATCACGCGAGGCAACGCCAGTGTAAGTAGCTTGGGATGCAGCTCGACCGCACGCTGGCACAGCAATGCTGCGAGCTCGGGCTGATTCATATCGAGTGCGATGTCGGCGCGGATCAGCGCGCCTCGCGGAAAATTACGTTGAGCATCGCGCGCGAGGTGCAATTGTTCGCGAGCGCCGGTGAAGTCGCCCTTTGCGCGCATCTGCTCGGCGAGCTCGCAGTGATAATGGGCAATCGCGGTCGGGTGCTCGGGTGAAGCGACCGCGACGAGCTTGCGATGCGCGACGATCGCCTGCTCCCAATCGCGCTGCTGCTCGTAGATGCGCAACAGATAGCGTAACGCCTGCACGTGGCGGCCGCTGCCATCGGCGAGCTGTAGAAACAAACGTTCGGCGCGGTCGAACAAGCCGGCGCGAAAGTAGTCCTCGCCCAGAGCAAACATCGCGTGCAGACGGTGCTCGTCGCTGAGCGATGGGCGCGCCATGATGTTCTCGTGCACGCGAATGGCACGCTCCACTTCGCCACGGCGGCGATAAAGATTGCCCAGCGCGAAGTGAGTTTCGACCGTGTCGTTGTCGACGTCGACCATGCGCAGGAACACTTCCAGCGCCTTGTCAGGCTCTTCGTCGAGCAGGAAGCCCAGGCCGCGGAAATATTCTTCGGAAAGTTTGTTCGGCTCGGAGGCACGAGCGCCGCCGGCGCCGGAACGATAGCGGCCGAAAAGCCAGCCGGCAGCCGCGGCAACGAACAGTGCGGCGATCAACAAGAAAGACGGTGGGTCAGCCGGCATTTTCCCCGGTCGCAGCGGCGGTGCGAGCGCGCTGCTCGGCCAGACGCAAGGCGCGTCGCAGCCGGCCGCGCTCATTGAGCAGCTCGGCAACCCAATAGACGCGCCAGATCAACCCCGCCACCAGACCGGCGACGAAGGCGACGACCAGCGCAAGGCCGAGCGGAGTCGCAATCCGCAGGAACGCCAGCTCCACCTCGACTCGATCGACATTCATGGCGCTGACGAACAGCGCAACGAGTGCAGCGAGGGCGACGGTGAGGTAGAAAACGACGCGGGACATTCGAAAGGCGGTTGGCGGTTAGCGGTTCGCGGTTGGCGGTTAGTTTAGAGGCAACGGACCAAGCCGTGTTCCCCTCTTCACCAACCGCTAACCGCGAACCGCCAACCGCTTCAGTCCCGGATGGGACTATCGGCGCCGTCATTGACCCGCTCGCGCAGGTCCTTGCCGGGCTTGAAGTGCGGCACGTATTTGCCAGACAGCGCCACGGTCTCGCCGGTCTTGGGATTGCGGCCCTGGCGTGGCGGACGGAAATGCAATGAAAAGCTGCCGAAGCCGCGGATCTCGATGCGACCGCCCTGGGCCAGGGCATCGCTCATGATCTCCAGCACCTGCTTCACCGCCAGTTCCACGTCCTTGGCCGGCAGATGTTTTTGCTTGGCTGCAATGAGCTCGATGAGTTCCGATTTGGTCATGCTCGGGCCCGTTGTTGTTCTTCCACGGAACCTGCCTGGGAGCGACAAGCACGGCGGTGGCAAGCCACCGCCGTGCCGCTGAGTGTCGCTCGGGACAGGTTAATTGTCCTGGCTTCCGCCAATGTGCTCCTTCAGCAAGTCGCCCAGGCTGGTGCCGGCCGAGGTCTCGTTGGTGCGGTAATTCGATACCACCTCGGCTTCCTCGTGAATTTCCTTCGCCTTGATCGACAGAGCAATCGTGCGGCTCTTGCGATCGACGTTGGTGAAGCGGGCTTCCACTTCCTGGTCGACCTTCAGCACCGTACGGGCGTCTTCCACGCGGTCACGCGACAGCTCGGAAGCGCGCAGATGGCCATCCACGCCGCCGCCCAGGTCGATGATCGCACCCTTGGCGTCGACTTCGCGCACCTTGCCCTTCACGATGCTGCCCTTCGGATGATCGGCGATCCAGGCCGAGAACGGATCCTTCGCCAGCTGCTTGATGCCCAGCGAAATGCGCTCGCGCTCCGGATCGATCGACAGCACCATGGCTTCGACCTGCTGACCCTTCTGATAGTTGCGCACCGCCTCTTCGCCCGGGATGTCCCAGGAGATATCGGAGAGGTGCACCAGACCGTCGATGCCGCCGGACAGACCGATGAAGATGCCGAAGTCGGTGATCGACTTGATCTGGCCGCTGACCTTGTCGCCGCGGTTGTAGTTGTCGCCGAAGTCCTTCCAAGGATTCGACTGACACTGCTTGATGCCCAGAGAAATACGACGACGCTCTTCGTCGATGTCCAACACCATGACTTCCACTTCCTGGCCGATGTGCACGACCTTGGAGGGATTCACGTTCTTGTTGGTCCAGTCCATTTCGGAGACGTGCACCAGGCCTTCCACGCCCTCTTCGATTTCCACGAAGCAGCCGTAGTCGGCGATGTTGGTGACCTTGCCGAACAGACGCGAGCCGGTCGGGTAACGACGGGCGATGTTCTGCCACGGATCGTTGCCCAGCTGCTTGATGCCGAGGCTGACGCGCTGACGCTCGCGGTCGAACTTCAGGATGCGCACATCGATCTCGTCGCCAACCGTGACGACTTCGGACGGATGCTTGACGCGCTTCCACGCCATGTCGGTGATGTGCAAGAGGCCGTCGATGCCGCCCAGGTCCACGAACGCACCGTAATCGGTGAGGTTCTTGACCGTGCCCTTGACGACCGCGCCTTCCTGCAGCTTCTCCAGCAGCTCCGAACGCTCTGCGCTGTATTCCTGCTCGACCACCGCACGACGCGACACGACCACGTTGTTGCGCTTCTGATCCAGCTTGATGACCTTGAACTCGAGGGTCTTGCCTTCGAGATACGAGGGATCGCGCACCGGACGCACATCGACCAGCGAGCCCGGCAGGAACGCGCGGACGAAGTCGATCTCGACGGTGAAACCGCCCTTGACGCGGCCATTGATGATGCCCTTGACGATCTCCTGCTTCTCGAACGCCTGCTCGAGACGCGACCAGGTGCGGGCGCGCTTGGCTTTTTCGCGCGACAGGCGCGTTTCGCCATTGCCGTCTTCGACGCTGTCGAGGGCGACCTCGACGTCATCGCCGACGCTGACTTCGATCTCGCCACGGTCGTTCTTGAATTGCTCGACCGGGATCACTGCCTCGCTCTTCAGGCCGGCGTTGACGAGCACCACGTCGGGCCCGACTTCCACCACTCGGCCGGTGAGGATGGCGCCTGGCTTGATCCGTTGGGAGGCCAGACTTTCTTCGAACAGTTGCGCAAAACTTTCGGTCATGAGTATTTCCAGGGCCACAAGAGCCCGCGTGTTTGTCCTGCCGGCATCCGGTCCGACGAGGGGTTATTGAATCAAGCCACGCATCCGGCGCGGCACCAACAAAACGAAACTCTTTCAGCTTGGAATCAACCGCGCCCGAAGCGCGCGGCGGCCAGTTCCAGAACTCTGGCCAGGACGGCGTCAATCGTCATCGAGGTGGAGTCCACGATCAGCGCGTCATCCGCAGGCTTTAGCGGGGCGATCGGGCGGCTTGCGTCGCGTCGGTCACGCTCGGCGATGTCCAGCGAAAGGGCGGCGAGGTTAGCATCGAGCCCCTTGTCTTTCAACTGGTTATAGCGCCGACGGGCGCGCTCCTCAGCGCTTGCCGTGAGGTATATCTTGAGCCGCGCGGACGGAAAAACCACAGTTCCCATGTCGCGACCGTCGGCCACCAGACCGGGAGGCTGTGCAAATGCACGCTGACGCTCTAATAGGGCCGCACGGACGCCCGACATGGCCCCCACGCGGGAGGCGCCCTCGCCGGTCTGCTCGGTCCGGATCGCCTTGCTGACTTCCTCGCCTTCCAGCCAGATCTGCTCGCCGCCGTCCGGGGCTAGGCCGAATCTGACATTCAGCTGCTGGGCGACCCGTTCATGACCGGTTTGATCGGTCGGATCGAGGCTCTTGCGCTGACCGGCCAGCGCGACCAGGCGATACAACGCACCGCTATCGAGCAGATGCCAGCCAAGCTGGTCGGCGACCCGCCGCGCGATCGTGCCTTTGCCCGAGCCGCTCGGGCCATCGATAGTGAGAATCGGAATGCTGTCAGTCATGCACGGCGACGTTCAGCCCCGCCGACCCGGCCGTGCCGGGGAAGTCCGGGAACGACGTGGCCACGTTCGCCACATCCAGGATCTTGATCGGTGCGGCGGCGCGCAGGCTGGCCACCGAGAATGACATCGCGATGCGGTGATCGCCATGACTGTCGACTGTGCCGCCAGAGAACACCTTCGCTTCCGGGCGACCTTGAATGCGGATGCCGTCGGGCAGCACTTCGCAAGTCACGCCCATGGCTTTCAAACCTTCGGCCATGACAGCAATGCGATCGCTCTCCTTAACGCGCAATTCTTCCGCGCCGGTGACAATGGTCTCGCCCTGCGCGCAGGATGCTGCCACGAACAACACCGGGAATTCATCGATCGCCAGCGGCACCAGGTGTTCGGGCACGTGGATGCCCTTCAGCTGCGCCGGGCGCACTTCGATGTCGGCCACTGGTTCGGCGCCGGCAGAGCGATGATTCACTACGCGCAGATCCGCACCCATCAGAGCGAGGATATCCAGCAAGCCGGTGCGGGTCGGATTGATGCCGACACCGGTGATGGTCAGCACCGCATCTTTCTTGGGGTTGATCGAGCCTGCAACCATGAAGAAGGCTGCGGAGGAAAAGTCTCCGGGCACCTCCAAGGTGCACGCTTTCAGTTGCGTCGGCGGCGTCAGCGACACTTCCCCGTGCGCGGCGTCGACCTGGCAGCCGAAGCTCAGCAACATGCGCTCGGTATGATCGCGCGTGATCGCAGGCTCGATGACCGTCGTCGGCGTGTTTGCATATAAACCGGCGAGCAGCACGGCGGACTTCACCTGCGCGCTCGCCACGGGCAGCTCGTAACGAATGCCCTTCAACTTCGCGCCGCCGGTGATTTTCACGGGCGGTTTACCGTCGAGCGTCGCGATCTGCGCACCCATCTCGCGCAGCGGCTTCGCGGCGCGCTCCATCGGGCGCTTCATCAGCGACGAATCGCCGATCAGCTCGCTGTCGAATGACTGGCCCGACAGCAGGCCCGTCATCAAGCGCATCGCTGTGCCGGAGTTGCCCATATCCAGTGCGTGATTCGCCGGCTTCAAGCCGCGCATGCCGACGCCATGCACGCGCACCGCCTGCGGACCGATCTGCTCGATACGCACGCCGAGCGCGCGCATCGCCTTCATCGTCGACAGGCAATCTTCGCTTTCCAGGAAGCCACTCACTTCGGTCACGCCGTCGGCGATGCTGCCGAGCATGAGCGAGCGATGGGAAACGGACTTATCGCCAGGCACGCGGATCGCGCCGGAAACGCCAGGAACGGGCTCGACTATGTAATGCGACATCTATTTTTTGACGGGGTAACCGGGCTCGGCGGCGCCGGGCCTCAGGGGCGCCCAGCATACCCCATTCGGGGGTTACAGCACCGCCGCCGGATACGAGCCCAGCACGCGAAACAGCGTGGACGCCTCTTTCAGCTCCGCCAGCGCGGTCGACAGCGGCGGCTGCTCGGCATGGCCGACTACGTCGATGAAGAACACATAATCCCATTTGCGCTTGCGCGACGGCCGGGATTCGATGCGCGTCATGGTGATGTCGTTGGCAGCCAGCGGGCCCAGCAGCCGATGCAGGGCGCCGGGCGATTGCGTGTCACCGGCCGAGACCAGCAGCGTGGTCTTGTCCTGGCCGCTGGCGCTGAACAGCTTGCGCCCGATAACCAGGAAGCGGGTGGTATTGTCGGCCGTGTCCTCGATCTCCGGCACGATCACGCCGAGGTTATAAACCTCCGCGGCGGCCTCGCCCGCGATCGCCGCGGTGCCGTCCTCATCTCGTGCGCGACGCGCCGCTTCGGCATTGCTGCTGACCGGTATGCGCTCGATGTTTGGAAGATGCTCATCCAGCCATTGCCGACACTGCGCCAGCGACTGCGGATGTGAGCAAACCCGCTGGATCTTCTGCAACCCTTTCATGCGGCCCATCAGATGCTGACGAATGCGCAGCTCGATCTCGCCGCAGATCTTCAGCGGCGAGTTCAGGAACATGTCCAGCGTGTGATTGACCGTGCCCTCGGTCGAGTTCTCGATGGGCACGACGCCGAAATCGGCATGGCCGGCCTGCACTTCCTCGAACACTTCGCTGATCGCCGGCAGCGGCAACGCGCGCACCGAATGGCCGAAATGTTTCAGCACGGCTTGTTGGGAGAAGGTGCCTTCCGGGCCGAGGAACGCGATCTTCAGCGGCTCCTGCTGGGCCAGGCACGCCGACATGATTTCGCGGAACAGCCGCACGACCTCTTCGTTCTTCAGCGGACCTTCGTTGCGTTCGATGGCGTTGCGCAGCACCTGCGCCTCACGCTCGGGCTTGTAGAAATCCGCCGTGCTCAGCCCCTCGCCCCGCTTCGAGTCGCCCACCTGTTGGGCAAAGCGTGCGCGCTCGTTCAACAGCTGATGAATGCGCAGATCGATGTCGTCGATGCGCTCGCGGATCGAGCTGAGCTCGGGCGACGCCACGACCGGCGTCTTCTTAGCTGCCGCTTTTTTGGAGCCGGCCTTGCTGGCGCCCTTGGACGTACGTTTCATTGTGAGACAGTAGCTCGATGGCTGAATGGGTTCTCAGCCCGTCATTCTGCCAGCCTCGCCGGTCACAACGCACGCACGTTCAATACACCCTCGATCTTGCGCAGCTGATCCAGCACGCCGGCGGGCACCTGGCCGTCCACGTCTATCAATGTATAGGCCAGCTCGCCGCGGGACTTGTTGAGTAGATCGGCGATGTTGAGCCTGGCGTTGGCCAGCGCGGTGGAGATCTGGCCGACCATGTTCGGGACGTTCTCGTTGGAGATCGACAGCCGGGTCGAATTCGCGGTCCGAGGCAGCACCGCTTCGGGGAAATTGACCGAATGACGGATGTTGCCGTTCTCGAGAAAGTCCTTGAGCGTGTCCGCGACCATGATGGCGCAGTTCTCTTCGGCCTCGCCGGTCGACGCGCCCAGATGCGGCAGCGCCACGACTTTCGGATGATTCTTGACCGCGTTGGTCGGAAAGTCACAGATGTATGCGCCGAGCTTGCCGCTGTCGAGCGCTTCCACGACGGCCTTTTCATCGACGATGGCGGCACGAGAGAAATTGAGCACGACGCCGTTGTCCTTCAGCAGCCGGAGGCGCGCGGCGTTTACGAAGCCACGGGTCGCTTCCATCAACGGAACGTGCACCGTCACCATGTCGCAACGTGAGAACAGATCGTCCAGCGACAGCGCCTGCTGCACGCCCGAGGACAACTGCCAGGCACGCTGCACGGTAATCTGAGGATCGAAACCCAGCACTCGCATACCGAGCAAATGCGCCGCGTTTGCTACTTCGACGCCGACGGCGCCCAGGCCGATGACACCGAGCGTGCGGCTCGGCAGCTCGTAACCGACAAACTTTTTCTTGCCCTGCTCGACCGCGACATCCAGCTCTTCGTCGCTGCCTTTGAGATTGCGGGCGTAGTCCCACGCCTGGCAGACGTTGCGGGCCGCAAGGAACATACCGGTGATGACCAGTTCTTTCACCGCGTTGGCGTTCGCGCCAGGCGCGTTGAACACTGGAACGCCACGCGCGGACAGACGCGACACGGGAATATTGTTGGTGCCGGCGCCCGCCCGGCCGACACCGATGACACTGGAGGGAATGTCGATCGAGTGCATGTCCGCCGAGCGGACCAGGATCGCGTGCGGGTCGCTCAGAGCGGAGGCGACTTCGTATCCATCGCGCGGCAGTCGTTCCAAGCCGCGAACTGAGATGTTATTCAGCGTCAAAACTCTGAACATGCGCCCCCCCAGGAAAGCGGTTGGCGGTTCGCGGTTAGCGGTTGGCGGTTAGTTTGGGAGATTCGGAGGGCTCTGCCTCTTCACCAACCGCTAACCGCCATCCGCTAACCGCCAACCGCTACTTTATGCGTGTTTGCGCTCGAATTCCTTCATGAAGCCCACGAGCGCTTCCACGCCCGCCAGCGGCATGGCGTTGTAGATGCTGGCGCGCATGCCACCGACCGAGCGATGGCCTTCCAGCGTCACCAGTCCGGCGTCCTTCGCTTCGGCGATGAAGGTCTTGTCCAGCTCCGGCCGGGCCAGCACGAATGGGATATTCATCCACGAGCGCGCATCGTGCTGCACTGGATTCTTATAGAACGACGAGCTGTCGATGGCCGTGTAGAGCAGCTCCGCCTTGCGACGATTGATCTCGCCCATGGCCTTCAGACCGCCCTGGCGCTTCAACCACTGGAACACCAGGCCCGCCATGTACCAGGCGTAGGTCGGCGGCGTGTTCAGCATCGAGCCTTCCTTCGCCATGGCGCTGTAGTCCATGAACGCCGGCGTACCCGGACGCGCGCGACCGAGCAGGTCGTCTCGCACGATGACCAGCGTCAGGCCCGCGGGGCCGACATTCTTCTGCGCACCGCCGTAGATCACACCGAATTTGGAAACATCGATGGGCCGCGACAGCAAGGTCGAGGACATATCGGCGACTAGCGGCGCGCCGCTCTTCAGCTCCGGCACGAAATGAAACTCGACGCCGCCGATGGTTTCGTTCGGCGTGTAGTGCAGATAGGCGGCGTTCTCGCTCACCTTCCAATTCGACAGCAGCGGAATGTTGGTGTACGGCTCGCCCGCGTCGGCGGCGACATTCACCTTTGCGTACTGTTTGGCCTCGCCGATCGCCTTTTTCGACCAGGCGCCCGTGTTCACATAGTCGACAGTATCGCCAGGCTTGCTGAGATTCATCGGCACGCCGGCGAACTGACCCATGGCGCCGCCCTGCAGGAACAGCACCTTGTAGTTCTTCGGCACGCCGAGCAGCTCGCGCAGATCGGCTTCCGCAGCTTCCGCGATCGAAATGAACGCCTTGCCGCGATGGCTCATTTCCATGACCGACATGCCGGTGCCACGCCAGTCGAGCATTTCCTCGCGCGCCTGCTCGAGTACTTCCTGTGGCAACACCGCCGGACCGGGACTGAAGTTATAGACGCGCATGGAACCTATATGACCGTTGCTTACGCTGATTGATTACTCGGGAGCGCCACCGCCGCCATCATCGCCCTCGCCGCCTTCAGCGCCTTCCGGGCCTTCAGCGCCTTCGCCGCCTTCAGCGCCGGCGGCGCCGTCACTGACGATGCGTTCCAGGCCGACCAGACGATCGCCTTCATCGACGCGGATCAGACGCACACCTTGTGTGTTACGCCCCTGCACTGAAATCTCGTTGACCTGCGTGCGCACCAGCGTGCCGCCGGAGCTGATCAGCATGATCTCGTCTTCCGGCTTGACCAGCAGCGCGCCGACCATCCGACCATTTCGCTCGCTGATTTGCAATGCGATCACGCCCTGGCCGCCGCGGCCATGGATCGGGAAGTCCTCGATCGCGGTCCGCTTGCCATAGCCATTCTCGGACGCGGTGAGCACCATGCCCTGCTCGTCGACGATGATGAGCGAGATGACCTCTTCCTTGCTTTGCGGCTGCTCGGCGCCTTCCGCAGCAGCAGCCGGTTCCGGCAAGCGAATGCCACGCACGCCGGCGGCCGTGCGCCCCATCGGACGCACGTCGTTTTCGTCGAAGCGGATGGCCTTGCCGCCGCTCGAGCACAGAATGATCTGCTTGGTGCCGTCGGTGATGTCGACGCCGACCAGCCGATCGCCCTGTTCGAGCTCGATGGCGATGATGCCGGCCTGGCGCGGCCGCGAGAACGCTTCGAGCGACGTCTTCTTTACCGTACCGGCCGCGGTCACCATGAATACGAACTTATTGGTCTCGAATTCGTGGATGGGCAGCACAGCGTTGATGCGCTCGCCTTCCTGCAGCGGCAACAGGTTCACAATCGGCTTTCCGCGCGAGCCACGGCTCGCCTGCGGCAGCTGATACACCTTCAGCCAATACATCTTGCCGGTGCTGGAGAAGCACAGCAGCGTGTCGTGAGTATTGGCGATGAACAGCTTGTCGACGAAATCCTCGTCCTTCATTGCCGTCGCAGCCTTGCCGCGACCGCCGCGCCGCTGCGCTCGATATTCGGTCACCGGTTGCGCCTTGGCGTAGCCACCGTGCGACAGCGTGACCACCACGTCCTGCTGCTCGATCAGATCTTCCAACGTCAGATTCGAGTGATCCGCAATGATCTGCGTGCGACGCGGATCGGCGTACTTCGCTTTGACCTCTTCGAGCTCGGTGCGAATCACCTGCAGCAGCCGCTCCGGCCGCGCCAGGATGTCGCTCAAGTCGGCGATCTGCGCCAGCAGTTCCTGGAACTCGGCGATGATCTTGTCCTGCTCCAGGCCGGTGAGGCGGTTCAAGCGCATGTCGAGGATGGCCTGGGCCTGCACATCCGACAGACGGTAGCCGCCCTCGACAAGACCGAACTCGATGGACAATCCGTCCGGGCGCGCATTGACGGCGCCAGCCCGTTCCAGCATCGCCGGCACGGCGCCGGACGACCACACGCGCCCCATCAAAGCTGTCTTGGCTTCGGCCGGGGTCGGCGATGCCTTGATGACGGCGATGACTTCATCGATGTTCGCCAGCGCGACGGCCTGGCCTTCCAAAATGTGCGCACGTTCGCGAGCCTTGCGCAGGTCATACACCGTGCGGCGTGTGACCACTTCGCGGCGATGACGCACGAACGCTTCGAGCATCTCTTTCAGGCTGAACAGCTTCGGCTGGCCGTCCTGCAGGGCGACCATGTTCATGCCGAACACGGTTTCCATCGGCGTGTGCTTGAACAGCTTGTTCAGCACCACGTCCGCGACTTCACCGCGCTTGAGCTCGATGACGACGCGCATGCCATCCTTGTCGGACTCGTCGCGCAAGCCATCGGAGGCGATGCCTTCGATGACCTTTTCGCGCACCAGCTCGGCGATGCGCTCGAGCAGGCGCGCCTTGTTCACCTGGAACGGCAGCTCGGTGATGATGATGGCCTGCCGGCCCTTGTCGTCTTCCTCGATCTCGGTGCGGGCGCGCACGTACACGCGACCGCGACCGGTCAGATAGGCCGACGCGATCTCGGCCGCGCCGTTGATGATACCGGCGGTCGGAAAATCCGGCCCCGGAATGATCTGCATCAGGCTCGCGATGCTGATGTTCGGATCGTCGATGAGCGCGATACAGGCGGTGACCACTTCGCCCAGGTTGTGCGGCGGAATGTTGGTGGCCATGCCGACCGCGATGCCGGCCGAGCCGTTGATCAGCAGGTTCGGCACGCGCGTCGGCAGCACGACCGGCTCTTTTTCCTTGCCGTCGTAGTTGTCGACGAAATCGACGGTTTCGCGGTCGATGTCGGCGAGCAACTCGCTCGCCAGCGCCGTCATGCGGCACTCGGTGTAGCGGTAGGCCGCCGGCGGATCGCCGTCCACCGAGCCGAAGTTGCCCTGGCCGTCGACCAGCTGGTAGCGCATCGAGAAGTTCTGCGCCATGCGCACCAGCGCGTCGTAAGCCGACGTGTCGCCGTGCGGGTGATATTTACCGAGCACGTCACCGACCACGCGCGCGCACTTCACATATGGGCGAGTGGAGACGTTATTGCTCTCGTGCATCGCGAACAGGATGCGGCGATGGACCGGCTTCAAGCCGTCGCGCACATCGGGCAGAGCGCGCCCGACGATGACGCTCATCGCATAGTCGAGATACGACTGACGCATCTCGTCTTCTAGGTTGACGTGCAGAATTTCGCGAGCGATTTCGGCCATGCGGAGTTCTTCGAAGGAAGTGCCGAATCTTATCACATTGCGCGTCCAAAACAGGGCTTGCCAACTGATTAACTTGCAGCTTCGCAGTTATACTTGCGCCCGCATGGAACCTATCGACACGCTGCTCTCGGCCCGCTGGATCATTCCGATCGAACCGGCGGGCGTGGTGCTGGAAGCGCACTCGCTGGCGATTCACCAGGGACGCATCCTGGCGCTGTTGCCCACCGCCGAGGCGAAACAGCGTTTTTCAGCGCGGGAAGAGCTTGACCGGCCGGCGCACGTGCTGCTGCCAGGGCTGGTGAATGCGCACACTCACGCGGCCAGCAGCCTGCTGCACGGAGCAGTCACCAGCAGTTCGTTCGAGCACTGGGCGCACAGCATCCGGCTGCTTCAACAGCGCTGGGTCGATGCTGAATATGTCCGCGACGGCGCCGAGCTCGCGATCGCCGCCGCGCTGTCGAGCGGCACGACTTGTTTTGCCGACCAGCACCTGTTTCCGGAAGTGGTCGCGCAGACCGCCGCCGAAGCGCGCATGCGAGTCTGCGTCGGGCTTTCCATACAGGACACACCGTCGGTTTGGGCCGGCTCGGCCAGCGAGTGTCTGGCCAAGGGCCTGCAGCTGCGGGACGAGTATCGCGACGATCCACTGATCACGACCGCGCTTGCGCCCGTCGAGCCCGCCTCGCTGAGCGATGAGACGCTGGAGCGTGTGCGCCGACTTGCGGACGAGCTGGAATTACCAATCCACATGCACGTGAACGAAAGCCGCGGCAGCGCGCCTTCGCTCGAACGATTGGAAAAGCTGGGGCTGCTCTCGCCGCTGCTGGCAGCGGTGCATATGGTGAAACTGGATTCCGCCGACGTCGAGCGCGTTGCCGCCGCGGGCGCCAGCGTCGTGCACTGCCCGCAATCCAACCTCAAGCACGGCAGCGGCCTGTGTCCGGTGCCGTTGTTCAAGGATCGTGCGGTGAACGTTGCGCTCGGCAGCGGCGGCGTCGGCAACAACGATCTGTTGGCCGAGCTGCGCAGCGCCGCCCTCATCGCCAACGGCATGTTTCCGGCCGCGACTCCGGTCGACGCTCACGAGTGGCTCCAAACGGCGACTTTGAACGGTGCGCGCGCGCTTGGCCTGGCCGAGTCCATCGGCTCGCTGCTGCCGGGTAAATGGGCCGATGTGTGTTGTATCGACCTGAGTCATCCCAATACCCAGCCTACCTACGACCCGGCGGCGCAGATCGTGTTCGCCGTGTCGCGCGAGCAAATAAGCGATGTTTGGGTTGCCGGCCGCATGCTGGTGCGTGATCGCCAGCTGACGCATCTGGACACCGCCGCCGTGTTGAATCGCGCCGAGTTGTGGCGGGTTCGTATCGCGGCACAGGCAGTCCAATAGATCGGCGCCGCGGCTCAGCTCTGTGAGTAATTGAAACCATGAACGCAGCTGCTTCCAATCACGACCCCGCCGAGATCGCCCGCTTCGATGACATCGCGCAGCGCTGGTGGGATCCCAAGGGCGAGTTCCGTCCCCTGCACGTTTTGAATCCAGTGCGGCTCGAGTACATCGACGCAGGCGCTTCATTGCGAGGCAAGCGTGTCCTCGATGTGGGCTGCGGCGGCGGCATTCTCAGCGAGGCGATGGCCAAGCGCGGCGCTCAAGTCACCGGCATCGACCTGGCGCCTCAAACCATCGAAGTCGCCGAGCTGCACGCCCTCGAAAGCCAGGTGACGATCCGCTACGTGCGCGAGTCCGCCGAAACTCACGCCGCTCATTCGCCCGGCGCCTATGACATCGTCACGTGCATGGAAATGCTCGAGCACGTTCCCGAGCCGCAGAGCGTGCTGCGCGCGCTGCATGATCTGGTGAAGCCCGGCGGCCACATCTTCGTCTCGACGCTCAACCGCAATCTGAAGGCTTATCTATTGGCGGTGGTCGGCGCCGAATACGTTCTGAACATGCTGCCGCGGGGCACGCATAGTTATGAGCGCTTCATCAAGCCTTCCGAAATGAGCCGCTGGGCGCGGGCCACAGAACTGAGCGTCGTGGATATCGCCGGCCTGGCGTATGACGCGCTCCAACACACCGCCCGTCGCACCGGCGACGTGAGCGTGAACTACATGATGCACTTGAGAAGAGATTCCTGAGTTGGTCGGCACTTCGGTTTGGCTGATCGTCCTGACTGCCCTCGCGATCGGCGTGCTCATCGGCGCGCTGTTCGCGAGCTTGCGTGCACGCCAGCGCTCGCAAGCGCTGCACGTCGAGCTCGCGGTGCTGAAGGCTCAGGTCAAAGGCGAGGAACAGCTCGAACACGAGCGGCAGGCCGCGCTCGAACGCTCGATGGAGCGACTGAAGACATCCTTCGACAGCCTCGCCGGCTCCTCGCTGCGCTCGAACAGCGAACTGTTCCTGCAGCTCGCCCGCGAGCATTTAACTCAGCATCAGCAATACGCGGTCTCGGCGCTCAGCGAACGTGAGAAAGCCATCGAGACCATGCTCGGGCCCATCCGCGAGGCGCTGGGCAAGACCGAGCAGCAGATCCTGCGCATTGAAAAAGAGCGCGCCGAAACGTTCGGCAGCTTGAAGACCTCGCTCGAATCGGTCGCCCTCGGCCAGCAGGCCCTGCAAAAAGAAACGCGCACGCTGGTCAACGCGCTGCGTCGACCCGAAGTACGCGGCCAATGGGGCGAGATGACCTTGCGTCGCCTCGCCGAACTGGCGGGCATGGTCGAGCACTGCGACTTCAAGGAACAAGTGCACGTGCGGGTCGAGGACGGCAATCTCCGCCCCGATATGATCGTGCACATGCCCGACGGCCGCGATCTGATCGTGGATGTAAAGACGCCACTCGATGCTTATCTCGAAGCGGTAGACGCCAGCACCGACGAGCAGCGCGCGCTTGCGATGCGCCGTCATGCCAATGCCATCGGCGAGCGGGTCAAACAGCTCGGCGCCAAAAGCTACTGGGCCCAGTTCGAGCGCAGCCCCGACTTCGTCATTCTGTTCATCCCGGGCGATCAGTTCTTGTCGGCGGCGCTGGCCGAACAACCCAACTTGCTGGAAGACGCCATTCGCCAGGACGTCATCATCGCGACGCCGTCCAGCTTCGTCGCATTATTGAAAGCCGTCGCCTATGGCTGGCGGCAGATGTCGCTCGCGCAGAATGCCGAGACAATTCGCACGCTCGCCGAAGATCTCTACAAACGACTCGCCGTGTTCACGACCCACCTCGGCAAGCTCGGGCGCAATCTGAGCAACAGCGTCGAAAACTTCAACGCGGCCATCGGTTCGCTCGAACGCCAGGTGCTGCCCGGCGCGCGCAAGTTCACCGAGCTGGGCGTGCGTCCGGATCGCGATATGGAACCGTTGGAGCCCATCGACAAACTGGCGCGCGAGCCCGCGGACAATGGCCAGCTGCCCCTGCCCGGCACTGCCGACAAGGCCACCACGCAGCCGAGCTAACGACATGTCGACCCTGGACAACGAACTTGTCAATCGCACGGCCCCGCCGGGCTCGATGCGTTATTTCGCGCTGCTCTACTCGCCCGAGACCAGCCGCGAAATCGTGCAGGCGTTGTATGCGATCGAAACCGAGATTCGTGAGTCCGCGAAGAGCGCAAGTCACGATGTCGCACACACGCGTTTGACTTGGTGGCGCGCCGAGACCGACAGGCTCATCAACGCCAATCCGCAGCATCCGGCCACACGCGTCCTGCTCGAACGCACATCCGGCGATCGATCCGTGTTCAACAAACTTCACGAAGTGCTCGCGGCCGCCGACATGGATCTCGCCCGCATGACCTTCTCGAATCAGCAGGAGCTGCGCGCGTACTGTTCACGCAGCGGCGGCGCGATCCAGGAGCTGATCGCGACCTTGCTCGTCAGGCCCGAAGCGCTCGATGAAACGACCCGCGCCGCGGCCAACAAGCTTGGCGTCGGCATTCGAATGACAGAGATCGTTCGTGATCTGCGCCAGGATGCGTGCGACGGCAATGTTTATTTGCCGCTCGACCTGCTCGACCAACATGAGCTGAAGAACGACCACCTGCGCGCAGGCGAAGTCGATCCGAAGCTCAAGGACGCGCTGCGCTCCATGCGCGAGTCCGCGATGACCGAGCTCGAGCTGCCGCCGCGTAGCCCGCAAACCGAACACCTCCGCCCGATCTACGTACTCGCTGCCTTACACCGCAAGCTGCTCGACCACATCGCGGCTCGCAACTACGATGTGGCCACCCAACGCATCGAGCTCGGGCCTCTGCAAAAACCGTGGACTGCGTGGCGCGCCGCGCGTCGTGCCTGATCCATACACCTGGCAATGAATATGACCGACCCTCGCACTTACCAACCTTCCAAAGACGCGCTCAAAGATCGCGTCATTCTCATTACCGGCGCCAGCGATGGCATCGGCAAAGCGGTGGCGCTCGCAGCGGCATCGCACGGCGCGCAGGTCGTGTTACACGGCCGCAGCGTTCGCAAGCTCGAAGCGGTGTACGACGAGATCGTGAATGCCGGCGGTCCGCGTCCTTCCATCCTGCCGCTGGATTTCGAGAAGGCCGGGCCGGACGAATACGAGAAGCTGGTCGCCGCGCTCGAGCAGGAGTTCGGGCGGCTCGACGGACTGCTGCACAACGCATCGATGCTGGGCGAGCGCGCGCCCATCGAACATCACGACGTGGCGAAGTGGATGCGCACCATGCACGTCAACGTCAACGCCCCCTTCATCCTCACGCGCACCTGTCTGCCGCTGCTGAAGAAGTCGACCGATCCGGTGATTTTGTTTACTTCGAGCGGCGTTGTTTCCAATCCGCGCCCGTTCTGGGGCTCGTATTTGGTATCCAAGTGGGCCAGCGACGGTCTGATGAGCATGCTGGCCCAGGAACTGGAGAAACAACCGGCGATGCGTGTGAACAGCATCAACCCCGGTGCAGTGAAGACGAACATGCGCCTGCAGGCGTACCCGGCCGAGGATCGCAGCAAGCTGCGCGAACCCCACACCATTGTGGCCGCGTATCTTTATCTGCTCGGGTCCGATAGCCGTGGCGTACACGGCCAGACGATCAACGCGCAGTAAGGTTACTCGCCAAACTCCTTGTCATGGACCGGCGCGTCGGGTCGCTGCCGGTCCAGCGATTCCCGATAGCGCACGCAGCCGCGCATGAACCTGGGCCACGGCGGCACCGCTATGGCCGGATCGATCGGCTCGGGCAACAAACCCCACAGCTGCGGGTGGTGCCAGCACAACCCGTGACCGCTGCTGTCGCGATGCTCGCGAATAGCCGCCCGCAGTTTCCTTACCTCGGCGAGCAATTGGTCCCGGCTCAACGCCTCCAGGTCTTCGTCCATCGCTCCTCCAAAAAAATTCCGATGCCCGTGTCGGCAGTCGGGCGGCTGACGCGTCCTTGCCTCGAACGATACGCTTTCCACCCTCACCGGAGCAGAAGATGAGCGCTGTGCAAAACGAAACTCAATACCCGAACCCCGAAGTCAAGGGCGGTCTGGTCGCCTACCTGTGCGTGGACGGCGCCGCCAAGGCGGCCGACTTCTATATCAAGGCGTTCGATGCGAAGGAGGTCTTCCGATATCCGGTGGATGACCAGGGTCGCACCATGCACATACACCTGTACGTGAACGGCTCATCGCTGATGCTGGCCGACGGTTACCCCGAGCACGGTTGCCCGGCGGAGAAGCCGCAGGGCTTCAACCTGACACTGCAGGTCACGGAGATCGACAAGTGGTGGCAGCGCGCCCTCGATGCTGGCTGCGAAATCGTGTTGCCGCTGCAGGATATGTTCTGGGGCGCGCGCTACGGCCAGGTGAAGGATCCGTTCGGCGTTATGTGGTCGATGAACCAGCCGAAGTAAACGATTGGATGTTGGTGGTTAGGGGATGGAGGCTTGCCGGAGTCTTTGACCAACCCCTAACTATTAATCGCTGACGACCGGCTATTAGCGCCGCTTCGGCTTCTTGCGTCGATCCGGCGCTGGCCGGCGACGCGGCCGTGGCGCTGCTGCCGGTTTCGGCGGCGGCGTCGGCAATGTGAGCTCGACGCTTGCATACAGATCGGCAACGTCACTTTCCGACAACTCACGATGCTTGCCGCGAGGCAGATCTCGCGGCAGCTCGAAATCGCCGAACTTCACTTGAATCACGCGGCTAACTTTCAAGCCGCGGCTCTCGAACAATGCCCGCACGGCAGCGCGCCGGTGGGCACGGTGCGATTCCACACGGAACCATCGGTTCGTACCCTCACCGCCCGCCGGCTCGATGTTCTCGAACTCGATGGTCTCGTCGTCGTATTGAACGACGCGAGGAATCGAATCGACATCGTATTCGGGGAACGGCACGAGCACGCGCGCGACGTATGCAGCCGGCGTCGTCTCTGCCCGGCGGCGAAGCGCATCGGCCAGTCGGCCATCGCTCGTCAGTAACAGCAGCCCGCTGTCGCCCGCTTGCATGGTATTCACGACCAGCCAGCGCGAGCCGCGCAACGACGGCAGCGATTCCATTACGGATTTGGCCGCTACCTCGCCGCTCTCATCTTCGGCGGTCGGCGTGATCGGCTGGCCTTGCGGCTTGTGATACAGGACGACCTTCGGCGCAGCGAAAACCTGCAGCCGCGATGTCACATCCTTGCCATCGATGCTGACGCGATCGCCCGGGTTGTAGCGATCGCCTGGTTGCGCAGGCTGATTGTTCAGGCGTACGCGGCCTTCCAGCATCCACTTCTCGATCTCGCGACGCGAGCCGAGACCATGCTGGGCCAGTAGTTTGTGCAGACGTTCGGACATGGTGCTGGCACCCGCGGCGGGCAGCGGTGCCGGTAGTTGTTAGCCTTCGCTCGGCGGCTCGCTGACGCGAGCGTGCTCTTCATCGTCGTCCGACGCGACCATTGGCGATGATTGACCGGAGTCGTCGTCGCCGTCATCGGCGTCGGCCGACAGCTCGTCGTCGTTCAAGTCGTCGCCGTCGTCGCTATCACTGCCGTCGGCCGACAACTTGGTGTCGATGTCGCTGTCGTCGCTGTCACCCGCGCTGGCCGACAGCTCGTCGTCGATATCGTCATCGTCATCGATGTCGTCATCGTCATCGTCATCATCCGAGTCGTCGTCTTCGCTGTCGGCGTCGTCCTCGTCCTCGTCCTCGTCGTCGTCGTCCTCGTCCTCGTCCTCGTCGTCGCTGGCGTCAGCATTGGCTTCAGCGACCGTCGCGCTTGCGACGTCGGAGTCGGCGTCCGCGTCGGCTTGAACATCTGCGTCTGCTTGCGCTCCCGTGCTCGCTTCGACTTCACCCACGGACTCCACGGTCTCGCCGGGCGCCGCGGCTTCGTCCGTCGCCGCACCATCTTCGGCGCTTGCCGCGACTTCGCCTTCAGCTGTGCCTTCAGACGACTGCGGCTGATCGGCGGGCAGCTCGAGCTGCACACCGATGGCCTCGATGTCCTTCAGCTCGGCCAGCGTCGGCAACTGATCCAGGCTCTTCAGGCCGAAGTAATCCAGGAACTCACGCGTCGTGCCGAGCAGTTCCGGACGGCCCGGCACTTCACGATGGCCGACAGTGCGAATCCAGCCGCGCTCCTGCAAGGTGCGCATGATGGTCGAGCTGATCGACACGCCACGGATCTCTTCGATCTCGCTGCGGGTGATCGGCTGGCGATAAGCGATGAGCGCCAGGGTTTCCAGGAACGCGCGCGAGTACTTCGCCGGCCGTTCCGACCACAGACGCGAGACCACTTCGGCGGCCTTCGGCCGCACTTGAATGCGCCAGCCGCTCGCGACTTCGACCAGTTCGATGCCACGATTCTCGTAGTCCGCGATCAGCATGCCGATCGCAGTCGTGAAGAACTCGGGCGTGGGCCGCTCGCGCTCCTCGAAGAGGTCCATCAGCTGCTGAGTAGTGATCGGCTTGCCAGCCGCCAGCAGCGTCGCTTCGATGATGTGCTTGAGATCGTGTTCGTTCATCTCGATGATTCCGCGTCCGAATTGTCGTCCGAGCTTCCGGCCCCGGTCACGCTGTCGCCTGCCTGGGACACATCAGGCTCGGACAGATCGGCAATCTGTTCGCTCGTTGTCTCGCCCTGCTCGGCCGTTGCCACGGCGTCTTCGATCACGACGTTGGTCGTCTCATCGGACGGGACGTCCTCAGCAACGACTTCGATTGGCTCGTCAGTTGGCGCATCCTCTGCAACAACCTCGACCGGTTCGCTCGATGGCGCGTCCTCCGCGACCACCTCGATTGCTTCGAGGGCCGGAGTCGTCTCGGCAGCGACTTCGAGCGCCGTTGCTTCCTCGCTCACCACGACATCTGTCGCCTTGGCCAGCTGCGAATGCTCGTCGGCCTCGTGTGCGGCTGATACGTCGGAAGATGCGATGGGCTCGTCCGCGATCTCCGCCGTCGTCTCGACCGCAGCTACAACCTCTTCGATATTCTCGACCCTCTCGACATGAGCAACGGTTTCTTCGCCGCCGGCAATAAACTCGGCGGCAACTTCAGGCTCGGCTGTCTCGACCTGAGCGGTCGATTCGGCAGCGATGTCCTCGCTCTCAACCTGGGCCTCGTCAGCAACCTGCGCATCGACCAGCGAGTTGTTCTCTTCGACCACCGGCTCGGGCACGACGTGCTCTTCGACCACGTGCTCGGGAACGACGTGTTCCTCGACTTCGTGCTCTTCCACGACATGCTCTTCGACCGGGCGCGACTCGGTTGGATCGGCGGCGGCGATTTGGTTCACCGCGGCGCTCGTCTCGGCCGACTCGATCGTTTCGATGGATTCGATCTCGACCGATTCCGCCGTATCGACGGCCGTCTCTTCGGTAACGACAACTGCCTGAGCAATTGCAGCCTCCGGCAGAGCATCGGCGACGGGCGAAATGCTCTCTTCCACCACCGCCTCTGCCGAGTGCTCGACGACCTGCGCTTCCATCGGATCGACGAAGGCGCCGGCGTCATCGACGGGGCCGAACTCAGGCGGCACGTCTTCGAGCGTAATTTCCTCGGCAACGTGCGCGCTCACGGCGGCTTCATCAACAATCACCGGCTCGCCAGCAGCAACTTCTTCAGCCACCGCCTCTGCAAAGGCTACTTCGTCCGTCGCGGCAACCTCGGCAACCGTCTCCACTGCATTCTCGGTCGACGCAATCGCCTCCGACACCGCAGCTTCAACGAAGCCAACATCGGCGATCGCGTTATCCGACTCAACACTGTCTACAGCGATTGAGGATGCAGCGGCCACATCAGCAACGGCAGCCTGAACAGCAATGGCCGCGTCATCGGCCGGCGGCGTCTCATCCTCATCCGGGATGTCATTCTCACCCGCCAACTCAGGCTGCGCGAGCGCGGCGACGTTCTCGGCGTCCGCACTCTCGGAAGCTGTCGCGCCACCCTGAACAACTTTCAGGTGCCGCTGCGCCGTGCGCACGTGAATTGGAGCGTAGGCCTCAGCTTGCACGATTTCGATCAAGCCTTCTTTCATCAACTCCAGAATGGCGATGAACGTCACAGTGACGCCCATGCGCCCTTCCTCGGGCTTGAACAATTCCCTGAACTCGAAGAACGCGACCGTCTGCAAGCGCGACAGGATTTCCGACATGCGCTCACGCTGCGACAAGCGCTCGCGAGAGATGTGGTGATGCGCGAACTTCTCGGCCCGCGACAGGACGTCGCGGAACGCGTCGAGCATTTCCTTCAGGGTCACATCCGGCAGGAGCTTGACGACCTTGCGCTCCTCCAGCTCGGCCGATGCGGAAATGTTGTCTCGCTCCAAGCGATTGAGCTTGTCGAGATCTTCCGCCGCCTTCTTGAAGCGTTCGTACTCTTGCAGACGACGCACGAGCTCAGCGCGCGGATCCTCTTCTTCCTGACCTTCCGCCACTGCCGGCCGAGGCAACAGCATGCGCGACTTGATCTCGGCGAGCATCGCGGCCATCAGCAAATATTCGCCGGCCAGCTCCAGCTGCATCTCCGCCATCACCTCGATGTACTGCATGTACTGACGAGTGATCTCGGCGATCGGAATATTCAGGATGTCCAGGTTCTGCTTGCGGATCAGATACAGCAGCAGATCGAGCGGACCTTCGAACGCGGTCAGGAACACCTGCAGCGCGTCCGGCGGAATATACAAATCGCGCGGCAGCTGGGTCATCGGCTCGCCTTCGACCACAGCGAACGGCATCTCGCTCTGCTGCGGCGGCAGCTCGATGCTCAGGTCCTCCTCCTGCAGCTGCGAGCCGGTGTCCTCCACCAGCTTCAGTTCGGGCTTGGACTTGCTCACCGGTAATTCATCCCCATCGCCTGGTGCACCTCATCGAGCGTCTGGCGCGCCACGTCACGCGCCTTCTCGTTGCCTTCGGCGATGATGCCTCGGACGAGGTCGCGATTCTCTTCGAATTCCTTCGCGCGTGCCTGCATGTCGCGCAGCTGCGCCACGACCGCATCGATGACCGGCTTCTTGCAATCCAGACAGCCGATGCCGGCCGTACGACAGCCCTGTGCGGCCCACGCCTGAGTCTCGGAGCTCGAATAGATCTTGTGCAGATCGAACACCGGGCACTTGTCCGGATCGCCCGGATCGGTGCGCCGCTGGCGCGCCGGATCGGTCACCATCCCCTTGAGCTTCTTCGCGACCTGATCCGGGTCTTCGCGCAAGCCGATGGTGTTGCCGTACGACTTGGACATCTTGCGGCCATCGAGGCCGGGCACCTTCGGCGTCGCCGTCAGCAGCACTTCGGGCTCGACCAGATAGCTCCGGCCGGTGCCTTCGAGATAACCGATCAGTCGCTCGCGATCGGCGAGCGTCAGGCGCGCCGTGCCTTCCAGCAGCGAATGCGCTTTGGCAATGGCTTCGGCATCGCCCTTCTCCTGATAAAGACGGCGCAACTCGTTGTATCGAGTGCTGTTGCGAGTGCCGAGCGCTTTAAGTGCTTTCTCAACTTTGGCTTCGAAGTCGGGCTCGCGGCCATAGATGTGGTTGAAGCGCCGCGCGACTTCGCGGGTGATCTCGACGTGCGCTACCTGGTCTTCGCCGACCGGGACGAACGCGGTCTTGTACAGCAGGATGTCCGCGGCCTGCAGCAGCGGATAACCCAGGAAGCCGTACATCGCCAGATCCTTGTCCTTCAACTGCTCCTGCTGATCTTTGTAAGTCGGCACGCGCTCGAGCCAACTCAGCGGCGTCACCATGGACAGCAGCAGGTGCAGCTCGGAATGCTCGGGCACACGCGACTGAATGAAGATGGTCGACGAGGCGGGATTCAGGCCGGCCGCCAGCCAGTCGATCACCACATTCCACACATTGCTTTCGAGCTGCGAGGTGTCCTCGTAACCGGTCGTCAGCGCGTGAATATCGGCGACGAAGAAATAGCACTCGTACTGGTACTGCAGCTCCACCCAGTTCTTGAGCGCGCCGTGATAGTTCCCGAGATGGAGTGCGCCGGTCGGTCGCATGCCGGACAGGACGCGTCGGTTGTTAGCGGGAGTCGCGCTCAATGCTTGGCCTCGGGCCCTATAAATCAAGGCGTTATCGAATCTTGTTAATTCGGGAAATCAGCAGCTTGCAAAGCTGGCCGCATTATACGCAGCTTGACAGCCAGTCTTGATAGCCGCGCAGGACCGGATTATTCGAAGGCGCTCACGTCGCCTTTACCGCGGCGGACGATGACTGGCGCTGGCCCAGCCAGATCGATCACGCTGCTCGGCTCGAGCCCGCAGTTGCCGCTGTCGATCACCGCATCGACGAAGTGAAACAGCCGCTCCTGGATCTCGTGCGGATCGGTCAGCGGGTGTTCGTCGCCCGGCAGGATGAGAGTCGAACTCATGATGGGCTCGCCCAGCTCATCGAGGATGGCCGTGGGCACGGGATGATCCGGCACTCGCACGCCGATCGTCTTGCGCTTCTCGTTCTGCAGGCGGCGCGGTGTCTCCTTGGTGGCCTGCAGGATGAAGGTGTACGGCCCGGGCGTGAAGGCCTTGAGAGTGCGGTACTGCGTGTTGCTGACGCGGGCGTAGTTGGCGATCTCGGACAGATCGCTGCACACCAGCGTGAAGTGGTGATGGCGGTCGGTCTGGCGAATGCGTGCGATGCGCTCCATGGCGGCCTTGTCGCCCAGGTGACAGCCCAGCGCATAGCTGGAGTCGGTCGGATAAACGACCACCCCGCCCTCACGAATGATCTCGACCGCCTGACGGATCAGGCGGAGCTGCGGGTCCTTGGGGTGAATCTCCAGATAGCGGCTGGTCATCCCGGTATGATAGCGGCCCTGTCAAATCCGCCGGAGTATTCGATCCGGCAAGGCGCGCTCTCTCGCATGCAGTTGTTGTTCGACTTCTTCCCGGTCATCGCTTTCTTTCTCACCTACAAGATCACCGGCAACATGTTCGTCGCCACCGCCGTAATCATCGTCGCGGTGATAGCGCAGACGGGCTGGCAATGGTTCCGCCATCGCAAGATCAGCCAGATGGCGCTGATCTCGGGCGTGCTGGTATTGATTTTCGGCGGCCTGACGCTGGCGATCCACGACAAGGCCTTCATCCAATGGAAAGTCACGGTGGTGAACTGGCTGCTCGCGGCCGGCTTCCTGGCGAGCCGGTTCTTCGGCGACAAGCTGCTGATCGAGCGCATGATGGGCGAGAACGTGCAGCTGGAGCGCCCGGTGTGGGCGACCCTCAACTGGGCCTGGATCCTGTTTTTTGCCGCGCTCGGCGCCATCAACCTGTACGTCGTCTACAACTTCTCGGAAGAGGCCTGGGTCAACTTCAAGCTGTTCGGCATGCTCGGGCTGACCTTCGTGTTCGCGATCGCGCAGGCGGTCTGGCTGTCGTCCAAGATGCCGTCCGAGGACGCGCCGACGCAGTCGGAGAAGCCGCAATGACGCGCGCCGAACGCATCGTCGATGAGCTGCGCAAAGCGCTGCACACCGATCAGGTGGAGCTGGTCGACGACAGTCATTTGCACGCCGGCCATGCGGGTGCGAAAGAAGGCAAAGGACATTTCCGCGTGCGCGTCGTCTCTGCCGATTTCGACGGGTTGCGCACCTTGCAGCGGCACCAGCTGGTGTACCGCTCGCTGGGCGAGCTCATGCAATCCGACATCCACGCCTTGAGCATCACCGCGCTGACACCGGACGAGGCGCGCTGACGAATATCCGTTCAGCATCACTTCCCCCTTCTCCCCCAAGGATTGCGTATGAACCGTCATCTACTCGCCAGCCTGCTGCTGCCCCTGACGCTGCTGGCCGGCTGCGGCAAGGCTGCCGAAACTGCCAAAGCCCCCGCGGGCCCTGCCGTCGCAGTGGTCAATGGCAAAGAGATCAGCAAGTCCGAGTTCGACCTGTACGTCGAGAACGTCGCGCGCCAGTCGAAGCGCGAGATCACTGAAGCCGAAAAGTCGCAGCTGCTGGATCAGTTCATCAGCATGCAGCTGGCCGCCGAAGCAGCATCGAAGGACGGCATCGAGAAGGAAGCGAAGGTGCAGGATCAGCTCGCGCTCGCCCGGCTGAACGTGCTGGTCGATTCGGGGCTGCAACAGTGGCTGGAGAAGAACCCGGTGACGGACGCGGAACTGCGCCCGGAGTACGACGCGCAGGTCGCCCAGATGCCGAAGGAATATCACGCCCGTCACATCCTCGTGGACGATCAGGCCAAGGCCGAAGCGATCACGAAGGAACTCAAAGCCGGCGGCGACTTTGCGAAGTCGGCGCAGAAGAATTCGAAGGATCCCTCGGGCAAGAATGGCGGCGACCTCGGCTGGTTCACGCTCGAGACCATGGTGAAGCCGTTCTCCGACGCGGTCGCGGCGCTGCAGCCGGGACAGATGACAGATGCGCCGGTGCAGAGCCAGTTCGGCTGGCACGTCATCAAGCTCGAAGAGTCTCGCGTGACCTCGCCGCCTCCGTTCGAAGAGGTGAAGGATCGGGTGAAGGTGCTGGTCCAGCGGAAGAAGCTGCAGACTTATTTGGATGACCTGCGGAAGAACGCGAAGGTCGAGAAGAAGATTTAAGAATCGGAGCGTCGGCGCACGCGGCGGCTGTCGGGGGGATGTGTCCTCCCGGCACCGGGCGCCGGCCGGAGCGCATTGCGCTCCTCGCCGCACGTCCATGGTGAGCCCTGCTGTTTCGGCCCCATCCCTGTGCCGAAAAGCTGCCGGGAGAACACATCCTCCCGACAGCCACCGCCGATCGCGCGGTGGGGCGTTTAGCCTTCCAAGAGTTTTAGGAACGCGGCCTCGTCGAGAATTTCGACGCCGAGCTCTTGGGCTTTGGTGAGCTTCGAGCCCGCTTCAGAGCCGGCGACCACGTAGCTCGTCTTCTTCGACACGCTGCCTGTCACCTTCCCGCCGAGCGCCGTGATGCGATCGCCGGCGTCATCTCGGCTCATGCTTTCCAGCGTTCCCGTGAGCACGAACGTTTTGCCGGTCAGCGGGCCTTCGGTCGGAGCGGCGCGGGCCTTTTGTGCCGGCCAGTTGACGCCGAGGTCACGGAGCGCTTGGATCACCTCTCGATTGTGAGGCTGCTGGAAGAACGTGTAGACGTGCGCCGCCACGACGGGGCCAACGTCCGGCACTTCCTGGATCGCGGCTTCATTCGCGTCTTGGAGCGCCTCGATCGAGCCGAAGTGATTCGCGAGCGCAGTGGCCGTCGACTCGCCTACGTCTCTGATGCCGACGGCGTAAAGGAAGCGAGCCAGCGTGGTCTTCTTGCTCTTCTCGAGCGCGGAGACCAGATTCTTGGCCGACTTCTCTCCCAACCTCTCCAGATTCGCGAATTGCTCGACCGTCAGCTGGTACAAATCCGCCGGGCTGTGCACGAGCCCTTCGGTGAGCAACTGATCGACGATCTTCTCGCCCAGTCCATCGATATCCATCGCCCGCCGACCCGCGAAATGCAGCAGCGCACCTTTCAACTGCGCCGCACAGGACAGGCTGCCCGTGCAGCGGGCGACAGCTTCGCCCTCCTCGCGCTCCACGGCTGAGCCGCAGATCGGACATTTTTCGGGAAGCACGACCGGCCGGGCATTCTTCGGTCGACGTTCCAAAACGACTTTGACGACCTCGGGAATCACATCGCCCGCCCGACGAATGACCACCGTATCGCCGATTTGCACGTCCTTACGCTGCACTTCATCCATGTTGTGAAGCGTCGCGTTACTCACCGTCACTCCACCGACGAAGATCGGCTCCAATCGCGCAACCGGCGTCAGTGCACCCGTGCGACCGACCTGAAACTCCACATCGCGAACGATCGTGTTCTCTTCGTGCGCCGGAAACTTGTGCGCGATCGCCCAGCGCGGCGCGCGCGAGACGAAGCCGAGCTCGCGCTGTTGAGCGAAACGATTGACCTTGTAGACGACGCCGTCGATCTCGTACTTGAGCGAGCTGCGTTTCTCACCGATATCTTGGTAGTACTCCAGGCAGCCCTCGGCGCCCTGCACGCGCTTTACGAGCGGCGAGACTTTGCAACCCCATTCGCGCAGTTGCTCGAGCACTTCGTAATGCGTAGGCGGCAATTTCCAATTGCCGTGCTCGCCGACGGCATAAAAGAACACATCGAGCGGACGGCTCGCCGCAAGTCGCGGATCGAGCTGACGCATCGTGCCGGCCGCGGCGTTGCGCGGGTTCACGAACACCTTCTCGCCCTTTTCCAGCGCGCGTTGATTCATCGCCTTGAAGCCGGCAAGCGTCATGAAGATTTCGCCACGCACGTCGACCACGTCCGGCGCTTTGCCGCGCAGCTGCGTCGGCACCGCCTTGATGGTGCGAACGTTGTGAGTAACGTCTTCGCCCTTCATGCCATCGCCACGAGTCGCGGCGCGCACGAGCTTGCCTTTCTCGTAACGGAAGCTCATGGCCAGGCCGTCGAGCTTCGGCTCGGCGACGTATTCGATGATTTTGTCGGTCTCGAGACGCTCGCGAACGCGGCGGTCGAAATTGATCAGGTCCTCATCCGTGAAGGCGTTGTCCAACGACAGCATGGGCGTCGTGTGAACGGCTTCCTGCAGCTCGCTGACCGGGGTCGCGCCGACGCGCTGGGTCGGCGAATCGGGCGTGATGAGATCGGGATTGTCCGTCTCGATCTGCTTCAGCTCATTCAGCAGGCGGTCGTACTCGGCATCGGAGACTTCCGGATCGTCGAGCACGTAATAACGATAGTTATGATGCTCCAGCTGGCGGCGCAAATCCTCTGCGCGCGCCGCAGGCGACGGCTTGGTCACTCGTGATTACCCCTGCCCGGCGGGCGCTCGAAGTCGCGGACTTCCTGTCGCATGCGCTCGACTCGGTGCACGGTCAGCGGCACACCACGATCGTCCTGAAGCACGCCACCCAGCGATTGGTGCAGGCGACGCGCACATGCGACCAGCTCGTTGAGCGCATGCATGCCCGGCACCGGGCCGGGCAACTGAGCAAACAAAGTCACGCCCGGATACAGCGTCTCGCCCATTTTCTCCAGATCGAACGTGCCGGGCTCGACCATGCTGGCGATGCTGAAGATGGCCTGCCCGTCGCTGTGCTCGCGATGGAAGATGTCGTACTTACCGTGGCTCAGCAGCTCGGCCGCCAGCACTTCCTGCAGCTTCGTGCCTTCGATCTTCTGCGGCGCCGTGCTCAGGCGCAGTGAAAGAATCTTGCGGCGCTCGGGCGACCGGCGCGGCGCTGGCGTATCGCTCGAAGACAGCGTCGGCGCGGGGGTAACAACCGCCGTCGAATTTGGCGACTGAACCGGCAGCTCCTCGGTGACGGAATCGCCGCCGAGCGTGGGCTCGACGCGTCCGCGACGAAAATCCGGCAGCGGCCGTGACTCAGAGCTCGTCGCGGGCGGCGGCGTTTCTCTCGCTACCGGTCGCGGCAACTCGCCGCGAGGAAGCCGAGCTTCCATGCGCGGTGGACGCACCGGCCGAACCGCGGTCTCTTCGTAACTTTCAGCCAGCGGCTTTGCTTCGTCGGCAGGTTCCTCGGACTCGTCGTCCTGCTCGTACGAAGGCTCTTCGTAGTCGGGAACCTCCGCTCGCTGGAACGCCGGCTCGCGACGCACCTC
Source organism: Peristeroidobacter agariperforans (assembly GCF_004138335.1). Classification (GTDB taxonomy): domain Bacteria; phylum Pseudomonadota; class Gammaproteobacteria; order Steroidobacterales; family Steroidobacteraceae; genus Steroidobacter; species Steroidobacter agariperforans. The sequence continues at coordinate 156,039 of NZ_RYFW01000007.1, read as the reverse complement.
GGTGAAGCCATGGGGTGGCAACGCGGACTCGGGTCGCGAGCGAAGCGCGACATCTTCCGCAACGGCAGCGCCACCGCGCCGCCCCCACAGATAGATGCCTGCGAGCAGAACGATACCGAACCCGATCAGAATCCAACGCAACTCACTCATTGCGAGCCCGCTTACATCGCCGCCAGACGCACCGCTTCGTCGACGTCCACCGCCACCAGGCGCGACACGCCCGGCTCGTTCATCGTCACACCGACCAGGTGCGACGCCAGCTCCATGGTCGTCTTGTTGTGGGTAATGAAGATGAACTGCACGCGCTCGGACATCTCCTTGACGGTGTTGCAGAAGCGGCCGACGTTGGCTTCGTCGAGCGGCGCGTCCACCTCGTCCAGCAGACAGAACGGTGCGGGGTTCAATTCGAAGATCGAGAACACCAGCGCCACGGCCGTGAGCGCCTTCTCACCGCCGGACAGCTGGTTGATGGTGCTGTTCCGCTTGCCCGGCGGGCGCGCCATGATGGACACGCCGGCGTTGAGGATGTCCTCGCCTGCCAGCTCCAGATACGCATGACCGCCGCCGAACAGGCGTGGGAAGCGTTCCTTCAAGCCGGCATTGACGCGATCGAACGTATCCTGGAAGCGCTGACGCGTTTCTTTGTCGATCTTCTGGATCGCCGTTTCCAACGTCTCCAGCGCCTCGGTCAGGTCCTTGAACTGGCTGTCGAGGTATTCCTTGCGCTGTGACTGTTCCTGATATTCCTCGATGGCCGCGAGGTTCACGGCGCCGAGGCGGCCGACCTTGTCGGCGATATCGCTCAATGTTTCTTCCCAGGCGTGCACGTCCGCTTCCGGCGGCATCTCCTGATACACCGTCGCCAGATCGAGCCCGGTCGCTGCGAACTGTTCCTGCAGCGTCTCACGCCGCACTTTCAGTTCCTGCGCGAGCATGCGCACGTCTTCCAAGCCCGCGCGCGCCTGTTCGATCGCGTGCTCGCGATCCATGCGCTGCTGATCCATCGTGCGCATCAGATGCTCGGCGGTTTCCAACGCCTGGCGCGCGACCGACAACTCTTCCTCGACTTCGACGCGCTGTTCGAGCTTCGCTTCCAGCTCGGCTTCCAGCGCATTCAACGGCTCATCGCCCTCGGAGAGTTGCTGCGTCAAACGCTCGCGACGCTGTTCCAACTGTTCCAGCTGGTTGCGCAGACGATCGAGACCGGCCGAGATGGACGACAGCGCCGAGCGCCGCGACTCCACCTTGATGGCCACGTCCTGCGCACCGGCGCGATCCAGCTGCGCCTGCGAGCGCTTGTGACCCAGATCCTCGCGACGCTCGTCGCGTTCCTGCTCGAGCCCGATGCGCTGATCTTCGAACTGCGCCATCGCTTCCACGCCTTCCTGCAAGCGGGCGCGTGCTTCGGCAATCGCTTCGGAGCGACTGCCGTAATCGTTATCCAGCTCTTCGATTTCACCGGTGACGCGACGCAGGCGCTCCGCGGTCTGCTCGGCCTTGGCACGCAGCGCGGTGACCTGCGAGGTGAACTCGCTGTGCGAGCGGTGCAGACGATTCACCTCGACCTGCAATTCATCGCGACGCTGTTCGAGCGCGTGGAAGCCGTCGCGGCATTCCGCGAGCTGCGATTGAACGGTCTCGCGCTGCTCTTCGGCGGCGCCAACGCGATCGCGCAGCTCGCCCATTTCCTTTTCGCGCTCAATGACGCCGGCGTGCACGTCTTTGTCACGGCTGACCCGCAACCAATCGCGACCGATCCACACGCCATCGCGCGTGATGATCGACTGACCGTCGGAGAGCGAATGACGACGCTCCAGCGCTTCGGGCAACGAGTCCACCGCGATGATGCCCGTCAACAATGCCGAGATCGCGGACGGGCCCCGCACGCGCGACAGCAAGCTGTTGCTGTCACTGCTCTGAGCGCTGCTCGTGCCTGAAGAGAAGAACGAAACAGTGCCGACTTGCAAGGAGTCGATCCGTTGAGCGATGTCATCGAGTGCATCGACGGACACGGCTTCGAGATAGGAGCCGAGCACCGTTTCGACAGCACGCTCCCAGCCCTGGTCCACGACCAGCTGCTGACCCAAGCGTGGGCGCTCGGTCAGCGAGTTGGACGAGAGCCATTCGGTGACCTTGCCCTGTGCCAGACCCAGCGCGGCCTGCTGCAGAGCCTGCAGCGACATCAACTTGCCCTGCGCTTCCTGCAACTGCTTACGGCTGTTGTCCTCGGCGCTCACCAACTCGCGTTCGCGCTCGCGCAGACTCTGCAACTGTTCCGTCGCCTCACGCAGCTGAGTCGCCGCGGTTTCGCCTTGAACCGCTGCATCTTCCTGTTGAGCTTCGAGCATCGCGATGCGCTCGGTGGAATCGCCCATGTCGAGCTGACCCAGCTCGGTGCTCAGACGCTCACGCCGCGACTGCAGGCCCGAGAGCTGATGTTCCAACTGTTCGATACGCGCGCGTTCGACCTGCGTCTTTTCGCTGGCCGATCGGGATTCGCGATTGAAATCCTCCCAGCGCTCCTGCCACAACTGCATCGCCTCTTCGGCTTGCGATAACGCATCGGCGGACGCCTGTTCGCGTTCGCGGGCCGCTTCGAGTCCGGGCTCGAGTTGTTCGAGCTCGGTTTGCAGCTGACTGATCTGCTCCTGATCGCGCGACAAATGCTTGCTGGCTTCGGCCGCGCTCTCTTCGGTCTGCTCCAGGTCCTGGCGCTGCCGTTGACGCAGCTCGCGGGTGTGCTGAATCGACTGCTCGATGCGCGAGATCTCGGAGCCGATCTGGTAGTAGCGGCCCTGGACTGCGTTGAGAGCTTCCGACTTCTCCGTGAAATCTTCGCGCGAGGTTTCGATCGACGACTCGATGGCGCGCAGCTCGGCAATCAACGCCTGCATCGCGGTGTCGCGCTCGCGCAGGACGGTTTCCTTCGACTCCGCATCGCCCTCGATGGTCTTCAGGCGCAGCGCGATCAATTCGGCGTTGAGTTTGCGCTCGTCCTGCTTCAAGGCCTGGTAGCGACGGGCGGTGGCGGCCTGGCGCTGCAAGTGGCGCAGCTGCTTGTCGACTTCCTCGCGGACGTCGTTCAAGCGCTCCAGGTTCTCCTTGGTGGCGGAGATGCGATTCGCAGTCTCGCGGCGGCGCTCCTTGTACTTGGAGATGCCGGCGGCCTCTTCGATGAAGCCGCGCAATTCCTCGGGACGCGCCTCGATGACGCGGCCGATCATGCCTTGCTCGATGATGGCGTAGCTGCGCGAGCCCAGGCCGGTGCCCAGGAACAGCTGCGTGATGTCCTTGCGACGGCAGCGGGCGCCGTTGAGGAAATATGCCGACGTGCCGTCGCGCGAAACGACTCGTTTCAGCGAGACTTCATTGAAGTTGGCGAACTGGCCCGCCAGCTTGCCGTCGGAGTTGTCGAACACCAGCTCCACCGAGGCGGTGCCCACCGGCTTGCGCGAGCTGGAGCCGTTGAACACCACGTCGGCCATCGAATCGCCGCGCAGGTGCTTGGCAGAGATCTCGCCCATGACCCAGCGGACCGCGTCGATGATGTTCGATTTGCCGCAACCGTTCGGACCGACGACGCCCGTCAGGTTGCCTGGGAAATTCACCGCGGTCGGGTCCACGAAAGACTTGAACCCGGCCAACTTGATCTTATTGAGTCGCATCGCGCCTCGGTACGAAGAGGGGTATGAAAACGGGCCGTAGTGTATGTGAAACATTCCCGCCTGTGGACGCGTTGACGCAGGCTGAGCGGGCCAAAATTCAGCCCATCGATAGACCTGTACGCGCGGGGTGCGGTCTGTATAATCGCGCCCCTCTTTGGCGAACGATTGTCCGGAACTGTTGAAGCTGTTGGTCCAAGCTGTTGTTTAGGGCCGTGGTTTGGGTTCGAGCCTCGCGCGGGCGAGCCGAGCTCCTCTAGTAGGCCCTGGCGGAGGCACTTTAGATGGCCGCAAAAAAACCGTCGGCGAAGCCGGCGAAGGCCAAGCAAACCGTGGTCAAGAAAGCTCCGGCCGTGAAAGAGCCGGCCAAGGACACCGCGAAAAAGGCGGCGTCCGCCAAGAAGGCGCCTACAGTCGCGGCCCGGCCCAAGCCAGCGGCGGCGGCCCCCGCGCCTCGCCCCACACCAGCCTCCGCCCACACTGCAACCAAGGCCGACAAGCCCATCGAACCGATCAAGCCAGTTGCCGCCCCAGCACCCAAGGCAGCAACGGTCGCCGCCTCTGCCCATGGTGTCGGTGTGGCGGCCCACAAGCCGGCGTCGAAGGTGAGCCGCCCAGCCGCCCCGGTCGAGCAGAACGACGAAGAGTCGATCGCCGCGCCGGCCCCTGCAACCCCTGTGAAGCCAACGATTTCAGCGAGACCCGTGATTTCCAATCTGAACACCCATTCCCAGGACACTGACGCTGCCAGCGACAGTGAGGACAGCGAAGGCCAGGATCTTTCGAGTGTCAATCTGTTAGCCGGTCCGCGCAATGTAAAACCTTACATTCCGCGGCGTGGCGAGCAGTACATGAACAAGGAGCAGCTCGAGCACTTCCGCCAGATCCTGAACAATTGGAAGCGCGACCTGATGCAGGAAGTGGATCGCACCGTACTTCACATGAAGGACGAGGCGGCCAACTTCCCCGATCCGAACGACCGCGCGACCCAGGAGTCCGAATTCAGCCTCGAGCTGCGCACGCGTGACCGCGAGCGCAAGCTGATCCGCAAGATCGAAGAAGCGATCAAGCGGATCGAGGATGGCAGCTACGGCTACTGCGTCGAGACCGGCGAGGAGATCGGCATCAAGCGGCTCGAAGCCCGCCCGGTCGCGACCCTGTGCATCGAAGCGCAGGAACGCCGCGAGCGTCGCGAGCTCCAGTACGGCGACCGCGACGACCGCTACAGATAGCGGTTAGCGGTTGGCGGTTCGCGGTTGGCGGTTAGTTAAGAGGCCCCGCTGCGCCCGTCAGATGTCCAGTCCGAATCAAACCCATCGCCGCCAGCCGGCGATGGACGGACACCCCTAACCTCTTCACCAACCACCAACCGCGAACCGCCAACCGCCCACCGCTATCGCGGCCGGTTCGCACCCTCGCCAACCGGCCCCCTCCACTTCGGCTCGCTGGTCGCAGCCGTCGGCAGTTATCTGTACGCCCGTCAGGCGGGCGGCGAGTGGCTGCTTCGCATCGAAGACCTGGACACGCCCCGCGAGATACCAGGCAGCGCCGATTCCATCATCCGCACCCTCGACACACTCGGTTTCGAGTGGACTGGTTCTATCCTGCGCCAGAGTTCACGCCGCGATGCCTATGCGGCGGCCACGCAACGTTTGCTAAATAACAACCAGGCGTTTCATTGCTCGTGTACGCGCAGCGAACTGCAAGCCGCGCAAGCTTCCGAAGTGCGTTTGTTTGATACCGATGAGTTGCGCTATCCAGGATGGTGTCGCCTGGGCCCTCGCGCGCCAGAACGCAAGACCGCCATTCGTTTATTTGTACCCCGAGGGGAAACCGCAGTTACGGATTTGCTGCAAGGACGTTTCACTGTTGATGTGTCAGCAGAAGTGGGTGACTTCGTCATTCGCCGCCGCGATGGACTGCACGCTTACCAGCTTGCGGTGGTGATCGACGACGCCTTCCAAGGGATTACCGCGGTCGTGCGCGGAGCCGATTTGCTACACAGCTCGCCTCGACAGGTGATATTGCATCGCATGTTAGATCTGGCAGTACCGGACTACGCACATTTGCCGGTAGTAACAGATGTTAATGGGATCAAACTGTCGAAGTCGGCAGGCGCTGCAACAATCGATATTGCCCGCCCTACTTATGAAGTGTGGCGGGCTTTAGAGTTTCTGCAGCAAACGCCGCCTCCCGAACTGCGTCGTGCCGGATTGGCGACGTTGTGGGAGTGGGCAATAAAACACTGGCAACCGAAACGTTTGAACGGACTGCGTCAGGCAACGATCCGGGTCGGACGCGAGGATGGACTAACATGAATGCGCTAGAAACACGATTGGCTCCGAGCTCTGAACTGCACCGGGGAGCAGTGATGGGCGAGCCGCACTTCGACGGTAAACAGGTCGACGGCAAGCAGGAGAATGCGATCAATCAAACAAGAGACAATCAACCCAGAGAAGGGCAGCCGAGAGTCGTCAAGAAATATCCAAACCGCCGTCTCTACGACACAGTCGAAAGCCGCTACATCACCCTCGCCGACATTCGTCGCCTGGTGATGGAGAAGATCGACTTCATCGTGATCGACAAGAAATCGCAGGAAGACATCACTCGCTCCATCTTGCTGCAAGTGATTGCCGAGCAGGAGCACGCCGGCGAGCCGCTCATGAGTCAGGATTTCCTGTCGCAGGTTATCCGCTCGTACGGCGGCGCCATGCAGTGCTTGGTGGGAAGCTATCTGGAACAGAGCCTGAAACTGCTGTCGAACCAACAGCAGCAGATGAGGGACCACATGCGAGGCGTGTTCGGCGACGACGCCTTTGACAGCATCGCCGCGCTGACGCAGCAAAACATCGAGCGATGGCGCTCGGTGCAAGATGATATTTTCAAAGTGATGAGCGGGGCCGCAGTCGCAGCCCGCAAGGACCAGCGCGCTGAGGAAACGGAGACCGACCCGCGCAGCTAAGCAGATTTCAGGCCGGAGGCAGTGGCCACTGCCCCCGGTCCGATTAAGCTCTTAAGCGGCGTCGACGTTGCGCATGCTCAGACGCACGCGACCCTGACGATCGACTTCCAGCACCTTCACGCGCACCACGTCGCCTTCCTTCAGCTTGTCGCTGACACGCTCGACGCGCTCGTCGGAGATCTGGGAGATGTGCACCAGGCCGTCCTTGCCCGGCAGGATGGTGACGAACGCACCGAAGTCCATCAGGCGCGCCACGCGGCCTTCATAGACACGGCCGACTTCGACCTCCGCCGTGATCAGCTCGATGCGACGCTGGGCTTCGCGGCCCGACACGCCGTCGACAGAGGCGATCTTCACCGTGCCGTCGTTCTCGATATCGATCGTGGTGCCGGTCTCTTCGGTGATGGCGCGGATGACCGCACCGCCCTTGCCGATGACTTCGCGGATCTTCTCCGGATCGATCTTGATGGTGATGATCGACGGCGCCCACTCCGACATCTGCGGACGAGCTGCGGGAAGGATCTGGTCCATCTGCTCGAGGATGTGCAGACGGCCGGCCTTCGCCTGATCCAGCGCCACCTGCATGATCTCCTTGGTGATGCCGTTGATCTTGATGTCCATCTGCAGCGCGGTCACGCCGTCGCGCGTACCGGCCACCTTGAAGTCCATGTCGCCGAGGTGATCTTCGTCACCGAGGATGTCGGTGAGCACCTGGAACTTGTCGCCCTCCTTCACCAGGCCCATCGCGACGCCCGCGACCGAAGCCTTGATCGGCACGCCCGCATCCATCAGCGCGAGGCTGGAGCCGCAGACGCTGGCCATGGAGCTCGAGCCGTTCGACTCGAGAATTTCCGAGACGACGCGGATGACGTACGGGAAATTGGTCATGTCCGGCATCACGGCGCTGATGCCGCGACGAGCCAGGTTGCCGTGGCCGATTTCGCGGCGCTTCGGCGAGCCCATCATGCCCGTCTCGCCGACGCTGAACGGAGGGAAGTTGTAGTGGAACATGAACGGCTCTTTACGCTCGCCGGTCAGCGCATCGATGATCTGCGCATCGCGGCCAGTGCCGAGCGTGACAGTGACGAGAGCCTGCGTCTCGCCACGAGTGAACAGGCCCGAGCCGTGGGTACGCGGCAGCACGCCGGTCTTGATCGTGATCGGACGCACCGTCTTCATGTCACGGCCGTCGATGCGCGGCTGACCGGCGATGATGCGGTCACGCACGATGCGATATTCGAGGTTCGCGAATTCCTTGGAAACATCGGCCGCGACGAACTGCGGCGCTTCGCCGGTCGCGAGCGCGGTGAGTGCCGCCGCCTTGATCTCTTGAACACGATTGCGACGCTGCTGCTTGTCGAAAATCTGATACGCCTCGGTCAGCGCGCTCTTCGCGTTCGCAGCGAGTGCCGCTTCCAGCGCAGTGTTCGCAACCGGTGGCGCCCATTCCCAAGCAGGCTTGCCCGCCTCGGCCTTGAGCTCATTGATCGCCTTGATCGCGACCTGCATCTGCTCGTGACCGAACACCACGGCGCCAAGCATCACATCTTCCGGCAGACGATCTGCTTCGGACTCGACCATCAACACTGCTTCGGCCGTGCCGGCGACCACGAGGTCGAGCTTGGAAGTCTTCAGCTGCTTACCGGTCGGGTTGAGCACGTACTGCCCGTCGATGTAACCGACCTTGGCCGCAGCGATCGGGCCCATGAACGGCACGCCCGACAGCGCCAGAGCGGCGGAGGCGCCGAGCATCGCCGGAATGTCGGCATCGATATCGGGATTGAGCGAGACGACGGTCGCAACGACCTGGATCTCGTTGAAGAAGTGCTCGGGGAACAGCGGCCGGATCGGGCGGTCGATCAGGCGCGAGGTCAATGTTTCTTTTTCGGACGGACGGCCTTCACGCTTGAAGAAGCCGCCGGGGATGCGGCCCGCGGCGTACGTCTTCTCGACGTAGTTGACCGTCAGCGGGAAGAAGTCCTTGTTCGGATCGGCCTGCTTGCGGCCCACCGCGGTGACCAGCACCACGGTGTCGCCCATCGACACCACCACCGCGCCGTCGGCCTGACGGGCCATTTCGCCGGTTTCCAACGTGACTTGATGCTGACCGAAGGCGAAGGATTTTTTAATAGCGCTCACGATGGTTCCTACTGATATTTGGATGGCTCAGCAGCTCATCGCGCGACACGAGGGCGCAAATTGGCCGAGACACGAAGTTGAATTGAAAGCTCGATGCAGCGAACGGCACAGCATGACGATGGCCACGGTTCGTGCGGGATCAGGCGGGAGAGCCGGCATGACTAAGATCCGGCTCGATCCCATCTGCGGCTTAGCGCCGCAGACCGAGGCTGCTGACGACGGCGGTGTAGCGCTCCGGCGCGGTCTCTTTGAGATAGTCCAGCAGCTTGCGGCGCTGATTCACCATCTTGAGCAAGCCACGGCGGGAAGCGTGATCGCTCTTGTGCGCGCTGAAGTGCTCGCCCAGGCCGTTGATGCGTGCGGACAGCAGCGCGATCTGGACTTCCGGCGAACCGGTGTCTTTGGCGTTGCGGCGGTACTGGGCGACGATTCCGCCCTTCTGGTCGGTCGACAATGACATCTGCTTAACCTCGGTGCGGCGTGCGAATCGCCGCGTGAAGAAACTCTAACCGCCACAGTGGCGGCTTTTGAGAGGCGCGCATTGTACCCGCGCGGCTCGGAATCTCAAGTAAAACCAAGAATTAGGGCACCGATACGAACAAGCGCGCAGGTTTGACCCGCCCGCCTGGCTGGCCCTCGCCCAGGCCCAGGAAACGCCCGGCCGGGCCATAAAGCCGCACTTCGCCCAGCGGCGCTGCTGCTTGCCCGGACACCGTACGGCCCAGCAGAAGGCTCTGCTGGGCTGAAACGTCCAGATCCACGCGCGGCAGGTCGGCAAACGCCGTATCCACGGCCAGCAAGCGGCCGCCGAGCTGCTCCTGGCTTTCGGTCGACAGCGCCTCCAGGGTGAACATCGGCCGATCGCCGAAGGGATCCACCGACAGGCGGCGCAGGCCTTTGACATAGCCTAGCGTGCCCAGCTTGACCGCCACATCCGCGGCCAGGGTGCGGATATAGGTCCCCTTGGAGCAGTACACGTCGAATTCGAGCTGGTTGGTCGCGAGCCCCTCCTCGGTGCTCACGCGCACGATCTTGTGGATCACGATGTCCCGGGGCGGACGCTCGACCGACTCGCCTTTGCGAGCGAGCTCGTACAGCCGCTTGCCCTCGAACTTCAGAGCCGAGTGCATCGGCGGGATCTGCTGCTGATTGCCCAGGAATTGAGCCAAGGTTGCGTCGACGCCCGCTGCGGTCAGCGCCGGAACCGGCGCGCGTTCGATAACTTCAGTTTCGCCATCGCCGGAGGGCGTCAGCTCGCCAAGCTGCACCAGCACGCGATAGGTCTTGCCAGAGTTCAGCAGACGGCCGCAGACCTTCGTGGCTTGCCCGAAGCACACAGGCAGCAAGCCTGACGCCAACGGGTCGAGGCTGCCCGCGTGGCCCGCCTTGAGCGCGCCGTAGAGCCCCCGGACCTGCTGGAGAGCGGCGTTGGAAGACACGCCGAGGGCCTTGTCGAGCAGCAGGATGCCGTCGACTTCACGATGGAAGCGCTTCATGGATGACGGCGTTAGCTTTTCGAAGGGGACGGGTTCGAGTCGGAGGCGTCGTCGTCCTCGTCCGAGTCGTAGTGTCCGTCGTCGTCATCGTCGGAGCTGTAATGGGCGTCCTCGTCCGCTTCGGCGGCGGCTTCTGACTCGCTGGCGGGCTCGTCATCGACATGCCGGGCTTCGTCGTCCTTCACGGCCTTGTTGATCAGCGCCGACAAGCGCGCGCCGCTCTCGATCAGCTCGTCCTGCACGAAGCGCAGCTCCGGGCTATGCCGAATCCCCAAGGCGCGACCCAACGGGCCGCGGAGCATGTCCGCGGCCTGCGTGAGGATCTGCTGAGCCAGGTGCGGATCCGCTCCCAGCACCGAGTAATAGATTTTCGCGTAGCTCAAATCACTCGACATGCGCACGTCGGTCAACGTGATCATGCCGAGCCGCGGGTCGCGCAGCTCACGTCGGATCAACTCGCTCAGCGCGCGTTGAATCTGCTGGCCGACCCGCTTGGCGCGGGGATAGGACTTCGTCGACATCTCACCTCAAAATCAAGCTTCGAGCGTGCGCGCCACTTCGACGCGCGAGAAGCACTCGATCTGGTCGCCCACCTGCACGTCGTTGTAGTTCTTCACGCCGATGCCGCACTCGGTGCCGGCGCGAACCTCATTGACGTCATCCTTGAAGCGACGCAGCGATTCCAGGCCGCCCTCGAAGATCACCACGTTATTACGCAGCACACGGATGGGATTGTTCCGGCGCACGTAGCCGTCCGCCACGATACAGCCCGCGACCGTGCCGAACTTGCTGGAGCGGAACACTTCGCGCACCTCGGCGAGGCCCACGATCTGCTCCTTCACTTCCGGCGCCAGCATGCCCGTCAGCAACGCGCGCATCTCATCGATGGCTTCGTAAATGATGCTGTAGTAGCGAACGTCGACGCCCGCTTCCTTGATCATCGCGCGAGCCGAGCTGTCGGCGCGCACGTTGAAGCCGATGACACGCGCGTTCGAGGCCTGCGCCATCGTGATGTCGGACTCGGTGATACCACCGACGCCGCTACCGATGACCTTGACCGCCACTTCATCGGTGGACAGCTTGGTGAGCGAATCGCGCAACGCTTCCGCCGAGCCCTGCACGTCCGCCTTTATGACGACGTGCACGGTCGCAACCTTGCCATCGCCCATCTGCGACAACATGTCCTCGAGCTTCGCCGGGCCCTGCTTCGCCAGCTTGGTATCGCGGAACTTGCCCTGCCGATACAACGCGACTTCGCGAGCCTTGCGTTCGCTCTCGACCACGAGCAGTTCATCGCCGGCATTCGGCGCACCCGACAAGCCGAGCACGACGACCGGCAACGACGGACCCGCTTCGGTCACCTGCGCGCCAGTCTCGTCGAACATCGCACGGACGCGACCGAATTCGGTGCCCGCGATAATCGGATCGCCCGGCTTCAGCACGCCGCGCTTCACGAGCACGGTCGCGACGGCGCCGCGGCCCTTCTCCATGCTGGACTCGACCACGACGCCGGCCGCGAGGCCCGACTTCGTCGCCTTGAGATCCAACACTTCCGCCTGCAGCAGAATGGTGTCGAGCAGCTCGTCGATGCCCTGGCCGGTATGCGCCGACACGTTTACAAACATCGTGTCGCCGCCCCAGGCTTCAGGCAGCACTTCGTACCTGGAGAGATCGGTTCTCACCTTCTCCGGATCCGCAGCCGGTTTGTCGACCTTGGTGATCGCCACGACCATGGGTACTTCAGCCGCTTTCGCATGCTGAATCGCTTCGATGGTCTGCGGCATGACGCTATCGTCGGCAGCCACGACCAGCACGACCACGTCCGTCACCTGAGCGCCGCGAGCGCGCATCGCGGTGAACGCGGCGTGACCCGGCGTATCGAGGAACGTGATGACGCCCTTCGGCGTCTCGACGTGATACGCACCGATGTGCTGCGTAATGCCGCCCGCTTCACCGGCCGCCACTTTGGTGCGACGGATGTAGTCGAGCAGCGAGGTCTTGCCGTGGTCGACGTGACCCATGATGGTGACGACCGGCGGACGCGCTTCGAGCTCGTGCGAGGCATCGGTGGCCTGCAACTCGTCCTCGATCGCGCTCTCCTTGTGGATGACGGCCGTGTGGCCGAGCTCTTCCACGACGAGCACCGCGGTGTCCTGATCGATGGGCTGATTGATGGTGGCCATCACGCCCATGTTCATCATGACCTTGATGACTTCGTTGGCCTTCACGGCCATGCGCTGAGCGAGCTCGCCGACGGTCACCGTCTCGCCGATCTGCACTTCGCGCTTGACCGGCGCTGCCGGGCGCTCGAAGCCATGCTGACTGGCGACGTTGATCTGCGACGGACGGCCGCGCGATCGGGCGCTGGTCGCCGCCTGCTGTTTCTTTTTCTTGAAACGAGCACTGGCGTCGCTGGACACGTGCAGCTCGGCACGTTGCGGACGGTCGGAGGCGCCGCCACGCTTGCCGCCACGTTCTGCCGGACGCGCCGGAGCCGCTGCTGCAGCTTCCTGCTGCTTGCGTTCAGCTTCAGCTCGGGCCGCAGCTTCGGCTATGCGACGAGTTTCGTCTTCAGCGGACTGACGGGTCTCCGCGTCAGCCATGCGACGGATCTCGTCCTCCATTCGCTTCTGCTCGCGGGCAGCGAATTCACGCGCTTCGGCTTCAGCCTGCTCTTTCTGCAGACGATCCGCTTCTTGGCGTGCCGCTTCGGCAACGGCTTCGGCAGCAGCTTGAGCGGCGCGTTGTGCTTCCGTCTGCGCTTCATTCTGGGCAGCTGCCGCTGCCGCTTGAGCGGCGGCGGCGGCATCGGCCGCGGCCTTTTGAGCCGCAGCAGCTGCATTTTGAGCCGCAGCAGCTGCGTTCTGAGCCGCAGTACGCGCTGCCGCTTCTTCTGCGGCAGCGGCGGCAGCACGGTCGGCCGCCGCATCGCTCGCAGACGGCGTAGCCGGACCGCGAGCCTGCTCTTCGAGCACGCTGCGGTTCATGTACGTCTTCTTGCTGCGAACCTCGACGTTGACCATGCGCGCACGACCCTGCGCCGAGGCGACTTTGATTTCGCCCTGGGACTTGCGCTTCAAGGTGATCTTGCGAGGCGCAGTCGCTTCCTGCGTGCGCCCGTGCGCACGACGCAGGAACGTCAAGAGCTCCATCTTGGCGTCGTCGCTGATCGTGTCATTCGCGCCGGAGACTTGAATCCCGGCTTCATCGAGCTGCGTCAGCAGCCGCTCGACAGGTACTTTCAGTACCTCGGCAAACTGGCTTACCGTCACATCCGCCATATACGCCCTCCCGACCCGCTACTCAGTACGACGCCGCTCATGCCTGCTGCCCCGCGTTGTCGAACCAGTGCTTACGCGCCGCCATGATGAGCGCGCCCGCGCGCTCGTTATCCACGCCTTCGATCTCCGTCAGGTCATCGATCGCCTGCTCGGCGAGATCCTCACGCGTCACGATGCCTCTGCTGGCGAGCTTCCGCGCCAGGTCGTCGTCCATGCCGTCTACCTCCAGCAGATCCGCTGCAGGCTCGGCACTGTCGATTTCTTCCTCGCTCGCGATCGCCTGCGTCAGCAGCACGTCGCGCGCACGATTACGCAATTCTTTAATGATGTCCTCGTCGAACTCTTCGATGTTCGCCAGCTCGGACGCCGGCACGTAGGCGATCTCTTCGATGGTCGAGAAGCCTTCCTGCACCAGGATCTGCGCCACGTCTTCATCCACATCCAGCTGCTGCTTGAACACGTCGATGAGCTTCTGCGACTCGCCTTCGCTCTTGGCTTCGGCGGCCTGCTGCGTCATCACGTTCAATTCCCAGCCAGTCAGCTCGCTGGCCAGACGGATGTTCTGACCGCCGCGGCCGATGGCCTGCGACAGCTTCTCCTCCGTCACCGCAATATCCATGGAGTGCGAGTCCTCGTCGACGACGATGGAGACCACTTCCGCAGGCGCCATCGCATTGATCACGAACTGTGCCGGATTCTCGTCATAAGGAATGATGTCGACGCGCTCGCCGGCGATCTCGTTCGACACCGCCTGCACGCGCGAACCGCGCATACCCACGCAAGCGCCGACCGGATCGATGCGGCTGTCGTTGCTCTTCACCGCGATCTTGGCGCGTACGCCTGCATCGCGAGCGGCGCCGAGGATCTGGATCAGACCCTGGCCGACTTCCGGCACTTCGAGCTTGAACAGCTCGATCAGGAATTCTGGGGCCGTACGCGTCAGAAACAACTGCGGACCGCGCTGCTCGGAGCGCACATCCGCCAGGTAAGCCTTCACGCGATCCTGCGAACGGATCGGCTCGCGAGGAATCATCTGATCGCGCGCAATGAAGCCTTCGGCATTGCCGCCGAGATCCACGAAAACCCCGTTACGATCGACGCGCTTGACGATGCCGGACACCAGGGTGCCCTGGCGCGCCTTGAATTCATCGACGACCTGCGCCCGCTCGGCCTCGCGCACCTTCTGCACGATGACCTGCTTGGCGGTCTGGGCGGCGATACGGCCGAACGCGACCGACTCCATCGGCACTTCGACATAGCCGCCGACTTCGGCGTCCTCTGAAATGTCCTTAGCGTCTTCCAGGCGCAGCTCGCTGTCCGGGAATTCCAGCTCGGTGGAATCGTCCGCGAACACCTTCCAACGGCGCCACGTATCGTAGTCGCCGCTCTTGCGGTTGATGGAGACGCGCACGTCGATGCCCTCGCCGTGACGTTTACGGGTCGCGGACGCGAGCGCGGCTTCGAGCGCCTCGAAGATGATTTCCTTGTCGACGCCCTTCTCGTTGGAGACTGCGTCCACGACCATCAGAATCTCTTTGTTCATCGTGCGAACTCCGCTATACGCCTACCGCGACTCCCGTCGCTCATACGTCATACGTCCGGGATCAACCGCGCCCGGTGAATGTCTTCGATCGGCAAGCTCACCTCGCCGCCGTCCGTCTCGAGCGTAATCTCGCTCTCGCCTACCTTCTGCAAGCGCCCCTGAAACCGCTTGCGGCCGTTGATCAGCGCAATCATCTCCACCTTGACCCGCTCGCCGGCAAAGCGCGCGAAATGGGCCTGGGTCCTGAGCACCCGGTCCAGCCCGGGCGAGGACACTTCCAGGGTGTACTCGTTCGGAATGGGGTCGGCCTCGTCCAGCACGGCGCTGACGCCCCGACTCACCTTCTCGCAATCATCCAGAGAAATGCCATCCGGGCTGTCGATATACAGCCGCAACAGCCCGCCGCCGGCGCGCGGCGCGTACTCGATTTCCCACAGCTCGTAACCGAGATTGGCCACGACCGGGCCGAGCAGCTCGCCCAGCTGATCTCGCAGCATCGGTCACCTCCGGTTTGACTGTGGGGCCCTTGGCTCGCCCCTGTCCGGCGCTTGCTACCCGCGCCGGAAGAGCTCCGCCGGGCCGGTTTTTACCGTCGCCGAAACGAAAAATGGGCCCCAAGGCCCATTCTCACTCTCCGTCCCTTCCTGCCAGGCGGCCTTGAGGTACCGCCCAACTCCCCTAATTCGTCATGTAAGTTCTGCGCCGGAAGCCTGTCCTGGCTGGCTCCAGAAGCGAAAAAGGCCCTTCGAATCGGGCCCTTTCATACCCGGACACCTTATATATGCCCGGAAGCGCTACCTACAACCCCTGTCGGACCGGCTGACACCTGTTACCAGGAGGAGACGCTCGACAAGGGCCGCGGAGTTTAAGGGGGTGAGTGGGGAGATGGCAAGGCCGATCTAATGATCGCGAAGGCTCCCAATTGGTCTCACCGGAAGGTGGACGGCTGCAGCGATCTTCGCCATCCACAAGCGACTTTCGCGAATCAACCCTGCTTCATTCGCTCGCACTTCAGCACTATTCGCTCATCGGCAGACCACGCGCGCCCGTGGTGGTCGCGGTGTCGAGCCCGCGAACATTGCGAGCAGTTGCACCAGTGAGATCCGCGTTGGTCAGGTTCGCCCCCGAGAGATCCGTGTTGTCGAACACTGCATCGCGCAGGTCTGCCCCAGAAAGATCGGCGCCCGCCAGATTGGCGCCGCTGAAGTCGGCTCGGAAAAGCCTGGTCCGTTGCATCTTCGCGCGGCTCAGATCGGAAAAGCTGAAATCGGTGCGCGAAAAATCCGAATCGGAGAAGTCCGCCTCGATGGCCTTGGCGCTCACGATGTTGGCGCGCATCAGCCCCATCGACTGATTCTTCATGTCCGGCGCAGCGTTCATGCGAACCAGTTGCGCCTTGGACAGATCGGCCTTGCGCAGGTCGCCGATCAACCGCGCGCCGGTGAGATCGGCGCCGATCAGCTTCGCGCCAGCAAGCTGAGACGAAAACAGCATCGCCTCACGCAGCGAGGCGCCCGACAGATTGGCGCCCTCCAGGAAGCTGACCGTAAGATTGCATTTATCGAGCGTGGCGCGACTGAGGTTCGCGCCATTCAGCACCGAGGCCGAGAGATTGGCACCGCGAAAGTCGATCCCCGACAGATCAACGTCGATCAGATTCTTGGAGGTGACTTTGGGCTTCACCCCGGCATGCGAACCGTCGAGGGTTTCGAGCAACTGCTCGCGACTGAGCCGCTCGTAGCCCTCCCACTCCGCCCCGAAGGTAGCGCCCGCGAAGATCACGCACACCAACGCCACATATCGCCGACCGGCTCGCGAAGAGATGAACATCCGGCGTGCCTCTTGACGGTGTTGCGGCGGGTATACCGCTGACCGCCGCAACATTCAATTGTGACGCTCGCACCAGTGCAGCGCACTTAGATCGGCGAAGCATTTCAATCAATTGCCTACTTGCTGAGTCAGGGAAGTCGGATCGTCACCTACTACGGCTGCAACGACGAGCAGTACATCGAGCACTACGCGGCCGTGGAGCTTCCAGCTTGACCCTCACGCCGCGTCATCGGGTCTTTGAACGCGCTTTCGTTCTCTTGGCCTTCTTGACCCTCGGCACCGGCTCGTTCTCATGCTTCGGCGGCAGCGTCTTCACAAACGCTCGGCACCGCATTATCCACTCCTCCAATTCCTCATCACCTGCAATCCCAGGCGAATCGACATACACATACCCCTTCATCGGCCTGCCGGTGAAATCCATCTCGCGAACGTACTTCCGCTCCAGCGCCGCGGCGTAGTACTCCGGACCGACGCGCGCCATGAGCACGTCGCCGATGAGACCGACGAACATGTGGCCATCGGCAAGAAACGCCACGCCGCCAAACATGCGCCGCTCGGTAATTCGCGGTGTCTTGACCAGAACGTCGCGAATTCTTTCAGCCAGGCCCTCATCGAACGCCACACAATCCTCCAGCTAGAGCGTGCACCAGAAACTGAATCACCTCAGTCCTGCTCCGGCCGCGATCTCCTCCAGCATCCATTCGCGAAAGGCCACAACGCGTGAGTCCTCGCTGCTGCTGTCTGGATAAACCAAGTGATACGCGTATCCCGGAGCCGGACTGAGCCCGATATCGAACAATTTCACCAAGCGTCCGCGAGCAACGTCGCCAGCAATCATGGCCAGCTCAACCAGCCCCACAGCATTGCCGTCGAGAATGGCTTGCACGACATGGCTTGAATCCGCAAACGCGACGCATTGACTGTCGTCAAAGTCGCGAACGCCGGCGGCGTCCATCCACATGCGCCAGTTGGGCCAGTCCACGTCGTTCACTTTGCAATTTACATAGCAAAGGGTTTGCCCAGCCAGATCGCTTGGTTTCTTCAGGTTGGGAGAGTTAGCGCGCAGCGTAGGACTGCAAACAGCCGCTACGACGGCATCGAACAGGCGGTGCGAGCGTGCTTGCGCATAGGTACCAGCACCGAACCGAATCGCGACGTCGACATCGTCTCGGTCGAAGTCGCGAACCTGATCGGTAATGTCGAACGTGAGCTCCAGCCCGGGATGTGCGACCTTGAACTGAGGTAAGCGTGGCAAGAGCCAATGAGTTGCAAACCTCGGCCCCACCGTCAGGCGCAGTTGATGCGAATCCCGAGCAATGCGTCGCGCACGGCCGGCAGCACGCTGCAATGTGTCCAACGCATCTGTGGTCGCTTCGAATAGAACAGCGCCGGCGGGCGTCAGCTGGATGCTCCGACTGGTACGCGCGAACAGCACGATGCCGAGTTGATCCTCGATCTCTTTGATCTGGTAGCTGACGGCGGCCGGCGTCAATCCCACTTCGTCCGCGGCGCGTGTGAAATTCAAGTGTCGCGCGGCCGCTTCGAAGGTTCGCAGTGCTCGCGTGCCCGGCAGGTTTCGGTTCATCGATCTTCAAGCCAAATTTGTCGATGCGTCGAAAACTACTTGTTTCCCCTCATTCGTTCAAATCCCTAGGATGCGGCCATGTCTACCGCATCCAACTCCCTCGTTACGCAAGTCAATGGCCGCACAGCCACCACCGACGACTTGGCGCCGATCGCCTTCGCAGGCTTCGCTCACTTCACTGCCATGCAGGTGCGTGGTGGGCGCGTCCGAGGGCTCGATCTGCACCTGCAACGATTACGCACTGCCTCACTAGCGCTGTTCGGTCGCGCCACCTCAGATGACCAGCTGCGCGCCCATCTTCGGTCGGCCCTGGCGGCCGGACCGACGGATGTCTCATTGACCGCCACCGTTTACTCGCGAGCCGGCGAGTTCACCGCGACGGAAACGAAACGCGAGCTCGATGTACTGGTCCGCACGGGACCGGCGGCATCCGGTCCCAAAGGCCCGCTGGCACTAGCCGCGTTCGAACACGAGCGAATGCTGCCTGCCATCAAGCACGTCGGCGAGATCGCGAAGACCTACTACATGCGCGAGGCTGCGAAACAAGGCTTCGACGACGCTGCATTCGTCGACCGCAGGGGCCGATTGAGCGAGGCATCGATCTGGAATCTGGCGTTCTGGGATGGCGAGGCGGTGGTGTGGCCCGAGGCTGCCATGTTGACCGGCACCACCCTGGGCATCGTTCGCCGCCAATTGCAGGCCATGGGAATTCCACAGCGCGTTCAGGAGATCTCGCTGACCAACCTGCCGCAGCTTCGTGGCGCTGTCGTGATGAACTCGTGGACACCGGCCGTGCCTGTGAGCAGGATTGGCTCGGTCAAGTTACCGGAGGCGCCCGCCTTCCTCGACACACTCCGCCGCGCATATGAATTCGAGCCGCTCGTCGAGATCTAGGAGGTTCGACGGCTCACCTACCCAATACATCCGGATTCATCTGCCACACCGTGTAGTTGAGCACAGCTGCAAAACTCACCCAAAGCAAATAGGGAACGAGCAAGAGCGCGGCGAGCTGCCGCTGGCGCCAGAAGGCAAGCATTGTCGCGATGAGCAGCGTCAGCAGCAGGAGGATATCGACGAACGCCGCGGCACCAAGGTGCCAGGCGAAGAACAGCCAGCTCCACAGGGCATTGAGAGCGAGCTGAGCCAGAAACAGATTCAGCGCCGCGCGTGCGTTGCTGTACCCCCCTTGTCGCCAGACCAGCCACGCAGCAATCGCCATCAACGTGTAGAGCGCCGTCCACACGGGCCCGAACACAGAAGCTGGCGGCGCCCACTCGGGCCTCGACAGGGAGAGGTAGAAAGAACCGGCCTGCACGGAAGCGACCGCACCTATGGCCGCCGCGATAAAACAAATCGCAAGCCACGCGATGAACCCGCCCACCTGGGCTTGTTTTGAAACGGCCATGCTCGCGCCTCTGACAACTGCGACCACGAGCAAGATGCACGAATCGCGATGTTGGCGCCACAACCAGTCCACTGCTTACACCGCGCGAGCGTGCGCCCGGCCACACAGGAACCGATTCACCCGGCGCGCGTTCGCGTCGGTATGGAGCAGTCCTTCACCAAGCCACCCGACGGCCCGAGCGTTGTCGCGAGGAACATCCAAGCTTTGCTGCTACGACAGAGTCGAGAGCAGGAATCGCGGACATTGCAGCAGCGGATCGCTGACGCGATCACCCGCGCGGCGGGTAGCCTGCCTTTTGTCTATGTGCACCTGGCAGTCGTGGTCGTGTGGACGCTGGTGAACGTCGGCTGGACGCCACTGAAGCCGTTCGACCCCACGTTTGTGCTGCTCGCCACGGCAGCTTCGGTCGAAGCAATCTTTCTGAGCACGTTCGTGCTGGTCACGCAGAATCGCATGCAGCGGGAAGCGGATCGGCGCGCCGATCTCGACCTGCAAATCAGCTTGCTAACCGAGCATGAGTTGACCCGTGTCATCCAGCTCGTGAATGCAATCGCGGAGAAGGTGGGAGCGCAACTGCCCATGCCCGAGCTCGAGGAACTACAGCGCGACATCTCGCCCGAGCAAGTGCTGGACGCGATCGACAAAGCCTCTACCAACGGTCGTACCTGAGCCATCCAAGTGCTCACTTCCGCAAGATCGGCCGGGCGCCGCTCGCGCCCGCTCGACAATGTACCCGGGTGCCACGAAAATCCGACGACGACAATGACGACGGCAACCGAGCGATACAACGAAAGGCTGCGGCGTGTGCTGGAACATATCGACCAGCACGCGGATGACGCACTCGACCTCGAAACGCTGAGCGGCGTCGCGACCTTTTCGAAGTTTCACTTCCATCGGCAATTCACGGCGGTTCTGGGCTTGCCCCTGTACCGTTACATCCAATTGGTCCGCATGAAGCGGGCATCCTGGAGACTGGCGTTCCGCGAGGGACAGGCGGTCATCGACATTGCGATGGATGCCGGCTACGAAACGCCCGACGCCTTTGCTCGCGCCTTTCGTCAGCAGTTCGGACAGACGCCCACCGCGTTCCGCAAGGATCCTGACTGGGATTCGTGGCTCGAAGCGTTCACACGATACAACCACGC
This sequence comes from Peristeroidobacter agariperforans, assembly GCF_004138335.1. GTDB lineage: Bacteria > Pseudomonadota > Gammaproteobacteria > Steroidobacterales > Steroidobacteraceae > Steroidobacter > Steroidobacter agariperforans. Next base: position 134,991 of record NZ_RYFW01000007.1, on the reverse strand, counting down.
GAGAGCCCAACTCATGCAGACTCCATATTCCGCTGATGATGTGACCATCGTCGAGGTGCCGGCAACACCTGTCGCCGTCATGCCCCATCGCGGCGATCCGGCGCGGCTCGGTCAGACGATCCAGCGCTTCATCGCCTGGCGAAAAGCAATCGGCCTTCATCCCCGAAGCAGCGCAACCTTCAACGTTTTTCACACTGATCCGCGAGCGACCGCACCGGATGAGTTCCGCTTGGATCTATGCGCAGCAACCCACCGCACCGTTGCTCCAAACGACGCTGGCGTAGAAAACGGGCTGATCCCCGGCGGCCGCTGCGCGCGGTTACGCGTAAGAGGTTCCAGCGACGACCTGGAGGCGCCCGCCCTCTATCTTTATCGGGAATGGCTGCCGGCCAGCGGCGAAGAGACTCGCGACTTTCCTATTTATTGTGAGCGCGTGCGCTTCTTTCCCGACGTGCCCGAGAACGAGGCGATCACCGATCTGTATCTGCCGTTGCGATGAAGCGCTCGGATCAGGGCAAGCAACCCTATCGCCGCGCTACCGCGAGTCAAAGCAGATGTCGGTTGGCCCGCCGTAGAACTTGTACTCCGACTGCACTACCCCGCTGTGCATGCCGGGGTCGACCGTAATCTCGGAACACGTTCCCGCGAATGCGATGTGAGAGGAAGCTCGACGGTCGGCACGGATCGTATTGCCACCGACGCGGACGTTCGTCGAGTACGCGAACAGGATGGAGTCGATGCCGTATCCAACCTCTATGGTGTTTCTTTCGACGGCGACGTCCTGGCTATGGGCAATACTGACGCCATTGACGTTCTTGTCATCGTACGCGATGGTGTTTCCGACGATCACGACATTCCGCGTGGTGAATGTGCCAGAACTACGGAAAACCGCGATGCCGTTGCGCTCCGACACGCCTGCACGAATGCCGCGAATGACATTCCCGGCGATCGTGATATCGACGCCGTTTCCGTTACAGCCGTCGTATTCGATTCCGCCGAAGCTACCATCGATGACATTTCTCGAGATGGCAATCCGCTCCGCCGAACGCACCTCGATGGCCCCTTCAAAACCGGTGAGCCCATGCGTGCCGGTCCAGTCAATGACGTTGCCGGACACGACCACATCCTTGCAGACGTTATCGTTGTTATAAGCCCGTCCCGGATCCGCCGAGATGTAGATCGCGTGCCGATCCATCCTGCCGGCTTCGAATCGATTGCCTTCGACGAGCACACCGAAGCATGTTTGGAACAGCACACCATAACCCCCGGCGCCGCGACGACGGTGGTACACCATGCCGCCGAAACGGCAGCCCCGGATCGTGATGTTGCTCGCGCCTGTGGCGATGAAGCCGCCGGTGAACCCCGACATCCTCAGCCCCGACAGAGCGATAGCATCGCAGCCGCCGCCATTCACGTAGGGCATGGCGGGTGGATCGACGACCGCGATCCCGTAGGCTGGCTGGTCGGGCGCGACCGCCCCGATGATCCGACCGCCGGTGATCTTGATACGATCAGTCTTTATGAACGAAGCACTGTCGCTGGTGCGGCCGATGCAAAGGAAGGGCGCCGTACTCGTCTGCATCACGATCGTGCAGTCTCGCAGGTCGATCGTGGTATCACTGGTGGTTAGGTATGCCGCATCGGACATTCTGTAGGTGCGACCTGGCCGGCCCTTGATATTTCCACCCACTTTGAAGGCATCTCGAATCGCTCGGGTATCGGCGACTACGTTGCCGCCCCGCGCTCCGTAACGCTCGAACGTGCCGGGTGGCTCATCGTAGTTGGTCGGTGTGACTTTCGCCGCACGTTCGGCCGAAGTGATCGGATAACGAGGAGCCGAGCTGGAGCACGCTCGGCTCGGCGCTCCGATCAGGATACCCAAGAGCATTCCGGAAAAATCACGGCGTCGCATCGGCGCAAGCTTCGCACAACCCACGCCCAGCCGACACCCGCCGAAAAGTGAGATTCACCCGAGGTCCGCACGGGCGGCTGAGCTTGTTGATGCCGTGTTTCCAGTGGTGCTGAGTCGCGCCCTTCATCAGCAGCAAGCTGCCCGACTCCAACTCGATGTTCACGGGCTTCAAGTCCTTTCTGAATCTGTGCTTCAGCACGAACGTGCGTTGCTCACCGAGACTCAGCGACGCGATCGTCGGATTTCTTCCGAGCTCGGGCTCGTCGTCGCTGTGCATGCCCATGCTGTCGCGATGATCTCGATAGTAGTTCATGAGCACGCTATTGAACGAAGCGCCGGCCAGCGTTTCGACGCGGCTGCGAACGTCCGAGAGCAAATCGGTCCACGGCAAGGGTTCGAGCGAGAGCCCGGAGTACGTGTATCGCGCTCCGGGCTCGCCGAACCAGGCAGTCAATCGCGGTTGTCGATGCTCCTGACCCCACAGCGTGATGACCTCGGAGCGCCAGGGCGTTTGCTCAATGAGCTCCTGCAGGATGCGATCCAGAGGCGCGCCGAGATCGATGCGCGACCAATAGCGGATGTCGGCATCGGGCAAATCCAGCAGGCGCGGTTCGCCATTGTCAAAGAGATCGCCCGTCACCACCTCACCGCTCCATTACTGCTCCAGGAAGTCCGTAACGGAATCGCGACTCGGGGTGAGCCCCCGTAGTTGCAGAACCGCGCCGGCATTGCCTCGATGATAGGTCCCGTGCATGCAAACATGAAGGATGATCTCGCCTCGCTTCATGCGCGCGGGCTTGCCACTGGTGAAGACGAAGTCGATAGGCTCCTCGAAATCGCTCTCCCGCAAGCCTGCAACGTAAGCCGCGTACCAGTCGTCGACCTCTCTGGCGCTAGCCGCCAGCGTCTCGAGCGTCGGCATGTTTTCGGACCGAGCCGCCTTGAACGTGTGCGGCAGTCCGCACAGGTGGTGCTGAAAGATCCGGTCGACCGCGTGAATGTGGTCGAGAATGCGAAGCATGATGAAGCTGTCCTCATTCGTCAGCCGATCCAGGTTCTGGCCGATCGCCTCGTACAAGCCCAGATCGGCCCAGCGTTTGACATCGATGAGCTGTGTGTAAGCCGTGTGAGTCATGATTCGTCCAACCTCCGTCGCTCGTTCATTCGACGCCAGCAGAATACGAGCCATGGCTCGTATTCACTACTCGCATCGGGTGACGCGCCGCGTGACCTGTAAACACGCGACTCGAGCGCTTTCGATGCAATGGCAGCTCGCATTCGGGCGGTGTCGGCCATTATGTCCGGGAAGGCGGCCCGGTCCCTTGCCAAAGCCCCTGCCCCGTGCCAGCGTAGCTTCACAAAATCTCAAAGCGCCGCGGACGGATGGCGGCACGGGTGCAGGGTTCTCATGAGAGACGGGATCGGGATGCCTTCGGGCGAACCGCAGGTTCGCCTGCTCGTGATGTGTGCGGCGCTGCTGTGGGCAGTCCTGATCAACGGCCTGGCGTGGGCCGACGATGCGGTGACGCTCGCCGAAAAGCCGCCAGTCGCTGCACCGGCAGGCTGGACCAAGACAGTCGATGCCGCTGCGGCCGATCCCAAGAACACTCAGCTCGACTACCTGCTCATCGATCGCCAGGTGCGCGTCGAGGATCGAGGATCCTCCTATTACTCGCACTTCGTCATGCACCTCGGCAATCAATCCGCCGTGGACGAACAGTCGCACGTTCAGATCACCTATCGTCCGGCCACCGACCGGATCATCCTGCACAGCCTGAAGCTACGCCGCGGCGGCAAAACCATCGATCAGTTGCAGCGCGCTCGCATTTCGACGCTACGTCGTGAGCTGGACCTGGAACAGGGCATCATCGACGGCGACCTGACGACCAGCATCGTGCTAGAGGATGTCCGGGTCGGAGACGTCCTGGATTACAGCTACACGCTGATGACAGGGGAAGATGGCCTCGGCACGCCATTCGGCGAATCGTTCACCACACAGTGGTCGATTCCCGCTCGCTACTCGTACTTGCGCATCCTGCATCCGGTCACGCGTAAGCTCGCGTTCAAAGCGTCCAACACAGCGGATCAGCCGCTGAGCCGAGTCAATGGCGCATGGCAAGAGCTCGTCTGGCAATGGCGCGACCTGAAGGGCCTGCCGCACGACGAAGGCCGTCCGGGCTGGCACGTCCACTATCCATACATCGACGTTAGCGAAGCTCACAGCTGGCAAGAAATCGCGCGCTGGGCCACTCGCCTCTATCCGAAGGCACGCTTGTCTTCCGAGCTGAAATCTCTCATTGCGCAGTTGCAAGCGTCCGCGGACACGAAAGAAGAACAGATCATCGCAGCGCTGCGCTTCGTGGAGGATGAGATTCGTTACACCGGCATCGAGATCGGTGCGGGAGGCTACCAGCCACAGCCGCCGGACGCCGTGCTGAAGCGCCGCTTCGGCGACTGCAAAGAGAAGTCCTATCTGCTGGTGACCTTGCTCCAGGCAATGGGCGTCGATGCGCGCCCTGCCTTGGTCAACACCTATCGCAGACAGGCGACACCGACGCTCCTGCTGCCCTCCGCTGCCGCGTTCAATCACATGATCGTGCGCGTTCAGCACGCCGGCAAAGTGTTTTGGCTCGATGCGACTCGAACCTTGCAGGGCGGCGGGCTGTACAACGTCCAGCAGGCACATTTTGGCGCGGCGCTAGTCGTTGACGACACAGGCAAGTTCGAGACGATTCCAGAGCCGACGCTGAAGACGCCCAATGAAAGCGTCCTCGAGCGTTTCGATCTGAAGGCCGGCGTGTTCGAGAAGGCCTCCATGAAGGTGGAAACGACTTACCTGGGCGCCGAGGCGGATCGCGTGCGACGCTTCCTCGCCGATTCCAGCAAGGAAGAAGTCACACGCCAGTACTTGAACTTCTACAAGGACGAGTATCCGGGCATCAGCGTCGCCGATCCGTTCGTGGTAGTCGACGATCGCGAAGGCAACCAGTTGGTCCTGATCGAGAAGTACGCGATCGAGCCGGCGTTCACCAAGGACGATGACGATCAGAAGTACTATTTCGAGTTCAATCCGCACGTCATCCGTCAGGCAGCCGTGGCGCCCAAGACCCTGGTGCGCACAGCGCCGCTGCAACTCGATCACCCCACTCATATCCGCTACAAGGCCGTGGTGCTGTTGCCCGAGCCGTGGGACGTTGAAGAGCTCAACGGGAATATTACGACGCCGGCGTTCGCCTATCGCTCCTCGGTTCGCTACAAGCAGGACACCATCACCGCGGAATATGATTTCAAGACGCTGGTGAACCACATTCCTGCCGCCGATGTCGTCGAGCATGCGCGGAAGCTCGAAGCTGTGCGTGACGACGCCTATTATTACTTGAGCTATGCCCCCGCGTCCGCAACGGCGCCGGTGTCTTTCAAACTCAGCATGACAATGATGTTCGCAATCATCGGCGGCATTGTTGTCGGTGGGCTGCTGATTCGCTGGCTGTGGCGTTACGAGGACCCTCGCTTTCCAAAGCGTGCGTCTGCTGGCGCGCCCGAGGGAATCAGGGGATGGCTCGTGCTCCCCGTTCTCAGTGTGATCGTCACCGCCGGCGCGCTGTCATTCATGTTCTTCGCGCTGCACGACTATTTCGACGCCAACACCTGGGCCGATCTCGGCGGCGGAGCAGACCCGGTCGTCGCGCACTGGGGCAAGATCGGCTGGTTCTTCGTGATGTTGTTCGGTTATGCGCTCTTGCTGATGACGCTCTTCGTGTTCTATCTGCTGTTCACGAAGCGCCGGGGCTTTGCGCCAGGCTACCTCATCGTGTTGTGGTTCAGCCTGCTGTGGGCTGTCCTGGTGGCGTTTTCCCAGGATGCGCTTGGCCTGGAGAAGATGAATCCAGCGAAGTTCGCGGGCTCCATGGTTCGCGATGTCCTCGTCGCGGTGATCTGGACCGCGTACATGCTCAAATCGGAGCGCGTTCGCGCGACATTCGTGCGAACGCGGTCGACGCCAGCTGCGACTACGTTGGCGGCCCTGGATCCTGTGCCAGAAACCTCTCCAGCTCCGTCAACAACGTGACCGGATTGGATTTGCGATCGACTGACGAGTCGCGTGCTTCAGTTGACGGTTATTTGTCTTTTTGCATGGCGCGTTTGGCTTCTTTCGCGCCTTCTTTCGCGGCCTGGCCTACTTCCTTGGCAGCCTCGGCCACTGCCTTGCCCACCTGCTTGGCGCCATCGCCCACTTCGCGGGCAGCCGTTCCGACGGCTCGGCCGACATCTTTCGCGCCTTCTTTGAGCGTGCTTTCTTCGGCAATGGCCGGCGCAGCCAGGCCGATCGTCAGCAGCAACGCGGTGATTCGAAGCGCGGCGGGCAATTTCATAGTTGCGGGCCTATATGAACGGAATGCCGCACATGTACCTCCGCCCAGCGCGATTGTCCATAGTGCGGCCGCGGAAATGGGGGCTGAGACCCTTTATTGCTCGAGACCCCTGAGCGGAGCCTGAACGGACCTGGAGCTACGGCCGACGGAACTTATAGATGAATTGGTCGGTGTAATGGCGGACCGAAGCATCGAAGACCGACTTGGTGTGATCGTCGTCGGGGTGCCGAAGCGCGGTGCTCTCGTCGACGAAGGCGAAACCGGCCCGCTCGAAATCCGCCCGGACCACCTGCGGATCGATCCGGTGCAATCGGTTCGCGACCGACGTGATGTTCTCGCGCGCTGTCGGATTGGCAAGGTGATCGACAACGACCACCAGGCCGCCCGGCTTCAACGCCTCACGCAGGATACGCAAAACCTTCTCGGGATCGCCCATCGGCTCGGGCGCGTCGCCGGGCTGCCAGTAGATGTCGTGGTACGTGAGCACGATCAGCACTCGATCCAGCGAACCGGGCGCGAGCTTCAGATAGTTGCTGGGCGCATTGACCCGGACCGCATTCGGCAACCGCTTGCGAGCCAATCGCGAAGTGAGGCCGTTGTGTGCGGCCTGGTTGTAGAGCTCATTGTTATAGATGAGCACCTGGCCGCTCTGCCCGACGATGTGGGCCAGCAACTCGCTGTAGTAGCCAGGGCCCGCGTAGAAGTCGAGCACATGATGCCCGGGCGCGATCTCCAGAAACCGCAGCACCTCGTGCGGCTTGCGCCATGCATCCTCGATGCGATCTGCCGGCATACGCGTGCTCGCAATCGCTGCTGCAATCGGATCGTCGGCAACGGCTGTGTGTCCCCATGCAAAGAGACTCAACGCCAACGGCAGCAGACAACGTGAGATGAGTTGCATCGGACGCAGCATACACGCGGCGTCAGGCACGAAAGGAATGCAATGACAAAACTTCAGCCTCGCGCCCCCGCAAGCGCGCTTCTCGCTAAGCGTTACTCAGTAGCGGCCGAGGGCGTGGCGGCGGTGGATGGAAACGTGCGCGCCACGCGCCCCATCCAATCCTTCAGAGCACCGGTGCGCAGATCTTTCTCCGGCGTCATGCCCAAGCGCACCACGATGAGATCTTTCGAAGGGACGACGAGGGTGTACTGGCCTTCGAACCCCTGCGCGCTGAAACCGTCCCGCTCCGGGCCGGTGTCGACGTAGATGGGATAAGGGCGGCCGCTGCCGTGCTTCGGTGCAAGCCACCACCCTGCGCCGTAGATGTCAGCGTTCGTGCCGGTGCCGTGGGTGCGCGCAAAATCCACCCAGCCTTCCGGCAACACTCGCCGCCCATCCCACATGCCGTCGCGCAGGTAGAGCAAGCCGAACCTGGCGAAGTCGCGCGCCGACGCGTAGATGAGCGCGCTGCCGTACATCAAGCCCGCCGCGTCGAACTCCGGCTGTGGCTTCATGCCGATCACGTCGAACAGGCTCACATTCATCCATCTCAGCATCGCACCGCGACGTTGCTCCGGCGAGGCTGGATTGGGAACAATGGTTCTCGTCAGCGCATCCGCCGTCAGCACGATGCCGCACGAATTGTAGTTCCAGTGCGTGCCAGGCTCATGGATCAGCGGCAAGCCAGCACAGTAACTCGCGACATCCAGGCGGCCCGGGCCGAACAACTTTCGCGAGGCATCGCTCTCGGCAATCGTTTCTGCTTCGATTTCAAGATATCGCTGACCGTCGGTCATCTGCAGCCATTGGCGCCACGGAATCTGCGCCCGACGATCATCCGGCGACCAATGGGGGCTGCCCATGGGCTGGTCGATGTTTATTTTTCCCTGGGCTACCGCGATGCCGACCAGCGCCTGCGTGATCGACTTGGCCATCGACCACGACACCAGGCGTGTGTTCGTGTTGTAGCCCTGCGCGGCCCGCTCATAGATAAGTCGCCCACCGCGGATGATGACGAGCTCGCGGGTTTCTCCCAATCCGGCAGCGCGCTTGTCGAAGGCATCGGCAATCACAGCGCTGAAAGCGGCCGAATCCATCTCCAGCGGCAACGAGCCGACCGGCCATTCCGTCGTCGGCCACGGCACATCGGGCGGCTGCGCCGGCAATGGCGCCAAGTCAGCATGTGCGTGAGATAGCGGCGCGGCCAGCGATATCGTCACTAACAAAGTTCGCAACATCGCGAGGTCCCTCCCGATGCAGTACTTGTCGTTCTAGTTCACTGGATGACAGCCAAAGCCGTCCTCGAATCTCGACCGCGACGAAATCAGGCCGCCGAGGGCTGAAGCAGTCACCGCGCCATTACCGGCGACGACATCGAGAGATTGCAGCGCCTCGGGATCGAAGTCAGTGCTGCACGAATCGAGCGGACGACCTGCTACAAACAGGCAGGAGCAGGTTTGTTTGGCAACATAGGTTGTACCCATGCGTGCGGTCGCGTATGTATCCCTGGCGCTCCACACGCCAATACCGACCAGCAGCACGAGGACGCCGGCGATCAACGGCCATATGCGCTTCATTGCAGCCTCCGTGCACTCGATGAGCGCGCCGATCCTAGCGCAATTATTTACTGAGTGACAGGCGGGGAGCGGCCCTTTGTCATGGGTACGAAAGTGATGCTCAACCCGCCCGGCAGTGGATGCTCGATCGGCTGATCGCCCACGTAGCCACACACTTCATATAACCGCTTGCCCGGCAGCGTGGCCATCAGAGCGAACTCGCTGAATCCGGCGCGAGCAGCTTCGGATTCACAGCGATCGAGCAGCATCCGACCCAGGCCGCGGCGCGCGTGCCGTGAATCGATAAAGAACGCACGGATCCGAGCGGCATCGACGGCGGGGTCGAGCCAGGAATCGTCCCGGGATTCGCGAGTGTCGCTGCCGAAAAGCGTCTTGCGACGACTCCAGCCGCCGCAGCCGACGATGTCGCCGGCGCCAGTTTCAATGACGAAGTAGGTTTGATCCCGGATCAGTGCGGTGTCGACGCCGAATGCACCGAGCAGTGCGGCTTCGATTTGTTCCGGCGTGTAGTGGCCAGCGCCCAGCTCGCGGATGGAGCGAGCGATCAAATCGCGAAGTACAGGCTCATCGGCGGCGACCGCCACCCGCAGTTGATAGTCCACGCTCACCATCGCCTCATCGAGTAAGCGTCAAGGATGACGCCCGTCAGCGATGCTAGCAAAAGTCAGGTCGTTCCTGGGGCGGCAGCGAGCAGCGAGGCAACGGTACGCTTGGAAATGCCGGCAACTGTCTGCACGGTCGCAGCGATAGCGGCGCTGTCGCCCCGAGCGAGCGTGTCGGCATATTCCTCAGCGAATCCTTGCCAATAGACGCCTTGGGCGTCGGTGGTCTCACCGTGGTCGACGCTCTGTGCGGCCTCCTCCAACACGCCACGCACATCGCCATACGACCTGCGAATCAGCTGCTGCGCCTGAGCGATGTCCTGCAACGCCTTGCGAGGATCTGCGGCGTTCCACTGCGACGGTTGAATCGCCTGCTCCGCCACGACGGTGCGAACGTGATTGAACTGGCCGGTCGGAAAGCGCCGGCCGCCGCCGCGAATCGCGAGCGAGTCGCGCACCTGGGGCCAGTCCTTTTCGGAAACATTGAACGCCAGCTCACCCCTCGCATCACGCGTCGCTCGAACCCCCATGGGAGTCAGCGCTCGATCCAGGGCAGCAACAATCGCCGACTCCGACTGGGTTGGATCCACGGTGACGGAGCTCGCCTGCCGCGACCACTTGCCGACGGCGAAGCTCAGCGTTTCCGAGTCGCCGTTGCGTAATGTTTCGAAGCTCAAGCCGCGCACCGCGAACTCCTGCGTCGCCTTGGCCTCCGCGCTGAACTTCAGACTGCCATCGAGCGTCCCGGCGCTGGCCGCCGAGCGCTGTTGCCAGAACTTGTCGAACTTCTCGATGGCCGCGGCCGCATCGCCGCCGGTCATTTCCTTTCGCAGCGCACGCAGCCGGGCATCGGCTTCGGACAGGAATCGAAGCGCCTGCTGTGCGCCCGAAACCTGGCGATTCAGCTGGCTGTCATAGGACTTGAGGCCACCGCGCAGCGTGGTCGGTGCAACGGGCTCGACCTTGCCGACCGGCGCCGGCAATTCGGTGCGGGTCAGCGAGACGCCTTCGACGGCGCTTCGCGGTGTAACCTGACGGCCTGAATCTACGACGGAAAGTTGCATGGCGTGACGAGGTTAGATCGCCTGGAATAGCGAGAGCTTGCTCACCTGCGCATACGCCTTCTGCGTCGCCTGCACGGCTGTCGTGTATCCGTTCAACTTCACTGCCGCGTCGCTATAGTCGAGCTGCCCCAGGGTCAGCGCCGCTTGCTTGTTCGACAAGCTGACGTTGGCGTGACTGGTCTCGAGCGTCTCGAGAATGTTCTGGGCGCCGCCCAACCCGGCAATACGACCGCTGATGCTTTCGATCACATCGTCCAGCGAGCCCATCGCCGCAGTGACATCGGCACGCACGGCCGGATCGTTCACGTTGGCGCCCGGGGTCTGCAGCGTCGTGAGCACACGCTCCAATTGGTTCAGCACGCCCGCCATTTCCGGCAGCGTGACATTCGAAGGCTGAGTCACGCCGGGACCGACAGCCACCTGCTGTGACTCGGTGTTGCCGGTATACGTATAGCGAGAGCCCACCGGCGCGGCCGGATCGTAGGTCACGGTCGGCGAATCGACCGCGGTGCCCGAGAACACGTAACGACCCTCCGCGTCGGCGCTATTCGAAACGTAGAACATGCTGTCGAGCAGAGGCTTCAGGGAACCCGCCATTGCAGCGACGTCCTCGGAAGTATTCGAGCCGTCGCCCGCCCACACCAGCAAATCACGCACGCTCAACATGTCGTTCGACATGCTGGTGAGATAGACCTCGTTCTGTGTCAGGCGGCTCTGCAACGTCGAAATATTCTCGCGGTACTGATCGAGCGCCGCTTCTTCGCGATACAGGCGCGACAGTCGCACCGTAGTCACGGGGTGCTCGGAGGGCAGCGAATATTTCTCGCCGCTGGCCATCTTCTGCAGAATGTCCTCCAGACGGTAGGACGCCTTCTGCAAGGCCGTATTCATCGTGGTGTGATATTGCGTGCTGGCAATGCGCATCATGACTTCGATCTCAACATCAGCCCAGCAGCGCGAGCGTGTTGTCGAACAGCTCGTTCGCCACCGCGATCACTTTCATGTTGGCCTGATACATCTGCTGATATTGCATCAGGTTGATGGCTTCTTCGTCGGTGTTGACGCCGCTGGTGGACTTCCAGCTCTCCTCCGCCTGGTTGCGCACGGTCTGCGCGGTGTCCATGGCGGCCTGGTTCTGCTGACTGTCCATGCCCAGCTTGGCAACCAGCTGCGTCGAGGCGTCGGCCAGCGTCACCGAGCCGAGCCCGGGCAGCGTAATCGCCGAGGAGCGCAAGCCGATCAAAGCCAACAAGTTCTTGCTGTCGCCACCCGCGGTCGCCGACGTCGAGAATGCAAGCTCGCTGCCCTGAATGCCCGGACGAACCCGAAGCATGCCGGTGGCGGTCGAGGAATCGTATTCAAACAACGGCGTGCCCGGCGTGCCATCGGGGGCGAAGCCTGCCGCCAGTTGCGCGTTCACAGCGTCCGCCAACTGCTCGGCCATGTCGCCGATCGATTCGATCATCGGCGTCAGCGTCTTGGCTTCGTAATCTTCCAGGCCACCGAGCTCGCCGCCCAAGCCCGTCCTCGGCAGGATGAAGGCTTCCGAGGCGAACGCGACTTGCAATGTTTGTGTGCCGTCGGGGTTGGTGGTCGCGGTCATGGTCGCAGCACGTCCGCCGACGACCAGTGGCTGACCGCCACGCAAGGAAATGCTCCGTGTGCCGTCGGCCTGGTCGACGACCTGTAACGAGACGAGCGTCGCGAGCTCATCGATCTTGTTGTCGCGCGCATCCATGAGCGCCGAGGGATTCACGCCCGAGCCCTGCGTGGCCGCGATCTGTTTGTTCAACTCGGCAATGTCCTTCGAGAGGCCATTGATCTGGGTGATCGTGGTAGCGCGCTGCTGAACGATCGCCTGGCGCTGATTCGACAATACTTGTGTGAGGCTGTTGAAGCGCTGCGCGAGCGCGTCGGCGGCGGTGATGATCTGCTGACGCAACGGGCTCGAGGTGGGGTCGACGCTCGCCGCGTTCAGTGCGCCAAAGAACGCATCGAGTCCGCTGTTGATGCCGGACTCTTCGTCGCCCATCACCTGCTCGAGCTGTGTGAGATATGGCTGCGCCGTCGTGCGCTGACCCAGTTCGGAAGCGGCGCTCCACATCTGCAGGCTCTTGTAGCCGTCGCTGAAGCGGATCAATGACGGCACCGCGACGCCGCTGCCGGCGCTCAGCTGGCCGGTCTGACACGGCGCGATCGACGCCAGCAACACACCCTGGCGCGTATAACCCGGCGTCATGACGTTGGCGACGTTCTGGCTGGTGGCGTTCAGGCCCGCCTGCGCCGCCAGCGCTCCCGACAATGCGTTGAAGATGATGCTCATTGCTGGAATGCAGAGCGACCCGCGAAGCTCAAAACTTAAGCTTTGTTACTTGTCATTTTTTTGGGTCGGCAGCAGCTGACGCACGATCACATCGGCAATGCCGAAGGCGCGCTGCCGGGACATCACATCGGCGACCGACGTGTCCGCGTAGTCGAGCATGTCGGCGTTCGTGTTCTTGCCGTAGATGCTGTCTTCGCCGGCAATCTCTTTGGTCGCACTGCGCATCTGTCGCAGCATCTGGGAGATGAAAAAACTTTCGAACTGCTGGGCGGCCTGCTGGACTTTGCCGCGATAGACGGCGTCTTCGCCCGACGGCGCGATCGCCGAGTCGTCCGCTGCCCGAGGCTGCGATGAAACCAGATCGACCTTCATGGCTCAGATCACCGTCAGCTCGCCTTCGATCGCGCCGACTTGATCCAGCGCCTGCAGAATGGCCATCAGATCGTCGGGCGTCGCACCCGTGCTGTTCACCGTATCGATGATGGCCTGCAGGCTCACGCCCTCCGGCCACTGGAACATGCGACCCTCATCCTGGCTGACCGACACGTCGGATTGCGGCGTGACCACGGTCTGCCCCTGGCTGAGCGGATTCGGCTGGCTCACCTGCGGGTTCTCGCTGATGATGACCTTCAAGCCGCCGTGCGAGATCGCAGCAGAGCGCACTCGCACGCCTTCGGATATCACCACCGTGCCGGTGCGTGAATTGAAGACGACCTTGGGCAACTGTGAGCCCACGTCGACCGGCAGAGACTCCAAGCCAGCGACGAACGCGACTCGCTGAGTTGGATCCATGGGAGCGGCAACTTCGACGCTCGTCGAATTGCGCGTCGTGGCGATCGCGCCGTAACGCTTGTTGATGGCCTGTACGATGTTGGTCGCGGTCTGGAAGCTCGGCAGCTTCAAGCTCAGTAGCACAGTGGGACGCGTGTCGAAGTCGGTTTCGATCTCGCGTTCGATGGTCGCGCCGTTCGGCACGCGACCGGAGGTCGGCGAATTCACGGTGACGCTCGAACCACTCGCGCCCTGTGCCGACAGGCCGCCGACGACCAGGTTGCCTTGAGCCAGCGCATAGACTTCAGAGTCGGCGGCACGCAGAGGCGTCAGCAATAACAAACCGCCACGGAGGCTCTTCGCATCGCCCATCGACGAAACGGTCACGTCGATCTTCTGGCCACGACGATAGCCCGGAGGAAACACGGCGCTGACCATGACGGTCGCGACGTTGCGCAGTCGAGGATCGGTGCCTTCCGGCAACTTCACACCGAACTGCTTGAGCATGTTGGCGACAGACTGGCCGGCGAACTTCACCTGCGTGCCGTCGCCCGTGCCCTGCAGGCCGACAACGAGGCCATAGCCGAGCAACTGGTTCTCACGCACGCCTTCGACGCTCACGAGCGAGCGCAACGGCTTGGACGGCGACATCGGGATGTTGGCCGTCGCGTTCACGCTCGGCGCGCCGATCAGCAGCGCCAGCGCCAGGGTGCGGAGAATTCGAAGCAAGTACATGGACCAGATCCTTAGAACGGCATCCACGGACTGTTGAAGAAGCGCGTCAACCAGCCCGCCTGATTGGAATCGGCCAAGCTGCCCCGACCTGAATAGGCAATGCGTGCGTTTGCCACGCGCTGTGACGAAATTCTGTTCTCGGCGTCGATATCCTCGGCGCGCACGAAGCCCGATACGCGCAGGAACTCTTCGCCCTGGTTCAAATACAGACTCTTCTCGCCATGAACGCGCAGCAGTCCGTTCGGCAACACTTCCTGCACGATGACCGTAAGCGCGCCCTGCAAGGCGTTCTGCTGAGTGCTGGTGGCGCCGCCCTGGAACTCGCGATCGGCCGAGATGCTGGTGTTCGCGTCGATGGTGCTGTGACCGATCGTGAAGCTCGGGATGTCGACGCTGCTGCTCTTGCTGATGTTGGTGTCGGCGCTCTTGCGCGCCTGGGTCGTTTCCAGCAATACCACCGTCAACACGTCGCCCGGGCGGAACGCACGTACGTCCGCTACCAACGCCCACGGACGCTCGGCTGTGAACACGCCACCCGACGTGCCCTTCGGCAACGCGGTGAACTGAGGAACAGCAGGCTCCTCTTCGGCCGGCTGTTGACGCGGCAGCATCGAGCAGCCCGACAACAGCAGTGCCGCACCGACGACAGCGAACAACGTGCGAACGTTCATGATCATTACCGGACAGCCGCCGCCAGGTATTGCAGCATGTTGTCGGCCGAGGTCAGCACCTTCGTGTTCATTTCGTAGGTGCGCTGAGCCGCAATCATGTCCACCATTTCTTCGACGACCTGCACGTTCGAACCTTCTAGCGCGCCCTGCTTGAGCTTGCCCAGCGCATCCTGGCCCGGAGTGCCTTCGGTCGGCACGCCGCTCGCGACCGTTTCCTGATACAGGTTGTCGCCGAGTGCGAGCAGACCGGCGGGATTCATGAAATTCACCAGCGTGATCTGGCCAACCTGCACCGGCTCGGCCTGGCCCGGCACGGTCGCGGACACTTGACCGTCCTCGCCGATGACGACGTTGGTGGCGTTCGCGGGAATCGTGACTTCAGGCGTCACCGGCATGCCCGTCGAGGTGACCAGGCGGCCCTGGTCGTTGATGCTGAACGCGCCGGAGCGCGTATAGGCCATTTCGCCGTTCGCCTGCTCGACCTGGAAGAAGCCTTGACCGCCGATGGCCACGTCGTAGGTCTGACCGGTGGTCTGGATGTTGCCGGTCGTGAACACCTTCTGAGTGCCGACCAGGCGCGTGCCGTTGCCCAACTGCACGCCCGAAGGCGACACAGTGTTGTCGTCATTGCGCGCGCCCGGCGGACGCTCGATCTGATAAAACAAATCCGCGAACACCGCGCGATCGCGCTTGAAGCCCACCGTATTCACGTTGGCCAGGTTGTTCGCAATCGCCTGCAGCTTGGCGTCCTGCGCCTGCACGCCGGTCTTGCTGACCCACATTGCTGGATTCATGAGAGCTCCAAAACTAACTTGATAATTGCCACCCCAGGCACAGGGATGTGCCCGCCGCCATCGGCGGCGAGCGCAGGGGAAAAAGTCGCGCCTTTTTCGCGCTGCGCCACAGCGCGAGTGGCAGGATGCCCGAGTCGCTGTTCCATCATGCGCCGACCAGGCGGTTGCCGCTTTCGGCCATGCCGTCGGCGGCGCGATACAGCTTCATCTGAATCTCGAACTCGCGCGTGAGATTCATGACGGCGACCATTTCCTCGATGGCGGACACGTTGCTGCCTTCGAGATGGCCGCTGCGCACAGTGACTGTTTCATCGACCGCGAACGGCTCGCCATTGCGCGCGACGATCAAGCCTGCGGGATTCTTGGTGACCTCGGCCGGCTCCGGCTTCACCAGACGCAAGCGATCGACCTCCTGCATCTCGGTCGCGCCCGGCGCCTCGATCGAAATCACGCCGTCGCTGGCAATCTGCACACGCGAAAACTGCGGCAGCACGATCGGGCCGCCATCGCCGAGGACCGCACGGCCATCGAGCATCAGCTGGCCATCCTGATCGACGACGAAGTGACCCGCGCGCGTGTACGCCTCGCCTTCGCCGAACTGAACGGCGAAATAGCCTTGGCCGGAGATGGCGACGTCGAGATCCTGACCCGTCTGACGCAACACGCCTTCGCGCGAAGCGACCGAGTTCGCCTGCAGCTCACTCATGTGGCGGGCGTCGTAACCGTAGCCCGTGTTCACCGCCTTGCTGGTCGCCAGCTCCAAGTCGGCGCGAAAGCCGCCGGTCTCCAGATTGGCGAGATTGTTGGCGTGAATCTGCTGAGCGCGCATGCTGCGCTCAGCGCCACTCATCAATGTAAAGATCAACGCGTCCATCAGATCGCCTGCATCAGCGACTGCATCATCTCGTTCTGAGCCGCGATGACTTTGGAGTTGGCCTGATAGTTACGCTGCGAGTTCATCAGCTGCACCAGCTGCGACGTCATATCGACGTTCGACTGCTCCAGCGTGCCCGGCGTCAATCCGCCAGCCATGCCGACGCCCGGCGTGGAGTACAGCGGCATGCCCGAGGCGCTGGAAGTCGTCCAGGCCGTATCGCTGACCTGGATCAGCGCGCCTTCGGCCGGGAACGTCGCGACGGCGAGCGTGCCGATGCGCTGTTTCTCGCCGTTGCTGTACTGAGCCATCACGCCGCCATCCTCGGCGAGCTGCAGGCCGAGATACGTACCAGCGGCGTAGCCGTTGCTGGCGTTGGTCGTCGTGGTCGCTTCACCCGCCGACTGCGTCGTGCCGGCGTAGCTCACATCCAGATCGAGCGGGGCCGCACCGGTGGGCGTACCCAGCGCGAGCGTCACGGTGCCGGCCGGCGCCGTGAGCTGACCGTTGGTGTTGAAATCGAGCACCGTGGTCGTCGGCACGGCCGCGCCATCGGTGGTGTAGTGGACGGTGACCTGGTTGGTGCCCGTCTTCACGAAATACTGAGTCACGCTGTGCTGAACGCCGAGCGAGTCATACACGACCGACACCATCGAACCGTTGAACGACTGCGGATCGGTCGGATCGAACGGCGCAACCGTCGGCACGGTCCAGTCGGCCGAGAGATTGCCAACGTAGTTCAGCGTCGTGCTGGCCTGCGCGGGAATCTGGCCGGTCGGCACTCGCAGATCGCCGAACGCACCGAGCGCCGTGCTGTTATCGAGAGCTGCATAGCCCTGCACGCGACGACCGAAGCTGTCCGAGAGATAACCTTCTTTGTCGACGGAGAAGATACCGACGCGCGTGTACACCTCGGCGCCCGAAGTATCGCGCGTGACGAAGAACCCACGGCCTTGCAAGGAAGCGTCGAGACTGCGGCCGGTGGTGAGCACGCCGCCGCCGACATCGATGCTCTGAGTCAGCGACGAGGCCTCGGTGCCCATCGCCTGCGAGCCTGCATACATCGCGGCAAAGTTGGCGCGGCTGGACTTGAAACCATACGTGCCAGCATTGGCGATGTTGTTACTGATGGCATCGAGCTCGGTGTTGATGGCGTTGATGCCGGACAGTGCAATGTTGAAGCTCATGGGCGCTCCTGAAAATAAAACTTACTGGGGCCGGCCGTTGAAGGCCGTGATGGCGCTGGCGCCGATGCTGCCCAGGTTGCTGACCTGGAGCACCGCGCCATCGGTCGCGGAGATGCGCACGCTCTGCAAGGTGCCCTGCACTTCGATGGCGGGCGTTTCCTTGGTCGGCGTCTCCACGCGGATGGAATAAGAACCGGGCGCAAGACCCAGCGCTTCTGGATCGATCTGGAAATCCACTGCGCCCGGCTTGTGCGTGCCGAGCTGGATACGGTGTTGCTGCCCTTCGGCATTTTCGAGCACGACGGTCACCGACGTGCTGCTGGACTCGAGCGAGAAGCGGCCATGCACTACGGTATCTCCGAGCACGACTCGATCAGTCACCGCGGTCACATTCGAGCCGACCTGAGCGCCGAGCGCCATCACCTGCATGCTCTGGAGCATCGAGGCGCTGGCATTGGTCTGCGCGACCATCTGCTGCATGGACTCGACTTGCGACAGCTGCGTCAGCTGGCTCACGAACTGGCTCGGATCGGTGGGCTCGAGCGGGTTCTGGTTCTTGATCTGCGCAATCAGCAGCCTGGTGAACAGCTGCGTCATATCGCCATTGGCCGCGATCGAGTTCGATGAGCCCGTCGCGTTCGCGTTCGAATCGACGCCGTTGGTGCCGATGGTCATGATTACTCCTCACCCAGCCGCAACAGCGCCGTCTGCATGGACTTGATCCGGCTCATCACTTCGACGTTGGTCTCGAAAGCGCGCGAGGCCGCCATCATGTCGGTCATCTCGGCCACGGAATTCACATTGGGATAGAACACCACGCCCTCGGCGTTCGCGAGCGGATTGTCCGGCTCGTACGACTCGCGCACCGGCTCGGTGCTCTGAACCACATCGAGCACCTGAACTTTCGCACCGGCCAGGGCTTCATCGCCGGCGTTGCGTTCGAACACGGCAGCGAACACCGGCTTGCGAGCGCGATACGCTTCGGCCTCCGAGCTGGCCGCGGTATCCGCATTTGCCAGATTGCTGGCGACGGTATTGAGACGCACACTCTGTGCATTCATCGCGGAGCCCGCGATGTTGGCGATATCCCGGAATGACATGCTTTATCCCTCGATGGCCTTGGCCAGACCGCGCAGCTTCATGCCGATGAAGGTCAGGGAGGTTTGGAAGTCGGAGGCATTCTGCGAGAATGCGGCCTGCTCCACGCCCAGCTCGACGGTGTTGCCGTCGGCCGAGGGGTGATTGGGCACGCGATACATCGTCTCGGGCGCACCGGTATCGAGCACGAGGCCGCCCTCTTCGCTCGCCGCCGTAGCGCGAGCCAGGCTGGCAGCGAAGTCGATGTCGCGAGCCTGATAGCCGGGCGTGCTCTCGTTCGCGAGATTCGACGCCAGGACTTTAGTGCGCTCGGCGCGCAGGCGCAGAGCGTCGGCGTGAATGCCCAGAGCTTTGTCGAAGTTGATGGCCATGATGTTTGCTATGAAACCGTTCGAAACGTCGTGTTACTCGTTACTGCTGTTGCCGCTGCTCGCATCCAGCGCGTGGTCGGCGAGCCCGGTGGAAAGCGCAGTCGAACGCGTCGCACGAGAACACCTGAATCGATACGCCGAATCCATCGGCTGGGTCGAGCCACAACTTAAGCTCAAATTAAGTACAGGGAATCTCGGTGGGTGTCCGGACGGTGCGCACATAGAAACAATCGACGTCCGACAACCGTCACGCATGCGCTTCGCCGCCATGTGTAATGGAGAGAAGCGCACAGTCGTCGTTCGAGCAACCATTGCGGCTGACGTGGTCGTTTTCGCGCACGACCAGAGAGCGGGCGTGCCCATCGATGCAGCGGCGTTGAAACTGGAGCGTCGCGATGTGACGGCCACGCCTGGCGCGGTCGCCAACATCGACGATGTCGCCGGCAAAACCAGTCGACGCGCCATGCGCGCCGGCCAACTGGCCGATCGCCGCTGGTTGAACGAGAGCGTGCTGGTGAAGCGCAACTCAAAAGTCACCATCGTCGCGCGCAACGCAGGCGTCGAAGTGCACGTAGCCGCGGAGGCCATGCAATCCGGCAAGCGCGGCGAAGTCATTTCCGTGAAGAACTCGACGAACGGCGCCGTCATTCGCGCGCGCGTCATCGGGCCCGATGCGGTCGAGCCGCTCGAGATTCCTTCGGGAACGACGCGATGAAGCTCAGGCCGGTGCATACGTCCCACCGGCGTCCGTCTGCAACACTCGCTGCAGGATCTCGTGCTGATTCATCAGCAAATCGCAATTGCGCTGATTCAAACGCTTGCACTCTTGCACCAGCTGCTCGAGCGCGTGCCACCATTCGTCGAACGCCGGACGCGCGGTGGCCGGCAATCGTGCGGACACCGCGGAAATCGTCACGCTGTTCTGCTTGCCAGCGAGCACCTTGGCGAGCGCAACCCGCTCGATTCGACGCTTTTCCAACTGCGCCGTCAGTGCCGAGATGCGATCAGCGACGTCGGTGATCACAGCCGAGCGATGCTTGAGCGCAGCTTCGAACTGCGCATCCAGCAGCTCACGCAGCGTGCGGTAATCGCCGAGATCGGCGTGCACGCCCTTGATCAGACGGCCGAGCGCCTCGCGCGCTGTCATCTGCCGCTCCGGTGATAACGCTCGATCAGGGCCGCGAGCTTGGCGAGATTGAACGGCAGCTCACCGCGCTCCAGGGCCGCCTTCAGCGCCGTGACCTTTTCCTGATCGATATCGGGCATCTCGTTCATCGCAGTCAGCGCCGGCTGCAACACGCTGGATTGCAACTTCGATGTCGCACTTGGCGCAGTCGTCGCCGGTGTGCGGATTTCAGCGGCTGGGGCAATGCCCGCGACCGGCGTGGCGGCGGAGCCCGGAACGACCTTCATATTGGATCCTCGAGACTTGGTGCGCATGACTACAGGTCCCTGTTGTGCAGCTGGCCGCGCAGCTCTTCCAGAGCAGCGCTATCGGGCAGGCTGGTGCTCACGTCATCACCCAGCAGCGGCATGGTGTCCGTCGGTGCACCGAACATCTGCGCGATGCTGTGCGCCTGGCCGCGAGTGAGAATGAGCAATTCGATACGGCGGTTTTCCGATGCCGCCGTGTCGTCGGGATTGATCGGTGCGGTGTCGGCCTGGCCGACCACCTGCAGCACGCTCTTCGTCGGCATGCCACCCGCGAGCAGATAACTGCGCGCAGCCATCGCGCGCTCGCTCGACAGCGTCCAGTTCGAGAACGCGGTGTAGCTCTTGTCGGCGTACTGCAATGAATCGGTGTGGCCGACGATCAGCAGCTGATTGTCGATCAGCTTGAACACCGGGCCGAGCTTCTTCAACAAGCGGCGGAAGCGCTCGTTCGGCGACGAGCTGCCGAGCTGGAACATGCCCTGCTTGTCGGTGTCGTGCATCAGCACTCGCAGGCCATACGGAGTGATGATCGTGCGAATGTTGCTCGACAGACCGACTTCCGCACCGAGCGCCTTGAGCACCTCGGACAGCTCGAGCATGTCGGCGTGCGACTCATAGTGCGCCTTCGACAAGCGCAGGCCCTCGCCCGGGCCGGCCGGCTCGCTCTCGCCGGTGTTGGCGGCGCGCTTCGACAGCGTATCGCCATCGCTCGGCAGCGGGTTGCGATCGATCAAACTGCCGCGCGGTCCGCCCATCGACATGGACATGCGGCCACGCCCTTCGTCGACCAGCGTGCCGCCGGCTGCCTTCATCAGATCTTCCATGTGTTCGGCCTGGCGCGAGGCCATCAGCCACATCACCAGGAACAGCGCCAGCAGCGCGAGACAGAAATCCGCAAACGCGACTTTCCACGCCGCGCCACCGTGCCCCTCCTCGCTATGACGGCGCGAGACGCGCTTGACGATGGCCTGCTGCCCTTTATCAAGCTTGTTGAGCACGTAAGTCTCCCTTACGACGACGCGGCGTGGCCGGCTCTTCCTCGTCTTCCGAATTGTTCAGCTTGTCGATCCAGCTTTCCAGGCGCGCGAAGCTCGGCTTGGTATTCAGCTGCACCAGGCGACGGCCCGCGTCGATCGCGAGCAGCGGCGGCTTGCCAGCCACGTGAGTCACGAGCACGACCTTCACCGAGTCGAGCGCCATGCGCTCGTCGTCGACCAGCTGACGCATGCGATTGGAAATCGGGTCGAGCACGCCGTAGCACATGAAGATGCCGATGAAGGTGCCGACCATCGCGGCCGCGACCGCCATCGCGACTTCGCCGGTATCCGCGCCCGCCGCCACCGAGTTCATCGCCATCACGATGCCCAGCACCGCGGCCAGGATGCCGAAGCCGGGCATGGCGTCGCCGACCTTGCTCAGCGACTTTGCCGGCTGCGCCATTTCTTCGTGAATCGCTTCTATTTCCTGCTCGAGCACGCCTTCGAGCTCATGCGCGCTGATCTTGCCCATGGCCATCAAGCGGAAGTTGTCGACGATGAAGTGCAACAGCTTCGGCTCGTGCAGGATCATCGGATAACGCTTGAACAGCTCGCTCTC
Organism: Peristeroidobacter agariperforans; assembly: GCF_004138335.1. Classification (GTDB taxonomy): domain Bacteria; phylum Pseudomonadota; class Gammaproteobacteria; order Steroidobacterales; family Steroidobacteraceae; genus Steroidobacter; species Steroidobacter agariperforans. Next base: position 112,669 of record NZ_RYFW01000007.1, on the reverse strand, counting down.
GTGCGGCGCTTCGACGTGCGCATCGAGCGCCTTCAAACCGCCCGCGGCCGTCTGCAGCAGTTCATACATGAGCAGCAGCAACTGACGCTGGAATTCCTGACCGTCTTTGCGACGACCCAGCACTTCTTTCACTTGCAGCCACATCTCGCTCAACACGTGACGCGGATTGCCGAGGATGATCGTGCCTGCGCCGGCGCCGATGATGATGACCAGCTCCACCGGCTGCCAGATGACGCCCAGGTCGCCACCGTGCAGCATGAAGCCGCCGAACACACACAGCAGAATGGTGGCAATACCAACTAGCGACTGCATCGATCTATCCTCGCTGCTACTGCAGCAGCTCCCGTAACTTCTTCAACGCCAGCTTGTTGATCTGGCACACCCTCGCCTCGGTCAGGTCCAACACGCGGGCAATCTCTTTCAAGCTCAAATCGAACTCGTAGTACAGCTGCACGACGCGCTGCTCACGATCGTTCAAACGACGCAGCGCCTGCTCGATGCTGCGTTGGAGCAGCAGATGCGACTCCGGCGAATGCCGACGATCGCCCGACTGCTCGGTGAGCTGCTGTAACAACTCATCGAAATTCGCCAACTGCTCGGCGCTCTGCGCCAGCTGATAGTCCTGGTACTGCTCGACGGTGAGGCCCAGCGCCTGCTGCGTTTCGGCAGCCGTCGGCTCGCGCCCCAGCTTTCTCGCCAGCTCACGGACGCCGTCGCGCACCTTGTGCGTTTCCTGGCGCACCGTGCGCGGCCGCCAGTCCTGTCGACGCAGCTCATCGAGAATCGCTCCCCGCACACGCACCGAAGCGTAAGCGGCGAACTTTTCATCGGGCGTGCCGTAGCGACGCAACGCGTCCAGCAGCCCCATCAAGCCGATCTGCTGCAAGTCCTCGCGATCGATGCCGCCGCCGGTCTGCAATTCAAGCTGCTTGACCACTCGCTTCACGAGCGGCGCGAAGCTCACGAGCAAACGCTGCTCGTCGGCCGGGCTCAGTGGCGCCGCGACGAACTCATCTGCTATGGCGTATCCAGCTTGCATCGTAGACTTCAACAACTATTCGACAATGAGCTTGCCGATCATCACATCGACGAACGGACGCTCGGCGCGGTCCTGCGCGTATCGGTCCGCGAAGGCCTTGGTCATCTGCGCGGTCAGCTCTTCCACCGTCATCTTGCCGGCGCGATCCATGGTCAGAGTCGACAGCTCTTTGACGGCGACACTACGCAGCAGCGGCAACTGTTCTCGCGCAATTTTTTCCTCTTCCTCGGGCGTCTTGAACACGAGGTCGAGTGCGAGGTAATGAGGCGCCGGCTCGCCTTCCACACCGCGCAACATGACGATCACCTTCTCCAGACTCACATATTTGAAGACGCGATCGTCGATCTCGGGCTCTTCCTCTTTCGGCACGGAAGCATCGGCCGTCGAGATGGCAGCTCCGCCTTTCACGAACCACCAGGTCGCGCCGGCGCCGAGGCCGAGCGCAAGCACCGTCACTCCGAGCAGCGCGGCTACGATCTTTCCGAAACTCATGCGCCACGCTCCTCATCCACCGCGAGCGTGAATGTCTTGGCTGACTCTTCATTCGGTTCCGACAGCGCGCGGCCCGGAGCTTCGCGCTGCGATTGAGACTGGCGCTGCCCCTGCTGGCTGGCATGTTGCTCGCGCGAGCTGTCCGAGACGTGCACGGAAACATCGCCGTTCTGACGATGAATCAAATCCTGTCGCAACGAGTCGCCGATGCCGTGCAGCTGACGGACCACTTCGGCGTTGCTGGCGCGCAAATGAACCTGGAGGTTGCCGCCTTCACGCTGAATCACAATTTCGATCGTGCCCATCGAAGGCGGATCGAGACGAATGACGGCGTGCTCGCTGCGCTGAGTGATCTGCAGCTGCAAGCGGTCGCCCAGTGCGACCTCCAAGGCCGATCGTTGCGTGCTCAGCGCCTGTGCGGGCTGCTGTGCTGACACGGGGGCCAACACGCCAGGCTGCTGATTGAAGCCTTCGACCAGCGCCTGTGCCAATCCGGCATTGGTCAACGACGCGAGCTGCGTTACTGTCAGCGTGGACTGACTGTCAGTGAGCGCGGCAGGCGCCGCTCCTTTCGTCGCAAGCGAGAACGCCGGCGTATTGATCGTGAGCGCGCCCAGCGCCGATGTTTCCGGAACAGCGGCCAAGACATTCAACAATGTTTGCTGGCGCGAGCCTGCCGACTGAGTCGGCTGCGACACCGGCGCGACCGGCAGCTGCTTCTGCACCTGCGGCTGCTGCGCAAAGTTAGTCGAACGCTGCGCGTACTCGAGCGGCACACTCACCGGCTGCGTGAAAGTGATCAGGCCCGGGAATGTCACAAGCGTGTCGATCGTCGCCGCATCTTCCGTTGCCTCGTCCGATTGCTCGACCACCGCCTCATCGGACTTCGGCTGTTCGGTCACGCGCGGAGCGAGATTCAACGGCGCAAGCGCATCGGCGGCCAACGACTGGCGCAGCTGTTCGCCAAAACGTATCGGCGTCACAGGCACTGCTGGCCTCGGCACGCCAGGCGCCAGGCCGACCGACAACAGCGGCAGCCCAGGTTGTGCGCCCGTAGCCGGAGCATCAGTGCTGACCAATGCGGCGCCAAAGGCAATGGCGGTCATGGCCGTTCCTCGGCAACTTCGCCGTTCATCGCATAAGCCAGCCAGCCCGCTTTGTGCTCGCGCATCTGACCGAGCCGCGTGTGCATGGCCTGTGTTTCGGAGACGCAGCGTTCGCGTGCCTGCTCATGGGCCCGCTGTACCGTGGCCAGCGCCATCATTTCCTGCTGCGACCACTGGCCCCATTCGGTGCGGCGAGTCAACAGCTCGGCGAGCTGACGATCGACGCTCTCGAGCAGCGTCCAGTCGCCGCGCTGAGAAGCGCTCAGCAAGTTGCGAGCAATGCTCATGAGTTGTGCGTATCGATCCATGGCGTCAACCCAGGCGCTGCTGCATGCCCTGCCAGCCGCGACGCAGAGTCGTCAGCAGGCCGGTTACTTCGTCGATGAGGGTCGGATCGAGACTGACGCCGGCGCGATACAAGCGTTCGGCGCAATAGTCATAGAGCCGGCTGAGGTTCTCGGACACTTCACCGCCCTTCTCGATGTCCAGCGCGCTCGACAGGCCGTTCAACATGTCGACGCAACGATCGAGGCTGCGAGCCTTCAATTCGTAACGCCGCGCTTCGATGTGCGCGCGGGCTCGGACCAGCTCTTCGAGCAGGCCGTCGGTCAACAGCAGCACCAGTTTCACTGGCGAGGCGTGCGCGACTTGCGCACCCAGGTTGACGTTGTGATAGCTGCGGTAGGCTTCGTGATTCACGGTCTGATTTGCTCCTGGGAGATCGCGCGGGTGTTATGAGCCCATGCTCACTTGCGCGAACAGGCCCGACGTCTGCTCCATCTGCGCCTGCAAGGTCGCCAGTTGCGTGAACTGCTGCAGGTAGCGCTGGTAGTAGCTGTCGTACTGGGCATCGAGGCGCGTCTGACGCACCGAAAGATTCTTTTGCTGGATCTGAATGCTGTTCTGGCGACTGGCGATCTGGCCGCTGCCGCTGGTGAGCCATTGATCCAGATACTTGCTCATGCCGCCCAACAAACCGGTCGGCGCCGAAACGCTGGCGCTGCCGAACACTTTGTCGAGCGCGGCCGGATCGGTCAGCAGCGCTTTCTCCAGGCGCGACTTGTCCAGCGACAACTGGCCGTTGCGATCGCCCTTCACGCCCAACTGCGCCAAGCTCACGCCGTCATATTCATTGCGAAGCAGGGTGTTGAGTTTGCTGCTCAGGGCGCGCATCCCCGCATCAGAGGCGAATACACCCTTGGTCGCGTTCTCGCCGCCGGCTTTGGTGAGCGAATCGAGCGCGGTGCGCAGCGTGTTGTACGCTTTGACGAACTCATCGACCTTGCCTGCCGTGCCGGCCATATCGTCACTGACAGTCAAGGTCAGCGGCGCTTCGGTCGCCGTCATGGCGCGTGTGAACGTGAGGCTCACGCCTTCGATGCTGGTGAATGTATTCGACGCCTGCTGCATGCGGACGCCGCCTTGACCGCCGAGCCACACCACTGCGTCTTGCGCCGCTGTGAGCTCACGCGAACTGTTGAACGCGTCCTGCAGCGCGCCTACTGGCAGGCCGCTGGCGTCGACGGTGATTTCGCCGCCTTCGCCGGTCTTGCTCGAGCTCAGCAGCAGCTGCGTCTGACCGCCGCTGGTGACGACCGACGCAACCACCTTGCCCTGGTTGTCGTTGGCCTGATTGATGGCGCGTGCGATCTCAGCCTGCGAGATCGTGCCGTTGGAATCGGAGTCCGCGGCCACCAGGTTCACATTGAACGAGCTGCCGTCTTGCAGCTCCACCGTGATCGGTCCGCCCAGCGCCACAGGCACGGCGGGCAGATCTTCGAACACGACCTGGTGCGCCGTCGCGAGCTGCTCGACGTGGAACTGATAGCTGCCGGCCTGCGCCTTCGACGTCGTGGTCGCGGTGGCGATGCCCGAGGTGTTGAACGAAGCGGCAAACTGCTTCAGGCCCTTGCTCGACGAGAGCGACGATAGCGCGCTATCGAATGCACTCAACGCCGACCGCAGCGTGCTGAGCGCGGTCGACTGCTTCTGCGCGTTCTGCGTCTGCGTCGTCAGCTGGGTCTGCAACGGCTGCGTGTACGCCGTTGCCAGCTGCGTCGCTGTGGTAACTGGATCGAGTGTTGCCATCGTCGTCTTCCTCGGAGCGGAGTCCTACAGTCGTCAATAGGCGACAGGAACCGCGAGGAAATTAAATTCGTCGTCGACTTTCTTTACTTGTTACGCCACCAGACCTGTGACGCCAGCTCGTCCTGATGCTTCTGCTCCTTCACCTTTGTGACGTGACGCACATTCGAGTGCTCACGCTGCAGCACCTGGTCCAGCGCTTCGTGACGACGCGCAGCATCGACCAGCTCGCGCTGTGACAAGGCGAGCTGCGACTCGTGCAATGACAGATCCAAACGATGAGTAGCAGCCATTCTTAGCATAGCCTGTTTGTAGCCGGCGCGATTCATGGCGAGCACGGGCGAGCCGCCGACGGGGCCGCTGCTGTGAGCGAGCTTTTCCAGCGTCGCAAGGTTGCGCAGAAAGCGCTCGCGGGTCGCACGCTTTTCCGCGACATCGGCGCTGAGACGATCGACCTTGCGACTTTGCAGATCGACCAGGCGACCCAGCGAGCGCAAACGCTGACGTTCGCTCATGCCATCAACCCTTCGAGTGCTGCGATGGTCTGCGTCAGCGGCGCCGCTTCACGCGTGCCCTGGTGCAGGAATGCTTCGATCTTGGGAAACAATTCGACTGCCTTGTCGGTCGCCGGATCGGCGCCAGGAACATACGCGCCGAGCGGCAACAGATCGCGGACCTGCGCGTGCTTTGCAACCATCGCGAGGAGCGCGCGCGCGGCGCGCTGATGCTGTTGAGTTGCAACCAGCGCCATACAACGGCTGATCGATTGTGAGATGTCGATGGCCGGGTAATGACCGCGCTCGGCGAGCTGACGAGTCAGAACGATGTGGCCGTCGAGAATGGCTCGCGCGGTATCGACGACCGGATCTTGCTGGTCATCGCCTTCCGCGAGCACGGTGTAAATCGCGCTCATGCTGCCCTCCTCGCGCTCGCCGTTGCCGGCGGTTTCGACGAGTTGCGGTAACAGACTGAACACTGAGGGTGGATAGCCACGAGTCGCCGGTGGTTCACCCAATGCCAGAGCGACCTCGCGCCGAGCCATCGCATAGCGGGTCAACGAATCGACCAGCAGCAGTACGTCTTTGCCCTGATCGCGAAAGTGCGCGGCGATCGAATGACACAGCTCGGTTGCACGCAGGCGCATGAGCGGCGATTCATCGGCTGGGGCCACCACGACAATCGCGCGCTTCATGCCGGCTTCGCCGAGCGACAGATCGATGAACTCGCGCACTTCGCGACCGCGCTCGCCGATCAGACCTACGACGACGACGTCGGCGACGGTCTGGCGAGTGATCAGTCCAAGCAGCACGCTTTTGCCGACGCCGCTGCCGGCCATCAAACCGACGCGTTGCCCCTTGCCGAGCGTGAGGATGCCGTTGATGGCGCGCACACCCACATCGAGCGCGTCCTTCACCGGCTTCTTCTTGAGCGGATTCACTCGCGGCGGCTGTGTGTCGAGCACATGCTCGCCGCCCAAACGACCGCGACTGTCGACGGGCTCTCCCAAGCCGTTGACGATGCGGCCCAGCCACGACGGGCCAATGCGCAGAACATCACGATCGGTCTGCGGCAGCACGCGCGCGCCAGTGGCCAGGCCTTCCGGTCGTTTGAACGGCATCAGATAAGAAACGTCTTCGCGGAAGCCCACGACCTGGGCGTCGATCCAATCGCCGTTGCCCGCTTCGACGCTGCAGCGCTGGCCCGTGCTCAGCGGACAGCCGCGACTCTCCAGCAGCAGTCCGGAAGCACCGACGAGTCGGCCAGTCGGTGTCGCAATCGGCACTGACTCCAGCTCGAGGTTACGTAGAGCAGCGCCGATCATGCGGCCACCAGCTCGTCCTGGTGCGGCAACAGCTGCTCTTCGATCTGCTCCATGCACGCGGCCAGGCGCTGACTGCAGCCCGCGTCCGCTTCCCGATTGCCTGCTTTCACGCGGCATTCGCCTGGCTCGAGCTTGTCATCCGCCCACAGGTTCCAGCGTTCGGCCTGCGCCGGCTCGAGCTCGATGATACGTTCGAGGTCTTCCGGGTTCAGATAGACCACGACTTCGTCGGCAGCGACGCGCGGCATGGTCGAGAGCGCTTCATCGACCAGAGCGAGCAACTGTATGGGCTCCATCTGGATTTCTTTGCGGATCACCTGCCGGGCCACCTTCGCGACCAGCTCGATGACTTCCTTGCGCATGGCCGTCTGATAGTCGGCCTGCATTTGTTTCAATTCTTCGACCAACTCGTTGACCGGTCCGGCCAGGCGCTCGAAACGAGCCAGCGCTTCTTGCTTGCCCGCTTCCAGGCCCTGCTGTCTGCCCTCCTCGCGACCTTCGCTGCGACCCGTGTCCATGCCACTGCGCATGCCGGCTTCGTGACCTTCGCGGTAACCGCGCTCCATGCCGCGCTGATAGCCATCGTGCATGGCCGATGTGACCTGCGACGGCACCGCACCCGGCCCGGCCCAGGCGTTCGGGTCCGCCAACTGCGCGAGCGCAGTGAATCGATGTGAGCGCCAGACTCGGCTCATTCCAATACCGCCTCTGCGAACAACTGCACTTCGATCTCACCGGCGTCGGCGAGCGCTTTGACCTGAGCCATGATTTCGTTGCGCGCCTGCTCGACCCGGCTGCGCGACAACGGACCGCTGCGACGCATGGTTTCTTCGAAGCTTTGCGCCTGACGACGCGGCATCGCCCGGATGATGGAGTCGCGCACGGCGGGCTCGGCGCCCTTCAGGGCGATCGCCCACTGTTCGACCGGAACGTCTTCCATGATCCGCAGCAGCGTCGCTTCGGTCTGGCGCGACAAAATGAAGAAGTCATACATGCTGCGCTCGATCTCGGCGACCACTTCGGCATCGTGACTGCGCAGCACTTCGACCATCTTGGCGCGGTTGTCCGGCAAGCGATTGAGGATCTCGGCGACCTGGCGAACACCGGCGACGCTCGTGCTCTGCAAGCCGAGGCTCGCGAGACAACGCTCGACCAATTCATCCAACTCGACCAGCAACTCGTGATCGACTTCGTTCAAGCGCGCGAGATTCACGAGCACCAGATCGCGCGTACCGGCCGGCAGCGCGCCGATGACCTGGCCAGCAAGCGCGGGCGGCAGGAACGCGAGGAACACCGTCTGCATGCGAACGTGTTCCTGGCTGATGCGATCGGCGAGCCACTTCGGTGAGGCCCACTGCAATCGGGCCAGCTTCGGACGGATGGCGTCGCCGTAAATGCTGTTCAACACGCTGTCGGCGATATCGGAGCCGAGCGCGAGGTCCAGTGAGCGCTTCAGATAAGAACGCGACGCACCGTGCACGCCGCTCTGCTGGCGATATTCGTCGAAGAAACGTTGCAGCGACTGCTTCACCGCTTCGACTTTGATGCCGCTGATCCGCGACATCACTTGTGTCACTTCGAGCAGCTCTTCGCGCGACAGGCAACGAAGCACGGCCGCGGCCGGCTCTTCGCCCATGCTCAACAACACGATGGCGGCCTGCTCCAATGGCGAGGCGGCCACTTGAGCGACGGCATTACTCGCGTCGGACATTCTTCTGCACCCACTGCTTCACGACTTCAGCGACACGCTCCGGCTCCTTGGCCGCCAGCGCGCGCAAATGATCGACCATCACATCGACCGGCGAGCCCGGCGGCGGCAGGTCGTAATCTTCCAGGAGCGGACCGACCGGGATCGGTCCCTTGTTGACGTTCGCGGGCGGCAAAGCCGCCGCCGCGGTGGCGCTCGCAGTCGCAGCTGCCGACACCGGCGTCGCTTCGATCTGCTGCACCGTCGGCGCCGGCAACTGCAAGCGCTGCTTGGCCATGCGCAGTAACGGTCGAGCGAGGAGCAGATAGGCGAACAACGCGGCCATGGCGTAGGCGATGTATGCGCCGATATCCATCACGCGATCGGGCTGCTGCCACCACACCGGCGCAGCGGCCGGCTTCGGGAAGCCCAGCGAAGAAACAACCAAGCTGTCGCCGCGAGCAGTGTCGATGCCCAGACCGCTGCGGAGAATCTTGTCGATGTTGGCGAGTTGCGGCTCGGTCCATGCCGTGCCGCTCGGTGCGGCCGCGTCGTTGAGCACGACAGCGACGCTGAGTTTCTTCAGACGGCCACGGCTGCGCTCGATCTGAGTGACGCTGCGGTCGTACGCGAACTGGCGGGTCGCCGCGTTTCGCTGTGTGCTGCTTTCCTGGCCGTCTTGCGCATTCGCGCCGACATCGACCGGACGATTGCTCAGCGAGCCGGGCACGCCGAGCGCCAGCGGATCGGTATCCTGCTCGGCACGCGTCGATTCACTAGTGACTTTGGGCGTGTCCCCATACTGTTCGCGCGTTTCCTGCACTTTGTCGTTATCGACATCGGCAGTGACGCTGAGCTTGAAGTTGTTGCCGCCGACGATGGGCGCGAGCAGGTTCTCGGCGCTGCGCAGAGTCTCGTCGCGATAATGACCGGCCGCATCGTTGACCTGCGTTGACTCGAAGCCTTCGCTGAGATCGACCCGAGCTGACAACAGGTTGCCCGACTGATCCACGAGCGTGACGTTGGCCGGATCGAGCCCGGTGGTGCTGCTCGCGACCATCTTGACGATGGCGGCGATCTGTTCGTTGGACAGCTTGTGACCCGGCTTCAGGCCGAGCACGACCGATGCCGAGCTCGGCTCGGCGGTGTTGACGACGAACGACGACGACTTTGCGATCGCGATGTGCACGCGCGCCGAATCGACGGCGTCGATGGTCATGATGCTCTGGGCGAGCTCGCCTTCGAGGCCGCGACGGAAGCGCACGTCCTGCACGAACTGGCTGACGCCGAGCGGATCGCTGCGATCCATGAGCTCGAGGCCGGCAGGCAACTGAGCGACCACGCCCTTCGATGCGAGCAGCATGCGCACTTCACCGAGCCGATCGGACGGCACGAGCACCTGTCCGGTGTCGGGATGAATGCGATACGCAATGCCGGCGCCATCGAGCACGGACATCATGTCGGCGGCTGCGACTTTCTCGCGCGCACCGAATAGGGGCTTATATGAGGACTGATCGCGCCAGGCGAACATCAACACCGCAGCAGTGATGACAATCGCCAGCAGTACCAGCGGCATCAGGCCGCGTAACATCGCGGTCCAGTCGAGCGGAGTGCTCACGTTACCGTTCGGCACGCTCGCAGCTCCACTACGCGGCCAGAACCTGGCCACGGTTGCTTTCAACGTATTGGTCACGGCAGGCTTACAACGGCAGCTTGATCAGGTCTTCCATGGCGCCGACGATCTTGTTTCGGCCTTGCATGAGCATGGAGAACGACAGACTCGCTTGTTGGCTGGCCAGCATCGCGCCGACCAGATCGTCGCTGCGACCGGCATCGACCGCCGCCATCTTTTCGGCGGCGGCGCGATCCTGCGCATCGACGTTGTACACGGCTCGCTCGAAGAACGAACCGAACCCAGCGACGTGCTGAGCGTGATCGGCAGCAGGTTGAGGCGCCGCTTGCCGCAGAGATGCCGCGTCGTCGGCGATGCGCGATCGGACTGCTTCGATCGCTGCCGACATGGGGCTATGTGAAAACTGCGTTACGGGCATCGCTTGATCCTTTCAACTCGTCTGGGTCGCTCAGAAAACGCCGCAGTGCGTTGAGCCGTCCCTAGCATCGACGCTGTATCGATCCGAGTTAAGCACGCGTCCGCCCTTCTGCTACACGACGCACACTTTCCCGAGCAAATTCAGCGCATCCCAGCGCGCATGTTTACGACCAACCCTGAGCCAGCGGATCAGACCGAACATGAGCGCGTCACACGCGGCGCAAATCGCAGACGCGGTTGCGCCTGCAACGGGCGATTAGCGGCCCGACTGTCCGCGCATTGAATCGGCGCTCTCGGCTCGTGACGTGAATCACAAGAGCCCACCGCTTAGTGGTTTGCCTACTAAAGAATTTCGAACGCACACGCGATAACCGCCTCGATTCATTTTTTTCCTGACGACGACGAAGAGGTGGACGTGGCCGCGATGATGAGTAGACAGCCAAACGTCCGCACGCACACAGTCATCGACCCGCGCACCATGGGTCGTCCGGTTCACTTGCTCGGCAGCTTCGCTCATCAACTGCGCGATGATTTCGCCGATTTTCTGCGAGCACGAATCAATCGTCGTTACAAGGCCAGTTTCCAGATCGATGCAATCTCCTTTGTCGCGGCTCCGGCAGACTCGCAGCGCTGGTTGAGCTACGCAGCGGATGACGGACGTATTCACTTTGCAATCGAGCGGCCGCTGTTGTTGTGCCTGCTGCGTTATCGCTATGGCTCGGTGATGCCCGAAATCACTGCAACGACGGACAGCCCTGCGGCCCCGCTCGCTGCGACCATCGATGAGCCCGAGACTGCAACCGAGGAGCGCCTCGGCACCATGTTGGGTCAACAACTCGTCGAGCTCGCCGTGCGCCGGATCGAATCCGTGCAACGCGCACCGGTCGAGGCACCCGCCGCAGTGACGTTCGCCGAAGCGAGCTTGCAAGGCGCGAACGACGGCGAATGGCTGCTGCGACTCACACTGAGCGAAACCCGCTGCAACGTCAGCGGAGAATTGCTGCTGAAGATTTCCGCGGTCTGGATGAATCGCCTGTTACAGGCGCTGGCGCCGAACCGCGAGCGGCAAAGACAACGACCGGCCACGAAGCCGTTTCCCGCCCGCCTGCAGCTGACTTTGCAGGCTCGGTTGCTGGAGAAAGAAGTGCCGCTCGCGACACTGCTCGACCTACGACTGGGGGACGTTCTGCCGATCAGCGTGGGAGATGCCGATGTGTTGATCGGCGACTCGCGCCTCTTTACTGCCAGCGTCGCCGAACACCACGGCAAGCTGTGTCTCACTTCGTTAGCCGATGTAGATTGAAGGATTGAATACCGTGAACACCGCATCGAATCCTGCCGACGACAATTTGCTGGCTGACCTCGAAGATGTGCTCGAAGACGAAGGCGTCGCCGCCGCCGCGCCAGCTCCCGCACCTGCCAAGCGCAACTTCGCTGCCATGATGCGCCGGATCCCGGTGACGCTGACGCTCGAGGTCGGCTCCGCGAAGTTGTCCTTGCAGGATCTGGCCGAGATCGAGCGCAGCAGCATCATCGAACTGGACACGCTCGCCGGCGAGCCGCTGATCATCAAGGTCAACGGCACCGCGATCGGCCGCGCCGAAGTGGTCGTCAGCGGCGAGAACTACGGCCTCAAAGTGGTCGAGCTCAGCGATCTGAACCTGGATTCGCTCACGTCATGATCCACGCGCAGGCGCAGGCCCTCCTGCGCTGGAAATGGCCGCGCCTGATCGCAGCGGCCGCGCTGCTGTTCGGCCTGTGTTCGGCAGCCGGCGCGGCGCCGATCGAGATCATCGGTACCAGCGACACCGGCAACACCACCGAGTTCACGGTCAAGACGCAAGTCCTGATCATCATGACGCTGCTTGGGCTGCTGCCCATTCTGGCGCTGATGATGACCTGCTTCACGCGCTTCGTGATCATCCTGGCGTTGTTGCGTCAGGCGCTCGGTCTGCAGCAGGGCCTGCCGAACCGGATCGTCACCGGCGTGGCGCTGATTCTGACGCTGCTGGTGATGCGCCCGGTCGGCGAGCAGATCTACACCGAAGCGCTGGTGCCGTTCGACAACGAACAGATCACCTTTCAACAGGCGCTCAAGAACGCCGAGGCGCCGTTGTCGCGCTTCATGCTCGCGCAGACCCATAAAGGCGCCCTGACGCAGATGGCGCAGCTAGCCGGCGAAGCCCATATCACCGATCCGACACAGCACGGCTTTCTGGTGAAGCTGTCGGCGTTCGTGCTCAGCGAGCTCAAGACCGCGTTCCAGATCGGCTGCATGCTGTTCGTGCCGTTCCTGATCATCGACCTGGTCGTATCCTCGGTACTCATGGCCATGGGCATGATGATGCTCTCGCCGCTGGTCATCTCGCTGCCGTTGAAGCTGCTGCTGTTCGTGCTGGTGGACGGCTGGACGCTGACGGTGCAGACGCTGGTCGGCAGTATTCAAGCGTATTAGCGAAGGCGGACCTGCAGATGAATGCCGATATTGCCGCCGATCTGGTCAGCTCCGCACTTCGCTTGACCATGCTGCTGGTCTGCGTGCTGGTCGTGCCCGGCATGCTGGTCGGCTTGGTGATCGGCTTGTTCCAGGCCGCCACCCAGATCAACGAACAGACGCTGAGCTTCCTGCCTCGCTTGCTAGTCACCCTGCTCGCCGTCGCTTTGACCGGCCACTGGATGGCCGCGCAACTCATGGACTTCTGTGTCGCCGTGTTCAGAGGCGCGGCACAGCTGGCGGGCGGCTGAGACGACCTGCCATGGAAGCGGTACTCCTTCAGCAACTTCCCAATCTGCTGAGCGCAGTGTGGTGGCCATTCTGCCGCGTACTGGGCATGCTCAACGCAGCGCCTATCATTGGCGAGAACATGGTGCCAATCACCGTACGCGTACTGCTGTCAGTCGTGCTCGCGGTGATCTTTATTCCCGTCGCTCAGCCCGTGACACCAATCGATCCGCTCTCGTTGCAGGCGCTGGTCATGACGGCGAATCAGGCGCTGATAGGCTTTGGGCTCGGCCTCGCCTTTCATCTGACGATGGCGGTGATGCAGATGTTGGGCTTCGTGGTGTCCTCGCAGATGGGCTTGTCGATGGCCGTCATGAACGATCCCATGACCGGCACGTCCTCCGATGTGATCGCGACACTCATTTATCTGCTGTGCGTGCTGGTGTTCTTCGCCATCGACGGGCATCTGGTGCTGGCGCAGGTGATTGGCGCCAGTTTCCACACCTGGCCGGTCGGTGGGCCGCTGGACATCAACACATTGCGCGATATCGCCTACAACGTCGCCTGGGTTTTCTCCGCGGCGTTGCTGCTGGCCATCCCCGTCGTGTTCTCTACCTTGGTCGTGCAAATGGGCTTCGGTTTACTAAACCGAATTGCGCCGGCTCTGAACCTGTACTCCCTGGGCTTTTCGGCCATCATCATCTTCGGGCTATTCATGCTGAGTTACCTGGCGCGAGTGGTGCCAGGCCATTACTTGAGATTGACGCAGCAGGTGCTCGAGCTGTTGCGTCTGAAGACCGGGTGACGCCGTGGCCGAACCCTCACAAGACGATAAGAGCGAAAAAGCGTCAGCCCAAAAGCTCCGCAAATCCCGCGAGCAGGGCCAGGTTGCACGCTCGCGCGACTGGACCACCGCAATCGGCATCTTCCTCTGCCTGCAGCTGACGGTATTCCTGATTCCCGGCTACCTGGAGGATTTTCGCGAGCTGTTCGCGCGCAGCTTTGTGCCGATGCCCCAGCCCGGCGACCTGGAGAATGCGAACTCGACGCTGTTCTCTGCGAGCATGGTGCTGCTGTTCAAGATGCTGGCGCCGCTGTTGATCCTGCCATTGCTGGTCGCCTTCGGCTCACTGTTTCCGGGCGGCTTCGTGATGAGCCTGACGCCGCTGAAGCCGCGCTTCGACAAGCTCAATCCGCTCTCCTATTTCAAGCGCATGTTCGCACAGCGCCATTTGCTGGAGACGCTGGCCTCGATGCTCAAGGCCACCGTGCTGATCGCGACCTTGTTTTGGATCACCCGCGGTAGCGTCACCGATTATCTGCAACTGCAGACGCGCCCTCTGCCGGATGCGATCAAGGGCGGTGCGGATCTGATGCTCGGCGGTGTCATGGCGCTGTGCGCCGTGTTCATCGTCTTCGCCATCATCGACCTGCCCGTGCAAACGTTTGTCTTCATGCGCGAACAACGCATGACCAAGCGCGAGGTCAAGGAAGAGCACAAGACTCAGGAAGGCCGGCCGGAAATCAAGCAGCGCATTCGCCAGATCCAGCAAAAGATGTCGCGCGGCGCCGTTCGCAGGGCGGTGCCCACCGCGGATGTGGTGATCGTGAACCCCGAGCACTACGCCGTCGCCGTGAAGTACGACGAAAAGCGTGCGCAGGCGCCGTTCGTCATTGCCAAGGGCGTCGATGAAATGGCGCTGTTCATCAAGGCTGTCTCCATCGAGCACAACGTCGAAGTCGTGACGCTGCCGCCACTGGCGCGCGCCATTTACAACACCAGCCAGGTGAATCAGCAGATTCCGGCGGCGTTGTACGAAGCCGTCGCCAGCGTGCTGGCGTATGTGCTGCAGATCCAGGCTTTCCGCAAGGGCCGCCGCAACGTGTTGCCGGCGCTGCCCAGCGATCTTTCATTTCCACGTTTCGAAGGGTAGCCGGGCATGAGCGCCGCTCCTGATAATTTACTGAGTCGCACCGTCCAGTCGCTCCGCCAGCATCGCGCGGCGGTGCCGGTGTTCCTGATGGCGCTGCTGGCGATGATCATCTTGCCGCTGCCGCCGCTGCTGCTGGACGTGTTGTTCACGTTCAACATCGTGCTGGCGCTGATCGTGGTGCTGGTCAGCGTGACCAGCCGCCGGCCGCTGGATTTCAGCATCTTCCCGACCGTCATCCTCGCCACAACGTTGATGCGACTGGCCCTCAACGTCGCTTCGACGCGCATCGTGCTGCTGCACGGTCATGAAGGCACGCACGCCGCCGGTAGCGTCATCGAAGCATTCGGTCATGTGGTGATCGGCGGCAACTTCGTCGTCGGCCTGGTGGTGTTCGTCATTTTGATGATCATCAACTTTGCGGTGGTGACCAAGGGCGCCGAGCGAATCTCGGAAGTGTCGGCGCGCTTCACCCTGGACGCGTTGCCCGGCAAGCAGATGGCGATCGACGCGGACTTGAACGCCGGCCTGATCAATCAGGAGAAGGCTCAGCAGCGTCGCCGCGAAGTCGCGATGGAAGCGGACTTCTATGGCGCGATGGACGGTGCGTCGAAGTTCGTGCGCGGCGACGCCATCGCCGGCATCCTGGTGTTGCTGATCAACATGGTCGGCGGCGTGATCATCGGCTCGCTGATGCACGGCCTGTCGTTCGGCGAAGCGTTCAAACTGTACGCCCTGCTCACCATCGGCGACGGCCTGGTCGCGCAGATCCCGGCGCTGCTGCTGTCGGCCGCTGCCGCCATCATCGTCACGCGCATCAGCGACTCGGGCGATTTCGAGCAGCAGGTTGGCTCGCAGATGCTCGCGTCGCCGAGCGTCCTGTGGGGCGCCTCCGCAATGATGATGGTGCTGGGTTTGATCCCCGGCATGCCTTGGCTGACATTCCTCGCGTTCGCGGCTGTGCTGGCGTTCGCGGCCTGGCGCATGAGCAAACATGCCGCCGAGGCGCCGGACGCAAATGCAGCTACTGAAGCTGCCATCATTGCGCAGCCGGCGCCGGAATTGGATTGGCGCAGCCTGCCGTTCGTCGAGCCGCTCTCGGTCAGTGTCGGCTACAAGCTCGTGGCGCTCATCGATCGCGGCCAGGGCGCACCGCTCGAGGGCCGGCTCAAAGGCATTCGTCAACAGATGAGCGAGTCGATGGGCCTGCTGCTGCCGCCGATTGGCGTGCGCGACGATCTCACCCTGCCGCCGACTCAGTATTCCGTCCTTCTGAATGGCAGCGTGATCGCCGAAGCCGAAATTCAGCCCGACAAGCTGATGGCAATCGCATCGGCGCAGGTGTACGGCAATATCGATGGCATTCCGGGCGTCGAGCCTGCCTATGGCATGCCGGTCGTCTGGATCTCCCCGTCGGAGCGCGCCAATGCGCTGGGCCTGGGCTATCAGGTCGTCGACGGCGCCAGCGTGATCGCGACTCATGTTTCCAAGTTGGTGCGCGAGCATCTGTCGGAGCTGGTCCGTCACGAAGACGTGCCTGCCCTGCTCGAGCGGCTGGCGGCGTTGTCGCCGAAGCTGTCGGCGGCGGTCGAGAAGGCGCTCACTCACAGTCAGCTGTTGAAAGTGTTCCGGCTGCTGCTGGCGGAGAACGTGTCGTTGAAGGACATCGTGCCGATTGCCACGACGTTGTTGGAAAGCTCGGAGACCACGAAGGATCCCATTCTGCTCGCCGCCGAAGTGCGCTGTGCCCTGCGCCGGCAGATCGTGAGCTCGATCCTCGGCAAGTCGCCGCAGATGCGGGCGTTCAACCTCACCGGCGAGCTGGAGAACATGTTGCTCGGCTCGCTCAATCAGGCGACGCAATCGGGCAAGGTCGCGCTGGACAACTATCCGGTCGATCCGAATCTGTTGTCGCAACTGCAGACCAACATGCCGGTGATGCGCGAGCAGATGAAGCAGCAAGGGGTGCCGCCGCTATTGCTCGTGATGCCGCAGATTCGCCCGCTTCTCGCACGCTACGCCCGGTTGTTTGCTCCAGGCCTCGCGGTGCTTTCGTACAACGAGATTCCGGAGCATCGGGATATCAGCATCATCGGTTCGCTTGGTTGAGTTCCGCTCGCGGCCGTAGCTGCAGGATCACGATCGCGGCTTCGGCCGCTGCTCGAAATAACGACGCTGACGGCAACTCGACATCGAGATGCGGCGGCAGCATGCTCGATGAGTTCTCGTTCACGACGCTGAGCACGGCGTTGCCCTGCGTAACCTGCGCTCGTCGTAGTCGCAGACCGGCTCGACTCAAGGCCGAAGCGACGCTCGGCAATGCCTGTTGAATGGTGAGCAAGCTCGGACGCTGCTCGCAGGCGACGACCAATTCCACATCCTCGTCCGAGGATTGAACGTGCAGCACGATGCCGCCCATCGTCGGTGGCGAGAGCCCGAGCTGCAACGCCAAGGGCAAGCCGCGACGCGCGGGCTTGCGACGCGCCCGATCGATCGCAACGACCAGACGTAACATCAATTGCATTCCGGCCCAGGCGTAGACCGGCAACACCCATCGCTCATTGCCGGCGGGATTGGCCATGAACGCCGGCTCACGGAATAACGCACCTGTACCCGCACGCGGCCCCGGCGAATCGACGCCCGCGAGATCCTGTGCGCGTGGCCAAGGCTCCGCCGCCGGACGAATCCACTGTTCTCCGGTCGGACGAGTTCGCGATTCTGCCGTCGGCCTGGTCCACTGCTCCCCTCCGGCGCGGGACCAAGCTTCTCCGGGTGGGCGCGTCCAGTGCTCTTGTGCGAGCAAGCGCCACGAAGTGGCCAGCGCTGCAGGATCGGGCAGCTGCCACGCGATCTGCCTCAATACGGCCTGATCCAATTGCATCGCTCTGAACTGAGTCAGCGGCGGTGAGGAGTTGCCGTTAGAGGCATTCGAGCTCGGCGCCTCGCGGAAGCCCAGCTCCAGGTGCGGCTCGGTCGCGAGCACTTGCATCATCAAAGTGTCGCCGGGCCGCAAGGCCTGGCTGAGTCGATTCAAGCCCACCAGGCGAAGCTCCGTGCCATTGGCCGTGGTCACGAGCAGATCGTCGCCGGCGGCGTCAGCCAGCGTCAGTAACAGAGTCTCACCGGGTGTCGGCAGCGGCCTGCGCTCGCCGGTACGTTGTTGGGTCACTCGCGGCTGAACAATCGCGGCGACTCTTTCTACCACTGCCATATCGTCCCCAGATATGCGCGCCTGCAAACAAAAGGAGCCAACCGTTCGCACGGTTGGCTCCTCCCGTGTCTCAATGAGTGCCGCGCCCTCAGGACTACGGCGTGCTCACTATTACTGCATCAGAGACATCACCAGCTGCGACAAGCTGCTGCTCTGCTTGAGGGCCGAGGTACCAGCCTGCAACAGCAGCTGCTTGCTGGTCGAGTTCGACGTTTCCAGGGCGTAGTCCACGTCCATGATGCGACCCTTCGAAGCGGTCGTGTTCTGGATCATGTTGCCGAGGTTGTTGTACACGTGGTCGAGGCGGTTCGAAGCAGCACCCAGCTTCGCGCGCACCGTGCCGACCGCCGCGACGGCGTCGTTGATGGTCGTGATGATGGTGTTGCCATCCGTCAGCTCGGTGCCGGTGGCCGGAGCAGCAAGAGCGTAGTTCGCGCTCACCGCATCCAGCGCAGTCGACAGAGCCTCCAGGTCGGTTTCAGCGTCGACCACCATGGTCTCGTTCTCGCTGGCGCCGATCTGGAACGTGATGCCGCCCGCCGTGCCCAGCAAACCGGCAGCCGCGCCCGCGGCCGGCACAGTCGTGCCGTCGGCGCTGAACAGCGTCGAGCCGCCGAACGAGGTGCTCTTGATGATGTTCGCGATTTCAGAACCCAGCGCGTCGAATTCGGCCTGCATCGCTTCCACGTCATCGGTCGTCGAAGAGGCGTTGTACGCTTCGGTCGCGAGATCCTTCATACGCAGCAGCACGTTGGTCAATTCCGAGAACGCGCCTTCGGCCGTCTGCATCATGGAGATGCCGTTCTGCGTGTTGCGCTGAGCGACCGACATACCGCGAGCCTGCGCATCGAGGCGGGTCGCGATCTGCAAGCCGGCGGCGTCGTCCATCGCGCTGTTGACGCGGAAGCCGGTGCCGAGGCGGGTCAACGAGGTGGTCAGGGCCTTCTGAGTGCTGCCGACCGAATTCTGCGACGACAGCGCCGCAGCGTTAGTGTGAAGAGAAAGCATGGCTGAAACTCCTGGTGATTATCGGGGTGAGCGCGACAGCGTTTCGGTACCAGACCGTGGGGTTTCTCGCGCTCTCAGTCCTTGAAGGCGGCGGTCCGTTCGAAGTTCTTAAATCGCGACACTCGGAGTTTTCTCGTGACGGGTGTCACGCCTGCGAGCGAACAACAGCTCGCGTGGTAGCTGCAGGAATAAAAAAGAGCCAGCCCGTTTTCACGGACTGGCTCCCATCTGCATGAGGGCCGCGCCACCAGGACCGCGGCGTACTCGGTATTACTGCATCAGAGACATCACCAGCTGCGACAAGCTGCTGCTCTGCTTGAGGGCCGAGGTACCAGCCTGCAACAGCAGCTGCTTGCTGGTCGAGTTCGACGTTTCCAGGGCGTAGTCCACGTCCATGATGCGACCCTTCGAAGCGGTCGTGTTCTGGATCATGTTGCCGAGGTTGTTGTACACGTGGTCGAGGCGGTTCGAAGCAGCACCCAGCTTCGCGCGCACCGTGCCGACCGCCGCGACGGCGTCGTTGATGGTCGTGATGATGGTGTTAGCGCCCGACAACTCCGTGCCCGCCGTCGCCGGCGCGGTCGTCGCGTAGAAGGAGCTGACGGCCGCCAGAGCATCGCCCAGATCGGACAGATCGGTTTCAGCGTCGACCACCATCGTCTCGTTCTCGCTGGCGCCGATCTGGAACGTGATGCCGCCCGCCGTGCCCAGCAAGCCGGCAGCGGCGCCCGCGGCCGGCAGAGCCGTGCCGTCGGCGCTGAACAGCGTCGAGCCGCCGAACGAGGTGCTCTTGAAGATGTTCGCGACTTCAGAGCCCAGCGCGTCGTATTCGGCCTGCATCGCTTCCACGTCATCGGTCGTCGAAGAGGCGTTGAAGGCTTCGGTCGCGAGGTCCTTCATACGCAGCAGCACGTTGGTCAATTCCGAGAACGCGCCTTCGGCCGTCTGCATCATGGAGATGCCGTTCTGCGTGTTGCGCTGAGCGACCGACATACCGCGAGCCTGCGCATCGAGGCGGGTCGCGATCTGCAAGCCGGCGGCGTCGTCCATCGCGCTGTTCACGCGGAAGCCGGTGCCGAGGCGGGTCAACGAGGTGGTCAGGGCCTTCTGAGTGTTGCCGACCGAATTCTGCGACGACAGCGCCGCAGCGTTAGTGTGAAGAGAAAGCATGGCTGAAACTCCTGGTGGTTATCGTCTCGAGCGCGACACCATCGGTGCCCGGCGCCCTCAGTCCTTGAAGGCGGCGGCCCGTTCGGAGTTCTTAAATTGCGACACCCGGAGTTTTTTCGTGACCGGCGTCACACTCCAGGAATGCGCACCCAACCTTCCATAAGTACGCGCGCGCTGCGGCTCATGATGGCCTTCGTAACCGTCCACTCGCCATCGACCTTGCTGGCTTCGGCTCCCACGCGCAGCGTGCCTGACGGATGACCGAAACGGACCGTGCTCCGCTCTCCTCCGCCCGCGGCGAGATTCACCAGCGTTCCGGGAATCGCCGCAGCTGTGCCGATGGCAACGGCGGCGGTGCCCATCATTGCGTGATGGAGCTTGCCCATGGAGAGCGCGCGCACGAGCAAATCGATGTCGCCGGCCTGCACGTGCTTGCCGCTGGAAGAAACATAGCTGTTCGCGGGTGCAACGAACGCGACCTTCGGCGTGTGCTGACGCTTCGCTGCTTCTTCGAGCGTCTTGATGAGCCCCATGCGAATCGCACCGTGCGCACGAATGTTTTCAAACATCGCCAGCGCCTTGCCGTCGCTATTGATGGCTTCCTGCAGCTCGATGCCGGTGTAACCGATGGCGTCGGCGTTCACGAAGATAGTCGGAATGCCGGCGTTGATCATGGTCGCTTTCAAGATGCCGATACCGGGCACCTCGAGATCGTCGACCAGCTTGCCGGTCGGAAACATCGACCCGCCCGCGCCTTCTTCGTCCGCCGCCGGGTTGAGGAACTCGAGCTGCACCTCGGCGGCCGGGAACGTCACGCCGTCCAGTTCGAAATCGCCCGTCTCCTGCACGGCGCCGTCGGTGATCGGCACGTGCGCGATGATGGTCTTGCCGATATTCGCCTGCCAGATACGAACCGTAGCTGTTCCGTGCTTGGGAATACGGCTCGGATCGATCAGCCCATTGCTGATGGCGAACGGCCCAACGGCGGCCGACAGGTTGCCGCAGTTGCCGCTCCAGTCGACGAACGGTTTATCGATGGACACCTGGCCGAACAAATAGTCGATGTCGTGATCCGTTTTTGTGCTCTTCGACAAGATCACGGTCTTGCTGGTGCTAGAGGTCGCACCCCCCATGCCATCAATCTGTTTGCCGTACGGATCGGGGCTGCCGATCACGCGCTGGAGCAACGCATCGCGCGCCGCGCCCGGCGCTCGAGCCGACGCAGGCAGATCTTGCAGGCGGAAGAACACTCCCTTGCTCGTGCCGCCACGCATGTAGGTGGCGGGGATTTTGATTTGCGGTGCGTGGGGCATGTGGGTTCAAGAACTATCAGGCGACCTTGGACGATTCGAGGAAGTCCTGCGCGAAGCGCTGGAGCACACCGCCGGCTTCGTAGATCGAAACCTCTTCCGCCGTATCGAGGCGGCAGGTGACGGGTACTTCGACGCGTTCGCCGTTCTTACGATGGATCACCAGCGTCAAGTCGGCTCGCGGCCTGCGCTCGCCGAGCACATCGTAGGTCTCGGTGCCGTCGATGTTGAAGGTCTTGCGATTCACGCCCGGCTTGAACTCCAGCGGCAGCACGCCCATGCCAATCAAGTTGGTGCGATGGATGCGCTCGAAGCCCTCGGCGACGATGGCTTCCACGCCGGCCAGACGCACGCCCTTGGCGGCCCAGTCACGCGACGATCCCTGGCCATAGTCGGCGCCCGCGATGATGATCAACGGCTGCTTGCGGTCCATGTAGGTTTCGATCGCTTCCCACATGCGCGTCACTTTGCCTTCCGGCTCGATGCGTGCGAGGGAGCCCTTCTTGACCTGTCCGTCGACCACGGCCATTTCATTGACCAGCTGCGGATTGGCAAACGTCGCGCGCTGCGCGGTCAGGTGATCGCCACGATGCGTCGCGTAGGAATTGAAGTCTTCCTCGGGCAAGCCCATTTTCGCGAGATACTCACCTGCGGCGCTGTCAGCCAGGATCGCATTCGACGGCGACAAATGATCCGTCGTGATGTTATCGGGCAGCACCGCCAGCGGACGCATGCCTTTCAATGTGCGCTCGCCCGCAAGTGCGCCTTCCCAATACGGCGGACGGCGGATGTAAGTGCTCTGCGGCCGCCAGTTGTACAGCGGGCTGATCTTCACAGCGCTTGCACCGCTGGCCTTGAACATCGGCTCGTACACCGCGCGGAAGTGCTCGGGCTTGACGCTCTTGGCAACGATGGCGTCGATCTCTGCATCTGTCGGCCACAGATCTTTCAAGTACACCGGCTTGCCGCTCTGGTCATGGCCCAGCACGTCCTTCTCGATATCGAAGCGGATCGTACCTGCAATGGCGTAGGCAACGACCAACGGAGGCGATGCAAGGAACGCCTGCTTCGCATAAGGATGAATGCGGCCGTCGAAGTTGCGATTGCCGGAGAGCACCGCCGTCGCGTACAGATCGCGATCGATGATCTCCTGCTGGATCTTCGGATCCAAGGCGCCCGACATACCGTTACAGGTCGTGCAGGCAAACGCGACGATGCCGAAACCCAGACTTTCCAGCTCGGGCAGCAGCTTTGCCTCTTCCAGGTACAACTGCACCGCCTTCGATCCGGGTGCAAGCGATGATTTCACCCACGGCTTGCGCGTGAGCCCGCGAGCGTTGGCGTTACGCGCGAGCAGGCCCGCAGCGATGACGTTCCGCGGGTTGCTTGTATTCGTGCAACTCGTGATCGCCGCGATGATCACGGCGCCATCAGGCATCTGGCCGGGGGTCTCTTCCCACTTGCCGGCGATGCCGCGCTTCGCAAGCTCCGTAACCGGCAGACGCTTGTGCGGATTCGACGGGCCGGCCATGTTACGAACGACGGAAGACAGATCGAACTTGAGCGTGCGCTCGTATTCGGCGGTCTTCAGGCTGTCGGCCCACAGGCCAGCCTCCTTTGCATAGATCTCGACCAGCTTCACCTGCTCATCGGTGCGGCCGGTGAGTTTCAGATAATCGATGGTCTGCTGGTCGATGAAGAACATCGCCGCCGTGGCGCCGAACTCCGGCGTCATGTTCGAGATGGTGGCGCGATCGCCCAACGTCAGCGCCGCGGCGCCTTCGCCGAAGAACTCGATGTAAGCCCCGACGACCTTCTCCTTACGCAGATACTCCGTCAGAGCGAGCACCACGTCGGTGGCCGTGATGCCCGGAGCCGGCTTGCCGGTCAGCTCGACGCCGACGATATCCGGCAGCCGCATCCACGAAGCGCGGCCGAGCATCACGCTTTCCGCTTCCAGGCCGCCGACGCCAATGGCGATGACGCCAAGCGCGTCGACGTGCGGAGTGTGACTGTCCGTGCCGACCAGCGTGTCCGGGAACGCAACGCCATCCACTGCATGAATCACCGGCGACATCCGCTCCAGGTTGATCTGGTGCATGATGCCGTTGCCCGGCGGGATCACGTCCACGTTCTGGAACGCCAGCTTGGTCCAGTTGATGAAATGGAAACGATCGTCGTTGCGACGATCTTCCACAGCCCGGTTCTTCGCGAACGCATCCTTGTCGTAGCCGCCGTACTCGACCGCAAGCGAGTGATCGACGATCAGCTGCGTCGGTACGACCGGATTGATCTGCGAGGGATCGCCCCCCTTGTCCGCGATGGCGTCGCGCAGACCGGCCAGATCCACCAGCGCCGTCTGACCCAGAATGTCATGACACACTACTCGAGCCGGGAACCAAGGGAAATCCAGATCCCGCTTGCGCTCGATGAGCTGCTTCAGAGACGCCGTGAGCGTCCCCGGATCGCAGCGACGCACCAGGTTCTCGGCATGCACGCGCGAGGTGTACGGCAACTTGGCATAGGCGCCCGGCTGGATCGCATCGACCGCTGCGCGCGTGTCGAAATAATCCAGCTGGGTGCCGGGCAGGCGTTTGCGATGGGCTGTATTCATAAACCTTTGGCGATGGCTGGCTTACTTGCGCTGTTCGATCGGCAGGAACTTCTGGTCTTCCGGCCCGGTGTAGTTGGCGCTCGGACGGATGATTTTACCGTCAATGCGCTGCTCGATGATGTGGGCGCTCCAGCCCGACGTGCGGGAGATCACGAACAGCGGCGTGAACATGGCAGTGGGCACGCCCATCACGTGGTAGCTGACGGCGCTGAACCAGTCCAGGTTCGGGAACATCTTCTTGATTTCCCACATCACCGTCTCGAGGCGCTCGGCGATGTCGTACATCTTGGTATTGCCGGCTTCCTTCGACAGATCCAGCGCCACCTGCTTGATCACCTTATTGCGCGGATCGGAGATCGTGTAAACGGGATGGCCGAAGCCGATCACGACTTCCTTGCGTTCGACGCGAGCGCGGATGTCCGCTTCCGCTTCGGCCGGCGTGTCGTAGCGCTTCTGGATCTCGAACGCGACTTCGTTGGCGCCGCCGTGCTTCGGGCCGCGCAGCGCGCCGATGCCGCCGCAGATCGCCGAGTACATGTCAGAGCCAGTGCCGGCAACGACGCGTGACGTGAAGGTCGATGCGTTGAACTCGTGCTCGGCGTACAGGATCAGCGATGTGTGCATCGCCTTCACCCACGAGCGCGGCGGCTTCTGCTGGTGCAACAGGTGCAGGAAGTGACCACCGATTGAATCTTCATCCGACTCAGTCTCGATGCGCTTGCCGTTGTGAGCGTAGTGATACCAGTACAGCAGCATCGAGCCGAGCGACGCCATCAGCTTGTCGGCGATGTCGCGCGCGCCCGCATGGTTGTGATCGTCCTTCTCGGGATTCACGCAGCCGAGCACCGAAACGCCCGTGCGCATCACGTCCATCGGATGCGCCGACGGCGGCAGTTGCTCGAGGGCCGTCTTCACCGCAGCCGGCAGGCCGCGCAGCGACTTCAGCTTGGTCTTGTAGGCCTTCAGCTCCGCGCCGGTGGGCAACTTGCCGTGCACCAGCAAATGAGCGATTTCCTCGAACTCCGACTGAGCCGCGAGATCCAGAATGTCATAGCCGCGATAGTGCAGGTCGTTGCCGCTGCGACCGACTGTGCAAAGCGCGGTGTTGCCCGCGACGGTGCCGGACAGTGCAACTGACTTTTTTGGTTTGAACCCGGGCTGGCCAGATCCAGTTTGGGTGGATGCGTCGGTCATGTTCAAGTCTCCTGGTCGTTGTTACTTACGGCGTGCGGTTATTTCTTGGCTTTGAAGAGCGCATCGAGATGCTGCTCATAAGCGTGATAACCGATGCGCTCATACAGTTCTTCGCGCGTCTGCATCGTGTCGATGACATTGCGCTGATGGCCGTCGCGGCGGATCGCTTCGTAAACATTCTCGGCGGCCTTGTTCATCGCGCGGAAGGCGCTCAGCGGGTACAGCACCATGGCCACCCCGGCGCTCTTCAGCTCGGGCACGGAGAATAGCGGCGTCTTGCCGAACTCGGTGATATTCGCGAGCACCGGCACCTTCACCGCATCGACGAACTTCTGATACGTCGGCAGGTCGTAAGCCGCTTCGGCGAAAATGGCGTCAGCGCCCGCCTCCACGCATTTCACCGAACGCTCGATCGCTGCATCGATGCCAAACGAGGCGATCGCGTCGGTGCGCGCGATCAAATAGAAGTCGGGATCAGTCTTCGCATCGGCCGCAGCCTTGACGCGATCCACCATCTCCTCCGTGGACACGAGCTCTTTGCCGGGACGGTGGCCGCAACGCTTCGCGCCGACCTGGTCCTCGATGTGACAGCCGGCCGCGCCGAACTTGATGAGGCTCTTCACGGTGCGCGCGATGTTGAACGCGCTCGGACCGAAGCCGGTATCGATGTCGACGATCAGCGGCAAGTCGCACACGTCGGTGATGCGACGAATGTCGGTCAGCACGTCATCCAGATTGTTGATACCGAGGTCGGGCATGCCCAGCGAACCCGCCGCGACACCGCCGCCCGACAGATAGATCGCGCGATAACCGGCACGCTTGGCGAGCAGCGCGTGGTTCGCATTGATCGCGCCCACGATCTGCAGCGGTTGCTCGGCGGCCAGAGCCGAGCGGAAGTTGGATCCGGCGGATGCCATGGAAGTCTCCTCGAAAATGCGGTCGCAGCTGGGTTGCGGAGGGAGAGCAAGACCTATGCCACTGCAGCGAAGCCAGTGCGCACCCCCAACCCATTGATTTCGCAGGACATAGGTTTGGACAGCCATCACTTGGCCGAACTGGCGGTTTCAATCTCGAAACAGTACAGTTTCAGGCTGCAACATTGGTGAAACTGTTGTCATGAACGCCCAGGTCGCCCGCTCCAATGACCCGCTCCGCATCGTCGCCGTCGGCCTGCACCGGCTGAAGGACCTATTCCGGGATCTCGCGCCCACCTACGCCCAGGTCGCCCGCGTCGAGGTGCTCGACAGCGGCTTCGAGACTGCAGTCGACACCATTAACGAGTTGAGCCGCCAGCAGCCCATCGATGTGCTCGTAGCAGCGGGCTCCAACGGCGCCTACCTTCGACAGCACATCGAGCTGCCAGTCGTGCTGGTTCGCGTGGGCGGATTCGACATCATGAGTGCGCTTGGTCGGGCTCGCAGCATCTCGTCGCACATCGCGCTCGTGACCCATGGCGCCCTGCCCGTCGAGCTCGAACGCTTCAACGAATTGTTCGGCTTGGGCATCGAGCAGCGGAGCTATCGAACCACGGACGAGGCCAGAAACTGTGTGCTCGAGCTGCGGGCTCGTGGCATCGAAGTGGTGGTCGCGCCCGGCTTGATCGCGGATCTCGCCGAAGCAGCCGGCATGGCAAGCGTCTTTCTGTACTCTGAAGACGCGGTCCGTGAGGCACTTGATGATGCAGTCGAAATGGCCCGCCTGTCTCACATGGAAGGCGCGAAGCGCGAACGATTGAATACGATCCTCGGCCAGCTGCGTGACGGCGTGGTCGCGGTCGATATGGACGAGCGGATCGAGATTTTGAATCCCGCCATGGCGCGGTTGTTGGAACGGCCCGCGCCCGAGCTCATCGGCCGCAAGCTCAGCGATGTCGCGCCGGAGCTTTCACTCACACGCACGCTGCGTGAGCCTCGCGCGGAGATCGACGAACTGCAGAAGCTTGGCGCGCGCGCCGTGCTCACGAGTCGGCTGCCGATCACCGAGCAAGGCACGCAGACCGGCGCAGTGCTCACCTGCCAGGATCCCGAATCGATCCAACGCGTCGATCGCGACCTGCGCGCCCGACGTCACAAGCCGGCGGCGAATGTTCGCTACCGACTGACGGATCTCGTCGGTACGACGCCAGGTATCGTCCATACTCGGTCGCTCGCGGCTCAATACGCGCGCAGCGATGCGACGGTACTGATCTTCGGTGAGAGCGGCACTGGCAAAGAACTGCTCGCGCAAGGCATCCACGTCGCGAGCAAACGGGCGAATCAGCCGTTCATCGCCATCAACTGCGGCGCCTTTCCTGAATCGCTGCTGGAGAGCGAGTTGTTCGGTTACGAGGAAGGCGCTTTTACCGGCGCGCGCCGCGGCGGCAAGCTCGGCCTGTTCGAAGCCGCGCACACGGGCACGATCTTTCTGGACGAGATCGGCGAGATGCCGGTGTCTCTGCAAACCCGCTTGTTACGCGTGCTGCAGGAGAAAGAGATATTGCGAGTCGGTGCGATCGAACCGACGCGCGTCGACGTTCGCGTCATCGCCGCCACGCATCGCGATTTGACCGAGCGGATCCTCACCGGCGACTTCCGACGGGACCTCTACTATCGACTCAACATTCTGCGTTTGGAATTGCCTGGTCTGCGCGAGCGTCGGCAGGATCTGCTCGAGCTCGTTGCTCACCTGGCGCGCAAGATCGCCCTGCGAACCGGTATCGACATCGCGAACGATGCGCGGGTCCAGAAGCTGCTGGATGCGGCGTGGAACTACGAGTGGCCCGGCAACGTGCGCGAGCTGGAGAATTTGCTGGAGCGAGTCGCCATGCTCGCGAGCCCGAACGATGCGACGCTCAGCGACGTGCAACTGCGGGAACTGATGCCCGAAATCTCAGCGCCGATATCCAGCAAAGTCGCCGCCTCCATGGCCGTCCATCGCGCCGAATCAGAGATCGAACTGATTCGACGCGTGCTCGAGGAAAGCGACGGCTCTTACGCCAGGGCGAGCGAGCGACTGGGGATCAGTCGCACGACGCTATGGCGCAAGCTCAAAAAGCAATCCCCGTCCTAGGCCGCTCCACGATGCGATTCTCGCGGGCGGGCGACTTGATCATCTTGCCCTCCCAGCTGCGTGCCACAGCGGGTTTCGAGCTGCTGCCGTCAGGCGCCGCGCTTACTACAGCCGGACAGATCTGATTGTTACTGGCGCGGAAGCCGAGGGCTATCTGCAGACGCGCCTCGAGCGGATCGCCAAGTTCATTCGTGAAATCGTCCGCGACCCGGCAGCCTCTGATCGTGCTGCCCGAGTCCGCACTGCCCGGCACGAAGCCGTCGGGATAGTTGCCGAAGTCCTTGGCGTTGCGTCCCTCGAACTGAATCGAGAAATAGGTCGTGCCGCAGTTGTCCTCCGGATAGAAACCGTAGGGCTTGCCGCAAGTGGTCTCGCCGATCTGATACACCTGCACGTCGATGCCACGCAGGCTGTTGATGATGGACTCGCTGGCCGAGCAGGTGTTGTTGCCGGTAATCACATAGACGCGCTCGAGATTCAGCGACGGCAGCGGCGTACCGCTGGGCACCGTGAATCCCTTCGCAGTGGAATAAAACGGCGTGGGCTCGATGGGTTGCCCGGCAGGATCGATGGTCGTGAACTTGTTGTTGAATATGAGCCGTTCGAACGTGCGGCCCGCAGTTCGCGTCGTGTTGGCGATCATGTAAGCCAGCTCGTTGGCGATAGCGAGATAGCCGCCGCCGTTGTAGCGCAGATCGAGCACCAGGTCCTTCACGCCCGCGTTACGCAGCCCGTCGATCGCATCGAACAACTCTCTTTCGGCGGGCGCGACGTGATCGTTGAACAGCAGATATCCGACCGGCCCGTCCGCCTGGTTGATGACGCTCCAGGTGGGCACGGCGCTATAGGTCACCGAAGCGCTGGTCATCGTGATTTCGCGCTGCGCGCCGTTCGCGTCGCGCAATGTGAAGGTGTGCTGCTCGTTGGCGGCGGCCGGGTACAGCGCCGCATAAAGCTGGTCGACCTGCGCGTCCGTTCGAATGTTTGCGACGACGATACCGTCGGCCGCCATCACCTCGGTGCCACGGACCACACCCTGCTGGGCAGCCGTGTAGCCCGACTCGACGAACGCAGTCATGACTTGCGGGTTCGCATTGGCACGCGGCACGAGCACCCACTGCGCGCCATAGCCGACCTGGATCGACTGCTGAGACAACGCCTGCCAGTCCGCGGTCGAATACGTGAAATGGAAACGATCCTTATCGTTGCCGGTGGCCGTCGTCAGCGGGGTCTTCAATCGCTCGAAATAATCGGCTGTCGTGAAGCCGGTCGGATTGGTATCCGGCACCTCGGAGTACCAGAGGTACGTCTCGTTGGTCCACGAGCGCAGAAACATACTCTGCGCCATGGGCGTGGAACACTGATTGGCCAGGGACGAGGAAGCAGCGTATACGCCCGGGGTGTAACCGCCTGGGGCGTTCGAGCCGCCGCCCGGTGGTCCGCCGACGGCCGGGTTGTCCCCACCGCCTCCGCCACAACCCCCGACTCCCCACAACGCGACTGCCAGCACCGCGCCACGCGACATCCATTCCATGTAGAGGATACTCCCCGCTGTTCGATGGTGCGGTTGTACTACATACGTCACATCGCGAGTAGTACACACGACACATCCGGGCGCTTTGCGCGTCTTCGTTCAGCGACGCTTCGGTAACAACGGCTTCGGCCCGCCTTCGATTCCAGCCAACGCCAGGGTCGTCAGCAGCAATCCTTGCGGACCGAGCCAGGCATTGACGGGCTCATACCATTCATCCAGCGAATGGGCCTTGTCGCCGATGCCGCCTCCTGAGGCGGTGATGGCCGGAATGCCCAGGCCCAGCGGGACGTTGGAATCGGTGCTGCCCGCGACCGGCGTCGGGGGCTTCTGACCCAACGCGACCATCGCGCCGATCCAGGTGGAAGCCATCAGGCTGTCGTTGCTGCCGGCCCCGGCGGGTCGGTCGCCCAGCAAGGTTCGCTCCACTTTCACAGGCGCCGCTCCCCAACGCTTGCCCTCATCCACGCCGGCCTGCTCAGCGGCGGCGAGGATCTGCTCTTCCAGGGACGCCAGCGCGCTCGCGGATTCTGAACGAATATCGAGCTGCAGCTGGGCCTTTTCGGCAACGGCATTGATTGCCGTGCCGCCCGATACGATCGAGACCGTGAACGTGGTCTTCGGCTCGGTGGGCGCCTGCAGATCGGAGATCGCACTAATTGCTCGGCCCATCGCGTGCACGGCGCTCGGCGTGCCGAAATTCTCGTAGCTGTGGCCGCCCGGCCCGGTGAAGGTGATTTGCCAGCGATGGCTGCCGACGGCGCGCGCGACGACTTCAGATTCGCCAGCCGGCAAGCGCGGCGAGTCGGTCCCGTCGACGGAGATGAAGCCATCGATATCTTTCCGATCGCGGAACAAAGCCTTCACGCCGCGCAGGTTGCCCAAGCCCTCCTCACCCACGGTGGCGACGAATAAAACATCGCCTTGAGTGCGCAGCTTGTTCTCCTGCATCGAGCGCAACACGGTCAGCAGAACGGTCAAGCCACGAGCGTCATCGCTGATTCCCGCGCCGTGATATCGATTGCCTTCCTTGCGGACCTTGACGTCGGTGTCCGCGCTGAACACGGTATCGAGGTGAGCCGACAGCACCAACGTCGGGCCGTTGCGCCCCGTGCCCGGACGGCGCGCGATGACGTTGCCTTCGGAATCGGTGGCGATCTCGGTCAGGCCGAGCTCGTGCAGGCGTCGCATGTAGTCATTGGCACGCACTTCTTCCTTGCGTGAAGGCGCCGGGATCTGGGAGATCTCGATCTGCTCCCGCAGCGTCCGCTCGTCTTCACGACGGATCTGTTCCAGCGCTGCCTTCACCGCGGGCTTGCTGCTGAGAGTCTTGAAGGCGGCCTGATGCTTCGAAGCTGCGTCGGCAGCATGCGCCTCGAACGCGAACAGAGCACTGAATAGACACACCACACTGGCGAGCTTCACGCCGACCGCAGTAACACCTGCCATGAATTTTCATTCCGTCTAAGCGCCAGTCCGGCGGATCGCGGAATCATAGCCCGCGCCATGCGCCGATGGCGCGGGCTTTGTCATCGACCCGACGTTACGAGGGCAGTGGAACCGGCGGCGTCGCAGGCGGTGTTATGGCCGAGGTGGCCTTCACCAACCCATCCAATCCGTTGCCGGACAGCCCCACTTCCTTGATCAACTGATCGACCACCGGCGCGTAGGCGCGATATTTCAGGGCCGCGCCCACTGCTTGCTCGGCGAGGTTGCCCGAGCCATTGCCGAGCGTCGGGTCGCCCGCCTGCGCGCCGGCGGCGCCGGTGTTGAGACCGTCGACCTGCATGATGCGGATCGAGTCGATGTTCTGCATCGGCCGGACCGCCTCTTCGATGATCTTCGGCAGCGCCTGAATCAACGCCAGCTTCTCCTGCAGCGAGATCTGCGCACTCGAGAGCGTGTTGATGGCCTCATTCAAGGCGCGCTTACCGGCGGCTTCCGCTTCGTAATTTTCGCGGTTCGCCTTGGCGAGCGTACGGATCGCATCGGCCCTCGCTTCCGACGCTTCTTTTTCCGCGAGCGCCGACACCTTCACGCTGATGGCCTGGCGCTCCGCTTCCTGCGACGCGAGCACCAAGGTCACCTGCTTCTCACGTTCGGCCTTGGCGACTTCCTCGGCCGTCTTCACGGCCTGCTCGGACTTCACGGCTTCGGCCAAAGCCAGGTTGGCGCTGGCCTGAGCCTTGGATTGCTCCTCGGACTTCTGCGCAATCGAGATCGCTTTGTTCTGATCGGCGATCTCCGTGGCGCGCAGCTGTTCGATAGTCGCAATCTTGACTTCGCGCTCGGCTTCGACGACGCGCTGGCGCACGGCCTGTTCCTTGGCGACTTCGGCTTCGCGAATCTGGCGTGCCGCGGTGATCTTCGCTTCCTCGGCTTCCCGAGAGCGCTCTGCTTGCACCTTGGCGACGATGGCTTGCTGCTCGGCCTCGCGAGCGGAGACTTCCTGCGACTGCGCCAGCTCGGCGAAGCGCTTCTGCCGATCGATCTCCAGCTGCAGTTGTTTGGCTTCGAAGTTCTTGCGCGAGATCGCAACGGACGTGTCCTGCTCGATCTCATTGCGCTCACGGTTGCGACGCTGCGTCTGTTCGGTGAGCCGCGTCAGACCTTCGGCGTCGAACGCATTGTTGGGATCGAAGAATTGCATCGCCGTCTGGTCGATGCGGGTCAGCGACACGCTCTCCAGCTCCAGACCGTTCTTCAGCAGATCCTCGCTCACGGCGTTCTGCACGCCCTGGATGAAGTCCTGACGTTTGTCGAGCAGCTCCTGCATGGTCATCGATACCGCGGCGGCGCGCAGCGCGTCGACGAACTTATCCTCGACCAGTTGTGACAACTGCTCGGGGTCGATCGTGCGTTGGCCCAAGGTCTGCGCGGCATTTGCGATGCCTTCCTTGGTCGGCACGACCCGCACGAAGAACGCCACGACCACGTCCACCCGCATGCGGTCCTTGGTGAACAGCGAGTCCTTGCCGAAACGCGTCACTTCGAGCTTGAGCGTATTCATGTTGACGAGAATGGTCTCGTGGAACACCGGAAAGACGATGGCGCCGCCATCCATCACGACCTTCTGCCCGCCCAAGCCGGTGCGCACGAAGGATCGCTCTTTCGAGGAGCGGCGATACAGCCGCGAGAAAATGATTCCTATGACCAGCAGCGCGAAAAACGCGATGCCCGCCAGGATCAAATTGTCCAGGATCAGATCCGACATCGGTGACTCCCCAGCAACGTTGACAATCCGTGGAAAAAGCTCAGATCAAATCGGGCCAGGGATTCACCGCCCCGGCAAACCGATTTCCGGACAGGCGCTTGTTGAGCAGCACGCGTTCCCCGCTTTGAAACGTCATGCCCTCCGCTTCCGGCTCGACCATCACATACAGCATCTGTCCATGCTCATTCGCCACCTTCGCCTGCGCCGGATAACCCGGTCGCGCGGTGCCATTCACGATGGTCGCGACCCGGCCGACCAGCGAGTCGAACGAGACCGCATAGGTTTGATCCTGTGGAATCACGCGCGCCAGCCCCGCCCCGGCGAAGCGCACGACCGGCAAAGTAATGAGGAATGCAACAATCGCCGCAATCGACGGCGGCGCCCAGAAACCGAACATTTGCCGCACGACCAGATTGAGCCCGAAGCCCGTCAGCGCAAAGCTCGCGAGGAATAGCACCACCAGCACGAGCGCCGGCACGCGGCCGAACGAGAGCCAGCCGAGCAGCTTGTCGAACACGCCCACGTGGACATCGCCGGGCTCGGGAAGCAAATGCTGCAGCGATTGGGAAAGACTCGACCCCAGGACCATCGCAATCCCTTCTACGATCGCGATCAGCAACAGCAGGAAAGTTGCTACGGTGAATGGCCAGGTTTCTGGGGCGAACAGCACGTGTTGTTTATCCCTCAACAATAAAAGCCGTTGCGGGCAGTATCCGGACAGCAAGCCATCAATGCAACGCACCGCCGGTGAATGACCACCCGCTACCGGCGAAATCGCACTTGCCCCGCGAGCGGTTGTTATTTTAGTCTCTACTAAATTAAGCATTGGCTACATCCATGAGCGTCTTCGCAGCCCTGGCTGATCCAACCCGGCGTGGCATCGTCGAGTCGTTGGCGCGCGGCGCGCTGTCTTCCGGCGAAATCGCCGAGCAATTCGATATCAGCGCCTCGGCGATCTCCCAGCACCTGAAGGTGCTGCGGGAGGCGCAGATGGTCCGGGTTCGCGCCGAGGCCCAGCGCCGCATTTATGAGCTCGATCCACAAGGGGTGAACGAGCTCGCGGGCTGGGTGGATGAGTTGCGGAGTTACTGGGCGACGAAGTTCGATGCTCTCGAGGCCGAGCTGCGCAAACCCGCCGGCAAGTCACGCAAACGTTGAGAGGTGATGCGATGGTCAAAGCGGAACTGCACGAACGCGGTGAGATGTCGAACGTTCCCTGCGTCACTTTCACTCGCCTGCTGCCCGGCCCGATCGAGCGAGTGTGGGCTTATTTAACCGATCCGACGAAGATGCCGACCTGGTATGGCGAGGTCGCGCTGATCGAGCCGCGTCAGGGCGGCGAGGTTCGTCTCGTCGATGGCCACATTCGCGGCATAGTCACGCAGTGGCAGCCGCCGAGAAAGCTCGTTTACACGTGGAATGTGTTCGATGGCGGCGCAGCGGACGATGCAGTGTCTGCGTATCCCGAGTCATATCCCACATTCGAGCTGGAGCCGCGCGGTGAAAAAGTGCTACTGACGTTCAAGCACTTCCCCATCCTCGACCGCTTCGTCCCGCAGAATGCAATGGGCTGGCACACCATGCTCGACATGCTGATCGCCGCGCTCAACGATCAGCCGATCAAGGACCGTGTCGAATACGTCACCAAGAATGCGGCGCTCTACGGCGTCGATCTGAAGAACCTGGCGCGCTGACTCCACGCTGTTTGCGATCGATTTCTGGACGACGTATAATTCTGCACGTCGTTCACTTTTCGTGATTATCATGGTCGAGCCGGGTCGTCGCGAGCGCAAGCGTCAGGAAAAGCTGGATCACATCGCGCAGACAGCTCACCGTCTGTTCGAGACGCACGGCTATGACGCGGTCACGATGGAGCAGCTCGCCGTCGCTGCCGACGTGGCGAAAGGCACGCTCTACAGCCATTTCCCCGTGAAGGAAGCTGTACTCGCGCACTGGCTCCACATGCAGCTGGAGCAGGATCTCGAACAGCTCCTGCCGATCTGCCTTGCGCAAGGCAGTTTTAAACGGGGCATGCGCAAGCTGCTCGACGCCTCGGCCGCCGGCCTTGAACAGCATCGCGAATATTTGCTTCCTTATCTGCGCTACCGATTCGTCAACGTCGGTCAACCGCACGCCAACGCGAACGACGCGCGTTCTGATCTCGTCCGAGCCTTCCTGGCGTTGATCGCGGCCGGTCAGAAATCTGGCGAGTTGCGGGATAGCCAACCGGCGCCGCGCCTCGCTCTCTTCTTTCATTTTCTATATCTCGCCGCGCTGATGCGCTGGCTGGCCGAGCCGAAGTCCGACCTGCGTGAAGAGCTCGTCGGCGCGCTGGATCTGTTCTTGAAAGGCTCGCTCAAAGCGAGTGCCCCGACCGGCAAGCGTCCTTCCAAATCATGAAATTCCTCGTTCTGACCTACGGCACCGACGGCGACACTCGACCACTCGCAGCGTTGAGCCGCGCATTGATGGATGCCGGCCACGAAGCTCATCTACTGGCAGATGGAGCATCGCTCGGCACAGCAACCGCGCTCGGCGTGCCGGCCACCGCGATAGCCGGCGATATCCGGCAGGCGCTGCGACACGACGGCGCGTCTGCGGGCTTGTTCGAGAAGAACAGCGTCAACAACACGGCAAGGGAGCTGGCGCGAATCGCGAACGAAAACGCCGAGCATTGGCTCCGCTCAGCCGTGCAGTTCGGCAGGGGTTGCGACGCCATCATCATCTCGGGGCTGGCCGGTTTCGTTGGCCTGTCCGCCGCCGAGTATCTGGGGGTGCAGCCCCTTGGCACGGGATTGTTTCCTCTCACGCCGACCAAGGCGTTTGCGTCCCCTTTCCTGCCGCCGGGCAAACTGCCTCGCATGTTCAATCGATTGGGTCAGCATCTGATCAACAACCTGCTCTGGAAGGCATTCCGCAAGGCGACGAACGAAGCTCGCGCACGCGTGTGCGGCCTGCCACCGCGCAAGTCGCTGTGGGTCGGCCATCCCATGTTGTACGGAGTGTCGCGGAATTTGTTGCCGAGACCCGATGATTGGCCGAGCAACGCGCTCGTCTGCGGTCAGTGGCTCGTACCCGCCAAGCACTGGAGCCCGCCCGCCGAACTCAGCGCGTTTCTCGCTGCCGGGGAACCGCCGGTTTATATCGGCTTCGGCAGCATGGGCGGCTTCGAGCCTCGACGCATGCTCGAAGCAATCGTCGGTGGAGTGGCCGGTCGCCGCGCGTTGTTCTATCCAGGCTGGAGCGGCGTCGACGTTTCGCAGCTTCCCGCAAACATTCTTGCCATCGGCGACACGCCGCATGATTGGCTGCTGCCGCGAACGTCAGTAGCTGTCCACCACGGCGGCTCCGGCACGACGCACTCAGCTGCACGCGCTGGCATCCCATCGGTCGTCGTGCCCTTTGCCGGAGATCAGGCCTTCTGGGCCGATCGCCTCTATCAAGCAGGCGTCGGGGCCAACCTGTCCAGCTGGAAGGCGTTGAATGCCACCTCTCTGGCCGAAGGGATCCGATTCGCGGAACAGGCGGAAATACGAGCGCGCGCACGAACGCTGGGCGAAAGGATGCGCGCGGAAGACGGGTTGAAGACGGCTGTAAAGGCGATCGAAGCGCTAATTGCCTGACGAACCTTCGGACTTCGGCTCATGCGAAGAGATCTGCTCGATCGGCGCGCCGTAGAGCATCTCGATGCCTTCCATGTTCGGCAGGCGGTGCGCGATGCCCTTGTGGCAATCGATGCAGGTATGTTCGTCGCCAGCCAGCGCCGTCGAGTGAACGTACACTGCACGCCGGCTTTGACGCGTCCAGTCCATATATTGGTACGCGTGACAGTTGCGACACTCGAGCGAATCGTTTGCTTTCAGGCGTGCCCACTCGTGCTTGGCGAGATTCAAGCGCTCGTCCAGAAATTTTTCGCGGGTATTGATCGTGCCGAAGATCTTGCCCCACACTTCTTTCGAGGCCTGCATCTTGCGGGCAATCTTGTCCGTCCACTCGTGCGGCACGTGACAATCCGGGCAGGTGGCGCGCACGCCGGAACGGTTGCTGTAATGGATCGTGCTCTTCAGCTCGGCGAACACGTTGTCGCGCATCTCATGGCAGCTCGTGCAGAATTGCTCGGTGTTGGTCGCTTCCAGCGCAGTGTTGAACCCGCCCCAGAAAATGATGCCGCCGATGAAGCCGCCAATCACCAGAAAGCCGAGGCTGAAATAGCGGCTCGGAGAGCTCAGCACCCGCCACCAGCCCACCGCCCTGTCGAATA
Source organism: Peristeroidobacter agariperforans (assembly GCF_004138335.1). Taxonomy (GTDB): domain Bacteria; phylum Pseudomonadota; class Gammaproteobacteria; order Steroidobacterales; family Steroidobacteraceae; genus Steroidobacter; species Steroidobacter agariperforans. The sequence goes on along the minus strand of NZ_RYFW01000007.1, from coordinate 75,174 downwards.
GCGCCTTCACTCCTTCTTTTCCTTCGCTGCCGGCTTTTCCTTCGCTGCCGGCGCCGGCGGATCCGCCAGCCGCTGCTCCTGGTCGACCAGGTCGTACACATCGACGAAGCGATTGTCCACTGGCGGCCGCGCATCGGTCTGGACCACGTGGCACTGAGTGCAGAAGTAGCGTCGCGGCGAGATCTCGGCGAGGAAGTTTGCGTCCCGATCCATATAGTGAGTTGCGCTCACCATCGGAGCGCCGAACTCCTCGTTACGCACGCGTGAATGACAGTACATGCAGAAGTTCACGTTACGCGTGAGCTCGTATCGATCGATGGCGTGCGGAATCGTGGGCGGCTGACTCGTATACGCGCGCCCTCGCCGCACATCGAAGTTCTCGACCGTCGCCATGCGCGGGGCCTTTGGTTCTTGATTGAGCGGCGTTGGGCCGCGCAGTCCTTCGAGATTGTCGGCAGCCAGCGCTGCGCTGAAGCACAGCACGCCGATAATCGCGACTCGTCGTACGCGGGGCGTCATCACACCGCTCCCATCGGCACGATCTTCACCGCGCACTTCTTGAAGTCGGTTTGTTTCGAAATCGGATCGGTGGCGTCCAGTGTGCACTTATTGATGAGCTGGGACGCGTCGAACCAAGGCACGAATACGACACCTCGCGGCGGCTTGTTACGTCCACGTGTTTCGACGCGCGAGCGCATCTCGCCCCGTCGCGAAACCACTTTCACCTCGACGCCTCGGCGTACGCCGAGGGCTTCGGCATCGTCGGGATGCATGAACACGACCGCGTTCGGAAACGCCTTGTACAACTCGGGCACGCGGCCCGTCATCGAGCCGGAGTGCCAGTGCTCGAGCACACGACCGGTCACGAGCCAATAGGTGTACTCGGCATCCGGCGCCTCGGCTGCCGGCTCATAGGGGAATGCGAAGATGTTCGCTTTGCCGTCCGGGTTGCCGTAGAACCTGAAACCCTCGCCGGCCTTGACGTAGGGATCCGAGCCTTCGCGATAGCGCCAGCGCGTTTCTTTGCCATTCACGACCGGCCAGCGCAGCCCGGGCACTTCGTGATACTTGTCGAACGGCGCCAGATCGTGGCCGTGACCGCGGCCGAACGAGGCGTATTCTTCCCACAGGCCCTTCTGCACATAGAACCCGAACGCCTTCGACTCGTGGTTCTCATAGTCCTTGTTCAGATCGCTCAGGGGATAACGATTGACCTGGCCGTTGGCGAACAACACGTCGAACAGCGTCTTGCCGCGATAGCTCGGATTCGCGTTCAGCAACTCGGCAGGCCACACTTCGTCGGTCTTGAATCGTTTCGAGAACTCCATCAACTGCCACAGATCCGAACGCGCCTGGCCCGGCGCATTGACGAGTTGGTGCCAGAACTGCGAGCGCCGCTCGGCGTTGCCGAATGCGCCCTCTTTCTCCACCCACATCGCTGCCGGCAGGATCAAGTCCGCGGCCTGGGTCGTCACCGTCGGATAAGCATCCGACACGACGATGAAGTTCTTGGGATTGCGATAGCCGGGCAACACCTCTTGATTGAAGTTGGGCGCGGCCTGGACGTTGTTGTTGACCTGCACCCAATAGGCGTTGAGCTTGCCGTCGGTCAGCATGCGGCTCTGCTCGACGGCGTGATAACCCACCTTCGGGCTGATCGTGCCGTGAGGCAGCTTCCACAACTCCTCGGCATGCTTGCGATGCTCGGGATTGGTCACCACCATGTCCGCGGGCAATCGATGCGAGAACGTTCCGACTTCGCGCGCTGTGCCGCATGCGGAGGGCTGACCGGTGAGCGAGAACGGGCTGTTGCCAGGTGTGGCGATCTTGCCGGTCAGCAAGTGCAAGTTGTAACAAAGATGGTTCGCCCAAACGCCGCGTGTGTGTTGATTGAATCCCATCGTCCAGAATGAGACGACGCGCACCTTCGGGTCCGCGTACAGCTCGGCAAGCTGCTTCAGCCAGGACTCCGGACAACCAGACACCTTGGCAGCGTGCTCCAGCGTGTACGGCTTCACGAAGCGCGCATAGTCCTCGAATGACATCGGCGAGGAATCGCCAGCGCGCGAGGCGTTCTTCGCCTTTTTTTCAAGTGGATGCTCCGGGCGCAATCCATAGCCGATGTCATCGACACCGCGCTTGAAGTTCACATGCTTGCCGATGAAGTCGCGATTCACCCGCCCGGTCTCGATGATGTAATTGGCGATGTAATTCATGATCGCCAGATCCGACTGCGGCTGCATGACCAGCGGAATGTCGGCGAGATCGAACGAGCGGTGCTCGAACGTCGAAAGCACCGCGACTTTGACCTTCGGCTCCGACAAGCGGCGGTCCGCGACACGCGACCAGAGGATCGGATGCATCTCCGCCATGTTCGAGCCCCACAGCACGAATGCATCGGCGGATTCGAAGTCGTCGTAGCAGCCCATCGGCTCGTCCATACCGAAGGTGCGCATGAAGGCGTAAGCCGCCGACGCCATGCAATGCCGGGCATTCGGATCGAGGTTGTTGCTGCGGAAGCCGCCCTTCATCAACTTGTTGGCGGCATACCCTTCCCAGATGGTCCATTGGCCCGAGCCGAACATGCCGATGGACTCCGGCCCGTTCGCCTTGAGCGCCTCCTTGAACTTCTGCGCCATGATGTCGAACGCAGCGTCCCAGCTGACAGGCGTGAACTCGCCGTTCTTGTCGTAGACGCCGTCCGTCATCCGCAACAACGGCTGCGTGAGCCGATCTGCGCCATACATGATCTTCGACAGGAAATATCCCTTGACGCAGTTGAGCCCGCGATTGACCTCGGCGTTCGCGTCGGCGTGGGTCGCCACGACGCGATTGCCCTTTACCGCCACGCGCACGCCGCAGCCCGTGCCGCAGAACCGGCAAGGCGCCTTCGACCATTTCAGTTTGGTGAATTGCGATTCGGTAATGATGTTCTGGGCCGGCGCATTCGAGCTCGCCGCCGCGATGGCCGATGCCGCCGCGCTACGCCGCAGGAACTGTCGTCGATTGATCGTCATGTTGTTCTTCCAGGGACGAAGCACTTTCCATCAAGTGCGCCACGATCGAAACGGTGAGCACGCCGGAGAGCTGCTGTAACTCAGTGGTGGCGTCGGCGATAGCTCGGCTGTCCGCCGATTCGAGAACGATCGCGACTTTGCCGGAATGTCCGGTTTCGTGCAGTTCGGCTCCGGGCATCGTCCCGATCAGCGCGCGCACGGCCTCGCAACCTGTCGGCGTGGCTTGAACCAGCAAGCTTGCGATGTGGACGATGGGCTCGTCCGCATCGCTCGCACCAGGCCCGAATGTCAGAAAGTCACGACGCGAAAGCCAGCGCATGGCCACCCTTACACCGACGGCGGCCCGGCGATGAGTTGATACATCCAGACCGCAAAGCCGTAGCCAGCGACGATGAGCACCGCCAGGATGGGCGCCAGGATGAATGTAAGAAAGAAAAACACGGCGAATTCGCGCCGTTTCTCGGCTTGCATGCGACGCATTCTATGCGGACAGTGCTTAGGGAGGAAACCATGGATTTTCCGAGAGGAATTGCGCGGAGTTCCTGAGCGCATTTCATCGCGGCCGGGCCGCACGCTGCCGCGTTGCGAGCCCTGCCGTGCAGGCATAGACTGACCTGACCCATGTCATGGCCGCACGGGAGTTCCTTCCATGAGCGATATGACTAGGCGCCAGTTCCTGGCGATCACCGGCAGCGGGCTGGCGGGTTCCAGCCTGGCGCTGCTGGGATTCTCGCCGGGCCCAGCGCTGGCCGAGGTGCGTGAGTTCAAGCTCTCTCGCGCCACCGAGACGCGCAATACCTGTCCCTACTGTTCGGTGTCCTGCGGCTTGCTGATGTATTCGCTCGGCGATAAGTCGAAGAATGCGACGGCGAGCATCTTTCACATCGAGGGCGACCCGGATCACCCGGTGAATCGCGGCACCTTGTGCCCCAAGGGCGCGGCGCTGATCGACTTCATCCACAGCCCGAGCCGGCTGACGCACCCGGAATATCGAGCGTCGGGCTCGGATCGCTGGCAGCGCATTTCCTGGGATGAAGCGCTGGAGCGCGTCGCCCGGTTGATGAAACAGGATCGGGACGCCAACTTCATTGCCAAGAACGCCGAAGGTCTGACCGTCAACCGGTGGCTCACCACCGGCATGCTGGCGGCCTCGGCGAGCAGCAACGAAGCCGGCTACATCACGCACAAGGTCATCCGCAGTCTCGGCGTACTGGCGTTCGACAATCAGGCGCGTGTGTGACACGGCCCGACGGTGGCAGGTCTTGCCCCGACGTTCGGCCGTGGAGCGATGACGAATCACTGGGTCGACATCAAGAATGCCGACCTGGTCCTCATCATGGGTGGCAACGCCGCCGAGGCGCATCCGTGCGGTTTCAAGTGGGTCACAGAAGCCAAAGCGCACAACAAGGCGCGGCTGATCGTCGTCGACCCTCGCTTCAACCGCTCGGCTTCGGTCGCCGATGTCTATGCCCCGATTCGCGCCGGCACCGACATCGCGTTCCTCGGAGCGGTGATCAATTACCTGCTGACGAACGACAAGATCCAGCGCGACTACGTCACTCACTACACCGACGCGAGCTTCATCGTAAAGGAGGAATTCGCGTTTCAGGACGGTTTGTATTCGGGCTACGACGCCGACAATCGTCGCTACGACAAGTCCAGCTGGGATTATGAGTTCGGCGACGATGGCTTTGCGCGCGTCGATCCGACGCTCGCGCACCCACGCTGTGTGTTGAATCTGATGAAACAACACTACTCGCGCTACACACCCGAAATGGTCGAGCGCGTGTGCGGCACGCCGCAACAGAAGTTCCAGCAGATCTGCGAGATGATCGCCTCGACGGCGACACCGACTCGCGCCATGACGATCATGTACGCGCTCGGCTGGACACAGCACTCCATTGGATCGCAGATGATTCGCTGCGGAGCGATGGTACAGCTGTTACTAGGAAACATCGGCGTCTCCGGCGGCGGCATGAACGCCTTGCGCGGCCACTCCAACATTCAGGGCCTCACGGATCTGGGCCTGCTGTCCAACACACTGACTGGCTACATCACCTTGCCGCACGACCGGGAGCAGGACTATGAGAAATACGTGGCGGTGCGAGCCTTCAAGCCGCTGCGTCCGAATCAGGTGAGCTACTGGCAGCACTTCTCGAAGTTCTTCGTCAGCTTGCAGAAAGCCTGGTGGGGTGATGCCGCGACCGCCGGGAATCGCTGGGCCTACGACTATCTGCCCAAGATCGACAAGCTCTACGACATGCTGCAGGTCTTCGATCTGATGGAACAGGGGAAGATCAACGGTTATCTCGCGCAGGGATTCAATCCGCTCGCCGCCGCGCCCAACAAAGCCAAGATGACGGCGGCGCTGTCGAACCTGAAGTTCCTGGTGATCATGGACCCGCTGGTCACGGAGACGTCGGAGTTCTGGCGCAACTACGGCGTCCACCACGATGTCGACTCGAGCAAGATCCAGACGGAAGTCATTCGTCTGCCAGTAACCTGCTTCGCCGAGGAAGACGGCACGCTGGTCAACTCGGGGCGCTGGCTGCAATGGCATTGGAAAGGCGGTGAGCCGCCCGGCGAAGCGCGCACCGACATCGAAATCATGGCCGAGCTGTTCAATCGGCTGCGCAAGCTTTATCAAACCGAGGGTGGCGCGTTTCCGGATCCCATCCTGAATTTGTCGTGGCCGTATATTCGTCCCAACAGTCCCACGCCCGAGGAACTGGCCAAGGAATACTCAGGCCGCGCGCTCACCGATCTGGTCGATCCCAAGAATCCAAACAACGTGGTGCGCAAGCGCGACGAACAGCTCGCTGGCTTCGGCGAGCTGCGCGACGACGGCTCGACCGCGAGCGGCTGCTGGATTTTCTGCGGCGCCTGGGGGCCGACCGGCAATCTCATGGCTCGACGCGACAACTCGGATCCGACCGGCATTGGCCAGACATTGAACTGGGCCTGGTCGTGGCCGGCGAACCGGCGCGTGCTCTACAACCGGGCGTCGTGCGATCTCGACGGCAAGCCGTTCAATCCGGAACGCCCGCTGATCCGGTGGAACGGCAAACAGTGGGTCGGCGCCGACATCCCGGACTTCAGGATCGACGACGATCCTGCGGCCGGCGTCGGGCCCTTCATCATGAATCAGGAAGGCGTCGCGCGCCTGTTCGCCCGCACCAACATGGCTGAGGGTCCATTCCCGGAACACTATGAGCCGTTCGAATCCCCGCTCGGCTACAACCCGCTCAGTCGCAACGAGCCGCGAGCCGTCAGCAATCCGGCAGCACGCATCTTCAAAGCCGACCGCGAAGCGCTCGGCAACGTTGCACAGTTCCCACACGTCGCGACGACGTATCGATTGACGGAGCATTTCCACTATTGGACGAAACATGTCCGCCTGAACGCCATCACGCAGCCCGAACAATTCGTCGAGATCGGTGCAGCATTGGCCGATGAGCTGGGAATTGCCGCCGGCGATCGCGTCCGGGTCAGCTCGAACCGCGGGCACATCGAAGCCGTCGCGGTAGTCACCAAACGCATCCGTGCACTGAACATCGACGGCAAGACCGTGCACACCGTGGGCATTCCGATTCACTGGGGCTTCACCGGCCTCGCCCGCCCCGGCTATCTGGCCAACACGCTGACGCCCTTCGTCGGCGACGCCAACTCGCAGACCCCGGAGTTCAAAGCGTTCCTGGTCAAGGTCGAAAAGGTGGCAGACGCATCGCCAGCCTCGGGCCAGAAGTCGTGAGGAGCCGGCCATGGCATTGCAATCACTCGATATCGTCCGACGCTCCGCCACCACGACTGCATCGCCGAGCGTGCGACAGGCGCAGACCGGCACGGTCGCGAAGCTGATCGATACGACCAAGTGCATCGGCTGCAAGGCGTGCCAGGTCGCGTGCATGGAATGGAACGACCTGCGCGACGAGATCGGCACCAACATCGGCGCCTACCAGAATCCGCACGATCTCACCGATCAATCCTGGACGCTGATGCGTTTCGCCGAGTACGAGAATCCCGACAAGGGCAACGACCTGGAATGGCTCATCCGCAAGGACGGCTGCATGCATTGCGCCGATCCCGGCTGCCTCAAGGCCTGCCCCGCGCCGGGCGCGATCGTGCAGTACTCCAACGGCATCGTCGACTTCCACCAGGAGAATTGCATCGGCTGCGGCTATTGCATCGCCGGCTGCCCGTTCGACATTCCGCGCATCTCGAAGCGGGATCACAAAGCGTACAAGTGCACACTGTGCTCGGATCGCGTCGCCGTAGGCCTCGAGCCCGCGTGCATCAAGTCCTGCCCGACCGGCGCGCTCGTGTGGGGCACCAAAGAAGATATGCAACATCACGCCGCAGAGCGAGTCGAAGATCTGAAGTCGCGCGGCTTCGACAACGCGGGCTTATACGATCCGCCAGGCGTGGGCGGCACGCATGTGATGTATGTGCTTCATCACGCCGACCAGCCGCAGCTCTACAACGATCTACCTGCGGACCCACATATCAGCCCGGCCGTTGGCTTGTGGAAAGGCGCCACCAAGCCACTCGCATTAACCGGCATCGTGCTGACCGCACTCGCCGGCTTCTTCCACTACATCCGCATCGGTCGGAACGAAACGCACGAAAGCGACGAGCAAGCCGCCGCGCGGGAAACGGAGCGCGCTCGCCATGAGTGACCCTACGAATGATCCATCACGCCGCACGATCCAGCGCTACACGCCCAATGAGCGCACCAATCATTGGATCGTCGCGATCGTTTTCGTGTTGACCGCAATCTCCGGGCTGGCGTTGTTTCATCCGGCGCTCTATTGGTTCAGCGTGTTCTTGGGCGGCGGCACGTGGACACGAATACTGCACCCGTTCCTCGGGCTGATCATGACGATCGCTTTCGTGGTGCTGGCGGCGGCGATGTGGAAGTTCAACAAGATGGAAGCGCGCGACTGGCAATGGCTGCGCCAGGGGCGCGACGTGATCAACAACCGCGAGGAGCGCCTGCCGGAAGTCGGCCGGTTCAACGCCGGGCAGAAGCTGGTGTTCTTCGTATTCATCGCCTGCATCCTGGCCCTGCTGCTGTCCGGCGTCGTCATCTGGCGTGAGTATTTCTCCCTGTACTTTTCGATCGGGTTGATCCGCGCCGCCGCGGTGGTCCACGGGGTCAGCGCCTTCATCCTGATCTGCGCCGTCGTCTTGCACATCTACGCGGGCATCTGGGTGAAGGGGTCGCTTGGCGCCATGACGCGTGGTACCGTCACGCCTGGCTGGGCCTGGAAACACCACCGTGCCTGGTTCCGGGAAAAGCTCCATGCAACGCATCCTCGACCCCGGTCAGATTGAAGCGTTCGCGCAACGAAATATTCAGCGATTGCGCCTTCCCGATCGCGCGCGCGTATTTTCCACACGCGCCACGCGATTGCGCCAGCAGAGCGAGCCTGGCGCAATCGGTCATTCCATCGGCGACTATCTGCAACTGATGGCGCATCTCGCCGACGCTCAACAGACCGCGCTCGCCAGCATCGAGCCTGCCTTGCCGAATGCCGAGCAAGTTACCCACGCTCAGACGTTTCATATGCCGATTGTTGCGGTGGGCAGTTGGCGTCGTGAAGAGCATTGGCGTGAGTCGCTGCGCTTGATTTGCGACGCTCTCGCGGCCCTGCCGGAGATCTCGGGCCAAGTGCGCTCTGTCTGCGATCGCCTGCGGGCTCTGAAGCCAGAGCAGCTCGAAGCGCAAGCGGAGGATCTGTTAGGCACGCAAACATCGCCGGTCGATGCCGCTTCCGCTCCGTTCGTGATGGCAGCACTGCAGGTGTACTGGGTGGCGCTCGCCAGCCGCATGAACATCGATGATATCCGGGAGCTCGACGTTCCCGGAGTATGTCCGACCTGTGGCACGTTGCCGGTCGCGAGCATCGTACGCGCCGACTCTCGATCGCAGGGGCTTCGCTATCTGCACTGCTCTCTGTGTGCAACCGAGTGGCACATGGTCCGCGTGAAGTGCAGCCATTGCCAGAGCACGAAAGGCATCAGCTACCAATCGATCGAGAGCGGACCGCGCGGCATTCGCGCCGAATGCTGCGATACGTGCCATACGTACCGCAAGATCCTGTATCAGGAGGAAGACCTCGCAGTCGAGCCAAGCGCGGACGATCTTGCCAGTCTCGCGCTCGATCTGCTGCTCGGCGAAGCGGGGTATCGGCGTGTCCACCCGAATCCTTTGCTCTGGAACCCGTCATGATCATCGGCACCGCCGGCCACATCGATCATGGCAAAACCTCGCTGGTGCGGGCGTTGACCGGTATCGACACCGACCGCCTGAAAGAAGAAAAGGAACGCGGCATCTCCATCGAGCTCGGCTACGCATATACGCCCCTGCCGAACGGCGACGTGCTCGGATTCGTCGATGTGCCGGGACATGAGCGGCTGATTCATACGATGGTCGCTGGCGCCTGTGGCATCGACTTCGCCCTGCTGGTCATAGCCGCCGACGACGGAGTGATGCCGCAGACTCGCGAGCATCTGGCCATTCTGGAACTCCTTGGCGTCACTCGTGGCGCCGTGGCGCAGACTAAAGTGGATCGAGTGCGTCCCGAACGTGCGCGCGAAGTGGAAGCAGAAGTACGAACCCTTCTGCATCACACAGCATTGGCGACTGCACCGATCTTTCCAGTGAACGCCACCGCTGCCAACGAGCCGGGTATCGCCGGCCTTCGCAAGCATCTTCACGAAGCGGCCACAAATATGCCGCCGCGTAGCAACGACGGTCTTTTCCGGCTGGCAGTGGATCGCGTCTTTACCCTGCCCGGCCACGGCACGATCGTCGCCGGCACAGTATTCTCAGGGTGCGTTCACGTGGGTGACAATCTCATTGTGATGCCCCGCGGCCTTCCTGCGCGGGTGCGTAGCATTCATGCGCAGAATCGTTCGAGTGAGAACGGCGTGGCCGGTCAGCGCTGCGCACTAAATCTCGCTGGCATCGAGAAAAGCGCTGCCTCGCGTGGCGACTGGCTGGGTGATCCGCGTGTGCTTGTCGCAACCAAACGCGTGGACGCGAGAGTTCATTTGTTAGCTGACAGTAAACTGAAGCTTTCGCCGGGAACCTCCGTTCACGTACACCTCGGAGCCGCGCACGCTCTCGCGCAGCTGATGCTTCTCGACTCGGAGCATTGGGGAGCTGGCAAATCGGCGCGCGCACAACTTGTGGTCGAGACTTCGATCTGCGCGCTCCCGGGCGATCGATTCATCATCCGCGATGCGCAGGCCGCCCACACGATTGGCGGTGGCGTGGTGCTCGACTCGTCAGCTCCGTCGCGCAAACGCCGCTCAGAACAGCGCCTGCGTTACCTCGATGCAGTCGAGAAGATGCTCGCAGGACAAGGTCTCTCGCAGTTGTTGGCAGATGCGCCGAACGGCGTAGCCCTAGCTGATCTCGAGCGATTGACCGGCCACAAGGCAACCAGCGTGATACTTCCGGTCGGCACCCTCACGAGGGGCGCGAATCAGGATCAGTTCGCCATACCAGAAGTTGCTTGGGAGGCGCTGCGTGAAAGTGCACTTCATGCCTTGCGAGAATTTCACGCGCAGTTTCCGGATGATCCCGGTCCCGATAGTGGCAGGCTGCGGCGAATAGCACGACCCGACTTGCCTGCACCGCTGTGGGCTGCACTCGTGGACGAGCTCACGAATGACGGCTCCATGACTCGTCATGGGCCATGGCTGCAACTCCCCGATCATGCCGCGGCGCTTTCGGAGAGCGATCAAGAGCTCGCTGGTCAGTTGCAATCTCTCATTGCGCAGGCGCGTCCCGAGCCACCTTGGGTGAGAGATCTGGCCAGTGCGGTTCGACAGCCCGAAGAACGGGTGCGCCAGATATTGCGCCGGCAGGTCGCCTGCGGAACGGTCTGCCAGATCGTGCACGACCTGTTCTACGACAGCGATCGCGTCGACACGCTGGCGAGCGTCGTAGCCTCACTGGCTCGGGAACAAGGAAGTGTCGATGCCGCGAGTTATCGGGATGCGATCGGGCTGGGCCGCAAGCGATCCATCCAGATTCTGGAATTCTTCGACCGCGTCGGCTACACGCGGCGCGTTCATGATGTCCACGTGCTGCGCAAGGACAGCGGTTGGAACGTGGGACATTCCCACTAGTACAGAGAAGGCAGGACTGCTCACGAGTCCTGCCTTCGAGTCGCTCAGATCATCGGGCCGAAACGCTCGACCAACGAGGCTTTGCAGGTCGCATCGCTGGTCGGCACCGAGCCCGCAGCGAAGCCCGCCGGCGCGAGGCCGCTCCAGTTCTCCAGGTCGTCGCCGAAGTCGAAGCGATAGTCGAGGCCGGTGGCGTTGGTGCCAACCGCCTTGAGCAGCATCGAGCGCGCGCCGCCGGCGATATCGAGGCTCAGCGTCAAGGTGTGATCGTCCAGCAGGCTCCAGTGACCGCCGACCAGCAGCGCTCCGTTCGGATCGGTGCTGCTCGTCGTATCGAAATCGCCGTCGTCGCCGCTGTAGCGGACGCAGACTTTGATATCGCCCGAGCGCGCGCCGTTGGCGCCGGTGACGAACAACAGCGCATCGCCCTGCTCATCCGGCTTGTCGATGGTGACCGAGAACGCAGTATTGACGAGCGCTGCGAATGCGGTCGCGGCTTCTGCCGGAATGGTCGCGCTCGCGCTGATCGTTGTGGAGTTCGGATCGAAATTGAACTGCGGGTCGACCAGCAGGCCAACGTCGATGTCGCTGCCGCCCAGTCCCTTGAGGTCCACGCCGAATTCACCCGCCGTGATCTGCGAGCGAGCCCAATCGTACAGATCGTCCAGCTCGGGATCGTTCGGATTGTTCAATGCACGCTCGGCAGCGATCCGCTGCAGTCGCAGCATGGCCATCACTTCTTCCTGCGTCGCCGAGCCGTTCAACGCGGCGAGCATCTCCTCGCTCAACGCGACGATATCCGCCGTGCTCTGTAACAGCGACTGGATTGCGCTTTCATTCGGGAGCTGGTAGCTGCCCGGCATGATCTGGCCAGGATTCGCCGCCGCGAAGATCGATTTACGCGCCAGCTCTGCCAGCTGGTCGGTGGAGCCGAACGTGGGCTCGAAAATTCCCGAGCCGGTGTCGATACCCTCGATGAGCTGCGCCGACATCGCGATGTAGCTGTTGGCCCAGATGCTGCCTTCGATGTCCTCGAAAGTCGCAGGCGGCAGCGTCAGATCGGCAGCTGTGCCGATCATCTGCGAAATGATCGCCGTCATCTGCGCGCGGGTGATGTGTTCGATGTTCCCAAACGGATCGCTATCGAAACCCGCGGAATCCAGGATGCCTGCCTTGAGGAGCGCCTCGAACTTGGCCTGTGCGGTATTGCCGGCGTCCGCGACCATGCTGGTCTGCGGCGTCACCAATCGCAAATCGTCGCGGTCCAGATCGCTCGAGCGCAGGCTGAGCATGCCCTCGAACGGCAGCTGGGTGACCGTGTCGTAGCCGCCGGTGACGCGAATCACCACTTCGGCGTCCGCAGCGATCGTGCCGCGCAGACAGTACTTATTCAAGCCGCCAGCAGCGCAATAGTCGGTGCTGGTGCGATGGTTGTACGAGAAGTAGCCGTCGCTGTCCGTCAGCGCACGCGGCTCGAAGGCGTCGAGCTTGGCGTTCGCGTTCTGATCGACGAACACGGTCGCGCCGGCCAGATAGCCGTCGATCGCACGGGCATGAAACACTCGGCTGCTTGCACCGCCGTTGCCGCTCGGATTGCTGCCGACGTCCTGTGTGCCTTTGCTGCCGCCGCCACACGCCGCCAGTCCGACCATGCTGCTGGCGATCGCACCCGCCAGAATCTGCTTACGAATTTTCATTCTGATTGTCTCCGTACCCTGATCAATAGCTCATTTCGAAACCGAGGTTGAACGCTGCCGTTCTCGGCACGGAGCTACCGTCGATATCCGTCGATTCGAGGCTGCACGACACGTCGAAGTGCACGGCGCCGAAGAAGGTGAAGCCCAGCGACGCGCTGCTCAGCTCGCTGCCGGCCAGGTTCTTGCGATAGCCGACACGCAGGTCGGGCAGCCAGTTGGTCTGCGTCTTGTAGCCGAGCGCGACCTTTGCATTCTGGTTGAGATCGCCGACCGGATCGTGCACGTCGTTGAGATCGACGCTGGCCGCGAGCGAGCCCCGGCCGGATGCGAAGAACACTGCGCCTTCCAGCGTGGCCAGGCGCTCCAGGGTCCAGGTCTCGTTCAAAGCGATGCGATCGCTGAAGTACGCAGCGCTGAAACAGTTGTACTGCGCGCTGCCGCTCAGCAGTTCGCAGTTGGCGCCGATCGCGCCGTACTCGAAGTCCGGCTCGGTGAGATTCGCGAGCGTCACGCCGACGCGGTAGTTGTCGGCGTCGTAGATCGCGCCGATATCCACCGTCACGTTGCTCGACTTGCGCTCGTTGGCGTCGTAGCTGTCTTCGAGCACGTCCTGGACGTCCTCGTCATCCTCGATGGATTCCAGCGCCACCACTTGCTTGCTGAGCTTGGCCTGCAGATAGCGCAGGCTGCCGCCGACGATCACCCGTCGTCCGGGTTGCTGCCAGACGGACCGGCTGTAGCCGAGCGCGATCTCGTTCACCTGGCCAGCTTTGACGTACGCCGCCGAAGCCGTCTCCACCTCTTCGGAGACCGAGTTATAGGTCAGCGGGGCATCCAGCAATCCAAGTCGCGCCTGCGCGCTGAGGTTGGCGTCGAGCGTGAACACGCCGAGGCTGCTGCGATAGAGCATCGGGAACAGCGGCACCTGCACGCCGCCGTGCACTTTCACGTAACCGGCGCGGCTCAAAGGATCGAGAATGGCGTTGAAGCGCTCGACCAGCGCATTGCCTTCGGACAGCGTCAGGTCGTCCCGGTCCAAGGCGTCGGTGAGATCGTCGATCTCATCGGAGAAATTATCGACCGGACCCACCTCCATGCCGATGCCGATCGAGCTGAGAATGCCCATGCGGAACGAGGCGTCCGGCGCAATGGCGAATTCGGAACCGGCCGGATTGCGTGTCGCGTACAGCGAGGTCCACGCGCCCGAGGCGCCGTTATCCGAGAGATTGGGCCCCGCATCGACAAATCCCGGCGCCGCGAGGGACGCGCACGAGAACAGCACCGCGCTCACCGCGGCCGCAATCCGAACACTCTTCACTTCAAGACCTCCGCTGCAGAATCATTCTGGTTTTCGCTGCCCTACAAACGGCAGCGACTGCAGCGAACTGAAGCGAGCGGCAGGTCCTTTGGCGAATTTTCTAGACGCCAGTCACGCTGTCGTGGCGCGCCTGCGGTGACTCCATTGCTCTGGATTCAGGGAATTCCGCAGTGCGCCCTTGGCAAAAAGTCGCTGCGCCAGCTGCACGTCGATCTCCATGCATGCTCTCGACTAGTAGTTCACGCCGGAAGTGATCACGTTGTAGGCGACGGCCATCCAGAGGCTGACGTTCATCGCCAGCACCGTCGCGACGGCCCATGTCTTCGCATACCAGCGCCGCCCACCGCGAAACACACGCTCCGCGTGCCACAGAGCGGCCATAACTCCGCCCAGCACTGTGACGACGGAAAGAACGTGCAGAACCCATAGCCAGGCATCGAACTTCTCCGACAGATTCGCAAGGTCGGACGTCATCGTGCCGATGGTCGCGATCCACGCCAGCCACATCACGACAGTTGTGATAGCAGCGATTCGCAGCCAGCGATGGGCGTTGGCATCCGCAGCGGAGCGCGTGTCCACCACGCCGTAGCGTCGACGCGCTAGGGCACCGACTGGCCATGCAACGGCTGTGGCAACCATGGCGATCAACGAGGCGAGGAATACAGGCGTGAACCAGCCTGCTCTCGATGGCGCTGGTCGCTCGAACATCATGAACGGCGACACTTCGTCGAACGAAAATCGTGTGACTGTTCCATCTCGCACTTCCGCCGACAGCAACCGTGAGCTGCCGTCGAGCTGCCAGACGAAGGGCTCCACTTCCCGCCAGCGTCGTGGCTGGCCCGAGCGATTGCGAACCATCGACACGCCGATCGTACCGTCGCGGTTGTCGATAACGTCGATGCCGCTGACCAGAGCGAGCAGGCTCATGAAGCTGGATTCGGAGCGCCGCGAGTTCACGTAGTGTCCGGCGATGAGGTGCGCGTGCTCGCCGGCCGTCCGCTCATCTACGCCGCGTCCGGCGCTCCACTCCGGCACTCGCAAGTAGCGATTCGCAAACTCCTCGAACAGCTCGATACGCATGTCGATCGCGGCCATGCCCTTGCCCATGCTGTTACACGACACAAACATGCCGACGCCGTCATCGATGTAGAGCCGCAAGTCGCTGTGGAACCACTGTGTGTCGCCACCGTGTGCGATTACACGTCGGCCCTGGTAGTTGGCCTCCCAGAAGCCGAGGAGCATGCGGTCTATGCGAGGCAGAATGGTCAACGGCGTTCTGTGCATCAGCTGAGCCGTCTCTGAGCGCAGAATCTCGGCCTCGCCCAGCCGTCCCTGATTTAGATGCGCCAGCATGAATTTCGATATGTCGGTCGCGGATGCCGACAGAGCGCCCGCGGGTGCAAGACCGATGATCTCGAACGGGCGCGCAGGCCCGGAAGCCGTGGCGTATCCTTTCGCCATCCTCGGTTGCAGTTCACGCGGCAATGGCTGACGAAATGTCGAGCTGGTCATGCCGAGCGGGCCGAGGACGTGAGCGTCCATGTAGTCCTCCAGCGGCACGCCGGAGATTCGTTGCACGATGTAACCGGCAAGCGCCGTCGCGTAGTTCGAATACGCCGGCGTTGTCCCGGGCGCGAAGATCCGCTCTGGCGTCCAGCGCTTCAGCAGCGCTTCAAACTTTGGCGCCGTCGCGGGATCGTACGCCACCGCGTTCTTCAGCTGCTCTTCAAATCCCGGCGTGTGCGTCATCAGGTTGCGCACCGTGACGGGCTGGCCAGCGAGCGGCGGGATCTGAAAATCGAGATATGAATTCACGTCGGCCTCGAGCGCCACCTGGCCACGCTCGACCAACTGCATCAGTGCCGTCCAGGTGAACAACTTCGATATCGAGCCCACACGCAGCAACGTGCGCTCGGGGTCCATGGGCTCGTGTGCGGCGAGGTCGGCGTAGCCGAAACCGCGCTGCGTCAGGATGCTC
The DNA here is from genome assembly GCF_004138335.1 of Peristeroidobacter agariperforans. GTDB lineage: Bacteria > Pseudomonadota > Gammaproteobacteria > Steroidobacterales > Steroidobacteraceae > Steroidobacter > Steroidobacter agariperforans. The sequence continues at coordinate 59,022 of NZ_RYFW01000007.1, read as the reverse complement.
CCCTCCTTGACCACGACGACGACCGCTCCCGCGATGTCGGCGTGCCGAAGCGCATATGGCATGAAGCCATCGAGCCAGGCGTCGACATCGGCTTTCGTCAGCTCAGGCGTCGGATCGGCGAGTACCGCAGACGCGCACAACAGGGCCGCCGCAATGGCGGCCCTCTTCAACGCTGCGAGCACGATCAGAAGCTCACATCGACGCCAAGCCCGTAAGTCCTAGGCTGCAGGATGCTGACGTTCGCGGGGCCGCCAAACAAAGAGGTGCCCGTGATCGCCGACAGCTGGCCACGCTCATTAGTGACGTTCTTGCAGTAGAGCTGGAAGCGCGTACCGCCCACCGTGACGCCGGTGCGAAGATCGACTGCCGTGTAGTCCGGCAGTTGGTACTGTGGCATGCCTGAGCTCAGATCGAAGTTTGCGCTTCGATCGTCGACGTACCGTACGGTGCCGCCGGCGAACGCGTCGTAGCTCGCCAGGCCAAAACGATACTCTGCCGACAGCGCCGCGGTAACTTCCGGTGTATCCGGCAACGACTCGCCTTTCACGCCGCCAAGATCCGGCGCGTCCGCGGCGAGCTCGGCATTCGTATAGCCAAACGTGCCCATGACGGTCAGATCGGGGACCGGCAATGCCGTCAGCGTCATCTCCAGTCCTTCGCTCTGCGCTTTCGCGGCATTGGCAATCACACCGAGACCGTTGCGGATCGCAGTGATCTGCATGTCCTTCCAATCGACGTGATACACGGCGATGTCCGCGTTGAAACGGCGGTCCGCGCTGCCGAACTTGACGCCCGCTTCATAACTGGTGAGCCGGTCGTCATCGAACGTCGGATCGGCCAGCGGCTGGCCGTTCAAATCGTTCAGCACCGCGTTCGGCCCACCCGGCCGATACCCCGTGGCGAAGCGCAGGTACGGCATGAAGTTGTCGTTCACGCGATAACGAACGTTCGCAAGATAGGTCGGCACGCTGTCGCTGTCGCTACGCGTCGGCACGACGCCGATCAGCAATCCGGAGCCGTTTTGTTCCTGCCGCTGCTCATTGTGAGCGTAGCGAACGCCGCCCGTGACATCGAGTTTGTCGGTGACATGGAAGGTGACATTGCCGAACGCCGCATATTCCTCGTACTTGCTTGGGATCGTCAGCGTGAGGAAGTTCACCGGCGACGGCGCGCCGCTCGGATCGAACGGCAGCAATTGCTGGAACTGCTCGCTGTCCTCCTTGGTGTAGAAGCCGCCGATCAACCAGTCGACGACTGGGCTGGTGGACGACAGGCGCAGTTCTTGCGTGAACTTGTCCGTATCGGCGTTGCGAGCCAGGCCAATGGCGCTGAATGCACTCGGGCCACCGAACGCCGGCACGTACAACGCCGAGAAGTCGGTGATGGCATCGCTGCGCACCGTCTGATAGCTGCTGATCGAGGTCAGTGTGGCGAAGTCGAACGAGTACTTCACCGTAGCGCTGGCCAGGCGAAAGCTCTGCTCGAAGGTCTCCACCATTGCGCGCCGCTGATCCAGTTCGCCGTCGATGGCGACGCCGGTGGTGCGATTGAAGTCGGCGGCGATGGAACCGTCGCGGTCGATGTCTTGCGCAAACGCCGTGAGCCGCACCGACAAACGCTCCGTCGGCGCAAACAGGAAATCGACGCGGCCGCCGTACATGTCCGCCGCATCCACGTCCTCGTCATTGAGGGTGAGATTGTCGACGTAGCCGCCATTGTGCGTATAGAAGCCACTCGCACGCAGCGCGGCCTTGTCATCGGCGAGCGGAATGTTGACGGCACTCGACGCGTCGTAACCCACGCCGCCGTCCTGGGTGCTGGAAACATTCGCCCGCACGGTGCCGCTGTACGCCGTGGTGTCCGGAACGTTCGTCACGTACTTCACCAGGCCGCCCATCGTGCTGGCGCCGTACAACGTACCTTGCGGGCCGCGCAGAATTTCAACGCGACTCATGTCGAACAAGCCGACGTCGAGGGCCAACTGCGCGCTCGCCACGAACGCGGTGCTGGAACCGTAGGGCACATCGTCCACATAGATTCCCACGGTCGGCGAGACGTTATAGCCGCTCGTGATACCGCGCAGATTGACTTGGGTCTGGCCCACGCCGCTGCTGGTGAAGTTCAAACTCGGTACGGTGTTGGCGAAGTCGACGAACTGCGTGGCGCCCAGCGCTTGCAGGTCACGGCCGGTCATCGCCGTGATCGACATCGGAATGTCTCGCAGGCGCTCCTCGACCTTCTGCGCCGTGACGATGATTTCTTCGAGCGCCGATGGCTCGTTCGGCGCAGCGTTACCAGGGGTGCTGCTTTCAGGCACCCTGCCGCCACCCACAACCGGCGGTTCTGCCTGTGCCAGCTGTAACGACTGGGGTGAGACTTCAGTCGGCAGCGCCAGACTCTCTCGCGCCGTCGTCACGGCGCCCGACTTCTGTGTCAGCTCTTGCGTGGTGACGACAATATATGCGCGATCGTTGAGCGGTCGAAACGTCAAGCCCGCCGGCGCAAGCAACTCTCGCAGCGCCTGCTCGGCGGAGTAGTTGCCGTTGAGCGGGCCGACCATCGCATCGCCCTTCACCGCGTCGCTGAAGCGAACGATCTGCAGCCCCGTTTGTTGGGCGAGATCCTTGAGCGCCACATCCAACGTTTGTCGTGGAATGTGCAGGTTATGCCGCAGAATGGCGGCGCTGGACTCGGCCGCCAGAGAAACACTCGCGATCCCGACACAAGCAAACGCCGATGCCACGCCGATCCGCATGATCTTTCTCCCCGCCCCTGTTAAGCATGAATGTATGGGCAGGCAGAAGACTGGATGACGGTTTGATTCCTCCCCCGGTCGTGCAAGCGGAAATTTCATCGAGGGGTCGTGCCGATGACGATCCCTGCATCGGTCCGGGTGATGCTGACGTCCGCGCCGCTCTCACGAATGAACGCCAGCAATGTCTCCGAATCCGTGGCCTCGAACACGCCACTGACCTTGCGAGTGGCGAGTTGCGCATCGTCGATGCTCAGCTGCACGCGGTTGTAGCGGTTGAATTCCTGAATGACGTCGGCCAGTGTGTCGTTCTCGAACACGAGCTGACCTTGCGCCCATGCAAGCGCCCGCGTGGTGTCGACTACTCGCACCGGAGCCACGTTGCCAGAGTCCCGCACGGTCACCTGTTGCCCGGCCGTTAGAAAGATCTCGGCGCCATCGGCTTGCGCCTTGGGAGAGTCGGCCACCGCCACTTTGCCTTCGACGACGGTCACGACGACGCCTCGCGATCCGCTCTCCACGCCGAACGCGGTGCCGACCGCACGCACCGATGTTTGATCGGCACTGACCAGGAACGGACGCTGTGCATTCTTGGCCACGCGAAACAGCGCGCGCCCGCGCTCGAGCTCGACTCGACGCAGTTGCTCTTCGAACTTCACTCGCAACCGGGTCTCGGGCTCCAGCTGCACGACCGTGCCATCTTCCAGCATGACCTGCCGCCGTTCGGCCAGCTTCGACTCGATCACATCGCCGCGAAGGCCCAGCGCGAACCACGTGCCGAGGACCGCGATCAGGCAGCTGCTTGCCGCAATCGCCCAGGTGCGGACTCGCGAGCGGGCTTCATGACCGCCGTTCGATTCCTCCGCATCCTCGGGCGCACGCTCATCGACATCGCGCAGCTGCACGATGTTGTCGGGCGCCGCGGCGCCGCCGACCTCTACCTCATCCCACAGCTTGAATCGTTCCAGCGAATCGTGAACATGGGCGACGCGTAGAAATTCCGCGACGTGCAGCGGAGACTCACGCAACCACTCGGTGAACAGCTCACGCTCGGACTGCGAGACTTCGGTCGGCTTCTGAATGCTGAGCCGATTCCACCATTGGGTTGCCTCGTGTGTGGCGCGGGCGCGCCGGTCATTCGTGTCCATACTGGAGCGCTCTGGTCAATTCGTCGTTGAGCTCGCGTCGCAATTTGCCGTAGCTCTTTTCGAAGTCACGCCGCACGATCCGAAAAGAAACATTGAGCCGGGTCGCGATCTCCGCCTGGCTCAGGCCCTCCTCGAAGTACAGCTTTAAAATGGCGCGCTCGCGGGGTGACAAGGTGTTGAGCGCGCGCAGGATCTCCCGCTGCGCGGCCTCGGAGTCCAGGGCCTTTTCCGGACTGTCCTCGGCCGCCAGCGACGCGAGCCAATGCGGTTCATGAAGCAGCCGGTTGCTGGAGCGAATGCTCCACTCGGCAGCCACGTTCGACGCCATCTTGAACAGGTAGGCCTGCGGGTGCTCGACGATCTGAGCCGCGTCATAACGCAGCAGGCGCAGGAACACCTCCTGCGCCACGTCGTCGAAATCGGCGGGACGCACGGCGTTGCGGCTCGCCAGGAATCGACGCAATGGCGTCCGCCAGCGGCGAAACCACTCCACCAGCCGATTCTGTGGATCAAGGTTGGACATAACTCGTGCGCACCCGGGGCCCAGTTCCGGTGCGTTTAAGACTGGGCGATAGTCTAAATCCTCCCCCTTCCAGCTCCGAAATCGGCACTCTGTCTGTCCCCTTGCACGGATGGATCGGCCGGCGCTCGCGCCTATAACGGGGTCGATGAAGCGACTACATCCCTGCCTGGCCCTGCTGCTCTCAGCGACCGCTCTTTGCGGGCTCATCGCGTGCCAGACCACGAAACAGTCTCCCATCGATGACCTGTCAACCCAGGAAGGGCTGCAGCGTGCCGACGTCAAAGGCGTGGACGCGGTGTATCGACGGCCCGGGGCGAACCTCACTCCCTACAACAAGCTGCTGGTGCGCCCGGTGTACGTCGAGTTCAGCAAGAACTGGAAGCCGGAACAGAATTCGGAGCTGTACCGGATGAACGAGCCGGATCGCGAAAAAATCCGCCAGGAGCTCGCGCAGTTGTTCGCCGAAGTAATGGTCAAGGAGCTGCAGACCGAGGGTGGCTATCAGCTCGTCACCGAGCCCGCGGCCGACGTTCTCGAAGTGCGCCCCGCCATCGTCAATCTCTATATCACTGCTCCGGACGTCTCCATGCAGACCGCCGGACGCGTGCGCACCTTTACTGCCGACTCCGGCGAGATGACTCTGATCGCAGAGTTGCGCGACTCAGTCACCGGCACGTTGTTGGCCAGAGCCTTCGATCGACGCGAAGATAACGGCATGATGTGGCAATGGACCAACTCCGTGACCAACAGCGCCGACGCACGGCGCATCATCACCAGTTGGGCCGATACGCTGCGGAACGCGCTCGACGCGGCGCGTGGCAAACAAACCTGATTCACAGCTGCGCGTCGAGATGGAACGCGCGGGCGAACCAGGCTTGAAAGCGACGGCCCAACGACGCGTCCGGCTCTTTGTCGAGGCGCTCCCGGCCATCGCTCCACCACATCTTCCCCGCCTCCAGCTCGACATGCCACGCATGCTCACCGTCGGTCTGCCTCTGGAAGATCTGTTCGAGCTGCTGCGCCAGTACGTCGTTCTCGACGAGCACTCCTTGCTCGCAATTCAGCCATGCCGAGCGCGGGTCGAGGTTGTAGCTGCCGACAAACAGCGCCCGACCATCCACTGCGAGCGCTTTCGTGTGCAGGCTCGCCCCGGACGATCCGAGAAAGCTGGAGCCCGTTTTGCTCTGGGTCAGAGGCTTCAACTCCCAAATCTGCACGCCCGCTTCGAGCAGCGGCTCGCGATAGCGGGAGTAACCGCCGTGCACGGCGGCCACGTCGTTTGCAACGAGGGAATTCGTCAGCACGCGGACGTTGCGCGCGCTGCGAGCAGCGCTGGTCAATAATGCTGTGCCGTTGTCACCGGGAACAAAATAAGGAGAGATGATCGATAAGCGCGCCTGTGCTGCCTGCGCCATGGGCACGAGCGCGGCTGACACCTGCGCGCGCTTCGCGTCGCGTTCTTGCATCGTGACCTTGTTGGGGTCATCCGCCACAAATTGATACTTGCGCGCCCACTGCACCGGCCAGTCGCCCTCGACCATGCGTTTGATCGCATCGTTGGCTCGCAACGCCCTGGCATAGGGGCTATCTTCCGCCCGCGCTGCCTGCGCGGCCAGTTTCGGCCGCAACTGGTGCAGCGCCTCGCTGCTGACCTTATCGGGATCCAGCACTTGCATCGGATAAGCAGATCGCGAGTTCCAATAGGCATCGAACGACTCTGAAGCCTGGCGCACGACCGGGCCGATCATCGCGAAATCCAGATCGACGAAGTTCACCTCGTCGCTGGCGCTGAAGTATTCGTCGCCGATATTGCGGCCGCCGACGATCGCGAGCCGGTTGTCCGCGATCCAGCTCTTGTTGTGCATGCGGCGATTGACGCGCGAGAAGCTGCTCAGACCCTCCGCAAGCAAGCTGAACGTTCCTCGCCTCGAGGCGAAGGGATTGAACGTGCGGATATCGATATTCGGATGTGCGGAGAGCGCCGCAATCGCGTCGTTGTTCCGGCGCGCATCGACATCATCCAGCAGCACGCGCACCTTCACTCCACGGTCCGCGGCCAGGAGCAGTTCGTTTGCGAAATACATGCCCGTGAGATCGGCATGCCAGATGTAGCTTTGAACATCGAGGCTGCGCTTGGCCATGCGCGCGGTTTGAACTCGAACCACGAACGCTTCGGCCCCCTCGATGACCAACCGAAACGCCGATTCATCCGGGTGGCTCGCCTCGACTGCGCGGGTCGCCTGATCCAGCGGGGCGTCATCCGCAACTGCCAATGCGGCTTCTTCGGCGAGCTGCGGTCGCGGCTCGAGCTGAGCGCAGGCAGCAAAGTACGCCAGCAACGCGGCTGTTACTAAGACTGCGAAGAAGCGTTTGATTGGAGGTGCGGTGCGGCTCATCGCTCAGCACTAGGATAGGCGGACGCGGGGCCGATATCAAAAGCTCAGCACGAACATCGCCCCTTTTTCCAGCGGCCGGACGTGGCGCACCCGCCCGCCCATCCCGAACATCAGCTGCCGGACCACCGTCAGCCCGATGCCCTGGCCGCCTTCGCGGGTGCTGAAGAAAGGCAGAAAAATCTGCCGCTCCAGCCCGACCGGTACGCCCGAGCCGTTGTCTCGAACACTGATCTGCAAACGGCCGCCGCGGCTCTGGCGGGCGAGGACCCACAGCCGCGGCTTGATTTGCTCGGCCGTCGCCTGCTCCGCGTTGTTGATGAGGGCCAGCAGCACCTGCTCGAGCTGACCTTCGTCCGCCATCAAGCGCAACCCCGGCGAGCTCACTTCGAATGAAATCTCTCCACCACGCCCCGCCCAGGTCTGCGCTACTGCCTGTTGCAGTCGTTTGAAGAGCTCGGCCAGATCGACTGGCGCCAGTGTCGGCTGCGGCCATTGGCTGACCCTGCGATAGTTGCTCACGAAGCTCGACAAGCTCTCGGCGCGACGCGCAATCGCATCGAGCGCAGTTCGCAAGTCAGCTGAGCTGTCGGGCTCTCCTAACAAATTGTTGGCGGTCTCGCTGAGACTCTTGATGGGCGTGAGCGAGTTCATGATCTCGTGCGTCAATACTCGCAACAGCTGCTGCCACGCGTGCAGCGATTCGGACTCCAGTTCCTGCTCCAGCGGCGTCAGCGCAATCAATGCCTGCGCCTTGCCTTCGACCGCCAGCACCTGACGTTGCAGCTGCCAGCGCTCGCTGCCTCGCTCGGTGTCCAAGGTCACGGGACCGTTGCGCTCGCTAGTGCGAAGCAGTTGATGCAAGACTTCGCGATCGCGCACACCGCCGGGCGCAGACAAACGCCGAGCGCGACTGGTCAAAGGCTCGAGCGCCTGTTCTGTTTGAATCCAGGCGGCGACTGGCAAATGTTCCAGCTGAACCTGCAACGTCGACAATCGCCGTGCGTCCGGATGCGGCGGAGAGTCAGTCGTGGGCGCTGCAGATGAACGTGGTCGAGCCAATGGCCAGAGTCCCGCGAGCGCCGCCAGCAACAGCACCGACGCAGTGATCCAGGTGCGTGCCGAAGCTTCCGCTGACGCGGCGATGGCTCCGGCAGCAAACAGCAGCGCTGCGCCGATCAGAAGTCGCAGCTTCTCAAAGGCCATACCTTTCCAAGCGACGATAAAGCGCCGCGCGTGACAGTCCGAGCGCACGAGCGGCGGCGCTGAGATTACCCTGTGCTTCTGCCATGGCCGCGACCACCGCGGCTCGCTCTTGTTCGGCCAGTGGCCGCAGCGGTTCGGTTGGTTTGGGTGGTGGCGCCGGCTGCCCATCGCGCATTGCCTGCGACTTCTGCAACGCCTCGGTGCAAGTGGCGATCAGACGCACGTTGTCCCATGGCTTGGTAATGAAATCAAAAGCCCCTCGCTTGATGGCTTGTACCGCCAGATCGATATCGGCGTACGCGGTCAGCACCACCACGACCGGCGGATTCGGCCGACTGCAGACATCCGCCAGTAAGCGCAGCCCCTGCGCGCCATCGGTGCGCCCCGGGCCGAAGTTGAGATCGAGCAATAGCACCGCGGGTTGCAGCCGATCGAGCGCCGCGAACAACTCCGCTGGCCGGCGCAAGCACACGACGGGCGCAACTCGTCGCTGCAGTAGCAGCTGAGCGGCGATCCCCACATCGGGATCGTCGTCGAGCAGCAGGATCGATGGCGACGGTGTATCTGGCACGCTGTGCATCTTCGCAGCCCGAGTCGGCGGTACGCCAGCGGAGTGTTCGAAACCGGACAGGGGGCTTGGCTCGAGCGAGCCTCCGGCGGCAGGCTGTGCCCGATGCCCCTGAAATCGTCCCTGCACGCCGTCGATCTGAGCGCCCTTCACAGCGGCGCTTCAATGGACCGTCCGCTGCCGATGAAGTCTCGGCGGCAGCGAATGCTGCGGCATCTCGCGATCGCCGTGGTCGCTGCGATCGCCATGGGCGTCCTGTTCTGGCAGCGACCCTCGCAGCTTCCAGTGGTCAACGTTCCACAACTGGCGAAGGTGGTTGCCGGCGAGTTCCGGGACGAGCTCGCGGTACGCGCCCGCGTCGAGCCGATTCGGTCGGTGCTGCTCGATGCGGCCGAGGCCGGTCGTGTGGAAGCCGTCTTCGCACGAGAAGGTGAATGGGTCGAGGCCGGCGCCCCGCTCTATCAATTGCACAGCCCCGAGCAAGAGCAACTGCTGATGGCACGAAGCGCGGAGGTCGCGCAGCAGATTGCCAACGTCTCAATACAACGGAGCGCGCAAGCCGCGAGTCTCGCGCAGAGTCGCCGGGAGCTTGCACAGTTACGAGCGTCGCAGCAACAGGCGGAATCGGAGTATCGACGAATAGCAAAGTTGACGCGCGAAGGGTTCATGTCCGTGGCGGCGCTGGAGCAAGCAGAACGTCAGCACGCGCTGGCGACGCAATTGCTGGAACAGGCCCGCGAAGATCAGCGCTTCGAAGCCGAAATCCGCCAACGCTCACTGGATGAAATGGCCCGCGCGGTAGAAGGTCTGCAGCGCGGATTGCAGCTGCTCGAACGGGCACGCGAGCGGTTGACTCAGCACGCGCCAACGGCAGGAAGGCTGAGCGGCTTTCGTTTGCAGGTGGGTGCAAGTATCCGGCCCGGCGATCGTCTGGGCCGCATCGATGACGTCACTGGCGGCATGCAACTGGCGGCCGACATCGATGAATATTATCTGCCGAGACTGGAGCCGGGGCTGCCAGCCAACAGCAGCGTGGGCGTGCTGAAACTGACGCAGACGCTGCCACAGGTTCAGGATGGCAAAGTGCGAGTGCTATTGCAGTGGCCGGAAGGTGCTTCGCCGCCCCCGCACCTGCGTCCCGGACAAACATTGGAAACGCGCTTGCAACTCAGCCTGCCCTCGCCGGCACTGATTCTGCCCGATGGGCCGGGCGTGCAAAGCCAGCTCTATGTCCGCGATGGCGAGCAACTCGTCCGCCGCAACGTTCGGCTGGGCCGGCGCGCCGCCGGTCAAGTCGAAGTGCTGGCGGGCTTGCAGCCCGGCGACGAAGTACTGATCTCCCAACCTCCTGCCGAGGCCGCGAGGCTCGCTCTGCCATGATCGAATTGACGCAAGTCACCAAACGCTATCGAACCGGACAGGTCGAGACCACGGCGCTGGACCAGATCGATCTACAGATCGAGGCCGGCGAGTACGTCGCGATCACGGGCCCTTCGGGTTGTGGCAAGTCGACGTTGCTCGGCCTGCTCGGTTTGTTGGATGTGCCCACCAGCGGCAGCTACCGGCTGCAAGGCCAGGAAGTCGCCGCCCGAACCTCACGCGAGCTCGCGGCGATTCGTCGCGGCCGGATCAGTTTCGTCTTTCAAAGTTTCAATCTGGTCGATGAGATGACCGTGCACGACAACGTGCAGCTGGCGCTGCGCTATGGCGAGCTGTCAGCAAGAGCGCAGCGTCAGCGCGTGGCCGAAGTGCTCGAACGCCTGGGACTGACTCATCGCGCCGATCATCATCCGAGTCAACTGAGCGGCGGCCAGCAGCAGCGTGTCGCGATCGCTCGCGCCATTGCCTCGCGCCCTGCACTGCTGCTGGCAGACGAGCCCACGGGCAACCTCGACAGCGCACATGGCCAGGAGGTGATGCGACTGCTTCGCGAACTGAACGACGAAGGCACGACGCTGGTGATGGTGACGCATAGTGCCGAGCATGCAGCGCTCGCTTCACGCGGCGTGCGATTGCTCGACGGCAGAGTGCTGGTGGACACCTACGCGGACCAGCTCTGATGAAAGCACTCTTACTGGATGCCTGGCGCGGCGCCCGTAGTCGAAGCGCGTCGACCTTCGCCGCAGTCAGCGGACTGATGGTCGCGATGGCTGCGTGTTCGATAGTGGCGTTGCTTGCCGTCGCGCTCGCCGAACCGGATCCGACGATCGCCGATCCCGAACGCATCGTGCTGCTCGATATGAAAGGCAATCCGCCGGGCCAGCCGAGCCCGTGGTTCACCGGTTCGCCCGTGTCGTTCGGCGCGATGTTGAAGGAACGCCGCGCGCCCCTGGATCTCATCAGTCGCACCAGCGCCAACGGCCTGGACATCGATATCGAGGGCCGGAAGCAATCGGCGTTGTTATTGATCGCCGACTCGGACCTGGTGCCACTGCTGGGCCTCACTACATTACGGGGTGATTTGCAGAGCACGCTGACCCGACGAGACGCGATCGCGATCACGCTCGATCTCATGCGCAAACTGTGGGGAGATATTTCACCGGCCGAGGCCGTCGGCCGGCGCATCGACGCGCGTGGCGGCGTCTACACCGTCACCGCCGTCATCCCGAATTTCGATCCGCGAACGCCGCTTGGCAGAGCGAATCCGATGGTCGGTAATGCGTGGGCCCTGGTTGGTTTCGAATCGCCGGCGAATCCGATGAGCCAGCAGGAGCTCGCGGCGATCTTCGCAATCAACGGTCGCGTGTTCGCACGCTTGCGTCCGGACAGCTCGGTCGATCAGGTGGCCGGCTGGATGCGCGAGGCCTTCATGGACAATCCGCTCTATGCGCAATTGCCTGCGGACTGGAAAGCTGGCCGCGAAGCCGCTTATTTTCGCGGCATCACGCTCGATCAATTGCCTTTCCAAGGCGCCGCGAACGAGCAGCGCTGGCAATTGCTCGGCGCTATCGCAGCGGCCAGCTTGCTCCTGCTGCTGATGGCCGCGTTCAATTGCATGAATCTGCAGACCGCCACCTTGCTGCAGAGGCAACGCGAAACAGCATTGCGTCGTAGTCTCGGTGCAGATGCTCCGCAGTTGGTGCGTCTATGGAGTCTCGAAGTTCTGATATCGCTGCTGCTGGCCGTTACCGGTGCTTTGTTGCTCGCGTGGTGGACGACGCCTGCTATCGCGACGTGGGTGGGCCTGCCGCCGGAGCAATCCGTTGCCGATCCACTGCCACTGCAACTCGTGCTGGGGTTGGCCATCGGCGTGCTCGTGCTATTGGCACTCACGCTCGCTCTGCCTGCATCGATGGCCCTGCGTCAGCCGCCTGCCCCGGCTTTGCAAGGCCGCACCGCCAGCGAAGGCCCGTGGGGACGTCGGGTGCGTCAGGCGCTGTTGACGGTTCAGCTCAGCGGCGTCGTGCTGCTGCTCTCACTCGCAGGCGTGCTGACTCAACAGCAACGATATCTGCTGAGCCTGGACCGCGGCTTCGATACTCACAATCGCTTGTGGCTGGGCGTGATGGTGGATCCAGCGGCAGTTCCCAGCATGAGCGCGTTCACCGCCGCGCTTGATCGTCATCCGGCAATCAAAGGCTGGGCATTCAGCAACGCACGACCCGCCGGGGATACCGAGGGACCGAACGAGTTGCACGTCAGCCGCTCACAACACCGGCAGGTGCTGCGCGTGACGACTGTCTCGCCGGGTTTCTTTGCGACCTACGGCATGACGTTGCTGGCCGGCACACCGACGCTGGGCACTGGAGAAACTCACGTCGTCATTGATGAAAAGGCCGCGCGGTTGCTGGGCTTTTCCAATCCACAGGCCGCGCTCGGAGAGTTGCTTCGAGGTGGCGGCGGCTTCCTGCAAGAGGGCTCCGATGAACGGCGCGTCGTGGCCGTGGTGAAGAGCGTCAAGCTCGAATCCGCCCGCGACCCGGCACTGCCTCAAGCATTCCTGCTCAGTGACAAGCCCCAGTGGGATCTGACGGTCCACGGCACTGACATGACGACCTTGCGCCAGACGTTGGAAGATCTCTGGAAAGCCTACGGCCCGAGGCTGTTATATGACATCCAATCCGTCGACGCTCAGCTCGCTTCTGTTTATGAACAGGAGCAGCAATTGACCACGATGCTGACTGCCGTGGCATTGCTGTCGGTCGGCGTCGCGATGCTCGGTGCCTATGCGCTGATCGCCGATACGGTGCGGCGGCGACGTACGGAGCTGGTCCTCCGACGACTGCACGGAGCCGACGACGTCGCAATCCTTCGCCAGCTGGCTTTGGAATTCATGCCGCCGCTACTCATGGCTGCCGCGATCGGCTTGCCTCTGGCAACCTGGTTCGGCGAACGCTATCTGGCTGGATTCGTCGACCGCGTCGATGCGGGCACCGGCCTGGTGATGCCAATGGCGATTGCCGGCGCGGCGATGTTGTTTGTTACGACGCTCGCGACGCTGAGACATGTGCGGCAGGCGCTTGCGATCCAGCCAATCGAGGCGTTGACTGCAAGCTGATGGCAACGCCGCCGCTGAACGCCGCCCCCGAGCCGATCGAGTTCATTGCATTCACTTCGTACTGCGACTACGTCGGTGCCGACAATTACAATCCCCTCGAGCCGACGGAGACGCCAGATCCGCGCGAGCTGCTGTTGAACGAGCTCGACCAGAAACTCGCGCACGAGCGCATGGAACCGTGGCCTGGCTACTTGCACGAGGCGGTAAGAGCCGCCGGGTCACAGTGGCTGTTCGTTTGGGGAGTGATTCTGCACAGCGCGCGTGCCGTGTATCACGAAATCGATTCGCTCTACGACTTCCAGCTTCGCAACCAGCCTCCTGAAGTCCTCGCCGAGCTCGCCCGAATCAAAGAGGTCGCGGCCTCGTGGGTTCAACGCGCACGTGAGCACGCGATCTCTGAGCCTTGCGACTCACAGACGCAGCGAGAGTATGACCAGGTCTGGAAATCGTTTGAAGTCGCGGCGCAGACGCTCCAGCGCGCGAAGTTCTACCTGGACATTAGAAAACATCCCGTCCTTGCCGTTCATCTCGTCTGCAATCTGTGCGCGACCGAATCCGCGGAGGCGCTTGCGAGAATTCCTGAAAGCGTCCGCATACCCTTCGAAGCCGAAGCGCGGTGGGAGTTTCGCAATCACGATCGCAGGTTGACTCAAGCCCGCGCGATTCATCAGATGCTGGGCTACGGCGAGTCGGTGCAAAGCGGCCCCATGCAACACGACAGCGACGTGCTGCTGTTGCAAATGAAAGGCGATGTCGGGCTCGAGTGGTTCCAGAACATCGGCTGCGTGCTGCAGTTGTGGATCACGCCGGAAGCGCTGGCCGAGCGTGACTTTGCAGCAGTGAGGATGAGTTTGGAGTGCGACTGAATAGCGTCGAACACTTCGGGTCTACGTGGTTGGCCACGCCATTTCGAGCCACAGCTGTAACGTTTTATCGTGCCAGGAGAGTTTGCTGAGCAGATGCGGCCGCAGCTCTTCGTAGTGTCGATCCTTCAGAACCTTACGATCGATATATCCAGCGCGGGCGAGCCGAAGGAAATCTTCGCGATCCCGCTCCGCGTTGCGCTCCAGCTTCGATAGCGCGATGTCTGTGGCATCCAGCGCAAAAGCGGCTCAGGCGCTTCCACGGCGCGGAAGAAAACATTCGAACGAGACGGCTCGCATAATCAGCAGGCGGCGTCGCGATTGCGACGTGCTGCATGTAGAGACGGTACTTGCGATGGAGCCTCGATCCCAGCCCCGCCAGACTTTCGACATCGTCCTCAGGTGACTGCCCGATGGCAGCGAGGAAATCGATATCGGAGGTTTCGCGTCCGATACCGTATTGGTGAGTCACGACAAACCCGTCGAGGCAACGTAGCTCTACGGGGCCTTCAAGAAGTCCATCTAGATCTGCCAGGAAGGACCGCCATGGTTCGATTGGCGCTGCTTCAACCGAACGTCGTCCGGGCATCTCATATCACTGGCGCCAGGTCAGTACGGTTGAAGTTGATTCAAGTCACACCGCGAGATTGCACTTCGATAACGCGAGAGCCATTCGCCCTGCTCATTCGTATCAGGGACCTGGACTCCGCGCGCCTTGGAAATAGCAGACAGCGCGTCACGAACTGTAAATCCACCATGGATCAGGACGGCTGCGCCTACCAGTCCAGAGCGGCCGATTCCAGCTCGACAGTGGACAGCAGCGAAACGCCCCGCTGCGCACGAGTGATAGAGCCGACATGCCAATCGAGCAAGGTCCTCCGACGATGTAGGAACACCGCGGTCTTTGATCGGGAATGAATAAAAACGTATGCCGGCCGCTGCACAGTAGGCCGGCTCCTCGGCGAGATCGAGTTCATGCGCCTCAGACGGCTCTAATAAAGAGACGATGTCCGTGACGCCGAGCCGCGCCAGACCGGCGAACTCATCAGAGGCCCAATCGCCGGCCCGAGGTCGCCCCATTACGGCCAGACGGCCAGTGCCGATGCGCTCAACTTCGTAGAGGGTTGGTTGCATGTCCTTCGTATTCAAAGTGGGCTGTGGACTGTTGCGCCCCAGCCTTGAAAAGCAGTGCCGTCGACTTCATTTACAGCTGCAACGACTGACATTCACGCTGATTTCGTTACGATTTCGCAGCCGATTATTTAGCTTGTAATGTTCGTCGCGAGGCGCTTACAATGCGCGCCCTCCTGTTGCGGGGTGGAGCAGTCTGGCAGCTCGTCGGGCTCATAACCCGAAGGTCGCAGGTTCAAATCCTGCCCCCGCTACCAACCTTGTCGGCATTCTCGCCGACAAGTGGTTACCTGAATTTGCCGGCATCCGCTTGGCCTCGATCTGGGCCCTAAGCTAGCACGCCTGCGCCTGCAACCACCGTACCCTACTGCTCGAGCGGAACATCACACCGCGACACGCCGTATAGGCTTCTATTTGTTCTACCGCGGCTAAAGGATTTGCGCCGCTGCGGCTCGAGACAGAACCAGCAGCGGCGTTTTTCAAGACGCCCGCGTTACGGCAGTACGCGAGCGCACAGATCCAGCAATACCGACGGGAAAATGCCGAGGGCCAGCACGGCGACGCCGTTGGCGCTCAACACGGCGCGGATCGTGCCGCCGGCTTCGATGTTGTAGGTGTCGGACGGCTCATCGAAGTACATGAGCTTGATAACGCGCAGGTAGTAGAACGCGCCCACGACTGACAACAACACGGCGACCGCAGCCAGCCAGCTCAGACCCACGTTCACCACTGCACCGAGCACGGCGATCTTTGCCCAGAAGCCGACGAACGGCGGGACGCCAGCGGTGCTGAACATCAGCATCATCATGATCGCGGCGAACCAGGGGCTCTTGCGGGCCAGTCCTTTGAAGTCCTCAAGCTGGTCGCCTTCGAAGCCTTCGCGCGACAGCAGCAGGATCATGCCGAAGGAACCGACCGCCATGATCACGTAGGTCAGCGTGTAGAACATCGCCGCGCGATAGCCGTCGTTCGTGCCGGCGAGGATGCCCAGCAGGATGAAGCCGACGTGCGAGATGGTCGAGTACGCGAGCATGCGCTTGAGATTGGTCTGCGCGATGGCGACCACGTTGCCGATGATCATCGAGGCGATCGAGATCGCGATCAGCATGTTCTGCCAGCTCGCAACCATCGCATCGAGGCCTTCGGCGAGCACGCGGATCGCGAGGATGAACGACGCGATCTTCGGCGCGGAGCCGATGAACAAGGTCACCGGCGTCGGTGCGCCGTGATAAACGTCGGGCACCCACATGTGGAACGGCACGGCGCCAAACTTGAACGCGATGCCGACGATGACGAACGCCAGGCCGAAGATCAGGCCGATGTTGCTGGCCCCGACTTCGCGCACTCCCACCGCCAGCTCATCGAGCTGCAACGTGCCAGCGACGCCGTAGAGCATCGAGAAGCCATACAGCAACGCGCCGGAAGAAATCGCGCCGAGCACGAAATACTTCATCGCGGATTCGGCTGCGACACCCGAGTCGCGATCGAACGCCACCATCGCGTACAGCGACAGCGACAACAGCTCGACGCCCAGGTACACGGTGAGCAAGCTGCCGGCCGAGACCATCACCATCACGCCGAGCATCGCCACGAGCGCCAGGATGAAGTACTCGCCGCGGAACAGGCCATTCCGCTGCAGGTACTCCCGCGAGTACAGCAACGACACAGCAACCGTTCCATAAGTGAACAGCTTGAGCACATCACCCATCGGATCGGCGATGAACATGCCATCGAACGCGGTGACGCGGGCGTCGACCGCATAGTTCACGGTAACGAACGCGCAGCCCGCCAGGGTGAGCATCGTGAGTCCGTAGGTGACCCAGCGCTTGCTGTCGTCCAGGAACACATCGACCAGCAGGATCACGCAGATCGCCGTCAGCAGGAAGATCTCTGCCGCCGCAGCCTGCATACCAAAGTTTGTTACTACTGCTTCCATCTACTTAGGCTCGATAGGTTCAGAGCTTGGAGACGGTGATCTGCTGCACCAGGTTTTCCACCGTGGGGCGCATCACGTCCAGCAAAGGTGCGGGCCACAGGCCGAGTCCGAGCACCGCCACGGCCAGCACGCCGAGGACCAGCAGCTCACGGCCATTTACGTCGGTCAGTTCGGCGACGTGATGATTCGCCACCGGGCCGAACACCACGCGCTTGACCAGCCACAAGGTGTAAGCCGCGCCGAGAATCAGCGTCAGACCTGCCAGGAACGCGTACCAGAAGTCGGCACGGAAGCTGGCCAGAATCACCAGGAACTCGCCGACGAAGCCGGACGTCGCGGGCAAGCCGGAATTCGCCATGCCGAACAGCACCATGAAGGCCGCGAAGATCGGCATCGTGTTCACGACACCGCCGTAAGAGCTGATCTCACGACTGTGCACGCGGTCGTACAGCACGCCGACGCAGAAGAACATCGCGCCCGAGATCAGGCCGTGCGAAATCATCTGCACCATCGCGCCGTCGATGCCCATCGCCGCGCCCGTCGTGTCGCCGGAGTTCACGCGCATCAATTCGAACGTGAGGAACGAGCCCAGCGTGACGAAGCCCATGTGCGCGATCGAGGAGTACGCGATCAGCTTCTTCATGTCCTGCTGCACCAGGGCGACGAAGCCGATGTACACCACCCCGATCAGCGACAGCGAAATCACCAGCCAGTCGAGCGTGTCGCTCGCATCCGGCGTGATCGGCAGCGAGAAGCGCAGGAAGCCGTAGCCACCCATCTTCAGCATGATGGCAGCCAGGATCACCGAGCCGCCGGTGGGCGCTTCCACGTGTGCATCCGGCAACCAGGTGTGCACCGGCCACATCGGCACCTTCACCGCGAACGCGGCCAGGAATGCGACGAAAATAAACAGCTGCTCGTTCAGGCCCAGCGGCAGGCGCTGGAAGTCCGCGATCGCATAGCTGCACTGGCCGGCATCGCAGGTCTGCAGATACATGTAGATCAGCGAGACCAGCATCAGCACCGAACCGAGGAACGTGTACAGGAAGAACTTGATCGTCGCGTACACCCGGCGCGGTCCGCCCCAGATGCCGATGATGATGAACATCGGGATCAGCATCGCTTCCCACAGCACGTAGAACAGCAGCGCATCGAGCGCCGCGAACACGCCGATCATCAAGCCTTCGAGGATCAGGAACGCCGCGTAGTACTGTGCCGGGCGCTTGTCGATCACGCTCCAGCCGGCAATCACCACCAGCGGCGTGATGAATGCCGTCAGCACGATCAGCGGCATCGCGAAGCCGTCCACGCCAAGCGCGTAGTACGAATTGAACAGCGGGATCCAGGTGCGCTCCTCGACGAACTGCATCGCCGCGGTCGTGGTATCGAAGTTCGTCCACAGCAGCGTCGAAATGCCGAACGTGGCTGCGGTGGTGATGAGCGCGACCCAGCGACCGAGCGCAATGCCCTTGTCGCCGAGCAGGATCATGGCCACGCCACCGGCGATGGGCAGCCACATCAAGACACTGAGAATGGGCCAGGTAATCGTCGACATATCGGGTTCTTACTTTGAATTACCGCAGCACATACCACGCGAGGAGCACCGACAGACCGATGATCATCGCGAACGCATAGTGGTACAGATAGCCGGACTGAAGACGACGCATGACGCCCGACAGCCAGCCCACCGCACGCGCCGAGCCATTGACCGCCGCGCCATCGATTAGCGCCACGTCACCCACACGCCACAGCGCGGTGCCAAGACCGACGCTGCCGCGCGCGAACACCGCCTGATAGATCTCGTCGAAGTAGAACTTCTTCGCGAACAGGTGATACAGCGCCGAGAACTTGCCCGCGATCACCGCCGGCAGGTCCGGACGCTTGATGTACAGGAACCACGCCGCCGCCCAGCCTGCAAATGCCAGATAGATGGCCGGTTGCTGGAACGCGTGCAAAACGAATCCGAGCGGACCGTGCCACTCTTCGCCTATGTGGCCGAGCACGTCGTGCTCCTCGTTCACAAACAGCACGCCGTTGAAGAAATCGCCGAACAGCATCGGGCCGATCGTGACCGCGCCGATGAACAGCGACGGAATCGCCAGCAGGATCAGCGGCAATGTCACAACCCACGGGCTCTCGTGCGGCTCGACCGGGCCGTGATGGGCGTGATCGTCGTGGCTGGTGCCATGACCATGGCCGTGATCGCCGTGCGCAGCGGCAGCGTGATGGTCCTCATGCGTATCCGGCTCATGACCGGCATCCGCATCGCTCGTCAGATGAGTGCCATTGCTCTCACCGTGCGATTCGTGTGCAACTTCGCGGAAGCGCTCCGGACCGTGGAAGGTCATGAACACCAGGCGGAAGCTGTAGAACGCAGTGATGAACACGCCGAGGAACACGCACCAGTACGCGTAGGTCGCGCCGGGGATGTGCGAAGCGTGCACCGCTTCGATCAGCGCGTCCTTCGAGAAGAAGCCCGACGTGCCTGGGAAGCCGATCAGCGCAAGCGTGCCGATGGCCGAGGTCCAGTACGTGATGGGCATGTACTTCTTCAGGCCACCCATCTTCCGCATGTCCTGCTCGTGGTGCATACCGATGATGACCGAGCCTGCCGCCAGGAACAGCAGCGCCTTGAAGAACGCGTGCGTCATGAGATGGAACAGCGCGCCAGCGTAAGCGGACACACCGAGCGCCACCGTCATGTAGCCGAGCTGCGAAAGCGTCGAGTACGCGACCACGCGCTTGATGTCGTTGTTCACCAAGCCCAGCAGGCCCATGAAGAACGCCGTGGTCGCGCCGATGACCAGCACGAAGGACAACGCCATTTCCGACAGCTCGAACAGCGGCGACATACGCGCCACCATGAAAATGCCCGCGGTCACCATCGTTGCCGCGTGGATCAGCGCCGAGATCGGGGTCGGGCCTTCCATCGAGTCCGGCAGCCACACGTGCAGCGGCACCTGCGCCGACTTGCCCATCGCACCGACGAACAAGCAGATACAAACGACCGTGATCGCCTGCCATTCCACACCCGGGAAGATTTCCATCGTGTTCGCCACGATCGCGTCACGCGCATCGAACACGGTGGCATAGTCGAGCGAGCCGGTGTAGTACGCGACGCCGGCGATGCCGAGCACGAAGCCGAAGTCGCCGACGCGGTTGACCAGGAACGCCTTGAGGTTTGCGAAGATCGCCGACGGGCGCGTGTACCAGAAGCCGATCAGCAGGTACGACACCACGCCCACCGCTTCCCAGCCGAAGAACAGCTGCATGAAGTTGTTCGACATCACCAGCATGAGCATGGAGAACGTGAACAGCGAGATATAAGCGAAGAAGCGCTGATAGCCCGGGTCGTCCTTCATGTAGCCGATGGTGTAGACGTGCACGCACAGCGACACGAAGGTCACCACGGTCATCATCATGGCGCTCAGGTTGTCGACCAGGAAGCCGACTTCCATGCGAATGCCGTCGCTCACCAGCCAGGTGTAGACGGTCTGATTCACAATGGGCGCGCCGTCCACGAGCAACAGCTTCAACACGTAAGCCGACAGGCCGAACGCGATGGCAACGCCGGCGATGGTGACGGTATGAGCACCGGCCCGGCCGATGACCTTGCCGGCGATGCCAGCGAGGATGGCCGCCAGCAGCGGTGCGAGAACGATGGTCAGGAGTACGGATTGCGAGATCATTTCTTGTTAATCCGGGGACTAGCCTTTCATCGTGTCGAGCTGCTCGACGTTGATGCTCTTACGCTCGCGGAACAGCACCACCAGGATGGCGAGACCGATGGCGGACTCGGCGGCCGCGACCGTGAGGATGAAGAACACGAACACCTGCCCGCCGAGGTCGCCCAGCTGGCGCGCGAACGCGATGAAGTTGAAGTTCACCGCGAGCAGCATCAGCTCGATGCACATCAGCAGCAGAATGACGTTCTTCCGGTTCAGGAAGATGCCGGCGACGCTGAGCGCGAACAGAATGCCCGCCAGCATCAACACGAAGTTCAGGGAAATCATGACTGCTTCTCCCCTGCCTCGATCACGGGAGGCATCTTCACCACACGGATGCGATCCTTGGCACGGACCGACACCTGCGCACCGACGTCCTGCTGCTTGAGGCCGGCGCGGCGACGCATGGTCAGCACGATCGCGGCCACGATGGCGAGCAGCAGGATCACGGCCGCGAGCTCGAACGGATACAGATATTTGGTGTACAGCAGCTCACCGAGCGCACCGGTGTTGCTGTAGCCCGCCTCCGCCGCCACCTGCGTGACCGGCGTGACTTCCTGACCGAGCGTCTTCACGTACACGACGCTGCCTATCTCGGCCACCACGATCAGCGCGATCAGGATGCCGAGCGGCGCATAGCGCGTGAATCCCTCTCGCACCTCCGCAACCTTGATATCGAGCATCATGACCACGAACAGGAACAACACCATCACGGCGCCGACGTAGACCAGCACCAGCACGATGGCGAGGAACTCTGCCTCCAGCAATATCCAAAGGACGGCGCTGTTGAAGAACGAGAACACGAGGAACAGCGCCGCGTGCACCGGGTTGCGCGCGGTAATGACGCCGATGGCTGAAACCAGCAGCACACCGGAGAACGCATAAAAGAGGATTTCTGTGATGGACATAGCGGTTAGCGGTTGGCGGTTAGCGGTTGGCGGTTGGTACGCCGGAACCGAACAGCCCCGTCCCCTCTACTAGATTGCACGTTGAACACCGCATCACCTACTACTCGTGATTCTCTCTGGCTAACCGCCAACCGCGAACCGCCAACCGCTAACCGCTTCCTCATCGGTACTTCGCGTCGGCAGCTTTGTCGGCTGCGATCATGGCTTCGTAGCGATCGCCGATGGCCAGCAGCTTGTCCTTGGTCATGATGTTCTCGCCGGGATTCTCCATGTGGTACTCATGGATGCGCGTCTCGACGATGGCATCGACCGGGCAAGCCTCTTCGCAGAAGCCGCAGAAGATGCACTTGAACAGATCGATGTCGTAGCGCGTGGTGCGGCGGGTGCCATCGGCGGCGACATCGGACTCGATCGTGATCGCCAGCGCTGGGCACACCGCTTCGCACAGCTTGCAGGCGATGCAGCGCTCCTGGCCGTTCGCATAACGGCGCTGCGCGTGCAGGCCGCGATAACGAGGCGATTGCGGAGTCTTCTCTTCCGGGTACTGGACCGTGATGTTGGGACGCGCGACGAACTGGCGCATCGTCACGTACAGACCGACGATGAGCTCGGTCAGGAAGAACGTCTTGAAAAAACTGGCAGGCGTTTTCATGGCTTACTCGGTGCTAGCGCCTTTATTTGGACCACGGCCCGATGTCGTACGCGAAGAACACGCCGAGCACCGCCAGCCACACCAGCGTCACCGGAATGAACACTTTCCAGCCCAGGCGCATGATCTGGTCGTAGCGATAGCGCGGGAACGTCGCACGGAACCACAGGTAACAGAACAGGAAGAAAGCCAGCTTCAGGAACAGCCAGTGGAAGCCCGGCGCGGTGATGAAGCCCGGCAGCGGATAGCCTTCGAACGGCGACAGCCAGCCGCCGAAGAAGAAGATCGCGGTCAGCGCCGAAATCAGGATCATGTTCACGTACTCGGCGACGAAGAACACGGCGAACGCCATGCCCGAGTACTCGACGTGGAAGCCGGCAACGATTTCCGACTCGCCTTCCACCACGTCGAACGGCGCGCGGTTGGTTTCGGCGACGCCCGAGATGAAATAGACCACGAACAGCGGAATCATCCACCAGAAGAAGTAGCTGAAGTAGCCGCCCGACTGCTTCTCGATGATCTCACCGAGATTCAGCGAGCCCGCGGCCATGACGACGCCGACGAGCGCGAAGCCCATGGCGATTTCGTAAGCGACCATCTGCGCGGCGGCGCGCATGGCGCCAAGGAACGCGTACTTCGAGTTGGTCGCCCAACCGGCGAGGATCACGCCGTACACACCCGCCGAGCTGAGCGCCAGCAGATACAACAGACCGGCGTTGATGTCGGCCACCGCAAAGCCCGGCCACAACGGAACGACGGCCCACGCCGCGAGCGCAGGAATCACGGCCAGCAGCGGCGCGATGATGAACAGGAACTTGTTGGAAGCCGTCGGGACGACGATTTCCTTCAACATCAGCTTCAGCACGTCCGCGAACGGCTGCAGCAAGCCGCCGGGGCCGACGCGATTCGGACCGATGCGGGCCTGGATCGAGCCGATGACCCGCCGCTCGGCGAGCGTCAGGAACGCCATCGTCAGAATGACGCTGACGAACAGGATCAACGCGACCACGCCGTAGAAAACAACGGCGCGGATCCATTCCGGCAGGAACGGCAGCAGCGTATTTACGAAATCAGGAACGCCACTCACGCGCCGACTCCTCGTTCTTCGCGACCTTCACGCGTGTTCTGCAATGCCGACGAGCGACGGACCATTGCGTCCACCTGATAAATCGGAACATCGCGCACGACCGGAGCACCCGCCGCCTTCGCCTGCAAGGTGCGGGTCGCAGCCTTCGCAGTGAACGCACCCGCCTCATCGAGGGCGTTGCGAATGTCCGCAGTGATCTGATCGGCCGCGGTGTATTCGAAGCCGGGCAGATCCAGCAGGTTCGCCAACACGCGCAACACCTTCCAACCCGGACGCGACTCGCCCACCGGCGATGCGGCCCCTGGCACGCTCTGCCAGCGGCCTTCGAGGTTCACATACGTGCCCGCCGTTTCGGCGAACGTGCCGATCGGCAACACCACGTCGGCGAACTGAGCCGCCGTCGAATACGGCGACAGCGCAACGACGAACTCCGCGCCATCCAGCGCAGCGCTCACGCTCTCGGCGCCGATGTCGAGCTTCGGCTCGATGGCGCCGAACACGATGTAAGCCTTGAGCTTGGCCGCGAACATGTCAGCAACGTTCAAGCCCGGCGAAGCCACCGTCTGCCCGCCAACCGAGCGGCCCGGCAGGAAGCCCACCAGATGTGCGCCGACGGCATTGCCGCCTTCCGGCAGATAACCGAGCGTCGCGCCCGTGACTTCAGCCAGCGCGCTCGCGACCAAACGCAGATCGGCGAACGCCGGATCGCGCTGAGCAATCGCACCGAGCAGGATCAACCGACGCTCGCCTTCGCTCAGCTGCTGAGCAATGGCTTTGTGAGTGTCGTTCGGCTGCGCCTGTCCCACCAGCGACGCAATCGATGCCGGCGCGGTCTTGCCACTCGCGTTGATCGCGGCGGCGGCCACAGCGACCAAATGATCGAGCGAGCCCATGCCGTTCGATGCGAGATAGCCCGCGACCGGGAACAAGTAGTCGTAACGCTTCGCGTTGATGAAGGACACCCTGCCGCCTTTCAGCGCAGCCTTGCGGATGCGATGCGCGAGCAGCGGCACTTCCTTGCGGATGTTCGAGCCGACGACCAGCACGCTGTTCGCGGTCTCGAGCTCTTTGATGGACACACCGAGCGACGGGAACAACGGATCGCTCGCATCGTCGCGGAAGTCGCTGCGACGCAGACGGTGATCCAGGTTCGCACTGCCGAGGCCACGCGCGATGCGCGACAACAGGAACAGCTCTTCAAGCGTCGAGTTCGGCGAAGCAATCGCGCCGATCTGTCCGCCGCCGTGTTGTTTGGCGATGCGACCCAGCTTCTCGGCAACTTTCTGCAGCGCCGTTTCCCAATCCGTCTCCTGCAGCACGCCGTTCTCTCGAATCGACGGCTTCAACAGACGATCTTCGCTGTAGATGCCCTGGTAGCTGAAACGATCGCGGTCCGCGATCCAGGTCTCGTTCACGTCTTCATTCGCACGCGGCACGATGCGCATGACGCGACCGCGCAGCACGTGTGCATAGATGTTGGTGCCGACGGCGTCGTGCGGAGAGATCAGCGGATGCTGAGTCATTTCCCACGCACGCGCGCGATAACGGTACGGCTTGTTGTTCAACGCGCCGACCGGGCACAGATCGATGATGTTCGCCGACAGCTCGTGATCGACGCTCTTCTCGATGAACGTGCCGATCTCGGTCATTTCGCCGCGGCCGACGGTGCCCAGCTCCTGGAAGCCCTGCACGTCCTGCGTGAAACGCACGCAGCGGGTGCAGTGAATGCAGCGGGTCATGTCGGTGGAGACGAGCGGGCCGAGGTTCTTGTCTTTGACGACACGCTTGCGCTCGCTGTAGCGAGAGATGTCGCGGCCGAAGCCCATCGCCAGATCCTGCAGTTCACATTCGCCGCCCTGATCGCAGATCGGGCAGTCGAGCGGATGATTGATCAGCAGGAACTCCATCACGGCGCGCTGCGCGGCGATGGCTTTCGGCGACTTGGTGAAGACTTTCATGCCTTCGGCGACCGGAGTCGCGCACGCCGGCATTGGCTTGGGCGCCTTCTCCACTTCCACCAGGCACATGCGGCAGTTGGCGGCGATCGGCAGCTTCTCGTGGTAACAGAAGCGCGGAACGTACACGTCGTTCGCGTCCGTTACGTGGATCACCATCTGACCCTTGCGCGCCTTCATCGGCACGCCGTTGACTTCAATATTGACCTCGTCACTCATGCTGGGTCACTCGTTAAGCAGCGGCTGCACGGCGATCGCGTTCGACGATGCTGTGTCCGTGCTCGATGATGTATTCGAACTCGTGCCGGAAGTGCTTCATGAAGCTCTGCACCGGCCAGGCAGCGGCGTCGCCGAAGGCGCAAATGGTGTGGCCTTCGATCTTGTTGGCGACGTCGACCAGCATGTCCAGATCGGACTTCTTGCCCTGCCCCGCCAGCATTCGCTTCAACATGCGGTTCATCCAGCCGGTGCCTTCGCGGCACGGCGTGCACTGACCGCATGACTCGGCGTAATAGAAACGGGAGATGCGCTCGAGGGCGCGCACCATGCAAGTCGTGTCGTCCATCACGATCATCGAACCGGTGCCGAGGCTCGAGCCGACTTTGCGCACGCCGTCGTAATCCATCGTGGCGGTCATCATCGCGTCGCCGGGCACGACCGGCACGGAGACGCCGCCGGGGATCACGGCTTTCAACTTACGACCGTTACGAATGCCGCCGCAGATCTCCAGCAGATCCTTGAACGGAATGCCGAGCGGCAGCTCGATGTTCTGCGGCTTGTTCACGTGGCCGGAGATCGAAAAGATCATGGTGCCGCCGGCGTTCGGCACGCCGAGCTCGGTGAACCACTTCGGCCCCTTGCGCAGAATGGTCGGCACCGACGCATAGCTCTGCGTGTTGTTGATCGTCGTGGGCTTGCCGTACAAGCCGAAGTTCGCCGGGAACGGCGGCTTGAAGCGCGGCCGGCCTTGCTTGCCTTCCAACGATTCCAGCAACGCGGTTTCTTCGCCGCAGATGTACGCACCCGCGCCGACGAACGAATACAAATCGAAGTCCACGCCCGAGCCCAGCAGGTTCTTGCCGAGCAGGCCCGCGGCATAAGCTTCTTGCAACGCTTCTTCGAAACGCGGCACAGGCTCATCAAGGAACTCGCCGCGGATGTAGTTGTAACCAACGGACGCGCCCATGCAGTAACCGCCGATGGCCATGCCTTCGATCAGCGCGTGCGGGTTGTAACGCAGGATGTCGCGATCGTGGCAGGTGCCTGGCTCGCTCTCGTCCGAATTACAAACGACGTATTTCTGGCCCGGCGCGTTGCGCGGCATGAAGCTCCACTTCATGCCCGTCGGGAAGCCGGCGCCGCCGCGGCCACGCAGGCCGGAAGCTTTCACCTGCTCGATGATCTCTTCCTTCGGCGTCTTCTCGCGCAGGATCTTCTCCCACACTTCATAGCCGCCGGTCTTGCGATACGTCTCGATCGACGACGGACGCTCCATACCGAGCGTCGCGAAGCAGACGAAGTTGCTCGCGTACTTGCCTAACAGCAGTTTGTTTGATTCGTCAGTCATGGTTGGCGATGGCGGTTGAGTCTCGCGACCTTACTTGTGCCGATCCAGAATCTCGTCGATCTTCTCGGGCGTGAGATTCTCGAAGTACACGTGGTCGACCATCATCATCGGCGCGTTGTTACACGCGGCCAGACATTCCTCTTCGCGCTTCAGGAAGAAGCGGCCATCCGGCGTGCTCTCGCCCACCTTGATGCCGAGCCGTTTCTCGACGTGCGACAACATTTCCTCGCCGCCGCACAACATGCACGAGATGTTGGTGCACACGGAGATGCTGTGACGGCCGACCGGCTTGGTCTCGAACATCGAATAGAACGTCGCGACCTCGTAGACCTGGATCGGCGGCAGGCCGATGTACTCGGCCACTGCGTCCATCGATTCCTTGGTGAGATAGCCGCCGATGTCGTGCTGCACGGCGCGCAGCGCCGCGATCACGGCCGAGCGCCGGCGATCCGGCGGAAACTTCGTCAGCCAATGATCGATTTCATGGCGCGCATGCTCGGACAGAATGCTCTTGCGACCATGCGGGGCGTCGTGGGCGACGTTGCCGGTGTCGATTTCATCCAGCTCCGGCGCGCTCTTGCCGCCGTCGTTGGAACCTGGATCTTGCGTGCCGCTCATCGGTCGATTTCCCCGAATACGATGTCCTGCGTGCCGATCACGGCCACCACGTCCGCGAGCAAATGGCCCTGCACCATCTCTTCCAGCGAAGCGAGGTGCGGGAAGCCCGGCGCGCGGCACTTCAAGCGATACGGTTTGTTGGCGCCGTCGGACACCAGATAGATGCCGAACTCGCCCTTCGGCGCTTCGACGGCCGCGTAGGTCTCACCGGCAGGCACGCAGTAGCCTTCGGTGAACAGCTTGAAGTGGTGAATCAGCGATTCCATGTCGCCCTTCATCTCCTCGCGCTTCGGTGCGGAGACCTTGTGATCGTCGAGCATCACCGGGCCGGGATTGGCGCGCAGCCAGTCGACGCACTGTTTGACGATGCGATTGGACTGACGCATCTCTTCAATGCGCACCAGATAGCGGTCGTAGCAATCGCCGTTCACGCCGACCGGGATGTCGAAATCCATGCGGTCGTACACTTCATACGGCTGCTTCTTGCGCAGATCCCATTCGATGCCGGAACCGCGCAGCATCGGACCCGTGAAGCCGAGCTGCATCGCGCGCTCCGGCGTCACGACGCCGATGTTCACCGTGCGCTGTTTCCAGATGCGGTTGTCGGTCAGCAATGTTTCATACTCATCGACGTTCGCCGGGAAGCGCGCGCAGAAGTCATCGATGAAGTCGAGCATGCTGCCGCGACGACGATCGTTGAGACGATCCACGTCGGCCTGCGAGCGCCACTTCGAGGGCTGATATTTCGGCATTGTGTCCGGCAGGTCGCGGTACACGCCGCCCGGACGATAGTAAGTCGCGTGCATGCGCGTGCCGGACACGGCTTCGTAAACGTCCATGAGGTCTTCGCGCTCGCGGAACGCATACAAGAAGACGGTCATCGCGCCGATGTCGAGGCCGTGCGCGCCGAGCCACATCAAGTGATTCAGGATGCGAGTGATCTCATCGAACATCACACGGATGTATTGAGCGCGCTCCGGCACCTTGATGCCGAGCAGCTTCTCGATCGCCATCACATAGGCGTGCTCGTTGCACATCATCGACACGTAGTCGAGACGATCCATGTAGCCGATCGATTGATTGAACGGCTTGGACTCGGCGAGCTTCTCGGTCGCACGATGCAACAGACCGATATGCGGATCGGCCTTCTGGATGACCTCGCCATCCATCTCGAGCACTAGGCGTAAGACGCCGTGCGCGGCAGGATGCTGCGGGCCGAAGTTCAGCGTGAAATTGTGAATATCTGCCATGTCAGAACTCAGCGATTCGCGGGCGAGGCAGCGGCGCCGACCGGCACTTCCTTGAGCACCTGGTCGTAACGGTTGTCTTCGCGAATGACTCGCGGCACGAGCGTGCGCGGCTCGATGGTCACCGGCTGGTAAACGACACGGCCCTTGGCCGTGTCGTACTTGACCTCGACGTTGCCGATCAGCGGGAAATCCTTGCGGAACGGATGACCGATGAAGCCGTAGTCGGTAAGGATGCGGCGCAGGTCCGGATGATTACGGAACATGATGCCGTACAGATCGAACGCCTCGCGCTCGAACCAGTTGGCGCTGGCCCAAACGTCGACGACCGAATCGATCACCGGCGGCTCGCCTTCGCTGGCGAAGCTGCGCAGACGCAGGCGCCAGTTGTTGGAAATCGAGAGCAGTTGATAAGTCACAGCGAAGCGCGGCTTCTTGGTCTCCTCGCTCACATGTTCCTTGATGCGATTCACGCCACGGCTGAAACCGGTGGCGGTCGACGCCAGCGTGTTCCACTCTTCGCGGCCGTAATCCAAATAGTCCACGCCGGCCAGATCGATCAGCTGCTCGAAGCCGAGCTCTGCGTTGTCACGCAGCTCGCGGCACACAGCAATCAAGTTGGCGGCATCGACTTCGAACGCAACTTCGTTGGGCAACGCCGGCAGCGGACGCAGCTCTTGAGCAAAGCGCGCCGTCAGTCGCGAGGCCAATGTCTCGGTACGTGAACTCATCCCGTTCTCGCTAACTCAAGCCCGAATCAACGGGCGATCGTGCTGGTGCGGCGGATCTTGTTCTGCAATTGCAGGATGCCGTACAGCAATGCTTCGGCACTCGGCGGGCAGCCCGGCACGTACACATCGACCGGAACGATCCGGTCGCAGCCGCGCACCACCGCGTACGAGTAGTGGTAGTAACCGCCGCCATTGGCGCAAGAACCCATCGAGATGACCCAACGGGGCTCGGGCATCTGGTCATAGACCTTGCGCAGCGCCGGCGCCATTTTGTTCACCAGCGTGCCGGCCACGATCATCACGTCGGACTGACGCGGGCTCGGGCGGAACACCACGCCGAAGCGATCGAGGTCATAGCGGGCCGCGCCCGCGTGCATCATCTCGACGGCACAACAAGCGAGGCCGAAAGTCATCGGCCACATCGAACCGGTGCGCGCCCAGTTCATGAGCGAATCGATCGTGGTGGTCATGAAGCCGCGTTGAGTCACCGCGGCGTCCGGCGTTTCCGCCGTGGGAGCCGTCAATCCCATTCCAACGCCCCCTTCTTCCACTCGTACACGAAGCCCACCACCAGGATCAGCAGAAACACACCCATGGCGGCGAGCCCAACCATGCCGACCGCGTCGAGCGCGACCGCCCACGGAAACAGGAAGGCGATTTCCAGGTCGAACACGATGAACAGGATGGCCACCAGGTAATAGCGCACGTCGAATTTCATGCGCGTATCGGAATAAGCCTCGAAGCCGCACTCGTAGGCGGAGAGTTTTTCGGCGTCGGGTTTGCGAGGGCCGAGCAGGAAGCCCAGGCCGATGAGCACGGAGCCGAGCACGGCGGCCACGCCCAGAAAGATCAGGATGGGAACGTAGTTCTGCAACATCGCGTAAGTCGCTGACGCGCCGGGTCCGGCGGCGGCGCGCATTGTATCAGGCCGGTCCAAAAAGGGTTCTATAAGAATTGCACGAAGGCAGCCTTCTTCGGCGAAGAACCCTCAAAAAGGCCGAAAATCTGCGGCACTTGAGCCAACACGCATGACCCGCCGCCGCTCGAAGGCGGGCGCAGGATACGCTGAATCAGGCAGTTGGCAAGCATCTGCGAGAGGGCTCTGCAGATGTGCTCCCGGAGCGGGAGTGAATTCTTTGTTATCTGTAGAGAGGGAAAGAATAAATGGTGCGGCTGAGAGGACTCGAACCTCCACGGATTGCTCCACTACCACCTCAAAGTAGCGTGTCTACCAGTTCCACCACAGCCGCACTGAAATCGACTCGCGAGTTTCTTCGACTCGCTGAAAGACCTTCTACTGTTTCGGCGGTTCGCTCGGAGCCGGTTGAGGGGCCGGTTCCGCGGGCTTTTCTACCGCCGGTTCTACTACCTGATTGCTCGCCGGATTCGCAGGCGGCGTCGCCGGCGTAGTCGCGGGCAACTCAGGCGCCTTGTCCTGCAAATTCACGCGATCGATCACGCTCTTCGGCGCATCCGGCGCGCGACCGCCCAGATACGCCAGCGTCAAGCTGGTAATGATGAACAACGCTGCGAGCGTCGCCGTCGTGCGAGACAGGAACGACGCCGAGCCGCGAGCACCGAACACAGTGCCCGACGCGCCCGCGCCGAAGCCGGCGCCTGCATCGGCGCCCTTGCCTCGCTGGAGCAACACCAGCGCCACAATGGCTGCGGCGATCAACAGGTGAAAAATCACCACCGCCGAATGTAACCAGTTCATACGATTCCAATTCCGCTCTTAATGAGCCCGGTCTTCAATGAGCCTGACCCGCCGCGCAGATCTTCAAAAACTCATCTGCCTTGAGCGACGCGCCGCCGATCAGTCCACCGTCGACATCCGGCATCGCGAAGATCTCCTTCGCATTGCCGGCTTTTACGCTGCCGCCATACAGCACCCGCAAACGGGCCGCGATATTAGCATCACGAGCCGCCACCTCGGCGCGAATATGTGCGTGAACGTCCTGCGCCTGCTGCGGCGTCGCGTTCTTGCCCGTGCCGATCGCCCAGACGGGTTCGTACGCGAGCACTGCCTGCTGTAGCGCCCCCGGGGCCGCCACATCCAAAACCGCCTTCAACTGCCGGGACACCACTTGCATGGTCTGCCCCTTCTCGCGCTCCTCCAGCGTTTCGCCGACGCACAGGATCGGGATCAGACCCTGCGCTTGCGCCGCCAGAAACTTACGCGCCACCAGCGCGTCGTCCTCGCGATAAATCGTGCGCCGCTCGGAGTGGCCCACGATCACATAGGTGCAACCGACATCCTTCAACATGGCCGCCGAGGCCTCGCCGGTGAACGCACCGATCGACTCGGCGCACACCGATTGGGCGCCCAGCTTCACGATCGAATCCTTCAGCAACCGCCCCACTTCCCACAGGTACACATTGGGCGGACACACGGCGATATCGACCGGCACCTGCCCCGGCAACCCGAGCAGCAGCCCCTCGATCAACTCGGCGTTCTGGGCGCGCGAGCCGTGCATCTTCCAATTCCCGGCAATGAATGGCCGGCGCATCGGCGTACCTCCACAGTTGGTGTTCGGGGCGGCCCTGCGAAGGGCGCGGAAGCTTAGCGGCGAGTCAGGCCGAAATCAAACGCCTAAGTCCATAAAATGACGCAGCTTAGGCAGCTTAGCCCACGGCCACCTTCTGTTCCGCGGCCGCGGCCACCGTACTGGCCAATTCCCGGCAGATCTCCCTGACCAGCTTTTCGTCCCTGCCTTCGACCATGACGCGGATCACGGGTTCAGTGCCCGACGGACGCAGCACAATACGGCCCGTTCCGGCCAGCTTCGTCTCGGCGCGCGCCACCGCATCGGTGATCTGCGTGGAGCTGAACGGGTCGATCTTCTTTGCGACCCGCACGTTCTCCATCACCTGCGGATACTTCGGCATCGGCGCCGCCAGCTCGGCCAGGCTGCTGCCGGTCTCCTTCATGATGGCCAGCACCTGGAGCGCGCAGATCAAGGCGTCGCCGGTCGTGGTGTGATCGAGCGCCAGCAGGTGACCCGAGGTCTCGCCACCGAGCGTGCCGCCAGTCTCCTTCAGCAGCTCCATCACGTAACGATCCCCGACCTTGGCGCGACGGAACTGGATGCCCTCTTTCTGCAGCGAATGTTCCAGGCCGAGATTGCTCATGACGGTGCCGACGACCGGTCCCCGCAGCAGCCCCTTCTTCTTACGGTCGCGAGCGATGATGTAGAGCAACTGGTCGCCATCGACCGTGCGGCCGAGGTTGTCGACCATCACCAGGCGATCGCCGTCGCCGTCGAGCGCGATGCCCGCATGCGCCTGCACGCCCGGCACGGTCAGTTGTAACAAGCCCGGTGACGTCGAGCCGCAATTCAGGTTGATGTTACGACCGTTCGGCGAGGAGCCGATCGGCACGATCTCGGCGCCGAGATCGGCGAGGATGCGCGGGCCGACTTTGTAACCGGCGCCGTTGGCGCAATCGATCACCAGCTTGAACCCCGACAAATCCAGGCCCGGCACGGTGCTCATCGCAAATTCCTGATAGCGCACGCGCGACTTGTCGACGCGCGTCGCGCGTCCGAGCTCGCTCGAGCCGCGCGTCACCGGCGGCTCATCGAGATATTGTTCGATCTGCGCTTCGATCTCGTCGGTCAGCTTGCCGCCGTTGCGATCGAAGAACTTGATGCCGTTGTCTTCGTACGGATTGTGAGAAGCGCTGATCACCACGCCGAAGTCGCACTCGAAACGTTTGGTGAGATAGGCGATGCCCGGCGTCGGCAGCGGGCCGATCAACATCACGTTCACGCCCGAAGCGACGAAGCCCGCTTCCAGCGCGGACTCGAACATATAACCGGAGATGCGCGTGTCCTTGCCGACCAGCACCGTGCCGCCCTTCGGCGCCAGCACACGCGCCGCCGAGCTCGCCAGCTTCAGTGCGAATTCCACGGTGAGCGGATGCTCGCCAACGCGGCCACGCACGCCATCGGTGCCAAAGTACTTGCGGCTCAAAACGAATCCCTCGAGTGTTAGTTTTCAATCGGCGCGCGTGCGGTATAACCGGCAGCGCGTAAGGCCAGGGCGACTTTCACGGCGTCCACCGTCTCGGCCACGTCGTGGACGCGAAGGATAGCAGCCCCCGCGAGCACGGCGGCCGTGGCGACGGCCAATCCGCCCGCCAGGCGCTGTTCCAACGGCCGGCCCAGCAAGGTCTGGAACATCGACTTACGCGACACTCCGACCAGCAGCGGCAGCCCGGCGTTGAATCCGGGACGGGTCAGCCCAGGCAGGTGCGCCAGCAGGGCGAGATTATGCTCAAGCCGCTTGCCGAATCCGATACCGGGGTCAAGAACCAGGCGATCGCGACCGATTCCCGCCGCCAGACAGACCTCGACCCGCCGCTCGAGGAATGCGGTCACTTCCCCTACTACGTCGTCATAACGGGGCTCGTGCTGCATGGTCCGCGGCTGCCCCTGCATGTGCATGAGGCACACGGCCGCATCGGTGCGAGCCGCCGCGTCGAGCGCGCCAGGCTCTCGCAGAGCGCGAACGTCATTGATCAAACTGGCGCCGGCCGCGACCGCCGCAGACATCACGGCGGCTTTGCTGGTGTCGATGGAGATGGGAATAGTGGTGCGCGCGACGAGCGCTTCGATCACTGGCACGACGCGACGAATCTCTTCTTCTTCGCTCACATCCGCGGCGCCCGGTCGGGTGGACTCCCCGCCCACATCGATCATTCCGGCGCCCTGCTCGATCATGCGTAACGCGTGCTCGACGGCGCGCGATACATCGATGAACTGGCCGCCGTCGGAAAACGAATCCGGCGTGACATTGAGGATGCCCATCACCAGCGGATGGGACAGATCGAGCGTGTGTGGGCCGCAGCGCAGCTGCATAGGATTTGTATCTGGCTGAAACGGAAAGAGGCGCGTTGCCGCGCCTCTCTCCAACTCCTGACTACCAGCCGCTGTCTTAGTGCTGGCTGGCCGGCTTGCCGATCGGGGCTTCACCGCCCTTCTCGCGCTCGCGGCCCTTGCCGCTGCCATTACCGCCGAACGGCGCACCGCTGTCGTCCCAACCGGCAGGCGGCTTCGGATCGCGGCCTTCCATGATGTCCTTGATCTGCGTCTCGTCGATGGTCTCGTACTTGATCAGCGCATCCGACATCTTGTGCAGCTTGTCCAGGTTGGATTCCAGGATGTGCTTGGCGCGCTTGTAGTTGTTGTCGATGAGCAAGCGGACTTCCTCATCGATGGCGTGCGCCGTCACGTCCGACACCTGCTTGTGCTGCGTCACCTGGCGACCCAGGAACACCTCGCCCTGGTCTTCGCTGTAAGTCAGCGGGCCGAGACGATCCGACAGGCCCCACTTCGTGACCATGTTGCGAGCGATTTCGGTCGCGCGCTCGATGTCGTTCGACGCACCGGTTGTGATCGACTCCGGTCCGAAGATGATCTCTTCGGCAATACGGCCGCCGAACAGCGTGCTGATGCGGCTCTCGAGACGGCGCTTGCTGGTGCTGTAGCGATCGGCTTCCGGCAGGAACATCGTCACGCCCAGCGCGCGGCCGCGCGGGATGATGGTGACCTTATAGACCGGGTCGTGCTCGGGCACCGTCAGGCCGATGATGGCGTGACCAGCCTCGTGATACGCGGTGAGCTTCTTCTCCTGCTCGTCCATGACCATGGAGCGGCGCTCGGCGCCCATCATGATCTTGTCCTTGGCGCGCTCGAACTCGTCCATCGTCACGGTACGACGGTTGGCACGCGCGGCGAACAACGCAGCTTCGTTGACCAGGTTGGCGAGGTCGGCGCCAGAGAAGCCAGGCGTACCCCGCGCGATCACCTGCGGCTTCACGTCTTCAGCCAGCGGCAGCTTGCGCATGTGGACTTTCAGGATCTGCTCGCGACCACGCACGTCCGGCAGCGGCACCACGACCTGACGGTCGAAGCGGCCTGGACGCAGCAGCGCCGGATCGAGCACGTCGGGACGGTTGGTGGCAGCGATGACGATCACGCCTTCGGTGCCTTCGAAACCATCCATCTCGACCAGCAACTGGTTCAGGGTCTGCTCGCGCTCGTCATGACCGCCGCCCAGGCCGGCGCCGCGATGGCGACCGACGGCGTCGATTTCGTCGATGAAGATGATGCACGGAGCGTGCTTCTTGGCCTGGTCGAACATGTCACGCACGCGGCTCGCGCCGACGCCGACGAACATTTCGACGAAGTCAGAACCGGAAATCGTGAAGAACGGCACCTTCGCTTCGCCGGCGATGGCGCGGGCGAGCAGCGTCTTACCGGTACCCGGCGAGCCGACCATCAGCACACCACGCGGAATCTTGCCGCCGAGGCGCTGGAACTTGCCCGGGTCCTTGAGGAACTCGACGATCTCGACCACTTCTTCCTTCGCTTCGTCCACGCCCGCGACATCGGCGAACGTGACTTGCACCTGGTCTTCGCCGAGCAGGCGTGCGCGACTCTTGCCGAAGGACATGGCCCCCCTGCCGCCGGCGCCGCCCTGCATCTGGCGCATGAAGTACACCCACACCGCGATCAGCAGCAGGATGGGGAAGGAAGAGATGAACAGCTGCATCAGGAACGACTGACGCTCCGGCGCCGCGCCCGAGAACTTCACGTTGTTGTCCATCAGCGTGCCGATCAGCGCGTTGTTCTCCGTCTCGGGATTGTTGACGGTGAACTGCTCGCCATTGGTGCGGACGCCGCGAATAACGTCGGTGGTCTTGTTGAGGGTGACTTCGGCGACGCCGCCGTCCTTCACCTGTTGCAGGAAGGTGGAGTACGGCATTTCCTGTACTCCGCCGGACCGCGCACTGAAGTTGCTGACCACCGTGGCGACAACCACGGCGATGACGATCCAGAGTACGATGTTCTTGGCTAGGTCGTTCAAAGTCCCATCCTCGTGCGCCTGGTCCTATACCTTCACGGTCAAGAACGCTGGCGGCAGCCTGGAAGTAAATAAGTAGGCGCCGATTGACACTACACCACCGGACCGGGACGCGCCATAACCGACTCCCCGATCCTTAGCAAGCCCAAACCTAAGAGCGACCAGCTTAAGCCTTAAAGTCCCGGCCCAGCAGGTAAAGTTCCGGACTTCGCTGGCGAGACGCATCTGGTTTACGGACCTTGACGCTGGCAAAGCTCGCCCGGAGCTCCTTCACGAACGGTTGAAAGTGTCGTCCCTGGAAAACCTTGACCAGGAAATCGCCCCCTGGACGGAGCCGCTGACGGGCAAATTCCAGTGACAGTTCAACCAGATGCATCGAACGGTCGTGGTCCACATCGGCAATGCCGGTGGTATTGGGGGCCATATCCGACATTACAAGCTGGGGGCGCTCGTCGCCGAGCATTTGTTCCAACTGCGCCAGCACCGCGTCTTCGGAGAAGTCACCCTGCAGGAAGTCGACGCCGACGATGGCATCCATGGGCAGGATGTCCAGGGCCACGATCCGACCCCTGCCCTGCAGAAGCTTAGCCGCAAGCTGGCTCCAGCCGCCCGGAGCGGCGCCCAGATCGACGATGGTCATGCCAGGGCGAATGAGACGATCGGCGCGCTGGATTTCCTCCAACTTGAACACGGCACGCGAGCGATAGCCCATCTGCCGCGCCTGCTTTACGTACGGGTCGCTCTCATGTTCGGCGAGCCATTCCCGGCTCGATTTAGTACGCTTAGCCATGACTCAAGCTCAGCAGCTTTCCGAAAAGCAGAAAAAGTACCTCCGTGGCCTCGCCCACGGCCGCGATCCCATCATTCTCATCGGCTCATCGGGACTGTCGTCCGGGGTCGCCAAGGAGTTCGATCTCGCCCTCGGCGCGCACGAACTGGTGAAAGTGAAAGCCCGCGTCGGCGACCGTGACGAACGGGACAACATTCTCGCCGAACTGGCCAAGCAAAGCGGCAGCTCTTTGGTCCAACGCATCGGCAATGTGGGTGTGTTCTACCGCCCGCACAAGGACAAGCCGAAGATCATTCTCCCGGCCGATTAACGCTCGAGCTGGCGCACCTTCCACACCAGCGCCAGCGCACTCAGACAAGCGATCAGGAACAGCACGGCGGACACGCCGTGAAGCATCCCGAAGCGAGCCATGTCGTTCGCTTCGCGAGCCGCGTTCATCATCGGGCCGAGGATCAGCTCGCTCGTTAGCGGCGCAGCCGCAGTCAGCAGGATCAACCAGAGAATCGTCTTGCTGACAGCGAAGGCTTTGCGGGCGGCGAATAACGCGATCAACAGGATCGCGATGACAACGCCCAGCCAGGTCTCGATGTGAAACAGCCGCGCCGCCATCTGCCCCGCCAGCTTTCGCTCGGGCAGCGTCGCAAACAACTGCGGCGCGACGATGCCACATACCGTCCACAGCGAGCCGGCCCAGAGCGTGACCAGGAACGTCACGCTGAAGTCCAGCACTGTCCGA
This sequence comes from Peristeroidobacter agariperforans, assembly GCF_004138335.1. Taxonomy (GTDB): domain Bacteria; phylum Pseudomonadota; class Gammaproteobacteria; order Steroidobacterales; family Steroidobacteraceae; genus Steroidobacter; species Steroidobacter agariperforans. Next base: position 21,121 of record NZ_RYFW01000007.1, on the reverse strand, counting down.
GCCGGTGGAAGCTCCACAAAAAATAACTGCTGCTGCGTTGTGCGCTAGAGGTATCGGACGCCGACGATCTCGTAGCTCTTCGTGCCGTTGGGCGCGACCACGTCCACGACGTCGCCCTTCGACTTGCCGACGAGCGCACGGGCGATCGGTGAGGAGACCGAGATCAGGCCGTGTTTGATATCCGCTTCGGCGTCGCCGACGATCTGGTAGAGCACCTTGTTGCCGGTGTCCTCGTCTTCCAGGTCGAGGGTCGCGCCGAACACCACTTTATCCGTAGCCGGCAACGACGCGACGTCGATGATTTCCGAGTTCGACAGATGCGCCTCGATGTCCTTGATGCGGCCTTCGATGAAACTCTGCTGCTCGCGCGCAGCGTGATATTCCGCGTTCTCGCTCAAATCGCCATGGGCGCGCGCTTCGGCAATCGCCTGGATCACGCGCGGACGATCTTCGCTCTTCAAACGCTTCAGCTCGACGCGCAGCTTCTCGGCGCCTTTCAAAGTCAACGGCAGACGTTTCACGATGCGATCTCCAACCGCTGGCCGGCCGCGCCTGTCTCGCCGGTGCGCGAGATCTCCTGATGCAGATCCTGCAATCGGTTCACGTCGACCTCATTCATGTGGGCGATGGCATCGCAGGTCGCGAGTCCCGCCGCCACTGTTGTGTAGTACGTGACGCGCTTATGGACCGCTTCACGCCGGATGGAGCGCGACTCGAAGATCGCCTGCTTGCCTTCGGTGGTATTGACGATCAGCGAAATCTCGTCGTTTTTTATCATGTCCACGATGTGAGGGCGACCCTCACGCACCTTGTTCGCCATGCGGCATGGAATTCCCGCATTGGTGATCATTTCCGCGGTGCCAGACGTTGCAACGATTTCAAATCCCTGCGCGACCAGGCGCCGCGCCAGCTGCACTGCCGCGGGTTTATCGCGGTCGCGCACGCTGATCAAACACACGCCGCGCGTCGGCAGGATGACGCCGGACGCGAGCTGCGCCTTCGCATAGGCCTCGCCGAACGAACGGCCGGTGCCCATCACCTCGCCGGTGGATTTCATTTCCGGGCCGAGGATGGGATCGGCCTCGGGGAACTTCGAGAACGGGAACACGGATTCCTTCACCGCGAAGAACTTCGGCACGCGCTCCTCGGTCAAGCCGAGCTCTTTCAACTTCGCGCCAGCCATGACACGCGCCGCCATCTTCGCGAGCGGCACGCCAGTCGCTTTGGAAACGAACGGCACAGTGCGCGAGGCGCGCGGATTGACTTCGAGGATGTAGACGATGCCGCTCTGGATCGCGAACTGAATGTTCATCAGACCGACGACCTTCAATCCGCGAGCGAGCTTGCGCGTCTGTTCCTTCAGATCTTCCTGGGTCTCGGCCGACAGGCTGTTCGGCGGCAGCGAGCAACCCGAGTCGCCCGAGTGCACACCGGCCTGCTCGACGTGCTCCATGATGCCGCCGATATAAACATCCTCGCCGTCGCAGATTGCGTCGACGTCGACTTCGATGGCCTGATCGAGGAAGCGGTCGAGCAGCACGGGGCTGTCGTTCGACACCTTCACTGCATCGGTCATGTAAGTGCGCAGGTCGTCTTCGGTGAAGACCACTTCCATGGCGCGACCGCCGAGCACGTACGACGGGCGCACGACCAGCGGGAAGCCCACCGTCTTCGACATGGTGATGGCCTGCTCTTCGGTGCGGGCCGTGCAATTTGGCGGCTGCTTCAAATTCAGCTGCTGCACGAGCTGCTGGAAGCGCTCGCGGTCTTCGGCAACGTCGATCGCATCCGGCGTCGTGCCGATGATCGGTGCGCCGGCGGCTTCGAGAGCGCGGCACAGCTTCAGCGGCGTCTGGCCACCGTACTGGACGATCACGCCGACCGGTTTTTCTTTATCGATGATCTCCAGCACGTCCTCGAGCGTCAGCGGCTCGAAGTACAGACGATCCGACGTGTCGTAGTCGGTGGAGACCGTTTCGGGATTGCAGTTGACCATGATGGTCTCGTATCCCGCCTCGCGTAGCGCGAGCGCCGCGTGCACGCAGCAGTAGTCGAACTCGATGCCCTGGCCGATGCGATTCGGGCCGCCGCCGAGAATCATGATCTTCTTGCGGTCGGTCGGATTCGCTTCGCACTCCTCGTCATAGGACGAATACATGTACGCGGTCGAAGTGGAGAACTCGGCGGCGCAAGTGTCGACGCGCTTGTACACCGGGCGAATGCCCATGGTGATGCGCTTACGACGTACGCTCGCCTCATCGATGCCGAGCAGCGTCGCCAGGCGACGATCGGAGAAGCCTTTGCGCTTGAGCGTCCACACGCGATCGCGCGTGAAGGCTTCGAGGCCTTGCTCGCGCACTTTTTCCTCTTCGAGCACGATGTCTTGGATCTGCGCGAGGAACCAGGGATCGATGCGCGACAGCGACTGCACTTCGTTGAACGACAGGCCACCGCGGAACGCATCGCCGACGTAGCGCAGGCGATTCGGACCTGGCATGCGCAGTTCTTCGCGCAGCTTGTGCATCTGTTCTTCGGCAATCGGCAGCGACAGCAACGGATCGAGACCGTCGGTGCCGACTTCCATGCTTCGCAGCGCCTTCTGCAGCGACTCCTGGAACGTGCGGCCCATGGCCATCGCCTCGCCCACCGACTTCATCTGAGTCGTGAGGCGATCGTTGGCGCCGGGGAACTTCTCGAACGTGAAGCGCGGAATCTTGGTGACGACGTAATCGATGGTCGGCTCGAACGAGGCCGGCGTCGCGCCGCCCGTGATTTCGTTGCGCAACTCATCGAGCGTGTAGCCCACGGCCAGCTTGGCCGCGACCTTCGCGATCGGAAAGCCCGTCGCCTTCGATGCGAGCGCCGACGAGCGCGACACGCGCGGGTTCATTTCGATGATGAGCAGACGACCGTCGGCGGGATTGAGCGCGAACTGCACGTTCGAGCCGCCGCACTCCACGCCGATCTTGCGCAACACCGCGATCGAGGCGTTGCGCATCATCTGATATTCCTTGTCCGTCAGCGTCTGCGCCGGCGCGACCGTGATCGAGTCGCCGGTGTGCACGCCCATCGGATCCAGATTTTCGATGGAGCAGATGATGATGCAGTTGTCCGCACGATCGCGGACCACTTCCATCTCGTATTCCTTCCAGCCGATCACCGACTCTTCGAGCAGCACTTCGGAAGTCGGCGATGCGTCCAGACCGCGCTCGACGATGGTGACGAACTCTTCGCGGTTGTACGCGATGCCACCGCCCGAGCCGCCCATGGTGAACGAGGGACGAATGATCGTCGGAAAGCCGATCTCGGCCTGCACCGCCAGCGCTTCATCCATGCTGTGCGCGATCTTCGAACGCGGCGACTCCAAGCCGATCTCACGCATGGCGTTGCGAAACTTCTCGCGGTCCTCGGCCATGTCGATGGCTTCGCGAGACGCGGCGATCAGCTCGACGCCGTGCTTTTCCAGCACGCCTTCGCGCACCAGGTCGAGCGCGCAGTTGAGCGCCGTCTGTCCGCCCATCGTGGGCAGCAGTGCGCTGGGACGTTCCTTCTCGATGATCCGTTCCACCGTGCGCCAGTTGATGGGCTCGATGTAAATGGCATCGGCGGACTCCGGGTCCGTCATGATGGTGGCCGGATTGGAGTTCACCAGGATGACGCGGTAGCCCTCTTCCTTGAGCGCTTTGCAGGCCTGCGCACCGGAATAGTCGAACTCACACGCCTGGCCGATGACGATGGGGCCGGCGCCGATGATCAGGATGCTTTTTAGATCGGTACGTTTGGGCATGTGAGATCGGTCAACCTTCGGCGGCACGGCGGCCGTCTTTCGCGGCGGCCGGGGACTGAGTGGACTGCTGGCTGGCAAGCCGCTGGTGAATCATGGCGGTGAACCGGGCGAACAGCTGGCCCACGTCTTGCGGGCCCGGGCTCGCCTCGGGGTGGCCCTGGAAACTGAAGGCCGGGCAGTCGGTGCGCTCGATGCCTTGCAGCGAGCCGTCGAACAGCGACTTGTGGGTCACCTTCACGTTCTCGCCGAGCGTGCTCTCATCCACCGCGAAGCCGTGGTTCTGGCTGGAGATCAGCACGCGGCCGGATGCGATGTCCTGCACCGGATGATTCGCGCCGTGATGGCCGAACTTCATCTTCACCGTCTTCGCATCGCTCGCCAGGCCCAGCAGCTGATGGCCGAGACAGATGCCGAACACCGGAATGTCGGTCTGCAGGAATCTCTTGATCGCCTCGATCGCGTACGTACACGGCTCCGGATCGCCAGGGCCGTTGGACAGGAAGATGCCGTCTGGATTCATCGCGAGCACTTTGTCTGCCGGCGTCTGCGCGGGCACGACCGTTACGCGAGCACCGTGATCGGCGAGACACCGCAGGATGTTGCGCTTGATGCCGTAGTCATAAGCAACCACGTGCACGCGTTGTCCCGGACGTGACTTCGGCCCCTGGTTCTCGCCCCAGTTGGTGCCTTCGTTCCATTGATACACGCGCTTGGTGGAGACGACCTTCGCGAGGTCCATCCCTTTCAAGCCGGGGAATTTGCGCGCGGCGTGCACCGCTGCCGTGGCGTCGGCCTTCTCGCCAGTCATGATGCAGCCGGCGAGCGCGCCCTTCTCTCTCAAGATGCGCGTCAGCTTGCGAGTGTCGATGTCCGCAATGGCGACGATCTTGCCGCGTTGGAGAAAGCTCTCCAGGGATTCAGAGGCGCGCCAGTTGGAATGGACGGCCGGCAAATCACGAATGATCAGACCTGCCGCGTACACCGATGCCGCTTCCAGGTCTTCCGGATTGGTGCCGGTGTTGCCGATGTGCGGATAGGTGAGAGTAACAATCTGTCTGCAATAGGACGGGTCCGTGAGGATTTCCTGATAGCCCGTCATGGCGGTGTTGAACACCACCTCGCCCGTCGTGTTGCCTTTGGCTCCGATGGATCGGCCGTGGAAAACGGTCCCGTCCTCGAGTGCCAGTACAGCGGCCACGTTACCGGTGTGGTTCATGTAGCTCCCGATGTCAGCTGTTTCAGACACGCATGCGGAAGACGAGATGGGCTCTTAAGGCCCTATCCCGCCACAAGTGTTTTCACCGCGTGCTGAAGACGGCAGTCTACGCGAGTCGCCCAAGTGATGAAAGCGAAATGCGCGTGTCTGTCACCCTCTCCCGCTTCAGCGGAAGTCAGGGTTGGGCGTGCATGCCCGATTTAAAGGGGCATCGTCCGAATTACAGACCGAGCACGTCCTGCATCGAGTACAGGCCCGGCGACTTTCCCACCAGCCACTGGGCTGCTTTGACGGCGCCCCGCGCAAAAGCGAGCCGATCGCTGGCGCGATGTGTCAGCTCGATCCGCTCGCCGATGCCCGCAAAGGTCACGGTGTGGTCGCCGACCACATCGCCACCCCGGAAGACCGAGAAGCCGATGGAGCCGCGCTTGCGGGCGCCAGTGTTGCCGTGACGGGAATATTCAGCCGCGTCCGCCAATTTGACATCTCGTCCGTCGGCCGCCGCCGCACCCAGTGCCAGCGCCGTTCCCGAAGGCGCGTCCTTCTTGTTGCGGTGATGAGCTTCGAAGACTTCGATGTCGTAGTCGGCATCGAGCTTGCTCGCTGCCAATTCAACGAGCTTGAGCAGCAGGTTCACGCCCAGGCTCATGTTCGGCGCCATCACGATCGGAATGGATTGCGCTGCGGCCGCAATCTGGGCTCGCACCGCCTCGGTGTGGCCGGTGGTGCCGATGACGAGCGGGCACTTGGCCGCGACACAAGCGGCAAGATTGGCTGCGGTCGCTTCGGGCAAGGTGAAATCGATGGCGACCTGCACGCTACGCAACGCGGCCGCCGGATCGGCCTCAACGGTTACGTCGCGCTTGGCGCCGCCGGTCGCATCGCCCGCGTCCCTGCCGAGCCAGCGACTGTTCGCGGACGCCGTCGCACCGCTCAGCTTCGTGCCCGGCGCTTCATCGATCGCGGCGAGCAGCGCGCGGCCCATCCGGCCGCTGACGCCGAGCACGGCGATCTGCAATGAGTGTTCGGCCATCGGTCGAATCAGCTTCTGATGGTGTCGAAGAAACGTTTTACGCCGTCCAGCCAGGTGCTTTCCCGCGGGCTGTGATTGCGCTTGCTCTCGTGCATCGACGCGTCGAAGGCGCGCAGCAGTTCTTTCTGCTCTTCGGTGAGATTGACCGGCGTCTCGACCACGACGCGACAGAACAAATCTCCCGTCGCTCCGCCGCGCACCGGCTTGACGCCTTTCTCGCGCAGGCGGAACACACGGCCGGACTGAGTTTCTCCGGGCACTTTCAATTCGACATTGCCGCCGAGCGTGGGCACTTCAATCGTGCCGCCGAGCGTCGCGGTCGAGAAACTCACCGGCACTTCGCACGACAGATGACTGCCATCGCGCTCGAAAATCGCATGTTCCTTGACGCGGATCTCGACGTAGAGATCGCCCGCCGGTCCGCCATTGCGCCCGGCCTCGCCTTCGCCCGTCAGGCGAATGCGGTCGCCGTTGTCGACGCCCTGCGGGACTTTAATGTTGAGCGTCTTCTTCTTGCGCAGCCGGCCCTGCCCCAGGCAGGAATCGCACGGCTGACTGATGATCTGGCCCCGGCCTTTGCAACGCGGACAGGTTTGCTGAACCGCGAAGAACCCCTGCTGCATCCGGACCTGACCGGCGCCGTTACAGGTGTCGCAGGTGACCGGCTTCGAGCCGGGCGCCGCGCCCGAACCCGAGCAAGGCTCGCACTCGGTGAGGGTCGTGAATTCGATATCTGCAGAATGGCCGAACACGGCCTGCTCCAGATCGAGCTCGAGGTCGTAGCGCAGGTCGGCGCCACGAAAGACCTGCTGGCGCCCGCCGCGACGGCCGCCGCCGAAAATGTCACCAAACACATCGCCGAAGATGTCGCTGAACGCATCGGAGGCGCTGTAGCCCGCGCCGCCGCGAGCGGCCAGCCCGTCGTGACCGTGCTGATCGTAGATGGCGCGCTTCTGCGCGTCGGTCAGCACCTCGTAAGCTTCCTTGCACTCCTTGAATTTCTCTTCGGCTTCCGCGTCGTTGGGATTGCGGTCGGGGTGAAACTTCATCGCCAGACGGCGATAAGCCTTCTTGATCTCGGCCTCCGTGGCCGTGCGGGCTACATCGAGCACCTTGTAGTAGTCGCGCTTGGACATTCGCGGAAACAACCCCACGCAAAGATGGCGGCATGATGCCTGCGTGCGCCGGCGTCAGCCACCTAAATACAAAGATCGGCCCGGCGGACATAACATCCGCCGGGCCGCCACTGTGCTTACTTCTTCTTGTCTTTGACTTCTTCGAACTCGGCATCGAGCACGTCGTCGTTGCCGCCGCCCGCGCCACCGGCGCCGGCCGAGCCCTGCGGGCCCGCACCCGGACCCGCCGCGCCCGCTTCGGCAGACTGCTGCGCCAGAGCGGCAGTCAGACGGCTCACTTCGGCAGCCTTCTTCTCGATCACATCCTTGTCGTCGCCGCTCAGTGCGCGCTTCAGATCCGACACGGCATTTTCGATGTTGGCGCGATCGGCGGGCGGAACCTTCTCGCCCAGATCCTTCAGCGCCTTCTCGGTACCGTGCACCAGCGCGTCGGCCTTGTTACGCGACTCGACCAGCTCGCGGAACTTGCGATCTTCCTCGGCGTGCGCCTCGGCGTCCTTCACCATGCGCTTGATCTCATCCTCGTTCAGACCCGAGGAGGCCTTGATGACGATCTTCTGTTCCTTGCCGGTGGCCTTGTCCTTCGCCGACACGTTCAGGATGCCGTTGGCATCGATGTCGAACGTGACTTCGATCTGCGGCATGCCGCGCGGCGCCGGCGGAATGCCTTCGAGGTTGAATTGACCGAGCGACTTGTTGTCGTGCGCACGCTGACGCTCACCCTGCAGCACGTGAATGGTCACGGCGCCCTGGTTGTCGTCCGCGGTCGAGAAGGTCTGATTCGCCTTGGTGGGAATCGTGGTGTTCTTCTCGATCAGCTTGGTCATCACGCCACCGAGCGTCTCGATACCGAGCGACAGCGGCGTCACGTCGAGCAGCAACACGTCCTTCACTTCGCCGGACAGCACGCCGCCCTGAATCGCGGCGCCAACGGCCACGGCTTCATCGGGGTTCACGTCCTTGCGTGGCTCCTGGCCAAAGAAGTCCTTCACCTGCTTCTGCACCAGCGGCATGCGGGTCTGGCCGCCGACCAGGATCACTTCGGACACGTCCTTGATGGACAGGCCCGCGTCCTTCAGCGCGATCCGGCACGGCTCGATGGTCTTGTTCACCAGGTCCTCGACCAGCGACTCGAGCTTGGCGCGAGTGAGCTTGATGTTGAGGTGCTTCGGACCGGACGCATCCGCCGTGATGTACGGCAGATTGATTTCGGTCTGCTGGCTGCTGGACAGCTCGATCTTCGCCTTCTCCGCAGCTTCCTTCAGGCGCTGCATGGCGAGCGGATCGCGACGCACGTCGACGCCGCTTTCCTTCTTGAACTCTTCGCCGAGGTAATCGATGACGCGCTTGTCGAAGTCCTCGCCGCCGAGGAACGTGTCGCCGTTGGTCGCGAGCACTTCGAACTGACGCTCGCCGTCGACATCCGCGACTTCGATGATGGAGACGTCGAACGTGCCGCCACCCAGGTCATACACCGCGATCTTGCGATCGCCGCCCTGCTTGTCGAGGCCATAGGCCAGCGCCGCGGCGGTCGGCTCGTTGATGATGCGCTTGACGTTCAGACCGGCGATGCGGCCGGCGTCTTTGGTCGCCTGGCGCTGCGAGTCGTTAAAGTAAGCGGGCACGGTGATGACGGCTTCGGTGACCGTGGTGCCGAGGAAATCCTCGGCAGTCTTCTTCATTTTCTGCAGGATGCGCGCGGAGATTTCCTGCGGGGCCATCTTCTTGCCCTGCACTTCCACCCAGGCGTCGCCGTTGTCGGCCTTGGCAATCTTGTACGGGACCATGTCGACGTCTTTCTGCACGACGTTGTCTTCGAAGCGGCGGCCGATGAGGCGCTTGATCGCGAACAGGGTGTTCTGCGGATTGGTCACCGCCTGGCGCTTCGCGGACTGGCCGACGAGCACTTCATTGTCCTTGGTGAACGCCACGATCGACGGCGTGGTGCGATCGCCTTCGCTGTTCTCGATCACGCGCGGCTTGCCGCCTTCCATGATCGCGACGCACGAGTTGGTCGTGCCGAGGTCGATGCCGATGACTTTGCTCATGGCCCAATGTCTCCTGCAAATGCTTCGTTAGTAATTGGTTCGAAATTCGGTCTGTAAATCTGGCCAGGTGCGCGAGTTTGAGCCCGGTGCTCCGGCCGTCTTGCCGCGATATCTGCGGATCGTGCCGGCGTTTACAAGGCCTTCAGGGGGCTTTTGCGACGATCACGCGCGCCGGGCGCAACAGGCGACCATTCAGCTGGTAACCCTTCTGCACGACCTGGGTGACGCTGTCGGGGACATGCTCGGCCGAGGGCTGCATGGCCATGGCTTCGTGCTGCTCGGGATTGAACGGCTCGCCCAGCGGATCGATCTCGGTCAGCCCGTTCTTCTCGAACGCCTTGGCCAGCAGTTTCAGGGTCGCTTCGGTGCCGGCGCGCAGGGTCTGCGGGTCGCCGGCGGCCAACAGGCCCAGCTCCAGGCTGTCCTTCACGGCGACCAGATCGTTGGCAAATTTGTCGACCGCGTATTTGTGGGCCTGCTCAACATCCCGGGACGCACGCTTGCGAATATTTTCCATCTCGGCGAGCGCGCGCATGTACATGTCGCGGCTTTCCAGCGCTCGCACTTCGGCTGCCTGCAGGGCCGCCTGCAAATCCGCCGCGCCACCTTCCCCAGCGGGGGCGCCATTGGCGCCGGGCGGGCGATCCTGCTCGTTGGGCGTGCTCATGAATCTGATTCTCCTATCGCAAAAAGGGCTCGTGCCCGGCCGGCGACGCCGGTGGCGGGACGCGGTTTCTTTAAAGGGGCGGCATTCTGCCTGATCAGGCGGCCGACCTCAGCCCTGACCTCTCCTGGGGACAGGTCAGGCGCGACGGGAATGGCGGCTCAGGCGCGGGAATTCAAGGCGGAGCCGAGCAGCTTTGCGGTGATATCGACGATGGGGATGATGCGCTCGTAGGCCATCCGCGTTGGACCGATGACCCCCAACACGCCGACGACTTCCTGGTCGAGGGTGTACGGAGCCGTAACTACGCTGCAGTCGTCCAGGATGGTGTAGCCGGATTCCTGGCCGATGAAGATCTGCACACCGTCGGCCTTCAGACTCAGATCGAGCAGGTGCAGGATGTCGCGCTGCTGGGTGAACGCCTCGAACAGGCGCCGCAGCTTCTCGACGTTGGACAGCTCGGCGAAGCTCATCAGGTTGGTCTCGCCGGCGATGACATATTCCATCCGGCCCGAGGCCTGCGACGGCATGACGACGTGCTGCGCCAGATGAATGGCATCGAGCATCACCTGGTTCAGCGACTCGCGTGTTTCCTTGAGCTGATTGAGCAAGTGGTCGCGCACCGCGCTCAATTCCTTGCCGCCGAATTCCTGATTCAAATAGTTCGAGGCGCGGCGCAGCTCCTCGGAGCTGTAGTGACGCTCCAGCTGCACTATTCGGTTCTGCACTTCGCGGCCGTTCACGACCATGATGGCCAGCACGCGGTTGTCCGACAGCGGCACGAATTCGATCTGGCTGAGCGCCGAATGACTCTGTCGCGGCAGTGTCACGACCCCGGCGAGCCGGGTGACGCTCGATAACATCTGGGAAGCAGCGGCCACCAGCGCTTTGTGGTCGGCAGTGTGCTCGCCGAAGCGCGACTGAATCGCGGCGATCTTGTCGTCGTCGAGCGGCTGGTACTTGAGCAGCGTGTCGACGAAAAAGCGATAACCCTTGTCGGTGGGAACGCGGCCCGCCGAGGTGTGCGGCGAAGTGACGAAGCCCAACTCCTCCAGGTCCGCCATGACATTGCGGATGGTCGCCGCGCTCAGGTTCAGCCCCAGATCACGGGACAGAGTGCGGGACCCGACGGGCTGCCCGTCGCGGATGTAATGTTCGACCAGCAGCTTCAGCAACTGCTGGGAACGTTCATTCAGCGGTTCGTCGTTCAGGGTCGGCATCGTAACGGTTCGGGCGGCTTGGTTCGTGGGGCGCTTTGCCCCGCCGCATCTAGGACTCAAACCTATGTGACAGAAGGCATTTTGCACCAGCTGCAATGCGGTGCCGACTGTCCAAGTGAAGCTAAGCACCGCGCGAGGCGCTGTCAAGCAGACCGCCCCTTAGTCGAGCGGGCGTTCGATAAGGGCTATCTTGGGTCCAGTCGCCGGTTCACAACTGTATTCGCGTGGCTGGCTGACATGGGTCCGTGCTACAAACCGCATCCATGTCCGCAGCGCCCCAACCCTTTCAAACCATCGCCATCATCGGCAACACGCGTGACTCGCGGGTTGTCGAATCCTTGCAGGTTTTGGCCGCTCATCTGCACAGCCGTGCGCGGCGCGTGCTCGTGGATGCGGCCACGAGCGTCGACTACCGCGGCGTCACGGTCGAGCGCTTACCTGAATCGGATCTATGCGCGACGGCCGACCTGCTGATCGCAGTGGGCGGCGACGGCTCTATGTTGCACGCGGCCCGGCTCGCCGCGCCGCGCTCTCTGCCGGTCCTCGGCATCAATCGCGGCCGGCTCGGATTTCTCGCCGACATCGGCCCGAGCGAGCTGACCACGCGCGTCGATGAGATTCTCGCCGGTCGCTATGTGAGCGATCAGCGCGCGATGCTGCAAGCAACCTTGAGCTCTCCCGGTCAGCCCGATCGCCATTGCAACGGCCTGAACGACGTCGTCCTGCAGAAGTGGCAGACCGGTCGCATCCTGGATTTCGAGACCTACATCGACGGCCGCTACGTGAACACACACGGCGGCGACGGTTTAGTCATTGCGACGGCGACCGGCTCGACCGCGTACGCGCTGTCGTGTGGCGGTCCGATCCTGTATCCGGGTCTGGATGCGCTGGTGCTCGCGCCGATCTGTCCGCACACTTTGTCGGATCGACCGATCGTGGTCCGGAGCAATGCCATCATTGAAGTGCGCCTGCTCGATCGACCGGATAGCAACGGACAGGTCACTTGCGACGGTGTATCGCTGGGCGCGTTGTCGCAGGGAGATCGCCTGGTCGTTCAACCCGCCGCGAGCAACGTGACCCTCCTCCACCCCGCCGATCACGATTACTATCGCACGCTGCGCTCGAAGCTGCGCTGGGGCCGCGGTGACCGTACCGCTCCCTACCCAACCTCGGAATAACTTCCTCCAACGCGAAGATGCTCACTCATATTCAGATCCGCGACTTTGCCATCATCGACGCGGTCGAGCTGGAGCTTGGCCCCGGCTTGACGGTGCTCACCGGCGAGACCGGCGCGGGCAAGTCGATCCTTGTCGATGCGCTGCTGCTCGCGGCCGGCGGACGCGCGGGCGCCGAAGTCGTTCGTCACGGCGCCGAACGGGCCGAAGTGTCAGCGACGTTCGCCATCGAAAAGAATGCCGCGGCCCACGCCTGGCTCAACGAACAATCCATCGAGCACGAAGGCGAATGCCTGCTGCGTCGAGTGATCTCCGCGGACGGTCGCTCGCGCGCGTACGTCAACGGACAAACGATGTCCGTGCAATCGCTGCGTCAGCTCGGCGAGACGCTCGTCGATGTGCACGGACAGATGGAATATCAATCCCTGGTTCGTCGCTCCGCGCAGCGCGAACTGCTCGACCAGAGCGGCGAGCATCGCGAGCTGGTGAGCGCTGTGAGCGAGGCATGGCGCACGTTGTCGCAGGTCAAAGAGGAACGCGATCGTGCGGCCGCATCGGTGCAGGATCGCGAGGCTCGTCTAGAGCTGCTGCGCTATCACTTGAGCGAGCTGCAAGCGCTCGACCTCAAGGAAGGTGAAGCTGAAGAGCTCGCCGCCGAACGGACGCGTCTGTCACAGCGCGGGCGACTCGCATCCGGCGCGCGCGAAATCATCCAACTGCTGCGTGAAGCTGAAGATGTGAGCGCTGAGCAAGCCATCTCGCGAGCACTGAGCACCGCGCGTCACGTCGGCGAGTTGGATCCGACGTTCGCACCGATGGGGCAGCTGATCGAGGAGAGCCTGATCGCACTTCGCGAAGGCGTCGAAGCGGTGGAGCGTTACGAGTCCGATCTCGATGCCGATCCGCAGCGGCAGGAGTGGGTCGAAGAGCGGCTCGCGACCATGGAATCGATCGCGCGCAAACATCGCGTCGAAGTCAGCGCCCTGCTCGGCTTGCAAGCGGATCTGCAGCAGGAGTTCCAGCGGCTCGATTCGCTGGAAGCGTCGATGGCGCAGATCGAGAAGCGACTGGAAGAGGCGCAGAAAAAATTCGGTGCGGCGTGCGACAAACTCACGGCTGCGCGCAAAGCCGCCGCGAAAGCGTTGAGCACGAGCATCAGCGCATTGATGCAAACCCTCGGCATGCCGGGCGGCAAGTTCCAGATCGATGTGCGCTCCGCCGAATCGGCCGGCGTGAATGGCGCCGATGACATCGAGTTTCTGGTCAGCGCCAATCCAGGTCAGCCACCCCGCGCGCTCGCCAAAGTGGCGTCGGGCGGTGAGTTGTCACGCATCAGCCTGGCCATTCAGGTTGCCGCTGTGCAGACCGATGCCATGGCCGACTCTCTGGCGTGCCTGGTGTTCGACGAAGTCGATGCCGGCGTCGGTGGCGGTGTGGCCGAGATCGTCGGCCGCCAGCTGCGGACTCTCGGCGAACGGGCGCAAGCCCTGTGCGTCACCCATCTGCCGCAGGTCGCCAGCCAGGCTCACGCACATGTGCGAGTCACGAAACTCACGGATGGCAAAACCACCCGCACGGCTTTGCACCCGCTGACCGCGGATGAGCGCATCGAGGAAATCGCGCGCATGCTGGGCGGTATCAATGTGACGGATAAGGCGCGGGAACATGCCGCGGAGATGCTGCGGCCGGCGCCTGCCAAGGGTCCGGCCAAAGCGGCGACTGGCGCCGCGAAGGCTCCGGCCAAGGCTGCCGCCCCGGCTGCGAAGAAGAAGCCGGCGCGGCGCTGAGCCGTTTGGGGTCGCGTCAGTTGCGACCCTTCTGGTTTCGCGCCGGGCAGTCCGGCCGGCTGCAGTAGCCGTACAGGATCATGGAATGATCCTTCAGCTCGTACTTCAGGCGAGCCGCAACCTGCCGCTGCCGCTCTTCGATGCCGGCATCCATGAACTCTTCCACCCGGCCGCAGCCTAAGCAGACGATGTGGTCGTGGTGCTGGCCCTCGTTGAGCTCGAACACCGCCGTGGTGCCCTCGAAGTGATGACGCGTAACCAGCCCCGCGGCCTCGAACTGCGTCAAGACCCGGTACACCGTGGCAAGGCCGATATCCTCGTGAGACTCAAGCAAGTGCTTATAAATGTCTTCCGCGCTCATGTGTCGCGGCGTGGCCGTGCCGAGAATCTCGAGAATCTTTATACGCGGCAGCGTGACTTTGAGCCCGGCCTTGCGTAAGTCTTGGGTTTCCACGTGTTTGGTCCTCAGATCGAACGTCGGCGAGCGTTTCGCTGCGAGACCGACCACTTTTGAGTATCATCCTGCCGCATTATCTCGCAGCCCAGCCGCTGGCTCCACCCCGAAATGACACGAATCAAGTACACCTGGTCCTGCCTTCGAGTGCGAGCACTGGCCTCGCTGATCGCCACCGCGCTGCTGGCCGGCGGGCTGTCAGGATGCGTCCATCGCGTCGATATTCAACAAGGCAACTTTCTCGACAAAGAGGACATCGACCGCGTAGCGGTCGGCATGACCCGCGTCCAGGTGCGATCGCTTCTCGGTACGCCCATGGTGGCGGATCCCTTCGTGAGCACGCGCTGGGATTACATGTACTACTTCAAACGCGGCCGCTGGAGCGCGCCACAGAAGCGTCATTTCATCGTGTTCTTCGATGCCACGGACAAAGTCCAGCGCATCGATCGGCCGACCGATACGGTGCCGAATCTGGTGAAGCCACCCCAAGCGAAGACCGCGGCAACGAATTGAAGCGAGTTATTTTCGTCGCTGGGATTCGGCGCGGCTGCGCGCGGCCGCTTCGCGCCGGCTCTGTTTAGGATCGATCAGCAGCGGCCGCAGGATTTCGATGCGGTCGCCATCGCGCAGCTCATAGGTCAGCGGCACTGCCCGCCCGAAAATGGCGCATTCCAAGGGACGCGCCGCAGCTTCCGGAAATTTTTGCAGCAGGCCGGAGCGATTCACCGCCTCGGTGAGCGAGGTGCCCGGCGGCACTTGCAGATCGACGCTCGGCTGGCGATCCGGCAGTGCGTACACCACGCGGATGTGCAGTAACTCACTTTTTTCCATACACGGCGCGAGCGCGGTCGACGAAAGCGTCGATCAACTCGCTGCAGTTCTTCTCGAACGTGCGCGACAACAGCATGCCGAGCATGGCGTTGGCGAACTCGAAACGGACCGTGAGCCCTACCTTGACGCCTTTGTCGCCCAGCGGCGTGAACGTCCAGCGGCCTTCGAAGGTCTTGAAAGGGCCGGCCACCAGCGTCATTAACATCTCGGTGGGACGTTTCAGAAAATTGCGCGTCGTGAACGTCTCGCGCACGCCCGCTTTGTGCATTTCCAGCGTGCCAGTGACCTGTTCCGGCGTGCTCTCCAGCTTCGTTGCCGCGGAAATCCACGGCACGAACTGCGGATACTGCTCAATGTCCTCGACCAGCGCGAACATTTGTTCGGCTGAATAGGGCACCAGGGCACTTCGAGTTACTTCACGCATGCGCCGGCACGGTACAATCCGCGCCCTCTATGAGCAAGCAGAAAGCCGACAACAACCCGACCATCGCCGAGAACCGCCAGGCGCGCCACGAGTACTTCATCGAGGAGACTTACGAGGCCGGCCTGTCGTTACAGGGGTGGGAGGTCAAGAGCATGCGTGCAGGGCGCGTACAGCTGAAGGAAGCGTACGTGTTCCTGAAGAACGCGGAAGCCTTCCTGTACGGCGCGCACGTCTCTGCCCTGCCCACTGCGTCCACGCACGTCATCCCCGACCCGATCCGCACGCGAAAGCTGTTGCTGAACCGCGCGGAACTGAGCCGGCTGGTCGGCGCCGTCGAGCGCAAGGGTTACACCTTGGTGCCGCTGGAAATGTATTGGAAAGCTGGGCGCGCCAAGTTGCGCATCGGCCTCGCCAAGGGCAAGAAGGAACACGACAAGCGTGCCACCTCGAAGGACCGCGATTGGCAGCGTGAAAAATCGCGCTTGATGAAACATTCGAAACGCTGAGTCGCAGCGCTTCACCGCTTCGTGCGGTTTACTTCGCCGCTCGACCGAGCGCCGCCTGCAGCAACGTCACGATTCGCTCCGGCGCAATCTCCGGCGCCGATGCGCGCCTCACGTTCGACAGCGTGATCAGCTTATCGCCCGACAGCACACCCGCGGCCGTACCGTTGAAATAGGCCGCGTCTCCCACGCCCTTGAGGCCGATCTCCTTCTTGCCCATCGACAGCAACCGGACCCTGCTCTCGTACGCAGCTTTGCCGCGTGAAGCGATCACATTTAGCGCCAGCTTCCGCGTGGGCGCAGCTACTTCGGCGTACGTGCATAAAGCGGATCCGTCGGCAGCTTTGCCTTCCTGTCCCGCGATGAACTCTCGCCCCGTCGCCGCTCGAAGCTCCTCCGGCGTCACCAGGCATGCGGCCGCGGATGCACCAGCCGGCACTCCCATCGTCACCAGCAGCAAGGTGGTGAGCACTCGCAAGGGGCGGATTTCCATTCAGCAACTCCTACGTTCTTCTTGGTCGATTCCCTCGGCGCACGAAGGATAGGAGACGCCGTGCTTTTGGCAAGCGCATTTCGTGACTGGCAGCCCTTGTGATCCTGGCTTTTGCCCTTACACTAGCGCCGTTGCCACGAGTGGCGACACCTTACGGGGGCGACCGGCTTCGACGTGGGTGGCGAAACTCCAGGTGCATGCGGAGTTGTAGGTAACTCCTTAAACTGCTTACAAACTTATAGTTGCAAACGACGACAACTACGCTCTGGCGGCTTAATCCCGCCTAACCTCCGCCTGGTATGTGCTTGTGCATCCAGATTGGGGGACGCGCTCACAAGCTCGCGAGTCGGTGTGCTACAGGCCGCCTCGTTAAAACGCTCTGCAGCTGGTCGTTCGTCTTCCCTGCTCCTCGGGTAGCGCGCGGCGAGATACAAAGAGTGAGCTAAGCATGTAGGTCCTGTAGCGTAGTGCTTGCGGACGCGGGTTCGATTCCCGCCGCCTCCACCATCACCTGTTCCGAGGACATCCAAGAAGATCCATAAGTCCTCGGAATTACTCGAAAACCCCGAGAATTCCAGCTTCGGATGACTGCTGTCGTCCGTTGACATCTTAGACCTGTCGGGGGCAACTTCAAGGGGTAACTGGAGGCGACCTGTCGCCGACACGGAGAGTTACCCCAATGCCGTTGACCAATGTTCAGGTCCAAAACGCAAAGCCTCGCGAGAAGGATTGGAAGCTCTACGACGAGAAAGGACTGTTCCTGCTCATCCGCGCCGCCGGCCACAAATGGTGGCGGTTCAAGTATCGCTACGGCGCTCGCGCCGATGGCAAGCCGGGAAAAGCAGAGAAGAATTTATCACTCGGCGTCTTTCCCGAGGTGTCGTTGAAGCGCGCTCGCGAGAAGCGAGACGAGGCGCGGCGACTACTCGCCGACAACATCGATCCCAGCACTCACCGGAAGCAGGAAGAACACCAGAGGCGCGTCTCCCAGCTTCAAACGTTCGAAGCCGTGGCCCGCGAATGGCTGACGAAGCAAGGCTGGGGCGAGAGTCACGGCGCGCGCAACGCGCGGAGGTTGGAGCAGCACGTCTTTCCGTGGGTGGGCTCGCTCGGCATCAGTGGCATCAAGCGCGCGCAGATCAAAGAGGTTTTGCACAGGATAGAAAAGACGGGGCACATCGAGACTGCCTACCGTGTGCTTCAACTGATTCGCTCGATCTTCGAATACGCGATTGCGGAGGAAATCTGCGAACACTCGCCATGCTTGGGCTTGTCGAAGACGCTGTCGGCGCGGCCGACTCGTCATCACGCGACCATCACGGACCCGAAGCAAGTCGGCGAGCTGCTGAGAGCCATCGAGGGCTATGGGGGTACGTTCCCAGTCGCCTGCGCTCTTCGCCTCGCTCCGCTCCTGTTTGTTCGGCCTGGCGAACTTCGACAAGCTGACTGGTCGGAATTCGATCTCGACGGCGCGCACCCGCAGTGGCGCATTCCGGCCGCGAGAATGAAGATGCGCGAGCAGCACATCGTGCCGCTGGCGAAACAAGCCGTCGCTATCCTTCGCGAGCTACAGCCGCTCACCGGCCCAACTGGCCTCGTCTTTCCTGGACTGAGAAGTCTTGCGCGGCCGATGAGCGAGAACACCTTGAACGCCGCCCTGCGTCGCATCGGCTACGACAAAGAAACAATGACCGCGCATGGGTTCAGATCGCTGGCTAGCTCGATCCTAAATGAGCAGCACTGGCATAAAGACGCGATCGAGAGGCAACTGGCTCATGGCGAGCGGGACAAGATTCGGGCCGCGTACAACCACGCGGACTACCTGCCGGAGCGGCGGAAGATGATGCAAGCCTGGGCGGACTATCTGGACGGCCTGCGTGGTTGCGGCCCAATAACCGCCGCGGATCGATGAACTGGAACCCACGAAGCCAATAGATCCGCTGCAACAATGACTCTAAAATCAATTTGTTATGTCGCGCATGAGAAGCCAGGACGAACTTGACTTACATGCCGGCTCGAACGTGGTTAATTCGTGGTCGATCCGTGGTAAGGTGAGGGTCCAGCAGGAGTCTCCCCCCATGCCAACAGCACAATCGTCCAACGCGGCCTTTCGCCCGATCACCGGACACATCGCGCCGGATATCTTGGGGTTCTATCGAGACGGCCAGCCAGACTACAAGCGTGTAGCCGACGTGGTGAAACTCACCAAGGAAGATCTCGGCAAGATCTCCAAGGTTTCCAAATCCTCGGTGCGCTTCGACGACGCAATTCCGGCGGCGACAGCGATACGACTGCGCGAGATCGCCAACATCGCAAATCTCGTTGCCGAATTCTTCGACGGCGACATTCATAAGGTCGCTCTTTGGTTTGAGCTGCCGAATCCACACCTCGGGAACGTGTCGCCCCGAACAATGATTCGCGGCGACCGCTACAAGCGCCTTCTAAACTTCGTGCTGGAATCGAGGGAAGCGGAATTGGCTGCCGCTTATCAGCAGCGGAAGCGCGGCTAGTCTGCGCGACCTAAGAGCTATTCTTGGTGGCGAAAAGGAAGAGACATAGTAAGGTCACCTCGAATCGTCGAGTCTTGCTGGAACTGTTCACTGAGCAAGACCTCGAACTATGGTCGAGCCGGTCTCAAGATGCGCAGCGCTACAGCGACTATGTTTACTTTGATCTTGAACGCCAGCGGGCCGCTCATCACGACCAACTCTGCGAAGCTTTGCGTTCGTCAGGGTCAATAGAAATTGACCTTGAGCATTGGGCTCGCGTGTGCGATTACCGATGGAGTCTTGAACCGCTCTCGCCGGCCGGTAGCCTCAAAGGCATCGGCGGTCGATTCAACATTGGGTCGGATCTCGATCGAGCCCGCGGCCAGGAATTTCCGGCGCTGTACATTGCCGAGAATGTCGAAACCGCATACTTTGAATTTTTTGGTGGCCGTCCTGAGACGCGCGGCCCCGGTGGGTTATCCCTTCAAGAATTGGCGCTTCGGCGTAAGACCTCGTTTGTAACCTTCGCGCTTCGCGGCCGCGCCGAGAACGTACTCGACTTGCGCAGTTCCAGCACTATTCGCGATTTCGCAAAGATCATCGCAAAATTTGAGCTGTCTTCGGATACACGCCGATTCGCACGAAAGATCAACCTCCCCCTTCGCGCACTCATGCGCACCGCAAGAGATGTTCATAAGCGCCTACTCGCCCCGCCCAAGGAATGGCGCACTGAGCCTCAGCTCTTTGGAATTCCCGCCCCAAATCAGATTTTCAGTCGCTATGCACGGGGCGCCGGATTCGAGGGTGTGCTCTATCCATCTCAACAAGGCGGTACATTGTGCCTGGCTGTGTACCCTGAAAATCTTCGCAACGGCAGCACCCGTATCGAAGTCGTCGGTGGTGCCCCGCCGGCGGCGCGATGCCTCGTAATGGATAAGGACAATATCTGCCTTGTGCCCTGACCAAGATATTCGCAGTCTTCCAACCGCACTTCGCACAGTACGCGACGCGCTGTTAGGGCGCCGGCGATCCCGCATGGCCGGTGATGCCCGGGGCATCACCTGACTCATGGGCGCAGGCGCGAAGCCGTGATGCTTCGAGCACCGATCAACGAAACGCAGAGCCTTGGAAAAAGCAAACCCCGCCTGAAGCGGGGTTCGTACGCCGATCCTCTTGGCTATCCCACTCATGGTGTGGACCCTTTCGGGCGGGTCGACGCGTGAGTCGGCTATGGCGTCAGGGCGGATGTTAAGCCATTGGAGCCCGACTGCAAGGGCGCCAGCGAAGATCGACCAGCAACCAATACGCGAGGATCGCCCATGAGCGATGCCACAACTCGGAACTACCGATCGCGCTCTATTAAGCGAGGAACGACGAGATTCGCAGTACAAGGACTGGAGACTGATCGAGAATTGATCAGAACGCTCGCTCGGCGCTTGGCAGAAGGCGGACCTGCGTCAATCTCCATGCGGGCAACCGTGAGTCAGCTCATTGCGGCTGGCGGGCCTCCGAAGGGGCGGATTCTGACGGCCTTGCGACGTTCACCCCTTGCCGACGCCGATCTCCAGATTTCCAGAGAACGCCTAGCCGGCCGGCCCCAGCGCTCCCACGAGAGCGAGTGATGCCAGTGGCATCACTCGGCACGGCAAGTACACCAGCCCCCGTACCGAAAAGCGACTCAGCGTCGCTCATTTGCTTCCCCGCGGTCAAACTTGAAATCGGCAGCCAGACGACTGTCATCGGTCACGCAAAACTCCCCAGCTACGGTCACTTAAAATTCCTCACCCTCCTGTTCTGGCCGGAGGGTCATCCGATGTTGGACGATGTCATCGACGGGCAGACCATGGCGCCACCGAGCAAG
>NZ_RYFW01000006.1 GCF_004138335.1 Peristeroidobacter agariperforans | reverse complement strand
AGAACAGGAGGGTGAGGAATTTTAAGTGACCGTAGCTGGGGAGTTTTGCGTGACCGATGACACGGAATGAAAGTGAGCCGCTACTTCAGCCTCGATCTGTTGGCTGCCGCGATGTGGTCGGTGCTGTTCGCGTCGATAGGGTACTGCGCGACGCATTTGGCAGCACGGTGGATCGAAGAGCTGCACAGGCATGAGAGACCCATCGTTGCGGCCCTGATGCTTCTGGCCGGTCTCATCCTGCTGCGCCGCTGGTGGCTGGCGCGCCAGGCGCCCGTCGATCTGCGAATTTGAGCAAGAACGCGGACCTGCCTTCTCGCGGATCGAGGCGGACAGTTGACCATTCTTCTGCTTTATAATATTAATCCTCCAATAGCCGCCACATCGGATCGCCGGGTGTGAGCTGGCGAACAAACGCAAAAGTTACAAAGGTGGGGGGGGTATGCGGTTCAAGCTGCTCGGCGCCGTGTCGGCCACGGCTGTGTTTGTTTCCATTCCGGCCATCGCCCAGGACACTGTGGCGACGCCATCGTCGGATGCGTCGGCAGATGCGACGGCGCCGGCGGACTTTGAAGAAGTCGTTGTGACTGGCGTGCGACAGTCGCTCGAGCGTGCGGCGGAAGTGAAGCGCGATTCGGTGCAGGTCGTCGACTCGATCGTCGCGACCGACATCGGCAAGCTCCCCGATCCGACTGTCGCCGCAGCTCTGCAGCGCGTGCCCGGCATCCAGGTGCAGAACGACCGGAACAATGAACTGTCGGGTGTGCGCATTCGCGGCTTGACCGACATCCTGACGACCGTGAACGGGCGCGAGGTGATTACGACAACCGGGCGCGGCTTCGATCTTCAGGATGTACCGGCCGAGGCGCTGGCCCGGATCGACGCCTTCAAGTCGCAGACGGTGGATCAGATCGAGGGCGGCGTGGCGGGTGCGCTCGACTTGCGACTCAATCGGCCCTTCAGTTTCAGCGAGCCGACGCTGGTTGTAACAGCACGAGACAACTACGCCGACATCGCCGATGCGCACAATCCACAGTTCGGCGTTCTTGCGGCAGGCACGCGCGATACCGCCATCGGTGAAATAGGCGCTCTGATCAACGCTACCTATTCCAAGGCCGAGAACATCCGCAGCGTGTCCAACCTGAGCGAACGCCGCTATTCAGGCGTCGCGCCGCTCAACGTGCCCGACCTGCTCGTTCCGCAGGTGCTAAGAAACATGCCCGATGTGGGCGATATCGATCGCAAGCAGGCGAACGCGGCGGTTCAATGGCAGGCGACGCCGTCGCTGCAAGTCTATGCAGACGGCCTCTACACCCACTTTCGCAGCACTACCGGCTTTGCCGGTTTCAACCCACAGCCATTCACGAACAACTCACGGATTTCCGACGTCACGGTCAGCGACTATTGCTTCGATGCTCGCGTGAACGCCCAGGGCACCAATCCGACGCTGGTCAACAATGCCGACGGAACGGTGTCGATCCAGCCGTTCACGGTGCGACGAGTGTGCGAGCTCGAGAGCGCGCGCTTCGACAATGTCGTGATCAACCAGAACTCCTCGTCGGAGGACATTACGCAGCGAAACAAGATGATCGCGACCGGCATGAACTTCGAGCAGGGCCGCGCGAAGGTCATGTTCGACGTGGCCTATCAGACGTCGCGGTCGTTCCTCGAAAACTTCAATGCCGAAGTCGGGCAGCGCGTGCCGACGGTCTTTGTCGACCTGGACGACGACGATGGCCCGTCGTTCACGATCGATCCCTCGATTCCGCTGAGCGCGGCGAACTTGTCGCTGCGCAACTCGATCAACCAGAATTACACGCAGGGCGAGGGCGAGCTGCTCCAGGCTCGGCTCGACGGCGAGCTCGAGCTGGACGGCTTTGTTTCCAGGATCAAGACTGGTCTGCGCTACGCCAAGCGCGAGGCAACGTTTCAGGAAGTGCGACAGACCAACACGGTCCAGTCGATCGGCTTCGGCAATATAGGCACGCCGACCGAGGCGAACGCGCGACTGATCTCCAGCCTGCCGCTCTCACCCGATTTCCTCGGTGTCATCGGCGAAGCGCCGCGCCTCAATGGCGGGGCCGAGTTCCTCGGCGTGAACCCCGCCTATCTACGCTCGGAGCGCGGACGTAACGAGCTGCGCAGTCTGTTCAATCTGCCACTGCGTCAGCCCGACTTCGAGCCGACCAAGGAATTCAATGCCGAAGAGCCGACGTATGCCGCCTATGTCGAGGGTGCGTACGAGATTCCGCTGGGATCGCTGACGCTGGACGGCGTAGTCGGCACGCGAGTGGTGAAGACCGAGCGCACGATCGAGGGTTTCGAGCGAACCGGTAGCACCTTCAGTCCGGTACAAGCCGATACATCGGACGTTGATGTCCTTCCGGCGGCAACGGCGCGGTTGGTGTTCCCCAACTCATTCCAGACGCGCCTGACTTATTCGCGCTCGATGCGGCGCCCGGATTTCGCGTCGCTCAATCCTGCCGAATCCCTGACGCTGGTGGGCAACGTGTTCCTTCTCAACACCGGCACCCGCGGCAACCCAAATCTGAAGCCGCAACAATCGGACAGCATCGATCTGACGGCGGAATATTATTTTGACAGCGGCTATGCCGCAGTGACCGGCTACTATCGCTCGATCAAGGACCGTGTCGTCACCGCGAGCACTCAAGAGACGATCGACGGACTCAATTATCTGATTTCCACTCCGCGCAATGTCGGCTCGGTGGACCTGCAGGGTGTCGAGGTCAGTGCGCAATATTTCTTCGATTTCCTGCCGGGAGCCTGGTCGGGCGTCGGCGTGCAGGGCGCATTCACGCTGGCGGATTCGGAGATCAAGGGCGACGATCCGCTCGCGGGCAATGAGCTGGTCGGCGTGTCCAAGTATAACTACACGGTCGGCCTGCTCTACGACAAGTCCGCCATCAGCGGCCGCCTGATCTGGACCCATCGCTCCAAGTACATCAACGCCGACAACACGGGCGGCGTGGCGTTGCGACCCTTCGATCCGGATCGCGTGAACGAAGCCTATGTGCCGGTGTTCCTGTCCTATGTCCGGCCGGCCGGCCGCCTCGACTTCAGCATCGGCTATGACGTGACCGACGCGGTGCGTGTCGACATCGGCGGCACGAACATCCTGCGCAACAAGACGGCGAGCTATTGGGGGAACGAACGGGTCGTCCTCGGGCTGATGGGCGACGAGACGATTTACAGCGTCGGCGCCCGTGTAAAGTTCTGACGAGGCTCGGAAGCGATCGCTGGCGGCTGGCGCGTCCGGCGCCCGTCAATTCCGCCGGCGCCGGACCTTGAGTCAGCTGCCCTGTAGATGGGTGGCGAGGAATGCTTCCAATTCCGTGAGCACACGAATGCGGGAGTCACTGCGGGATAGCCAGTGATCTTCGCCGGGAAGCTCGATCAGAGTGTGCGGCTTTGCGAGTGAATTGAGCGCTGTCGCCATATCGCGCGACTGCGTTACGGGCACGACGGAGTCGTTCACGCCATGTAGCAGTAGTACAGGCGCGCGCACATTGGCGGCGGCGCGGGAAGGTGACTTCGAAATGACTTCGGGGCTCGTCTTGGGGCCAATGTGATCTTTCCAATAAGACACCGAGTCGGATTCCTTGCCCGAATGAACCTCTTCGTAGCTCAGCATGGCGGGTAGGTTCGATATGCCATTGATGCTGACCGCGCACGCATAGAGCTCGGGCGTGAATGCGGCACCCGCGAGCGCGGCGTAACCGCCATAGCTTGCGCCGACGATACAAACGCGCTTGGGATTGGCGATGCCTTGTTCGATGAGCGCTTTCACGCCGTCAGTGACATCGTCTTGCATGAGTCGGCCCCATTGGCGATAGCCGGCTTTGCGGTGCGCCTCGCCGTAGCCGGTGGAACCGCGAAATTGAGGCTGCAATACGGCGTAACCGCGCGATGCGAGAAATTGAGCGAGCCAATCGAAGGACCGCTCATCGCGAGATTCCGGGCCGCCATGCGGCAGCACCACCATCGGCAACGATTTGTCTCCAGCGCCGGACGGCAAAGTCACGAAGGCCGGAACTTCGTAGCCATCGCGAGCCTTGTAGGTCAGTTCTCGAACTTCCCCCAGCGGCACGTTCACCAACGATGGATATTCCTCGCCGACAATGTCGGCGGTGCGCTTTTTGTAGTCGATCAGATAGTAAATGGCCGGGGTTGCATGTGACCTCACGGATACCAGGGCACGTGTAGCATCCGCGGAACGGCCGAGCAGATCGGCATCCTTGCCACCAAAGCTTTTCTTCAGGGAAGCCGCGCGTGTGCGCGCCTTGTCGTCGAGCCAGAAGATCTGCGGGTCGGAACCGGTGCTCCAAGCGGCTACGATAGCTTGCGAATACGGATCGCGAATCAATCCGCCGATGTCGCTGTGCTCGTCGCCGATCACCATCTGCGGCGCGCTGCCATCGAAAGGCACTCGCCAGATCGCGCTATAGGGCCGATTCAACCCGGCACGCATCAACACTCCCAAGCCATCGCTCGCCATCCCGAGAACCACGGGCGCCTCGCCGGATTCGCTGCGGAAGATTTCGCGCCAGGAATTGTCTCGATGATGCAGGAGTGTGAATGTGGATTGATCCGCTCGCCACTCGCTGCGGGCGATCGGGCGTCCGTCGGCATCGACCACCCAGTCGCTGGTGAACGGAGTGCCCCTGTCGAGCAGTCGTGGCTCGCCACTGATGGCATTTACTTCATACACGTCGTAGGTCCAGCCTTCGTCCTTGCGGCCCCCGGCGAGGCGCGAGCCGGTGGATTGCCTGTAGTTGAGGGCAGACCAGTTCCAGGAAGACATGATCACCGTCTTCGGCTTCGACGTGCGCATGGACAGCAGGGTGCTGGCCGTCACGTTCTGCAGGTCGCCACTGGTGTGCAGGAGAATGCGTGACTCGCTGGAATCGATGTTCATCGAAATCGTGCGATACCATTCGTAGGTCGGTCCGCCCACCTCCGGTCGGTAGGCCATGCTGGCGCCGATGAACAGCGTTTCGTCGTCGAACCAGGACAGATCGCGCACAGTCGCCTTGGGCGGCGCGGTGATGCGCTTGCGGTTGGCGCCTTTCTCCAGATCGAATATGTGAATCAGCGGCTGCGCGCCGCTGTTTTCCAGCCATGCGAGCAGATTCCCGCTCGGGCTGAGCGCCACGAATTCCATCGCCGGGGTCTGGCCAAACGCTGCTACCGGCGGCGGTGCCGCCCATGACAGCGTCGACACACACACGCAGAGGTAGCCGAGTAGAACAGCCAGCGTCCGAGCCATGGTTCACGCCATCTATAGTTATTCCCGCGTGCACATTCTAGCGTCGCCAGTGCCGCACGCTATGACGCAGGCGACAGATGGAAAATTTAATCGCGCTGTTTCGGAGCGAACGACTTGTGGCGGCGGGCGACTTAGCGTATGGGCGGCCAGGGTTCACTGGCGAGCGAGACACCGTCTACGCCACTAAGAGACGCGCGCAGTCGCGACCTGCGCAGAAGGGCGCGCGCAGGCCTGACTGACTGATCAAAAGTTGATCACCCGATTTTTGCGCGGGATTTTCCCGGCGAAATGTTCTGCACCCAAAGATATCCACAGGGTTGCCCACAACTTTTGTGGATCACTTGGCGTGCACGGCTGACCTCTTCGGGGCGACTAAGCCGAGCGATCTGTCAAGACCCGTTGCGCCGAACCGAGTGACTGCCGAGCGTGTAATTCGAGCAGGCGTCAATCGGTCCGGCGGCGCTTGACTAAATGCTTGCGGTGTACGCCGGCTTGAACACCGCGGCGGCAAAGCGTTCGAGCGCGAAGGAAGGCCTGCGGGCGCGATCCGGACGATGAGGTCAGCGACTCGCATGCTGCTTCTGGGCGCGGGGACTTAAAGTCCAATCGTCGCGTCCAGTAGCTTATCGAAGCGGCACGACCGGCAACTCCACATACGAGGCGTCGTCACCGGCGTGATGGATCGTGTTGCGGGCGACTACCGGCTCGCTCTCGCTTTCGTTCGTGCCGCCCGTGTTGAGGTTACGAACGAACTTCGGGAAGTTGGAGGACGTGACTTCCACGCGGATGCGATGGCCCTTTGCGAAGCGGATGCTCGTGGCCATCGGCGTCGGGCTGATCTCGTAGACCTTTCCCGCCGTCATCGGCTCGGGCTTGTCGAAGCCGTTTCGATAGCGCGCACGGAAGATCGTGTCGGCGACGATGTAGGCCGTACCATCTGGCGCCACGTCGACCAGCTTCACCGCGAAGTCCGTGTCCTTGGCGCTCGATGAGACTTTCAGCACGGCGTCGACGAACCCCGTGACTTCCATGGGGTCCTTCAGCGGTTCGCTGCTGTACACGAGCACATCGGCGCGCGACTCGATGGTCCGCTGATCGAAAGCACCGGGGATGACGATGCCGCCATTACAACAATCGCCGCCGCCGATGGTTTGCACGGGGTTCAACGGATCGTAGGTGAATTGATCGGCCTTTTCGCTGGCGGGCGGCGGCGTCAGCTCCAGCCGGCCATCGCCATACAAGCTGTTGGCGCTGCCGCCGCTGCGCAGGTACATGCGAACGGTCTGCGCTTGTTTCGGCGGCCATTGCGCGGATGACTTCCACACATTCTCGCCCATGGTGAAGTAGCGGACGCGAGGATTCGACGAAGCGAACGCGGCCTTTTCTCCCTTCAGCCAGCGGTCGAACCACGCGAAAATGGTTCCATCTACATCGAAGCGAGCATCGCCCATCGAGCGCTCACCGACTTCGGTCTCGGCGCTGAGCTTGTTGTATTGGCAGTGAGCTACGGGCGCGACTACCGCATACTGGTTCGCGCTGGCCTCAGCATCGCTGTTCGCGCTGCTCGCGTGATTGAACAGCTCGAGATTCGGCCCGATCGAAACGTCGTACCAGCTGTTGAACCACAAGGCCGGCACGCCCCAGCCCATATCGTCGTGATACAGACCGCCCTTGCGCCAGGCGGGATCGGCGGGGCTGCGCTTGATGAGCTCTTCGAACGTGCCTGGCGGCTCGCCGAGATCGGTCAGCATCGTATCGACTGGGAGATGCTTGATCTGCTTGGTCCACGCGACGTCCGGCTTCTTCGCGGCGAGATCGTTGTACTGAGAGATGCGCGAGCGGATCTTCGGATCGAGGTCGGACGGCAACTGCGCGCGGAGAGGATTGTCGACGTTGTACAACCACACGAAGAAGAGGTTGCGCGGCACGCCACCGGTATACCAGTTGCCTTGTTCTTGAAAGCGACCGACTTTGCCGATGCCCGCGCCAGCGGACATGGGCACCATCGCGGCATGAGCGGGATGATTCTGTGCCGCCAGCGCGAGTTGCCATTCCGCCGATGAGGAACAGCCCAGCGTGCCGACCTTGCCATTCGACCAGGGCTGCTTCGCGATCCAGCTCAGCGCGTCGTAGCCGTCGGTTTGCGGATAGCCGAGGATCTGATAGTTGCCTTCCGAGAAGTAGCGTCCGCGCTCGTTCTGGATGACGAACGCATAGCCTTGCCTGACCGCGGCGAGTGCATAACGAAGCGAGGCGCCGCGCATGCCCAGTTCGCTATATGGGGTCTTCCACAGGATGGTCGGCAACGGGCCCTTGGCGTCCTTTGGGCGGAACACATTGGTCGCAAGCCCGATGCCATCGCGCATCGGAACGAGCACGGCGCGCTCGTCGGTGGCGCTCTCTTTCAATCCTTCCTTCAGCGATTCTTCGCTGTACTTCGAGTAGTCCGGCCGGCTCGATGGGGCCGGAGCACTGGCCAGCACGAGCGCCGGCACGCCGGCGAGCAAGAACGAGAGCAGGGCGCGCGTCGACATCTTGAGTAGTTCTCGCGAAGCAGTCCTTGGTGGAAAAATGCTATCCAATGGGAAACGCGTTCTCAAATCCAATTGGCCGTTCGGCGCGGCCCTGCGACCACTCAATGCCAATCGCCACCACCTGTTGCCGTTCAAACGGCCCTACGACCGTTCACCCCGCGATCTCGTTCGCGGGCCGCCTTTGGTTTAGCTTAGCGGCCGAATGAGACAGTCCATCGCCCCAATGAACACCTCGCGCGCGTACTGGGCCTGCCAGCTGCTCGGCTGGGGACTCTACGGCTCGAGCCAGGTTTCCAACGCCATGGTTACGCTGCCGGTCCCCTGGGAGCGGGTCATTCTGGAAGTCGCACTGCTGAATCTGGTCGCTATCGGCCTCACGCAGCTGCTTCATGAATTCATGCTGCGCAGAGGGTGGAAGAAGCTGAGCATACGGCAGCTCTTGCCGCGTGCTCTGGTGGCGAGTGTGCTGCTGGGGTTCGTGGTAGCGTCGGCGATGAGTTTCATGGCGGTCGCGCCGCTGTGGGGGCTGGAAACGATCCACGAAGAGGAGGTCCTCGAAGCGCTGCCGTCGCTGATCGTATCCATGGATCCGCTGCTGCTCCGGACCGTCAACTGGAGCCTGATCTTTTTCATCTGGATTGCGCTGTACACCGGCATTACGTCGGTGCGCGAGCGGCAAGCGGCCGAGCTGCGCCAATCGGAGCTGAGCCGGGCGCTGCAGGCCGCCGAGCTGAAGCTGCTCAAATCGCAGCTCAATCCGCATTTCCTGTTCAATTCGCTCAACAGCGTGCGTGCGCTCATCGCCGAAGATCCGGCGCGAGCTCGAGACGCGGTTACCCAACTCGCTGGACTGCTGCGCTACACGCTGAGATCGGATCACGAGGAACTGGTGACGTTGGAGCGTGAGCTGAAAACCGTTGGCGATTACCTGGCGCTGGAATCATTGCGTCTCGGCGACCGAATGCGCGTTGAACTCGACATCGCCGCTGGCGCGCAAGATGTACGCGTTCCCGTCATGCTGCTGCAGACCGTGGTTGAGAATGCGATCAAGCATGGAATCGCGGAGCTGCCCGCCGGCGGAGTTCTGCGGATCTCGGCGACTGTGCGTGACAGCGCTTTGCACGTCGAGGTGCGCAATCCGCGTCCGACCAATCCGACGCCCAGAGAGCAGCAGGGATCGGGGTTGTACAATGCCGCTGAAAGGTTGCGACTGCTGTTCGGATCGCGAGCCGCCCTCGAGCTGGACCTGTCGCAATCGGACCTCGCTGTCGTAAGAATCCGTGTTCCAAGTGAAGCCGTAGCATGAAATCGCTCATCGTCGATGACGAACCGCTGGCGCGGCGTGAACTGCGACGTTTGCTCGCGGAGTTTCCCTGGGTCGAAGTCGTGGGTGAAGCGGGTGACGTGAGTGAGGCAGCCACGAGGGTCGAATCGCTCGCTCCGGAGCTGATCTTCCTGGACATCCAGATGCCGGGTGGTTCGGGTTTCGATCTGCTCGCACGACTCGATCACGTGCCGCGCGTTATTTTCACCACCGCATACGATCACCATGCTGTGCGTGCTTTCGAGGTGAACGCGCTCGATTATCTGCTCAAGCCGATTGAGCCGCAGCGGCTCGCGGCGGCGCTCACTCGGGCGCGATCGACGCCGGACGATCGGAGTGTCGAAGTTCCGCCGCACGACATCCTCGAGCGGCTGTTCGTCCGCGATGGCGATCGTTGCTGGTTCGTGCCGCTG
Source organism: Peristeroidobacter agariperforans (assembly GCF_004138335.1). Classification (GTDB taxonomy): domain Bacteria; phylum Pseudomonadota; class Gammaproteobacteria; order Steroidobacterales; family Steroidobacteraceae; genus Steroidobacter; species Steroidobacter agariperforans. Next base: position 296,580 of record NZ_RYFW01000006.1, on the reverse strand, counting down.
CGCGAGGTCAGCGTGCTGACGGCGGAAGGGAATTATGTGCGTTTGTTTTGGGGCCAGGAGCGTCCATTGCTCGGCCGTCCCTTGCAGAGCCTGGAGCAGCGGCTCGATCCCAAGCGTTTCTTTCGCGCCAACCGCAAGCAGATCATCAACGTCGACTTCATCGAGAACGTCGAGCTCGGGATCGGCGGGCAGTTGCACGTCCGGCTGCGGGGCGGCTCCGAAGTCGAGATCTCCCGCCGTCAGGCACGACTGTTCCGTATGCAGATGAGCGTGTAGACCATTCAGCGGGCCGATCCGACCGTTCGACACGAAATCGGCCCATCGCCGCAGCCGCATCGTAAATTTCCGGCAGATGCACCGTGCCGGAGAACGTATGCGCCTTGCCAGAACTCTCGCCGTCCTACTTTGCAGCTTGGGCTCGCTGAGCGCGGCGCTCGGCAACGATTCGAATTCACAAGCAAGCACCGCCGCCAGCGCAGCGGGTGCTCCGCTCACGCGCGCCGATGTCGAGCCCTGGCTAGACGGCTTCCTGGATTATGAGCTGCAGCGAGGTGACATTGCCGGAGGCGTCGTCGTCATCGTGAAGGATGGCGAAGTGCTGCTGCAGAAGGGCTACGGGTACGACGATGTAGAGCAACGGCGGCCCGTGGATCCCGAGCGCACGCTGTTCAGAGCCGGCTCGGTCGGCAAGCTGTTCACGGAGACGGCCGTGATGCAGCTGGTCGAGCAGGGCAAAGTCGACCTCGACGCGCCCATCGATCAATACCTGGATTTCAAGATTCCGGAAGGATTCGGCAAGCCCGTGACGATGCGTAATCTCATCACCCATACCGGCGGGTTCGAAGAGGCCGTGCGCGAGCTCATGCACACCGACCCGGAAAAGTTTCCCAGCCTGGCGGCGTTCGTGAAGAGATCGCCGCCGGCCCGCATCTTCCCGCCGGGCGAAGTGCCGTCGTATTGCAACTACTGCCTGGCGCTCGCGGGCTATGTCGTCGAACGCGTTTCTGGCGAAACATTCGACGAGTACCTCGAGCATCACATCTTCGGGCCGTTGGGTATGCAGCGTTCGACCTTCAGGCAGCCGCTGCCTGCCAAGCTTGCAGCCGACATGTCGAAGGGATACCACCGTGCGTCGGGTCCGCCCCTGTATTTCGAGCTGGTCGGCCCTGCGCCGGCAGGTAGCATCAGCGCCACCGGTGCCGACATGGCCCGCTTCATGATCGCGCACCTGAGTGCAGAGCAGGGCGGGGCTCCGACGCTGTTACAGCCAGACACCGCCCGCCTCATGCACACATCGGTGTTTCAGGCGACTCCGCCCGTCAATGGCATGGCTCTCGGTTTCTTCGAAGCCCATCGCAATGGCCAACGGATCATCGAGCATGGCGGCGACACCCAGGTCTTTCACAGTCAACTGGTGCTGTTCATGGATCAAGGCGTCGGCCTGTTCATGTCGTTCAACAGCACTGGCAAAGAGGGAGCCGTGGGCGGCGTACGCACCGCGCTGTTCGAACAGTTCACGGATCGGTATTTCCCTGCACCCATACCGGATGAGCCGACGACATCGACGGCGGTCGAGCACAGCCGATTGGTTGCGGGCCGATATCAGAGCTCACGTCGCGCGGAGAACACATTCTTCAGGGCCGTGGGCGTGCTTGGTCAATTCAACGTCACCGCCAACGCGGACGGCACGCTGATCATTCCTCCGCTCACAAGACTCGACGGCCAACCGAAAGTCTGGCGCGAAGTCGCGCCGTTCGTGTGGCGCGAGGTCGGCGGCAAGGAGCGTCTTGCCGCGAAGATCGAGGATGGGCGCGTGCGATTCTTGGGCCACGACACATCCAGCGGCATTCAGGTCTTCATGCCAGTCCCGGCCGGGACCTCCGCTGGCTGGATCGTTCCAGTTGTGGTCATCGCGGCGGTGAGCCTGCTGCTGACCCTCATCGGATGGCCGCTCGCCGCGTGGATCCGGCGCCGGTACGGAGTGACGCTCGAAATGACCAAACAACAAACACTCGCGCGCCGGCTGGTCGGCGCCACCGCTATCGTCAATCTCGCTGTCGTGATCGGCTGGATGACGATGATTCAGAACGGCCTGGGCAATCTCGCGCTGTTCGATGGCAGAACGAATGTCTGGTTCGTCGTGCTTCACTTCCTCGGCTTTGTGGGGTTGATCGGCGCGGGAGTCGCGATCTGGAATGCCTGGCTCTCGCTCCAAGGCGATCGCCGCTGGTTCGGTAAAACCTGGAGTGTCGTGCTGGCCGCATCTTGTGTCGCGATCACGTGGATCGCGTTCACCCTGAACCTGGTGAAGCTCAGCCTTTACTACTGACCGAAACGATGCAAGCAGACATGAGATTGTTCACCAGCGTCGCGGCCGCCATGCTTGGTGCAGCCTGCGTGTCCGCTCCCAAGAACGTGCGCGAGCAGGCGAGCAGTGCGCTTGCCTGCGACGCCTCGCAAGTCACGGTCGAGCAAACCAAGCGCCGGTATCTTGGAGATTACGCTTTCGAAGCCCGTGGCTGCGGGCAGAAGCTGACTTACGAGTGCGAGCAGGCGTACGTCCTCTTGATACCCGTCGGCACGCTTGCGTGTCACAAGAAGTGATGGCTGCCGCCGGCGGCGTCAGCTGACGGCGCGGTTGACGATTCTCTATATAGGACTAAGATGTCCTGATAAGGCTTGTTCGCCCATTACTAAAACCATGGGGACGCACATGCGTGCTGCTGTCACGTTGATGACGATGCTGCTGTTTTCGCGAGGACTGTGCGCGGCGGCGGTTGGGGATGCTCCATCGCAGCCGCCTGCGCCCGAGCCGAATGTCACATCCGCCGAGGCGCCCATCTCCGAGGTCAGGCCATTGACGCGCGAGGATCTGGAAGCGTGGCTCGACGGCTTCATGCCGTATGCACTGGCCACCGGCGACGTGGCGGGTGCCGTGGTGGTCGTCGTGAAGGACGGCGCGACTCTTCTGCAGAAGGGCTACGGTTACGCCGACGTCGAGGCGCGCAAGCCGGTCGATCCGGCAACGACGCTGTTTCGTCCAGGGTCGATTTCGAAGTTGACCACTTGGACCGCGGTGATGCAGCTGGTCGAGCAGGGCAAGCTCGATCTCGATGCGGATGTGAACGGTTACCTCGATTTCGAGATTCCAGCGCGTGACGGCCAGCCAATCACGTTGCGGAACATCATGACCCATACGCCCGGCTTCGAGGAGCGGGTCAAAGATCTGATCGTCCCCGAGGGCACACCTTTCGATCCGCTGGATGTCTATCTCAAGGAGTGGGTGCCCGCTCGAATCTTCGCTCCCGGCACGACGCCGGCCTATTCGAACTACGCTACTTCGCTCGCAGGCTACATCGTTGCGCGCACCTCCGGGCTTTCGTACGACGATTACGTCGATCAGCACATCCTGAAGCCCCTGGGCATGGAACATTCGACGTTCCGCCAGCCGGTGCCCGAACGTTTGCAGCCGCTTCTTGCAAACGGCTATGCGCGCGCCTCGGAAGGCAAGGCGAAGCCGTTCGAAGTCGTCGTCTCGGCGCCGGCCGGCAGTCAAGCCTCGTCGGGCGCGGATATGGCGCGGTTCATGATCGCCCATCTGCAGAAGGGCGCGTTCGGCGATGCTCGCATTCTCAAGGAGGAGACGGCCGAGCAGATGCACACCACTGCGCTCACGCTGCTGCCGCGCGTCGACCGCATGATGCTGGGTTTCTACGAGCAGAACCGCAATGGCCGGCGCATCATTTCGCACGCTGGCGACACGGCGTGGTTTCATTCGGATCTGCTTTTGTTCCTTGACGACAATGTCGGTTTGTTCATTTCGTTGAACAGTGCAGGCAAGGAAGGCGCGGCTGGCAAGATCCGCAAGGCCGTGGGCGAGCAGTTTGCCGATCGGTATCTACCGGGCCCGACGTTCGACGGCAAGGTCGATCCGCAAACAGCGGCCGAGCACGCGCGCATGATCACAGGCGTGTACCAGGTCTCTCGGCGTCTGGAGACGAACTTCCTGCGTCTGCTGGGGCTGGCCGCTCCCGTCAAAGTATTTCCAAACGACGATGGCACGATCAGTGTTTCCATGGCCACGAACCTCGCCGGCGCACCCATCAAATGGCGTGAGGTCGAGCCGTTCGTCTGGCGCGATGTCGATGGCGAAAGTTTCCTGTCGGCGCAGGTGGCGGACGGGCGTGTCACGCGTTTCGCCTTTGAATGGGTCTCACCGTTCATGGTGTTCGAGCCGATACCAGGGTCGATCTCACCTGGCTGGGTCACACCGGCACTCGTCGCTGGGTTGATCGCGCTGCTCTTTACTACGCTCGCATGGCCCATCTCTGCGCTGACGCGCAGACACTATGGCGTCAGCTACGGCCTCTCGGGTCGTGACGCCCAAGCTCATCGCTGGATACGCATCGCATCGGCCGGCGTGATTGCGCTGTTCGTCCTCTGGGGTGTGGTGGTGTCGCTGGTCATGGGCGATCAATTGCAATCTTCCACAGGCGACGTTGTGCTGATGATCGTGCAGTTGTTGTCCGCGATTGTTTTCTTCGGGGCCGCAGCCATTGGCGTGTGGAACGCCATCGTCGTCATCCGTAGCGAGCGCAAGTGGTATACGAAGGCCTGGGCTGTGCTGCTGGCGCTGGCGCTGCTGGTCGTGCTCTGGGTGGCGCTGGCATTCCATCTCATCGCGTTCGACGTGAACTACTGAACAAGTTGCCTGGGGTGATGCCGATGTCGATGTTGAATCACGTTCGAGGGATCTTGCGTATAGCGATCGCGGCGACGGTGCTCGTTGTCGCATCCGCTCATGCAGCGCCGCCGAGTGATCTCGACCGCTACGTCAAGCGCGTGTTCGACACCTTCGAAACGCCGGGCATGGCAATCACGATCGTCGAACGCGGCAAGGCGCCCGTCGTACGCACATACGGCGTTCGCCGCATGGGAGAGGCGGCCAAAGTCGACGAGCAGACGATGTTCTCGATGGGCTCGACGACCAAGGCTTTTACGAGCGCCGTGCTGGCGATGCTCGTCGACGAAGGCAAGCTGTCGTGGGATGGCAAAGTCGTGGATCTGCTGCCGGGATTCCGCATGTACGATCCATACACGAGCAGCGAGATGACCGTGCGAGATCTGCTCGTCCATCGCAGCGGGCTGGGTCTGGGCGCCGGCGACCTGCTGTTCGTACCGGAGACGACGCTGACTCGTGCGCAGATCGTCGAGAAGCTTCGATACATCAAACCTGCAACCAGTTTCCGCAGCGGCTATGCCTACGACAACATGCTGTACGTCGTTGCCGGCCAATTGATTGAAGCGATCTGCAAGGATACGTGGGAGAACGTCGTTCGTCAGCGCATCCTCGCGCCGCTGCAAATGGAGCATACGACGACTTCGTCAACGACTCCGTCCGGCGCGAACAAAGGTTGGCCTCACGCACGCGTCTCGACTGAGATCCGGGGCGCCGGGCCGATGACGCCGCTGCCCAAGCAGATGAGCTTCGATAATTCAGCGCCGGCCGGCTCCCTGAACGCCAGCATCGCTGACGTGGCGCGTTGGCTCGAATTGCAGCTCGGCCGCGGCCTTGATCCTCGCAGCAACGTCCGTCTGTTCAGCGAAGCTCAGTCACGCGAGATGTGGACCGGTCAGACGCTGATCCCGGTGGCCCAGAACCCGAAGCCGCTAGCGCTTGCGCAAGCAAACTTCCGCGCCTATGCGTTGGGGTGGGGGTACAGCGACTACCGAGGCCAGCCCATCGTTTCGCACGGCGGTGGCGTGTTGGGAAGCGTTGCGCTGGTCGTGATCATTCCGGGCAAGGACGTTGCGTTTGCGATGATGACAAACGCCGAAGAGACCGCCGCGCTGGCGGCGATCCAGTATCGCTTGCTGGATCACTATCTCGGCCTATCGAGCCCAGACTGGATCGGCGCCCTCAATGACGTGCGCAAATCGAGAATTGCGAAGGGCCAGGAAATATTGGCCGCCGCGGCGACTGCGGCGCCGGCGCAGGGCGGGAATGGGCCGTCGCTCTCGCTCGAGAAGTATGCGGGCAGCTACCGCGATGACTGGTACGGCGGCGTCACCATCGAGAATGGCGGTGACGGACTATCGATCCGCTTCGAACACACGCCGGCGTTCTCGGGCAAGCTCGAGCACGTCCAGTACGACACCTTCCGCACCCGCTGGACGGATCGGACGCTGACAGAAGACGCATACGTCACGTTCTCGCTGCAGCCAGACGGCTCGATCGCCACGATGACCATGAAGGCCATCTCGCCCCTCGCCGACTTCAGCTTCGACTTCCAGGACCTGCTGTTCAAGCCGTGCGGAATGCTCGCTAGAGTCGGTCACTGCCGCGAATAAATCACTTCGCCGTCACGAACGGCGCAGCGGACGGCGGCGAAGTTGCGGGGTGAGTCGGCAGGGTCGGCGTCGAGGACGACGAGGTCTGCCGCCATGCCGGTGGCGATGCGTCCGCGCGAGCTCTGCTCATTCCACCGGGCGGCTGGGGTCGTGGTGAGTGACGCGAGGATTTGCATCGCTGTCAGGCCGGCCTTGGCCAACAGCTCGTATTCGCGAGTCGGATCGTAATCGGTCATGTAGCCCACGTCGGTGCCAAACAGCACCTGCCCACCTAGCGCCGCGAATTTGCCGAACTCGGTCAGGGTCTCGTTCACGAGCCGTTCGGCGATATCCGCCGGGACGCGTTGCTTGTCGAGCTCATACGGGAATAGTTGCAGCGTAGGGGTCATCGACACGCCAGCGTCGCGCAGTTGTTTCATCAGTGGCTCCGGCCACGGCGCCGGTGCGCCGAGCGGCGGGTGCGTCAGAATGTCGACGTGAGCTGCGAGCGCGTCCTGGATGCCCTGAATGTCGGTCGGATGGGCGAACACCAGCTTGCCTCGCCGATGTGTTTCTTTCGCGGCGGCGCTGGCGATGGCGGAGGGGATGCGCTTGTTGGTGCCGTCACCCTGCGGAGTCGCGATGAAGAGCTTGGTCCCGTCAGCGCCGGCATCCAGGTTCTTGCGGACGATTTGCACTGCTTCTTCGGCGGAGCCCGGTTGCGCAAGCTTGTCGAGCAACTCCTTGGGCAGGTGCGAGATGTAGATGGGTAACCCGTGCCGAGGAAAGAGACCGGGGCCCACCGTCAGGATTCTCGGTCCGCGCAGCTCGCCTTTCTCGATCCTGCTTCGCAGGGCCAGAGTGTTGGCGCCATCGGAAGTTACATCGAAGACGGTCGTGTAGCCGTATCGGGTCAGCATCCGCGTCAATGCAGTATCGAGCTGCGCGGCGGGCCGCTGACGAGCGTTGCTGAATTCCTCGCCAGTAAAATGGACGTGACTGTTTTGGAAGCCCGCAACGATGACACCACCATCGCACTGGGCGTGCTTTTTCGCGGCGGTCGAGCGCGGCTTGCTCGCTGTAACCGACTCAATCTTGTTGCCCGTGATCACGACCTGGCCGCTGACCGGCGGTGCATCGGGTGCGGGATAAATCTTCACGCCGTCCAACGTCCAGGATTGTTGGGCATGGGTTGCCGATGCTACGAGTCCGGTGAGAGCGAGCAGGAAAACGCTCAGGCAACGATTCGACATGTACCAGCTTCCTTGAACCAACGTTCGCTAGTGACGCGACAGAGGACGAAAAGGTTGCAAGTCGGGCCTCCCGCTCATGATTTGAACAACCGCGTGTACTGAGTTTCGTGCCGCGCGCTGGCCAGCCCTTGCAACACGGCACAGGCGCCGATGTCATCATCGTCGATATCGAACGCCTGCGCAGAGATTTCTTCCAGCAACGGCACGAGGGAGTGCAGCATGCGCTGCCCGGCGCTTTGGCCAAGTGGTACGAGCTTGACGGCCGCCAGGACCTGATTCTCTGCCCAGGCCCATCCATAAGCCTGCAGGGCTTCATTTTCGGCGATATTCCAGTGAGCGCAGGCGACAGCAAACATTTCGGCGTAGCCGGGGGGATTCGCGCCAGGAATCCTCGCGTCGAACTCTCGCAGGATGCGAGCGAGCGCAGAGCCCATATGACGGTCCTCGGCACGCAGCTCTTCGGTTTCTCTCGCGGCCAGCACGAAGCGGCCCCAGCATCTCAGGCCTTCGTCATCGCCAAGACAAGCGGCACGGTGCAGGCGAAGCAGCACCGGCAGATCGAGCGTGCCGATGGCATGTCTCGCAACTCCGGATATCCATTCGAGCGCGGTGGGCTCGTTCTTCACCCAACCCACCTCAACGGCGTATTCCAACCCTTGTGAGAAGTGAAATGCACCAATCGGCAATGCCGGGCTGGCCAGGTGCAGGATGCGAAGCAGGTGTGTGCTAGGCGTGCGCATGCGGGGCGAGTGCGGCATGCGAGTGCCCGCCATAGGCGCCGGCCTCGGGCTCGAAAGGCGCTTGTTCGACGGTGACAGCAAGCCCCAGGCCGCGGACCATTTCGTCGAGCACGTGATCGTGTTGATAACGAACCCAGCCGGGGCCGATCTGCAACGCGACGTGTCGATTACCCAGATGATAGCTTGCCCGACACAGAGCCAACGGCTCGGAGGCGCGCACCGTCGACACCGTCTCGGGCTCCGCGATGACTTCCACGACGCGGCCATCCCCTGCAAGCAACAAGTCTCCGCCACGCAGGATCGATCCACGCTCGAGAATCAGGCCCACTTCTTCACCCGTATCGAGCGTGGTGCGCAAGCGGCTCTTGTTGCGCAGTTGAAACGGCAGCACGAGTTTTACTTGGGCGGGCGTTGTGGAGGAACGCAGTTTGCGAGTGATATTCAACACGGTGGTGAACTTCAGAAAAGAAAATATCGCTGAGCCAGCGGCAGCACTTTGGCCGGCTCGCAGGTGAGCAACTGGCCGTCGGCGCGCACTTCGTACGTTTGGGAATCCACGTCGATCGTCGGCTGATAGTCGTTCAGCACCAGATCGCGCTTGCGCACGGTGCGCGTTCCTTGCACGGCGACCAGGCGCTTGTCGAGCTTCAACCGCTCGGCCATGCCGTTCTCGAGCGCCGCTTTGGAAACAAAACTGACGGACGTGGTGGAGCGCGCGCGGCCGAGCGCGCCAAACATCGGGCGATAGTGGACGGGCTGCGGCGTGGGAATCGACGCATTCGGGTCGCCCATCGGAGCGGCGACGATCATGCCGCCCTTGATGATCATGGCCGGCTTGGCGCCGAAAAAAGCCGGGCGCCACAGCACGATGTCCGCGAGCTTGCCGGCCTGGATCGATCCCACTTCGTGCGCGACTCCATGCGTCAAAGCCGGATTGATCGTGTACTTGGCGAGATAGCGACGCACGCGAAAGTTATCGTTGCGCGCCGTGTCGGGCGCCAGCGAGCCACGCTGCACTTTCATCTTGTGCGCCGTCTGCCAGGTGCGTGTGATGACTTCGCCAACGCGGCCCATGGCCTGCGAGTCGGAGGAGATCATCGAGAAGGCCCCCAAGTCGTGCAGGATGTCCTCGGCGGCGATGGTCTCGCGACGAATTCGCGATTCGGCGAACGCGACGTCCTCGGCAATCCCCGGATCGAGGTGATGACACACCATCAGCATGTCGAGGTGCTCGTCGATGGTGTTGACGGTGTAGGGGCGCGTCGGATTGGTCGAGGAGGGCAGCACGTTGGCCTCGCCGCAGACCTTGATGATGTCGGGCGCGTGACCGCCACCGGCGCCTTCGGTGTGATATGTATGTATCGCACGTCCTTTGAATGCGGCGATCGTGTCCTCTACGAAGCCGGACTCGTTGAGCGTGTCCGTATGGATGGCCACCTGAACATCGTAGCGGTCGGCGACCGCGAGGCAATTATCGATCGCCGCCGGAGTCGTGCCCCAATCCTCGTGCAGCTTCAATCCCATGACGCCCGCTTCGATCTGTTCCTCGAGCGGGCGGGGCAGGCTCGCGTTGCCCTTGCCGAGCAATCCGAAGTTCATTGGCAGCGCTTCCACGGCCTGATACATGCGCTCGATATACCAACGGCCGGAGGTGCAAGTGGTCGCATTCGTGCCGGTCGCGGGACCCGTGCCGCCGCCGATCATGGTCGTAATGCCGGACATCAAGGCCTCCTCGACCTGCTGCGGGCAGATGAAATGAATGTGCGAATCGATCGCGCCAGGCGTCGCGATGAGCCCTTCGCCGGCGATCACTTCGGTGCCCGCGCCGATCACGATGTCGACGCCCGGTTGCACATCGGGATTGCCGCCCTTGCCGACGCGGACGATCCGTCCGTCCTTGATGCCGATGTCGGCTTTGACGATGCCCCAGTGGTCAACGATCAGCGCATTGGTGATGATGGTGTCGACAACGTCGGCGGCGTTGCGCTGGCCCTGGCCCATGCCGTCGCGGATGACCTTGCCGCCGCCGAACTTCACTTCCTCGCCATAGATCGTATGGTCGCGCTCGACCTCGACGACCAGCTCGGTGTCGCCCAGGCGCACTCGGTCGCCGGTCGTGGGGCCGTACATCTCGGCATACGCGGTCCGGCTGATGGAAGTCATAGTTTGCCCATCACCTGTTGATTGAATCCATACACCACGCGATCGCCGTCGTAAGCGACTAACTCCACCTCGCGCTCCTGGCCGGGCTCGAAGCGGACCGCCGTTCCGGAGGCGATGTTCAGGCGAAAGCCTCGCGTCGCCGCTCGATCGAAGCGCAGCGCCGTGTTGGCTTCGAAGAAGTGATAGTGCGAGCCGACCTGGATCGGACGGTCGCCGGTGTTCGCCACTTTGATGATGACCGTCGGGCGGCCCACGTTGAGCTCGAGCTCGCCGTCTGCAGGAAACACTTCGCCGGGTATCATGAGTCCTCGCGTCGATCTGCGTCAGGCGATCGGCTGGTGTACGGTGACGAGCTTGGTGCCGTCTGGAAAGGTTGCCTCGACCTGCACGTCGGGGATCATCTCGGCAATGCCATCCATTACGTCGTTGCGCGTCAGGATGGTGGCGCCATAGCTCATCAGCTCTGCCACGGTCTTGCCGTCGCGCGCGCCTTCCATGATCGCGGCGGAGATCAAGGCGACCGCCTCGGGATAGTTCAATTTCAGGCCGCGAGCCTTGCGGCGCTCGGCGAGCAGCGCGGCGGTGAAGATGAGCAGTTTGTCTTTCTCTCTTGGTGTCAGTTCCATGGCGTGTCTCAAGTTGCCCAGATGCGCGGCGGCACGGCCGGGCGATCGAGCAAGGATGGCCGCAACGTTTTCCAGGCTTGGATGAACGCACGCTTGATCGGCTCGGCCTGCGCGCCGAGCGCTCTGCAGACCAGCACGTTATCTACCAGCGTGACTCCCAGTTCGACATCCGGCGGTTGCAGGTTCCGGACAGCGTCGACCATCCGCCGTGTCGCAGGATACGCGAGCAATGTTCCGATGGACTCATGGCCGCCGAGGCCCCGGCGAGTGCCTCCAGAAATGCGCAGCCGATCGATCAGTAGCGGCGCGCCGGCCGCCCACAGCTCCAGGTGCAGTCGCAGCTCGCCGCGATCGAAGGGTTGATTGCGAGCCGGCAGGCCAAGACAGGCGATCTCCCAGCCAATGAACCTGGCGCGCGCTGCCAGCTCGATGCGAGTCACACTGCGCACTCGGGCCTGGGGATAGAAAATGCTCTCCTGGGGTAACCACTCGAGCGTCGTGCCATCGGCACGCAGAATCTGCTCCTGTCGAGCCGTGCGGCCGTCGCTGCGATAGAACTTTGCCGCGGCCGGCGTCGTCAGCAATGCGTGCGCGTCGTTTCTTGTTTCGACGTGCAGTTGCAACTCGTCGCCACCCACGACGCCACCCGGCGGATGAACGATGTAGGCGTGACAAACGTCGCCCTCGGGATAGAACGGCCTCTGCACAAGCAGTGGGCCGTGATGTTGTCGCGCGACGATGCGCGTTCGTCCTGCGGCTCGGGCGAACGTCAGCTGCAATCGTGCGCGCCACCCCGACGTTGGCGATTGCTCGCCGCTTGCGCTCATACCGTGAGGTGCTGGCGTACCAAGTCGTCGGTCAGCTCGGGAATCCTGCCACCGGCGACGACCCGGCCCTTGTCGAGGATGCGAAATTCGCTGGCGACGCGCCGGGCAAACGGCAATTTCTGTTCGACCAGCAGCACGGTGAGGTTCGCCTCTTGGTTGAGTCGCAGGATGATATCGCCGATTTCATGAACGATGTTCGGTTGAATGCCCTCGGTCGGCTCATCCAGGATCAGCAGGCGCGGCTCCAGGACCAAGGCGCGAGCGATGGCGAGTTGCTGCTGCTGGCCGCCGGACAGGTCGCCGCCGCGCCGACGTAACATTTTCTTCAACACTGGAAACAGCTCGAAGATCTGCTCCGGAATGTCACGGACTTTGCGCTTGCGTGCCGACAGGCCGATGCGAAGGTTCTCTTCCACCGTGAGTTGCGAAAAGATCTCGCGACCCTGCGGCACGTAGCCGATGCCGAGTCCGGCGCGGCGATCGGCGGCGAGTCGAAGGAGGTTCTGGCCGCCGTATGAAAGCTCGCCAGTCGCAGGCAGCAGGCCCATGATGCAACGGAGCAGGGTGGTTTTGCCCATGCCGTTGCGCCCCATCAGGCAGGTGCAGGAACCGGCGGCAATGTTCATGTCCACGTCCCAGAGAATGTGGCTGCCGCCGTAGAACTGATTGAGCTGTCGGATTTCCAGCATCGTTTGTCTCTGTTACTCGCCCAGATACACTTCCACGACGCGTGGATCGTTCTGGACTTCATCGATCGTGCCTTCCGCCAGCACGTGGCCTTCGTGCAGCACGGTGACTTTGTGCGCGATGGACCGGACGAAATCCATGTCGTGCTCGACCACCATGACGGAGTGTTTGCCCGCCAGCGATAGCAAAAGCTCGGCGGTGCGCTCTACCTCCTGCGGTGTCATGCCGGCAACGGGCTCGTCTACGAGCAGCAATCGTGGCTCCTGCGCGAGCAACATGCCGATCTCCAGCCATTGCTTCTGGCCGTGCGAGAGCATGCCGGCGCGCATGCTGCGGCGATCCTGCAAACGAATGGTTTCGAGCACCTCTTCGATACGCTCGTGTTGCCGGCGGTCGAGCGGGGAGCGGAGTGTGGTCCAGAGGGTCTTGTGGCCGGCGACCGCCAGCTCCAGGTTCTCCATGACGGTGTGCTGCTCGAATACGGTGGGCTTCTGAAATTTCCGGCCGATGCCCGCTTCGGCGATCTGCGGTTCGCTCAATGTCAGCAGATCGGTGGTCTGGCCGAACCACGCGGAACCTGCGTCGGGACGCGTCTTGCCGGTGATGACGTCCATCATCGTGGTCTTGCCGGCGCCGTTCGGCCCGATGATGCAACGAAGCTCGCCGGCGTCGATGTACAAGGTGAGCGCATTGAGCGCCTTGAAACCATCGAAGCTGACGCTGATGTCTTCGAGATACAGGATCGTGCCGTGCGAAGTATCGCCTGGCGCCGGACGAGCGCCCCGCGCCCCCGCGCCGAAGACCTTTTGCCAACCATTGCGAATCGCGGTGCTGGCGTTCATGCGGTCACCGTTCGAGCTGCGGGGCGGCGCAAGGCGAATTTATCGGCGAGCCCGACGACTCCCTTCGGCAGGAACAACGTAACGATCACGAACAGCGTACCGAGCGCGTACAGCCACAGCTCGGGGATGGTGGCGGTGAAGTATGTTTTCGCGTAGTTGACGAGCACCGCGCCGGCGACTGCGCCATACAACGTCCCGCGGCCGCCCACCGCTACCCAGATGACGATTTCGATGGAGTTGATGGGTTGGAATTCGCTGGGATTGATGATGCCGACCTGAGGCACATACAGCGCGCCGGCAATGCCGGCGAGGACTGCGGAGAACGCGAACACCCACAGCTTGTACGACTCTACGCGGTAGCCGATGAATCGCGTCCGGCTCTCGGCATCGCGAATTGCCTGAACGACGCGACCGGCACGCGACAAGGTGATGTAACGACATGCGAGATAGCCGAGCCCGAGTGCGGCCGCTGACGTTAGAAACAACGCGACTCGCGTCTCGGACGCGTTGATATTGGCGCCGAGGATGTCTTTGAAGTCCGTCAGTCCGTTGTTGCCGCCGAAGCCCATGTCATTGCGGAAGAAGGCGAGCATCAGCGCGTAGGTCAGCGCTTGCGTGATGATCGACAGATACACCCCGCTGACGCGCGAGCGAAATGCCAGCCACCCGAACGCCAGCGCCAGCAGTCCGGGCACGACGATGACCATGAGCGCGGCGAACCAGAACATGTCGAAGCCTTGCCAGAACCACGGCAGCTCCTTCCAATTCAGGAACACCATGAAGTCGGGCAGCAGGGGATCGCCGTAGACGCCGCGCGTGCCGATCTGCCGCATCAAGTACATGCCCATCGCGTAGCCGCCGAGTGCAAAGAAGGCGGCATGGCCGAGGCTCAAGATGCCGCAATAGCCCCAGACCAGGTCGACGGCGATGGCGAGCAGGGCATAGGTCATGTACTTGCCCATGAGCGTCATCGTGTAGCTGGACAGGTGCAGGGCCGAGCCTTCCGGAAAGGCCAGGTGCATGATCGGCGCGGCTACGCCGACAGTGAGCAGCAACGCTAGAAACACTTGCGTGCCACGCTCGCCGATGAGAAGTTGGATGGCGGGATGGGATGTCTGCATGGTCAACTCTCGGCGGCACGGCCTTTCTGCGGAAACAGGCCACGCGGGCGTCGCTGGATGAACAGGATCAGCGCGATGAGCACGAGGATCTTCGCCAGGACGGCGCCCGCGTACGGTTCGAGCGCCTGGTTCACGACGCCCAGTGACATACCGCCAATCAGTGTGCCCCACAGATTGCCGACGCCGCCGAACACGACGACCATGAACGAATCGATGATGTAGCTCTGACCGAGATTGGGTCCGACGTTGGTGAGCTGGCTCAATGCCACGCCGGCGACGCCTGCGATCCCCGAGCCCAGTCCGAAGGTGAGTGCGTCGACCCATTCGGTGCGCACGCCCATGGACTTCGCCATCGCGCGGTTTTGCGCCACTGCCCGCACCTTCAAGCCGAGCGAAGTCTTCTTCAGCACCAGTTGCAGGATCGCGAACACGATCAGCATGAACAGCACGACGTAGAGTCGGTTGTAAGTAATCGAGAACGCTTCGTTGACCTGCAGCGAACCGGCCATCCACGCCGGGGTTTCCACCGGGCGATTGTTGGCGGAGAAGATGTCGCGCACGATCTGTTGCAACACCAGGCTGACACCGAAGGTGGCCAGCAATGTTTCCAGCGGCCGACCGTACAGGAACCGCATGACGCCACGTTCGATCAGGACACCGACGCCGCCCGCAACCGCGAAAGCCACCGGAATCGCGACCAGTACCGAGGCGCCAATGTGTTGCGGCATGAGCAGCTGGATGACGTAAGTGGTGTAAGCGCCGAGCATCATCAGCTCGCCGTGCGCCATGTTGATCACGCCCATGACGCCGAAGGTGATGGCGAGCCCGATCGCGGCCAGCACCAACACCGAGCCCAGGCTGAGGCCGAAAAACAAGGTTTCCAGCGTGCTATAGAAGCTGCGCCAGTTATTGATCGCGTTGAGCGCGGCGCGCGCCGCATTGCGCACGTTTTCGTCCGGCTCGGCGTAACTGCCGTCGTCGGCCCGGGCAACACTGGCGCTGAGCCGGTTGAATGCCTCCGGATTCAGGCTGCCTTCGAGTTGGTCGACAGCGGCCAGCCGAACATCGGCATCGGCGCTGTCCAGATCCGCGATTGCCAGGCCGGTTTGGATGGCCGTGCGGACCGCATCGTTGTTTTCGGAGCTTTGCCGCGCGCGCAGGATGGAAACGCGGTCCGCATCCAGGGAACGCAGCAGCTCATTCACAGCGGCCAATCGCACGTCCGCATCGGGATCGGCAAGGTCGAAGCTGGCCAGCGCGCTCTTCAGTGCTTTACGCAACTGGTTGTTGGTCGTGATCTTGGTGCAGTCCGATGCGTCGGCGATCCCTGCGTCTGACATCGTCAACGGATCTTGCAGTCGCAGGCTCGTATCCTGCGCAGCACCGATGAACACGCGCTTGTCGTCTTTTCGATAGTAGAGATTGCCTTCCAGCAACGCGTTCAACACGGTGCGCGTGTTGGCATGGCGAGCGTCGAGCAACTCGCCGACGGCACGTTCCTTTTGTTTGAAGTTGGTGGTTGCGAGGTTGCCGAGCGCCTGCTCGAATGCAGTCGACTCCGCGGCGGCAGCGGGGCGCACGAGCATCCCGAGCATCAGGGCGAACGCGAGCCACCACAGTGCGCGGCGGGCAAGGAACGGCGGTCCCGGACTTGCGCCCGGGACCGCGTACAACGTGCAACTGAGATTTGTCACCGCTGACCCATCATTCGTAGTTCTGTCCGGAACACTTCAAGGTCTTGGTGTTGTAGTTGCCGCACTTGAGTTTCACCCAGTCGGCTTCGATGTCCTTGCTGCCCGGCAGGTAGTCGGACCATGCGTCGCCCGGCACCAGGCCATCGGTCTGCCACACAGTGTCGAACTGACCGTCGGCGCGCACTTCGCCGATCAGCACGGGCTTGGTCAGGTGATGATTCGGCAGCATCTTGGCGGTGCCGCCGCTCAAGTTCGGCACTTCGATGCCGACCATGGCGTCGATCACCTTGCTCACCTCGGTGCTCTTGGCTTTCTCCACCGCCTTGACCCACATGTTGAAGCCGATCACGTGCGCTTCCATCGGGTCGTTGGTGACGCGCTTGTTGTTCTTGATGAAGGCGCGCCACTTCTTGATGAACTCGGCATTCGCCGGCGTATCGACGCTCATGAAATAGTTCCAGGCCGCGAGATGGCCGACCAGCGGCTTGGTGTCGATGCCCGAGAGCTCTTCTTCCCCGACCGAGAAAGCGACCACCGGAATGTCCTCGGCCGAGATCTTTTGATTGCCGAGCTCCTTGTAGAACGGCACGTTGGCGTCGCCGTTGATGGTGGAGACGACGCCGGTCTTTTTCCCCGCTGAGCCGAATTTCTTGATGTCAGCGACGATGCGCTGCCAATTGGAATGCCCGAAGGGCGTGTAGTTGATCATGATGTCCTCGTCCTTGACGCCCTTGGCCTTCAAGTACGCTTCGAGGATCTTGTTGGTAGTGCGCGGATAGACGTAGTCGGTGCCCGCCAGCACCCAGCGCTTCACGCCTACTTCGTTCATCAGGTAATCGACGGCTGGAATCGCCTGCTGGTTGGGCGCCGCGCCGGTGTAGAACACGTTCTTCGAGGATTCCTCGCCCTCGTACTGCACCGGATAGAACAACAAGCCGTTGTTCTTCTCGAACACGGGCAGCACGGACTTGCGCGAGACTGAGGTCCAGCAGCCGAACACGACCGACACTTTGTCCTTGACCAGCAGTTGCTCGGCCTTCTCGGCGAACAAGGGCCAGTTGGAGGCGGGATCGACGACCACGGCTTCGAGCTTCTTGCCCATGACGCCGCCTTTCTTGTTCTGCTCGTCGATGAGCATGAGCACGGTGTCCTTGAGCGTCGTTTCCGAGATCGCCATCGTGCCCGACAGCGAGTGCAACACGCCGACCTTGATGGTGTCGGCGGCTTGCGCTGCCATGGCCGACATGAGTGCGATGGCGGCCGCAAGTTGCTTCAGTCCGCCCGGTTTTGTTTTACGCATGAATGATTGCTCCGAAGGAAGAGTGGGGACTAGATCTGAACCTGCAGGCCGACGCCCATTTGCTCGAGGTCGGCGCCGATGTTGGGGTCGAAGCTGGAGTCGATGTAGAACAGCGTGACGCGCGCGTTGAAGTCCTTGATCAGGTAAGTCAGGTTCAACTCGGTCGTGGTTTGATCGAGCTCTGCGAAGCCGTAGTCGTAGGTGGCCTCGCCGTACTTGGCGAGCACCTGGAACTTGCCGATGCCGATGGTTTGCGGAAAAACATAGGCGCCGAGCAGGTAGTAGCCATCGCTCGAGTCGTACGGGATGGGGCCGTTGATGCCGGACGCCGGCGAGGGATAACCGCCGAGGCCGTCATACTTGGCGTACTCCGCTTCGATCGTCACGACGCCGCTGTTGGCGAGCTTCTTCTCCAGCAGGAAGTCGACGGAGTAGGCGTTGTCGCCTGCGGCTGTTTGAGCCGCGATGCCGACCGCCAGCAGATCCTTCTCGCCGTAGTAGGTGCTGTTCAGGTAATAACCGCTCTCCGGATCCCAGAAATCCAGCTGTACGCGGCCCGCGTACAGCACATCCGAGCTGCCCTTGGTGAGGCCTTGTACGTCGAAGGCGCCCGCGGAAACTTTCGCGATGCCGAACTGGCCCCAATACATCACGCCGTCGTTGCGGCCTTCGGTCTCGAACGGATAGCCGTCCTGGACGCCGTCGCGATACACGCCCCAGTGATTTGCGTAGTAGGGGCCATAGAGATTGGCGCGGTCGCTCGGCGGCAGGAAACGGCCGGCCCAGATGTTGAATTCGTCGGAGAACGAGAACTGCGCGACGGCGTCGATGACGCGCACGGATTCCGGCGTCGCGCCGCCGGCGTTGTAGTCGGTGTTGAACATCAAGCTGATGTTCTCGGTCACTTTGCCGCTGATGTAGATGCGCGCGCTATTCAGTTCGAAATCGCTGACTTCATCGCCGAAGTCCGGATCGGAGTATGTGAAGCTCGAGCGCACGCCGGCGCCGACCGACACGGGTGGCAAATCCACCTCGGCGGCGAGCAGGTTGCTCGCGGGCAGCGCGGCCAGCGCGCCGATAGCGACGACGCGCAAGCCCGCAGTCGTCCGGCAGTTGATCGATGGTTGTCGCATGAAGGTTCCCTGCAAGTCGTGATTGTTGGTGCGGCCAGAGGAGTTCGTGTCCATCCCTGGCGTCGCACGCTATGCGGGCTGGCGACGTGCGCATACACGTCATTTGACGTACTCGTGGTCGGTGAGCCGTGCACGACCCATCACTGTGCAGCCGGCCTGAACGCTGCACCTCGATGTAGCACGGGCGTGCACCAGCATTGGGGAAGGGGGCCGCCGCGCCGCCCTGGAACGTTGCCTGGCACATCGCTTGCTTATGGAACGGCAACGACACAAGAACATCGAGAATGGCTGCACGACAACGGATCGTTCGAGAGCGCCGTCAGTACAACCAATGGGTGGCGAGTCAGACGCTCGAAGACTATGCGCTGCGCTACACGGCGGATCGCGCGCGCAAGTCTTCTTTCCGCGTCGGCAATACTGCGTTCGGTCCGATCGCGTTCCTGGCGTGCGAGGCGATCGGCGGCGCATTGACGATTGCCTATGGCTTTCCGAATACGGCGTGGGCGATCGCGGTGTTCTGCGTGCTGATGTTTCTGATCGGCCTGCCGATCTGCTCGTATGCGGCCCGCTATGGCGTGGACATCGACCTGCTGACGCGCGGCGCCGGCTTCGGCTACATGGGCTCGACGATCACCTCGCTGATCTATGCGTCCTTCACGTTTCTGCTGCTGGCGATCGAGGCGAGCATCATGTCGATGGCGCTGCAGATGCTGTTCGACATTCCGCTCGCCATCGGCCATCTGATCAGCTCGCTGATCGTCATTCCGATCGCGATCTATGGCATCAGTCTGATCAGCAAAATGCAGCTGGTGACGCAGCCGATCTGGCTGCTGCTGCAGTTCCTGCCGATTGCATATATCGCCTGGCGGAGTCCCGCCGACGTGTCGGCGTGGACTGGGTACGCGGGCCAGCAGGGCTCCGCCGACGGCTCGCTCGATCCGCTGTTGTTCGGTTTGGCGGTGTCCATGCTGCTGTCACTGCTCCCGCAGATCGGCGAGCAGGTGGACTATCTGAGATTCTTGCCGAACCGTGACCGTCGCAATCGGCTCGCCTGGTGGACGGCGCTGATCGCCTCGGGGCCCGGCTGGGTGTTCATGGGCGGGTTCAAGCTGCTCGCCGGTTCCTTCCTGGCGTACTTCGCCTTGCGCCACGGCGTGTTGCCGGCGCAGGCGGATGAGCCGACGGGCATGTATTTCCTCGCGTTCAGGGAAACGTTTCAGTCGCCGAGCTTTGCGCTGGTGCTGACCGGCGTCTTCGTCATCGTCTGTCAGCTGAAGATCAACGTGACCAACGCGTACGCCGGATCGATCGCGTGGTCGAACTTCTTTTCGCGTCTCACGCACAGTCATCCCGGCCGCGTCGTGTGGCTGGTGTTCAATGTGCTGCTCGCGTTGCTGCTCATGCAGACCGGCATCTTCAACGCGATCGAGAGCATCCTGGTGATCTACGCCAACTTCGCCGCGGGTTGGATTGGCGCCTTGACGGCGGACCTGGTGATCAACAAGCCGCTGGGCTATAGCCCGCCGTACATCGAGTTCAAGCGCGCGCATCTCTATGACATCAATCCCGTCGGCGTCGGCGCATTGTTGTTGTCGATCGTGATTTCCAGTCTCGCGTTCCTCGGCGTGTTCGGCACGTTCCCGCAGATTCTTTCGCCGTTGGTGGCGTTGGTGGTCGCCTTCGTCGCCGCGCCGGTAATCGCGTGGGCGACCAAGGGGCGCTACTACCTGGCGCGTCAGCCGGCGGGTCTGCCGGAGCAGGAGCCCGAGATCCGCTGCACGATCTGCGAGAATGTGTTCGGACGGAACGACATGGCGATGTGTCCGGCGTATTCCGGCCCGATCTGCTCGTTGTGCTGCACGCTGGAGGCGCGTTGCCACGATCTGTGCAAGACCGACAGTCGCCTTACGGAACAGCTGCAAGGATTCTTCGCGAGCATCCTGCCCGAGCGCGCGGCCCTGTCGTTGAACACGCGGGCCGGGCATTTCTTCGGCCTGTTGCTGGTCTTCAATCTGGCGACCGGTTTGTTGCTGTCGCTGATCTATCAACAGTCCGGCGGCGTCACTACGGCCGATCGCGAGGCGATCGGCATGACGTTATGGGTGGTGTTCATCAGTTTGTTCGTGCTGACCGGCGTTGCTGCGTGGCTCATCGTCCTCGCACACGAGAGTCGGCGCGGCGCCGAAGCGGAATCGGCGCGCCAGACCGCGATGCTGATGGACGAAATCGAGGCTCACAAACGCACGGACGCGGCCCTGCAAAAGGCGAAGGAGGTCGCGGAAGCCGCCAATGTTGCCAAGACGCGCTATATCGTCGGCATCAGCCACGAGATCCGCTCGCCGCTGAATGCGATCTTCGGTTATGCGCAGCTGCTCGAACGAGAGATCGCCGGACCTGCCGATAATGCCGCACGCGTGATCCGGCGTAGCGCCGAGCATCTGACCAACCTGATCGACGGCTTGCTGGACATCTCACGCATCGAGAACGGCATGCTGCGGCTGAATCGGGACAAAGTGCAGCTGGTGGAGTTTCTCGACCAGATCGTCGACATGTTTCGGTTGCAGGCGGCGAGCCGTGGCATCGAGTTTCGCTATCAACGGCCGCCCCACCTGCCGGCGCAGGTGTACACCGATCAGAAACGGCTGCGCCAGATCCTGATCAATCTGTTGTCGAATGCGATCAAATACACCGAGCGCGGCTATGCCAGCCTGGTGGTGCGCTATCGCAATCAAGTGGCGGAGTTCGAGATCTCCGATACCGGCCTGGGCATTGCGGAGGCCGATCTCGAGCGGGTCTTTCAACCTTTCGAGCGCGGTGAGGCGCCGACGGTGCGCGCCGTGCCGGGCATCGGCCTGGGACTCACGATCACGAAGCTGCTGACGCAAATCATGGGCGGAGAGCTGCTCGCGCGCAGCACGCTGGGCGAGGGCACGATGTTTACTGTGCGGCTGCTGCTATCCGAGGCGATGCACTCGGTCCAGCAATCGTCGCTGCCAGGGCGCATCACTGGCTACGCCGGCGCTCGCCTCAAGCTGCTGCTCATCGATGACGATCCCGCGCATCTCGATATCGTGCAGCGCCTGCTGCAGCCATTGCAGTTCGAGGTCATCACGGCGTCGAATGGCACATCGGGCATCGCGGTCGCGATCCGGGAGCGGCCCGCGTTGGTCATGATCGATATTTCGATGCCGGATCTATCGGGTTGGGAAGTCGCGAAGCATCTGCGCGATCACGCGGCGCTCACGTCGATGAAGATCGTCATGGTGTCGGCCAACGCCCATGAATACGGCGCGGGTGGCCCCGATTGCCCGCACGATGGCTTTGTGATGAAGCCCGTCGATATGCAATTGCTGCTCGATACCGTTGCGGGCCTGCTCGGGCTGCAATGGACGTACGCGACCGAAGACGATGCGCTAGAGGAGGTCGGCGCCTCGTGCGAGTTGCCATTGCACTCGCGACATCACGTCAACGATCTCTACCAGCTCGGCCGGATCGGACATGTGCGCGGCATTCAAGCCAAGCTGCGCCAGATCGAAGCCGACGATCCGGCGAGCAAACCCTTCACCACCCACATGCAGTCGCTGGTCGCGAACTTCGATCTGAAGCGCTACATGAACGTGCTGGAAACCCTGCGAAATGACGATGACTTCTGAGGTGAGCACCCGCCGCGATACCGTGCTGGTCGTGGATGACACGCCGGAGACGCTCAGCTTTCTCACCGACACGCTGGATCAGGCAGGGTTCACCGTGCTGATCGCCACCGACGGCGACAGCGCGCTGGAGCTGGTCGATCAGATCACGCCGGATCTGGTGCTGATGGATGCCGTGATGCCCGGCATCGACGGCTTCGAGGCCTGCCGACGCCTGAAGCGAGAGAAGCTGTTGTCACACTTGCCGGTCATCTTCATGACCGGGCTGAGCGATACCGAACACGTGGTCGAGGGACTCGCTGCGGGCGGCGTCGACTATGTCGCCAAGCCCATCGTCATCGACGAGTTGCTGGCGCGGATCCGCGTACACCTGGCGAATGCGAGGATCGCCTCCGGCACGCATGCGGCGCTGGATGCGACTGGACGTTTCCTGCTGGCGACCGATTTGAGCGGCCGGCTGCTTTGGTCGACGCCCAAGGCCAGGGCGCTGCTTGCCGAGTTGTTTCCGGGTCAAAACGAACAGGCCGCGAACCTGCCGGCGGAGTTGGTGCAGCAGCTGATGCAATTACGGCAGGGTGCGAAAGGCGGGGGCACGGCAGTCATGGAAGTCGGAGCGCGGCGGCTGGAGATTTCCATGCTCAGCCGTATCGGCCCGGACGAATTGTTGTTCCGGCTGGCTGAGTCGGGCACGCAGGGCGACGAGCAACAATTGCAGAGCGCACTGTCGCTCACCACGCGCGAAGCGGAGGTGCTCTTATGGATCAGTCGCGGCAAATCCAATCGAGAGATTGGCGAAATCCTCAGCATCAGCCCGCGCACGGTGAATAAACACCTGGAGCAGGTGTTCGTGAAGCTGGGCGTGGAGAATCGCGCCGCGGCCGCCGCTCGCGCGGTTCGCACTTTGGCGCGATGAGAGCGGAGGGGACTACTGTTTCAACATTCCCTCGCGTTCAATGAACGCGATCACTTTGTCCAGCCCTTCGCCCGTTTTCAAGTTCGTGAATACGAAGGGCCGCTCGCCACGCATCTTGCGCGCGTCTCGATCCATGACCTCGAGCGAGGCGCCCACATGAGGCGCCAGGTCGATCTTGTTGATGATCAGCAAGTCCGACCGCATGATGCCCGGCCCGCCCTTGCGGGGAATTTTGTCGCCGGCAGCGACATCGATCACGTACAAGGTCAGGTCCGACAGTTCGGGGCTGAACGTCGCAGCCAGGTTGTC
This sequence comes from Peristeroidobacter agariperforans, assembly GCF_004138335.1. Lineage (GTDB taxonomy): Bacteria > Pseudomonadota > Gammaproteobacteria > Steroidobacterales > Steroidobacteraceae > Steroidobacter > Steroidobacter agariperforans. The sequence goes on along the minus strand of NZ_RYFW01000006.1, from coordinate 272,992 downwards.
GCCGCCGCTCTCGACGATGATCATGTCCAGCCCGGCGAATTCCTGCATCAGGCCATCGATGGCCGCGAGATTCATCGACGCGTCTTCGCGGATGGCAGTGTGCGGGCAGCCGCCCGTTTCGACGCCGCGAATACGCTCCGGTGGCAGGGCCTGGCTGCGAATCAGGAACTCGGCGTCCTCGCGCGTGTAGATGTCGTTGGTCACGACCGCGATGTTGAATCGCTCGCGCATGCGCTTGCAGAGATTGTCGACCAGCGCCGTCTTTCCCGAACCGACCGGACCGCCGACTCCAAGCCGCAATACTTCAGCTTTCGACATCGATCTTCCTCGCCCACTGGATGCTTGCGTATCATACGTTTCCCATAACTGGCCGCCTACGTCATTTGACTCAGGGCGGGAACGTCGCATCGAGGGCATGCTGGTGGTCATGTTACGTCGTACATCGTTGCTCGGATCGTTTCTCTATCTGTCGCTGCCCGCCACGGCTTTGGCACACACGGGGCATGCGACGCACAGCTTCCTGGCTGGCGTCCTGCATCCGCTTGGCGGCCTGGATCATCTGCTCGCCATGCTGGCGGTGGGCTTGCTAGCGGGCTGCAGTGCTGGGCGCCTGCGGTGGGGCCTGCCGGCGAGCTTTGTGATGGCGATGATCGTTGGTGCAATGATCGGAGCGGGCGGGGTGGAGGCGCCGTTCATCGAGATTGGCATTGCGCTGTCGCTCGTTGCGTTTGGGGCGGCGCTTGTTTGGAAACAAACGTTCCGCGCGCCGGTGCTGCTCGCGCTGACGGCAGGGTTCGCCTTGTTTCACGGTCACGCGCACGGCGCGGAGATGGGCGTGGACTTGTCGGCTGCGTCGTATGGAACGGGGTTTGTTCTGGCGACGGCGCTGTTGCACGCCTTGGGCATGCTGCTCGCGACGAGGATGGTGCAGTCTGGTCAGCTGCTGTCGCTGGTTCGATGGGGCGGGAGTGCGATTGCAGCCGTTGGGGCTGCCTCACTCGCCTTGCTTCTCGTCATTCCCTCGTGACAATCACGTGAAAATTCTTCCCTGCGTCGCTTCCAGGAGACATTGAGCCGCGAATTCAACTTCGGGAGGCCATCACTCTCGCTGCGATGAAACATTCGCAGACATCTTGTCAACGCGTGAGTGTCACGTTTAGGCTTGGTGCACGAGACGGGCGATTCGACGCTGGCATGTTGAAGCCGGGACCATCCCAAGGTGCAATATGAGTCTAGTGGATACTCTCGCGCGCAGGTCCTATCGGGCCGTCATCACCGGACTCAACTTCCAACACACACGCCAGTGTCCCATGTGCGGTTGGACGGGCTTTCAGTTTCTGCCCGCGAACCAGGGACCCTTTTTCAGGTTCGATGCAACCTGTCCCCGCTGCAAGTCGCAGGAACGGCACCGGCTCGCTTACGTGTTGCTCGCCGAGCGTCTGCCCACGCGATTGGGTAAGGTGTTGCACTTCGCGCCCGAGCCTTGCATGACCAAATGGCTGGCGTCCCGGTCGGATGACTACCACACCGCCGATCTCCTCTTGCCGACGGTCATGCACAAGGAAGACATCTGCGACATGAGCTTCGCAGACGACACCTTCGACCTCGTGTGGTGCTCTCACATCCTCGAGCACGTGACGGATGATCACAAGGCGATGCGCGAGATCCGCCGCGTTCTGAAGCCGAATGGCCTCGCCGTCATTCAGGTGCCGGTATGGGGCGCGAAGACGAGCGATGAGCCGCTGCACACGCCTGCAGAAAGAGTCTTGAAATATTTCCAGGAAGATCATGTGCGCCGCTATGGAGCGGACATCGAGAACCGGCTACGCGCGGCCGACCTCGCATTGCAAACATTGCGCCTGGGCGATCTCGACCTGCACGTCGTGCTGCGACATGGGCTTTCCGATCTGTGCGGCAGCGATGTCTTCCTGACGAGTAAGGTCAATGGGAGCGAGCGCTCAGCAGCAGCTTGATCCCGAAAAGACCGATGATGACCCCGCCGATGCGATTGATGGCAGTACGCATCGACTGATAGCGTTCGCGCACGGTGGGCAGCGCCAGGCAGGCAGCGACGAAACAAAACCACGCCAACGGCAAGACAGCGGACATGCCGATCATGGCGAGCTTGGTTGCCAGGGACGCCTGGGGCGTCAGGGCTGCTGCAAACAGACTGCCGAAGAAGACCACGACCTTGGGGTTGGTGAGATTGGTGAGCAATCCCGTGAGATAGGGGTTGCGATGACGAACCGGGATCGTTTCCGAGGATGCTGCCGGCGTGCTCGATTGCAGCATCTTCCAGGCCAGCCACAGCAGATAAAGGCCGCCCAATATTTTGATGGCGATCGTCAGCCACGCTGCACGGCTTAACACGTACGCAAGACCCAGTACGGCGAGCGCCGCATAGAAGGCCACTCCGGAAGCAATGCCAGCGGCAGTCCAGGCGCCGGCGGCGAATCCGCGGGACAAGGCGGTCTGAGACACGATGAAAAAGTCCGGGCCGGGCGAGATCATGGCCGCCAGAAACACCGGAACGAGACCGAAGAGCGCGATTGAATCGATCATGGCGATAACAAGTTGATAGCCGTGCGCGGGAGTCTAACGTACGCGATCATCTCGCTGTTGCCGGCCGCAGATTTGCCCGGCATTGCCGCAAGCGTTGCTACGCGAATGTTTGGTTGTGGTCGAGCAGTATCAAGCTGCGTCGATCAGAGCTGCGCCTTGTGATGGTTTCGCGAGTTCGGCGATCAATTGATCGGCGATCATGCGAACGGAGGGAAGCTGCCCACGACGATGTGGGATCAGCAGGGTGGTGGCCACGCCAGTCCCGGTCCAGTCCGGCAACAGCCGAACGAGCGCGCCGGATGCGACGAGTGGCCCGCAAAAGCTGCTGGCGAGACAGGCCACACCCAGCCCGGCTTTGGCAGCTTCCAGCAGGCAGACGGTCTCGTTCGCGACATAGCGGGTCGACGGTGTGATCTCGGCAACGACGCCCTGATCGTTCTGCAGCCTCCAGACCGTGTCCGAGCTCGATGCCATGAGTCCATCGAGCCCGTTCACATCCTCGGGTCCAGCCGGCATGCCTTTCTCTTGAATATATTCGCGTGAGGCGACCAGCCAGGCGGGGTCGAGACAGATGCGACGTTGCACGAGATCGGTATCCGGCAGTGGCGCGAAGTGGTTGCGGATGGCGATGTCGAAGCCCTCCTGCACGATGTCCACGAACCTGTCGCTGACATGGAGCTCGATGCGCACCTTTGGATAGCTGGCGGCAAGGCGAGGCAGTACTGGCGCGAGGCGGAACTGGGCGATCGGCAGCGATGTAGTGATGCGCACGGTTCCGCTGGGTTCCGCGAGACGGCCTTTGATCACATGCTCCGCTGCCTCCGCTTCGATCAGCATGGCGGCGGCATGGCGATGAAAATCCCGCCCGATCTCGGTCACGACAAAGCTGCGCGAGGTTCGCTGGACCAGGCGCACCCCGATCTCTTTCTCCAACGCCGAGAGTCGTTGGCTGAGCGTAGATTTCGGAATACCCATCGCGCGGCTCGCCGCAGCGAAGCCGCCGTAATCCACGACCCGAACGAAGATGAGGAGGTCATTGAGATTCAGCATGGGGATCGTTCCGATCTATGGACTATGCGTCTGCAGCTAGCGTACTACTGCTTCGGCGTCCAATACGTCATCTTTTGCGTCGACCGCTCGAATACACAAAGGACGCACACTCATGGCGAACATTTCGATCCTCGGCCTCGGCGCGATGGGGCAGGCGCTAGCCACTCGCTTTTTGCAGCGGGAGCACCGGGTCACTGTCTGGAACCGCACGCCGGGTAAGGCCGCATCACTGATCGCCCAAGGCGCTCGCGAGCGGAACTCCGCCGCCGAAGCGATAGCCGCAAGCGATGTGACGGTCATCTGCGTACTCGACTACGGCGCAGCGGGTTCGGTGATTGATGCCGCGGCTTCGATTCTTTCAGGGCGCGCGCTGGTCAATCTCACCAACGGCACGCCGGCCCAGGCGCGTGCCACCGCCAAACGGGTTGCGGAGCTCGGCGCCGAATATCTCGACGGCGGCATCATGGCGACGCCTCCGATGATCGGCGGCGAGCACGCGCTCATCCTTTACAGCGGATCGAGAGCGACCTTCGATGCGCATGCCGATTCGCTCGAGGCGCTCGGCGCCGCGAACTATCTGGGTGCGGACCCCGGCCTGGCCTCGCTGCACGATCTCGCGCTTCTCAGTGGCATGTATGGCGTTTTCGCCGGCTTCTTCCATGCCACCGCCCTGGTGGACTCCGAAGGCATTCGCTCGGACTCATTTCTCAGGCTGCTCGGCCCATGGATGGCGGCGATGATGGGCGAACTGCCCGGATACGCGCAGAAGATCGACAGCGGCAGGCACGGTGTGAATGTGGTTTCGAACCTCGGCATGCAGGCCGCGTCTCTTGAGAACATCCTTACCGCCACGCGAGAGCAGGGCGTCGCCACCGATCTGCTCGAGCCCATGCTCGAATTGTTCCGACAGCGGGCCAGTGCTGGCTTTGGTCACGAAGATATCTCGGGCATCTTCGAGCTGATGCGGAGGACGCGACCGGGGAGTCGAGTTCCGTCCGGCCGGGCCAAGCCTGCCGGTGCGCCGTAAAACGCGACACCGGCAGGGGGCAGAGACTTACTGGATCTGCGTGACCGTCACCGAGTAACCGTCGTGAGCCGCGCTTTCGGCGGCGAAGGCGCCGAGTGACAGGCTGCCGCTGACGATGACAGCCGACAGGAACATGCACACGACGGCCTGGGTTTTGCGGCTGATGGCGGTGAGCATGACGGCCTCCTGAATCTCTTTTCTGCGATGTCCGCGTTATTGCGGGGCTTGCTGTTAGGACACGGCAGGGTGCTCGGGGGTTACATCGAAAGTGAGATTGCCGGCGAATGGCGCCGGCATACCGGCGAACGACGCTGGCGCGGCCGCCCGCTCTACGCATTCCTGCGATCTCGGAGATCTGATACGCCTCCGCTCAGGTGCTTGTTTGGCGGATCGGCTTACGGAGCGAAGGAGATGCGGTACACGCCGTCGTTCTCGCGCCGCTATGTGCTGCTGATCGCGATCATCAGCCCGGCGTTGCTGGGTTCACAGTTCAAGTGCGCCGCGGTCAGCAATCCGTCTCTGGCGACGGTTCGCATCGATCAGCTCGAACCCGCTGCGCCGCGAGTGGGCGACGTCGTGCAAGCTATTGCCAGCGGCAGCGGCACACCGCCACTGCAGTTCGCGTGGGACTTTGGCGACGGCGGGCCACTCGCGTATGGCGGGCAGGCTGCCCATGTTTACACCGCTCCGGGAAGCTATCGCGTTACGCTCACCGTTCATGATGCGAGGGGCGAGGTCGCACTAGACTCGGAGCAGGTTACGGTTTTGGCTCGGCTGCCGCCTTCGATGCCCACTCTCGTGATGGTCTCTGAGGCGATCGCAAACCAGCCCGTTGAGTTCGTGGCACTGACGTTCGAAGCCGATGCCGAAGCACTGAGCTATGACTGGACGTTCAGTGATGGGCAGTCAGCGATCGGGCCTCAGACTGCTGCGATATTCCCGGTCGCCGGCGTTTATCGGGCCTCGGTTACCGTGACCAACGCTGCTGGAGAGATCGCCGTCGCACAAGCCGTCTTCAAGGTGGCGGAGGCAAGCCGCTGAAACTCTGAGCTTCGCTGAGCCACGGAGGCCATCCGGCCTCCGCGGGTCTTTGTGCCCTCAGGGCTGGAATAGAGAGAAGTTGTCTACTTCCGCCGCGGTCTTATACATCACCACACCGGCACGTTTTGCAACAGAAGTATTCGTGACATCGGCCGCCTCGAGCCGCAGTTCCCCATTCACATAAGCACGAACTCTCGATCCCACCGTTTCCAGCCGCACTCGATACGTCGTGTTCGTGGCGACCGAGAAGGGGACGGAGGCGAGCGTTTGAATTGCGCCGTTGACCAGCTTCTTGATCTGCAGCGTGTTGGAACTGCGCAGGGTCACGTAAACATAGTTATTCGCGTCTATATGGCGTGCGGCAAGTCCGATCCAGCGATCGGCGCCGTCAAACTGCGTGGGCCGCAGGTCGGCCTCGACGATCTGATCGCCATAGGTGCCCATATCGCCCCAGGTGTTGGTCAGCAGGCTCGCGCCGCCGGTCAGGTCCTCCTGAAGATACAGTCCCCACCAGACGAGGCTCCAGGAGCCCGTGGTCGGCACCAGCTTCCAGCGCTGCTCGGTGAAGTCATCGACGACCGCAGGAACGCCGGGATTTGCGTTGACCAGCACGTTGTCATAGTCGGCGCGCGTTCGGTACATCATCACGCCCGGCTGCCCGCCTGAAATATCATCGTCACGAACCGAGATGACGGGCCGGTCGTTCACCAGCACGCGCACATGATCGCCGACCGCTTCGAGCCGCAGGCGATGCGTTCGATTGAGCGTGACGGTGAGCGGTGCGGAGCCCAGCGTGGTGAAGGACCCGCCCACCATTTTCTTCAACTGCACTCCGCCACCGCTGCGAGCGGTGACGTAGTAATAGTTGGTGGAGTTCACATAGCGCGCCACCAACCCGAACCAGCGATCCGTTCCATCGAACGCGCGGGGAACGATATCGGCCTGGATGGATTGGTCGGGGTAGCTGGCGTTCGCCAACAGCGCAGCTGCGTTGCCAGTGGTGTTTGTTTGCCGGTAGACGAGTGACGTGCCGCCGGACACCACGCTGAAGCTGCCGCCGAGGGGCGTCCAGCCCTGCGCGTTGCCGTCCTGAAAACCATCCTGGAGCAACGCGGGCCGGTCCAACGTCGTCGGCAGCTCGAAAACGAAAGCTTGTCCGTTGACGACCGCTCCTGTGGGGGCGCCGGCGGCCACGACTCGCTTCGAATTTATGTCGACGCGATTCAGCTCGGATTCAACGCTGGTCGTCAACTCGGCCACTCGCGGCCACGCGCCGGAAGCATCGCGCTGATAAACCCAGTCGAGCTGAAAGGCTGCCTCTCCCGCGACCACCGTGCTTTCGTCGTCATCGAGCGCGTCCGCCCGCGTCGAGGTGTTGGTGAGCTCCCAGGTACCGTTGGAATTGCGTTCGAATATCCAACCTGCCGCGAGCAGCGTGTTGCCGCTGATCGACACAGGGCCGTTGAAGTCGCCGTTGATGTCCGGGTGTTCCCACGAGGTCACCGTCGGCGTAGCCCAGTCGCCGTTGGCGCCCGGCGAATAGATATTGAGGTGCCCTGGCGCCGGTCCGTGTTCGAACAGTGACGGTGTGCCGAAAACCGCCGCGCCAGCGGTGACGTCGACGTGCGGCCCCATATAGGTGGGGTCTTCTTCAGCAAAGCTATCGCTGTACGAAGCCACCCGTTGCCAGCCGGCGGAACTGCGTCGATACAGCGCAAGGCCATTGTCGTCACGATGGCTGATCGCGATCAGATCCCCTTGGACGGCGACCGAGAATCCATTGCCAGTGCCGTAAGTCGGGCTCGGGGCCAGGCCGAGCTGGGCGGTGCGCACCCAGCTGGAGCCTTGTTTTTCGAAGACGTGGACGCGCTCGCGATCGGGATCGCCGACGGCAATGACGTTGCCGTCGACTGCGACATCGAAGCCGAACGCATCGGGCGGATTCGTGCCCACGAGCTTCGCCGTTTGCTGCCAGGCGCCTTGAGAATTGCGTTCGAACACATAGGCTGCGCCTCGCGTCGTGGTGCCGCTGCCTGGATGCTGTTGACTGGTGGCGCCGATGACGGCGATGTTGCCGTCGATGGCCACGCTCCGGCCGTAACCTCCGTCAGGTGCGCCGTCCGCGGGCATCAAACGCGCCGTTTCCAGAAGAACCGCGGGATCGGCGAGGGCCAGCGCCGAATTGAATAACAACAACAGAGGAAACACTCGTCTCCAGCGGCCGAACCCACGACGGACATATGCGTCGTTGCGCATGACTCCCTCCTGACGTCGCGTTGCTTGTTCTTCAGATCTTTGGCGCCGCTCGACTAAATAAATATGAACTGAAGCGTGCGGCGTGACGCATGAACGGAACGTCTCTGCTGCAAGTTCCGACAGGAATCGACCGGCGGAAGGAATATTTCTCCGGGGGCGGTCCGGCATCGGTAAAACGAGGGCATCGATGCGATGAAGTGTCAAATGGATCGACGGCGGCCGAACCGGCGTGCAGCCATCGATAGAGGCATCGCGCATTGAAAGATATATCGATGCTATCGATCGATACTGACTGCCGGGTCAAATTATATGATCGAATATGATTGGTTTGTCTGAGCAATTGCGCTACTGTGAGCGCCGCCAAGAAACGCTTCACGCGTTGAAGCGCCGGGGGTTCTGTAGGAACGAAATCAACTAACGCTGGGCTGTGGCCTTGCGGGCTGGGTCGTGCGCGACTCCACAGCCGACAGCGCTGACATGATGCAAAGGAGCAGTCATGAGGCATCAAGGATGGATGCGGGTTTGTTTGTTATTCCCCGTGCTGGTTGCAGCGACGCTCGATGCGCACGCTCAAGCGCAGATGGAGCGGCTATCGCGCGGCGTCGTGGCCGTTCGCAGCAGTAGTTCCTCGGTTTATGTGGGCTGGCGCTCGTTTGGCAATGATCCTTCCGGAATTGCCTTCAACCTGTATCGCTCCACGGCCGGTGGCGCAGCCACGTTGCTGAATGGCACGCCCATCACGGCGAGCACGAACTTCGTCGACAACTCGGCGCCGACGACACAAGCCAATGCTTACTTCGTCAGGCCGGTGCTGAATGGCGTCGAGCAGGCCAACAGCGCCTCGTTCACGCTGCCAGCCAACGCGGCGACCCAGCAGTATCTGCAGATTCCTTTGCAGATTCCTGCGGGGGGCACGACGCCGAGCGGCGAGGCGTATACCTATACAGCGAATGACCTGAGCATTGGCGACCTCGACGGCGACGGCGAATATGAGTACGTGCTCAAGTGGGACCCGAGCAACGCCAAGGACAACTCACAATCCGGCTACACAGGCAATGTGTATCTCGACGCCTACGAGCTCAATGGCACGCGCCTGTGGCGCATCGACCTCGGTCGAAACATCCGCGCCGGCGCGCACTACACGCAATTCATCGTGTATGACCTCGACGGCGATGGTCGAGCCGAGGTGGCGGTCAAGACTGCGGACGGCACACGCAGTGGCACCGGCCAGGTCATTGGCAGTTCGAGCGCCGATTACCGCAACAGCAGCGGTTATGTGCTGAGCGGGCCGGAGTTTTTGACCCTCTTCAACGGACAGAATGGCGCGGTCCTGGCGACCACCAACTACGTGCCGGCCCGTGGCACTGTCAGCTCCTGGGGCGACAGCTATGGCAACCGCGTCGATCGTTTCCTCGCCGGTGTCGCCTATCTGGATGGGCAACGGCCCAGCTTGATCATGTCGCGCGGGTATTACACTCGAGCCGTGATCGCGGCGTGGGATTGGCGCAACGGTGCGCTTACTCAGCGATGGACATTCGACAGCAATGCATCGGGTAACTCTGCCTATGCAGGGCAGGGCAATCACAACTTGTCCATTGCCGATGTCGACGCCGATGGGCGGCAGGAAATCGTCTTCGGGGCCGCAACCATCGACGACAACGGCCAGGGGCTTTACGTGAGCGGCCTGGGTCACGGCGATGCGCTACACGTCGGCGACTTCGTTCCGTCGCGCTCCGGGCTGGAGATCTGGGACATTCATGAGTCCAGCTCGGTGCCCGGTGCAGACCTTCGCGACGCTCGCAGCGGCGCGCGGATATTTGCTATCAACAATACTTCGGGTAGCGAGGGGCCCGGTCGAGGCGTGGCCGCGGATATCTACTCAGGAAATGCCGGCGCAGAGTTCTGGGGCTCCGGGCCGGGGATGACGAATCTTTTCAACGCGTCCGGCGCATCGATCGGCCGCACGCCAGGCTCAGCCAATTTCCTGGTTTGGTGGGACACGGACACCGTACGTGAGCTGCTAGATAGCAATCACGTCGACAAGTACGGCACGTCGAGCGACACGCGATTGCTCACGGGCTCCGGCGTCACCTCTAACAATGGGACCAAGTCCACGCCGGCGCTCAGTGGCGATGTGCTCGGCGACTGGCGTGAAGAGGTGATCTGGCGCACGACCGACAATGCCTTCTTGCGCATTTACACCACGATCAACGTCGCAACGAATCGTTTCTATACCTTCCTGCACGATCCGCAGTATCGAGTGGCGCTGGCATGGCAGAACGTGGCTTACAACCAGCCGCCGCATCCGAGCTTCTTCGTCGGCGCCAACATGTCGCCCCCGCCGACGCCGAACATCACGATCATTGGCGGCGGCGAGAATCCGGGGACGCAGAACACGTATCAGGCCGAGAACGGCGCGGTTGGCGGCGGAACAGTCACTGAAACGACCAACGCAGGCTACATGGGCAGCGCCTATGTGAACTCCTCGGCCAACGGTGGCTATCTCGAGATCCAAGGCGTGGATGGTCAGGGCGGCGGGGGCAAGACGCTGAGCATCCGCTACGCGCTGGGAGTTACATCGAGTCGCACTGGTCGATTGTTGGTGAACGGCGTGGCTCAAAACATCACGTTCAATCCGACTGGCGCCTGGACCACGTGGTCGACGTTGAATGTTTCCGTCCCGCTCAACAACGGCAGCAACGTGCTGCGGTTCGAGTCGACCGGGCAGGACCTCGGCAACATCGATCAGGTGACCGTCCAATAGCGCTTTGAGTCATGGTCAACAGACCCAAGGAGGGGTTATGAAGGCTGTATTTCAGCATCTTGCGCGACTGCTGCTTCTTTCGTTGCTGCTCGCGCCCGGTCTCAGTTTCGCCGGCTTTTCCATTCAGAGCGGTCAACTGGTGGACAACAACGGCGTGCCGTTCATCATGCGCGGCATCAACTACCCGTACACGTGGTACCAATCGCGGCCGACTCAACAGGACTTCGCCGCGATGGCGGCTACCGGAGCGAACACGGTGCGTATCGTGCTGTCGACGGGTGGGCAGTGGGCGCGTGTGCCGGGCGCTCAAGTGAGCCAGGTCATTCAATGGGCCAAGGACAATCGCATGATTGCGGTGCTCGAGGTCCATGATTCCACGGGCTGGAGCGAACAGACCACGGCGGTGCCGATCTCGAACGCGGTCGCATATTGGACCAGCGCGGATATTCGGGCTGCGATCAATGGCCAGGAAAACTTCGTGATCATCAACATCGCGAACGAGCCGTTCGGCAATACGGCCAATGCGAATTACGTTCCCGACACGACCGCGGCGATCCAGGCACTACGGACGGCGGGTCTCACGCACACCATCATGATCGACGCGGCGAATTGGGGCCAGGACTGGTCCAACACCATGCGCACCAACGCCATGCAGTTGTGGAATGCCGACTCCCGCCGCAACCTGCTGTTCAGCGTGCACATGTACGAGGTGTATCAAACGGCGGAGCCGATCATCGCTTACATGCAGGCGTTCGATGACATGGCGCTGCCGCTGGTGATTGGCGAATTCGGTCCGCAGAACAACGGTCAGCCGGTCGACGTGGAGACGATCTTTTCGCAGGCCCAGCAGCGCGGCAATGGCTATATCGGCTGGTCCTGGTCGGGCAACGGCAGCGGTGGCGTCGTGCTCGACATGGTGCAGAACTTCAGCACGACGTTCTCGCCGTGGGGCGAACGGATCGTGAATGGAGCAAACGGCATCCGAGCCACCTCGGTGATGGCGAGCGTGTTTCAGGGGACGGGCAACAATCTCAACGTATCGCCCGCGTCGCTCTCGTTAGCTGCTGGCGCGTCTTCAGCGGCAGTCGCCGTTACATCCAACGTCAGCTGGACGGCTACGGATAATCAGACCTGGCTCAGCGTCGCGCCCGCTTCGGGCGCCAACAACGGAAGCTTTACCGTGAACGCGACCGCGAACACTGGAACGACCGCGCGCACCGGAACAGTCACCGTCAGCGGCGGCGGGATCTCACGACCCATCGCGGTAACGCAAGCGGGGCAGAGCTCTCCCGTTGGATCGGTGACCGCCACCGGCGTAGTGACGAGCAGCAGTGGCTGGTTCAGTGAAGAACAGCTGCGGCTGTCGAATACGGAGGCCATCACTGCGCTGTCGATCACGATCACGGTGCAGCGAACGGCGGGGGTGAGCGCCTCGGGTCAATACAACACGATCGGCGGCATCATCTCCCAAAGTAACAGCAGCACGGCCAGCGCGATAACCTATGTGTTTTCGCTGAATTCCGGCCAGACGCTGACGCCTGGAACCAATCGCACCTTTGCCGTGCAGATGAGTGGCAATGGCACGGTGCATCCGACCAGCGGCGACACCTATATCGTCACGGGAACGGCGAGCGGACAGCCGTTTACGTTGAGCGGTACGTTCTAACGGGCTGGGGAGAAGTGGGGCGCACCGCTACGGCCGTGCGCCTCTTTCGGCGTAGATGTCTTTCTTCGCTATCCCGAGCACGCCCATCCGCTTGTGCAGATAAGGTCGGCGCACCCCCAGCTCAATCGCCGCCTGGCTCACATTGCCGTTGTGTTTGCGTAGTACGGCGAGGATGTACTCCCGCTCAGTCTTGTCGCGGAATTCGCGCAGGGCGGAGTTGGCATTCGAGGTGTCGCTCTCGGTGGCAAAGATTTCGTCGGGAAGGTTCATCACCGTGATGCGCTCGCCGCTCATGATCAGCATGCGTTCGAGCACGTTCTCCAGCTCGCGCACGTTGCCCGGCCAGGCGTAGCGCTTGAGCTCCCACAGCACGTCCTCGTCGATCTGCTTCTCTTTCAAGTTGTTCTTCGCGCAGAGGCGCTGGGCGATGACGCGGATGAGAAGCGGAATGTCTTCGGCGCGGTCGCGCAGGCTGGGAACACGAAGTGGGACGACATTGAGCCGATAATACAGATCCTCGCGGAAGGCTCCGTTCGCCACGGCTTTCTTCAGATCCTTGTGCGTGCCCGACAGCACGCGCACGTCCACCTTGAGGCTGCGCTCCGATCCGACCTTTTGAATCTCGCCACTTTGCAAGACGCGCAGGATCTTGGCTTGAGCGGGCAGGGCGAGGTCGGCGATTTCATCGAGGAAGAGCGTGCCGCGATTGGCGACTTCGAACAGTCCTCGCTTGGCGCTGGCAGCCCCGGTGAAGGCGCCGCGCTCGTGGCCGAACAACTCGCTTTCGATCAAGTTCTCCGGAATCGCCGAGCAGTTGACCTTGACGAACGGCGCATCGCGTCGCGAGCTGTGAGCGTGAATCGAATTTGCGACGAGCTCCTTGCCCGTACCGCTCTCGCCCAAGATCAGCACGCTCGCACTGGTCTGCGCGACGCGCAGCGCTTCGGCGACCAGCTTTCTGATGGCAGGTGAGTCCCCGACAATCTGCGGTACTTGCGCCAGCGCTTCCGAACCGCTCAGACGGCGCTGCAGTTGCGTGTATTCGAGGCAGCGCCGAACGCTTACTGCCAGCTTCTCCGTCGTGAACGGCTTCTCCAGAAAATCGAAGCCGCCGAGTTTCACCGCTTGCGCAGCTTCGGTGAGCGTGGCGTGACCCGAGATAAAGATGACAGGAACATCGATCCCGTCGCTCTGCAGCTTCCTGAAGAACGTGAGACCGTCGATATCGCCCAGTCGAATGTCGAGCAGCAAGAGATCCACGACGCGTTCATTCAGCGTGCGCATTGCAGAGGCGGCGTCGTGTGCCGACAGGACGTGGTAACCCTCCGACTCGAGCGCGATCTCGATCGACCCACGAATGTTCTTTTCGTCGTCGAGGACGAGAACGGTCGGCTTCGCGGTGTCGATGACTGTCATGACACTCTCGGCAGCGTGATGACAAAGGCCGGCTGGCCAGCTTGCTCGATATAGGCGATGTCGCCGCCGTGCTCGATGACGATCTTCTTCACGATTGCGAGTCCCAGGCCCATGTTGTTGTTGCCGGTCTTGCTCGATACGTAGGGATCGAAGATGCGCGGCGCCAGATTGGTCGGGACGGGTACGCCATCATTCGTCAGCGTCAGCCGGACCTCACTCGCATCGGACGTGAGATCGACAACGAAACGCACGAGTCGGTCCGGATTCGCCTCGAGGCCGTTGCGAACGATGTTGGTGAGCACCTGCCGGAGCAATGTCGAATCGATACGTGCTCGTACGCCGCTGGTCTGGACGCGCAGATCGATCTCAGCGCATTCGATGGCGTGTGCAAGGATCTTTACCTGCTGCGCCAGAACCTCCGCCACGTCTTGCTCTGCGACGACGACCTGGGGCAGCTGCGCGAACTCGCCGAATCGGTTGACGGTGTTCTTGAGATGGGCGAGCTCCTCGTTGATCATGCTTTCCGTCTTGGCCAGCTGCGCCCGGAACTCGGGCTCGGTCTTTTGCAGATACGAGCGTGACAGCGAGCTCACCAGCACCTCGATGGGCGTCAGCGGATTCTTGATCTCGTGCGCGAGCATCCGCGCGAGCTCCTGCCACGAGGACATTTCTTGCAGGTAGCGCACCTTCTCGCGCTGACTCGTCAGTTCCTCGAACACGAGCCGATAGCGCCCGGCGATTCGTCGGCTCAGCAGGGCGGCCGCAAGCACGGCCAGCAGGACCGTGGCGATGAGCCCGGCGCCGAAATAGATTTTGAGCGAGCCTTCGATGCCACGACGGATCAGCGCCGGATCGCTGTAGACCTGTTTCAGACTCTGCACCTCCTCGAAGTGCGCTCGATAGGCGTCGCGGTGTTCGGCATCGAGGCGACCGAGCGTGCGCAGATGTTCGGAGGACCGATCGAGTACCCGTACCACCTGCGGGTTGAAGCCCAGGTTGAGACTGGTCGCGAGCGTCTGATCGAGTAGATAGAAGGCGGCGAGCAGCGGCGCGGCGCTCATGACGAGGATGGTGAGAAAGAGCGGAATCCGCACGTCACCGGCTTTCATCGGTGAGCTCCTGGAGCCGAAAGGGCCGGGACGTCGATGTTTCCTGCCAGACGGCCGCGAGGTCGGCGCCCTTGGCGTATTGCTCGAAGATGCGGTTGAAGAGGGTGACGGACAGAGCGCCGCCCGCCGTGCGGCCGCCGATGTCGGCGGGAGGAATGCTGTTCTCCGCGACCCACTTTTTGATCATCTCCATGCGCTCGCGATCGACCGGGTTCAACAGGATTTCGGCCGTTACTGTGTGAGCTTGCGCGGCGGCGACACCATCGCCTGCAAACAATGGTGGCAAACGCAGCTTGCGCAAAGCTGCCTGCATTTCCTCCGCATTCCGAATCGTGCGAGCCTCGGCGGCCACACCGTCCAGAGTTACGTTCATCGTGAAACGCTCGTCCCACAGATCGTACCTGATGGCGATCTCGACGGCGCGCTGTTGCACGATCTCGGCGCCGCGCGCGAGGCGCACGCGGATGAGAATGCGATTGGTCAATCCGCTGGTGAGATCTTTGCGCAGTGTGGCTGGCCACTCGGTCGCTTCGATCAGCACGGTCAGCTGCCCGGAATCCAGGGAGGGCGTGAGTTGCCCGGTCCAGCCGGCGGCGGCATACAGCAGCAGCGTGAACGTCGCCACGCAATGCCGGATCATCGGTCTTCATCCCATGAGCCCAGCACGTACAAGTCGATCAAGCCGAGCGTCGATGTTTCCAGCCGGATGCCGACCTTGAGGCCGAGTTCGTTGATGAGCTGGCCGCCCTCGCGGTAGCCGGCGTGGCTGTTGCCGGCCTCGACGTACCAGCGGCCCCGCTGAATGAAGTCGCTGGGCGGCAGCGCTCGCGCATAGGCGACTGAGAGGAACTGGCTTTCGCTGAATGTCTGGCGGTATTCCGGACTCGGATCGCCGCCGAGCTTCACCGAGACGAAGCCGCCCACCAGCGGCCAGGTCTTACGGAACTGGAGATGGAATTCGTTGTCCGGGTCATCGGTGCCGCTGTTCCAGCCGAAGCCGGTTTGAAAGCTCGAGCCTTGCGTCGGGAAGTAGATATCGTCTTCGGAGTTCCAGCCGTACAGCACGTCGACAGCGTGCCGATTGCGGTTCTCCTTGAGCTCGAAGGTTCCGTCCTTTTGCCAGCGGCCGGTGCGTTGTTCGAGGCGGGCGCGATAGCCGTAACCGATGCTGAGATAGGAGAAGTCCCAGAGCCGGCGTCCGAGCGTCGCGCCGAAGCGCAGCATGGTGTTTTCACCGAAATTGCCGTCGCGCGTCCCGACTTCCGCGTCGACATAGCTCGCTGTCACGATGCCGAAGTAGCGTCGCGAGCCGAACAGATGCGGGTCGGCATAACGCAGCGCTGCTACGTAGGCCTCCTCGGAAGGACCGTTGAGCGGCTGGACCGTGATCAGTGACAGATCGGCGAACTTGCCCGCGCCGAACAGGTTTTGATTGGTGAGGCGTCCTGCCGTGACGCTCCTGAAGGCGCCAAGGCGATAAGACGCGCCTACCAGCCACTCCGTGGCGAGTTGATTGGCTTCAGCCACCTCGACGATGACGATGGCTTTGCCGCGTGCCGAACCTTTCTCGAGGTAGATGTTGACGGACTTGAACATGCGCAGCGTGGCGAGTCGCAGCTGCGCATTGCGGACTTCCGCTTCATCGAGCGCATCGCCGCGTTCCAGGTACAGATAGCCAAGGATGAAATCGCAGGTCGTCGCGGTGTTGCCTCGACACTGCAGATCCTCGACCTCGAGGCGACTTTCATCCGGCGCTTGAGCGATCGATGCGAGCGGCGCGAGCATGCCGAACAGCATGATCGCGGCAACCGTTCCCCTGGCTGACCTGTTCACGCGCGTGACCTTAGAATTGGTAGACGATGCCGGCCGAAACCACGTCGAAATCGCCGTCGCTCACGTCCACGACTTCGTATTCCGCTCGGAGCCTGAGCCCTCGGAGCACGGCAAGCTCGACACCGATGCCGTACGCCAGATCCTCGCCACTATCGCTATCGCGGGCCACGAGATCGCCGAGACGCCCGGTGGCCTCGGAGTCGTAGAACGCATAGCCCAGCTTGCCGAACACAGCGAACTGCTCGCCGAGCGGCAGACGGGCCACCGCGCTTGCAATCACGCCGGTGCTTTCATTTTCGATAAGCACGCTGTCGACGGTATCCGCCTGTGTGCCCGCATCGATATAGGCGAGCTCGATGCCGAAGTAGCGATTGAAGGCGTAGCCAGCGGTCAGCTTGAATGCAGTGTCGCTGCCTTTGAATTCGCCTACTTCGTTGCTCGCCTCGCCGACGCTGGCGCCGAGGTATGCGCCCGCCGATTCCTGTGCTTGAGAGTTGCAGGCGCAGCCGAGGCCGACCATGAGAATGCTTGCTCGGAGACCGTTCCGCATTTTCTGCTTCCTTTGGTGAATGGTAACAGGAGCAGAGCAAGCGGCGTACCAACTCGCCTGGGCGAGTGAGACACGAACAATCGCGTGAATTTCCGAGCGCGCACGCAACGCTGGGTGTCCACATCGGTGGACAGGTGTCTGCGATGTGATGTGCGCCGCAAGCTTCGCATCGACTCGTCGAGTCCGGCTGGTCGCGAACCCGGCCGTTGCAGTACTCTTCGCGCTCCATTCGAACAGTGCTCGAGGAAGAAACAATGAAGAAGGTCGCAGTGGTGGTGATGGCCGCGGCGTGTTTGACTGCCGGTGTCGGCATTGGCTATGCGGCAAAAACCAAGGGTCCTGGCATGACCCTCCTGAGCGGCAAGCCTGCGAAGGAAGCTGGCGTCGCCGCGCTGAAAGAAGCCGAACGTCTGGCCGAAGGCGGCAGCTGGGAGTTGATTCAGATCGGCCGCGCCTACTACCTGTCCGGCGACAAGGCCACGGGCCAGGCCCTGTTCGACAAGGTGTTGAACGGCGGTGGCGAGTCGGGCGACTGGTTCCGAATCGCGCGTGTCTACGTCGAGGCCGGCGAAAATGCCAAGGCTGAACCGTTGTTCCTGCGCGCGCTCGCGGCAGAGCCGAAGGATGACAGCGGCCAGGCCGAAGTGGGGGCGTGGTACATCCGCACCGGCCAACGCGAGAAGGGCGAGGAACTGCTGTCCAAAGCCTTTGCGCGTAACTCGGAAGAAATCTGGCACTACGTCCGCGCCGGCGAGGCGTACATGGGCGTGTCCCCGAAGTAACCAGCTTCGGGAAGCCAGTCGGGGTCCATGCCTGCTTCATGAGCATGGACCCGCTGCTGCGCCGGTCGGTCAGAACGTCACATTCAACCGCAGCGAGAAGGCGTTGAATGCCGCGGCGATGTGACGATGAAGCGGTACTTTGTCGATGGTGAGCCGCGAGCGTTGCATCCGATCGTGCGTGAAGAAGGGATCCTGATCGCGCGGGAAGCGCTCGCCAACGCGCGTCGGCATGCTCACAACCTCGCCCCCTGGGACATTTTGTCCCGCTGATTGTCGCCGACTTAATTTGATTCGCAGGGCAGGCGTCGCTACGCTTCCCTGGATGAATCGGTTCTCATTCTCATCAATCCGCGGCCAATGGCTGGCGCGGATCGTGGCTTCCATGGCCTGGCTCGTGCTGTTCGGGACGAACGGGGCCATGTCGGCGGAGGATGACAACCTCGATCTGCAGGTCCGCCAGCTCTGGCAGCTCATCGATTATGTCGCGGTGGATTACGCCGGCGCCGTGCTCGACGGACAGGTCAGCGACGCCGGCGAATATAAGGAGATGGTGGAGTTCACGGCGACCATTCGGGAGCGCGTGGAGTCATTGCCTTCGCGCGAAGATCAGGAGCTGCTGGCTCAGCAGGGCCAGTTGCTGGAAACAGCCGTATCTCAGCAGGCCGACGCAGCCAAGGTGGCACAGATCGCCCGCGGGCTCGCCAATCAACTGTTGGCGATCTATCCGGTGCCGATTGCGCCGAAGGCTGTGCCCGATCTCGCTCGCGGAGCGGCGTTGTATCAAGAGCAGTGTGTGGCTTGCCATGGCGTTGCAGGTCATGGCGATGGGCCCGCTGCAGCTCAACTCGATCCGCCGCCGATCGCATTTACCGATGCAGAGCGAGCGCGTTCACGAAGTCTTTATTCGTTGTATGAAGCGATCAGCCAAGGTGTCGCGGGCACAGCGATGCCGGGATTCTCGTCGCTGTCGGCGGAGGATCGCTGGGCGTTGAGTTTCTACGTCGGCACGCTTGCTTATCCGGCAACTGCGCGTGACGAGGGCGCCAAACTCTGGCGGCAAGACCCAACGCTGCGTGAACGCATTCCGGGTCTGGAAACGTTGGTCCGCCAGACCGAGAACGAGCTTTCCGGCGAGCTGGATCCGAATCGCGCACAGGCCGTGCTTTCTTATCTCCGAGCTACTCCAACTGCGCTTGCCGGCGAGACTGGTGTGGCGCTCGCGCGTTCTCGTTTGCATCAGAGCTTTGCGGCTTACCAGTCGGGCAACACCGAGGGGGCGTCGCGACTGGCATTGTCTGCATATCTCGATGGCATCGAGCCGATCGAGCCGCGGCTGGCGGCACGCGATGCCAAACTCATGGCGCGCGTGGAAGAGGTGATGTCGGAATATCGAGCGCGTCTGGATCGGGGCGCGACGACTGCCGAACTGAAGCAGCACCTCGCGGTTGTCGAAGAGGTCCTGAGCTCGGCGAATGAAGTTCTGGAGCGAAGCAACACCGGCGCGGCGACGACGTTCATCGCGAGCTTCACGATCCTCGTGCGAGAAGGATTGGAAGCACTGCTGCTGGTGGTGGCCATCGTTGCGTTGCTTCGCAAGTCCGGACGCCAGGAGTTGATGCCCTATGTTCACGGTGGCTGGATCTCGGCGCTTGCGGCCGGTGGCGTCACCTGGCTGGTCGCGAGATATCTGATCGACATCAGCGGTGCGAGTCGTGAGTTGACGGAAGGATACGCATCGCTGTTCGCTGCGTTCGTGCTTCTGACCGTAGGCTTGTGGATGCATCAGAAGAGCGTCGCCGGGCACTGGCAGCGCTACTTGCAGAGCAATCTCTCCGGGATCTTGCAAGGCCGGTCGGCGTGGCTGCTCGCGGGCCTTGCGTTCCTGATGGTGTATCGCGAAGTGTTCGAGACCATCCTGTTCTATGCGGCGCTGAGCAGCGAGGGCAATGGAGCCGCGCTACTGGGTGGCCTGGTCGCGGGTGCGGCGGTGCTGGCTTTTGTTTCCGCCGCGCTGCTGAAATTCAGTGCGCGCCTGCCGATCGGCAAGTTTTTTTCCGTCAGCTCCATTCTCATCGCGGTACTCGCGGTGGTGTTAGCGGGCAAGGGAGCCGAGGCGTTGCAGGAAGCGGGAATTTTGTCGGTACAGACATTGCCCTTGCCACGGATCGAGCTGGTGGGCGTGTTTCCTTCCGTACAGACGTTGTTGTTACAAGGCCTCGTCGCGCTCGCGGCCATCGCGGGCTTCGTCTACAACGCGCGCTCTGCCCGGCAGGCGCGCGTCGACTGATAACTCGAAGGCGTCCAACACAGTCGTTACTTGCCCGACTGCTTCACAAATTCCTCGGAGCGTCGGCCCATCTCCTCGGGCGTCAGATCTTCCACGTGCGTACTCACAGTCCAAATGTGGCCAAAGGGATCCTGCAGGGTCCCTGAACGGTCGCCGTAGAACTGATCTTTGACGGCTTGCAATTCTTGCGCGCCCGCGGCGATGGCGCGCTTGAAGACTTCATCGACCTTCTCGATATACAACATGATGCTGATGCCCGCGCCGCCGATTGACAGAGGGCTGCGATAACCCATTTCCGGGTACTCGTCGGCCAGCATGATTCTCGAGTCGCCGATGGCAAGCTCGGCGTGGCCGATCGTCCCATCGGGCTTCGGCATACGCATGACTTCGGTCGCGCCGAATGCGCGCTTGTAGAACTCGATCGCGTCGCTCGCTCCCTTGATGATGAGGTAGGGAGTGATCGAGTGATAACCTTCGGGAATGGCTTTGACCATGATCGTCTCCTCCTTCGGCTGGCTGAAAGCGCAGGGTAGGGGCGAATCATGACACCTGCTGGCATGCGGGCGTCAAATGCTGATCGGTTCGTCCAGGCAGCTTCGGAAAAACACCGACTAACCTCACACGATGAACAGTTCTGCCTTCATCTCCTGTGACGAGAGTGTCATTCGCGGCACTCGGCCCGGCGATTCTGTTTGTCCGGAAAACGCCAAGCCCTGGGTTTTGGCCGCAACGATCGTCGGCTCGAGCATGGCGTTCATCGACACCTCGGTCGTCAACGTTGCACTGCCTGCCATTCAAGCAGATCTCGCTGCAGCGGTGCGGGAAGCTCAGTGGATCGTCAATGCATACATGCTGATGCTTGGCGCGTTGCTTCTTGTCGGCGGCGCCGCTGGCGATCGATTCGGTCGCAAGCGTGTGTTCATCATCGGTGTCACGGTCTTCGCGGCCGCTTCGATAGCGTGTGCTTGGGCGCCGAACGCCGCTGCACTCATCGCAGCAAGAGCCGTGCAAGGCGTCGGCGGGGCTATGCTGGTTCCAGGCAGTCTCGCGATCATCAGTGCGATGTTTCCCGAACAGGAGCGAGGTCGCGCCATTGGCACGTGGGCGGGCGCTTCGGCGCTCACGACTGCTCTGGGGCCGGTGTTGGGCGGGTGGCTCGTGGACACCTGGTCGTGGCGAATCATCTTTCTGATCAATGTTCCGATTGCACTGGTCGCTGTTGCGCTCACGATCTGGCGCATGCCCGAGAGTCGGGATGAATCGAGCAATGTGTCTGTTGATTGGGGCGGTGGGGCGCTTGCCGTCGTGGGGCTGGGCGCGCTTGCCTATGGATTGACGCTGGCATCGGAGCAGGGATGGCGGGGAGTGACCGTGCGGGGCTCGCTATTGCTTGCGGTGCTCATGCTGTGCTTGTTCCTGTGGCGCGAGGCGCGAGTAAGCCATCCAATGATGCCGCTAGAGTTGTTCCGGTCGAGAAACTTCAGCGGTGCAAATGCGATCACGCTGCTGTTGTATTTCGCGCTGGGCGGCGCGATGTTTTTCATCCCGTTCAACCTGATCCGGATTCAGGGTTATTCGGCGGCGCTGGCCGGTGCGGCATTCCTGCCTTTCAGCCTCGTCATGGGCGTGCTGTCGCGCTGGTCGGGCGGGCTGATCGATCGGTATGGCGCGCGCACGCTGTTAACGGTGGGACCGGCAATCGTGGCGATCGGATTTGCGCTGCTCGCCTTGCCGGGCATCGGCGGCTCCTATTGGACGACGTTCTTCCCACCGATGGTCGTGGTGGGCTTCGGCATGGCGGTCAGCGTGGCGCCGCTCACAACGAGTGTCATGCGCGCCGTCGATGATCGGCACGCGGGCGTTGCGTCGGGCATAAACAACGCAACTGCACGCATCGCTGGGATGCTCGCGGTGGCTGTGTTGGGAATGGTGGCCGTTGCCGCGTTCGGCAAGGCGGTGGATGAGCGTCTGGATCGAATGTCACTGTCGAGCGAAACGCGCGCGCTCGTGCGTGCCGAGATTCCGAAACTGGCTGAAGCTCAACCGCCTCGCTCCATGGACGAAGCGCGACGAGATGAGCTTCAACAAGCTTTCAAAGAGTCGTTCGTCTACAGCTTTCGGCTGGTGTCGCTGGTCGCAGCCGCGCTCGCTTTCGCGAGCGCGGTGTGCGGGTGGTTGACTATCGAGCCGAACCGTCAGAACTTGATCGTCGCGCCCAGCGTGTAGGTGCGGCCGATGTCGGTCTGGAACAGCGTGTCTTCGCGGACGCTGTCGATGAACAACGTGTTGCGCTCTTCGGTGAGGTTCTGCGCTTCCAGGATCAGCGTCAGATAGTCATTGAAGTTCCACGAGGCCGCGGCGTCGAGATAGAACGTGTCGCCGTTACCCTGCAGGTCGCTGCCAGCGGAAGCCGGAATACCGCGAATGTACTTGTCACGGTAGGTGCCGGTGGTGCGAATGCTGAAGACGCCGTCATCGTAGAACAGCGTGCCGCTCGCGGAGTTCTTCGACAATCCGACGAGATCGGCCGTGGTCGAGGACGTGACGACACCGCCGCTGCTGGTCAGGATGTACTCGATCTCCGATTCGACGCGCGTGTAGTTGGCAAGCACGCCGAAGTGGCTCCAGATGCCTGGCAGCATGTCGAGCTGCAGTTGCGCGTTGAGCTCGAAGCCCTTGAGCGGACCGCCGTCGGTGTTCTCCAGTCGGCTCACGTTGAACACGTCGGTGGGCGAGGCCGGAGTGCCAGCGAGCAGCGCGTCAGGCAGCCCCAGCTCGGTGTACACGACCGGGCTGGTGATGCGCTGAATGTAAGTCTCGATGTCCTTGTAGAAGTACGCGACCGACAGCAGCGAGCCCGGGCGGAAATACCACTCGAGACTCAGGTCCGCGGTCTTGGCGCGAATCGGATCGAGGAACGGATTGTTCACGGTGCCGGTGCGCGTCGTGGCGGTAATCGTTGCGGTCGGGGTCAGATTGCCGAGTTCGGGGCGTGACATGACCTTTGCCGCCGAGAAGCGCGCCAACAGATCGGGTGTGAGATCGACCACCACGTTCAGAGATGGCAACGTGTCGCTGTATTCGCGGTCAACCTGATTGCGCTGCCCGACGGTGGGGTATGGCGCGCCGGCGGGAGCGGCGACAGGAATGTGGCCGATGGCCGTCTGGTCCGTCTTCACATAGCGCACACCGACATCGCCGCGGACCGGGAAGCGCCAGTCGCTGCCGCTGTCGAACGAGAACTGGAAGAAGCCGCTGGTGACTTTCTCCAGGATCTGCGACTGACCGGCGCCGCATTCGACGCCGCAGAAATCCATGTCGCCGAAGTTGAACACGTCGCGCCATTTCTTCGAGTCGACCGCTACCCAGCTCGCCGGTGCGCCGGCTCCGAACAGATCGTCCAGATCGGTGATCCGAGTTGAAATGTCAGCCACGGTCACGCCGTTCGGCAGCGCCTGCACCGGAACCTGCGAGGGCACGAGGTTCGAGTTACGGGCATGGAAATCGTTCTCGCGATACTGGCCGCCGAGCGTCAGCGCGATCTGATCCGTGGCCTGCCACTCGCCGGCCAGATCGAAGTTCGCGATCTGAGTCACGTTGCGGGACGGTTTGCCCTGCGTGGAGAAACCGCCGAGCACAGTCTGATTACCATCTGGGGTCGGGGCGTACTCGAAGCTGCCCGGGTCGTTCACGTCGATGCCGAAGCCGATCAGCGGAGTTTCGCGGCCGCCGCGGAAGTCGAGTGTGAAGTTGGGGGTGTCGATGGCGTCGAGGAACGTCTGCAGACGCATCGGGCCGTCCCAGATTGAGTTGGACCGGCCGGCCAGACCGCTGATCTTGAATTTATCGTTGAAGCGGTGTTCGAACGTCAGGTTCGCCTGCTCGAAGGTGGAGACGAATTGATCCACCAGACCTTCGGAGCGCACGTCGACACCGTCGAACACGGCGTATTCCACCGAGCCGTTGCGATCGAATGAAATGTCCTGAACCGACACCATCGGCTGGCCACTGTTGGTGAGATTGCGGCCGAACGACAGACCGAGGATGTAATTGTCGCGGCGCTCGACTTGATAGCGTGACAACAGGCCATCGAGGGCGATGTCTGTATTCTCGTTCGGTTTCCACTGCAGCGAGAGGGTGCCGCCAGTGCGCTCGGTGTCTTGCTCCGAGTTCACGTAGCGCGGCAGGCGAGGCAGGAAGGCGCCGCTGCCCGGAGTATTGGGGGCACTCTCGCGACGCAAGTTATAGACCGTGTTGAAGGCGTCCAGGTTGCTCGAGCGGGCAGTGCGGGAGCTGCAGTTCGTGTCCGTTGCTCCGCGGCTGCCAGGCACGGGGCTCGGTGCAGTCGCGGTCCAGCCGATCGGCGTGCAGTAGGGCAGCAGGATCGGGGCCGCGTTGGTGCCGATATTGTTGGCGTTGGTATTGGCCGAGAGAATGTCGACGGCCGAATAACCGACTTCGCGAATGTTACGTTTCTGGAAGGCCGCGGAGGCCAGGACGCCAAACGTGTTATCGAAGAGCTTTTGCGAGAACAGCATCGAGGCGCGAGGATCGACGTCTTCGCTGATCGTATTGAACACGCCGCGGCCGGTCAGCGTGAACACCCGATCCTGCTCGAAATCGAACGGGTGGGGCGCTTTCAGATCGACGGTGGCGCCGAGCGAGCCTTCTTCGACATTCGCCGAAGGCGTCTTGCGGACTGCGAGCTGCGAGAAGATCTCGGTGGGGAAGACGTTGAAGTCAAAGCTGCGGCCGCTGTTGCCGGCGCCGTAGATATCGCTGGAGCCGCTCTGCGCAGCGGCTTCCATGCCATTGATCCGGACTCGGGTGAACAGTGGACCCAGACCACGCACCGAGATATTGCGGCCTTCGCCGCCATCGCCGCGAGACAGCGTCACGCCAGGAATGCGCTGCATGGATTCGGCCAGGTTGCTGTCCGGGAATTTGCCGATGTCCTCGGCTGCGATGACATCGATAGCCGCAGTCTCCGCGCGCTTTTCAGCCAGTGCTGTGTTCAGCGAGCCGCGGAAGCCGGTGACTACGATCTCTTCGAGCTGGGTGTCTTGCTGGTCAGTCTCCGCAGCCGAGGCTGCCAGGGGGATGACATAGGCGGAACTCAACAAGGCCGCGGTCACAGCGGCAGAAACGACAGATCGACGATTCGACATCGACATAGGTCCCCCATCATTCGTTATATGAGCTGTTCGCCCGGCATGGGGTAACCGGTTACCTCCGGCGCCCACAATTGTCCGAGTTAGATGGCATCATGACAGTTCCTGATTGAAAGTGAAATATTTTGAAGCTAAATGATGGCTTGCCGGGGACAGGAAAGCATTTTGCAGAGCAACGAAAGCCCGCTGGCTCACCCGGGTCTGGCGTGTCGAGTTCTCGGAAAGTCAGAGAGTTAGACCACGCCTCCGCACCCGCCACAGGTGCGGTGCATTCGGCGTCCGGAGTCGCGAAAGCATCCTGTGCGCTCTTGTTTCCTCCCGGCAAGCGCGATGTGAAATTCACACGCGCACCGAGCTTGTCGGTGAACGCGAGTTGCTCTTCGTCGTTCAGGCCGATGCGAGGAAACACCAGCACACGCGCTTCAAGCAACTCCAGACAGCGGCGCGACCTCGTCGTCCCGGAGCGCGACCTTTTCCACGTGAACGGCGGTTCCAATGGCAGGCCTGATGTCTTCGGTCTTCATGGCCTGTCCGGGCGTGGCGACGAGAGCTCTACCGTAAGAGCCGCACGACAGCCGAACCGCCTTTTCCGCCAAAAGTGCGCATGGCTGTACTAGCGGACTCGACCAGGGTAAAGCCAGGCTCGAGGATGACCGATGCGCTCATAAATACGACGTGCGTGTGCGCCGTGCTCGCGGGTGCATTTGTGTTCGCCGTGTTCGAACAGACGAGCGGCCTGGAGAACTGGACGTTCGAGTCACAGCGTCGAGAACAGGCACGCGCAGGCCGGATGTGGGCGTCGCCGGTTACGCTTGGTGAGAGCTCCGACGTGCGATGGCTTCCCTGGTCCAAGGATGCGAACTCTGGGCGCATCTACATCGTCGACTTCATCTATACGAGCTGTCCGGGGCTGTGCGAGGGGCTCGGAGCGCAGTTTCGATTGATGCAGCGAGAGTTACAGCGCCAGGTTGAAACCATGCCGGTCTCGTTGCTCTCGGTCTCCTTCGATCTGGCCGGCGACACACCAGAGCAACTCGCCGCCTACTCGCAACGACACGGAGCAGACGCGAGTGTGTGGCGTGTGGTACGGCCGGCCGATCAGAGGGAGGCGGACAGACTGCTTCGGACGCTCGGTATCGTTGCCCTCGAGGACGGCACGGGAGGATTCGTTCACAACAGCGCACTGCACCTCATCGATCAGTACGGTCAGGTCCGTGGAATTTACGACTATGGCAACTGGCAGGCGGCGCTCGAAGGAGCGGGATTGCAGGCGCGTGAAACGGCACGTGCGATCGATGAATCGTATCGAGAAACCCGCCAATGAAGCGCGCAGGGGCATACGCCGCGTGCTTCACGATTCTGCCATCCGTGCTGTTCCTGGATGGCGTGCGTCACTTCATCGAGACTCGTATGCTGCTTCATATGCTGCTCGAGTTTCCGCTGTTGTTTCTTTCGGGAGCGGCTGCGGCTGCGCTAATGGTTTCATACGCAGGCGGGACTGCTTGGGTCATCGAAAAGATTGACTATCGTGGACTAACGGCCATCACGTTGGTCCTGTGCGTGTCCGCCTACTGGATGATCCCGGCCTCGCTCGACAACTCACTGCTCCAACCCGGCGTTGCCCTCGCGAAGTACGCGAGCTGGTGGTTCGCCGGGTGGATGCTGGCGCTGAGCTGGCGGCGCATGAGCGAAGTGCTTCGCATGTTCATGCTCGGCAACTTGTGCTGGATGTTTGGCTCGGTGGGCTCGTTATTTCAAGTCAGCGAATCGCGGCTGTGTGTGAACTATTTGTTTGGCGATCAGCAGATGACGGGTCGAGCTCTAGTCGGGGTCGCCGTGAGCCTGGCCGCTCTCCTCATCTACAGAGCTCACGAGTACAGTCGACGCACCGGGGCAACCGCCTGAAAAGCTATTGGCCCAACCTGGCAAGCTCTTCATCGCCGTGAAACGGGCCACGCACCCCGGTCTCTTTGCGCATTTCAGTCACGACCTGCGCCGCAATCGGACCGGCGCCGTTGCCCCAGGCGCCTCGAATATAACTCGCGATTGCGGCGATCTCGTCGTCGCTCAGCATTTCCTTGAATGCCGGCATGACTCCGTTGTACTTGATGGAGCTCACCGTCAGCTCGCCCTCGACGCCGTTGAGGACGATTGCGACGAGCGTACGTTCGGCGCCCTTGACCCATTCCGAATTGGCGAGCGGCGGAAATACGCCTGCCAGGCCCGTGCCGCTAGCCTGATGGCAGGCTGAGCATCGAGCAGTGAATAGCGCGGCGCCATCGAGTGCATTGGTAGCATTGCCGGGAGCGGCGTTGCCGGCGCTCAGCTCGGCCATCGTGCGGCCATCGCCCCAAGCGGGAGACGTGTTGGGGTTCTCGACCAGAATGTAGCCAACGCCATAGATCCCGAGGAGGCCCGCCAACCCGAGCACGAATCTCGGCACCGGCCTGCTGTTCTCGTGCGGGTCGCTGTGTTCGCGGCGCTGCTGAGGAGAGATCTTTCTCATGAGGGGCTTCTAGCGTTCTTGCTCGCGCACGGGATGCGTCCGGTCCAGGCTCAACAAATAACTCACCAGCTCCTGAGCCTCGGGGGTGGCGACCACGACCTTGCCGGCCGGCGCATTGCCCTCCGGAAGTTGCACGACCACATCGCCTGGCTCTGCCTGATCTTTGATGACAAACAAATAGGGATAGCTCGGCATGACGCTGCCGGGAACATATGCGCGTGGTTGATACAAGTGGCCCAGATGCCATTGCACGCTCGGCTGGCGGGCACCGATGTTGAGAAGGTCGGGGCCGGTTCGCATCGTTCCTAGCAGATGCGGCGTGTCGAAGGCATAGTCGCCCGCCACCGATGCACGACCCCAACCCCTTTTCGCATCGGGCGCCATGCTCGCAGCGCGTGGCTGCTGCGAATGGCAATACAAGCAGCCGTTGCTGATGTAGTGCTCCCGTCCGCGCAGCTCGGTCGACGTATAGGGCTTCATGCCCGGTGTGGGCTCGACGTTTGCGACCTGCACATAGGGAATGACCACCAGGGCACTGGCTGCGAAGGCAAGCATTGCCATTGCGCCGATGAGGAGGCGTGACTCGCTTTTCATGTCACGGTGCTCCCGCCGGCGCATCGCCGAGCAGCGTTGCCCCAACGCGCCGTGGACCCAGGTTGAAGATCATGCAGGCAAAGTGGGTTGCAAAGACCAGGTGGCCGAGCCCCATGAGTGCGCCTCCGACGGTGCGTGCTTTGAGGTACGGCAAGGTGACCGCCACTGAGTCCATGAAGGGTTTGCTCGCATCCAGCATGGCCTCACCCTGCAGCCAGCCGCCGACGCACAAGGCGATGACGTAGATGGCAACGCCAGTCGAAGACAGCCAGAAATGAGCAGCGATGAGGCGCGGGTAAGGCCACTCACGGCGCGTGACTCTCGGCACGATGAAGTACATCGCGCCGAAGAAGACCAGTGTCACGAACGCATACAGGCCAAGGTGAGAGTGGCCCACCGTGTAGTGCGTGAAGTGCGTGACGGCATTGACGCTGCGTAGTGCCTCGAACGAGCCTTGCAGCGAGCTGGCGGTGTACATCAGGCCGCCGAGGCCGATGAAACGCAGGGTCGGCGAGTAACGCAGCGCCGACAAGTAGCCATCCAGCGTTTGATACTGGTTGACGGTGAACGCAATCACCGGCAGCACCATCATCATGCTCTGGACGATCGACAGCGTGATCAGCCAGGCCGGCACCGGTCCGCCGATGAGATGATGACCGCCGACCTGGCCGTAGAAGAACGCCAGGCCCCAGAAGCCGATGAGCGACAGATTGTAGGATTGGACCGGGCGGCCGATCACTTTGGGCAGAAAGTAATAAACCGCCGCGAGCGCCAGCGGCGTATAGAACAGCCCCAGCACGTTGTGGCCGAACCACCAGTTCATCGTGGCCTGTTCGACGCCTCTGTGCAGCTCGGGAACGTTTGCGACGACGAACATCACCGGGAACCAGAACAGCGCACAGGCCATGTACCAGACCGAGACATATAAGTGCTCGACCTTGCGTTTCGCCAGGGTCAGCACGAGAGGTACCGCCACCAGCAAGCCGCCGGTCACGAACAGCACATCGATCTGCCACGGAATCTCCAGCCACTCCAGGCCGTCGTTGATGCCCACGGCGATGCTTGCGAGTCCAGAGATCAGCGCCGCATTCCACAGCGCCGCGCCCAGAATCGCGAAGCCGCCGCCTAGCAGCGGCCGGCCGAGCAGGCGAGGCAGCACGAACATCGCGATGCCGAGTCCTGCCATCGGCGCCCAGCCATACGCCACGGCATTCAGATGGACGGTGCGCACGCGCCCGAAGGTCAGCCATGCGTACTGCGTCAGAAAATCGGGCTCGTGAAGTTTGTAAGAGGCGAGCAGACCGGCAGCGGTCGCGACGAGCAGCCACGCGAACGCGGCACAAAACATGAAGAACACGACCGGCGTGCTCGATTCATCAGCCGCGGCTCGCGCTCTCAGATCGCTGACGCTCGCCGGGGCAGCCATCTTGCCGGAGACCTGATTCACCTGCTGTTGCAGGGCATGGGCTGCTGTGGACGTAACCGCCGGTTCTTCGGCTCGGCCGATCTCATCAGCGCCGAAGATGACATTGGCGCCGCTGGAATCGCGGCTGAACAGTCCGTGACGCTGGGACCAGATGAACACCAGCAGCGCCACGAACGACAGGACGAACGCGGACGCCAGTATCACGCTAGTGCTCAAGATGTGCTCCCACGACGAGTCCCGCCCGCGTTGTCGCGGTTCTCTTTGTTGCCGGGGCATTGTCGACAACGTCTGCGGGCGTTTCTTGTAAAAGCGGGCTATTGCTTGAATCGGTGCTACGCTCCGCGTTCAAACTGTCGATGGGAAAGTCATGCGGATAGCGATCGTCGGGGCGGGCGCAATTGGCATCTGGTTGGGCGTGCGACTGGCGAACGCCGGTCAGGATGTGAGTGTGCTCGCCCGAGGGGAGACGCTGGCAGCGGTGAGGCAGTATGGATTGCGTCTCGCCAGCGGCGGCAACACGCAGGCCGCCGCCGTCACTGTCAGCGATCGTGCATCGGATCTCGGCAAACAGGATCTGGTGGTGCTCGCCGTCAAGGGTCAAGCGTTGGCGAGCGTGGCCGAGTCTGTCTCGGCTTTGCTTGATGAAGAGACGATGATCCTGCCGGCGATGAATGGCATTCCGTGGTGGTTCTTTCACGGCTTGCCGGTGACGCTCGACGATACCTCATTGAGCTCGGTCGATCCCGACGGCCGGGTGACTCGGTCGATGCCGCCTGAGCGCGTGCTCGGCTGTGTCGTGCATGCGTCATGTTCTGTGCAGGCACCCGGATATTCCGTTCACAAGAACGGCAACGGGCTCATCGTCGGTGAGCCGCGCGGCGGCAGTTCAGCAAGGCTCGACGCCGCTGTGAATGCGCTTCGTACTGCAGGCTTCGACGTCACTGTCAGTCCCCAGATTCAAAAAGACATTTGGTACAAGCTCTGGGGCAACATGACGATGAACCCCATCTCCGCACTCACGGCGGCCACGAGCGATCTCATTCTGGACGATCCGCTCGTCAGCGGTTTCATCCTGCGAGTCATGACCGAAGCCGCGGCGATCGGTGCTCGCATCGGCTGTCCGATTGCAGAGAGCGGCGAGGATCGCATGGCCGTCACTCGCAAGCTTGGCGCGTTTAAAACATCCATGTTGCAAGATGCGGAAGCGGGCCGTTCGCTCGAAATCGATGCGTTGGTGGCTGCGCCTAGGGAGATCGGCCGCAAGGTTGGCGTCGAAACGCCGAACATGGACGCGCTGCACGGACTCATCCGTTTGTTTGCAAGCGCGCGGAGGAACACTGCGTCCTCTTGAGCTGTTGGAGTGGTGAGCGGATCCGCTCACACGACGGGGAGTGGGGACATGCAAAATCAATTCAGAGCGGCCGCCCAGGCGGCGCGCCGATGCGCAATCGCCCTGGCCTTCAGTTTTTGCGGCATGGCAGCGGGGCAAGCAACCTCGCGAGAACCCATCAATTACTGCGCGTACGAGCTCGGCAGAGGGCTCGTCGCTGAAGCGATCAACAACCAGAATCAGATCGTCGGCACCGCGGCGATGGGTGATCTGGCTCAGGCTTTCATCTGGGATAGCAGCCGCGGCGCTCGGCTGCTTGGCGTGTTGCCGGGGGCTGCGATTTCGCTCGGCAATGACATCAACGATCTCCGACAAGTGGTAGGCACCAGCGGCGCGCGTCCCTTCATCTGGGACGCGCGCAATGGCATGCGACCGTTCGCCACGTTGGGAGGAGAGTCCGCCACGGCCACTCATATCAATGATGCGGGTCAGATCATTGGTTTGAGCGCCACGGCGGCGGAGGACGGCGAACACCTGTACTTCCGGGACGTGAATGGGGACGTGGAGGATTTGGGAGTCGGTCGAATACCTTTTGGGCTGACCGATGCCGGCCAGGTCGGCTTTTCCACTCAGTCGCAGCAGCCGCCGCCCACCGCCGACGTGTTCCTTTGGGATGCTCGCAAAGGCGAGCGAGAGCTGCGTGGGTTCCCGGACAATCGTCTCATCCTGCCCAGCGCCATCAACAATCGTCTGCACATCGTGGGCAGCGCAGTTCAAGACGATCAACTGCCGCACGCGATGCGCTGGACGCGAGGTCAGGGCATGCGGTTTCTGCCATCGCTCAACGAGGAGGGCTTCTCGCAGGCCACCGATGTCAACTCGCGCGGAACGGTCGTCGGCTACGTCGACATGGCGTTTGGAGTTCCGATTCGGCCTTTCATCTGGACCAAGCGATCGGGTACGCGCGATCTGACCACGCTGCTCGCGCCGAGCAGCTTGCCGCTGGCGCAAGCGGATACGATCGCGGCACGCGCGTTGAACGACCTGGGATGGATCGCGATCAATACTTCCGACACCGTTGGAACGAACCCGCGTGCGTATGTGCTGACGCCGAAGTTCCGAGGCGATGAATCGGAGTGCGCGGCGCCTCCGCCGGTGTTCGGAGAAGATTAGATGGTCAGCTCGGCGTCCCGCATCACATAGCGGTCGTAACGATAGTCGCGGATGAAGACGATCCTGCCGTCCCGCCATTTCAACCACATGAAGTACGCGGGCGAAGGATCGCCTTTGTGCTCGTACACCGCGATGACCTCGCGTCCTTCGAGCCACGCGGGTGCGAGCCGGATGCCGTCGATCGTGGCGTACTTGCCGAAGAACCCGCCGACGTCTTTCGATCCGCTGCGCACGGGGTGCGACGATTGTTGAAGCTTCACATCATCGGCCAGCAGCGCGCGCAGCCCTGCCCAATCGTGCTGATTGAATAGCGCGACGTATCGAGAGACGTCGTTTGAATGTGTGCGGTCAGCGGCGGGCGAGGGGATCTGTGCATTGATCTCACGCAGTCGCGCGCGACCGCGAGCCAGATGAGCTTTGACCGAATCCACGGATACATCCAGCAAGCTGGCGATGTCGGCCAGCGGTTCGTCCAGGACATCCTTGAGAATCACGATGCTCCGCTGCACGGTCGGCAGCTCGGTGAAGCGCGACACGGCCGTCTTGATCGCTTCTCGCCGCATGAGGGTCTCCATCGGATCCGGAGTGGCATCGGCGATATCCAACGCGGCCTCGATCGGCTCCGCGTTACGCAGCGCGCGGCCGCGGAGCAGATCCATCGCGCGATTGTGAGCAATACGGAACAGCCAGGCGCGCAGCGCTGCAGGCTCGCCGGATTCCTGCAGTGCCACTACCGCCCGAGCGAGCGTGTCTTGCACCACGTCCTCGCCTTCGATCACCGATCCCATGAGACGTGCGCAATACCGATGCAGCTCGGGCCGCAACTCGCCCGCTCGCGCGAGAAAGTCGGCGCGGCGTTCGGCATCAAGCGGTTGTGATCCTTCGCTCAATCCGCAAGTCCCTCCATCATGGTGACACCGGCATCGCCTGTCAGACCGAAAGCAAAGCCGTCGGCATATTTCGGATCGCTCAGGGCGGATATCACATTCTGTCCAAAGTCCCTTGGCGGCATCGGCGCGCCGAAGCGGGTCACGAACTCCTTCGGCTCGATGCCCAGTGCCTTTGCGTACGCGCCGGCGGCGGTGTCGCCGATGCCCGTGCCCAGAATCATCTGACGCGGGATGATGGTTTGGAAACAGATGCCCAGCTCCCTCTGCGTCGACACGCGATTGGCATACTTGGCCATCATCCAGAGCATGCGCTTGGCGCCGCCATAACCACCCGACATCGGCGAACCGCCCACTGCGGCCCCGCTCGACACTACCAGGACGCGACTGCCTGGGGCGAGCGGGAGGTTCAGTGCGGCCTGCAGCCAATGCAATCCTGCTTTGACGTCATATTCCCACGGCACGGTGAAGTCCGCCCAGCTGATCTGATCCAGTCGCGCCATCACCGGCTTCGCGCCCGCGTTCAAGACGAGGATGTCAGGCCGTACGGTGGCGATGATAGTGCGCGCCGCCGCCTCATCTCTGATGTCCGCAGCGACAGTGTTGACGCCTAACTTCGACCGCACGGCCGCGAGTGCGTCGGACTCACGCGCGACGACAGTGACGCTTGCGCCATGCTCCACCAGCGTCTCGACCAGCCCCAGCCCCAAGCCTCGGCTTCCGCCGGTGACTACAACACTCTTGTTCTTGATGTCCATGCAATCGCTCCGCCTCAACTGGATATAGTCAAGACGGACGAGGGTGGGGAAAAGAGTCAGGGAAGCTGTTGAGTGCTTTCTCAGAACCCATCGAAGAACGATTTGGACGCCTGCAGACAGAACGCCGGCACCAGCACGTCATGGTATTCCTCGACGACCGTGGATCTGCCTTCGATCAATTTCAGCAGGGACTTGGTCCGCGCGAAGCCCTTCCGCAGACTCTTGTAGGGGCCGTCGTGCGAAGGCGGGGCATCCACGTTCAGAACGATGACCGGGCTCTCCGGCGCAGTGACGGCCCAGTATCCTTGCATCAGCTGTGTATTGAGATAGAAGACCACGGGATCCTCATCGCCCGCGCACAGAAGCATCGGCGACGTCGGCGCCCAATCGCGCAGGTCGTTCTTCTTCAACGCTTGTCGTAACGTATTCGCCGGACTGTCGGGCGGCAGACCGCTCGTCGTGTTCGGGTACCCGCCGTCGGGAGCGGCAAGCGCATCTTGCAAGTAGCTCAGTCGATAGTCGTTCGTGATCAGGTGGTCCGTCCCGAACCCATGCGCAAACACCGGGCCAAGTTTGGCGGGTGCGGTTGCCGGAGTCAGCGCGGCGAGCTCGGGAAGCGGCGGTGTGCTGCTGAAGACTGCACTCTCTGGAATCATTCCTTGTGCGACGAGCGTGCCGGTGCCGGTAGTACCTGGAAGCAGTGTGTCGGCTGTCGCGTACTTCGCCTCGTACACATCGGTGGGGCTCGAATAGATGTTTCCGTACGCATGTTGATAGCTCGACGTCAGCATCAGGATTTCCTCGACCGCACCCCTGCCGACCTGGCCCAAGAACATGGCATCCGCGAACGCTGAGAGCGCGTATGGCCCCGACATCGGCGCCGAAGCAGTGACCGGAATACCTGCAGCCTGCAGGGCACGATGCGTTGCCATCGCGACATAGCCGCCTTCGGAGTAGCCGGTTAGAAACAGTTTCTGATTGTCGGCCATATTCGTCGCCGGTAACGCGGCGCGCGCCGCGGCCAGCGCGTCCATCATGTCGCTGGACTGCTGGTCTGCATTCATGAACGCGTGATAGCCGAGCGTGGATGTATCGTATCCGGCGTAGTTCGGCGCCACCGCGATGTAGCCGTCGCCCGCCAGCGCCAGCGCGATGATCAGGCCTTCATAGTTGGTCTGCCCCGACAGGTCCGCGATGTTGAAGAATGTGAGATTTCTCTTGCCATGGGCGTACAACACGATCGGCCGCGGGCTCTGGCACGTGGGGTCCGAGCCCGTCGGAATCATCAGTGCAGCCGATGCGCTCGTCGGCTCGTTCTGGGCCCCGACCGTTGCGTATCGCAACTGGTACACCGTGACTGCGCACCGCGGAGAAAAGGTGCGCCGAAGCAGCCAGCGGGAGATCGTCCCATCCGTGATTTTGGAGATCAGATCGGAAGGCGAGTAGGCCCCGAGCAGCACCGGCGGATTCTCGAGAAGCTGCCCACGCTCGGGCGAAGCGGCGGTGCTTTGGGCGAAGCTTTCGCCTACGTGCGCAGTGCTCGCAAGCCACAGTGTGATGATGAGCAGCGGACGGAGCCGAGGGATCATGGCGCTTTCCCCGTTGATGGGTCAGCCTCTCAGCAGCGCCGCTCTTGTTGGAATACGTAGATGGGGATCTATATTTCCTCGAGTGCTTGCAGAATTGCCTGCTCGAGCGGCGAATACTCTGCGTTCCTGCGATCGAGGCAAATCGGCTCACGTGGCAGCAGTGGAGGTTGCGCCAGGAATCGTGGGTTCTTGCCGCGATGAGGTTGAGCCGCATGCACGATGAATGGATGGCAGAGGTAAACAGTGCCGGCTGCGCCGACTGCCAACGCCTCGGGTCGATGCGCGGAAGCGGCGAAACCATCCGCTGCCAATTCTCGCAAGGTGAGCCCGGCATCTCCTGCTGGCGCGAGTTGCCGGGCAATATCGAGATGTGACCCGACTCGAATGCGCGTCGGTGCGTCGTTTTGTTCGACGTCCGAGAACAGAAACAACATCAACAACGCGCGCCCACGGCTGCTCACATTCGCACGCCATTCCATGAAGTCCGGCGTCTCCATTCCGAAGCTCACGTCGATGTGCCAACCATCGTCACCTGGAGCATTGGCGGAGGGAAAGCGGACGGGGAAGGTGCCGAGCGCGCCCGGAGGCAGCCATCGTCCAGGTCCGACCAGTTGATCGAGGGCTCGGTGCAGGACGGGCGAATGTGCAGCTTCGCGAAACGGAGGCTGAGCGAATTGGCCGAGGCGGATGACGGGGCGGGTCCACGTCGACGGATCGTCGGGATCGCATCCCGTTGCCCGCCAGAGAATGGTGCGCGCCTCCGCGGCCGTCTCCCTCGAGAAAGCTCGATCGACGCGAACGAAGCCATCGCGAATGAACGAGGCAATTTCTGCATCACTCAGCATCGTGCACCCGCGCTTGCCACTGCATCGGCTACTGCAGCCGCATGTCGCTTCGGATACAGCCGCAGGACCTTGCGGGGCGGGTTCACCAAGCCTGCGTCCAGCACATCGATCGCCCACGACGAGCCTGTGGCACCGGGGCCGTCCATCGTTTGTCCGGTCTCGAATTCGGGATTGGAGTGGAGCAGATAAAGCGACACGTTGCGCAAATAGTTATCGACATTCGAAGGTTCGTACTCGTCGCTGGCGAAGATGGCTTCGATGTCCATACGGTCCAGTTGGCTGTTGCCGACCGTGTCCATCAGCGCGAGCTGGTCGGTGAGCTGGAACAGGCGAACGTTGGTCCACAGCGGCAAAGGAATCAGCTCGTCCGCCGCACAATCCCGCCACACTCTCGAGAAGCCGGCGTGATCTCGCAACACTTCGCCGTTCGGATTGAAATAGCACAACACGCCGGCCGCTTCACCTGCGGCCAGCACCAAACGACTCAGGAAGTTCAGCTCATCGACAGGATCGTAGTTCGCGGGCAATAGCGGCGCACCCTCGGCGGCGCCGACCGCATATCTGAGCCGGATGCGGATGAATCCGGAGTGCGCGTCTGCGATGCTCCGGCCCGCGGCCCAGGACCACGCATGCTGTCTGGCACGCTGCAATCCGTTAGGAAACGTCCAGGGACCGAAGTGGCCCATCGACCACGCGCCGAATGTCGTCGTATCGGACTCCGGATGCCCCATCGTGTCGGGCCAGGGCCTGTTGACCAGATCGAGGATCGCACAGCCGTTCACTTCGGGGCGGTAGCCGACTACCACCGCAGGACCGCCAAACTGCCACTGCTTGAGGGGCCGTATTTCTTTGACGATTTCGAAGCTGTGTCTCTGCAGCGCCGACGTCACCTCGAGCAGTGTGGCCTGACCGTCGGTCAGCAGACACACGGATTGACTGAAGAGTCCCTTGGCCATCGACGTTCCTCGAGCTCGAATGAAACCTTTGTC
This sequence comes from Peristeroidobacter agariperforans, assembly GCF_004138335.1. GTDB lineage: Bacteria > Pseudomonadota > Gammaproteobacteria > Steroidobacterales > Steroidobacteraceae > Steroidobacter > Steroidobacter agariperforans. The sequence continues at coordinate 235,381 of NZ_RYFW01000006.1, read as the reverse complement.
ATCGACCTGCACGCCGAGGCGCATTCGCTCGTCATGCACTGGCGACGCAAATATACTTGCCGCCCCTGAATCACCACGGGTAGACCGCAAGATGAAAAAGCATGGCGTCGCCGCCGCGCTCGCTGCCTTTGTCTGGCTCGCAGCCCCTATTGTATCCAACGCCGCCTCCGAGCCCACGCCGCCCGCCGAGCAGGAAAAGAAGGAGGCTGTGGATAAGCAGGAGAAGCCGAAGCCCGAGGCGAAGGTGTGGACCTCGCGCCATCAGATTCGCATCGGCGGCAAGGCCATCGACTACGAGGCTACCACCGGCACGCTGCTGATGAAGGACGAGAAGGACGAACCGATCGCGCTGTTCGGCTTCACCGCTTATGTCCGCCAGGGCCAGAATGCGGGCACCCGTCCGATCGTGTTTGCATACAATGGCGGTCCGGGGTCGGCCTCGGCGTGGCTGCACATGGGCATTCTCGGCCCGCGCCGCGCGGCGATCGAGGATCTCGCCAGCAATACGCGTGGTCCCTTCAAGCTCGTGGACAACGAGTACAGTTTTCTGGATCGCGCCGATCTGGTGTTGATCGATCCGGTCGGCACCGGCTTCTCACGCCCGGTCGGCAAGGCCGAGGGCAAGCAGTTCTGGGGCGTGGACAACGACATCAAGTCGGTGTCCGACTTCATCGTGCGATACCTCGGCGAGTACCGGCGTTGGGCGAGTCCGAAATTCGTGCTCGGCGAAAGCTACGGCGGCATCCGCACCGGCGGCGTGACGTACGACTTGCTGACCCGTCACAACGTGGCGTTGAACGGCATCATCCTGGTGTCGCCTTACCTGGACTTCGTCAGTGGCACGGCCGGCCTGAACACGGACGCGGGCGACTCCAACTTCATGTCCACGTATGCCGCAACGGCCTGGTACCACAAGGCGCTCAACCCACAACCGCCCGAGCTGTTGCCGTTCCTGCGCGAAGTGGAGCAGTGGATCGACACCGTCTATCACCCCATCCTCTACAAGGGCGCGCGAGCCACGCCTGAAGAGCGTCAGGCAGCGCTCGAGGGTCTCGCACGCTACACAGGCGTGAATGCTGCGTACTGGGACGCTGCCAACCTGCGCATGGACGAGAACCATTTTCTGCAAGAGCTGATGCGCGCCCAAGGCAAGACGATCGGTCGCATCGATTCACGCTTCGCCGGCGGCATGCCGAGCCGGATTGCCGAAACGACCGCGTTCGATCCGTATGCGAGCGCCGTTGCGCCGGCCGTCGTCGCCACTTACAACGCTTACGTTCGTGACGAACTGAACGTCCGCTCGGAACTGAAGTACGAGCTCTCGGCCGGTCTGTACAAGGATTGGGATGTGAGTCACGTGCAGCCCGATACCAACGGCCAGAAGGTCCCGTACGCGAACGTGCTGCCCGATATTTCTTACGCGATGACCATGAACCCGAAGATGAAGGTGCTGGTGCAGTCGGGCTATTTCGACCTCGCATGCCCGTACGGCACCGTGAAGCACGCCATCGATCATCTCAACATCACGCCGGAGCTGCGGCGTAATGTGCAGCTCGAGCTCTACGAGGCGGGCCACATGATGTACGTGCATCCCGGCTCGATGGGCAAGTTCAGCGAACACATCAAGACGTTCATCGACGAGAACGCACAGTAAAGCAACGGCTCCCCGGAGGCGTAATGCTTCCGGGGAGCCGTGCCGTCGTGCAAGCAAGCTGACGCGGCCTGTGTCGCCTAACGCTGCACAGCCGCGAAGCAGCTGGCTGCATGTAGCGCTCTTGCGTGCAGCATCGCGCACGCCCTCATTTTGAGCAGCCTTCCGAGTGAGCGAGTCTCACTCTCGTCATAACAAGCTGCATTTCTCGAATCAAAGCGCGCGATGCGGTCGCCAGCACGATGCGCTTCACAGTGGTGCGCCTGCCTGGAATGACCCTGGCATACAAGATGCTTGTATGAGCTCGGATTCGCAGGAGAGCGAGCGCCGGCGGCGACGCCGGCGCTCCGCCGAAGGAGCAATCTCCCATGAACTCTCAGGCTCAAGTACTGCGGATCTGTAATGCCGTCTGAAGAGCGAGGCGCGAGCAGGCACGCGTCTCCACCGACGGGGCAAGCGCGACCTTGAAAGTCGTGCGGAAACTCTCAGGTACCAGGACAGCGGGAGCGGCGCAAACAACCCTAGAAATAAAGGGCGGCGCCGCTTTGTCCGTGCTGAGGGAGTTGAGTCATGTCGAAGCTCACGTCTTGTCTCTCGCTGCGTGCTGCTGTTTCCAGGTGTCTCGGAGTGGTGCTGACATCAGCATCGCTCGCTGCGCTCAATGCCGAAGCGCAGGAAACATCGGCGATGGAGGGCCCGATCGATTCAGTCACGGTCACCGGCACTCGCATTGCGCGTGACGGTTACGATGCGCCAACGCCGGTGAGCGTGCTCGGTGCGGAGGAGATCCAGACTGCGGGCACGGCCAACGTCGCCGACTTTGTGAATACTCTGCCTTCGGTCGTCGGCAGCGCCACGGCGTCCAACTCGTCAGGTGCGCTGAGCAACGGCCAAGCGGGCATCGCTGCGCTGAACCTGCGTTCGCTGGGCACGAATCGCACGCTGGTGCTGCTCGATGGCCAGCGTTCGGTGGCGTCCGCGTCGACCGGCACGGTCGACATCAACACATTTCCGCAAGCGCTGATCGAGCGCGTCGAGATCGTCACGGGCGGTGCTTCGGCAGCTTACGGCTCGGATGCCGTCGGCGGCGTGGTGAACTTCATCCTCGATCGCGACTTCACTGGCGTGAAGACCGACTACGAGTATGGCGTCACGACCTACGACGACAATCCCAATCACACTTTCACGCTCGCGGCCGGTATGCCGTTCGGCGGCGGGCGCGGTCACGTGCTGTTCAGTAGTGAATACTTCACGCAGGACGGTGTTCACACCATCGATCGTGACTGGAACGACGGCGGCTTCTTCCAGATCAACAATCCCAATTACACGGCGACCAACGGTCAGCCTTTTCGTCTGGTGCAGGCTGGCATCGGGCCCAGTCAACACACGCCGGGCGGGTTGATTGTAAGTGGACCCTTGCGAGGCACTTACTTCGGCACGATCGATCAGGCGACGGGGCGCGCAACCGTGGGCCGGCTGGCGTATGGCACGACGAGCGCGAGCAATCCGTGGATGATCGGCGGAGACTGGCAGTACACGAGTCAGGGCCACGCGGGCAGCAATTCGCTCGCGCCCGATGAGGAACGACGCACGATCTTCGGTCGTGCGAGCTTTGAGTTGACGCCGGCGGTGACGGTATTCGCGCAGCTGTCGCACAACGAGTACCAGGGCCTCAGTTACTACCAGCAGACGCCGAATGTCGGCAACGTCACGATCCGCACCGACAACGCCTATCTGCCGGCCTCGGTTGTGCAGCAGATCGCCCAATACAACGCGGCGAACGATCCCGACATTACGTCCTTCGTCATGGGCACGACCAACGCTGGCATTCCGGCAGCGGGCAGCGACAACGAGCGCGAGGTGAATCGGTATCTCATCGGCGCCGACGGCGATTTCGCGTTGCTCGGCCGGGACTGGAATTGGGACGCCTATGCACAGCGAGGCGTCGCCAAACTCAATGAGCAGCTCATCAACACTTGGAGCAACGCGCGCATGGCGCTCGCGCAAGATGCCGTCGTTCACCCAACGACCGGGGAGGTCGTGTGCCGTTCGTCGATTGTCGACCCGGGCAACGGCTGCGTGCCCATCAACCGCATTGGGATCGGCGGCGTAACGCAAGCTGCTCTCGACTACGTCATTCCGAGCAATCCCTATCGCGAGCAGGAGCTGACGCAGGATGTTGCGGCATTCAACTTCGCGACCAATAACATATTCAGCACCTGGGCAGGCCCGGTGTCGCTGGCGTTCGGCGGCGAATGGCGCGAAGAGAAGATCGACGGCTTCGTCGAGACGCAGTATCAGAGCGGCTGGCTCTATGGCAACTACCTGGTCACCAAAGGCGACTATCACGTCACGGAAGGTTACATCGAGACCGTGGTGCCTCTGTGGGAAGGGCTGGATTTCAACGGCGCCTTGCGGTTCACCGATTACAGCCTCTCGGGCAGTGTCGAGACGTGGAAGGCGGGCCTGACGTATCAGCCTGTCGCGGACGTGAAATTGCGTGTCACGGGCTCCAAGGATATTCGCGCGCCGAATCTCAACGAGCTGTTCGCTGCGGGCACGGCACGGACCAACACCGTCAATGTGCCGCCGAGCAATCAGGCAGTGCAGTTCGTACAAAAGCAGACGGGCAGCCTGGCGCTGGTGCCGGAGGAGGCACAGTCGCTCGGCATCGGCGTGGTCGTCACGCCGTCGTTCGCGGCGGGCCTCGCGTTCTCCGTGGACTATTTCGACATCGAGATCGAGGACGCGATCGGCACAGTGACTGCGCAGAACACAGTTGATCTATGTTTCGAGCAGAATGTGCAATCTTTCTGCGACAACATCAGCTACATTACAGTTGGCGACGTGCAGCAGATCGCGGAGATCCTGCTCGTGCCATTCAACTTCGCCAGTCAGAGGACCAAGGGGCTGGACATCGAAGCGAGCTACCGGCTCGCGCTCGGGCACGGCGACCTGACGCTGCGAGGACTGGCGACGCACTACATAGAAAACATCACGGACAACGGCATCGACTTTCCGATCGATTATGCCGGTGTGAACCAGGGGGCGAATGCAACGCCGAGCTGGAGTTATCGCCTCAGTGCGACTTATGCGGTGGACATGCTGTCGTTTACGCTGATCGGGCGCGGCGTGAGCAGCGGCGTTTACAACAACTCCTTCATCGAGTGCGCCAGCAACTGCCCGGTGTCGACAGTCGAGCATCGCACGATCGACGAGAACGACATCGACGGGGCGTTTTACCTGGACGCGTCGGCCACGTATTCATTCACGGTGGGGCCGGCGGAAGCCGAGGCATTTCTTGCCATCCGCAATCTGCTCAACACCGATCCGGAGCTGGTGGGCAACGGTCCGGATGGCAACAACACGCCGGCGTATCCACAGACCAATCGCATCCTGTACGACACCATGGGGCGGGTCTTCCGGCTCGGCGTGCGGATGTCGTTCTAGTACTTCCAATAAACAACCATCGGACCATCAACGGAGATCAACGTGATCAAGACGAGCATTGGAGTTCTGACGGCTCTGTTCGCCCCGGCTGTGCTGGCGCAGGCGGCACCGGAGTTGAAGCAGGCGACCCTCGCAGGCGTCGACAAACGCGCCAAGCTGGTTCAGGAAATGGTCGACTCCATCTACAGTTTTGCGGAGCCGGGCTTTCAGGAGTTCCGCACTTCCGAGTACATCACCGGCATTCTGGAAAAGAATGGCTTCACTATCGAGCGCGGCGTGGCAGGCATTCCCACCGCGTGGACCGCGACGTGGGGAAAGTCGGGGCCGACGATCGCGCTCGGCAGCGATATCGACGCGCTGCTCGGTCTGTCGCAGGTGCCGGGTTCGGCGGCGATCACACCACAATTGGCCGGTGCGCCCGGGCATGGTGAAGGTCACAACTCCGGCATGCCGGCCGTCGTCGCTGCGGCACTCGCTGTCAAGGAAGTGATGGAGAAGAACAAGATCGAGGGCCGCCTGATGATCTGGCCGGGCGTCGCCGAGGAACTGTTAGGCACCAAGGCGTTCTATGTCCGCGCCGGGATGTTCCAAGGCGTGGACGCGTCCATCTTCACGCACGTGAGCAAGGACCTCAGCACCTCGTGGGGACCGGCCGGCAACAACGGCATGGTGTCCGTCGAGTACACGTTCAGCGGCAAGACGGCGCATTCGGCAGGTTCACCGTGGTCCGGGCGTAGCGCGCTCGACGGTGTCGAGCTCATGAACATCGCATGGAACATGCGCCGTGAGCATCTGCCACTCACGCAACGTTCGCACTACGTGATCACCAACGGCGGTGGCCAGCCGAACGTCGTGCCTGGCGTCGGCACCGTCTGGTATTACTTCCGTGATCAGACGTTCGCAGCGATCCGCGATCTGTACGAGGTTGGCAACACCATTTCGGAGGCGGCCGCGCAGGCGACTGGCACGAAGGTCAGCCGACGTTTGCTCGGCTATGCGGCGCCGAATTTCGGTAACAAACCGCTGGCCGAGGCTGCGTACGAGAACATGAAGGCCATCGGCATGCCGCAGTGGAGCGAGGCCGATCAGACGTTCGCGAAATCGGTGCAAGAGGCGAATGGGTTCAAGGTGGAAAAGCTTGCGACCGAGGTGGCGCCGCTGCAGACACCGGAGTCGAAGGAAAATGCCATGCGTGGCGGCTCTGACGACATCGGCGACATCATGTGGACGGTGCCGACGATCACGATCCGCTTCCCGTCGAATATTCCCAACACCATCGGTCACAACGTCACCGCTGCCATGGCGATGGCGACGCCGATTGCTCACAAAGGCGCGGTGACCGGCGCGAAGGCGGTGGCGCTCACGGTGATGGACATGATGACGACGCCGGCGCTGCTCGCGAGCGCGAAGGATTACTTCAACAACGAGCAACTGAAGGATATGAAATACGATCCGGTGCTGGCGCCGGCGGATCAGCCCGCCATTCATCTCAACAAGGAGCTGATGGAGCGGATCCGCCCGCAGATGACCAGGTACTACTACAACCCGAAGAAGTACAGCAGTTATCTCGAGCAACTCGGCATCGCCTATCCGGGCACCCCGGCATCGGCGGTGGCAGCAGGCGCGGCTCCTTGAAGTAGAGGCAGGTCACGCTGGCGTCTTAGTGACGCCAGCGTCGCCGCATGCGCTACCATCGCGGCATGAGTAGCGTTCAATCACTCCTGGCTCTGCTCGGCATCGAGCATCCCATCATCCAGGCGCCGATGGCGGGTGTATCCACGCCGGCGTTGGCGGCGGCGGTTTCGAACAGCGGCGGTTTGGGCTCGCTGGGGCTCGGTGCAAGCAACGTCGAGCAATCTCGCGCGATGATCTGCTCGACGCGAGCGCTCACGTCGCGGCCGTTCAACGTCAATTTGTTCTGCCATCGTCCGGCGATGGCTGATGCTACGCGCGAGGCTGCGTGGCTGGCGTATCTCGAGCCGCAGTTCGCAAGGTTTGGTGCGAAGCCACCGCCAGCATTGCGGGAGATCTATCAGACCTTCGTGGGCAACGAGCCGATGCTCGCCATGTTACTGGAAGAGCGGCCGGCGATCGTCAGCTTTCATTTCGGGCTGCCATCGCCCGAGTGGATCAAGCTGTTTCGCGCGGCCGGCATCGTAACGCTGGCGTGTGCGACGAATGCAGAAGAGGCAAGGCTATGTGAGCACGCCGGCGTGGATGCCATCGTCGCGCAGGGAGTGGAGGCGGGCGGTCATCGAGGTGTGTTCGATCCCTCGCGCGGCGATGATGACATCGGTACCTTCGCCCTCGTTCGAATACTGGTGAAGCAGTGCAGTGTTCCAATCATCGCCGCGGGCGGCATCATGGATGGCCGAGGTATCGTCGCTGCAATGACATTGGGAGCCGCCGGCGTGCAAATGGGCACTGCGTTCGTGCTCTGCCCCGAGTCATCTGCAAACGCCGCGTACAGAGAACAAATGAAGAGCGAACGTGCGCACCACACTCGCATTACGGCCGCCATTTCCGGTCGCGGTGCGCGTGGTCTTCCAAATCAAATGTATGAGCTCGTCGAAGCGGGCGCGCCGGCATTGCCGGACTATCCGATTGCGTACGACGCCGCGAAGGCGTTGCACGCGGCAGCCAGCGCCAAGGGTAATCACGAGTTCGCAGCGTACTGGGCGGGGCAAGCTGCGCCGCTAGCTCGGGAGTTGCCCGCCGCCGTGTTGATGAGCCAGCTCGTTCAAGAGTGGCGCGCGGCAAGCGGCATGGAATGATCGCTGCTGGTGAGGCGGATCAGCCGGCGCTGAGCGCGGACTTCGGGAATGCGCGCTGTCGCGGTGGCGCGCTCGACTCGCGCTCGATGAGCGTGCCGGGCAGGACCTTCTGGGTTCGTTTGTCGTCGTCTGCATCGCCGGCCATGCCTGCAGCGTGCAACATGCGGATCGCGCTTCGCGCCATCTCGGCGATGGGCTGGCGCGCCGTCGTGATGGCCGGCGAAACGATCGAAGCAATGGGCGTGTCATCGAAGCCCACGATGGTGAGATCGTCCGGCACGCTCAGATGATGTCGATGCGCGACCGAGATCGCGGCAGCGGCCATGTCGTCGTTGCACGCGATGATGGCGGTGCACTCGGTGAACGATTTGAGCAGGCGCTCGGTGGCCTCCAGCCCCGATTGGAACGTGAAATAACCTTGCTCGATCGGACATTTCTCGATATCCGCCGCCGCCATGGCCCGCAGGTGTCCACGCAAGCGCTCGGCGCCGCCCTTGGACGCCGGATCCCCGGCGATGAAGCCGATGTGACGATGACCCAGCTCGATCAGCCGCGCTGTCATCCGGCCGGCGATGTCGAAATGATCGGCCGACACACTGAAGGGATGAATTTCCAGATTCGCCGGTGAGATCGCCACCCAGCGCGCCTTCGCTTCTCGCAGTAACTTGACCACGTCGGGCGCATCGCAGGCGGGCGAGGGCAGCAGGAACGAGGTCACGCCACTGCGCAGGAGCGATTCGATCTCTGCGGTGCGGTCATGGCTGTCGGCATCGGCGGTCAATGTGAGCTGCATGCCGAGCTTGCTGGACTCTTTCAGCGCGCCGGTCAGCAACTCGCCGAGATAGGCCTGGCTGGGGTTCGAATAGACCAGGCCCACGCGCGACGGCCCGGAGCCGGCCAACGCGCGAGCGGAAACATTCAACCGGTAGTTGAGTTTCTTGACCGCCGCGAACACGCGTTCCTGAAGGGGCGCGCGCACCAGATGCCCACCACGCAGGACTCGAGATACGGTCATGCGTGAGACGCCGGCTTCCTCCGCCACATCGTCGATGGTGACTTCTTGTATCTGACGGCGGGGTCGCCGTTTGTCCTGCGTAGCCAGCGCTGTCTCCGCCTGAATTGACCGCAGCGCGAGGATGCGCTGCGGCTCGGCGGGGCGTCAAGACTGGCCTGACAGCGAGGGTCAATAGCTGAAGACGATGCCGGCGTGCGCCTGGTCGCCTCGGTCCTCGCCGGACAACGAGTGCAACTGCCAGCCGTAAGCGAAGCGCAACTCGCAGGACTGGCCGAAGGCCATGCGGCCGCCAAGACCGACGCTGCTCAACGTGGCGCGGTCGCGCTCGCCAGGCAACAGACGTTTGTTCGCGCCCTGGGCATAGTCATAGAACACCAGCGGCTGCAGGCGCACGTATAACGAGCTGGCATTCACATGCGGCAGCAACAGCTCGTTGCGGATCATGTAGCCGCCATCGGCGAAGCTGTCGTTCTCGCCGTACCCTCTGACGCCGTACGTGCCCGTGAGCGCGAGCTGCTCGGAGCCGAGCAGGTTGTCGCTCGCGGCTTGCAGCGATGCGGTCAAGCGCCAGGCGAAGTTGGCGGGCAGCTTTGTCAAGCGCTCCAGATCGATGCGGGCGTATGAGTAGTCCGATTCCGCGCCCCAGCGGCTGATGTCGAAATATCGGGTCTCGTTGCGGCTGCCGATCGAGCCAGGCGAATAGACAACGGTGGCGGCGACGCCGGTGCGCCCGTACTTGTCTTCGGCGCTCATTCGGTAGCCGAGCACCGCCTGCACGATATCGGTGGTGTTGTCGGTCACCGGCACGCCGCCGAATTCCAGGTTGTTGTCGGAGCGCTTGAAGTCGGCGCCCGCGAGCAGCGATTGATTCCAGCCGCGCTCGGTGGGTTGCAGCGGCGCTTCGTAGCGAAAGGCCGTTTGCCACGACGTGCCCTGCGAATCGAAATCCACCGGCACGTCGGCATTGATGCGCGACCAGGCGCCGCTGAAGGTCAGCAGGTGATGCCACGGCAAGGGCACGACATAGCTGGCCGAGTGGCCGATGGAACGATCGAAGTCGGCGCTGCTGGTCAGCTGATAGTTGAGTTGATGTCCGCGTCCGAAGGCATTACCCCAATTCACGCCGAGCCCCAGGCGTTCTTCGCCGGTGTTGGGCGAGCCGGTGTTGTCCGCGTTGGCGTAGACGCGCACGGGATAGCGCTCGTTGGCGTGAACGATCAGATTCGTGCCGCCGAAGGATTCGCCGGGCGCCGCCACGATGGTGGCTGCACGGAACGGGTTGCGATTGACCCATGCAATGTTCGCTTCGAGCTGTGATTTCCGCAGCGAATCGCCGGCGCGGAGGCCAAGCGCCGCGAGGTACTGCTCATCGGAAAAGTAGCGATTGCCTTCGACTTTGACCTGTTCGACGCGGCCTTCGACGACGAGGATACGCAACACTCCGTCGGTTACGTCCTGCGCAGGCGCGCTTGCGCTCACGAAGGGCTTGTCATTGGCGGCGTAGAACAAGTTGATAGTGGCCAACAGACGTTTCAGTCCGCTCTGACGCAGCGGCTCGCCGAGATACGGCTCGATGCGATTGCGGAATGTTTGGTTGTCGAGCAGCGGGATGCGGGAGGAATCCACCGCCGCATCGCCTGCCTTCGCTTCAGTGAGCTGCTCGGGTTTGCTGATGAAGATCAGGCTGCGCAGCTCGGGCAACAACAGCGTCGACGACGCAGCCGCGCCGGGAGCATCGCCAACGTTCGGAGTGACGGGCGGAGGCTCGACAGCTGGCACGGGCGCGGGCTGAATACGATTCAAGTCCTGCGCGACAGAAGCAGCAGACCAGCAGCCGAGCGCAGTGAGAAGAGCGAGATGTTTCATATCTTATTTCCGACGCGCTCAGGGACGGTTCTGGAGGGCCTCGAGAGCCCTGAGGGCGTCGAGCCGGGCTTGCACGGCCGAGGGCAAGGAGACGGGCGGCATGTGCTGCGGCAATTGTGGGGGCGTCGGGGCCGAGAACTTCGTGTCATCGGGCTTCTGTGGGAGATTGAGATCGCGGAGGACTGGCGTTTTGACAGCTCCGGCTTGGCTCGCGGCAATCTGCGTCGCGGCTTGAACGACCGACATGACCAAACTAGTGATCGCTCCGGAATACAGCTGCTGCGCTGATTCCCGCATGTCGTTCGCTTTTTCCTGGAGTTCCTGGAGCGCTTGATCGCGGGCAGCCAGGCGTTCATCCAAAGCGCGGTTACGCTGTTCCATTGCCAACTTCGCCATGATGATGGCCAGCTGTTGTTCCAGTATGTGCGGCGACTGCTGCCCCAACAGCTGCAGCACTTCAGGCGACATCGATTTCAGCAGCTGCGAGATCTGGGCGCTGCTCATCCCGGCCGTTTCCTTGCCAGGGGCGCTCTGCACCGCCTGCAGAAACGCGCTCAGCCGCGCGACCATATCTTCGATCTGATCGAGGACCCGCTGTTCCAGCCGCTCCGGCGGCGGCTGATTTTCAGGCGCACCGATCGGTCGCTTGCTGGTGTTCGTGCCTTTGACGTCGGCGAGCTCGGCCAACGCTTCCAGCTGGTCGGTTTTCCCGGTCGACCAGTTCGCCGGGTCGCCTGGTGGCAGAGGCGGCGTGAGCACTCCCAGATTTGCGGCCAGCCGGGAGAAGTCGTCCGGCGAGGGGCGACTGAGCTGCTCGAACGAATTACCATCGAGCGCGGTCTGGATGATCTGCGATGGTGGCAGAGGCGGCGGCTCGGGGATGACCGGCGGATCGACCGGATCCGGAGGATCCACTGGTTCTTCAGGATCGACAGGATCGACCGGGCCAGGATCCGATGGGCCTGGCTCCTGCGGCGCGCTGCCGCTGTAATAGAAGCCGGTGCTGGCGGCGGTCTCGTGCTCCGCCGAATAAGAAACATTGTACTGAGCCGCGCCTTCGAGGCCGCCATTGTCGCCGACGGCAGATGCGTACACGCGCGTGCGGCCGAGTCCCGTGGAGGAGGTGCCGAAAACGTTGGCGCCTGCGGTGGATTGATTGCGTAACACGCCACCGGCCGCAACCAAAGTCACATCGCCACCGACCTGCGTGTGGAACTCCGGTGCCAGTGTCAGATTGCCCGAGGTTCGCACACGGAAATTGCCGTAGGTGGAGTAGCCGATGCCGCCGACATTGCTCGTGGTCAAGCTGAGTCCGCCAGCGCTATCGACGATGTCGACTTCGCCGCTCTGCGCGCGCAGGTCACGCATGAACGTGATGGAGCCGAGTTGGTTCTGCTCATTGGTCAGCCAGGTGGGGCCGCCGATGTCGTAAAGCGTGACGTTCTGCGCGACGACGCGATTCGCGAGATTCACCTGTTCGGCTGCTGACAGCCACAGGTCGCGGACCGTGATGGTCGCGGGCTCGAGATCCGTCACGGCGGCGTTGAGTGAGATCAAATGCAAGGCGCCGTTGCTGCCGTCGATCGCCTGATTGATGTCCACAGTGTCGTCGGCCTGCAAGGTGAGTCGGGTGGCGGCCTGCCAGCTCAGCGGTGCAAACACGTCGATGTAGCGGCCCGCTCCGTTCGCGGCAATCTTCACATTGCCGTAATTCAGCTGCGTAGCGAGCGCGTCGGAGTCGAGGACAGGGAGAATGCCGTCGGTGGGGGCGATGCGCAGATTCGAATAAGCGCTGTCGATGTTCACCGAGCCGAAGCGCGCCTCATCGCCATAGGCACGCAGGTCCGCGAGACCGGTGTACTCGACGCCTTCGCCCGAGTGGATGTTGAACTGCGCCTGCGATGCTCCGCCACGCGCGTGCAGTTCGCCGTGGAAATAGACTCCGGCGCCGCTGAGCTCGATATTGCCCGCGTCGCCGGACAGCGAATTCGCTTCGATGCTGGCGCCCTCGGCAACGATCACTTGATTCGTGTCTTCCTCGGAGCCCACGAATACACCGCCTGCGTTGCCGCTGCCGCCCGAGACGAGCAGGCGAGCGCCATCGTTCAGCTCGATGCGAGACGAATCGATGTTGATGCTGCCGCCCGTCGATGTGGACGAGGCGTTGAGCGTGCCAGTGACGCGAGCTTCACTTTCATAACCGACGCCGGAATCTATGTGGATGCTGCCGCCGGCGCCGTCGCTGTTGCGCGCGGTCAGCGTTCCAGTCACATTGATCTGCGCCGCGTTTCCTGTGAGATAAATGCGACCCCCACGATTCTGGACGCCGGTCGCGGTGATCGCACCGGCCGCATTGACGGCGAGCGCATACAGATTGCCACCGACGGCTTGCAACTCTGCTTGAGCGGCACTTAGATCGCCGGTGTGTTGAATCTGAGCAGCGTCGGCGTCGGTGACGCCGGCGACACGGACCAGAAGGCGCGACGAGCCGGGCGCAGCCAGCATGATGTCATCGCCCGCGGCGAGCGCGATGACGCCTTGCGGGGCGCTGATGGAGCCGCTATTGACGACCCGATCGCCAATGAGCGCGACGTCACCGTCCGAGGCGACGATGGTCCCTAGGTTGTGCACTTCGCCCGAGCCCGTGCCGAGGAAGGTCATCTCGCCGCCGTTCATGAAGTCCTCGTCGGCGAGGTATCGGGTGCTGGCGATGAAGCTCTGCGTCTGCACCATGCCCGTGGCGCCGATGATCACGCCGTTCGGATTGATCAGATAGACGCGGCCGTTCGACGTGAGCGAGCCGTCGATCTGTGAAATCGTTCCGCCTATGACCCGATTCAGCACGGCGCTATCGCTGCTGCCCATCTGAAAGCGCGTCAGCTCGCCGCTGCCAATCGAAAAGGAATTCCAGTTGATGATGGCTCGATCAGTGGTCGAGATGACGTCGAGTTGGCTGGCGCTGCTCTGGGTTATTGTCGCGGAACCCTCGACGATCGTGGCGCCCTGAGGATTGGCCAGCGCGGCGCTGGAAAAGCCGGCGACTACGAAGGACGAGAGCACGCCATTGAGCGGGCGCTTCGGCACAGCCGTGCGCCGCTTGTTCTTGATGATGGACATCGACACCGCAACCTGCCGTCGTCGACAGGTGTCCTGGGCCAAAAGGACTGCCTTTTTAGCGCGGTGCGCAATGAGCCGGCGAGGAACCGCTCACATCCCCGCGACTTCGCGCGGGGCGATCATGAAAATTGCGAGTATCCCTGAATGCGCGGTCACTTATTGTCCGGCCGCGACTCACGTGGCGGTCAGGAACGTTTCGGCGGCTTCGCGGCCCATGTATTTATAGAGCTCACGCTGCTCCACGCGCGTGAGATCGACGACGATCATGCCGTCGACCACATGGCTGAAGTTGGCATCGACGTTGAAGCCGACGACGCGCGCGCCGAGCTTCAGATACTGGCGCAGCAGGACCGGCACGCCCTTGCCATCGGGCTCGATCTTTTCCATCAGTTGCGACAGGCCGTCGAGGTCGCCGAGTCCGGCGAGGTCGCCGCTCAGCGCGGCCAGAGAATGTGTGCGGCGGAACGGCCGGCGCGGCTTGATCAGTTGCGCGAGCTGATGATCGAAGCAGCGACGCTTGATGAAGTCCACCAGCAGCGCCTGCGAGTGCGGGCGGTATTCGGCGCTCATACTCACCGGACCGATCAGCACGCGATAGCGCGGATGGCGGACGACATATTGAGCGATGCCCTTCCACAGCAGTAGCAGGGCGCCGAAGTTGCGCTGGTGCTCCGGCACGATGAAGGAACGTCCGAGCTCCAGTGCATTGCTCACAGCGCGAAGAAAGGGCGCGCCGTAAGCAAACAACGAATGCGTGTAGAGCCCGCGACGCCCGTGCTTCGCCAGAATCTCGTCGACGTGGCCAATCCGGTACGCACCGACGATCGTGCGCTTCTGCGTGTCCCACGAGAACATGTGGACGTAGTGCTCGTCGTACTTGTCGAGATCGCGGCTGCGGCCGGTGCCTTCGTCGACGGCGCGGAAAGCGATCTCACGGAGCCGGCCGATCTCGCGCAGCGTCCAGGGAATCTGCTCGGCACGAGCGAACATTACTTGCGTGCTTTGAGTGGCGGCGAGCACGTTTTCGGTAGGCAGATTGGCGATCTCCGCTTCGAGCAAGGCGGCGGCGACCGGCCCGGCCGTCGGCTCCGGGCTGCGAGCGATCCGACGCTGTACGGTTCGATGAGCTTCCAATGCGTAGGTGCTCAATCGTAACGAGCGAGCCAGCGCCACATCATCCGCTTCATCCGCGAGCGTGCTGGCCTTGATCGGGCGACCCACCGTGACCGGGATTATGCGATTGCGCTTGTTGAGCAGCTCATGTGACAGCATCACGGTTCGCATGCGCGGATGGAGCAGTCCGAGCGTCTGAAAGATGGAGCTGTTGCCGCCACCGAAGTGCATCGGAACGACAGGGCATTCGCACATCCGCAGAAGGCGTGCGGCTGTCGGGTTCCACGGCGGATCGCACACTCGGCCGTTGGATAGGTGCAAATGAGAGACGACGCCCGCGGGAAACAGGATGATCAGCCCGCCGTCCTGAACGTGCCGGAGCGCGACACGCATGCCGCGAGCGTTGGCTTTCGCGGCACGTGAACCTCCGAACGCATCGACGGGGATGATCGCGCCACGCAGCTCGGGAATTCGCTGCAGCAGTTGATTGCCGATGAGTTTGCTGTCCGGGCGCAACTCGAGCAGCAAATGAATCAGATACAGCCCTTCCAAGCCGCCGTACGGATGATTCGCGACCACCGCGACCGGGCCGTTCTTCGGAATCTGTTCCAGACGAGCCAGCTCCAGCTCGAAACGAACCTGCAATATCTCCAGCGCTTCTCGAGCAAACTGCGCCGGCGACAAGTTGCGTCCGGCGAGCTGGCGGTGGATGTTGGCCAAGCGCTGAAACGCGAGGGCACGCTCGGCGACGTTGAGAATGAGAGGACCGACCGCGGGAACGCGCTTCAGCGGTCCAGTGAGTTCGAACGGTGACGCAGAGATCGGCATCGATCACTCAAGCTCACGCCTTGGATGGGCGCGTAACTTAGTCGTCGAAGATGACAGCCGCGTTGCGTGATCGAGGGAAGGGCGGAATATGAGACGTCGGGCACGGCGTATGTGCCGGCCAATGCGCAGTGCGCTCTTTTAAGAGTGGTACAGAGAGGTTTGCTTGGGAGGCTTGGTGTAAGTCATGGAGGGCGGCACTTCGCAGGGCTCGCCGCCGCCGCCGTCGTCGGTGGAGCCGATCATTCTCATGCGCAGCTCGGCATAGGTTTTTACCAGCGAGCTGCGCACCTCCTCGACGGTCGTGTCCAGCTGAGCTGCAATCTCGCTGTGTTTCTCGCCGAGTTTGAACAGCCGGAGGATCTGATAATCGCGCTCCGGAAGCTCCCGCAGAAATTGCTCCATCGCCGCCTCCTCGAAGGGTCGTGACTCGAAGCCGAGCTTGGCAAGCTCGCTGACGGCCCGGTCGATGATGGGGCGGGCGTCAACATCGTCGGAATCGCTTTCCGAGAGCTGGCGCAGATCGGCCGCGGTACGGTCCAGGATGCGACTGACTTCTTCGTGGGGCAGTCCCAGATCGTGGGCGAGCCGGGCACTGGTGCCGGAGTCACTGACGGATGAGCGGTTGGCGGTGCAGGGGTTCGCGGTGGAGTCAGAGTCGGCCGGCGGCTCTCGGACTGATTCCAACCAGTGGCGCACTCTACGACGCAACGACCTCAGCTTTTCTTCGAGTGCCTGCATCATTGGCTTGGCCTTTACTTGAGGTGCAAATCGCCAACACAAAGGCTAGATGATTTCGGCAGTAAGACACAATACGCACCAAAGGCGTCTGTGCCGCCTTTTCTGCAGAAAGTTCACAATTTCGAAGCCCCCTCGGGCAAATACGGATCTGCCCAAGCGCCGTGCGGATGAGCAATCGCCGCTCGCTACGCAAACAAAATTCCGCGAGCGAATGTCGGATACTGGGCGCCGGCCTCGTTCTTGGGCCGTAACGATTTTGTATTTGTCCGCCAACGGAGAAGGACATGTCCGAGTTTGCTGCCCCGGTACCGACCCCGATCGAACAGCGTGAGCTGATCTTGACGCGCACCTTCAAGGCGCCGCGAGCCAAGGTCTATCGCGCCTGGACCGAGCCGGAGCTGGTGAAGCAATGGTTCGCGCCAGCGCCGTGGAGCATTGCCAAAGTCGAATTCGATCTGCGCCCCGGCGGCACCAGTCTGGTGGTGATGCGCAGCCCGGAGGGCCACGAATTTGGGAATCCCGGCGTGTTCCTCGAGGTGGTGAAGAACGAGAAGCTGGTGTTCACCGATGCTTTCGTCAAAGCCTGGCAGCCCTCCGAGAAGGCCTTCATGGTCGCGACTGTCACTTTCGAAGATCACGAGGGCGGCACGAAATACACCGCTCGCGTGCAGCACTGGTCGGCGGCGGATCGCGAGACCCACGAAAAAATGGGCTTTCACGAAGGTTGGGGCCAGTGCGCGGACCAGTTGGGTGCGCTGGTCGCGACGTTGTAACAAGCCGTGACGGAAGCTTTGAGTCGAGCAGAGGTCGCGGCACAGCTGCGTCGCCTCGGCGTGAAGCGCGGAGGCGTGTTACTCGTACACACGTCGTTCCGCGAGGTTCGCCCCGTCGAAGGTGGGCCGCTGGGATTGATCGAAGCACTGTGCGACGTGCTGGGTCCCGACGGTACCTTGGTGATGCCGTCATGGACCGAACTGGATGATGAGCCCTTCGACGCGCTCACGACGCCGAGCGCCCGCGACCTAGGCGTCGTCGCGCAAACATTCTGGCGACGGCCAGGCGTGCGTCGTAGCGATCACTTCCATGCGTTCGCAGCCGAGGGACCACAGGCGGCAGTCATCACTGCCGATCCGTTACCCCTGCCGCCGCATATCCCGGCAAGTCCGGTGGGGCGAGTGCACGACCTGGATGGACAGGTGCTGCTGCTCGGCGTGGGGCACGATGCAAACACCACGCTGCATCTGGCGGAGCTGATCGCCGGTGTTCCGTATCGGACGCCGAGCTATTGCACGGTGCTCGAAAATGGCCGGCCGACGCGGGTCGACTACGGCGAGAACAATCACTGCTGCGTGCGCTTCGCTTTGGCGGACGAATGGTTGCGAGCCCGGGGACTGCAAATAGAAGGGCGGGTAGGGCAGGCGTATTCTCGCCTGGCCAAATCGCGCGATATTGTCCGCGTCGCGCTCGAATACTTATCCATGGACCCGCTGTTATTTCTTCATCCCGTCGACGCGGGCTGTGAGGAGTGCGATCAAGCTAGTCAAAGTGCCGGCGCCGCTCCTTTCATCAAGAACACGGGCTGATTGGCGGCTTTCGAGCTCACGCTGATCCACTGCCACGCATCGATGGTCTGAGGCAGCTCCGCGCCGCTCTCATCGATCAGATCGCAGCCGCTACTGTGATGACTCACGCTTTGCGCCGCGGCGTCGGCGGAAGGGAACGAACCGACGAAGTCGTCGTTGAGCCACAGCTCGCAGTTCATGCTGTCGTCAGTAGCGGCTCGGATGGTCAGCGTTCCCGCGGGAATGACAGTGGCGTACATGAGAAACCTCCGTCCGCTTGTTCGCTGTTGTCGGAGGTCAAACCATATGCTCGCCGCGGTGTGTTTTACAATCCGTATTCCGTAGGAGAACGGCGACAATTGTTGTCGGCGCCGCGACAAGCCCTGTCGGGGCGCGCCTGGGTGCAGCGACGCATAACGTATGTTATGCCGTACCGGGCGTGGGATTTCGCGGGCTTAGCGAACGATGCGCGGCTTTGTCTCAATATCGGTCGCCGCGCGTCGCAACTGTTGCTTGCACGCGCCATCCGTTCGAATGACGCGTCTCCGCAAGCTTACTTCTTGCCGTTCTTGCCCTTGGGCTCGTCCTTGGCTTCTTCGGTCAGGCTCTTGTCGAGCTCGGGCAGCGCCGGCAGATCCTTCTCATCCTTGACCAGCGGCTTGAGCTGCTCGTGCAGCTTGCCCGCGAACGCGTGCGTCTCGGTGTACGCGGTGATCAGCTTGGCGGTCTTTTCGTTCGCCTTGGTGAGCTGCTCATCGGTCTGCTGCTTTTCCTTGCGCAGGGTGGCCATGTTGGCCTCGGCGGTACGGCGGCCATCGGCCTCGTCCTGCTTCTCCTTGCGCAGCGCCTTGAGCTTCTTCACCACGTTCTCGGGCGTATCGGCCAGCGCGGCATTGATCGCCTTGACTGTCTTGTCCTTCTCGGCCACGACGCTCTTCATCTGCGCCATTTCTTTGGTGAAATTCGCGCGCTCGATTTCGATCTGGCGCGTGGCGTTGTCCTGAGCGACGCGGGTCTCCTCGGCGGAGGCCAGGGCGATCGCGCGAGCCTTCTCGGCGATCTGCAGCTTCTTCTCCATCTCGGCGATCGCCTGCTTGGCTTCCTGGCGCGCGGTGGCGACGCTCGAGTCGGCCTCGGCAATCTTCTTGATGACGGCGTCAAGCGCTACTTTGAGTTCTTCCTGAGAGCAGTTGGGATCCAGCTTCAAGGCGTCGGTCGCCGACCGCATCAAAATCTGCTTGCTGATCGCAAGCTCTTTCCAAACTTTCAACTGCAGCTCAAGTTGCGCTTGTTCCACATTCACTTCCTGGGGTTGGTTACGGGGAGTAGACAAAACGTAGCTCGCCATTAAGGCCAATAATTGGACAGATCAGCTAGCGGGAGTTTTTCGGGGCGCGGATTGTATGCCAAAACGCGGCCGCTGGGGCCGCCTCTAACACGGGTTTCACCGGGAAATTTGACTCAATGGGGGGTCAGATTCGCACTCAATTCGCCGCCAGTTCGCCTCAAACGGCCGGCACGGATTTAACTTAGCCGCCGCGGGACGCCCGCCAGAAGTGGGGCTGCCCCTGAAAAATCCAAGGCTTAGGCTGAAAAATTGTTCCTCGTCATGGGCTGCGTGCCGGCGCCCCGTCAGGGGCGCTGGAGCCACGCATGAGTCCGAATAATACCTTGGACCCCTGTCAGGCGGGCAGTGCCCCGGCAATCTGAACCCGGTTCCGACCTGACCTTTTTGCGTCATAGACGGCCGCATCCGCGCGGGCGATGAGGTGTTCGCCCCACACGCCGAGGGTGTCGCTCGTTGCCACTCCGATGCTACACGTCACCCGGATGGGCTCGCCAAAGCCTTCGACTCGCACATCGGCGACCCGATTGCGGATGCGCTCGGCGATCGGGCCGGCGGCCGCGATGTCGGCACTGCTCAAAATGACCACGAACTCCTCGCCGCCATAGCGACCGATGACATCTGACTGACGCAGTTCCGCGTGGATGGGCCCGATGACGGCGCGCAGGCAGGCGTCGCCGGCCTGGTGACCGCGCGTGTCGTTGATCTCCTTGAAGTGGTCGAGGTCGATGAACAACAGGGCGATGGGCAGCCCTCGCGCACGAGCGCGCAGACACGCCGCCTCGAGTCGTTCGACCAGTGAGCGTCGATTCAGCACGCCGGTGAGGGGATCTGTCTGCGCACGCTTTTCCGCATCCGACAGCGCGAGCCTCTGATCGCGCAGCCGATCGGCGACGCCCAGCGCAATCAACACGGCCGCGGCGACCATCGACAGCGGCAGGCCGTAATACAGCAGCCCTTCGGCGCCCTCGGGATCGGTGACCAGCAGCCGGATCGCCGTCGCGATGGTAAAGCCTTCCAGCAGTCCCCAGGCGATCAAGAACCAGCCGGCGGCCCGGTTGTTTCGCTGCCAGGCCAGGAAGGCCACGATCAGCGTGAACACCGCCGATCCAAGGAACACCAGGTTGCCGATCGCGGCAACCACACCCCCGAGCCCGATGTGCTGAGCGACGTTGGCGAACGCGAGCACGACGAATGTAATCGCCATCCAGCCGAAGATTGCATAGACCTTCGGCGAGTAGATCCGCAGCTCCGCAATCTCCCGTACGAACAGGCACGCAGCCGCGCCGCTCAACGCTGCCGTGACATTCCAGGTGTAGCTCATGACCGGCGCAGCCAGTTCGAGCAGCGGCCAGTCGAAACCCTGGCCGGAGAGGTATGCGACATATAACGCCTGCAGCGAGAACAGTGTCGCGTAGAACAGCAGCAGGCGGTCGGAGAGCACCAGCCAGATCAGCAGCGAGGAGAACGCCATCGCCAGCAGCGCGCCGAACGCAATGGCGATCATGCGTGCGTGCTCGGCGCCGGTCGCGAGAGTTTGCTCGAGCGTGGAGACGCCGAACTGTAATCCTTCCCAACCCTGACCCTGCGGGTCGATGCGAACGTACAGCAGCTGACCTTCGACGAGCCGATCCGGCAGGGCGAGCACCATCTGGTGCATGCCGCGGAAGCCGGGCAGGTAAGTCGCCGTTCGCAGTGGCACAGTGCGACCGTCTGCCACTGTGTAAGCCTGTATTTGCAGATGCCGGCCCTTGCTGATGTTCAGCGTCGGCACCGAGCCAGGCGTGGAATTTTCTTCGGCGCGCAGTCGCAGCCAGAATGCGCCGTCTCGTTCCCGGGCGGCAGCGAAATCGAATGGATGAAAGCGTGGGTCGAGTGCGCCGCTGCTCAAGGTTTCGATGCTGGCATCGCCCGCCGCCGGATCGAGCATCTGGATTTGCAGGCTCGTGCCGCTGGCGACGACCGCGTTCGCAGCGCTGCCCAAGGACGGCACAGCCAGCAGGCAGGCGCCCAGCGCCAGCAGCCACGTGGCCAACCATTCACGCACGATCTGCCTCCCATCCCGATGACGTCCCAACGGTGCTGATTTGGACCAGCCTCCCCCCGTTTGGAACGGCGGGCATCGTAGCATGGCCAACATCCAAACCGGCGCGCTCGTCGAACATCCGTTCAGGCTGGCCCTGACTGCGAGTGACATGCACCGGATGAGCAAGATTTTCCGCCGCTGCCTGCTGGCGGCGTTGCTGGCAGCGCCCTGGCCCGCGCTGGCCAATCACACCTGGGACTTTCGGGTGTTCCTCGATGAAAAGGAGATCGGCGCCCATCGCTTCGATCTGATCGATCGCGACGGCCAGCGCGAGCTGATCAGTGAGGCGCGCATGAAGGTCAAGCTGCTGTTCGTGACTGCCTACACCTACGAGCATCGGGACGTCGAGCATTGGCAGGGCGATTGCCTGAGCAAGCTGTCATCCACCACCGATGACAACGGCGAGAAACATCGTGTCGACGTGCAGCGGCGCGAGGGCGCGACCATCGTGCAGACCCTCGAAGGCACGCAACGCTTGGGCGAGTGCGTGCTGACATTTGCGTACTGGAATCCGGCGATGCTGCAGCAGACGCAGTTGCTCAATTCACAGGATGGCGAGCACGTGAAAGTGAAGATCACGGACGCGGGGGCGGACTCCATCGTCGTGCGCGGCGTGAAGACGCCGGCGCGCCGCTATGAGCTGCGCAGCGAGAAGCTGTCGATCGATCTGTGGTATTCGGAGCAGCAGGAGTGGCTGGCGCTGGAGTCGAAGACCGAGCGCGGCCAGAAGCTCATATATAAGTTGAAGTAGCAGCGGGCGGCAGCAGCGCCGCCCGCTCCCGAAGCCTGCTTACGCAGCGCCGGTGGCGATGAACTGCTGAGTGTGGAAGTCAGCATCGCCCAACGTCAGGTCGATGGCCGTCAAACGTTTGAAATAATGACTGACCATCAGTTCCTCGGTCATGCCCATGCCGCCATGGAGCTGCACCGCCTGCTGGCCGACGAAGCGACCGGCCTGACCGACGATCACTTTGGCCGCCGACAAGGCGCGCCGACGCTCGCCCGCATCCGCATCGACGCATTTGATCGCCGCCAGATAGCTCATCGATTTGGCCTGCTCGCCGTGCAGGAACATGTCCGCCATCCGATGCTGCAACACCTGGAATTTCGCAATCGGCTGACCGAACTGCTTGCGATTCTTGGTGTAGTCGAGCGTCGTGGCATTCACGGCCTTCATGATGCCGACGGCTTCGGCGCACAGCGCACTCAACGCTTGATCGTGAGCCGCTTCGATTGCGGCGAATGCCTTGCCCTCAGCGCCCACGAGAGCGGAGGCGGGCACGGTCACTTTCTTCAGTTCAATGTCGGCGGCGCGCAGGCCGTCGATGGTGCCGTACTCCCTGACGGTGACGCCCGCAGCCTTCGGATCGACGCGGAAGACGCTGACGCCATCGGTGTCCCCAGTGCGGCCGCCGGTGCGTGCGCTGATGAGTAATTCGTCGGCGGCTCCGCCGCCGATGATCACGTTCTTGAGACCATCGATCACATAGCCGGCGGAAGATTTCTCCGCGCGCGTCGCGACGTGATTGATCTCACCGCGAGTCTGCGGCTCCTGATGCGCGAGGATCACGATGCGCTCGCCCGATGCAATGTTCGGGAGCAATTGCTCGGCCGCGGCTTTATCGCCAATCCGGGTCAAAAACACCGGCGTGATCACGGCGGCGGCGAGGAACGGCTCGACCACCAGGCCTTCGCCGAGCGCGTTCATCACCAACATGGTTTCCACGGGGCCGTTGCCGAGGCCGCCGTGCTCTTCGGGAACGTTGATCGCGGTGAGACCGAGACCGGCGAGCTCCTGCCACATCTCGCGGCTCCAGCCAGCCTTGCCTTGCAGGATGGCGCGCCGGGCCTCGAACGAATAGTTGTCGCGGACGAAACGCTGGACGGAGTCCGCCAGCAGCTGCTGTTCATCGCTGAAATTGAAATCCATGGAGGTTCGCCCTTAAATTTTGCTCAATACGTGCCACCAACAGGCACAGGGATGTGCCCGCCGCCGCAGGCGGCGAGCGCAGGGGGAAAAGTCACGCCTTTTCCCCTCTGCGCCACAGCGCGAGTGGCAGGATGCCCGAGTCGCTGTTTCATTAGAGGCCCAGAATCATCTGGGAAATGATGTTGCGCTGAATTTCGTTGGAGCCGCCGTAGATCGTGACCTTGCGGACGTTGCAATAGGTCGCGGCCAGCGGCGCGGCATAGTCGGGGCCGGCGACGCTGGTCAGGTCGCCTTCTTCGATGGAGGCGCGCTCGAACGGCAGGGCATACGGACCGACCGCATACATCATCAGCTCGGTGAGCGCCTGCTGAATCTCCGTGCCCTTGATCTTGAGAATGGAGGCTTCCGGCCCGGGCGCACGCTTCTCGGATTCGGCCGACAGCGCACGCAGATTCGTGATCTCGAGCGCCATCAATTCCATCTCGACCTGCGCGACGCGCGCGGCGAACAACGGATCCTCCAGCAGCGGGCGACCGTTTTTTGTTTCTTTTTGCGCGATGGCCTTCAAGCGGCCGAGCTCGCGCTTCGAGGCGCCGACGCCAGCGATGTTGGTGCGCTCGTGGCCGAGCAGGAACTTGGCGTAAGTCCAGCCTTTGTTTTCTTCGCCGATCCGATTCTCGACCGGCACTTTGACGTTCTCGAACCAGACCTCGTTCACTTCGTGCGCGCCGTCCATCGTGATGATGGGACGCACGGTGATGCCCGGGGTCTTCATGTCGATCAGCAGGAAAGAAATACCTTGCTGTTGCTTGGGCGCGTTCGGATCGGTGCGCACCAGGCAGAAAATCCAGTCGGCGTATTGGCCGAGGGTGTTCCAGGTCTTTTGGCCGTTCACGATGTAGTGATCGCCTTGTCGCTCGGCGCGCGTCTTCAACGATGCGAGGTCGGACCCGGCGCCGGGCTCGGAGTAGCCCTGGCACCACCACACCTCGCCATTGAGGATCCCCGGCAGGAAGCGCTGCTGCTGAGCCGGCGAGCCGAACGCCATGATCACCGGCGCCACCATCTTCAACCCAAAAGGAATGGTCCGAGGCGCACCGGCCGCGGCGGCTTCCTCATCGTAGATGTGCATTTCGACCGGGCCCCAGCCCGGACCGCCGAATTGTTTCGGCCAGCCCGGCGCACCCCAGCCGCGCTGAAACAGGATTTTCTGCCAACGGGTGTAGTCCTCGGCGCGTAGCGCAAGCCCGTTCTTGACCCGCTGCGCTATGTCCTGTGGGAGCTGATCGCGCAGGAATTGGCGGACTTCGTCGCGAAATGCCAGCTCGGCGGGTGTGAAATTCAAATCCATTGGAGACCTGCTTTGGCTGCTGTGCAGAACAATAATTCTCGATGCAGACCGCGATGATAGGGGCTCGACCTTTCTATTCGCAACCGCGCGCCACTCGGGCGCAGCTTTCGTGGTCTCGCGCTGTCAGTCCAGACATTCCGCCGGAGTGACCCTTGCGGAGCGATATATGCTCACATACCTTCACGGACCGGTGGCTTGGTTGCGCACTGCGAGATGTGATAATTTTTGGGCAGAACGGTCGCCCGCATTGTGGAATAACGACGGGTGCCGAGACCAACTGACGAGGGGTGCCGGATCGCCTTGCGGCACGGAGCTTGGCCAAAGCTTCGCGACGCAGGAGCTGTTGCTGGCGTTGCAAGGACCAGTGGGGGAACGGGGAGCATGTCCCAAAAGCATTTCGATTTTTGGCCTGTCGGCCTGCCACGCAATATCACATCGCCGGCGACCAACCTGTTCTACAACGTGGAGGTTTCCGCGGCCCGGTATCCCGACAAGCCGTACCTGATCTTTTTCGAAGCGCCGCTCTCGTACGGGCAATTCAAGGAGCAGGCGGAGCGCCTGGCGGGCTTTCTGCAGCAGGATTGCGGCGTCAAAGCCGGCGATCGCGTGCTGCTGGTGATGCAGAACAGCCCGCAGTTCATCCTCGCTTATTACGGCGTATTGCGAGCGAACGCGGTCGTCGTGCCGGTGAACCCGATGAGCGTCACCGCCGAGCTCGAGCACTACCTCCACGACAGCGGCGCGAAAGTGGCTCTCGTGGCACAAGAAGTTTATCCGCAGCTGCAGCCGCTGCTCGGCAAGCTCGATCGCACCGTCGTTGCGGCGTACAGCGATTACATCAAACCGACGACGGACCTGCGCATGCCCGAGGTGGTGAGCGCGCCGAGGCAGCCGATCGGGGAACAAGGCGTGACGTTGTGGGTCGACGCGCTAGCGGCGAAGCGCACGCCGGGACCACTAACCGTCGGGCCCGACGATCTCTGCGTCATTCCGTACAGCTCGGGCACGACGGGCCGGCCGAAGGGCTGCATGCTCACTCATCGCAATGTGATGCACACGCTGCTCACCAATGCGTTCTGGTTCGGCGGCAACTCCGATACCAGTCAGCTGGTCGTGCTGCCGTTCTTCCACGTCACCAGCATGCAGGGTGGCATGAACGCGCCGATGTTCTATGGCGGCACCATCGTGCTGATGTGTCGTTGGGACCGCGAGGTCGCGGCCGAGCTGATCCAGCGATACAAGCTGATGTCGTGGACCGCGATCGCGACCATGGTGATCGATTTCCTCGCGAACCCGAAACTCGACCAATATGACTTGTCGTCGCTCGTCCGCGTGTCCGGCGGCGGCGCGGCCATGCCGGCTGCCGTGGGCGAACGATTGCAGCAGCTGGTCGGCTCGCCGTACATCGAAGGCTACGGTCTGACCGAGACCATCGCGCCGACCCACGTGAATCCGCCGGATCGGCCGAAGCGTCAGTGCCTGGGCGTTCCCATCTTCAATACCGACTCGCGCGTCATCGACCCGGACACGCTGCAGGAAGTGCCGCAGGGAACGGTGGGCGAGATCGTCACGAACGGGCCGCAGATCTTCCAGGGCTACTGGCGCAATCCGCAGGCCACCGAGGCGGCGTTCCTCGCCATCGACGGCAAGAAATTCTTCCGGACCGGCGACCTGGGCTACGTCGACGAGGACGGTTATTTCTTCCTGGTCGACCGGCTCAAGCGAATGATCAACTGTTCCGGCTTCAAGGTGTGGCCGGCCGAGATCGAGGCGCAGATGTACAAGCATCCGGCCATCCAGGAAGCCTGCGTGATCGGAGCCAAAGACGCGCATCGCGGTGAGACGGTGAAAGCCGTGGTGGTGTTGCGGGCTACTCACAAAGGCAAAGTGAGCGAAGCAGAGATCATCGAGTGGACGCGCCAGAACATGGCGACTTACAAACATCCGAGGATCGTCGAATTTGTCGAGGCGCTGCCCAAGTCGGCGACCGGCAAAGTCCAGTGGCGTCAATTGCAGGAAGCTGAAATGGCGCGCGCGGCGCAGGCTTAGCGCGCTTCGTAAGCGCGCTCAGAGAAACAGTCAAACGAGATACTTCAAATCGGACGACAGGCCGTTACGAATTAAGGCGGGAACTACCATGGCGACCAGAGCATCAGAAACGACTCGCATGATCGAGACCAGCGGAGCGGCGCACGCAGCGGCTGCACCGAAACCCCACGTGGGCAAGCAGGACCGGCATTTCGTCACCGCGTTGTCGCGCGGCCTGGACGTGCTGTCGTGCTTCCGCAGCGGCAGCCGGTTGCTGGGCAATCAAGATATTTCCGAGCGCTGCCGGCTGCCCAAGTCGACCGTGTCCCGTCTGACCTACACGCTGACCAAGCTCGGCTACCTGCACTACGTGAAGGAGTCGGGCAAATATCGCCTGGGCACGGCGACGCTGGCGCTCGGCAGCGCGGTGCTCGGCCGCTTCGAAGTGCGCGATCTCGCCCGGCCGCTGATGCAGGAGCTGGCGGACGCAACCGGGACCTCGGTGGCGTTGGGCGCGCGGCAGCGTCTCAGCATGGTGTGCGTCGAAGTCTGCAAGGGCAACGCGGTGCTCTCATTAAATATGGAAGTGGGCATGCGCCTGCCGCTGGCGACGGCCGCCATCGGTCGCGCCTATCTCGCGGTGTGCAGCGACACCGAGCGCGCCGATCTGCTCGATCAATTGAAGGAGCTGGATCACCTGGCGTGGCCGGGCTTGAAGCTGGGCATCGACAAGGCGCTCGCGATGTATTCGGATCTGGGCGTGTGCGCCTCGTTCGGCGATTGGCAGCCGGATGTGAACGGCATCGCCGTAGGCTTCCGTCCAGGCAATGGCTTGCCGCCTATGTCCATCAACTGCGGCGCCCCGGCCTTCAAGGTCTCGCAGGATTATTTGCTGAACGACGTGCGGCCGCGGCTGGTCGAGCTGGTGCGCCGGATCGAAGAGGGGCTCGGCCAGGCTCGTTCCTGACGCACTACTGAACCCGAAAGCGAACGGCGTGCACCCAAGGGTGCACGCCGTTTTTTATTGCCGTTCGCAATGTCACCAAGGTGTCATTGACTTCAGACGTGTCTGCAAGCCGACGCCCCATGCGAGCTGGAACTTTTATGGTGCAAGGCCAGTTAACTGGCAGCCGTGGTAATTTTGTATCAATCAGCGAATCATGCGCGAAGCACCGCAAGCAGATAACACCCGCGCTGATTCGCGCGGCTCTGCTGCGCACGCCTTCGACTATGTCGCAGCGAGCCGTCGTCGCAGTCAGCGTGTTCATCGCGGCACGTCGGAGCCGCCCACTGTCGCTCTACTCAGACACGTTCTGAACCCATCGGTCATCGTGCTGACCCTGATGTTCTGTGCATTTCTGTTCGCACAGGAACTGACGCCTGCTTATTTCGCGCTTGCGGCGCTCGCTTTTTTGATCGCCTCGCAAGTGGTGAGCGAGCCGGTGATGGATTGTTCGGTTCGCAACGGCCTCACCAATCTGCTCCAGCACCGCATTTTCGCCGAGTGGTTGCTGGTCTCCGCCGCGCTGCTGCTGATGGCGTTTGCGTTCAAGGTCACTGAGACTTTTTCGCGACGGGTAATTCTTACTTGGTTCGCGATTACACCGTTCGCCGTCGTGTTGGCCGAAGCTTGCTTGCGTCGCTACGCCGCATTTTCAGCGTTGCGCGGCAAGATTCAGCAGAGTCACGTCATCATCGGCGCCAACGAGGCGGGCTCGCGTCTGGCCCGGCGCCTGATGGCGCATCCGCACCTGGGTCTGTTCAAAGGCTTCTTTGACGACCGCGACACCGCGCGCTTGCCCGATATGCCGCAGGAGCAATTGCTGGGCGGCATGGCCGACATCGTCAATTACGTCCGCATCAACGCCGTCAGCAACATTTATATCTGTCTGCCGATGCGCGCCGACGAGCGTGTCAACAAGCTGCTGGAGGAGCTGAAGGACACGACCGCGTCGGTGTACTTCGTGCCCGATATCTTCATGTTCGATCTGATCCAGGCGCGCGTTTGCGACATCGACGGCATTCCGATGCTGGCGGTGTGCGAGACCCCGTTCGCGGGACTCGATGGCGTGATCAAGCGCGCCAGCGACATTGTGTTCTCGTCGCTGCTGCTGCTGATGGTGTGGCCGCTGCTGTTGGCAATTGCCGTCGGTGTGCGAATGAGCTCGCCAGGACCTACTCTGTTCCGCCAGCGCCGCTATGGCATGTATGGTGAAGCCATCAACGTTTATAAGTTCCGAAGCATGACGGTGTGCGAAGACGGCGCCACGGTCACGCAGGCTCAACGTAACGATCCGCGGGTGACACGCTTCGGCGCGTTCCTCCGGCGCACGTCATTGGATGAGCTGCCGCAACTCTTCAATGTCTTCCTCGGCTCGATGAGCCTGGTCGGGCCGCGGCCGCACGCGGTCGCTCACAACGAGGAATATCGCCGCGTCATCGAAGGCTACATGTTGCGCCATAAGGTCCGACCCGGCATCACGGGCTGGGCGCAAGTGAACGGGCTGCGAGGGGAGACGGATACGGTCGACAAGATGCAGCGTCGGGTCGAGTACGATCTCGACTATCTGCGGAACTGGTCACTGGGACTGGACCTCACCATTCTGTTGCGGACCGCCTCGCTGGTGTGGCGCGACCGTAACGCGTATTGAAGGGTAGAGCCATGCGTAAAACACAACTCAACGTCTGGATCGCCATGATGTTCTGCGCGCTCGCGATGGCCGCGCAGGCAGTGCAAACCGGCGCCATTCACCTGCCGTTCTGACGGATATGCAACAGCCCAAAGGCATTGAGGCCGATGCGCCTCGCCTCGGCGCATTACTTCGTTATCTGCAAACGGAGCAGGTCGAGCACGTCGTCTCGGATGAGCCAGTCGAGGATGATTGTTCACGCGTGAGCCTGACCGCGACGATCGTGGTGGCGGCGGAAACTTTGCCGCTATTGCCGCCGCTGTTGAATGAATTTTGTCGTCGTCACGATATGCAGCTGGTCCACAACTGGTGCCACGGCGGCGACGAGCTCTTCATGTTCAGCTGGCTCAATGAGCGGCAGCGACCGGACTTCATGTCGTTGCGTGTCCAGCGGCACGCGGCGAAGCAGGGCAGTTGGTGGCAACGAAAGCGCGAGCAACTGCGTCGCTGGCGCGAACCGTCCGGACTCTTGATTGCATGCCTCGGGCCGCCCGGTAGTGGACGAAGCAACGTCGTAGAGCAGTTGGGCGCGCAGCCGCTGGCGCCGTTCGCGGCCGCTCATGTGATCAACATCCGGCCGCGCCTGATGCGGCCCGTGCCCGTGGATCCGGATTCGCGAGTGCCGCGTGGCCGGTTGGGCACCATCGCCAAGCTCATGATGTTCGTGGCCGATTACTGGCTGGGATATTGGTGGCGCATTCGTCCGAAGCTGGTGGCATCGACCATGGTGGTCTCGAACCGCTACTTCGATGACATCCTGGTCGATCCCGGCTACTACCGCATCGACCGATTCAGAAGCCTGGCGCGCTGGTTGTTGCCCTGGGTTCCGCGGCCCCAGCTGTGGCTCGTGTTCGATGTGCCCTCCGAGGTTTTGCAGACCCGGACGCGTGAAGTGGCCGAGGAGGAGGCCGGACGACTGCGCAGCGAGTACCGCAAGGTGCTACGGCGTCGTGAAGACGTGGTGGTGCTCGATGCCAGTCAGACGCTCGATGAATTGAGCGCCGAAGCCGAGCGGGCCATCGTCGCTCAACTCGCGCGTCGCACGGCGCTACGCCTCGGTTTGCCCGATACCAGCAAGGACAATCCGACCTCGACGGACGTGCTGCTGTTCTTCTGTCGCCGGCACGTGCCAGTGTTGAGCAAGCTGGTGCGCGTGCTGTTCAACAGCGACATTCATTGCCGGCTGCCTGGCGACGTCCACATGCCGCATCCATACGGCATCGTGCTCCACCGACAGGCTGTCATCGGCCATCGCGTGACCATCATGCAGCAGGTCATGATCGGCGGCCGCGACGGCAATCCGAATATCGCACCGGTGATCGGCGATGACGTGACCATCGGCGCAGGCGCACGCATTCTCGGGGACGTTCGCATCGGCAAAGGCGCTACGATCGGCGCGAATGCCGTCGTGACCCGCGACATTCCGCCCGGCGCCACGGTGGTGGGTGCGGATCGCATCGTCGCCACGAGTCGCAATTCGGCGACGGGCGATATCGAGGCGAAAGTCGCCAAATTCCCGCTGCCACCCCGGCGAAATACCGCCGCCTGAGCGCTGAAATCGGCAACTCCGACCCCATCATTGCCCCATGATGGACCGGGTGTCAGCCACGCGCTCAGTAGGTCAGGGTGTGAAATCGATCTCGCTAAGCACGCGACTTATCACACTGCGTTTCTCAACCGCAGCGTGGTTCGGCTACAATGCCGGCCCTCTAAAATGTCCGTCCATGGCCAACGCGGGCCCCATCTTCCATAGTCCCAACAGGAACTTGCGAGCGCAATGAGCGACTCTTTGCGAGCTTTGCTCGACTCTACGCCTCTCGGGGCTGGCAACGCCCCCTACATCGAATCCCTCTACGAACAGTTTCTCGCTGATCCAGCATCGGTCGAGCCCAAGTGGCGCGACTACTTTGCTGGACTCGGAAAACCAGGCGCCGCCAGCGACGTAGCGCATGGCCCGATTCGCGATGCACTCGCCAAGCGCGCCTACACGATTGGCGCTCCGGCAGCGGCTGCCGCGGCCACCTCAGTCTCCAGCGACGCTGCTGCCAAACAGGGCGCCGTCTCTCGACTGGTGCAGGTTTATTCCAATCGCGGCCACCTGGTTGCAGACATTGACCCCCTGGGCCTGATGAAGCGCCCCGTGCCGGAGGTGCTCGAGCTGTCGCACTTCGGTCTGAGCAATGCGGACCTGGAGACCGAGTTCTTCACCGGCTCGCGCACCGATGCGATCGCGAAGCGCATGAAGCTGAAAGACATCGTCGCTCAGCTGCGCCAGATCTACTGCGGCACCATCGGCGCCGAGTTCGCACACGTATCCAATTCGACCGAGCGCCTGTGGCTGCAGAATCGCTTCCAGGAAGGTCGGGTGACCAATCGCTTCTCCGCCGAGGAGAAGAAGACGTTCCTCCGGCACCTGACCGCGGCCGAAGGCCTCGAGCGTTACCTCGCCACCAAGTATCCCGCGCAGAAGCGCTTCTCGCTGGAAGGCGGCGATGCGCTGGTGCCGCTGGTCGACGACCTGATCCAGCAGGGCGGCCTGCGTGGCATCGAAGAAATGGTCATCGGCATGGCCCACCGCGGCCGCTTGAACCTGCTGGTGAACGTGGTCGGCAAGTCACCGCAGAAGCTGTTCTCCGAGTTCGAAGGTCACTATGACGTGAACCACATGCAGGGCTCGGGCGACGTGAAGTACCACAAGGGCTTCTCGACCGACATCAAGACGCCGGGCGGCAACGTACACGTCGCGATGGCGTTCAATCCTTCGCACCTCGAAGTCGTGAACCCGGTGGTCGAAGGCTCGGTGCGTGCCCGTCAGCAGCGCCGTAGCGACACGAAGGGCGACAAGGTGATGCCGCTGCTGATTCACGGCGACGCTGCCTTCGCGGGCCAGGGCGTGGTGATGGAAACGCTGCAGATGTCGCAGGTGCGCGGCTTCTACACCGGCGGCACGGTGCACGTGATCATCAACAACCAGGTCGGCTTCACCATCTCCAAGCCGGAAGATGCCCGCTCGACCATGTACTGCAGCGACGTGGCGAAGATGATCGAAGCGCCGATCTTCCACGTGAACGGCGACGATCCGGAAGCCGTGGCGTTCGTCGCGCGCCTCGCGCTCGATTACCGCATGACGTTCCACAAGGACGTCGTGATCGATCTGGTCTGCTACCGTCGTCTGGGTCACAACGAGTCGGACGAGCCGGCGGCCACGCAGCCGGTGATGTACTCGAAGATCCGCGCGCACAAGACGCCGCGACAGATCTACGCCGATCGCCTGGTCGCCGAAAAGGTGATCACCATGGCGGATGCCGATGCGATGGTCGATCAGTACCGTCGCGAGATGGACGAGGGCAAGTCGCAGGCCAAGCAGTCGCTCGGCTTGATCGGCAACAAGCACACGGTCGACTGGACCAAGTATCACGACGTGGACCTCACCGAAACGGTGAATACGGGCGTCCGCATCGAGCAGCTGCGCGAGCTCGCCACCAAGCTCACGACGCTGCCGTCGAACCTGACGTTGCACCGTCAAGTCGCGAAGATCGTCCAGGATCGCGAGAAGATGGCTGCAGGCCAGCTGCCGCTCGACTGGGGCTTCGCCGAGAATCTGGCGTACGCAACGCTGCTCACCGAAGGCTATGAAGTGCGCCTGATCGGTCAGGACAGCGGCCGCGGCACGTTCTTCCATCGGCACGCGGTGTGGCACGACCAGAACAGCGAAGAAAACTACATTCCGCTGCAGCACCTGGCGCCGAGCCAGCCGCGCTTCGATGTGTACGACTCGTTCCTGTCGGAAGAGGCGGTGCTCGGCTTCGAGTACGGCTTCTCGACCACCGAACCGAACAGCCTGACGATCTGGGAAGCTCAGTTCGGCGACTTCGTCAACGGCGCGCAAGTCATCATCGACCAGTTCATCAGCTCCGGCGAAGCGAAGTGGGGCCGGCTGTGCGGTTTGACCATGATGTTGCCGCACGGCTATGAAGGCCAGGGTCCGGAACATTCCTCGGGGCGCCTGGAGCGCTTCCTGCAGTTGTGCGCCGAGCAGAACATGCAGGTGTGCGTGCCCTCGACGCCGGCGCAGATGTTCCACATGCTGCGTCGGCAGATGAAACAGAACTTCCGCAAGCCGCTCATCATCATGTCGCCGAAGAGCCTGCTGCGTCACAAGCTGTCGGTGTCGCAGCTCGACGATCTGACGCAGGGCTCGTTCCGCACCGTCATCGACGAGGTCGACGACATTCAGGCGAGCAAGGTCACGCGCGTCGTGTTCTGCTCCGGCAAGGTTTATTTCGACCTGCTCGACTCGCGTCGTGGCGACGGCTTGCACAACGTCGCGATCGTGCGCGTCGAACAGCTGTACCCGTTCCCGGCGGAAGAGTACGCGGCGATCGTCAAGAAGTATCCGAATGCCAAGGAAATCGTCTGGTGTCAGGAGGAGCCGCAGAATCAGGGCGCCTGGTACCAGATTCGCCATCGTTTGCAGGAGTCGCTGTCGAAGGATCATCAGCTGCTGTACGCAGGCCGCGCTCCGGCGGCCGCTCCCGCCACGGGTATCGCCCAGATGCACCAGGAACAACAGCAGGCGCTGGTCGACGCCGCGCTGCGTTCCACCAGCACCGAAGAATCCCTCCGGCATACCACGCGCCTGAAGGCCGCGAACAAGTAACGCCGCGGTCAATAACAGGATCAAATGATGAGTATCGAAATCAAGGTTCCGCAATTACCCGAGTCCGTTACCGACGCCACCCTGGTGTCCTGGCACAAGAAGCCCGGCGAGGCCGTCAGCCGCGATGAAAATCTGGTCGACCTGGAAACCGACAAGGTGGTGCTCGAAGTGCCGGCGCCGTCGGCAGGCGTGATCAAAGAGCTGAAGGTCGAGAACGGCGCGACTGTCACGAGCGGTCAGGTGCTGGCGATTCTGGAGGCGGGCGAGGGCGTTGCTGCTGTTCCTGCTGCCAAGAGCGAAGCGAAGGCCGAAGCGGCTCCTGCCGAGAAGGCTGCTGCCGCTGCCGGCGGCAAGCTCGCTCCGGCCGCGAAGCGCATGGTCGAAGAGCACAAACTCGATGCCACGCAGATCGCTGGCAGCGGCCGCGATGGCCGCGTGAGCAAGGGCGACGTGATTCAACACATGGCGGGCAAGCCGGCTCCGGCGGAAGCGAAGGCGCCGGCCGCGAAAGCTCCGGCTGTGAAGTTGCCGGCGGCTGTTGGCTCGCGCAACGAGCAGCGCGTGCCGATGACTCGTCTGCGTGCTCGCATTGCCGAGCGTTTGATTCAAGCGCAGTCCACGGCTGCGATGCTGACGACGTTCAACGAAGTCGACCTGACGGCGGTGAACGAGATCCGCGCCCGCTACAAGGACAAGTTCGAGAAGGCGCACGGCGTGAAGCTGGGCTTCAGCTCGTTCTTCATCAAGGCGGCGATCGAAGCGCTGCGCAAGTTCCCGGCGGTGAACGCGTCCATCGACGGCAACGACATCGTCTATCACGAGTTCTACGACATCGGCGTCGCGGTCTCCACGGAGCGCGGCTTGATGGTGCCGGTGCTTCGTAACGCTGAAGCGCTGAGCTTCGCCGAACTGGAGCAGGGCGTGGGCGACTACGCCAAGAAGGCCCGCGACGGCTCGATCTCCCTGGAAGAGCTGACCGGCGGCACGTTCACGATCACCAACGGCGGCGTGTTCGGCTCGCTGATGTCGACGCCGATCCTGAATCCGCCGCAGGTCGCGATCCTCGGCATGCACAAGATCCAGGAGCGTCCGATGGTGGTCGACGGCGAGATCAAGATCCGCCCGATGATGTACCTGGCGCTCACTTACGACCATCGCATCGTCGACGGCCGCGAGTCGGTACAGTTCCTGGTGGCGATCAAGGAAGCGCTGGAAGATCCGGCGCGCCTGCTGCTGCAGCTGTAACCTGCCTGCTGGGGATGGACGCTGCGCTTGCAGCGTCCATTCCTGTCCCCATTTTGTTTCCTAGATAAAGAATAGTTGCGGAGCTCGCATGTCCCAGTACGACGTCATCGTCATCGGCGGTGGTCCCGCCGGTTATCCCGCCGCCATCCGCGCCGGCCAGAACAAGCTCAAAGTGGCCTGCATCGATGAGTGGGTGAACAAGGACGGTTCGTATGCCTTCGGCGGCACCTGCTTGAATGCGGGCTGTATTCCTTCCAAAGCGCTGCTCGAATCCTCGGAGCTGGTGCACCGGGCCCAGCACGAGTTCGCGGTTCACGGCATCAAGGTCGGCGATGTGTCCGTCGATGTGGCGACGATGCAGAAGCGTCGCGCCGGCATCGTGAAGGCCTCGACTCAGGGCATCAGCTCGCTGTTCAAGGCCGCGGGGGTCACTGGTCTGCAGGGCCACGGCAAGCTGCTCAAGGGCAACAAGGTCGAGTTCACCGGCAAGGATGGCAAGAAGGAAGAGCTGACCGCCAAGCACGTCATTCTCGCTTCGGGCTCCTCGCCGACCGAACTGAAGAGCATGCCGTTCGACGGCAAGCAGATCGTCGACTCGTGGGGCGCGTTGGAATTCGACAGCGTGCCGAAGCGTCTGTGCGTCGTCGGCGCCGGCGTCATCGGTCTGGAGCTCGGCAGCGTTTGGCGTCGTCTCGGCTCGGAAGTCGTGGTGCTCGAAGCGCTCGAAACGTTCCTGCCGGCTGCCGACGGGGCCGTCGCCAAGGAAGCGCTCAAGCACTTCAAGAAGCTCGGTCTCGACATCCGCCTGGGCGCCAAAGTCAGCGGCGCCGACAAGTCGGCCAGCGGCGTGAAGCTGAAGTACAGCGACGCCAAGGGCGAGCAGACCCTGGAAGTGGACAAGGTCGTGGTCGCGATCGGCCGTCGTCCCTTCACCAAGGATCTGCTCGGTGACGGCACCGGCGTGCAGATCGATGAGCGCGGCTTCATCAAGGTCGATCACGACTGCAAGACCGACGCAGCCAACGTGTGGGCGGTCGGTGACGTCGTGCGCGGCCCCATGCTCGCGCACAAGGGCAAGGAAGAGGGCGTGATGGTCGCCGACCTGATCGCCGGCAAGATCGCCGAAGTGAATTACAAGACCATTCCTTCGGTCATCTACACCGCGCCCGAAATCGCCTGGGTCGGCCTGACCGAAGAGGAAGTGAAGAAGAGCGGCCGTGCTTACAAGGTCGGCTCGTTCCCGTTCCTCGCCAGCGGTCGCGCTCGTGCGATGGAAGCGACCGCAGGCTTTGCCAAGATCGTCGCGGCGACGGATGACGATGAGATCCTGGGCGTTCACATCATCGGCCCGATGGCCGGCGAGCTGATCGCCGAAGCCGTGCTGGCGATGGAGTACTCGGCGAGCACCGAAGACCTGCAGCGGACCATCCACGCGCACCCGACCCTGTCCGAGGCTGTGCACGAGGCGGCGCTGAACGCGGACAAGATCGCGATCGACTTTCCGAATCGTTGATCGAATTCGGGCCCACCGTCCGCGCCCGCGGGCCGGACGGTGGGTACGATCCATGAAATGATGATTTTGAACTCCTAGGCGCTGGTCTCTTGCGCCTTCGCATCGGCTATCCTCCGGCCGATGCACGACACTAATAACACCTCGGCCGTTCAGGCCGGCAATCCGGACGCACTGTTGGCCCGCGAGCTGGGGACCCGCCAGCTGGCAGCGACCATCTTCAACTACACGGTGGGCAGCGGCATTTTCGTGCTGCCGGCCTTCGCCGTCCTGCAGCTCGGCACCGCCGCGCCGCTGGCCTATGTGGCCTGCGCAATCATCATCGGCCTGGTGGTCATGTGTTTCGCCGAGGCAGGCAGCCGGGTTTCCGCGACCGGCGGGCCCTATGCCTATGTGGAAACAGCGATCGGACCGATGTGGGGCTTCGTGGCTGGATGTTTGGTGCTGGCCACCGGTACCTCGGCCGCGGCGGGTGTTTGTAACGTGCTGGCTCGATCCATTCTGACGCTGGCGCCAGGCAGCTCAGCCTGGGTTTACCGGGCTGTCGTCGTGTTGCTCGTCGGCACCCTCGTCGCGATCAACTATCGCGGCGTGAAAACCGGGGCGCGCGTCATCGAGGGAGTCACGGTCGCCAAATTGTTACCGCTGCTCGCGTTCGTCGCGATCGGCGTGTTCTTCATCGAGCCGTCGAATCTGGTCTGGACCCACGTTCCCGAAGCGAGCAGCGTGCTGAGCACGGCGGGCATCGTGATCTTCGCTTTCTCGGGCATCGAAGGCTCGCTGATGCCGAGCGGTGAGGTGAAGAATCCCTCCAAGACCGTGCCACGTGCGGCGTTCATGGCGCTGGGTGCGGCGACGCTGTTGTACCTCGCGATTCAATTCGTCGCGCTCGGCATCATGGGCACGGACCTGGCGAACGATCGCACCACGCCGCTGGCCAGCGCGGCGGGCGCAATCGTCGGGCCGGTCGGACGCACGATCCTGGTCGTGGGCGCCGTGATTTCGATGTTCGGCTATTTGAGCGCGAATGTTCTGTCCGAGCCGCGCGGCCTGTTCGCGATGAGCCGCGACGGGTTCCTGCCTCGCACGCTGTCTTCGGTGCATCCGTCCTTCCAGAGCCCGCACAAAGCCATCGTCGTTTATGGTGTGATCGTCGCTTCGATCGCGTTGTCGGGCACGTATGAAACATTGACCATCTTCGCGAACCTGTCGGCGTTGAGTCTTTATTTCCTGTGTGCGATCGCAGCCTATGTCCTGCGCAAGAAAGACATCCGCACCGACGGCGAGCCGTACCTGACCCCCGGCGGGCCGCTGGTGCCAATCGCGGCGTGCCTGTCGTTGTCGTGGCTGTTCTATGAGACGGTGACGGGCGAGCAGTTCACTGCGTTGGTCGTCGTGCTGGCCGTGGTGTTCGTGCTGTACGGGCTGCGAACGTGGCGACTGAAGGCGCAGACCGCGTAACGTCCTTGCTGGCTTCGACGCCGACGTTTCTGCGTCGGCATCCGGCGTTGCTGGTCGAATGGCTGCGGCTCCTTAATTGGTTGTCACGGTGGCGTGGGGAGGGCAGTAAGACCGTACTGCTGGTCTTAAGTGTTCTCGCGGTGGTGATCGCGCTGTTGTTTGCGTGGTCGGGGCACGTCGTTGGCGCCATCGAGGGGCTGGCGGACTATTGGGTCTTACTGGCCGTGGTGGCGGCGATCTATGCCGCGAGCTCCGTGAGTGGACGCCGGCGACAGCTCGAAGAAGCGAAGTCCCAGTCGTGGCTCATCGCCACGCCCATCCCGCCCCGAAGCTTGCTCGTCTCGCACGCGATTCGCGTGCTGCTGCCGCTGGTTGTCATCGCAGTGATCGTGGTGCTGTTTCCTGCGTTGGTCGCAGTGACGAACGAGGGCATCGCTGCCGCCGCTGAAAAAGTTGCAGGCGCCGCGGGGGGCGCATTACTCATTGGTGGCGTTTTCGGATGGTGGACGGGTGGGCGAGCGAGGGTGTCAGGCGTCGTTCCTTCGCGTTACGTGCCACGACCCTCGGGCAGGCCGGCGAACGAGAGCATGCGCCCGGATGCGGCCGCATTGGCCGGATGGCCCATCGCTCAGGTGCTGGCGTGGAGCCGTCCGGAAAACTCGCGTTACGTGCTGGTCGCAGCCTTGCTCGCCGTGCAGGGCGGCTCGTCCGCCATCGCCGGGCTGTCGGTCGTCGCGATGTACTTCGTTGCGAGTTACCTGGCGGCGCTGGTATCGGCGATGACGACCGTCGCGAAATCGGCCGCCGCATGGCTGCGCGCAACGCCGATCACGCTCGTGGGGTTCGTCTGGTCAGTATCGCGCCGTGCACTCACGCATCAGATCATCGGTGTGGTACTGGCGGTCGGCTGCATGGTCATGCTCGGTGCGCCTATTGGCGTGGCGCTGCAGGTCGCGGCACTCTGGCTAGGGCTGTTCGTTTCAATCGCCGGGTTCGCGCTGGTCGACAACTATCGCGGCCGATCGCCAGTAGTGAAGATCGCGCTAGCCGTTGCCGCAGTCGCGGCCTTCGCGACCATCTTACAACTGCGCGCCGGAGCCAAGACATGACGTCCTGTGAAGATCACGCGAGCGATGAGGAAAGCCTGCCGCTGTTGCGTGCAGGAGCAGGAACATGACTTCGATCGTGCTCGATGTTCGCCAGGTGCACGCCAAGTACGGCAAGCGTGAAGTGCTGAGCGGCGTGAGTTTGCAGGTGCCGGCGGGTGAGTGGTTTTGCTTGCTCGGGCCGAATGGCGTCGGCAAGAGCACGCTGCTTCGTTGTATCAGCGGCGCGCTCACGCCATCGTCGGGTGATCTCTTCATCGCCGGACATTCCGCGACTACCGAGCCGCTCGCAGCCAAGCAACGACTGGGTTATGCGTGCGCGCCAGAGCAACTGCCCGGATTGCTCACCGGCCGCCAATGTCTCGAGGTGTACGCGCAGGCGAAAGGACTGACAGAGATCGGCGCTGATGTCCTCGCGCTGGCGCACGAGCTGCGCTTCGATGGCTACTTCGACAGCTTTGTCGATACCTATTCGCTGGGCACACGACAGAAGCTTTGCATCCTGCTCGCACTGCTCGGCGAGCCGACGGTGATCGTGCTGGATGAGGCGTTCAATGGACTCGACCCGGCCAGTGCGCTGCTGGTCAAACATCACTTGCAGCATCGACTGACCAACGGCCGCTGTGCCGTGCTACTGGCTACACACTCATTGGACATCGTCGAACACTACGCCGACAAAGCGGCGCTGCTGATCGACGGCCGTATCGTGCGTGAGTGGAGCGAATCCGAGATCGCCGCGTTCCGTGTGCAAGGAAACAGCGCCATGGAAACAGCGCTGGCCGCTGCCTCGACTTAAGAAAGAGACGGTACGCGCGCGCCCACCGGCGCCGTTTTGATCCAACGCTGAAAGTCAGCCGTAGACTGTCCTTCCTCCGGCGCCCATCGCGCGAACTCGGCAGCGGTCGTGGGATCGTAAGGCCCTTCTTTCACTTCGACGAACGCGGCGCCGTCAGTGAGCGTCAGCAACGTGTGCCACGTCTGCGCTGGCAGTTCGTACGCGATATTCGGCGTACCCTCACCGACGACGGTTCGCTCCGTGATCGTGCCGTCAGCGTCGAACACGACGACTTCGAAACGTCCGCGCACCACCGTGCACAGCTCCGACTTGGTCAGGTGTCGATGCGGGCGAATATAGGTATCGCTCTGGGCCACGATGACGAAGCGCTGCACCGGATCGCTCGGTGAAGTGTGTAGATTGTGGTGGGCCCGGCGGCGCGGGCTGGCCGCCGCCTTGGCTGTCATTTCATCGAGCAGAGTATTGGAAACCAGCTTCATAGTTGGACCTTGCGTCGGGCGCTGAGCACGTTGGGTAAGCCCTGGATGCGGGCCAGCACCCGGGACAGCTCTTCCAGATCGTGAACCGTGACCTTCAGGTTCATGTCGGCGATGCCATCGGTTTCGTGTGTCAACGTGTTCATGGCGTGGATGTTGATCTTGGAATCGGCGAGCACGGCGCTCACGTCGCGCAACAGGCCGCGCCGGTCGTAAGCGCGAACGTTGATGTCGACCGGGAACGAGCGCTCGCCGCCCGAGCCCCATTCGACCGGAATGACGCGCTCCGGGTTTGCGGTCGCGAGCCGTTTGAAATTGGCGCAGTTATCGCGATGGATGCTGACGCCACGACCGAGCGTGATGTAACCGGCAATGGGTTCGGGTGGCACGGGGCTGCAGCAGCCGGCGAAGTTCGACAGCAGATCATCGACGCCATCGATGGTGATGCCGGAGGCCTTCTTCGGCTCGGCCATCGGACGGCGCAACACCGGCGTCGGCAATTCCTGCGGCTTGGCGCGCCGCTGCACGGCGCCGCTGATCTGGGCGACGTTGATTTCGCCTTCGCCGATCGCCCGATACAGCTGATCGGCGTTGTCGAAATTGAACTCGCCGATCAGCTCCGGCAGCGTCACCGAGTGAATGGCGAGCCGCTGCAATTCACGTTCGAGAATCTGTCGGCCCTGCTGGGTGTTCTGCTGCTCGTCCAGCTTACGGAAGAACGAGCGAACCTTGTTCCGGTTGCGCGGCGAGGCCAGATAGCCGAGCGAGGGCACCAGCCAGTCGCGGCTCGGATTGAGCTGCTTGCCGGTGATGATCTCGACCTGATCGCCGTTCTGCAGGACCTGATTGAGCGGCACCATGCGGCCGTTGACCTTCGCGCCCCGGCAGCGATGACCCAGATCGGTGTGCACGTGATAGGCGAAATCGAGCGGCGTCGCGCCGCGCGGCAGGTCGACCACTTCGCCTCGCGGTGAAATGGCGTAGACCCGATCCTCGAACAGCTCCGAGCGCACCCGATCCAGAAACTCGCCTTCGGTTTCCTCGCCGCGCTCGGTGGGCTCGAGCACTTGCCGGAGCCAGACGATCTTCTGCTCGTAAGCCGGATTCGCCTTGCCGCCTTCCTTGTAGCGCCAGTGAGCTGCGACGCCGAGCTCGGCATGCGCATGCATCTCGCGCGTGCGGATCTGCACTTCCAGCGGCAGCTTGCCCGGGCCGATGACGGCCGTGTGCAGGGAGCGATAGAGGTTGTCCTTGGGCGTGGCAATGTAGTCGTCGAACTCGCCGGGAATGTAAGGCCACATGCCGTGCACGATGCCGAGCGCGGCATAACAATCGGCGATCGAATCGACCAGCACGCGCACGGCGCGCACGTCGTAGAGCTGATCGAACTGCAGCCCCTTGCGATGCATCTTTCGCCAGATGCTGTAGATGTGCTTCGGCCGGCCGGCGATTTCCGCGCTCGGGATGTGCGCCTTGTCCAGCTCCCGGCGCAGCACTTCGATGACCTCGCCGATGTAACGCTCCCGGTCGATGCGCTTGGAGGCGAGCCAGCCGGCGATGGTCTTGTAGCTCTCCGGATCGAGGTAGCGGAAGCTCAGATCCTCCAGCTCCCACTTCAGTTGCCACACACCGAGGCGATTCGCGAGCGGGGCGTAGACCTCCCGCGTTTCATAAGCGAGACGTTCGCGTTCGACGGCCGGCGCGTCCTTGCTATCGCGCAGCTGCTGCAATTGAGCCGCGAGCTTGACGAGTACGAGCCGTGGGTCGGTGACGATGGCGAGCAGCATCTTGCGCAAGCCCTCGGCTTGATTG
Source organism: Peristeroidobacter agariperforans (assembly GCF_004138335.1). GTDB lineage: Bacteria > Pseudomonadota > Gammaproteobacteria > Steroidobacterales > Steroidobacteraceae > Steroidobacter > Steroidobacter agariperforans. The sequence goes on along the minus strand of NZ_RYFW01000006.1, from coordinate 192,771 downwards.
CTCGAGAGCGACGGCGCGGTCCGAGCGCCGGCGGCGCCCGTCGGGATGCTGATATTCAGCGAGCCCAGTCGCTGCAGCTCGGTGGCGATCCGGTTGGCTGGTGCGCTGAGCGTCGCGGTCGCCTGTTCCGGCGTGATCACCTCGGCTTCGAGCAGTGGCAAGAGCAGGGCGCCGCCGAGAATGTCGTCGTCATCGGTCAACGTGACCAGGATGTCGACGATGGCCTGCGCACGCGCCAGTGCGGCTGGCGCCTTGGGCTTGTCCTCACCGACCGCGGCCGCGAGTTTCGACAGCAGCTCTCGGGCCCGGCGGCGGGCGTTCGCGGTCTGCTCGGTGTCGGATGCAGCGTCGTCGACGGAAGGCATGGAAAGCGCGGATCGTGTCGGTTTGTAGCCGTTGCCGGTATCATACCGGCTTCGCAACTCAAGACCCGCGCGGGTCCAGGCAGAGGGAGTCCTTGCGCAGACACAGGCGCCCGAAAAGTCTCGCCGAGCTCAACCTCGCCCGGGGTGACACAAAGGTATCGGCGGCTGTTCTGAGCCTTCGGCAGCGCTCGGTGGCCGCGACGACGACAATGGCGGCGCCGGCAGCGAGTGTTCGAATCCTGGGCCTGGATCCGGGCTCACTGTGCACCGGTTACGCGGTGGTGGAGACCGGGCCGAAGGTTACGTACGTGGTGAGCGGATCGATCCGTGCCCGCGGCGCTTCGCTGGCCGATCGGCTGCAGGAAATTTTTGCCGGGGTGGATAAGCTCGCCAACCAGTACCAGCCCGACGAGGTCGCGATCGAGCGCGTGTTCATGCATCGCAATGCCGACAGCGCGCTGAAACTCGGGCAGGCGCGAGGGGCGGCCCTGAGTGCGACTTTTGCCGTGCGTCCTCGTGTTTTTGAGTACGCGCCTCGTGAGGTGAAATTGGCCGTCGTGGGAACCGGCGCCGCTCAGAAGGAACAAGTGCAGTTGATGGTGCGACGTTTGTTGAATCTGTCCGGGCCGCTCGGCGCCGACGCGGCCGACGCGCTGGCCATCGCGCTTTGTCACGCGCATTCCCGCAATCTCGACCGCCAGCTGCAGCAGCTCGCCGCAGGCTCGGCCCAATGATCGGTTTTCTGCGCGGTCGGCTGACCGCCAAGCAGCCCCCGCAGCTGGTGATCGACGTGGGCGGCGTCGGCTACGAGCTGGAAGCGCCCATGTCGACGTTCTATGGGCTGCCCCAGGCCGGCGCGGATATTCATTTGTTCACGCACCTGGTGGTCCGTGAGGATGCGCACATCCTGTTCGGCTTCGGCACCGAGCGCGAGCGACGGCTGTTTCGCGAGCTGCTGAAAGTTTCCAATGTGGGGCCGAAGCTGGCTCTGGCGCTGCTGTCGGGCCTCACCGTCGACGCCTTCCTGATGTGCATCGAGGCCCAGGACATCGACACGCTGGTGCGCACGCCGGGCGTGGGACGCAAGACCGCCGAGCGACTGGTGGTCGAGATGCGCGACCGGGTGAAGGGATTTGGCGACACCGGGCAGGCTGTGCTGCCTTCGGGGGGAACCGGCGAGGCTGCGATCGGTCCACAAGCGGAGGCTTTCAGCGCGCTGGTGGCTCTGGGTTACAAACCCGCCGAGGTGACGCGGCTGTTGAAGGCGGTGGATGCGTCGGTGCAGACCACCGAGGAAATCATTCGCGGCGCGCTGCAAGCCGCTGTCAGCCGCTAATTCACACTTATACCTAAGGCATGATCGAGCAGGACCGCATCGTTTCCGCCGCCTCGCAGGGCGATGAAGCCGCCTTCGACCGCGCCGTGCGGCCGAAGAAACTGGCCGATTACGTCGGCCAGACGGCGGTCAAGACGCAGATGGAAATATTCATCCAGGCGGCGCGCAACCGGCGCGAAGCGCTGGATCACGTGTTGATCTTCGGTCCGCCGGGCCTGGGCAAGACCACGCTGGCGAACATCGTCGCGAACGAGCTCGGGGTCAATCTGCGGCAGACCTCGGGGCCGGTGATCGAGCGCGCCGGGGATCTGGCGGCGCTGCTGACCAATCTGCAGGCCAACGACGTATTGTTCGTCGACGAGATTCATCGGCTCAGCCCGCAGGTCGAGGAGATCCTGTATCCGGCGATGGAAGATTTTCAGCTCGACATCATGATCGGCGAAGGGCCGGGCGCACGCTCCATCAAACTGGACCTGCCGCCGTTCACGCTGATCGGTGCGACCACGCGCGCCGGCCTGCTGACTTCGCCGCTGCGAGACCGGTTCGGCATCGTGCAGCGTTTGGAGTTTTACGATCAGGCTGAGCTGCAACGCATTGTGACTCGCTCCGCGAGCCTGCTGGGCGTGCCGGCGGATACGGCGGGCGCGGGCCGGATAGCCCAGCGCTCCCGTGGAACTCCGCGTATCGCCAATCGATTGCTCCGGCGCGTACGTGACTACGCCGAAGTGCGCGCCAGTGGCCGGATTACCGACGAAGTGGCGCAGGCGGCGCTCGATTTGCTGGACGTGGACCCGCTCGGCTTCGATGTCATGGACCGCAAGCTGCTGCTGACCATCATCGAAAAATTCGACGGCGGGCCGGTGGGCGTGGAAAGCCTGTCGGCGGCGCTGGGCGAGGAGCGCGGCACGATCGAGGATGTGATCGAGCCCTATTTGATCCAACAAGGTTTCATCATGCGCACCGCCCGCGGCCGGATGGCGACGCGCACGGCGTATCATCACTTCGGTCTGAAATTGCCGGAACGGCCCGGGACTGGCGAGCTGTTTGATGGCTAAGCCCTTTGCCTGGCCCGTTCGCATCTATTGGGAAGACACTGATGCCGGCGGCATCGTGTACTACGCGAACTATATGAAGTTCATGGAGCGCGCCCGCACCGAATGGCTGCGCGCCGCAGGCATCGAACAGCTGCCTTTGAAGGAGCAGCACGGCTTGATGTTCGTGGTCGTCGATATCGAAGCGCATTATCGCCGGCCGGCGCGATATGGCGATGAGCTGCTGGTTACCTGCGAGATCGCGCAGCGCACGCGCGCCAGCTTCACGTTCCAGCAACAGGTGTTTCGCGGCGGCCTCGAGGGCGAGCTGCTGGTCGAAGGCAAGGTGCGCGTGGCGTGCCTGGATGCCGTGAGCTTGAGGCCGACGGCCCTACCAAAAGAATTCGCTTGGGAGTGACGGGAATGATGTCAGAGAACCTGGATCCTTTGGAGCTGGTGCTCAACGCCAGCATCGTGGTGCAGATCGTGATGGCGCTGCTGCTGCTGGCGTCGCTGGTGTCGTGGTCCATCATGCTGCGCAAACGTGCCGAGCTGAAGAAGGCGCGCACCGATGCCGACCGCTTCGAGGAAACATTCTGGTCGGGCGGCGATCTCACCGCCATGTTTCGCACCATCGACCAGAGCCGCCGGGTCACCCGGGGCATGGAGGCGATCTTCGAGCAGGGCTTTCGGGAGTTCTCACGCCTGCGCCAGCAAGGCGGCATTGCTTCCGCACAGCTGATCGAAGGCGCACGACGCGGTATGCGCGTAGCGCTGCTCAGGGAAAGCGACCGTCTGGAGTTGGGCCTCGCGATGCTCGCAACCATCGGCTCGACCAGTCCGTATGTCGGCTTGTTCGGCACCGTGTGGGGCATCATGAATGCGTTCCACGGCCTCGGTAACGTGCAGCAGGCGACGCTCTCGATGGTTGCTCCCGGCATCACCGAGGCGCTCATTGCTACGGCCATGGGTTTGTTTGCCGCTATTCCCGCGGTGGTCGCATACAACCGCTATGCCGACCAGGTGAGCCGCATCGAAGTGCGCTACGACACGTTCACCGAAGAGCTGTCGACGATCCTGCAGCGTCACGCATCGGCTTCTCGTGAGTCGCAGCGTAGCGCCGAGGCGCACGCATGAGCCCGATGAATGCCCGCCGCGGCAAGCGGCTCGTCGCCGAGATGAACGTCGTGCCATACATCGACGTGATGCTCGTGCTGCTGATCATTTTCATGATCACCGCGCCCATGCTCACTCAGGGCATCAAGGTGGATCTGCCCAAGGCGGCCGCCGAGCCGCTGCCGGAAGACCTGATGCGCCAGCACCAGCCGTTGATCCTGAGCGTCGACTCTTCGGGGCAGTACTACTTGAATATTGGCAAGGACGAGGAAACGGCGCTCGAAGAAAACGCCGTGGTCGAGCGGGTCGCCACGGTGTTGAAGCGTGAGCCGCAGACGCCGGTGCTGGTGAAGGCCGACACCAATGTGCCCTATGGCCGCGTCGTCAACGGCATGGTGCTGTTACAAGAAGCGGGCGCCGAGAAGGTGGGGTTCATCACCGATCCGGCGGAAGCGCGGAATAACAAGAAGCGCTAAGGCCTCATGGTCGATTTCGTCAAACAACACTGGACGTACATTCTCGGCGCGCTGCTGCTGCACGCGGTGTTTGCGGGCATATTTGGCCTGACCATGCTGAATATGCAGCGCACGCCGCCGCCCGTGCAGCTGGCGATCCAGGCGGTGGTCGTCGATCCGAAAATGCTGAATGACGCTGCCCGTCAGCAACGTCAGCAGCGGGAGCGGGACCGCGCCCAGCAACAGCAGCGCGAACAGCAGGCCGAGCGCGAACGCGAGCGGGAAGCCGAGCAACAGAAGCAACGCGAGCAGGAGCAGGCCGCCGACCAGCAACGCCGGGAGCAGGAAGAGGTTCAGCGCAAGCAAGCGGAACAACGGGCCGAGCAGGAGCGTCAGATCGAATTGAAACAACGCCAGGACGCTGAACAGCGCCGCCAGGCGGAAGAGCAGCAGCTGCGCGAGCGCCAGGAGGCGGAGAAGAAACGGGCCGCCGCCGAAGCGGAGCGCAAGAAGCGCGCCGAGGAAGAAGCAAAGCGCGTGGCCGAGATCCAGCGCAAGCAGCGGGAAGAGGCCGAGCGGCGCAAGGCGGCCGATGACAAACGTTTGCGGGAGGCAGCGGAGTCGGATTTGCAGCGTCAATTGCAGGAAGAAGAGGCTAACGCCGCCGCCGATGCGGCCGCCGCGAGCTCACCGGAGATGGCGCAGTACATTGCCATGGTCGCTCAAGCGGTCGAGCGTCGTTGGAATCGTCCGCTCTCGGCACGGGACGATCTGCTGTGCCAGGTGACAGTGAGGCAAACCCCTGCCGGCGTCGTGCTGTCCGCGAAAATTGGCAGCTGCAACGGTGACGCCGCGGTCAAACAGTCTGTCCAGAACGCAGTGATGAACGCATCGCCGTTGCCGACACCATCGAATCCGCGCCTGTTCAGGGCGGACCTGACGTTCAATTTCAGGCCCGGCGCCGGTTGACGCGCCTGGCCATCCGATTTCGCTCGAAGGAGCTGTGACTGATGAAAAAAACTTTTGCCGTTTTCGTTTGCTTCGCACTGTCGTGGTTCGCGGCCGCGGCCAACGCGCAACTGGTCATCGAGATCACCAAGTCCGCCGAGGATGCGGTGCCGATCGCGATCGTGCCATTCGGCTGGTCCTCCAGCGGCGCCGCGCCGTTCGACGTGGCCGAAGTCGTGGCCGCCGATCTGCGGCGTAGCGGCCGTTTCGCGCCGCTGGATCGCAAGGAGATGATCGATCGGCCCACGCAGGGCGATCAGATCCGATTCCAGGATTGGCGCTATCTGAAGTCCGACTTCATCGTGGTCGGCAAGCTGATGCCCGAAGGGCAGGGCTATGCCGCGCAATTCGAGATCTACAACGTGCTGACGGGACAGAAGCTGGGACAGCCGTCCGACCCCCGGCGTGTTACGGCGAACGCGAATAACATGCGCGCGCTGTCGCACCGTGTCGCGGACATCATTTTCGAGCAGCTCACCGGTGTGCGTGGCGCCTTCTCGACCCGTGTTGCATTCGTCAACGCGGAAGGGACACCGCCCAAACAGCGTTACAAGCTGGTCGTTTCGGATTACGACGGCGAGAATCAGCGGACGCTGCTCAGCTCGGACGAGCCGATCATGTCGCCGGCCTGGTCGCCCGACGGTCAGAGCCTCGCGTACGTCTCGTTCGAGAGCAAAGCTTCGGCGATCTATGTGCAGACAGTGCGCACGGGCGAGCGCAAACGAGTATCCGCTCGCGCGGGCATCAACGGTGCGCCGGCGTGGTCGCCGGACGGCAAGACCCTGGCGCTCACGTTGTCGCGCAAGGACGGCGATGTCGACGTCTATACGTTGGAGCTCAATAGTCAGGTGCTCACGCGCATGACCTTCGATCCGGGCATCGACACCGAGCCGAGCTGGTCGTCCGACGGCAAGAAGCTGTACATCAATTCCGATCGCGCCGGCGGGCCGCAGATTTATGAGATCGAGGTGGACAATCCGAAGCGCGCCACGCGCGTCAGCTTCGAGGGCGGCTACAACGCCCGGCCGCGCGTCTCCCCGGATGGCAAACAGCTCGCGGTCGTGACCCTGGATCGTGGCAATTACCGAATTGCTGTCATCGATCTGGCCTCGAAGGGCATGCAGGTGCTGTCGGAGGGACGCCAGGACGAGAGTCCGAGCTTCGCGCCCAACGGCGCGGTGTTGATCTATGCGACGCAGGATAGAGGTCGTGGCGTGCTGGCGACGGTCTCCACCGACGGCCGCACGGCGGAGCGGTTCACCAATACGGTGGGCGAAGTGCGCGAGCCGGTGTGGGCGCCGTTTTCACCCGCGCCGAACGCGAATTAGCAGGAACAGGGCAGGAAAAAGTCCGTCGAAGGCCCGTGTGCCGGCCCGAGTTGTGGCAAAATTCGCCGCAGTTTTGGTCTGTAAATGGCGACAGGCGGATTTTTCAGCGGGTTCGCCGGTCGTAACAATCAAATTCAGGAGAGTGTAGATGCGTGTAACGCAGCTGATGCTGATCGCGGTGAGTGGCCTGATGCTGGCGGCCTGTGGCAACAAGCCCCTGCCCGAGGCGCAGAACACGTCCGAGGCGGTGGGGCCGTCGACCAGCACCCAAGGTGCGGACAGCAGCGGCGTCGGCAGCAGCGCGCTGTCGGCCGAGCAGCAGGCGATGGAAGCGGCCAAGGCCGCCGGTGTGATCGTGTACTTCGATTACGACCGCGCCGAGATCAAGCCGGAGTTCGTGCCGGTGGTGGCCGCGCACGCGAAATTCCTGAACGGCAGCCCGCAGCGGAAGGTTCGTCTGGAAGGCCATTCCGACGAGCGCGGCTCGCGTGAATACAACATCGGCCTGGGCGAGCGTCGTGCGCAGGCGGTGCGTCGCGCGTTGATGCTCCAGGGCGTGACTGAAAATCAGATCACCACCGTGAGCTACGGCGAAGAGCGTCCGGCCGTGCAGGGCAGTGATGAATCGGCGTATGGCAAGAACCGCCGCGTCGAGCTGGTCTACGGTCGATGAGTCGAAGCGCCATGAGAGTTGTGCCAAACATTGCTGCCGTTCGCGTCGGACTGATCGCCGCCGCGGCGGCGGTGCTGTCGGGCTGCGTCACGACGCCTCCGGAAGCCGATCCGACAGTGCAGAAGCTGTCCGAGCTCGACAGCCGTCTGTTGCGGCTCGAGCGCGTGCTCGCCAATCAGAGTTTGCTGGATCTGTCGCAACGGATCGAAGCGGCGCAGTCGGAAACGCGCGTGCTGCGTGGTCAGCTGGACGAGCTTCAGCATCAGGTCACGCAGAGCCAGACGCAGCAGCGTGAGATGTACGGTGACGTCGACCGACGGCTGTCGGCGCTCGAAGGCAATCCCGGTGCGGCGGCGTCCACGGTCGTACCCCCGGCGGGCGGATTGCCGATCCCGCAGGGTGACGATCGCGCCAACTATCAGGCCGCTTTCGATCTGCTGAAGGATGCGAAATATCCGGAAGCGATCAACGCGTTCAAGCAGTACCTGACGACGTTCCCGAACGGCCCGCTGGCCGACAACGCGCAGTACTGGTTGGGCGAAGCGCACTACGTGACCAAGCAGTATCCGGACGCGCTGCGCGATTTCCGCACGGTGATCGAGAAGTATCCGGAGTCGCGCAAGATCCCGGATGCGCTGTTGAAGATCGGTTACTGCAATTACGAGCTGAAGAACTGGACCGAGGCGCGCTCCGCACTCAGCCAGGTCGTGCAGCGTTTTGGCGATACCACCGCCGCCCGTCTCGCGAGCCAGCGGCTCGCGAAGCTGGACAGCGAGGGCAGATAATCATTCTGGCGCCCCTCACTGGGGCGCCCTGAGTGATGCCGTCGCGCAAGTGGTTAGATCAGGCCCATGAATCTCGCTGACTCAACCACCGTCGATCCCGCCGTCACCGGCCCCGGCGCCGCGCGCGTCAAGCTCACCGAGATCTTCCTCTCGATTCAAGGTGAAGCCGACAGCGTCGGTTGGCCCACGGTATTCGTGCGTCTCACCGGCTGTCCGCTGCGCTGTCAGTATTGCGATACGGCTTACGCGTTTTACGGGGGCGAATGGGCTTCGCTCGACGATGTGCTGGCGAAGGTCGCGACGTTCGACACGAAACATGTCTGCGTCACGGGCGGCGAGCCGCTTGCGCAGAAAGGATGTTTCCCGCTGCTACAGAAGCTGTGCGATGCCGGTTATCGCGTGTCTCTCGAGACCAGCGGCGCGATCGATGTGAGTAATGTCGATGCGCGCGTCGTGCGAGTCGTCGATGTGAAGACGCCCGGAAGCGGTGAGGTCGAGCGCAATCGCTACGAGAATCTCGAGGTGCTGCGGCCGGAAGAGCAGGTGAAGTTCGTGCTCTGCAGCCGCGCCGATTTCGAGTGGGCGCGAGATTTCATTCGCGAGCGTCGGCTGTACGAGCGCTGCACGGTGCTGTTCAGCCCGAGCTACGGCCAGGTGGAAGGACGCGATCTGGCGCAGTGGGTGTTGGACGAGCGGCTGCCGGTGCGGCTGCAGATTCAGCTGCACAAAGTGTTGTGGGGCGATACGCCAGGTAAATAGACACTCGATCCCTGGACCACTGGATTGAACGTCCAGTGTTCTACCGAGCGGGCTGATGAGAAGCTTTGAGTAATGGCTAATAATTGCGCAGTCGTGCTGTTGTCCGGTGGCTTGGATTCCGCCACCGTGCTCGCGATCGCTCGCGAGCAGGGATTTCAGTGCTACGCGCTGAGCGTGGATTATGGTCAGCGGCATCGGGCCGAGCTGGACGCGGCCGACCGGGTCGCAAGATCGCTCGGCGCCGTCGAGCATCGCACCCTGCGCATCGATCTCGGCGGCATCGGCGGATCGGCGCTGACTGATACGAGTATCGCCGTACCCGAGTCGCCGCAGGTCGGCATTCCCGTCACCTACGTTCCCGCTCGCAATACGGTGATGTTGTCCTTTGCCCTGGGGTGGGCCGAAGTACTCGAGGCGCCGCGCATCTTCATCGGCGTGAATGCGGTCGACTATTCAGGTTATCCGGACTGCCGGCCGGCTTTCGTCGCCGCCTTCGAGCGCGTCGCGAACCTGGCGACCAAAGCGGGCGTGGAGGGCACGGTGGCCTTCAAGATCGTTACGCCGCTGATCGACTTGACCAAGGCCCAGATCATCCAGCGCGGCGTTTCCCTGGGTGTGGACTATTCCCTGACAGTGTCGTGTTACCAGGCCGACGCCGACGGCCGGGCCTGTGGCAGCTGCGATTCCTGCCGTCTCCGCCGGGCCGGTTTCCAGTCCGCCGGCGTGCCGGATCCGACACGGTATTTTCGATGAATTTCCGCGCCTCTTTAGGTATGATGCGCGCCCCGTCAGGCCCCCGGGCCTGATGCGCCTTTCCCAGTGGGTCGGTAGCTCAGTTGGTAGAGCACTGGACTTTTAATCCATTGGTCCTGGGTTCGAGTCCCAGCCGACCCACCATTCATATCAACCAGTTCCCCAGCTCGCGCATTCGCACAGAGTAAGCGCGCTCCATTCCCATCCGAATGCACGGCGTTCGGTCGTCCTGGTTGGCGGCTCACGTGCCAGCACTCGCTTCTGTTCGATTGCGGGGCGACTCTGTCTGGTGCCGTTCGGTGTCTTCGGACGCACCTTTGCAGGTCGCGTGTGGCGGCGACTCGCCTATGGATCGAAACCTGAGCCCGTCGATCGTTGCTCGTGCGCGCAGCGAAAACGGGGAGGACGACGCGGAAGAGGTTCGAACGATAATGAAAAGTGGGTTGCGTTCGAAGAACGCAAAGATGTAGTGACCCAGCGATTCCTGCTCAAGTCATGCTGCTAATTTAAAAGCCTCAGCTGGCGTTCTCATCCCCAGCGATTGATGAGGTCTGCCGTTGTTGTAGAAGCCGATCCAGTCGCTGATAACCCGACTTGCGGGCTGTAGCGTCTCGAAACGATGCCGATGCACGCATTGGTCCTTCAGTGTGCGGATCACGCGCTCAACCATGCCGTTCTGCTCCGGCGAGTGCGGCGTGATGAACTCCTGTTGAAGCCCATAACCCCGCTCGCTTCCAATCCTTCGAGTGGACCGACCTCATAGTGGCCACAATCATCGGGGTCCGCAGGGGTGTAACCGGTCAGAAGCTCGAGTGAAGCTGCAGCCTTCCTTGCAGACATTCTCGCGAGCAAACGGACGTTAGCGGGCGAATCAATGGCGTCTTCTTCGACCCCTGGCGCCCGTTCGGCTGAAGGCAGGAAGCAATCTGCCCGAGGTGGCCGGGAACGTGACCGTGGTGTGCGATGTGCTGGTGGGCGACGCATAATTCCGTTTGGTCACATCCTATGACTTAGACTGGCTAAGAAACTGCGTGATCTCCTAGGCCCGATTGTTTGTTTGCGCTGCACGGAGCCATCGCCAGTGTGCAAGTGCAGCGGTGAGGGTCACTGGGGCCCCCCTTTACCGACGGCCCTTGCAGGGCGAGTAGCACGTTCGGTGGCACGCGAACAAGCCCCACTGCGCTGCCGCACGCCATTTGGGCGCTCCGCGGCTTTCCAGGCGCGGCGGATTTGGCCAACATGTTTCAATACCGAGTATCCACGAGCAGTTTGCGGGCGTCGTCGACGGAGGAAACATGATCACCGACACTACCACGGGCACGAACATCCAGGAGATCGGCCCCGGCATCTACCGGATCAACACGCCGATCGCGATCGGGGCGGGCTCGGCCTTCAGCTTCAACCAATATCTCATCGTCGACGACGAGCCGGTGTTGTTTCATACGGGACAGCAGAAGTTGTTCCCGGTCGTGCAGGCGGCGATTGCGAGCGTCATGCCCGTTGCGCGGCTCAAGCATGTGGGGTTGTCGCATTTCGAGGCGGACGAATGCGGCGCGCTCAATGCATTTCTCGCCGCTGCCCCACATGCGACGCCTTTCTGCAGCCACATCGCGGCGATGACCAGCGTTTCCGACTTCGCTACGCGTGCGCCGCGCGCGCTGGCCGATGGCGAGGAGTTCGTCACCGGCAGCCGTCGGTTTCGCTGGTTCTTTACACCGCACGTCCCGCACTCATGGGAGTGTGGATTGCTGATGGAAACAACGACGCACACCTTCTTTTGCGGCGACTTGTTCACCCAAGGCGGCAAGGGCGAACCTGCGCTCACAACAGACGACATTCTCGAGCCCAGCGAAGCGTTCCGGGGTCCTATGGATTACTTCGCTCACGCACCACAAACGGTGACTACACTGGACCGACTGGCGGAGCAGCAGCCCACGACGCTGGCTGTCATGCACGGCAGCGCGTGGCAAGGAGACGGCGCGCAGTTGTTACGAGCTTTGGGACGCCGGCTTATAAGTTGATTATTTGTATGCAATGGCGGCGCTGCAGGCGCCTGCCAGGGGCAGCACTTCATAGCGCTTGAAGCCAACGGGCTGGCACCAGGTCCAGAAGTCGGCGCCGGTGAAGTCGAAGGCGTCGCCGAACTCGATGAGCATGTTGAGCGACATCATGAGACCGAAGGCATTCTCGCGCCGCGCGTCGTCGATCAGGTTTTCGATCGCGATGAAGGCGCCGCCGGCTGGCAGCGCTTCGTAGGCGAGGCGGATGAGCTGCTGTTTCTTCTCCAGGTTCCAGTCGTGAAGAATCATGCCCATGGTGATGACATCGGCGCGCGGCAGCGCTTGCTCGAAGAAGTTTCCCGATACTGTCTGCACGCGGTCTGACAGGGATGCTTTGGCGATCCAGCGACGCGCGATCGGCTCGACCGGGGGCAGATCGAAGCTCACACACTGCAAGTGGGGATGGCGGCTTGCAACGAGTGTCGACAGCTGTGCTGTCGCGCCTCCGACATCGCACAGCGTTCGATACTTCGAGAAATCGAACTTCTCGGCCAGCGCTCGAAAGTTGGGCGCCGAGATTCCGCGCATTGCGCTCATGAACTGCTCGAGCCCAGCCTCATTTGCGTACAGCGCTTCGAAGATGGATTTGCCAGTGTGCTTCACTTCGTTCTGCGGCCGGCCGGTTCGCAGCGCTTCGCCCAAGTCGGCCCAGAAACGAAACAGGCGCTGGCTGCCCATCTCGAAGATGCCGCCGATATAGCTCGGCAGATTCTTGTCCAGGAACTGGGCGGTAGCTGCTGTGTTTTTATAGCGCGCCGTAGCTCCGTCGCCGTCGCGGTCAAGAAAGCCCAGCGCGACCAGTGCGTCGAAAAAATCCCAGAGGCCGCGCGGATGCAGGGCCAAGGTGCGACCGAGCTCTTCACCTGTCATAGAGCGGCCGCTCAATCGGGTAAACACTTCGAGCTCGACCGCGGTCAGCAGTACTTTGGAGGGCCAGAAGCCGAAGCCGACTTCCATAATGTGGGCAACATCGCCGGAAGGGTCGCTCATGATGACGCTCACAGACAGGGGAAGGGGAAGCTCCGCCAGAGCAGTTGATCCGTGCAGTCGTGCGCATAATAAGGAGGAATGATCGGCAAACGAAAGCAACTCGTGTGCTGCGCTCGCACCGTTGCAGGTCCACGCGCACCGGGCGGCCGGAGCATTCCTACAACGCTTCAAGCACCCTTCTTCGTTGTACGATCGGCAGCGGTGGCTGCGTCGGTGCTCCCCGGCGCAGTCCGTCAGTTCTTTGTCAGCGCGATGTTCCTAACATTGGTGGCTGTTACAGAGTGAGCACTGATGCACGTACCCCGCGCCCAACTGTACGTCGCCTTCCTGGTGGCCCCATTGAGTTGGTGGTCCATCGGCGCCCACGCGAACGAAGCTGAGGAAGAGGAGCAGGAAACCGAGTCCGTCGTGGTGTTCGCGACGCGCAGCGAGGCGCTGGTTCGCGATCAGCCCATCCGCGTCGAGGTTCTGCCGGAGGAGGAGATCGAGGAGAACCTCACGATGCAGCCCGGCAACCTGACGACACTGCTCAATGAGCTCGGTGGCGTGCGTATTCAATCGACGGCGGCGGGCTTGGGTGGCGCGACACTGCAAATGCGAGGCTTGCCGGGGCGGCACACGCTGGTGCTGCAGGATGGCCTGCCACTGCTCGGCGCACAGCCGGACGGATTCGGTTTGTTACAGACACCGCCGCTCGATCTTGGCCGCGTCGAGGTCATCAAGGGTGTGGCATCCGCGCTCTACGGCAGCGGCGGTCTGGGCGGCGTGTTGAATTTGATGTCGCGTCGGCCGGGTAGTGAGCCTGAGATTCTTCTAAATAGAACATCGCGTGGCGGGACGGACGGCGTGGGCTTTTTCTCCGATGAACTATCGCCGCAATGGGGCTACAGCGTGATCGCCGGCGCATACGATCAAAGGCGCGAGGACATCGATGACGATGGTTGGGCCGACCTCGCCGAGTATCGTCGCTACACAGTGCGGCCGAGGCTGTTCTGGGACAACGGCCAGGGCTCAACGATGTTTGCGACGGTGGGATTGATGGATGAGTCGCGACAAGGAGGCAGCATGCGCGGTCGCGTGCTCCCTGATGGCACGACGTTCCGCGATACGTTGGACTCTCGTCGCGCTGACGGCGGCCTCGTTGCTCATATTCCGCTATCCGGCGCGAACTCGTTCGGCTCCCGATGGTCGTTCGTGCGGGTGGAGCGCGATCGCGATTTCAACGGTGCGATCAGCGAGGACGTGCGCACATCCGGTTCCGGCGAAGCCACGGTGTCCGGTGTTCACGATCGACACGCCTGGCTTGCCGGCGTGGCATTCGATTACGACCGCTTCGAGTCGGCGCAAGCCACGGGTGTGAACTATCGTTACGCGGTGCCCGCGCTGTTCGCGCAGGACGAATACACTGTGAATGACAGCATCAAGCTTGCCGGCAGCGCACGCGTCGATGCGCACAACGAATACGGAACGTTTGTGAGTCCCAGGCTCTCGGCGCTGTTCCGGCTGGAGGAAGACTGGTCGCTGCGAGCTTCCATTGGCGGCGGCTTCGCCGCGCCGACGCTGGTGTTCGATGAAATCGAAGCGACGAGCATCACGCTGGTGGAGCCGCTGCGCGACCTGGATGCCGAGCGTGCGACCAGCGCTTCGATCGATATGAAATGGGCCGAAGGGATCTGGGAGGTCAATGGCAGCATCTTCGGCTCGCGCATTCGAGATCCGTTGGTCGTGAACTCCGATGTGGTTCCAGGCAGATTGCTGATCGCCAATGATGACGGCCCGCGCGATGTCGTCGGCGCCGAGCTGCTCGTGCACTACACCCTCGGCAAGCTGCACGTGATTGGCAGCTCCACTTACATGAAGGTCACCGAGGAGGCCCCTGGCGGCGGCAGAAGAGATGCCGAGCTGGTGCCTCGACTCTCGGGCGAACTGTGCGCCTTGCTCGAAGACGAAGATCGGGGCCGCATCGGGCTCGAATTCTCTTACACCGGCAGCCAGCGGCTCTATGACAATCCGTATCGGACCGAGGGCTCGCCCTACGTCGAGATCAATGTGCTCGCGGAGATCAAATTGGGTGACGTCGCGATCTTCCTGAATGCGCTCAATCTGACAGATCGCCGTCAAACGCGATTCGATCCGCTCCTGCGGCCGCTGCCCGCGGCCACCGGTGAAAGGATTGTCGAGGCCTGGGCGCCCTTAGCTGGGCGCGTGTATAACCTCGGCGTGCGGATCGAGCTGTGATCTATGAACGCGGCTCAGACGGGCTCGTGCGTCTCGAAGCCCGAGGTCCCCAGGCCATTGCAAGAGACTTCGACCCGTTCGCTGCGCTCGGCTGTATAAGCCATGTTAACGAGTGCGTCGGCTGCCACGTCGGCTTTGCTATCGAAACGCAGCAGGCGGCCGTCAGGCATCGTCATGTAGACGGCGACAACGAGATTGCACTGGGTGACCACCACGGACGTGAGCGGATGACCCTCGACCTGCGGTGCGTTCTTATCGGCCGCGACTTCGCTGCCGCCGGCAGGCAGACCTTCGGCGGACGCTGTAGAGCACGCTGCGACAATCGCAGCCATATAAAGAAGACGTTTCACTGCAAGCCTCGCAAACAAACTGTATGGCTCGCTTCTAGCGCCTGAGGAGCGCAAAGGGTTCCTAAGGCAAACGCGGCAGACGATGTCAGCATACCTCGTAGGCTGCGCAGAACGCCTGAGACTTGAACTCAAACCACGGCACGTGATGCGAGCGGATCGAACTCGCGCAGCAGTTGCGCCGCTGCTTGCAGGTCGTAGGTCGCAAACCCTTCTGTGAATCGGCCGTAAGTTGTCGCCAGCAACTGACTAGCTGCCATTTGGTCGCCCCGGCGCGCGCGAATGCGCGCCAGGTCCAGCGATGAGCGCAGCTCCCAAGACAAGGCCGATTGGCGACGCGCGATCAGGCGGGAGCGCTCCAATAGACGTAGCACTCGTTGTTCGTTGGTGTCTGACATGGAAAAGAGAATCTGTGCCTGCAGACGCAACAGCTCGGGTAAGAGCACAGCCTCGGCTCTGCTCACAGCGTCGCGGCGCGCGCTTTGAACGACTGCCAGCGCTTCCTCGGTGCGTCCCGCCGCCGCCAAACCTTCTGCCATCCAGCACGCGACAGAGGTTGCGACGGCGTTCTGCCGTTCGTCGCGCATTTTCTGCTGAGCGTCCTGGATCATCGTTGTTCCTTGCTCGAAATCCTTGCGCCCGATGCGCACCGCGCCTTGCATGGCCGCCGCGCTGGAATGGAAGGGCTTCAGCACGGGCCAATGGGTGTGATTGACCAATTGCTCCAGCACGTCCTGCGCGGTTTCCCAGTCGCCGCACCAAAGATAGACGGGTGTGGTGAAGAGCAGGGCGAAGCAGCTATCGAGCGGCTTACCGGACCTGAGCGCAGTGGTGACCGCCCGGCGGGCGGTATCCATCGCTCGGTCCGGCAAACCTGACAGCCACAGGGCGCGGGATTGCACGATGAGTCCGCGCACGCGGTGATCGTTGCCGCACAGCTGGAGATTTCGCTCGCCGGCCTGGCCAAAGCCCGCATCGAAGTGTCGTCTGGCGGCGGCTTGATTGCCTCGGAAATGTCGAGCCACGCCCTGCATCAGATCGGAGATCGCCAGGCAAGTCACGTCGTCCACTTGCCGGGCCGCGACATCCCATTCTTTCGCGGCCGCGAGTGCGCCACGGAAGTCGGCGATGCGCGTTAGAAACAGATGTCGGGTGGCGAGCATGCGCAAGCGCTGCGACGGCTCGTTTTCAGGATGCGCGAGCTGCATGCCCCGCGCGATCGCCGTGAGCACATCTTCGGTGTTTCCTCGCATCCACATCGCTGAAATCGCCCAGGTACTTTGCAGCAGCATCTCGCGCCTGCCGCCGCGCGTGTCCGCATCGAGCGCGTTCAGGCCGGCCGTACTCCACTTGTATGCTTCGCTTAGTAGCGAGAGCTCGAAGAACACCGGCGCTGCGGCGGCGGCGAGGTCCACTGCAAGCGGGGCAACGGTGACTTTGTCATCTGTAGAAAAGCACCATTCGAGCGCAGCACGCAGATTGCCAAGATGTTCTCGCAATTTGTGAGCACGGCCGGTGTATTCGAGATCGATCTGCCCGCCGTGACGGGAATTGAGTAGCGTCGTGAAGTGCTCCGCGTGGCGGCGCGCGGCGAGATCGGCATCGCCACTTTCCTGCAGCTTCTCGCGGGCATAGATGCGAGTGGTTTCGAGCAGTCGATAGCGCTCCGAGCCGTCATCGCTGACCTGCGCGGACATGAGGGACTTCGCCACCAGGGCATCGAGCGTGCTGAGCATCGCGGCTTCATCGGTGCGTCCGCCGTGCACGATCGCGCTGGCCGCTTCGAGCGTAAATGCACCGACCAGCACCGACAGCCGGCGCAACGCCAGTTGCTCGGCCTCGGGGAGCAGGCCATAGCTCCAGTCGAGCAGCGCACGCAATGTTTGATGGCGGGGCAGAGCGGTTCGTCGTCCATGCCAATCGAGGCCGAGGTTCTTGTTCAGCAGATCCGCCGTGGCGGCGATGCCATGACTGCCGGCCCGGCCGGCCGCGAGCTCGATGGCGAGCGCGATGCCCTCGAGCCGACCGCAGATGCCGGCCACGATCGGCGCATTGTCATCGTCCAACGCGAACCGATGCCCGCTCGCCGCCGCACGCTCCATGAACAGCTGCACCGCTGGAAATTGCAGCACGTCGACGGCCTTCATGCTGGACTCGGGCGAGGGGCATGCCAGTGCCGGCAGCCAGTAGACGTGCTCGCCTTCGACGCGCAGCGCCTCACGGCTCGTGGCGAGAATGTGCACACCGGGTGCTTCCCTGAAGATCGCTTCGAGCAGGGTGGCGACCGACTCGATCACGTGCTCGCAATTGTCCACGACCAGGAACATGCGCAGCGTTCGCAGGTACTCGATCAGGGCCGGGGTGGCGTCGGCGGTCTGCACCGACAGCCCGAGCGAAGCGGCGATCGTGGCGGGAACGAGCCTCGCATCAGCGACGGCGCCGATGTCGACGAAGCACACCGCGCCGGCGAACTCGTTGAGCAGATCGTGAGCGACAGCGATGGCGACGGTGGTCTTGCCCATGCCGCCGGGACCGATGATGGTGATGAAGCGCTCGGCGATCAAGTCCTCGCCAATGGCGTGCACGATTTGTTCGCGGCCGACCATTCCGGCCAGCTTTGGCGGCGGCAGGAGTCGCTTGTGAGCAACATCTGGGAATTCGGCAGGCACCGCGGGCGGTGTTGCGTCCGGAGACTCGCGCGTGACCTGGGCAACGAAACAGTAGCCCTGGCCGGTGACGTTCTCGATGTAGCGAGCGCCGCCTTTGCCGTCGCCGAGCGCCTTGCGTAGCGCGCTCATGTGGACGCGGAGCGTGCCCGGGCTGACCACCAGATCGCGAAACACGTGAGCCGTCAGGTCGCGATGACTGACGATCTCGCCGGGGCGTGCGACGAGTGCAATCAGGATGTCCAACGCCCGATCGCCCAAGGCGAGCGGCACACCATCCCGCTCGATGACGCGGGCTACCGGAGACAGTCGGAACGGCCCGAATGCTGTGATCCCGCTGTGTTGAGAATTCATGACAAGGGAAGACTCCGCGTCCAGTGTCCCACCAATTCAGAGCGCGCGCGCCGGGACCAAGGGCTAAGGTATTGCTCCGAGGAGTCGCAGGGCTCAGAGTTGTCGACTCATCATGACGCATCCCATCCAGCTTTTCGATCCTCGCACTGGCAAGCGCTACCCTTTGCTCGAGCCGCGCTGGCGCTCGGACGACCGGGGGCCATTGCTGGTCGAGGCCTTGCCCGGCATCGGCAAGGACGACGTCGACACCCAATCCCCGTCGCTATGGCGCTATCGCGCCTCATTGCCGCTCGACTTGCCGCAGCCCATTTCACTCGGCGAGGGGTGCACGCCGCTAGTCGAGAAGGCCTGGGGCGAGCAGCAGCTGTTGTTCAAGCTCGATTGGATGTCGCCCACCGGCAGCTTCAAGGACAAGGGCGCGACGGTGATGGTGTCGTTCCTGAAACATCTGGGCATCGACGCCATTCTCGAAGACAGCTCGGGCAACGGCGGCGCGGCGATTGCAGCGTATGGCGCTGCCGCCGGCATGCACGTGCGCATTCTTTGCCCCGAATCGACGCAGTCCGCCAAGGTTGCGCAGATGAAGATCTTTGGCGCCGACGTGCGACTCATTCCCGGGACGCGCCAGGACACGGAGAACGCAGCCCTGCAACAGGCGTCGGAGGTTTTCTACGCGAGTCACAACTGGCACCCGTTCTTCATCCAGGGAACGAAGATGACAGCGTACGAAATCTGGGAGCAGCTGGGCTTTCGTGCACCGGACAATGTGATCGTCCCCGTGGGCGCGGGCAGCAATGTCCTCGGATGTGACTTGGGCTTCAGCGAACTGCTGGCCGCGGGTCAGATCAAGAAATTGCCGCGCATCTTCGGGGTGCAGCCCGCTGCCTGCGCGCCGATCAAGGCGAGCTTCGACGCTGGCGTGGATGAGCCGGTGCCTACCGATTTCAACACGACCATCGCGGAAGGCGCGTCGATTCGTAAACCCGTGCGACTGAAGGAAGTGCTGTCAGCCGTGCGTCGCTCTGGCGGCAGCATCGTCAGCGTCGGCGAGGACGACATCCTCAAAGCACTTTATCGACTTGCCAGCATGGGCTTGTTCGTCGAGCCCACCTCGGCCATCGTCGGCGCGTCGCTGGATCAGTTGTACGCGAGCGGCAAAATCCGAGCGGGCGAAACGACCGTCGCATTGCTGTCGGGCTCCGGTCTCAAGGCAAGCGCGTTTGTCACCAAACTGTTTGGCGGCTGACTAGCCCGGATCGATAAAGCTGTTGATCGACAACCGGCCAGTGCGCGGATCGGCGTCGGGCGCGAAGCTCTCGTCGATGGAGCCGGAGTGCAGCGAGTTGCGTCGGTACACGAGCATGCGGTTGAACACGCCCTCGGCTTGCTCAATTCGTTCGAACAACGCAGTGTCGCCATTGATGTACTGCAGTTCGGGGCTGTCCGGGCCAGCGCTCTCGGCTTGCAGCACATTGAAATATTCCGGCCCTCGCACTTCGTCGAGGCTCTCGAAGCCAGTCGCACGGTGTCGATAGAACGCGGTGCCGCCGAGGTGGTCTTTGAACAGGTAATGGATGGTCGCGAAGCCCTCGCGTGCCAGCGAGTCCACGTGAGGAATGCGCTGCATGGGGGCCAGTTCGCCGGCAGGCGTCGTCACCAGTGAATAGTGACACATGCTGAGCCGAAGCGTGCCGCCCGTGAAGCCAAAGTGTTCGGCCAGCAGCGGCTGCAAGCGGGTTGCGAGAAAGTGCTCGTACGAGGGCGGCGCCTTGGCTCGAATCCCCGGATAAAACCGCCCGCCCGAAGCGAACTGCGCCGTCGTCGCTTTCTTGACCAGGCGATCAGGCTCGGCAACGAAGTTATCGATCACGAGCAGCGTTGCGCGCTCGTTGCCGAAAACCCGCTTCTCGATGCGGATTTGTGGGTGGAAGTCCAGAATCATGGCGACCGTCCGTGAGGCATGCGGCGTACTTTAGCAGCGCGGCGTCAAGGCGCCAGCAATGTCGAGGTCACCGCGTAGATCAGCAGGCCGGCAAGGCCACCGATCAAAGTGCCGTTCACCCGGATGTATTGGAGGTCTGCGCCAATGGCGGCTTCCATGCGACCGCTGAGCGTGCTCGCGTCCCAGCGCTTCACCGTGTCCGAGATCAAGCGCGCAACCTCGTGCCGCTGCAGCTCGATGATCCGAATGACGGCACCGCGCAGCATGAGATTGATTTCCAGGCGCAGCGCCTCGTCGGCGTGCACCCTCTCGGCGACACCACGCAGCCACTGTGCAAGCGGAGTATCGATCGAGGGGTCTTCTACCGCGGCCCGCGAGGCGATCTGATCAACGAAATCTCTGCCGATGCGCCGGAGATAGTCTGTGAACGCCGCGTGCTCGAGCAGTTGTTTCTTCAGCCGCTCACCCTCGGCGAGGAACTGCGGCGACATCGACAGCTGCTGGCAAAGGTTGTCGAGCGCCTCGTCGATTCGAGTTCGCAACGTATGATTGGGATCATCGGCCGCCGTGCGCAGCATCTCCTCGAGAACCGTGATGAGCCGATCCGCGATCCGCTGATCCACTGAAAAACGCCGCCACAGCCACGAGGTTCGTGTTCTCACGGCCTGACGGAGCTGCGGCTCGTACTGGTGAACCAGTTCGGCGGCCTTGCGCAGCAGGGCATCGACCGGCCGCCGATGGCCCTGCTGGGCCATGATCGCCGCCAGGATCTTCCCGAGCAGCGGTGACAGTTCGGTGCGTTCGACGGGGGCGAACAGATAGCGGCGGATCAGACGGTGCAGATCGTCGTCGCTGAGCGAGTTGGCGATCGTTGCGAGCCCGCGCATCAGGCCATTCGCCGCCAGTGCACTGTTCTTCGGCTCGGTGAGCCAGCGGGCAAGGCGGCCCGCGAGATCGGCAGCCTGGATCTTGTCGGCGACGATCTGGGGCGCCAGAAAATTCTCCTCGACGAAGCGTCCGAGCCCATCGCCAATACGATCTTTGTTCCTTGGAATCACCGCCGTGTGCGGAATGGGAATGCCGAGCGGATGGCGGAACAGGGCAGTCACGGCGAACCAGTCGGCGAGCGCGCCAATCATGGCTGCTTCGGCGAACGCACGAACGAATGCGACCCATGGGTGGGTCCGCTCGAGCGAGTAGGCGACTACGTAAAGAATACTGACTGCGATGAGCAATCCAGTCGCGACTCTCCGCATCCGGCGCAGTCCGGCGGGAATGGCAATTCGCTGCATGTCGTGCCTCAAGGCGTGGCTGCACTAGCCAGGCTGAATCATGAGTGTGACATGGTACGTCGGCGAGAACGGCATGGGACGATCATCGCGAGCAGCGCGAGGCCGAGCAAGGACAGAAGATCCAGACTGCCGCCGCCGCTGCGTGCGCGGCCGGGGCTTGCAGAGCTTGCATTGCCAGTTTGGGGCTCAGTGGCGACGGCGGCTTTGATCTCCAGTGTTACCGAGGTCGCAGCGGATTGACCGTGCGTGTCGCTGACCGTCAGCGACACCGTGGTTGATCCGGTTTGTTCGCTGGCCGGAGCGAGTGTCAACGTGCAGTCCAGCGTGGTCGAGCCGCAGCCTGCACCAACTGAGATCGCAGAATCGGGTAACACAGTCGAGTTGCTGCTCCCCGCTGTCACCGTGAGCGTGCCGGATCCGCCGATCGTGAACGCGATGGGAGCGGGCGAGCTGGGCAGCGTAATGGACTGATTGTCTCCCGAGGTCACGCCGATAGTCGGCGGCGGCGGAGTGGCCGGCGGATCTGGTGGATCTGGTGGGGGCGGAGCGGATGTATCCTCCACGGCGATCGTGCCGCTGGTATAGAGATCGTCCGTATTCCAGGCTGAGCCGGAGGGCAGTGTGGGCAGCGTCAGGGTCGCGAATTCACCCGCGAACGAGTCGAACGACAGCAGCTTGAATCGATCGCCGGGCGCGGGAGCAAAGCCGTTCTTCAATTCGACTTTCAGGGCAGGTCGATGCAACGTCAGCCTTTGCGCGACGGTCAGCTGGCCCTGGTTCGTGCAGGCGCTCGCGCCGCCAACCTCGACCACCAGCGTCATGTTCGATTGCAACGTCACCGCACCCGGATCTCTCGAGCAGCCGCCAACCCGGATTTCGCCCATCATGGCGGCGACTGCCGCCGCGGAAAGTGCCTGTGCTCCGAGCCCGGTGTAGTGAACGCCGTCTTCCAGATACCGGCCGCTTTGGCCGCTCTGCGCATTCCAACCGATGTCTTCCATCAAGCGTCGCGCATTGATGACCATGACGTTGGGATCGCTCTGCGCGATGGCGAGTTGTGCGCCGACATACCGGTCATATTCCGCCGTCTGGGCTGGCGTCAGGCCGCTTTCATAAACGTCTGCGATGAGAATGATGGGGAAGTCGTCTTTGCCCACCCACGCCCGAACTTGCGAGATGACTGCCGAAATGTCCGACTCGAACTGCGTGGCGGTGACGTTGCCACCTTCGTTTGCTCCGTAGTGAAGCACGGCCGCATGGAAGCCGAACGCCGCGAACATGGGCCCCGCGTCGGCGTGAGTGCTCGAGAACCGCGATGCCGTATATCCGCCCAGCGAAAAGTTATCGATGACGACGCCTTCGGGGTGTGTCTCGTTGACGAAGCGCAGGCCGATGAGATCGGTGAGGGCGGAATCGCTCGAGCCGAACACTTCGAGCTGCATATAGTTCGTGCCGTTGAACTCCAGGGCAGAGGTCTCGCCGGATTTGATGGCGAATGTCGCGGACCGAAGTCCAAGCGTGAGTGTTCCTGTCGTCGTGACGGCCGCAGCGTATGAAACCGAGGACGACGCGTTGGGACGAGCGCGATAGGCGATCTCGCCCGATGCGGGATGGGTCGCGGCGTAGATTCGTGCCTTTACCTTGCCCGAGGTGTTGAAGTAGGCAACCTCGGTTGGAATGTTCGTGCTCGGATCCACGCCCCTCGCGTCATGACGGAGCATCGTGAGTTGGCCGCGATTTCCGCCGGTGATGTTGACCGCACTGTTCAAGCTGGAGAACGCCGTTGGCCGGGCATTCGGCAGAATCTGGCTGGCGTCGAGTCGCGTTGCTGTCGGCCCTGGCGTTGCGCACTGTCCGGCGAGTAGCCAGTTCGCAGGCCCCGAGTTGCCATGGTAGAAACATCCCACTACGGGCGTCTCGGGCGAACTGCCGAAGCGCTTCCACATCTCATAGTTCAATAGCGGGATGTACTGGAAGCCGTGTGAGCCGGGACTTGTCTCCTGCGAATCGCCGAGCACAGCGATGCGGATTGTCCGGGTTTGCGCTGCCTTCCACAGAGCCTGGAACACCTGCGGCTGTTGTGAGTAGAAGAAGTCGACGTCACGGAAGCTTGGATAGACCTGCTGGGCGTTGCCGATCGAGAACCACTGCAGCGCAATTGCGCCGACCGCTGCTGCCCGTAGAGGAGCCCCGATAGTTCGCTGCATCTCTGTCTCGTCCTGGTGGTACGAGCGCGCCTGACTCCCCGAGCTCACCGGTTGTCCGATGCTCGGAGAAATAAACGCGGGCAGGAACTACTTTGGTTCCGTCGAATACTACATGCCACTTTCTAGCCGGAGTCCGCACCCAAAAGATCGCGCGAGATCAGGCTGGTGAGTTGAGTGGTTTCCACCAGCAGCCGCGCACCCGCGGGGCTCAGGTGAACTGCATCGCTATACAAAATGGGCTTGCCGGGTGGGCGCTGGGAGCAAACATTTGCCGCGCACAACACGGCGATTGCGTCGACCAGTTGCACATCTGGAAATGAGACCTGCACCCGACTCAGGACGCGGTTATACGGCGCCATCGCCCGTTCGACCTGATCCCGGGCGCGTTCCGGATAGCACTCAGTGGACGGCAGTTTGACGGCGCGCAGGAAGCACGCGGGCGGGGTTGAGTAGGCGGGGATCTCGCCGAGATAGATCACGCGAGAGAATTGCGTGAGTTCGCTCAACAAGGTGCGCACGCCGTACTCGAAGATGGCTTCCTTCGATTCGGCAGGGCCGGCGCCGTCACGGCTCAGTTGAATGTCTGGATCGGAGATGAGGAAGGAGCCGTTGCCGACCACGACGATGACTTTCGGCTTGGTTCGGTGGGCATAGTCGACGAAGGTTCGCCAGATCTGCTGGCACTCATCTTCATTGGGGTCATAGCCGCTGACGCGAACGTTCAGCACGGGCGGGCAACCGCCGCGCCCGAGCAGCATGACTGGCTGTGTCGGCGCCAGCAACGGTGCTGCGACCTCGTAAATCGCATGAGCCCGCGAGTCGCCGACAAACAAAATCGACGGAGGTTGTGCGCTGGTCGTGCGGCAATAGTTGATCGGCGTGGTCGCCCCGAATCGGGCGTGACATTGTTTGTCGAGCCTCGGGCCGTGGTGCAGGGCTCGTATGTCCGCATCGAACCTCTGTGCGACGCCGCCTGTGGCATACACAACCAATCCGGCGACGCCGGCGACCGCAGCGGCCGCCGCCAGACGAATGTTGAATCGGCGTTCTTTGCGCCGTCGCACCGGCAGTTCGATGTAGCGATACGTGAGCCACGCGAGCAGAATGCTCGAAGCCAGCGCGACCCAGCGCAGCGCGAGCGGCGGCAGACCGGCTTCGAGAATATTCAGGAACGAGAGCAGCGGCCAGTGCCACAAATAAAGCGCGTAGCTGATCAGGCCGAACCACACCAACGGGCGTGAGCCAAGCAGATAGCGCTGAATCCATGCGTCCCCGGGCGTGGCCAGAATGAATAACGTACCCACAACGGGCAGCAATGCAGGCCAGCCCGGGAACGGCGTGGTCGTGTCGAACCCCACGATCGAGGCGAGGATCAACGTCAGGCCGGCGAGTGGCAGGAAGTTATGACCCAGGTCCAGAAAGCGACGGTCGCCGGTGTCAGCGCTCGTCGCTGCACGGGTCGATCGCTCCATCGACAGCGCCAACAGACATCCGGCGCCTAATTCCCAGAATCGTGACACGGGCCAGAAGAAATTGGCGACCGGCGCAGTTTGCGCCATGTGCACGCTCGCTGCGAACGATGCGAGCACCAGCACGGACACAGTGACGAACAGCGCGTTCTTGCGCTTCCAGAGTGCGACGAGCACCGCGGGCCACAGGAGATAGAACTGTTCTTCTATGCCCAAGGACCACAGGTGCAGGAGCGGCTTGAACTCCGCAGCCGTATCGAAGTAGCCGGTTTCTCGCCAGAGCGCGAAATTTGCCATGAACGCGGCCGCAGCGGTGGCATGTTTGCCGAGCTGCTTGAACTCGTTCGGCAAGAGCAGAAACCAACCCAGCGCCAGCGTCGTCGCCAGCACCAGCACCAGCGCGGGAAACAAGCGCCGGACCCGCCGCCAATAGAAATCCGCGAAGGTGAAATCCGCGTGCAGCAACTGGCGCGCGATGATGCTCGTAATCAAATAGCCGGAGATGACGAAGAACACATCGACGCCGACATAGCCGCCGGTGACGGTTTCTGGAAACGCATGAAATCCAAGCACGGCGAGCACTGCCACGCCGCGCAGACCATCGACTGCGGGGCGATACTGGAAGTGCCTGGCGTGCTCCGCTGACAGGACGTCAGGGCGCATGGCAGGACCCTCTTCGACTCGAGAGAGAAATTTCGAGAGCTGAGAGAGTCGGCTACTACGGTGGAGAGGAAAGGCAGGCTGCGGCGGAGGCAGCCGGGCACAAGAGCGCGGAGCAACTGGTGTTACTCACCATCGGGCGATCCTGCGAGCGATGTTGTTCGCCGATCGTGGAATAGCGCGCTGGCACACGAAGCGCGTGGTGGCCCTTGCGTCGACGCCAGATGGTTTTGCGCAGGAACTGCACACACGACAGCGTTACGTCCGACGCGCTCGTGGTCTTTTGTCGTGCGCAGCTCCTCATGAAGCTTGCAACGCCGCTTTGGCTGCAAAGTTCCTGCACGTTGTGCGGTCAAAAATTCTCGGCAGGCGCTGCAGCGATTCATCTACACGTCGGAAGCGTATCCTTTCCCTGCCGGCGCATCGAATCGATTCACCAGCTTCGCGTACTCCGGCGGATAGAGCTGCGAGATCTCGAACTGCCCGGAGGTGCGGTCGGTGACGGCATCGATCGTTTGTCGCAGGATCATTGCGTGGCCCACGACATTCCATCGGCCGTCGATCTCTTCGACCAGGAACACGCGCGTGGGCTTGAGGTTGTAGAGCCGTCGGCCCGCGATCGAAAAATCATAAACGCCGCCGACGCGAAGCTCGGCGGGAAAGCCGGCGCCACGCTTGAGCTTCAGGGTGTCATTGAGCTCGATCAGATGTCCCATGCAGTTATCGCGTCATGTCCGCCGGCGGGCGGCAATTGTAACCGCGGACTCTGGTCGCCGAGCAGCCCATCGTGTGCAGCTTCGGTAACGCGGATCCGCTAGAGTAGGGCGTCTGGGGAGTCTTAGTCAGGATCGCTCGATGTCGTTGTTCTCACGCTTTCGCAAAGCGCCGCCGCCTTCAGCTGCCGTGAAGCATCCGGAGCCTGTGGCGCCCAAGGCGGCCCCAGAGCCGCGCGCTCCAGAGGCTGCCTTGCTGGCCGAGCAGGAGGAGCAGGGCTTGCAGGCGGCCATCGCCGCCGGCGATGTGCAGACGATCGCCAGGCTGGTCATCGAGGGCACGTCGACCCGGATCCGGCAGCACGCCGCCGAGGCCATCGACGATCCGGCGCAGATTCGCGAGCTGATCCGGAACGCGCGTGGCGGCAAGGACAAAAGCGTCTACAAGATCCTGACTCGCAAGCGGGATTCGGTCCTGGCGCAGGAGCGCGAAGTCGAACACCTGCACGCCGAAGTCACGGCCACCGCCGCTGCCATCGAAAAGCACAGCCATCGCCCGTTTGACCCCCTGTTCACACCGACGCTGGAACAGCTCGAGGGACGCTGGTCGACCGTGGCGTCGCATGCAGCCCCGGACGTCGCCGAGAAAACCCGGCAGGCCATCGACCGCGCCCGTGAGGTCATCGCTCAACACTTGCGACAAATCGCAGCCGAAGCGGCACGCCAGCTGGCCGTTGCCAATGCGGCCGCCCAGGCCCAGTTGCAACGGGAGCAGGAAGAAAAGGCGGCCGCGGCCGCTGCCGCCGAGCGCGCCCACGTTCAGGAAGTCGAGCACCAGGCCGAAGTCGAAAAACACGAGGCCGAGGCGAAAGCCTTGCGCCAGATCGGCGGCTTGATTCGCAAGGCGCATGGCGCGCTCGCGTCCGGCAGCAGCAAGACGGCGGCTGGGTTGCGTCGAGGCATCGACGACAAGTTGGCCCACGCGCCGCACCTGCCAGCGCATCTCGCCAACCAACTCCGCCAGCTCGATGAAAAGCTGCAGGAACTGAAGGACTGGAAGAGCTTTTCGGTCGCGCCCAAGCGCGTCGAGCTCATCGAGCGGATGGAGTCGCTGGTCGGCGCGACGTTGCGCCCCACCGCGCTTGCCGGGCACATCAAGGATCTGCAGGAACAATGGCGGACCTTGAGCAAGGGCGCGGGCGAGAATGGCGAGGCGGAGTGGCAGCGTTTCCACGAGGCCGCGCAGAAGGCGTTTCAGCCGTGCCGTGAATTTTTCGAGGCCCAGGATAAGGTCAAGGAAGAGAATCTGCGTCAACGCGGCCTGCTGTTCGAGCGGCTTGCCACTTTCGAGTCGCAGCACGATTGGGAGCAGCCCGATTGGCGCAATGTGATCACAGCAGTGCGTGAAGCCAGGCAGCTCTGGCGTCAACACTCGCCCGTGGATCCCGCCGCCGCGGAACAGCTGCAGGGGCGCTTTAATGAATTGACGGCCTCGCTGCAGAGTCGAATCGACGCCGAGTTCGCGCATAACGTCAAAGAAAAGAAATCGCTCATCGAGCGTGCTCGGGCACTCGCTGGATCGGCGGAGACCCGCAAGGCCATCGATGAGGTCAAGCGGCTGCAGGAGAAATGGAAAGCCGTCGGCCCGGTTTCGCGCGATGACGATCGCAAGCTGTGGGAGGAATTCCGGAAGCAATGCGACGCGCTGTTCCAGAAGCGTCAGCAGGAGTTCGCGACCCAGAACGCCGCGTTGGATGCCAACAAGTCTCAGGCCATCGGGCTGTGCGAGGAGATCGAGAACATCGCGCAGCTGTCAGGTCAGGAACTGCTCGAGGGCGCGAAGAAACTCCCCGAGCTACGGGCTGCCTTCGATGGCATCGAGGAATTGCCGAAAGCTGACGCGCGGCAGCTGCAGAACCGCTTCGAGCGGGCGTCCGAGCGTTGTCACAAGGCTGTCGCTCAACAGCATGCCAGAGATGCGGAGCAGGGTTGGACAGCTCTCCTCGATGCATCGAACGCCGTGCGCGCTTATCGATTCGCCGTCGTTCGCAATGCCGATGAGGCCGAGCGCGATACATTGAAGCAAACTGCAGATGCGCAGCTGGCGAGCGCGGTGAAGTGGCCGAAGCGTGGCTTGGACGCGTTGAAGCAGGCTCTCGCGCAGCCCGGCAGCAATGATCTCGCCGCCAACGAACTGGCGCTCAGAACACTGTGCGTCCGCGCCGAGATCCTGACCGAGACGCCGACGCCCGACGCGGATCAAACGCTACGTCGCGAGTATCAGGTGAAGCGCCTGATGCAGAGCATGGGTCAAGGCATCAAAGCTGAGGAAGGGCTCGATGCGTTGACGCTCGACTGGCTGAGCGCTGGCCCGACGGAAGAGGGGACGTATCTGAAGCTGCTGGAACGCTTCAAGGCGTGCCGGAGAAAGGCGGTGTGAGGCCCGCTGAATTCAACATTCGCAGAGGAACCCCTGCCGACAATCGCCCCGCGTTCGATGTTTCGATGCTGGCGCTGAAGGACCTTTTCGTTCGACAGGGTTATGAGTGGAAGCTGGAATCCGAAGCATTCTGGCAAGTCATGGAGCCACTCGTCAGTCACGTGGCTGAGCACGCAGCCGAGTGGTGGGTCGCGGAGGATCGCTCGGATGGAACACTGATCGGTTACGCCCGATCCGTGGAGCGGGACGGTCTGTTCGAACTTTCGGAGCTGTTTGTTCGACCGGACAGACAATCGGCCGGCCTCGGTAAAGTGCTGCTCGACAAAGCGTTCCCCTCCGGGCGTGGCGAAGTCCGGGTCATCATTGCAACCAATGACGTACGCGGGTTGGCGCGTTACTACGGCGCCGGTACAGCGGCGCGTTTCGTGCTGTTCTCATTGGCGGGACAACCCCGGCCTGCAGCAACCGAAGGCTACGAGGCCCTCCGAATTGGTTCTGAAGCGATCGGCGAATTTGCCGAGATGGAGCAAGCCGTCGTCGGCTATGCGCGACATGCCGACTATCCGTGGCTGTTGAAAAACCGGGAGATCTATAAGTATCGCAGCGGCGGACGCACGGTCGGATTCGGCTGCTTCAGTGAAACGGGGCAGGGCCCCATCGTGACGCTCGAACCCGACGACCAGCCGGCCATCCTGCTCCACTTCGAGACGCTCGCTCACAGTCGCGGGATGGAAGCCCTTTCGTTTCAAGTACCCTCTATCAACGTCGGCGCAATGAATCATCTGCTCGACCGCGGCTACAAATTCGACTCGCCGCCCGGCTTGCTGATGTCGAGCAGAGACTTCGGCCGATTCGACCGCTTCCTCCCTTTTGCGCCAGCTATCGTGCTGTGAGTCGGAGGGTTGGCGTTTAGGCGCCGATCAGTCGACTCCTCTGCGATCGATTCTGCAGCGCGTGCCTTGATCTGTGCGGTTCGCTTCGCGGGTAGGCGGGCGATCTTTTGACTGAGCGTGCGTGCCACGGCTACTTATCTCGATCTATTACTAGTTTCGTGACGCTTGGTCTGGGAGCCAGGACTCCACGAATTCATTGCCAGCAACAAATGCGCTCGCCAGTTCACGAACTTTGCCGTAGGCGACAAGAGAGTAGTGCGAGGCGGCGAATGGACAGTCGTGGGGAACTTCGATCTCGGTAGCAGCGAGGGTGTATGTGTCGTTTTCGCAGACGCGGAAACCATTCTGTCAGCATTTCGCATAAATACTTACAACCAAGTAACGGTACTGCTGCAATCTCCGAGTGCATTCACTCAACTCACCGAGGCACTCAAAGCCAATCCCGCACTTCGGATCGAAGCTAGGCGCGAAGCTGAAGTGATTGAGGACAGCATGAAGCGCTTCAATGGAATACTTAACTTTGTAAGCTACTTCATCGGCTCCATCATGGCTGTGGCGGCTACGTTTGGAGCCGCAAACTCGCTATACGCAATCGTCGATAGCCGCCGTCGCGAGTTGGCCACCTTGTGTGCCCTCGGTTTCACACCGGGGCCACTCATCACAGCCATCTTGGCCGAGTCCACGCTCTTGGCATTGTCCGGGGCCTTCATCGGGGTGGGACTCGCCTGGTTTTTCTTCAACGGATCCGCCGCCAGCCCGCTTGGCTTCAGCTTTCAGCTTGCGGTCACGGCTCCGATTGCGGGGCTCGGTCTCGCTTGGGCATTCGCCATGGGTATCGTCGGAGGCGTGCTGCCTGCGGTCAAAGCAGCGCGCCTGCCGGTGACAACGGCGTTGCGCGCAACTTAGCGACATTGCTCTCAGCAACAGCACCTCGTAACAGGTGAAGTTGTGGTTAGGCCGAGCCGGTGTTGACGCACCGGTTCAGTCGCTTCACGTCACGCTTGTGCTGACTGGGAGGAGATAGGGGTAACGATGGCTTGCCGCGAAAAGTGACCACTTGGATTGCGGCATGCGTATGCGCAAGCGCGTTACGAAGTCTTGACCGGCTGGAAGTCGCCGGCAGCTGGTGGACCATCGACTCAGTCGTTGACTCCCTCTCAGCGGCTCACAGATTTCGAGGCTCGCCAGACAATCAGCCGGGAGCTTGGTCATGAGCGGGTGGAGATCACCAAGGTCTACCTTGGACGATAGCGGGATTGGCCTTCCGGCGATTTGACAAGGATAAAGCTTTTGGACATGGCGATGGGCGCTTGAACCTCTGCATAGCCGGCGCCGGCTAGCACGACTCACTGATTGTTGCCTTCAAAGAAGAGCGCGATTTTCCTAGTCTGGCCTGTCACAGAGCCCTACGCTCGCCCGTCTAGCAGTTGGATCGACTGGCATTGTGCTAGCTCATCAACTTCTCTGAACAAGGGCTGTGAAAGCATGAAACGCGCTAACTGGTTTTCTGTCTCTCCCGAGGGTGCCAAGGCCGTGGGAGGGCTCCATCACTTCGTCACGACGGGTACGGCGCTGCCAGCCAGGCTGATCCACCTGGTGTTCCTGCGGGTCTCTCAGATCAACGGCTGCGCACATTGCATCGACATCCACACGCGCGACCTACTCAAGGAGGGGATGTCGGTCGATACTGTCGTTCTCGTGCCAGTCTGGCATGAGGCTGCGTACCTGTTCTCGGAACAGGAGCGCGCTGCTCTGGCCTGGGCCGAGGAAGTGACCCGCGTCAGCGAAACGCACGCCTCTGACGAGGCGTATGCGGCAGCGGCAGCGGCATTTTCGGAGAAAGACCTGGTGGACCTTACGCTGACCATTGCCGCGATGAACGCGATCAATCGCCTCGGCATCAGCTTCCGCTTGAAGCCGCGCGCCAAGGCCGACGCGTAGTGCGCTGAGCGACTTGCGCATAGTGCCTTGAACGCTCAGCCGCGGCCTCTGGCCCGGTGCTAGTGCGTACTCAGGACGACATCTTTGTCCGGATCAAGCCGCGGATGAGCGCCGCCGTTGACACTGTCAACGCCCTCGCAGACCGAGTAGGGTTACAAGAGGTTTGCAACAGGGGACGCGTTGATGCGTACTCCGGCGCAGCTGAGAGGGTTTACGGCGGCGCGAGTCTCATCGGCAACAAGAGCAAGGGTCCGGCGCTGCCGCTCGGCATCCAATCCGCGCTCGATGAGAGAGACAACGACGAGGAACACGTCAGCGAGGCAGTGAGCCTCGACCATGCCATGCGTCGCAGCCCGTTCAGCCACGGTCGCGACGGCGTGGGCCAATTGCATGTTTCGGATTGCTACATTGAGCGGGTCCATGCCGAGCGTCGTTGTCTCGCCTGTGCGCTCGCGTCGTATCCCGGCCTTGCCGGCGCCGCTCACGGTGCACCAGCCCGGAACTCAAGCAGTTCCTGTTCTAACTGCTTGATACGTTCAAGGCAGCGCAGAGCCAACGCAGCCATGCTGTCGAGAATGTCGGCGGCACGATTGAGTCGGAACATGAGCGAGCCCTGTTCGCCGCGAACGGCCTTTGCTGTAGCTCGCAAGACGAGTGCAGTAGCCCGCGCTTCGGCGATGTCGTTCATGCCGTCCATGCGACACCTTCGACGATGAGCGCCAGATCATGGACGGGGACGAGGAGGTCAGAGACTTGGAAATAGAGGCGACCGCGCTCGATGCGCGGGTAATGGGCACAGCCATGACAGCCTCCGATAAAGGCAGTTGTGGTCAGGGCCGTCGTGGCGCTCTAACACCGCGGCTGCCCGCTCTTCGAACTCAGTGGTTCGAGATCAGGCGCGTGCGATGACGTCGAGCGTTCGAGGGTGCTGGAATTGGCCGGCGGTGAGGCCCGAAAATTCAGGGAGTTGCATGAACTTTCTCCTGCAGTGAAGTGAGCGAAGGCAGGAGCGGACGACTTTGTACCCTTAGCTGTACTCGTAACAGATACTGCTAAAAGCCCGTCGTTCTAAGTCGTTGACTCAATTGGTCGGGACGGCGAGATTCGAACTCGCGACCCCTTGCACCCCATGCAAGTGCGCTACCAGGCTGCGCCACGTCCCGACACTGATTCGATGCTACACGGCTGCATCTTCTACGACAACTTTGGGGTTTAAGTTGTTGAGATGCAGCCGTTTTGGGGCGGAGCGAAGCTAGCTTGAGCGTCCGGCGACTCGTCCCGCGGCGCGCGATATTACACTCTTTCTTCTGGTCGCGCAGACCCGATTTTTCGGCTGCTCACTCGTACCGAAGCGCCTCCATCGGCTTGGCTCGGGCCACGAGCATTGCATGACCGGCAACGGTGGCAAGCGCGATGGCCAGGGCGAGAGCGCCAGCGATGACGAAGGTCAGGACCCCAATCTCGGTGTGGTAGGCGAAGCCTTGCAGCCAACGTTGCATCACTAAATAGGCGCATGGCCACGCGATAAGATTCGCCCAGAGCACGGGGCGAGCAAACCGCCAGCCCAGGAACAGCAGAATGTCGGTGCGGCGTGCGCCCATGACTTTCCGCAGGCCGATTTCTTTGGTGCGCCGTTCGGCGGTGAAAATTGCCAGGCCCAGCAGGCCCAGCGCTGCGAGCACGATGGCCACTGCGGAGAACCAGGTGAATATCGCCGACTGCGTCAGGACGTCCTCATACAGCGCATTGACGAACTGATCCAGAAACATTCCCTGGAACGGACTGGAGGAATGTTTCTCCCACAGGTCGCGCACCGATTCCAAGGACTGTTGCACCGAGCCGCCGTCGAATCTGAACACCATCCGTGAGAACACGGTGGGATCGATGTAGTACGCGGTCGGTCCGACGACGTCGCGCACCGAGCCGATGGAGAAATCCGGGACGACTGCCGCAATTTTGGAGCTCGACTGCCCTCGGAATTGCAAACGTCCGTCGATGACGCTGAGCCGCTGCCATCGAGCGAACGTGCCGACGGCCTCGGCGGGCGAGGAGTACCCGAGGGCTCGCGCCGCCGCCTCGTTGATGACGATGGTTGGATTGTCGGCGGTGCTTTGGTCCTTGCGTAGCAGATCGTCCTGGCCAAATTGAGGCGACAGCAGTCGCCCGGCGATGGGCTGAATACCGAACACATCGAAGAACGAATAGTCGACTTGCGCCGCTCTGCCATTGACGTTGCCGCCACCGTGCGGCGAGATGAAATTTACGGAGATGTGGTCGAAGCCGAGCGTGGAGCCGGAGACGCAGGTCACGGCCTTCACCCGCCCGAGCGTGGGCAGTGCATCGGTGAATGAGGTGGGGCAGCCCAATGCCGGGCTCGCCAGGTAGATCTGGTCGGTGGGCAGGCGCAGCCGATCTTCGATGGCGAAATGAATCTGGCGATTGACCGTGAAGGTCGCAACTAGCAGCGCGATCAAGATCGCGAATTGAGCGACGACCAACGACTGTCGCGCGCGGCTCGACTGCGGAGTGAGCGTGGTTCCCCGGAGCACTGCGTTAGGCTTGAAGCGCGACAGATAGAGCGCTGGATAGGCGCCGGCCGCGAGCCCCGTCAGCACGGTCAGCCCGATCAATCCCAGGCCAAGGCTCGGCTCGGTCAAATAATCGAAGGCGATCTCTCGTCGCAGGAATCCGTTGAATGCAGGAAGAACGAGCTCCACCGCAACGACGGCCGGAATCAGCGCGAGCAGGCCATAGAAGAGGCATTCGCCCATGAACTGAATCATGATTTGACGCTGAGTGGCGCCAGCCGCCTTGCGCACGCCGACTTCGACGGCACGACGCGAGGCCCGCGCCGTCATCATGCTGATGAAGTTGCCGCACGCAACGACGAGGATGAGCAAGGCGACGCCAATCAATGCGTGCAGTACTCGCACATCCACCGGAGGCTTGAGGTCGCCAATGCTGCGAGGTTGGAGATGGACGTCGGCAAGCGGCGTGAGTGTGAAGGTATAGGATTTGGCGATGGGCGTGCCGTTCACGTCGCCTCGGACGTGTGAATCGGTAAACGCGCGCAGCCTCGAGCGCACGTCGTCAATGCTGGCGTCGCCTCGCAAGCGCACGTAGGTGTATGCGTTCTCGCTGCGTAGCGCACCGGGCTGGCGCTGTTCGGCGGTCAACGTGACCAGCGGGGAGAAGCTAGCGGCGCCGGGCAGGAACACGTCGCAGTTGAGATGACTGTTCGAGGGTAGATTCTCAACGACTGCCGCGACACGCATGACAGCGTCCGGTCCGACGCGAACCGTTTCGCCAACCGCATCTTCGCGTGAGAACAGTTGTCTGGCAGCTCGGCTCGTCAGCACAAGCGAGTCCGGTTGGCTCAACGCATTCGCGAGGTCGCCTGCGATCGATCTGAGCGGAAATACGTCGAAGAAGTTGGGATCCGCCCAGAAGGAATCTAGTGCAGCGCCCTCATTGTCCTGCTTCGTAGACAGGCGCAAACCGCTCGGTGCGAGTCGGGTCGCGGTCTCGATTTCTGGAAATGCGAATTTCAAGGCTTCGGCATCGGTTGTCGATGTGACGCTCAACCGCATCGCGCTACGACCGGGCGGCTCGACCACTTCGCCGACCAGATAGATGCGATCATGGTTTGGAATGAAGCGGTCGTAGCTGAACTCGTCACGCGCGTACAGCGCGATCAGGGTGGCGGCGGCGAACCCCAGCGACAGCCCGAACAGATTGATGAGCGTATACGCGCGATTGCGCAGCAGATTGCGAATCGCCGCCGCAAAATAGTTGGCTAACATGCCACCGCGATCTCCTGATCTTCGACCACTCGGCCGTCAAGCATGTGCACGATGCGACCGGCCCGGTGTGCGTGCTCGGCGGAGTGCGTCACCATGACGATCGTGGTCCCGGCCCGATTGATCGCACCGAGCAGATCCAGCACGGCATCGCCGTTTGCGCTATCGAGATTGCCGGTGGGTTCATCCGCGAGCAGCAGCTTGGGCCGTGTGACGAGCGCTCGGGCCACCGCCACGCGTTGTTGCTGTCCGCCCGACAACTGCTTCGGCATGTGATGTTCTCGGTGCTTGAGCCCGACGCGTTCCAAAGCCTCGGCGACTCGGCTGCGACGCTCGGCGCGAGCCATGCCGACATAGAGCAGCGCCACCTCGACGTTCTCCGCGACGTCGAGGTCGTCGATGAGATTGAAATTCTGGAAGACAAATCCGACCCGCGCTCGGCGGTGCAACGTGAGTTGTTCTTCCGAACAGCGCGCCACGTCTTCGCCCATGAACCAGTACGCTCCGGACGTGGGGCTGTCGATGAGCCCCAACACGTTGAGCAGCGTGGACTTGCCGCAGCCGGAAGGACCCATGATGGCCAGGAACTCGCCGGCGCGCACCTCGAGAGAAACGTCATCCAATGCCGCCGTTTCAACGTCACTCGTGCGATACGTTTTGCAGATGCGGTCGAGCTTGAGCATGGGGGCTCCTAACGAGTGAGGACGATGCGATCCACGGCGTCGAGCCCGGTGTAGTCCGAGGTGATGACGCGATCGCCAGGGGCGAGACCGTCGAGCACTTCGAGCTGTTCGATGGAACGCCGGCCGAGCCGGACCTGCCGGCGCGCCGCCGATTGGCCGTCGGCGGCAACGACAAACAGCCAGGTCCCGCCAGTGCGCTCTATGAACTGACCATTGGGAAGTAACAACGCGTTCGTGTCGCCGCCAAGCCTGAGCCGGCCCTGTGCGGTGGCGCCGGCTACCAAAGCCTCCGGGCGCTCGGCGCCAAAATCGAGATCGATCTGAAACTGCCCGTTGCGGACCTGCGGAGACACGCGTCGCACGGTGAGATCGGCCGGCGCGCCATTGATCTCGACCGTGGCTGTTTGACCGGGGCGTACCCGCGACAAGTAGAACTCATCGATATCGGCGACGAGCTTCATTCCCGAGTCTGGCGTCACTTCCGCCAGACGATCGCCGGACGCGCGGTTCTCGCCGACCTTCAAGTCGAGCGCGGTGACACGGCCAGACACTGGGGCGCGAACGACGAGGCTGTCGAGTTTGTCGTGCACCACCGTGAGGTTGCCTCGCAGGTTCTGCAGCTGATCGTGAATGGCTGGCAACAAGCGGGCGCGCAACTCGGATTGCCGGCGACTGCTGTCGGATTGGATCGGCTTGAGTTGTTGATAATAGGCAAGCTCATCAGCGATCTCGTCGCGCTGCTCGCGAGACATCAGCCCCTTACCGGCCAGCGTCTCGCGACGCTCCATGGCACGCCGCAGACTCAGGATTTTGTAGTCGATCTCTGCGAGCCCTCGCTCGTTCACCAGATGATTCTGTTCGAGCGCGATCTCGTTCTGCTGCAGCTGTGAGATGGCCTGGTTGAGCTGCGATTCCTGCTGAATGACCTGCAGCGCCAGGTTGGTGTTGCTGAGTGCGATGATGGGCTGGCCGGCCTCGACCACGTCGCCCGCTTCGACGTAAATGCGGTCCACGCGGCCACCGTCGACGGCATCGACATAAACGGTTTCCCGGGGCACGACTCGCGCATTCAAGGGAATCAAATCACGAAACAAACCTTGCTCTACGGTCGCGGTCGATATTTGATCGAGCGGCACTCTTAGTGTTCGCTCGCCTGTGCCTGCGATCAGTTTGATCAACAGCAATGAGGCGGCCAGGACGACAACCGCAGCGGCACCAATCCGGGCGCCGAGCGACCAACGTCGCAGCGACCACGCGGGATGCTCGATCCGCCGATCCATCGCGGGACCGGCAAGCGAAGCGGGCGGGGCAGGGATCGCCATCGTTGCATCCGTCACATCAACGAGGCTTGCGACGAAGCTTGCCGGCCAGCGCTTTCAGTTGATCTGCGCTCACCAATCCCGAGTCGACCAGCCCAAGCAACATACGCTCGAGCGAGCCGCCGCAGTATCGCTGGACGATGTCCTGAACCGCGCTGGCCGCGGCCGATTCCGGCGTTTCTTTGGCGCGATAAACAAACGTTCCGTTCACGACCGTGTGATCGACGTAATCCTTTTCCTCCAGGCGCCGTAGCACGGTGCGGATGGTGGCGTCCTTCAAATCGCGGGCAACTTGCTGGCGAACGGCAAAAGCCGTCATCTCGCCGTGTTGCCAGAGAATCGCGAGCAACTCGTGCTCCAGATCGCCAAGCGGAGGGCGCGCGCGTTTCATGGTGTTATCACTCGTAACATGTGACGAGTTGTAACATCTAAGCTCGGCGATGGCAACCCGGCCTTTCGAGGCCGGTGCGGGACTACTCGGCCGAGTAGCTCAACGCTTCGATCTTGTTGCCGTCCGGGTCGAAGACAAATGCGCCGTAATAGTGATCGTCGTATTCGGGACGAATGCCGGGCGCGCCATCGCTGCGTCCGCCATTCTTCAACGCAACGGCGTGGAATTCATCGACCATCTTGCGGCTGCGTGCCTGGAACGCGATGTGGGTGCCGTTGCCGGCGGTGGCGGGTTGTTTGTTCGTGGGGACGACCAGGCTGAAAAGAATTTCGCCGGTGCCGTAGTGCGCGCCGGTTTCATCGCACTTGAGCAAACGAAAGCCGAGCAGGTCGAAGACGGGATCGTAGAACCGCCGTACGCGCTCTACGTCGTTGGTCCCGAGCGAGACGTGATTGATCATGGCAGCACCGTTCGGTGGAGATCCGTTCAACCGATGCCACAGAGCACAAGTTCCGGCGGCTGCGGCAGCGCTCCAGAGTGAGCGCTGCCTTCGAGACGATGCTTACTGAGCCGCGATCACGCGGATCTCCACGGTCCACTTCGGCTGTGCGAGCTTCGCTTCTACGCAAGCGCGCACCGGTGTGTTCCCCGGGCTCACCCACTTGTCCCACACCGAATTCATCTCAGCAAACGTGCTCATGTCGGCCAGCCAGATCGTGGCCTGGAGCAGGCGGCTCTTATCGCTGCCCACCGACGCGAGCGCCTTGTCGATCTGCTGCAGGATATCCGCCGTCTGCGCAGCCACCGGCTGGCCGGCCGCACTCTCGGCCACGTAACCGGACAGATAGACGGTGCCGTTGTGGACGACGATGCCGCTCATCCGCGCGCCGACGTCGTAACGCTTGATTTCGCTCATTGCTCTTACTCAGGGGTTAACCAAGGGCCGCGTAGTTTCACCATCCGGGCCGGCTCGGGCAATGCGCCCACTGAAATATTTCCCATGACTTAAGGCTGACATCGTGCTATGACGCCGCCCATGCGCGTTCCAACGGAGCAGGAATTACAGGCAGACGTGGCCAGGGCGGGCCGGATCGATGCCATTACCGCGATGCTCAATGTCATCTGCCGGGTGACGAAGATGCGTTTTGCGGCGGTGGCGCGGGTCACCGAGAATCGCTGGATTGCCTGCCAGGTCCGCGACGAGCTCGGCATCGGGCTCGAGCCGGGCGGCGAGCTGGAGATCGAGACCACGATCTGCAACGAGATCCGGCAGCACGGTCAGTCGGTCGTGATCGATCACGTCGCCCTGGATCCGCACTTCTGCCGTCACCCCATCCCGGCGAAATATGGCTTTCAGAGTTATATCTCGCTGCCCATCGTACTGCCCGATGGCGAGTTCTTCGGCACGTTGTGCGCGCTCGATCCCTTGCCGGCCAAGGTGAGCAGCGCAGAAACCTTCGGCATGTTCAAGCTGTTCGCCGAGCTGGTGGCATTTCACTACGACGCGCAGAAGAAGATCGACGCCAACGCCGCGCTGCTGGTGGATGAGCGGCACAACGCCGATCTGCGCGAGCAGTTCATCGCAGTGCTCGGTCACGATCTGCGCAATCCGCTGGCGGCGATTTCGGCGGGCAGCCGTGTGTTGATGAAGCAGCAGCTCGACGATCAGTCCCAGGACGTGCTCACGTTGATGCAAGGCTGCATCCGGCGCATGACGGGCTTGATCGACAACGTGCTCGATTTCGCTCGCGGCCGGTTGGGTGGCGGACTGTCGCTCGACAGGAATGCCAAGGAGCCACTCGAGCCGACGTTGTTGCACGTGATCGATGAGCTGCAGACGGCCTGGCCGGATCGAATGATCGATCTGTCGCTGGGCGCGATCGGCAGGGTGGATTGCGATCGCGCGCGGGTCGGTCAGTTGGTTTCGAATCTGCTGTCCAATGCATTGCTCCATGGCGCGCCTCGTGCACCGGTCAGAGTCGCCGCGCGCATCGAGGACAATCAACTGGCCATCGATGTGAGCAACAGCGGTGAGCCCATTCCAGCCGCGGTGCTCGACAAGTTGTTTTCTCCGTTCGTGCGGATGTCGTCGGAACCGCACGGATTGGGTTTGGGCTTGTACATCGCGAGCGAGATCGCAAGAGCCCACGGCGGCACGTTGACAGCGACGTCATCCCCGGAAGAGACGCGTTTCATGTTCCGGATGCGCCTGGCGGCAGCAGGGCTGGAACGGAGAGTTCGGCGGCGCGCTGGTTGAAGCGCGCAGCAGTGAATCTCACTTCTGCTGCTGCGCTGATTGCTTGCCGGGCCTCACCGCCCGATCGATCGCATTCTCACTGTGCGCTTCGAGACTGAAGACCAGGAGCGATCGCCCGGTGACTCCGTACGTTTCGCCGGTCGTGAATATGGCTTTGCGCCCGGTCGGCAGGTCGGGAAGGTTGGTGTCGATCAGCAGTGTCCAGCGCGCGTCGGGCGAATCGCCGGGCAGGGTGAATTCCACCAGATCGTGAAATGCGTTCAGCACGATCAGCAGCGTCGCATCATGGCTGCGCTGACGCAGCCCCGACTCCTGGGCGCGACCGTCGAGCAGCATGCCGAAACACAGCATGCCATCATCGGCCCACTGCTCGTCCTCCATCTCCTTGCCGCTGGCATTGATCCAGGTGATTTCCTTCAGACCGATGCGCGGATTCTCCTGCGCGGAGAGGAAACGGTTGCGACGTAAGATTGGAAATTTCGCTCGCAACGCGGTCATCTGCTGGACGAAGCGCACCAGCGTTTCGTTCTTCTCGGCGAGTGACCAGTCCAGCCAGCTGATCTCGTTGTCCTGGCAGTAGGCGTTGTTGTTGCCTTGCTGAGTGCGGCCGAATTCGTCGCCGGCGAGCAGCATCGGCGTGCCTTGCGACAGCAGCAGTGTCGCGAGGAAGTTGCGAATCTGGCGGGCCCGCAGCGTGTTGATGCCTTCGTCGTCGGTCGGGCCTTCGGCGCCGCAGTTCCAGGAACGGTTGTGCTCGTGGCCGTCCCGGTTGTCCTCGAGGTTGGCTTCGTTGTGCCGCTCGTTATAGCTCACCAGGTCGCTGAGCGTGAAGCCGTCGTGCGCGGTGACGAAGTTGATGCTCGCGTACGGTCGGCGGCCGAACTTGTCGAAGATGTCCGCGGAGCCGTACAGGCGCGGCGCTACTTTGCCGGCTGATGCTTCGCCTCGCCAGAAGTCGCGCACCACATCGCGGTATTGATCGTTCCATTCGGCCCACCCCGGCGGAAATCCGCCGACTTGATAACCGCCGGGACCGCAATCCCAGGGCTCGGCAATCAACTTGACGCGACTCAACACCGGATCCTGCGAGCAGGCTTTCAGGAAGCCGCTCTGATTGTCGAACCCGTTGGGTTCGCGCGCGAGGATGGTGCCGAGATCGAAGCGGAAGCCGTCGACGTGCATCTCGTTCACCCAGAAACGCAGGCTGTCGGTGACCATTTGAATCACCCGCGGATGACTCAGGTTCAGCGTATTACCCGTGCCGGTATCGTTGATGTAGTAGCGCTTCTGCTCGGGCATCAGGCGGTAGTACGACGCATTGTCGACGCCTTTGAAACATAGCGTTGGCCCGCGCTCATTGCCCTCGGCGGTGTGGTTGTAGACGACATCCAGGATCACTTCGAGCCCGGCATCGTGAAAGCGCGCGACCATCTCTTTGAACTCTTGCACGCCGCGCCGCCGATCGATGAGATAGCGCGGGTCCGGGGCGAAGAATCCAATCGAGTTGTAGCCCCAATAGTTGGTCAAGCCCTTCTCGAGCAGCAGGCTGTCATAAACGAAGGCATGGATCGGCAGCAGCTCCACCGTGGTGATACCGAGCGACTTGATGTACTTGATGACTTCGGGCACGGCGAGGCCGGCGAAGGTGCCGCGAAGTTTCTCTGGCACCTGCGGGTGCAGCTTGGTGTAACCGCGCACGTGCGTTTCGTAAATGATGGTGCGATCCCACGGCACGAGCGGACTGACAGATTGTTTCCAATCGAAAGCCGAGTCCGCGACTACGCACTTGGGGATGAAAGGAGCGCTGTCGCGTTCGTCGAAAGTCAGATCGTCGCCTTCGGCGCCGATGGTGTAACCGAACAAGGCGTCATCCCAGCGCAGCTCGCCGACGAATTCGCGCGCGTACGGATCGATTACCAGTTTGTTGGGATTGAAGCGGTGGCCGGCTTCGGGCTCGTACGGGCCGTGCACTCGATAGCCGTAAACCGTGCCGGGGCCGACATCGACCAGATAGCCGTGCCAGATCTCGTCGGTGTACTCGGGCAGCTCGATGCGCTCGAGCTCCTTCTGACCATCGGCGTCGAATAGGCACAGTTCGACTTTGGTGGCGTTGGCGGAGAACAGCGAGAAGTTCGTGCCTTGGCCATCCCAGAAGGCGCCTCTGGGGTGGGGCAGGCCCTCACGCAACTGTGACGCGAAACTACGGCTCAAGGTTGGCACCCGATCGAGGAGGGATAACGACCGCAGGAGCAACGCTCAGCGCTTGGGAACGTTCCCTAACCCCGGGCTTTCCGGCGTTTGGTGCTCTTGCGTGTCGCCTTCCGCGGCGATTTCCGTGCAACCTTCTTCTTTGCCGTCTTTTTCTTGGCGGCCTTGTTCTCGGGAGTCTTGCCGTACAGCTTGCGCAGCTCTTCCTTGGCGTCTTCGAGCTTGCGCTTGCTGGCGGCCGGTAACGTCTTGCCTGCACGATTCCCGTAGAAGGTCAGCATGGACATCGCGGAGCGATACGGCGAGGACTTGCGCTTGTGGCTGCGATCGGCGGAGCGCTTCAAGGAAAGGGCGATGCCGCGAGAGCTGGCGCGGGTGAATACGCCTTCCTCGAGTGTCAGTGCATCGCTGGTCTGGGTGACTCGCTGCGACCAGCGTTTCCTGCGGGCGGTGGCCATGCTGCCTCCGGGATCGTGGCGACGCTGACGGAATGATCCAGCCGTGCCAACGTTCCCAGAACGCCCCGGCCCATTACTCGAATTGCAGCGTCCAGGTCTCGCCGACCAGCGCTTGACCGAAGCTGTGGTGGGGTTCGCTCTTTTCCAGTTTGAAGCCGGCCGCAACGTACAACTTGCGCGCCGCGAGCAGGGTGCTCTGTGTCCAGAGCGTCATGCCTTTGTAACCTGCCTGCCGTGCAAAGCTGACGCACTCTTGCACGAGAAGGCGGCCGACGCCGTGGCCTCGCGCGCTGTCCTCGACCAACAGCAGACGCAGCTTCGCGATGCCGTCGGAACCACGCACCAACATGATCGTGCCGACCGGCGTGTCACCCAACTCGGCGATCCAGCAGCGCTCGGTCGCGGGATCGTATTCGCGCAGAAACTTGGCGCAGATCTCCGCAACCAGCGCTTCGAAGTCGCTGTTGTAGCCATATTCCTTTTCATACAGCGCGCCGTGCCGCTGAATGATCCAGCCCATGTCGCCGGCTCGATGGGTTCGCAACCGGACGGCTGGCGTGGCAGGCTGCGGGCTGAGGAGCGATTGCACTTGTCTTAGATGCGCTTGCAGTTGCAGTTGTTGATGCCAGGGCAGGGGTTCCAGCAGCTTGGCGACTTCATCGCGCGCTTGCTGATTCACGCTCGCGAATGCCTTGCGGCCTTTCGCTGTCAGTAACAGGTGAG
Organism: Peristeroidobacter agariperforans; assembly: GCF_004138335.1. Classification (GTDB taxonomy): domain Bacteria; phylum Pseudomonadota; class Gammaproteobacteria; order Steroidobacterales; family Steroidobacteraceae; genus Steroidobacter; species Steroidobacter agariperforans. The sequence continues at coordinate 149,111 of NZ_RYFW01000006.1, read as the reverse complement.
ATTTGCGGCCATCGTCCTCGGAGCGCTCGCGCTTGAGCCAGCCGCGCTTTTCGAACTGCGCGAGAATCCGGCTGACGTAGCCGAAGTCCATGCCGAGCGCTCGCACCAGGTCGGCCGCCATGACGTCTTCGTTGTTGGCGATCTCGTAGAGCACGCGGACTTCGGTCAACGAATAGTCGCCGCCCAACAGGTTGTTGCCGAGCACGCCGATGGTGCGGGTGTAAAAGCGATTGAACTGCCGGATGTCGGCGATGATGGTGTCTGAGGCTGCATTCATACGGTTCCCTCCCTGCGGCCAGACCTTCGCGCAATTACTTGACGCTGTCAAGTATCGGTCCAGGCCAGCGCCTGGCAGGTTTTCCGGCTCGCGACGGCGGCCCGTTTGGAGCACAATTCGCGGGTGATCAAGCTCCGAGGCTTCATTCTCCAGGCCAGTTATCGCGTGGTCTCCGGCCCTGCCGGAACGCGCGTTCCTGTCATCCATATTTACGGTCGTCTCGAGGACGGCGGTACCTTTCTGGTTCGCGACCATCGCCAGCGCCCGCACTTCTATATCCGCACGGCGGATGTCGAGCGCGCGAGTGTGCTGACCTCCCAGCAAGCGGTTCCTTTGCAGAAGCGCACCTTCAATGGCGAGCCGGTATCGCGCTTCGACATGGAAACGCCGACCGATGTGCCCGGCCTGCGCGACCGGATGCACGACGTGGGTATCGACACCTACGAAGCGGACGTGCGCTTTGCGATTCGCTATCTGATCGAGCGCGGCATCAAAGGCGGTTGTGAGATCGAGGGCGAGGCCACGCCGGGCGAGGGCATCAGCTGGGTGTTCGACAACCCCGTGCTGCGGCCGGCGGATGTGAGGATCAAGCCGCGCGTCCTATCGTTCGATATCGAAACCGATGGCAAGGGTGAGCGTCTGCTCGCCATCTCGCTGTACTCGAACGAGATCGACGAAGTGCTGATCGTCGACGGCAGCGATCGTCCGATGCCCGAGAAGGCCACGCGCTGCCTCGACGAATATTCCGCGCTCAACGCGTTCTGCGAACGGGTGCAGCGTCTGGATCCCGACGTGATCACCGGCTGGAACATCGTCGACTTCGATCTGACGGCGTTGCAGAAGATGGCGCAGCGGCTGCGGCATCCCTTCAACCTCGGCCGCGATACGGGCGCGATCCGCATTCGCAAGGCGGAAGGTTATTTCGGCAGCGGCCAGGCGAGCATTCCCGGCCGATTGGTCATGGACGGCATCGATCTGCTGCGCGGCGCGTTCGTGCGCATGGACGATTACTCGCTCGACGCCGTTGCACGAGAAGTGCTCGGTGAAGGCAAGGCGGTAGCGGGCGATGTGCGCGATCGTCTGGCCGAGATCATTCACAACTATCGTCACGATCTGCCGGCGTTCGCGTTGTACGCTCGCACCGACGCGCGGCTGGTGTTCGAGATCGTCGCGAAGTTGAATGTGATCCACCTCGCCGTGGCGCGCAGTCAACTCACGGGCATGACGCCGGATCGGGTCGCAGCCAGCATCGCCTCGTTCGACTTTCTATATCTCTCCGAACTGGAAAAGCTCGGCATCGTGGCGCCGACCGTCCGCTCCAGCGATTCTCGTGTGTACGAGGCTCAGCAGGGTGGCCACGTGCTCGAGCCGCTCACCGGTCTGCACCGGAATGTCTGGGTGTTCGACTTCAAGAGTCTGTATCCCAGCATCATTCGCACGTTCAACATCGATCCGTTGTCGTATGTGGCGCGGCCGCACCCGACGGACGATTTGATCGAAACCCCGGGTGGCGCGTTTCGCCGGGAACCGGCGATCCTGCCGCGAGTGCTAGATGAGCTGTTTCCGCGGCGTGATGTCGCCAAGAAGAATGGCGATAAAGTGGCCTCGCACGCCATCAAGATCTTGATGAATTCCTGCTATGGCGTGCTGGGCACGCCTGCCTGCCGCTTCTACAACCCGGCGCTCGCCAACTCGATCACCGGGACCGGCCGCGAGATTCTGCTCTGGTCCAAGCAGTGGTTCGAGAGCGCGGGTTACACCGTGCTCTACGGCGATACGGACAGCTTGTTCGTTCGCTCCGGGATGCCCGATGCCGACGAAGCGCGCGCCATGGGCAAAGAGCTCGCAGCCAAGCTGAATCGAGACATCGCTCAATACATCGGCCAGGAATGGCGCGTGACCAGCAAGATGGAGCTGAAGTTCGAGAAGCTCTACCTTCGGCTGTTCCTGCCTCGGGCCCGAGGCAGCACGCGCGGCGCCAGCAAACGTTACGCGGGCTTGCTCAATGCGGCCGATATCGACGGCGTGCAGTTCGTCGGCATGGAAGTCGTGCGGCGTGACTGGACGGCGCTTGCCAAGCAAGTACAGCGCGAGCTGTATCACCGCTTGTTCACCGATCAGCCCGTCGACGTGTATCTCGCCGACATCGTCGGCCGCGTGCGCGACGGCAAGCTCGATGACCAGCTGGTCTACAAAAAGAATCTTCGGAAGGACACCGAGGAGTACACCGCGACGACGCCACCGCACGTCGTGGCCGCTCGCAAGTCGACTCAGCCGCTGGGTCGGCTGATCAGTTATGTGATCACGACGGCGGGCCCGGAGCCCATCGACAACGTCCAGCATCCGCTGGATCGCGAGCACTATGTGATCAAACAGATCAAACCGGTCGCGGAGCCGGTGCTCGCGACCTTGGGATTGGATTTCGAGCAGGTCATCGGCGACAGCCGCCAGATGGATCTATACGCACTGCTCGGCGATCGCTGATTACGTGCTTCGCCGACGTGCCGCGCCATTGCGGCCGCTGGCCGATGCCCGCGCCGATGTCGAGCGAGGCGCAGCTGCGGCGGCGACACGAGTTCCGCTCGCACGCGATGAGGCTGCAGCGGCCGAAACCTTGTTGTTCTTCTTTCGAGCCGTGTTGATCAGGTCCAGCACTTCGCTGATGATGCCTTCCATGATGGTGCGCGCTTTGTTGGCATCGCCGGCCTCGATGGCGTCGAGCACTTTTTGGTGAATGCCAACGTCGGCCTGCGGCACGCCTTTCACTGAATTGGTGAGCCGGATCGAGATCCGCAGCGCCGCGTTGATCATGTCTTCGAGCTGCGCGTAGAAGCGATTGCCCGTGGCGTGCAGTACGGCGACATGAAAGGCGATGTCGGATTCGAGGGGATCATCCTCGCCCAAGGCGGCTGTCTTCATTCGCTCGACAGCGCGACGGATGCGGGCGATGCCTTCGGGCGTGGCGCTCCGGGCCGCAAGCGCCGCTGCCATGGGTTCGATGGCGTAACGAATCTCCGTGAACTCGGCGAGCAGTTCCAGCGAGAACTTTCGCTCCAGCAGCCAGCGCAGTACATCGGGATCGAGCAGGTTCCAATTGCTTTCCGGCTCGACCCAGGTGCCCTGGCGCGGCCGGGCGCTGAGCAGGCCCTTGGCGGTGAGCATTTTGACCGCTTCCCGCAGCACGGTGCGGCTCGCACCGAACTGTTTGCACAGCTCGGCCTCGATGGGAAACGGCACCGCGTCGCCATAGGTCTGGGTGACGACGGCTTGGCCCAGTTCTTCGACGATGCCGTAGGTCAGGTTTTGTCCGCTAGGTTTGCGCATCTGCCTGGCTTGTATGTGTCCCTGAGTTATGGGAGCAACATATCACGATCACGCGTGGACGGATCCCCGTGCCTGATTCCAGGCGCTGACGATGGCAGTCGCTCGCGCGCCGACCTCGGCGGCGCTGCGGCCCGGAGCATAGATGTCCGTGCCGAACCCGATGCCGTCGATGCCGGCTTCGGCCCATTCCGCCAGATTGTGAGCCCCGACGCCGCCGACTGCGAACACTTTGGTTCCCGGCAACACGGCCCGCAGCGCTTTCACGTGCTGCACGCCATAGGTCGAGGCCGGAAACAACTTCAGCGCCGTCGCGCCGGCATCGATGGCCGCAAAGGCCTCGGTCGCGGTCGCAAAGCCGGGGACCGCCTGCAGCCCCAACTCCACACTGCGGGCAATGACGGCTCGATCGATGTTTGGCGTCACGATCAACTTGCCGCCAGCCTCGGCGACAGCGTCGACCTGCGCGGCCTTGAGCACCGTGCCGGCGCCGCAAAGGCATTCGTTGCCGTATCGCTCGGTCAAGCGACGAATGCTCACCAGCGGCTCGGGTGAATTCAGCGGCACTTCGATGCCGCGGATGCCGGCGTCGACCAGAGCCTTGGCGACCTCCAGGATTTCATCGGGACGAATGCCACGCAGGATGGCGATCAAGGGCGGGAGAGCGACGGGCGTGGACACGAAATTACTCCGCGATATCGGCGTGGGCGAGGGCGTTCAGGCCGGCGATGGTCAGCTCGGTGGCGTCCAGCGGCACGGTTTGAATGCCATGGGAGGCGAGGGCGGCTGCGTAAAGCTCCGCCAGCTTGGGCGCGCCAATGATCGGCACGGCGGTGCTCGTCCGCAGCGTGCCATCGAACCAGGGCAATGCCCCCAACACGTCCTGACCGATGATGAGACCAGACAGGTAGGTGGAGGCTTCGGCGTGCGTCATGCCTTGAATCAACTGGCGGGCGCGCACTTCGAACAACAGGTGACTGAGCGGGACGCTGCGCATTTCACGGCTGCGTTGCAGGCCAGCCTCGAAGCCGCGACGCTCGGCTTCCTCATTCGCTTCGACCGCCGAAGCTTTGAGCAGGGTGCTGCGATCTCGCAGCAGGGCGTACAGCTCGCCGGATAAACTGGTTTGGAAAGATTTGAGCTTGCCGTCTTCCACCAGCGCCCATTTGGTATGAGTGCCGGGCAGAGCGACGATGTTTCGTCCGCGTCCGAGCGCGGGATGCATGGCAATCGCGCCGAGAATTTGTGTTTCCTCTCCGCGCATGACATCCGGCGCGCCGAGCGGGTTCGTACAGGAGACACCGGCGGCGATGGCGATCGAATGGCCGCGTGCGTCGAAGCGAAGCAGCGCAGAGCGCAGCTCCGCGGCGCCGGCCGGGCACGAGGCGTACGGGACTTCCCGCCACCCGTTGCGTGAGCCGACCATGCCGGCGAGCCAAATCGGCAAAGACCCGTACTTGCGAGCCCAGGGGTCGAGCGCGCCGAACAGTGTGGCTTCGGCGCTGACGGTCAACGAGCCGATACCGGCGCCATCGACCTTGTCGAGGACCGTGGCGCCCCGGCATAGATGCAGCCGCAGGTGGGTCGTGCCCCAGTCGCCGGCAATATGGGTTGGTAAGTCGGTCATGAACGGGATTCCATGTGGGCCTTTTATATGATTAATATTCTCCATGTAAAGCCCGGGCTGGACAATTGACCTGTAAGCTCTAGTTTGAGCGGCCCAACCGCACGGATTCTTGGGGGAAGCGATGCAAGGAACCGAGCCTGTCGCGCCAAAGCTCGCCCGGTGGGCGGCGCTATTCATGGTGTTGACCGGCAGTGCCTGGGCTAGCGCGCCTCAGGGTTACTACCTGGGCGCCGATCTGTCCTATGTCAACGAGATGGAGGATTGCGGGGTCGTGTACCGCGTCGCCGGCAAACCGGCGGACCCCTTCGTGTTGCTGAAGTCCCGCGGGGCGAATCTGGTGCGCGTTCGTCTATGGAACGATGCCGAATGGACTGCGTACTCCAATCTTGCCGACGTGAAGAAAACCATTCGTCGGTCGCGGCAGGCCGGCATGCAGGTGCTGCTGGATTTTCATTATTCGGACGACTGGGCCGACGGCGACAAGCAGATCATCCCCAAAGCCTGGACGAACATCGCCGATCCGGATGCGCTGGCGCAGGCCCTTTACGACTTCACGTTACAAACGCTGCGCGAGTTGGATCGCGACGGGCTCATGCCCGAACTGGTTCAGGTCGGCAACGAAACCAATGGCGAGATCCTGAGCACGCTGGAGCGGGCCAAGGAGCCGATCAACTGGTCCCGTAACGCGAAGCTGTTCAACGCGGGCGTTCGTGCCGTGCGCGACGCCGGCGTAAAGTCGTCGATAAAACCGCGCGTGATGTTGCACATCGCGCAGCCAGAAAACGTCGAGCCGTGGTTCGCGGCTGCCAAAGCCGCGGGCGTCACGGATGTCGATTTGATCGGTATCAGCTACTACCGGCGCTGGTCGACGCAGGATCTCGATGGACTCGACGCAGTCATTCGCAGGCTGCGACAAAGCTATCGGGCCGATGTGCTCGTCGTCGAAGCCGCCTATCCGTGGACACTGGAGAATGCAGACCAGTCCGCGAACTTGCTGGGCAGCGATTCGTTGATCGAGGGCTATCCGGCGACCCCGAGCGGACAACGTCGCTATCTGATCGATCTCACGCAGCGAGTGATTTCGAACGGCGGTGTCGGTGTGGTGTATTGGGAGCCGGCCTGGGTGTCGAGCAAGTGCAAAACGCGCTGGGGCACGGGCTCCGGGTGGGACAACGCGACACTGTTCGATCATCGGGGCGAGCTGCTGCCGGGCGCGGATTTCTTTGGCTTTCCATATGTGTTCTCGAAACAAAAGGAGCCATAGCCGCGGCCGCGACGACTCCCCCTTGCGTTCCCGATTAGCGTCCTATATATACGACAAATCGGTTTTTGTCTGAGTAAAGGAAATGTCTCTTTGCAGGGGGAGATATGGCTACTCGAGCACGGACAAACCGGCTGTGGCGGCATGCTTTGGGCTGTTGCGCGCCACTGCTGTTATGGAATGCGGCGCACGCCGCCGAGCCGCAAGCCGCGGCCGGCGAGATCATCGAAGAAGTACAAGTCACCGGCATCCGGCAAAGCCTGCGCGATGCACTGTCGGTGAAGTTGAATTCCGACCTGGTCGTCGACGCCATCTCTTCTGAAGACATCGGCCAGCTGCCCGACGTCACCATTGCCGAATCCATCAATCGGCTGCCGGGCATCAACGCGACACGCGATCGCGGCAATGACAGTCAGGCGGTCGTACGTGGCCTCGGGGCAAGACTGGTGCTCGGCACGATCAACGGCCGTGAAGTGGCGTCTTCCGAGCCGGATCGCAATGTTCGCTGGGAGATTTATCCTTCCGAAGTCGTTTCGGGCGTGAAGGTCTACAAAACCCAATCCGCCGATCTCATTGCCGGCGGCGTGGCGGCCACCATCGATATTCAAACATTGCAACCGCTCGACTACGAGGGCGCGGAGTTCGTGGTTCGTGGCGGGCCGGTCTATTACGACGAAGGCGCGGACATTCCCGACTACGACCCCTGGGGCTATCGCGCCAGCGGCTCCTATGTTCTCAAAGCGAGCGACACCTTCGGACTGGTCATCGGCCTGACGGCGCAACAACAAAAGAACGGCTACTCATCGTTCACCGGCTGGGGCTACAACGATTCGCTCGCGCGACCGCCGGAAGGCGCGAGCGATTTCACCGGCGATCTGGACAGCGACGGCACTCCGGATGCGACACCGTGGGGCGCGCAGGTTTCGGTCAACCGCATCGATCAGGATCGGCGCGGCGCTTCGCTGGGCACGCAATGGCGGCCGTCGGACCAGTTCGAGCTGCGTTTCGATGCGTTGTACTCAGACGTGGATATTCACGAGGACCAGGGCCAGACCGTCTACGGCCAGAGCAATTGGGGCAACTGGGACAACGGCAGCTGGGCTGCCTACAACGCACCGGGCGCGAGCTACACCATCGTCGATGGCACGGTGGTCGCAGCGACGCTGCCATTCAGTTCGGTAACCACGGTGGTGTCGGACTACGATGAAAAGAAAGATCTGTCGGTCACGGGCTTGAACGGACGCTGGTCCGGCGAACGCTGGAGTGTCACCGGCGATCTTTCCTATTCGCAAGCCGAGCGCGAGAACACCTGGAAAGCGGTGCGCACCGAGGTGTATCCCGATTGGATGACCTGGGACACTCGCGGCGGCCGTCTGCCGACGATCACGACCAGCGTCGACCCGACGACCCTGACGCAGTTCGCGCCGGATTATCGAGGCGGCAGCGTCGATGGGCCGGAGCAGCTGGAAGACGAGTTGACCGCGGGCGCCTTGGACTTCGCCCGTTCGCTCGATGGGAGTTTCCTGTCAGCGGTGCAGTTCGGTGCGCGCCTGTCGAACAGAACCAAGCAGCACGATCGCATGGAGACGTATCCGTTCGCACCGGCCGGCGGTGTAGAGATTCCGGCATCGTTGTTCCGTGTGTACAACGTGCCGTCCGTCAATTTGCCGCCCGTGCTGCTCGGTGACTATGACGAGATCGCTCGTCTCGCGTACGGATCAGCGCTCGATCCGAGCAACGCTGCCGAGAATTTCTCGCAGCGTTGGAAAGTGAAGGAGGAGGTCACGGAGGGGTACTTCAAGCTTACCTTCTCGAGCACCGCTGTCGCACAGCGCATGACAGGAAACATTGGCGTGCGCCTGCTCGACGTGCAGACGACCAGCGATGGATTCCAGCAGGCCACGGGGGCGAGTGAGCTCGCGCCCGTCAGCATCGAGCACGACTACAGCGAGCTGCTGCCGAGCGCCAACGTCAACTTCAATCTCACGGACACGACATTGTTGCGCTTCGGCGTGGCGAAGGTCGTCGCGCGTCCGCCGCTCGATGAATTGCGCGCGAGCCGTACGCTGACAAATTGGCTGCCCTATACGGGCAACGCAGGCAATCCCAACCTCGAGCCGTTTGAAGCAACGCAGTTCGACGCCTCGTACGAATGGTATTTCCGGGACGAGGCGCTGCTTGGCTTGGCGGCCTATTACAAGGATGTGTCTTCGTACATCGGCTGGCGGCAGGATCCGCAGACGTTTGAAGGGATCACCTATGCCGTCGCCACGCCGGTCAACGGCGATGGCGGCGCCATCACAGGCGCGGAGGTGACCTTTCAGACACCCTTCTTCTTCTGGAGTGCGCTGCAGAACTTCGGCGTCTATTCGAACTATGCCTATGTGGATTCGGACGTCGAGGAGTTCGTGCCCGTCACCAATCCGCTCACGGGCACCGGCTTCGCTCGGCACACAGCGGTGTTCGATCTCTGGTACAGCTCGGGTCCGATCGAAGCGCGGCTCGGCTACAAGTATCACAGCCCGTTCACGGTGATTTATGGCTGGAATGGGGCGGACCTGCAGACCCTCGAGGAGGAGTCGGTGCTGGACCTCAGCACATCGTATCAGCTCACCTCCGGGATCCAGCTGCGCTTCCAGGTCAACAACCTCACCGACGAGCCGTTGCGCATGCACCGGGACAATCAGGTGAACCGCATCGGCCGCTATGACGAGTACGGCCGGCGCTACCTGGTCGACGTCACCATGAAGTTCTAACCGCCACCTCGAGCCTGCCGGTGTTCCAGCTGCAACGCCTGGCGCACCGATGTCAGCACGGGCTCCAATGGCGATGTGCTGTACTTGACACTGTCGATTTGCTTCGAGGGTGTCATGTACGACTGCAGGCGTTTCTTCATCGATGGCGAGTGGCTGACTCCGGCGGGGCGCAGGGAATCGCTGGTGATCAATCCGGCGACCGAGCAGCCGGTCGGACAGATCTTGTTGGGTACGGCCGAGGATGTCGACGCGGCGGTGAAAGCGGCACGGGCGGCGTTCGCGACGTACTCGCAAACCACGCGTGAGGAACGCATCGCGCTGTTCGAGCGCATCGTCAAATTGTACGAGGCGAATATCGAACGCCTCGCACGAGCGGCGTCCGATGAGATGGGCGCGCCGATGACGCTTGCCGTGCAAGCGCAGGCGGGCAGCGGCTTCCGCCATTTGTCCACCGCGCTGGCCATCCTCAAGGACTTCGAGTTCGAAGAACGCCTGGGCACGACGCTGATTGCGCGTGAGCCCATCGGCGTGTGCGGCTTGATCACGCCGTGGAACTGGCCGCTGAATCAGATCAGCTGCAAGGTTGCGCCTGCGCTTGCCGTCGGCTGCACCGTTGTGTTGAAGCCGAGCGAAGTCTCGCCGGTCACCGCGCACATCTTCGCAGAGATCCTTGCTGAGGCGGGCGTGCCGAAGGGCGTGTTCAACCTCGTCGACGGCGATGGGCCCCGCGTCGGCGAGGCGATCTCTCGTCATCCCGACATCGATATGGTGTCTTTCACCGGTTCCACGCGCGCCGGCGTGCTTGTTGCAAAAGCCGCAGCGGATACCGTCAAGCGCGTGTCGCAAGAGTTGGGTGGCAAGTCCGCCAACATCATCCTCGAAGATGCCGATCTCGCAGCATCCGTCGCGCACGGCGTCAACTGGATGATGACGAACAGCGGCCAGTCGTGTAACGCACCTTCTCGCATGCTCGTGCCTGCGAAGCGTTACGACGAAGCGGTCGAGGTCGCGAGGCAGACGGCGGAGCAGTTGAAAGTCGGCGATCCCAAGGCGCCGGGCGTGACCACCGGTCCGGTTGCAAACAAGCTGCAGTTCGAACGCGTACAGGCGTTGATCGCGAAGGGCATCGAGGAGGGCGCGCAGCTGGTGACCGGTGGCGTCGGCCGTCCGAACGGCATTGATAGAGGCTATTTTGTGAAGCCGACCATCTTCGCCGGCGTCAACAATGAGATGACGATCGCGCGCGAAGAGATCTTCGGGCCGGTGATGGTCCTCATCCCGTACCAGGATGAAGCGGACGCGATTCGCATCGCGAACGACTCGGTCTACGGGCTCTCCGGTCACGTGCACTCGGGGAACATCGAGAACGCACGACGCGTGGCCTCGAAGATCCGCACCGGCATGGTTCACGTGAACGGCGCGGCCCGCGACATGTTTGCTCCGTTCGGCGGCTACAAGCAATCCGGTAACGGCCGCGAGTGGGGCCGGGAGGGCTTCAAGGAATTCCTCGAGACCAAGGCCATGATGGGCTACTTCACCTGACCATCGATCACTGACGAGTACAGAGCATGCAAGACCAACAGGCACGGCAGGACATCGATGCGCTGCTGAAGACGTATTTCGATGGCCTCTATCACGGCGATGCGGCGCGTCTGCGCGAGGTGTTTCATCCGCAGGCGCAGCTGTTCGGCGAGGTGCGCGGCGCCCCCTATCAGAACACGGTGGATGGGTGGCTCAACGCGGTCGCCAGCCGACCCTCGCCGCAGGCCAGGGGCGAGTCATTTCAGATGGAAACGCTGGAGGTCCAGCTGCACAACCAGATCGCGTACGTGCGCGCTCGATGTCCCATGCTGGGTTTCAACTACTTTGATTATCTCGCACTCATGCACAACGGCGAGCGCTGGTTGATTACCAACAAGTTGTTCACCCACGTCGACGCCTGACCGCGTGGGATCGTTGAGCGCGCCGGAACGGCTGCGCTCTACGTGGTAGGCAGATGCGCCATGAGGCGCGCAATCTCGTGACTGTCAGAATCTGGGCGCGCCAACAGCTGCTGGATGATCAGCATGCGATCTGACGGCGGATGGGTTTGATTCAGCTTGGTCACACCTTCGATGCGCTCCATGGTGATGCGAAACGAGCGGATTCGAGGCAGCAGCTGCTGCACTTTTCCCGGCGGCGCCTGTTCCAAGGTCCACGGATGCTCGCTATCACGCTCCAGCACCTCGGCGATGCGACGGAGCACCTTGATCTGGCCCTCATCGTCATCGATGACCTCCAGCCGCCCGCGGATTTGAGCGGAGACATAGTCCCACGTTGGAACCGTGAGCAGCGTTTTGTACCAGCTGGCGGATATGTAGGTGTGCGGGCCCGGAAAGATCGCCAGCGCTCGGTGCCCGTTCTGCAGTGTGTTCGCTTGTGGGTTGACCCGAGTCAAGTGGCCGACCAGGGTCGCGGCCGTGTCGTCAGTCTCGAAGAAGATGGGCGTCGGCGTGGCGTAGGTCTCTTCGCCCGCCGCCGTGATCAAGTGAGCGAACGGATATTTCCTGACAATGGATACTGGATCCGTCGCCGCGTAGGCGCTCGGCGCATACATCGTTCTGGCGGCTGCTGGACTGCTCATGGCGCCCGACTCGCTCAAAGAGTGATGTCAGGCAGTCTATCCAGGCCCGTCAGGGAGCTGGTTGCGAACGAGGGCGCGAGCAGTGATCCCGCTGCACCACCCAGGCGTCACTCGGCTTTCTTCGGCGGACGAACGATCTGCCCGGGACGCACGCCCGTCGTGCGTCGGTCCTGATAGACGAGCTTGCCGTTAACCCATACTTTCTCGATCCCTGCCGACAGGGCCGTCGGGTTTTGCATGGTCGCACGATCGATGACGGTCGTCGGATCGAACAGCACCAGGTCGGCGCTGTTGCCTTCGGCGATGATGCCCCGATCGGTGATGCCTAGATGTTTCGCGGCCAGGCCCGTCATCTTGTAGACGCCTCGCTCCAGCGTCATCACTTTCTTTTCCCGGACGTAGTGGCCCAGCACTCGGGGAAACGTGCCGTGGCCTCGTGGATGGCCGATGGACACTCCGTCCGAGCAAATGTTGGCGTGCTCCCAAGCCATCAGGTGCGCAACGTCGTCCTCGCGCATGCTGGTGCCGATGACGGACTCGACGCGCTCCTCCTCGGGATGTGCTTTCTGGTACTCAATGGCCTGCTTCATCAGGGCGAGATAGACATCCACGGGCGGGGCGTTTCGTTCCTTCGCCACTTGCGCGAGCGACTTACCGACGATGGCGGGATCGGGCTGAAATCGCGAGAAGTACAGCCCCTCCGGCGAGGTCGACTCTTTGAGCTTGGACGCCAGGCCCTTACGGTCGTCGTAGATTCCGTTCGGAAACATCACTCGCATCGTCGATTGCCAGTACGTGTACGGATAGATGTCGGCGGTGATGTCCACGCCCGAGGTGCGCGCATCGTCCATGAGCTTCAGCACTTTATCGGCGCTGCCCCAGAGTTTTCTGGCGCCGATCTTCAGGTGCGAGACCTGCACGGGCGCGCCGGATTCCCGGCCGATGTCGATGGTCTCCTGCAATGCGCTCATCAGTTCGGATTCTTCGTCGCGCATGTGGCTGATGTAGCGACCGCCGAGGCGGGCGGAGACTTTGGCCAATGCCACGATCTCGGCGGTGCTGGAGAAGTTGCCGGTTTCGTACTGCAATCCGGTGGAGAGGCCGAACGCGCCAGCTGCCATGTCCTCTTCGAGCAGTTGACTCATGCGCGCGATTTCTTCATCGGCCGCGGGCCGGCGCGCGGCGTTCATGCCTTGTTCGCGCAACGTGTTGTGACCGGAGTACGAGCCGAGGTTGACCGCGATCGGACTTTTCGCGAGCTTGGCGAAGAAGTCACGCAGGGGTGACTGCGATGAGCCGTCCTGACCGACGATGATGGTCGTGACGCCCTGACTGACGACGGCGACCATGTCCGGCGACTTCGGAATGTCATAGTCGTGATGGCTGTGCGTATCGATGAAGCCAGGCGCCAGCGTTTTGCCGTTGCCGTCGATCACAATCTCGGTGTTGCCGGGCACGATATCGCCGACCGCGAGGATCTTGCCATCGGCAATGCGCACCGAACCTTTGCGGGCTGGCGCGCCGGTGCCGTCAATGATGCTGACGTTGGCAATGACCGCACTGTCGAGATTGGGCGCCGCGGCCGCGAATACCAGCGTCGGGGCCGTGGCGAGCAGGAGCGCGAGCAGCTTTTTCACGGGAGGACTCTCCATGCCTGATGCACTCGATTATGAGGGACTGCGGGTGCCATCGGCCAGAGTGTGGACCTGTCGCAGGCGGGTCTCAAACTCACTCGATCAGCCTCATCTCCCTCGCGCGGGCAATGGCGCCCGTTCTGGTGCTCACATCCAGCTTGGCAAAGACGTTCTTCAAGTGCCATTTCGCCGTCGATAGAGCAATCTGCGAGCGTGCACTGATCTCATGATTGCTCAACCCCAGCGCGAGCAGACGAAGCATATCGATCTCACGTTCGGTCAGCGGCTCCAGCGGGAGGGCGGGCTTGCGAGCGGAAGGTGCAACAACGGGAACGGCTTGGGAGAAAACGTTGCCGAACTTGCAGAGATAGTGCGCCGGCAGCGGTGCGCAGAGGCGGCCGCTGGCGAGCGCGGCGGAGATGATTTGAATCATCGCAGGCGCCTCGTCGAAGACGCCGCGAGTGAAGCCGTGGCCGCGGGTCAAGCCGAAGCCGCGGTTCAAGCAATCGAACGCTGATTCGATATCGCCGGAATGCCAGTAGCAGCAGGCGAGTGCAGCTTCGAGCGGAGCCTCGCGAAAGACGTAGCCCACCTCATGGGCACTATCGCGCAGGACCAGCAAAATGGCGCGAGCCTCCTCGTACTGGCGCTGCTTGATCAGCAGGGCGGCGTAGCCCGAGCCGAAGCGCTCCCAGGCTTCATCATAGGACCGCGACCGACGCCACTCGCCCGATCGCGCGCGACGCTGCAACCCAAACTCCAATGCCACAGCACGTGCACGTTGCAGATTGTCCTGCGAGAGGAGCAGCCCAATCTTCTCCGCGCAGACTTGAGCAAGGAAGCGGGCGTGCGAGCCGCTCTCCAACATGCTGTGAAGATAGTCGAGCAGTTGGAAGGCCTCGCCATGGCGGCCGTTGCCTGCCTTGATGCGCGAGAGCGTCACATAGGCAGTGACGACATTCTCGACCGTTGACTGTACGCACAGTAGCGGCAGTACTTCCGTGCAAAGCGCTTCCGCCTCCTCGAGCCGATTCTCTTCGTAACGCATGTAAGCGAGGGCATTCGCCGCGTTCACCCAGGCTGGGGTGCGATGGCCGCCGCGCACCATTTGAAACATTCGTTCGCACCGATCGGCGGCGGCCTTCATGTCCCCTTGAGCACGATCGGCGAGCGATGCGACGACCTCGGCATAACCCAAGCTGTACAAGCTGATCGAATCGAACGTGTCACGCGCACGCATGGCCAGCCGCCACGCCTTGTCAAACTGATTCAGTCGAAGCATCGTGTACGCCTGCAGCGTCAACAGCGTCCCGATGAGAAAGCTGTCCGCACCCCGGTCTCGTAAGGCCTCAGGTGAGGAGATGCCAATCTGACCGCTGCTATCAGCGAGCACCGTGAGCATCGCGTGCAACAACCGAAGATGCACCGACCCGAGAGCTCGCTCGGTAGTGACGTTTGCCTCGACTTCTCGCAACGTGGCGGCCGCCTCGTTGAAACGTCGCGAGAGGATCAAGCTCGCGATGTACGACCGGCAGATGCCCGCGTGGCCGAGAATTACGTTGTGAGGGACCTTGGTGATCCAATGAATGACCGCGACGGTCTCACCGGCCCGCAGCCACGTCGTCGCGCAGCGCTCCAACAACTCCAGACGCCACTCCTCGTTGCTCGCCGCGAACGCATGATGGAGCGCTTCGTCGTAGAGTTGATGCTCCGCGTACCAACGGCTCGCGCGCTCATTCAATACAGACAACCGGGCTGTGTCGTGCCGCAAGTGGCTGCGCAGGAAATCGAGAAACAGCGTGTGATATCTGTACCAGTGCCCGTGACTGTCGAGCGGCTGGATGAACAGCTGCGAGCGCTCGAGCTGTTCGAGCAACGACTGGCTGTGCGACACACCGAGCAGTGCATTGCAAAGCTCGGCAGTCATGCGATCGACGAGGCTGCTCGCGATCAAGAATTCGCGCAGCTGCGGCGCTTGCTCCTGCAGGACCGACGTTCCCAGGTAACGAGCCACTTCGTAATGAGAGCCATTGAAATCGCCGATACCCTCGCGAGAATCGGCAGCAGCGAGCAGCGCGAGTTTCACGCCGGCGACCCAGCCCTCGGTGCTGCGCCGGATGCTGTGCGCTTCGTCTGCCGTGAGCGACCTGTGGCACAGCTGCTCGCCTAATTGCACGATCGCAGCCATGTCGAAGTTCAAGTCTTCCGAGCCGAGTGTCATGAGCTGATCGTTCAGTCGCAGCTGGCCCATGTGTAGCGCCGGCACGCCGCGGCCCGACAGGATCCATCGAATCCCAGCGGGCGATTGCAACAGCAAAGCATCGACGGCGCGCACTAGCACCGGCGTGCCGAGCATCTGTAAATCATCCATGACGATACAGATCGGCGGGTTCAACCGGCCCAGACTGGCGATGAAGACGGCGACGGCGGTATCGAGCGATTCATCCTCACCGCGCCGATGCGGAAGATACGCATCGAACGCCGGGCACACGGAACGGACCGCGGCAATGAGATAAGAAAAGAACCGCACCGGCTCATTGTCCTGCTCATCGAGCGACAACCAGGCGACCGCGTGCGACGCACATGAATGCCGGTGCCATTGGGCGAGCAGGGTGGTTTTGCCTGACCCGACAGGTGCTGTGAGCAACGTCAACTTTTGCCTGGCCGCGGCATCGATTCGCGCCAGCAACGTGCCGCGCTCGATGCACGTCGTCGCACATTGCGGCGGCTTGAGCTTGCTGTGAACGAGATAGTGCGGGCCGAGGTCGCTGCTGGAGTGTGACGCCGAACGAAGCGCCACGGGTTCGGCCCGATCCTTGCCGCGTCTGGTGAGCTGGTGTGCCACGCGCTCCCCCCGAACGAATCCGTTTCTAAATAAATATCGGCCGGAAAACATCGGCGCCGCCCCTCCGATCGAAGGGGGCGTTCCGATTATGCAGCCGCCTAGCATCCGCGTCATCCGCTGAACCACAGCGGGCCATCACTTCACGACGCCATCGACGAGGGGGAGTCACCAGCCATGTGCAGCAAAGCCATGTGCTCCCAGGCCAGGACGGCATGGGGGCGCGCAGTTCTACTCTGCGCAACACTGTTCGCGAGTCACGGCGCGCTAGCCCAGGCGCCCAACTTTGTCGCCTTCGAGTCCGGACACGTTCGACCGGTCGCGATGTCGCCCGATCGCACGCGCTTGTTCGTCACGAACACGCCGGATAACACGCTGGAGGTCTTCGACATCACCTTGAGCGGACTGGCGCTGCGGGCGCGAGTGCCGGTCGGCCTGGAGCCGGTGGCGGTCGCGGCTCGCAACGACTCCGAGGTGTGGGTCGTCAATCATCTTTCCGACAGCATCAGTGTCGTCACGCTGAGCGGCACGCCCAGAGTTACACGGACGCTGCTCGTTGGTGATGAGCCGCGTGACATCGTGTTCGCCGGCTCGCCTGTGAGGGCGTTCATCACGACTGCGCACCGCGGACAACAGCGCACCGATGCTTCGATCAGCAGCGTGACGGGTGCCGGCGATCCGCAATTGATCACACCGGGCATCGGCCGCAACGACGTCTGGGTGTTCGACCCGACCAGCCTGGGCAACACCGTCGGTGGCACGCCAGTGCGAATCTTGAACTTCTTCAGCGATACGCCGCGCGCCCTGGCGGTGAGCCCGGATAAGAACACCGTGTACGTCGCGGCGTTCAAGTCGGGCAACCAGACCACGACGATCCTGGAACCCATGGTGTGCGACGGCTTCCGGCCCAACGTGCCGTGTCTCGTCGATAACCTGTCCATCATGCCGGGCGGCAATCCCGGCCCGGGGACGAACTTCGAAGGCAAGCGGGCTCCGGAGACCGGCCTCATCGTGAAGTTCAATAACGCCAGCGGCCGTTGGGAAGACGAACTCGGCCGCAACTGGAACAACGCCGTGCGATTCCGCTTGCCGGATCTCGATGTGTTCGCGGTGGACGCACGCACCTTGTCGCAGACCGCGAGCTATGCGCACGTCGGCACGACACTGTTCAACATGATCGCCAATCCAGCGACCGGCAAGCTGTATGTCTCCAACACCGAGGCGTTCAACCTGCAGCGCTTCGAAGGGCCGGGCGAGTTCGCCGGTCAGACGGTGCAAGGTCACCTGGCGGAGACGCGCATCACCGTGATCTCCGGCTCGACGGTCACCCCTCGGCACCTGAACAAACATCTGGACTACACCAAGCTCGCCAACGAGTCGGGCTTCGATCCGACCGCGCGCAATCACAGCCTGTCGACGCCGCTCGACATGGCAGTGACCAGCAATGGCCAGACGCTCTACGTCGCCGCGTTCGGTTCCAGCCGTATCGGTGTTTTCAGTACCGCAGCGCTCGAGGCGGATACATTCAATCCGCGCACGGCCAGCGCCAACTATATAAATGTGAGCGGCGGCGGCCCGAGCGGCCTGGTGTTGGATGAGTCGCGCGGCCGATTGTATGTAACGACGCGGTTCGACAACTCGGTGAAAGTCATCGACACGACGACTCGTGCGCAGGTCGCGGCCGTGACCTTGCCGAATCCCGAGCCGGCCGCGGTCGTGCAAGGCCGGCCGAAGCTCTACGACGCCACTGTGCTGTCGGCCAATGGCGAGGCCTCGTGCGCCAGCTGCCACATCTTCGGTGACGTGGACGATCTCGCGTGGGATCTGGGCAACCCGGACGACGTAGTCACGCACAATCCCTTGCCGAAGAACCTGACCAGCGATCTGGAGATCGCCATCGGCAAGACGCTGTTTGGCGTGCGCACGCCCATCAACGGCAGCGACGACGTCGAAGAATTCCATCCGATGAAGGGCCCGATGACCACGCAGACCTTGCGCGGGCTGCGCAACGCCGGCGCCATGCACTGGCGCGGCGACCGGGCGACGGGCCACTTCGGCAGCGATCCGCTCGACAGCAATCTTTCATTCAATAATTTCATCGTGGCTTTCGAAGGGCTGCTCGGCCGCGACGGTCTGCCCAGCAACGCCGACATGCAAAGCTTCACCAACTTCCAGCTCAAGGTGCTGCCGCCGCCGAATCCGGTGCGTGCGCTGGATAATTCGCTCAACGCCGCCCAGACACGCGGGCGCAATTTCTATGTCGGCTCGCGGCCCTCGGACGGCATCGAGATTCCGATTCTCGGCGGCATCATCCCGGGTGACACCGCGTTCAACTGCGAAGGCTGCCATCGTCTCGATCCGGCGTCGGGCTTCTTCGGCACCGGCGGCGCGGCGAGCTTCGAAGGCATCACGCAGATCGTGAAGATCCCGCATCTGCGGAACATGTATACGAAGGTCGGCATGTTCGGGGCGCCACGCGTGAACTTCTTTGGTGCGCCTGACACCGGCAACATGGGCAACCAGATCCGGGGCTTCGGCTTTGTCAACGACGGCTCGGTCGACACGCTGTTCCGTTTCTTCACGGCGGTCGTGTTCAACCCGCAGTTGAACGCCGGCTTCCCGATCCTCAATCCGGATGCCACCCGGCGGGACGTAGTGCAGTTCATGCTCGCGTTCGACAGCGACCTTGCGCCGGTCGTCGGTCAGCAAGTCACTCTCACCAATGCCAACGCCAGCGCCGTGAACTCGCGCATCAACCTGCTCATCCAGCGGGCCAAGGCGAACTTCGTGTCCAAGGAGCTGGGTGGAGCGACGAAGGAGTGCGACCTGGTCGCCAAGGTGGCGCTCGCCGGCAGCGTGAAGGGCTATCTGCTGGATGCGGCGGCCGGCGACTTTGTGGCCGCCGACGGCACTCGTCGCACCGACGCCTCATTGCGGGCCCTGGCCGCCACGACCGGTCAGGAGGTGACATATACCTGTGTGCCACCGGGGTCCGGTCGACGGATCGGCCTGGGCCTGTAACCGGCAGCGTGACTTAATCCGGTCCGCCCGTGCGCCGCGACCCGGCGCACGGGCTTTTCTTTTGTCCCTTGTGAGGGTGAAGGTGGTGGCCGGGCGGGGAAGCCGATACCATCGCGACTCGTGCTGGGCAGGGTGCCCGAATGCCGGGAGCGCAAGGATGCGCAGGACCGGCCCTTATCGACTACCAACGAATCCTCGGGCTTGCGACTTCTCACTCTCATCCGGACGGCGTGCCTGTTGCTGGCCGTCGCAATTCTGACTGTGGCAGGGACGGTGCGGGCGGCCGACTCGCGCCCGACAGAAACAGCGTCGAAGCCGCATCCCGCTCAAACCTACATCGATCGGGCTGCCGCCGCGGTTCGCGCCAGGCCCGAAGACAGCGTCCGGGATACCCAGGCGGCGCTGAAGATTCTCGCCAACCAACCGAACGCCGACCTGGAGATCCGGGCGCGGTTGCTCCTGTGCGATCACCTCTCCGAGCGAGACAAGGCGGCCGCCGAAGCCGAAGTCGCCAAAGCTCGCGCCTTGCTACCGCAGGCGACCCGTCGCGGCCTGGAAGCGGGCGTGCTCAACTGCGAAGGCACAATCCTGGAGACCGTCAGCGAAAACGCCCGCGCCCGCGAGCTCTACGAACAGGCCGTCGCCGTCGCGACACGCACCCAGGACGATGAAATGCTCGCGGCGTCCTTGTTCGCCCGCGGCTATCTGCTCGGCTTGCAAGGCCAGTACGCGACCGGTCTCGCCGATTTGAAGCGGGGTCAGGCGCTCTACGAAGAGCTCGACCTGCCGCACCATTCGCTCACCGCGTTGAATGGCATCGCGATTCTCTACAACCGCATGGGCGACTACGCCCAGGCGAGACACATGTATGACCAGGCGCTCAAGGTTCAGCGCGAGGCCGGCATGTATCGCGAGCAGGGCGTGACGCTTCACAACTTGGGTCGAGCTCATGAGAACCTGCGCGAGTGGGACGCGGCGCAAGCGGCGTTTCAAGAGTCCTACGACATCAACCGTCAGCTGAATTATCCGCGTGGCGAAGCGTATGCACTGCGTGGCCTGGCGGCGGTCAAGAACGCGAAGGGCGACCCAAACGGTGCTTTGCAGACGCTCGAACAGGCGATGGTCTTGCAACGGCAGACGCCGGACGCGCGCCTCAACGCGCAGATTCAATTGGCGCGAGGCGTGGCGCTGCATCGGCTGCGACAGTTGCCGGCCAGTGCCGAAGCACTGCAGGCAGCACTCACTGTGTTCCGCCAGGCTGATTCATTGAGCGAACTACGTGCAACCTATGGTGAGCTCGCGGCGGTGCTCTCCGACATGGGCAACTGGCGCGAGGGCTACGCGCATCTGCTCAATGCGCAGGAAACGTCCGAGCGCATGTTCCGCAATCAGGTTGATCAGCGTTTCGCGACCTTGAAGGTGGAGTTCGACACTGCGGCCAAGGAAAAAGAGAACGCCTTGCTGGTCCGTGAGAATCGCGCCAACCAGCTGGCCCTGGCCGAAGGCCAGCGCGCGCGCAATTGGCAAAGAGCAGTGATCGTTTTGACCGTCGTCCTGATCGTGCTGCTGGGACTATTGGCCTGGCACCAGTGGCGCTCAACCCGCCGCATGCGCACGCTGGCGATGACCGATGAGCTGACCGGCGTGCCGAATCGTCGCGCCGTGCTGTCGCGACTTGCGCCATTGTTGCAACAGCCGAATCCGCCGAGCTGTGCGATGCTGATCATCGACATCGATGACTTCAAGAGCATCAACGATCAGCACGGTCATGCCGAAGGCGATGAGGCGCTGAAGGCGGTCGCCCGGGAGCTGCGCGAGGATGTGCACGAGCCGGCTTTCATTGGCCGCCTCGGCGGCGAAGAGTTCGTGGTGGCGATTCCGGGCGCGGACTACGACCGGGCGTATCGCCTGGCGGAGCGTTTCCGCGAAAGCGTGATGAGCATCGATACGCGACGATGGCTGAAGGATCGTCGCATTACAGTCAGCATCGGATTGACCATGGCGAAATCGACCGGCGATACGCCCAGCACCATGTTGCAACGGGCGGACGCGGCGTTGTATGACGCAAAACGGGCCGGGCGGAACTGCGTGAAGGTGCAGTTGCCCGCGCCGGAGAGCGAGGCGCCGGCGCCGATCAAGCCGGGGCGAGTGGAATTCGCCTGACTCACAAACATTAGGGGACACGATGACGAAACTGCGACGGGGCCTGCTGGCCGCCTGTGGATTGGTGGCATTCGCGGCGCTGAGCACGGCCCATGCCGATGAGGACAAGGCACTCGCGCACGCGCGTCAGCTGCTCAAGAAAGTGATTCTGGTCGATGGCCACAACGATTTGCCGTGGGCCATCCGCACCGACAAGAAGGCGCCCGGCGATGTGGCCGCCTACGATCTGAACGGCACGGTGACCGGGCAAACCGATCTCAAGCGCCTGGATAAAGGCGGCGTCGGCGCGCAGTTCTGGTCGGTTTACATCCCTGGCGAAATCGGCACCGGCTTTGCTCGCACCCAGCTCGAGCAGATCGATATCGCCCGGCGCATGATCGAACGCTATCCCAAGCTTCAGTTCGCAAGCAGCGTTGCGGACATTCGCGCCGCGCACCGTGAGGGTCGCATCGCGTCGTTGATGGGTATGGAGGGCGGCCACGCCATCGAGAACTCGTTGGGCGCCTTGCGCGCCTACTACGATCTGGGCGTGCGCTACATGACGCTCACTCACAATGTGAATCTGGACTGGGCGGACTCGGCCGCCAAGCCGGCCGAACATGGCGGTCTCACCAAGTTCGGTGAGGATGTCGTGCTGGAGATGAACAAGGTCGGCATGCTGGTCGATCTGTCGCACGTGTCCGACGGCACGATGGACGACGCGCTGCGCGTGTCGAAGGCGCCGGTGATTTTCTCGCACTCGTCGGCTCGCGCGATCTGCGACGTGCCTCGTAACGTGCCCGATAGCATTCTGAAGCGCCTGCCGGAGAATGGCGGTGTGGTGATGGTGACGTTCGTCGCCGGCTTCATCGATCCTGAGGTCGCCAAGATCCAGGTGCCTGCGATGGCCGAACTGAGCCGTCGCACTCAGGGCAAGTCGGTCGAAGAAGCCGAGCAGATCGCCGAGGAGGTCATGGGTAAGCTGAAGCTGCCCAAGACCAGCATCGCCAAGGTGGCCGATCACATCGAGCACATCCGCAAAGTGGCCGGCGTGAAGCACATCGGTCTCGGCGGCGACTACGATGGCAATTCCGATTGGCCGGTGGGACTCGAAGACGTGTCCAGCTATCCGTCGTTGTTTGCGGAGCTGATTCGCCGTGGCTGGAGCGATGAGGACCTGACGCTGCTGGCCGGTGAAAACGTGCTGCGTGCTTTGGCCAAAGCCGAGGACGTGTCGCGTCAGCTCAACAAGAAATAATGTGAACGCTGCGAAGGAATGCGGACAACAAGATGGCGGCCGGAGCGCCGGCCGATGGCAGTTCTGGATCGATCGTGGCGGCACGTTCACGGATGTGATCGGCCGCCGTCCTGACGGCGAGCTGGTCACTCTCAAGCTGCTCTCCGAGAACCCGCAGCGTTATCGCGACGCTGCGGTTCAGGGCATTCGCGAGTTGCTCCAACTCGCTTGCGATGCGCCGATTCCCGCTGAGCGCATCGATGCCGTTAAGATGGGGACGACGGTTGCCACCAATGCGCTCCTGGAGCGCAAGGGCGATCGCACGGTGTTGCTCATCACGCGCGGCTTTGCCGATGCGCTTCGCATCGCTTATCAGCACCGGCCCAAGCTTTTCGTGCGGCACATCGAATTGCCGTCGTTGCTCTATGAAGAAGTCGTCGAGATCGACGAGCGTATCGCTGCTGATGGCAGTGTCGTTCGCGAGTTGGATTCGGCGTCGGCGGAGAAGTCGCTGCGCGAGGTTTTCGCTCGCGGTGTGCGCAGCTGCGCAATCGTGTTGATGCACGGTTATCGCTATGCAGAGCATGAGCGACAGCTTGGCGAGCTCGCACGCCGGATTGGATTCTCGCAAGTGTCGGTGTCGCACGAAGTCAGCCCGTTGATGAAGCTGGTGTCTCGTGGCGATACGACGGTTGTCGATGCCTACTTGTCGCCGGTGTTGCGACGATACGTGGAGCAGGTGGCGTCGCAATTGCCGGGTGTGCGATTGCAGTTCATGCAGTCGTCGGGTGGCCTGACGGATGCGCGCCAGTTTCAAGGGAAAGACGCGATTTTGTCGGGGCCCGCCGGTGGCATCGTCGGGGCTGTTCGGGCGGCGAGCGAGGCAGGATTCGGGAAGATCATCGGCTTCGACATGGGCGGTACGTCGACGGATGTTGCTCATTACGCCGGTGAGTACGAGCGTGCGTTCGATACCGAAGTGGCGGGCGTGCGGTTGCGAGCGCCGATCATGCAGATTCATACCGTCGCGGCCGGTGGTGGCTCCGTTTGTCGATTTGATGGTGTGAGGTTGAGGGTCGGGCCGGAGTCGGCGGGCGCAGATCCTGGCCCTGCTGCATATCGTCGCGGCGGGCCGCTGACGGTGACGGATGCGAATGTTCTATTGGGAAGGATTCAGCCGGAGTTCTTTCCGGCGGTGTTCGGACCGGAGGGGAATCAGCCGCTCGATGGCGCTGTAGTCGAGGCCAGCTTCTCAGCGCTGGCAGCTCAGATGGCCGCAGGCTCGGCAGGGACCTCGAGCGTTGCGGGTAAAGCGGCCATACATAGTGCGGAGAGTATCGCGGCCGGCTGCATTCGGGTCGCAGTCGAGAACATGGCGAACGCCATCAAGAAGATCTCCGTACAACGCGGCCACGACGTTACTGAGTACACGCTCGTGTGCTTCGGCGGCGCGGCCGGCCAGCATGCCTGCCTGGTGGCCGACGCACTGGGAATGCAGACGGTTTACATCCATCCCTTGGCCGGCGTGCTCTCGGCCTACGGTATCGGGCTCGCTGATGTGACCTCGATGAAGCAGCAGGCGGTCGAGGCGGAGTTGCGCGATGACGTGCTCGCCGGCCTGGAGTCTGCATTCGCCACGCTGGAATCCGCCGCCCGCGAGACCCTGCTAACGCAGGGCGTGCCGCTCGAACGCATTCGCGTCGAGCGCAAGCTAGCGATCAAGTACGCAGGCACGGACAGCACGTTGCTGCTATCGCCGGAAGCAGAAACCAAGCACGGCCCGAGCTCGCAGCTGGCCGCACGTTTCTATGACGAGTACCGGCAACGCTATGGATTCTTGATGTCCGGGCGCGCATTGGTCATCGAATCGATCACCGTCGAGGCGATCGGCGCATCACATCAGGCGCCAACGCGCGCAACCAACGTCGCATCGGCCGCGACACTGCCCACACCGATCGACTCTCGCCCGGTCTACTTCGAGAACGCCTGGCATTCAACGCCATTCTTCGAACGCACGTCACTGCTGCCGGGCGCGAAGCTGACCGGCCCGGCTGTGATCCGAGAAAGAAACACGACCATCGTGATCGAGCCCGGTTGGCAAGCCGAAGTCACGGCGCTGGATCATCTAACGTTGCGAAGAGTGCAGCCGCTGCGCCGTGAGCATGCGATCGGCACGCAGGCCGACCCCATCCTGCTCGAGGTGTTCAACAACCTCTTCATGGCCATCGCCGAACAGATGGGTGTGACGCTCGCCAACACGGCAACTTCCGTAAACATCAAAGAACGCCTGGATTTCTCCTGCGCGCTCTTCGATGAAGCCGGCCACCTGATCGCGAACGCTCCTCACATGCCCGTGCATTTGGGTTCCATGGGTGAATCGGTCCAGGAGATTCTGCGCCGGCGCACGACCACGATGCGACCAGGCGACGTTTTCGTCCTGAATGCCCCCTACGCCGGCGGTACGCATCTGCCGGACGTCACCGTCGTAATGCCGGTCTTCATCGCCGACTCGAAACAACCGACGTTCTTCGTCGCCGCGAGAGGCCATCACGCCGACATCGGCGGCTCGACACCTGGCTCGATGCCGGCGAACTCGACGCACATCGAGGAGGAGGGCGTGCTGCTCGACAATGTGCAGCTCGTCGCGAATGGCGTATTCCTCGAAGCAGAGATGCGCAAGCTGCTCACCTCGAGCAAATATCCCGCCCGCAACGTCGAGCAGAACCTCGCGGACCTGCGCGCCCAAGTAGCCGCGTGCCAGAAGGGCGCTGCCGAGCTCGAAGCGATGGTCTCGCATTTCAGCCTGCCGATCGTTCAGGCCTACATGCAGCACGTGCAGAACAACGCCGAGGAAGCCGTCCGACGTGTCATCGACGCGCTTCACGACGGCGAGTTCGAGTATGCGATGGACAACGGCGCACGCGTCAAGGTGTCCATCCATATCGATACGCAGACGCGTTCAGCGACCATCGACTTCGCCGGCACGAGCGCTCAACAGTCGAATAACTTCAATGCCCCGGTGTCAGTCACACGCGCCGCCGTTCTGTATGTATTCCGAACCTTGGTGGTCGATGAGATTCCGATGAATGCCGGCTGCCTGAAGCCGCTGAACATCAT
This sequence comes from Peristeroidobacter agariperforans, assembly GCF_004138335.1. GTDB lineage: Bacteria > Pseudomonadota > Gammaproteobacteria > Steroidobacterales > Steroidobacteraceae > Steroidobacter > Steroidobacter agariperforans. The sequence continues at coordinate 123,253 of NZ_RYFW01000006.1, read as the reverse complement.
CGTGCCGCCGCGTTCCATGCTGAATCCGCAGCCGCCCGCCGCCGTTGTTGCCGGCAATGTCGAGACTTCGCAAGTCGTCACCGACTGCTTGTATGGCGCGCTGGGCGTGCTCGCCGCGAGCCAGGGCACGATGAACAACTTCACGTTTGGCGATGGCCAGCATCAGTACTACGAGACCATTGCAGGCGGTTCCGGAGCCGGGCCGGATTTCGACGGTACGGATGCGGTTCAGACGCACATGACGAACTCGCGGCTCACCGATCCTGAAGTGCTGGAGTGGCGCTTCCCGGTGCGGCTGGATGCGTTCAGCATCAGGCAGGGCTCGGGCGGTGCAGGGCGGCACAAAGGGGGCAATGGCGTCGAACGTCGCGTGCGTTTTCTGAAGCCGATGACGGCGAACATCCTCGCCAATCATCGCGCCGTTGCGCCCTTTGGCCTGAACGGCGGCGATCCCGCGCAGGTCGGCAAGAATTGGATCGAACACGCCGACGGCACAGTCGAGCACTTCGGCGCTACACACACCGCGCAGCTCGACCAGGACGACGTGTTCGTGATTCAGACGCCGGGAGGCGGCGGCTTTGGCTGAGCGGCCGGCAGCAGGCCGGTTGGCGACCGCGAGCATCGTTGGCACGACGCTCGAGTACTACGACTTCGCGGTCTACAACATGCTGGCCGCGCTCGTCTTCAACAAGCTGTTCTTTCCTTCCTTCGATCCGCTCTCCGGGACATTGCTCGCGTTTTCGACGTTTGCAGTCGGTTATCTGTCGCGACCGGTCGGTGGAGTGATCTTCGGGCACCTCGGCGATCGTTATGGCCGGCGCTTCGTCCTGGTCGCGACATTGCTGCTGATGGGTGTGACGACCGGGTTGATGGGGCTGTTGCCGATCTATACGACCGCCGGCATCGCCAGCCCGATCATGCTGGTTGTGCTGCGATTCATTCAGGGTGCTGCGCTGGGCGGGGAGTGGGCAGGCGCGGTGTTGCTGAGTGTGGAGCACGGTGATCCTCAGCGCCGCGGGCGGAATGCGTCGTGGGCGCAGATGGGCCCATCGCTTGGAACACTGCTGGCGACCGGCTCGATTGCATTGATCACCTTGCTGCTGACGCCGGATGAGTTCCTCGCATGGGGCTGGCGTGTGCCGTTCTTCGCAAGCGTTGCGCTGGTGGCGTTTGGTTTGTGGATTCGGGTCGGTGTGGACGAGACGCCGCTGTTCAAGCAGATCGAGAAGCTGCACTCGAAAGCGCAGGCGCCGATCAGCGAAGTCGTGCGTGGCCACTGGCGGAGTCTGGTCGTGGGCGGCGGCGTGCGTATCGGCCCCGATGTGTTGTACTCGCTGGCGGTGGCGTTCTCGCTGAGCTACTTAACAACTGTTCTAGGTCTGTCACGCACGCTGGCATTGACAGCACTGTCGCTGGGTGGCGTCGTCAATGCGCTCACCATTCCATGGTTCGGGGGATTGTCGGATCGCTGGGGTCGACGCGTCGTGTATGGCTCCGGCGCCGTGCTCGGGCTGATCTGGATGTTTGCATTCTTTCCGCTGCTCGAAACCAGACAGCCCGCGCTCATCGTGCTCGCGATCGTCGTCGCGCTGACTGTGCACGCGATGATGTATGGGCCGCAGGCGGCCTTCATAGCTGAACAGTTTCCTACACGCGTGCGCTACGCCGGCGCGTCGCTCGCCTATACATTGGCCGGTATAGTCGGCGGTGGCATCGCACCCATGGTGTCTACCGCACTGTTACAACGATTCGGCACGCCTCTTGCGGTTTCTTCGTATGCCGCGCTTGCCTTGCTGATCACCTGCGTGGTGCTGTTCATCGTGCGCGAGCGTGCGCGCGATCAGCTCGATTGAAGCTTTTTCCTACCGCACTTTTTTTCTAAAGTTGCACTCCGACAACACGTCGGAACTCTTTCGGCGCAGATTCGTTGCAGAACATTCCTGACAGAAGGACGGGACAGCCATGAAGACGTTGCGGTGGGGGATTCTGCAGGCCCTGGGCTTGTCTGTGATTGTGACAGGCTCGGCGATCACGCCGAGCATCGTCGAAGCGCAAGTTACGAGTGCGGTCGTGCGCGGCCGAGTGTTGGCAAATGGCAACCCGGTGCCGGCGGGCGTACAGGTGATTGCCACGAATTCAGAAACCGGCTTCACCAAGCAGGCAACCACGCACGACAACGGCTCATACGCATTGATCGGCCTGGTGCCGGGCACGTATCAGCTCAAGATCGAAGGCGAAGGCTTTCAACCCACCGCGCGCGCCGTACGCGTGTCGATCGGTCAAGTGATCGATCTGGATTTGAACGCGATGACCGAAACGGTCGCGCTCACCGACGAAGTCGTGGTGACCGCCGAGCGGCTCGTCGACATGCGCACCTCGGAAGTCGCAACCAACATCAGCGTCGAGCAGATCGAGTCGCTGCCGCAGGGCAATCGCAACTTCCTCAATTTCGCAGCGCTCGCGCCCGGCGTGCGCATCAACGATCGCGACACGGAGAAAACATTCCAGGCGGGCGCGCTCACCGCGAACGCCGTCAACGTCTATATCGACGGCGTGAGCTACAAGAACCAGGTGATCAACGGTGGCGTCGTCGGTCAGGATTCGAGCCGCGGCAATCCGTTTCCGCAGAACGCCGTGCAGGAGTTCCGCGTGATCACGCAGAACTTCAAGGCCGAGTACGAACAGGCGTCCAGCGCCATCATCACGGCTAAAACGAAGTCGGGCACCAACGAGTTTCACGGCGACACGTTCATCTATTACCAGGACAAGAGCCTGGTCGCGAGGGATGACTTCGCGCGTCCCGGCGAGCCGAGGGCGGAGTACGAGCGCAAACAATACGGCCTGTCGTTCGGCGGCCCGATCATCAGGGACAAGATGCACTTCTTCGTCGCTTACGAGGGCAACGATCAAGATCGCGCCGAGCGCGTGACACTGGGCAATCCCGCGGCGGCGCCGATCTTCGGTCAGTACGAAGGCTCGTTCGTGCAGCCGTTCCGCGAGGATCTGTTCTTCGGCAAGATCGATTTCCAGCCGACGTACAACCAGACCATGGATCTGTCGTTCAGCCTGCGCGACGAATCCGACATCAAGGACTTCAGCGGCCAGAACAGTTACGAGGTCGCGAACGACATTCAAAACGAGGTGCGCACCGTCAAGTTCGGCCACACCTACGATGCCGAGAGCTTCACCAACGAAGCGACGCTGCTGTACATGAAGTACGAATGGCATCCGACGCCGGTCAACTACGATCTGATCGGCCGCGAGTATGTCGGCATCATTCGCATCGGCGGCGGCTCGACCAAGCAGAACATCGGCCAGGAGGTGCTCACCTTCAAGGACGACCTGACCTTCACCGAGTTCGAGTGGCTGGGCGGTCACTCGGTGAAGACCGGCTTGCGCATCAGTCAGGTCGACTACGAGGTGCAGAAGTTCCAGGTCTCCAATCCCATCTTCCGGTTCCGTCCGGAGATCGGCAACTTCTCGTTCCCTGCCGAAGCGGAATACGGCACCGGCAATCCCGATCTGTCGGGCGATACCACGCAATACGGTCTGTACATCCAGGACGACTGGTCGGTCACGCCGAGGCTGACATTGAATCTCGGCGTGCGCTGGGACTATGACACCGATCTGCTCGGCAGGGACTATGTGACGCCGGACGCGATTCGCGCAGCCGCCTCTCAGTACGTGCCGGATCGTTACTTCACCGATGGCAACGATCGTGACAGCCCGACCGACCTGATCCAGCCGCGCCTCGGCTTCTCGTTCGATATGTTCGACGACAACCGCACGGTGATCTTCGGCGGCGTGGGTCGTTACTTCGATCGGGTGTTGTACAACGAGATTCTCGATGAGCGCTTCCGTTTGCAGTGGGGCGTGCGCAAGTTCCAGTTCTCGCAGGACGGCCTGCCGCGCAACGGTCAGCCCACGATCGTGTGGAACGACTCCTATCTCAGCGTCGAGGGTTTGAATCAGTTGATCGCCTCGGGCGTCGCGCCGAATCCGGAGATCTTTCTGATCGACAGCGAGACGCGCATTCCAGAAACGATTCAAGCGAGCCTCGGCGTGCGTCAGCGCTTCGGCGACGACTGGCTGACATCGCTCACGTTCGCTCGCAATCGCAGCCGTCACGGCTTCACATACATCTTCGGCAACCGCAATCCCGATGGCTTGATCGGTCCGCTGCCGGATGAGGGCTGCTGCGCGCCGGTGAGCGGCGGCTTCGGCAACATCCTGGTGTCCAGCGATGCCAAGCAGACCTGGTACAACGGCGTGTACGTGACGCTGGAAAAGGCGTACAGCCAGGCTTCGCCGTGGGGCATGACGCTCGCGTACACCTACAGCGAGGCAGAGGAAACGGGCGGCGACCTGTTCAGTCTCGACTACCCGCTGGTCTCCGATTTCCCCCGGCATCCCACCAGCGGCGATGAGCGGCACCGTATCGTGATGACAGGCATCGTCGCGCTGCCGTGGGACATGAAGTTGTCCTCGACGTTGACCTTAGGCTCGGGCACGGGTTACACGATCACGGATCAATCGCAGGGCACCGGCCCCGGCGAGATCCAATATCGCTACTTTACCGGCCGGCCTGCGAAACACTCGTTCCTGATTCCGGGCGTCGACGCGTGGGCTTATCGCAGCCTGGATTTCCGGCTGGAGAAGAGCTTCGAATTCGGCCGCTCGCAGGCTTTGAGCATCGTTGGCGAGGTCTTCAACGTGTTCGACTATGAGAACTACGATCCGCGCTCGTACAACGGCTTCATCCCGTTCGGGGGTGCGACCAACGAGGCCTTCGGTAAACCGACGGAGTTGATCGAACCGGGTCGCCGATTCCAAGTCGGAATGTCGTATAGTTTCTAGGCATCTTGAAACTCGGGATCGGGCATCCTGCCACGACCCTCGTGGCGAGGCGGCAAAAGACGAGACTTGTGCCGCTCGCCCGCCGCCTGCAGCGGCGGGGTACATCCATGTACCCGGGGGTGGCACTTGGTGAGGTATCTTCGTCTTGGAACACCATGGCATTCGTACACGATGAGGTTGCATGACTCCTTCTCCTGGCCACGGCTACTTTGGCTCCTCGCGGCGGCGCTGTTCGTAGGCGTCGCCGGCGCCGCGGAGCCGAGAGCTAAATCCAAGGTGCCGGGAGTCGTGGTGGAGCGCTCGCGAGTGTTCGATCCGGAGCGCGATGGCGATCCGGTCATCAACAATCTGCAGCGCCGCACGTTCCGCTTCTTCTGGGACACGACCAACAAGCAAAACGGTCTCGCGCCTGATCGCTTCCCATCGCCCTCGTTCGCGAGCACGGCGGCGGTGGGCTTTGCGCTCACGGCTTACGTGGTTGGAGCGGAGCGGGGCTTCGTGTCGCGCTCGCAGGCGCGCTTACGCACGTTGCGCACGTTGCGATTCCTCGAGTCGATGCCGCAGGGACCGGATGAAACCGGCATGGGCGGCTACAAGGGTTTTTTCTACCACTTCGTCCACATGCACAACGGCCAGCGCTTCGGCACGTCGGAGCTGTCGACCGTCGATACCGCGCTGCTGCTCGGCGGCGTGTTGCTGTCGCAAAGCTATTTCGATCAGGACAGCCGGTCCGAGCGCGAGATTCGCGAGCTGGCGGAGAAAATCTACTCCCGCGTCGACTGGCAATGGGCGCAGAACCGGCCGCCGATTCTTTCGCACGGCTGGCGCCCGGAGAGCGGCTTCCTGCGCTTCGATTGGCGGGGCTACAACGAAGGCATGTTGATGTACATCCTCGCGCTCGGCTCGCCCACGCACCCGATCGAGCCCGAAGCGTGGACCGAATGGATGCGCACGTACAAAGACACGTACGGCAAGTTCAATGGCCAGGAATTCCTTTCGTTCGGCCCGCACTTCGGCCACCAGTACTCGCACGTGTGGATCGACTTCCGCGGCATCATGGATGCGTGGAATCGCGAAAAGGGCTACGACTATTTCGAGAACAGCCGGCGTGCTTCGTACGCTCAGCGCGAATACGCGCGAACCAACCCGATGCGCTGGCGCGGCTACGACAGCGAAATCTGGGGCCTGACCGCGTGCGATGGCCCGGCGGATACGGTGCAGATCTATAACAATGAAGAGCGCGGCTTCTTCACGTACGCGGCTCGCAGCACCGCGTCGATTCATATCCTCGACGATGGCACGATCGCCCCGACCGCATCCGTCGCTTCGATCGCCTTCGCGCCGGAGATCGCGATCCCGGCGATTCGCGCGTTCCGCGCGCGTTTCGGGGAGCATTTGTATCAGAAGTATGGATTCCTGGATTCGGTGAACCCGAGTTTTACGTTCTCCGATGTGCCATTGCGCCACGGCCGGATCGTCGAAGGGATCGGCTGGATCGCCGATGACTATCTGGGCATCGACCAGGGGCCCATCGTCGCCATGATCGAGAACTATCGCAGCGGCTTGATCTGGAGCGTCATGCAGAACAATCCGCACATCCGCCGGGGACTGCAGCGGGCAGGCTTCACGGGCGGCTGGCTCGATAAGCCCGCGCCATCGCAACCCAGCTCTTGAGCCGCTCTATGGCTTCGATGCCATTCGCCGCAGGGATGAATCGTCGGGAGGCGATTGTCGCGCTCTCTGGCGCGGCACTGGCGCTTGCTGGATGCGGCCGTGCGAGCAACAAGAAAGAGATCACGTTCTGGGGCGCGGGCCGGGAGGGCGACATCGCCGCCGAGCTGATTCGCGGATTCGAGCAGGAGCATCCCGAGATCAGCGTGAACGTCCAAAAGATGCCGTTCACCGTCGCGCACGAGAAGTTGCTCACTGCATATGCTGGCGAGACGCTGCCGGATCTTTGTCAGCTCGGTAACACCTGGATCCCGGAGTTCGCGGCGCTCGACGCGTTGGAGCCGCTGGACAGCTATGTCGCGGCATCCAAGGAAGTGCAGCTCGATGATTATTTCGAGGGCATCCTGGCGTCGAACCGGATCGATGAGACTTTGTTCGGCATTCCCTGGTACGTCGACACGCGCTTGCTCTATTACCGTCGCGACCTGCTGCGACAGGCCGGCTTCGACGAGCCGCCGCAGACCTGGGATCAGTGGAGCGAGATGCTGGCAGCGATCAAGAAGCTCGTCGGGCCGGATCGCTACTCGGTGCTGTTGCCTGTGAATGAATTCGAGCCGCTGCTGGTGCTGGGACTGCAGCTGCCCGCAGAGTTGCTGCGTGAGGAGGGGCGCTACGGCAATTTTCGTAGCGAGGATTTCCGGAAGGCGCTTTCTTTCTACGCCAGCCTGTTCGATCGCGGCTGGGCGCCACGCATGACGAACACTCAGATCTCGAATGTGTGGGATGAGTTCGGGCGGGGTTTCTTCTCGTTCTACATCTCCGGGCCGTGGAATATCGCTGAGTTCAAGCGGCGACTGCCGCCGGCAGTGCAGAACGAGTGGATGACAGCGACCATGCCCGGGCCGGACGGGCCAGGTGTTTCCAGTGCCGGCGGATCGAGCCTGGTTGTGTTCAAGACATCGCAAGTGAAGCCGGAAGCGTGGCTGCTCGCCGAGTATTTGTCGCGCCCGTCCACTCAGCAGCGCTTCTACGATCTGACGGGCGACATGCCGTCGCGGCGCAGTTCGTGGCAAATGCCGACCCTCGTCGAGTCACCTTATGCGCGCGCCTTTCTCGAGCAACTGGATCGAGTGCGCTCACCGCCGAAGGTGCCTGAGTGGGAGCGTATTGCCACCGAGATGCGCCTCGCGGGCGAGCGAGTCGTGCAGCGGGTGCAAACGGTTGACGAGGCGGTCGTCGCGCTGGATCGCAAGACCGATGAGATCCTCGCCAAGCGGCGCTGGATGCTCGAGCGCAATACGTTGCCAGGTGCGACGTGAAGCGCTCGATGGCGGCGTGGTGGTTCGTCGGGCCGGCGCTGATCGTGCTGGGCGTGTTCTTTTTTGTGCCGGTGATCGGCGCGCTGCTGATGAGCCTGACGGACTTCGATCTGTATGCGCTGAGCGATTGGCGCAATCTGCGATTCATCGGCTTGCACAACTATGCGACGTTGTTGCAGGACCCGCTGTTCTGGAAATCGTTGTGGAATACGTTGTATTTCGTCGTGCTCGGCGTACCGCTGTCGATCGGCGCGTCGCTGGGTGCGGCGTTGTTGGTCAATTCCAAGCTGGGACGATTCCGCAGTTTCTTTCGCACCGTCTACTTCGCACCGGTCGTCACCACGCTGGTGGCCGTGGCGGTCGTGTGGCGCTACATCTTTCACACCCGCTATGGATTCTTGAACTACGGCCTGAGCGGTCTGGGCATCGATCCGATCGACTGGATGGGCGATCCGCACTGGGCCATGCCGGCGATCGTCATCCTGGCGGTGTGGAAGAACTTTGGTTACAACATGATCATCCTGCTGGCGGCGCTGCAGAACATTCCCGAGGATCTTTACGAGGCGGCGCGCATCGACGGGGCGTCTGGCTGGCAAGTGTTTCGTCACATCACGATCCCGGGCATCGCGCCGGTGCTGTTGCTGGTCAGCATCCTCACCATGACTGGGTATTTCCAGCTGTTCGCCGAGCCCTATGTGATGACCGAAGGCGGGCCGTTGCAGAGTACGCTGAGCGTGCTCTACTTCATGTACGAAGAGGGCTTCAAGTGGTGGAGCCTGGGTCGCGCCTCGGCCGTCGCGTTCCTGTTGTTCGTGCTGATGTTCCTGGTGACGGCGTTTCAGTTGCGCCTCGGGCGGCAGCGAGGCGATCGATGAAGCGCAGGGGGCCGGCCGTCGTCGTCAATCTGCTGCTCATCATCGGTGCGGTGCTGACGGCATTTCCGCTGTTGTGGATGCTCTCGGTCTCGTTCATGCCAACGGGCGCCGCGAGCAGCTATCCGCCACCGTTGCTGCCGGCAGAGCCGACGTTGGACAACTATCGACAGCTGTTCGCCAACCACAATGCCGGTCGCTACATGTTGAACAGCGCGATCGTCGCGAGCCTGGCGACGGTGATCGCACTGGTGCTCAACACGATGGCGGGCTACGCGTTCGCCAAGCTCAGATTCAAAGGCCGCGAGCGCATTTTTCAGACGCTGCTCGGCGCGCTGGTGATTCCGGCGCAGGTCACGATGATTCCGCTGTTTGCGTTGGTGAAGGAGATGGGGCTGATCAGCACGTACGGCGGCGTGATCGTGCCGTCGCTTGCCAGCGTGTTCGGCATCTTCCTCATCCGCCAATATGCGTTGTCGCTGCCCGATGAGTTGCTCGAGGCGGCGAGAATCGATGGCGCGAGCGAAGGGAAAATCTTCTGGTCGCTGGTCGTGCCGCTACTGCAGCCGATCCTGGTGACGCTCGCGATTCTCACCTTCCTCGCGACGTGGAATGACTTCATGTGGCCGCTGATCGTGCTGACCGATCAGAAGCTGCACACACTGCCGGTCGCGCTGGCCGGGCTGTCTCGCGAACACGTGCAGGACAACGAATTGATGATGGCGGGCGCGGTGATCACGGTCTTGCCGGTGCTCGCGCTGTTCCTGGCGCTGCAGCGGTACTACATCGCCGGCATCCTGGCGGGGAGCGTGAAGGGATGAAGGCGCTGCGCTGGGCGTTGCTGCTGTTGTTGCCGGTGCTCGTACGGGCTGCGGAGCAGGCCCCACAGCTGCAGATCCGTCATCTCGACGAGATGGAAAACGCGGCCGAGTGGAAATCATTGGCGTCCGACGGCGTCGACGCCTCCGTGCACAACGCGAAAGGTGTCCAGGGCAACGCGCTGGTGTTGGAGTTCAATCTCAACAACACCGCCGGCTATGCCGCCGCGACGCGCAAATTGCCGGTCGATCTCCCCGAAGACTATGAGATCTCGTTCTGGATGCGCGGCGAGGCAGGGCGCAACCATTTCGAGATGAAGTTCGTCGATGCGTCGGGCGATAACGTCTGGTGGTTTCGGCGCCCGAACTTTCAAGTGAGCGGCGAGTGGCAGCAGATCCGCATCAAACGACGCCAGATCGAGTTCGCCTGGGGACCCACGAACGATCGCACGCTCAAATCGTTTGCTGGATTGGAGTTCGTCGTCGCCGCCGGCCAGGACGGTGGCCAGGGCAGCTTGTGGTTCGATCGGCTGGCGATCAAGCCTTTGCAGAAACCTTCGCAAGTCGCCAAGCCCACCGTCACCGCCTCATCCCAAGAAGGCAGTAACGGCGCCGCGCGGGTTCTTGACGGGCAGGCGCGTACGGCCTGGCAAAGCGACGCGAGCGGCAACGATCAAACGTTACAGCTCGATCTGCAGGCAGTGCAGGAATTCGGCGGCCTGGAGATCGATTGGTTGACGCAGCTGTACGCGCAGCGGTACACCATTGAGCTGTCGAGCGACGGCAAGGCCTGGCACAAGGTCCGCAGCATCGAAGCTGGTAACGGCGGTCGTGACTCGCACTTGCTGCCCGAATCGGAAGCCAGATTCATTCGCCTGACCATGCCGAAGCCCGGCCGTGCGGTCGGCATCTCCGAGCTGCACGTACGCGATCTGCAATTCGGCGCCTCGCCGAATGCGTTCATCGAGTCCCTGGCGAAGGATGCACGACGCGGCTGCTATCCGCGGGCATATTCGAACGAGCAAACGTATTGGACCATCATCGGTGTCGACGGCGATACCGAAGAGAGCATGCTGTCGGAGGACGGCGCGCTCGAGGTGCGCAAGGGCAGCTTCTCCATCGAGCCGTTTGTCCGCGTGCGCGACAAGTGGCTCACCTGGGCGGACATGTCGATTCGGCATTCACTGGCGGATAACTATCTGCCCATTCCGTCGGTGGAATGGAAACACTCCGATGTCATGGTGACGACGACCGCCTATAGCGTCGGTGAGCCGGGCAAGGGGCGCACCGAGGCGCTGTACACGGTTCGCAATCCGACCAAGAGCCGTCGGCAGTACACGCTGGCATTGGCGGTGCGGCCATTTCAAGTGAATCCTCCGGCGCAGTTCCTAAATACGCCAGGTGGCGTCAGCCCCATCGAAGAGCTGGCGTTCGAAGACGGCGCGGTGAGCGTCGATAACGTCGCAAGTGTGTTCCCACGAACACCGCCTAAATCATTCCGTGCGGTGACGTTGGCGGCGGACACGCCGTGCGAATGGCTTGCGGCTCCCAGTGGTCCGACGAAGATCACCGATGAGAGCGGTTTCGCGTCGGGCGCGTTGCTCTACACGCTCGATCTGGCGGCGGGGGAGAGCCAGCAAATCATTCTGGACCTGCCGCAGCACGCGGGCGCGCCGCGAGGCGAGGGCAGCATCGGCGCTCGGCAGCAGCAGCTTGCGACGAGCTCTCAATCGCCGATGACCAAGACAGAGGTCGAGCAGCAGTGGCGCGACAAGTTGAATCGTGTCGAGCTAGTGCTGCCGGACGCGGATCAGAAACTGTACGACACGCTGCGGACCGCGCTCGCTCACGTGCTCATCAACCGAGATGGTCCGGCCATCCAGCCCGGCTCGCGCTCGTACGAGCGCTCCTGGATCCGCGATGGCGCGATGACGTCCGAAATGCTCCTGCGCATGGGCCATGAGGAGGTCGCGAAGGAATTCCTCGCCTGGTACGCACCTTATCAATTCGCGAACGGCAAGGTGCCGTGCTGCGTCGATCGTCGCGGCGCCGATCCGGTGCCGGAGAACGACAGCGGCGGCGAATTCCTGTTCCTGATCGATGAGATCTACCGCTACACGGGCGACGAGCAACTGCTGCGCTCCATGTGGCCCGCGGTGGTCAAAGCGGTCGAGTACATGGACAAGCTGCGTCTCTCGGAGCGAACGCCAGAGAACCAGAAGGGCGATCGCGCCGCGTTTTACGGGCTGATGCCCGCGTCCATCAGTCACGAGGGTTACTCGGCCAAGCCCATGCACTCGTACTGGGACAACTTCTGGGCCCTGGGCGGCTACGAGGCGTCGATCCGCATTGCCCGGACGCTGAAAGAAAAGAAACAGATGTATGCATTCATCGAGTCGCGCGATCAGTTCCGCTCGGATCTGTATCGCTCGCTCAACATCGCCATGCGCACCCACAAGATCGACTATCTGCCGGGCGCGGCGGAGCTGGGCGATTTCGACGCGACCTCGACGACGATTGCCCTGGCGCCGGTGGGCGAGACCCAGATGCTGCCGCCGAACGAGCTGCACGCCACTTTCGAGCGCTACTGGAAACACTTCGTCGAGCGCAAAACCGATACCACCTGGGACGCCTACACGCCGTACGAATGGCGCAACCTGGGCGCATTCATTCGCCTGCGTTGGCGCGATCGGGGCCAGGATCTGATCGAGTTTTTCATGAACGACCGGCGCCCCAGCGAATGGAATCAGTGGGCCGAAGTCGTCGGCCGTGAGCCCCGCAAGAGCCGCTTCATCGGCGACATGCCGCACGGCTGGGTCGCCTCCGACTACGGGCGCTCGCTGCTGGATATGTTTGCGTACGAGCGCCAGGCGGATGAGACATTGGTGCTGATGGCCGGGATCCCGGAAGCCTGGACCAGGAAGGAAGGTTTCGCGGTGCGTAACCTGCGCACCCCGTTCGGCCCGCTCAGCTACTCGTTGAAGATCGAGGACGGCAAGGGCACGCTGCACATCGAGCCGCTGAAGCAAATGCCGGTCGGCGGCATCGCGGTTTCATGGCCCGGCGAGGCGCCGCCCAAGAATCATTCGATTCAAAAGGGCTTCGGCCGCTGGCTGGGCACCGACCTGCGCGTCAACGAGCTGCCGTTCACCATCGTCTTCCCACGATGAGGAAGCTACTCCGACAGCGCCGCGCCGTTGCTGGCGATCACCTTCGAGTAGAAGTGCGCGCTGCTCTTGAGCGTGCGTTTCAACGTCTCGTAATTCATGTGCACGATGCCGAAGCGCTTGGAGAAGCCAAAGGCCCATTCGAAGTTGTCGAACAGCGACCAGGCAAAATAGCCGCGGATGTCCGCCCCGCGCTGCATCGCTGTGTGGACGGCGGTGATGTGCTTGCGCAAGTAGTCGACACGCAAGGGATCTTCCAGCACCGGCCCTTCAACTTGCGGCGGATCGAAGAAACAAGCGCCGTTCTCGGTGATGTAGACCGGCGGATTGCCGTACTTGTCCTTGATCCACAGCAACGTGTCGACGAGGCCTTGGGGATACACTTCCCAGCCGGTCTCCATGTGCGTGTGCTGTTTTTGTTTCACCGTCGTGGACTTCAACGGCCACGCAGTGGGATCGGAGCGCACCACGGCGCGGGTGTAGTAGTTCACGCCGATGTAATCGAGCGGCTGCTTGATCAATCTGAGATCGGCGGCGGGCCATTGGGGCCAGGCGTCGCCGAACACTTCGTGCAACTCTTCGGGATACGAGCCGAGCAGGGCAGGCTCGAGATAGTGCCGGTTCATATACGCTTCAGCGCGCCGCGTCGCTGCGCAGTCCGCGTCGGATTGCGACGCTGGATATTTGGGCTCGATGTTCACGACCAAGCCGATCTTGTTGCGCCCCGTCGCACGGTAAGCCTGTACCGCTGCGCCATGCGCCATCATGAGATGATGCGCGGCCCGCGGCGCTTCGAAGATGTTGCGATGACCCGGCGCCAACACCCCGTGCATGTAGCCGCCATCAGCCACCACCCACGGCTCGTTCAACGTGGTCCAGTAGTTGACCCGATCGTCGAGCCGTCGAAACATCACGTCGGCGTACTCGGCGAACCAGTGCGGAATATCGCGATTCAGCCAGCCTCCGCGATCGTCCAGTGCCGCCGGCAGGTCCCAATGAAACAATGTCACCATGGGTTGAATGCCGCGCGACAGGAGTCTGTCGACCAGGCGCTCGTAGAAATCCAGGCCGGCGGCGTTGATGCGACCGACGCCGTCGGGCAGGACGCGGCCCCAGGCGATGCTGAAGCGATACGAGTTCAAGCCCAGCGAGTGCATCAGATCGACGTCGCTTTCCCAACGGCGATAGTGATCGCAGGTAACATCGCCGGTGTCGCCGTCCTGCACACGCCCGGGCGTGTGCGAGAAGCGGTGCCACACACTCGGTCCCGCGCCGTCGGCGAGCGGCGAGCCTTCGATCTGGTACGCCGAGGTGGCGCAGCCCCAAAGAAAGTCCTTGGGAAAGAGAATGGGAGCGGGTTTGATCATCGCACTAGCTTAAAGGAGCGCGGGCGAGCGTGGCAGCGGTAAAACTAAAAGCCGTACGTAAGGTTTACAGCAACGGCCATGTCGGCGTCGACAGCGCCTCGTTCGATATCGCCGATGGCGAGCTGCTCGTGCTGGTCGGCCCCTCCGGCTGCGGCAAAAGCACGCTGCTGCGGCTGATTGCCGGGCTGGAAGAGGCGACCGCCGGCAGCATCCATATCGGCGATGTCGATGTGACGAATCTCGAGCCGCGCGATCGGGACATCGCCATGGTCTTTCAGAGCTATGCCCTTTATCCGCACATGACCGTGCGCGAGAACCTCGGATTCGGCTTGAAGCTGCGCGGCCATTCGGATGCCGAGGTCGCGGAGCGGGTCAAGGATGCGGCCGACCGGCTCGAGCTGGAAACCATGCTCGATCGCTTGCCCAAACAGTTGTCCGGCGGCCAGCGGCAGCGCGTTGCGCTCGGGCGTGCGTTGGTGCGCCATCCAAAAGTATTTCTCTTGGACGAGCCGCTGTCGAATCTGGATGCGAAGTTGCGCTCGGCGATGCGGACTGAAATTGCGCGGTTGCACCGCTCGTTGCAGACGACGATGGTCTATGTGACGCACGATCAGGTCGAAGCCATGACGCTCGGCCAACGCATCGTGGTGCTGGATCGAGGCATCGTGCAGCAGATCGACACGCCGATGAATATTTACGAGCGGCCAGTGAATCTGTTCGTCGCCGGCTTCCTCGGCAATCCCGCGATGAATTTCTTTCGTGGGTCGCTAAATAGCGCCGGAAACGTATTGAATGGTGAGGGCGCGGAGCTCGCCGTTCCTCCCGGGCTGCCGGCGGGGAAGACCATCGTCGTTGGCATTCGGCCCGAGGATTTGCAACGAATCGACGGCGCGAGCCCGCCAGGGAATATTCGCTTGGCCGTGTTGGTGGATCTAATCGAGACCGTGGGCAACGAAGCGTTCATTCACGCGAGCGTCGGCGCGTGGCGAATCATCGTTAGATCGTCGCCATATCACCTGCCACCGCTCGGCTCGACGATCACCTTGCAGGTGATGCCGGAACGCCTGCATTTCTTCGACGCCGAAAGCGGTCAGAGGATTGCGCCAACCAGTTGAGCTCGAATTGCGCCAATCAGCTGGCTCGAGCACGTTCAGCCGCCGCCGGCGCCCGGAGGCATCGAGTCGCGCATCTTCGAGCTGGGGAAAGGTGGGGGTCTCGGGAAGTTCGCAACCACGGTGACTGTACCGCCGCCGCCATTCGAGCAAGCCGTTGCACGTTCGCAGTACCGATGACGACACGCGTTGCAGCTCGCAGCGCGTTAGCGCGCAGCGAGCGACACCGCAAGTGCCGCAACCACTGACCAAATCGTGCGGCAACCATCGAGGACTCTACAGCGACAGTGAAGACGCTCGCGAGTTTCCCGAGACCCCCACCTACGCCCCAGCTCTGCCGACGGGCTGCGCGCAACGCGAAGCGAATGCGCGAAGCTCCGCCGTTAGGCAGCCAACGAGATAGCGCTATAACCCGGGAACCGGAAACCCCTTGCACAGCTCCCGCACTTCTTCGTGAATGGCGCGAAGCGCTGCTTCATCCCGCGGAGAACGAAGCGCCTTCACCATCCACGCCGCGACTTGTTTCATCTGCGGCTCCTTCATCCCTCGCGTCGTCAGCGCCGGCGTCCCCAACCGAATGCCACTAGGCTTCAGCGGCGGACGCGGGTCGTCCGGTATCACTTGTTTGTTCACCGTGAGCCCCGCGAGATCGAGCGCTGTTTCCGCGACGCGGCCATCGATGTCGAAAGACTGCAGCGTGTTGATGACGATCAGATGATTCTCCGTGCCCCCGGTGATGAGCGTGCAGCCGTGACTGACCAGCTCTTCGGCCAACACGCGAGCGTTCCTCACCACCTGCGCCGCATAAGCCTTGAACGCGGGCTCAGCAGCGAGCTTCAACGTCACAGCGATGCCCGCAACGGCATTCATGTGCGGGCCACCCTGCATGCCAGGGAACACCGCCGAGTCGATCTTCTGCGCAAGCGATGCGTTGCTCAGAATCATTCCTCCCCGTGGGCCTCGTAGCGACTTGTGCGTCGTCGTCGTGACGATATCGAAACCAGCGTCGAGCGGATTCGCCAGAGCGCCGCCGGCAATCAAGCCGCCGACGTGCGATACGTCCGCCATACACAACGCACCCACGGCATCCCCAATCGCCCGGAAGCGCGAGTAGTCGATCTCACGCGGATAAGATGAGTGACCGCAGAGCACGATCTTCGGCTTCACCTGGCGTGCCGTCTCGAGCACGGCGTCGTAGTCGATGTGGCCATCGGCCCCAACCGTTTTATAACGAACGAAATTGAAAATGCGCCCCATGCAGGACACGGGAGCACCGTGTGTGAGGTGGCCGCCGTGCGAAAGATCCATCGCCAGCACAGTGTCTCCTGGCGTGAGGCAGGCAAAATAAACCGCTTGGTTCATCGGTGAGCCGCTGAGCGGCTGCACATTCGCATGCTCGGCGCGAAACAAACGTTTGGCGCGCTCGATGGCGAGCGACTCGATGCGGTCGGTGAATTGCTGCCCGCCGTAATAGCGGCGCCCCGGATAGCCTTCGGCGTATTTATTGGCGAATACCGAGCCGTTGGTGGCGTAAACCTCGGGGAAGGCGTAGTTCTCGGACGGAATCAGTTCGAGCCCTTCGCGCTGGCGGCGTTCTTCGCCGAGCACGGCATCAAAAACATCGGGATCGGACGATCGCAGCAAGTCGAATGAGATCTGCATAGCGGCGCTCCAGTGATGGGTGGACTTGTTGCCCAGGCGAGCGGCCGCGGCAGGGAGGGCCCCTGCACGCATGCTTCCCGATGGTTGTTCCATCTACGCCAGTCACATGCGCGGAGCCGATGCTACGCCAACGTTTCAGATTTCTGCAAGCTGGCACCAAAAGTTATGTGGAGTCGCAGCGGCAGTCATGGCGCCGCTGGAATGTTTCGGTGACAATCCCGACGAACAGCGAACCTTGCGTTACGGAGCGACCATGCCGATCGACTATGCCAAGCTGAAGAGCATGCAGTTCGAGCCCCTGCGCCACACCTACACCCGGCGCGACACGATGCTGTATGCGCTCGGGCTGGGCGTGGGCGCGGAGGATCCGACTGACGCGAGCGATCTCAAATACGTCTACGAGAAATCGTTGGTCGCTCTGCCGATGCAGGCGGTGACACTGGCGACCGCGCCGATGCTGCTGGCCGATCCGGCGTTCGGCATCAACTACAAAATGTTGCTGCACGCCGAACAGACGCTCACCGTGCACAAGCCCTTGCCCACCGAGGGAACGGTGCAGGGCGAATTCACCATCGATGAGATCTACGACAAGGGCCAGGCGAAGGGCGCGATCCTGTACATGACGCGCAAACTCTTCGATAGCGCCACCGGCGATCTGTTGGCCACCATGGGCAACGTGGCGTTCCTGCGCGGCGACGGCGGCTTTGGCGGCAAGAGCGAAGGCGCACCGAAGCCTAGGGCAGTTCCGGCCGACCGTGCTGCGGATCACTCCATCACGATCAAGAGCCCGCGCAATCAGGCGCTGATCTATCGATTATCGGGCGACTACAACCCTTTGCACAGCGATCCGGAGATCGCAGCGATTGCCGGCTTCAACCGGCCCATCCTGCACGGGCTGTGTCACTACGGCATGGCGGGGCGCGTCTTGATCAAGACGCTGTGCGGCGACGATCCGTCGCGGCTGTTACAACTCGCCACACGCTTCACCAGTCCCGTCTATCCCGGTGAGACATTGCGAGTGGACGTCTGGAACATCGGTGCCGGTGACGCGTCATTCCGGGTGGTCGCCAGCGAACGGGACGTCATCGTGCAAGACTTCGGTCGCTGCGAATATCGCAACTGAACTCAAACGCTTTCATCGAAACCATGTTCTCAGCCTGCGGCGTCATCACGCTCACCACCGACTTCGGTCCGCAAGGGCCCTTCGTCGCGACCATGAAGGGTCGCATCCTGGCCCGATTACCGGAGGCGCGGATCGTCGATGTGACCCACGATGTGCCGGTGTACTGGCCGGCCGAAGCGGGTTTCTGGCTGGCGCGGGCCTACAGCTACTTCCCCGAGGGCTCGGTGCACGTGGCGGTGGTCGACCCCGGCGTGGGCACCAAGCGCGACATCGTTGCGGTGGTCGCCAATGGCCATGCCTTCCTGGCGCCGGACAATGGGCTGCTCGCGCCGATCCTGACCCAGGTGCCCAGCGCCAAGATCTACCGGTTCGATGCCACCAATGCGGGCAGCAAGTTCAGGCTGCCGCCGGCCAGCGCCACCTTCCACGGCCGGGACATTTTTGCGCCCCTGGCGGCGGAAATCGCCGGGCGGCGGGCGGCCCCGGCCGACCTGGGGCCGGAAACCCACGACATCGTGCCTTCCTGGGTGGACGAGCCGACAGTGGCCGCCGACCAGGTGGCCGGGGTGGTCATTACCACCGACCATTTCGGCAACCTGATCACCAATATCGACGGCGCGCTGATCGAGTCCTTCCGTCGACCCATGGTCAAAACCGGGGGCCACAGCTTTGCCCTCAGGCGCACCTATGGGGACGTGAGCCCGGGGGAGTTCCTGGCCCTCGTCAACTCCTTCGGCGTCGTCGAAATCGCCCGGGCGGAGCAGAGCGCGGCCGAGGCGCTGGGTCTGGGGCGGGGGGCCCCGGTCGTGGTCAGCAACGGCGCTTAACCTGAGTCCAGCCAGGGCACGCCCCTACCAGAGCGGGCGAACTATTTGAAGGGCCTGTCCTCCAAGCCATTGAAAACCGCCGCGAGTCGTATATAGTCCGCAGGCTTCCGGCCTTGCCGGTTACCGATGTAGTTGATTTGGCTGGATTTTCCAGGAAAGGCCGTGATGGAGAGAGACGACGATCACTTCGATATCGATGATGACTTCGTCGCCGAAAGCGACGAGGACTCGAATTACGAGAAGTTCATCGATTCGGGCGCCCGACGCGCCCGACCCAACGCCAATGCCGCGGCGAAAAAAGGCAAAGCAGCCTGGAGCAAACTCGAGGATGTCTTGGCCGACCGGCGCCTGAAGAAAGAACTGAACGATTTCGAAGAAGAATAGTAAGGTGCCGCGCGAGCCAGACTTGGCTACCGCGCCCCCTGCAGCTGACCGCTAACTCCGGCAAAGCTCTCGAGGCCGGAGCCAGGATGGTGCGCGCTGGCCCGCGACCCCGATCCTTTTACTCACACTAGAAGAGCTCCCAAAATGACGATGGCTGATTCCACGCCCGCGGCGTCGCCGTGGGTGGTGCTCAAGTTCGGCGGTACCAGCGTTTCCTCGGTAGCGAATTGGAAAAATATCGCGGCAGTGGTTCGCGACCGGCTCGCCGAAGGGCTGCGCCCGGTCATTGTCCACTCGGCGCTCTCGGGCATTACCGACCGGCTCGAGCAGCTGCTCGCCGTCTCGCTGGACAGCCACAACACGCTTGGCAATGAAGCGCAGGCGGTGATGAATCAGATCGAACAGCGCCATCGCGATCTGGCGCGCGATCTCGGGGTCACGCCCAGCCAGGATCTCGAGGAACAGTTCAAACGGCTGCGGCAGATCGCGGCCGGCATCGCGCTGGTTGGCGAAGTGAGCGAGCGCCTGCGTGCTCGCGTGATGGCCCAGGGCGAATTGATGGCAACGCGACTCGGTGCTGCATTCCTCGCGGCTCAAGGATTGGATGTGCAGTGGGTCGATGCTCGCACGGTGCTCAAGGCCGAGCAGCGTCGCAACGCGAACCTGCGCTCGAGCTATCTCTCCGCCACTTGCAACTACGAGCCCGATCTCGAGTTGCAGCGTCGCTGGTCGACGCAGGGCACAGTGTTCATCTCGCAGGGCTTCATCGCGAGTGACGAGCACGGCGACACCGTGCTGCTGGGGCGCGGCGGTTCCGACACGTCGGGCAGTTACTTCGCGGCGAAGTTGGGCGCGCGTCGCCTGGAAATCTGGACCGACGTTCCCGGCATGTTCAGCGCGAATCCGCGCTCGGTGCCGACAGCTCGACTGCTTCGTGCGCTCGAGTACGATGAAGCGCAGGAAATCGCTAGCAGCGGCGCCAAGGTTCTGCATCCCCGCTGCATCATGCCGGTGAAGCAGTACGGCATTCCGCTGTATGTCTACGCGACGCAGACGCCGAAGCTCGAAGGCACCGTCATCACCACGCACGGTGGCAACGTCGCCGCGCAGGTGAAAGCAGTCACGATCAAGAAGAACATCACGCTGGTGTCGATGGAAACGGTCGGCATGTGGCATTCGGTGGGCTTCCTCGCCGATGCCTTCCAGGTGTTCAAGGATCACGGCCTGTCGATCGATCTGGTGTCGACGTCCGAGACCAGTGTCACCGTGTCGCTCGATCCGGCCGCGAATACGCTGGACAAGGCGACGCTCGATGCGCTGGTCGTGGACCTGGGCAAGCTGTGCCGCGTCGAAGTCATCGGTCCGTGCGCGGCCGTGAGCCTGGTCGGAAGAAACATTCGCGCCATCCTGCACCGGCTCGGTGATGCGCTCGAGCTGTTCGAAGAGCAGAAGATCTATCTGGTGACGCAGGCGGCCAACGACCTCAATATCACTTTCGTGATCGACGAGGGGCAGGGCGATCGCCTGGTCTCGCGACTGCACGACATTGCGATCCAGAAGATGACCGCGGATCGGGTGCTCGGCCCGACCTGGGAAGAGCTGTACGGCCCGAAGGACAAGGCGGCGATCGATCTGAAGCAGTGGTGGCACGACCGTCGCAACGATCTGATCTCGCTGGGTCGCGAGCACAGCGCGGCGTTCGTCTACGACCGTGCGACGCTCACCGCCAAGGCCAAGGCATTGCGCGCACTGCCGGGCATCGAAGGCGTGTTCTATGCGCTGAAGGCCAACTGGCATCCGGAGATCCTCAAGTTGTTTGCCGAGCAGGGCCTGGGCTTCGAGTGCGTATCGCGTTTCGAAGTCGAGCACGTCATGAAGACGCTGCCGAAGCTCGACAAGCAGAAGATCCTGTTCACGCCGAACTTCGCGCCGCGCGCGGAGTACGAGTGGGGCGTGCAGCAGGGCATCTGGGTGACGCTCGATAACTTGCATCCGCTCAAGGCGTGGCCGGAAGTCTTCAAGGGCCGCGACGTGTTCATTCGCATCGACACGGGCTATGGCCGGGGTCATCACGACAAGGTGCGCACGGCGGGCGTGCACTCCAAGTTCGGCGTGCCGTTGTTCGAAATGGATGAGCTCGAGCGCCTGGTGAAGGCGGCGGGGGCGCGGGTTGTCGGTCTGCACGCACACACTGGCAGCGGTGTGTTCACGGTCGACAATTGGAAGTCGGTGGGCGACACGCTCACCGCGCTGACACAACGCTTCAAGGACGTGCGCATCGTCGATCTGGGCGGTGGCCTCGGCGTGCCGGAGCGTCTGGGGCAACAGGGTGTGCAGCTCTCCGAGTTTGGCGAGACGCTGGCCGCACTGAAGACGGCGCATCCGAAGCTGACGCTGTGGATCGAGCCGGGCCGCTATCTGGTTGCTGAAGCTGGCGTATTGCTGGCCCAGGTGACGCAGCTGAAGGGCAAGGGCGAAGTGAACTATGTTGGCGTCGCCACGGGCATGAATTCACTCATTCGCCCGGCGCTGTACGGCGCGCACCACGAGATCGTGAATCTCTCTCGCCTGGACGATCTCGCGACCGAGGTGTTCAATGTCGTCGGTCCGATCTGCGAGTCGGGCGATCAGCTGGGCAACGACCGCCTGCTGCCGCCGACGCAGGAAGGTGACGTGCTGTTGATCGCCACGGCCGGTGCGTACGGACGGGCGATGAGCTCGACCTACAACCTGCGTGAGCCCGCGATCGAAGTGCTGATCTGATCAGCTCGCGGATTGAAGCAGCTGCCTCGCTTCCTCGGTGAGGCGCTGCGCATCCTTGCCGACGACCGGATCGGCGGTCAGGGGCTCCAGCCGCGTGAGGCTGGCTGCCAGAAAGGTTGCAGCTTCGCGCTGATGCTTCAGCAGCGCGTGCGCCTTGCCGAGACGGAAGTTCGTCATGCCGGGAAGCATGCGGACCTCGGCGATGTCAGTGGGCTTCGGCGGCGGCGCTTCAGTGACCAGCCGCAAGGCCCGATTCAAATGCGTCAGGGCCGTTGCGGGCTCGCCTTTCAACAGATAACTGTCGCCGAGCTGATTCAACACGTAAGCCACGGCGACGGATGCCTGCTCGTTTACGGGATCGATCCGCAGCAGATGCTCGACGCGTTCCAGCGCGAGTTGCAATCGGCTGAGCGCCTGATCGGGTTGGCCCAGGGCGTTATACACTTCGCCGATGTTGTTGAGCGCAAACGCCCCGCCTCGTAAAGCCGCAGCATCCGCCGGGAACTCCGCCACCAATCGTTCGGCGTAGTCGGACGCGGGCAGGTAATGCTCCAGGGCCTGTTCGTATTGCCAGGCGCGCGCATAAGCAAAGCCCAGGCGGCTGTGAATCAGCGCCATGTCGCGACGCGCGCCTGGATTCTTGGGTTGCTCAGCGAACAGGCGTTCGAAAGTCGCTCGTGCGGATTGCAGGGCTTCGAGGGCTCGCGGCAGATCGACGGTGCTCAAGTTCGTTCCGAGCAGCATGCGAGCCGCAGCCGCCATCCGATGCTCGGGGGCAGTGGCGCCCGGCATGGCCGCGAGCTTTTGGCCGATGTCGTCGGCGTCTTCCGCAAGCTCGATGGCCTCATCGAGCTTGCTTTGCGCCGCCAGCAGCTCGCTCACAGAAACGTAGCTGCGTAGCAGTTCGGACACGTCGGCGAGGGTCGGGCTCTGCTGTGCGACCTGCTCACGCAGGCGCAGCGCGCGACGATAACTTTGCACCGCGCCCTCCGTGTCGCCGAGGTTGGCGCCCAGATAGTCTCCCTGCACATCGCCAAAGCGCTGATAAGCCTGTGCAAGCTCGCGCTTGAACTCGAGCGAGTCCTGCGATTCGCTCTCCAGCGCGGCGATGTGTTTCAGCGAGTTCTCCACCAGCAGCTTGCGCACTTCAGTGGCGCCCGGCAGGTTGACTGCCGCGTCGTAGACATCGCGCAGGTAGGTGTTCGTGAGTTTCCGAATCTCTGCCAGGTGGCGCTCGGCGCGTGCGCGCTCGTTGCTCGCCACATGAGCTTGCCACGCAGTGGCGACGATGCCGGAGACAATTGCGACAGCAAACAACCCCGACGCAACCGTCGCCGCCTTGTGACGCATCACCAGCTTTCGTGTGCGATACAGGGCCCGCGGGGGATGCGCGTGCACCGGGAAGCCGCGCTGATAGCGATGCATATCCTCGGCGAGGTGTTCGGCGGAGCCGTAGCGATCCTCGGGCTCCCTGGCTAGCGCCTTCATCGCGATGACATCGAGATCGCCGCGCAACTGCCGGGCAATGCGACGATATGAAGCGATTTTTCCTTGCTCGGCAGCGATGCTGGGCAGACGAGGCTGACGATCGCCTGAGGCCGCCGCTGCATCCCGACCGAACAATTCGGCCGGCACCTCGAAAGGCAACGTGCCCGCGAGCAACTTGTAGAGCAGGACGCCTAGCGAGTAGACATCGCTCGCCGTAGTAATGGGCTCGCCACGGATTTGTTCGGGACTCGCGTAGGCCGGCGTCAGCGCCACGAACTGATTGTTCAGGGCCTGCGAGGCTTCGCTCGACGCGTTGAGCAGCTTGGCGATGCCAAAATCCAGCAGCTTCAGCACGCCGCCCTGGGTGACCAGGATGTTGCCGCCCTTCAGGTCGCCATGAACCATCAGATGTTGGTGCACGTAATGGACCGCGCCACACAACGTTCGCATCAGATCGAGTCGCGCGGGGATGCTCAGCCCGCGCTCTTCGCAATACTCATCGATCGGTTGGCCTTCGACGTACTCCATGACCAGGTAGGGCGCGCCGGTCTCGGTGACGCCGCCATCGAGCAATTGAGCGATGTTCGGATGACTCAGCTCGGCGAGCATCTGGCGCTCGTCACGCAACCGTTGCAACAGACCCTGCGTATCGAGGCCAGGGCGCAGCAGCTTGATGGCCACTTCCTTGTAGTACTGATCGTCGTCGCGAACCGCCTTGTAGACATGGCTCATGCCGCCGCGGCCGAGCTCGCTGACGATGCGGTAGTTGCCCAGACGCCGGCCCTGCCAATCCCACGGCTCGAAGGGTGGAGCGAGGCCGGCTCGCTCTATGGCGGGACGCTCGATGAAGCCCAGGCTGCTTTCGTGAGCATCGAGCAGCGAATGCACCTGGGCCAGCAGCTCGATATCGTTGCCGCAGGTCCGGTCGAGAAAGGCGGCACGATCGGCAGTGGGGTGTTCCAAAGCCGCGGAAAAGAGATCTTTGATCTGGTGCCAGCGTTCGAGTTGCAAGAGCGAGCCCGGAAGACGATTCCGTGTTGTTCAGAGCAGGGGCCAGGACGAATCGTTATCGCCGGATTGTAACAATCCTGGCCCGCGTGGACACGGGCAAGCTCACAGATCAGGGCGCGCGGCGTCCTCAGACGCGTCGCAATCGGGCCGGACCGGGCGCTCGGCGCCCGGCGGCCCGACGTTAGATAATTCCTACAGCGAGCTATTCGTCGCTCGCCGTCATTTCCTTACGTTCACCGTCGCGCATCTCTTGCGCCGTCAACGCTCCGTCACCGTCCGCATCCATCTTGCCGAACATCTGCTTGGCGCCGGAGGCGTGCTCGGCCGCGCTCAGCTTGCCGTCGTTATTGGTGTCCATCTTCGCGATTTTTTGCTCGGAGGACATCTGCTTCGGCATGCTCTTGCCGGTGCCGGTTTCGTCATAGGCCTTCTTATCGGCCATCTTTTGCTCGTTCGGGCCACCCTCGGTACGAGCCGTTGCATGACTCTTGTCCTTCATCGAGTCGTGCATCGCGTCCATTTCGGCGGCGGTCACCTGGCCGTCCTTGTCGGCGTCCATCTTGGTGAACATCGTCTTGGCGCCTGCGGTGTGCTCGGCAGCCGTGATCTTGCCGTCGCCGTCCTTGTCCATCATCTTCATGTGATCGTCTTTACCGCCGCCGGCGACCGCTACCCCACATAGGATGCTGGCGATCGCGACGGGAATGAGTCGTGAAGAGAAAGATTTCATGTTGAAGCTCCCAAGCCTCGGGTACTCACTCAACGTGGTGCAGAAAGGCAAGTTCCAGCGCGGTCACGGTGCGCAAGCGATCGCGAGGCTGTTTTTCAGGCACTTCCGACCCCTTGTCAGGAGAGGCCCTCGCTGCATGACCGGGAGTTAATGTCCGCGTCGTTGCGCGCTGCCGCGATGGCCTGTACTCTCGCGCCGTGAAATTCTGCTGGCAACGCTGGACGCTGATCTTCTTGCTGATGGCCCGTCTGGTCGTCGGCGAGCTGGGTCATGCGATGCCGGTGGCGGCGGAGGCGACGCTTCAGCCGGCGACGTCCGAAGTGGCTGGCGAGCCGGCCTGTGCCGAGCATGAAGCGCCTAAGACCCACCATTCCGATGACTCCGGTGGCGAGCACGACTGCTGCAAATCTGGCGACTGCGAGTGCCCGTGCCTGCACCTGCCTTGCGCAGCGCTCGGTGCAGTCATCATGAATCCTGTCTCGGTGGCGTTGCTGCGCGTTCCCTCTGGCGCACAAACCATTCCTGCCGCGCGTCCCACTGGGTTGTTCAGACCTCCCGCCTGACTCTCTTCGGCCGATGTTTGCTGAGCGCTCGCTGATGGCAATGGCCGTCGCTGTGCGCACGTCGACGCTTTAGTTCAAGAGAGTTTCATGTCATCGATGATGCAGTTACCGCGAGCGCGCATGCCGCAGCTCTCGCGCAGGAGTTTTTTGCAGGCGGCCGGCGCCGGGCTGTTCGTGTTGGGCGCCCATCGAGCAAGCGACGTCTGGGCCCAAAGCCAGACGCAGACGGTGCTGACCGGCAGTCATTTCGATCTGCAGATCGGCGAGGCGTCGTTCAATTTCACGGGGCACAAACGAATCGGCACCGTGGTGAACGGGCAGATTCCGGGGCCGCTGCTTCGCTGGCGCGAGGGCGACACCGTCACCTTACGCGTGTCCAATCGGCTCGCCGCGCGCAGCTCCATTCATTGGCACGGCATGATTCTGCCGGCGGACATGGATGGTGTGCCGGGCCTGAGTTTTGCCGGTATTCCCAGCGGCGGCGAGTATTTGTACCGCTTCAAGGTGAACCAGCACGGCACTTACTGGTATCACGCGCATTCGCGCTTTCAGGAACAGACCGGGCTCTACGGGCCGATCGTGATCGAGCGTCGCGGCGGCGAGCGCTTCCCGACCGAGCGCGATTACGTGGTGATGCTGTCCGACTGGACCGATCTCGATCCGGAGCGGATTTTTTCCGTGCTCAAGAAGCACAGCGACTACTACAACTTCGGCCGTCGCACCGCGGGCGATTTCTTCGCCGACGTGCGCAAGAACGGGTTGGGCCAGACGCTCGCCGATCGACGCATGTGGGGCGAGATGCGCATGAATCCCACCGACACGCTCGACGTGTCAGGCTACGCGTACACGTACTTGATGAACGGCGTGACGCCGACCGGCAACTGGACCGGTCTGTTCTCGCGCGGTGAAAAAGTACGGCTGCGCTTCATCAACGGCTCGTCGATGTCGTTCTTCGATGTGCGCATTCCGGGGTTGAAGCTCAGCGTCGTTGCAACCGATGGCGTGGATGTCGAGCCCGTGTCGGTGGATGAGTTCCGCATCGGCGCGGCGGAGACCTACGATGTCATCGTCGAGCCGAAGGACGATCGCGCCTACACGATCTTTGCGCAGGCGATGGATCGGTCGGGTTACGCGCGTGGCACGCTGGCGCCGAGTCTTGGATTGGAAGCGGAAATTCCGCCGCTCGATCCACGGCCATTGCTGACGATGGGTGACATGGGGCATGGCGGTCATGGCGCGTCGAGTAGCGCGCCAATGGATCACAGTCAGATGAATCATGCTCCGGCAAATCCGCACGCTGGGCATGGAGCAGCGGCTCCATCGACAACGATCGAGCATCCGCCGACCGAGCAAACACCATTGCTCGATATGCAGGTCGATCGGCCGAACCTCGAGCTCGACGATCCGGGCATTGGCTTGAGAAACAACGGGCGTCGCGTGCTGACCTACGCGGACTTGCGCACCATCGGCGGTTCGATCGATCGCCGTCCGCCCGGGCGCGAGATCCAGCTGCACCTCACCGGCCATATGGAAAGATTTGTCTGGTCGTTCAACGGCCAGAAGTTCTCCGAGGCCAAGCCACTGAAGTTTCAGCTCGGCGAGCGGCTGCGCATCACGCTGGTCAACGATTCCATGATGACGCATCCCATCCACCTGCACGGCATGTGGAGTGAGCTCGAAGATGCGTCGGGCAACTTCCAGGTGCGCAAGCACACGGTCAATGTGCAGCCGGCGCAGAAGCTGAGTTATGCAGTCACGGCGGATGCGCTGGGACGTTGGGCGTATCACTGCCATCTGCTGTATCACATGGAGGCCGGCATGTTCCGCGAGGTGCACGTCGAGCCCGCAGATGGCATGGCGCATCACGGCGGCCATGGAGATCACTCATGAGCGCGCTGATCAAACTGCCTCTCGCGCTGGCCTTGTTTGGCTCGGTTGTGACGACTGCTGCTGCTCAGGAAGAGCATCAGCACCACGAGCATCATTCCGAGGAACGCACGCAGAGCGAGCGTGCACACGTTCCGCCGGAGCCGCCGCAACACCCGATGGGCGACATGTCCGAAGAGGAAATGGCGGAGATGATGGACATGGACGACACCGCGCCGTTCGGGATGGTGGCATTCGATCAACTGGAGTGGCGCGACACTGACGCTGGCGATGTGCTCTTCTGGGACGGTCGAGCCTGGTTCGGCAACGACTACAACAAGGCGCTGCTCAAGACTGAAGGCGAGCGCTCGGACGCTGATTATGAAGGGTCGGCCGAATTGCTCTGGGACCGTGTGATCTCACGTTGGTGGAGCCTGCAAGGCGGCGTGGCGCACGATTTTGGCGAAGGTCCATCGCGAACCTGGGCGACGTTCGGCGTGCAAGGACTCGCACCGTACTGGTTCGAAGTCG
Source organism: Peristeroidobacter agariperforans (assembly GCF_004138335.1). Lineage (GTDB taxonomy): Bacteria > Pseudomonadota > Gammaproteobacteria > Steroidobacterales > Steroidobacteraceae > Steroidobacter > Steroidobacter agariperforans. The sequence goes on along the minus strand of NZ_RYFW01000006.1, from coordinate 95,122 downwards.
AGGCATTGGCGTACGTGGGCGAGGAGGGCCGGACCGCGGCCAACTTCTCCGCCGAGTACGAAATGTTTCTAACTCAACGCTGGATATTGCAGCCGAAGGTGGAAGTAAAAATTTACGGCAGGGACGATCCGGCCAACGGTATCGGTTCAGGGTTCAGCGACGCGGAACTCGGACTGCGGCTGCGATATGAGATCCGTCGTGAGTTCGCGCCGTATTTCGGGGCGGTGTGGTCACGGAAATTTGGTGGCACAGCCGACCTCGCGCGCGAGCACGGTGACGATACAGACGAGCTGCAATTCGTCGCAGGCTTGCGTGTCTGGTTCTGACGAGGCACTTGCCAACAAGTTGAGAATCGTTAGCATCTCTGGCGCTCGCTGGGTTCTCCGGCGAGCCGCCAGCTCTCGGGCCAGCCCACACCAGTCCGCAACGGACGGCTGAGCTTCGACTGATCTGGCACCGCTCCCGACGTTGTGGACTCGATCCGTAGCGGAGCCCATGGCGCCGAGACCGCGGAAGTTGGCAAAGCTATGCCCACCGGCGGCCACACGGGCAACGCATTCATCGGCACGTGGGATGACGATGGCGACGGCAAGGTCACGCGCAGGCGCTCGCTGCGCGCAACACGGGGTTGGAGTATCGAGCGCTGTCCCATCCGAACTCCACTTTCGTCGGGTCGGACGTGAAGTTCGAGGTGCTATTCGATGGCAAGCCGCTCGTCGGCCATGCCGTGTCCATCTTCGGCGGCAAGGCGCTTTCCGCGGATCAGAAGCCGTTCGTCGAAGTGACGACGGATAAAGAAGGTCGATTCAGCTTCAAGCCGAGCGGGCCGGGCGTTGTATCTGGCAATGTCGCGTCATCGGCCGACGCCTGCGAAGGATAGCCGGCAGGGCGTGAGCTACACGTATTCGGTGGTTCTGGAGGCAACTTAATAGAGGCGTCAGCTCTCAGAAGCGCGTCGTAATCCGGAAATAGATGAACCGGCCTGTCAGGTCCGCTTGGGAGATGTCATATCCAAGCGACGCTCCGGCGTTTGCAAAGTCTGGAGTTTCGTCGCACACATTCAGAGCGCCGAGCGTGACTCTCGTTCCATCGAGCAAAGTGGTTCCGGCGATGTCCAGATCCACCCAGGCTTGCAGGTCCACGAGGGTCCGAGAGGCGATGTGTCTATCGAGCGGCCCGTACCACACATCGGCATCCTGATAGGACGGCGTGAACGTCGCGGTGGTCGAGGCGCCAAACGACCGAAACTCCCAAACCAGCGAGCCGACGACGCGCCACGCCGGGATGGTGCCTTGTATATTCGCGATTCCTACTCGATCCGGGGGCAACGCCTGATTCGTGTCGCGCACAAGGTATTCGTGGACCCAGGTCGCCGACAGCTTCGCGTGTAAGCTTCCGTGGTTGCCCTCGACAGTCGCCGATGCGTCCAGGTCAACGCCGCTGGTCTGCAAGTCACCATAGTTGATGAGACGAAGGTCGAGTGAGCGCAACGGCCCCGCCCAGCCCGCCCGCACATCCTCATCGCTCGGTGGGTCGCGCACCGAGCGATAATGGCCCAAGTCACTCTTCGGATTCAGCAGTTCGGCGTAGCGCGGCACCACGATCCGATTGTCCATCGCAACACGCCAGTAACTGCCACCCAAGCTCAAACCGGGCAGCTCGGAAAATCGATAAGTGAGACCCGAGGTGAAGGAGTGCGCGGTTACGGCATCGAGATCACGATTGCCACCCGCGATGAGTGCGACGGCCGACACGGAGCCGCCCCTGAAGGGGTCTGCTATTGGGAAGGAGAATCGATACATCGGCGTATTCAACGCGAGCATCGACGGTGGCCGGAAGCTCGTTCCATAAGCGGCGCGAACCAGCCACTGCGATGACGGGCGCCAGACAAGCCCGTATTGGGGAGTCACCATGTCCTTCGCGGAGCCATAGCTATCACCGCGGAGAGCCAGCTTCAATGACAGATGGTCGAGCAATGGCAGCCTGATCTCCGAGAACATCGAGGCGACATCTCGGTACTCGTCGATGCGCGTGCCCGATTCGAAGAACTCAGCCGCATCACGACGCCACTCCGCGCCAACCACTGCCTCTACTCGCCCGCCGGGCATTTGGAACAGCGGCCCTCTGAGGAACGCAGACCATTGGGAGCTGGAGAACGACGTGTCTAGACGCCGCGGAGGATCCATCAGGGATTGCAGCAGCGTAGTAGTGCCCGCTGGGCCATCGGAGAAAAGATTGAGCGCATTTTGCGCATCGGCGGAATGGACCGCTTCCCTGGCTCGGGCCAGGTTGATCTCTCCCAGCACCGTACTCGATCCATTTTCATGATTGCGTTGACCGGAAAACTCCCAATCCCACCGACCGAGCTCGCCCCGAGCGCCAAGGACCATGCGCACTTGCTCGGTGTCGTAAGTGTGTGAGATCGAATCCAGATCGGCGAAGGAATAATCGACAAGGACTGCCTCACCAAACGGATTGAAAGGATTGTCAGCAGGAACGAGTTGCTGAGTCAGGGACGGCGGTGCGCTCAGGGAAGTCACCGTGCCGTTGACCGCCAGCAGCTCTCCGAAGAAGTTGAGCTGATCGGAGAGGTCAAATTCTATTGAACCAAAGGCGCTCAGGCGGACCGATTGCGGCTTGATGGACCGGTCACTGGAAGAGCTGCCCCGATTGACTGTGCCTGCCGTTGCGAGGAAATCGGCCGGGCTGAGTCCTCCCGTCCTTCCGGAGGGAACGGCGGCAGCCGATGTGGGCAGCCCCGGCAGAGGCTCCCCGGTCAGGGAATAGACGTTACCGGCTTGCGTCGTGGTGACACGATAGTCATATCCACCGAAGCGACGGTAATCCTGATTTCGCCATAGATCCCGAGCCTCTCCCATGAGCGCGGCTCTGTCGAAGTAGTCCAGTACCAGCGAGGACTTCAGGCGCTCGGTGGTGGCGCCAAGCGAGCCTGCGACGCGCTGCTCGGCGCCGCCGCCAGCGGCTTGACCGTAGTGTAGAAAGATCTCGGGCGAGCGGATCCTGTCTCTCAGGATGATGTTGACCACGCCGCCGATCGCATCGGCGCCATAGATGGCGGACGCCGAATCGGACATCACTTCGATTCGTTCCACTGCCGTCAGCGGTATGCTGTTCAAATCGAATGCGTTTAGCGAGACACTACTTGTGCTGGGGGGCGCTCGTCGTCCGTTGATGAGCACGAGCGTCGTGTCGACGCCCAAGCCGCGCATCTGAATGTGTTGCGCTCCGCTCTGCTGAGCCCATTCGCTGAACGAAAAGGGCTGCTGCGTGAAGTAGCTCGACACAGCAGGCAGACTCGAGGCGCCGAGTCGGTCGATGCTTTGCCGGTCATACACTCTGACAGGTACGGGTCCTTCCGCGCCAAAGCCGAGGCGACTGCCGGTGACCAGCACTTCTCTGACGCCGTCTTCCGCTCGCGGCGGTTCGACGACCTTGAGATATGTTTTTATCGTGTCCTCATCCTGCCATGTGTAGGACAGGTCGGTGTCCAGTAGCAGCGCCTGCAGGGCCTCGTCGACTGTAACGTACCCGATGTACGGACCGAGCTCCCTGGTTTGGCTGCCCTTTACATTGATGATCTGCAGACCGGTTCGTCGAGAAAACTGTTTCAGGACGGCGGCGCGTGAGCCCCTCTTGAGATCGAAATTGAATTGCGTGGTGCGGTCTGGTTGCGCGGAGTAAGTGGACGCGCACGCCAGGAGCAGCAGTGCCGCGAACATCCATGACAATCTGCAGCCGAGAAGGGGCACGGGGAATTTATTCCGAGAGCCGGATCACGCCGTTTTCCTCATCGATCGTCATTCGGACGCCCAGTTCGTCGGCGACTGCCTTGGCGTACCGCTTCGGCGAGTCGACCTTCACTAGCGCGACATCGACGACCTGCTCGCTGATGGTGGGACTGTCCGCCTGGATCTGCATCCGATTGCGAAGGTTGAGCTGCTCGATGCCCTGAGCCACCGTCAAACCACTGAGATCCAGCCAGCCCGTCGCCCATTGCAGCTTGCGTTCCGCGTTCGCAGGCTCAACCCGTAATGAAGTGGATGGGTTTGCCGGCACACGCAGTTCCTCGCCCGCCTTCAGCAACCTGACAAGGCCACTAGCGCTTCCACGGCGCGTTACTGTCACGGATCCTTCGGCCACTGTGGTGGTCACCCCGGAGTCGACAGAGACCCCGAACCTCGTGCCTACCGCCGTGATGTCGACCAAATCCGTTCGCGCGATGAACGGACGCTGCCGATCCTTCGCCACATCGAACACCACATCGCCTTTGTGCACATACACGATGCGCGCCGCATCGACGTAGTCGACCTTGATTTGTGTCAGAGCACCGAGATGCACGACGGTGCCGTCACGCAGCGTGCTGTGATCCAGCTGTCTCTCGTCCGTTGCGATCACCCGATTGGATTTCAGGTAATCCTGCACCACGAAGGCCAACCCGAAGGCCAGCAGGGCAACGCACGCTGCCAGCGCCATGCGGAGATTCCGTTTGCGCGTCTGGGGGTGTGGAAATGTCAGAAGCCCGGTCGATTTGTCATGACGGCTGTTTTCAAAGGCGGTTTTGAGAGCATCCTCGTCTGACCAGTCCGACACGCCCGGTGACCCCACGCAGATGCAGTCTTCGAACTCCATCCCGTAGAGCGCAGGTTCTCCGACACTCACGCTGGCAAAGCTTTTCAACGGCACGAACTCTTCGCCGAGATCCAGTTCCACGAAGCGTACGATGCGACCGTTCTCTACGATCTGGGCGACAGGCTCCCCGGCGCGATCGCGGAAAACGGGCGTGACAAAGCCGAGGACGTCGGGCAGGGGCCGACAGACGCCGATCAGGACGCCGCTTTGATCCTTCATAGCATCCTCCACTCTTTTTGCAGTTGCAGAGCGAGGTGTTCGAGCAGCCCTTGATATTCGAGGGCAACTTTGTTTGGCGAACAATGAAAATAGCGAACCTTCACCCCGCGGCCCGGGCCCTTCAGGAACGTTGAGACGAAGGATGTCGCCCGAAGCTGTTGTGGCAGGATCAGGCCGCGCACGAACGGCCATTCGAATGGAATGGGCTGCTCGACTTGCAGCTCGACGATGAAGCGGCGGTCGTCGGCCTTGGATGCGTCGGTATCGGTCAGCATCGCGACCAACGCCTCGACTTGATAGAAGTCGGCATAGGGAATGGTCGGGCGGCGGGGTTGCAGCGTCAGATAATCGAGATGGGTGGCGTAGAAGGAGGGCACGAACCGCCGGGCGCAGTCGGGCAACCGGGTGATGTCGAACTCGTGAAGCTCCATCGACCTGTGCAGCCATGCGCTGTATCGTCCTTGAACGAACCCTCCGCTATCGAAAGGAAACACCCGCTTGCGCCATTTCAGGAGTTCGGATGACATCAGGATTGCCACCGGGGCACACCCCGTCGTTCGTATCGACGTTGAGGAAGCCTTCTTGTAGGCGGGTCTGCCGTAGCAAAAATAAGAGAGTGGCTCCCCAAACACTTTGCAGGGAGTTGGCGAGCGTAGCTCGCCGCGACGAATGATCTTCTGAAGCCGGTAGGCATCGGTGGAATGACACCACGCGAGCTCCCCGGCGCACGGAGTGATTTGTTCCATCCAGATCGATAGGGGCGAGGGCTCCGGCCGGGCCGTGTACGAAAGCATGCGATTGTTGTTCTCCGCCCGCGTCCTCGAGTGCCTGACGGCACGCCATGAGAACGGTTATGTGCCACACGGTTCCACGCCCCTGGTAGACCGGGCACATATGCTTCCCGCGCCCCACGGGAGAAGTGCTAGCCGATGGTGCGCCGCGACCGGAGGCAGGCCGGCGCACATATATTTGAGAATGGCGAGCGACGGGGCGCAGTGCTGACTTTCGCAGCTCTCAAGTCGTTGTTGAACTTACTTCTTGGCGGTGTGGCGCCGTTCCAGTTCTGTGACCACGTGGCCCAAGGACAGTTGACGACTCTTCAACAGCAGCGTCAGGTGAAACAGTAGATCGGCGGCTTCTCCGACGAGCTTGTCGTCGCTCTGGGTCACTGCCGCGAGCGCAACCTCGACACCTTCTTCGCCGACCTTCTGAGCCATGCGAGTTGGACCATCGGCCCACAGGCGCGCGGTGTAGCTGCCCTCAGGCCGCTCGCTCACGCGTTTCTCGATCACCGACTCGAGCCGGGAGAGGAAGGCGAGCCGAGTTGCCGTCGTGCCGATGTCATCTCCAAAACAACTATCCATGCCGTTGTGGCACGTCGGGCCATCGGGCCGGGCCGTGATCAATAGCGTATCGTTGTCGCAGTCGATGGCGGCATCGACCAGGTGCAGAAAGTTGCTGGAGGTCTCGCCCTTGGTCCACAGCCGCTGCTTGCTCCGGCTGTAAAACGTCACGCGCTTTTCGCCGAGCGTCTTGCGCAGCGCCTCGCGGTTCATGTAACCGAGCATGAGCACTTTGCCATTGGTGGCGTCCTGCACGACGGCAGGCAGCAGGCCGTCGCCTTTGCTCCAGTCGAACGATTCGATCTGGTCGAGCCTCATGGCCGCACCTCGATGTCGGTATCGCGCAAGTAGCTCTTCAGGTCCGGAATCGGTAACGCACCGGTGTGGAACACGCTCGCCGCCAACGCGCCATCAACTCGCGCTTCATTGAACACCGTGGCGAAATGTTCCTTCGAGCCCGCACCACCTGATGCGATCAATGGCACGCGACACTGAGCGCGCACGGCACTGAGCTGAGCGATGTCATAGCCCTTGCGCACGCCGTCGCTTGCCATGCAGTTGAGCACGATCTCACCCGCGCCGCGTTCTTGCACCTCGCGCACCCAATCCAACGTCTTGCGTGCGGTATTGCGCGTGCGTTCCGGATCGCCGGTGAATTGATAGACCTGATAGACGCCGTCGACCGTCTGGCTATCGATGCCGACGACCACACACTGCGCGCCAAAGCGCGCGCTGAGCCGGCTGATCAATTCAGGGTCGGCCAGGGCAGGGGAGTTGATCGACACCTTCTCCGCACCTTCGCCTAGAACCTCTTCGGCGTCGGCGACGCTGCGAATGCCGCCCGCCACGCAAAAAGGAATATCCAGAATGCGCGCGATGCGGCGGATCCAGCTGCGATCCACCGTGCGTCCGTCCGGGCTCGCGGTGATGTCGTAGAACACCAGCTCATCGGCACCTTCGTCACGATAACGCTGCGCCAGCTCGAGGATGTCGCCCACGACCACGTGATCGCGGAAGCGCACCCCCTTGACGACCTGCCCGTCTCTTACATCGAGACAGGGGATGATGCGTTTGGCAAGAATGGCCGCAACTCCTCAGGTGAAATCTTGTTTTCCAGCAGCGCTTTGCCGCTGATCACGGCAGCGACGCCGCATTCGCGCAGGGCGATCAAGTCACGCGCGGTGGCGACACCGCCGGATGCTTGCCACTGCAGCTCGGGAAATCTTCGTACCGCGTCCGCGTACAGCTCGAAGTTCGGGCCGGTGAGCGCGCCGTCTCGCGCGACATCGGTGCACAGTACGTGAGCGATGCCGGAGCGCACGAAACGTTCGACCAGGCTCCACAAATTCACGCTGCTCGTTTGCTGCCAGCCGTGTGTGGTGAGCATCGGCATGCCGGACTCATCCAATCGCACATCCAATGCGAGCACGATACGCGTCGGGTCGACTTCCGACAGCCAGGAAATCACGACATCGGGTGAATTGATGGCAACACTGCCGATGACGGCGCGTTCCACGCCGGCATCCAACAGCGCTTTGACGCGCTCCAGCGAGCGCAGGCCGCCGCCGACTTGCAGCTTGAGCGAACGGTCGCCGGCAAACTTCACGATGACATCGCGATTCGCTTGCGTGCCGTCCTTCGCGCCGTCGAGATCGACGACGTGGATGCGTCGCGCGCCGAAGGCGCGATAGCGGGCCAGAATTTCGGCCGGATCATTCGAATACACCGTCTCGGCGGCAAAGTCGCCCTTGAACAGGCGGACACAACGGCCGTCCTTGAGATCGATGGCGGGAATCAGCTCCATGGGTGTTTATTGAGTCTGTTGCAATTGCAGGAAATTACGCAGCAGCAACGAGCCGATGCGCGCCGAGCGTTCCGGGTGGAACTGGGCGCCGAACACGTTGCCGCTTTGGACCAGTGCAGAGAACTGCTCGCCGTAGGTGGCGGATGCGACCGTCAGCGGGCTGACCGGCGCCGAATAGCTGTGCACGAAATAAACATGGTCGCCCGGCTGGATGTCCTTCAGCAGCGGCGACCCCGGCTCGAACTCCAGCTGATTCCAGCCCATGTGCGGGACGGGCAGATCGTCACGATCGGCGAAGCGACGCACGCGTCCGGGCAGCAAGCCGAGGCAGGGCACTTCGCCTTCTTCCGAGGATTCGAACAACAGCTGCATGCCGACGCAGATGCCGAGCATGGGCTGTCGCAGTTTGCGAATGGTTTCGACCAGGCCGGGCGTTTTCTGCAGGCGGCTCATGCAATCGGCCGCGGCGCCGACGCCCGGCAGAATCACGTGCGAGGCGGCGCGCACCTTGTCCGGATCGGTCGTGAGCTCCGAGGCCATGCCGAGTCGATCGATGGCGTAGCGGAGGGAGGCGATGTTGGCGCCGCCACTGTCGATGATCGCGAGCTGCATTACAACGTGCCCTTGGTGCTCGGCAGTTCCGTGTCCGTGATACGAAACGCCTGGCGCAATGTACGACCGACGCCCTTGAAACAGGCTTCGATCATGTGATGAGTGTTCTCGCCCTGAACCTTCAGATTGATCGCCGCGCCCAAGGTTTCCGCCAGCGAGCGGAAGAAGTGCGGCACGAGCTCGGTGGGCAGCTGGCCGACGGTGTCGCGACCGAACTGACCTTCGAACACGAAGTAGGGACGACCCGAAAGATCGATGGCGACCTGGGCGAGGGCTTCGTCCATGGGTAGCAGGAAGCCATAGCGATGAATGCCGCGCTTGTCGCCGAGCGCTTGTTTCAACGCCTGGCCAAGAGCGAGCGCACAGTCTTCGACCGTGTGGTGCTCATCGATGTGCAGGTCGCCCTTGCAGATGAGCTGCAGCGAGAAGCCGCCGTGCTTCGCAATCTGTTCGAGCATGTGATCGAAGAAGCCGAGGCCCGTCTCGATATGGATGGGCGACTCGCGGTCCAGATTTACTTCGACCTTGATGTCCGTTTCTTTCGTCTTGCGCACCACGTTCGCGACACGCGCCCGCGCAGTCAGGCGAGCAGCGATCTGCGGCCAGGTATCGCCGGGTGTTTCTTCCGTGCGCACACGGATGCCTTGGATGCCCAGATTCTGCGCCAGCTGCAGATCGGTTTCCCGGTCGCCGATGACATAGCTGTGCTCACGATCGATGGGATGGCTCTTCAAGTAATCATCGAGCAACCCGGTCTTTGGCTTGCGGCAATGGCAGTTGTCCGCCGGCTTGTGCGGGCAAATGAATTCCTCGGCAAACGTGATGCCCTGTGACTGCAGCAACTCGCGAAGGAACTCGTGCGGCTCGCGGAAGGTGGGCTCGGGGAAGCTCTCGGTACCGAGGCCGTCTTGATTGCTCACCATCACCAGCGTGTAGCCGGCATCGCGCAGACGCTGCAGCCCCGCGATCACGTCCGGCACCAGCCGGAACTTCTGCAGGCTGTCGATCTGTTTGTCCGCCGGCTCGGTGATAATCGTGCCGTCGCGGTCGATGAACAAGACGCGCTGGCCGCTCATGCGAGACCTCCCGAAGCCTGCTTGACCCCGCGAATGAGCCGGTCATTCTGATCGGGTGTGCCGATGGAAATACGCAGGCTGCTGCCGAGGCCGGGTTGCGAGCGTGGATCGCGAATGATCAACCCTGCCGAGACCGCTGCACGCAGAACGGCATCTGCATCGTTGCAGTCGACCAGGATGAAATTCGAATCGCTGGGCCACACCTCGCGAACCAATGGCAACGAGGCAAGCGCCTCAGAGACGCGCGCTCGCTCGGTCAAGATGAGCTCGATGCGCTGCTTCGACTCGGCGACATGCTCCTCGTCAGTCAAGTGCAGCACGGAGTCGATGGTGTGCGTCGGCAGCGCGTAGGGGGTAATCACGCGAGCGAGCAGGCTGATGATGTCTTCGTGCGCGATCAGGGCGCCACAGCGAGCGCCGGCCAATGCGTAAGCCTTCGACAGCGTGCGAAGGATCACGAGGTTCGGGAAGCGCTCCAGCTCCCGCACCATGCTGGGGGCATTGGCGAACTCGATGTAGGCCTCGTCAACAACCACCAGTGCCTTGTCACTCAGGTGCGCGCACAGGACTTCGACCGAGGCGCGGTCGAGCAGATTGCCGGTCGGATTGTTCGGCGTGCAAATGAAGACGAGCTTGACGTTCTCACGCCACGCGGCGAGCACAGCTTGCACGTCCAACTCGAAGCCGCGCTCTTTGACGAGCGGCACTTCGATGACGCCCGCGCCCTGAATGCGCGCCGATACTTTGTACATGCCGAAAGTCGGCGGGCAGATCAGCACGCTGTCTTCGCCTGCGCGACAGAAAGCGCGAACGAGCAGGTCGATGCCTTCGTCGCTGCCGCGTCCGGCGATCACATTCTTCGGCGCTGTGCCGTACAGCCTGGCGAGATGTTCGATCAGTTCGTCGGGCTGCGGTTCGGGATAACGGTTGAGGCCGGCATGCGACGCATCGCCTTGCGCACGCCACGGCATTTCGTTGGCGTGCATGCGCTCGAGCGTGGGCTCCCACGCCGCGTGTTGATAGGGCTGTAGCGACAGGATGTCGGGCCGAGCGAGATTCAGGATCGGGTTCATGAGAGATTCGCGAGTTGGCGCAGGCGCACTTGGACTGCGTTGGCGTGTGCGTCGAGGCCTTCGAGGCCGGCGATGGTGACGGCGGTCGGACCGAGATCGCGCAAGCCGTCGGCGCTCAGTTCCTGCACCGTCATGCGCTTCTGGAAATCGACCAGCGACAGTCCGCTGTAGGCGCGGGCAAAACCATAGGTGGGCAACACGTGGTTGGTGCCGCTGCAGTAGTCGCCCATGGTTTCGGGCGTCCACGCGCCGAGGAACACGGAGCCTGCATTTCGAATGCTCGGCAGCCAGTCGCGAGCTTTCGCAACCTGCACGATCAAGTGCTCGGGCGCGTAAGCGTTGCTCAGATCAAATGCAGACTGCAACGAGTCGACGATGAACAGGCGCGCGTGATTGATGGATTCGCGCAGCGTGCTCTCGCGGCCGAGCCGGCGCATCTGCGCTTCCAGCTGTTCGATGGTCGCTTCGGCCAGCGCTCTGGATGTCGTGACCAGAATGGCTTGAGCGTCGGCGCTGTGCTCGGCTTGAGCGAGCAGGTCGGCGGCGACGAAATCGGCGTTGGCCTCCTGGTCCGCAATCACCAGCACTTCGGAAGGGCCGGCCGGCAGGTCCAGGGCGGCGCCATCCGGATCGTTCGCCGCGATGATCTTTGCAGCGGTGACCCAGGAGTTGCCAGGGCCGAAGACTTTGTCGACCTTGGGGACGCTCCGGGTGCCATAGGCCATGGCGGCGACGGCCTGCGCGCCACCAATCTTGAACACACGGCTGATACCGCACAATTTGGCGACGAACAACACAGCAGGATCGGCGCTGCCGTCTTTGCGAGGCGGCGTGCAGATGATGCGAGTGGTACAGCCTGCAATGCTTGCCGGTACGGCCAGCATGACGGCGGTCGAGGGCAGGGGAGCGACGCCCGCGGGTACATACAAACCCACGGCATCGATGGCCCGGAAGTGACGTTCGCAGATCACGCCCGGCGACGTTTCGATTCGCAGCGGATTGCTGAGCTGTGCTTCATGAAAGCGGCGCACGTTACTGATTGCGCGCTCGAGCGCCGCGCGTTGATCGGCGGTCAACGCTTGTTCGGCGGCGTCGAATTCGGCGGCGTCGACTTCAAGCGATCGCAACTTCACGCCGTCGAATCGTTCGGTGAAGTCGAGCAGTGCTTGATCGCCGCGAGCGCGGACTTCGTCGATGATTTCGCGAACGCGTCGGTGCAAGCCGTCGGTGTCCGCCTGCGCCGGGCGCCGCAAGGCAGCCCGCCGTTCATCCGCGGAAAGACTCGACCACTCCAACATCGACAAGCTCACGGTCAACCTCTCTGGCTAAGTCAGTCGGCCCTGCGGCCGACAAGCAAACATCAACGGTGAGCGGGCATCGGCCGCCCCGCCGGCATCACGCCAGCATCTTCTCGACCGGCAACACCAGGATCGCGCTCGCGCCGGCACCTTTCAGGCTCTCGAGCGTCTCCCAGAACACGTTCTCCCGACACACCGCGTGCACGGCGACTTTGTCGCCATTGCCGTCGAGCGGCACGATGGTCGGCGATTCGCTGCCGGGCAGGAGCTTGCGAATGTCGGCAAGCTTCGAGCGCGGCGCGTGCAGCATGATGTATTTGCTTTCCTTCACCTGCTGCACGCCGTCGATGCGCATCGTCAGGCGATGGATCCAGTCCTGCTTTTCAGCCGACACCGGCACCGGCGTCGTGATGATGGCGGCCTGGCTTTCGAGAATGGTCTCGGCCTCCCACAAATGGTTGGCGAGCAAGGTCGAGCCCGTCGACACCAGGTCACAAATGAAATCGGCGCGGCCGAGACGCGGCGCAATTTCCACGGCGCCGGACAGTGTGACGATCTCAGCCTGCACATCGCGCTGACGCAGGTAGCGGGCGAGAATGTTTGGATAAGTCGTGGCGATGCGCTTGCCGTGCAGGGAGCGCGCGTCTTTGTATTCGACGCCATCCGGCACGGCGATCGACAGGCGGCACTTGCCGTAGTCGAGCGTCATCAGCTGTTCGAACAACGGCTGCACGCCTTTCGCCTGGAAGGCGAGACGCTTCTCTTCGATCACGTTGAGGCCGACGATGCCCAGGTCGCAGACGTCCTGCTGCACCAGATCGGGAATGTCGTCGTCGCGCACGAACAGCAGATCGAGCGGCATGTTCTCGCCGTAGCACATCAGCTGGTCTTTGCCGCGGCTGTACTTCAAGCCGCAGCGGACCATCAGGTCCAGCGAGTTTTCGGTGAGTCGCCCGGATTTCTGCAGGGCTACTTTGAGACGGGTTGCTTTGTCCATCATGGTCGGACGCGCCCTGAGTCGGGTGAACGGGAGTCGGTGGAATCTTTCATGCGCTCGGCGGCCAAGGTGTATCCGCCATTGCCGTTGAGCAGGTAGCGCGCGACGCGACCGATGGTGGTCACGCTGACGCCGGTCTGCTTGTGAATTTCCCGGTACGGCACTCCCTGCTGGAGCAGGGCCACCACGGCCCAGCGATCGGCAAGGGCTTGCAGCTCCGCGGGCGTACACAGGTCGCGAAAGAACGCGCGGCATTCTTCAACGCTGCGTAACGTCAGGATGGCGCCAAACAGCGCCCGTTCCGCCAGCGCCTCCTGGCGCGGCGTCAATGCCCGATGCTCTTTCATGGTGCCCCGAAGCTGATGGAGGGCCGGTAACCGAGATACTGTACTAGTGTATTAGCACGTTAATACATTGGAGCAGCTTGGGGCAAGGCCGACATTGACGCCCGACCGCTAAGGCGAAGAAATCGTGGTAGTTTTTTCGTGACGCGGGTTGGTTGTTGCCGCGGGTTTTCTTGACCGAATCCGCCCCTTGACCCTAGACTCGCGCTACTCATCGAGACCGGCTGAGGGTCAGGCCCTTTGAAGCCGGGGCAACCGTCGAGACTAACCATCTCGAAAAGGTGCCAACTCCTGCGGGGAGACTCCATTTGGAGCCCCGACAGATGAGGTGCTGTTGCAGCTGCCGGGCATCGTCGCCGGGCGGTGGGGCACGGCGACCTACCTCTACGGACCTCCGTGGGGTTTCTGCGATGAGCGAAACCTGTTCAGCCCGGGCCTTCAGCCACGGTGCTGGAGCCGATACGGAGTGTTCGATTCATGAATGCTGTGCCCGAGCCCGCCGCCGTGGCTGTCCACGAGGGCGTGCTAGAGCTTCAAGAGCCGTTGCCGCTGCACTTTGGCGGCGAGCTGCGTGACGTCCGGGTCGCCTGGCGATTGGTCGGCGATCCCGTAGCACCTGTCATTGCCGCCCTCGGCGGGATCTCCGCCGGTCGATCCGTCATCGACACCGCCCACGAAAAGGGCTGGTGGAGCGACATCATCGGCCCCGGTCGAGCGCTCGATAGCAGCAACTACCGCATCCTTGGCATCGACTTCCTCGGCGGCAGCGGCGCGAGCACCGGTCCGCGTGCCGGTCAAAACGATTTCCCGTCGATCGCCTCGCAAGACCAGGCCGAGATCCTGCGCCGAGTCGCCGAGCATCTGAAGCTCGAGCGATTGGAAGCGATCGTCGGCGCTTCCTATGGCGGCATGGTGGCGCTCGCGTTCGCGGAGCGCTGGCCCGAGCTGGTGAAGCGCATCATCGTCATCAGCGCCGCGCATCGGCCTCATCCCATGGCAACCGCGTGGCGTAGCGTGCAGCGTTCAATCGTTCGTTACGCTGCTCAAAACGGGCAGGGCGCTGAAGGTCTGCGACTGGCGCGTGCGCTTGCGATGGCGACGTATCGCAGTCCCAATGAATTCGAGCAGCGCTTTGCCGGGCCGGCGACGCGTGTCGATGGACGTTTCCAATTTCCGGTCGAGTCTTATTTGCTGTCGCGGGGCGATGCTTATGCCGCCGCCTATATTCCCGAAGCGTTCGTGTGCCTGTCCGAGTCCATCGACCTGCACCAGGTCGATCCGGTGAAGATTCGCATGGCCACCTGGTTGGTCGCCGTGGTCGAGGATCAGTTGGTACCGCTGTCTGACATGCGAATGCTCAGGCAGTCGGTGAGCGGCCCCGTGCAGCTCGCCGAACTCTCGTCGCTGTATGGCCACGATGCCTTCCTGAAAGAGACGCAGGCACTGCGTGAGGTGTTCACCCGCGCGCTGTCGACTAACGGAGATGTGAAATGACCTGGGCTCCCTCGGCCGCGACTCGCGCAGTCCGCGCCGCTCTCGACTCCGATCCTCAGCACGGCGCCGTGGTGCCGCCGCTGCATCTCACATCGACGTTCTCGTTCAAGTGCTTTGGCGAGAAGCGCACGTACGACTATTCGCGCTCGGGCAATCCGACGCGCGATGCATTGGGCGAAGCCATCGCATCTCTCGAGGGTGGCGCCGGTGCGGTGGTGACTGCTTCAGGTATGGCGGCCGTACATCTTGCCTGTCAGCTGCTGTCGCACGACGACCTGTTGATCGCTCCGCATGATTGTTATGGCGGCACGCATCGACTGTTCAGCAACCTCGCGCGTCGCGGACAGCTGCGGGTGGAGTTTGTCGATCAGACGGACGAAGCGGCAGTGGCTGCGGCGCTGGCCCGCAAGCCGAAGCTCGTTTGGGTGGAAACGCCGAGCAATCCGCTGCTGCGTATCGTCGACATTCGCAAGCTCGCCGATAGAGCACGCGCGATCGGTGCATGGCTGCTCGTTGACAACACATTCCTCTCGCCGGTGTGGCAGCAGCCGCTCTCGCTGGGCGCGGACTTCGTGCTGCACTCGACGACGAAGTATCTGAACGGCCACAGCGATGTGGTCGGTGGCGCAGTTGTTTCCTCGACGCCTGAGTTGCACGAGCGCATGGTGTGGTGGGCGAACTGTATCGGCGTCACCGGCGCGCCGTTCGACAGCTTCATGACGTTGCGAGGCATTCGCACGCTGCACGCTCGTTTGAAAGTGCACGGTGACAACGCACTCAAGATTGCGAATGTCCTGAACGATCATCCGGCCGTGAAGAAGGTGTATTACCCGGGCTTGCCGTCGCACCCTCAGCACGAGCTGGCCAAGCGTCAGCAGACCGGCTTCGGTGCGATGGTGAGCTTTGAACTGCGTGGCGGGACTGCGAATGTGTGTGCCTTCCTCGAAGGATTGCAAACGTTCTCGCTGGCGGAGTCGTTGGGTGGCGTGGAAAGTCTGGTCGCGCACCCTTCGTCGATGACTCACGCGGCCATGGATGCTGACGCTCAGCGCGCAGCGGGCATCGGCGAGACTCTGCTGCGACTCTCAGTGGGCATCGAAGCGGTGGAAGATTTGGTGCAGGATCTGCGGGCCGGATTGGATCGCGCGGCCGCGGTCAAATAGACAAACATCCGCCGCACAACCTCGGTACTCTTGGCCCTCTCGCCAGACAGGGCCAAGTTTCGCATGAGAACCAGAGTCACCGAGCTGCTCGGTACGCGCTATCCCATCATTCAAGGCGGCATGCAGTGGGTCGGCACTGCGGAACTGGCCTCGGCCGTTTCGAACGCCGGCGCGCTTGGCATCCTCACCGCGCTCACCCAGCCGACGCCGGACGATCTGCGTAAGGAAATCGAGCGCTGCCGGACGATGACGGATCAGCCGTTCGGTGTGAATCTCACGATTCTGCCGGCGATCACGCCGCCGCCGTACGCGGAATATCTGCAGGTCATCATGGACAGCGGCGTCAAGATCGTCGAGACCGCTGGCAACAATCCCAAAGATTTCATCGGCAAGCTCAAAGAGCGCGGCATCAAGGTCGTGCACAAGTGCACGTCGGTGCGTCACGCGTTGTCCGCAGAGCGGGCCGGCGTCGATGCGGTCAGTATCGACGGTTTCGAATGCGCCGGCCACCCCGGTGAAGACGACATTCCCAATTTGATCCTGATTCCTGCCGCCGTGCGTGCACTGAAGATTCCAGTGATTGCATCTGGCGGAATTGGCGATGGGCGCGGCATGGCTGCGGCGTTCGCGCTCGGCGCTCATGGCATCAACATGGGGACGCGCTTCATGGTGACGAAGGAAGCACCGATTCACGACAACATCAAACAAGCTCTGGCCAAGGCCGGCGAGCGCGACACGAACCTGATCTTCCGCACGATGCACAACACGGCACGCGTGTTCAAGAACGCGATCTCGAACGAAGTGGTTTCGATGGAGAAGAAGGGCGCGAAGTTCGAAGAGGTACGGCCGCTGGTGGCGGGCGTGCGCGGCAAGCAGGCGCTCAAGGAAGGAAACATCGACGGCGGCGTTATCAGCGCCGGCATGGTCATCGGGCTGATCGACGACGTTCCGAGCTGTGCCGATCTCGTCGAACGCATCGTCGCCGACTGTCGCGAGCATCTGCGTTCCGCCGCGGCGCTCGTGGCTGTCTGAGGTTGACGTGAACTACCAAACGATCCGTTACGAGGTGAGCGAAGGTATCCTCACGCTCACATTGCACCGTCCAGAGCAGATGAATGCTTTCACGCCGGAGATGGCGGATGAATTGATCGATGCGTTCCAGCGCGCGAGTAATGACGATGCTGTCCGCGCCATTATTGTCACCGGCGCGGGCAAGGCGTTCTGCGCTGGCATGGACTTGTCGGCGGTAGGCAATGTGTTTGGACTGAACGAGTCGCTGCGGCCGACGCTCGAGGACATGCACGAGCGCTTCGACGATCCGGCCATCGTGCAGTCCGTTCGCGACACAGGCGGCCGGGTCACCCTGGCGATTTACGAGTGCACCAAGCCGGTGATCTGCGCGATCAACGGTGCTGCGGTCGGTATTGGCGCGACCATGACCCTGGCCATGGATATCCGGCTGGCGTCCGACAGGGCGCGGATCGGGTTCGTGTTCGGAAAGATCGGCATCGTTCCGGAAGCCTGTTCCTCTTGGTTCCTGCCCCGGATCGTCGGAATTCAGCAGGCGCTGGAATGGGTTTATACCGCGGACATCTTCGATGCCCAGGAGGCCCTGCGCGGCCGACTCGTCAGGTCGATCCATCCAGCGGAACAGCTCCTGCACGAGGCGCGCAAGTTGGCCCACAAGATTGTCGACAATCGGTCGCCGGTAGCGCTGGCGCTGGCTCGGCAGATGCTTTACCGGAATGCTGCCCAGGCCCATCCGGTCGAGGCGCACCGGATCGACTCACTGAGTATGTTTTACACGAGTATCGCCGACGGCAAGGAAGGAGTGCGGTCGTTCCTGGAAAAGCGGACGCCCGAGTTTAGGACCCGGGTGAGTGCCGACCTGCCACCCTTTTATAAGGAGTGGGTCTCGGGCGGCAGACCATGAAAGCTGTAGATAAAAACAGGCCGGCGCTAGGCCGGCCTGGGATGTGGCAACTTAAGACTTACGTCGTGGCGGCATCGGTTTGAGCCGATACCGACCTTGGGGACTAACCCGACACGAGTCCCGTTTCCACCAAAGACACCTCGACCGTAGTGGCCGAGACATGGAGATTTGCCCGAAGGCGGAAGCGGCGGAAGAGATCGAATCCGTCGCTTGGGACAGATCATAACCGGTTCGCCCGGATTGTGGTCAAGATTATTCTGCGACCGGCTGAAAACTTTTTCGTTCGAAGGAAATCAACGACTTAGCGTTCTACTTCAGGAGTTTGGCCAGCACCGCGTCACCCGCCTGAACGGTGCTCGCCGGCTGCGAGCCGGCGGCAATATCGGCCGTCCGGACGCCCTCCGAAATGACCTCTGCGACTGCCGTTTCGACCGCCGCGGCCTCCCTCGGCAGGTCGAGCGAATGGCGCAGGAGCATCGCAACGCTGAGGATGGTGCCGTACGGATTCGCGATGCCCTTGCCCGCGATGTCGGGCGCCGAACCATGGATGGGTTCATACAAACCCAGCTTGCCGGCGCCGAGCGAAGCGGATGGCAACAGGCCGAGCGAGCCGGCGAGCATCGACGCTTCGTCGGTGAGGATGTCGCCAAACATATTTTCGGTGAGCACGACGTCGAAGTGAGCGGGCTTGCGGATCAACAGCATCGCCGCGGAGTCGACCAACTGATGCTCGTACTTCACGTCCGGGAATTCCTCATTGAGCACTTTCTCGACCGTGCTACGCCACAGCCGCGATGTTTCCAACACGTTCGCTTTGTCGACCGACGTGATGAATTTGCGTCGGCCACGCGCGAGATTGCCGGCAACGCGGGTGACGCGAGTGATCTCTTCGACCGAGTAGGTGCACAGGTCGCTTGCCGAATTCTCTGTGCGGGTCTTCTCACCGAAGTAGATGCCGCCGGTCAGCTCACGCACGACCATGATGTCGGTGCCCTTGAGTACTTCAGGCTTGAGCGGCGAGGCGTCGAGCAACTCGGCGTGCAGCGAGACCGGGCGCAAGTTTGCAAACAAGCCCAGCGCCTTGCGTAGCGCGAGCAAGCCTTGCTCGGGACGGATCTTCGCATTCGGGTCGGACCACTTCGGACCGCCCACCGCGCCCAGCAGTACGGCGTCAGCAGTGCCGCACGCGGATGTCGTTTGCGAGGGCAGAGCGCTTTGTGTTGCATCGATCGCGGCGCCGCCGATCAAGTGGTGCTCGAACTTGAAATCGTGTCCGTAGCGGCTGGCAATCGCCTCCAGCACGCGTACGCCCTGTTGAGTGACTTCAGGGCCGATGCCGTCGCCGCCCAAAACCACGATGCTTGCTTTGGTCATAGAAACTATCTTGCGCTGATCAGTAGGTGCGTGCGGCTTCGTAACGCTCGATCGCCGGCGCTTGTTGCAGCAGGAAGCCGAGCTCGTCGACGCCGTTCATCAGGCACACGCGCGCGAAGCCTTCGATGGGGAATTTTGCGGTGGCGCCGGTCGGCAACGCGAGTGTGGTCGTTTCCAGGTCGATCTTTACGTTCGCACCTGGATGGTTCATCAGCCACTGATGCGTCTGGTCATCGACGACGATGGGCAGCAGGCCGTTCTTCAGCGAGTTGCTGCGGAAGATGTCGGCGATCTCGGTGCTGATGACGGCGCGGAAACCGAAGTCCAGCAAGGCCCAGGGCGCGTGCTCGCGCGATGAGCCGCAGCCGAAGTTGCGGCCTGCGACCAGGACCCCACAGCCGGCGACCTCCGGCTTGTTCAGGATGAAGTCGCTCTTCACGGCGCCGTTTGCGTCGTAACGCCAATCGGCGAAGGCCTGTTTGCCCAGGCCTTCACGCGTCGTCGTGGTGAGGAAACGTGCGGGAATGATCTGGTCGGTGTCGATGTTCGTCACCGGAATGACGACGGTGCGAGACTCGATCGTGCGAATGGGTTGCATGGTCGGGCGCTCAGTTAGGGAGGTAGGCGCGAGGATCGGCGATCTTGCCGGCGATCGCTGCGGCAGCCGCTGTCGCGGGACTCGCGAGCAACGTGCGTGCGCCCGCGCCTTGACGACCTTCGAAGTTGCGATTGCTCGTGCTCACGGCGTATTCACCGCGAGCGGCGGTGTCGCCGTTCATGCCGATGCACATCGAGCAACCTGACTCACGCCATTGCGCGCCAGCTTCGGTGAAGATCTTGTCGAGGCCGAGACGCTCGGCTTCGCGCTTCACCTGCTGCGAGCCTGGCACCACGAGCATGCGAACGCCGCTCGCAACCTTGCGGCCCTTCAGCACGCCCGCTGCGAGCTCCAGATCGGACAAGCGTCCGTTCGTGCAACTGCCGATGAACACGACCTGGATGGGTTTGCCGACCATCGGCTCGCCGCCATTCAAGCCCATGTAGTTCAGCGCTTTCGCGTGCACGGGATCGTTCGCGACTTCGGGCACTTTGCCGCTGATGGGCACGACCATGCCCGGGTGCGTGCCGTAGCTGATCATGGGCTCGAGCTTGCTGGCGTCGATGCTGACGACGCGATCGAACTGCGCGCCCGGATCGGTTTTCAATTCACGCCAGCGCGCGACGGCTTCGTCCCAGGCTTTGCCCTGGGGCGCGAAGCGACGGCCTTTGAGATACGCGAACGTCGTTTCGTCCGGCGCGATCATGCCGGCGCGCGCACCGGCTTCGATGGACATGTTGCAAACGGTCATGCGCTCTTCCATCGACAGCGCTTCGATGGCCGAGCCGCGATATTCGATGACGTAGCCGGTGCCGCCGGATACGCCGATCTCGCCGATGATGGCGAGGATGAGATCTTTCGCCGTCACGCCGGGACGCAGCTTGCCAGTGACTTCGATGGCGAGCGTCTTCGGGCGGCGCTGTAACAAACATTGCGTCGCGAGCACGTGGCCCACTTCGGTGGTGCCGATGCCGAAGGCGAGGGCGCCAAACGCACCGTGCGTCGCTGTGTGGCTGTCGCCGCACACGATGGTCTTGCCGGGCTGAGTCGCGCCGAGCTCCGGGCCGATCACGTGCACGATGCCGCGGGTGTCTCGATCGAGGCCGTGCAGCTCGATGCCAAACTCACGGCAGTTCTTCTCGAGCTCTTTCACCTGACGCGCGGCCGATTCGACCTTGATCGGCACGCGACCGAACACCTCATCGGGATCGGTGGGCGTGGAGTGGTCCATGGTCGCCAGCACGCGATCGGGCCGACGGACTTTCAGATTCTGGGCACGCAGCACCGAGAACGCCTGAGGCGAAGTGACTTCGTGAACGAGGTGCAGGTCGATGTACAGCACCGCCGGGGTGTCGGCGGACTCGGGCACGACCTGGTGCTGTTCCCAGACTTTTTCGAACAGGGTCTTGGCGGACATGGAGCTAGACCGATACAGGGTGAAGCGCCAAGCATGCCAGGGGCCAGGATCGGCAGGGCTGACCATTCCCGAACGGGCCATCGCCAGCAGAGATGGAGCGCCGCCATTGCAGCGGCGCCCGTACGAATCAAACGCTTAGGCGCCTACCGCCTGCTTCGAACCGTCCTCGCATCGCTCCAGCCAGCCCCACTTGTCCGCGGTCTTGCCCGTGAACAAACCAAAAAACGCTGTCTGGATGGCCTCGGTGATCGGGCCGCGCTTGCCGGCGCCGACGTTGATCTTGTCCACCGAGCGCACCGGTGTGATCTCGGCTGCCGTGCCGGTCATGAAGATCTCATCCGCGAGGTAGAGGAACTCACGAGGCAACGGTTGCTCGCGGACTTCGAAACCATGGGAGCGCGCCAGCGTGATGATGCTGTCGCGCGTGATGCCTTGGAGAATCGAGTTCGCGAGACCCGGCGTGTAGATCACGCCGTCGCGGATCACGAACAGATTTTCGCCTGCACCTTCGCTCACCGTGCCATCGACGCCGAGGCCAATGCCTTCGGCAAAGCCAAGCCGCTTCGCTTCCATGCTGATCAGCTGGCTCGACAGGTAGTTGCCGGCGGCCTTGCCCAGCGCCGGAATCGTGTTCGGCGCAAGGCGCTGCCACGACGACACCATCACATCGACGCCATTCTCCAAACCTTCAGAGCCGAGATACGAGCCCCATTCGAAGGCCGCGACCACGGTGTCGATCGGTGGCGCGATCTTGGGCGCGACGCCGATTTCGCCGTAGCTGCGAAACGCGAACGGCCGCAGGTAAGCGCCGTTGGTGAGGCCGTTGACGTTGATGATCTCCTTGCACGCCGCGCTGATCTGCTCGGGCGTATAGGGGATCTCGATGGAATAAATTTTCGCCGAGTCGAACAGCCGGCGGGTGTGATCCTTCAAACGAAAAATCACCGGCCCGTTCGGCGTCGGATAAGCGCGCTCGCCTTCGAATACCGTCGAGCCGTAGTGCAGCGCGTGGGCCAGTACGTGTACCGTGGCTTTTTCCCAGGGCACGAGCTTGCCGTTGTACCAGATGTGTTTCGCTGCACTGATGGGCATCGTCAGGTTCTCCTTTAGCGAGGTCCGTAGCCGAAAACGGCGCCCGAAGGCGCCGTTTCCAGATACTGAGGTTTTAAAAATTAAGCTTTCTCTTCCTGCAGCCAAGGCATGCGCTCACGCAGCTTGGCGCCGACCTTCTCGATCTTGTGCGTGTAGTCCGCCTTCATGAGCTTGTTGTACTTCTTGCGGCCGCTCTTGTTCTCGGCGATCCACTGACGGGCGAACTTGCCGTCCTGAATCTCCTTGAGCACCTTCTTCATTTCCTTCTTCGTGCTGCGGTTCACGATGCGTGGGCCGCGGGTGAGGTCGCCGTACTTGGCGGTCTCGGAAATGAACTGGTGCATCTTGGTCAGGCCGCCTTCGTGCAGCAGGTCGACGATCAGCTTCAGCTCGTGCAAGCACTCGTAGTAGGCGACTTCAGGCTGATAGCCGGCTTCCACCAGCGTCTCGAACCCCTTCACCACCAGCTCGGTCGCGCCGCCGCACAGCACAGCCTGTTCGCCGAACAGATCGGTCTCGGTTTCTTCGGCGAAGGTCGTGGTCAGCACGCCGCCGCGAGTGCCGCCGATGCCATCGGCGTAGGCGAGGGCAATGGCTTTCGCCTGCTTGTTCACGTCCTGATACACAGCGAGCAGCGACGGCACGCCGCGACCCTGCTGATACTGACGGCGCACCAGGCCGCCCGGACCCTTCGGCGCGATCAGCACCACGTTCAGATCCTTGCGCGGCTTGATCTGCTTGAAGTGGATGTTGAAACCGTGGGCGAACAGGATGGTGGCGCCCTGTTTGATGTTGCCGATCACGTCCTTGTACAGATCTTTCTGGGTGAGATCCGGGGTGAGGAAGGCGATCAGGTCGGCGTTCTTCACGGCCTCGGTCGGCTCGGCGACTTCCAGGCCGTCCTTCTTCGCCTTGGCGAAGCTGTCACCGGACTTGCGCACGCCGACGATCACGTCATAGCCGCTGTCCTTCAGGTTGAGCGCATGCGCACGACCCTGGCTGCCATAGCCGAGGATGGCGATACGGGCCTTGGCCAAGGCCTTTTTGTTAACGTCCTTCTGCGAGTAGATCTGCGGCATTGTCGCTCTCCGAATAAAACAAGCTAAAAAGCGTGTGTGTGTTGAAAGAAATCTGTATCTCAAAAACGAGCGAACCCCGCCTCGGGCTGGCCGGTGCGGGGTTCGTGTGGCGAATCTCTATCCTGTGGTGATCAGACGCCGGTCCCGCACTCGACCCGCCGCAGCAGGCCGGAGACGACTACACGCTCTACTACAACGATCGCGGCGATCGTTGCGAGGCCGACAATCTCGGCGGAGGCGTGTGTGACAGCGGGCATGGCCTAACTTGTAACGACGGTAAAAACGGTGCGTGCGTCTGAATTGATGCGTTAAAGCCTGTAAATGGCACCATACGGCTGCGTAACTTGTCAAGCTGCGCTACTCTTGTGAGCGCTGCGTCACGCTGTGACCAGCATGTGAACAAGCAGCCCACCGCTATCGATCGGCACCGTCGTGACCACCATTTCCATTCCTTTGCACCTGCTCCACGAAGATGAGTTCGAGCAGTGGCGGACGGCTCAAGAAGAGCCGGTGCGCAACTGGGCCGCGACTCACAGCTTCAAGGCCGAACGAAACAAAACGCTGTTGCTGCCGGGCCCGCAGGGCCGGCCGGTGGCGGTGATCGTCGGCGTCGGCAAGCAAAATCCCCGTGAAGAGCAGAGCTACTGGATCGGTGCGGGTCTCGCCGACCGGCTGCCCGATGGCCAGTACCATCTTGCGACCTCATTGCCGGCTCGCGCCGCGACTCGGTTCGCCGCCGGCTGGGCGTACGGACAATATCGTTTCGAACGTTACAAGCGCGGTGGTCCGCAACGCTCGGTGCAGTTACGACTGCCCGAGGGCGCAGATGCCTCGGAGGTGGAAAGATTGAAGTCCGCGAGCTCGCTCGCGCGCGACCTGATCAATACGCCTGCCAACGACATGTCGCCCGAAGCGCTGGCGCAGGCGGCGGTGGAAGTCGCTCGACGCCATGGAGCGCGCCATCGAGTCATCATCGGCGATGACCTGTTGAAAGAACGGTTGCCCGCCGTGCACGCGGTCGGCCGGGCCGCCGCGGTCGCGCCGAGGCTGGTCGATATCGAATGGGGCGATGCCTCGAAGCCGAAAGTGACTTTGGTGGGCAAGGGCGTCTGTTTCGACACCGGCGGCCTGGACATCAAGCCTGGCGCTTCGATGTTGCTGATGAAAAAAGACATGGGCGGCGCCGCGGTCGCGCTGGCGCTGGCGCAGACCATCATGGATGCGAAGCTGCCGGTGCGATTGCGTGTGATCCTGCCGATGGTCGAGAACTCGATCGCGGGCAACGCCTTCCGTCCCGGGGACGTGCTCGGCACGCGCAAAGGTTTGACGGTGGAAGTCGGCAACACGGACGCGGAAGGACGTTTGATCCTTTGTGACGCGTTGACGCTGGCCGATGAAGAGCAACCGGACGTGCTGATCGACACGGCGACGTTGACCGGCGCGGCGCGAGTGGCTCTGGGCCCGGAGTTGCCGGCGTTGTACAGCAACGATGACTCGGCGGCCGAAGAACTGTTACGCGCCGGCGCCGCCGAGTCCGATCCCTTGTGGCGACTGCCCTTGTGGGCGGGTTACGACGATGAGCTGTCGAGCAAAATCGCCGACATGAACAACGTATCCACTTCGGGCTTCTCGGGCTCCATCATCGCGGGCCTGTTCCTGCGTCGCTTCGTGAGCAATGCGCGCACCTGGCTGCACCTCGATCTGTATGCATGGAATGGCAAAGAACGCCCGGGCCGACCGGTCGGCGCGGAACCGCAGACGGTTCGTGCGTTATATGCATTCCTCAAACAGCGATATGTGCGTTGATTGATGGTTGCAAGCTCTACCAGCGGCGTCGTTGACACGTCGATCGCGCCCCGGCATCTGGTCCTGCTGGTTCTGATGAACCTCGTGTGGGGTTTGAATCTGATCGCGTCCAAGATTGGCGTCGCGCAATTTCCACCCATTCTGTTCACAGCGATGCGCTTCGGCTCGCTGGCGCTGTTTCTGTTGCCGTTGTTGAGGATTCATCGCGGCCAGATGGGTAATTTGTTCCTGGCTGCCATGCTGACCGGGCCGGCTGCGTTTTCGCTGTTGTTCCTCGGCGTGTATTACGCGGAAGATGCGGCGACGGTTGCGATCGCCAGTCAAATGAGCGTGCCGATTTCGACGTTGCTGTCGATCTGGCTGCTCGGCGAGACCATTCGGTGGCGTCGTACGCTGGGTATCTCGCTCGCGTTCGGCGGTATGGTGATCATCAGCTTCGATCCGCGCGTGTTTGCATATTGGGAAGGCCTGGCGCTGGTCGTCGCATCGACGTTTTTCGGCGCGCTCGGGTTGATCTTTGTAAAGCGCCTACACAACATCAAAGCGCTGGAATTGCAGTCCTGGATCGCGGTGGCCGGCGGTTCGACGCTGATGCTGCTGAGCCTGCTGTTCGAGCAAGGTCAGTGGGAGGCCATTCAGGCAGCGGACTGGAGGGCGTGGACGGCGCTGGCGTTCACGACCTTGATGTCGAGCCTGCTCGCTCATACGGCGTGGTACTACCTCGTCAGTAAATATCCGGTGACGAGTCTGTCGCCAGTTACGCTGCTCTCGCCGCTGTTCGGCATTTTCTTCGGTGTGACCCTGCTAAACGATCAACTGACGGCGCGTATGTTGCTCGGTGGCGCCGTGACGCTGATCGGCGTGTTCATCGTCGTGATGCGCGAGAAGAGGCTGGTCGATACAGGGACTTGAGGAAGCTCTGGATCTCGGCCGGCTCGACGGCCCGAGATTCGCCGGGCGCGAGTCCTGCCAGCGTCCACGGGCCCACGGACCAGCGGATCAATCGCAGCGTCGGCAGGTTCACGGCCGCCGTCATGCGTCGTACCTGACGATTGCGACCTTCGCGAATCGTGAGTTTCAACCAGTTCGTTGGAATGGCTTTGCGAAACCGGATCGGTGGCTCGCGCGACCAGAGCCATTCGGGCTCATCCATGCGTTCGGCGCCTGCCGGCAACGTCATTCCATCATTCAGCTTCACGCCTCGGCGCAGCTGGGCGAGGGCGTCCTCGTCGATGTCGCCTTCGACCTGCGCGAAGTAGGTCTTCTCTTGTTTCCAGCGCGGATCGGCGAGCTTTGTTTGTAACGGCCCGGAGTCGGTCAGCAGGACCAAACCTTCGCTGTCGTAGTCGAGTCGCCCGGCCGGTCGCATCCCGGGTGCGTGTACGAAATCGCGCAACGTGGCCTTGCCGTCCTCACTGGTGAACTGAGTGAGCACGCGGAATGGCTTGTTGAGCAACAGCAGGGCGGGCGAATCCATCGGCAGAATCAAATGCTTTCGGCGCTGGTGCGCACCAGATCGATGAAGCGTTGCACGGCGGCGGCATTTTCGCCATGACGACAAGCGAGAATCAGCGGCGCGGTGAGCTGCGGCATGTCTTCGAGCTTGCGATAGACGATGCCGTCCATCTGCAGTCGCTGCAACGAGGCGGGCACGATCGACACGCCGATGCCGGCGGCCACGAGATTCAACGTCGAAATGATGCGCGGCGCTTCCTGCCCGACGCGTGGACTGAAGCCGGCGCTCTTGCACGTGGCGATGATGGTGTCATACAGGCCCGGGCCGCCGGGCCGCTTGTACAGCACGAATGTTTCTTTAGCGAGCTCGGCCAGCGGCAGCAGCACGCTACGACTGAAACTGCTGCGACGAGCGAAGATATGACCGGTCGGCAGAGCCACGAGCATTTTCTCTTCCAACAACGGTCGCACGGTGAGCCCGACGACATCCGCGACCGGCGAACGGATGAACGCCGCATCGATGTCTTCGTTGTGCAGGCCCTGCACCAGCTCGCTGCTGCCGCTTTCCTCGAGCACCAGAGAAACCAGCGGGGCGGCTTCACGAAACGCTCGTAACACCCGGGGCACGAACGGATGAAAGGGGGCCGAACTGGTGAAGCCTACGACCACTCGGCCTTCCTCGCCGCGGGCCGTGCGCCGAGTGGTCGCGACTGCCCGGTCCACCTCGTCCAGGATGCCGCGGGCCCGATCGAGGAAGGCCAGGCCGGCATCGGTCAATTCGACCCCGCGCGGCTGGCGGCGGAATAGCTGGACGTCCAGCTCCCGTTCCAGCGCCCGGATCTGCATGGAGAGCGGGGGCTGCTGAATGCCCAGCCTCTCGGCCGCCCGGGTCATGTGCTTTTCTTCAGCTACAGCAATGAAGTAGCGCAAATGTCTCAGTTCCATCCTGAGATATGTATCAGATATCGGTTTCTAACTCACCATATATTTTACCCACAGGGAGGAAATCGCTAAGGTGCTCCCACTTTCGCAAATGGGGAGAGTCAATGGCGACCAATCCGGCGGTGAGCTCGACTGTGGGCACCGAGATCCGCGGGGCACTGCAGCCCGGCTATGACTCGATTTTGACCCCCGCCGCCCTGGAGTTCGTCGCCGACCTGACGCGTCGCTTTGGCGATCGCGTGACCACTCTTCTTGATGCGCGCGCGGCCCGCCAACGCCAATTGGACGGCGGCGCCTTGCCGGACTTCCTGCCCGAGACCCGCAGTGTTCGCGAAGGCAATTGGCGCGTGACTTCGATTCCCGCCGATCTGCAGGACCGTCGCGTGGAGATCACGGGTCCGACCGATCGCAAGATGATCATCAATGCGCTCAACTCGGGCGCGAAAGTCTTCATGGCCGACTGCGAAGACTCGATGACGCCGACCTGGGACAACGTCGTGCAGGGCCAGATCAATCTGCGCGATGCGGTGAACCGCTCGATCTCCTTTACCAATCCCGACGGCAAGCAGTACCGGCTCAATCCGCAGATCGCGACGCTGATCGTCCGGCCCCGCGGCTGGCACCTGTTCGAGAAACATATATATGTGGACGGTCGTCGCGCGCCGGGTGCGTTCGTCGACTTCGGTCTGTATCTGTTCCATAACCACGCCGCGCTGCAGGCGCGCGGCACCGGTCCGTATTTCTATTTGCCGAAACTCGAAAGTCATCTCGAAGCACGTCTGTGGGCGGATGTGTTCCGCTATGCCGAAGACAAGCTCGGCCTCGCGTCGCAGACCATCAAAGTCACCGTGTTGATCGAGACTATTCTCGCGGCGTTCGAGATGGACGAGATCCTGTTCGAGCTCAAAGATTTCATCGTCGCGCTCAACTGCGGTCGCTGGGACTACATTTTCAGCTTCATCAAGAAGTTCGCGCATCGGCCGGACTTCGTGTTGCCCGACCGGCAGCAGGTGACGATGACCACGCACTTCCTGCGCTCGTATTCGAAGCTCGCAATCCGCACTTGCCATCGCCGGGGCGCGTTCGCGATGGGCGGCATGGCGGCGCAGATCCCGATCAAGAACGATCCGAAAGCCAACGACGAAGCGATTGCCAAGGTGCGCGCGGACAAAGAGCGCGAGGCGGGCGATGGGCACGATGGCACGTGGGTCGCGCATCCCGGCCTGGTGCCGGTGGCGATGGAAGTGTTCGATCGGTTGATGCCGGGGCCGAATCAGCTCACCAAGATCCCGGACGT
Organism: Peristeroidobacter agariperforans; assembly: GCF_004138335.1. Taxonomy (GTDB): domain Bacteria; phylum Pseudomonadota; class Gammaproteobacteria; order Steroidobacterales; family Steroidobacteraceae; genus Steroidobacter; species Steroidobacter agariperforans. The sequence goes on along the minus strand of NZ_RYFW01000006.1, from coordinate 66,056 downwards.
CGCCGTCACCGCGAAAGATCTGTTACAGATTCCGCAGGGCACGATCACCGAAGCCGGGTTACGCGGCAACGTGAGCGTGTCGATTCAATATCTCGCTGCATGGCTCGGGGGGTTGGGTTGCGTACCCATCAACAACTTGATGGAAGACGCAGCGACTGCGGAAATTTCTCGCGCACAGATCTGGCAATGGATCAAACATCCGGCCGGCGTGCTCGAGGATGGTCGCAAGGTTACGGCCGAGTTGTTTCGTGCGATCACGCGGGAAGAGCTGGGCAAGTTGCGCGCCGCAGTCGGAGAAAAAGCTTTCGCCGCTGGCAACTTCGAGCGCGCCGCGGCGTTGCTCGATGAGATCACCACGGCGCCGGAATTCGAAACGTTCATCACTTTGCCGGCTTACCGGGTCATTCACTGAGCCGTTCCGACCAGTTATTAGTCACTATTCACTTCGAGGTTTTTATGACACTCCCTTCCGCTGAACAACTTCGCAAAGACTGGGAAACCAACCCGCGCTGGAAGGGCGTCGAGCGCCCCTACAAGGCCGAGGATGTGGTGCGTCTGCGTGGCTCCGTGCACATCGAGCACTCGCTGGCTCGCTTGGGCGCCGAGAAGCTGTGGAAGTACGTCAACGAAAAGCCGTTCGTCAATGCGCTCGGCGCGCTGACGGGCAATCAGGCCATGCAGCAGGTGAAGGCGGGCCTGGACGCCATTTATCTGTCCGGCTGGCAGGTTGCCGGTGACGCGAACCTCGCGGGTGAAATGTATCCAGACCAGTCGCTGTATCCGGCGAACTCGGTGCCGCAGGTCGTCAAGCGCATCAACAACACGCTGGTGCGAGCCGATCAGATCACCACCGCGGAAGGCGATAAATCGGTCGACTGGCTGAAGCCCATCGTCGCCGACGCCGAAGCGGGTTTCGGTGGCGTGCTGAATGCGTTCGAGCTGATGAAAGCCATGATCGAAGCGGGCGCCGCCGGCGTGCACTTCGAAGATCAGCTGTCGTCGGCGAAGAAGTGCGGCCACATGGGCGGCAAGGTGCTGGTGCCGACGGCTGAAGCGATCAGCAAGCTCGCCTCTGCGCGTCTTGCGGCCGATACGGCCGGCGTGCCAACCGTGCTTGTCGCTCGTACCGATGCCGAATCGGCGAACCTGCTGACGGCGGATGTGGATGAGCGCGATCGTCCTTTCATCAAGTCGAAGGATCGCACCAGCGAAGGTTTCTTCTACGTGAACGCCGGCCTCGAGCAGGCGATCGCCCGCGGCCTCGCGTATGCGCCTTACTGCGACATGATCTGGTGCGAGACCGGCAAGCCCGATCTGCACGAAGCGAAGCTGTTCGCCGAGGGCATCCACAAGCAATTCCCCGGCAAGCTGCTGGCGTATAACTGCTCGCCGTCGTTCAACTGGAAGAAGAAGCTCGACGACGCCACGATCGCGAAGTTCCAGCGCGAGCTGGGTGCGATGGGCTACAAGTTCCAGTTCATCACGCTGGCCGGCTTCCATGCGCTGAACTACTCGATGTTCCAACTCGCCAAGGGCTACAAGGCGACGCAGATGGCGGCGTACGTGCAGCTGCAGGAGCAGGAGTTCGCGTCGGAGAAGGATGGCTACACCGCCACCAAGCACCAGCGCGAAGTGGGCGCTGGCTACTTCGACGACGTGACCCAGACCGTGACGGCCGGCCAGTCGTCGGTGACGGCGATGAAGGGCTCGACCGAAGAAGAGCAGTTCCACAAAGCGTCTTGATGATTTGATCCACTGCGGCTTCCCTCCCGCTCTATGCCACAGAGAGAGCAGGAAGTGGAGGGAAGCCTGCAGACCTGATTGAACGAGGGATCGGCATCCTGCCACGACCCTCGTGCGAGCTAGCAAAAAGGCGTGACTTTCTGCTGCTCGCCGCCGCCTGAGGCGGCGGGGTACATCCATGTACCCGAAGGTGGCCGGTGCCTGGTCCGGGGCTAGGTCGTTACAATGGGCGGATGAGCAAGCCATCCGCCCGCAAGTCTGCCGCGAAAACCTCGGCAAAACGCGCCGAGCCCATCTCGATTCCCCGCACCCACAAGAGCGCTCCGCTCAAGCAGCTCGCTTTGACCGATGACAACCCTGCGAACGGCTTGTGGCCCTCGGACGGGGAAGTTTTCGACCGCACCTGTACCGACTGCCCACGGTTGGCGGCTTTCCTGGAGGAGGGGCGCAAGCAATATCCCGACTACTATTGCGCGCCGGTCGCGCCGTTCGGCGATCGCAAGGCCCACTTGATCATCATCGGTCTCGCGCCCGGGTTTCACGGCGCCAATGCGACGGGACGGCCGTTCACGGGTGACTATGCGGGTGTGCTGCTGTATCAGACGCTGCACAAGTTCGGCTTTGCGAACAAGCCGGAGTCGGTTCATCGCAACGACGGCTTGAAACTGATCGACGCTCGCATCAGCAACGCAGTGAAGTGCGTCCCGCCGGACAACAAGCCGCTGCCGATCGAGATCACGACCTGCAATCACTATCTCCAAGCGGAACTCGCGACAGCGCCAAAGGGCGTCGTTTTGCTCGCATTGGGCTCGATCGGTCACAACGCCGTCCTTCGCACGCTCGGCCTGAAGGCGAGCAACTATAAGTTCGGTCACGGCGCGGAGTTCAAGCTGCCGGGCGGGCAGTGGTTGATCGACTCGTATCATTGCAGCCGGTACAACACGAATACGCGCAGGCTGACTGAAGAGATGTTCGAGGCGGTGTTTGAGCGGGCCAAGGCGCTCATTGAATCCGTGCCCGGCAATGCCTGACCAGCGTTGACCGGGTACATCCACTAAAATGGCGCCATGACCGGTCCAACGAGCGCCACCTTCGACTCCAAGCTGTTCCTGGCCAATGTGAGCCAGCGCCCCGGCGTCTATCGCATGATAGGCGCCGATGGCGAGGTGCTGTACGTCGGCAAGGCGCGCAATCTCAAGAATCGGCTCACGACCTACTTCGTGGGCAAGGCGCAGGCCGCGAAGACCATGGCGATGGTCTCGCAAGTCGCCAATGTCGAAGTGACGGTGACGGCGTCGGAAACCGAGGCGCTGCTGCTCGAGTACAACTTGATCAAGCGCCATCGGCCGCGCTTCAACGTCACTCTGCGCGACGACAAGAGCTTCCCGTATCTGTACGTCACGACCGAGGACGAATACCCGCGCATCAGCTTCTATCGAGGCAGTCGCAAGCTGCCGGGCCGCTTCTTCGGCCCGTATCCCAACGCTCGAGCGACGCGCGAGACCATCCTGCTCTTGCAGAAGTTGTTCCTGCTGCGCCCCTGCAGCGATTCCTTCTTCGCCAATCGCTCGCGGCCCTGCTTGCAGCACCAGATCAAGCGCTGCTCGGGGCCGTGCGTGCGGCTGATCTCGCCGGAGGAGTATGGCCAGGACGTGAACGATGCAATCAAGGTGCTGGAAGGCAAGGGCGCCGAGCTGATCGACGACCTGGCCCAGCGCATGGAGCAGGCCTCGCAGGAGCTGGAGTTCGAGAAGGCGGCGCGATTGCGCGATCAAATCAATGGCATCAAGGCCATTCACTCCACTCAATCGGTCACACGCAATGCCACCGAGGACATCGACGCCGTCGCGCTCGTGTCTCATGGCAGCGATCACTGCGTCTCCATCGTGTTCGTGCGCGGCGGGCGCAATCTCGGCAGCAGCAACTTTTTCCCGAAGCCAGGCATTGCTGAAGCGGGGGAGTTGCTCTCGGGCTTCCTGGCGCAGTACTACCTGGGGCGCGAGGCGCCGGGCGAGATTCTGATCAACGAACAGATCGAAGACGCGGACACGCTCGAGCAGGCGTTGAGCGAGCGGATGGAGCGGTCGGTGCGCATCCGCCCGAACGTCCGTGGCGTTCGCGCGCGCTGGCTCGAAATGGCGCGCACCAATGCCGAGTTGGGCGTGAAGATGCGCCGGGCCACCGAGGCGACGAGTGTCGAACAGCTGCAAGCGATGCAGGAAGTGTTCAATCTGCCGAATCCACCGGCGCGTATAGAGTGCTTCGACATCAGTCACACGATGGGTGAGCGCACCGTCGCGTCGTGCGTCGTGTTCGGCCCGGAAGGTCCGATCAAGAGCGACTATCGGCGCTTCAACATCGAAGGCATCGCTGGCGGCGACGACTATGGCGCCATGCGCCAGGCGTTGTCGCGACGCTATGCCCGCATCAAGAAGGGCGAAGCGCCGACGCCCGATGTGCTACTGATCGACGGCGGCCCGGGGCAGCTTGCCCAGGCTACGGAAGTGTTGACGCAGTTGGAGATCGATAATGTGTTGATCGCGGGCGTCGCGAAGGGTGCGGACCGCAGGCCGGGACAGGAGCGGTTGTTCCTGCCAGGGCACGAGCTGCCGACCCTGCTGCCTCCGGATTCGCCAGCGCTACACTTGATCCAGCGCGTCCGGGATGAAGCGCATCGATTCGCCATCACTGGCCACCGGGCGCGGCGGGCGAAGGCGCGCACCCAATCCGTGCTCGAGACCGTGCCGGGGTTGGGGCCGCGCAAACGACGGGAACTGCTGCGGCAATTCGGCGGTCTGCAGGGGGTGAGCCGTGCGGGAATCGACGATTTGGCCAAAGTCCACGGCATCAGTCGTAAACTGGCGCAAACGATCTATGACACTTTGCACGCGAACGGCTGAAAAGTCCTTACAATTCGCCCCAGTGACTTTTCCCATCGCGAACATCCTGACCGTAGCGCGGATCATCATGATTCCGCTGGTGGTCGTCCTCTTCTATATGGACCAACATTGGGCCAAGGCGGCCACAGGTTGGATCTTCATCCTTGCGGCCGTCACTGATTCGCTCGACGGCTACCTGGCGCGCAAGCTCGGCCAGATGTCCGCGCTCGGCGCGTTCCTCGATCCGGTGGCAGACAAGCTGATGGTCGCGGTCGCGCTGATCCTGCTGGTCAGCTACGACCCGCCGATGCTGGAGTTCATCAAGTTCGATCCGCACACCCTGATCACCCTGACCGCAGCGGTGATCGTCGGCCGCGAAATCACCATTTCCGCGCTCCGAGAATGGATGGCGGAGGTGGGCGCGCGGGGCAAGGTCGCGGTATCGTCGATGGGCAAGGTCAAGACCATCTTCCAGATGACCGGCTTATCGATGATGCTGTTTCGCGAGGATGTGTGGTTCATCCCCGCATTCGAGCTGGGCTTTTACTGCCTGGTGGCCGCCGCCGCGCTGACGCTCTGGTCGATGGTGGTTTACCTACGGGCGGCGTGGCCGGACCTGATGCGGTCGAGCTCGAAATAGCGGCTTCGGCCGGGCTTTCGCTCGGCATACATCGCTTTGCTTTGGATTGACTGGAGGCTCGGGCCGGAATCGAACCGGCGTAGACGGCTTTGCAGGCCGCTGCATAACCACTTTGCTACCGAGCCGTAGGAGTGGGTAGGAGTGGTGAAACCCCAGCTCCCGCCGATGCCGCCCTCGACCTTATCGACGTTCTAACTTATTGGCGGCACTAAAGAAATTGGAGCGGGAAACGAGGCTCGAACTCGCGACCTTAACCTTGGCAAGGTTACGCTCTACCAACTGAGCTATTCCCGCGTCGCGCCCGGAAGCCGTGGCTCCCGGAAGAGGCCGCTATTCTATGTTTGAGCCGGCAACTGTCAAGGCGATCCGTGCACTTAGCACAACTTTCTTTCAATGCACGGTGCGAATGACGGCTCCTCAGGTCGGCGAGCCCAGGATCCTCTTCAGCCACTCCAGCATCACGCTGACCGCCGGCTCGGCATTTACCTGGCCTTCCTTTTCCGCGAACGCGGCGGTCGCATTCGGATACTGCGCGAAGTGATGGTTCATACGCGGGATCTCTACGAAGGTGCCGCGTCCAGGCGACTTTGCGTTGGCGATGCGCGCGATGAGAGAGGTGGCGTCGCGAGATTCGAACCAATCGTATTCGCCGTAGAGAGCGAGCACGGGGGCATTTACCTTTGTCCACGCGGCGGCCCAGTCCGCTCTCTGAGCCTGTTGATGGAAGGCGAAGGGGCGACCGTAGTGGCTATCTGCGGTTGTGCCGACGATGCGAGGCCAGACAGCGCCGACCGTCGCGTCGGCGGCGGCGATCTGAGCGGGCGTCTGGGCCTGAATCAAGTATCGCTCGAAGAACTGCAAACGCAGCGTCATCTCACGCGCGAGCTGATCCGGCGCTGTGCCTTTTAGCTCCAGCGCATTGCGCTCGAACTTCAGCATGCGCTCGGCCCAGGTCGTCGCGCCGGCACCCCAGATCATGACGCCCGCGACGGGTTGATCGGCAGCGATGAGCGGCGCGTACGTTCCGCCGATGCTGCCACCGAAGATCACTATGCGTTTGGGATCGACGTCATCCCGAAGCCGCAGATGTTCCAAAGCCTGGCGGTGATCCGCAAGCTCCGTGTCGTAGTCCATCGTGGCGCAATTTCCTTCGCTTGCACCGACGCCGCGCTTTTGCGTTCTCCACACCAGCGCATTCGAGCGCCGCACGACTTCTCTGAGCATGGCGGACCAGCCGTCGCGTGGGTTGTCCGAGATCGCAACGGTGTCGCACGATAGCCATTGCACGAACAGAATCGCGGGCAGGCGACCCGTCACGGACGCGGGCTTCGTCACGATTGTTTGAAGCTTCACGCCATCGCGGAGCGCAAGCGTTCCATACGTGGTCGTTATGTTGGGATGCGTTTCCCGGTTCTCGGCGGCGCCTGCCATTGCGTGGATGAGAAGGCTCGATGCGGTCGCGAGCGCCATAATCACGTTGGACAGGTGCGTCATTGCCGTCTCCAGTGGACTGTTAGATGGACACCACCGGCGCCTGCAGTTCGGTGACAAAATCCGTGCTGCTTTTCGCCAGCACCGCAGCCGGCAACGAATAGCCGATCTGGTCCGCGCCATAGCGGTGATAAATCTCGCGCAGTGGTCCAGCCAGGCGCATGCCACTGAGGTTCATCCATACCAGCAGTTGAGAATAGGCCAGCGGCGTTTGCTCATAAGGACCGTGATAGGTCACCGATGCGCTGGCTTCACATCGAGGCAGGACATGCGTGCCGAGCTTCGCAACGCTGTGCTTTACCGGGATACAGATCTCGACGTCCACATCCTGTTCACGGTAGTCCGCATCGTGAAATATCGTGAACGGACTGGCGGGACTGCGCGCGTGCTCAGCTGCCACAGCGGACTCGGCTGCTTCGAATAGTCGCTGCATCGGGACGCCAAAATGAGGCACGCGCTCGCGCACAGAGTAGACTTCGATCGCCGGTGCGTCTCTCAACAACACGGGCGGTTGATTCGCCGGACTGCGTTGATCGAGCGCCATCCGCAACGCTTCCAGGCGACGCAAGCGCGCCTGATCGGCAGCAATGCTTTCGGCAAGTTCGTGCTGGCGTGTGGCTAGTGTCGCCGCCAATGATTCGGCGTCTGCGTGCAGCAGCTCATGGATCTGCTCTAGGGAAAAGCCGAGATCCCTCAGCAGCAGGATGCGGTGCAGTGTCTGCAGCTGGGAAGCATCGTAGTAGCGATAGCCGCTCTGCCGGTCCACATGGCTCGGCTGCAACAGCCCGGCATCGTCATAGTGATGCAGGGTCTTTATCGTGACACGCGCCAGCCGCGAGAAATCGCCGATCCGGAACATGGCCGCCTCGAAAGTGCCGAGGCGGCTAGCTTGCACCCTGACGTAGCAGGAGAGTCAACGGTTTTCTAAAGCGTAGCTGCCGCATCAGGCTGCTGCGCATCGCCTTTGCGCGGACGGCCCCAGAGTTCCTCGTACCGCCAGCCGGTGAGGTCTTCGACGATCCGTCGGCTCTCCGCGTCGGGCACGGGATCGGGCTGCTGCTTGAACCGGACGATCTCCCGCATCAGCACCGCGTGCGTATCGCGATCGAGCTTGAAGCGTAGCGACACGATCCAGCCGAACGCGAGCAGCGTCAGCGTGCCCAATGCGAGCATCAGCACGATGGTTTGCACAGCCTCAGGCGATTGGCTCGTATTCCCCGAAATGAACCCGCCGGCCTGCAGCACGAAGCCGACGCCCATGACCGCAGCGGCCTGCGAAGTCTTGCGAATGAAGGTCATGACACCTGCGAACGCACCTTCGCGGCGGCGGCCGGTGACGATCTCATCGACATCGGCCATGTAGTTATAGGTGTTCCACGGAATGTAGTTGAGTCCGCCGCGGCCCAGGCCAGCGACCAGCACCGGAGCGTAGACCCACCATGTCGGCACGGGGTGCATTTGATAGAGCGCGACGAACCCCAGCACAGCGGCGGCGTACAAACTGACAGCGATCCGATACGACGGCGCCGGATGCAGCCGCAGGCACATTGGAATGAAGACCGCGACGGAGAGCAATTGCGCAAAGGCCATCGTGCCCATCATGTTCGATGCAACGACGACACTCCCGCCAATCGCGAACACGATGAAGTAGGTGAACACGGCATTGAAGATGTCCTGGCTGATGTAGCCGCCCAGGTACATGCCGAGGTGCAGTCGAAACGCTCGAATCCTGAGCGTGGCGATCAGATCGGAGTAAAGCTGCGTCAGCCGCCGCAACGGCGACTGGTCGCCATGATCGACCGCAATGCTCTCGATTTCCTCGCGGGGCCGCTCCCAAGTGAACGTGAACACGACCAGCGCAACCAGCATGAAGATCACCGAGAAGATCATGCCGAGATAGAAGAATGTCTCAGCCGAGCTCTTGCCGAACGCCTCGATGATGCGGCCGGGCAGGACGCCGGCCAGGATCGCGGCAACCTGCCCGCACAGAATGCGAGCGCCGGCGAATTTCGCCTTGACCTTGTAGTCAGGCGACATCTCCGCGGCCAGTGTTTCGTATGGAATCAGCTCCATCGCGTACACGACCTCGAAGAACACGTACGTGACGAGGTAGTACCAGAAGCTCATGCCGTCGATCCACATCAGCGCGAAGCTCGGCAGCAGCGGCACGGCCAGCAAGACAAAGAACCGCCGACGGCCGAAGCGTCGGCCGAGAGCGGTGCGATGGAAATGATCGGAGATGTAGCCGATCAGTGGACTGGCCACGGCATCGAACAGCCGCGCGATCGCGAAGATCGCGGCGGCTTGCACGGCGGTGAGACCGCAGAAGGTCGTGTAGAAGAACAGGATCCAGCCACTGATGACCGACATCGCCCCGGCGCCGAGGAAGTCATTGCTGCCGTAGGCGAGGTAGTGGCCGAAGCGGACCGTGCGTGTGGCCATGGCGATCAGATACGCGTGCGCAGGTATTCACCCAGGCACAGCATGGCCATGGCCTGGCCATAGGGCATGGGCGTCAGCGGGATCTTGCGATAGAAGTCCAGGTCCGAGCCCATGGCGGTGCCAAAAGAAACATTGCGCAGCTCGCCGGTATCGCTGATGTTCTCGAGCACGCCCGCGACGGCGCGCAGGGCAGTGTCCAGATATTTCTCCGGCAGGTAGCGCCGGCGGACGGCCTTGAGAATGCCGTAAGCGAAGCCGGCTGTAGCGGAGGCTTCCAGGTACGACGAAGGATCGTCGATCAGCGTGTGCCACAGCCCGCTCGCGTCCTGATGTTTCTGCAGCGTGCGGACTTGCGCTTTTAAGGTGTCGATCAGGAACTCGCGCAGCGCGTCGCCAGGCTGCAGGTTCAACATCTCGATGAATTCGGGAATCGCGATGGTGACCCAGCAATTGCCGCGTGCCCACAGCGCCTCGGCGAAATTGTGGCGCCCATCGAACGTCCAGCCGTGGAACCACAACCCGGTGCGGCGGTCGTGAAGATACTTGATGTGGATCAGGAACTGCCGACGCGCTTCTTCCAGATATTGCGGCCGTCCCAACACCTGGCCGATGCGCGCCAGCGGCAGCACGCACATCATCAGGGTGTCGTCCCACAGCTGCTGTGGATTCTCGGAATTGAAGACGATGTGTTGCAGGCCGTCCTCTTCGGTGCGCGGCATGTCGTGCATGACCCACTCGGCCCAGGTGTCCAGATAGGGCACATAGGTCGGATCGCGGTACTGCTCGTAGAGGTTTGCCAGCGTCAGGAACGGCGCCATGGTGTTGACGTTCTTGGTCGGTGTGCCGGCGGCGAAGCGATCGCGGAACCAATCCTTGATGACTTGCAGGCAGCGTGGATCGCCGGTGAGCTGGAAATACTGCTGAATGCCGTACAGCCCGATGCCGTGCGTCCACTCCCAGTCGTTCCAGCCCTTGGTGTCGATGACGCGGCCGTCCTCGAGCCGCAACAGGAATTCGCCGGAGGAGTCTTTCAGGTCAACCAGATTGGAAATCAGCAGCTGGACGGTGCGATGCAGGCGTGACGTGTCGTAATCACGAAGCTGAACGGGCATGAAACGTTACCTTCAATCCAAATGAAACATGGGCACGAGCGGCCACTCGCGCGGTCGCAGATCGGGCTCGGTCTCCATCAGCTCCGCCATGTACAGCCACCAGCGCTTCATCACGGGATGGTCGGGCAGCTCTTCACGGCGATGTCCCGGGCGCAACTTCAGCACCGCGAACAGCTGCAGCGTTTTCGGGTCGAGGAAGATCGAGTAGTCGTAGATCCCCGCCTCGCGCAGTGTTTCAGCCAGTTCTGGCCACAACTCATCGTGGCGCCGCCGGTATTCGTCGACTCTGCCGGGCTTCAGCTGCATGCGGAAGGCGATGGTATTGGATTTGCCCATGAGTTACCTCTGACTCAATACGAGCAGCGCTTTGGCGGGCAGCTCGATCTGCAGCCGATCGCCGCGCGCCGGAGGAACCTTGAACGGAGCGGGGCGCACGGCATCGGGTGCGTCGAAGGTATTGATCGCATCAGTGCTGGCAGCGGTCAAGATCTGCCCTTGTAGCGCCTTGCTCGCCTGGCCCGGCAGGCGCAGCTCGACCGTGGCGGCCCGATGAGGGTCCAGATTCGTGAGCGCGATATGCAGGGCACCGGCTTGATCTCGCGCGGCTGTGCCATGCACGGCCGGAACACTCTCAGCGTCAAGCTTGTACTCGGCCGTCGATATCTCCACCGGAACATGAGTGGCACCTCGGAATGGCTTGTACAGGGCGAAGGCGTGATAGGTCGGCGTCTTCAGCATCTTCGGTCCGTCGGTGAGGATCATGGCCTGCAGCACGTTCACCATCTGCGCGATGTTCGTCATGCGCACGCGCGCCGCGTGACGATGGAAAATGTTGAAGTTGACCGCCGCGACCAGCGCATCGCGCAGGCTGTTCTGCTGATACAGGAAGCCCTCGTTGGTGCCCGGCTCGACGTCGTACCAGGTGCCCCATTCGTCGACCAGGAGCGCGACGCGTCGCTCCGGGTCGTAGCGATCCATGATCTGACTGTGGTTGGTCAGGATTTCGTCCATGCGCAGCGTGCGTTTGAAGGTCGACATCCATTCGGACTCGGGAAAACGGGTCGCAGCCCCTTTGTCCTTCCATTCGCCGCGCGGCAAGGTGTAGTAGTGCACGCTGATCGCATCCATGTGCTTGCCAGCCTCGCGCATCAACACTTCGGTCCATCCGGTGTTGCTGCCGTTCGCGCCACTGGCGATGCGCTGCGGCTTGTTGTCACGCGGAGTTTTGATGAAGGTCGCGTATTGTCGATACAAATCTGCGTAGAACTCGGGCCGCATGTTGCCGCCGCAGCCCCAGGTCTCATTGCCGACCGCGAAGTAGTGCAAGCGCCAGGGCTTGTCGCGACCGTTCGAACGACGCAGCTGTGCCAGCGTCGAATTGTTGTCGGCGGTCATGTATTCGACCCACTCGGCCATTTCCTGCACGGAGCCGGTGCCGACGTTGCCATTCACATAGACCTCGGCGCCGATCATTTCGGCGAAGTCCATGAACTCGTGCGTGCCGAACGAGTTGTCATCGACGACTCCGCCCCAGGTCGTGTTGATGCGCGTCGGTCGACGGTCGCGAGGACCGATGCCGTCGCGCCAGTGATATTCATCGGCGAAGCAGCCGCCGGGCCAGCGCAACACCGGCACTCCCAGCTCCTTCAGCGCAGCGAGCACATCGTTGCGCAAGCCGCGAGTGTTGGGAATCGGCGAGCTCTCGCCCACCCAGACGCCTTCGTAGACGCCGCGGCCCAGATGCTCGGCAAACTGGCCGTAGATTCCTGGATCGATCACGCTGCCGGGCTGGTCGGTTTGCACCGTCACACTGGCTTTGAACGACTCCGCTCGGGCGGCGGAAAAAGAAACGACGGACAACAGCAACAGGGCCAACAAACGAATGGTCATGTCTCTTGCTTTTCCTTGATGCCTTCAGATCGGTTGCGAGACGGCGCGCAGCCATGAAAGGGGGCTGTCACACTGCGCGCCGCCTCGAACCGCACTCACAATCGCGCCCGCACTCCGAGAAAGTAGCGCGATCCGTAAGTCTCGTTCGCGATCCGTCGTAGCGCAGTGTTGTGCTCGATGCGCTGGTCGCCGAGCAGGTTGATCGCCTCCAGGAACACCGTGAACTGCGGCAGGATGTTGTAGCTCACGGAGGCGTCCAGCGAACCGAAGTCTTCGTTGAACTCGGGGAGTGCACCACGGCCCGACGCGCTGACCAGCCACTTCTCGCGCCAGTTGTACGACGCGCGAGCGCCGAAGCGTTCGTTCTCGAAGTACAGGGAGTAGTTGTAACTGAGTCGCGACAGGCCGGGGAACGGCAGGATTTCATTCGTGATGAGGCTCTTACCCTTGAAGCCTTCGTCCTTCTGATAGGTCACGTTGGCGAGCGCACCGAAGCCGTTGAAGGGTTGCGGCAGGAAATCGAATGCGTATTGAGCGCCGGCCTCGATGCCGTTGATCGTGACATCCTCGCCGCCGTTGACCGGGAAGGCTACGGTATAAAGAGTGCCGGTGCCGTCGTCGCTCTCCTCCTGGCGCGACGTGTTGATGACGAACTCTGAAATCTCCTTGCGGAACGCGGTCGCGGAGAGGAAGCCGTCTTGCGTGAAGTACCACTCGAGACCGAGGTCGTACTGGAGCGCCTCATACGGTTTGAGCGCTGGATTGCCGCGCGAACCGGTAAGACCGACGCTGTCCAGCGAGCGGCGGAATGCCAGCTGGCTCGGGTTGGGCCGCGCGAGCACCTTGCCTGCCGTCATGCGCCCGACAAGGTCATCTCGCAGGTCGAAGCGAAGATTTAACGAGGGCAGCCATTTCTTGTAGCCACCTTCACGCGAGGCGCGCGGGAATTCCACATTACCGGGGCCATGTTTGATGCGGTTGTATCCCAAGGACAGCGTGTCCGTGTCGACATAGCGCACACCCAGCGTGCCGCTGATGGGAATGGCGAGGCCGTCGAACTTGAACGAGCCTTGCACATACGCCGCGTTGGTTTTTTCCTCGACCTCCCAGGTATCCAGGTAATTCTGGAAGCTGTTGTTGGTTTCGGCGTTGGGATTGAATGCGTATGGATCGATGTTGCCCAGGCCGCTCGCGGCGATGGTCGCGTCGTACGTGGGGTCGCCATTGTCATTCCAATATCGGATCCCGCCGAAGCCGAGACCGCCAGTCTCGAAGAAGCGCACGTCGTTGACGCCCGAATTGGAGTTGATGATGTCCTGGATCACCGACTGCGGAACGTCGACGCTGATGGTCGAGCCGCTGCTGCGGATGCCTGTCCGGCTGGTCAGCTGAATCGTGCGCTGGAACAGGATGCTGTCCATGGTCAGCTCGCGCACTTCGACGCCGGTTTTGATCGAGGTCAACCAGTTGCTGTCCGGCAGATATTCCACGTTGAACTGCGCGCTGGTCTCTTCTTGAGAGTTGGTTCTGGGATTGAACACGGCCGTGAGATTGTTGACCGCATCGGCCGTCGTGGTGTCGATGCCAGGGAACGTGAAGTTCGGCGCGCCTTCGCTGTTGTTGTAGTCGACGATCGCCCGTGGCACGCCGAAGATGGTGGCCACCGAGTTCTTTTCGTCGTTCTGCACTTCGGCCGACGCGTAGGTCACGCGGCCGTCGAGCTTGAACGAACCCACGTTCCACTCGCCACCGAACGCAGTCGTGTACTGCTCGCGCTCGAGCGAGCCGCCGATGTTGCGATAGGCGAGATCGGTTTGAAACAGCGGATGCGGGATCACTTCCAGGTGCGTCACCGTGTTGTCCGGTCCGACGACACTATTGGCGTAATCGATCAGACCGCTCGCGGCGCTGAGCTGCATCAACATGCTGCTCACCTGTTCCTCGGCCTTGGCGTAGGTGCCTTCGGCAAACACTTTCAACGCATCGGACGGCGCCCATTCGACGATGCCAAGGAAGGCGGGGCGTTTGGTCTCGCGACGGTCGAGCGCGTAACGCGGGATCTCCGGAATCCAGTCGAGCGTGCCATCGCCATTCACATCGGTGCCGCGGCCTGGCGTGGACCCGGAGCCCGTGGCCGTGGGTGCCCGACGCAGCCAGCCGGTGGTGCGGGCGTTGTGACTGTCGAGATGTCGCTCTTCGTAAGTCACTGCACCGAGGACGCCGAACGTATTATTCAGGAACGTACGACTGCCGATGAGCGCGAGCTTGGGGTCGTACTCTTTCGCGAGATCGCTATAGACCATCTGGGTCGAGCCGGCGAGATACGGCTCGGTGCTGTCCAGCGGACGACGCGTGATCACCCGTACCGTGCCGCCGACGCCGCCTTCGGTCATCTCCGGCGTTGAGGACTTGTACACTTCCAAGCGGGTGACGAACTCGACCGGCAGATCGCGAAAGTCGACATCGCGTCCGCCGCCGACAGTGAGCGAGAGGGCAGTGACGCCATTGATCTCGACGCGATTCAGTCCAGGCTCGGCGCCGCGGATGCTGACGCCACGGCCTTCGCCATCCTGTCGACTGATCTGCACACCGGTGATGCGTTGGAGCGCTTCACCGAGGTTCTTGTCCGGGAAGTCGCCGATGTCCTCGGCAGAGATCGCATCGACCACCTGGATCGCCTCGCGCTTGACCTCGAGCGAGGAGCGCAAGCCTGCGCGGATGCCGGTGACGACGACTTCTTCAAGCTCGGTCGGCTCGGCGCCGATTGCTGCTGTCGACCATCCATGTAACACCAACACGGAAGTGGCCAATGCCCACGGCGCGCGCGTTGCAGAGCGCTGGCCGCGATATCGCAAGATATTCGCCATGGAGTCCCCCAATCACGTTCATTTCTGGTCGCCGAGTGCTGCCTGCGAGCGCGCTCAGCGGTGCTTTGAGCATCCGGCAGCCCGGCCGTGACACCGGCAACAATCCGGCACGACATCCGATCGCCGTTGCTAATATTTGCGCTAGTTTGATCGAATTTGCAATCATTTGTCAGAGAAATCGTCTTTGCACCGCAAAAGATCGCCGGTATTGATCAATTTCAATCGCGACTGAGCGCGGATCGAGCTCAAGATCGCGCACTCGTCGGAACGGGGGATGGAATGACGAAAGGAATTTCGCGACGGCACTTCATAGCCGGCAGCGCGCTTGCACCAGCCGCGTTCAGCGGCGCTTCGAACTCACAAGTTACGGCGTCCGCTGCGACGAGCGTGCTCACCGAGCAAACATACGCGAAGGGTGCGTGGTGTCATTGGCTCGACGATCGCGTGCCGGATGTCGCGACCGGTGCGACCTGGGGCATGCCCTGGCCGCGGAGTAAACATTCGCCGCGAACTCAGTTTTCCTTGCGTGACCGCGATGGCAATCGCGTGCCGCTGCAGAGCTGGCCGCTCGCCTATTGGCCTGACGGCTCGCTGAAATGGACGGCTCATGCTGTGGCGGCAAATGTGACTTCCAAAAGCACGGCGTTTCAGATCGAACCGGGTCAGAAGGGACCGGCGCCTTCGACTTCGCTCGCCGTCAAGCAGGACGCGGGCGCAATCGAGATCGACACGGGAGTCATCACTTGCGGTGTTCCGCGTTCCGGACGGTTCTGCATCGATTCGATCCGTCGCGGCGACCAGGAGCTGCTCAAGAACGGTCGCTTGATCGCCATTCGCCAGAACATGTTGCCGGAGGAGGAGCCCGATGGCACCTTTAGGCAGGAAACGTTCGAGTCGCTGATCGAGTCGGCAGAGATCGAACACCAGGGGCCAGTACGCGCGGTGATCAAAATCACCGGCCGGCATGGACGGCTGAATGGGCGCCTCTGGCTGCCGTTCACACTCCGGCTGTATTTCTATGCCGGCGGCGAGGATGTACGCGTGATTCACACGTTCGTCTACGACGGCGTCGAACGGCGGGATTTCATTCGAGGCATCGGCCTGCGATTCGATGTGCCTCTGGTCGATGCTCTTCACAATCGACACGTTCGCTTCGTCGGCGAGGACGATGGTGTGTTCGGCGAAGCGGTCCGTGGCTTGACCGGTCTGCGTCGCGACCCCGGTGTCGATGCGCGCGAGGCGCAGACCGCCGGCCGGGAAGTAACGTCGATCGAAACGAGAGTGGCAGAAGGGCTCGAGTTGATTCCCGCTTTCGGCGACTGGACCTTGGTGCAACCGACGGCGGATTCGTTCCAGGTCCGCAAGCGCACGGCTGCACGGCATGCGTGGCTCGATTCGAGTCGCGGTCGTCGTGCGTCCGGACTGGGATATATCGGCGGGCCCAGCGGCGGCGTCGCCTTCGGCATTCGCAACTTCTGGGAGAGTCATCCCGCCCAGTTGGACATTCGAAACGCACGCACCAAGCAAGCCCAGGTCACGATGTGGCTGTGGGCGCCGGACGCGCCGCCGATGGATCTGCGCTTCTATCACGACGGTCTGGGCCAGGACACGCACGAGAAGCAGCTCGAAGGTCTCAATATCACTTACGAAGATTATGAGCCCGGCTTCGGGACACCGGTCGGCGTTGCGCGCACCAGCGAAATGCGGTTGTGGATGCTCGAAGCGACGCCTGCTCGCGAGCGTTTCGCGCGGCTTGCAGAAGCGGTGCGCACGCCGGCCGTGATGGTCGCCGTGCCACAAACGCTGCACCAGGCCGGTGTCTTCGGCCGCACGTTCTCGCTGCCTGATCGAGCGGCGGCGAAGCAAGCACGCATCGAGGAGCAGTTGGACTGGTTGTTCGATTTCTACGAGAAACAGCGCGATCAACACAGCTGGTACGGCTTCTGGAATTTCGGCGACGTGATGCACACCTACGACTCGGACCGCCACACCTGGCGCTACGACGTCGGCGGGTACGCCTGGGACAACTCGGAGTTGTCGACGGATATCTGGCTCTGGTTGTACTTCCTGCGCACCGGCCGCCCTGATGTGTATCGATTCGCAGAGGCGATGACCCGACACACGGGCGAGGTGGACGTTCATCACTTGGGCAAGTTCGCGCCGCTCGGCTCGCGACACAATGTGATGCACTGGGGCTGCAGCGCCAAGCAACTGCGCATCAGCACGGCCTTGAATCGTCGCTACTATTACTTCCTGACGGCCGATGAGCGTGTCGGCGATCTGTTGCGCGAGCAGTTGGAGGCCGCGCGCACGCTGCGCACTGTGGTCCCCGAGCGGAAGCTACCGGAGGCGCAGGACCGACAACGCGAAACCGCCGATGGTGACTATGCGCGACTCGGGTTCGGAACTGACTGGGGCTCGATTGCTGGCGCGTGGCTGACGGAGTGGGAGAGAACGGGCTCGCGCCAGATGCGCGATCGTCTGGTCGCGAGCATGCGATCGATCGGCCGCCAACCGCAGGGGTTCTTCACGGGCGGCGGACGCATGAATCTGAACAGCGGCGCGTTCGATATCGCCAAGGACAAAGCGCTCAATGTTTCTCACCTGAGCGCCGCCTTCGGGTTGCCCGAGGTGTGTGCGGAATTGATCGAGTTGTTGAAGATTCCGGAGTTCGAGCGCGCCTGGGTACAGTACTGCACGCTGTACAACGCGCCTTCAGAGCAGCAGAAGACAGAGCTGGGCGAGAGCTTTGGCGAGTTGAACTTGGGGCAGGGGCACTCGCGACTGACGGCTTATGCAGCGAGCGTGAAGCGAGATCCGGCACTGGCACGGCGCGCGTGGCAGGAGTTTTACGCAGGACGGGCCGGGTTCAAACCGGAGCAACGCTTTGAGACAAAGCCAATCAGCGGACCGGCGGTGATGAATCCGGTGGATGAGGCGGTGTGGGTGTCGACCAACGAAGCGGCGCAGTGGGGCCTGGCCGCGATCGAGTGTTTGGCGTTCGCCCCGGACGGGCTTCACATCTAACCCAAGGGATCGCGTGCCCCGCAGTCGAGGCACGCGATCTCACTTCCGATCAGCTCTTTCGCGCAATCCTCAGCAGCTCGCCATCGGCGGCTTCCGTGACGACGTAAACCGCGCCATCCGGTCCTTGCTTCACGTCGCGGATGCGGCGGCCGCGATCTTGCAGCAGCCACTCTTCGCCGACGACCTTGCCGTCCTGCAGTTGCAGGCGGACGAGCTTGGTGCTGGCCATGCCGCCGACGAAGAGGTTGCCTTGCCATTCGGGGAACATGCTGCCGTCGTAGAACATCATGCCGGACGGCGCGATGACCGGATCCCAGTAGTACACCGGCTGCTCCATGCCTTCCTTCGCGGTGATGCCGTCACCGATCTTCGGGCCCGCATACTCGATGCCGTAGGTGATGACCGGCCAGCCATAGTTCAGCCCCGCTTGCGGCTGGTTCAACTCATCGCCGCCGCGCGGGCCGTGTTCGATGGTCCACAGCTTGCCTTGTGCATCCAGCGAGGCGGCCTGGATGTTGCGATGGCCGTACGACCAGATCTCCGGCTTGGCGTCGCTGCGGCCGACGAAGGGGTTGTCGCTGGGGACGCTGCCATCGGGATTGAGGCGCACGACCTTGCCGAAGTGGCCGTTCAAATCCTGCGACTGCACGCGTGTTTCGGGCAACGAGCGCTCGCCGAGCGCCAGGAACAATTTGCCGTCGGGCGCGAACACGATGCGCGAGCCGAAGTGCAGCTTCGAGTCCCACGTCGGCATCTGGCGGAAGATCACTTGCACGTTCTCGACGCTGCTGTCGTCGGCCGACAGCACGCCCTTGGCGAGTGCGGTGCCGTTGCCGCCGTCACGCGGCTCGGCATAGCTCCAGTAGATGGTGCGATTGGTCGCGAACTGCGGGTCGAGCGCCACGTCGAGCAGGCCGCCCTGGCCTTCGAAATAGACCTTGGGCAGTCCTTTCAAAGGCGCGGAGATCTTGCCGTCCTTGCCGACGATGCGCAGGTTGCCCTGGCGCTCGGTGACCAGGATGCGCTGATCCGGCAAGAATTCGAACGCCCAGGCGCCGTTCAGGCCCTTCGCGACTTCCGAGATGTCCAGAGCAAATTCGCTCTTCAGGCCAGGAGCGCGAGTCTGGCCGGCGAAGGCAGGCTTGAAGTCCTCGCCATTCGGCGGACGTGTTTCGAGCGCTGCGCCCGCGCCTGCGGTCGAGGCAGAGGCTGCGGGGGTACTCGCGTCCGCTGCCGTCGGCGTCGCTTCGCGCGAACAGGCGGCACACAAGGTCAACAGCGACAGAGTGGCCGCCTTCAGCAGCGATGAATGCTGGTACGTCGGATGCATACGATGTCTCGCAATGTCTCGTTGGGAAGGATGAGTCATGCTGCGGAGTATATGCGTTATCCTCGGAAGTTATGAGCGCCCAGTCATCCGCAGAATTGATGCCCGACACACGGGCACGCTGGACACCTCTATACGCCGTTACTGTGATCGTCGGCGCGTGTCTGTTGTTCCTGGTTCAACCGCTGATCGCGAAAATTATTCTGCCCTGGTTCGGCGGCAGCTCCGCCGTGTGGAGCGCCGCGCTGGTGTTCTTCCAGGCGTGTGTGCTGGGCGGATATAGCTACGCACACTGGCTCAGCAGTCCTGCTTCAAATAATCGCGGGCCACGTCGGCAAAGTCTGATTCATGCCGCGCTGCTGATCGTCAGCTGCCTGATGATGCCCATCCTGCCCTCGGAAGCGTTGCGGCCCGACGGGACGGGCGATCCCGCGCTCCAGATCTTGTTGCTGTTGACGGTGACGGTCGGTCTGCCATCGCTGATGCTGAGTGCGACCAGCCCGCTGCTACAGGTCTGGTACATGCGCCGGACCGGGAGCGAGCCGCCGTATTGGCTGTTCGCGTGGTCCAACGCGGGGTCGCTGCTGGCGCTGCTCAGTTTCCCGCTGGTGCTGGAGCCGGCATTTACCTCTCGCACACTGGCGCTGGGATGGAGCGCACTGTTCGTCGTGTTCTGCGTGCTCTGCACCGGCATCGCGTTCTTGAACAGCAAACAACCGCTCTCCGAAGCAGCGGTGGCCAGCGACGCTGTCGACAAGGCCCGTGCCCCCGCGCCGACGATGGGGCGAATGGTCCTGTGGGTGCTGCTATCCGCTTGCGCCTCCGGGCTGCTCGTCACCGTCTCGGCGAATCTCAGCGCGAACGTGGCGCCAATTCCGTTGTTGTGGGTGGTGCCGCTGGCGCTGTATCTGCTCACGTTCATTCTGGCCTTCAGTCATCACCGCATCTATCACCCGACCTGGTATTTTCCTCTGGTGGCGCTATCGCTCGGCGGCCTGGCGTATCTGTACACACAGCGCCTGGAAAACTGGCCGATTCAATACGTCGTGCCAGCGTATCTGGCGAGCTTGTTCGTCATCTGCATGGCCTGTCACGGCGAGCTGGTGATGCGGCGGCCCGCCGGAGCGTATCTCACGCGCTTCTACTTGTTGGTTTCACTCGGCGGCGTGCTGGGCGGTGGGTTCGTGGGATTGATCGCGCCGAATATATTCGACACCTACATCGAGTTCCCGCTGCTGCTGGTGCTGATCGCCGAGTTGTACGTGATGCTGCAATGGTATCGGCGCGGATCGCGACGAACGCTATTGCTGATACGAGTAGCAATGGTCCTTGGCGTCCTCACGTTGATGGGGGAACTGCTGCGTTCGGAGCTGCAGGATCGCAGGCTGAGCGTGCTGGTGCAGAGAAACTTCTATGGCGTGTTGAGCGTGCAGGACGATCCCATCTCCTACGAGCTGGCGCGTCGATATTTGATTCACGGCACGATCAGCCACGGTTATCAATATCTGCACGAAGAGTTGCATCGGGTGCCGTCTTCCTATTTCTCGAAACATTCCGGCGTCGGGCTCGCATTGACGGCGTTGCAGTCAGAAGGGCCGGTGCGAATGGGCGTGGTCGGATTGGGAGTAGGGGTGCTGTCGGGCTACGTGCGAAAAGGCGACTACGCGCGGCTGTATGAAATCAATCCGCAGGTGCTCGAGATCGCGGACTCGCACTTCACGTTTCTGCCCGCGGCAAAGAAGGCCGGTGACGTGGAGGTGCTGCTCGGCGACGCGCGCTTGACGCTCGAACGTCAGGCGCCGCAGGCGTTTGACCTGCTCGCCATCGACGCATTCTCGAGCGACGCCATCCCGACGCACCTGCTGACGCGCGAAGCATTCGAGCTGTACTTCAAACACCTGAAGCCGGAGGGCGTGCTCGCCGTGCACATCTCGAATCGATACATCGATCTGGTGCCGGTGTGTGCAAGGTCCGCGCAGTACGTGAATCGAACGGCCCGAGTCGTGCGCAGTATCAACGATGGCACCTATGACACCAGCATCTGGGTCATCGTCACATCGAACCAGGAGCTGCTGGCGCGACCCGAGTTCCAAAGCTCGGACACGTACGAGGCAACCGCACCTGAGTCATTCGCCGGGTGGTCGGATCAATACAGCAGCGTCTGGCCGCTGATGCACCTCCGAGGGACTGCGCACGCCACGGCGGCTAAGTAGGCTCGCGTACCGTTGTAGGCGTGGGACGACTGTCGAGGCGCACGGCATTACGCAGCGAGTCGAGCAGTCGTTGCCAGGATGTGCGGCGACGGACACTGGTCGGCAACCCGAGCCGATCGCGCATGGCGCTGAAGATCGCGTCGGGCACGCTGATGCGACAGGCCTTCTCCAATCCTTGAAAGCCGGGCGAGGAGTTGGCCTCGCAAATCCGATAGCCATCGGCGTCGAGCAGAATGTCGACGCCGGCCACATCGAGACCCAGCGTGTTCGCGACACGCACGGCGAGCTCTGCCATGGCCGGCGGCGGCTCGAAGGCCGTACCCACGCCGCCCAATGAGATGTTCGATTTGAAGCTGCCGTCGGTGGAGCGTCGTTCCATCGCGGCGACGGCGCGCCCATTGATCACCAGTACGCGCACGTCACGACCGTGACTTGCTTTTACATACTCCTGGAAGATGAAGTCCGCGCTCGATTGCGCACCATCGAGCAGAGTGGCCAGGTCGTTGAACTGTTCGCGATTCACGCACAACAACACGCCGTTGCCCCGCGTGCCACGCAAAGTTTTCACGACGACCGGAAAGCCGAGCTCGCGCTCGATCACGCCCACGTCGACCGGAAATTTACCCAGGATGGTTTTGGGAATCGGCAGCCCCGCGCCGGACAGGATTTGCAAAGTTTGCAACTTGTCCGCAACGGCTTCCACCGCAGCCGGGCCGTTGACCATCGCGATGCCCTGGCGCTCGAAATGGCGCAGCACGGCCAGCGTGAAATAACTGGTCTCGCTGCCGGTGCGAGGAATGATCAGGTCGGGCTTGGTGAGCTTGCGGCCTTGATACACCGCCGACCACCCTTCGGTGGAATCGACGATGAGCTCGAAATCACGAGGATTGAGCACATCGAGGCGGATGCCCGCTTGCGCGGCGGACTGCTGGAAGCGGAACACTTCGGCTGCTTCCGGAACGTCGCGACGGAGTTCCCGATGAAAGAGAAGCCAACAATGCATGCGACGGTCCTCGTCGTTGAGGTCAACAAACCCGCATGCTGCCCGCGCCACCGTGGCATGTCCATTTCAGAGCGGTTACAAACTGCCTGACCGCGGCACACGTTCCTTGCGTGCCGCTGTGACGACAGGCTCAGCGAATCTGGCCACCCAGCCGAGTAGATTGATATTCCGTAGATTGTGTTCCAGTGGCCTGCGTTCCTTGCGTGCCCTGTGTCTCGCTGACAACGCGGATGTTGTTGATCACATCGCGCACGCCGGACAAGCGCTCGATCAAGTCTTCCGCATGACGCTTCTGCATGCGCGAAGTAACGGTTCCGGTGAGCGTCACTTCGCGTTCGTTCACGGTGACTTCGATGTCGCTGGCATCGATGTGATCGTCGTCAGTGAGGCACTGACACACGTCGTCTCGGATCCGGTCGTCGGAGCGACGATAGCCGCGCGGTCCTCGACCGCTGAACTGACCGCGAATCCGATCGGGTGCGTACGGGTCGAACGAGCGGCCCCCGTACACCAGATCGTCGAACTCCTGGCTATCGGTATCGCGGCGCCACTGCGTCGTAGGCAGGCCGGCCTTGGAGCCGAAATAATCATAGTCATATTGGGAGCCGGCGCGCGTCAGCGGATGCTCGCCGTAGAGTGGATTGCGGCTGGAGCCGCCGTATTCGGTATCGCCGGCCTCTCTAAAGCGCCCGTGACCAGCGCCGCTATATGAGTCCTCCCAGCGATCGTTGAAGCGACGACGCTCGTCGTCGTAGTCCCGGTGCTGATCCGCGCCGAAACGGGCCTCGGAGTCTTCGCGCCACGATTCTCGCGACAGCGGATCCATTGGATAGCGGGGACGCTCGTCGCGCTCGTCGCGCTCGCGGCGGCCTCGAAAAAAGTCTCTCAATGCCATAGTCGTGTCCTCGCGCTTCGGTGATTTTCCGACGACTGCGTATCAAGCGCAGCTAGCAAGGAACAAACGGGTCGGCTTACCTGCGGTTCCTTGCGGAATGGCGCAGGAGCACGCTGTCATATATTTCTTTCAGAGCGTCATGTCGCTCTGCGAGCTGCAACGATGCTTACTTCGCGAGGCCCTGTGGCAGCGCCGCGACCAGACGTAACGAGCCTTTGAACTTGCGCAGCCCCGAGCCGGGAAACTGCAGGGCTTCTTTATAAGTGCGCAGACCGGCGCGCACCTGCCCCCGTCTCATTAGTGAGAGCGCCGCGTCGATATGCGCTTTGATGAGGCGTTCCCGGTACGGCGCGACATCGCGATCCCGAGTGACGTGCGGCGCGAGTGATTTCAGGCCGCCGAGCTTGGGAACCGCAAGGTCAGGGGCGCCTTGGCCGGTCGACTGACGCACGATCGCCAGGACCTCATCGGTGAACACGACCATGCCTCGCATGAACGCTTGCAGGGCGAAGCTCGTGTCGGCGCCTTGCCCCAGGGCCGGCTCGAAGCGCAGGTTCTCGATCGCACTCCGGCGGAACATCATCACCTGCAGATACGCCGGAATGTCGCTGCAAGTCACCAGTGCGCCGAACGCTCGTTCCTTCGGAATGCGACCGTGCGCATTCGGCGCGTCTTTCAGCAGCACCGGTCGTTTGATTTCGGGATAGAGCTTGAATTGATCGCCGAGCATCTTGCCGGTCGAGTCATCGAGGTGAACGAAATTGCTGAAGGCGCAGGCGATACCCGGATCTTCGGCGAGAAAGTCGTGCATGCGCTCGGCGAAGGCGGGGCTCCAGCGGTCGCCCGCGAACAGAAAAGTGACGAACTCGCCGCGAGCGGCCTCGAGGCCGGCGTTGCAGGCGCTGGCCGTGCCTTCGTGCGGCCGGCGGATGTACTGGATTCGCGGATTCTTGAAGCCGCCCACCACGGCCGCCGTGTCATCGCTAGAGCCGTCATCGACGACGATGATCTGCTGGATCGGTAAGGTCTGCTCGAGGATGGAATCGAGCGCCTCGGCGATCCGGTGGCCGCAGTTGTAGCTGGGCACGATGACGCTGATGGAGGCTTGGGGTCGGCGGGTCGAGGTGGGTTCGGGCGTTGCCATGAGGCGCATTCTACCTGCACGTGTAAGGCAGGCATCGGCGGCAGCAACAGAGCTGCCGCCGGTTGACAGCATTTAAAGCGACGGCACGGCCGGGGCGAACGCCTTCTGCTCGGTTTCGAGCGTCGGCGTGAACTTCGGCGTGATACGCGCCTTCGCGCGCTGCTCGAACGCGTAACCCGCCGAGAGCAGCACATCTTCGGACCACGGCGCGCCGATGAACGACATTCCCAACGGCAAGCCCTTCAATTCACCCATGGGCACGGTGAGGTGCGGGTAGCCGGCCACGGCGGGCAGGGAAGTGAACGAGCCCGGCGAGCGAGTACCGTTGATCGAATCGACACGCGGGGCGACGCCGGTGCTCGGGGCGACAATCAGATCCAGCTTGTTTTCGCCCAGCATTTTCATGATGCCCTGAACGCCGGCCAGACGCTTGCCGTCGGCGCGTGCGGTCATGTACTTCGCATCGGTCAGCGGCGGCATGCCGTTCGCCTTCTCGAAGCCGTCCTGGCCGAACAGCGCCAGTTCCGCCGGCGTCTTCTTGTTGAATTCGATCAGTTGATCGAGGGTACGAACGCCGATCTTGGCTGGGGAACCGGCGAGGTAGGCATTGATGTCCGCTTTGAATTCGGCGTAGAGCACCGTTTCCTCGGCCTCGTCCAGGCCCGGCAGGTCGGGCATCTTGATTTCGATCAGCGTGGCGCCGGCTTCCTTCAGGTGGTTGAGCGCTCGCTCATACACGGGCGTGAGATAGGCGTTTCTACCCGGCTCGAAACGCAGCACACCGATGCGCTTGCCATTCAGCGCCGTCGGCACGAGACCCTTGGTGTAATCGGACTTGGCGCAGCCGGCGGAGGGCGGATCGCAAGCGGGCGCGTCACCGACCAGCGCGGCGAGCAGCAACGCGGCGTCCCTCACGTTCGTCGTCATCGGACCTGCGGTGTCCTGGCTGTGCGCGATCGGAATGATGTGCTTGCCGGAGAGCAGCCCCAGGGTCGGCTTCAATCCCACGACGCCGTTCATTGCCGATGGACAGATGATGGAGCCGTCGGTCTCTGTGCCGACGGCCACTGGCGCCAGACCAGCGGCGACGGCAGCGCCACTGCCTGCGCTCGAGCCGCAAGGCGTGCGATCGAGGACGTGCGGATTCTTGGTCAGACCGCCGACGGCGCTCCAGCCGCTGGTGGAGCTGCGGGAGCGGAAGTTTGCCCATTCGCTCAAGTTGGTTTTGCCGAGGATGATGGCGCCGGCCGCGCGCAGGTTGGCGGCAATCGGGGCATCGCGCTTGGTCAGGTTATCGATCAATGCCAGGGAGCCCGCGGTCGTCGGCATGGGATCGGCGGACTCGATGTTGTCCTTCAAGAGCACGGGGATGCCGTGCAGGGGACCGCGTGGACCTTTGGTCTGCAGCTCTTTATCGAGCGCACGGGCTTGTTCGAGCGCGTCGGGATTGACTGCGATGACGGAGCGCAGCTGCGGACCATTCCGATCGATGGCCTCGATCCGTCGCGTGAATGCCTCGACCAGCTCGACCGAGGTAGTTTTGCGCGCGTCCAGATCGGCGCGCAGTTCGCTCAACGTGCGAGTGTCAGGCTCGTCAGCCGCGTGCACGGCGCCGGCTGCCGCCGACAACGTTGCTACCACCGCCCAGAAGCTCCCCTTCATCGACAGCATTGTTGGTTTCCATCGGCGCCAGATTGGCTTTGGCGGGAACGTATATCCAACCTGCGGCTCAGCGACAAGGAGCATCGAGCCGGCCGGGAGGCTGCGCTCCCTGTATACAGATCAACTGCCCAACTTGTCCGGATCGCGCCAGACGCGCTCGAACGGCAATCGCCAGGCGCGGGGCGCGATCAGTTGATGGATGGCATTCGGCCCCCAGGAGCCTTGCGGATAGGGGCGGATGGGCGGCGGATGCTCCAACAGCCCGGTCGAGAGCGCCCACAGTCGCTCGATGCCTTCGGCGGTCGTGAACAACGTGCGATCGCCGCGCATCGCATCCAGGATCAAACGTTCGTAAGCCTCCAACACATCGCCGATCAGGCCGGTGTCACGCATGGCGAATTGCAAACTGAGCTTGTCGAGCCGCATGCCCGGGCCGGGACGCTTGCCATAGAACGACAATGACATCTTCGACTGGTCGGCCAGGTCGAAGGTGAGATGGTCCGGGCCGCGCTCGCCTATACCCGAGCCGGCTGGAAACATGCTTTTTGGCGGCTCGCGAAACGCAATCGAGATGATGCGCTGGCCTTCGGCCATGCGCTTGCCGGTGCGCAGATAGAACGGCACGCCGGCCCAGCGCCAGTTGTCGATCACACACTTCAAGGCGATGAAGGTTTCCGTGTCCGACTGCGGATTCACGCCTTCCTCGGAGCGATAGCCGGCGTACTGCCCGCGCACCACGTCGCCAGGCTGAATCGGGCACAGGCTGCGAAAGACTTTGTATTTCTCCTCGCTGATCGGGATAGGCTCGAGCGAGGTCGGCGGTTCCATGGCGACGAAGGCAAGGATCTGAAACAAGTGAGTGACTACCATGTCGCGGAACGCGCCAGTCGCCTCATAGAAGGCGGCGCGCGTTGCAAGGCCGATGCTCTCCGGCACGTCGATCTGAATATGATCGATGAAGTTGCGATTCCAGATCGGCTCGAACAAGCCGTTGGCGAAGCGGAACGCGAGAATGTTCTGCGCCGGCTCCTTGCCGAGGAAATGATCGATTCGAAAGATCTGATCTTCCTTGAACACCTCGTGCAGCTGGCTGTTCAGGTGCACGGCGCTCGCGAGATCCACACCGAACGGCTTCTCCATCACGATGCGAGATCGCTCCACCAGCCTGGCCTCGCCGAGCATGCGCACGGCCGACAACGCGGCATTCGGCGGTACGCTGAGATAGTGCAGGCGGCGGATTTCGCCGGTGAAGGCGGTCTCGGCCTTGTCGACTGCGGCCTTGAGCGCTGCGGCGCCGGCGCTCAGCGGCACGTAGTCCAGGCTGTTGGCAAAGTCCTGCCATTCCGAATCGGCCACCGGCCGTGCCGAAAATTCGGTCAGCGCCTCACGTGCCAGTTCGCGAAAGCCATCGGGGCTCAACTCATCGAGCGAGACGCCGACGATGCGGCAGCCCGGAATGAAACCGACGCTGGTCAGATGAAACAGGCCGGGCAGCAGCTTGCGCCGCGCCAGGTCGCCGGTTGCGCCAAACAACACCACGACTTGAGGAAAACGCGGGCCGACGCCAGGGGGAATCTTCGCCATCGAGCGCATCCGATATTCACTTCAGCGCGCAGCATAGCCCAGAGGCCGGCCGGTGCTGATCGCCACATGCCGTAGCTCGCAGCGCGCCGGCAGACATTTGTCGCCCGATTCGCTAGATTGCTCGCATAACGGCGAGAACAAGCGGCCGACGCGCCGTAGACACGAGGGGGCAGAACCATGACGCGCAATCGCGCTGTTTACGCCATTTTGTGGGGCGGCCTGGTCGCCGGCGCCATCGATATCACCTACGCGATTGGCTTTTCGGCCGCGCGCGGTGTGCCGCCGATGCGCATTCTACAGTCGGTCGCGAGCGGCCTGTTAGGCTCGCCGGCGTATCAAGGCGGCGCGGCCACCGCGACTCTTGGCTTCGTGTTGCACTTCGCTCTCATGCTGATGATCGCCGCGATCTACTACTTCGCCAGCACCCGGTTGCGGTTCCTGGTGACGCACCCGATCGGGTGGGGCGCGTTGTACGGATTTCTCGTTTACTGGGTCATGAACCTGGTGGTGCTGCCATTGTCGGCGTTCCCGAGCCAGGTAAAATTCGTGCCCATCCTGCTCATCACCAGTCTGATCGTGCACGCCTTCGGCATCGGCGTGCCGATCGCGGTCGCGAGCAGCAAGGCCCAGGCGGCAACGGGCGCCGGCCCCGGCTCAGGGTTGAATCAAAACCAGCCTGCGATGTGATTCATCGCACACACCGCTTGCCCGGAGCTTTGGATAATTTGCGAGTCGAGTGGTTGGAGCTGCGGGTTTCATGATCGTCTGGCGCGAAAAGTTTCGTGCGTTGCTGCTGCACTTCCTGATCACGGCGGCGGTGTCTGCCGTGGCTGCGGCGGTAATCTTCTTCGTATGGTTTCCGGATCCCTTCCAGGCCATGATGGGCGGCACCAAGCTGTTCCTGCTGATCAGCGCCTGCGACCTGGTGCTCGGCCCGCTGGTTTCGCTGGTCATCTACAACAGCAAGAAATCGCGACGCGCGCTGATCACCGACTACAGCATCGTGGGCGTCCTGCAGATCGCGGCGCTCGTATACGGCGTGCTGTCCATTGCCGAGGCGCGTCCTGTCTACATAGCCTTCGTGGGCGATCGTTTCGAAGTCGTGGTCGCTGGCGACCTCGCGGATGAAAATCTGCAGGCGGGCAAGGCTCCGTACCGGACTCGCCCCAAGTGGGGGCCGAAGCTGATCGCCACTCAGAAGCCGACGGATGTCGAGGAACAGAACGCGCTGCTGTTCTCGGCTCTCGCCGGGACTGACATCCAGGTGCTGCCGCGCTACTACGTGCCATACGAGGCGGCGAAGGAGCAGATCAAACAGCGCGCGAAGCCCATGGAGGCGCTCTACAAACATCACCCCGAGGCCAGACAACTGGTCGAGGATGCCAAAACCGGCGTGCCCGAATCTGAGCTACGATGGCTGCCGATCCGCGGCCAATCGTTCTGGACCGTGCTGCTGGATGCGAACGGCGGCCCGCCGCTGGCGTATCTGCCGCTCGATCCTTACGAGTCCTAACCCCGATCGATTCGTTATCTATTAATACGATGTTACCGCTGTAACGGGGCCGCCGACGGTATATTCCGCCGGGGTCGGTCACCACGCGTGCTCTGCCGGTGACTCAGTCACAACCGCTCCGTGACTGACCCGTTGACCGTCCCGATCTTAGATTGCAGCCGCCCTCAGGGAGGGGCGCGATGCGGTCTCATCACATGAAACATTGGCTCGGGTTGGTCACGGCGCTGAGCGGCGGCGTGGCTTTGAATGTTCCTTCGTTCGCTCAGGATGCGAGCGGCGCAGATCAAGTTCAACAAGGGGGCTCAACCGATCGCGGGCTGGAAGAGGTGGTCGTCACCGCGCGCAATCGCTCCGAGCGGGTGCAGGAAGTGCCCATTCCCATCTCGGTCGTGAGCGGCGCCACGCTGGGTCGTGACCGCACCTTCACCGTTGCCGAACTGAGCCAGCGAGCGCCCGGGCTGACTGCAACCACGCCGAACGCGCGCCGCTCCGGCATCTCGATTCGCGGCATCGGCAAGACCAGCGGCAACGACAACATGGAACCTGCGGTCGGCGTGATCGTCGACGATGTGTTCCTCGGTCACGTCGGCATGACCTACCAGGACTTCACCGATCTGGAACGCGTCGAGATCCTGCGCGGTCCGCAAGGCACTTTGCTCGGCAAGAATACGTCGCTGGGTGCGATCAAATACACCAGCCGGGGGCCATCCTTTTCGCCGCAGGCCAGTCTGGAGCTCGAAGGCGGTCTGAGCACGGAGTCTTACAAGGCGCGGGGCTCGTACTCCAATGCACTGGTCGACGATCTACTGGCGTTCCGCGCATCTGCCTTTGTCGACCGGCAGGAAGGCGACATCGAGAACATCGCCAACGGCGGGCATTGGCACGAGCGCAATCGCTATGGCGGCCGCGTGCAGTTCTTGCTCCAGCCGAGCAATTCGCTGTCGGTGAAGCTGAATCTCGACGGCGCTTTCACGCATGAGAACAGCAACACCAAGCCGTTCATGATCGATCCGACGACGCTGAACGACGGCTCGGTGCGCACGACGACGTACACGACGCGCCTGGCTCGCGATTACTTCGGCGGCTACACGCCCATCATCGGCTCGTGGGACGAAATCGAGCTGGACATGGCGCGACCGCTGATCACAGACAACTACGGCGCGTCAGCCGTTGTCACTTGGGGTGCAGGCCCGGTCGAGCTCACATCCATCACCGCGGCGCGCTGGTTCCACTTCGACGCGAAGAACGATCAGGAGCAGACCCGGTTTTCCGTCGCACGTAGCGGTACGTTGGTGGACACGCGTCAGCTTTCGCAGGAATTTCGCCTCACGGGAGACATCACCGAGCGCATCGACTATCAAACTGGCATCTATCTGTTCACCATCGACACGGACACCACCAGTCGCAATACGTATGGTGCGGATGCAGGCGCTTTCTATGCCAGCGACTCGCAGTATCGCGCGCTGACTACGACGTCGGGCAGGACTCTGCTGCAGGCATCGTTGCGCGATGTCTTCGCTGTTACCAATCAGAGGCCGGTATCGGACAGCGCCGCCGTGTTCGGTCAGGTGAACTGGCATGTGACCGAGCGCGCCAGCTTGACTGTCGGCTTGCGTCAGACCTGGGAATACAAGACCAACGAGGTCTATCGTCGCACGACGCTGCTCGATGGCTCGCCTCTGTTGTCGACAGGCAATGCGACCGCCGATGCGATCCGCTCGGCGCAGACCGGCGCGAACTATGGAACCATCGAAGGCGAGCGCATCAAGGATGACTCGATCGCCTGGCTGATCAATCCCAGCTTCCAGTTGACCGATGACTTATTGGTGTATGCCTCCGCCAGTGCCGGCGAGAAATCCGGTGCGGTGGCGTTCGACAACAACGGCGGCATTGCGAACGTCGAGCCTGAGAAGTCGTTGAATTTCGAGACCGGCGTGAAGAGCCAGTGGTTCGACGATCTGCTGACGCTGAACGTGAACGTTTACTACACGCGCGTGCGTGACTATCAGAACGTCACGAGCGAGCCGGATCCGACGTCGCCCACCGGGTTCAGCTCACGGCTCGGCAACATTCCGGAGATCCGGGCGGTCGGCACGGAATTCGATGCTGCCCTTCGTGTCACGGAGAACCTGCAGATAACCGCAGGCGGTGCGTACAACGAGGCGGAATACACCGACTGGTCGACCGCAACGTGCCCGCGCTCGTTTCCGTCATCGGTCGCGGTGTGCAACAACACCGGCCGGCAGATCGTAGGCGCGCCCCGTTGGACCGGCATCTTCGGTTTCGATTACCAGTTGCCGCTGGCCTCGGGCTTCGGCGCGCATTTCTTCGGCAATCATGTCTATCGCTCCAAGCACAACCTGGAGCAACTACTGTCGCCATACGGCGAGCAGTCCGGCTACTCGCTCACTGACCTGGGCGCCGGCATCACGCACGAGACGGATTCGGCGAAATACGAGCTGAGCGTCGTCGCTAAGAATGCGTTCGACACCAAATACACGACCAGCGTCAACGACTTCAGCAACAGCGCGCCGGTCGGCTTTGATGGCATTGGCCCGCGTCGTTACGTCGGCGTGATTCTGCGCTCCAGCTTCTAATCGTCAGGCGCTTTCGCCGGCGAGGGCAGGACGACGCTATATATCGTGGGTCGGGGCGCGGCTTATAAGATCGCCGTGCTCACACCTGGCTTTGCCGGCCGGGTGAAGTAAGTCGCCACCGGAACGCGCTCGTTGACGGGAGCGCGCCCCGGCCTCGGACCTGGATGGTTCGGCGTTATTCCTTCGCCGGGCGGCACGCTTTGTCATCGCGATCGTGGCCACGGTCGTCCCGATCGTACTTGTCCTTGCCCTTGCGATCGTCACAGTCGAGCAGCGGCGCCGTGTGGATCACGATGAACTCGTTGTTGTCGGGCACGCCGAACGCACGGCCGGCCGAGCCGGGGTAGTTGTTGTCGTTGATCACCAGCAGGCGGTTGTTGTCGAGCACCAGCACGTCCTCGATGGTGGTGAACGGGAAGGTGAACACGTTGTTTGCCTTGCCGTCCGCGGCCACATCGCGAGGATCGTAGATGTTCATCAGGTCGGCCACTTCCTGCTTGATCAGCAAGCCGTCCGCGTCCATCTGCTTCAGGTCGACCTTGTAGATCTTCTTGAAGCGAGCGGGGTTGGTGAAGCGCGAGTCGCTGGCGTCGCCCTGTCCGCTGTCACGCTCGATGATCAGGAACTGCGTATCGGTCAACGCGGTGAAGTCGCCGATGGCGTTGCTGGCGCTTTCCATCGGATACGCGAACGTCTTGCCCGTGTACTTGCGCTCCTTAAGGCAGAACTCATTGATCAGCAGGCGCGTGCGCACCGGATCGCCGGTGACCGCCTTCTCGAGCAACGCATACAGCTTGTTCTTGCTGGCATTCAACGCCATGCCTTCGAAGCCGCCGGAGTCGGCGAGGTTCGCGGCCATGGTGCGCACCGGATTGCTCACCGCCTGGATCAGCGGATTGATCTCTGTGCCGCCAAGGGTGCTCGGTAGCTTGCGGAAGTTCGGCAGCGGAATCGGCGCTTCGAGCACACGACCCCTGGCGTCGGTGTGAATCAGGTACGGGCCGAACTCATCGCCGAACCACAGCGTGCCATCGGGCGCGCGACGGAACGACTCGATGTCGAAGTCCGAGCCGGTCAGCAGGCGATTGGCCTTGATGGAGGCATCGACCGGGATCGCAGCACCGCCACCCACCGGCGTGCTCGGATAGACATCGCCATCGGCCACGATGACGAACGGCACCTTGCGCCACGGGTCGCTCAGCGTGATGTAAGCCTCGGAAGTGAAGCCCTCGAGAGCATCGCCGGAGAAGCGATTCACGGGCGTGACCATGCCTTCCTTGAAGTCCGGCCGCACGGTGTAGACACGCAGCAGCGCGTCGTTGGAGTTGGGCTTGTTACCGAAGCCGTTATCCGACATCACCATATAAGTGCCGTCGTGCTGGCCGGGTAGCACCGCCGAGAAACCTTGCACGGGCTGCTTGTTGATGAAGGGCGTGACGACGCCGTTGCCGCTGGTGGCGAACTGACCCGATGTCGGGCCGGTGGAGAAACTGTCGCTCGGCAGAACGGCGCGCTCGAGCAGCTCAGCGGCTTGCGCGGTGGACGCTGCGACGCCGATGGCAATCAGCGCCATGGCAGACCGCAGTGGATGGTTCGGGCTCTTCATGTTGTATCGACTCCGGCACGCTCACACGCCGACCTCGACGCGTTGAATCAGCGGCGGGCGACATAATCGTGGCGCCGTATTTCTGTTCGATGACCGGAATGCGACGATTTGCCCTCTCAGAAATTGAGCTGCAATTGCAAACGTAGTGCGTCGGCCTCGAAACGTTGATAGTCGATCCGACCGGCACGGTTGCCGGTCACCAGGTTGATGCGGTTCATGCGATGGTAGATGGCCGCCAGTTCCAAGGGCGCCGCGATCTGCCATTCCACCCCGATCTCCAGATCGTTCACTTCGTTGAGCGGCGCGTTGTTCTCGGCCTTGCTGGCGCCGTCGAAGTACTGCCATTTGACGAACGGCAGGAAGGTGCCGAAACGATGTTCGAGCTTGTACATGGCCTGCACGTAGCCGCCCTCGAGATCCTGCTCCACGATGCTGTTGGTCGTGCGGTCGAGTCCCGGGGTGGTGCCCCAGTTCCATTCGGCTTGCACGCCAAACGGCTGCGGATACCAGATTGCGCTCACGCCCACGCGCTCATCGTCGTAACCGAACTCGAAGTCATCGGCAATCGTCGGTGTGAGGCTCACATCCTCGGGCGTCCGATAAGCAGTGGTGCTGGGAACGTATTCACCGCTGTAGGCCTGAACGCCTGCTTCGAAGAACTGGCCGCTGGCGAATTGCCACGGATAGCTCACACGGGCGACGACGTGTTGATTGTCGTTACGATCGCCGCGGTTGGCGCCCTGGCCGTTGTACAGACCCACGCCGAACATGCCGTAGTTGCCGCTGTGCTTGAGGCCGCGCTTGTTGATCTCATCGAAGCGGGCCTGCACGAGCTTCGGTGTGAAGTAATAGAAGATGCCGAGATCGCGTTCGTCGCGGACTGCGCTGTTCAGCGCATCGGCACGATCCAATGCCACACGGTTGGAGCTGGACTGCAGATTCTCCCAACCGAACGGCACTTTGGACTGACCGACACGCAGTCGATGTACGCGATCCGTGGTCAGGTAGACATCTCCATAGGCGTCACGCATCTGCGCGACATTCCCCGTGCTGCCGGCACTGCTGGCGAAATCGGGTTGGACATAGAAGGACAACCGATCGCCGACATCGCCCTGGAAAACCAGGCGTGCGCGTCGAATCAGGTAATTCTTGTCGGCATCGCCCAGGGAATGCTGATCGCCAACGGAGCGGTCCGACCAAAGATTGATGCCTTCCTCGCCCCCGAGCATCTCGGTGTAACGGGTTTGCAGATAGCCGCGAATCTGGAAGCGATCGTTGAACGGGCTGCGTGAAGTGTCCGCGTTGCGTTGCTCGATCGCTGCAACTTTCTGCTCCTGTTGTTCAACCCGCTGCTCCAGTGCGTTCGTGGCGGGTGCCGCTGCTGCAGGCTCTACCTCGTCAGCCGGCTTGAACTTGCCGAGCGGCTTCCGATTCGGACCAGGCTCGGCATAAATCTGCTTCGTTTCGGTATCCATGAAGAGCTCGAGACTCTCGGCGGCCGAGGCGGGCGGAGCGATGGCAGCAGCTGCGATGGCGACAGCGCGAGAGAACGGAGCGGACTTGGGCATCGGAACTGGCTCGGTCGGGTGGCTCGGGAGCCCAGTTTATGAAGGTTTTGTTGCTCGATTGTTACGGTCTGGCACAAAGATGACCGCGCCGTGACGGCGGGTCGCGTGCACCCGGCTTGCGCGCGATACAGCTGGAATTGCATCCGAGCTCGCTGCATCGCCGTTACGGTTACCGATCGCTCGCGTGACATCGCGGTCACAGCATCGACGCAACGTGGGTGGCGGTCACTTTTCGGCGGGGTCGCGGTCGTGGCCAGGTTAGAAATCGATCACATACGGTTCCGTGCAATTCAAATAACGACACGGCATTTCGCCGCATGAGCGCGCGTCGCTAGATTGCGCCGCCCGTAGGTTTTTCGAGGAAGAATTGCCATCATGCGTCGCGTCCCTGCTGCGGCCTTTGTTTCTTTGTTGAGCGTTGGTTCGATGTCGACCTTGCACGCACAGGATGTGGACGCAAATGGCGCAAGCACGGATGCTGGCGTGATCGATAGCATCGTGGTGCTCGGCACCGCCCGCGAGAACACGACGGCGCTGACCAGCACGGCGCCGGTCGATGTCATTACGCCCGAACAGCTGCGCCAGACCGGCGCAGTGACCGTCAATCAGGCGCTCTCGAAGCTGCATCCCTCTTTCAACTTTCCGCAGGGTCAGAACGCGGTGAAGGGGCAGGGCGTGCGCTCGGCGTCATTGCGTGGCGTGGGTCCTGCGTACACGCTGGTCCTCGTCAATGGCAAGCGTCGTCATCTGTCGGCACAGCTATCCGGCACGGACCCGTGGCCAGCGGCGCAGGTCGTCGACATCAACACCATTCCGGTCAATGCCATCGAGCGTGTCGAAGTCCTGCGTGACGGCGCCGCAGCTCAATACGGATCCGACGCGATCGCCGGCGTCATCAACATCGTGCTTCGCAAGGACTCGCAGGGCGCGGAGCTCGGCGGACGCTATGGCGGTTACAGCGATGGCGGCGGCGAGACACATCAGCTGCTCGGCAATATCGCCACAGCGCTCGGTGAAGACGGCTTCATCAATGTCAGTATCGATCGCTTGAAGAACGACAACGTCGATCGCAGCGAGGCGGACTGGCGTCAGCTGTTCCCGAACGGCGATCCTCGCAATGAAACATTCAATAAGAAGTATGGCCAGTGGGGCCAGTCCACCCGGGATAACTGGACCGCGCTGATCAACGCCGAGCTCGGCCTGAGCGAGAGCGTGCGTGCCTACGGCTGGGCCAACTACGCCGACAAGTCGGCCCTGAACTACGTCAATCCGGAGCGCATCGTCAAAGCCAATACGCGCGTCGCCAGCGCGACCGAGCCGACTCGCGTGTCCGAGACCGCGGTCATTCCGGTGTACCCGAATGGTTATCAGCCATTCATGACTTACGACGCTGAGGACATCGCCGCCGTCGCCGGTGTTCGCTACGAGGGCGCAGCGTTCGGCGATCTCGATTTCGCCGTGTCGTTCGGCCAGAACGAGACGGGCCGCACCACCGAGAACACCATCAACCCCAGCTACGGTCCGGACAGCCCGACCACGTTCTATCTGGGCTCGTGGAAGAGTCGCACCACCAGCGTGACATTGGATTACAGCAACGACCTGGCTATTCCGGGGCTGCAGTCTTCGGTGGTGTCTTCGGGCGTGTTGTATCGACACGAGTATTGGGGCGTCGCGGATCTCGGCGATGCGGCCGGTTACACCAGCGGTCCGCTCGCCGGTCGCACGATCGCGTCGTTGTACGGACCCGGCGGGATCTATAACCAGTACGCATCGCTATTTCCGGGCGTGAACTTTGCCACCGATACGTCGGTGGTCGGGGCGACGGGCTCGTCCACCTCCGGCATCAATCCCATTGACGCGGGCTCGGTCACGCGCGATGTCTATGGCGGCTACGCCGGCCTCGACTTCACCGTGTTCGACAAGCTCGATCTCGGATTGACGGCGCGCTTCGAGGATTACTCCGACTTCGGCAGCACGACCAACTATCGACTGACCGGTCGCTACGAGTTCATTCCGGCCGTGGCATTACGTGGCACGCTGAGCAGCGGCTTCCATGCGCCCAGCCTCGCGCAGCTGGGCAATCAGTCCACGGGCTACACGAGCACGTTCACCAACAACGGCACGAGCATTCTCACGCCGGGCCGCACGCGTCTGTTTCGTTCCGATGACGTGAAAGCCGTCGGCTTCGGCGCCAAGCCGCTCGATCCGGAAGAGTCGACGACGATCTCGGTGGGCCTGGTGCTGCGTCCGACGAGCACCACCTCGGTAACCATCGATGCTTATCAGCTCGACGTGGACGACGTCATCACGATCACGGACACCATTCAGGGCGCAACTGTCACGTCCGCGTTCAACGCGATCGGCCTGAATGGCTACACGCAGGCCACGTACTACTTGAACGCATGGGACACGCGCACTCGCGGCGTCGATCTCGTGGGCCGGCAGCAATTCAACTTCTCGGCCGGCACACTCGATCTCACCGCGGCGGCAAGCTTCCTCGACACTGAAGTCGAACGGGTGAATCGTTCGGTGAACGTCGGCGGCGCAGACATCGTGGTGATCGGCAACTCGCGTATCCGCGACGCCGAGACTGGCGTGCCGAAGAGCAAGTATATCCTCAACGGCCGTTACAACCGGGGCCCGTGGTCACTCGAGCTGACGGGTACCTATTACGACAGCTACACGTACAACGTCGGCAACGTGCCCGGCGTGGCGACCCCGAACGGCAACGTCGATCAGGAATTCTCGCCGGAAACCTATGTGGATCTGGGCTGCGACTACGAACTGCTGCAGGGCCTGCGCTTGAACCTGCTGGTGCAGAACGTATTCAACAAGTATCCGGAAAAGTACGTCGACGGCAACCGCTCGAGCGGCATCAATCCGTATTCGTTCATCGCGCCGAACGGCGCCTCCGGCCGCTTCATCCAGGGCGGCGTGACCTACACGTTCTGATCTCCAGTCGCATGAAAAACTTCAAACCGTTTCTATCCGTGCTCACCGCCGGCTACCTGCTGGCGGGATCGAGCCAGGTCTCCGCGCACCACGCCTTCGCCGCGGAGTTCGACGCCGACAAGCCGATCGACCTGAAAGGCAAGGTCACGAAGATCAAGTGGGTCAACCCGCACAGCTGGTTGTACTTCGATGTTATCGATGCGAAGGGCACCGTTACGAACTGGGGCGTGGAGTTCGGTGCGCCGAATCAGCTGGCGAAGATCGGCTTGAAGAAGGCCGATGTCGCCCCCGGCACTGAAGTTCACATTCGTGGTTATCTCGCGAAGAACGGCGGCCCTTACGGCTACTCCGTGATCGTCAGGTTGCCCGATGGGCGTGAATTCCAGACGGGTGGTGCACAAGACGCGCCGACGGCTCGGACCGCGAGCCTGACGCAGTGAGCTCGACAATGCATTCAACGAGGAAAGGCCGCGTCCTGGCGGTATTGATGGGTGGCCTGCTCGCCGCCTCGCTGGCGACGGCCGCGCCGAAGATTCCGCGACTGAAGAGCGGCAAGCCAGACTTTTCCGGCATTTGGGAAACGACCAGTGCCGCCGAGTACGATCTGGAGCCGCACTCCGGCCGGGTCGATGCACCACCGAGCGCGGGCGCGATCGACGGAAAATACATTCCGTATCTGCCCGCGGCCCTGGAGCAGAAGAAGAAAAACTTCGCCGCTCGCGGCACCGACGATCCGCGCTTGAAGTGCTGGACGCTCGGCACGCCGCGCGGCATCTACTATCGCGAGCCGTTCCAGATCTTCCAACGCGATCGCGATCTGACGCTGCTGTTCCAGTTCGGTCACTCGGTGCGGACCATTCATACCAATGGCACGTTGCACCCCGAGGTCACGGACAACGAATTCTATCTCGGCGATTCGCGCGGTCACTGGGAAGGCGACACGCTGGTGGTCGACGTGACTGACTTCAACACCGAGACTTGGCTGGATCGCGCCGGCAACTTCCACGGCCCGAAGTTGCACGTGGTCGAGCGTTGGAAATTTCTGGATGAGAACACGATCGAGTACCAGGCGACGCTCGAAGATCCCGACGTGTTCTCGCGCCCCTGGACGTTGACCGTGTTGCTGAACCGGCACCGCGAGAAGGACTTCCAGTTGATCGAGAACTACTGCTTCACGCTCGGCTACGACAAGTTCTACCCGGTGCCGCAGCAGGGCACGACCGAATGATGACTCACAGCATGAACACGAATTGGTTGGTGAAGGTCGCAACGGCGGCGGCGTTGCTCGCTGGGACGCAGGCTCACGCGCAACAGCCGCCGACGGGTGCGGGAATTCAACGCGAAAAGACCGTGACTCAGATCGAGTCGGGGAAATGGACTGGCAAGCGTCTCGCCGACGGGCAACCGGACGTGCAGGGCCATTGGTCGAACACCATAGCCAATCACAACAACTGGACCGATCCGCAAGGCGGCGTGCCCGGCGATCCGGGACGCAACGGCCCGCCGAAGACGCCACGCTCCGAGCGTGCGCCGAGTCGTGTGAGCGATCCGGCGGACGGCGAGGTGCCATTCCAACCGTGGGCTCGCGCGGTTCAGCAGGATTTCCTGAAGTACTTCCACAACCCGATCAAGGAGCAGTACATCGAGCCGCTCGCGCGTTGCGCGCCGGCGGGTGTGCCGAAGTCGTTTACGTGGCACGGCTACGAGATCCGGCAATTCCCCGGTTATGTGCTGTTCCTATTCAACTCCGGCACGCGCGTCATCCACCTGGATGGCAAGCCGCACCTGCCGGAGAACGTCAAACTGTGGAACGCCGACTCGCGCGGCCGCTGGGAAGGCAACACGTTGGTCGTCGATGTGACGAACAACAACGCCAAGGCGCGCCTGGCTCGCACCGGCGAGTTCTTCAGTGAGAACGTACACATCGAAGAGCGTTACATCTTCAATAGCGACGGCACGCGTTATAACTACGTGGCAACGATCACTGACCCGACCGTGTTCACTCGCCCGTGGACGGCGACGATTCCGGCACGTCGATTTTCGCTGCAGGACGAGCCCGATGGCTGGCACTACGAGGTGGCGCTTGCGAATCAACCGGCCGGCAAGGAGCCGCTGATCGAGCGCTATGAGCGGATCTGCGTCGAGAACAACGGACCGTTCGGCAACATCGCCGTGCTCGGCGCCAAGTGACACCGTCGGGACGTTTTCATGTCAACGTTATATGCATTGGCGGAGCAGATCGAGGCGTCGGCGATCGGCGTGGCCATCGCCGAGTCGCGCTATGCCTATCCGATCATCGAAGGCATTCACCTCATCGGCTTGTCGATCTCGGTGGGGCTGATCTTTCTGACCGATCTGCGCCTGATGAATCTGTTCATGAAGCGAGTGCCCGTGATCGATGTACTGAGACATCTGCGTCCGTACGTCATCGGGGGCTTCATCGCGGTGTTCATCTCCGGGGGGCTGCTGTTCTGGTCGGCGGCGGCCCGCATGCTGGATAGTCCGGCGTTCGTCGCAAAGATGATCTTCATGTTCTTCGCCGGGCTCAACGCGCTGTATTTCGAGTTCGTGACTGCGCAGCGTGCGCCGGTGCAGGAGAGCCATACGATCCTACCTTCGAGTGTCGCCTACGCGGGCGTCGCTTCGTTCGGGCTGTGGACGCTGGTCGTGGTGTGCGGCCGTTTGATTCCTTACCTGCCGACCTGGGGCTGACATGACGACGTTTGAAATCCTTTCCTGGCTGCAGGACAGCGCGCTGGCCCACGCGATCAGCAAGACCGATCACCTGGTCGGCGCCGGCCTGCAGATCGTTCACGTCATGGGGCTGGTGGCGCTGCTGGCATCGCTGGTGCTCATCAGCCTGCACCTGGTCGGCCTGGCGTTCAAACAGCAGCCATTGACGAATATCGCCAGGGAAGCGACCAAGCTGGTGTGGGTGGGCCTCGCGCTCACCGCACTGAGCGGCACATTAATGTTCATCGCCACGCCGAAGCTGTATTTCTACAATCCAGCGTTCCGCTTGAAGATGATGCTGTTCTTCGTGGCGGTGATTGTGCAGCTTGCGTTGTTCCGCAAGGCGGCGGCGCAGACAACCCCGGCGCCGACATTTGCGCGCGCCAGTGTCGGCATCTCGCTCGCCGCGTGGTTCAGCGTCGCGATGGCGGGTCGGATGATCGGGTTTATCTAGAGAATGGGCAGCTCGAAATAGAAGGTCGAGCCGACGCCCACTTCAGTCTCGAAAGCCAGGACACCGCCGTGGTGCTGGATGATCGCGCGGCTGATGTTGAGGCCGAGGCCGGAGCCGCCCTTGCGGTTGGTCGCGGTCCAGTTGGCCTGTGCGAACTTCTCGAAGATATCGCGGCGGAACTCTTCGGGAATACCATCACCGCGGTCGGTGACGTTGACCCGGATGCTTTGATCGGTGCGGGTGACGTGCACGTCGATGGTGCCGCCCGAGGGTGAGTGTTTGACCGCGTTCGAAATCAGATTCGCCAGCACTTGCATCAACCGATCGGCGTCGGCGTGCAGGAAGGCGCGGGGCAGGTCCGAGCGCACGTCGATCTTGACGTGATACTGGTCGGCGTAGGGCCTGAGCTCCACGGCAGCCTGCGTCACCAGCTGATTCAAATCGATGTCGGTGCGGCGATAGCCGAATGCGCCCGACTCGATCTTCTCGACGTCCAGAATGTCGTTCACCAGGCGGTGCAATCGATCGGCATTGCGATCGGCGAGTGCGGTCAGCGCCTGTGCCTTGGGCGGCAAGTCACCGGCAGCGCCCGCCGCCAGAATTCCCAACGCGCCACGCAGCGCCGTCACCGGCGTGCGCAGCTCGTGACTCACCATCGTCAGGAACTCGGCTTTGCCGCGCTCGATGTTCTTGCGTTCGGTGATGTCCTGGATCTGCGAGATGAAATAAAGCGGTCGCTGCTTGTCCCACACGAGCGACACGCTCAACAGCGCCCACACGGCGTGCCCGGTCCGGTGCAGGTAGCGCTTCTCCATTTGATAACTGCGAATCTCTCGGGCCAGCATCCGCCGCACCAGCAGCAGGTCGGACTCCAGATCCTCGGGGTGCGTAATAGCTTGGAAAGTAGTGCGCGTCAGTTCATCGGCCGCGTAACCTAGCATGTCACACAGTGACTGATTCACCCGCAGCCACTCGCCTTCGGGCGACACCAGCGCGATGCCGATGGGCGCGTTCTCATAGGCTTC
The DNA here is from genome assembly GCF_004138335.1 of Peristeroidobacter agariperforans. Classification (GTDB taxonomy): domain Bacteria; phylum Pseudomonadota; class Gammaproteobacteria; order Steroidobacterales; family Steroidobacteraceae; genus Steroidobacter; species Steroidobacter agariperforans. Next base: position 23,689 of record NZ_RYFW01000006.1, on the reverse strand, counting down.
TCGAAACAACGCTTCGCTGCGAGTCAGGGCTTGCATCGCTCCGCGCAGCGCAGCCGACGTGCGACGTTCCTCCATCAGCGCCATGACCTGGCGTGACAAGGCGAGGAGGGCGTCCCTCTGTTCGGGCGGCAGGTGCCGAGGCTCTCGATCGATGACGCACAAAGTGCCGAGTGCATGCCCCTCTGCGGACAGCAGCGGCGCGCCCGCATAAAAGCGAATATGCGGATCACCGGTGACGAAGGGATTTGCAGAGAAGCGGGTATCGAGCCTGGCATCGGCGACGGTCAGAACTTTGTCCGGCTCCAGGATGGCGTGCGCGCAGAACGCCAGCTCTCTCGGTGTCTCCGTAACCTCCAACCCGACTTTGGATTTGAACCACTGCCGGTCTTCGTTGATCAGCGTGATCAACGCCATGGGCGTGTGACAGATCCGGGAAGCGAGCAGGGCGATGTCGTCGTAGCCCGGCTCCCGGCCGCTGTCCATGATGTCGTAGGACTGCAAAGCCAGCAGGCGTGACGGCTCGTTCAACGGAATCGGGATACGCAGAGCCCCCGCCTCGGCATTGGCCACAACAGCGGATTCCGGGCCAGTCGAGAGGGAACTTTGGGAAGACATGCTAGCTCTTCGGCCGTGGCAGCCGTGCCATGAGGGTCCAGACCTGCGTGCATTGCTGAACTGAGAGGCCGTTCACCTCAAGTGAGGGATTGCCGAAGCGGCCTGAGTGATGCGGTTCACGCCGGCCTGACAGGCTATATTGAGGACCTCATCGAAAGTCGCTCGGGGAGCAGGCGCCTTGTTGTACGGAGCGATCGAAGGCGGCGGAACCAAGTTTGTGTGCGCGCTCGGGGCCTCGTCGCAAGACGTGCTCGACAGTGTCGTCCTGCCGACGGCGAGCGCGGCGTCGACCTTGGCTGCGTGCGTCGAGTTTTTCAGCACAGCGGCACAGAAATTCGGGCCGATCGCGGCGTTCGGCTTCGCTTGTTTCGGGCCCATCGATTTGCGTGTTCATGGGCCAGGGTACGGACAAATGCTGGCAACGCCGAAAGCGGGTTGGTCCGGCGTCGATCTGTTGAAGCCGCTGCGGTCGCGTTTCGCTGCGCCGGTATCGATCGATACGGATGTGTCAGCCGCTGCATTGGCGGAGTGGCAGCTCGGGGCGGGACGCGGCCTGGGCTCGATCGCCTACGTCACCGTCGGCACCGGTATCGGCGGGGGCGTTGCGCCCCACGATTTGAGGATGCGCCGACTGATGCACGCCGAGATGGGGCATATTTTCGTGCGCCGAGACGCGCGAGATCAGGATTTTCCCGGCGTGTGCCCGTTTCATGGCGATTGTCTGGAAGGACTCGCGAGCGGTCGTGCGATCCAGGCGCGCTGGCGCAGCCAGCTCGATGCCCTGCCGCCGCACCACGAAGCGTGGTCCATCATCGGCGGCTATCTCGGTCAACTCGTCGCTACGATTGCCCTCGTGCTCTCCGTGGAGCGCGTAGTTTTCGGAGGCGGCGTGATGGCCAATGGCCTGCTACTTCCTCATATCCGCGCCGCGGCCGCGCAAACGCTCAAAGGCTATCTCGAGCCATTGAGTCAACCCGGCGCCCTCGATTCGTACATCTGCGGTCCCCAGCTGGGAACGCAAGCCGGGATTGCCGGTGCGTTCCTGCTGGCCGAGCGAGCGCTTGCGTCCGTTGATGATCAGCCCTTACCGGGCGGCACATCGAACTGATAAACCGTGCGTTGTGCCGACGGGCGCTCCGCGAAGGATTTCCTGAAGGCTTCGAGATTCGAGTACTGCTCGACCGGCAAGGTCTGGCGAAAGTGGAGATGCTCGATCATGCAGAACAGGGAAGCCTCGAACATGCTCAACTGGCGCGAGGCAGGCAGCGCATTCAGCGCGTCCGACACGTGAGCATCCAGCCACCCGAGCGCGCCCGCATAGCCGAGCCGCGCCTTCTCGAAAAAGAGGTTGTCCGCTGGCAGCTTGGCGATCGCGGTACCGAACACGATCTGCACCTGCGTGCTCATGCAATGCCAGACCAGTTCCTGAGCATTCCGCGAAACATTGCCCCGAAGCTGCTCCGGCCACACGACCGCGACTGATTTTTGCGCGCGACCCGCCAGTGCGCGACAAATATTCTCAGTGCCGAACACTACTTCCTCGCCGCTGCGCAGGATGGGCAGCTTCAGCGCGGGGTTGTTCGCATAGATCGATGAATCCTGCGCCGTCATGTCGTAGATGGGCACGACTTCGTAGGGCAGGCCGAGTTCCTCGGCGAAGATGCGAGCGATGCGAGTGAAATGCGAGCTGCGTCGCCCGACGATTTGCAATGAGGTCATGTGGCTTCCGTGAACGGTTTCAACAACAACCTAACCCTACGACGGCCGCGATAGAAGAATCAATTACCGCGGCGGACGTACAGCACAGTCGCACCCGAGTGGCTCAGGGCGATGTCTCATAAGCACCAGGGTGGCCTGCCCGCAGGACATTCAGGGATTCTCCGCGCTTCATCCATCGCGGTTACCGGCCGATACGTACCGTGGAGCCGAAGGACTAAACGATGGACCTTGATCAGAAACTTTCGATAGGCGAGCTGCGCGTGGATGGCGACATGACCATCTACCGCGCCAATGAAGTTGCGCAGACTCTGCTCGCCTCGGTGCGTACGCACGCTGGCGATGTGAATCTGGATCTGTCGGAGGTGACCGAGTTCGACACCGCCGGCTTGCAGCTCGTGTTGATGGCTCGCCGCATGGTGGAGGCGAATGGTCATCGTCTCGACGTGGTGCGCCCGAGCGAGTGCGTGGCCGAAGTGCTCGATCTCTGCAACGTCGCCCTAACGACCGACCCGACGCAGGCCGCAGCATGACCGACTCGGCATTGCCTACTTTCATCGCGGAAAGCCGCGAGCTGTTGCGCGAGATGGAAGCTGCCTTGCTCGAGTGCGAGCAGGGCGAGACCGGCGCCGAAGCCGTCAACTCCATTTTTCGTGCGGCCCACACCATCAAAGGCTCGTCCGGTCTGTTCGGCCTGGACGGCATCGTCGCCTTCACTCATGTGGTCGAAAGCGTATTGGATCGGGTACGCGCCAACACGCTGCAGATGGACCGGGCGCTTGCTGCAATCCTGCTCGAATGCCGCGACCACATCGAACATCTGGTGAATGCCGTCGCCGACGGCAAATCCGACGACGTCCAACTGGCCACCAGGGGTGAGAGCCTGCTGCAGAAACTGAGCGCACGCGCGGGTGGCCCGGCCGCAGCTCATACGACTGCCTCGACCACTCCCGTTGCGCCGGCCGCAGGCCACGCGCTCTGGCGGATCCACGTGCAGTTTCACGCTGAGGTCCTGCGCAATGGCATGGACCCGCTGTCGTTCATCCGTTACCTCGGCACGCTCGGCGACATCGTAGCGCTGAAGTTGTTGACCGAGCGTCTGCCGGGCGCGGAAGAGTTCGATGCCGAGGCGTGTTATCTGGGCTTCGAAATCGAGCTCGCCAGCAGCGAGAGCCAGCAGCGCATCGAAGCTGCGTTCGAGTTCGTGCGCGATGACTGCACACTGCAAGTTCGTCAGAAAGGGACGGCGGCCAGCGAAGTCGTGGCCGACAGGCGCGAGGCCGATACTAAAGAGAGCAAGGCCAGCAAGAGCAGCGACAGCCGCTCGCTGCGTGTCGACGGCGACAAGCTCGACAAGCTCATCGATCTGATCGGCGAGCTGGTCACGGCCGGCGCCACCACGACGATTACCGCTCGTAAAGCGGGCCTCTCCGAACTCAACGAATCGACGCTGCGCCTGGCGCGCCTCGTCGAAGAAGTGCGCGATCAGGCGCTCAAGCTGCGCATGGTGCAGATCGGGCCGACGTTCTCGCGCTTCCAGCGCATCGTGCGCGACGTGGCCCGTGAGATCGGCAAGGAGATCCGGCTCGAGACCGGCGGCGCCGAAACCGAGCTCGACAAGACCTTGATCGAGAGCATCACCGATCCGTTGACGCACCTGGTGCGCAACGCCATCGATCACGGCATCGAGACCGCCGAGGTGCGCCGTTCGCGCGGCAAGAACGTCGAAGGCGTGGTGCGCCTGGATGCGTATCACGACTCCGGCTCGGTCGTCATTGAAGTCGCCGACGACGGCGGCGGCTTGAAGCGTGAGCGCATCATCGCCAAGGCGATCGAGCGCGGCCTGATCACCGATGGCAGCTCGCTGACCGACAGCGAAGCGTTCGCGTTGATCTTCGAACCCGGCTTCTCGACGGCGGAGCAGGTGACGAACCTGTCCGGGCGCGGCGTCGGCATGGACGTGGTCAAACGCAACGTCAACGCGCTGCGCGGCACGGTGGAACTGGACAGCAAGGAAGGCGAGGGCACGACTGTGCGGATTCGCCTGCCGCTGACGCTCGCCATCATCGACGGCTTCCTGGTCGGCGTGGGCAACTCGTCTTTCGTGATTCCGCTGGAGCTGGTCGAAGAGTGCGTCGAGCTCGGCGATGAGCATCGCTCGGCCGATGGCGACCAGCGTTACATCAATCTGCGCGGCGCGGTGCTGCCGTTCGTGCGCCTGCGTGAAATGTTTTCTCTCCGATCATCTGCCTCGCGCCGCGAAAGCATCGTGGTGATCCGTTGCGCCGGCCAGCGCATCGGCATCGTCGTCGATGACCTGCTCGGCGAGATGCAGGCGGTGATCAAGCCGCTGTCGCGGCTGTTCAGCCGGATCCGGGGCATCGGCGGTTCGACCATCCTCGGGACGGGCCAGCTGGCGTTGATTCTTGACGTGACCAGCCTGCTCGATCTGTGTTTGAACACACGCCAGACCCAAGCCGCGCCTCGCCGCGCACTCATGGACTGATTTCCGGAGAGATTTCATGTTTCGTAATCTGAAGATAGGAATTCGCCTGGGATTGAGCTTCGGGCTCATCCTGGTACTGCTGGGCGCGGTCACCTACATCGGGATCGACAGCTTCAAGCTGATGAAAGCCAGCACCGATGAAATCGTCAACAACCGCACTCCCAAGATGGAGCTGGCGCAGGAGCTGCAGCGTAATGCCGAGACGCTGGGACTGCTGGCGCGCGATCAGTTGCTCGCAAGCGACGCCAGGCAATTCGAGAAGAGCGTGCAGCAGATGCTGGCCGTGCGCGAGCGCAACGACCAGATCATCGAGACGCTGAGATCGAACAGCGTGGGCCAGACCGGCATAGATAAACTGGCCGAGGTGAGCCGCGTGCGCGAGGACTACTCGAAAGCGCAGGACGCGCTGGTCGAGCTGTTGCAGGCGGGCAAGAAAGACGAGGCGCTGCGCTGGCTGCGAACTGAACAGCGCGAAGCTCGCGACGCCACGCAAGCCGTGACCGATGCTTATTTCGACTATCAGAAGGGCTCGGTCGCTGACGCAGGCGAAGAGGCGGAACAGACCTATCTCGAAGCCAGCAAGTTGATGCTGTCCGGCGCCGTGATCGCCGCGGTCCTGGCGCTCATCGCCGGTGTGTGGGTGACGTTGTCGATCACGCGCCCCATCAGCCTGGCCGCGTCGGTTGCGAACCGCATGGCCGAAGGCGACCTGACGGCGCGCGTCACTGCAAATTCACGTGACGAAGCCGGCATGTTGTTACACGCGATCAGCACGATGACCGAGAAGCTGTCGCAAGTGGTCGGCGAAGTGCGCTCGTCGGCGGATACCTTGACCAGCGCCTCGGAAGAAATGTCCGCGACGGCGCAGTCGTTGTCGCAAGCGTCTACCGAGCAGGCGGCCAGTGTCGAGGAGACCTCGGCTTCGGTCGAGCAGATGACGGCGTCGATCAGCCAGAACACCGACAACGCCAAGGTCACCGACCAGATGGCGAGCAAGGCCGCGTCTGAAGCCGCCGAGGGCGGACAGGCGGTGCGTCAAACGGTCGAGGCGATGAAGCAGATCGCGCAGAAGATCTCGATCATCGACGACATCGCTTATCAAACAAACCTGCTGGCGCTGAACGCGGCCATCGAAGCGGCTCGCGCCGGCGAGCATGGCAAGGGCTTCGCGGTCGTTGCCGCTGAAGTGCGCAAGCTCGCGGAACGTTCGCAAGTTGCCGCTCAAGAGATCGGCGAAGTCGCTGGCTCGTCGGTCGAGCTCGCGGAGCGCGCCGGCAAGCTGCTCGATGAAATGGTCCCTGCCATTCGCAAGACCTCCGAGCTGGTGCAGGAAATCACTGCGGCGAGCCAGGAGCAGTCCTCGGGCGTCGGACAGATCAACACCGCGATGACGCAGTTGTCGCAACTGACGCAGCAGAACGCGTCGTCGAGCGAAGAGCTGGCCGCAACCTCCGAGGAGATGAGCACCCAGGCGCAACAGCTGCAGGCGGCGATCTCTTTCTTCAGGGTCGAGGGCTCGAGCTCCGGCAAGCCGAGCGAGCCCGCGGTGAGACCTGCGGTGCGCGCCAACCGCATGCCGTCGAGCTGGGCGACCAAGCAGCCGGTGGAAGTTCCCGCTGCCGCCGCCGTTGCGATGACTGCGCACGCTCATGGCAATGGTAGGGCGAACGGCCACGATCACAGCGTCCCGCTGGATCAGTTCGTGCGCTTCTAGGAGCAGACGATGAGCAAGACTGCTGAGATCGTGGACGACGCCGAGCGCCGGCACGACTTGAATCAATACCTGACCTTTGTGCTGGGGCGCGAGACCTTCGCGCTCGGCATTCTGTCGATCAAGGAAATCCTGGAGTACTCGGCGCCCACCGAAATTCCGATGATGCCGGCGTTCATCCGCGGCGTCGTCAATCTGCGTGGCGCAGCGGTGCCGGTCGTCGATCTGTGCGCGCGCTTCGGTCGGCCGAGCGCGGCTGTGACCAAGAAGACCTGCATCGTGATCGTCGAGACGCGCGTCGAGGACGAAAGTCACGTCATCGGCGTGGTCGTCGATGCCGTGAACGAAGTGCTCGAAATTCCCGGCACCGAGATCGAGCCGGCGCCGAGCTTCGGCGCCTCGATCCGCGCCGACTTCATCGAAGGCATGGGCAAGGTGCGCGGCAAGTTCGTGATCATCCTGGCCGCGAATCGCGTGCTGTGCGTCGAAGAGATGGAGATGCTGACTCACGCGGCCGCCTCGGGCGATGTCGTGCAGCCGGCTGCATAGGACCTCAGATCGTGCAAAACGTCGTGAAATTATTTAGTCGAGCCCGAGTCGCGCCCGCGGCGCAGACCGAGGCCAATGCCGCCGACGCCGTCTGCATTCAGGCGCTGCCGATCTGGAGTAAACAGATCGAGACGGCGCGCGTGCAGACCGAAGAGGCCATCGTTGCGCTCAGTGCCCGCTTTGCCGGCATCGTCAATCGCCTGGATCTGGCGCTCGACGCCTCCCAGCACAATTCCGGCAGTGCCGATCTGGCAGCAGCCTTGGACGAGGGCAAGCGCGAGCTGGCGCAAGTGATGAGCGCATTGAACGAGATCCATCGCAGCCGCTCGACGCTGGCCGAACAGATCCGTTCGCTGGCCGCACACAGCAGCGAGCTGGCGAAGATGGCGAGCGAGGTCGAGCAGATCGCATTTCAGACCAACATGCTGGCGTTGAATGCAGCCATCGAAGCGGCGCACGTGGGCGAGGCCGGTCGCGGCTTCGCAGTCGTGGCTCACGAAGTTCGTAACCTCGCCACGGCCTCTCGCGAGACCGGCAAGGGCATCACGCAGAAGATTGCGCTGGTGAATCAATCGCTCGAGCAGATCATCGAAACCAACGAAACCGTATCGGCGCGCGAGGGCGAAGCCCTGCGTGACTCGGGCAGTCGTATCCAGGGCGTGCTCGGCAACTTCAGTGACATGAGCGAGGGACTGGCTCGTTCCACCGAGGACCTGCGTCGCGAGAGTAGCGCCATCAAGGGCGAGATCGAGGAGTCGATGGTGCAGCTGCAGTTCCAGGACCGCGTGGGCCAGATCATGGCGCAGGTGGTCGGCAGCATGAACGACCTCGACGATCGCGCAGCAGCCGTGACGCGCGGCGAGCAGCAGCAGATCGATACACAGGCCTACATGGCGCAGATGGTCAGTTCATACACCACCGACGAGCAGCGCCGGAATCACCAGGCAACGGCGGGCAGCGCGCCCGCTTCGACCCTCAAGGTGCAGGGCGGGTCGGACATTGAATTCTTTTGAACGGAGTAACGGTAATGGCTAAGCGAATCCTGATCGTCGACGACTCCGCCTCGGTGCGGCAGGTGTCGAACATCGCACTGACCCGCGCGGGCTATGAAGTCATCGAGGCCACCGACGGCCAGGATGGGCTCGCGAAGCTGGCCGGCAAGATCAATCTGATCATCAGCGACGTGAACATGCCGCGTATGGATGGCATCACGTTCCTCAAGGCCGTCAAGGCGCACCCGAACTACAAGTTCACGCCGGTGATCATGCTGACCACCGAAGCCGGCGAGGACAAAAAGAACGAAGGCCGCGCCGCGGGCGCCAAGGCGTGGATCGTGAAGCCGTTCCAGCCGCAGACCATGCTGGACGCGGTCGCCAAGCTGTGCCTGGCGTGACGGCGTAACGACACCAAACGGAGATTTGCGATGCTCGAGAACCTGCGGATCGGCCCCCGCCTGATTGCGGCTTTCATGGTGCTGGTGACGATCAGCATCGTCATCGGCGTGATGGGACTGTACGGCGCCGGCAAGATCGACGGTAAAGCCGAGGACATCTACAACAAGGAGCTGATGGGGCTGTCGCACATCAAGGAGGCGAACATCAAGCTGATCGCCATCGGCCGTGCCCGCTCCAACTTCCTGCTCGCAACCAGCGAGGCCGAGCGCGACAAACATCTGCAATCCATCAAGAACAATTCCACCGGCGCGCTGGAATCGATCGAGAAGGCCGTGCCGTTGTTCATGTCCGAGCGTGCGCAGGTGCTGTTCGCGCAAATCGAAAAGAGCTGGGCCGAATACGATGCCGAAATGCAGCGCGCCCTGACGCTGGCCGCAAAGCAACCGCTGCAAACCCGCACCGAGGAGCTGGTCCGCTCGCTCGAACTGGTGCGCCAGCACGCGGACTCGCTCGATGTGATGATGGGCGAGCTGACCGACCAGAAGGAAGCGCGCGCGAAGCAGGCGCTCGAAGAAACCGGAGCCGTTTACAGAGTCAGCCGCAACTGGATCATCGCGACCCTCGTCGTCGGCGTGATCATCGGCATGTTGCTGGCGGTCGCCATCAGCCGCGGCGTGACCCGACCCCTCGGCGTCGCTGTCGCGGCGGCCAATCGTCTGGCGAAGGGCGACTTCTCGGTCGCCATCGAATCGGACGCCAAAGATGAAGTCGGCGACATGCTCCGCGCCATGCGCAACATGGTGTCCGCCGCCGGCGGCAGCATCGAAGACGTGTCGCGCGTCATGCGTGCAATCTCCGAGGGCGATCTGACCAAGACCATCGATAAACAATATGAAGGCGTCTTCAACGAAATGAAGGAATACGCCAACAGCACCGTGCTGAAACTGTCCATGATCATCGGTGAGATCAACACCGCGACCGATGCAATGTCGAGCGCCTCGCAGCAAGTGAGCACGACCGCGCAGTCGCTGTCGCAAGCCGCGAGCGAACAGGCCGCAGGTGTGGAGGAGACCAGCGCATCCATCGAGCAGATGACCGCGTCAATTGCCCAGAACACCGAGAATGCCAAGGTCACCGACGGCATGGCCCGCAAATCCGCCGCTGAGGCGAGCGAGGGCGGCGAAGCGGTCAAGGCGACGGTCACCGCGATGAAACAGATCGCGCAGAAGATCACGATCATCGACGACATCGCTTATCAAACGAATCTGCTCGCGCTCAACGCGGCGATCGAAGCGGCACGCGCGGGCGAGCACGGCAAGGGCTTCGCGGTCGTCGCTGCCGAAGTGCGCAAGCTCGCCGAGCGCAGCCAGGTTGCCGCCCAGGAGATCGGCACCGTCGCGATCAACAGCGTCGAGCTGGCCGAGCGCGCCGGCAAGTTGCTGGACGAAATCGTTCCGAGCATCACGAAGACCTCGGATCTGGTGCAGGAGATCTCGGCGGCCTCGCAGGAGCAGGCCGCGGGCGTGAATCAGATCAATGCGGCGGTCACGCAGCTGAGCCAGACGACCCAGCAGAACGCCACGTCTTCCGAAGAACTGGCCGCGACCGCTGAAGAAATGAGCGGCCAGGCCGAACAGCTGCAGCACACCGTGGCCTTCTTCAAAGTCGAAGGCGCACGCGCGGTCAGGCCGCGCGTCACCAAGCCTGTGGCCGAGAAGCCTGCACGAAGGGCTGCGGCGACGATTGGCAACGTGGCGCTGGCCCCGAGCGACCCTGACCTGGGCAGCTTCGCGAAATTCTGATCTCGATCCGCACAGCTCACTGTCCAGACGATCGCGCCAATGACGACCGCCATTACTGACAAGGAATTCGCGCTCTTCCAGCGTTTCATCTACGACGCGGCCGGCATCACTCTGTCGCCCGCGAAGAAGGCGCTGGTCATGAGCCGTCTGTCCAAGCGACTCGACCTGCGCAAGCTGTCGAGCTTCGCCGAGTACTTCAAGGTGCTCTCCAGCGGACAGGACGCGCAGGAAGTGCAGACGGCGATCGATCTGCTCACCACCAACGAAACCTACTTCTTCCGTGAGCCGAAGCATTTCGATCTGTTACGCGAACAGGCGGAATTGGCGCGCGGTCGCGGGCAGCCGTTCAAAGTGTGGAGTGCCGCGTGCTCGACGGGCGAGGAGACGTACAGTATCGCGATGGTGCTCGCGGCGACGTTGCAGACCACGCCGTTCGAGATCCTGGGATCGGATATCAGCTCGCGCGTGCTCGATCGGGCGCGCACGGGCCATTATCCAGCCTCTCGCACCACGCACACTCCGCGTGCCTATCTGCAACAGTTCTGCCTGAAAGGCACCGGCCCTCAGGAAGGTACGGTGCTGGTCGACCGTCCACTGCGCGACCGCGTTCGGTTCATGCAAGTGAACCTGAATACCACGTTGCCTAAAATCGGGCCGTTCGACTTCGTGTTCCTGCGCAATGTGATGATCTATTTCAGCGCCGACACCAAGCGACAGGTCGTAGGGCGTGTACTGTCGGTGATCAAGCCCGGCGGCTACCTGTTGATCGGCCACTCGGAGACCTTGAACGAGCTGAACTCATCGGCTGTGCCCGTCGCTCCCTCGATCTATCGCAAGCCCGGATGAACGCGCGTCCGGCCCAGAGCGCCCCCCTGCGGCGCGTGCAGGTGATGATCGTCGATGACTCGGCGGTCGTGCGCCAGGCGCTGACCGAAGTGCTCAATGCCGATCCCGGCATCGAAGTGCTGTGTGCTGTCGCGGACCCGCTGCTCGCGATGGAGCGCATGAAGGCCAAGTGGCCGCAAGTCATCGTGCTCGACGTGGAAATGCCGCGCATGGATGGGCTGACCTTCCTGCGCAAGATCATGAGCGAGCGGCCGACCCCGGTGGTCATTTGCTCGACGCTGACCGAAGCCGGCGCGGCCACGACGCTCGAAGCATTGGCAGCGGGCGCGGTGAGCATCGTCACCAAGCCGAAGCTCGGGCTGCGCCGCTTCATCGAAGATGCTTCGGCGGATCTTGCTTCCGCTGTGAAAGCGGCGTCGCATGCCAACGTGAGCAAGTTGCGAGTAGCGCCGCGTGCGGAGCCGCAACAACAGCTCGGCGCCGTGCCGCCGAAGTTCACGGCCGATGCGATTCTGGCGCCCAGCGGCCCCAAGGCCATGCAACAGACCACCGAGCGCATCATTGCGATCGGCACGTCGACGGGCGGCACGCAGGCTTTGGAACAAGTGCTCACTTGCCTGCCGCGCGTCAGTCCCGGCATCGCCATCGTCCAGCACATGCCCGAAAAGTTCACCGCGGCCTTTGCGAGCCGGCTGAACAGTCTTTGCCAGATCGAAGTGCGCGAGGCGAAGCATGGCGAGCGTCTGTTGCCTGGCCAGGCGCTGATCGCGCCGGGTGGCAAGCACATGATGCTCAAGCGCAGCGGTGCGTATTACTACATGGAAGTCATCGACGGTCCGCTGGTGAACCGGCACCGGCCCTCGGTCGATGTGTTGTTTCGCTCGGCCGCCAAGTGCGCAGGCCCGAATGTCCTCGGCCTCATCATGACCGGCATGGGCGATGACGGCGCGCGCGGGTTGAAGGAAATGCGTGACGCCGGCGCGAGCACGATCGCGCAGGACGAGGCGAGTTGTGTGGTGTTCGGCATGCCCAAAGAAGCAATCCGCATGGGCGGCGCGCAACGCGTCCAGTCGCTCAGCGAGTTGCCGCGCTCCATATTGGATTTCGGCGCCGGCAAGCGCAGCGAAGGCAAATGATATGAGACTTCCACCCGTACCGATCGCCTCCGTGCTGATCGTCGATGACAGCTTCGTGCAGCGTGATCACGCCGTGTCGGTCTGCCGCGAGCTCGGCATCGAGAAGATGCACGAGGCGAGCAACGGCAGAGAGGCGCTGGCTTTATTGACTGCGATCGCGCCTCGCCCCGAGCTGGTCATTGTCGATCTGGAAATGCCGACGATGGACGGCCCGGAGTTCCTGGTCAAACTGCAGGAGCGCGGATTCGATATTCCGGTGATCGTGGCGTCATCGCGTGAGCGCGCCTTGATCGATACCGTTCGTGAGATGGGTGGGGTGCTCGGGCTGCGCATGCTCGCTGCGGTTCAAAAGCCGCTGCAGGCCGATGTTTTGCGTCAGGCCATTCTGAGCGCGGCGGGTAGAGAGCTGCGGCGCACTTCGCATCGACCGGAATTGGCCGTCGATGCAACAGCCTTGGCCGACGCGTTGGAGCGCAGCGACGTTTACGTGCACTACCAGCCGAAGGCAGATATTCGCACCGGCATCGTGCGCGGTGTGGAGGCGCTCGCGCGTTGGACACATCCGACACTCGGGCCCATCCCGCCGGATCTGTTCATCCCGTTGGCGGAACGCAGTCAGTTGATACATCGCCTGACGATCGACGTGATGAATCAGGCGATGCTGCAGAACGCAGCGTGGCGTGCGCGAGGGCTGCACCTGCCGGTGGCGATCAATCTGTCGCCGACGCTGCTCGAGCGTGCTGACCTCGCGCTCGAAATCTCATCGTTACAACAGTGTCACGGACTCACGCCCGATCAGATCGTGGTCGAGATCACCGAGAGCTCGCTGGTCACTCGCGTCGGCACGGCGCTGAGCGTGCTTGCGCAGTTGCGCCTGCGAGGCTTCGGGTTGTCCATCGACGACTACGGCACGGGCTTCTCCTCGATGCAGCAGCTGGCACGCATTCCGTTCACGGAGTTGAAGATCGATCGCAGCTTCGTGCGGGGCGCGCCGGAGCGCGAGAGTCTGCAAGTGATCCTGCGCTCCGCCATCGATATGGCCAATCGCCTTGGGCTCGTGACGGTCGCGGAGGGCGTCGAGACCTTGCAGGAGTGGCGCATGCTCCAGGAATTCGGCTGCACGCTCGGTCAGGGCTGGCTCATCGCCCGTCCCATGCCGGGCGACGATCTGATTGGCTGGATGAAACAATATCGCGTGCAGGCCGCGCAGTTGCGCGCCTAGGGTTGCCCCGGGCGTTCGGCTACACTACGCGCCGAATTTCCCCGGCTCGTAGTGGTAATGCTCAGTCCCTATCAACTCCAGCGTCGACGATTGCTTCAGGCAATGACGGCCGCGGCGCTCCCCGTCGGCCTAGCCGCCTGCTCGAACGACTCGTCGTCGAATGCACTGGTCGTCGGCGGCCTGCCAGTCACCTGCAATTTGACTTTGCCAGTGGCGTGCGTCGCCCAGGCCAAGGCGGCCGGTGCGGCGGGCGCCGCGTTCCAGTACAGCAAGTACAGCGGCTGGCCGGAGATCAAAGAGTCGCTGATGGCCGGGCGCATTCAGGCCGCGTACATGCTGGCGCCGCTGGTCATGGACCTGGCGGACAAGAAAATCCCGGTGAAGATCGTGTCCCTCGGGCATCGCTCCGGCGCGGTCATCATGGTGCGCACCGATTCGCCGTATCAAAAGTTTCGCCAGCTGGCGGGCAAGCGCATCGCCATTCCCAGCCGGTTCGCGGTCGATTTCCTGTTCCTGCGCAAGATGCTGGCGCAGGAAGGCATGACGCCGGCGGACATCGAGATCATGGAAATGCCGCCGCCCGACATGCCGGCAGCGCTCTACGCAAACGCCGTCGATGCTTATTGCACGGGCGAACCGTTTGGCGCAGCCGCTCAGAGCGCTGGATATGCACGACCGCTGCGCATGACGCGCGATGAGTGGCGCAACTACATCTGCTGTGTGCTCACCGTGCGCGAGGAGCTGATCCAGTCGAATCGCCCGCTGGTACAGAGCCTGGTGAACCATGTGCTCGGCGCGGGTCAGTGGCTCGATCTGCAACAGGCCAATCGCGACAAGGCAGTGCAGATTGCGGCCGGCCGCGAGTACTTCAATCAGGACCCGAACATCATTCGCTTCGTCATGGAGAATCCGACGGACCGGGTGACCTACGGCGATCTGCGCATGATCCGCGCCGAGTTCGAAGAGCTCATGCAGCTGTCCATCGAAGCGGGCACGATCAAGCATCCGATCGCGTACGACACTTACATGGACGAGAGTTTTGCAAAGGTCGCGCAGCCCGCGGCCATCAGCCTTTGATGCTCGCCATGAAACATCGCGTAGCAGGTTCGGTGGTCGCATTGCTGTTTGCAATGATCGCGGTCGCCGCGGATCGTCCAACTCTCAAAGCGGGCGTGTTCGAGCCGCCGCGTGCGGCGCCGGAGCTGTCGTTGGATGCATCGAGCGGGGGCAAGCTGTCGCTAGCGAACTATCGGGGCAAAGTGATCCTCATGGGATTTGGCTTTACCTCGTGCCCCGAAGTCTGTCCGACGACCTTGGCGACGCTGGCTCAAGCGCGCAAGCGGCTCGGCGCGCAGGGGGAGCAGCTACAGGTTGTCTATGTCACGGTCGATCCCGAACGCGATACTGCTGATCGGATGAAAGCGTACCTTGGCGGTTTCGATCCGACCTTCGTCGGCGGCACCGGGACGCCTGCACAGCTCGCGGCGGTTCGCAAGAACTACGGCGTGATGGCCGAACGCAAGCCATTGGGTAACAGCTACACCGTCGCACATTCGTCATCGGTGTATCTGATCGACCAGGAAGGTCTGCTTCGCGGGATGATGCCGTATGGCCGACTGCCGGATGATTTCGCGCACGACGTTCGCGCATTGCTGAGCGAGTGAGCTCGCGGGTGAGTGCGTTATGAAGCGGCGAGGCAGGCTATTGATATTGGCTATCGCCTTTGTAGCAGTCGTTAGCTGGGCTGCATTGGCGCCGCTGCCCGCGCGCGAGAGTCGGGAACAACCGTTTGTGATTCCCGAAGGCACCTGGCAACGACGCATGTCGGGAGATCAGGTCGATATTCTTCCGCAGCAGATCCGGCTGACGTTGGGCATCAACGATGTGCTGCTGCTCAAGAACCAGGATACGGTGCCGCAGACTTTCGGCCCCGCATTGCTCATGCCCGGACAAAGCTTTCGCCTGCCATTCGAAGTTGCTTCCGAATATCAATTCGCTTGCACCGCGCACAGCAGCGGACAAATGACTATCATTGTCGACCCGTTGCCAGCCTCACCCTGGGGCAGGCTGCGCTGGCGGGCACTACAACTGGCCGAAGCGTTCGGCAACAAGAGCCATGAACCGACTGGATGATTTCGATTTGAGCCTTTCCGCATGAGCAGACTTCGGCAGTTCCTGCCGGGCATCGCGATCATCGTGCTGTTGATCGCCGCCTGGTGGTTGATCGTGACCACGACTCGCAGCGTCATCTTCCCAACGCCGTGGCGGGTGGTGACCGGCACCGTCGAGCTGATTCGCGATGGCACCCTGTGGATGCACATCGGTGCATCGCTGGGGCGTGTCGGCGCGGGCTTCTTCCTTGCGCTGGCGGTCGCTTTGCCGCTCGGCTTGTGGATGGGATGGCAGCGGGGCGCCTATGACACGTTGAATCCGTTGTTTCAGATCCTGCGTCCGATCTCGCCGATCGCCTGGATCCCGATCGCCATCCTTTGGTTCGGCGTCGGCAATGCGTCGCCGATCTACTTGATCTTCATCTCCTCGGTGTTTCCGATGGTCGTGCAGACGGTCGCCGGTGTGCACACGATCGAGAAACGTTATCTGCGTGCGGCCGAAAACTTCGGCGTGTCGCGCTACAAGTTGTTTACTCAAGTCGTGATTCCGGCAGTGTTGCCGCAGATCATCGTCGGCATGCGCATCGGCCTGGGTGTCGCGTGGCTGGTGGTCGTCGCCGCCGAGATGATTGCGCTGCGCTCGGGCCTCGGCTACCTGATCATCGACTCGCGCAATGCCGGCAATCGTTACGATCTGGTGATCGCCGGCATGATCATCATCGGCTTGATCGGATTGCTGCTCGATGGGCTGATGCGCCTGTTGGAAGGATTGAAGATGGTTCGGTGGCGCTATGCCCATTAAGATCGACCTCGCCGGTCTGCGCAAGAGCTTCAGCACCGACAAAGGCACGCTCGCCGTCGTCGACGATGTGAGCTTCCAGGTGGGCGACGGCGAGTTCATCGCCATCGTCGGCCCGTCGGGCTGCGGCAAGTCCACGCTGATGCGCATGATTGCAGGCTTCATCCCGCCGGACTCCGGCCGCGTCCTCATCGATGGCGCGGTTCGCACGCAACCGGGGCCGCAAGGCATTCTGATCTCACAGCACGGTTCGGTGTTCCCCTGGCTCACCGTGCAAGAGAACCTGATGTTCGGCCTCAACACGGTCGAGTCGACCAGCGAGAAGATCGCCATCGCCAATCACTACGCGAACATCGTCGGTCTGAAAGGCTTCGAAGGCGCCTATCCGCACGAGCTGTCCGGCGGCATGCTCAAACGCGTCGAGATCGCTCGAGCGCTCGCGGTCAAGCCCGCCATTCTTTACATGGATGAGCCGTTCTCGGCGCTCGATGCGTTGATGAGTTTGCGCATGCGCAACGAGTTGCTGAAGATCCTCGGTCAGGAGCGACACACGGTGCTGCTGATTACTCACGACGTGGAAGAGGCGATTCATCTCGCCGATCGCGTCATGGTGCTCTCGCCGCGGCCCACGCGCATTCAAGCGACATTCGACGTGAAGATGCCGCATCCACGCAAGCTCACCAGCCCGGAAGTTCAGCAACTGCGGCAGGCCATTCTCAAAGAGCTGGGCGTCGAAGCCGAAGACTAGGCCTGCTGCCCACCGTTCAGTTGCGGCGCTCGACGAAGGGGTAGACTGCGCCCCCCTCTGAAGCGTCGGAGAGCAACTCGATGGTGCGAATCTACGGTCACCCGTTCGCGGCCTTCTATTGGAAGGCGCTGATCGCAGCCTATGAGCGCAATGTGGCGTTCGAATTCCTGATGGTCGACGCCGATCATCCGGACAACGCCACTGCGATTGGCCGTCTCGCGCCGACAGGTCAGTTTCCAGTGTTGGTCGATGGCGAGCGCACCGTGATCGAATCGGCGGCCATCATCGAGTACCTCGACCTTCATCACGGCAGCGCACCGCCGATGGTTCCGTCGGATCCGCGCGCTGCCATCGAAGCCCGACAGATGGATAGTGTTTTCGATGACTACGTGATGGCGCCGCTGTCGCGAATGGTTCTGAACGCGTTGCGCGACGAAGACAAACGCGATCCCTATGCGAATGTCGAATCGAAGGCGACGCTGAACAAGAGCTACGCGTGGCTGAACCGCTGGATGGAAGGGCGCGAGTGGGCCGCGAACAATGTATTCAGCATCGCAGACTGCGCAGCCGCGCCGGCGCTCTTCTACGCCCACTGGGGCTATCCGATCCCGGAATCGCTCACCGCATTGAGGGATTATCGAGCGCGTTTGCTGGCGCATCCGTCGATCGCGCGAGTCGTCGACGAAGCGAGACCGTGGCGCGAAAATTTTCCGCTGAAGGGACATACGCCGGACTGAGTTGGTCCACGCGACGTAGTCGACTACCTCAAATCCGACGAAGACCTCGCCGCGTATCTCGAAGCCTGCATGGAAGAGGCAGGCGATGACGCTGCGTACATCGCTGCGGCGTTAGGAGACATCGCTCGCGCGCGCGCACAGCTTGCGAAGGATACGGGCATCTCGCGCGAAGGGTTGTACAAGGCGCTCCCAGCGGAGGGCAATCCGAGTCTCTCGACTGTGCTGAAGGTGGTCAAAGCGTTGGGGTTAAAGCTTACAACCAAGGTTGCCTGAGTCTCATAACTCGTCGCTTTCTCGCATCGAGCCGGAGCCTTGCCGCAGCCGGACCACGAAGAGATGGCGCTGGGACCGGCGCCACAATCAAGACCTAAGTTCTTGACGTCTCTCGCTCTCTTCACAGTCAGCTCGACCACCTACCCCGAAGGTCCCGCCGCATCTTTCGGTTGCCAGGAGCTCCGCGCATATCCGCCCGGAAATCAGGGAAGTATAGAAAGCAGCTGCAGTTGCTCGCGTGCATTCAATGCGGGACAGCTGCGGTGCTCGGGGCTGGAACGCGAGATTGGTGGATATGCGAAAAATTGCATAGATATGCGAGATCGAGCTGGCTGCGTAATACGTCCCTTTCTCTCATTGAGGGCGGACCTTGCCGCACCCGGCTCAAGAGGGTTTTTCCAGGAGAGCCGCAATGCGGCCCACGCCGCGGCGGAGTCGACCGCAGCACCTGCGGAAAGTCCGGCGAGCTGAATCGCCAATCGCGTGCCTTGCAGCTCTCTACGGAAATCAGCGGACGCAGAGCGCGCGCACTCACGATGGTGGTTTGCAGATCGATAGGCGTTGGCGCATTCTCGGCACCGACGATTTATTCCCTGACGACGAGGGCATCGTCGTAACCCGCCTGCGTTGCAGGCACCCTAAGCAGCTTCAGACCAGCCAGAGCTGCGCAGCCAACCAGGTTGTGGTCCTGACTCATCACTCGGGCGCTGACGCCTTTCTTCTCCAATCCGCTGTCCAGCGGTCGTCTCCTGCGGCAAGCATTCTTCAAACGACGTAAACATACAAAGCTGCGCCAACAGCAGCATTTCCCGCACACGGCCCACTGCCGCAACCCACTGTCACCGCAACGCATTTCACCGATGCGGAAAAGTGACACCGCGTCTGCAACGGACGCAATCAACCATAGCTTCGCAACGAAGCTCCCTTCGTCAGCCACCGCGAGCGGCCCTCCAAGGGCAGCCTCGATCTCACGCTCATGCGTGAGCAGCAGTACATGCAACGGCACGTGCTGTTGTGAGGCCACGAAACTCAACAGACCGGACTAGCACATCCGGCCGCTCGCGATGGAGAAAGGCAGGAATGTTTCCTGCTGGGAATGTCCGGATGTGTGTGTTTGTGAATTGACGGAATAGCTTTGGAGTAGGGTGATGAGTAGAAAGACTGAACTTCGAGCCGATTTCGATGGGATTGGATGCGAGCTGGCCGGTGTGTGTCACGCACGCTGGGGTGGTTCGGGCATTCAGAGTCACAGCGCCCGTTACGCCTTCGCAGAGGAGCGCATGCGGGTATACCGCGACGTAGGCTCAAGCGAGCGTGAGGCACGCGCGGCGACGTCTTTGGACCTCGGACATGGCGATGGCCGCGGACGCTATGTCGCGAGTATCTACGCGAGCGGTGCTTGAGCAGGATCTCGCGGTGGAACGTAAAACCCCTGCTTTCTAGGGTTTGATGAGGGTAAGGCGGACTCTAGTGGAAGTCCGCGGATCGAGAGATGGTGCCTGGGACCGGCATCTAAAGAAGGGTGGAAATGCCAAGAAAAGCAGTCAAATCCGTGATTGGCTTCAACTTTCTACCCCGATTTCTACCCCTTCGCCTGTGGCCATAGAGTGGCTTCCACCGGGACGACAATCCCTAGAGTGGTCGAGCATAGTCTCGTCGGCAAGCGGAAGGCATAGCTGATCCGCACTTGGAGTCCCGCCCGTGTCGATCATCGGCGGGGCTTTTTCCTGTCTGGCGTCGATCTCGGCTAGCGCCGCATGCAGCTCCCGATCCTCGTACAGGGGCGACACCGTCACCTCGGTACAGCCGTCCTCCCGGTAGTGATCGGCCCATATGTCGGCCATCATACGGTTACTCCACACGTCCAAGTCTGGTGTGCCATCGCGCTCGACATAGGTGATCAGGTGCGCGATCGGGCGTCTGAAGGATCGCCTGATTCCCTGTACGATGCTCCGCAACATTTCGGGCGTTCTCCCTGAAGCGAGGTAAAGACGGCTGCTAAGGATTCCGTAGCGAGTGCTACGAATTTCGATAGTTCCTAGATGCTCCGCTATTCGTAGCGCCCCCTATTGCGGAGCGCGGGAATCTCGGTGGCACAACAGCGGTACTCAAGGAGGCATCGGGCACTAATGGCTGTCGTGATCGAGGCGCGCGAAGCCGCAGGCAAGTCTCAACGGGAAGTGTCGGCCAGCATGAAGCGGCCGGTGAACTTCGCGCACCTTGTCGAATCTGGCGAGCGGATGCTGTCGGCGATCGAGTTGCCTGACTATGCGAAGGCGTTGGGCCTGGAGGCTACTGACCTCGTCAGCCGCATGCTTGAACTGGAACGATCGGGCCGCCCGATTCCGCCGCGCGTCGATGGCCGGAAGCGACGACGCAGCGTGTAGCGTCAGTTGAAAGGCGTGCGCGTGGAGGGAGGGAGGGGGAACGAGGCAAATCAAACAATGAACAGCCCGCAAGCCTGCAAACCCGGAAAGGCCCCGACAGCGCGGAAGGCCGTCATGCTCTCTGGACGCGCGTCCGGTTTGTTCGAAGATGAGATCGACGCGCGAAAACTAAGAACAGGAGTCTCGTAAAATGGTTGAGCCTAGATTTATCCGTGAGTTGTCAGCCGAGACAGTTGACGCTCAGCTTTCTCGAGAGAATCAAACTGCGACCTTCCATTTCCTAGGCGAACAAAGCGAACCCTTGTGGGTGACCATACCGTTAGCACAATTTGCTCGCCTGCACCGAAATATCGCTGAGCGGCTTCTAAAAGAGCCTTCGCTCTTTGACCGAGCGTCAAGGACGACAAAGTAGGTCTCCATAACGACGAAGCCCGCTATTTAGCAGGCTTCTGATTCTTTGCTTGCTTCGCTTTGATCGGTTCGTGAAGCCTCGGGGCGCGCTTAGCATGCCCCAGGTGTCGTCGAATCGCTGCTCATCTTTTTCGGGGAAGTCATGAAAAAAAACGCCGCAATTCAAAAGTACTTAATAGCGGTTGGCAAGCTGGTACAGGATTCAACGGCGTCAGAGATAGTCTTAGCCCTTACGCTTCAGGTCTTTGCTCAGCTCGACAGCAAACTAACACATGCGATCTTTTTCACCATCGATGCACTATCTACTAGAAAGAAACTCATCAACAGAGTGCTCGAAGTCGTGCCGCACGACTCAACTGATAAGCAACTCGTTGAAACAATAATCCGTAACGTTGAGATCGTCCAAAACAAGCGCAATGACTTAGCACACTCGATGGCGCTGATATCAGACGACGCCGACCAGCGCCAGATCGCGCTCAAGCCAAAAGCCCTAACTCAGAGGCACAAGCCCATCACCACTCCGATGATAGATGCCGCCCTGAGGGAATCTAGGATAGCACTTACGAAAGCCATGTCAGCTTACATTCAGCTATGCGAGAAGCGCCAAGTGCAGCCGGCAGTGATTCTCAAATGAGTGCGCGATGCCCCCGATCGTAAGCCATCATCAAGATAATGGCCTGCTTCGAAGACTTTATACTGGGGATTTCCGGTCCAGATACCCCGCCAAGCGCAGCAAGCTTGGCCACAGCAAATTATCCTTGCGCTCCTCGATCGTGGCCCACTTGTCCTTGATGCGCTCGAAAGTCCTTTGACGCATTCCTTTTGGGCGCTTGCCGTCATCCGTGAGCTTCGCCTCCAGCTTTCGCTGAGCGCGCCAACAGCGATCTACAGGGCTCTCCGCCTCGCTCGCATAGGCGAGGCGCTGGCAGGCGCGACATGCGAAATTCCCGCGACGTGAGATCCCAAACAGCACTAGGCACAAACGCCCGCAGTCTGGACATACAAACCAGCGGCGGCAGCCGCCAAGCGCGCACGGCGTCTGCGTCAGCTCGATCCGGCACGCAATCACCTGCGGTCGGCTGCCGCTGGGTGTCCAAGTGTAGTCGAGCAAGAATGCATCCGGGATCGTTCGCACGCTGATGCTGGCAATCCTCTCTTCGTCGCGAAACCAGCACCAGCTATAGCTCTGCCCGGCGGCAACGCGCCCACTCTTCGTGAGCTGTCGAAGGTCGAACCGCAACATATGCTCGCACTTGCGTCGCCAGCCGGGCCGACCAGCGTTGTATCGATATCCGCCTCGCACACCAGACTCCTATGAATCACAAATCACTTGGATATCGCCACCATTTGCATCCTTTGAATCGATATCTAACTTCCTGATTGTTACTCCATTTTAGAGCTGTCTACTTCTGGCCGCCTAGCACACGTATGACGATCAACGGATGGATGTGCAACAAGCTGGAAATGTCGCGAATCTTTAGGCCCTGGGCCGCCAGCATGCGGATGCGATCGGTCAGCGACTGCTCGGTGCGTTTTTGGAAATCGACGTGAGTGATCGGCGCGACAGGGGTAACGCTCATGATGGCCACGCTCACTGAGATTTGGTGTCGCTCCGCTCGCCACTAAGAGCGGAATCGGAACCTGAGAAAACCGGAGGGACGGCCCCGGAAATCCCCGTGGGGGATGGCAGAGTCTTAGACTGATACAGCACCTGTAGCGAGTCGGCAGGGTTTTTTCCCTTGATACGATACAGACGCTGTAGCGAGTCCGAGGTGTTTTGACCCAACTTGCTACTCCCACCGTTAGTTCTTGCTACAGGATCTGTAGCGAGTGTCTTGCTACAACTGTCTGTAGCAAGTTGGTCGGCTGCTTCGACGGCGTTTGCTTTCTCCATCGCGTCATAGTTCAGGGGCATGTGAGTTACGCCGTAAAGTGCGCAGTGGCGCGGTCGGAACTTCCGAGTGCGAACAATCAACTTTGCATCGATCAGCTTTTGAGTCGCATCGCTGACCGTCGTCCATGAGCCGAGATGGAACTCTTTCACCACAGACCGGCAAAGCTTCGCCGTGCCATTGCTCCAGGGCTGGGACTGCGCACAGAGCGCCAACCATACGCGCAGCTCAGAAGCGCTCAGAATGGCTGCAGCGCGCTTCAGATGATCGACGGGGATGGTGGCGAACTTACCGGGCGGCAGCCGATGCCTGCGCTTCCTGGGGCGGCTCATGAGCGCGGCCGCTCCATAGTGACGATCGGGACGACATAGCGACCGATGCGCTTTAGCTCAACGCTCAACCCAACAGCACGGAGCATTTCTACGATCCGTCGTCGGGGTCGGATAGATAGGATGTTGGCGTTCCCGTCGATATGCTTACGGCCGTCAGCCCCGCTAGGCTGGCGCGCGGCGGCGTGGGCACGCATTAGGCCGCCGACTTGCCAGCGATAGGGCGCGACTCAATCCACTTCTGGATCTCATCCTCACGCCAGGCGCTGGCACGCTGGCTGATCTTTCGGGGGCGGGGGAATTGGCCGGCATTGCCCAGCCGATAGATGCTGTCGCGGCCAAGGCCGGTGAGTGCAATCACCTGCGGCAAGCGAAGCATTCGAGGGGTCGTCATTCGCAGTCCTCCGTGATGCTGCGCGCCGCTGGCGGATACGAGCGGTGGGTGTCATCGGTCACGCAAAACTCCCCAGCTACGGTCACTTAAAATTCCTCACCCTCCTGTTCT
>NZ_RYFW01000005.1 GCF_004138335.1 Peristeroidobacter agariperforans | reverse complement strand
GAAGGAGAAGCTCAAGGCCGGGTTGATTCGCTCAGAGGAACCCACCACCACGATTAACTGAGGACCGGGCGGGTGGGTGAGGAATTCTCAATGACCGCAGATGGGGAAATTTGAATGACCGTTGACAGTGGGCATCAGTTGGACGGCGACACTAAAGGCGGGAGGTACGGCCTAGGGCGATATCGCTCTAGACAAAGGCGATATCGCCTTATCGCTGTTGCTTGGGACCCGCCGCCAACTCTTCAGATCGACGGCTCTAGCCCTATTCTGTTCGCTTGAGGTCTACCTTCTCCTTTGCCTCGTTCAGCCACTTACGGACGGTCTCATCCGTAATCTGAATCCCCAAGCGCTCGAGGTCGCTGGCAATCATGGACGCGGTAGGACTCCGTGCTGCGTCTGGATCGTGACGGTATTTGGCAACCGCCATGCCGAAGACGAGAGCCGCAACTAGACTCCTTTCTTTGCCTTCGACTGCCTCGGCAGCCCTCGCGCGCGAGACATTACTTTCCTCCTTATGTGGTGGCTCGTGTTGGAGCGGATCAATTTGAGCTTGCAGCTCGCATACTGATCGATTCGCAGTATCCAAAGCGTCCTGCAACTGTTGAATAGTCGATTCCTTCGTCCTCACAAGCTCCGTTTGTTTATCGTAGAGGTCCTTCCAATTCGCAATCAGGCCGCCGAACTTTTTGACTCCGGCTATCAGCTCAGGCGGGACTTCGATCTCATACTTGGCTGCCCACGCGAGAAAAAGCGTCGGTAACACCGGGTCGAACAATTGGCTCCAAACCACAGCCCGCGTCGCCAGATCACGGCGCTGCTCGTATTTGCGAGCGAAGGCTGAACTGTGAGTGATGGGTTTGAGATACTCCCACTTCACTGCGCTTGGATCACGCCCAAGGCTAAGCGCGATAGCCTCCTCAATCGTCCAATGCGAGCACTTGGTCCAGTGGTCGTATTTGGGCATTGCCGACGGCAGGTTAAAAAAGCGCTGGTCCTCTTCCCGTTGCGCCTTTTCGTTCTGCTCAGCTGCCCATTTGTCGTACTCTTCTCGGTATATTTCTTCTAGTTCTTCAGGCGGCTTGGCGGCAAGCTCTTCCCTATACTGCGCCACTGACTCATTGAATTGCTCACGCGCCTTTATATCCTTGTGAGGCGCGCTCCGAGCAAGGCCGGTGCCATAGATATCGTCCCATTCAGTACGGCCGAATTTCCGCCAAACCAAGAAATCCTCGGGGCTTTCGTCCGGAATCTTTGCCATGTCGCACCCTACGCGGTCCCTGAGAGACACCGCGCCAATTGGGCAGGGTTACCCAACTTTCGGTAGCGAGCCTAGGCGCGGCGTTAGCCGAAACGCTTCGAGCGGATTGCGACTACCGCGCCTTTGGCTTTCAGCCCGTCGAGGTAGTCGGCCCAAGCCTGCATCATCTTCTTTCGTTCTGCTAGACGCTCTGCGC
Organism: Peristeroidobacter agariperforans; assembly: GCF_004138335.1. Lineage (GTDB taxonomy): Bacteria > Pseudomonadota > Gammaproteobacteria > Steroidobacterales > Steroidobacteraceae > Steroidobacter > Steroidobacter agariperforans. The sequence goes on along the minus strand of NZ_RYFW01000005.1, from coordinate 337,242 downwards.
GGTTATAGGCTGCGCGCACTTTGTTTCGTTCCTTATGGGCCAGCTGTAGCTCAATCACATCGGGATGCCAGCCCTGCTCATTGAGGCAAGTTGACGCCATCGCGCGAAAGCCATGCCCGGTCATTTCTTCTTTCGAGTAGCCCAGGCGACGCAGGGCGGCGTTCACCGTGTTGTCGCTCATGCATCGCATAGGTGTCCGCAGGGAAGGGAAGAGGTATTTCCCATCGCCGGTCATAGCGTGAAGCTCGCGCAGGATTGAAACAGCTTGGCGGGATAGCGGGACTAGATGCTGCTCGGCCATCTTCATTCGCGCGGCCGGGATTCGCCACACCGCTTGGTCCAGGTCAAATTCAGTCCATTCGGCGGCCCGCAACTCGCCTGGACGCACGAACGTCAGTGGCGCGAGCTTCAGGGCCGCCATAGTTGCCGGCTGCCCTGAATAATCGTCCATCGCGCGTAGAAGCTCGCCGATGCGCTTCGGATCAGTAATGGCGGCACGGTTCTTCACTTCCAGCGGCGCGAGAGCGCCCCGCAGGTCTGCGCTCACGTCGTGCTCAGCGCGCCCCGTCGCGACCGCATACCGCAGGACACGGCCGCATAGTGATCTCACACGATGCGTGGTCTCTATCTTCCCTTGCGCCTCGACACGGCGAAGCACAGCAAGCAGGTCTGCAGGCTTGATTGCAGATACCGGCCGACTGCCGATCTGCGAAAAGGCGAATCGCTCCAGCCGGCCAGCATCACGAAGGCGTGTTGCTTCGGAAAGGTTGGTCTGCTTTCCCAACCACTCACGCGCGACCGATTCGAACGAGTCGGCGAGCGCAGCTTTCTTTGCCTGTCGCTCGGCACTGGGGTTAATGCCGTCGAGTATGAGCTGACGCACTTCATCACGGCGCTCACGTGCGCGTTTCAAGCTTACGTCCGGATAGGTGCCGAGGCTCAGCAGCTTCTCTCTACCTTCGAAGTAGTACTTGAATCGCCACCCCGGGGAATACTTGGGATCGATGAGCAGGTAGAGCCCGCGCTCGTCGAAGAGCTTGTAGGGCTTGTCGCGTCGCTTGGCGGCGCGGATGGCGGCCTCGGTTAGCATTTCTACCCCCGCTGCAGAATCTACCCCTGGATTCTACCCCCGAAGGTATCAGGCTGCCAGCGGATCACCTCGGACGAAGCCGGATGGAATTTCTCGGGATATTGGCTGCTTTCGGGAGCTTCAAAGACACCACGCGATGTCTTCAGAAGCAGAGATGGTGCCTGGGACCGGAATCGAACCGGTACGGAGTTGCCCCCGAGGGATTTTCGTACTCGCTACAGCTTTCGCTGCCGACCGACGGACTGTTGATCCGTTGGTCGTTTGGAGTCTGGACTTTCTCTTTGTCGTGTTCCGCGAGCGAGCGCGGAAGTTAGACAGGGGCCGTCAAGTCTCTACACTTTCCTGGACATCGCCCAGGCTTAGCTCGGGATTGCAGGCACGTGCGCGGTGAAGCGCGAGCGTGAGGCTGGTTCCCCGAATTTGACCCCATTCACGCCGGCCGTTTCCGAGCCGGGTGCTCAAAAATTTAAGTCCCTTGCGTCTACCAATTTCGCCACCCAGGCACGGGCGGGGCGGGGATTGTAAGCCACTTGAGGGCAGCATGCTAAACTGCGCGCGCACAAACCATTACACACAGAACTTAGCGCGACACCAAGCATGCTTGCACAGGTCGCTGCGACTTCGCCGCAGCCGCAATTAGAAGCGCGCGCCGTCCATCTCTGGCGCGGCGAAAAACACCTGTTACGCGGCGTGTCCTTTGCCCTTTACAGCGGCGAGCTGCTGCAGGTCGTCGGGCCGAATGGCGTCGGCAAGACCAGTCTTCTGCGCTGTGTGGCGGGCTTGTTGCCGACCGAGTCGGGCGAGATCGTCTGGCAGGGGCAGCAATTGCCAGATGGGCGTGATGAGTTTCATCGCGAGCTTGCCTACCTGGCGCACGTGAACGGCCTCAAAGCCGAGCTCACGGCGCTGGAGAACCTGCGGTTTGGTGTAGCCGTCCGGCGCGCAGTCACTACGCAGGAGCTACGCGAAACTCTCCAGTTACTGCAAGTCGAAGCTTGCGCAGACTTGCCGGTGCGCGCGCTGTCGGCAGGGCAGAAGCGGCGAGTCGCTCTGGCCCGCATCATGCTGACGCGCGCCTCACTGTGGATTCTGGACGAGCCGATCACCAACCTCGACAAGGCCGGCATCGCGTTGTTCGAAGCGCGGATCGCCGAGCACATGCGAACCGGCGGCATGATCCTCACGGCCGCACATCAGCTGCTACTTCAGGGCCAGCCTGGGGTACGTACACTGGAGTTGCGCTGATGCAGTCGTCCGTTCAGACGACGCCCGGGCTGGGCAAAATCCTGATGCTGGTGCTGACGCGCGACCTGCGGCTGGCCGTGCGCCATTGGGATCAGGTGCTTCAGCCGCTGATCTTTTTCGTGATCGTCACGACGTTGTTCCCGCTGGCGATCAGTCCCGCGCTGGACGAGCTGCGCAAGATCTCGCCGGGGGTGCTATGGGTGGCCGCCATGCTGGCTTCGTTGCTGGCCCTTGAATCGCTATTCAGGCCCGACGTCGAAGACGGCACCATGGAGCAGTGGGTGCTGTCGGGCCAGCCGTTGTCCCTGTTGCTGCTGGCGAAGACGCTCGCGCATTGGCTGCTGACAGGGCTGCCATTGGTGCTGATGGCGCCGATCGTGGGAACTGCTTTGGGAATGCCGCAGTCTGTATGGCCGGTGCTGGCCGCGACGCTGGCCCTGGGCACCGGATCGCTGTCGGTGCTTGGAGCCATCGGTGCGGCTCTTACGGTGAGTGTCCGGCGGGGAAATGTGCTGTTAGCGTTGCTGGTGCTGCCGCTGGAGATGCCGGTGCTGATCTTCGGCGCCCGCGCCGTGGACCTGGCCATGCACGGCGAACCGGTGGCCGGTCCGCTAAACTTGCTGACAGCGCTATTGTTGTTCTTCGTCAGCCTCGGGCCTTTTGCCATGGCTGCCGCCATGCGGATCAGTGTGGAGTCCTAAAAAAGCTATGTGGCTGTGGTTTCACAAGCTCAGCTCGCCGCCTTACGCCTACCGCACGGCCGGTCTGGTGCGCCCGTGGCTGTTCTGGCCGGCGATCCTTTTGATGATCGTCGGCGCCGTCGGCGGCCTGGTGCTGGCGCCCGAGGATTACCAGCAGAAGGATGCGTTCCGCATTATTTATGTCCACGTCCCGAGCGCATCGCTGTCATTGATGATCTACGTCGTCATGGCCGTGGCGGCGGGTGTCGGCATGATCTGGCGGATCAAGTTGGCCCACGCGGTGGCCGCGGCCTGTGCGCCGATCGGCGCCTGGTTCACGGTCGCAACGCTCGTGACCGGCTCCATCTACGGCAAGCCCATGTGGGGCACCTGGTGGGAATGGGATCCGCGCCTCACCTCGGAACTGATCCTGCTCTTCTTATATCTGGGCTACATGGCCCTGCGAGCGTCATTTGACGACACGCAGCGCGCCGATCGGGCCAGCGCGATCCTGGCGATCGTCGGTGTGGTCAATGTGCCCATCGTCAAATACTCGGTGGTCTGGTGGAACAGCTTGCACCAGGGCCCCAGTATCTCGAAACTTGCCGCCCCCTCTATCGAAGGGTCCATGCTCTGGCCGTTGTTGATCATGATGCTGGCCTTCATTCTGTACTTCGGCGCGGTGCTCTGTGACCGCCTGCGCGGAGAGATCCTCCGGCGTGAGCGCAACGCCAGTTGGTTAAGCGAAAGTCTAGCCCGATCATGAACTTGAAAGACGTACTTGACATGGGGGATTACGGCGTTTACGTCTGGTCCTGCTATGGACTGGTGCTGGCCGTGCTGGTCCTGAACGTGTGGCTGGGCAAGCGCTCGCTGGCCGAGCAGGTGCTGAGCGCCCGGCGCCGGCTCAAGATCGCGGATTCAATCAACTCGGAGTCGTCGTCACCGTCATGACCCCTCGTCGCCGTCGCATGACGCTGGTTGCACTGATCGTCCTCGGGGTGGGCGCCGCCACCGCGTTCGCGCTGACTGCCTTCCAGGACAATCTGCTGTACTTCTATTCACCCTCGGACGTGAGTGCGGGCAAAGCGCCTGCGGATCGCGTGTTCCGCGTTGGTGGCATGGTTCCCGAAGGCACCTTCAAGCGGGAGCCGGGCAGTCTCGAGGCACACTTCGTGCTCACCGATTACGCCCACAACGTGAAGGTCAGCTACACCGGCGTACTGCCGGATCTGTTCCGTGAGGGGCAGGGCGTGATCGCGCGCGGACGCATGGGTGCCGATGGCGTATTCATCGCCGAAGAAGTGCTCGCCAAGCACGATGAGAACTATATGCCGCCCGAAGTGGCGGACTCGCTGAAGAAGCAGCATCAGAAGCCGCCGGCCGACGGGCCGCTGCCCACCACTTAGGAAGCGACATGGCCGCCGAACTCGGACACTTCGCGCTGATCCTGGCGTTCTGCCTGGCGCTGCCTCAGGCATTCTTCGGCTTGATGGGCGCACATTGGCGGCGTCCGCATTGGATCGCGCTGGCCAATCGCGCGGTCGCGGGTCAGTGGGTGTTCACGCTGTTCTCGTTCGCCTGTCTCTCGTACGTTTTCTATCAAAACGATTTCTCGGTGCTGTACGTCGCGCAGAATTCCAACTCGGAGCTGCCGACGTTCTATCGATTCGCCGCTGTGTGGGGCGCGCACGAAGGCTCCTTGTTGTTGTGGCTGCTCGTGCAGGCAACCTGGGCGCTCGGGGTTGCGGCCTTCAGCGGCAACATGCCTCAGCAGATGACGAGCCGTGTGCTCGGCGTGTTGGGTCTGATCAGCGCGGGCTTTGCGCTGTTTATTCTGATGACCTCGAATCCATTCCTGCGCTTGTGGCCGGCCGCGCCCGATGGCCGCGATCTCAATCCACTCCTGCAGGATCCGGCGTTGGCGATCCATCCGCCGATGCTCTACATCGGTTACGTCGGCTTCTCCGTGCCGTTCGCGTTTGCGGTGGCGGCGATGCTGGAAGGCAAGCTCGATTCGCTGTGGGCCCGCTGGGTGCGGCCGTGGGCCACGGTCGCCTGGATGTTCCTGACCTGCGGTATCGCGCTCGGCAGCTGGTGGGCGTACTACGAGCTCGGCTGGGGCGGCTGGTGGTTCTGGGATCCGGTCGAGAACGCCTCGTTCATGCCGTGGCTGATCGGCACCGCATTGATTCATTCGTTGGCGGTGACCGAGAAGCGCGGGTTGTTCAAGAGCTGGACGTTGCTGCTGTCGATCACGGCGTTCTCTCTTTCGTTGCTGGGCACGTTCCTGGTCCGCTCCGGCGTGATCGAGTCGGTGCACGCTTTTGCGAGCGATCCGGGCCGCGGCCTCTTCATCCTGTCGTTCCTTGGAGTTTGCGTCGGCGGCGCCTTGGGGCTGTACGCCTGGCGCGCGCCCTTGTTTCGTTCGAATGCCGGCTTCGCGCCCGTCTCGCGTGAGTCGTTCCTGCTGTTCAACAACATGCTGCTGGTGGGCGCGACCGTCGTGATCTTGCTAGGCACGACCTATCCCATGTTCATGGATGCGTTCGGTCTCGACAAAGTCTCTGTCGGTCCGCCGTACTTCGAAGCGATGTTCCTGGTGCCGATGTTGCCGATGGTGTTCCTGCTCGCGCCGGGTATGCACGCGGCCTGGAAGAAGGCGTCCTTCGAATCGACCAAGAAAATTCTCGGTGTGCTGTTGGGCGTAGCGGTCGTGCTGGCGCTCGCAGTGTCGGCAGGCGTGTACGGCTGGAATTCCGTGATGACCATCGTCGGGCTGACGGCGGCGTTCTGGGTCGCCGGCGCAGCTTTGGTCGATCCGATCAGCCGCTGGCGCAACGGCCATTCGCTGCCGGCGAGCATCGTCGGCATGAGCGTCGCTCACTTCGGTCTCGCGCTCTTCATCATCGGCGCGACCACGGTGGAGTCGTACAAGGAAGAGACCGACCTGAGCTTGAAGCCCGGCCAGACCACCGAGCACGCCGGCTTCCAGTTCACCATGACCAAGCTCGAAGACGTCGCGGGTCCGAACTATCAAGCCGTGCAGAGCGAAGTGGTGATCACGCGCGATGGCGAGCAAGTCGCCGTGGTGCATCCGCAAAAGCGTGTTTATCGCGTGCAGAAGAACGCCATGACCGAAGCCGGCATCGATGCGCACTGGAACCGCGATCTGTTCGTCGCCATGGGCGAGCCGCTCGGCGAGGACGCCTGGAGCCTGCGCTTGCAGTACAAGCCCATGGTCCGATTCATCTGGTTGGGCGCGGCCGTGATGGCCCTCGGTGGTCTGATTGCGATTTGCGACCGACGCTACCGCAAGCGGGTGACCGTCGATGAAGGCGCCGCCGCCGCAGCCGGCGCCAAGACTGCCTGAGCCACGCCACCGCATGCTTAAGTACCTGCTTCCTATCGGGCTGTTCGCTGTCCTCGTCGGCTTTTTGTATTTCGGCCTGGGCCGCGACAAAGAAACGCTGCCATCGCCGCTGATCGGCAAGGCCGCGCCGGTCTTCGAGCTGACCCGTCTGGACGATCCCGCCAAGACCTTCTCGAACAGCGAACTCGCCGGCAAAGCGTACGTGCTCAATGTGTGGGGCTCCTGGTGCGTGGGCTGCCGGCAGGAGCACGGCGCGTTGCTGGAGATCGCTCGACGCGGTGAAGTGCCCATTGTCGGCTTGAACTACAACGACGAGCGCGAAGCGGCGTTGAACTGGCTGGAACAACTGGGCAATCCGTACGTCGTGAGCGCGTTCGACGGCGACGGTCGCGTCGGCATCGATTGGGGCGTATACGGCGCGCCGGAAACGTTCTTGGTTGGCGCGAACGGCAAGGTCATCAAGAAACATGTGGCGCCCATCACGGTGGAGATTTGGGAACAGGAGTTCGTGCCGCTGTTGTCGCAGGCAAAGGCGGGCTCGCCATGAAACAACTTCTTCTGGCCGCGATGCTTACGCTGTTCGGCTTCCAGGCGCTGGCCATCGACAAGGCGCCGGCCTTCGAGGATCCCGTGCAGCAGGCTCGTTACGAGCGGCTGGCGCGCGAGCTGCGTTGTCTGCAGTGTCGCAGCGAGACCATCGCCGACTCCAATGCACAGCTCGCCGCCGACTTGCGCCGCCAGCTGCGCGAGTTGATGGCGGCCGGCAAGAGCGATCAGGAGATCATGCAGTACATGACGGATCGATACGGCGACTATGTGCTCTACAAGCCGCCGGTCACGCCTCGCACCTGGCTGCTGTGGGCCGCGCCGGTGCTGCTGGTCATCGGCGGCGGCCTCGTCGCGGCCATCGTGATCTCGCGAAAATCCAAGCTTCCTGACACCGATCCTGCCGATCCCGGCCTGGGTGCCTCGTGACCGTTTTCATCGTCGTCTGCGTCGCCATGCTGCTGGCGGCGCTGTTGTGGATGGTGCTGCCGCTACTGCGTGCTCCCCAAGAGAAGGGGGCGGCGGCTGAGTCGACGGAGCTCGCGTCGTATCGCACCGAGCGGCGTTTCTCCGGTCTCGCGGTCGCACTGCTGGTGCCCGTACTCGCCGTCCTCATGTACGCCGGTCTCAGCAACTGGGACTGGAAGGCCGTGCAGATCGAAAGCGCGCAGGCGGCGAACATGGAGCAGGCCCTCGCTGGCCTGGAAGCGAAGCTCAAAGAGAATCCGGACAACCTGGAAGGCTGGATCATGCTCGGTCGCTCGTACACGGCGATGAGCCGTTACGCGCGCGCCGCGGATGCCTACCAGCAGGCGTATGAGCTGTCGAAGGGTCAGGACGTCGAAGCCGTCGTCGGGCTGGGCGAAGCGCTGGCGCTCACCGACGAAGCCTCGTTGGCGGGCCGTGCCGGCAAGCTGTTCGATGCGGCGCTGGCGATGGCGCCGAATCATCCCAAGGCGCTTTGGTATGGCGGTGTCGCCGCGTTGCGCTCGGGCGACCTGCGTCTCGGTCGGGACCGTCTGAAGATGCTCCTGGCGCAGAATCCGCCCGAAGAAATACGCGGCGTGCTCGCCCGGCAGGTCCAGGATCTGGACGAGCAGATTGCAGCTGCCGGCGGCGAAGCGCCACCGGCGCAAGCTTCAACGCCTTCGGCCGCGCCGGCTGCGGGGTCGCGGGCGATTCAAGTCTCCGTCTCCTTGTCGCCGCAACTGCGCCAACAGCTGACCGGCGCTTTGCCGCTCTTCATCCTGGCTCGCGACCCAAGCGCGGGCGGCCCGCCGCTCGCTGTGCAGCGGCATAGCTCCGACTCGCTGCCATTGAATGTGACACTCTCGGAAAGTGATGCGATGATTCCGTCCCGCTCCATTGCCAGCGTACCGAAGGTGGTAGTTGTTGCACGGTTGTCGCGCTCCGGCGCGCCTCAGCAGCAAAGCGGAGATTTGTATGGCGAGGCCGAATATGAATTCGGCAAGAGCAGCGGTCCGTTGACCATCGTCATCGATCGCGTCGTGCCCTGAGCTTCGTCACCGTCATTGTCCTTAAACCGTCGCTCATTGATGTCAGCACCGACCAAGATTTCTTTTGCCCGCCGCCCCTCGATGGTGCCTGCGTACGCGCGCGTGCTGCTCGGCAAGAAGCCGTACAGCGCGCCTGCCGGCACGGTGATCGAGCCCGTCGAGCTCGAAGCTCGCACGGTGAAGCTGTCGGCGGCGCATCTGCAGCGCTATCGCGATGTGTGCGCCGTGCCCGCGGCGGCGAAGGGATTGCCGCCGGCCTACCTGCACGTGCTCGCGATGCCGCTGCACATGCAGCTGTTCGTCGTGAAGAATTTCCCGGTGAAGGTGCTGGGCTTGATTCACCTGCGCAATACGATTCGAGTACTGGCGCCGGTCGATGAGCGCGCTCCGCTGCGTCTGCGGGTGTACTTCGAGACCATGCGTGAGACGGACTTCGGCCAGGAATATGACTTCACCACCAGCTACGAGCAGAACGGCACGCTGGTGTGGGAAGAGATCAGCACGATGTTTGCTCGCGGCACGTCGGGGCCGAAAGAGGGCAGCAAGCGTCCGGTGATCGAGCGCTCGCACCATCCCGAAACCGGCACGCACACCGACACGCTCGAAGTCGCGGACAACACCGGCTGGCGCTACGCGCGCGTTTCCGGCGATTTCAATCCGATTCACCTGACGGCGCGCACCGCGCAGATGTTCGGTTTCAAGCAGGCCGTGGCGCACGGCATGTGGTCCATGGGGCGCTGCCTGGCCTCGGCCGCGCCGCATATTCCGAACATGAAGATTCAGATCGACACGCAGTTCAAGCTGCCGGTCTACATCCCCTCGCAAGCGCTGGCTCGGACCTGGGCGGTCGACGGCGGCGCCGACATTTCGATGTGTACGATGAAGGGCGACCGGCTGCATCTCGCCATGCAAGTCCGGACGCTCTAATAGGTTAGGACAGACGATGGATCTGCTGGAAGGTATTCAGTCGCGGACCTCTCCGCTGAAGCTCGCCGCGCCGGCGCCGAGCGCCGTGCAGGTAGAACAGATCATTCGTGCCGGCACGCGTGCTCCGGATCATGGGCGCTTACGTCCCTGGCGGTTCACTGTGCTCGAAGGTGCTGCCCGCGAGAAGCTCGGCGCCGCGATGGCGAATTCGCTGCGCACTCGAGTGCCTGGCTCTACGCAGGAACATCTGGATGCCGAGAAAGGCAAGGCGATGCGCGCGCCGGTCGTGATCGTCGTCGGCGCTAAGATCAGCAAGGGCAAGATTCCCGAGATCGAGCAGGTGTGCGCGACGGCGGCAGCGGTGCAGAACATGTTGCTCGCGGCACAGGCACTCGGTTTCGGCGCACAGTGGAAGACAGGTGCGGCCGCCTATGATGCCGGCGTCAAAGAGCTGTGCGGCCTTGCGCCGGAAGATCACATCGTCGCCATCGTTTATCTCGGCACGGTGACTTCGCCGGGCCCGCTGGTCGAAGCACCGGTCGACATCAAGCGTCTCTGAGCCGACGCCGCTTAGGTAAATCTCTTCAGGGAACCTGCTCCGTCCGTCAGCACTGCGGACGGGGATCCTCTGTGCTCGATCACTTATCCGAGGCCGCGGCGATATACTGAGCTCGTCGAAGCGCGGCTGCGGAGGATCGAGCGATGAGCCAGATACTAAAACCGGGTGCGGTGACGCTCGAACAATGGCAGCGTGTATACAGGGGCGCGTCAGCGACGCTCGACCCTTCCTGCTTCCCAGCCGTTGAACGCAGCGCCGCTGCTATCGAGCGCGTCGTCAACAAGGGCGCACCTGTCTATGGAGTGAATACAGGCTTCGGCAAACTGGCGTCGGTGCGCATCGAGATCGCGGACCTGGAGCGCTTGCAACGTAACATCGTGCTATCGCATTCGGCGGGTGTCGGCGATCCCATGCCGGCCGCCATCGTGCGACTCATGATGGCGCTGAAGATTGCAAGTCTCGGGGTAGGCGCGTCGGGTGTGAGATTGCCGACTCTGCAATTGCTCGAAGCCATGCTCGCGCGCAACTTGCTTCCAGTCGTGCCGGCGCAAGGATCCGTTGGCGCATCCGGCGATCTCGCGCCGCTCGCGCACATGTCGGCCGCAATGATCGGCGTTGGAGAAATTCTGGTCGACGGCGTAGCGCGGCCTGCGGCTGACGCATTGGCTGCGGCGGGACTGAAGCCGGTCACGCTCGGCCCCAAGGAAGGTCTTGCGTTGTTGAACGGTACACAATTCTCGACCGCCTATGCGCTCGCCGGATTGTTTGAAGCCGAGCAATTGTTCAGTCACGCACTGATCTCTGGCGCGATGTCCACTGAAGCTGCGAAAGGGTCGGACACTCCGTTCGATGAGCGTATACATCGACTGCGCGGACATCGCGGTCAGATCGAGTCGGCGACGGCCTTGGCGCAGCTGATGGCAGGCTCGGCGATTCGCGCGTCGCATCGGGACAATGATGCTCGCGTACAAGATCCGTACTGTCTGCGCTGCCAGCCTCAGGTGATGGGTGCCTCGCTCGACCTGTTGCGTCACGCCGCTCGCACGCTCGAGATCGAAGCGAACAGCGTTTCCGACAATCCGCTGGTGTTCGCCGAGGACGACGCGGTGCTCTCGGGCGGCAACTTCCACGCGGAGCCGGTGGCCTTTGCGGCGGACATCATCGCTCTGGCGCTCTGTGAAATCGGCTCATTGGCCGAGCGGCGCATCGCCATGCTGGTGGATCCGGCGCTCTCGGGGTTGCCTGCGTTTCTCACGCCGCGTCCGGGATTGAACTCAGGATTCATGTTGCCGCAGGTCACCGCCGCCGCGCTCGTGTCCGAGAACAAACAACGGGCTCATCCCGCGAGCGTCGATTCCATTCCCACCTCGGCAAATCAGGAAGATCACGTTTCCATGGCCGCCCACGCTGCACGTCGCTTGCTGCCGATGGCGGCGAATGCGGACGCGGTGATTGCGATCGAGCTGCTCGCGGCCGTGCAGGGTTGTGACTTTCACACACCCTTGTCGAGCAGCAACGTGCTCGAGCAGGTGAGACAGCAGGTCAGGGCGCTGTCGCCGGCATTGGAAGACGATCGTTATCTGCACGCCGATATGCGAGCCACGCTCGCGCTGCTGCAATCCGGGCGATTGCTGGAAACCGCGGCGAATTGTGGTGTGCGCTTGCCGTCCACGCTGCTCGCTGCATGAAGTTCGGCCTGATCGAAACCACTGCGCTGGCGAGTCTGCTGCTGTTTCTCGGCTATCGAGCTCGCGCCGCCGTGCCGATTCTGCAGCGGCTGAACATTCCGGCGCCGGTCATCGGCGGTTTGACCATGTCGCTCATCGTGCTGGCGCATCGCGCGCTCGCTCCGGCGCCGATGGAATTCGATACAACGCTGCAACGGCCTCTGATGATCGCGTTCTTCACCAGCATCGGCTTCGGTGCGAGCTATCGACTGTTACGCGCTGGCGGACCGCAGGTTGTGATCTTTCTGCTGGCGTGTTCGATCCTGGCGTTATTGCAGAACGTGCTCGGCGCAGGCGTCGCTGCGATGTTTGGCTTGCCGCCGTTGTTTGGAACGTTGACCGGCGCGGTCACGCTCAGCGGTGGACCGGCGACGGGGATGGCGTTTGCGCCGCTCTTTGAAGAGGCGGGCGTGGCAGGCGCGGGGTCGATCGCGCTGGCCACTGCGATGGGCGGGATCGTGTTGGGCAGTATCGTCGGTGCGCCGCTCGCCACGCTGCTCGTGGAGCGCAATCGTCTGCGTGCGGGAGGCGGGCAGTCGCCTTCCGAGCAAACGGTCGCGGCTCCTGCCGAACCGGAAGCCGATCCAGTCTATGCCGCTCTCAAGAGCCTGACGTTCGTGCTCGTCGCCATGTGGCTCGGCTCGGGCATCAGCCAGCTCATCGAGAATGCCGGCGTCACCATGCCGGCCTACGTCGGTGCGTTGATTGTCGGTGCGGTGCTCAGAAGCGTGGATGACGCCACCGGATGGCTGCGGCTTTCCCATCCGTCACTCGACACCATCGGCGCGGTCACGCTGTCCCTGTTTCTTTCGATGTCGCTGATGACGCTGAATCTGCTCGAGCTTGCGAGCCTGGCGTGGCCCTTGCTGATCAACCTGATCCTGCAGACGGCGATGGTCGCCCTGGTCTGCCTCGGTCCGATCTACAAGCTCATGGGCAAGGACTACGACGCCGCTGTGATGAGCGGCGGCTTCGCGGGCGTGATGCTCGGCACGACGGCAAACGCGATGGCGGTGATGCGCTCCGTGGTCGAGCGTTACGGCGTCGCGCCACGTGCGTTTCTCGTCGTGCCCATCGTCGGCGGTTTCTTTGTCGACTTCAGCAACGCACTGATCATCACGCTGTCAGTGAACCTGCTGCGCTGACCTTCGAACTGGCTGCGTCCGGGAAGGATTCGAGCAGCCGTCGCACGATCTTGCCGGCGCCCATGGCGATGGGATCTTCACAAGGCAGGTTGAGCTCGTTCTCGATCTGCTCGCACAAACGGCGTGCGGCGCCTGCATCGAGCTTCGAAGTATTCAACGCGATGCCGACCGCAACGACCTCAGGCTGCGTGACTTGTGCCGCCTCGAGGTTCGCGAGCAAACATTCCTTGAGCGACGGCAGTGCTCTTCCTGGCAACCCGCGCATGTGAGTTCGTGTGGGCTCGTGGCACATCACCAGTGCATTCGGCTGTGAGCCGTGCAACAACCCGAGGGATACGCCGGCGTAGGACGGGTGAAACAGCGAACCTTGACCTTCGATGATGTCCCAGCCGCCGTCATGGCGAGCCGGGGACAACCATTCCGCCGCGCCCGCGATGAAGTCTGCGACGACCGCATCGATGGGCACGCCGCTGCCGGCCACCAGGATGCCGGTCTGACCGGTCGCACGAAAATCTGCGAGCCGGCCCTGTCGGCGCAGCTCCCGCTCCAGGGCGAGGCTGGTGTACATCTTGCCAACCGAACAGTCCGTGCCCACGGTCAGCAAGCGACGGCCGGGACGTGGGCTACCGTTGCCGATAGGCAAGTCAGCGGGGGGCTCTCGAACGTCGAACAGCAGGCGCCCCGTGCGCCGAGCGGCATGTCGAATGTCGGGGTGCTGGGCAAGGCGCTGATGCAAACCGGACGCGACATTCAAGCCCGCTTCCAACGCGGCGACGACTTCTCGCGCTGAAACCTCGCTGAGCACGCCACCCGCATTCGCTTCGCCGAGAATCATCGTCTTCGCGCCGCGCGCCACGGCTTCGGAATAGGAAAGATCGTCCAGACCCAGCGTGAGATCGCAGCCGGGCAGGCGACGCTGGCCGACGCACAGCTCGCGCCGCCAGTCAGCCACGCCCCGCGAGGTCTTGATGGACAGCGGATCGGTCGCGGCTCCGAGATACAGCAGATAGGGCGCAGGAATAATCATGACGGTAATGATTTTTCATCCGGTCGCCGGCGTCCAATAGCGAAGCTTACGGCACCCATAGACTGGGGTTATGGCCTTTATCGGCTCCGCGGGTTGTGGGCGGCCTGCGCCTGCAGAACCTGCTCCTTCATCGCCTGCACGAACGAGCGTGCCAATTGCGACAACGGCCGGTCTTCGAGATGGATGGCGCAAACGTTGAATCGCATCGGCGGGTCGAAGCACTTGATATCGGTGCGTGCATCGCTCATGGCATAGGCGGTGGGCTCGTCGACGATTGCGATGCCGGCGCCGTGGCGGACCAGGGCCGCGGCGAGATAAAACGTTTGTGCAGAGATCACTTCGTTGGCGATGACGTGTGATCGGCCGAGCGCGGCCGCAAACAAATCGCCGACCGGACCGCTGGTTGACAGGCCCACGATGTCCTTGCCCTTGAGCCAACTCAGCTCGATGCGAGCGGGAATCTTCGCGGCCTCACGGCCGTGCATGAGCACCAGCTCTGCCGTGCATAGCTCGATGATTTTGAGTCGCGGATGCGGCGCCGGTGCGTAGGCAATCGCGACTTCACTGCGGCGCTCGTATAGAGATCGCAACACGTCGTCGTGGTGCAGAGTCATCAGATCGAACGTCACCGCCGGATGGGCTTTGCGCAGCTTCGCCACGGCGGCCGGCGCGAGATCGAGACCCAACGCCGGCAGGACAGCGACGCGAACGTTGCCGGCCGAGCCGCTGCGAAGATTGCGCGCCGTCTTGCGCAGGGACGACAGACGATCGTGAACGTCGCTCACCTCCCGAAACAGGACGTGCGCTTCGTCGGTGGCGACCAGCCGGCCCTTAACGCGACGGAACAGCGCGAATCCCAGCTGTTGCTCGGCGTGCTGAAGCACTTTGGTGAGCGAGGGCTGCGAGACGTTCAGGACGCGCGCGGCGCCGCTGATCGAGCCGCTGACATAGATGGCGTGAAACGCTTCGATTTGTCGCATGCGCATGGGCGTATAATGCCACGCGCCCGCACCGACACCATTCACGGGGATGCGAATGACCCTGACCCTGGCCGACATCCGCGCCGCTCACAGCCGTATCAAGGACCGCATTCACCGCACGCCGGTCATGACCAGCGAGGCGCTCGATGAGAGAGCGGGCGCACGGCTGTTCTTCAAATGTGAGAACTTGCAGAAGATCGGCGCGTTCAAGGCGCGAGGCGCGACCAACGCGGTTGCCTTGCTATCGGATGAAGAAGCGAAGCGCGGTGTGGTGACGCATTCGTCCGGCAATCATGCCGCCGCCTTGGCGCGGGCGGCAAAATTGCGAGGCATTCCGGCGTATGTCGTCATGATGTCGACCGTGCCTCAGGCGAAAATCGCGTCGGTGCGACGCTACGGGGCGGAAGTGATTCTTTGCGAGCCGACCTATGCGGCAAGGGTCAGTACTGCGAACAGCGTGGTCGAGCGCACTGGCGCCGTGTTCATTCATCCATTCAACGATCCACGAGTGATGGCGGGGCAGGGCACCACCGCGCTGGAATTGCTGGAGGACGTGCCGGATCTCACCGACATCCTGTGTCCGGTGGGCGGTGGCGGTCTCATCAGCGGCATCTCGGTAGCCGTCAAGAGCATCAACCCGGAAATCCGTGTGTTCGGTGTCGAGCCGAAAGGCGCGGATGACGCCGCGCAGTCGTTGGCCGCAGGACGGATCATTCCATGTACTTCGCCGAACACGATCGCCGACGGCCTGCGGGGCACGCTCGGCGATCTGACGTTTGCAGAGATCCAGCGTCACGTGGAGGGCATCGTCACGGTTTCGGAAACCGAGATCGTCAATGCGATGCGCACGATCTGGGAAGTGTTGAAGATCATCGTCGAGCCGTCGGGCGCGGTGGGCTACGGCCCGCTGGTCGACGGCCAGTTGGATATGCCCGGGCGCCGCATCGGCATCATTCTCACCGGCGGCAACCTGGATCTGGACACGCTGCCCTGGATGACGCCGGCTAAAGCGTAGCGGGCGCCTCGATCCGGCCAAGCTTGGTGAAGTAGCCGTTGACCTCGAGCACGATGGTCAGCGGTGCATCGCTGAGGTTGCGCCAGTACCACCCGTGCCTGCCCGTGAAGGGCGCGACGAACGAGCCGTGCGCCGTCTGGCTGCGCTCCACGGTTTCATAGCTGCGGTAATAGTCCTTGGGCCATTCGCCCTCGGTCGGCTCGCCATGAAACTCGTAGTACACCGGGCCCGCGCCCTGCGTGGTCCACGAGTACAGCAGGGGCTCGCCCGCCGCGAGCTCGGCTTTGTATTCGAGCTCTTCGCGAGGCTGCACGTTGATCTCGATGCGCACCGTGCGAGGCTTGCGAGGATGCGCGTGCATGACGCTGGCCACGGTGCGTGCGCTCGTATCGCTGCCGAAATAACCGGTGAGCTGAAAGCCCACGAGCACAAAACCCGCTGCCATCAACAAGACATTCGCCGCCTTGGCGTGTCGCGTGAACGAAGGCGCCGTGCGCCAGTACATCATCACCATCAGGATGGCGCTCAGTGCCAACACCTGCCCGATCTCCACGCCGACGTTGAAGGCCAGCATGTTCGGCACCAGCCCGTCGGGCGACAAAGAAAAATCCTGCAGCTTCGTCGCGAGGCCGAAGCCATGGAAGAAACCGAACACCAGCACCGCGACCTTGTTGTTCGGCTGCACGCCGAGCCAGCGCTGAAACACGCCGAGATTGTCGAGCGCCTTGTAGACCACCGACAGGCCGATGATGGCATCGATCAAATAGGGATCGACCTTGAGTCCGCCCAACACCCCCAACAGCAGCGTGACGCTGTGGCCGATCGCGAACAGCGTGACATAGGCGACGACTTCCTTGAGCCGGTGCAAGAAGAAGATGACGCCAAACAGGAACAGCAGATGGTCGTAGCCGGTGACCATGTGCTTGGCGCCGAGATACATGAACGTCAGCAGTTGCATTCCGCTGGCATTCTCCAGTAACGATTGATCCTCGGGCGCAACGCCGTGCGCCAGTGCCTGGCTGCCGAGCACACAGCCGACGAGCGCAAGGATCAGAGATTTACTGTCGATCATCTGGCGGCGCAGTGAATATGTACTTGGCATGACAGTCGGTGCAGGTTTGATAAATGTCTCCGGAAGCGGCGAACAACGCCTCGGGGTCTTTTACGTCGGTCGCCGCGATGGCAGTTCGAGCAGCCGCGCTCATGGCGCGAGCTTTCGCGTTCCAATCGGCGACATCCTGAACCGATGAGGGGCGGGTGCGGCCTTCGAGCATCAGCAGGTTGCCGGCCTCGAGCACCATGACCGCATTGTTACGAACGTGGTTCCATTCCTCGTCGGTGTGGGGCTGCACGTTCTGCTCGCCTTGCTCGGTGATGATGGTCGCGACCGCGCCAAACACCACTTTGGAGCTCGGGTCGATCATCCAGTTCATCAACTGCCGCGTATCGACCGAAGTATCGAACGCCACCGCAGCTCGATCGCTGCACGCCGACTGCAGCAGGGCGCCGGCGAGCAGCGCTGCCATCGTTATTGTTCGCATGAGCTCGGGCACCGACCGAACGAGGGAGGCGGTTATCGTAGCGCACCGTCGAGCCCCGACCGTCAAGAATTGCCTGCGAACGTATGCAGATCGAGACACGCTGCTATCCACCTCGCCTTATTTCCATGCAGACCGATTGCTGTACACTACGGACGGCGGCGGGGGCTGTCGTCATGAAAGTTATTCATAGCGGAGAAAGCTTTGAACGCTCTGCAGTCGCTCGTCCCGCCTCGTTTCCGTCCCGCCGCTAAACGCGCCTTCTTTGCCGGTCAACGGCTCGTCAATCTGCCGCTCACGGTGCTCCACAAGCTGGTGTTGACGCCGGCGCACCTGCTGGCGCGACGCTCCAGAAAACATCGCAAGCTCGAGATCGGCCCGGGCGAAGAGCGCATCGCCGGCTTCGAGACGCTCAATGTCATTCCCGCCTCGAACGTCGATTTTCTGTGGGACGCCGCGAAGCGGTTGCCGTTTCGCGACGGCGCGTTCGACGTGGTCTACGCCAGTCACATTCTCGAACACATTCCCTGGTACCGCACCGAGGAGGTGCTGGCGGAGTGGGTGCGCATCGTCGCGCCCGAGGGACGGCTGGAGATCTGGGTGCCGGATGGCTTGAAGATCTGCAAAGCCTTCGTCGATGCCGAGGAGCGCCACTCGCCCGACTACGAGCAGGACGGCTGGTATCGCTTCAACGAAGAAAAGGACGCGTGTCGCTGGGCTTCGGGGCGCATCTTTTCGTATGGCGATGGTGTCGGCACGCTCGGACACCCGAACTGGCACCTGGCCGTGTTCTCTTATCGCTATCTCGAACAGGCGTTGAAACGGGCCGGTTGCCGGAATGTCGAACGACTGCAACGCTCGCAGGTTCGCGGTCACGATCACGGCTGGATCAATCTCGGCATCGCCGGCATCAAGTAGTCCATCATTCCCAACAATCCAACGCCAGACGTGTAGCCGCGTACGCCACCTCGCAGCGCGAGATCAGCCTCTGCACGCTGTGAAATCGCAGGTTCTCGCCTGTGAGCTCACTGTATCGCTCAACCGTCCAAGCATTCGCCGCGCTCTTGAACCGCGACTCCCGTTAGCATCGCGCCGCTCATCGCATCGTTATGAAGGAGCGCGCCATGGCAGGTGGGTTTGACGACGAGAACGGCAAGTTCCGCGTACTGGTCAACGAGGAAGAGCAATATTCCCTGTGGCTGGACGGCATGGACATTCCGCGCGGCTGGACTGACTGTGGCGTCGCGGGCGATAAAAAGACCTGCCTCGACTATGTCGGCAAAGTGTGGACCGACATGCGACCCAAATCGTTGCGCGTGTGGATGGAAGAACACGCGAAGAAAACCGCCGCAGCCGAATCGACAGAGGCAGCGACGCCGGAGACATGACGCACGCTCGTGGTGCACGTGTCGCTGTTGGCTCTAACATTTGTTAACCAATAATGCAGCAGCTCCGTTTGGAGCACCCGCGCGCGCTGGTTACACCCTATGCCCGATTGGGGCATAGGACGTCGCTTAGGACGCTCAAGGAAAACTCTGAACTCGCGTTGCCCGCTTTGCCGGCGTGACTTTGCCAGTCGCGCTCATCAATAACTGCCTTCGTAGTGCCGATCCTGTATCGACAGGCAATGGACCCGTGAATGAGTCGCGGGCTGGCACTGAAGGAGAGGACATTGAGAGTAGCGGCACGGTTGCTGGCTTTGTGGATGTCGATGGGCGCGGCGGCGGCTCATGCGCAGCAGTTCGACAAGCTTGGCTTTTTTGTTGGGGAGGCAACGCCCGCGACCGCGGCGCCTGCCTATCGCGCCTTCGTGAGCAAGGTGCAGCAGATCCCGAACTCCACCAATGTGTTCGTCGATTATCGCGAACCGATCTGGAGCGCCGGCACGTACGATCCAAAGTGGCGCAACAACGCTGCGTGGGCCGCCGGCAATCTGGCGGAGTTGTGCGCGGTGGAATATCTGAATCGACTCGATGCCGATGGACGGCCCACGCTGATTCCGATCGTCAGCGTCGGCCTCACCGACGATCCCACCGCTTATCAGCTCAATCTGCCGGCGGACGATCCGAATCGCGGCAAGTACAGCGAAGCGGCGGCCGTGGCGATGATGAACGCTGTTGCCGCGGGGAAGTACGACGCTGACGGCACAGACCGACATCGCGTCTGGCCGGCCATTTTGGAGGTGTTCAAGAACCAGGGGTTTCGCAAGATCTATCTGCGCATCGGCTGGGAGCAGAACGGCAACTGGTATGGCTGGCAGGTTCGCAGTGAGGCGACCCGCAGTGCTTACATCGCCGCCTGGCGTCACGTGGCGAATCTGGCACACGCCTATGCGAAGGCCAATGGCATGGTCATCGAGACCATGTGGAGCCCATCGGCGTCATACGCCAACTACGGGCTGAGCGAGGAGAGCAGCTATCCGGGCGATGCCTATGTCGATATCGTCGCGCCCACTCACTACAGCCCGATCTGGAACCCGACGCGCTCGCGGGACAAAACCGCCTACCACGATTGGACGAGCGGTCAGAACGTCACACTCGCGGACTGGCTTGCGAACGCGGCTAATCGTCGCGTGATCTGGGATTATCCGGCGGCGGACTATTGGAACCCGACGCGCGGCTGGGGCTTGCCTGCGGCAATCGAATTCGCTCTGGCCCGTAGCAAACGTTTCGCGTTGTCCGAGACGGGCACCGGCAGCTTCGGTGTGACTCGCTCCGGGGGCGGCCCCATCGACGAAGGCGATTATCCGATCTATCTCGGCGAGCGCCTCGCCGCGGCTGTTGCCCGAGGCCTGGAGTTGGAGCTCGTCGAAATCTGGCCGCAGGCTTCGGGCGCTGATCGGCTGACGTTCCTGAGTGACGAGCGGCCGCTCGAGGCCGCGGGCTGGAAGAACTTCGGCACGATGATGGCGGCGGCACAATCGCCGCGCAATCTCGCGAAGGGGCGCAAGGCTTATCCGAGCTCGACCGAGAGCAGCACGTACAGCGCCGCCAAAGTCACCGATAGCAACACCTCAACCAGTTGGCATAGCGCGCCTGGCGCTGCCGACAAGCAATGGATCTACGTGGATCTCGGCCAGCGCTATTCGATCTCGCGCGTGCGCCTCATCTGGGACACGGCCTATGCGTCCGAATACACGATTCAAACGCAGGTGAGCACTAACACGTGGGCCAATCTCTACAAGACGACGGCCGGCGATGGCGGTGTCGATGATGTGCGCGGGTTGACTGGGACAGGACGATTCATCCGCGTGTTCGCGACCAAACGGGGCACGACTGCACGCAACTACGGCATCAAGGAAATCGAGATCTATCCTTGAGGCGATCCTTCAAGCCGCGGCGCTCGCTGAGCGCCGCGCGATCACCAGCCAATTGTTGAATGGAGTACGCCCCCACAGCGGCTTGAACTCGGCGTGCAGGCCGTGTCGTTGCAGAACGGCGCGCAGTTCCTGCGCCGAAGGTTGGGCCTTGAAGGATGTTTTCATCCAGCCGACCAGATGACCGAAGCGATCGGTAGCTCGGGTCATCGTGCTTCGCCAGGAGCCGTCGGCAAGTCCGGTGCGAATCACCAGCTTGCCTCGTTCGCTGACGCACTGAACGGCCTGCTCGAGCAACGTTCCTTGCGCTTGCTGCGGCAGATACTGAAGGACGTCCAGCAGCGCGACACTCCCCCGATGCTTCGGGAACTGCACGCTCAAGTCGCATACCTGAAAGTCCGCATCGTTATACCCGCCGCGCGCCGAGGCGACGCGTGCTGCTTCGATCTTCGCGGCATCGGTGTCGACACCGACGTACGGCAATGTGCAACCGCTGGCACGCAGGCAGTGCAGTAGCAAACCAATTCCGCATCCCAGATCCAGCAGCGGTTCGCGCTCGTCATCGAATGCACCGGGCACGGCTTCATACAGCGGATCCATCGCCAGTTTGCTCAGCGAATACCAGTAACGATATTGATCCGGCAGGAAGCTGGCAGCGATCGCGCGTTTGGGCAGCGGCATAAAGGGTCAGGACTTTTCTTGACATTGTCGGCACTGGCCAGGCCGGTGCGCAGGGTTAGTATGGTCGCACACTAACGAATGCCTGATCGAGGGGGACTATGGTCGGCAAGTACTCGCGGCGTGAGGTCATTGCGAGCGGTGTAGGCGCGGTGGTGACCGCTGGGCTGTTACAAACGCCCCGGGCGTTCGCCACTTCGGATCCTGTCGCCGAAACGACCGCTGGCAAAGTCAAAGGGCTCACTCGAGAGGGCGTGCACATCTTCAAGGGCGTGCCCTATGGCGCGCCGACGGGCGGGCGCAATCGCTTTATGCCCCCTCTGCCGCCGGTGGCTTGGAAGGGCGTGCGAGATGCGCTCGACTACGGCCCCAGTACTCCGCAAAGAGAGCCCGGCAAACCGCCCGCGACGGGTGGCCCAGCAGCCTTGATCGGCGAACTGAGCGATCGCCCCGAAAGCGAAGATTGCCTGGTCCTCAACGTATGGACGCGAGGCTTACGCGACGGCGGCAAGCGTCCGGTGATGTTCTGGATCCATGGCGGCGGCTTCACGGCGGGCTCTGGGTCTTCGCCGGGCTATGACGGGACCAATCTCGCCAGGCGCGGAGATGTGGTAGTCGTCACGATCAATCATCGACTGAATGTCATGGGCTTCACGTATCTGGCCGGCATTGGCGGCGCTGAGTTTGCGAACACCGGCAATGTCGGCATGCTGGATATCGTTCAGGCGCTGCGCTGGGTCCGCGACAACATCGAGAGCTTCGGCGGCGATCCGAATCGCGTGATGATCTTCGGTGAGTCCGGTGGCGGTCGCAAAGTCGGCACCTTGCTCGCGATGCCCGATGCCAAAGGCTTGTTCCATGCGGCGGTCAATCAGAGCGGGCCGACGATCAAGGTTGTCTCGCAGGAAGAGGCAGCCAAGTCGACCGATGCTTTGCTCGCGGAACTGCAGATCCCGTGGGCGGATTTTCGCAAGCTGCAGGACGTGCCGGTCGAGAAGATGATCGGCGCGTTCTACGCCGCCAGCCGCAAGCATCGCCTGTCGCACACGACGAATGGTTTCGCGCCGGTCGTCGATGGCAAAGTCCTGCCGCAGCATCCGTTTCATCCGCAGGCATCGGCGTTGATGGCGGACGTGCCCTTGATCATCGGCACCAATCGTACCGAGATGACACTGCAGCTCGCGGGCGACCTGGCAGCCTTCAAGCTCGATGAGGCGGGCTTGCAGGCACGCGCCAAAGGTCTGCTCGGCGATCAGGCCGAGTCCGTGCTCGCGGCCTATCGCAAGGCGGAGCCGACCGCCACGCCCTCCGAATTGTTCTTTTTGATGATCAGCGATCAGCGCTACTGCGCACCGTTGATGACGATCGCGGAGCGGCGCGCAGCGCTCGGCAAAGCGCCGGTGCATTGTTACTACTTCACCTGGGAAACCCCGGTGCAAGGCGGTCGACTGAAATCGCCCCACGCCTTGGAAATCGCTTTCGTGTTCGACAACACCGAGCGGTCGTCGAGATTCACCGGCGGCGGCCCACGTGCTGCGGCGTTGGCGGACAAGATCGCCGATGCATGGATCGCATTCGCCCGCACCGGCGATCCGAACACCTCGAAGTTGCCGAAGTGGACACCCTACACGGCGGCACAACGCGCAACGTTGGTGCTCGATGATTCCAGCGCCATCGTGAACGATCCATTCGGGCCGCGACGCACGGCCATGCAAGCAGCATTGAAGCTATCGAACTCATAAGAGGAATGGCACATGAGAACCTGGCGTTGGCTCGCGATGTTCGCGAGCGCGTGGCTGTGTAGCACTACCGCCCACGCAGATGAGCCGATCGTTGCAACCAAGGAGGGGCGTCTGCGGGGCGCTCAGCTGCCAGAGTCCGCTGTGTATGTTTTCAAAGGCGTGCACTACGGCCAGTCCACTGCGGGCGCCGCGCGATTCAAAGCGCCGAAGCGCGTCGCTAAGTGGGAGGGCGTAAAGGACGCGGTGAAATTCGGAGCGATCTGCCCGCAGGCGGGCGACCCCGGACGTCGCACGACGACGCCAGGCGAACTGTTGTCACCCAGCGAAGACTGCCTCGTACTGAACGTCTGGACGCCCGCCATCGCCGGCAACGGCAAACGTCCGGTAATGGTGTGGCTGCACGGTCGCGGCTTCTACGCAGGCGCAGGCTCCGAGCCTCTCTACGACGGCGCGAGGCTCGCGAAGCGCGGCGATGTGGTCGTCGTGACCATCAATCATCGCTTGAACGTCTTTGGGTACTTGCACCTTGCCGAAGCGGGGGGCACAGAGTTCGCTACATCGGGCAACGTGGGCGTGCAGGACATGCAGCTCGCCCTCGAATGGGTCCGGGACAACATCGCAGCGTTCGGCGGCGATCCGGGCAATGTGACGATCTTCGGTGAGTCCGGCGGTGGCGTGAAGGTCTCGACGCTGCTGGGTGTGCCCTCAGCGAAGGGCCTCTTTCAGCGAGGCATCATTCAAAGCGGCGCGCGCACGCGTGGCATGCCTGCCGAGACGGCCATCAAGAACGCACAGGCGGTGATGCAGAAGCTGGGCCTCAAAACCGTCGCCCAGTTGCAGGCTGTGCCGATGGATGAGCTGCTCGCCGCAGTGACAACGACGGGCCGCACGACGCCAGACTTCGGCCCCGTCGTCGATGGCAGCTACTTGCCCGACGACATGTTCGAGCCCGAAGTGGCGGCGAGCGCGCGAGGCATCCCGGTCATGGTTGGCTCAAACAAGGATGAGTACTCGATCTACGCACGCGAGCATCCCTTGTTCGGCAAGATGACTGAGGCGCAGCTACGTGACGATGTGCTGCGTGACTACGGCGCAAACACCGATGCTCTGATCGCCGCCTACAAGCAGTCCCGACCGCAAGCGTCGCCGTGGGATCTGATGGTCGCGATTCGCAGCAACCGCTTTCACATCGGCACGGTACGGCTCGCTGAAGCCGCCTCGAAAGTGTCGCCCGTCTACGTGTATAGCTTCGACTTCGAGGCGTCGCCGTTGAAGGCCGCGCACGGCTCGGAGATCGCGTTCGTGTTCAGCAATGCAACGGCCAGCCCGACAGCTCGGCCGGGCGCGAAGGCCGTCGAAGATGCGATGAGTGAGGCGTGGATCGCCTTTGCTCGCACCGGCAACCCGAATCATGCCGGTATGCCGAAGTGGCCCGCCTATGACGCCCAGACTCGCGCCACGATGATCTTCAATACGCAATCGAACGTCGTGAATGATCCGCGTGCGCCAGAGCGCAAGGTATGGGAGGGCAAGGAGCTCGTGCGGTAGACGAACTCTAAGCGGTCAGCAAGGCTCGGAAGCGTTCTTTGGCTTCCGGGCCGATATCCGAGGTTTGCTCCGCGCCCGGGAACGTTCCTTCGGAAACATCCCGGACGAATTGGCGCGCGGCCGTCACGACGTCCTGGGCCACGTTCAGATAGCGGCGGGTATGGCGCGGCTTGAAGTCCGTGTACAACCCGAAGAGGTCATGGAACACCTGGACCTCTCCGTCACAGTGCGGCCCGGCGCCGATGCCGATGGTGGGAATCGACACGCGCTGCGAAATCTCCTGAGCCACCGACGATGGCACCAGCTCCAGCACGATCGCAAACGCGCCGGCGGCCTCGAGCGCCTTGGCATCGGCGACCAGCGAGGCGGCCGCGGAGGGCTCCTTGCCTTGAATTCGAGGGCCACCCATCGCGTGCGTGGACTGCGGCGTAAAGCCAAGGTGCCCGCACACGGGAATGCCGACGTTGACCAGGCGCTCGATGGTCGGCGCGATCGCCACGCCACCTTCGATCTTCACGGCTCCGACCTTGCCCTCGGTCATCAGGCGCGCCGAATTACGTAAGGCGTCCTCGACGTTCACCTGATAGGTCATGAAGGGCATATCGCCCACCAGCAGCGCCCGCTGCGCGCCGCGAGCGACCATCTGCGAGTGATAGATGATCTGGTCCAGCGTGACCGGCAGCGTCGTGTCCTGGCCCTGCACGACCATGCCGACGGTGTCGCCGACCAGGATCGTGTGGACCCCGGCGGCATCGACCATCTGCGCCGAGGTGTAGTCGTACGCGGTCAGCATGGCAATACGCTCGCCACGGCGCTTCATCGCGACGATATCGATGGTCGACAGTCTTTGGCCTTTCACAGCGTGCTCCCCAGTCTCGGCGCGGTCACGATTCCATTTGCCCGGACATTAGTCAACGCTAAGGTTCTTTGCATCGATCCAAGGAAATGCTTATATGCCCTCATGACGCTCGAAGATCTCCGCATCCTGGTCGCGGCCTGCGAGGCCGGCAGCATGAGCTCGCTGGCTCGCGAGCTGCAGCGAACGCAATCCTCCATCAGTCAGCACATCGCACGGCTGGAAGCCGAGCTCGGCATTCGATTGTTCGAACGGCACGCCCGCGGCGTGCAACCGACCGCCGCCGGCAAGATCCTCAAGGACTTCGCGCTGGAAGGACTGGATGCAATCGAAGTCGGGCTGCAACGGGTGCGCGCGTTACAGCACGGCGAGTCCGATACGCTGACCATCACCACCGGCGGCACGACCGTGCGTCACTTCATGCGTCATGCGGTAGTGAGATTCAGAAAAGAACACCCCGGCGTCAACCTGCGATTTCTGCCAGCCAGCTCGACCCGGCGCTGTTTCGAGATCCTGCGGCTCAATCAGGCGGAGCTGGGCTTTGTCACGACCGGCGAGCCGGCGCGCGGCATCAACGAGAAAACCATCGCCAGGCAGCGTATGTTTCTGTTGACGACCAAGGACGATGAGTTGTCGCGCCGGCGCAAGTTACGTTTGCAGGACCTCAAGAGCATTCGTTACTTGGGTCTGGCTGGCGGCACGACCCATCACAGCGCCATCGAACAGGCCGCGGCGCAACGCGGCGTGGAGCTGAAGGCTGAAGTTGTCTTCGATGATTTCGACACCGCGAAGCTGTTCGTCGAGCTCGGCCTGGGACAGGCCATCGTACCGGCCGTGCACGCCTACAACTTCGAGCGCAGCGGCTCGGTGAAGGCGGTGCCCATCACCGATCTGCCATCAGTCTCGATTGGTTGGGCGTTCCGGCACTGGCACCACCTCTCGCCGGCCGCGCGAGAGTTCGTGGCGATCACCAATCTGGAGATCGGCAAGCTCCACAATGTGCCGGGCCTGGAGTTGTCGGCGGCGATCCGCTGAATCAGCCGTCGCTGGAGGCAGGCGAGGGATCCAGTCGCGACCGGCCCAGCAGCTTCAATGTGAAATTGCGGCCCGCGCGCAGGATGGGATATGCGAAGCGCGAAACGGCTCGCGAGCGAAACGCAGCCGAGTTGATCCGGTTGAACCAGCCGGCCGACGTCGTCAGCAGCGCCAGCGCATGGATGCAATCGGCGCCGTGGTAGTAGCGACCGTTCAGCTTCAACACCATGCCTTCATCCACGTCATAACCGAGCCGCGCCACTTCCTCGACCAGTGCCGGATGCTCACGCGCATTGGCCAGCATCACGGGCCCGATCGCCTCACGCAGACGAACATGAACGACGTAACGCGAGCAGAAGGGGCACTCGCCGTCGTAGAGCAGCCAGTTGGCCGACGTTTCCATCAGTCGCTGCGGCCGGCAACGGGGGAAGAATTGTCCGGGCACTCAGAGTAGAAATTACAACCGCTCAGCACGGGCAGGTTGCGCAAAGCATCGTATGCACCGGCGAGCGCCAGGGCGGCAAGAAAGTAAAGCGCCAGTTTGCGGCGTGTGAGCATGCATTCGATACCTTTTGAGCTTGCAGCGATAGTACTTCAACAGCATGTGACATTCATCAGCGCTCACCTATGCCGTATTTACACGACGGCACGATTTTCGCTTCAGCCTTCCATCTGCAGGCGGCGCGGTGGCGCTGGTTGGTGACAGGTGGCGCCGGGCGATCTCCGCTGGCACACTCGGCCGACTTCAAAACGGCGCTCGAACTTCAGATACAAACATAAGTTTAGGGGAGGGGACCAAGGAGCATGAGCGCTCACGCGGATCGTTCCGTTGACCGGTTCTGGTACAGCGTCTGGCGCCTTTTGCGCCCATCGATGAGTCGAGCGACAGAACGGGTCTCTGCCGATGGCCTGATTGCGTTTTCGCCCGTGTGGGCCGCCGCAGCTATTTTCAGCCTGGCCGGCGATCGCACCATGCTGCTGTTCCGCGACGGCCCGTTGCTTGGGCTGATGAGCTGGGCAGCAATCTCCGTCGCACTCCTGTTGATCTGGCGTCCGCGCTGGACTCCGCTGCTGGTGCTGCTGGCGGGCGTGATGGCAACGCGCTACGCCATGGCCATGCCCGTCGCGGGCAACAACAAAATGATCGCCGCGTTCATGAACGCAGGCATTCTCGCGATCTGTGCACACGCCGTCCTGCGCTACGGCAACTCTGCGCAGATGCGAGAGAACATTTACGAGAACATGCGGGTGGTGGCGCGGGCGCTGCTGGCCGTCATGTACTTCTACGGCATCTTCCACAAGATCAACACGGACTTTCTCGACCCACGGGTCAGCTGCGCCGTGGCGTTGTATATGCCGCTGGCCGATGGCTTCGGCTTGCAGAACAGCCTCGCGGGCAAGCATCTCGCGATCTGGAGCACGTTCATCGTCGAGGCAATCGCCATCGTCTCGCTGTATTGGAAACGTTGGTTCGCAGTCGGCCTGTTGCTGGCGCTGATGTTTCATTTCGTGATCCCGATCTCCGTGTACTCGTGGTACATGGATTTCTCGAGCCTCGTGCTGGCGCTGTATATCCTGTCGGTGCCGCGAGAGGTCAGCGAACGGTTCTACGACAACTGCGCGCGATTGTTCCGGCTATTGCGCGAGCGCTTCGGCATGTTGGGCCAGGCGTTGCCGTTTGGAATCGTGATCGGCGGGGCAGTGGCGCTGGTCGGTGTTCTTTCGGTGTTCAGCCGTCAGGCGAGCATTCCGCTCTCGCACGTTTACCAGTCTGTGTGGGTGCTGATGTGGGTCGTCTACGGCGGCGTCACGATGCTGCTGCTGGCGGATGCGGCGATCAATCACCTGCCATGGCGTGGAACGGTCGGGCCGCGGCGGCCGATGTGGCTGTATGCGGTGCCGGCAACGCTATTCATCGTGTGCACGGCGCCTTACCTTGGGCTGCGCACCGAGGCGTCCATCGCCATGTTCAGCAATCTGCACACGGAAGCGGGTGTGTCGAATCATCTGGTGATCACGCAGCCGCTGGCGCTGTTTCCGTATCAGAGCGAGGTCGCGATGATCAAGGCGTCCTCGGACCCCGACCTTCAACATTTCGCCGACCGCAACCAGGGCCTGGTAATGTTCTCGCTCAAGGAACGCCTCAGAAAGAAGCCCCAGCACTGGGTCACTTACGAACTGAACGGCGTTCGCTACGAGAGAGCGACCGCTCAGTCACTGGGCGCCTTCACTCACGCGAACCTCTGGGAGCGCAAGCTACTCATCTTCAAGCACGTGGACTTTGCGCGCCCGAAGGTGTGCACGCACTAGCGTCGCGATTCGACGGCCATTCTCACGGCGAGCCCGGCCAGCACCGTGCCCATCAGCCACCGCTGGATCACCTGCCATGACGGCCGCGAAGCAAGGAACAGGGCGACGCTGCCCGCCATGAAAACGATCAGTGCGTTGACGCTCACACTGATCGTGATCTGCGTCAGCCCGAGCACCAGCGACTGAACCCACACGCTGCCATGTTCGGGCTGGATGAACTGGGGCAGCAAGGAAACATACAGGATTGCGATCTTCGGGTTCAGCAGACTGGTGAAGAGGCCCATACCGAACAAGCGACGCGGGCTGTCTTCCGGCAGATCCCGCACCTGAAACGGCGACCGACCGCCCGGCTTCACGGCTTGCCACGCCAGATGGAGCAAATAGATCGCGCCGGCGATGCGAAGCGCATCGTACGCAAGCGGCACCGATAGGAAGATCGCAGTAATGCCTGCCGCAGCGCAGAGCAGATAAACCATGAAGCCCAGCGCGATGCCACCCAACGAGATCAGTCCCGCCATCCGTCCCTGACAAATCGCGCGTGAGACCAGATAAATCATGTTCGGACCCGGTGTGAGCACCATGGCGAGCGCAACGAGCGCGAACTGGAGATGATTGGTCAGCGTGGGCATCGGCGAGTCCTTCGAGCCGGAGAATGACCGGCATCTTACGATGACCCGAGAGCTGCACGCGAATTCGCGAGCTGTATCGCATCAGCGGGCGTCTCACTGTGCTCCCACATAGGAGGTATCAATCGTTGCCGGGGACAGAATCGATTAGAGCCTCGCTCGCCACCCGGTTAGTCTTGGCTCACGTCTCGTCGGATCTATTTGGATTGCACATGTTCGCCAAGCATCCGCTCCGTTCCGGTTTCCGTGCCCTCACGGCGACGGCCATCGTCGCCGGAGCCGTGATGAACCTCGCCACTCCGGACCCTGCGTCCGCTGAGCACGGGAGTAGGGTGGTCGCGGCGGCGGCGCTCTAAGACCGCGGCAACCCTTTTGCGAAATCTCAGGCTCTCCAAGAGGGCAGATGCCTGCATCCGCTGCACCGTAACGGCGCATCGTCCCCCTGCTTTTGCCCGCAAAACCGCCTCCAGTCCCTGGCATAGCTCTTGCTGCACAGGCTTGTTGATCCAACGACGGGTCGGCAAGGCACTGCTGCCATAGCGGGCAACTCTCCTTCCCGCTGAACACTCGCGCGGTCCACTACGCGCTCGAGATTCCATTGAAGCTTCATGCCCGAATCGGCCCGGTTCCGAGCGGGTAGTGCTCACATTCAAGAGGCAATAGAACAATGTCTTATCTGGCACCGTCGGAATTCGTGACCAAGATGGTCGATGCGGGCGAATCGAAAGTATTCATGTCCACGCGAGATACCTTGATCCGCGCCTATATGGCCGGCGCCATTCTCGCATTGGCAGCGGTGTTCGCAGTGGCGGTCACTCAGCAGACCGGCTACCCGATCATCGGTGCGATTTTGTTTCCTGTCGGCTTCTGCATGCTTTACCTGCTCGGCTTCGATCTGCTGACAGGCGTGTTCGTGCTGTCGCCACTTGCATTGATCGACAAGCGTCCGGGCGTAACGCTGGTCGGCGTGCTCAAGAACTGGGGATTGGTATTCACCGGCAACCTGGCCGGCGCGGTCACGGTCGCGATCATGATGGCGATCGTTTTTACCTTCGGCTTCTCTACCGAGCCGAATGCAGTTGGCAAGGTCATCGCCGGCATCGGCGAGTCGCGCACGCTCGGTTATAAGGAATATGGCGCGGCGGGCATGCTCACGCTGTTCGTTCGTGGCGTGCTGTGCAACTGGATGGTCTCCACCGGTGTGGTGGGCGCCATGATTTCAACCTCGGTCGGCGGCAAGGTGATCGCCATGTGGATGCCCATCATGGTGTTCTTCGCCATGACATTCGAGCATTCCGTGGTGAACATGTTTCTGTTCCCGTCCGCGCTGATCATGGGCGGCAATTTCTCGGTGATGGATTACATCATCTGGAATGAGATCCCGACGGTCATCGGCAACCTCGTCGGCGGCTTGTCGTTCACTGGACTGACGCTGTATTCGACGCACTTGCGCACGGCGCCGAAGAAGCAGGCGTTCCCGCGTGCCGCGTAATCGGACCTGATGCTGCCCGCTCGATTGCAGATCTCTTTAGGGCAGCATTCCGACTCGGGCCGAAAGGAGATCAACCAGGACTTTCACGGCGCGTGCATTCCCGACGAGCCGCAACTGACCGCCAAAGGCATCGCCGTCGCATTAGCCGACGGCGTCAGCAGCAGCAATGTCAGTCAGATCGCCAGCGAGGCGACCGTGAAAGGCTTCCTGGAGGATTACTACTGCACCTCACCGGCCTGGTCGGTCCGTCAGTCCGCGCAGCGCGTGTTGATGGCGATCAATTCCTGGCTCTACGCGCAGACGCGTCAGAGCCAGTATCGTTACGACCAGGACCGCGGCTACGTTTGCACACTGAGCGCACTGGTCATCAAGTCCACGACGGCCCACATCTTTCACGTCGGCGATTCCAGAATCTATCGACTGCGGGATCGATCGCTCGAGCAGCTCACCCAGGATCATCGTCTCTGGATCTCTCGCGAGAAGAGCTATCTCGGGCGCGCCTTGGGTGTGAATCCACAGCTCGAGATCGACTATTCGGCGGCGAACGCGGAGCGGGGCGACGTTTTCATTCTGGCCACGGATGGCATTCACGAGCACGTCGATCCGAAATTCATCATCGATGCTCTGTGCGAGCCCGCTGCGGACCTCGAGATAGTGGCGAAATCCATTGTCAGCGAGGCGCTGGAGCAGGGCAGCGATGACAATCTGACCATTCAACTGGTGCGCATCGATGCAGTCCCGCAGGCTGAAGCGGGCGAACTTCATCACCAGCTCAGCGAGTTGCCGCTACCGCCGGAGCTTGCGCCGAGGATGGAGTTCGACGGTTATAGAATCATCCGCGATATCCGGATCAGCAGCCGCAGTCACGTGTACCTTGCGACGGATGTTACCGAGCCTGAGGCACCGGCCGTGGTCATCAAGACGCCATCGGTGGATCTAAGCGGCGATCCAACCTATTTGGAACGATTTCTTCTCGAGGACTGGATCGCACGTCGAATCGACAGCCCACACGTCGTCCGGGCCTGCGCGCCAACGCGCAAGCGCAACTATCTCTACACGGTCACCGAGTTCATCGATGGTCAGACGCTGACGCAATGGATGATCGACAATCCGAAGCCTCAGCTGAGCACGGTGCGAGGCATCGTCGAGCAGATCGCCAGGGGTTTGCAGGCGTTCCATCGGCTGGAAATGCTGCATCAGGACCTGCGGCCGGAAAATATCATGATCGATGCCACTGGCACCGTGAAGATCATGGACTTTGGATCCACCCGCGTTGCTGGAATCGTCGAGAGTGCCGCGTCGGTGCAGAATCTGCCGGCGGGCACCGCTCAATACACGGCGCCGGAATATTTTCTAGGAGACGCCGGCACGTCACGCTCGGATTTGTTTTCGCTGGGCGTCATCACTTATCAAATGCTGACGGGACGCTTGCCATTCGGCACTGAGGTTGCCAAGGCAACCACCAAGGCCGCGCAACGACGCCTGGTGTACCGATCGCTGCTGGATGACGAGCGCGACCTTCCGGCGTGGATCGACGAGACCCTGAAGAGAGCCACGCATCCGGATCCGGACAGGCGCTATCAAGAGCTGTCCGAGTTCGTGTACGACCTGAGCCATCCCAACGACGCCCATCTGCGAAGAACCCGGCCGCCGCTGCTGGAGCGTCACCCGGTGATGTTCTGGAAGACGATCACGGCGATCCTGATCGTCATCATCATAGTGCTGCTCGCGCGGCGATGAGGGCGAGCGCGCCATCGTGAGCGCGTTCCAAGAGCCTTCCATCATTATTGTTAAAGCCGCTGCTTCGCGACTCGGTCCTCGGGTTGCCGAGTCAACAAAAGATCGTCGTGAGATGAAACCTTCCAAGAAGGCCGTTCGTGTTGAACTAAATGTGCCCACGGAAAAGTGAGAAGTGCGTCACATTTTTCTCGCATTGTTAGACTCGTGTCAC
Source organism: Peristeroidobacter agariperforans (assembly GCF_004138335.1). Taxonomy (GTDB): domain Bacteria; phylum Pseudomonadota; class Gammaproteobacteria; order Steroidobacterales; family Steroidobacteraceae; genus Steroidobacter; species Steroidobacter agariperforans. The sequence goes on along the minus strand of NZ_RYFW01000005.1, from coordinate 304,319 downwards.
ATCCATTCGTTCCCTCGGCAAGCAAAGTTCGCCGGCGAATTACGTCAAGGGCAAAGCCATCGAAAGATGGCGACGCAAAGTCACCGGTCTAAAGAGCGCCTCGCGCGCTCCATGACAGCGGGACCGCCGGAGTCGACGTCCGATGCAATCGGGCTGCCTCGAACCCACGCGTGTGCGTGCCCAAGGTTGAATGGAGGTGGCTCATGACTCGATGGATATCGATCGCGAACGCGGGTGCGGCCTTGCCGTCCTCGCGCGATATGCGCGGCGCCCTGTCTGCGTTCACTTGCACCATTCTCTCTTCGCTGAGCTTTTCCAAAGCGGCTGTCTCGCCTGCCTCGTGCCCAGCGAGCGCTTCCGCGCCACGCTCTCGCGCGTGCCTGAGCACCATGCGGGCTCGCGTGTCTCACTAGAGCCGGACCGTCCTGGTTCATTGACTTAATCCGCCCCTATCAGGCGAAACCCCATGCAAAAGACTTTCTGGACCGCGACGTTCAGCGCTTGCTGCTGCCTCTGGGCCGCGATTGGCGCCGCCGACGACAGCTATCGAGCGCAAATGAAGGGCCTCGATGAGCAGGTGCAAGAGATCAAATCCGACGTGCTGAGCATCGACGCCGAGCTACGCCGTCTCGAGGAAAGGCTGCTGTATCCGTCGAACACACATGTCGCGCTGTTCGTGGCGCTCGCCAAGGGCGAAACGATGCGACTCGATTCGGTACAGATCCAGCTCGACGGCAAGCTCGTCGCGCACTACATCTACAGCTACAAAGAGCTCGAGGCGCTGCAGAAGGGCGGTGTGCAGCGGATCTATACGGGCAACATTCCGACCGGCGCGCATCAGCTCGAGGTGTCCGTGATGGGCAAGCTCGATGGCGGTAGGGACTATGCGCGCAGCGACAGCTTCACGCTCGACAAAGGTGTCGAGCCGAAGCTGGTCGGCATCACGGTGGCCGGCGGCGAGGCCATCCAAGTAGGGGACTGGTGAGAGTCATGACTCGCGCAGTCCACAGCACGCTCGGCCTCGGTCTGACGGCATTGCTCGCCGTGCAGCCGTGTTCCGGCGGCGATCTCCAGGATCTGCACTTTGGCGAGGCGCTGTATTACGCCCACCAGGGTCAGTACCTGGAGGCGCTCGAACGACTCGATGCCGAGCTCGGCCAGTACCGTGATCTCGACGAGCCGCAGCTCGACTCATTGCACTTTCACGTCGGCGAGGCGCAGTTCTCGGTCGGAGATTTCGAGCTCAACTATCGGATGCACCATCGGGCCGGCCGCGCCATCAAGGCCGTGCTCGAAGGCGCCGTCGATGAAGCAGTCCGCAATGAAGCGGCGTTCCGTCTGGCGCGCATCCACTTCCAGAAAGACCAACTGGAGGAAGCGTTGCACGCGCTCGATCGCATCCAGGGTCGTATTCCCGAGAGCATTCGGGATGAAGTCGAGTTCCTGCGCGCGAACGTTTATCTCGCCAGCGGCCGTCCCGCCGATGCTGCCAACGTACTGCAACGGCTGCAAGGTGCCGACGGGCTGACAGGCTTCGCCGAGTACAACCTCGGCATCGCGTTGTTACACGATCAGCGCGCGGACGCGGCGCTCGAACAGCTGGACAAGGCCGGCAAGATCCAGGCCCAGGACGACGCTGTCAAAGCGATCAAGGACAAGTCGAACCTGATTCTCGGCGACCTGCTGTTCGAGTCGAACCGCTTCGAGCGGGCGCAACTCTCCTTCGATCGCGTGCGACTCGAAGGGCCGTTCTCGAATCAGGCGCTGCTGCGTTCGGGATGGGCGGCCATGTCTGCCGAGCAGTACGACAGAGCGATCGTGCCGTGGACTGCGCTCGTCGAGCGCGACGTGACCGATGGCGCCGTACAAGAAGCATTGCTGGCGCTGCCATACGCGTACGGAAAATTGAACGTCAACGGCCGGGCCGCGCTCATGTATGGCCGCGCGCTGGAAACTTTCAGCGCAGAAGGCGCGCGTGTCGATGCTTCGATCAGGAGCATTCGGGAAGGGAAGTTCCTGAAGGCCCTGGTGCGCGAGGAAATTCGCCAGGACAAAGATTGGGTCATTCGTCTGCGCAGCCTGCCGGAATCCCCCGAAACTTATTACCTCGCAACGCTGATGGCTTCACACGATTTCCAGACGGCGCTGCAGAACTATCTGGACCTGGAGGACGTGCGCAAGAAGCTGGAAACCTGGCAGCGCAGCTTTGCCGCTTTCGAAGACATCATCGAGCGGCGCCGTAAGAACTACGAGCCGCTGTTGCCGGAGGTCGATGCGAAGTTTCGTGAGCTCGACTCGCAGATCCGCTTGCGTCAGGAACAACGCAACAACATCGAGAAGCGGCTGCACGGCATGTTGACGGCGCCCAGACCCGACCATCTCGCGACCGCGGACGAGCGCATCGTTCGCGAGCGTCTGAACGAGATCGAGCGAGCGCTCGAGAGCATGCCCGAGGCCAGCATTGAGCACGAGCGACGCCGCCTCGAGCGCTTGCAGGGCGTGCTGACCTGGCAGCTCAACACGCAATACCACGAGCGACTGACCGAAGCCTACGAGCACCTGGAACAACTCAATGCGGACATCGCAAAGATGCGGTCGCAGTATCAGGCGTTCGTTCGTGCTCGGCAGGCGGCGATGCACAGCTATGTCGGTTACAGCGCCCCGATCACACGCTTGCGACGACGCGTCGGCGAGTCGCTTCAGCAGGTCACGCTGGTCATGGCGCGGCAGGGCCGGGTGCTGGAGATGGTCGCTATCAATGAGCTCGGCATCCGTCGCGATCGCTTGGAATCCTACGAAAGCCAGGCTCGCTACGCGGTCGCCGATAGCTACGATCGTGCAACTCGCGCGCAGGCCAATGCAGGAGGGCAGCAGTGATGCGTCCCCTTCGCCTGGTCCTCATTCTCTCTCCAGTGCTCGTTACGGGCTGCACGCCCACCCCTGACAAACAGACCCTGGCGGAGCTGCGCAATGTGCCGGCCGACACGGCGGATGTGCACGTCGATCAGGGCCTCGACCGAGCCATGGAAAGTTATCGGCGTTATCTCGAGGAAACGCCGAAGACCGCAATGACGCCCGAAGCGATGCGGCGTCTGGCCGACCTGAAGGTCGAGAAGCAGTTCGGCATCCTGGGCGATGGAAAAATGGTGGAGCTGGAGGCGCCCGAGCCGGCGCCGGAACGCATGGCGCTCGCTGCGACGGGCGCCGAGCGTCCGAAGGCCGTCGGTATTGCCGACCTCTCCGAATCGCAACAGGATTTCGAGCGTCGCGCGACCGGCCAGGCGCAGCTCGCTTCGGGCGGGCACGCCGTCGAAACATCCAACCAACCGGCGGCTTCGGGACCGCTGGAAGCGATCGCACTCTACGATCAGTTGCTGGCCGAGTATCCGACTTACGAGCATAACGACAAAGTGCTGTATCAGAAGTCCCGCGCGTACGACGAGCTGGGACGCACCGAGGAAGCGATGCAGACGATGGAGCGTCTGATCGACTCGCATCCCGAGTCGAGATACATCGACGAAGTTCAATTTCGCCGCGCGGAGTACTTCTTCACACGCAGAAAGTTCCGCGACGCAGAGCGCGCCTACGAGGCGATCATCGCCCTCGGGGCTCGCTCCGAGTACTACGAGCTCGCGCTCTACAAGCTCGGCTGGACGCTCTACAAGCAGGATTTCTACGATGAAGCCTTGCACCGATACATCGCGCTGCTCGATCACAAAGTATCGATCGGCTACGACTTCAACGCGCGACACGAAGAGGGTGACGAGCGGCGCGTGGCCGATACGTTCCGGGTCATCAGCCTGAGTTTCTCGAACTTGGGCGGCCCCGAAGTGGTCAACGAGTACTTCGCAGCCAAGGGCAGCCGCACCTACGAGGATCGCATCTACAGCAACCTCGGCGAGTTCTACCTGACGAAGCTGCGCTATCACGATGCGGCTGCGGCATACAAAGCATTCATCGGCTTGTATCCGTTGCACCGGACCTCTCCGCATTTCAGCATGCGCGTGGTCGAGATCTACACCAAAGGCGGTTTCCAGAAGCTGGTGTTGGATTCGAAGAAGGAGTTTGCGAAGACCTATGGGGTGCATGCCGAGTACTGGCGTCACTTCGCAATGGATGAGTCCCCCGAGGTGGTCAGCTATCTGAAGAGCAATCTCAAGGACCTCGCCAACCACTATCACGCGCAGTATCAGCGTGCGGACCTCGCTGAGGAGAAGCCCGCGAACTACCGCGAAGCCCTGCAATGGTACCGGGAGTTCCTCAGCTCCTTCCCGACGGACGCGGACTCGCCGCCAACCAACTATCAATTGGCCGACTTGCTGCTTGAGGAAAAGAACTTCGGCGAAGCAGCAAGAGAGTACGAGCGGACTGCCTACGACTATCCGACACATGAGAAGGCCGCGGCGGCCGGCTATGCCGCGATCTTCGCGCATCGCGAGCATCTGCAGGGGGCTGACGAGGGTCAGCAACCCACGATCAAGCGCGACACGATCGCCAGCTCGCTGAAGTTCTCCGATACGTTCCCACAACACGAGCATGCGCCCAAGGTGCTCGGTGCGGCGGCCGACGATCTCTATCAGCTGAAGGACTTCAAGCCGGCGCTGAGCGCCGCGCAGAAGCTGATCGAGCGCTATCCAACCGCCGATCTGACCGTGCTGCGCTCCGCGTGGACGGTGGCTGCTCACTCATCATTCGATCTTGCGGAATATCCGCACGCTGAGCTTGCCTATACGCGAGTCCTCGAGCTGACGCCGGAAACGGATGAGAAGCGTGCGCCGCTCGTGGATAACCTGGCGGCTTCGATCTACAAGCAGGGCGAGGCAGCGAACAGCGGACAGGACTACCGGGCAGCGGCAAATCACTTCCTGCGCATCAAGCAGGCGGCGCCGACTTCGAAGATCCGCGCAGCCGCCGAATACGATGCGGGCGCTGCACTGATCCGATTGGAGGACTGGACTGCCGCAGCCGACGTTCTCGATGCATTCCGGCGGACTTACCCGGAACACGAGCTGAATCGCGAAGCGACCAAACAGATCGCGTTCGTGTACCGCCAGAGCGGGCAGGTCGCGCGTGCCGCCAGCGAATACGAGCGCATCGCTGCGGAGGCCGACAAACCGGAGCTGCGCGGCGAGGCGCTGCTGCTCGCCGGCGATCTGCATGAGCAAGGAAAGAACAACGAACGTGCGCTCGCGGTCTACCTGGCGTACGTCAACGAGTTCCCGCAGCCGCTCGACCTTGGCGTGGAGACGCGTTCCAAGATCGCGGAACTCTACAAAGGCGCGCAGGACCTGACGCGCTATCACGAGCAGCTGCAGCAGATCGTGAGTATCGATGCAGCCGCAGGGGTGGAGAGAACGAATCGGACGCGAACCCTGGCGGCGCGCTCGGCGCTCGTGCTCGGCGAACAGCTGTATGCGCAGTTCGCTTCCGTAAAGCTCGTGCAACCGTTCGAGCGCAGCCTGCAATTGAAGCAACAGCGCATGGACGCCGCGATGAAATCGCTGGGTGCGCTGGTCGACTACCAGGTGGGTGACGTGACCGCGGCGGCGACTTACTACATGGCCGAAGTGTACTTCGGCTTCAACCGGTCGCTGGTGGAATCGGAGCGGCCGAAGGATCTGCAAGCGGGCCAGTTGCAGGACTACGAACTGGCGCTCGAAGAGAATGCGTTCCCGTTCGAAGAAAAAGCCATTGGCGTGCACGAGAAGAATCTGGAGCTGATCCGCTCCGGCATCTACAACGAGTGGATCGAGAAGAGCCTGGCCAAGCTCGCCCAGCTCATGCCTGCGCGTTACGCGAAAGCGGAGCTGAGCAGCGGCTTTCTGGGATCGCTGGATCGCTATGCCTATCGGACACCGTCCGCCCCGCCGCCTGAGCCGGCAATCGCAGCCAACGCAGGAGCTCCCAATGCCATTGGCCAGTGACATGAGCTCTGTGCGTCATGCCGTGTTGTTGGCGGCGTTGTTCGTGGCCGCGTGCTCGACGTCCGCCAAACACGACAAGCCCGTGCAGAAAGCCGCGGCGAAAGTGGCGCCGTCGGCCCGCGTCGATATTCAACAGGACGCGACCGGCTTCACGATTCTCGAAGATGTGCAAGTCAGCGCGGACCTTCGAGCGGAGTACGAAAGCGCTGTTCGCATGCTGGAGTTGCAGCAGTACGAGCAGGGAATCGCTGCGTTGCTCAAGATCGTCGAGAGCGCGGCAAATGTTACTGCCGTTCATATCGATCTAGGCATGGCTTACGCGCGCTCGGGAGATCTCGAGAAAGCCGAGGAAAGCCTGAAGAAGGCGTTGCAACTCAACCCTCGGCATCCCATCGCCTACAACGAGCTCGGCATGGTGTATCGACGCAAGGGGCAGTTCACCGAGGCGCGTGCCAGCTACGAGAAGGCGCTCGAGATCTTTCCAACCTTCCATTTCGCACAACGCAACCTCGCGATTCTCTGCGATGTGTACCTCGGCGACCTTGCCTGCGCGCTCCAGCACTACACGGCCTACCAACAGGCGGCGCCGGATGATGCCGACACTGCGAAGTGGCTGGCCGATTTGAGTGTCAGAGCCAAGCGCTAGGAGACAGACATGATGCGCAGACTCTTCATCACCGCATGCTCGTTGCTAGCGACGACGACGTTCGCCGCGGATCAGCCGACCGCGGCCGCGTCGGTCGCCGCGGTGGCAGCAGCGAACTCGAACCAGACCCAACCCGAGCCTGCGCAAAGCACACCAAAAGCGGATGCGGGACCCAAGGCGCTCTCGGGCATGTCGATCCTGGGAAATCAGGAAGCGCCCAAGGCGCTGGTGATCGTGCCGTGGAAGAGCTCCCAGCTCGGCGACACGTTGGGCATCGGCAAGACCCTCGACGACGGTCGGCAGCCCGTGGACAAAGAAGTGTTCATGCGGCAGCTGAGCTACTACGAGATCAGGGCCAACGCGAAGTAAATCTTTCGACCCTTTGTAACTGCAGCTGAAGAGGCAACACCGTGGATATCTTCTACTCAATCGTGAACTTCTTTAATCGCGGCGGCGCATTCATGTATCCGATCCTGTTCGTCGCCGCGGCCGCCGCCGCGATCGCGATCGAGCGCTACGTCACGCTGAGCCGGCTTTCCATCAAGAACCGCGCCGCCTGGAATCGCCTGGAACCGGTGCTGACGGAAGGCGACTTCGACAAGGCGCGTGAAGCGACCGCGAAGGATGAAACAGCAGTGTCGCAACTGCTGGCAGTGGGCCTTGCGCGTCAGGGCGCCGTGCGTCGCGTGGACGATGTTGAGAAGGCCATGCGCACGAATCTGATGGAGTTGATTCCGAGACTCGAGAAGCGCACCCACTATCTCGGCACGTTCGCAAACCTCGCCACGTTGCTCGGCCTGCTCGGCACGGTCAGCGGTTTGATTCACGCCTTCACGGCGGTTGCGACCGCCAACCCGGCGGAGAAGGCAAACCTGCTCGCAGCCAGCATCTCCGAGGCCATGAACTGTACGGCGTTCGGTTTGATGGTCGCCGTGCCGGTGCTGTTCATCCATGCGTTCCTGCAGACCAAGACCGGCGAGCTGATCGGCAGCCTGGAAACGGCGGCGATGAAGTTCCTCACGTTGGTCGGCGATCGCCAGTCTGCTCGGATGCAGAACCGCCTGGAGCTCGCGCAATTGCCGAAGGATCACTCCAAGGCCGCCTGAGGATTCGTCATGCCATCCAACTACACGCGTTCGTTCGCTTACGACGGCCCGCTGATGCAGTCGAGTTACACGACTCGGATGCGCAAGCCGGTCGAGCTGATGCTGGTGCCGATGATCGACATCTTCACGGTGCTGGTCACGTTCCTGCTGATGACGGCGGTGTTCTCCCGCATCACGATTCTGCAGCTGGATCTGCCCAGCTCGGATTCGGCAAGCGCGGGCACGCCTCCGGCATTCCGGCTGGAGGTGATCGTTCGTCATCAGGGCTTCGAGCTCACCAACGGCACGAAGCTGATCGCGACCGTCCCGAAGCTCAACGATCAGTACGACTTCGGCACGCTGACCCAGATGGCGACGTCGCTGAAACAGGAGTACCCGCAGGCGAACGATGCATCGGTGTTGTTGGAGCGCGACGTGCAGTACGACTACTTGATCCAGGCGATGGACGCGATTCGTTCTGCTGAAGTCACACAGCCTGACGCTACGACGACGAAGCTCGAGCTGTTCGCCAACATCGCGGTCGGCGAAGCGCCGTGAGCGACGCGGCAGCGCCGACCCCAGGAGCCGACATATGAGTCTATTGAATCGCTCGCAGCCCCGTTCGGACGCGGAGCTCAACTTGATCCCGCTGATCGACATCATGTCGGTCATGGTGGCGTTCCTGCTCATCTACTCCACCGAAGTGGAAGTCGTGCAGAACTCCAAGGGCATCGAGATTCCTCAGTCCACCGCGGAGGTGAAGCCGCAGAACACGGTCGTGGTGATGATCACGAAGGAACACGTGTTCGTGCAAGGCGAAGCGGTGGCCACTATCGCGGAAGTGCAGGGCACGCAGACACCGCTGGTCGAACCGCTTCGTGAGGTGCTCGAGCGGCCCATGCTGACTGGCAAGAAGAGCGATGCCGACACGGTTGCGGCGAGCGAGGTCACGGTGATCGCCGACAAGAGCTTGCCGTTCGATATCGTGAAACGAGTCATGGCGACCTGCAGCGCTTCCTCTTACGGGAAGATTTCGCTGGCCGTCTTGCAGAAGGAGAAGGCAGCCAATGCGGCCAGCTGAAGCACGACTCGGGGCGGACGAGATTCCGGTCTTGTCCGAGGCCGTCGGTGCGGATGGCGCCGATGCACCCTATTCAGATCCGCCGAGTGCGGATCTGCGCACGGATGAACAGAACCAGCAGGCGCTGGCATCCGAGCTGGCGCAGGCGCGAGCTGCTGTCGATGAGCTCGCGATCGATCTGCGCGCCGTCGAGCTGGAGCTCGAAGATCTTGCGACCGAGCGCACGCAGTACGGTTTGCTCCTGGACGCCTGCAACGCGCTGGACAGGCTCGACAAGATGGGCGGCGCGGCGTTGTTCTGGGGCGAGAGCGCCGATCGGGGCGCCAGCGCCAACTACGTTCGCGGCGTTCGAGGTCGCGTCGCTCAGTTCGATGAGCGGGTCAAGGAGATCGAAGATCGCCGCGCGGCTGTCGTCGATCGAATCAAGCAGCACGAGAGCCATGCCGCACTCATGGAAGACGTCCTCTTCGAAGCGCTCGAAGAGGAGGAGAAGCGCAGGCAGGAATGGATCATCGAGCGTGAGATCAGCAGGCTGCCGGCGTACCAGGCGTCGATGCCTTGGACGCGCGGCGGCGAGGAGGACAAGCGCTTTCGCAAATCCGCCGCGACCACGCTGTTGCTGTGTTTGATCTTCGCGCTGATCGTCCCGCACATTCCTTTACCGACGCGCATTCTCGAGCCCGAGGTGCAGGTGCCCGAACGCATCGTGCGCCTGCTGATCGAATCGCGTCCGAAGCCACCGGTGCAGGCGCGCGAGCAGCCGAAGCTGAAGCCACAGGAAAAGCCCGTCGAGCAAAAGCCGATCAAGGAAGCACCGAAGCTCGCGGCCAAGCCCGACCAGGAAGTGCCCGAGCCTGCGGCAGGTGAAGGTCCCAAGGTTGCGGAGCAGGGCATTCTCGCGTTCCGCGAGAAATTCGCAGGCATGCAGCAGGATCAAGCGCTCGCACGGCTCGGCTCGCAGGCGCAGATCAACAATGCGAGCGACTCCGGTCCGGTTCAACGTGCCATGTTGACGACGAACGCGCCTGGCTCGAGCGGCGGCATCAACCTCGCTTCGCTCAGTCGAGGCGTCGGCGGCACGGGCGGTAACGGCGGCATGGCGAGTGTGCAGACCACACGCGTCACCAGCGGTATCGGCGGCATCGGCAAGCCCGGAGCGGATCGACCGCTCAGTGGCGATGGCGTCGGCCCCTCACGCACGGATGAAGAGATCCAGATCGTGTTCGATCGTTATAAAGCGGCGCTCTATCGGCTTTATAACAAGGAGCTGCGCAAGGATCCGACGCTGCGCGGGCAGATGGTGCTGAATCTGACCATCGAGCCGGACGGCAGCGTGTCGATGTGCGCGTTGCAAGCCTCGGACATGAATGCTCCAGAGCTTTCGGCGCAGGTGGTCGAGCGCGTCAAGACGATCAACTTCGGCCCCAAGCAAGGCGTGCCGGCGATCACGATTCTGTATCCGATCGACTTCCTGCCAGCGGCCTGAGGGTCGTACGAAGTCGCGAGTATTCATCAAAAGTAAGTCCGACAAAGGCAAAGCCACCGAAAGGTGGCGACGCAAAGTCACCGGTCTAAAGAGCGCCGCTTCGGCGGCGCTCCACGACAGCGGGACCGCCGGAATCCAGCTCGCTGCGTGCGGGCACTCCCTCGGTCCATTCGTGACTCGCGTCCAGCGAATGGAACGAGGGTGCGCATGAGCTTCAGGGTAAACATCGACGTGAGAGCAGGCCGCAGTGGCATCGCCACAGTGCTGCCGTTGCTGCTCTTTGCCCTGTTGATGGCAGTCGCTTCCGGTGCGCAGGCGCAAACCCAGGTCGATTGTTCGGCGCCACCCTACAACGGCGTCATCGATGGCAACGTGCGTCCGGTGCCGCCGACGAACGTGAAGCTCGACACCCATTGCACCATCCTCAACTACCCGGGAGGCATGAGCACCAACTTCACATTCGACAACAACGACCCCACCCCTTATCTGGTCGTGTTCGACAACGTCGTGCACACCGGCAACATGTCGTGCAACGCCGTCGCTCAGCACAAGATCTGGTTCACCAACGGCTCCTCGACGACCATTCAGGACGGCTGTCAGAACTATTTGATACCTGTCGAGAAGATCGACAAGCGCAGTCCCGCGCCGTACGCAGCCGTTGGCGTGCCGTTCACCTACCGCCTCACGATTCCGGTGCTGTTCGATCCGGCGACCGGCACGGTCATTCGTAACAGCGGATCCGTGAACGATCTGCACACGATTCGTGTGGTCGACAACTTGAATGAAATGGGCGTCGATGTGGCGCTCGCGGGCACACCGACTGTCACCTGGCTGAGTAGCGGCACGCCGGTGCCGCACACCTACACGGAGGTGGGCGAGGTGCTGACGTTCAACGTCACACCGATCATTCCCGCCGATACGCAGATCGCGATCGATATTCCCCTGGTGCTGGAGGACACGCCGACCAATTTTCTGGGGCGGACCTTCGTCAATATCGCGCGGTGGTCGTTCGGTCGGGCGGTCGATGTCAACGAGAACGGCGTCATCGATCCGGACGAGTTCTTCTCGCCGTTGCCGGGCGAAAATGGCATCTCGCAGCCGATGACCATCGGCGCGCCCAGCCTGACGCTGACCAAATCCGGACCCGCGACGATGAATCTCGGGCCGGGCGCACAATTCACGCTGGACGCTACCAACAACGGCACCAGCGCCGCGTGGAACGTCACCATCGTCGATCGGCTGCCAACGGGCCCGACAGGTGGCATGTGCGAAGTTCCGCCAGCACAAGTGAATGTGACGCTGGGCGGCACGCCGCTCGTGCAAGGCACTCACTATGCGTTGAGTTACGCTGGCGCGCCGACGTGCGAGTTGACACTCTCGCTGCTCGACGCTGCAGGTCCCGCGGCGCCTGGTCAACATCTCATCGTCACCTATCGGGCGCAGCTCGATACCAATACCCAGAACGGCGCAACGCTGACGAACGTTGCCGCCGCGACGCAGTGGTCGACCGACGGCACGACCAATTCGAATCGCACGGTTTTCAATCGAACACTGACGAACGGCACCGAGGGCACGCTCGATCATGAGGACTCTCACACCGTCAGCGTCGCGCTCACTGGCAACTTCTTCGAGAAGACAGTCACGAATCTGCGCACCGGTCAGAACCCGGCGACGGTGGCCGCGCCAGGCGACATCCTGCGCTACACGTTGCGTTTGCAGACCACGACGAGCGCACTGAGCAATGCGAGGATCTACGACGAAATCGACGCGCTCAACACGCCTGCGGCCATTGTTCCTGGATCGCTGTCGATCATCAGTCCGCTGCCCGCGGGCGCCGTGAACAATACCAATCCGAACGCCGGCGCAAAGGGCACGGGGGTCATCGACATCAGCAACGTCAATGTGCCGGCCGGCAGTCAGATCAGCATTCAATTCGAAGTGCGGGTCGCGGCGGGTGTTGCCGCCGGAAGCATAGTTTCAAACCAAGCGCAATTGAGCGTGAACGGGACGCCGCTCATGGTCAGCGACGATCCGTACGTCAATGGTCAGTCCGACCCGCTCGTGGCGGGAGATGAAGACCCCACGCGCGTCGCAATCGCCGTCCCGACCCTGTTGTTCCACAAGACTGCGATCTCCGGCGCAACGGCTCATCCGGCCGATGTCGTGCGGTACCGCCTGCAGATCACCAACCTCAGTAACGTGCCGGCCTTCGGCTTCTCGATCCTCGATGAGCTCGACATGCTGAACGCCTCTGCGATGTTCGTGCCGGGCACGTTGACCCTGGCGACAGCGTTGCCGGCAGGTGCATCGAGCAACAGCAACGCCAATGGCGGCAGCAAGGGCACGGGGGTGCTCGACGTTCGTAACTTGACGCTCGGCGTGGCCGGCTCGGCAACCGAGTCGGTGACACTCGAATTCACGGCGCAGCTGGTTCCCGTCATTGCCAACGGGACCATCGTGTTGAACCAGGGTCAGCTGTTCATCGCCGGCGCCGAACTTCAGCGCAGCGACGATCCGGCGGTCGGCGGGACTCAGGATCCGACGGGCATCGCGATCGAGTCTGCGCCGGTGTTTCGTGTGCAGAAGATCTCGCAGGACGTGACGAACGATCCGAATCTGCTGCTCGCCGGCGAAACCCTGCGATACACGATTACCGTCAAGAACATCGGCAACGCCGATGCAACCGACGCGGTGCTGCGCGACCAGGTTCCGGTCAACACGACCTACGTTGCCGGCAGCACGACGCTGAATGGCGCTGCAGTCGGCGACGTCTCCGGCCTCTCGCCGCTCGTGAATGGCATGTCGATTCATGCGCCAGAGAACGCGACCCCTGGTGCGCTGGGAGCAGATGCCGCAGCTACGACGAGTAACGTGGCGACGATTACGTTCGACGTTCGCGTCAACCCCGATGTCGTGGATGGCACGATCATCTCGAACCAGGGGTTCGTGAGCGCGGTCGCCAATAACATCGCCGACTATCCTTCCGACGATCCGACGACATCGATTCCGAATGACCCGACGCGCGATGTCGTTGGCGCCGTTCCCCTACTCTTTGCCGATAAGCGCGCGACGCTGCAGGTCGATCTCGGCTCACCAGGTGTCGTCGATCCCGGCGATGTGCTGCGCTATACGATCACCGTTCACAACAACGGCAACGTGCCAGCGACCGGCGTCATGCTCCGCGACGGCGTGCCGGCGAACACAACCTATGTCGCCGATTCGCTGTACTTGAACAGCCTCCCCGTGGGTCAACCCGACGGCGGAGTTTCACCGCTGATCGCCGGAATCAACATCAGCTCCGCAGATCAGACTCCACCGTTGCCCGGCGTGGGGCAGGGCACACTCACCGCCGGCAACTCCGCCGTCATTCAGTTCGATCTGCGTGTGAATGCCGCGGTGGCTGCCGGCACGCTCATCACCAACCAGGCACGCGTGCTCACCAACGAGTTGCCTGATCAGTTGACCGATGGCGACGGCAATCCCGCGACCGGTCCGGAACCGACTGTTGTCGTGGTGGGAGTCGGCCAGCAGCTGGCTATCGTGAAGCAGGTGGCGGTGGTCGGCGGTGGCTCCGCTGTGGCAGGCGCCACGCTCGAGTACGTGGTGCGTGTAACCAACATTGCGAGCGTGCCGGCTCAGTACGTGGTGATCACGGACGACCTCAACGCTCCGATGCCGGGTTATCTGGCGTACGTGGATCAGTCGGCCACGCTGAACGGTGTGAGCAACGCCATCACGGTTGCGAATTCACTGATCACCGCGGACTACTCGACTGCGTACGGTCCGCTGCAACCGGGTCAGGTTGCAGTCCTGCGCTTCCGGGCGGTGATCAATCCCAATCTGCCGATCGGCACTCGCATCACGAATACCGGCGTCGTCACCTGGAACAACCCGCCGCGCACAGCACGAGCCAGCGTATCCATCGATGTCGGCGGGATCGTGGGCGTCGGCACACTCAACGGCAGGGTGTGGCACGACGCGAACTTCAACCGCACGAATGACGCGAATGAGCGATTGCTCGAAGGCTGGAGCGTCGATCTGTATCGAAACGATCGGCTCGTGCACTCAGCCATTACCGATGCGAGCGGTGCTTATCGAATCAGCGGTATCGCGCCGAATTACATCAACGGTGACCGCTACGAGCTGCGCTTCGTCGCGCCGGGCGCGGGAGCCAGTACTGCGAAGCTGGGTCGCGCGTACTCGGAGTTCAGCAACGATCTGCAACGAGTCACAGAGATCGTTCTGCAGCCCGGCAGCAATATTCAGAACGTCAACCTGCCGATCGAGCCGAATGGCGTGGTGTACAACACCATAGCGCGAACACCGGTGCCCGGCGCGGTCGTGACCATGCTCAGCGCGGCAACCCAATCGCCGTTGCCGGAGACCTGTTTCTACGACCCGGCACAACAGAATCAGGTCACCTTGGCGTACGGCTATTACCGCTTCGATCTCAACTTCTCGGAGCCCACGTGCGCGAGTGGCGGAAACTATCTGATCGAAGTGACCGCGCCGGCCGTGGGCTACATCGCGGGACCCTCGCAGATCATCCCACCCACATCGGATGCCTCGACGGCGGCGCTCTCGGTGCCGACTTGCCCGAGCAGCATCGACGACGCGATTGCCGCGACTGCTCAGCACTGCGAAGTGCAGACCTCGGAGTTTGCGCCGCCGCCGTCGGTTCGTGCACGCACCGCCGGCACGCGATATCACAAGCACTTCCGGTTCGATGACAGTCTGGTGCCGGGCTCGACCCAGATCTTCAACAATCACATTCCGGTCGATCCCGACCTGCAGGGCGTGCTGTCGCTGTCGAAGGTCACGCCGATGCTCAACGTCACGCGCGGTCAGCTCGTGCCGTACACGATCACCTATACGAATGTGACGCCGGTGCCGCTGTTCGACATCACGCTCGTCGATCGCTTCCCGGCAGGCTTCCGCTACGTCGAAGGGTCCGCGCGCATCGATGGTGTGCCTGTCGAGCCTGCGGTGGTGGGCCGAGAGATCAGGTGGAACGACCTTTCGGTCGACGGCAACGCGCGGCACTCGATCGTGCTGTTGCTGGCCGTCGGCGCCGGTGTGAGCGAAGGCGAGTTCGTCAATCGCGCTCAGGCCATCCAATCGTTCACGAACAGCGCGATATCGAACGAAGGGTCCGCGACCGTGCGCGTCATTCCGGATGCGACCTTCGATTGCACGGACGTGACCGGCAAGGTGTTCGATGACTCGAACCGCAACGGCATTCAGGACAGCGGTGAACGCGGCTTGTCCGGTGTGCGCGTGGTGAGCGCACGGGGCCTCACTGTGACCACCGACAGCTTCGGTCGATTCCATATCACTTGTGCGATCACCCCGCGCGAAGGACGCGGCAGCAACTTCGTGCTCAAGCTCGACGACCGCACCTTGCCCAGCGGCTATCGCTCTTCCAGCGATCAGATCCGAATTCAGCGCGCCACTCGCGGTAAAGCACTCAGGTTCAACTTCGGGGCGTCGATCCATCGCGTCATCGGCCTGGACATCGCGGATGCGGTGTTCGAACCGGGTACGACCGAGATGCGTACGCAATGGAAGCCGCGCTTGAACCTGCTCATGGAAGAACTGCAGAAGGGGCCGGCTGTGTTGCGCCTCTCCTATCTCGCGGACGTGGAGGATGAGCGCCTGGTCGAGCAGCGCATGGCTACGATGAAACAGCAAATCATGCAGTCGTGGCAGGCATTGAACTGCTGCTATCGGCTGACCATCGAGCCTGAAGTGTTCTGGCGACGCGGCGGCTCTCCGAAGCAAGCAGCCGTGCAAGCAACCAGCAGGTGAACGGATGATGCATCACAAGTATCTATCGCTCTTGTGCGGAACATTGCTTGCAATCGCCGCGGGCGCCGAGCCTGTCACCGAAACGTCGCCCGGCAGCGCTGTCGAGCGGCATTTGTCGAGCGATGAGGCGATCTCGCAATGGACGCATGACGCGCAACGGATCAACACTGAAGCCGGCGACATGATCGTTCAGACGCAAGTGACCAAAGAGGAGCTCGAGACGGTCAAGCTGCAGAACGTGATTCCGCCGATCCGGTTCGAGTCCGGCGTGGCCGACATTCCGCCCGGATACATCGAATCGCTGCGCAAAGTGCTCGACAGTATGCGCGAGCGTCGCAACGTGCGACTGCACCTCGTGGGACACGCCGACGATCAACCGCTGTCGGACGCACTCGCTCGCCAATACGGCGACAATGCGGGCCTGTCGCGCGAGCGCGCTGGCGAAGTGGCGGAGTTCCTGCAAGAACGATTGAACCTGCGGCCGGAATCCATCTCGTACGAATGGGCTGGCGATACCAAACCGATCGCGACGAACGCAACGGCCGAAGGACGGGCGCGGAATCGTCGGGTGGAAGTCGAGGTGTGGTACGACGAGATGCGCGAGCGCGCCGCTCGGGAGGACGTGCTCCTCAAGGAGAACTTCCGGCGCATCAAGGTGTGCCGCATGGAGACGGTATGCAAAATGCGCTTCATGGAAGGGCACTCGCGCCGGGCTCGCATCAGGAATCTCGTACCGCCGCTGCGTTTCAAAGACGAAACCACCGAAGTGCCGGATGCTTTCGTCGAACACATCCGCAAGAGCCTGCACAACCTGCAGGGCAAGCAGAACGTGACGGTCAAGTTCATCGGCTACACCGACGACGTTCCGCTGGTCGGACGCGATGAGCGCATCTACGGTACGCATGTCGTTCTGTCCAAGGCTCGGGCGCATCGCGTGGCGCTTGCCATTCAAGAACGGCTGCTGCTGTCCTCGGCAGGAGTGTCGAGTGACGGACGGGGCGCAACCTTGCCGCTCGCGTCCAATGACACCGACCAGGGCCGCGCGCTGAATCGGCGCGTGGAGGTCGAGTTCTGGCACGACGATCCGCTGCAAGAGATGCCCGAGGAGCCACAGCTGTGTCCAAGCGAAGGTGGTGAGGAGATCGTCACCAAAGTCTACGAGCCCTCCTGGGGGCGCATCGAGCCATTACAGCTCGAGGGCGGACGCGCCATCATCCCCGCCGGCTACACCGATCGACTGCGTCGGGCGATGAACGATATCGCCGACCGAACGAATGTCCGGCTACGTTTCGTTGGGTACACGAAGAACGAGCGGCTGGATCGCCGAACCGCGAGCGTCTACGGCGATGACGTGGGTTTGTCCGCCGCACGCGCCCGTCGGGCGATGGACGCGATTCGCGAGCAGATGCAGCTTTCCCCATCGCAGGTAGAGCACGAGGGACGCGGCTTCGTGCACTCAGGCGATGTCGTGAATGTCGGCTTTACGCAAGACGAGACTTCGTACATCGTCGTGCAAGTGGTGTACGACGAGGCCGCAATCGTCGACGACTACGATGGCGTGGATATCACCAAGCTCACGCGCGAGTTGTCTCCGAAGAACCCATTCGGCTTGAACCTGATGCGCATTACCGTCGATGGCCAGCCGGTCGACGACAAGAACCGCAGCTCCGCTGACATTCAGCGCTGTACCGACGTGGCAATGGATCGTGCCGATATCCAGTTTCAGTTCGACAATCTGCAATCGAACCGGCGCTTGAGTGTGGCCGCCTCGCCGACGACGGTAGTCCTGCACGATGCGCCGGTGGATTTCGCCGCATTGGAGTCAGACCACGAGCAATCGGTGGAGTCGCTGCCTGAAGAGTCCGCGCCAAGCGACGAAACAGACTGGATCACGGACGACCGTGAAGAGCCGGAGGCAAGCGACGCACCTGACGAGCAACTGCCGCGGTTTATCGGCCCGCCCGTGCGGTTCCGCATGTACGCGAACTATTCGGCTTTCCTCGATCGTGCCGAAGTACGCATCTTTGCCGCCGATCAGTCGCTGCAAGCGACGCCCGTCGCAATCGCGGTGATCGATGCCAACGGCTTCGCGGAATGGCAGGCCACCGCCGATGGCGTCGAAGCGCCTTCGCGCGAGTTGAAGTACGTGCTACGTGCGTACGACAAGACAGGCAACTTTGACGAGACCAGTCCGCAGCCACTGTGGCTCGTGCACGGGACCGAGGCGGTGAGCGACCCCGATCCCGATGCTGAGCCCAGGCACGATGAAGCACTGCTCGCCGGCTACGGGGAGAGCGCACTCTCGGTGAGCAACATTCGTCTGGGCAGCGGCACTGTGAAAGTACGCGGCAGTGCCATTCCCGCACATCACACGGTGTGGGTTGCGGGCAAGCAGGTGCCGGTCGATGCCGGCGGCAATTTCGTTGCCGAGGAAGTCCTGCCGTCCGGTCTGCACACCATGGAAGTTGCGGTGCTGGATGAAACAGGCAGCGGCTCGCTGTATCTGCGCGATCTGGAGTTCGAGCGCAACGACTGGTTCTACGTCGGCGTCGCCGATCTCACCGTCTCGGAGAATCGAACATCGGGCCCAGCCGACCTGCTGCAGGGTGAGAATGCACCGTACGACTACGACTCGAGCTTCGATGGTCGCCTGGCGTTCTACATCAACGGCAAGTTCAGCGAGCATTGGGGAGTGACCGCGAGCGCCGACACTCGTGAAGGCCCCGTCGAGGATCTCTTCAGCAACTTCCTCGACAAGACGCCCGAGTCGCTGTTCCGCCGCATCGACCCTGACTATCACTACCCGACATTCGGTGACGATTCGATCATCGAAGACGTCGCCCCCACGCTCGGCAAGTTCTATGTGAAGGTGAATCGGGATCAGAATCACGCACTGTGGGGCAATTTTAAAATCAACTATCTCGGCAACGAGCTCGCCCATGTCGATCGCGGCCTGTATGGCGGCAATCTGCACTTCCAGTCCGAAGGGACCACGAGCTTCGGCGAACAGCGTCTGGCGCTGGATGGCTTTGCCGCAGAACCAGGCACGCTCGCAAGTCGCGAGGAATTCCGCGGCACTGGCGGCTCACTCTACTTTCTGCGCAATCAGGACATCCTGGTGGGCTCCGAGCGCGTCCGCATCGAGCTGCGCGACAAGGATTCGGGGCTGGTGACGGGCGTGAAGAACCTGCAGCCCGTGCTCGACTACGACATCGATTATCTGCAAGGCCGCGTCCTGCTCACTGAACCGCTCAGTTCGACCGCCGACGACAATCTGCTCATTCGCAGCGGCGGCCTGAGCGGCGATGAGGCGCACCTGGTGGTTCGCTACGAGTACACGCCGGGCTTCAGCGATATCGACGCGCTGGCGACCGGCGGACAGGGCCACTACTGGATCAACGACCATGTGAGGGTCGGCTTGACCGCGAGCGCGAGCGAGGAGGGCGATGCGGACAGCTCGCTCAACGGCGCAGACGTGACATTGCGAATGAGCTCGGACTCCTGGCTGAAGCTGCAAGGCGCGAAGAGCGAAGGCCTGGTCTCCAGCTCGATGTATTCCGATGACGGAGGTTTCGGATTCGTGAGCGACGGCGCGACCATCCTCAACGAAGCGGGCGCCAGCGCCTATCGTGCCGACTTGAGCGTCGGGTTCGATGACTTCGTCGACGCCATTCCTGGGCGCATCACGCTGTACACCCAGACGCTGGGCGAGGGCTACTCCGCGCCGGGTTTGACGACGCCCACCGATACGCAACACAACGGCGGCACCTTGCGGGTACAGGTGACGGAGCAACTCCAGGTGCGCGCGAAGGCCGACAAGAAGGCGCAGGAGCAGGGGTACAGCATCAATGCACAGGAGCTCAACGTCGGCTACCAGCTCACCGAACGCTGGAACGTGAGCACTGGTGTGCGCAAAGATGAACGCGAGTACGAAGGCGCGATTGTTCCGGTGAGCCTGCAGCAGGGCGAGCGCACCGATGGCGTACTGCAGGTCGGCTTCGATTCGCGTTCGACGTGGCGCGCGTATGGCTTCGCACAGAACACGTTATCCCGCTCGGCCGAACGTGAGGCCAATGGCCGCGTCGGACTGGGCGGCTCGTATCGGTTCACAGATCGATTCCGCGCTGACGCGGAAGTCTCCGATGGAGATCTGGGCCCTGGCGGCAAAGTCGGCACGAATTTCCTGTATTCCGAGCGCACCAGTCTTTATCTGAATTACGCGCTGGAGAACGAGCGGACCGACAACGGTCTGCAGGGCCGTCGCGGCAATCTGATCTCCGGCATGAAGCGCCGCTTGTCCGATTCAAGCAGCATGTATGTGGAAGAACGTTATCAGGACACCGAGTCAGCTTCGGGCCTGACGCATTCCACCGGCATGTCGCTTGCGCCGAATGAGCGCTGGAACTTCGGCACGAACACCGACATCGGCACGCTGGTCGACTCCCGTACCGGTGCAAAAATCGATCGCGAGGCAGGCGGTGTGCGCATGGGCTACGGGTTCGAGTCAGTGCAGTTTTCCAGCGCCGTCGAGTATCGTGTGGACAAGACGCGCCAGCCGGATCAGGCGCTCGCCGAGCGCACCACTTGGCTGTATCGAAACAGCTTCAAGTATCAACTCACGCCCGACTGGCGTTTGCTCGGCAAGTTCAATCATGCCGACAGCAAGAGCTCGCTCGGACAGTTCTACGACGGCGGCTACACCGAAGCCGTCGTGGGCTATGGCTTCCGGCCCGTCGAGCACGACCGTTTGAACGCACTGGCGAAGTACACCTACTTCTACAATGTGCCGACGACGGAACAGGTGACTCCTCAGTACGTCGCCGCGCAATTCATTCAGAAGAGTCACATTGGCGCGCTCGACTTGACCTACGACCTCACGGATCGCTGGTCGGTTGGCGGCAAGTATGCTTACCGGCTCGGTCAGATCAGCCTGGATCGGGAGGCCCGCGAGTTCTTCGATAACTGCGCGCAGCTGTACATCCTCCGAACGGATCTCACATTCGCCGAGCAATGGGAAGGGTTGATCGAAGGCCGCATGCTCGACATGACGGATCTGAACGAGCAACGCAGCGGCGCGCTGGTCGCTGTGTACCGCCACGTCGGCAATCACGTAAAGGTCGGCGTCGGTTACAACTTTACGGACTTCTCCGAAGACCTCACGGATCTGAGCTTCGAGCACCAGGGTGCGTTCTTCAACATCGTCGGAGCGCTGTGAGCCGCTCCACTGAATTCTTTGTGTCATCGCGAGGTAAGTTCATGAAGAGGCTTTATCTGATTGGCGTGGCCCTGTGCTGTGTGACTGTGTCTGGATGCGTCGTTCACGATCATCATCGACCGAGGTTGCCAGGTGCGAAGGTCGTCGTGCCGGTTCCGGTCGTCGTCGGCGGCCAGGCGCATTGCCCACCGGGTCAAGCGAAGAAAGGCAACTGCTGAGAGCTCGAAGCTCGCACTCAGCGAGGGCGTTAAAGGATTTCGGCGCGCCAGCCAAAGCCTGGGCGGAAGCTGCCGAGCGCTTTGGATTGGACCCCGGATAGGGATCTCCATAAGGCGCATAATGCATATTATGTCATCTCAAGGATGCGCCTCGTATGACCATCCGATGCCTCTCGTATCCACCAACTTCAGTCACTGCCGTACTCACGGCACACGGCTGGAGACCCCTGCAGAATCGGCTGCACAGCCACCTCGTTCCAGGCGGAGCCATTCGCGAGCTGAAGTCGTTCGACGACCAGCAAGGAAAGCATCGTGTAATGGTCCTTGGTGGGTTTGTCGAGCTTGACCATCCAGCACTTCCGCGCGTCTTGATGCAGACGGCCGCTATGCCAACCGCCCTCGATTGATTTCGAGGTGATGCGAATCACCCCACCACTCGTAAGGGGCAACTCGGCGTGGGCAGTGGCGGTCAATGCGAGTGCCAACGATAGGGCCGAGAGAATCAGTTTCATGTCTGGACTCCTTGCAAACTTGACCGCGGTGATCGCGCTCTGGCGGGTTAGGCAATGAAGACATTGTGTGGATCGGCGCTGCGCCCGCCATCGGTCGAAGGAGCCAGATAATTCGCCGATTGCCAGCGCCGAACGACGTCTCACCTGTCAGAAGCCGGGCCACGTTGCGCTGGCCCGGCTGAGCTGCACTGTCGCGAGTCTCGTTACGGAGCGCAGTTCAAGATGTCAACGGCCCTGTTGGCAGTCACGGTGCCGGGGCCCGACGGTGCGACATAGCCGCTGCTGTTGGGCGCGCAAAAGATTCCGATGCTGTTGCCCACGATGGTTCCGCTCGCATCGCTGAACACCACGGAGGCAGTCTTCGCCACGTGAACTCCGGTGCCGACGTTGTTGCTGACAAAGTTCTTGTTGCCATTCACCGAATTGAAGAAATGAATGGACGACCCGCTGTCCGCGAGCAGGCCGACGCCGGTGTTGTTCACCACCGTGGTGTCGGATAGCTCGAGCACGCCACCGGAGCGCGCGACGCCGCCGGTTGTATTGTTGCGTACCAGGACGATGTCGGGCCCGATGCCGTCCGGCGTCAGGCTGGTGGCATTGACCGTGCCGCCCTTGAACGCGAGCAAGCCTGTGACGTTCTGCTCGATCGTGCTGTTGCTGACCAGTGCCACGCCGCCGCGGGATGCATAGACACCGACGTTGCTCGAGCGGATCGTCGCCTGGGTGATTTCCATCGTGCCATTGTCGGACGCCACCATCGCGAGGTTGGTCTGCTCGGCGATGATGTTCCTGAACACGGCGTGGGAGTTCTTGTTGACCGCTGCACCTCCCTGCGGCCCTCGCAGCGTCAGATTTTCGATTCGGACATCGTGAGCACCGTTGGTCACGTTCACCGAGAACAGCGGCGCCGAGGGCGCCTGTATAGTCGCTGCCTCCACAACGCCGTTCAGGGTGACGTTACTGCGCTCGATCACGACAGCTTCAGTGCAGGTCCCTTTGATGTAGATAGTCAGCAGTCCCAAGCCGTTCGCATGCAACTGCAATACGTCGTTGATGCTGCCGCCCGCTGCGCAGTCGACCTCAGCATCCACATACCTGTCTCTCGCCTGCAGCTCACCGACTTGCATCTCGAGCTGCTTCACGTGCTTTCTCAGCTTCTTCAGCTTCTGTTCGACCTGCGGCAACGTCGTGGCATCGGCCTCCTCCTCCTGCGCCACAGAAAACGTACTCACACTCAACAAGGCTGTCGCTACACATACGCCCAGTACTGTGCGCAAGCCGTTGTGACGATCGATGTCTCTCATGATGACTTCCTATCGGGTTTTTATTGATGTGCACGAAGCAGTTGTGCTCCGGCGCGGACGTCGTCACGGCTGTCGAGTCGCGGCTCGATCCGTGAGCGGACGTCCCATCTTAGTTGTTGCCCGTTGATCAGATCTGAGAGGAAACTCTCTCGTTTTCAAATCCACGTTGCAGAAACTCAACGGCAAACTGCTCGCGAGTCATGAGCTCGCGAGCTTGGAGATGTTTCTAAATGTTCTTCGTCAGCGCAGCTGGCTGTCTTTACTGCCGCGCCGGTTGTAGCCGCTGAACGCAGCCTGCTCTTTATCTTCAGCTTCCTGGCAGAGGATGCACAGGCGCACGCCCGCGATGGCTTTGCGGCGGGCCTCGGGAATCTCGGCGCCGCAGTCGGCACAGTGGGTCAGGCCCGGACCGCTGGGCAGCAGACTCTTGGCGCGCTCGACGGCGTCCTTCACGGTCGCGTCGATCTGATCCTGAACTGCGCCGTCACCGGCCCAACCTGTGGCCATTGTCACCTCGCCGCCTGATGCCGTTCCGAACGGCCATAGATGAGGGCGAGTGTAAGCGCGTGCAAGGTCTCGGGCGCATCCCGCACCGGCATCATATTGAGACGATTACGCTTCTATGCTGACCTGCCGGAGAGCACTACCTAAGCAAAGCGACCACATCGGGGCGTCCTCCGGATCGCACTGCCAAAAAACTCTCTCAGGGCCGTTGCCTTTCGAAGTCGCTGGAGTATATTCCGGCCATAGACGCTTGAGCGGATGGAAAAAATGCCGCCGGGCGACTGAGTAACTTCTCAGCTATCGCTCGCCGTTGTTGTTGCTGGAATGATCGTGTGATCCTTGGCGCCATCAGCGGCTAACCCATCCGGGAGTCAGTTGAATGAGCAGCGCCTGGGAGAATTTTTTCGCCGCGACGGTCGTGCTTGCCTCGGCCGGGCCGATCAAGCATCGCCTCGTCGAAGCCTATCGCGAGCACCTTGCCGATCTGGAAGAAGACGAACTGCCGCGGGAGATCCGCGACGAATTCAGCTCATTGAGCTCCGCCATGTGCTGCGTGCGCCCGATGAAGGGCGAGAATGCGATTCAGGCGACCGTCCGCAAGATGTCCGACCTGGAGGCCGGCGGCTTCGCCGTTCGGATCGTTGGCATGCTTGGTGTCCTGGCCCGCCTGCAGGCGGCGCAGCGAGCGCCGAAGCTGCGCGCCGTGGGCGAAGACTGAGTCCCTTTCGACTAGTCCAGCTTGAACTCGATCGTGTCCCAGCGGGCCGTGTCCTCGTGACGGGCCTGCCGGCGGATCGCGTCCGCGATCGAGCGCTCGTTCCACTC
The DNA here is from genome assembly GCF_004138335.1 of Peristeroidobacter agariperforans. Lineage (GTDB taxonomy): Bacteria > Pseudomonadota > Gammaproteobacteria > Steroidobacterales > Steroidobacteraceae > Steroidobacter > Steroidobacter agariperforans. Next base: position 279,711 of record NZ_RYFW01000005.1, on the reverse strand, counting down.
GACGATCTCATCGCCGAGCGCCTCCAGCTGCACCGGCACCTTCTCCCTGACGCCGAATTTCTCCAGCACGATCACCGGCTTTTCGAAGCCCTTGGCGCAGTTCAACTGGAAGTCGATCAACTCCCGATGCCGCTGGTACAGCGCCGCCGGCACGATCACCACCTCGGCCAGGTTGATCTGCTTGCGTAATTCGTCCTTCATCGCCTCGCGCGAACTGGTGGCGAACTCCGGGTTGCTACAGTTGCGGTAGTAGAAATTGTGCGAACTCTCCAGATACTCGAACACGCGGTGATAATCGTCCGAGGGCTCGAACGCATGGCTGACGAACACCCGCACCGGATTTTGTTGAGAAACGCTGCCCACTTGGCTGGCTCCCGCCGCGATGATGGCCCCATTCTAATCCATAATGCTGCTGTAGAATGCGGCCCCGCCCGCGGTCCCACGCCGATGGTTTGAGCTCACGCCACAGATGCGCTTCGTCCTGTACAACATCCGGTACGCCACCGGTTTCGGCCCGGCCTTCCACCTGCCGGTGCCGGGCGCAGGCTACCTCCGCAGCAATCCGCGCGTCCTGAATGGCATTACCGAGTGGCTCAAGTCCCTGGATCCGGACCTGGTGGGGTTGATCGAGATCGACACCGGCTCGATCCGCTCCGGGCTGGTCAACCAGGCCAAGCAGATCGCCGATTCGCTCGGCCATTACTCGACCTACCAGTGCAAATACGGCACCGCCTCCATCAACCAGCTGATGCCCATCGTACGCAAACAGGGCAACGCGTTTCTGGCCGCGCCGCGCGTCGAGGGCGAGCGCTTCCATTATTTCGAAACCGGCATCAAGCGCCTGATCATCGAGCTGGAACTCGAGGAGTGCGCGATCTTTCTCGTGCACCTGTCGCTGAAGTTCCGCCATCGCCACGACCAGCTGCGTCACCTGCACGAGCTGGTGAAGCGCGCCAGCAAGCCGGTGATCGTGGCCGGCGACTTCAATACCTTCTGGGGCGATCACGAGATCTATCTGTTCATGGAGGCCTCGGGCCTGAAGAGCGCCAATCGGCTCGGCCTGCCCTCCTACCCCAGCAACAAGCCCCGCAAGGAGCTGGACTTCGTGCTGTATTCCAACGGCATCGAGGTCACTCAATTCGATGTGCCGGACGTGCGGTTCTCCGACCACCGGCCCTTGATCTGCGATTTCAACATCCGGCCCAGAACCTGAACAACAAGCGGAGTCGATCATGACCGAAGCTACGGCCGCTGCCAGCGGCGCCGCTCATTGGCGTTTGGAAACCGAAGCGAACGGCATTGCCTGGCTGATCGTCGACAAGGCCAATGCGGCGGTGAACAGCCTGTCGCGAGAGGTGATGGAAGAGCTCGACGCCATTCTCACGGCGCTGGCTCGCACGCCGCCCAAAGCATTGATCGTTACCTCGGCCAAACCCGGATTCATCGCCGGCGCCGACATCAAGGGATTCGTCGGCATCGACTCGCCCGAGGCCGCTTATCAGATGATCCGGCAGGGTCAGCAGGTGGTCGACAAGCTGGCCAACCTGCGTTGTGTCACCGTCGCCGCGATCAATGGGTTCGCACTCGGCGGCGGCCTGGAAGTCGCCCTGGCCTGTCGTTACCGCGTAGCCGCCGACGATGCCTCGGTCACGCTCGGATTTCCGGAAGTGCAGCTGGGTGTGCATCCGGGCCTGGGCGGCACAGTGCGCGCCGTCCAACTGGCCGGGCCGATTGCCGCGATGGATCTGATGCTCACGGGCCGACACATCCGGCCCAAGCAGGCGCTGCAGATGGGCCTGGTCGACAAGCTCGCCCCGGCCGCCCAGCTGCGTGACGTCGCCCGCTCGATGGCGCTCAGTCCGCCGCCCGTAAAGACGATGTCGCTGAAGCATCGGCTGCTGAATCTGGGGCTGGTACGGCCCATTCTCGCCGGGCAAATGCGCTCGCAGGTCGCGAAGCGCGCACGCCCCGAGCACTACCCTGCTCCCTACAAGCTGATCGAGTTGTGGCAGGAATATGGCGCCTCGGGCGAGCGCGCCTACGAGGCCGAAGCCCGCTCGATGGGCAACCTGTTGTGTACGCCGACGTCACGCAATCTCGTGCGTGTGTTCTTCCTGCAAGAGCGGCTGAAATCCGCAGGCAAGAGCGGCGAGCCGCTGAAGCATGTACACGTCGTCGGTGCCGGCGTGATGGGCGGCGACATTGCTGCCTGGTGCGCAGCGCGCGGTCTCACCGTCACGCTGCAGGATCGCGAGGAAAAATACGTCGCGCCCGCCATGGAGCGCGCAAGAAAATTCTTCGAGAAGCGTTACCCCGATCCAGCCAAGCGCAATGAAGTGCTCGCTCGGCTGCAGGCCGACGTTCCCGGGGCCGGCGTGCCGCAGGCGGATCTTGTGATCGAAGCGATCTTCGAGAACCTGCAGGCGAAGCAAGAGTTGTACGCCCGTCTCGAGCCGCAGATGAAGCCGAATGCCGTGCTCGCCACCAACACCTCGAGCATCGTGCTCGAGCAACTCGCCGAAAAACTTACGCAACCCCAGCGACTCATCGGTCTGCATTTTTTCAATCCCGTGGCGCGCATGCCGCTGGTCGAAGTGATTCACGCGGCGGACACGGATCCCAAAGAAATCCAGGCGGGCCTCGCCTTCGCACGGCAGATCGACAAGCTCGCCATCCCTTGTCACAGCGCGCCGGGATTTCTCGTCAATCGAGTGTTGATGCCGTACTTGAGCGAAGCGGTGCGCGCCGCTCAGGAAGGCATTCCACTCGCGCTGATCGATCGGGCCGCGGAGGAGTTCGGCATGCCGATGGGACCCATCGAACTGGCCGACGTGGTCGGTCTGGACGTGGTCATGAGCGTGGGCAAAGTTTTCTTCGAGACCGGTGCCGAAGTGCCGCCGGTGCTGGCGACGCGCTTCTCGGCCAAGAAATTTGGCAAGAAAACGGGTGAAGGCTTCTATGTGTGGCAGAACGACAAGCCGGTGAAACCGCCCTATACCGGTCAGAGCGCGCCCGATGATCTGCAGGATCGCCTGCTGCTGCCTTTGGTCAACGAAGCGGTCGCGGTGCTGCGGCAACGCATCGTGGAGGATGCGGATCTCATCGACGCTGGCGTGATCTTCGGTGCGGGCTTTGCGCCGTTCCGAGGCGGTCCTTTGCAATACGCGCGTGCGCGCGGTGTCGATGCCGTCGTCGCCCGATTACAAGAGTTACAAAATTCCCACGGTGACAGATTTGCGCCGGACGAAGGGTGGGATTTACTGCGTTGATCGAGGCCGGTAGCGCGGTCTTACCGGCAAAGGGGCTGTGCTACCATCCCCGACGGATCTGTCAGCCCAGATCTGCCCTGGATCCGCGGCGCCGTCCGTCGCGTTGCTCGGGCAACCGGCCCTTCGATACTGGAGACACATGGAGAGCAAGCCGCTCGATCTTGGCCTGCTTCGGTCATTTTCCCCGCTCGACGGATTAAAGCCCGAGAATCTGCAGACGCTGGCGCGCAAAACCGTGCTCCGCGAACTCTCTGCGGGGCGCTTGTTGTTCAAGGAGGGCGACAGCGACAAGCGCACGTATTACCTGGTGAGCGGTGTCCTCGAGTTGCTGCGTGACGATCGAGCCGTCACCGTGTTGCGTGGCGGTTCTCCGGAAGCTCGCAACCCCATCGCACCATTCACACCGCGACGTTACACCGCGCGCGCCGTATCCGATCGCGTCGAGTTCATGGTCATGGACAGCGACATGCTCGACATGATGCTCACCTGGGATCAAACCGGCTCCTACGAAGTCGGCGAGTTGAGCAGTGCGAACGAGCAGACGCCCGCGAGCGACGACTGGATGACGACACTGTTGCAGACCAAGGCGTTCCATCGCATTCCGCCGGCGAACATCCAGGCGATCTTCATGCGCATGCAACGCCAGGAAGCCAAGGCCGGCGACGTCATCATCAAACAAGGCGACGACGGCGATTATTTCTATGTGATCGTCAAAGGCCGATGCGTGGTGACGCGCGAGACGCCGCTGAACAAGGCCGGCATCAAGCTCGCCGAGCTCAGCATGGGCGACACCTTCGGCGAAGAAGCCTTGATCGCCGATGCCAAGCGCAACGCCAATATCACCATGCTCACCGACGGCGCGCTGATGCGCCTGGCCAAGGACGATTTCCGCAAGCTGCTGAACGAGCCGATGCTGCACTGGGTGACGTTCGATCAAGCCAAGGACATCGTCGCCAAGGGCGGCAAGTGGCTCGACGTGCGGTTGCCCAGCGAGTTCGACAACTTTCACATCGAAGATGCGCTCAACCTGCCGCTGTACTTCATCCGGCTGAAATTGAGAACGCTCGACCCGAAGGTTCACTACGTCGTGGTCTGCGATACTGGCCGACGCAGCTCCGCCGCAGCCTACATTCTGGCCGAGCGGGATTTGAATGCGTCGGTACTGAAAGGCGGGATGAACGCGGCGAATTTGAAGAAATAGCGCCGCCGGAGCTGCTCACATCGTGTGCGTCGGCTTATCGCCGCCGAGGGCGCCCGCCAGATAGCTCTCGATCTTGCGCTGAGTATTGCCCCGATCCTGTTCGCTGAACTGCACGCCGATGCCGGCGGTGCGTTTGCCCTGCGCGCCCTTCGGCGTCATCCAGATCACACGGCCGGCGACCGGTAGCTTTTCGTCCTCGCCCATCAGGTTCAGCAGCATGAATACTTCATCGCCGAGCCGGTAATTGCTGTTGGTCGGAATGAACAGGCCGCCGTTCTTCACGAACGGCATATAGGCCAGGTACAAGGCGCTCTTGTCCTTGATTGTCAGAGTCAGCAAACCGGGCTTGCTGCTGGGTTGACGCATCACCATGCGATCTTTCCGACCTTGAGAAAAAGACTCAGCTCGCGCGCGCCACCGGCGCCTTCCCAGGCGCCAGCACTTCCAGCAGAGCGATCAGCCAGGATTCCACGGCCAGCTCGCGTTGGAGCGCGGTACGGGCCAGTTGCGCTTTCAAGGCCCGGGTGCGGTCCACCATGCTGTACAGCGCGCTTATGTTCAACGGCCGCGACGGGCTTGGCAAGTGCGCAGGTCCCCCTGGGAACGTGACCCGATCGTCACTTCCGGCAATCCCTGTGCGCGCGAGCGCCGACAGCCACAAGTCGAGCCAGATCAGCCGGTCGATGAGCGCGTCTTTTTCCCACTCCGCCGCGACCTGGGTCACATCGGCGTCGCCGCTGAGCAAATCGCGTAGGGATTTCTGCATGTGCTGGTTGAGCGCATCGAAGGCGCCATCGGCGTAGGCCAGCGCTTTGAGCGGGGCCCCGCCGCTGAACTCCAGCAGCGCCGGCGAGACTGCCTTGCCCGACTCCTGCTGCAGCCAGGCCATCGCATCGGCCGTCGATGGACGCGTGATAGTGAGCTTCTGACAGCGACTGCGCACGGTCGGCAACAGGCCCGACGGCCGCGATGTGAGCAACACGAGCAAGCTGCCCTTCGAAGGCTCTTCCAAGGTCTTCAGCACGCTGTTCGCCGCGCCCGGCGTCATCTGATGGGCCGGCTCGATGATGGCGACCTTATAGCCTTGTCGGAAGCTGGTCTTCGACAACTCCTCGCAGGCCGCGCGCACCTGATCGACCGAGAGCTGCGTCTTGTCTGCTTCGGGCGCGACCCAGTACAGGTCCGGATGCGAGCCCGCTTTGATGAGCGCACAGCTCGCGCACGCGCCACAAACTTCGAGCGCGCCATCGACCGACTTCTCACAAAGCACCGCCGCCGCGAGCCACGCTGCAAACGATTCGGTGCCGAGCCCTTCGGCGCCCTGCACGAGAATCGCGTGCGGCAAACGGTTCGCCGTCCACGCCTGACGCAGCTGTCCGATCGCCGCCGAGTGCCACGGCAACAAGCGGGGGCTCGGCAAGGGTTGCGGCTCGGCTTGTTCCTCTTTCTTGGCCATGACTTGAATTGTAACTGTGGGTTATGAACGCTGCGCCGGGGACAACTTCAACAGGCGCTCGGCGATGACCTGCTGAATGGCGACAGTCACCGCTTCCAGACTCTCGGTGGCATCGATGATGGCGAAGCGCTTCGGCTCCTGGCGTGCACGATCGAGATAAGCCGCACGGACCCGCTCGAAAAATTCCTGCCGCTCCTGTTCGAAACGATCGCTCGTTCCTGCAGCTGCATTTCTCGCGCTGGCGCGCGCCGCACTGACCTCGAGCGGTGCATCGAGCAACAGCGTCAGATCGGGACGCAACGTTCCTTGCACCATCCGTTCCAGTGTCGCGATGTTCTCGGTCGGCAAGTGCCGGCCGCCGCCCTGGTAGGCGTAGGTCGCATCCGTGAACCGGTCGCAAATCACACATGCGCCACGCGCCAACGCCGGTCGAATGACATTCTCGATGTGCGTCGAACGCGCCGCGAACATGAGCAGCAACTCGCACGTGCTCGGCATTGGCTCGTCGTTCGTTTCCAACAGCAACTCACGAATGCGCTCGGCGCGGTGCGTGCCGCCGGGCTCACGCGTCACCACCACCTCGACGCCCTGCTCGGCGACGAAATCCTTGAGACGACCGATCTGCGTGGATTTGCCCACGCCCTCGCCGCCTTCGATAGTGATGAACTTACCGTGCATCATCTCTTACTGCGCAACTTCTGCAGATAACGTTTTACAGCGGCGTTGTGCTCGGCCAGCGTCCGCGAGAAGTAATGACTGCCATCGCCATTACCCGTCGCTACGAAGAACAATGCGCCGTTGCTCTCGGGATTCACCGCTGCCCGCAGGGAATCCAGTCCGGGCAGTGCGATGGGTGTCGGCGGCAAGCCCGAGCGCGTGTACGTGTTGTACGGGGTATCGCGCAACAGATCCGTGCGGCGGATGTTGCCGTCGTACGCGCTCATCATGCCATAGATGACCGTCGGATCGGTCTGCAGTCGCATGCCCCGCCGCAGGCGCTCGACGAACACGCCCGCGATCTGCGGCCGCTCGGAATCCAAGGCCGTTTCCTTCTCGACGATGGAGGCCAGAATCAGCGCTTCGTACGGGCCGGCCAGCGGCAAATCCTTAGCTCGCGATTCCCAGACCGTCTTCACTTCCTGCTGCATGCGTCTGAACGCCATGCCGAGCAATTCGATGTCGGTGGTGTTGCGGGCGAAGCGATAGGTGTCCGGAAAGAACTGCCCTTCCGGATGCAGATCGGGCTGGCCGAGCGCGCGCATGATGTCTTCCGGCGAACGCGCGGCATAGTCGCCGCGGATCGATGGCGACTGCGCAAGCGCTTTGCGAATGTCGGCGAAGGTCGAGCCTTCGATGAAGGTGATGCTATGGAGCAGAACCTCGCCTGAGTTGAGCAGCTCGAGCAACCCGCTCGGCGTCAGCCCCGGCGTGAGCTGATATTCGCCTGCCTTCAACGAGTGATCGCGCCTGGTGATGCGCGCCCACGCCGTGAAGACCAACGGCTGATCGAGCAGGCTCTGATCGTTGAGCGCGCTCGCGACGGTACGTAGCGATGCACCCCTTGGCACTTCGAACACCGTCGGCTCGGTGAGCGTCGCGATCGGCGTCTGCAGCCACTGATGGCTCCACCATGCCAGCGCGCCTGCCGCCACGATGCCCAACGGAACCAACACACCGAACAGACGCAACAGGGTTCGCATTCCGATCCTTCACTCGCTCAGCGATAACGCATTCGCCAGACGTGTCGCTACGTCGGACGTTGTCCATTGCCACGACTCGAGCGAGGCCACCGAACGGATGCCACGCACCGCGTTGGTGATGAAGACTTCGCTCGCCGTTGCCAGATCGTGCGGCCACAGCGGCTCTTCGCTGACCGCCAGTTTCAGTTTCGCGGCCGCTTTGATCACTTGCGCGCGCATCACGCCCTGCACGCCGCAGAAGCGCAGATCGGGCGTCACCAGCACATTGTCACGAACGATGAACACATTGGCCGAGGTCGCACACACGACTTCGCCTTCGGTGTCGAGCATCAAGCCCTCATCGACCTCGCCTTCGCGCCACTCGCTCTGCGCCAGCACCTGTTCGAGTCGATTCAGATGCTTGATACCCGCGAGCCGAGCGTTGCGTCCGAGTCGGATGTCACACCACCGCAGACGTAACGCCCCGTGCGGCACTGGATTGAAGGGATGCAGCGCCACGACCCGAGTGCTCGACATCGCATCGCTCGGCCGATAGCCGCGTCCACCCGCTCCACGGGTCACGATGATTTTCAAGACGCCGCGATCCGCCTCGGCCGTAATCTGCGCGATCTCACGCAGCAATGTCTGTCGATCCGGCGGGGCGATGCCCAAGCGGGCGCACCCGGCAAACAAACGCTGGCAATGATCGTCGAGAAAGCGCACGCGGCCGTTGACCAGCAACGCCGTCTCGAACAATCCGTCGCCGTATTGAAAACCACGATCGTCGGCGGGAATGTGCGCCGATGCTTCGCCGTTGACGAGCATGGCGAGCGTCATGACACGACACCGTCGGTATCCGAACCCAACGCTCGCAGCACGCCGCGAGCTTTCGCACGCGTCTCGGCCAACTCGCGCTCGGGCACGGAGTCGGCAACGATGCCGGCCCCCGCCCTCAGAGTGAGTCGCTCGCCCGCCACTTCGAGCGTGCGAATCAGGATGTTCGTGTCCATGCTGCCGTCCCGGTTGAGATAACCGAGCGAGCCGGTGTACGCACCACGCGCCACCCCTTCGAGCTCCGCGATGATCTCCATGCAGCGGACCTTGGGACAGCCGGTGATCGTGCCGCCCGGAAACACCGCACGCAGTACATCGCCGGGCGTCGCCTCGGGGCGCAGTGTGCCGCTCACATTGGAAACGATGTGATGGACGTGCGCATACGACTCGATGGTCATGAGCTCGTCGACCTTCACGGTGCCCGCTTCGCAGATTCGCCCCAGGTCATTGCGTTCCAGATCGATCAGCATCACGTGCTCGGCCCGCTCTTTGGGATGAGCGTGCAGCTCGCGCGCGAGATCGACATCGGCGGCAGCAGTCTGGCCTCGTGGACGCGTACCCGCAATGGGCCGCGTGGACACATGGCGCTCGCGCACCGATACCAATCGCTCCGGCGAAGAACTGACGACTGTGATCCCTTCGAGGCGCACGATGCCGCTGAAGGGCGCCGGATTGGTTTCGCGCAGTCGTCGATACAGATGCTGAGGCGTGACGCCTGCGGTCAGTTTCGCTTGCCAGCTGCGCGAGAGGTTCGCTTGATAGATGTCGCCGGCGGCGATGTATTCCAGCGCGCGCTCCACACTCAGCAAGAACTTGTCCGGCGCATCTTCAGTCACATCGCCCGCGACCAATGGCGCCTGAGGCGAAATCATCGCGGGCGCGTGCACGAGATCATTTGCCATGCGCGCCAACAAGGACTCGAACGCCGCTTCGGCGACCAGCCAGGATTTGCCGCTGTTCCGCTCGTGAACAATTGCTGCGGGCACTCGAATCGCGGAGGCAATCGGGCCTGCGGCCGGCAATGGAAGATGCAATCGCGGCTCGATTTCGCCAGCGAGCTCATAGCCGAGATAAAGCAACCAGCCCCCGCTGAACGGCAGCTCGTTGTCTGCACGAGCTCGAACGCGCTCGGCTTGCCACCAATGATCCAGCGCGGGAAGGAATTTGGCCGGTCCTGCGGATCCCTGCGCGGACGACATTCGGGCGTCCTGCCCAGCACCCTCGACCGCGCCGGTTCGACCGCTCAGCGTGCCATCACGCCGCAGCGACAGGTGCCCCTGCGGATATGCGAACAGGATATCGAAGCGTGTGCGCGCGTTGCCGGCAGCGGCACTTTCGAAGAGCGCGGGATAGCGGTCGGGAAAAGCGGCGTGCAACGCCAACAGCGCCGAGGCATGTGCGCTGACGGGTTGGATCAATGGCGCTCGCTCGATCGACAGGGACGTGGGCGACTCCGGGCCGCTCATGAAGCCCCTCGGCCGATCAATCGAGCTTCTTGAAGATCAGGCTGCCGTTGGTGCCGCCGAAGCCGAACGAGTTCGACAGCGCCACCTTGATCGGCATCTTGCGCGCGACTTTCGGCACGTAGTCGAGATCGCAACCCTCGCCGGGATTGTCCAGATTGATGGTCGGCGGAGCGACCTGATCGCGAATTGCGAGAATCGAGAAGATCGCTTCCACCGCGCCGGCGGCGCCGAGCAGGTGGCCGGTCATCGACTTGGTGGAGCTGACCGCGAGCTTCGAGGCGTGATCGCCGAAGGCGCGCTTCATCGCAAACGTTTCGGCGAGGTCGCCGAGCTCGGTCGAAGTCGCGTGCGCGTTGATGTACTGCACTTCGCTCGGATTGAGCTGCGCATCCTTCAACGCATTCGCCATGGCAAGACGCGCGCCCTCGCCGTCTTCCGGCGGCGCGGTCATGTGATGAGCATCGCCACTCATGCCGAAGCCGACGAGCTCGGCATAAATGCGAGCACCGCGCTGCTTCGCGTGCTCGTATTCCTCGAGTACGACGGAGCCGGCGCCATCGGACAGCACGAAGCCGTCGCGATCCTTATCCCACGGACGGCTCGCCGCCTGCGGGTCGTCATTGCGCGTCGACAACGCGCGCGCCTGGCAGAAGCTGCCGAGACCGAGCGGCGTGGTCGCCATTTCACCGGCGCCCGCGATCATCACATCGGCATCGCCGTATTGAATCAGACGCATGGCCAGACCGATCGAGTGGGTCGAGGTCGTGCAGGCCGTCACCGTGGCGATATTCGGCCCGGTGAGCTTGAAATCGATCGAGACGTGGCCGGAGATCATGTTGATGATGCTGCCGGGCACGAAGAACGGAGAGATGCGCTTCGGGCTCTTGGTCTCCATCCACTTGGTGTGATTTTCCTCGATGGTGTCGAGGCCGCCGATGCCGGCGCCCATCGCCACTCCGATGCGTGCCGCATTCTCCGGCGTCACCACGATGCCGGAGTCCTTGATGGCATCGGCCGCGGCTGCATAGCCGTAGTGCATGAACGGGTCCATGTTCCGCAGGCGCTTGGCCGGCAGATATTTCTCCGCATCGAAGTCCGCCACTGCGCCGTGAAAGCGCACGGGAAATGCGCTCGCATCGAAACGAGTGATCGGCACGATGCCGCTCTTACCTTCGAGCACGTTGCGCCACGCCGTATCGAGCTGCGAGCCGACGGGAGAGACGATGCCCAGACCAGTGATGACGACGCGTCGCTTGGACAAACGGTTACCTCAGAAGCGTAACTACGGAAGACGTGGAGAATACATGGAGGGCGACTGGCGGAAGACCGTGGTGATTGCGGCCTTCCTTGATGCTTCAGCGTGGCGCTGCCGAGATGTCGACGTGGGCGCCGACAGCTCGTGTGCGAGGCCTTTAGGCCTGGTTGCGGCGCTCGGTGATGTAATCGATCGCCTGCTGCACGGTCGTGATCTTCTCCGCGTCCTCGTCCGGGATCTCGGTCTCGAACTCCTCTTCCAGCGCCATGACCAACTCGACCGTGTCGAGCGAGTCGGCGCCCAGGTCGTCGACGAAGGAAGCGTCGTTGGTGACTTCTTCCTCTTTCACCCCCAGTTGTTCGGCGACGATGGCTTTGACCTGCTGTTCAATACTGCTCATTTGTGTACGAGTCCTCTATGAGGTGCTTAAACCCTTCGCTCGAGACCGACCCTTTTTGTTCATGGGTGGGGTCGCACGGGGGGCGTATTCTAAGTTAAGAGCCCTAAAGGGCCAACATTTGCGAAACTTATCGGTGTCTGGGCCTGACTTGGCGTCGATCAGACCATGTACATGCCGCCGTTGACGTGCAGCGTTTCACCGGTGATATAGCCGGCCTGTGGCGACGCAAGAAACGCCACAGCATGGGCAATATCCTCGACAGAACCCAGTCGTCCCAACGCAACTTGTGCGCTCAGCTGCTGTTGTTGCTCGGCCGGCAGCTTGGCGGTCATGTCGGTCGCGATGAAGCCGGGCGCCACCACGTTCACCGTGATGCCGCGCGAGCCCACTTCGCGTGCCAGAGATTTGGAGAAGCCGATGATGCCGGCCTTGGCCGCGGCGTAATTGGTTTGCCCGGCATTACCCATCACCCCGACCACCGAGGCGATGCTGATGATGCGTCCCCGGCGGGCCTTCATCATGCCGCGCAGGACCGCTTTCGACAGCCGGAATACCGACGCGAGATTGGTGTTCATGATGTCGTCCCACTCCTCCTGCTTCATGCGCAGGAGCAGGTTGTCGCGGGTAATTCCTGCATTGTTCACCAGAATGGTGAGCGCGCCTTCCTTGCCTTCGATGTCCTTGAGCGCGTTCTCGCTCGAGGCCGCATCGGCGACATTCAGCACGAGGCCGCGGCCCTTGAAGTTGCCGGCGGCAAGCCAGTCAGTGATGCCTTGAGCGCCGGCTTCGGAGGTCGCCGTGCCGATGACCGTTGCACCATTGCGCGCCAATTGCTCGGCAATGGCGCGGCCGATGCCACGCGAAGCGCCGGTGACCAGCGCGATGTCCTGCGACAGCACTTGCTCGCTCATGACTGACTCCGGCAGGCCGCGAGCGCCTGTTGCAAGCTCTCGGGATCCTCGATCGAGAGCATCGCGATGTCCTTGTTCTTCTCGATGCGGCGATTGAGCCCGGTCAGCACGCCTTTCGGCCCACACTCGATGATCGCCTTGGCGCCGCCGCCGAGCATGGCGCGCACGGTTTCGGTCCAGCGCACCGGCTTCACCAGCTGTTGCACCAACGCCTGGCGAATGCTGTCCGGTCCCTGATGCGTTTTCACATCGACCGTATAGATGTCGCGCACTTCGGGCTGCGCGAACGACACGCTTTGTAACTTCTCGGCCATTCGATCGGCCGCTGGCTGCATCAACGCCGTGTGCGAGGGCACGCTCACCGGTAGCTTCATCGCGCGCTTCGCGCCCTTGGACTTCAGCACTTCGATGGCGCGATCGACCGCGATGGCATTGCCGGCGATCACGACCTGACCTGGAGAATTGAAATTCGCAGCCTGCACGATTTCGCCAGCGGCGCCACTCTGGGTGGCTGCGGCGCAGGCCGCTTCCACTTCGGCATCCTCGACACCGAGAATCGCGGCCATCGCACCCTGCCCGGCGGGCACGGCTTCTTGCATGGCCCGGCCACGAAACTGCACCAGTGCGACCGCGGTTTTGAAATCCAGCGCGCCCGAGCAGACCAATGCCGAATATTCGCCGAGGCTATGGCCGGCCATCGCCGCAGGCAGCGGACCGCCGTGCTTGCGCCAGACCCGCCAGGTCGCGACACCCGCTGTGAGCATCGCCGGCTGAGTGCGCTCGGTGGCGCCGAGTTGATCCTCGGGACCTTGCTGGCACAGCTGCCACAGGTCGTAGCCGAGCACCGACGACGCTTCGGCAAAGGTTTCCTGCACCAGCGGTTCGGCACTCGCCAGCGCGGCCATCATGCCGACCGACTGCGATCCCTGCCCGGGGAATACAAAGGCAAAACTCATTGAGCTCCTGTGGGTCTTCGGCCACTTTCGTGACCCGACCGTGCATGACCAACCGCATGCGGCGCGCGATTATAACGATCCGCCTCCGGGTGGCTAGATCCTTGACTTTACGGCCACTTGCCTGTGGGCGTGCAACCACAGGATGAGCCCGGCCGCGAGCCCGCCCAGGGCGCCATACCGATGCGCTTCCACAACGACCGGCAGATCGCCCATCAACAGCAGCCCGCCGTGCTGGTATTCCCAGGCCAATTTGCCGACCAGAATCGCGGTCAAGGCCAGCGACAGCCGCTTGGGCTGGTACTGCCACCACGACACCGCCCCTGCCGCGAGCGCGCCGTGCAGAACCCCCGATAAACCGACGTACCAGAGGATGTGTGGCTCCCAACACACAAATGCGAGGTCGATGGCCAGCGCACCGAACAGCGCAATCAGCAGCCAGCCCCGCCAGGAATAGTCGCCCTTGAAAAGTGCGGCGATCAGCGCGACCCCGCCGGCGTTCAGCAGCATGTGCCAGGTGTTCAGGTGGACCAGGTGAGCTGTAAAGAGCCGCCAGTATTCTCCCTGCAGAACGGCCTCGCGCTCATAGCGCAGCCACTGCCGCCCGTCTTCGCCGAGTAGCGACAACAGAACCAGCCCCAGCCAGAGCAGTCCAATCACCCGCCGCTCCTGCCTGTCGGGCATCCATTGCCGCAAGCGCTGCGAAAACGACAGGGCGGGCCGGGACAAGCCGTCACTCATTGATACGATCTGCTTTGTTATGATCCGGCGCCTTACGCACCACGGTAGAGCTCATATTATCCACACCTGCACCCGGCCTCGTTGGATGGAGCGGCACGGCGGCTTCACGCTGCTGGAGTTGCTCGTGGTGCTGGTGATCGTCGGCATCATGGTGGCGATGGCGGCGCTGTCGTTCGGTGTGCTCGGACGCGATAGTCAGGCCGAAGATGAATCCCGGCGTTTCTGGACGGTGCTGCAACAGGCCCGCGAGGAAGGCGAAATGCAGGTCGAGGATCTCGGCATCTTCGTGTCGAGCGGCGCCTACGAATATTTGCGCTTCGATTCCCGCAAGGATGAGTGGCAACCCATCGACGGCGACGAATTGTTCCAACAGCGCGCGTTGCCCGAGGGCCTGCGCTTCCGGCTGCGACTGGAATCGCGCGAGGTGGTGCTCAAGCCCAACCTGCCCCAGCGTGGCGACAAGGACGAGAACAAGAAACACCCGCCGCACATCATGGTGCTCTCCAGCGGCGATGTCAGCCCGTTCGAACTGGAGATCGAGCGTGAGGGCCAGCCAGCGTTGTGGCGCGTGACCGCGCACGCCGACAACAACCTGCGCGTCGAGGTTCGCGACGACCGCAACCAATGGGCAGCGCTGCTGGAAACCAAGCCGCCCGAAGACAACAAGAATGACAAACGACAGCCGACACGGGTGTCCAGTGCGCGCTGATCTCTGCAAGCTCAAACGCAGCACGTCCGGCTTCACGCTGATCGAAGTGCTGGTGGCGCTGATCGTCGTCGGTCTGGGCATGCTGGCCGTCATTCAGACCGTGAGCCAGACCGCGAACAACACCTCGTACATCCGGGACAAAACCATCGCGCATTGGATTGCGATGAATCAGCTCACCAAGGTGCGCCTGGAGCCCAACGCACCAGCCGTCGATAAATCCTCGGATGAAGTGGAAATGGCCGGGCGCGACTGGCGCTGGACCATGGAAGTGAAACAAACGCCGGTCGAGTCGATCCGTCGCATCGAAGTGAGCGTGCGTCCTTCGGAGGCGCCGGAAAAAAGCTCGCTTGCCTACGTCACCGGCTTCTACGGCACCGCCATCGCACCGCCGGGCGTCACGCAGATTTCCTGGCGAGGCTCGCAACAACAAGGTGGCGGCCCGCCGGGCGAGCGACGTCGCGATTCCGAAACCGAGCCGCCGCCGCAGCAGCCGCAGCCCGAGCCGGGCGAACCGGTGAATCCGGAGCCCGAGCAGCCGGGCGAGGATCCCAGCTCATGAGCAGGGTAAGTGCGCCAGCGCGTTCACGTGGCCCGCTCAACGAAGCGATACGCGGCAGCGGCCGCGAGTCAGGCTTTACGCTCGTCGAAGTGCTGGTGGCGATATTTATTTTCGCCATCGTCAGCGCCATTGCGATGGGCGGCTATAACGAGCTGGTCAAACAAAGCGACGTCGTCAATGCCGGCGCCGCACGCACGCGCGCCATTCAAGCGACCATGCAACGTTTGAACCTGGACTTTACATCGCTCGAGCCACGTCCCGTGCGTCAGCCCTTGGGCGACGGCCTGGTCCCAGCGCTGCGCGCCGATGAGAAAGGTGGCGGCGAATCGCTCGTCGAGTTCACGCATTCGGGCTGGAGCAATCCCGCCGGTGTGCCCCGCTCCACTTTGCAGCGCGTGGCCTATCGCGTCGAAGACAACAAGCTCATTCGTGACTACTGGCTCGCTCTCGATCGCACGATGAGCAGCGAGCCGGAAAGCGCGGTGCTGGTCGACGGCGTCAAGAGCCTGAAGTTCCGTTTCATGGATCCGAACCGCACCTGGCACGAGCAATGGCCACCGCTCGGTTACTCGCCCGCCGAGGCACCCTGGGTGCGTCCAATCGCGGTCGAATTCACGCTCGAGCTCGAAGACTGGGGCGAGCTGAAGCGATTGGTCGAGGTCTCGGGATGAAGAGCCGCCGTCATCAACGAGGTGTCGCGCTCGTCATGGCCGTGCTGATCGTGGCGCTCGCGACCATTCTGGCGGCGGAAGTGGGTTTCCGCGGCTATCTCGATCAGCGCCGCACAGTGAACACCTTCTCGCTCGATCAATCGTTCGAGATCGCGATGGGCGGTGAAGCCTGGGCCTCGGACGCGCTGCGCCGGGACAAGATGCAATCGAGCAAGACCGATGACTTCACCGAAGAGTGGGCCACGCCCATTCCGCCGATTCCGCTGGAAGATGTCGGCGGTGAATTCGAAGGCCAGCTCGAAGACCTGCAGGGCCGCTTCAATCTCAACGATCTGGTGACCTTCGACCAGGCAGGTCAGAGCACGCAGAACGAGCCTGCGGTAAAACGCTTCGAGCGTCTGCTGACGCTGCTCGAGATCGAGCCGAAATGGGCCGGCTACATCGCCGACTGGATCGACGCGGACAACAACGCCGGCTTCCCCGACGGCGCCGAGGATCCGGTGTACACGAACTTGTCGCCGCCCTATCGCACCGCGAACATGCCCATCACCCGCGCGAGCGAGTTGTTGGCGTTGCCGGAGTTCGGCGCGGAGCGCTATCGAAAGCTCGCACCGTTCGTCACCGCCTTGCCAGCCGGTCAGCCCATCAACCTGTGTACGGCTTCACCCGAGTTGCTCGATGCGATGATTGGCGACAACCGCGAATTCACGCTTGGCCGCGAGGCCGGCCAGCAAACGCGCCAACAGCGTTGCTTTCCGACGGTGAGCGAATTCCAGGCGAGCTTGTCGAACGATCGCAAGCAAGAGCTGGACGACATGATCGGTGAAACCAGCGATTACTTCCTGGCGACGATCTGGGTCACCCTTGGCACTCAAAGGTTCACCCTGTACAGTTTGTTGTATCGAAGCGGCGGCGCCAACCAGGTCCGTCCCATCCTAAGAAGCTACGGAACGCTCTGATGCCGGAACTCCTAGTTGTCCGCTTGCATCCCATCGCGGCCGCCCAACCGGGCGGCTCGCAGGCGGCGCCACAAGCCGAATGGTTGGTCGTCGACGGCGCCGGCGCCCGGCGCGGCAATGTCTCGTGGGGCTCGCTCAGCGATGCCGCCGCGCTGTCCCAGACTCGCAAGACCGTCGTGCTCGTGCCCGGCACCGATGTGCTGCTGGCCGAACCGGTGTTGCCGCTGAAGAGCGGCGCGAAGCTTGCGCAAGTCGTGCCCTTCGCGCTCGAAGAACAACTGGCCGCGGACGTCGAGGACATGCACTTCGCCGTCGGCAAGCGCGAGTCGCGTCCGGGCACGCCGGTCGCTGCCGTCTCGCGAGCTCGCATGGATGAGTGGGTCGCGACGCTGCAAGCAGCCGGCTTGTCCACCGACACGATCCACGCCGAAACGAGCGTGTTGCCGACGGTAACCGGCGCGGTCGCCGTGCTCATCGATGGCAAACGCTTGTATGTCCGTCGCGAGAATCAGCCCGGCACGGTCATCGAAGTCGAGCCCCTCATCGAAGCGCTGCAGATGGCGCTGGCAAGCGGCGAAGAGGCCCGCGAGCACGTCACCATCTTTGTTTCTGAAGAAGACTACGAACGCGAGCGCGAACTGCTCGAGGGTCTGCGCGAATTCACGGCCAGCCTGCAGTTGAAGCTGCTGCCGGATGGTCCCCTGCCGCTATTGGCCTCGAACATTCCCAAGGCGGGTGCGGTGAACCTGCTGCAGGGTCCGTACGCCGCCAAGACCAAGCTCAATATTTCTTTCGCGCCCTGGCGCTACGCGGCCATTCTCGCCGCTGTATTCGTCGCCGCGCACGTTGGCATGAAGACCTGGCAGTACTTCCATTTCAAGAACGTGGAAAGCCAGCTCGATGCGCAGATCGCCGAGGTATTCCAACAGGCCATTCCGGGCGCACCGGTGCCTGATCCGCTCGAAGCGCGCCGTCAGGTCGAAGCGGTGCTCGGGCAGTTGCGTGGCACGGGTCCGACCAGCGGCATGCTCACGACGCTCGCCATGCTGAGCGAGGCAATGGCGCAGGCGCCGAATATCGATGTGGAAGCGCTGTACTACCAGCAGGACGGCACCGATTTGCGCGTGCTCGCGCCCAAGGATGAAACGGCGGTGCTCGATCGCATCCTGCAGGTGGCCAACGAACGAGGCATCCGGGGCGAGATCAAGTCGACCAATCCGCGCGACCAGAAGATCGAGGGACGGCTGCGGTTCCAGAAGGCAGGCGCGTGATGCAACAGCTCAAAGACAAGTTCGATTCGCTGCAGCCTCGCGAGCGCGTCATCGTCATCGCTGGCGCCATCCTGGTGCTGGTCGTTGCGGTGTATGTGCTGGCGCTCGCACCGTTGTACAGCGCCGTCAATGCGCAGGCCAAGCGCGTCGCGCAGAAGGAAGGCGATCTTGCGTGGATGCGCAGCGTGTCCGGGGAAGTTGCCGTGCTCAGCGCCAATGCACCGAGCCGTCCGGGCCCGAGTAACGAATCCATGGTCGTGCTGATCGACCGTACCGCGCGTGAGTGCGGCTTGGGCGCCTCCCTGACGGGCCAGACTCCTAATGGCGAGCGCGGCATTCGCGTGCGACTCGAAGGCGCGGAGTTCGACAAGTTGATGGTGTGCCTTGGCACGCTCCAGCAGGTGCACGCGGTGGATGTCGAATCCGCCAGCATCGATCGCGCAGCACAGCCCGGTCTCGTCAATGCCAACCTGGTCCTGACCCGCGTCGGCGCATAACAACTCTATGAAGCGACTCTGGCCGTTGGTCGCGCTCGGCGTGGGCGCATTCCTCATCTTCGCGGTGGTCACGTTGCCCGCGAGCCTCGTGTTGTCCTGGCTCGGCTCCTCCGGTGTTTATGCCGGCGGCGTCTCCGGCACGATCTGGAATGGCCGCGCGCAGGTGCTGCAGGTTGAAGGCGTGAACGTTGGCAGTGTCGAATGGAAGCTGCACGCCCTGCCGCTATTCACCGCGCACGCCAATGCCGACGTGAAGGTGACGCGCATCGATGGCTTCGCCCAGACGCAGCTCAGTGTCGGGCCCACCGGCACGATGAGTTTCAAAGCGCTGAGCGCATCGCTGCCGCTGAGTGCTTTGCCGGCCAATGCGATCCCTGGCGGCTGGGCCGGCACGCTCAACGGCCGCTTCCAGCAGCTCACGCTGGAAAACGGCTGGCCCACCCAGGTGAATGGCTCGCTGGAAGTGAAGGATCTGAACGGTCCGGCGCGCAAGCCTGCGAAGGCGGGCACCTATCTGATCGTGTTCGATCCCGCCGCCTCGACTGCGGACGTTTTGAAGGGCGCGATCTCGGATGCCGGCGATGGCCCGCTGCAGCTCAACGGCACCCTCCAACTCAAGCCTGATCGCAGCTATGCCCTCGAAGCTTTGATCGCCGCGCGCCCCGATGCGCCTCGCAATCTGGTGCAGGCGCTGGAATTCCTTGGCCCGCCGGATGCGCAGGGCCGCCGACAATTCAATACCGAAGGCACGCTGTAACTTTCAGTTGCGGCGGCTAGCTCCACTTGCCGCCGGCGGCCTTCTGCCGGCTCGCGAAGTAACGTTCGGTCGCCTCGATCAGCTTTTGCTGCTCGCCATTGATCGATCCGTCGAGCGCCGCAATCCGACGCATCATGCCGAGCAACGAGATCACGGCGGAGGGTTCGAACTTCGCCGCGCTCAGCTCCAGGATCTTGTCGAGATGATCGACGATATAAATCTCGTCGCGAATCAGATGTGAGCTCGCCAGCAGCAGGTCGGCGGCTTCATCCCGTGAAATCTCGAATTCGTTCTGGAACAGATTCTGCAACTCGCGCTTCTGGTCCGAGGTGATCTCGCCATCGGCCTTGGCGATGCCCAGCAGCAGCACCGCGGCCACGTCCATCGGTCGTTCCAGTCGATAGATGGGCTTGGCGCCATAGGTGCGGCTCCATTTCCAGCGCCGATACGCCAGGAACGGATTGATGGAGCTCAGACTGAATCCCGAACGCTGCAGCGAATTGATCGCCCACAACAAGCCAGCGAGCGCGGTGATCGCGGCGATGATGACGTGCACGAAAGCTCCTGCCGGTGCAAACCTTGAGCTGGGATGGGCGCTAGTTTAGCCAGCGGTGCGGCGCGGCGGCGATGTTTCTCGGAGCCGAGTGTGAGCTGGGTCTCTTTTGTGCCGGGAGCTACTCTTCAGTAACGCTGGTTCGGACCTCCAGCCCCGCACTCACCAATTCATTCATATGAGTGTCGAAGAGGATCCAGCTTCGGTCGTGCGCAGCCAGGATGTACTCGAAAAATCGGCACTCCCGCAGCATCGCAATGATTTTCTGCGCGTCCCCCGAGTAGACAGGCCACGGTGGGCTCTCATCGTCCGTGACGATCAACCTTGCGTTGGTACGCTGACCGACCAGAGTTGCAATCTTCGCAAGGCCATCAGTATCTGCGTACGGCATGCGGACCGCACTGCATTTCAGGGACTCCCACCAGCGCAGACTCGACGGGTCGGCAACATAGGTTTCAGCAAGTCCCCGCAAGTAAGTGTCCGCAGCGTCAGCCGGCATTCGGGTGATACCCCCAACTCGGCGAGACGCTGCATCCAGCTCAGCTACGATTTCACTATCAACCATTGCCCACCCGCCGGTCGTGATGGATGCCGAGCCCGGTTATCCGACCGGCACTTCTCGCCACTGCTTCATCAACGGGAAATACAGCGCCGCCCGCACCGGCTGATCGGGTCGAAACAGTTTCATCAGACGGGCGTAACGTTGCAGCTGATCGCGATAGCGGCGGACTTCATCGGCAAGGAACTGCTCCAGGCCGCCGCCTTCGTGGGAGCCGGTTTTGAAATCGACGATCCAGCGCACGCCGTGCTGGTCGACGAACGTCCGGTCGATCACGCCGGAGACGATTTCGCCGTCGAACACGCCGCTCAATGCCAGCTCAGACTCCGCTTCGCTCAACGAGGACGATAAGCCCAGCAGCCAGCGACCGCGCTCGTCGGCAAGAGTCTGCGCCATGGCGGCGACGACTCGTTCGGCGGCCGCATCACATCGATCCGGCGGTACGCCAAGCTCAGCAAGCTCAGCACAGAGCCGCGCTCGATTGGGCGATGGCGTCGCACGCTCAACGCCCGCACGGACCAGCCGATCCAGTTCACGGTGAACGAGCGTCCCGATGTGACGGGCAGTTTGAGAGGCCCAGTCAAACTCGATCTGCGCCTCGAGATCGCTGAGGTTCACCACCTTCGCTGTTACGGATGCGTCCGCGGTCGGCGGCTGCCATTGCAGCGGCAGGCGACGCACTCGAAGGGAAGGCGTCGGCGCGGAGGCGAACAGATCCTGTTGTGGTTTCGTCTGCACGCTGGATTCGAAGTGAGATTTCACTTCAGGCCATAGCAAACGAAGCATCGATCCGGTCAGGGGCTCGCGCAGTTCCGCGCCCTCCTCCGTTTCTTTCACTCGCACCCGGCCGAGCAGGTGCAGGACGCGCTTGGCGCGAGTTGCCGCCACGTACAACAGTCGGCCGCGCTCCCGGGCGCTGCGCTCGCGTTCCAGCAGTTCGATCCAACGATACATCGGATCGGAATCGGTCCCGGCGGCCTTGATCGGCGCGAACACGATGCCGCCTTCGCGGCCGGGAATCCGCGTCCAGCGCATCAACTCACGACTCTCGCCTCGCAACAACCGATCCAATGCCGGCAGGATGACCACGTCATATTCCAGGCCCTTGGATTTGTGGATCGTCATCACTTCCACGCGCGCTCGATTCTCCGGCCGCGGGCGAGCAAACAATCGATCCAGCTGTTCTTCGAGCCGCGCGGCATCGTCGAGATCGCCGGCAATCTCGATGTTGTCGAGCCGGCGCAGGTAGGCATCGGCATCATCGAGATCTTGAGGCCGGTGCAAGGTCGCCGGGCCGCCCAACGCATTCCAGGTGCGCTCCACCCAGTCGCGCAACGAAAGTCGCCCTCGCTGCGCTAACGCAGCTTGAAGAATCGAATGCACGCGAGTGACGCGTTCGCGGCCCTCGCTGCTCAGCGTGTCGCTCGACTCGAGCGCGCGACTCAGCAGCTCGTTGACCGTCGACGATCGATTGTTGCCGACGATCGCGTGCAGGTCATTCAACGTAAGGCCACACCACGGCGCACGCAGCACCGCAAGCCACGAAGTTCTATCGGCGAGATGGACGAGCGCGCGCGTCAGCGCGGTCAGATCCTGCACGACAGGTCGATCGAGCAGCGCTTCGATCTCGATCGCCTGGAAATCAATTGACGCCGCGTGCAGCTGGCTTGCGATCAAGCCCACGTGCGTGCGTGCCGTGACGAGCACAGCGACCGTCGTTTCCGGATCCTCGGCGAGGCTCTTGCGAACCAGCTTGACGACCTGGCGCGCCTCGGCGAGCTCATCCTTGTCGAACGACGGATGAACCTTCACACCGCCTCGCGTGCTCGGCAGCGCTGCGACACTCGGGCTGTAGCGCACCGCGCCCTGCTCCGCATTGTCGGTCGGCGACAGCACGCCCGGGAACACACGGTTCACCCACTCGATGATGGGACGCGTCGAACGGAAGTTCGATGTGAGCTGCAACGGCTCGAGCCGAACGTTGCGCAGTCCCTGCCGCTGCAGCTGCAGGAACAAACCCACCTCGGCTTGACGGAAGCGATAAATGGATTGCATCGGATCGCCGACGCAGAACAGCGTGCGACCGTCGCCTTCCGTCCAGCCCGCGGTCAGCCGCTCGAGCAGATCGAGCTGGCCGAAGGACGTGTCCTGGAACTCATCGACCAGTAGGTGTTGCAAGCGATAGTCGAACGCCAGGGCCAGATCCGTGGGCTCTTCGCTCGAGCCCAACGCCTGCAGCGCTCGCAACGCCGCTTCGATGTAATCTGCCTGTCCTTGCGACTGAAACACGATCTGCAGTTCCGCGACGGCCACGGGCAGCACGGCAAGTAGCGCCTCGAGGATTGTCCACTGCTCCGGCGAGTAGGTCGGTCGCGGCAGATTGCGAAGTGCCCCCAACTGCGCGATCAGCTCGGCATCCTGCGCGAGTTCTGCGAGCACACCGAGCATCTGCTCCTTCTGCTGAGGATGCGTCGTCGGAAAGCCGCTCTTCTTCGTGACGGTCTGATAAGGCGAACCATCACGCTTCAGGAACACGCTCGCCAGGGCCAGCCAGGCATCGATGGTGTCGCTCTGCGCATTCGGACATGCGTGCGCATTCGAGCACGCATCGAGCAGCAGCCGTTTTTCCTCGTTGACCCCGGCCACATCGCGCAAGTTGGACGCGGCGAACACAGCGAGGTCCCAATACTCACGACGGCGCACATCGTTCAGCAACCCGCACAGCGTCGTGAGATGTCGCTTGATCACGTTCTGCAAGGTTTGCTCGAGCACGGCGCGCAAGTCGTCGTGCGCACCGGCACTCACGATCTGGTGCAGCCATTGATCGCGTTTCGCCATCAGCTCGCACAGCAGGTCCGCGAGCAGATCGGTGCGATTGCCGAGGTGCACGATCAACGATTCAAGATGGTCCGCGACCGCTGAGCCTTCGCCGAGCCGTTCGATCAGTCGTCGCGCCGCCGTTTCATACAAAGGCCACGGATCTTCGGCCGGCTCCAGCGCCGAACCCGTGCCGGCGAGAATCGGCAAGCGCCGCGCGAGCGTTGAGTTGAGCGCATCGATCGTTTGAATGCGCAGTCGCGACGGATGCTCAGCGAGTTTCCAATTGCGCTCGATATCGGCAGCACGCACCGCGCGCGCCAATTCCCAGGTTGCGAGCTTGTGCGCCGACTCAGGCTGCGGACCGCCGGCGGCTTCGATGGAAAGCAAGATACGATTGCGCATTTCCGCGGCGGCCTTGCGCGTGAACGTGATCGCAAGGATCTGTTCCGGATGCTCGACGGTGGCGAGCAATCGCAGATAGCGCTGCGTGAGCAGCTCGGTCTTGCCGGAGCCTGCCGGCGCCTGCACGATGAACGAGCGCGTCGGATCGAGCGCGCGCTTGCGGGCTGCAGCGTCGCTACTCATCGTGGTGCTCCGCCTCGTCTTCCTGCACCCGTTCGCTGATCCGGCAGAACGCGCTCAAATGACAGTACGTGCATTCTTGCGGCAGCAGTGGATCCACCGCGGCCTGGCCTTCGACGAAATGCTCCGCAAGTTGCGTAAGTGACTTGCGCCAATGAGCTACGAGCGACGGCCAATCCGGTGGATGATCGGGCTTGAGTCGCACATGCCCTGGATACGCGGCCACGCCCTCGCCGATGAACGCCCCGTCGCTCCAGCCACGGTATTCCACCGCGCCGGCGGCCAAAACGACATACGCGAGTCCGCGCAACGACTCTCCGTGCGCCAGTCCATACAAAGGCAGCTGCGGCCGCAACGGCCGACCCGGTCGCGTATCGAGCCATTGCCGCGGCGAGTGCGAGTCGCCGAGTTTGTAATCGATCAGCAGATTGCCGCCGTTACCGAGCTCGTCGATGCGGTCCGGCTGCAGCGTGATCGACAGTCCACCAATGGCGTACGGCTCGGACTTCTCGGTCAATCTCAATGCAAACGACGGCCGCTCTTTCTCCACGGCCAACAACTGCAGCACTTGCTTCGTGACATTGCTCGCTTCCAGCGCTGCAAGACGCTGCCGGTAGCGAACCGTCGGTTGCAGCGCCTGCATCGTGTGACGCTCGGCGCTCGCCCGTACCCGTTGCGCCAATGTTTCTTCGTCGATCGCGAGCAGTCCCGCGTGACTTCGCAGCGAGCCCCAGATCTCTTCCAGCACTCGGTGCAGAATGATGCCGCGATCGATCGGCTCGACGCCGACGCTCACCGTCGGCATGTCCTCCGCCCCGAGGCGAATCTGCGCCTGCGCTCGGAAGGGACAGCGAGATTGCAGCTCCAGCGTCATCGCACCGCCTCGCGCGCTTCTCACGGTCAGCCGGGGCGCGAGCTCATCACGCATCTGTTCGAGCAGCGGTCGCTGATCGAACAGAGTTCGCCGTAGCGGTCGCACCGAGGCGATCGCCATATCATTGCCTTTGACCGTCGGCCACGACGCCAACATCGGACTGGGCTGCAGCTCGGCCTCGCCTTCCTGGCGCGGCCAGCTCAACACGACCTGCGGTGCGCTGCCGGTCCAGCGTGCGAGTCTCGCTCGCGACAACTGCATGACGCCTTCCGCCGTCGCTTCGGGAATCTTCGCAGCGCGCTGCAGGGCGACCGGCAACAAAGGATCGGGATTCACGGGCTCGGGCAGGCGCGCGGCATCGAGCCCGGTCACCCAGGTGGCATCGAAGGTCATGCCCGCAACGGTCGCAGGATCGATCACCGTGATCGACGTAGCCTGCGTCTCCGGCTCGAACGGAGTGTCTCGCAACAGCTCCTGCAAACGAGACAAGGCCGCCGCTGCAGACAGCGACGCCGTCACCGCATCCAACGTACCAAACTCCGCGAGCGCCGCGTGAAACTTGAGCACCGTTTGATGTTCGACGCTGCTCAACGAACGCTCGCCGGGCCAGCCGACCGCGCGCAGCCAGGCGTGAAAACGTTCGGCCCAGGCGCTTGCGCCGGTGGATGAGGTCTTGCCGCGAATCTCTCCGCCAATGTTCCGTGCAGCGAGCGCCAGCTGATCGCAGCCCGTCGTGCTCGCCCAGCGCTCGAGCTCAAACCAATCCCAGCGATCTCGCTGATCCTCACGCAGCCGGAAGTCCGCCATGGCGCGCCGATCTTTCTCCGCTTCGCCGCCCGCAATGAACGGCGAACGTAACAACCGGCCTGCGTGTGTCGCCGGTCGATCGTGCAAAGCGAACTGCAGGACCAGGAGCGCGGCATCCACGACGGGATAGGATGCAAGCGGCGCAGGCGCGGCGATCACGACGGGAATCTTCGCCGACTCGGCCTGAATGCTTCGCTGCCCGGGCGCGAACACATCCTCGAAGACTCGCTGCACTTCGGCGCGCCGCGATTGCAGATCGGCGACGACCACGCCGACCGTGCTCTTGCCGGTTGCGATCTGCGCACGCGCCCAACGCGCAGCCAACTCGAGCTCATCGTCGGCATCGCGCGCAGTGACGACCACGACCGAGCGCGATGTTTGCTCGTCCGCTTCGATGTCAGCAATCTTGCCCCGCGCACGCCAGCGCTCGATCAATCGAGCGACTGACGGCGGGATGCTGTCGAAGCCCGCGAGCGCCAATGTTTCCTCGGGCACGAAGTTCGCATCGTGGGCCCAATGCGCCAGACGCGTTTCATCGATGGCTTGCAGTTTTTCGCAGCGACGCAGGAACTCGGTGCACCAGGCGTACAAGGCGCGGCCTTCGGAGCTATCGCTATCGTTCAGCGCTGCAAGCGGGATCAAATATTCCTGCATCCGGCGCCAGCTGCGTGCGGCGAGCCGGGCGGCGTTGGAGGGATTGAGCAGGTTCTCGCCCCACTCGCTTGCGTTGACCAGACTGTCCCAAAGGATTCGCGCCTGGGCGTTGGTCAACAAACGGGCGTGATGAGCGTGCGTGCCGATGGCTCGTGCTTCGAGCCATTGCTGAGCGAGCCACGTGGACCACGGCAGAACGCGTGGCGTGCGCCAGACGGATTGCCCCTGACTCTGCGCGTGCCGGGCGTAGCCCAGCCGCAGCGCATGCGCGAGCCTGCGGCTCGCGGTGAGCACCGTGACGCCCTGATCTAGAAGCGAATGGAGCCGCAATGCCCCTTAACTCATGACTGGTTGCGGACGACCTTCAAATCCGGCGCCGCGCGTGACACAGGCTCGGCCCCATCGCCGTAGCTGTCCAACAGCTCCTCGATGCGGCGGAACACGTCGGCCAGCACTTCGGCCCGGGGCAGAAGCGTGATGCGGAAGTGCGTCTTGTAAGGCGTGTTGAAGCTCGTGCCCGGCGCGAGCAGCACATGCTTGTGCTCGAGCAGATCCATGGCGAAGCGCTGATCGTCGAAGCCCGGCAGTACGCCGTCCTTGACGCCGATGAACGCGTAGATCGCACCGCGCGGTGCGTGCACCTGCAGATACTTGCTGTTCGCGACGCCATTGAGAATGGCCTGCCGCGATTCATACAAACGGCCGCCCGGACGCGTCAGCTCCAGAATACTCTGGTAGCCGCCGAGCGCGGTCTGCACGGCCCACTGCCCCGGCACGTTGCTGCACAAACGCAGCGACGACAGCTTGTCGAGCGCGCTCAGATACTCGCGGGCCGACTCGACATCGCCGGAGAACGACACCCAGCCGACGCGATAGCCGCAGGCACGATAGACCTTCGACAGTCCCGACATAGTGGCGCACAACGTGTTCTGCACCAGCGTCGCCATCGGCACGAACTTCGCATCGTCATAAACGATCTGGTCATAGATCTCGTCCGAGAACACGACCAGGTGATGCCGCTCGGCGATGCGCGCGATCGCTTCGAGCGTGGCGCGCGAATACACGGCGCCGGTCGGATTGTTTGGATTGATCACGACAATGGCGCGTGTCCGGCTGGTGATCAACGCCTCGATCTCTTTCGGATCAGGCTCGAAGCCGTTGGCGGCGTGACACGGATAGTGCACGGCGCGGCCGCGATTCAAATTCACCGCCGCCGTCCACAGCGGATAGTTGGGCATCGGCACGAGGACTTCATCATCGGTCGACAGCAAGGCGCGCAGCACCAGGTCGATGAGCTCGCTCACGCCATTGCCCATAAACACTTCATCGGCGCTCACACCGCGCACGCCGCGGCTCTGCTGCTGCATGACCACCGCCTCGCGGGCCGGGAAGATGCCCTTCTGGTGGCTGTAGGCTTCGCTCGCCTTCAAGTTCTCGATCATCGCCAGCCGCATGGTCTCGGGCGTGCGAAATCCGAACACCCCGGGATTGCCGATGTTCAGCGGAATGATGTCGTAGCCCCGCCGCTCCATTTCATGGGCGCGCCGCGCCAGGTCGCCGCGAATTTCATACTTCACGTTGGCGAGGCCGGCACTGGGGCGGATGGAACGCATAGGAAAGTCGCTGGTGACCAGGGGTTGGAGACTGGCCCGGAAGATAACAGAATCCTGCTCGACGAAGTGCGTACAGGTTCAAAGGCCGTGCGCCATTACAGCCTCCGACCAGCCCCCGGTCTCCCGCCGCTAACCCCAGCTCAATGCTCGGTCAGCAGCGAGCCGAAGCCCTCGATCTTGTCCTCGATGCCCGTGCTCCGTAGCGCGTGCCAGTAGGTGCAGGTGTTCACCGCCAGCACCGGCTTGCCGAGCCAGCGCTCGGCTTCGGCGGCGATCGAGGCGAACGCCAGGTTCGTGCCCACCTGGAGAATCAGCTCGACGCTGCTGTCGTCCACCTCGCGTACCGCCCGGCGCAGGCGCTCGGGCGCCTCGTGGGCCATCAATAGCGGGCTGTTGCTCTTCAAGCCCAGCAAATTCACCACCTCGAAGCCGCTGTCCGTGAATAAACGCCGCACCTGGGCGTCGCCCGAGGGCATGTACGGGGTGATGACGCTGATGCGTCGAATCCCGCCGTAGCGCTGAATCGCGGCCAGGCAGGCCTGCACTCCGAGGATCACCTTCACGCCGGCGCGGGCCTCCAGATGGGCCTGGACCGCGTTGGCGTCCATCACGCCTTCCCAGAAGGTCTCGGCGTTCATGCCGCAGACGACGGCGGATGGCGAACAAGCCATGACTGCGTCCAGCGCCGCTTCGATGTTGCTGCGGACCTGTCCCATCATGGCGACGAACTCGCTCTCGGTGCCGACCGGCGAGTCGGGAATGACCACCCGGGCCATCTGGTTGGTCACGCCGCGCGGGCGCATGGCGTCGAATTCCGGCTGCACGATGGTGTTGGTCGCGGGGGCGATCACACCGTATTTCAGGCGGGGAGCAAGTGCATCTGGCATGACGGTGCGACAGTGGTTCTGGTTGAGGCCGGCGAGTTTAGCCGGTTGTCGACCGCTGCCACCGGTGACCGGATTCCACTTCCCGAAATACACCGTCAGTTTCGGCATTTTTCCCCTGCGGAACATGGCAGTACGCGACACGTTGTCGATTGACTCGCGCGCTACGTTCCAGTAGCGTGCCCGGCCGCTGCGGCGGCCTGCAGCCCTCGTTTTTCTGCGGTATTTATCGGAGCCGAAAGTTGAGCAAGATTCTGGTGGGCCTCAAGCGCGTGGTGGACTACAACGTCCGCGTCCGCGTCAAACCCGACGGCACGGGTGTCGTGACCGACGGCGTCAAAATGAGCATCAATCCCTTCGATGAGATCGCGCTGGAAGAGGCGCTGCGCATCAAGGAGAAAGGGGGCGCGACGGAAGTCATCGTCGTCAGCATCGGCCCCGCCGACACCCAGCAGCAGCTGCGCACCGGTCTCGCCATGGGCGCCGACCGCGCCATCCTCGTGCAGGCCGACTCGGTCGTAGAACCCCTCGCCGCCGCCAAGGTGTTCTTGAAGCTCATCGAGAAAGAGAGCCCGCAGATCGTGTTGCTCGGCAAGCAAGGCATCGACGACGACAACAACCAGACCGGCCAGATGCTGGCCGCGCTGTGGGATCGTCCGCAGGCCACGTTCGCCTCGAAGGTCGAGCTGGAGGGCGGCAAGGCCAAGGTCACGCGTGAAGTGGACGCGGGTCTGGAAACGATCGAAGTCGACCTGCCGGCGGTGCTCACCACCGACCTGCGCCTGAACGAGCCGCGCTACGTGAAGCTGCCGGACATCATGAAGGCGAAGAAGAAGCCGCTCGAGACCGTTGCGATCGCCTCGCTCGGCGTCGACACGGCGCCGCAGTTCAAGACGACCAAGTACGAGCCGCCCGCGGCGCGTTCCAAGGGCGTGATGGTGAAAGATGTGGGCGAGCTGGTTGCCGCCCTCAAGCAGAAGGGGCTCGTCTGATGGCCAAGATTCTCATCGTCGCCGAACATGCCGGCGGCAAGCTCAATCCCTCCACCGCCAAGTGCGTCTCCTGCGCCAGCACGATCTCCGGTGCTGAAATTCACGTTGCCGTGTTCGCGACTGACGGCGCCGCTGTCGCCGCCGAGGCCGCGAAGATCCAGGGTGTGAAGACGGTGCTGACCGTCAACAACGCGGCGAATGCCGAGCCGCTCGCTGCTGTGCTCGCGCCGCAGGTGGCCGCGGTTGCTGCCAATTACACGCACGTGTTCGGCCCCTCGACCACGTTCGGCAAAGACTTGATGCCGCGAGTGGCGGCGCTGCTCGGCGTCGGCCAGCTGAGCGACATCATGGCCGCCGAAGGTGCTTATAAGTTCCGTCGGCCGGTGTACGCGGGCAACGCGATCATCACCGTCGAAGCGCCGCAGGATAAGAAGCTGGTCGCGACCGTTCGTACCGCATCGTTCCAGGCGGCTGCGCAAGGCGGCAGCGCGGGTGTGGAAGCTGCAAATGTTTCTGCGTCACTGCCCTCTCACACTCGTTTCGTCTCGCGTTCCGCGGCTGCCACGGGTCGTCCGGACCTGCAGACCGCGCCGCGCGTCGTGTCGGGCGGTCGTGCGCTTGGCAGCTCGGATAACTTCAAGATCATCTTCAGCCTCGCCGACAAGCTCGGCGCCGCGGTGGGTGCATCGCGCGCGGCGGTCGATGCCGGCTATGCGGCGAACGATCTGCAGGTCGGCCAGACCGGTAAGATCATTGCGCCGGAGCTGTACGTCGCCGTGGGCATCTCGGGCGCGATTCAGCACCTGACCGGCATCAAGGACGCACGCACCATCGTTGCCATCAACAAGGACGCTGAAGCGCCGATCTTCGAAGTGGCGGACATCGGCCTGGTCGGTGATTTGTTCACGCTCGTGCCGGAGTTGGAGAAGGCGCTGGGCTAAGTCCACTCCGCCATAGAGCCGATTAAAAAGGCCGCCGCGTCATGAGATGCGGCGGCCTTTGTTTTGAGGAACGTAGAGCAGCGGTTACAGCTGCGTGAGCACGTGATCCGCGCTCGACACCTTGAACTCGCCCTTCTGCTCGACATTCACCTGCTTCACCACCCCGTTATCCACCACCAGCGCGAAGCGCTGACCACGGATGCCCATGCCGAAGCCCGTGGCGTCCATGTCCAGGCCCAGCGCCTTGGTGTACTCGGCGTTGCCGTCCGCCAGCATTTCCACCTTGCCGTCGGTGTTCTGGGATTTGCCCCAGGCCTTCATCACGAACGCGTCGTTCACGGCCATGCAGGCGATGGCATCGACGCCCTTGCCCTTGATGTCACCAGCCTTCTCCACGAACCCCGGCAGGTGCTTGGCATCGCAGGTAGGCGTGAACGCACCCGGCACCGAGAACAGCACGACTTTGCGGCCCTTGAAGAAGTCTTCGGCGCTGATCTTCTGCGGTCCATCCTTGGTGATCTGCGTGAATGTGCCCGCGGGCATTTTGTCGCCGACTTTGATCATGACCATCCCCTCGTTGCTGACGTGAAACTGGAATGGACCATTGTATGCGTCGAGCGCTGCCCTGGGTACAGGGAAGTACCCCGCCGCTTCAGCGGCGGACGAGCGGCAAAAGTCACGCCTTTTGCCGACTCGTCATGAGGGTCGTGGCAGGATGCCCGAATCAGACAACTAGCGTTCCGCGTGCGCCGAGAATATGCGAGCGCATCAGTGCCGAGCTCCAGTCACCATCGCGCGCCTCCAGCGCCCGGACGATTTCCAGATGATGCGAGGCACTGCGGATCAGGTCTTCGTCCTGATACGTCGTAAATGATTTCAGCATGTACGGCACTTCGATCAGCGAGGCCAGCGCCGTCACCAGGCGCGGGCTGCCCGCGAACTCGTGAATGCGACGATGGAAGTGGCTGTTGAGTGCACCGACGCGCTCGAGATAACCCTCAGGCTTCGCCAGCGTCTCGTGATACTGATCTTCGGCGAGCTGACGCAATTCGGCGATCCCCTCGCCGGTGATGCGCCGGGCGGCGCGTGCGGCTCCATACGATTCGAGCATGGCGCGCAATTCATACACGTCGTCGCGATCTTCGTGGGTCCATTCCGTCACGATCGCGCCCTGGTGCGGGACGAATTCCAACAATCCTTCTGCGTGGAGTTTTCGCAACGCCTCGCGCACGGGCGTGCGACTCACGCCGGCGACTGCCGCGACTTCCTGTTCGGTGATTCGGGAGGATGCTGGATACACGCCGCGCACGATGCGTTCACGTACAGTGTGATACGCCTTGTCCACTGCCTTGGCCATGGTGCTCCTTCGGACATTCGGTGATGGAGGCCCGCAATCTGCCAGTGCATATTGATTGGGTATGAACGGGCCTCGTATGAGACGAGTGTATACGCGCCCCACCATGCCAAACAGCAATATACGCACCCCATTCACTAACTTAAGTTAGGGGCGCGAACCCTGCCGAAGTGAGCCCGGGACTACGCGGGCTGGAAATCAGAGAGGAAAGCGAGCTATCAGGCTGATGCCCTTACAGTTCCAAGCGGGAAGCCGCCGGCCTTGGAGACCATGCTCGGGACCGGTTTGCCACGCTGCTCGCCGAGCCAGCGAGCGGTCTCGATCAACTTGGTGAGATCGATGCCCGTGTCGTATCCAGCACGGCTCAACATGTACACCAAATCTTCGGTGCCGACGTTTCCAGTCGCGTTCGGCGCGAACGGACAACCACCGACGCCGCCGACGCTCGCATCGAGCGTGCTGACACCGGCGAGCACAGCGGCGTACGCATTCGCGACTGCTGTATTCCGTGTGTTGTGAAAGTGACAGCGAATCGCGACATCGCCGACCACGCCGCGCACCTGTTCGACGAGCGCTGTAACTTGACTCGGAACCGCAACACCGATGGTGTCGGCGAGCGCGATCTCGAGCGGACGGGACTGCGCGAGACGACGACAAATCTCTACCACACGCGACGCCGGCACTTCACCTTCAAAGGGACAGCCGAACGCCGTCGACACTGTCACTTGCATCCGCACGCCCGCCTCGCGCGCCAGCGGTGCAATCTCTTCGATCGTGTGAATGAGCTCCTCGGTGGTCGCGCCCTGATTGCGCTCGCTGAAGCTGTTGGTCGCAGCCGTGACCAGACCGACTTCGGTGCAGCCGGCTGCGAGCGCACGATCGAAGCCCTTGCGATTCAGCACCAGGCCGACGTACTGCACGCCCGGCACTTTCGGCAAGCCGGCGAGCACCGCTTCGGCATCGGCCATCTGCGGCACACGCTTGGGATTCACGAAGCTGGCCACTTCCAGACGCTTAAGTCCCGAGGCGACCAAGCGATTGATCAGCTCCAGCTTGGTTGCCGTCGGCAGAACTTCGGGCTCACTCTGCAATCCATCGCGCGGCCCAACTTCAACAATCTCGATCGCTCGCGCCATTGCTAACTCTCAACATCTCGTCAATTTGAGATACAGCCTCGCCGCCGCCGGCGGGGCAAAACATACGATCCGGTCAGTGGCTCTCGCACGCATCGCCGTCAGTGATCGCGCCCAACGAGGCGCTGCTGACTTCGCGAGCATACTTTGCGAGCACGCCGCGGGATGCGTACGGTTTTGGCGCCTGCCAATCCGCACGACGCTTCGACATTTCAGCGTCGCTCACCGCGACCTGAATTTCGCGAGCCACCGCATCGATCGTGATCTGATCACCATCGCGAATCAAACCGATCGGCCCACCGACCGCCGCTTCCGGCGCGATGTGACCGACGACGAAACCACGGCTGCCGCCGGAGAAACGACCGTCGGTGATCAAAGCGACCTTGTCCGCCAGGCCCGCGCCCGCGATCGCACTGGTCGGGCTCAACATCTCACGCATGCCCGGTCCACCTTTGGGGCCTTCGTAGCGAATCACAACCACGTCGCCCGCCTCGACCTTGCCATCGAGAATGGCCTGCACCGACGCTTCTTCGCCGTCGAACACCCGAGCGCGGCCGGTGAACGACAAGCCTTCCTTGCCCGTGATCTTCGCGACCGAGCCTTCCGGGGCGAGGTTGCCATAGAGTACGACCAGGTGACTCTCAGGCTTGATGGGATTGTTGAAGGCGTAAACGATGTCCTGATTCTTCGGATACGGTTTCACGCTCTTCAGATTCTGCGCCAGCGTCTTGCCGGTGACGGTCAAGCAATCCCCGTGCAGCAGCCCTTCCTTCAGCAGGATCTTCATCAGCGGCTGAATGCCGCCGATGCGCACCAGCTCCGACATCATGTATTTGCCGCTCGGGCGGAGGTCCGCGAGCACCGGCACTTTCTTGCCGATGCGAGTGAAATCGTCGAGCTCGAGCTTCACGTTCGCCGCGTGCGCGATCGCCAGCAGATGGAGCACGGCGTTGGTCGAGCCGCCGAGCGCGATGACCGTGGTGATCGCATTCTCGAACGCTTCGCGCGTCATGATCTGCGAGGGCGTGATGCCGAGCTTCGCAAGCTTCACGACGGCCTTGCCGGCGTTCTTGCAGTCTTCGATCTTCTGTTTCGACACCGCATCCTGCGCCGAGCTGTTCGGCAAGCTCATGCCCATGGCTTCGATCGCCGACGCCATGGTGTTCGCGGTGTACATGCCGGCGCAGCTGCCCGGCCCCGGGATCGCCTTGCGCTCGATCTCATCCATTTGTTTCTGAGTGATCTTGCCGCTGGTGAGGGCGCCGCGCGCTTCGAACACCGAGATCACATCGAGATGGCCCGCACCCGGCCGAATCGTGCCGCCATAAACAAACACCGCCGGACGATCCAGCCGCGCAAGCGCCATCATGCAGCCCGGCATGTTCTTGTCGCAGCCGCCGATCGCGACCACGCCATCGAAGCCCTGCGCACCGGATACCGTTTCGATCGAGTCCGCGATCACTTCGCGTGACACGAGCGAATAGCGCATGCCGGGCGAGCCGTTGGAAATGCCGTCAGACACGGTAATCGTGCCAAATGTCGTGCTCTTGCCACCCGCCGAATCGACCGCGGCCGCGGCGGCCTTCGCGAGCTTGTCGATGTGCATATTGCACGGCGTGAGATTGCTCCAGGTGGAGGCAATGCCGATCGCCGGCTTCTTGAAGTCCGCATCCTTGTAGCCGACTGCCCGCAACATGGCGCGGCTGGGGGCCTGCTTCAGGCCATCGACGACTTCACTGGAGTAGCGGCGGAAATTGACGGCGGGCTTGGGAGCTTGCTTTTTCGTGGCCATAGGAACGACGCGAAAGGAAGATCGAGGCGACGGCCACTATTGTAGTGGCCGTCGCCGAGTGCGAGGCAAGTTATTAACCAGTTCTTATATTCAAATATTGATCACGGCGCTCTTCTGCGCGCCTTTTTTCGAGTGCAAACCAGCGATACGCATAGCCAGCTCCAGCGCCTGTTCATGATTCAGACGCGGATCGACCTGCGATTTATAGGCGCGCGCGAGGTCTGCATCCGTCAGACCCCGAGCGCCGCCCGTGCATTCGGTGACATCCTCACCTGTGAGCTCGAAATGCACACCCCCGAGCCAAGAACCCAGTTCGCGGTGGATTCGGAATGCCGACTCCAGCTCGCTGACGATGTTTTCGAAGCGCCGTGTCTTCAGGCCCGAGGTGGCCGTCTCGGTGTTGCCGTGCATGGGATCGCAGATCCACAGCACGGGGCTGCCGGTCGCACGCACCGCCTGAATCAGCGGCGGCAGACGCTTCTCGATGTCTTTCGCGCCCATGCGATGGATCAGCACGATCCGGCCGGGCTCGTTGTTTGGATTGAGGGCGGCAAGCAGGCCCTGCACCCATTCCGCGCTCATCGAGGGGCCCACTTTGATGCCCATCGGATTGGAGATGCCGCGGAAGAATTCGACGTGTGCGCCATCGAGCGCCGCGGTACGCATGCCGATCCAGGGCATGTGCGTGCCGAGGTTGTACCAGCGCTGCGAACGCGGGATGAAACGCGTCTGCGACTGTTCGAGCAGCAGGTGCAGCGCTTCGTGACTTGTATAAAAGCGCGTCGTGGTGCTCTCGTGAATCGGCTGGCCCGAGGCGGCTTCGAAGAAATCGAGCGATTCGGAAATCGAGTGCACGACCTTTTCGTACGAGTCCTTCAAAGGCGAATGCCGCACGAAATCCAGATCCCAGTATTCGGGGTGGTGCAGGTCGGCGAAGCCGCCATCGATCAGCGAGCGAACGAAGTTCAGCGTCAGCGCCGAGCGCTCGTAGCCTCGCAGCAGCAGCGACGGATCGGGCGTGCGGTCCTCGGCGGTGAAACCCGGACGATTCACGTTCGCGCCACGGTAGCTCGGCAGCGTCACGCCATCGCGGGTCTCGGTGTCCGCCGAGCGGGGCTTTGCATACTGTCCAGCCATGCGGCCGACGCGGATCACCGGCTTCTTCAAGCCATAGACCAGCACCAGGCTCATCTGCAGCAGGATCTTCAGCTTCTTGGCGATCTTGTCGGACTCGCAGTCCTCGAAGGTCTCGGCGCAGTCGCCGCCCTGGAGCAGGAAGCGCTCACCGCGCTGTGCGGAGGCAATCTGTTCCTTCAGCGCTTCAATTTCCCAGGAAACCACCAGCGGCGGCAGCCGGGAGAGCTGGGCGACGACGCTGTCGAGCGCGGCTTGATCGGGATAGGTGGCCTGCTGCTGTGCCTGTCTGGACTGCCAGCTCGAGGGATGCCAATGAATCAGGTCGGGAGTACGCGTCATAGCGGGGCGGGAGCCTAGCACCCGATCCGTGCGAAGCAAACGGACCGAAGGCGAAAATTGCATACAGTTCGAGCAAAAAGTGCCGGGTCTCGCCCCCGAACGAGGCGCCTGCCCGCCATGGCGTTTACAGTTCCGGCCTTCCGGAATTAAATGACGACCCTCGGCCGGTCCTGCGTATGCGAAGCGCCCCGGCATTCGGGCATCCTGCCCAGCACCGCACCCGCCGGGCTCTGCGACCCGGCCCGCAGGCAAAGGAGCACGCATGGCGAAGGTTCTGATTCTTGGCGCCGGCAAGATCGGCGCGCTGATTTCCGGGCTGCTGGCGGAGTCCGGATCGTACGAGGTGCACCTTGGCGATGTGAGCGCCGACGCCGCCAACGCCGTCGTGAGTGCGCATCGTCTGGCCAACCTGCACGCGCACCATGTTGATGCAGCCAATGCCGATGCCCTGCGTGCTCAGCTGCAGAAGCATCCGGTCGATGCGGTCATTTCCAGCCTGCCCTACTACTGCAACGTCGGCGTCGCCGAAGCGGCGCGCAAGGCAGGCACCCATTACTTCGATCTCACCGAAGACGTCGAAGTCACTCGCGGGGTTCGCAAGATCGCCGAGGGCTCATCGCAAGCGTTCGTTCCTCAATGCGGCCTCGCGCCCGGCTTCATCTCGATCGCCGCAAATGAGCTCATCGGTCACTTCGACGAGTTGCGCGCGGTGAAGCTGCGCGTGGGCGCCCTGCCCCAGCATCCCCACAACGTCTTGAAGTATTCGCTGACCTGGTCGACCGAAGGCTTGATCAACGAGTACGGCAATCCGTGCGAAGCCATCGTCGACAGCCGGCGGCTCGAAGTTGCGCCGCTCGAGGGCCTGGAGGAGATCGAGATCGACGGCACGCTCTACGAAGCATTCAATACCTCGGGCGGCTTGGGCTCGCTCGCCGAGACCTACGGCTCGCGCGTGCAGAACATGGATTACAAGACCATGCGCTATCCGGGCCACTGCGATCAGATGCGACTGCTGATGAACGATCTGAAGCTCAATCACGATCGCGACACGCTCAAGCGCATTCTGGAAAACGCCGTGCCGCAGACCTTGCAGGACGTAGTTGTCATCTACGTCGCGGTCACCGGTAAACAAGACGGTGAGCTGCGCGAAGAGAACTACGTCAACAAGGTGTACCCGCAAGTGATCGCGGGACGGCTGTGGTCGGCGATTCAAGTCACGACCGCCTCGGGCATCTGCGCCGTCGTCGATCTCGTGATCAATAGCGGCGGCAAGCACCACGGCTTCGTGCGCCAGGAAGACTTTCGTCTGCAGGACGTGCTGACGAATCGCTTCGGCAAGCACTACGCCGCGGTTGGCGGCAAAGAAGTGTCCGGTCACATCGTCGTGAGCGGACAGACCGGACATCAACGCAGGCACTGATATGCGCGAAATATTCTCGTCCCTGGATTTGAGTGAAACGAACTCCGGCGCCTGGTCGGGCGACGGCGGCTGGTCGAACGACACCTCAGGCCCGCTGATCGCTTCGGTGAACCCGACGACAGGCGATCTATTGGGCCGGGTGCGCGGCGCGACCGTGGCGGACTACGAGCGCATTCTCGTTTCCTCGCGCCGTGTGTTCGATCAATGGAAGGTCGTGCCGGCGCCGAAGCGTGGCGAAGCCATTCGTCTGGTGTCGGAGGAGCTGCGCAAGCACAAGAGCGCGCTCGGCAGTCTCGTGACGCTCGAGGTCGGCAAGATCAAAGCCGAGGGCGATGGCGAAGTACAGGAGATGATCGACATCGGCGACTTCGCGGTCGGGCAGTCGCGCATGCTGTATGGCCAGACCATGCACTCGGAACGGCCGTTCCATCGCATGTATGAGCAGTGGCATCCGCTTGGCATCGTCGGAATCATCAGCGCCTTCAACTTTCCGGTCGCGGTGTGGTCGTGGAATGCGTTTCTCGCGGCGATCTGTGGCGATGTGAGTATCTGGAAGCCCTCGCCCAAGGCGCCGCTGTGCGCCATCGCCGTGCAGAAGCTGGTGAATCGCGTGCTCGAACGGCACGGTTTTCCCGCCATCTTTCAGCTCCTGATCGCAGGCAACGAGCTGGCGGAGAAGCTGGTCGAGGATCGTCGCGTGGATCTCGTGTCGTTCACCGGCTCGACGGCGGTCGGTCGCAAAGTCGGCGAGCGCGTCGCCGCCCGGCTCGGCAAAAGCCTGCTCGAGCTCGGCGGCAACAACGGCATCATCGTCGATGAGTTCGCGAACCTCGATCTCGCCGTGCCTTCGATTGTATTCGGCGCCGTCGGCACAGCAGGCCAGCGCTGCACCAGCACGCGTCGTGTGTTCGTGCACGAGTCGCGCTCGAAGGAGCTGGAGCAGCGACTGCTCCGAGCCTACTCGCAAGTGCGCATTGGCGATCCGTTGAAGGCCGAGACGTTGATGGGCCCGCTCATCGACGACGCCTCGGTGCAGCGCTATCTGCAGGCCATCGAGAAAGCACAGCGTGCAGGCGGCACGGTGCTGTGTGGTGGCAAGGCCAAGCCGCCAGGCAACTTCGTCGAGCCCACCATCATTCGGGCACGCGCGGATTGGGAGATCGTGCAGACCGAGACGTTCGCGCCCATCCTGTATCTCATCGAGTATCAGGCGCTCGACGACGCCATCGCCATGCATAACTCCTCGCATCACGGCCTGTCGTCGGCGATCTTCACCGACAACGTGCGTCACGCCGAAAAATTCCTGTCGGCGTTGGGCAGCGACTGCGGCATCGCCAACGTGAATATCGGCACGTCGGGCGCGGAGATTGGTGGCGCGTTTGGCGGCGAGAAGGATACCGGCGGCGGACGCGAGTCCGGCTCCGACAGCTGGAAGGCGTACATGCGACGCCAGACGAACACCATCAACTGGAGCCGCGAGCTGCCACTTGCGCAAGGCATCGATTTCAAAGTGATGGGCTGATCCCAATCTCATCAGCAAGGCGCGGGCAGGCTTGATAGCCTGCCCGCCTCCGTGGTGTCGATGGGAGACTTCAAGTGGCACGTAGTGAGTTCGCGATCGTGGGCGCCGGCGCGCTCGGTTCCATCCTGGCCGCTCATCTGCTTCGCAACGGCCGCTCGGTCGCCCTGCTCGCCCGCGGACAGCGCGCTCAGCAACTGCGAGAGCAAGGGCTTCGGATCAAGGGGCTCAGCGAGATCTCCATGCCGGTTGAAGTTGTCACGGATCCGGCTCAAGTGCGCGAAACCGGCACGCTCATCATTGCTACCAAGACGCCGGGATCCGAGCAGACGATGGCGTCGCTGCGACACGTGCAGGTCGATCGTGCGGTGTCGATTCAGAACGGCGTCATGAAAGATGAGCTGCTGTCGCAGACCTACGGACGCGAGCGTACGCTCGGCGCGCTCGCCGACACGAGCGGCGAATTGCTCGCCTCCGGCGAGGTGCTGTTCACACGCAATGTGAATTTATTCATTGGGGAACTGGATGGCGCGATGAGCGATACGGCTCGTGGCATCGTGAAGACCATCGACGATGCCGGCGTGCGCGCCACACTTGTTCCAGACATCGTCTCTCGTGAGTGGAGCAAATTCGTCGGCTGGGTGGGCTTCGTGAGCTTGTCGCTCACGACGCGGGTCGCCACCTGGAAATTCTTGTCCGATCCCGATGCAGCGCTGCTGATCGCGCGACTGACGCGCGAGCTCGGTTCGCTCGCCCGTGCGCTCGGCATCGCGTTGACTGAAGATCGAGCCATCTTGCCGCTGGGCTTGGTGATGAATGGCACCGAGGCTCAAGCGGTCGCAGCGGTGCAGAGAGTCGGCGCCGATTATCAGACGAAGGCGCCGGAGCATCGCATGTCGTCACTGCAGGATCTACTCGCAGCGCGTCCGCTCGAAATCCATGAAACACTCGGCTATGCGCTGCGTAAAGGGCAGGAGCTGAATCTTCCGATGCCCCTGCTTGGCAGCTTGTATTCGTTGGTCAGCGCCATTGACCGCACGCGAGATCGGTAGCTACCCATCAGAACCTGTACGTCACGGTCAGCCCGTATTCCCGCGGGTCGGCGACTGTCACCGCGCCGCCTGGGCCGCCGACGACATGGCTGAACTCGTTGATCCAGAGAGCATACTGCTTGTCAGCAAGGTTCCGGACATACAGCTGCGCGCCCCAGCGATCGCCGGAATCGAGGTACGTGAGCGTCGAATTGATCAGGCCGATCGGGCCCTGCACGCCGTAAGGCCCCGGATTGATGTTGAACGCAACTTCGCTGCGCCAGGTGTAGTCCACGCGCGGCGTCAGTGAGCCGTGCCCAAAGTTCATTGCGTACTGAGCGGCAAGCGCGCTGGTCCACTTCGGGACGAAAGGCACGACGCTCCTCGTCGATAATCCCGTTGCCACGGTCGCGGCCGAATCGACACTCGTGAACTTCGCGTTCATGTAGCCCGCCGTCGCCTCCAGGCGTGCCGCTTTCGGTCCGAGCACCACCACCTCCAGCTCGCCACCGTAGATGCGCGCGGCCGCCGCATTCGTCACGAACGGTGAAAACGCGAGCCCCTCCTTATCGATACGACACTCGCCGTTGGGCAAACGGATGCACGCCGCCACCGTCTGCTGCAGATCTTTGTAGTCTGTAGAGAAAGCGGTCGCGTTGAGGCGGATGTGTCTATCCAGGAACTCGGCTTTCTCGCCGATCTCGTAGGTGAGCGCAAACTCCGGGTCGTAGGGTGTCGTGGCGACAGCCGAGGTCGCACGGCCATTGAAACCGCCGGAGCGCGATCCCCGCGCGACACTGGCGAAGAGCAGCAGATCGGGCGTTGCCTGGAAGTCCACGCCGAATCGCGGCGTAACGGGTGTCCAGGTGCCCCGGCGCTGCAATGGCGCGGTGGATGCGGCATCGGCATTCAACTCGTTGGGGATGCCCGCACCGTTGCCGCGAACGAGAGATCGCATCTGCATGTTCGGATCGAACGCGGCCGAAGCAAAGTTGCTGAATTGCGCATACCTGACGCTCCACTCCTTGGTTTCGCGCGTGTAGCGGACGCCCGCGCTTACGTGCAGGCGGTCGGAGATTTTGTATGAACCGTGCACGAATGCTGCGTAAGAATCGGTTTCCTGGTTGTTGAAGTTCACCCAACCCGCCTGCAGCGGAGCAAAGAACGCATAGGCATCGTTGGTCGCACCGCGTTCACCGAAGTAGTACAGCCCGCCTACGTACGCGAGGCGATCCGCCAAGGTCTCGCCGTCGATGCGCAATTCCTGACTGAACCAGTGCGACTTCCTGTAGCTGTAAGACACCGCCGGGTCGTAGATCGCACCGGTGCCGCCACCGCCGTTTTCGAAGGCCATCGAGGAGACCTCACGATAGGCAGTGATCGAATGCAGTGTCGCATTGCCAGTGCGGTATTCGATGTTCACCGACACGCCATACGCATCCAACGGATTTTCCGTTGGCGCCCGCCCGGAAGTTGCATAGCGGCCCGGATTCACTCCCGGTGTTGTGTCGCTAAACGGTATTCCCCCAGGAATCTGGCCGGCCGCGACCAGGCCGTTGTAAGTCGCGAAGAAGGCCTGGTTCGGATCGTAACCGGCCGGATGGTTCGGCAGCATGTGAGAGCGGCCGGTCGTGGTGTCGCCAATGATGTCGACAGTCAGGTCGGGACTCGCCGTCCATCGCAGGTAACCGCGACCGCCGAGGCGGTCGACGCTGCCGACACAGGCGTCGTCGTACATCCGGCGGGCGAGACACCCCCGACGTTTCTTGAGACCGCTCAACCCCAGGGTGAGATTGTCCGCGAGCGGAACACTCCCAGTGCCGCGCGCCTCGAACTGGCCGACGTTGCCTGCCGTCAGGGACAACAATCCGCCTCCGTCCGGGTCCGGGGGATTGCTGATGACGTTGATGGCGCCGCCGGCGGTGTTCTTGCCGAACAGCGTCCCTTGCGGCCCACGGAGAACTTCGATGCGCTCGACGTCGACCAAATCGAGGACAGCTCCATCGGCGCGCGCGTAGTACACGCCGTCGACATAGAGACCGACGCCCGGATCCGCCGTGACCAAGTGATCGGAAAGGCCCACGCCACGA
Organism: Peristeroidobacter agariperforans; assembly: GCF_004138335.1. Taxonomy (GTDB): domain Bacteria; phylum Pseudomonadota; class Gammaproteobacteria; order Steroidobacterales; family Steroidobacteraceae; genus Steroidobacter; species Steroidobacter agariperforans. The sequence goes on along the minus strand of NZ_RYFW01000005.1, from coordinate 237,029 downwards.
ATGAACATGGCAATCGTATCGGGGTTCTGGCCTCCGGTGTTCGTCATGAACACGTTGGGCGTGAACCGGCCGATATCGCGCAGGTCCTTAGCCGAACGCGCCTCCAGCTGCTCCATCGTCAATGCGGTGACGGCGACCGGCGTCTTCTGCAGTGGCTCTTCGGTTCGACGCGCCGTGACGACGACTTCATCAAGACCGCTGGCTGAGGGCACTTGCGCAACCGCGAGCGTCGGCGCGATCAACAATGCCAACGTCATTTCCGCTGCACGCCTCGATCGAGTCCTCTCGCCAGGGCTGCTCGTAGCGTTCATCAGCTTCGTCATCTACCTTTGTGGAGTCAATCCGATCCAAGACGTCGCCGGAATCGTAGGCTATCTTGATGCTGAATGTCGTCGCTGCAGGAGTTGCTGGCCGGGCGTCCGCTCGTCATCGCAACGCCATGACGAACAGAATGACTCCCGCGCCGACCAATGCGAACACCCAGATGAGATCGATATTGATCCAGCTGCGACGAAGGAAGGCGAGACCTGCCCACTCATAGACCACGATGGCGACCGCGCCAGCCGCGGCAAGCATGGCAAACGTGTGGACGCCGAGGACTGCGAGGGCGGTTCCGGCAGAGGGTCCGAGGAGCGACGAGAATGCCGCCACGTGATGCGAGTGCTCGCTATGCGCGTCGCCGAGGGGCATGCCCAACAGCACCGGGATCAACATGAGACCTGCGCCATGCGCTGTCGCCATCAGAAACGACCACAGCAGGAGTTGAGCGCCGCTCACCTGCATTCCCGCGCGCCCGCGGTGACGAGCGAACAAACGATACAGACCGAAGGCGATGAGCGCGACCGCCGCGCTCATCTCCAGTGCAGTGATATCGAAGAAGATGCGCAACACACTGATCGCCACGATCACCGCCGCAGCCGACAACGCGTGGCCCGCTGCGATCGGCAACAATGCCTGGAGCACGGCCGCCCGGCTTTCACGCTGAAGGCCGAGTGCGACGGCGAACAGCCAGCCCATCGCAGGGTTCAGGCCGTGAAAGGCGCCCAAGCCCGCGAGCGCCACCCACGGCCATAGCGCGTTCACGGTCAGCGCCGCGTCATGGATAGCAGAACGTGTCCGACGACGAGTCCCCACCCTCCAGGCGAATTTGATGTGTGCGGAAGCCTTCCTCCGCCGGCAGGAAGAATTCCGGATCGAGCTTCAGCCCGCCGTTCGGGTCCGCGTCGCACTTCACCATCCAGCCTTGGATCCCTTCCGGATAGAACTGCGCGTCCCAGGCGCGATACAGCCCGTTGGTGAAATAAACGCGCCGGCCGTCGCGACTTACTTCGACCATCTGTGGCCCGCCGTTCAGCGGCCCGCTGGCCGGATGCGGCGAATGATTCACGATGCCACCCAGTCGGACCGAGCCGGTGAGGCGCGGATGAAACGGATCTGACACGTCGTATTGACGGAAGTCACCCGTGCCCCAGCACGACACGTACAAGAATCGATCATCGAGCGACAGATTGATATCCGCGATGAGCGGCGGCACTGCCTTGAAGCCTTTCAACAACGGCGGCAGTTGATCGGGCTCCGCGGCTTCCGCCGGAATCTCGATCACCTTCTGTGCGGCCCACTGGCCATTCGAGCGATGCCACAGCCAAACGGACGAGGACAAATCCTTCAGACTGATCACCACGCCGGCGAAACCGTATGCCTTGGTCGGGTCGCGCGCCTGGCGCAGCTCGAGCACGAGTTGCTGTTCCGCGCCCAGATCGATCGCCTGCACGTGCTTGCGCCGACGCAGATCCCACACGTGCAACTGATGCCCATACTTCGAGTTGAGCAGCAGCTCCGGCACTAGCCCGTTCTCGATCATGTTGGGCGTGCCCCATTCGCTGGTGATCTGCACGTCATGACCGAGATGCCACGCGAAGTCATATGCGAGCTGCTGCGGGCCGCGGTCCACTTCCCAGCGTCCGAGCACGTCGAACGCATCGTGATCGAGCAGAAAGATGCCGCCCGGGCCCTCGCCATCCGGGGCGCCGAGCGCGCTCACATAAATTCCTTCCGGTCCGCAATGCAGCGTGTGCGGACGCGAGTACCCCGCGCGCCGATGAACTTCGCCCGGCTCGATCACCTTGACGATCTGCGGTGCGCGCGGATCAGGTTTGGTGTCGAGAATGTGGATGCGCGAGGAGCGCAACCCCGGCACGATCAGATAGCGCCGCTCGACATGCGGATGCGGTGCGTAAGGACACAGCGCGGAGCTGCAGGCATTCCAGCCGAAGTGATGCAGCTCATCGCCGGCTTGCGGCATCGGGATGCGATTGATGAGCTCGCCGTAATTCGATGATTGCGGATCGAGATCGACGACACCGAGCGCATCGGGCTCGGTGCCCTCGATATTGAGAATGGCCATGTAGGCAAGCTTCTCGGCCGGAGCCTGCATCGCCATCCGCGCGGATGGATAGAACGTCGGATCGGGTGTCCAGGTTGCCATGGCGCCTCCGTAGCGGTCGAGGCACGTGCGTGCACCGGAGGACATATGCATGCGCCCGGCCCGTCGACCGATGTCGCGACGAGTGGGATCTTTCAGGAGAAATGCGTTACCTCCGCAGCGGGACATTCTAGGCCAATCCGGCGGACCCGGTCTGCCTCCGTCGCGAAGTTCGTGGCGCCGGGCTGCTGCGTAGGAAGACCAGCAATCCTCCGGGCTTGAAAGCCCGTACGCACAGCCGTTAGCGGTCTTAGTCGGCGATCACGAACGCGGCTGCCGCCAGAAGGCACGCAAGGGTTCTCACATGATTCCAGCGCGTCCACGGGGAGCGATACGCGCGCCACTGCATCTCCATGTCGTCAGCCGACGGCGAGACTTTCGCCAGCCTGTCGTTGAGCGGCACGTTGCACACCATCGTTACGCCGATGGAGCCGATCAGATAAAACAATGCACCTGCCACGATCAGTGGTGAATCGAGTTGGTACACCAGCAGCACCAGGCACAGCAGCGCGGTGCCGAAGAACACCAGGAAGAACAGCGGATTCAGAATGACCCGATTGATGCTGTTCATGGCCGCGACCGCGCCGGCGGCTGGCAGGCGGTCGAAGGAACGCATGATGGTATTCGAGAAGATGAAGAACAGACCGGCGTTGAGACCGCTGCCGATGGCGCTCAGGATCAGCAATGCGGTCCAGACATCGTCCTTCATAAGCCCCCCATGCGATGTTCAGCCGCTACTGTAAAACATCTAGGCCGCGCGCTGGACTTCGATGCGAGCGCGCTCAATCTGATCGGCGATGCGCTTGTCTGACACCGGCAATACCGCCTTCAGATCCTGCGCGAACAGCGAGACGCGGAACTCCTCGATCATCCATTGCAGGCGATCGAGCTCGGGGTGCGTTTCGCCCTTGGGCGCTTGCGAGCGCAATCGTTGATACGCCTGCGTGGCCGGAGAGATCTGTTTCATCAAGTCCGCATCGCGCTTCTGATTGCCAGGCGCTTTATCGAGCCGGCGGGTCAGCGCCTTGAAGTAGCGCGGCAGATGCGGCCATAGCGCGGTCGGCACGCTCGCCGGGAAATCGCCTGGCACGAGCATCTGCAGTTGTGCTTGAACGTCGGTGCGCAGTGCCTGAAACATCGCACCTTCGAGCGCCGTAAGCTTCATGCGTGAGTTGCGCAACTCACGCAGCGCTGAGGCCGTGTGCTCGATCACCCGATCGGTTACTTCCCCGAATCGAGCGCGATGCTTGTCCAGCAACGCATCGAACTGAGCGGCCGAGCGCGGCAGAGCGCCCTCTTCGCTCAAGAAGCATTCGACGAAACACTTCTCCGCCAGCGCCTCCGCAATGGGACGCGAGTTATTCAATCCCTGAGCGAGCAGCATCAGCTCGCTGCGCTCCGAGCAGCGCTTGCGGGCGTATTTGAACTGCTCGGGCAACGCCAGGGTGGCGAGCCGCAAGACGCCCAAGCGCAACATCCCTTCGGCATCGACCAGCGTCGCAGCCTCGGCCACCTCGACGCCTTCACCGCGATCTCGCAGCGTCGGAAAAACAGAGAAGCGCAGTCCGCGCCGCTGCACGGACTCTTCCACGGCGAGATCACCAAAGTCCCAACGCCGATGCACGCTGCCCGAGGGCGTCGGCTTGTGCTCGCCCGACTTCGCTTCGGTCTCACGCACCGCGCGCTTGAGCGCCGCAAGGTCGCGACCTTCGGCGAGCGTCTTGCCATCGAGATCGGCGACGCGGAAGTTCACGCGCAGGTGCTCGGGTAAGGGAAGTGCCGCCACCTCCTCCGCCGTGACCGTCATACCGCCGACGCGAGTGATCCACTCCGCAACCGCCGCGTTGAATTCCTTCGACTCATCGATCTCTGCCGCCGCGCGCGCCGCGTGCTCGGGCACAGGAACAAACGACTTACGAATCTGCTTGGGCAAGCTGCGTAGCAGTTGTGTAATCGTCTCGACGCGCCAGCCGGGAATGGGACGAGAGAAGTCACCCAGCACGGCGGAGCTCAACAGCGGCTTTGGCAGCACCACCGTCACGCCGTCGCTCGTCGAGCCGGGCTCGAAACGATATTCGAGCGGCAGTTCGTTGCCGGTGACCGCCAGGACCGGCGGAAATTCCTGTGCCGTGATCTCGGAGGCATCGCGACGGCTAATGTCGGCCATGGTCATCTGCAGCTGCTGCGCATGACCCGGCGTTCTCAGCCACTTCTCGAGCGCCGCGACTGAATTGACCGTCTGCGGCAGGCGGGAAAGATAGAAATCACAAAGGGCCTGCTCATCGGCGAGGATGTCGCGACGGCGGACCTTTGCCTCCATCACTTCGACCTGCTGACGCAGCCGCCGATTGTGCTTCAGGAAGTCGGCCTTGAGTCGCGAGTGTCCTTCGACCAGCGCCTCGCGCACGAAAATCTCCTGGGCCTCGCGCGGCGAAACGTTGCCAAGATTGATTCGTCGGCGCGAGGACAGTGTGAGTCCATACAGCGCGACCGACTCGAACGCCGCGACGAACCCGCGATCTTCCACCCAGTGCGGCTCACTGTAGCTGCGCTTGATCAAGTGCGCGCCAGCAGACTCGATCCACTGCGGCTCGACGGCCGCGACCGTGCGAGCATAGAGCCGCGTCGTTTCCATCAGGTTCGCCGCGACCACCCATTTCGGCGGCTTGCCTGCGAGCGGCGTGCCGGGAGCAATCACGAAGCGCGTGCCGCGGGCGCCGTCGTACTCGCGCTTTTCATCGAGCGCACCGATGTTGCCCAGGAATCCGGTGAGGATCGCCTGGTGCAGATTTGCGTAGTCCGCGGGCGCGCTGTTCGGCTTGAGCTCCAACTCCTTGACCGTTTCGCTCAGCTGCCGATGCAGCTCCTGCCACTCGCGAGCACGCATGAACGCGATGAAGTTTTCGCGACACCATTTGCGCAGCTGGCTTCCAGAGAGCTCCGCCACCTGCGTCTGATACGTGTTCCACAGATTCAGCACGCCGACGAAGTCCGAGCGGGGATCGGCGAACGCCGCGTGCTTTTGATCGGCCTGTGCTTGCGCATCGGACGGACGTTCGCGTGGATCCTGCGCGGCGAGGAAGGATGCAATGACGAGCATCTCCGCAAGACAGCTGTGATGACTCGCGGCCAACAGCATGCGGCCCAGTCGCGGATCCACGGGCAGCGACGACAGCTGCCGGCCGAGACTGGTGACGCGACGATCATCATCGACCGCCTTCAGCTCTTGCAGGAGTCGATAACCGTCGTTGATCAATCGCGTGTCGGGCGGATCGACGAACGGAAAGGCCTCCGGCTCGCCCAGTTCCAGCGCGGCCATCTGCAGGATGACGCTCGCCAGATTCGTGCGCAGGACCTCGGGCGGGGTGAAGGCCGGACGCAGATTGAAATCATCCTCCGCGTACAAGCGGATACAGATGCCCGGCGCCTCACGACCCGAACGGCCTTTGCGCTGGTCGGCGCTCGCTTGTGAGATCGGCTCGATCGGCAACCGCTGCACCTTGCCACGCACGCTGTAACGGCTGATGCGCGCAAGCCCCGAGTCGACGACGTGCCGAATGCCCGGCACCGTCAAGGACGTCTCAGCGACGTTCGTCGCGAGCACGACACGCCGCGAACCGTGCTTCTCGAAGATCTTTTCCTGGTCGCGCGTCGAGAGCCGCGCATACAGCGGCAGCACTTCGGTGCCATGCAGGCGGGCCTTCGAGAGTGCATCGGCGGCATCACGAATTTGTTTCTCGCCCGGCAGGAACACGAGCACATCGCCGCGATCCACGCGATCCAGTTCCTGGACCGCCGCGACGATGCCCTCATCCAGCGACAACTCGTCATCGTCTTCATCGGTGCCGGTCAGCGGCCGATAGCGCACTTCGACCGGATAGCTGCGACCGGATACTTCGATGATGGGCGCGCCGCCGAAGAACTCGGCGAAGCGCTGCGGATCGATGGTGGCCGAGGTGATCACGACGCGCAGGTCCGGCCGCTGCGGCAGCAGCCGCTTCAACACGCCGAGCAGGAAATCGATGTTGAGGCTGCGCTCGTGCGCTTCATCGATGATCAGCGTGTCATAGCGACGCAGCAGCCGATCGTTCTCGAGTTCGCGCAAGAGAATGCCGTCGGTCATGAGTTTGATGCGGCAGTCCGGACCGGTGCGATCGTTGAACCGCACCTGGTAGCCGACGGCGCCGCCAACGGTCGTTTGCAATTCCTCGGCGAGGCGATTTGCGATGGCGCGAGCGGCGATCCGGCGGGGCTGGGTATGACCGATCAAACCGAAGGCGCCCCGCCCTGCTTCCATGCAGATCTTGGGCAGCTGTGTCGTCTTGCCGGAGCCGGTCGCGCCACAGACCACGACGAGCTGGTTTGTTTGTAATGCCTTTGCAATCTCCTCGCGATGCGCGGTGATCGGCAGCGCCGCGTCGTATTCGAGGCGCAGGGGCAGCGTTTTGAGGCGCTCGACGGTGGCCGCCGATGCTTCGATCGACTGGCGCAAGTTGGCGATGGCGCCGTCCGGCTCCGCAGGCGGATTACGGCGCGCGAACAGGCGATCCAGCTCCCGCGACAGACGCGACCGGTCGGCGAGTCGCGTGTGGGGCAGCTGATCGCGCAGCGCTATGAGCGCAGTTGTGTAGGAGGTAGTCATTGGGCAGCCGGTTTTTATGCGATTGGGCCGGCCACTTTCAAGTCTACACCGGCGCTATTTTCACCTCGATCCGCGCGCCGCCGAGCGCCGACTGATCGATATCGATGATGCCGCCGTTGAGGTTCACCAGCTCACGAACGACCGACAAACCGATGCCCTGGCCGGCGACGCGCTCATCGAGGCGTGCGCCCCGCTCCAGCACGCGGGCTCGGGAGTCGAGGGGAATGCCCGGGCCGTCGTCTTCGATCACGATGCGTAGACCGTCACGTCGCGCGGCGGGGCTCACGACCCGGTCGGCCGTGATGCGAATGGTGGTGCGGGCCCACTTGAATGCGTTATCGAGCAGATTGCCCGCGATCTCGGTGAGGTCTTCGCGGTCGCCGGTGAAGGTCGCGCCTTCGGCGACCGTGAGCTCGCACCTGAGGCCGCGATCCATATACACCTTCAGCAAGGCGCCCCGGAGCGCTTCCAACGCATCCCGAACATCGACCGGCGCAGATCCGAGGCCCGTGCCGCCGGCGGCAGCGGCACGACGCAGCTGATATTTGACGATGTCGTCCATGCGCCCGACCTGCTCATCGAGCTGACGAACGACGGTCACCTCGCGACCGCCTTGCGTGCTGAGCAGATTGCGCATGACCGCAAGCGGCGTCTTGAAACTGTGCGCGAGGTTGCCAAGGGTGTTTCGATAGCGCGCCAGGCGCTCGCGCTCGCTGCGAAGGAGCGCATTCAAATTCGTCGTGATGCCGAGCAGCTCGCGCGGATAGCCGCCGCCGAGCTCGGTGAGAGCGCCCGCTTCGATCGCTTCGATCTCGCGCTCCACGCGTCGCAGCGGCGACAGCAATCTTCTCAGCAGCAACGCCAACGCACCGAGCAGCAGGACCATCAGCGCGCCGAACCAACCAAACAGCCGGCCGCGAAACCGGCTCAATTGCGCATAGTAAGGGTCGAGACTTTCCGCGACGCTGTACACGAAGGTGCGCGTAACGCGATTACGAAACTGCCACTCGATGCCCATGCTGAGCGACAGCACGGTCGTGCCATCGCCTCGCTGCAGCTCGCCGAAACGGCGCTCGCCGACCTCGAGGTGAGGAAACTCGATGCCGGTGCCGGTCAGGGATTTGGAACGCCAGCTCGGGCGGCCGTCACTGCGCAGGATCTCGCCGTACAGACCCGAGCCCGGGTTGTCGAAACGCGGCTCGGCGAGCTGGTCGGGCCGCAGCCCGCCACTCGAATCCTCCTCCGAGGCAGACAGCAGCGCGATCACCTGCACGTCCAGCCGATCCTGGATGGCGCGCCGGCTCAGGTCCTTGAACACGGAGTCCAGGGCCAGAATGGTGACGCCAAAGAACAGGATCAGCAGGATGCTGACCGAGACGAGCAGTCGTGTGCTTAACGAACGCGGCTGCATCGTCCTCGCTTGTCAGTTCTCAGGCGGCTGCAGTGTCGCGCTGAAGTGCGAAACGGTAACCCCGGCCCCGCAGCGTCTCGATCGGCTTGATGGTCTCGTCCGGATCGAGCTTGCGGCGCAGGCGACCGATGAACACCTCGATGGTGTTGCTGTCGCGGTCGAAGTCCTGGGCATACAGCCGCTCGGTCAGCTCGCTCTTGGAGATCACCTCGCCGGCCCGATGGATGAGATGATCGAGGATGCGGTACTCGAAGCTGGTCAGATCGACCTTGCGGCCATTGACCATGACTTCCTGAGTCCGCGGATCCAGCGATACCGGACCACAACGCAGCACTGGCTGGGCCCAGCCACCCGAGCGACGCAGTAGCGCCTGCACGCGCGCCAGCAGCTCCTCGAAATGGAAAGGCTTGGCGACGTAGTCGTCGGCGCCCGCCTGCAGTCCTTCCACCTTGTCCTGCCAGCGATCGCGCGCGGTCAGGATCAGGATGGGAAAGGTCTTGCCTTCGGCGCGGAGCGTCTTGATCAGCTCCAGGCCGGGCAGCTTGGGCAGACCGAGGTCGATCACGGCCAGGTCCAGGGCATATTCCCGCCCGCAGTAAAGTCCTTCCTCGCCATCGGCAGCCGCATCGACCGTGAAGCCGTGCTGCTGCAGCTGTTCGACGATGGATTCACGCAGGGTCTGTTCGTCTTCAACAATTAGGACGCGCATGGATCAGTTCATTGCTCCCGATTCTGCGTCCACGCTCACGTTCCGTACCTTGCCGTCGGCGCTGAGCAGGCGGATCCGATGCTCCAGCCTGTCGCCATTGCGAACGGTCTCGGCTCTGACCGCCTTGGCTCGAAAACGTCGCTGTGCCATTTCCACGGCCTGATCGAGCGAGATGCCCGAGGGCTCGATGCGGTACTCACGACGCTGCCGGCGATCGATCAGCTCCTGGGCATTGGCGTTCGGCGCCGCTGCGATCAGCGGTAGCGTAACCAACAACAGGTGCCAGAAAGTGCGCATGGGGGCTAAGTGTACGCACGGCGGGACGTATGTTCACGCCCCGCCGCACAACCTTTGAGAAAACTCCCGTTGAAGATGGAAATCGTTTGACCGGCCTCCATCTCATTCGGCCACGGCGACGGCCACCCTGACACGAATGCGCTCACCGGGGTCGTACGGCAGGCGGGTCGTGTACTCACGACCGTTGTACTCGTAGGTCACCCGGTACCCGTCAATACGCTCTTCGTACCGTTTCTCATATCGGACTTCGCAACGCTGAACTATTTCTTCACGCACCGAAGCTGAACGGCGGGCGGCGGCATCGTAGCCGACCCCGGCGCCGACCATGGCGCCGGCTACGGTGGCCGCATCCCGACCCCGGCCGCTGCCGAACTGGTGACCGATCACACCGCCAATCAGGCCGCCGACCAGGGTCCGCACGCCGACCTCTGGATCGGAAATATGCGGGCGGGACTCGACCTGGCGGACTTCGTCGTAGCACTCCCTATTCGGGGTCTCGACACGGACCTCCCGGACGATGGGCTCGACGTGGGTCACCGGGGCGTAGTCGTATTCGCTCGAAGCACTGCGCTCGTAGCGGGGCGGTCCGGCCAGGGCCACGCCGGCCAGCAGGACACCCGTCACAGCCATCGAAACACGAGCGGCACTCATCTTTGATCTCCAGGAGCCCGGTATGGGAGCACCGAGCGTGGGAGTCAAATTAGGGCTGAGGCCATGAATGAACCCTGAATTGAGTCGGGCGACTTGTTACCCACTGTATGAAGTGCGCAACAGCTCACGACTGGCGTCGTTCTTGAGCTTTGCCTTCATCCCACAGCTTGTCCATCTCTTCCAGGGTCGCTTCCTGCGGGGTCTTCCCCTGCCTGGCGAGGCCGCGTTCGACATAACGGAAGCGCCGCTCGAAGCTGGCGTTGGTGCGCTTGAGCGCCAGTTCCGGATCGATTTTCAGATAGCGACAGACATTCACTACGCAGAAGAGCACGTCGCCGAGCTCCGCGGCCAGCCGTTCGTGCTGACGCTGCCCTTCGGTCGTCGTGTCCGTTTGCAAGCAGGCGTTCGAGCGCACCTCGGCCTTGAATTCGGCGATCTCCTCATCGAGCTTTTCGATCGCGCCGTGCACGTCGGACCACTCGAAGCCCACCTGGGCCGCACGCTTGCCCAGCTTGTTCGCGCGAGTCAGCGCCGGCAATCCGATCGGCACATCATCGAGCACGCTCGCCTGTTCCCCGGCGCGCTTCTGCGCACGCTCGCGACGCTTCTGTTCTTCCCAGGCGACGGTCTGCGCCTCCGCATCGGCAACGAGTGCATCCCCGAAAACATGCGGATGGCGCCGTTCCATCTTGTCGCAAATGGCGTTGCACACGGCGTCAAAATCGAAGGCGCCCTGCTCTTTCGCCATCTGCGCATGGAACACGACTTGAAACAGCAGATCGCCCAGCTCATCGCGCAGCGAGGACAGATCGTCCCGCTCGATGGCGTCGGCAACTTCGTACGCTTCCTCGACCGTGTACGGCGCGATGGTCTTGAAGCTCTGTTGCAGATCCCATGGACAGCCGTGTTGCGGATCGCGCAGGCGGGCCATGATGTCGAGCAGACGTTGAATGCCGGACATGATGAGTTACTCGGTTCGCAGCAGCTTATATAGGGACATCAACATCCCGGCGGTCGCGCCCCAGATGTTGTGATGCTCATAAGGAATGTCGTACACCTGCACGGTCACCGCACCCAGCTCGCGGGTGCGCGCGCGATGCTTGACCGGATCGAGGATGTGGGTCAGCGGCACCTCGAACGCAGCCTCTACTTCGCGACGATCCAAGCGCAGCGCAAAGCCCGGCTGCACGAACGCGACGACCGGCGTCACCCAATAGCCCGACAGCACCAGCTGCGGCTCGAGATAACCGGCGAAGGTGATGTATTCGCGTGTCACGCCGATTTCCTCCTCGGTCTCTCGCAATGCCGCTTCCAACGGATTGAGATCGGTCGGCTCGATGCGCCCGCCGGGGAAGCTGATCTGCCCGGCGTGATTCTTCAACGTGGAGGCGCGTTGTGTGAGCAGCACCGTGAGCCCGGCTTCATGATCGACGATCGGCACGAGCACTGCCGCCGCAATCGGCGCCGCCGGAAAGTACGCGCGAATCGATTCGATGTCGTTTGCGGAAAATCCCGCCGGCACGGCCGTCGTCGGATCTGGAACCGCACGGGAGTCCTTCAGCCGCTCTTCGATGAGCCGCTTGAGGGCAATTCGATCGTTCAACTCAGCCCCCGCCGCCTTGGGCTTTGCCGCCGGCCTTGGTGAGCTCGCGCGGGTCCAGATATTTTGTCAGCTCTTCATCGGACAACTGCGTGTGCTCGGCAGCGACGTCCTTGATGGGCCGCCCGGTCGCATACGCTTCCTTCGCTATCTTCGCGCCCGCCTCGTAACCGATCACCGGATTGAGCGCGGTCACCAGAATCGGATTGCGATTGAGTGCTTCGCCGATGCGTTGTTCGTTCACGGTGAAACCGGCAAGCGCCGAATCGGCGAGCGCGCGCGCGGCGTTCGCGAGCAGATCGATGCTCTGTATCAGGTTATAAGCAATCACCGGCAGCATTACGTTGAGCTGGAAGTTGCCGGCCTGCCCGGCAATGGCGATCGTCGCATCGTTGCCCATCACTTGCGCAGCCACCATGGCCACGGCCTCCGGAATCACGGGATTCACCTTGCCGGGCATGATGCTGCTGCCCGGCTGCAGTGCCGGCAGTGAAATCTCGCCGAGGCCTGCGAGCGGTCCGCTATTCATCCAGCGCAGGTCGTTCGCAATCTTCATCATCGACACCGCCAGCGTGCGCAGCTGTCCGGACAGCTCAACGGCGGCATCCTGGGATGACATCGCTTCGAAGTAATTGGTGGCGGGCTTGAGCTCCAGGCCGCTCTTCACCGACAGATATCGCGCGGCTCGTTGCGCGAAGCGTGGATGTGCGTTGACACCCGTGCCCACCGCGGTGCCGCCGAGCGCGATCATTTGCAGACGAGCACGAGACTCCATCACTCGCGCGCTGCCATGCTCGATCTGCGTGCGCCAGCCGCTCATTTCCTGGCCGAATGTCACCGGCATCGCATCCATCAAATGCGTGCGTCCGGTCTTGACGATGTCGCCGATCTCACCGATGCGTCGGCTGATGACGGCGCTCAGATAAGCGAGCGCCGGCAGCAAGTGCTGCTCGACGGCGAGCAGCGCGCTCACGTGAATGGCGGTGGGAATCACATCGTTCGAGCTCTGGCTCATGTTGACGTGATCGTTCGGATGTACGGCGATGCCGGCGAACTGCGAGGCCAGGTGCGCGATGACCTCGTTCGCATTCATGTTGCTGCTGGTGCCGGAGCCGGTCTGGAACACGTCCACCGGGAACTGCCGGTCGTGCTTGCCCTCGACCACTTCGATCGAAGCCTTCTGAATCGCGGCGGCGCGCTTCGCGTCGATGCCGTCGAGCTCGAGATTCGCGGTCGCGGCGGCCCACTTGATCAGGCCGAGCGCACGAATGAAGTCACGCGGCATGCGCAGGCCGCTGATCGGAAAGTTGTCCACGGCGCGCTGCGTCTGCGCGCCCCACAACGCATCGCCGGGGACCTTCAACTCGCCCAGGCTATCTCGCTCGATGCGAAAGTTGTCGTTCGCCACACCCATTCCTCTCGCCAATGCGATCTCGCGCCGCCTGAAGGGCGCGCGCCGATCTGCGGTATGATTCTACGATGAACAACAGTCCCTTGAATGCGATTTCACCCATCGACGGCCGCTACGCTGACAAGGCCGCCGAGCTTCGGCCGTTATTCAGCGAGCGCGGTCTGATCCGTCAGCGGGTCCGCGTCGAGGCGCTCTGGCTCAAGGCCCTGGCCGCAGAGCCCGGCATCGATGAGCTGCGAGGCCTGCCGGCCGCCGCGCTCACCGTGCTGGATGCACTGGCCGCCGAGCTGACCGATGCCGAGGCGGCCGAGGTCAAGAAGCTGGAGCGCGAAACCAACCATGACGTGAAGGCGGTCGAGTACTTCGTCAAGAGTCGGCTCGATGCGGTGCCGGCCTGGCGCTCGCGTCGGGAGTTCGTGCACTTCGCCTGTACCTCCGAAGATATCAACAATCTCAGCTATGCCTTGATGCTGCGCGAAGCGCGCGATCAGGTGCTGCTGCCGAGGCTCGATACGCTCATCACCCGGCTGCGCACCCTGGCGCATTTACATGCGGCGACGCCGATGATGTCGCGCACGCATGGCCAGCCCGCGACGCCGACCACGCTGGGCAAGGAAGTGGCCAATTTCACTTACCGTCTGCGCGAACAGCGCACGCGTCTCGCCGCAGTCACCATCAGCGGCAAGATCAACGGTGCAGTGGGTAATTTCAATGCGCATATCGTGGCGTATCCGCAGGTCGACTGGCCGCGCCTCGGTCAGCGTTTCGTCGAATCGCTCGGCCTGACGTGGAATCCGTACACGACGCAGATCGAGCCGCACGACTGGATGGCGGAATATTTCGATGCGCTGGCGCGCCTGAACACCGTGCTCGTGGCTCTGTGCCGCGACATGTGGGGTTACATCTCGCTCGGTTATTTCCGTCAGCGCGTGGTGGCCGGCGAGACCGGCTCATCGACCATGCCGCACAAGGTCAATCCCATCGACTTCGAGAACGGCGAAGGCAACCTCACCTTGTCGATCTCGATGCTCCGCTATCTCGCGGACAAGTTGCCGGTGTCGCGTTGGCAGCGCGACCTCACCGATTCGACGGTGCTGCGAAATGTCGGCGTCGCCGTCAGCCATGCGTTGATTGCCTGGCGCTCCATCGAACGCGGCCTGGAGCGGGTCGATGTGGATGCGAACTGCCTCGCCGAGGATCTGGATTCGAACTGGGAGCTGCTCGCCGAGCCCATCCAGACGGTGATGCGTCGCTACGGTGTCGAGAATGCTTACGAACAACTGAAGTCGTTGACGCGCGGCCAGCGGGTCGATGCCGCGTCGTTGCGACAGTTTGTCTCGGGCCTGGCGTTGCCCGAGTCTGCCAAGCAGGCGCTGCTGGAACTCTCGCCGGCTCGTTACGTTGGCTATGCAGAGGAGTTGGCCAGGAAGGTTTGAAAGCGCCCAAGGATTGCTGAACCCCGGCTGGTCACAACCCATGACTGATTGCTCCAATAGCTTGATAAACATCACAATCTGTTCAGATTGGATGGCTATACTGCCAGTATGACCCTGCGCCCCGACCTCACCGTTGCCGCCATCGTGGAACGCGACGGCCATTTCCTGCTCGTCGAGGAGCGGGTCGGCAATCGCATGGTGTTCAACCAGCCGGCAGGTCACGTCGAACACGGCGAACAGTTCCTCGAAGCCGTGATCCGCGAAACGCTGGAAGAGACCGCCTGGACCTTTCGCCCCGAAGCGCTGATCGGCGTGTACCTGTGGGAACAGGTCGAGAAGCAGAAGAGCTTCCTGCGGGTCGTGTATTCGGGTGAGGTGACCCATCACCACCCCGACCGGCCGCTGGATCGGGGCATCGAGCGCGCGCTGTGGCTGGACCGCGATCAGATCGTCGCCCGCTCGGCCCGGCTGCGCAGCCCGCTGGTGCTCCGCTGCATCGACGACTATCTCGAAGGCGCGCGACATCCCCTTGATGTCGCGAAAAACGTCGTCAAAGATGGGGTGCTGTCGCCGGACGTGCGTGCGCGCACGCTGGAACACCCGGCCATCAATCGTTTGATCTGACTTTCTCCTGCTGATTCGTCGTAAGTGACCGCTCCTCTTGTCATCGTCGGCATGTCCGGCGGCGTCGACTCGTCCGTCGCCGCGTGGCTGCTGCTGCAGCAAGGTTATGAAGTCCAGGGCTTGTTCATGAGCAACTGGGACGAGGACGAAGACGGTTACTGCACCGCTGCCGAGGACTACCAGGATGCTCGTCACGTCTGCGAGCAGCTGCAGATCCCGCTGCACAAGGTGAGCTTCGCCGGCGAGTATCGCGAACGCGTCTTCAGCTATTTCCTCGAGGAGTATCGTCACGGCCGCACGCCGAATCCCGACGTGCTGTGCAATCGTGAGATCAAGTTCGGCGTTTGTTACGACTACGCACGCCGCCTCGGCGCCGAGTGGGTCGCGACGGGTCACTACGCACGCGTCGAGCACGCTCCTTCGCAGTCACGCGCCAGGCTCCTGCGCGGGCTCGATCCAAACAAAGATCAAAGTTATTTCCTGCACGCGATGCCAGGCGATGCGCTCGCGCACACGCTGTTCCCGATCGGCGATCTGCAAAAGAGCGAAGTGCGACGGCTCGCTCGCGAACAAACCTTGCCGGTGTTCGACAAGAAGGACAGCACCGGGATTTGTTTCATTGGTGAAAGGCCGTTCGCGCAGTTCCTGGAAACCTACCTGCCCGCGCAGCCCGGCCACATCGAAACCATCGAGGGAAGTCGTGTCGGTGAGCATCGCGGACTCATGTATTACACGCTCGGTCAACGCCAGGGCTTGGGAATCGGCGGGCGCAACGACGCCAATGAGGCGCCCTGGTATGTGGCCGACAAGGACCTCGCCCGCAATGTGCTCATTGTCGTGCAAGGTCATGATCATCCAGCGATGCAGAGAACCGAGGCCTGGGCCTCGCAGCTTGCCTGGGTGGCGGGCTCACCGCCGGCGCAGCGTTTCGATTGCACCGCTAAAGTGCGTTACCGCCAGCCGGATCAGCCCTGCAGCGTCGAGGTGCTCGCGGACGGCGGCGTTCACGTCCGGTTCCACCAGCCGCAACGTGCGGTCACTCCCGGTCAATACGTGGTGTTCTACGCGGGCGATGTCTGCCTCGGCGGCGGGGTGGTCGACCGGACCGCGTAAAAAGATTGCGTTGTCAGGCGGAACTCGCCCGGAAATTGTTCTGGGAATCTTCCCGATCGTCCCCATAGTTACGCGGCGACCGCTATAATCCCGCCGATTTGTCCCCGGGGTTAGGGATCCTTTTCCTTCAATGCCACGGGGCAACGAAGCATATGGGACGCCTGTCCGAGGTGGCGTCCCTGGCGCTGCCAGCGTCGAGCCAGCCGCGCCACTCCCTATCCTCGCGGAGGACGCATGAAAGACTCGTTTAAGGCGCGCACCACGCTCGCTTGCGGCAATCAGAATTTTGAAGTCGCCAGCCTCGCAGCCCTGAAAGACCGCAACGTCGCACGCCTGCCCTACTCGCTGAAAATCCTTTTGGAAAATCTGCTGCGCTTCGAAGACGGCGTCAACGTGACGCGCGATGACATCGAAGCACTGCTGAAATGGGATCCGAAGGCTGCCCCTTCCTACGAGATTTCTTTCACGCCCAGCCGCGTGATCATGCAGGACTTCACCGGCGTGCCCGCCATCGTCGACCTCGCCGCCATGCGCGAGGCGATGATCAAGCTCGGCGGCAATCCCGATGAGATCAATCCGCTCTCGCCGGCCGAACTGGTGATCGACCACTCGGTGCAAGTCGACGCCTACGGCTCGGCGCAGGCGATGGCCGAGAACAACCGCATCGACTTCAGCCGCAACACCGAGCGCTATGCGTTCCTGCGCTGGGGTCAGACCGCATTCCAGAATTTCAAAGTGGTGCCGCCGAACACCGGCATCGTGCACCAGGTGAACGTCGAGCACCTGGCTCGCGTGATTTTCGATAACGAGAAGGACGGCGTGCGCTGGGCCTACCCGGACACGCTGGTCGGCACCGACTCGCACACCACCATGGTCAACGGCCTGGGCGTGCTGGGCTGGGGCGTCGGCGGCATCGAAGCCGAAGCGGCCATGCTCGGCCAGCCGGTCACCATGCTCATTCCGCACGTCATCGGCTTCAAGCTCACCGGCACGCTGCCGGCCGGCTCGACCGCGACCGACCTGGTGCTCACCGTGACCGAGATGCTTCGCAAGAAGGGCGTGGTCGATAAGTTCGTCGAGTTCTTCGGCGACGGTCTCGCCAATCTGCCGCTCGCCGATCGCGCCACCATCGGCAACATGGCGCCGGAATTCGGCAGCACCTGCGGCATCTTCCCGATCGACGAAGAAACATTGAAGTACCTCGAGCTCACCGGCCGCCCCGCCGAGCACATCGCGATGGTGAAGGCGTACGCGCAGCACCAGGGCATGTGGCGTAACAACGGCGATCCGCAAGCCGATTACACCGACGTGCTCGAGCTGGATCTGAGCACGGTCGAGCCCTCGCTCGCCGGTCCCAAGCGTCCGCAGGATCGCGTGCCGCTGCGTACCGCGAAGCAGGTTCATCAGACGACTCACAAGAAGATGGCCGAAGAGCGCACGGCGAAGAACCCGAGCGCCAAGGGTGTCGCGAGCGCGTCGATGGACGGCAAGTCGTTCGAAGTCGCCGATGGCGCGGTGTTGATCGCCGCGATCACGAGCTGCACGAACACCTCGAACCCCGCCGTGCTCATCGCCGCCGGCCTGCTCGCTCGCAATGCGCGCAAGCGTGGCCTGACCTCGAAGCCGTGGGTGAAGACCTCGCTCGCGCCGGGCTCGCGCGTCGTCACCGACTATCTCAACAAGGCCGGCCTGAGCGACGATCTCGACGCGCTCGGCTTCTACACCGTGGGCTACGGCTGCACGACCTGTATCGGCAACTCCGGTCCGCTGCGCCAGGAGATCAGCGACGCCGTGAAGGCTGGCGATGTGATCGCCGCCTCGGTGCTCTCGGGCAATCGTAACTTCGAAGGCCGCGTGCATCCGGAAGTGAAGATGAACTTCCTCGCCTCGCCGCCGCTGGTGGTCGCGTACGCGCTTGCCGGCTCCATGACCATCGATCTGACTACCGAGCCGCTGGCCACGGGCAGCGATGGCAAGCCGGTTTATCTGAAGGACATCTGGCCGACGCCGACCGAGATTCAGGAGTTCATCGCGAAGTCGGTGGACGCCGCGATGTTCAAGAAGAGCTACGCCAGCGTGTTCTCGGGCGATGAGAACTGGAACGCCATTCGTCTGCCGAGCGGCAAGATCTATGCGTGGGACGAGAAGTCGACCTACGTGAAGAACCCGCCGTACTTCGTCGGCATGACGATGAAGCCGGGCGCGGTTGCAGACGTTCGTGGCGCTCGTGCGCTCGCGATCCTCGGCGATTCCGTGACGACCGACCACATCTCGCCCGCCGGTGACATTTCCAAGACCAGCCCGGCTGCGAAGTACCTCGTGGCGCAGGGTGTGCAGCCGAAGGACTTCAACTCCTACGGCGCACGTCGTGGCAACCATGAAGTGATGATGCGCGGTACGTTTGCAAACATCCGCCTGCGCAACCTGCTCGCGCCGGGCACCGAAGGCGGTGTGACCGTGCACGTGCCGAGCGGCGAACAGATGAGCATTTACGACGCCGCCATGCGCTACAAGCAGGAAGGCACGCCGCTGGTCATCCTCGCGGGCAAGGAATACGGCACCGGCTCCTCCCGTGACTGGGCCGCCAAGGGCACCATGCTGCTGGGCGTGAAGGCCGTCATTGCCGAGAGCTTCGAGCGTATCCACCGCTCCAACCTGATCGGCATGGGCGTGCTGCCGCTGATGTTCAAGGACGGTCAGAACGCGGCCTCGCTGGGCCTCACCGGCAAGGAGAGCTTCGAGATCATCGGCCTGAACGGCGGTGCTGCGAAGATGGTGACCGTGGTGGCAACGCCTGCTTCCGGCGCGCCGATCAAGTTCGAAGTGCGTGTGCGTATCGACACGCCGAAGGAGCGCGAGTACTTCCAGCACGGCGGCATCCTGCACTACGTGCTGCGTCAGCTGGCGTCTTCGAGCAAGGCTGCTTAATCGATCGAGGAACGATCATGACCGAGCACGTGCGCATCGCTGTTGAAGAGGGCGTTCTCCGGATCACGCTTGCGCGACCGGACAAAAAGAACGCGCTGACGCAGGAGATGTACACGGCGCTCGGCGCCGCACTCACCCGAGCCGATGGCGATGCCTCGGTTCGGGTGGTGCTGCTCGAAGCGGAAGGCGATGCGTTCACCGCAGGCAACGACCTCGGCGATTTCGCCGCGGTCGCGGCCGGCAAGCTCGATCGGAAGGCCATGACGACGCATGCGTTTCTGGATGCGCTCGCTCATGCTCGCAAGCCGATCGTTGCCGCAGTGAATGGCTTGGCGGTGGGCATTGGCGTCACGATGCTGCTGCACTGTGATCTGGTGTTCGTCGCCGAGGATGCGAAATTGTCGACGCCGTTCGTCAATCTCGCGCTCGTACCGGAAGCCGCCTCGAGTGTGTTGTTACAAGCGCGTATCGGCTATGCACGCGCGTATGCGATGTTTGCTTTGGGCGAGCCGATCGATGGGCGTACGGCGGCTTCTTTCGGACTTGCGAACGCCGCGTTGCCTGCAAGTGAAGTGCGAGCCGCGGCGCTTGCGGCTGCGAAGAAATTAGCAACTAAACCGCTTGGCGCCCTGCAAGCGACCAAACAGCTGATGCGCGATGGCGCGGCGATCGCTGCGGTGATGGCGAAGGAAAGTGAGATCTTCGGAGCCCGCCTGCAGTCGCCAGAAACGGCAGAAGCACTGCGCGCGTTTGCTGAACGGCGTCCGCCGGACTTCAGCAAGTTTTCGGGCTGATCCCATCGACAATCAATAACTCGGCTTCGGCTTTTTCTTGAACGGCTTGCGCGGCGTCGGATGACGCTGCAAACGAATCGGCAGCTGCGGCTCTTCCGGCTCGTCCTCCACCGACCATTTCTCCTTGAACATCTGCATCGCCTCGCTCTGCACGGACGCGTGACGGTTCGAGAGCATCAGCGATGAGGGCGAACAGACGCGCGCACGGATCAATCCCAGGTCGGCGGCCGCATCGAACAGACTCGGATACCAGCTGCGCCACGTGGGCAGCAGGTCTTCCACCTGCTCTCGCAGGCTGCGGCGGTCTGAAGTTGCGGTTACGGTATCGGTCACAACGGCCCTTTTACCACAAAGGTTTTTCGAAAAACGACGCCCGGACGACGCCGAGGCGCGATTCGTGTGAATTGCGGATGACCGCCGGATTACGCTGGAGTCGGGCGGCGACGATTTGCTATCGTCGTTGACCCTCGCGATATCGATCAGCAAAGATCAGTACACCTTCAGGGAGCATTCCGAGCATGTCACCGAATCAAGCTGCGCCTCAGTTGCACGGCAGTTGTCTATGCGGGGCGGTCACCTACCAGATCGGCGGGCCGTTCAACATGATGGTGCACTGTCATTGCTCCATGTGCCGCAAGCACCATGGCGCCGCCTTCGCCACCTTTGTCGGGGCGCCGCTCATGAGCTTCAAGTGGTTGAGCGGAGAGGACCAGATCTCGAGTTATGCGTCCTCGGAAAAAGGCCGACGCAACTCCTGCAAGCACTGCGGATCGGTCACGCCTTTGTTGCTCGAGGAAATGGATCTGGCGCTGGTGCCGGCCGGCAACCTCGATGGCGATCCGGGCATTCGCCCGCAAGTTCACGTCTTCGTGGGCTCCAAGGCGCCCTGGTACAAGATCACCGACGACTTGCCTCAGCACGAGGAGTTTCCGCCGGAGTTTGGCGTGGGCGGCGTCGAGCGGCCCGTGGTCGAGCCGCGCGAGGGCGTGGCGCTGGGCAGCTGTCTGTGCGGCAGCATCGCTTACGAGATCAAGGGCGCGCCCTTGAGAAGCGCGAACTGTCATTGCTCCCGGTGTCGTCGTGGTCGCAGTGCCGCTCATGCCTCGAATGCGTTCTACAAACTCGACGATTTCCGCTTCACGCGCCAGGACGCCGAGATCCGGGATTACAAGGTGCCGGACGCAAGATTCTTTGGCGTGTCCTTCTGCGCGAAGTGCGGAAGCACCGTGCCCCGTGTTTCCAAGGAGCGCGGCGCGGTGGTCGTAGCGCTCGGGCCGCTGGACACCGATCCAGGCGTCCAGCCGGCCATGCACATTTACGTCGGCAACAAAGCGTGCTGGTTCGAGATCACTGATACGACTCCTCAGTTCGAGACGGCTCCTCCGGTCTGAGGCGATACCAGTCGACGCGGCGCGTGGCCAGCATCACCGCGGCCAGCGCCGCGAACAGAATGATCGAGCCGAGCAGCAGGCTGTAATTCTCGGACAGCACGAGCATATACAGCAGCCCATAGACGAGGCTCATCGCGCCGCCTGCGATCACGCCTCCCCATGCGCTGCGCAGCGCGCCGGCGAGATACAACCCAATCAACAGCACGAGCGCGGTGGCGGACGTGACATACGCGAGGGCGAATGCGATGTGCTCCGACAATGCGATCAGCAGCAAATAAAACATACTGAGCGCAAGTCCCACGAGCAGATACTGCAACGGGTGCAGACGATTACGCGTCACCTGCTCCCACGCGAAGAATGTCAGGAACGTGAGCGCGATGAACAGCACGGCGTATTTCACCGCCCGCTCGCCGCGTTGATAGATATCCACCGGTTGAAACAAGCTGACGCCGACGGCCGATCTGCTCAGCAGCTCTTCGGTCACAGTGCCTTCGCGCCAGATCTCACCGTACGTGCGATTGAGCTCCAGCACCTGCCAGCGCGCCTGAAACCCTGTGTCGCTGATGTTGCGCTCCACTGGCAGCGATGAGCCTTGAAACGAAGGGTGCGGCCAATCCGCGTTCACCCTCACCGAGGTGACGCTGCCGAGCGGCAGGATCGACACGGCCCGACTGCCTGCGATCACGGCGTCGAAGTCGAACGTCGTGCCCGCCGTCTGGTGCAACTCGCTCAAGTCGACCCAGGCCTCGATGCCTTGGAACATCCCGGGCGCCGCCGGACCGAGCTTGACCTGCTGCCCGGCGAAGCTCGCCTGCTTGATCTCGCGCAGGCTGCCCACTGTGTTCAACGGCAGGCGCAGCCGGCTTTGCGACCACAGGAATCTGACCCCGGAATCCAGGGCGAGCTCCGGCATGAGCGTCTGGAAGGTCGTGAAGTCGAACTCTCCCCGCAGCCGCACTGTCGACAGATAGACTGGCACTGCGTATATGCCCGCATAGCGGGGCTCTGGATCGAGCTTCACGTCCAGGTCGGCGTTGAGCTTGGCCGGCAGCAGATACACATCGCTGCGAATCAGGGACTCTTTGCCGTCCATCCTGACGGTCTGCTCGGTCGGCACGATCAGCATCGGGCCGCCGACGGTCAACTCGCCGCCCCAGCCTTCGGCGACCCTTTGATAGGCCTGCTCGCGCAGTCCCGCGCGCTCGGTGACGACACCTTTCAGCATGGTCAGCGGTATCAGCAGTAACAACACGATCACGCCGATCAACACCGCCTTGAACGTGACCGACCCCGACTCCACGATTCTCATCTCACGCCTCTCCCTTAAGGTTGCTTCAGTGCTTACACTGG
The DNA here is from genome assembly GCF_004138335.1 of Peristeroidobacter agariperforans. Lineage (GTDB taxonomy): Bacteria > Pseudomonadota > Gammaproteobacteria > Steroidobacterales > Steroidobacteraceae > Steroidobacter > Steroidobacter agariperforans. The sequence goes on along the minus strand of NZ_RYFW01000005.1, from coordinate 214,190 downwards.
GGGCAGCGTGACCAGGCAGGCGGGCAAATCGCCGACGCAATTCGGACGAATTGTGGAAGCTTTCACCGCGGTTACGGCCTCAATCCAATGTAATGGCCGGCGCGAAACTCCGGTCTGGTACCAAGAGTCTTAGATTTCATGGGCCGGCGCTGCCGGCCGCGAGGAAGCTCATGCTCATCCGACGTCCCCGCCCCGGCGATAGCGCCGCGATTCTTCCCTCCGAGATCACGTCGGAGTCCGCGTATTTGAACCGCCGCAAACTGCTGCAGGCGGCCTTGGCAGCAGGTGTTGCGGGCATAGGCGCCGGGTGGGTCAGCGAGGCCGGCGCGGTCTCCGATCTCAACGTCAAGCGCAATGCCAGGTACAGCCTGAGCGATGAGCCCAATAGTTACGAAGACATCACGACCTACAACAACTTCTACGAGTTCGGCCTCGACAAGAGCGATCCTTCGGAGAACTCGAGCCGCTTCAAGCCCGCACCGTGGACAGTCGCCGTCAGCGGCGAGGCCGAGAACACTGGCGAGTTCGCGCTGGAGGACATTCTCAAGGGTCAGGCGATCGAGGAGCGCGTGTACCGCCTGCGATGCGTGGAGGCGTGGTCGATGGTCATTCCGTGGGCCGGCATCCCGCTCGCTGACGTGCTGAAGAAGTTCAAGCCCACTTCCAAGGCGAAGTACGTCGCCTTCAAGACGGTGCTGCGACCCGAGGAGATGCCGGGCCAGCGCTCGAGGTCGCTCGACTGGCCGTATGTCGAAGGCCTGCGTATCGACGAGGCGATGCACCCCTTGTCGTTGCTCGCCGTCGGCCTATATGGCAAGACCCTGCCGAATCAGAACGGCGCACCGCTGCGTCTGATCACGCCGTGGAAGTATGGTTTCAAAGGCATCAAGTCGATCGTCGAGATCCGCTTCACCGAGAAGCAGCCGCCGACCACCTGGAACATCTCGGCGCCGCACGAGTACGGCTTCTACGCCAACGTCAATCCCAACGTCGATCATCCGCGCTGGAGCCAGGCCCGCGAACGAAAGATCGGCGCCGGTATCTTTGGCTCGCGAGTGCCGACGTTGATGTTCAACGGCTACGAGAAGGAAGTGGCGTCGCTGTACAAAGGCATGGACCTGAAGAAGTTCTACTGAGCGTCGCTTGCCTCGATGCCTTCAACCGTCGTCATCCGTCGCGTCATCAAGCCCGCCCTCTTCGTTGCGTGCGCGCTGCCCCTGCTCTCGGTGGTGCTCGCCGCGTTTGGCATCGGCGGCGCCTCGCTTGGCGCAAATCCGGTGGAAAGGATTCAGGATACTTTCGGCCAGTGGGGATTGCGCTTCCTGTGCATCACGCTCGCGGTGACGCCCGTGCGGGACTGGCTCAACATGCCGTGGCTCGTGCAGCTACGCCGCATGCTAGGGCTGTATGCGTTCTTCTACGTGCTGATGCACTTCCTCACCTGGCTGATTCTCGATCAAGGCTTCTACTGGTCGGGCATCCTCAAGGACATCGGCGAGCGACCGTTCATCACGATCGGCTTTACCGCGCTGCTGTTACTCGTACCGCTCGCGATCACCTCGACGAACAAGATGATGAGACGGCTGGGCAAGCGCTGGAAAGCGCTGCATCGGCTGATCTATCCGATTTGCCTGCTCGCGGTGTGGCACTACTACTGGCAGGTGAAGGCGGATACGACCGAGCCGCTGATCTATCTCGCCATCGTGCTGGTGTTGCTCGGATGGCGAGCCTGGAAGACGCGCTCTGGACGCGCTTCGGTCGTGGCGGCTCGCGAGCCGTCTTGAAGAGCGTCCCGCAACCATCGCTAGACCCTGCTTAGCGCAGGTGCGGCGTCACTCGAAGCGGAGCGCATAGATATATAAAAGAAAAGTGCCGCGCAAAGAGCAGCAGGTGCGCTCACGGCCGTCACCGCCGTTCCTAGCTGCGTTTCACCGCCCAATGCGCTACTCACGAAGCCAACCAGTGTGGGCGAGAGGGTGGCGCCAAACATGCCCGTTGCGAGCACATTTGCGCCGAGCGCCAATCCGCGAATCTCGTTCGGAACGTTGAGCGTAATCGCCACGACGGATACCGTCGCAATGATGACGCTGAACAGAAGCACCAGTGCCAGCAGCACCGCCAGCGTTGCCACGCCAGACACGATCGCATACATGGTCAAAGGCACGATGGCGAACGCTGCCACGAGCGCAGGTACGAGCACGCCTGCGCGCCCTGCTCGCTTGCGTCCCAACTCAGCCAATTGTCCTCCCGCAAGAGCACCGAGGATGCCGGTGCCAAGCACGATGGCGCTCAACCAACCCGCGAAGGCTCCCGGGCTCAGTCCGTGATTGCGAATCAGCAAAGGCGCTGACCAGACGTGCGCCGCCTGGAAAACCACCGTGGCGCCGATGGTGGCGATGAGCAGCGGCACAAGGAAACTCTTGTGTTCGCTGAGTGCTTGCATGGCGGCTTTGAAAGACAATGAGTCGGATGCACGCTCCTGACGAGCAGGCTCGCGTAACGACAGCAGAAAGATGAGCAGCAATGCGCCAATCGCACCTGCCGAGACATACAGCACGCGCCACGGTGCAAGTCCGTCGAGAGCGTCGGGCTGGCTTGCGACCTGGCGAGTGAGCCAGTCAAATGCGATGCCGCCGAACAGGATGCCGAAGGCCTGGCCCGTCGCCTGACCCATGGCAAAGACGCTCGTCATGACGGCGCGCCGCTGCGCTGGAAACAGGTCGGCGATCAATGACAACGCGGCCGGAATCAGCAACGCAGCAACCACGCCCAAGAAAACTCTGCAGATCACCAGCACAGTGAAACTTCGCGCCAGACCTGTACCTACGATAGCGAAGGTCCACAGCACCAAGCCGAATGTCATCAGGCGCACACGGGAATAGCGATCAATCATTCGGCCCATCGGGATCGAGGCGATACCGAACGCAAGCCCGAAGGCGCTTCCCTGCAACAGTCCGATGTCAATGTCAGTAAGCGCCATCTCCTGCTTCATGGGCTCGATGAGCAGCGCCGTCAGTGTCAGATCCATGGTCGCGACAAAGCCGAGGCACGCCAGCACAATGATGGCGCGGCGCGCGGCTGTCGCCTCCGGGAAGCCTTGCGCGCTCACTGCGCACGCTCGAAGTGAAGACGGATGGTGCGCCCGGTCGTGAACTCGAATCCACCCCTGCTCACCTCGAGCGTTCCTCCGAGCGGCATCAGCGACGCTGAGGCCGCTTGCCACAACCCGGGTCCGATGCAATCGAGCTGGTACTCAGCGCGCCCGGAGTCACAGCGCAATCGCATGCGCGTCCGCCCGTTCGCTTGCACGAACACGGAAGCAGTCAACCCCGCAGCACTCGAGTATTCACCCACGATACTGTCGTATGACGCCGGCGGTTCGACGCGCTCCAATCGGTCGGCTCGTCCAAACTCGGTGATATTCAGTGCTTGAACCGGGGCCTCGCTGGCAAACACGGGACGGATGATCAAGTCGGACGGCAGGATCGGTACCGAGATCGCTGCGCCTTCACTGCGCAGCGCGGGCAACGTCATACCGCTAATGACGACGGCCTGTCGGCCTTCATCGCCGACCAGGCGCAGCACCCGGCCAGTACGTTGCGAATAGAACGTTCCGGTCACGGGCTCGGCGGGAACGTCCTGAGGCGCAGGCGGCAGGCCAGGCAGGCATCGGTCGGCGATCGCATCGACCAGTCGATACATGTCCACCGCCATGCTCCCGTTCGTCATCACGATGATGTCGAGTTCATGATCGATGAACTTGATCATCTGGCTGGAGCCCCCAACCACTCCACCTGCGTGATGGACGGTGCGCTGCCCTCGATGCTTGCTCATGACCAATCCCAACCCGTAGCCATGCGTAGTGAGCGCAGTGCGCATCGCTGCCCACGTGGCTGCGGAACCCACAAGGGGCGCAGACATATGTCGGAGCCACTTCAGCATGTCATCGACTGTGGAAACGATACCGCCCTCGCCTTTGATGGCCGGCCCGAAAATGCCTCGCATGTAGCCACCGCCGGGTTTCGCGATGTGCAGCGTGGCGCTGTTCGAGAGCAGATCCGTATCGAGCTCACGAAGCACGGTGTCGTGCATCCCCACTGCATCGAAGACGTGCTCTTTCAAGTACGCGCCGAACGGTTGTCCGCTCAAGCGCTCGACGATCTCCGAGAGCAGCACATAGCCGCCGTTGTTGTAATTCCAGTCGGTTCCCGGTGCGAAGTTCACGCTATCGAGCGCACTGAGCATGCGCAGCTGAAAGCCCGAGGGGACCGGGACTCCCGGGCCATGCGAGTGGAATACGAGATCGAGGCTGTCGCGCATCCCGCTGGTGTGACTCATGAGCTGCTCGATCGTCATCGCATCGGCCCACGCCGGCAGCTCTGGCAAATATTTTCTCGGAGAGTCGTGGATCGACAAGCGGCCTCGCTCGACCAGTAGCATCACCGCAAGCACGCAGAAATGTTTGCTGGTCGAACCGATCCGCATCCGAATGCCAGGCGACAACGCCACGGGCAGTTCAACGTTCGCCATGCCGAACCCACGGCGATATCGAGGGATCCCGTTCAGGGCAATGCCCACGGCGAAGCCGGGACTGTCGGTGCGATCGTAGGGGACAAAGAGCTCGTCGAGCGCGGCGGCATCGACGATTGCACAGGAACTCATGACATTACTCCGGTGGGATCGGCCTCGCCCGCGTCGCCGGCGCTGCCGATCCATATCTGATGGTGTTAGAAGCGAGCGATCGCGGAGATGCCCACAGTTCGCGGTTGAACCAGCGTGACGTGCGCAGGGCCGCCGAAGGCGGAAAGGAACGTCTCTGCCGACACCTGGCCGCGTCGGTCGAGCACGTTACGGACATAGAGATTCAGGTCAATCGAATCGATCGTGATCCCGGAGCGCAAATCCAAGACCGCGTACGAAGGCAACCGGTACTGCGGAAATCCGATGCTGCCGTTGAAGGAAGCCGTTCGATCATCAACGTATCGCAACGTGGCGCCAGCGGTCGGTTGCCATCCCGTCTCAGAAGGGCTGCGATAATCCACGCTGAGCGCGGCGGTGAGCTTCGGCACGTTCGGCAATCGCTCGCCTGCCGCCGCACCCAACTCAACGCTGGGATCGATGAGCCGCGCGCGCTGATAGGCAAATGCACCGGTCGCGGTAATGCTTGCGCCCGCGCGGCCCGTGAGTGTCAGCTCACCACCATCGATCCGCGCCCGCCCCGCATTGTCGATGATGGAAACGCCGCCGGCGGCCGAAGAGACTTGGACATCGCTCCAATCGATCCGATAAGCCGCCGCATCGATCGCAAAAACTCGATCCGCGCTGTTCGCCTTCAGGCCGATCTCGTAGCTATCGAGGGTGTCCGCCTCGAACGTCCCGTCATTGAGCGGTGTGCCCGTGCCCGGATCGAGGACCACGAAATTGGGCCCACCGGGTCGGTAGCCCGTCGCATAGCGCACGTAGGCACTTGCGTTCGGACTGATTTCATATCGGGCATTGGCGAGATAGGTAGTCACATCGTCCGTGGACGAGGTCTCAGGCGTCGAGCCCACGAGCAAGCCCGAAGCGTCCTGTTCGAAGCGCTGGCGATTTTCGGCATAGCGCAATCCACCGGATATCGAAAAGCGCGAGCCGAGTTGAATGGTGACGTTGCCGAAGCCGGCAATCTCTTCGTACCTGCTGGGGATGGAAACCGTGGCCAGATGCAACGGGAAGACTGCACCGCTTGGATCGTATTCCTCGCTGAGTTGCCCGTTGCCGCTTTTCTCATCGGTGTAGAACGCACCGACCAACCATTGCACGGGCGCCTCGCCCTCGGAGCCGAGCCGGATCTCCTGGGTGAACTTGTCCACCGAGCGGTCTTGGTTGATCGCAACCCTACCAAGTTCGAGCCCCAACGCGCCGAGCGCCGGCACATACACGGCCGATGCGTCCTGCCGGAAGCTGACATCCGAAGTTTGATAACTCGTGATCGAGGTGAGTGTTGCAACGTCTGCCTCGTAAGCCACCGTGCCGCTCGCGAGCCGAAAATGCTGATCGAACGGCTCTGCAAACAAACGTCGTTGCTCGAACTCGCCGCCGATGCGCTCGCCCGACAAAGAGAAATCGACGACGGGTGTGCCGTCCCGATGAATGTTCTGCGCAAATCCGACCAAGCGGACCGTCAACGCGTCGGAGGCTGCGACGAGCATATCGAGCCTGCCGCCATAGACGCGCGAGCGGCCGACGCCGTCATCGTCCATGCTGACGTTCTCGACGTAGCCGTCTTCGTAAGCGTAGAAGCCGTTCGCGCGCAATGCCGCCTTGCCGGCCGCAAAGGGGGCGTTGAGGGTTGCACCGCCGTCATAGTTCACCCCGCCGTGCTTGGTCGTCGAGACGCCGGCACGCACTTCGCTCTGATATTCGGTGCGGTCCGGCGCGGTGCTGACGTACTTGAGCAGGCCGCCCATCGTGCTGGCGCCATAAAGCGTGCCTTGCGGCCCACGCAAGACCTCGATGCGCTCGAGGTCCGTGATGCCCACGTCGAGTGCGAGCGAGGACGCGTTCGAAAACGCACTGCTCGACCCATAAGGCACATCATCGACATATACGCCCACGGTCGGACCGATATCGTGCCCTGCGGTGACCCCGCGCAATGTCAACTGGGACTGTCCAACGCCAGCGGAGGTATACGAGAGCGCCGGGACCGTGTTCGCAAAATCCCGAAGCTGTCGGACGTTCAGATCGTCGAGCGCGTCCGCCGTCAGCACAGTCACGGACAGCGGCGTTTCGATGAGGCGCTCCTGCCGCTTCTGGGCGGTGACCAGGATTTCCTCCAGAACGAATTGATCCTGCTCAGAATTTTCCGTCGAAACTTGAGCCAACGTGGTGGCAGGCAGCGCGCCAGCCATAGCGAGAACCGCTCCGAACACCCCTGTCGTCGTCGTCATTGCCGGCCGCTCCCGTGTGTTATAATAAGAAAACACACGTTCGTTTTTTTTCTATCTGTTGTCAAGCGCCGCCTGAGCGAAGGCGATTTGGTACAACAGTCGGGGGAGGTACAGGCATGCCAAAGCGCGACGCCGCGCATATGGGAGCGCAGCAGGAAAGAATCGTCCGGGCCGCCATCGAGTGCATCGCTGAAAAAGGCATCGAGCGCTCGTCGGTCTCGGACATTTGTGAGAAGGCGCAGCTCAGCGCCGGGGCGCTCTACGTCCACTTCTCCAACAAAGATGAAATCATCCTTGCCGCTCTTCGCTACGGAACCATGACCGAGGCCTCCCTTCCGGATACCTGGCTGGAGTTCAAGACGATGGCTTCCTCGGTCGGCGAGCAACTCGGTTTCGATATCACGACGGTGGTCCGCCTGCGCTTGAACTTGCACGCCGAGAGTGCTCGGCCGGGCAAGCTGCACGATGTCTACAAGCCGTTTCTGGAAACCTCGATTCGACTGCTCGCCGATCGCCTGCAGCTCTTTGCGGATCGCGGTGAAATCGCTCTGCGCATGGATGCACGACAAACCGCGTTGAGCATCTCCGCTTTTATCGACGGAATGCTTTGGAACGCCCTTGCCACGGATCGATCGCTTGAAGAAACCCGCGCGGCGCTCGCGGCAGGATTGGAAATGTTCGTCACTCGCCCTTCGACCGCAGCGGGTTGATTGCGCGATCGACGCGATTAGGGCATCGCCAAGCATGCGAGGAAAGCCCGATGCTGGCGGCGCCCGAGTGTCAGGGTGTTTAGGAATTCACTAAGGGCGGCGCTGCCCCGCCCTCACATCGACGTGCGAATCGTCCACAGCTCCGGGAAGAACCGCAGCTCGAGCGCCTTGTTCAAATACGACACGCCGCCGGTGCCACCTGTGCCGCGCTTGTATCCGATGATGCGCTCCACCGTCTTCATGTGACTGAAACGCCAGAGCTGGAATTTGTGGTCCAGGTCGACGAGCTTCTCGGCGAGGTCATACAGGTCCCAGTTGTCCTCGACGCTGTGATAAACCGCCAGCCAGGCCGCCGCGACCTGCTTGCTCGGCTGATACGGCTGCGACCAATCGCGATCCAGATATTCCGCGGGGATCTCGAACCCGCGCCGGCTCAATAGCCGCAATGTTTCATCGTAGATGCTCGGGCTCTGCAGCGCCCGCTGCATATCCTCATACGCTTTCGGATCGCGACGATGGACTTCGATAGTATCGGCGTTCTTGTTGCCGATGATGAACTCGAGCATTCGGTACTGCACTGACTGGAAGCCCGAGGAGCGGCCGAGCTGATTGCGAAACAACGAGTATTCCGCCGGCGTCATGGTCGCGAGCACATCCCACGACTGCACCAGCTGCTGCTGAATCTTCGACACACGCGCCAGCATCTTGAACGAGGGACCCAAGTCATCGCGGCGTATGTGCTCACGCGCGGCCGTGAGCTCGTGCAGGCACAGCTTCATCCACAGCTCCGAGGCCTGGTGGATGATGATGAACAGCATCTCATCGTGCTCGAAGGAGACCGGGCGTTGCGCGGAGAGAATCTGGTTCAAGGCCAGGTATTCGCCATAACTTTGCGATTCGCCGAGGTCCCAGTGGACCTGTTCATCGGAGAAGTCGACGGGACGGCGCGTGGGCGTGTCGGAACTGGACATGTTGCAAGGAAAAGTGGCAGATGAACGGCAGGGTCTGCGCGGCAGGCGGCCGTGTCAACCCCGCCCCGTCTCGGTATACCTACAAAGCCCGCCGGGGCTATTCGAACATCCAGGCCGGCACCGATTGCCAGCCTTTCAGCAGCTCGCGATCCAGGCGGCGATAGTCCGGCTCGTGGTGCTCGACCAGCGCCCAGAATCGCGGCGAATGATTCATGTGGCGCGTGTGACAAAGCTCGTGCACGAACAAGTAACGCACCACCGCCGGATCGAGAAACATCAGGCAGACATTGAGGCTGATCGTGCCGGTGGCCGAGCAGCTGCCCCAGCGCGTGCGCTGACGGCGAATTTGTATACGACTGAAACTCAATCCGAGCTCGCGCGCGACGACTTTGAGCTGCGAGCCGAGCTCATCGTAGGCCAAGTCGGACAGCCACTGGCGTAACGCCGTGGCGATCGCCGCCTCGTCATGGATCGGGCCGAAAATTCGCAGCACGCCATCGTCGAACAACTGTGGCCGAATGGAGGTCGAGCGGGTGTGCTGGTAGTCGACTTTGAAACTGCGCCCGATCGCCGGCACCTGAATCTCGCTCGGCGGGCCCGCGGTCATCGGTGCTCCGACCGCGCTCAAATCTTCGACCCGACGAGCGATCCATTGGCTGTGTGTGCCGACGAATCGTTGCACCGTGACGGGTGGTACGCCCGGCGGCACGACGACCTCGACGCGGCCGCCCGGATACACACGCACCGACATGCGACGCGCACGACGACTGACGCGCACGGTCCAGCGCTCGGAAGAGTCTCGTGACTCGAACAGCTGCAATTGTGCGGACATGAATCGGGTCGACAGTAACGAACTCAGCGAGGGCGATTGGCCGCGGACTGCAACAGCTTTTGCGCCTGTCGGTAGTCTGGCGCAAGCACCAGCGCTCTTTCCAGCACATCGCGCGCCGCGACCATCTCGCCGCGCTTCAAGTAACTTTCACCCAGTCGCGTCAGCGCCTCGGCATGACCCCAATCGGGTTTGCCAGGCTGCGAGGGCGGCGCGGCCTCGAACTTGGCGACGACGGCGCGCCAGCGCTCGATCGCCGCAGGGTCGCCTTCAGCATCCGGCGCGCACAAGGCATTGATGAACAGGACGCGCGGATTCTCGGCGCCGAGCGTCAATGCGGTGCGCATGGATTTACTACGCATGCACGAGGCCGAGCCGTGTTTCATCGAGCCGGGCTCGTACGTGTCACACGCAGCCTCGATGGCATAGATCTCGGCCATGCGCGAATCCTTCTCGATGGCATCGCGTGCATGCTGAACGCAGCTCTTGGCCGCTTTGCTGGAGCTCGATCTGGTGGCGGTCCCGGCACGCTCGTCCTGCGGCTCGCCCAAGAGTTGCGCGAGCTTCCACTGTCCGTAAGCGAGCTGATATGACTTCATCGCGGCGAGGCTCGCATCGACTTCGAAGCTGTCGAGCTCGGCGACCATTTCTTCGAGCGCGCGAGTGTCGCCGGTGAAGAAGGAAAATTGCAGGCGGGCGACCAGGTCGTCGAATTCGGCGGTCGAGCCGGTGGTTGCGGACACGGTTCCCGCCAGCAACACCGGCAGCAGTAACCGAGCGACCCATGCACTACAATTCATGGCTCCGAAGATAACACAGACGTTGCAAATGACGGTTGATCCGGCTCGCTTTTCCGCCACTTCGTCCGCCCCCGCGCTGCTGGACATCGGCATCAATCTGGCGCACGACAGCTTCGATCAGGATCGCGATGCGGTCGTCCAGCGCGCCAGCCAGGTGGGCGTGACGCGCATGCTGATCACGGGCAGCTCGCTCGCCAGCACGCACACCGCCATCGCTCTGGTGCAAAAGCATCCCGAGCAGATGCGCTGTACCGCAGGCGTTCATCCGCATCACGCGGTGGACCTGGATTCAGCTCAGTTGCAAGCATTCAACGAGTTGGCGCGACGGCCCGAAGTGGTCGCGGTCGGCGAATGCGGCCTCGATTACTTTCGCAACTTCTCACCGCACGAGGCGCAGATCGCGGCGTTCGAAGCGCAACTGCAGCTGGCGGCGCAGGTCCGCAAGCCGGTTTTTCTGCATCAACGCGATGCTCACGAAGATTTCATGAGGGTCATGGGCAAGCACCGCGCGCAACTGACGGGCGGCGTCGCGCATTGCTTCACGGCGGGTCTCGATGAAGCGCGCGCGTATCTCGATCTCGACCTGTACATCGGCATCACGGGCTGGATTTGCGATGAGCGTCGTGGGCATCACTTGCGCGAAGTGGTCCGGCACATTCCCGCCGATCGTCTGCTGATCGAAACCGATGCGCCGTACCTGTTGCCGCGTGATCTGCAGCCCAAGCCGCACAGCCGTCGCAATGAGCCCATGTATCTTCCGCATGTTTTGGCGACGATTGCCGAGGCCCGCGGCGAGCGTTACGAAGCGCTGGCCGAGATCACGACCGAGAATGCGTTACGCTTGTTCGACTGGCACACGGCCTGAGCCGCTTGAAACAGGATTGAGAGCTATGAACACCGAGCAACTGATGCGCTACGTCGGCGACGTCTGGGACAAATCCATCGTGCCGGCGCTGTGCGAGTACATCCGCATTCCCAACAAGTCGCCGCATTTCGACAAGGAGTGGGAAAAACACGGTCACATGGACGCGGCCGCGGAGCTGATGCGTCAGTGGTGCGAAGCCAATGCCCTGCCCGGCATGAAAACCGAAATCGTGCGCCTGCCCGGGCGCACGCCGCTGCTGTTCATCGACGTACCGGCGACCGGCGATGAGAACGGCAAGGATTGCGTGCTCATGTACGGTCACATGGACAAACAGCCGGAGTTCACCGGTTGGTCCGAAGGACTCGCGCCGTGGACGCCCGTGATTCGCAACGGTCGTTTGTATGGTCGCGGTGGCGCCGATGACGGCTACGCGGTGTTCGGCTCGTTGCTCGCATTGAAAGCGCTCGCGGAACAGAAAATTCCACATGCGCGCTGCGTGATCCTCATCGAGGGCAGCGAAGAAAGCGGCAGCCCCGACCTGCCTGCGTATGTCGACGCGCTGGCCGATCGTATCGGCGACCCCTCACTCGTCGTTTGTTTGGATGCCGAGTGCGGCAACTACGATCAGTTCTGGTGCACGACGTCCCTGCGCGGCAATCTCACGGGCACCTTGCGAGTCGACGTGCTGCGCGAGGGCGTGCATTCGGGCATGGCGAGCGGCATCGCAGCCTCGAGCATGCGCATCGCCCGGCAGGTGCTCGATCGGGTCGAGGACTCAGCCACGGGCCGGATCAAGCTCGATGCGTTGTACGCGAAGATTCCGGAGGATCGCGTGCAGCAGGCGCAAGCGGCGGCGAAAGCGCTCGGCACAGAGGTGTATCGCAAACTGCCGATGGTCGAAGGCATGCAGCCGATGGACAAGGATCCCGCCGAGCTGCTGTTGAACAGCACCTGGCGGCCCACGCTCTCCACCACCGGCGTCGACGGCATTCCGAGCTTGCCGGATGCAGGCAACGTGCTGCGGCCCTATACGGCGTTCAAGCTGTCGTTCCGCATTCCGCCTGGGGTTGATCCCGAGCGGGCCGGCGCGGCGCTCAAAGAAACGCTGGAGAAGGATCCGCCGTATGGCGCGAAGGTTCGTTACGAGGCTGATCCGGGCGCCGAAGGCTGGAACGCGCCCTCCACTGCGCCGTGGCTGGCGGCGTCGATCTCATCGGCCTCGAAGAGTTTCTTCGGCGGCAAAGAGGCGATGTACATGGGCATCGGCGGCACGATCCCGTTCATGGGCATGCTGAACGTGAAGTTCCCGAAGACGCAGTTCCTGGTCACCGGCGTGCTCGGCCCGCAGTCGAACGCGCACGGACCGAATGAGTTTCTGGATATCGAAACGGGAAAGAAGGTAACAGCCTGCGTCGCGCAGGTCGTGGCGGATCATTACAGAAGGGCGTGACGCGCCCTTCTCACGAGATGGGATTGGCCTCGGCGTGACGCTTCACGTTCGCCCAAACGTCGCCGAACGCCGCCGTGATGTTTCCTCGGGCCTTGTCGACTGGCGGGAAATCATCCGTCAGGTCATCGATCCGTAACACGTTGCGCGGCTTGCCCTTCGGGAAGTCGCTCTTCACGGTGAACAGCAGGCGGCCTTCCACCGGCACCTCGCCCGTCAGCAGCCGGACCGCCGCCATCCGGTCATACAGCGCGTGCTGAGGGTTGGCGAAGGTGTAGCGCTGCTTCTTGCCGATCGCCGTCCACTCCAGCATCTGATCGCCGCCGAAGATCGCGCCGGGGCGATCCAGCAGGTCCGCCACCAGCAGGCCGCGCTGGGTCAGCAGCAGGTAGTGCACGTGGATCTGCCCGCCGTTGCCGTTCGGGATCAGCACGTTTTTCAACATCTCGTAGGCGACGTTGGCGATCGCCGCGTCGATTTCCTTGCGGTATCGATAAGCGCGAACCAACAGGTATATCCAGACGACGAGCGCTACCGCGGCCGCGACGATCGCGGCGGGAATCGCCCAGAACGGAATCTGCTCGGGAAGCTGCATGCGTGTTATGGATGTTGCAACTGCGTCCGTAACGCCGACAGGGACGGTTCGAGTTCCTGCTCCTGGCGAGGCAATGACAGCAATTTCGCTAGCGCCGGCGGCACGGGCACCTCCTGCCCGGTCTGCGGCTCGACGATGTCATTGAACTTTGCCGGATGCGCGGTCGACACGATTACCCAATGGCCTCGCGCGCCCCGCGACAACATGCGCCGATAGACCTTCGCCGCCGTCGCGGTGTGCGGACACCAGATGCGATTGAGCTCGTGCGAGTCACGCCGCAAGGTGCCCCGGATCTCGATGTCATCGACGCTGGAGGCGCCCAGCTGGCCCTGCAGCTCATCGAATTCGGGGTGCAGCGAGCGCAGCCGCTCCATATTGCTCGGATTGCCGACATCCATCGCCGAGGCGAGGGTCGCGACGCTGGCCCGGGGCTGCCATTCGCCCGAGCGCAGGAAATCGGTGATGGTTTGATTGGCATTGGTCGCAAGCACGATCTCCCCGATCGGCAAACCGACGTGTCGCGCCCACACGCAAGCCATGGCATTGCCGAGGTTGCCCGTAGGAATGATGTAGTTCGGCCGGCGCCCCAACTGGCGCCACAGCTCCAGGCTCGACTTGGCGTAGTACACCATCTGCGGCAGCAGGCGGCCGACGTTGATGCTGTTCGCGGACGAGAGCTGATGCGATTCCTTCAGCGCCGGATCGAGGAACGCCTCCTTCACCATGCGCTGGCACTCATCGAAAGTGCCGTTCACGGAGAAAGTGCGCACGTTGCCGCCCCAGCAGGCCAGCTGCTGCGCCTGGCGCTCGGACACGAGCCCCTTTGGATACAGCACGACCACATCGACCCACGGCTTGCCGTGGAACGCCGCCGCGACCGCGCCTCCCGTATCCCCGGAGGTTGCGACCAGGATGGTGAGCTTCTTGGGCTCGTTGCGACGGATGCGCTCCATGGTCGCGGCCAGGAAGCGCGCGCCAAAATCCTTGAACGCGCAGGTCGGGCCGTGGAACAGCTCGAGCACCGACGCCGGCTGCGGCGCCTGATCGAGCGTCACCAGCGGCGTTGGGAAGTTGAATGCTTCGCGGCAGATCGCGCCGAGCTCGCCCGCGAGCGCATCGCCCTCGAAGAACGGCGCGAGCAGGCGCTCGCCGATCTCGGGCATCTCGTTGAGGCCGTCGAACTGGCGCGTGTTGAAGTGAGGGAACTCGCCGGGAACATACAAGCCGCCATCCGGCGCGATGCCACGGGCGATGGCTTCGCTCAGCGAAGCCCGAAGTGAGGAATCTCTGGTGCTTATGTAGTGCATGGAACGGAAAGGAAGATCGTTGTGTGTCCGCTGCTTTCTGTTCCGTTAGTCCACTACTCTCGCACCCACGGCGTCGAGCGTGGAAATCCACGCATCGCATTCCATCTTCACGGTGGCAAAGCCGGCCACCATCGCGTCGCGGACGCGTTCGGCGTGCTGCTGCTCGCACCAGGCAAAGATCGTCGGACCGGCGCCGGAGATGGAGCAGCCCAGCGCGCCGTTGCTCATGGCGCCCTGCTTCACCGCCTGGAAGCCCGGAATCAAAACCTGTCGCTGCGGCTCGATGATCACGTCCTCGAGCGACTCACGAATCAACTGCAGGTCGCCGGTGAAACAGCCGGTGATGAACCCGGAGATGTTGGCGGTCTGCCAGATCACATCCGACAGCGAGACGGTTTTGCTCAGGATCGAGCGCGCCTCGCGCGTGTTCAGAACCATGTGCGGATGGACCAGCACGCAGCGCACCGTCGGCGGCACCGGAATCTGTTTGACGTTCGGATTGTCGATACCCACTGTCAGCACCAGTCCGCCGAACAAGGACGGCGCGATGTTGTCGACGTGGCGCGAGCCGCTTGCCACCTGCTCACCTTTCAACGCGAACTTCAGCTGCTCCAGCAGCGTAAGCGGCTTGGGCAGCAGCGCATTCGCCGCCACGACACCCGCGACCGCCGAGGCCGCGGAGCCCCCCAGGCCCGAGCCGAGCGGAATGCCCTTCTCGATCGTGAGCTCGAAGCCGAAATCCAGTTGCAGGTCTCGGACCATGCTCAAGACCGCCATGCCGGCGGTGTTCTTTTCGGCGTCGCGCGGCAAATCCACCGTCGTTCCAGTGATCGCGCTGATCGTGACGCCGGGCGTTGCAACGCGACGTGCGGTCACGCGATCGCCGATCGACTGAAAGCTGTGGCCGAGCACATCGAAGCCGACCGCGACGTTGCCGATGCTCGCGGGCGCGAAGGCCGTTGCCAATTGCCTGCTCAAAGCCGTGCTCCAAGGTATGCGCACACGCGCAACAGATCGCCGAACACACCGCCCGCGGTCACCTCGGGACCGGCGCCCGGGCCCTGCACCACCAGCGGGTTCTGGTTGTAGCGCGACGTGAGGAAGCGCACGACATTGTCGGTCAGGTTGATGTTCGCGAACGTGTGCGAGCGTTCCAACTCGACCAGGCCCACCGAGGCCTTGCCGGTGGCGGCATCCAAGGATCCCACGTAACGCAGCACGCGATCGCGGCCACGGGCGGCCTTCAGGCGCTCGGCCATCGGCGCATCGAACTCGGGCAGACGATCGAGGAACTCTTGCGGCGAGCACTTGGTGAGCGCCGCGGGCACCAGACCTTCGAGCTGCACGTCGCCCAGCTCCAGACGCAGCCCCATCTCGCGACCGAGGATGATGAGCTTGCGGGCGAAGTCGAGCCCCGACAGGTCATCGCGCGGATCGGGCTCCGTGTAACCCTTCGCCTTCGCGGTGCGTACCACCGAGGAGAACGGCTCGGAGCCGTCCCACACGTTGAACAGATACGCGAGCGTGCCGGAGAGAATGCCTTCGATGCGCCAGATCTGATCGCCAGTGTCGCGCAGATCACGCAGCGTCTGGATCACGGGCAGGCCCGCGCCGACGGTCGCTTCATACAAGTAGTGCGCATTGCCCTGACGACGCGCCTCGTGCAGCCGCGCGTACAACTCGAGCTCCGAGCTGTTCGCCTTTTTGTTCGGCGTCACGATATGGATGCCGCTGGCGAGCCACGCCGGATAGCGCGCGGCGACTTCGGAGCTGGAAGAACAATCGATGATGATCGCGTGCGGCAGATGATCGGCGCGCACGTGCTCCGCGAAGCGCGTCAGGTCCGCCTCCTCGCTCTTCGACTTGAACGCATCGCGCCAGCCGGCGAGCGGTACTTCGGCGTCCGACAGATGCATGCGCTTGGAACTCATGATGCCGCGCACGCGCAGATCCAGCTTCAGATCGCGCGATAGACGCTCGACCTGCGAAGCCATCTGATCGAGCAGCACACCGCCGACGGTGCCCGGACCAATCAGGCCGATCGATACCGTATGGGGGGAGAGATAGAAGCTCGAGTGCACCGAGCGCAGCGCTCGCGATGAGTGTTTGCCGTCGATCACGGCCGAAATGTTTCTTTCCGAAGCGCCCTGCGCGATCGCGCGCACGCTCACGCCCGCCGAACCGAGCGCGCCGAACACTTTGGCGGCAACGCCGTGCGAGCCGGCCATGCCATCGCCGACGACGGCGAGGATGCTACAACCGACGTCGACTTCGACGCTTTGAATCTGCCCTTCGCGCAGCTCCCGGTCGAACGCCTGGCGCACGACGGCTTCTGCCCGCGCCGCCTCACCTTGCGGGATCGCGAAGCAGATGGAATGTTCCGAGCTGCCCTGGGAGATCAGGATCACGGAGATGCCGTGGTCACGCAGCGCGCCGAACAGGCGATGCGCGGTACCCGGCACGCCGATCATGCCGGCGCCTTCCAGGTTCACCAGCGCGATCTTGTCGATGCACGTGATGCCCTTCACCGCGATCTGCGAGGTGGGCTTCTCGCAAATCAGCGAGCCGGCCTTCTCGGGCGCGAAGGTGTTGCGAATCCAGATCGGAATATTTTTGCTGACCGCCGGCGCCATGGTCTGCGGGTGGATCACCTTGGCGCCGAAGTACGCAAGCTCCATCGCTTCGTTATACGAGAGCGAGTCGATGACCTTGGCATCGGGCACGAGGCGCGGATCAGCGCTGAGCACACCATCGACGTCCGTCCAGATGTGAATTTCTTCGGCGTTGAGCAGCGCGCCGAAGATGGATCCGGAGAAGTCGCTGCCGTTACGACCGAGGGTCGTCTGCAAACCGTTCGGATCGCGCGCGACGAAGCCGGTGATGATCAGTGTCGCAGGCTCGGACGGCGTGATGCGGTCCATGTTCGCCTGAGAAATATCCCAGCGGACGGCGGGACCGAGTGGGCCCCACTCGACCGAGACGACATCGCGCGCATCGACCCAGTGCACGTTGCCAGGACGGCGGCCGCGATGACGCAGATAGGCGCTGAACAGACGAGTCGACCAGATCTCGCCGTAACCTGCGATGAGATCGCGAACGGTCTGCGACGCCGAGCGGATCAGCTGGACGGTCTGCAGAATGCCGGCGATGTCGCGGCAATCCTGTTCGAGCTTCGCCATGTACTCGACACGCGCGCCGTCGGGCAGCAACGTGTCGGCAATGACTTGATGACGATGGCGCAGCTGTTCGATGCGCTCGGCCAGTGTCGTTTCCTGCTTCTCGGCGGCAATGACCAGGTTCAGCAGACCGTCGGTCACGCCGCGGCACGCCGAAAGAACCACACCCAGCCGCGGATGCGGATCCTGTTCGAGGATCCGAGCCACGCGCTCCATGCAAGCCGCATCGGCGACGCTCGAGCCGCCGAATTTATGTACGCGCCAGCGCTCCACTTGTCTGATCTCTTCTAGCTTGAGGATGCCAATCCCGCGCACGCACACCCTCCCGTCTGCCTGACCGGCACAGGATCAGTGGACTGGAGGGGACTGCGTTTGGGAGGGCGACACTCTACTGACAGCTGCAAGATGGCGCAAGCTGCCGTCTGGCCGGCATTTTTTAGCGCAGCTGTGCCCTGAAGATTGCGCCCGGTGACGCCTTAAGCCGACGGCTCCCCACGGCCGAAAGCCAGCAGGGTGCTGGCCTCCTCCTCGCCGGCAGCGGCTGGAAAGCCCGGCCGGGCAAAGCACAGCGTCTCCGTCGGGTCGAGCTGCGCATTGTTGGCTTGTTCGTTGATATACATGACCCGTGCGGGTCCGACCTGAATGAGGTCGCGGTGCCGCAGCGCGCGTCGGACGATTCGCCGGGAGTTCACCAGCAGGCCGTTCGTGCTGCCGAGGTCGAGCAACAGATCCCGGTTTCCGTCGCGCACGATGAGCGCGTGGTAGCGACTAATGAACACCGAGTCGATGCGCAGGTCGGCTTCTTCGCCGCGGCCGACCAGCACGCGGTCGGAATTCAGCGACACCTCGCGCTCCGGCTCGCCCTGCACGGTGACTACCAGCTTCGCCTGACTCGGGCTCGACGCGAGCGCCGCGACTTGTTCGAGCACCGTGCTTTCCCTCCGCAGCCGGCGACGCAGCCAGCCCAGATCCTCGATGGCCTTGTCCAGCGCCGAATGCGTGACCTGCCCCGCTCCTTCCTCGCGCGCATGAACCAGCGCCCGTTGGCACAGCTTATTAATGTTGGCGGGGATGCCGAGACTGCACGCATGGATCTGAGGCAGCAGCGTGTACGGCATCAACGCGTCGGGATTCGGCGCACCGGCGGCGCGCAGGCGATGCGCCACATAGGCCGCCGTCTGATCCTCGGTGAAGGGATTGAGCGAGAACCGGGACACCGTGCCCTGGACCAGCTCGGCCATGCGCGGCGATTCGAGCACCAGATTGAGCGCGGGCTGCCCCAGCAACAGAATTTTCAGGACCCGCATGCCTTCGTGCTCGACGGCCGCGAGACAGCGCAGCTCCTCCAGCACCAAGGGATGCATGCTTTGCGCGTTCTCGACGATGAGCAGACACAGCCGGCCGGCGTTGGCCTGGTGCGCGAGATAGCGCTCGAGCAGCCGGCGACGCTCCGTCTTGTCATCGTCGGGGAGCGAGAATCCGAATTGGCGCAGGATCTCCAGCAGGAATTCGCGCGGGCCGATGTGCTCGCGCTGGACCGTGGCGACGTTCACGCGCTCGTCCAGATCCTGCAGCAACCGCTTGATCAGCAGGCTCTTGCCACAGCCGTTGTCCGCGGTGACGACGCCGAGCCGCGCCTTGGTCCACAGCGAATGCCCCATGAACTCCAGCGCGCGCAGGTGCTGGTCGCTCGGAAAGAAGAAGCTTTCGTCCGAAGTATCGGTGAAAGGCTCGGCGCTCAGGCCGAAACCGGTGGAAAGGGGCAGAACGGCGACGTCGGATGCGGTCATGAATCGGCTTGGATGGGTCCGTAACTCGCTGACTTAGTTAAGGTTGGAAGCGACGCACATCCCTCGCGCCGGATCGGACAATAATCCCTGCGCCCTTGTAGTACAAGCGATCCTACGGACCGTGTATTGCGGCTCGATTTAAGATGTTCCGCAAACTCCAGTTTCAGAGGTTGTTGTCGTGAGCGCCGCCCTGCAATCCCCGTCCGAAATCCATCATGTCATCGGTGGTCGCGCGGTCGTCGCGACCTCGGGTCGCGCAAACGACGTCTTCAACCCGGCCACCGGACAGGTCGTGGGTCGCGTGCACCTGGCGAGCGCGCAGGATGTGAACACTGCCATCACTGCCGCGAAGGCCGCGTTCCCGGGCTGGGCCGAGACCGCCCCGCTCCGCCGTGCGCGCATCCTCTTCAAGTTCAAAGAGCTGCTCGAGCACAACCAGGACGCGCTCGCCGCCGCGATCACCCGCGAGCACGGCAAGGTGCTCTCCGATGCGCGCGGGGAAGTCACTCGCGGCATCGAGGTGGTCGAGTTCGCCTGTGGCATTCCGCACCTGCTGACGGGCAAGCACTCCGACAACATTGGCGGCGGCATCGATAATTGGAATCTGCGCCAGCCGCTCGGCGTCGTTGCCGGCATCACGCCCTTCAACTTTCCGATCATGGTGCCCATGTGGATGTATCCGGTGGCGCTCGCGTGCGGCAACACGTTCGTGCTCAAGCCCTCGGAGCGCGATCCGTCGCCGAGCCTCATGGTGGCTGACTTGTTACGCGAGGCCGGCTTACCGGACGGTGTATTCAACGTCGTGCAGGGAGACAAGGTCGCGGTCGATGCCCTGCTCGCTCATCCCGATGTCGCGGCGATTTCGTTCGTCGGCTCGACCCCGATCGCGCAATACATCTATACGGAGGGCGCAAAGCACGGCAAACGCGTGCAGGCGCTCGGCGGCGCGAAGAATCATCTGGTCGTGATGCCCGACGCCAATCTCGATCAAGCCGTCGACGCGCTGGTCGGTGCAGCCTATGGCTCCGCCGGCGAGCGATGCATGGCGATCTCCGTGGCCGTTGCCGTGGGCGAGGTTGCCGACAAGCTCGTGAGTGAGCTCGCCAGGCGGGCGCAGACGCTGCAGATCGGCAGCGGCATGGAGGCGAACAGCGAAATGGGCCCGCTCGTGACCGCCGCCCATCGCGAGAAAGTGGAAGGCTATATTGCGCAGGGCGAGCAGGAAGGCGCGAAGCTCATCGTCGATGGCCGCACGCACAAGGTGCGCGCGAGCAGCCCTGGCTTCTTCACCGGCGCCTCGTTGTTCGATCATGTCACCTCGGGCATGAAGATCTATCAGGAAGAAATCTTCGGCCCGGTGCTCTCGGTCGTGCGCGTGCCGGATCTGGCAGCGGCCGTGAATCTCATCAATCAGCACGAATTCGCCAACGGCGCGGCGTGCTTTACCTCGGATGGCAATGCCGCGCGCACCTTCTCGCGCCTGGTGCAGGCCGGCATGGTCGGGATCAACGTGCCGATCCCGGTGCCGATGGCCTGGCACTCCTTCGGCGGCTGGAAGCGCTCGCTGTTCGGCGATCATCATTCCTACGGTGAAGAAGGCATCCGCTTCTACACTCGTTACAAAAGCATCATGCAGCGCTGGCCGGATAGCATCGGCAAGGGCGCGGAGTTTTCGATGCCGGTGGCCAAATAAGACATGAAAATCGTCGTCGTTTACGGAAGCGATAAAGGCCAGGCATGGCGCGATGCCATCGCCGCGCAGCTGCGCGATGCGCAGGTCGATCTCTGGCAACCGGGATTTACCCAGCCTGCGGATTACGGCGTCGGCTGGGCGCCGCCGGCCCGCTTCTTCGTGGATCAGCCGCGGCTGCGAGCCTTCCTGCCGACCGGCGCGGGTGTCGAGCACGTGTTGAACAATCCCAGCTTGCCACCCGATCTGCCCGTCGTCCGCGTCGAAGATGCCGGCATGGGCGAACAGATGATCGACTACTGCCGCTTCGAAGTGCTGCGATGGATGCAACGTCGCGACGATTACGCCACTCAGCAAGCGGCGGGCGTTTGGAAACAGTTGCCCGAGTCCTCGCGTGAGGACTGGCCGGTCGGCGTCTTTGGCCTGGGCGTGCTCGGTCGCCAGGTGGCACGCGCGTTCGCCGCCGAGGGCTTTCCGGTCAATGCCTTCTCGCGCTCGAACACCGCGAGCGAGCCGGACGTGCGGTTGTTCACCGAAGCGAACGGCCCGGATCAGTTCCAGGCGTTCATGCGCGCCACCCGCGTGCTAATCATTCTTGCGCCGCTGACACCCGCGACGCAGGACAAGTTCGATCGCAAGACGCTGCAACTGCTGCCCCAAGGCGGCTATGTCATCAACGTGGCTCGCGGCGGGCTGATCGTGGATGAAGGCTTGCTTGACCTGCTCGACCATGGGCATCTGAACGGCGCCGCCTTGGATGTGTTCCGGCAGGAGCCGCTGCCGCCACAGCATCGCTACTGGACGCATCCCAAAGTGCACATGACGCCGCACACGGCAGCCGTCACGCCGATGGGACCGGCCGCCAAGCAGATTGCGCAGAAGATCCGGCAGCTCGCGGCGAATCAAACCGTCACTGGCATCGTCGATCGCATTCGCGGGTACTGACTGCGCGCAATTGGGGAACTCGTGCGCGCCTCATCGCGTCCTGACGGTACGCTGCGGAGATGCTGTCATGACCCAACTTCGACGAGACGCTGCTTATATTCGAATCAAGTCGCCGACGAGCGGCAGTGCCACTACGGCATTGACCGCCTTCGATGAGCAAGTGTGCGAGGTGCTCGCCTCGGCGCACACCGTCACGTCGGCGGCGAAAACCTTGGCAAATGCCAGCGCACCCGCCGCCGGCCGTGACGCAAGCGATCAGGCCAGCGACCTGGAATCGCGCGTGGCGGCGTCGATGCTTCGCCTGCTGCAGGCTGAGCGAATCGAGTTATCGCCCGATAGCTGATCGCCATTACTCCTTGCGCAGAAAAATGCCCGGCCGCGGCGATGCAGCCGAGCATCCAGTCCTACGAGTGAGAAAACAAGCGGCGCTCAGGTGTCGCCGTCGCGATCGTGCTGCTCGTTCTTATCTTGTTGGTTGGCGGCAGTCATACGATCAGGAGTCGGGCGCGGTGGCACCGCAGGCGCCGTGTTCTCTGGCTTGAACTTGTGATAGCCAGCCACACCCAGCGGCGTCATCAACGCGTGCGTATTGCCGTAGCTCACACAACCGCTCAACGCAGCAGCGATAGAAACAACACCAACGAAACTCAATAATCGTACTTTCATCATGCAACACCTCACCGGCGGCCTGACTACCAGTACAACGCATCAACGCGCCCCGAGGATGATGCAAAACGGCGTTTTAATGCTGAATCGTGGCTGAATTGTGGGCGAGTGAACCACACCGAGCGTCGCCATCGAGCCACACGGCCGCGAAAGTTCCGGCTATTGAGCGCCGCGATCCAAGTTTAATCGTTCCACCTTTACACACTGGAACTTGTTGCCCTCGGCGCTGTAATCCCAACGTTCCGCAAGACAAATACGGGCATCTTCGCGCTTGATGAGATTGACCGAATTGGGATGACGACGGCGCACTCGCGTCGACACGGCCGTCCCCGCCTGCACGACCCAGCAGCGTCGCGGCACATTCTCGTAGTGCTCGTGAAGGGGCGCGATGTACGGCAAGTGAATGTGCCCGCCCATGATGACGTCCGCACCGGCGCGCGACCACGCTTGAATCGCCTCTGCATGACCGTGCAGTTGGTTGTGAACTTCCGTATCACGCACGACGTGCACGGGCTGATGCGTGACCACAATGCGAATCTGCCGCGGGCTCGCGGCTGCCAGGCGTTTGGAAACTCGGAGAATCTGCTCGGGCGAGACTTCGCCGTCTTTGTGACGTGACGGACGCGTCGTGTTCACGCTGACGATCAGAAAGTCATCGCTGTGCCACTCCGGCTCCAGATCGGCCCCGAAGGCGCGCTCGAAGCCGGCATACGGAGCAAACATTCGCGCCGCGACGTTGAACAACGGAATGTCATGATTTCCGGGAATGGCCACCAGCGCCGGCGGTGAGAGGCGAGAGACAAACTCGCGTGCCGCTGCGAACTGCGCCCGCCTCGCCCGCTGCGTGATATCGCCGGAGAGAACGACCGCCGCAGGCTTGATCTCGTGGGCCAGATGGAGCAGCGCCGCAACGACTGCAGGCTGCTCAGTACCGAAATGGGGGTCGGAGATCTGCAGCAGTACCGTCATTGCGCGGTCGCGGGCGTCAACAGCGACAAGGGATGCTCCGCCACGCGAAACGTCAAGGGCGGCTTGCACCACAGGATCTCGCCATCCACCGCGACTTTGATGCCACGCTTCTTCGCGCCGCTCAACAGACGCACCGTCATGCTACGGAACGGGAAGTTACGAATGCGCTCGGCTTCGCCAAGCTGCCCCAACATGCCACGGACACCCAGCCAGAGCAGCTCGGCCGTGCTGACCGGCTCGACGATCACGGCAGCCAGGCGGTGACGTTTCACGTCCTCGGCTTCTTCGATCCCGACTTGCTCGAGCTGCAGCACGTTGTTGCCCACGAAGATGCTCGGCGTGAACAGCGTCTCGCTGCCCTGCTCGTGCTCGACCTCGACGAGCAACCGCCGATGCTCGCGTAACAGGGTCTTGAGCCCCGCCCACATCGCGACCGACCGGTGGCGACCGTACTGACGTTTGTAGTCTTCCCGATCCTGCAGCAGCTCGGGATACAGGCCCAGGCTTGCGTTCACCAGGAACGCTCGATCGTTGACCATGCCCACCTGCACCGGCTTGAGCCTCGCGGTGAGCAGCGCATTGGTGGCCTCGGTGGCATCGAGCGGAATGCCGTGCGCCCGACTGGAATAATTGAACGTGCCTTGGGGAATGATGCCGAGCGGCCGCCGCGTCGGCAGCACCGCCTGTACGACCGCATTGATGGTGCCATCGCCGCCGGCAACGACGATGGCGCCGTCACTGCGAACAGCCTCGTCCGCGGCCTTCTTGGCCACGTTCGCAAGCTCGTTGGGATTGTCGATCAGCATGAACTCATGGGGCCGGTGCGCCGCCGAGAGGACGGCTTCGATCTGCTGCCGAGCCTCGCGCGCATCCTTCGAGCCCGAGCCCGCGTTGCTCACGATGAGGAAGGGCGCGTCGGGGGCGAGAGCGTGGGCGGCGGCCATGACCGGTGGTGCACCTGTTGCGGGGGGTCGCCGGTTCAATGCGCGATCCCGGGCCGAAGTTCACGGGATTGCACTTTCTACGCCCGCAATGTCGGCTGCGCGCATGCTTCCGCGTCTTCATCGAACAGTACAGAATCGATGCAGCATGAAACGCTCCGTGGACAAGCCGCTCGAAAAATACCGGCAGAAGCGCACCTTTACTCAGACGCCGGAGCCGGCGCCCGCCGTGCCCGCGGGCCGTCAGGGGCCGCTGCTTTTCATCGTGCAAAAGCATGCCGCCCGGCGCTTGCACTATGACTTCCGGCTGGAGCTGGATGGCGTGCTCAAGTCCTGGGCGGTCCCCAAGGGCCCCTCGTTGCAGCCAGGCGAGCGGCGCCTGGCCGTCGAAGTCGAGGACCATCCGTTCGACTATGCGTCCTTCGAAGGCGTTATCCCGGAGAAGAACTACGGCGCTGGCAATGTCATCGTCTGGGACTGCGGCGTGTACTCGCCCGATGAAGGCAGCGAGTATTCCTTCGACGATCGCGCCAAAGCGGAGGAACGTCTGCGCCGCGAATACAAGCTCGGCAAGCTGAGCTTCTTCCTGCGTGGAATCAAGCTCAAAGGCTCGTTCGCGCTGGTTCGCACCAGCACCGACAAGCAGTGGCTGTTGATCAAGCACAAGGATCGCTTCATCGGCGGCGACGACCTGCTCGCCCACAACACCTCGGTGCTCACCGGCGATACGTTGGATGATGTGGCCGAAAGCACGAATCGCGAGCGCCTGGCCGCGATGGAACTGGCGCCCGCCGGTCCGTTCGAAAAGATGCCCAACGCGATCGAGCCCATGCTCGCCGAGCCCGGGCAGAATCTCGAATCCGATGAGCGCTGGAGCTTCGAGCCCAAGCTCGATGGCTATCGCATCATCGCCTTCATCGACGGGGACTCGGTCTATCTGCAGTCACGCCGCGGTCAGAACTACACAGCGTTATTTCCCGAGCTGGTCGCGGAGCTGAAAGCTCAGTGCGTCGGCTCGATGATTCTCGATGGCGAGATCGTCGCGCTCGACGCCGACGGTCGCCCCTCCTTCAACGCGCTTCAAAACCGCGCGCAAGCGAAAGGCCCGAAGGAGCTGGCCGAGGCGCAGCGCCAGGCGCCCGTCATCTTTCTTTGTTTCGACCTGTTGCACTTTGCGGGCATGAATCTGCGTGGCTCGACCTACGAGCAACGCCGCCGCTATCTTTCGCAATGTTTGCTGCCGGGCAGCCACCTGCAGCTCATCCATGCATCCGACGATGGCGAAGAGTTGCACGAAGCCTCGCTCGCCGCGGGCTTTGAAGGCACGGTCGCCAAGCGCAAGGACAGCCGCTATCAAGCCGGTCGTCGCTCGCCGCACTGGTTGAAGTTCAAATCGTTCACGACGCACGAGTTCGTGATCGGCGGCTTCACGGCCGGCAAAGGCCAGCGCGGCGCGCTCGGCGCGCTGCTGCTCGGCTTCTGGAACAAGGATCAACTGCAGTACGTCGGCCACGTAGGTTCCGGCTTCAACGACGCATCGCTTGCGAGCGTGTACAAACAAGTGACCGCGCTCGCGAGCAAGACCAACCCGTTCTCCACGAAGCCGCCCTTGAATGGACCTGCGACGTGGATCGAGCCGAAGCTCGTCGCCGAAGTGAGTTTCGATGCGTGGACCGAGGACGGCTATTTACGCGCACCCGTGTTTCACCGCCTGCGCGATGACGTAGCGTCCGAGCATGTGAATTCCGGGCCGCCCAAGAAGAAAAAGGCCAGCGCCAAGGCGACGCCGAAGAATGAGATCCAAGCGGTGCTCGAGCAGCTCGAGAGCAAATCGAACCGCCTCGATCTGAGCGTGGGTTACGGCAGCGGCGCCGCGAAGATCCGTCTCACCAACCTGGATCGCGAGTATTGGCCGGCGGATCCCGAGTCAAAGTCGGCCGCGATCACGAAGCGCGAGTACCTGCGTTATCTCGCCGGCATCTCGCCCTACATGCTGCCGCATTTACGCGACCGTCCGCTCACCATGATCCGCATGCCCGAAGGCATCGGCGGCGAGCGATTTTTTCAGAAACATTGGGAACAGGAGCGTCCGGAATTCGTCGAGGTGGTCACGACGTTTTCAGAGCATGTCGGCGGCGCGCACGACTACGTCCTCGCTCACAACCTGCCCACCTTGCTGTGGCTCGGGCAGTTGGGGACGTTGGAATTCCATGTCTGGCACTCGCGCGCCAGGCTCGGCAAAGACTGCGTGAGCCAGAGCGATGACGCCTCGAGCTCGCTCGAGGCGATGGAATCTTCGGTGCTCAATTATCCCGACTATCTGGTGTTCGACATCGACCCCTACATCTATTCGGGCCTGGAGGCCAAGGGCGCGGAACCCGAGTACAACAAGAAAGGTTTTGCCATGGGCAAGCGTGTGGCGTTCTGGATCAACGACCTGCTCAAGGAAATGCAGCTACGCGCCGTGGTGAAGACGTCCGGCAAGACCGGGCTGCACGTGTTCGTGCCCATCGAGCGCACCGTCACCTTCGATGGCGCTCGGGAGATTTGTGAAATGGTCGGCCGTCACATCCTCAAGCAGCACCCGCGCGATGTGACCATGGAATGGGCCACGCAAAAGCGCACCGGGAAAATTTTCATCGACTACAACATGAACGTGCGTGGTAAGACTCTCAACGTGGCGTATTCGCCCCGGGGGGTACCGGGGGCGCCGGTCTCGATGCCGCTCACCTGGGATGAACTGGAAGCCGCCGAGCCGGGCCACTTCACATTGCGAAATGTGCTCTCGCGCTTGGAAAAAACCGGGGACCGGTGGCATGATGTTCTCTCGGCGAAACAGAGCCTTGCGAAAGCCTTCAGAAGTAAAGCCCGAAAGTGAGATTCGACTGAAGACCAAGCCAGTCGAAAAGGTACCCCTCATGGCCATGCGCTCCATCGGTTCATTGACGATTTCCTTCGGTCTGGTTGCGATTCCAGTCAAGCTGTACACCGCGACCCAGACCGCGAATTCCATTTCCTTCAACCTGTTACACAAGGGTTGTGGCTCACGGCTGAAGCAACAGTACGTGTGCTTGAAGGACGGGCACACGGTCGAACGCGACGACATGATCAAGGGCTACGAGTTCGCCAAGGATCAGTACGTCCAGTTCAGCAACGAAGAAATCAAAGCGATGGAAGAAATCGGCACGCACTCCATCGACATCAGCGAGTTCGTACCGATCGAGTCCATCGATCCGGTGTATTTCGACAAGACCTACTACCTGGCGCCCGACAAAGGCGGCAACAAACCCTACGGCTTGTTGAACGAGGCGCTGAAGGACACTAAACGTTGTGCCATCGGCCGTTGGGCCGCGCGTGGCAAGTCGTATCTGGTGGCCCTGCGCCCCGTCGGCGATGTGCTCACGATGCAACAGTTGCACTTCGCAACCGAAGTGCGCGCGGCGACCGAAGTCGACGTGACGAAGCCGGATGTGAAAGCACCGGAGCTGAAGCTCGCCAAGCAATTGATCGAGCAGCAGACCACCGAGCGCTTCGATCCCACTGCCTACGTCGATGACGTGCGCGCCCGCATCGAGGCGGCGATTCAGAAGAAGGTCGAAGGCCAGGAGATCTCCGTGGCCGAAGGCCCGGTCGAGACAGGCGGCAAGGTGATCGATCTCATGGAAGCGCTGCGCGCCAGTCTCACCAAGACCGAAACCGCGAAGGCGAACGTCGCCAAGCTCGGACCACGGAAGGCGCCGAAGAGAGTCGAACAGGCGGAGAAGCCTGCGCGTAAGGCGAGCAAACGCTGAGGGCTGAGGTGGCCCCGGCAGCCGGTCGTCCCTGAGGCGATCCTGCCGCATCCACGGCCTTAGGCGGGCTTACCCCGAGTGCAGACGTTCAGTGTTCAAGATGTAGAACGGGTGCTGCGCCTGTCTCGCAGCACCATCCGTGGGCTGATCAAAACCGGCTTCGTGCAACCCTCGCGCGGGCCCAAGCGCCAGCTGCTCTTTTCCTTCCAGGATCTCATCGTGCTACGCGCCGCGCGCGCGTTGCTCGAAGCGAAGATCTCCCGTCGTCGCATCAATCGCTCACTCGAAGATCTGCGTCGTCACCTGCCTGAGCAAATGCCACTGTCGGGGCTCAGCATCAGCGCGGTGGGTGATCGCGTCGTGGTTCGTGACGGCAAGAATCATTTCCAGGTCGACGATGGCCAATACGTGCTCGGCCTGGATGTGAGCGTCGAAAACGGCGTCATTCGCGTCGTGGAGCACAAGGAACCTGCCGCTGAAGCGCCACCGGCCGAAACGGCCGATGATTGGTTCGACAAGGCCCTGTCCCTCGAGGACAGCGACCTCAAGGCCGCGCAAGCGGCCTATGAGCGCGCCGTGGAGCTCGAGCCCGACTACGTCGGCGCCTGGATCAACTTGGGCCGCCTGCTCCATTCGCGTCGCGATGAGAAGAAGGCGGAGATCGTGTATCGCCGCGGCCTGCAGGAATGCGGCGCAAATCCCGTGCTGATGTTCAACCTCGGCGTCGTGCTGGAAGACCTCGGCAAGATCGACGATGCGATCGAAGCGTATCAAGCCGCGCTCAGCGAAGATCCGAACATGGCGGACGGCCATTTCAATCTGGCGCGGTTGTATGAAGCCCAAGGCAAAGAGCAGCACGCGATCCGTCACCTCGGACAATACCGACGCCTGGTGAGCACGTCCGACAGTCGTTGACGGACGCGATCGGCCGGTACGGCTCGTATAATCGAGCCCGTGGTCCAGTTCGATAACCCGATCGACTCCCTGCTCGCCGGCGAGGCCGCCGCCTCGCTCGGCATCTCTGGCCGCAAGCTCAAAAAGACGCTCGACGCGTTACGTCAATACGATGCAGAGCTCGCCGCGCTCACTCGCCAACCCGATGAGTCCGCGCGCAAGCGCCTCGTCCTGGAAGCTGCCGAGGCGTATTGGGGCTATGTCGTCCAACGCGAGCAATTCGGCCTGATCGATTCAGAGTACATCGCGAAGGAATATGCGATCCCCGACGATGTGAAGCGCGCGATGGGACCGAAAGGCCGAGCATGAGTGCACCCGGCCTCGATCGTTATTGCGTCAAGGCGTCGCTGCGGGCTGCGTCGGGGCATCCTTGGAAGATCGCTGCGCCAATGCCATCACAAACTCAAAACGTTCCGCCAGCCATGGGTACTTTGCTTTGAGCTCTTGTCGCGCTTCGGCTGAACGCTCGTACACGCGAGTTGGCGCGACGAGTATGGGCCCGGAGTCTCTCGTCGTAGGCACCACGAAGTCGCCAACGTAGTTGAGTTGCCCCGCTTTCACCGTGAAGCTCCAGGTATCCGATTCCGGATAGTCGAGGTAGGTCATGCCCACCACCTTGCCCATGAAATAGGTGCCCTCCGGGACGGCATAGGCCAGCAGCCCATTGTTACATCCGAGGACAAACGCAAAGTTGATCGCGCCGAAGTAACCCTTGGAGCGCACGCCGGCCGGATACCACTCGGTTTTGTAAATCCCCGAACCGCACGAAGTGCGAGAAACGACGATCCCCTCGGTTGGATCGATTGCCGTTGCCGGGGTGAGATTGCCCTTCACCGTGCCGCAGCCCGCTGCGAATACGGCCACGCCGATGGCCGCCATCCCTGTGCTCTTCATGTTGATCCGATGTTGACTCCCCAGGCGAGCAGTATAGTGGGGAACCGGCAGGATGGGCAGGCAGGATCGAACCGTGGCCCTTACGTTCTGAGCAGGGGCAGCACCTTCGCCGCGAACGCCTCGATAAAGCCGATCTGGTTCAGGTCGACCTGATGCAAGTAGACGTGATCGACGCCGAGCGCCGCGTATTCGTTCAGCCACGCGGCGTGCTGCGATAGATCCGATGAGATCAGCACGCTCTCGTGCATATCCTCGGGCCTGACGAAACGCGTCGCGGTTTCGTAGTCGTCGGGCGATCGCAGCTCCCAACCGATGTCACCGCCGAGCGCGACGAACCGCCAGTGATCGAACGCGCCCTTCAGTGCCTGCGATTCCGTGGGCGCCCAATTCAGTGCGACCTGCAGATGAATGGGCTTGCCTTCGCCGCCGCCGCGACGGAATGCTTCGATGACCTTCTTCACGTTGTCCGGCTTGCCGGCGACGGTCAGTAAACCATCGCTCCAGCCGCCGACGAACTCCGCTGTGGCTTCGCTCACAGCCGCACCGAGCATCGGAGGCGCTGTTTTGGGTCGGGAGAAGAGCTCACCATCCACGACGGTCACGGACCCTCGATGCGTGACTCGCTCGCCGTTCAGTAACGCTCGAATGATCTGTGCACACTCCTTCATCTTCTCATTGCGCTCCGCTTTCGATGGCCAGGCCAATCCCGTGACATCTTCGTTCACACGTTCGCCACTGCCGAGCGCAAACCAGAACCGATCAGGAAACATTTCGGCCAGCGTCGCCGCCGCCTGGGCAACGACGGCGGGGTGATATCGATAGCCCGCCGCACAAATCATCCCCACGGGAAACGTCGTTCGCGCCATGGCGGCGCCGAGCCACGACCAGGAATATCCCGAGTGCCCCTGCGATCGACTCCACGGCTTGAAATGATCCGAGGACATCACGCAGTCGAAGCCCGCCTGCTCGGCCGCAATCGTGTACTCGAGCATCTTCGAGGGCGCGAACTGCTCATGAGAAGCGTGGAATCCAATACGCATCTGGCGATCTCTTCAATGCTGGGAGGGCGGCCCCGGCGGCTGCCGACGCAGCGCGTAGTTCATGCCGCCGACGCGAAACCATTTGTAACCAAACGCCGTCAGCGCGATCTCATGGTGGCCCTGCCTGGTCGCCCGGCTGTCGTCCACTTCCAGCAGATTCACCAACAGCTCGCTGCCCTCGCCGTCCAGCGCCACCTTCACCTGCTGCGGCTGGCGATTGAAGTTGTGTAAGACGACGACGCGATTGCCGCGCCAGGAATAGCACATCCCCAACACGCCAGGGGCGCCCGTGCGCAGCAGGGTCCACTCGCCCCAGCCGATCTCCGGACATTCCTTGCGGACCCGAATCATCTTGATCATCCAGTTCAACAGCGAGCCCGGGTCGCGTCGTTGCGCGTCGACATTCACGCTCTGATAACCGTACGGCCCCTTGGAGATCACGCCATTGGCGAGCCGCTGCGCCGTCGAGAATCCGGCGTTGCGCTCGCTGGACCATTGCATCGGTGTGCGCACCGCCGCCCGCTCCTTGCGCGAGAGATCATCGCCCATGCCGATCTCATCGCCATAGCGCAGCACCGGCGATCCCGGCAAAGCAAACATCAGGCTGTTCGCCAGCTCGATGTGTCGACGATCGCCCAGCATCGATGCCAGCCGTCGCCGAATGCCGCGATGATACAGCTGCATGTTGCGCTCCGGGCCGAAGCGCGCGAACACCTTGTCGCGCTTCGCCTTGGGCAGACGCTCGATGTCCAGCTCATCGTGGTTGCGCAGGAACACCGCCCACTGCGTCGCCTCTGGAATCTCGGCGGTGTCCTTGAGCGCCTGCTCCAGCGGCGCCGTGTCTCCCGTCGCAAGCGCATAGAAGAAATGCTGGTTCACCCAGAAGTTGAACATCATGTTCAAGCCGTCGCGACCGTCGCCGAAATAGCGCTGCGTTTGCTGGGGAGTAACATTCGCCTCGCCGAGCAACGCCGCATCGCCGGCGCGCCATTGCAGGAACTGGCGCATCTCGGCCAGATAGTCGAAACGCAGCTTCTCGCCCTTCTGCCGCGATTCGAGAATGAAAGGCACGGCGTCGACTCGGAAGCCGTCGACGCCGAGTTGCAGCCAATAGCCCATGATGCGGCGGATCTCGGCGCGCACATGCGGGTTGTCCATGTTCAGATCGGGCTGAAAGTCGTAGAAGCGATGGTGGTAGTACAGCTTCGCAACCGGATCGCGGGTCCACACCGCTTTCTGCACGCCCGGAAAGACCATGCCTTTGTTCCAACCCGCCGGTCGGGTCTTCGACCAGATGTACCAATCGCGATACTGCGAGTGCGGATCGCTGCGTGCCGCCTTGAACCATGGATGCTCGTTCGAGGTGTGGTTGACGACGAGATCCAGGATCACGCGCATGCCGCGCTTGCGCGCATGGTTCACGAACTCGACGAAGTCACCGCTCGATCCATAGCGATGGTCGACGCCGTAGTAATCGCTGATGTCATAGCCGTTGTCCTTGTTCGGCGAGGGCTGGAACGGCGCGAGCCAGATCACGTCGATGCCGAGCGAGTTGAGATAGTCGAGCCGATTGATCAGGCCCGGCAGGTCGCCGACGCCGTCGCCGTTGGCGTCCATGAAGGTGTCCAGATCCAGGCTGTAGACGATCGAATTCTTGTACCAGAGATCTTCGATCATCGGCTCACCCGGGGAACGCTAGTGTGGTGGCGATGGCGTTGGCCGCCTGGCTGGTATCGCGCCGCGTAAACTGCACGACCACGGGATGATCTGCAACGATCAACGCGGCATACGGCGTATCGAGCGGCAACGCCTGCGGATCGATCAGGTCATTGAACCGGAAGTGCCGCACGCGCTGCGCAGCCACTTGCAACGGATACGGACCGACGGGCTCGTGGTCCTGGTAATAGATCGTGAGCTGCAGATGCGCCTCGAAGTGTCCGGCGTTGAGCACGCAGAGCTCATCGCGGCTGGTGTCCCGGGGCTCGGCGCCCGAGCTGAGCAACGGCATGTGGCCGCCGGGGATCGCCCATACTTTGGAACCGATGGTCTTCAGCACACTCACTCCTCGCCCAGGAGTCGCGCCATCGGCGCGGTCAAGAACACACCCTGCGGATCGAACTTACGCCGCAGCTTCATGAACTCCTCCCAACGCGGATAGAGGGCCGCGAGTGCCGCCCCCTGCAACGAATGTTTCTTGCCCCAGTGCGGGCGGCCGTCATGGGCCCGCAGGATGGGCTCGATGTCGTCGAAATATTCCTGATACGGCAGGCTCGCGTTCTGGTGCACCGAGATCGCGACCGAATCTCGAGCGTGCACCGGGCTGAGGAACCCCTCGTCCCTCGCGATCAGTCGGTACAACACACGCCAGCCCACGTGCTTGCGGTGGCGCTCGAGAATGCGGCGCCTCACCTCGCGAAAGCAGGCCGGGCCCGCCTCTGCTGGCACGAAATACTCCAGCTCCTCGAACTTCAGTTGCCGCTCGCGCGCGATGATCTCGTGACTGAAGCCCTGCTCCTCGTGAATGCAGCGCGCGTACGGTAGTTCTGGCACCGGCGTTTCCGGCAAATTGAGGGTCCGTAACTTGACCTCGTCGCGGCGCGGATACCAGTAGAAGTCGAAGTTGCGATGCGCATCCGCGAGCTCATCCAGATGCGCCAGGCAGTCATCGGTGCGCGCACAGTACTCCCGGCGTCGCAATCGATACTTGGGTTCGAGCTGCAGCCGCACGGCGGTGAAGATTGCCAAGAGCCCCATCGACACGCGAGCGGCCTCGATGAGCTCCGGCTGCTTCTCGATCGACCACTCGACGATCTCGCCCGTGCCTGTCACTGCACGCACGCCGATCAGGGTTGCGGAAATGTTTTGTAACTTGCGACCGGAGCCGTGCGTGCCGGTGCTGATGACGCCAGCGATGGTCTGCGTGTCCACATCGCCCAGGTTCTGCATGCTCATGCCGATGCCGTGCAGAATCGGCCCGAGATCGTGCAGCACCGTTCCCGCGCCCACGGTGGCCTGGCTGCGAGCGGCATCGTAGTCAATCAACCCACGGTGATCGCGCATCGACATCAATATGTCGGGGGTCTCGACCAGTGGCGAAGACGAGTGACCCGAACCGACCACGCGAACTTTTCTCGAGCGGGCCGCGGCGTCTTTTACATACACGCCGACGGCCTCATCGTTCGCGGGCCAGACCTGCGAGCGCGGCACGAAGCGCAGGCTCCCCGACCAGTTGCTGAACTCGTCCGTCGAATGTGTGCGCAATATCTTCACGTGCGGCGGAAAGCCGAGTGCCATCACGCACATACAACGGCACGTGCGCCGCGTAGGTTCCTGGCCGACGTGATAAGTCACTATCCCATCGAACGCGGGAAACAAATCTTTCTCGGAACCTTCAGGCGTGCCCAGGCGTCACACGCATCGGATGCAGCTAAGATATCGGTGGAATGAATCAGGGCAACAGTGCTCTAACAGCAGGAATCGAAATCCGATGCTCATCCATCGCCGGTCCATCTTTCGAGGGTCATCCTAAGAATGTAGGGTCATCCTTGGTTCGATAGAGATGACGGCACGAAGCCCCGCCTTTCGCGGGGCTTCGACTTTATGGCGTACGGAATCTGCGATTCTCAGGGCGAAGGCGTTTCGACTTCGTACTCGAACGGATCGGTCTGCAGCGGCCGGGTCGGCAGCGGCTTCTTCGGCAAGGGCTGATCGCGCTCCGCCGACATCCACAGCAACGACGCCATGATCACCGCCGCCTGCTTCAGATCTTCCAAGCGCAGATGGTCGTAGCTGTCGATGCTGGTGTGATGGATGCGGCTGCCGTAATCGAGAGGGTCCTGCAGGAACTGAAAGCCCGGGATGCCGACCGCTGACATGGGCACATGATCGGTGCCATAGGTCGGCGCTGCTACCACCGAATCCGCACCCATGCTTGCGAACGGCGCGATCCAGGTTTTCAGGATCGGCGTGGCTGCAATGTTTCCTTCTGCATAGATGCCCCGAATTTTTCCCGAGCCATTGTCGAGATTGAAATAGGCGGCAAGCTTGTCGTAGTCCGGACCGGGCGTGACGGGCCAGCGCAGATTCCATGTGGCGTACACAGGCAGCGTAGCGCGCTCGGGATCTTCAACCGGCGGACGCGTCACCAGATGACGCTGCGTGTAATCGAACGAGCCGTAGAGCCCCTGCTCCTCGCCATTCCAGAGGGCAAAGCGAATCGTCCGCTTTGGCTTGAGGCCAAGCTTGCTCAGGATGCGCGCCGCTTCCATCACGACGGCGCTGCCGGCCGCATTGTCCTGTGCGCCATCGGATGCGACCCAGCTGTCGAGGTGGGCGCCGGCCATCACGTAACCGGCCTTGCCCTCGCGGCCCGGCAGATCGGCGAACACGTTGTATGCGTTCGGGTCCTCGTCGTGATAACGCACAT
Source organism: Peristeroidobacter agariperforans (assembly GCF_004138335.1). Lineage (GTDB taxonomy): Bacteria > Pseudomonadota > Gammaproteobacteria > Steroidobacterales > Steroidobacteraceae > Steroidobacter > Steroidobacter agariperforans. The sequence continues at coordinate 178,455 of NZ_RYFW01000005.1, read as the reverse complement.
CGCTGATCAGTTCGAGCGTCGGTTTCGCATCGGTCTTCGCCAGACGCGCAAGCTGTCGATAGTGCTCGGCCGCCAGTTCGAAGCCCGGCAGTTTCGGCGATTGATTGCGACGGTGCTGATAGCCCTCACCGTGCAGCAGGCCACCTTCGCGATAGGACTTTCGCACCCACGCGAGCGCGCCTTCGGCGGCGAGGAATTCATCGCGCTTGGCTTCGAAGCGGTTGCGCTCCAGGCGCTTCTCCAACTCCTCTTCCATGGAGACGAGCGGCTGCCGGTGGGCATCGAGCTTGGTGATGTCCTCTCGATTCAATCGCAGGAAGGGCGCAACGGCAGGCTCAGCGCCGGTGTCGGGCTGCGTCACCAGCACGATCTGCCCTTTCAACTTGCCTCGCCACTTGTCGAAATCGGCGACTTTGCTCATCGGCGCGACGATGATGGACGCAGAGATCGCGCCGTTGGTCGGCGGCGTCCAGGCGACGGGAATCGCGCTATAGGCCGCAACGCGTGGCTGCAGCAGTCGAACGCTGGATTTTTCGATGGACCAGCCGCGGCCGAACTCGAAGCCTTCGGTGCGCACGTTCTGCAAACCCCAGTCGCGAAACTGCTGCTGAGTCCAGCGCTCGGCTGCGCGCATCTGCGGTGAGTTGGTGAGCCGGCCACCGATGCGATCGGTGAGATAAGCCGCGGTCAGCGGCAAGGCGCTACGATTGAAACCTTCATCGACAATCCGGTTGATGGTCGTCAGGTCGGCTTGATCCGCCGCTTGCGCCACCGCCGTGCCGAGCACACAGGTCAGCGCTGCCATCGCGACCCGCCACGCTCTTACTACCATGCCTCGCTCCGTTCTTGGAATGGGTTCCGGTAGCGGAGTGTAGCGTTTGCGCGCCGACCTCGGGTGTATTAACGATCGATGCGGCTACTGAAGCGATGGAACCTGCCGAGCAGGCTCCATCGCCGCAGCCACGTTAGAGCTTGTAGCTCACGCCGAGCGAGAGGCGATTCACATCTGTCTCGCCCGTCTCATCGTCATCGCCCACGTCTTTGAATTGCTGCCAGTCCAGGCTGAACGACCAGTTCTGGCCCATCTGCAGGCCGACGCCCAGGCCATAGAAAAAATCCTCCGAGCTCGCAGAGTAGCTTGCACTCTCCGAGGCGTTGGAGATCGCAACCACCTCGTTGATCTCCGTGTCAGCGAACAGAATGCCGGCGCGTCCATGCACATCGAACATGGCGCCGATGGGGATCGCGCCCACCGCTGTCGCCGTGAACCCCGCGACCTCGAAATCCGCCGAGTACGTCGCCGGGAGCGTCGGCTGCGGGCCGAATGGATCGATCAGGCCCGAGGCGCGATACTCCGCCGTGCCGAAATCGACATAGCCCGCCTCAACAGCAACGTACTGCGAGAAGCGATAACCGCCGAACAGTGAGAAGGAGGTATCTGAGTCATCCAGCGTCGAACTGCCATCGAGTACAGTGCCGACAACAGAGAAGCCATCCAGCACGATCTCATCGAGGACCGCCTGGTTCAGATCGGGTTCCGCCTGACCGCCGGTCACCCCGAAATACCAGCCACCGCCTTCGGCCCAGCTCGACGTCGAGGCCATTGACAGGACCAACCCCACGCCCACGGCCCAACCGATTCGTTTGCTCATCATGATCTCCCTGAACTCGCTTGTTTGTTTCTATCCCGCTCGAGGAGCGGAACGGCGCGGATTCTAACGACGGGATCTCACGTGACTTTGCGACCGGGTTCACAGCGTGCATCTGCATCATGCAAATGCTTTGCAGCACGCTGCTAGTCAGCCGGCACGCGCGACTTCGATGATTTTGCTTTCGTTGCTGTGCGCGTGACCCAACTCGCACAACTTTGCGTAGGCGGCCTGGGCCGTCGTGCCGAACGGTGTGGCGATGTTTAGTTTGCGGGCGAGGCGCAGCGCGTAGTCGACGTCCTTCAAGCGCAACTGCGGCGTAAACAAAACATTCTGATCGTGATCATTCGCGACGATGCGGCGCGCAGTGCGCACGACTTGCGGACTTGCGGCCTGCCCCGTCGCGAGCGTCTCCGCGACGGCGTGGAGATTCAATCCGGCGCGCTCGGCGAGCGCCATGCCTTCTGCGATCGAAGCAATCTGAATGGCACCCTGCAGATTGATCATCAGCTTGTAGACGGTACCCGCACCCACCGCGCCGAAATGAATCGTTTGTTTCGCGAGGACATCGAGCAGCGGCTGTGCGCGCGTCAGATCTTCTGCCGCAGCGCCGGCCAGTAATGTGAGCTCGCCGGCCGCGGCCATATCGGGCAGACCCGTGACCGGACAATCAATGTAACTCAGCGAACGCCGCCGAGCCTCCCCTGCGAGCTCGAGCACCCAGTCGTGCGACAAGGTCGAGCATTCGATGACGAGGGTTCCCGGAGCTGGCTGGCTCGCGAACACACCTGCTGCGCCGAGCCACACCTCACGCGACGCCGCGTCATCCGACACCATCGAGAAGATCAGCTCCGCGCCTTGCGCAGCCTCTTTCGGTGATGGGCACAGGGTCGCCCCCTGCTCCACCAACGACGTCGCCCGCGAGGCCGTGCGATTGTACAGACGCAGTCGATGCCCGGCGGTGAGCAGACGCTGAGCCATCCCCAGCCCCATCCTGCCCAAGCCGATGAAAGTCACATTCGCCATGTCATTGGCCCGCGGCAAGCAGACCGAGCGCGGCGAGACCTCGTTGCAGCTCCGCGATCGAGCTCCAGGACAGGATTCTGGAATTGCCCCGCTCATCGGGCGGATTGCGCTCCAGCTGATCCGACCAGCCGCCGCAGCCCGTCAGCGGCAACAGCGGCCGATGGTGCAGCCAGGCCAGACACACTTCGGAGATGGTGCCGGCGCGGCCGCCGATGACGATGCACGCATCGCCGGCGAGCGCCATCATGAGATTGCGAGCATCGCCCATGCCGCTCGGAATCAGCACCGTGCACGGCCAATCGCGCAGACCGATGTCATCGGAAGGCACGATGCTCACGACGAGACCGCCGGCGGCGAGCGCCCGCTCGGCGGCGTATCGAGTGGCGGGACTGCCGCAACCGCTCACGACGGTCACGCCCGTGCGCGCAAGGAACTCGCCGGCGGCGCCGGCCAACTCATACGCAGGCGAACCGGGCTCGGCGCTGCCGAGCACACACACTTGCGGGGCTCTGGATTTTCCTGAAGTCGCTGCGGCGCTCATCGCACAACAGTAGCAGAGGCCGTCCCCCGGTTTGTCCTTAATTCCGTGGCGCCAGTGGCTGGCGTACCGTCCTGCGGGCTTCCGGCGAAAACCACGAATCGAAGCGAAGGAGGCCGAGGGGTGACCGCGCCATCAGCACCGCTGGGACTGGCGATCGCGATCCATTTGATCGCGACCGCCGGCAGCGCGCTCGCGGCGGAGGACAACGTCATCATTCGCGACCCGACGTTCGAGCAGCTTGCAAGACTTACCGTCACTTCGGTCACGGGCACCGTGCGTCCGCAGTTCACGTCGCCTGCCGCTGCGTACGTGCTCACCGCCGAGGAATTGAACTACGTCGGGGTCAGAAATATTCCAGATGCCTTGCGCTATGCGCCGGGTATGCAAGTGTCGCAGTTCGACGCGGCCCGCTGGTCCATCTCGGCGCGAGGTTTCAACTCGATTGCGGTGGACAAACTGTTGGTGCTGGTCGATGGCCGGCCGGTGTACACGCCGCTCTGGTCCGGCGTGTATTGGGAACAACACGCGTGGCTCAGTCAGGATCTCGATCGCATCGAAGTGATCAACGGACCGGCCGGCTCCGTCTGGGGCGCCAATGCAATGAACGGCGTCGTGAACATCCTTTCGCACTCGACGCGCGACACACAGGGCACGGCGCTCACGCTCGGCACGGGCACCGAAGAGAAAGTCTTCGGCAGTTTCAGATACGGCGGCGCTGCCGGTGTGAACGCCTGGTATCGCGCCTATGTCGATTACACCCGGCGCGATGACACGGAATTGGGGAACGGTCAATCGAGCGGCGATGCCTGGGATATGGGCCGCATCGGCTTCCGGTACGACCGCGATGACGACGCGAACCGTATCTTTGTCAAAGCCGAAGCGCAGTCCGGCGATTTCAATCAGCCAGGCTTCATGCCCTCCCCTACGCCGCCATATCAGGCGCCGCCGCCGCGAGGCTACAACCGTGGCGGCTTCGTGCAAAGCAGCTGGTCCCGCCGGCTTCCAGCAGGGGCAGATGTGGCCGTCGGCGCGTGGTACGAACGGCTCGAACGACGACTGCAGCCGACCGATGAGCGCAGCGACACGTTCGACGTCGGAGTTCGTTATGGCACTCAGCTGGGCGGCGCGCACACCATCACCACCGGCGCGCTCTATCGCTATATCAAGCATGAGACCGCCTCCACGTTCCAGCTGACGTTCACGCCACCGAACCGAACGCTCCATCAGTGGTCGGTGTATGTGCAGGATGAGATACGACTCGAGGACCGCGTCGGCGCGACGCTCGGCGTCCGCGTGGAAGACAATCCCTTCACCGGGCTGGAATGGCAGCCGGACCTGCGTCTGAGCTGGAGCGTTACGGACCAGCAATTGCTCTGGGCTGCCGTCGGCCGGGCGGTGCGCACGCCCACCTTCGCCGATGAATCCCGCCGCTTCATCACTGAGGTCTCCCCACCCGGCAGCTTCGGGCCCGGCTCGCCGCCCGTGCTCAATGAAGTTCTGGGCGATCGCCAGCTGCAGTCGGAGGACTTGATCGCCTATCAACTCGGCTGGCGTGGGCGCTGGAACAACAACGCGATGTTGAGCGCCTCGGTGTTCTACAACGATTACGACCGCCTGATCCTGTATGAACCGCAGCCGCTCGATACCATGACTCTCGCCCCGGATTTCTGGCGCCTGGCGGTCGTGCCCGTCAATCGCGGCACAGCGCATGGGTCCGGCGCCGAGCTCGCCGGCATGTGGGAACCGGCGCCACGCTGGCGCCTGTTCGGGACGGTCTCGTACCTGGATCTGGAAGTGCAGCCCGCCGAGCTGCAGCTGGCGACAATCATTGGCGGTTCGACGGCACAAGTGCAGGCATCGCTGCGTTCCAATCTGGATCTGGGTAATGACTGGGAGCTCGGCGTCGGCCTGCGCTACGTCGAGGACTTGCCGGCCTTGAACGTGGACAGCTACGTCGGAGCGGAGGTGCGCGTGGCGAAAGAACTGACCGAAGGCGTGAAGCTTGCGCTCGTGGGCCAGAATCTGTGGGAACCTCGTCACGCGGAATTTCGCTCCGCCTCCTTTCCCATCGATCCCTATATCGAGCGCAGCATATATCTCGCCTTGACCTGGCGCAGGTAGGCGATGCGGTGGCTGGCGTGGCTAATGTTTCTTCCCGCCGTGCTGCTGACGGCAACAGCCAGCGCCGCGCCGGAATACAGCATCAAGGCTGGATATATTCTCCTGTTCACGCGCTACGTCGAGTGGCCCGCGAGCGCCTTTGCCACGCCCACGGCCCCGATTGTCGTGTGTGTATTGGGCTCAGATCCTTTCGGATCGGTGCTCGATGAGACCCTGGCCGGACAACTGAGCCAGAAGCGTCCCTTGAGCGTGCGCCGCGTGAGCGACGCGGGCGCGGCCGAACAGTGTCACGTGGTCTTCATCGGCGCATCGCCGACCCAGCCGCCGGCGAGCCCGCAAACGAGTCAATGGCTCGACACGCTCGCCAATCATCCAGTGCTCACGATCACTGAGACGCCCGAGACCCTCCAGCAGGGAGCCATGCTGTGTTTCGTGAGTGAAGTCGAAGGCGGTCAGGCCCGCATTCGTTTCGAAGCGAGTCTCCCGCCGATGCACCGCGCCGGTTTGACCGCGAGCTCGCAGATGCTGGTTGCGGCTCGCAAGGTTCATCGCGAAGCCCCTGGCATCTGAGCCGCGAGGAACCCATGAAACCGCTCGCCCTCAGCCACCTGCCACTGCAACGCAGAGTGCTGCTACTCGTGGGTTTGGCAGCGGTATTCTCTTTGCTGCTCGCCGTCGTCGCCGCGGCGATTTATGACTTCAGCACGTATCGGCCGCGCACCATCGAGCGGGCTCGCGCACAAGTGGAAAGCATCGCGGCGATCGTCACCGCAGCCGTGGAGTTTCAGGATGCGCGCACCGCGAACGAATATCTGAGCGAGCTCGGACGCGACCCCTCCATCGAAGCCCTCGCGATCGTGCAAGAGGACGGAACCGTCTTCGCCGAATATCACAGCCCGGGCACGCGTGTCAGGAATTTCGCCGATACTGGAGCGCGAGCGCAGCTGATTCATGCCGGGCGGATTCTCACCACCCACACGATCGATGCGGCCGGTCCGGCGCACGCCGATCTATGGATGGCGACGACGTTGATGCCGTTCGCCGATCGCATCTGGGAATATGCGCCGCTGCTCGGCGCTGTGGCGTTGTCGCTCTCAGTCCTCGCGATCATGCTGTCCATCACGCTTCGCCGCGCGATCTCCGAGCCCGTGCAGGCGCTTGCCGCGACCGCGCGCGATGTGACGCGGCTGCGTGACTATCGACGGCGTGTCTCGAGCGAAGGCAGCGATGAAGTCGGCCAACTGGCACGCGACTTCAACGCCATGCTCGATGCCGTCGAGGAACGCGAGCGAGCCTTGCGGCAGAGTGAGGAAACCGCGCATCGACAGCTGATCGAAATCGAAGCGATCTATGCCAACGCACAGGTCGGCCTGTGCGTGATCGACAACGAGCTGCGGTACGTTCGCATCAACAAGCAGATGATGGAAATGAGCGGACACCCGGCAGACGCGCTGATCGGGCGCACGCTCGAGGAGGCGACGCCCGAGCTTGCCACGGTGCTCGCGCCCATTTGCAGACAGGTGCTCACGACCGGCGAACCGGTCGCCAACATCGAGTACGCGAGTGCCGCGCCACCGGATGGAACGCAGCGCTACTGGATCGGCAACCACCACGCGCTGCTCGATGAGGTGGGCAACATCATCGGCGTGAACGTCGCGATCCACGACATCACCGATCGCAAGCGCGCCAACGAAGAGCGGGCGGCGCTCGAAACGCAGCTGCGTCAGTCGCAGAAGATGGAGGCGCTCGGCACGCTCGCCGGCGGCATCGCGCACGATTTCAACAACGTGCTGACCGCGATCTCGGGGAATGCCCAGCTCGCCATCGAAGATCTCACGCCGGAGCATCCGGCGACGCCCTCGCTGTACGAGATCAAACGCGCCACGGGGCGCGCCAAGGATCTGGTCCGTCGCATCCTGGCGTTCAGTCGTCCGGAGCAGAACATTCAGCATCTGATCGACCTGCGTCCGGTCGTCGAAGAAGCGCTGCGACTGTTGCGCGCGACCGTGCCGAAGATGATCGACATTCGTTTGGAAGCCGAGCCGGACCTGCCCGCGGTGATGGCCGATGCGACGCAGGTCCATCAGGTGCTGATGAACCTCGGCAAGAACGCCTGCGACGCCATGCAGAATCGCGGCGGGACGCTCACGATCCGGCTCGCGAGCGAACGCATCGATTCGCTGCTGCACAGTCCGTCGCCCGATCTGCACCCGGGCACTTATCTGCGCATCTCCGTCGAGGACACCGGCACCGGCATTCCCGCCGAGCTGATCGAGCGGGTGTTCGAGCCCTTCTTCACGACCAAAGGACACGGCGAAGGCACGGGGCTCGGGCTGTCGGTCGTGCACGGCATCGTCAGAGGTCACCGTGGCGCCATCCTGGTTCGTAGCAGACCTGGCACGGGCACCGTGTTCGATCTTTATTTTCCCGCCGCCGAGCGCGAGCCCGAGGATGCCTCGAAGGCTACTGCCGCCGCCACCACACCCGCCGGCCGCGGCGAGCATGTCCTCTATGTGGACGATGAAGATCAGCTGGTCGACCTGGTCACGCGAATGATGGAGCGCATGGGCTACAACGTCACCGGCATGACGCGCCCCGCCGAGGCCATCGATGCCGTGCGTGCCGATCCGACCACCTTCGATCTGGTCCTGACCGATCTGGGCATGCCCGGCATGAGCGGCATGGACCTGGCCGAAGAGCTGCTGCAGATCCGCCCTGACCTGCCCATCATCATCACCTCTGGCTACGTGCGCGCCGAGGATGCGCGGCGCGCGGAGCAAATCGGCGTGCGGGACGTTGTAATGAAACCCAACACCGTCGCCGAGATCGGTCAGCTCATTCGCGATCGTCTCGATGCATTGAAGAAATGATCGGAGCTCGCATGGCCAGCCACAGTCGCAATCGCACCTGGTTCACCCGTTTCGCCAAATCGACCGCTCGCGCCGCAGGCCACCCCGCCGTGTTTTGCGCAGCGCTGGCCATCATCGTGCTCTGGGCCGTGTGCGGCCCGCTGTTCGGCTTCAGCGATACCTGGCAGCTGATCATCAACACCAGCACCACCATCATCACCTTCCTGATGGTGTTTCTGATCCAGAACACCCAGAACCGCGACTCCGAGGCCATCCAGGTCAAGCTGGATGAACTGATCCGCTCCATCGACGGCGCGCACCTCGCGCTGCTCGACCTCGAAGAGCTCGAGGAGGAGGATCTGCAGCGGATCAGCAAAGGTTATCGGGAGCTCGCGCAGCAGGCTCGCAAGGAGTTGGACGAAGGCAAATCCGATACCGATGTGCGCGAGGTCGGCTCCTCCCATCGCAAGGAGCTCAGCGAACGGCAACGCTCCCACTCACGAAAAAAAGGGCACGCGAAGCGCGCCAGGCATTGACCGCCGTCAGAGCTGCGAAGCAAGCGCCGCGGCCGCGTTCTCCATGATCTTCTCGCTCAACGGTCGATGCAGCCAGGCCTGCAGCGTGATCTGCCGGGTGCGTTGCAAATCCTGCTCGAAGACTTTCGTCAGCGCTTGCGCGAACCGGGCATCGTAGACATTCAAATTGGCTTCGTCGTTGAGGCGAAACGAGCGCGTGTCGATATTGGTCGAGCCCACCGACACCAGCAGCCCGTCGACGATCAGCGTCTTGCAATGAAACATTGTCGGCTGGTACTCATAGATCTGCGCGCCGGCCGCCAGCAGCTCGCCCCACGACGCGCGCGAGGCCTTGCGCACGATCTCGGTATCGATGTCCTCGCCGGGCACGATGACCCGCACACGCACTCCTCGCTTCAGCGCGTCGATCAACACGCGCAGCGTCAGTTCGTCGGGCACGAAATACGAGGCGGACAGATCGATGGTCTTCGTGGCCGAGGAAAACGCGAGCAGGTACATCAAGAGCATGCTGTCCGCGCCGCCGGTGGGCGAACTGGTGAAGACCTGCCCGGCCGCATCACCCGTTGCTTCGAGCGCTGGGAAGTAGGCCTCACCGCGCAGCACGGCACCGGTCGCCTTGATCCAGTTGTCCATGAACGCGGCCTGCATCTGCGCCACCGCCGGGCCTTCGATGCGGTAGTGCGAGTCGCGCCAATGCTCATCGTCCTGCGCATCGCCCTCCCATTGATCGGCGATGCCGACCCCGCCGGTGAAGCCTACCTTGCCATCGACCACCAGCAGCTTGCGGTGCGTGCGATTGTTCATGCGGACCAGGTGATACCAGTGCAGCGGGTGATAGCGCTCGATGCGTATGCCCGCATTCGCCATCTCGTGCACCAGCACCTCATCCATCTTCTGGCTGCCCACCCAATCGATCAACACGTGCACCGGCACCTTGGCCCGGGAGCGCTCGATCAGTGCATCGGCGAACTCGCGACCGATGTCGCCCGACCAGTAGATGTAGGTTTCGAAGTTGATGCTACGGCGCGCGCCCCGGATGGCGGCGAGCATCGCCGGAAATATCTCATCGCCATTCTCGAAGTTCGCGACCCGGTTGCCCTTCAGAATGGGCGGACCGAGCAGCGTGCCGAGCTCATGCAGGAAACGCGGATCGTCGGTGGTGTAGCGATGCTCGACCTGGCGCTGGATGCGCCGCTCGGGTTGCACGAAATTCAGGGCGATGACGGTGAAGGCCACGGCGAGCAGCGCCCCGATCACGCCCGCGGCAACGATTTGCCTTCGGCTCCAACTCATGCCAGAGAAACGTTGTCGCCCCGGCGCTCGGTTCCGCCGATTCGGTGCCAGCTACTTCTTGCTCGACGGGCTGTCCCGGTTCTTGGCCACGATGGCGCCGAGAATCAGCAGGAACGCGACCAGCCGCACCATGTATATGACCGGACTGCCCTCGCTCGGCTTGTCCACCAGCAGGAACGCCATGCGGTTGATGCCTTCGATCGCGAACGCCAGCGCGAACGCAAAGAACAGCTTGTCACGGGTCTGGCGGTAGAACCGCCAGAAGAAGCCGGCGGCAGTCAGCGACGCCGTCACGATCACTCCCAGTAAGAAGCCCTCGACCATGACTCACTCGCTCTCGAAAACCAGCCCGTACACCAGCAGCAACATCGCCGCGGCGGCCGTGCTCAATCGCCACATGTAAAGACTCTGGTCCGCTCCCAGCACGACCAGGTCCACGAACAACAACACGTTCGATACCGTCAGGCCGGCGAAACACAGACCGCTCCACAACAACAGACGGCTGCGCGAGCGCGCGTAACCCCGCAGCAGCAGGATGGCGCTCGTGACGGTCACGATGGCGCCCAGCAAATAGACGAGCTTTGCCAGCATGGTGTTAGTCCTTGTCCTTGAGCCGGAACGCTCGCGCAAAGTCGCGCACGGAGCCCGAGGCGTTGGAATGAATGAAGCGGGTCAGTTGGACCAGCTGCGTGCGATAGGACTGTGCGACCTTCTCGAGCAGCGCGCTCTGCTCCGTCGAGCGTGGGACGTATTGATAAGTCGCCGGCGCCTGCTCGCTGCGCACGATCAGCGAGCGTCGCGTGAGATCTTCGAGAATGGTGCTCGCCTGCTTCTCGCTGACATAGATGCGCGCGGCCAGCTGCACCACTGTCCACACAGTGGCGGGTGCCTGAAAGAGCAACAACAGAGCCTCGAGATGAGGCACCGTGTCGATGCTATCGAGCAAGAACTGCTCGACTGCTGGATCAATCGCTCCTGCCGTCATCTCCCGTCCGTTCGACCTTTATTGCTCTTGCTCGTTATAATCATCGCCCGCTGAACCGCGTAAAACGCTTACCCGCAATGAAAGTTCCCGCTGTCAGGAACTTTCTTTCATCCGCAGGAGTAACGGACGTGTAATGGTTGCACGAGTGGCCTTGAATGGATAGGTTCCCAACCGCCTTCAGTAGCAACAACAACAGACGCTGCGCCGACCTGCGCCCGGTTCGTCCTCATTCGGAGCTTTGATGCAAACCCCCGCGAGAGTTCGTCGTCGGATCGCGAAAGCGCCTGTGAAAAAAATACCTGCCACGAAGGCCTCCGCCAGGTCGGTGGGCAAGAATGTCGCTATGAAGGCCCCCGTGCCGTTCGATTTGAAGAACCTCCTGCTCACGCTGCAGGCGGTGCGCGATGGCAACTTCTCGGTGCGGATTGCAGGTGACCATGAGGGCATCGAAGGCAAGATCGCCGAGACCCTGAATGACATCATCGCCGCGAATCAGCGCCTGTCCGAAGAGATGTCCCGCGCCGGTCAGCTGGTCGGCAAGGAAGGCAAGACGCGCCACCGCGTCGGCATCGATCGCCGCTCCGGCGCCTGGGGCGATATGGAAGGCTCGATCAATACGCTGATCGATGACCTGCTCTGGCCGACGACCGAAGTCACTCGCACCATCACCGCTGTCGCCAAGGGCGATCTGTCGCAAACCGTGCGGCTGGAAGTCGATGGCCGGCCCTTGAAAGGTGAATTCCTACGCTCGGCGACTATTGTTAACACGATGATCGAGCAGATGGGGCTGTTCACGTCCGAAGTGACGCGCGTGGCCCGCGAGGTCGGCACCGAAGGCAAGCTCGGCGGCCAGGCGTCCGTGCCCGGCGCCGCCGGCACCTGGAAAGACCTCACCGACAATGTGAATTCCATGGCCGGCAACCTGACCGGCCAGGTGCGAAACATCGCCGAGGTGGCAACCGCCATCGCCAGCGGCGACTTGTCTCGCAAGATCACCGCCAACGTCCGCGGCGAAATCCAACAGCTGAAAGAAGCCATCAACACGATGGTGGACCAGCTGCGCTCCTTCGCCTCCGAAGTGACGCGCGTGGCGCGTGAAGTGGGCTCCGAAGGCAAGCTCGGCGGCCAGGCCGTGGTGCCCGGCGTCGCCGGCACGTGGAAGGACCTCACCGATTCGGTGAACTCCATGGCCGGCAACTTGACCGGCCAGGTCCGTAACATTGCCGAAGTCGCGACCGCGATCGCGCGAGGCGACTTGTCGCGCAAAATCACGGTGGACGTGAAAGGCGAGATCCTGCAGCTGAAAGAAACCATCAATACGATGGTCGACCAGTTGAACGGCTTCGCCGCCGAAGTGACGCGCGTCGCGCGTGAAGTGGGCACCGAAGGCAAGCTCGGCGGTCAGGCCGAAGTGAAAGACGTGTCGGGCGTGTGGAAAGACCTCACCGACAACGTGAACTCCATGGCCTCGAACCTGACCGGCCAGGTCAGAAACATTTCCGAAGTGACCATCGCCGTCGCGAACGGCGACCTGTCGCGCAAGATCACGGTGGACGTGCGCGGCGAAATCCTGCAGCTGAAGGAAGCCATCAACACGATGGTGGATCAGCTGCGCTCGTTCGCCTCTGAAGTAACACGCGTCGCACGAGAGGTGGGCTCCGAAGGCGAGCTCGGCGGCCAGGCCATCGTGCCGGGCGTCGCGGGCACGTGGAAAGACTTGACCGACTCGGTCAACGCCATGGCCAAGAACCTCACCGGTCAGGTTCGTAACATCGCCGAAGTGACCACCGCCGTGGCTCGCGGTGACTTGTCCCGCAAGATCACCGTGGACGTGAAAGGCGAAATCCTGGAGTTGAAGGAAACCATCAACACGATGGTGGACCAGCTCAACGGCTTCTCCGCCGAAGTGACGCGCGTGGCGCGCGAAGTGGGCACCGAAGGCAAGCTCGGCGGCCAGGCCATCGTGCCCGGCATCAGCGGCGTGTGGAAAGACCTCACCGATAACGTGAACTCCATGGCCGGCAACCTGACCGGCCAGGTCAGAAACATTTCTGAAGTGACCATCGCCGTCGCGAACGGCGACTTGTCGCGCAAGATCACGGTGGACGTGCGCGGTGAAATCCTGCAGCTGAAGGAAGCCATCAACACGATGGTGGATCAGTTGCGCTCGTTCGCCTCCGAAGTGACCCGCGTGGCGCGAGAAGTGGGCTCGGAAGGCAAGCTCGGTGGTCAGGCGCTCGTGCCGGGTGTCGCGGGCACGTGGAAAGACTTGACCGACTCCGTCAACGCCATGGCCACCAACCTCACCGGCCAGGTCCGAAACATCGCCGAAGTGACGACGGCCGTGGCGCGAGGCGACTTGTCTCGCAAGATCACGGTGGACGTGAAAGGCGAGATCCTGCAGCTGAAAGAAACCATCAACACGATGGTCGACCAGTTGAACGGCTTCGCCGCCGAAGTGACGCGCGTCGCGCGTGAAGTGGGCACCGAAGGCAAGCTCGGCGGTCAGGCCGAAGTGAAAGACGTGTCGGGCGTGTGGAAAGACCTCACCGACAACGTGAACTCCATGGCCTCGAACCTCACCGGCCAGGTCCGAAACATCGCCGACGTGGCGACCGCCATCGCAAGCGGTGACTTGTCCCGCAAGATCACGGTGGACGTGCGTGGTGAAATTCTGCAGTTGAAAGAAACCATCAACACGATGGTGGATCAGCTGCGCTCGTTCGCCTCCGAAGTGACGCGCGTGGCGCGTGAAGTGGGCTCCGAAGGCAAGCTCGGCGGTCAGGCCTACGTGCCCGGCGCTGGCGGCACGTGGAAGGATCTCACGGACAACGTGAACTCCATGGCCTCGAACTTGACTGGCCAGGTTCGTAACATTGCCGAGGTCTCGACCGCCATCGCCCGCGGTGACTTGTCCCGCAAGATCACCGTGGACGTGAAAGGCGAAATCCTGCAGCTGAAGGAAACCATCAACACGATGGTGGACCAGCTCAATGGCTTCTCCGCCGAAGTGACGCGCGTCGCGCGCGAAGTGGGCACCGAAGGCAAGCTCGGTGGTCAGGCCGAAGTGAAAGGCATCAGCGGCGTGTGGAAGGACCTCACCGATAACGTGAACTCCATGGCCGGCAACCTGACCGGTCAGGTGCGAAACATTGCCGAGGTGGCCACAGCCATTGCGAACGGCGACTTGTCGCGCAAGATCACCGCCGACGTGAAAGGCGAGATTCTGCAGCTGAAAGAAACCATCAACACGATGGTCGACCAGTTGAACGGCTTCGCTGCCGAAGTGACGCGCGTCGCGCGCGAGGTCGGCACCGAAGGCAAGCTCGGCGGTCAGGCCGAAGTGAAAGACGTGTCGGGTGTGTGGAAGGACCTCACCGACAACGTGAACTCGATGGCGTCCAACCTGACGGGTCAGGTGCGAAACATCGCCGAGGTGGCGACCGCCATCGCGCGTGGCGACTTGTCACGCAAGATCACGGTGGACGTGCGCGGCGAAATTCTGCAGCTGAAAGAAACCATCAACACGATGGTCGACCAGTTGAACGGCTTCGCCGCCGAAGTGACGCGCGTGGCGCGTGAAGTCGGCACCGAAGGCAAGCTCGGCGGCCAGGCCATCGTGCCGGGCGTCGCAGGCACCTGGAAGGATCTCACGGACAACGTGAACTCCATGGCCTCGAACTTGACTGGCCAGGTTCGTAACATCGCCGAGGTCTCGACCGCCATCGCCCGCGGTGACTTGTCCCGCAAGATCACCGTGGACGTGAAAGGCGAAATCCTGCAGCTGAAGGAAACCATCAACACGATGGTCGACCAGCTCAACTCCTTCGCCGCCGAAGTGACGCGCGTGGCGCGCGAAGTCGGCACCGAAGGCAAGCTCGGCGGTCAGGCCACCGTGCCCGGCGTGGCCGGCACCTGGAAAGACCTCACCGACAACGTCAACACGATGGCGAACAACCTCACGAACCAGGTGCGCGGTATCGTGAAGGTGGTGACGGCCGTCGCGAACGGCGACCTGCGTCAGCGTCTCACCGTGGAATCCAAGGGTGAAGTCGCGGCGCTCGCCGAAACCATCAACAGCATGACGACGACGCTTGCGACCTTCGCCGATCAGGTGACGAGCGTGGCCCGTGAGGTGGGCGTGGAAGGACGACTCGGCGGCCAGGCCAACGTGCCAGGCGCTGCCGGCACCTGGAAAGATCTGACCGCGAACGTGAACCTGCTCGCCGCCAATCTCACGACGCAGGTGCGCGCCATCGCCGAAGTGGCGACCGCTGTGACCAGCGGCGACCTCACCCGCTCCATTCAGGTCGACGCGCGTGGCGAGGTGTCCGAGCTCAAGGACAACATCAACGCCATGATCGGCAACTTGCGCGAAACCACCGAGCGCAACACCGAACAGGACTGGCTGAAGACCAACCTCGCGAAGTTCAGCCGCATGATGCAAGGTCAACGCGACCTCGTGACCATGGGCGAGATGCTGCTCGCCGAGCTCGCTCCGCTGGTCGGCGCGCAGCAGGCCATTCTGTACATCGCCGAGCAGGAAGAGCAGCAAAAGGTGCTCAAGGAATTTGCGACCTACGCGGATGCGAATCCGGGCGAGCGTCGCGTCTTCGCGCTGCGCGAAGGTTTGGTGGGCCAGGCAGCCGCCGACGGTCGCCGCATCCTGCTCGAGAACGTCCCGCTCGACTCCATCCATGTGCGCAGTGGCTTGCTCGCCGCGCGCGCCCGCAACGTCATCGCCCTGCCGATTCTGTACGAAGGCCAGGCGAAGGCCGTGATCGAGCTCGCCTCGTTGCACGAGTACACCGCCTCGCAGCTCGCGTTTTTGGAACAGCTCGCCGGCAGTATCGGCGTCGTGCTCAACACGATCGAAGCGACGATGCGCACCGAAGGCCTGCTCAAACAATCGCAGGAGCTCGCGGGCGAGTTGCAGACTCAGCAGAAGGAGCTGCAGCAGACCAACGAAGAGCTCGCCAACAAAGCGATGCTGCTCGCCGAGCAGAACGCGGAGGTGGAGCGCAAGAACGAGGAAATCGAGCTGGCGCGTCGCGCGCTCGAAGAAAAAGCCACCGAGCTCGCGCTCACCTCGCGTTACAAGTCCGAGTTCCTGGCGAACATGTCGCACGAGCTGCGCACGCCGCTCAACAGCATCCTGATCCTCGGTCAGCAGCTGGCCGAGAACGCCGATTCGAATCTGTCGCCACGCCAGATCGAGTTCGCCAAGACCATTCACGGCGCCGGCACCGACCTGCTC
This sequence comes from Peristeroidobacter agariperforans, assembly GCF_004138335.1. Taxonomy (GTDB): domain Bacteria; phylum Pseudomonadota; class Gammaproteobacteria; order Steroidobacterales; family Steroidobacteraceae; genus Steroidobacter; species Steroidobacter agariperforans. Next base: position 162,198 of record NZ_RYFW01000005.1, on the reverse strand, counting down.
AACCTGATCAGCGACATCCTGGACTTGTCGAAGATCGAGTCGGGCACGGTGACGGTGGAGTCCGAAGACCTGTTGTTCTCGCATCTGCGCGAGACCATCGAGCGCAACTTCCGTCACGAAGCCGAAGCGCGCGCCCTGCTCTTCAGTGCGGACTTCGATCCGGCGCTCGGCCGGCAGATCTCCACCGATCCCAAACGCCTGCTGCAGGTGTTGAAGAACCTGCTGTCGAACGCGTTCAAGTTCACCGCGCAAGGCAGCGTGATTCTGCGGGTGCGTCCGGCGGCCTCCGGCTGGAGTCCCGATCACCCCGTGCTCAATCAGGTCGCTACCGTCGTGGCGTTCTCGGTCACCGATACCGGTATCGGCATCGCGCCCGAGAAACAAAGAATCATTTTCGAAGCGTTCCAGCAGGCCGATGCCGGCACCTCGCGCAAATACGGCGGCACGGGCCTGGGCCTTGCCATCAGCCGAGAGCTTGCGCACCTGCTCGGTGGCGAGCTGCGTCTGGTGAGCGTGCCCGGTCAGGGCAGCACGTTCACGTTGTATATGCCGCTCACGTTCGTCGGCTCCGCCTACCGTCAAGCGAAGACGCAACCGGGCGGGAGCTCAACGCAGAACGCGCCGTTCCCGCCCCTGCCCTTGCCGCTGCGCGCCGAGGAATTGATCGACGATCGCCACGATCTGCAGCCCGGCGATCGGGTGCTGCTGATCATCGAGGACGATCCGCACTACGGCAAAGTGCTGCTGAACCTGGCTCGCGACAATGGCTTCAAGACCATCGTCGCGAAGACCGGCGCCGATGGCCTCGCGATGGCGCGCAAGCACTCACCGACGGCGATTTCGCTCGACGTGTTCCTGCCCGACATGCTGGGCTGGACGGTGCTCAATCAATTGAAACAAAGCCCGGCCACCCGGCACATCCCGGTGCAGATCCTCACCGTGGAGGAAGAGCGTCAGTACAGCCTGGAGCGCGGTGCGTACGCCTTCATGAACAAGCCTGCGACCACCGATGAGCTGGCCGGGGCCCTGCAAAGGATCCGCAACTTCGCGGCCGCGAATGTCCGCGAGCTGCTGGTGATCGAGGACGACCCGGCCGAACAGCTCAGTATCGCCGAGCTGATCGGCTTCGACGATGTGACCATCACGGCGGTCGGCAGCGGCCAGGACGCGCTGCAGGCCATGCGCACCAAGCAATTCGATTGCGTGGTGCTCGACCTGCGCCTGCCCGATGTTTCAGGGTTCGAGCTATTGGCCGAGATCCAGACCGACGCCAGACTGCGGGATACCCCGATCGTGGTATTCACCGGCCGCGACCTCTCGCCAGCCGAGGAGCAGGAGTTGCGCACCAAGGCCAAGAGCATCGTGCTGAAGGGCGTACGCTCGCCGGAACGGCTGCTCGATGAGACGGCGCTGTTCCTGCACCGGGTGGTGACCAACCTGCCGCCGGCCAAGCAAAAGATGATCGAAGCCCTGCACGAGGGCGATGAGCCGCTGCACGGGCGCAAGGTGCTGGTGGTGGACGATGACGTCCGTAACATTTTCGCCTTGAACAGCGTGCTGGAACGCCGCGGCATGCAGGTGATCAACGCCAGCAATGGCATGGACGCCATCAAACTGGTGGAATCTACCGACGACCTGTCACTGGTCCTGATGGACGTGATGATGCCGGAGATGGACGGCTACGAGACCATGCGACGGATTCGCGAAAACGCCCGATTCCGGCTGCTGCCCATCATCGCTTTGACCGCCAAGGCCATGAAGGGCGACCGGGAAAAGTGCCTGGAGGCGGGTGCATCTGACTATGTTGCGAAACCCGTCGATACAGCGCAGTTGCTGTCTCTGGTAAGAATGTGGCTGCAACCGTAACTTCATCCCCCAGAACCGTGAACGCGCCGCCTTTCAACGAGCGAGTCAACATCCTGCTGGTCGACGACCAGCCGAGTCGCTTGCTTTCCTACGAGTCGGTCCTGGCCGAGCTGGGGCAGAACCTGGTCAGCGCCCGCTCGGGCGAGGAGGCCCTGCAGCGCCTGCTCGAGGATGACTTCGCCGTCATCCTGCTGGATGTGAGCATGCCGGGCATGGATGGCTTCGAGACCGCGGCCATGATCCACGATCATCCGCGCTTCGAGAGCATTCCCATCATCTTCGTCACCGGCGTGCACGACTCCGAGTTCGATGCCCTCAAAGGCTATCGGCTGGGCGCGGTGGATTACGTATCGATTCCCCTCGTGCCGGAGATCCTGCGCAGCAAGGTCTCGGTGCTGGTCGAGCTGTACATGCAGCGCCGGGAGCTGCAGCGGCTCAACAACAGCCTCGCCGAGGCCAACGCCACCCTGCAAGCCGAGAAGGCGCGGGAGCTCGAGCGCGTCAATCGCAATCTGGAACAAGCCAACGCCGCCCTGCGCGACGCCGACCGTCACAAGGATGAGTTCATCGCGATCCTGGCGCACGAGCTGCGCAATCCCCTCGCCCCGATCCGGGCGGCGGTGGATGTGATGTCGCTCATGCCGCTCGATCATCCGCAACTGCGCTGGGCTCGCGAAGTCATCGATCGGCAGACGACGCATCTGAGCCGCCTGGTCGATGATCTGCTCGATGTCTCGCGCATCTCGCGCGGCACGATCAAGCTCAACAAGGAATTGCTGACGCTGCGGACCATCCTCGATCGCTCGGTCGAGGCGGCGCAGCCCATCATCTCGGCGCACCACCACGAGCTGCAGATCGAATGTCTGGCCGCGCAGGCCACCGTCGAGGGCGATCCGACCCGCCTGGTCCAGATCCTGAGCAACCTGCTCAACAACGCGGCGAAATATATGCAGGCGAGCGGCACCATCCTGCTTCGGGCCAGCGTCGACGCCGAGCACGCCGTGTTCGCGGTGAAGGACTCCGGCATCGGCCTTACTTCCGAGGCGCTGCCGAAGCTGTTCAATCTGTTCTCGCGCGTCCACGAGGATGAAGGTCATCTGCCGAGCGGCTTGGGCATCGGCCTCGCGCTCGTGCGTCAGCTCGTCGAGCTGCACGGAGGCACGGTCCATGCCACGAGTCCCGGCCCGAATCGCGGCAGCGAGTTCACCGTTCGCCTGCCCTTGACCTCGAGCGTCGTCCCGGTGGTTGCCTTCGATGAGATCGCCCCAGCATCGGGCACAGCTCGGGCGCTGCGCGTGTTGGTCGCCGATGACAATGCGGACGCGTTGGAGAGTCTCGCCCTATTGCTGGAGGTCTGCGGCCATGAAGTCCGCAAGGCCTCGGACGGGCAGGAAACCCTGCAGGCCGTGACGGCCTGGCGCCCCGACGTGGCGCTGCTCGACATCGGCATGCCCATCCTCGATGGCTATGAAGTCGCCCGGCGCATCCGCAGCGAGCCGTGGGGCACGCAACTGTTTCTGGTCGCCGTCAGTGGTTGGGGCCAGAGCGAGGACCGCCAGCGCGCCACCGATGCCGGCTTCGACCTGCACTTCAGAAAACCCATCGGCCTGCCCATTCTGGAAGGAATTCTGGAAAAAGCGCAGCGACTGAATGCCGAAACGGTCGTAAAGTCCGACACCTGAAGTTTTTCTCGCCACGGTCGGCGCAAAATTTACACAGTGAACGATATTTCTTTGCTGGAGGACGCGCTGTGCGCGTATCTCAACCGTCGCTGCCGGCGCGCTTACGGGCACGACCTGCGCAATGGGCTGCAGGGCATTTTTGGCGGCGTCGACGCCCTGACCCGTGCGGCCCGCTCGACCACGAGCGGCAAGCCGCTCGCTGTGCCGCTCGAACAATTGACGACGTTCGTCCAACAAGCGATCGCCAATCACGAGCGCGGCTTGGAACGCGTGCTCGAGCACCTGGCCCCCGAACGGCACGAGCCCGGCCCGATCTCCTGCCGGGAGCTGCTCATCGAGCTCGCACGCTTTCTCACAAACGATGCCGCCCGTAACAGCGTACGCATCCGCCAGGATTTCCACGACGATCTGAAAACCACGACGGTGGTCGCGCGGCTGCGTTTGATTTGCCTAGCACTGCTGACCGACAGCATCGATGCTCTCGCAGGCGGTGGTGAGATCCGAATCTCCGGACGTACGAGCGAGGGCCGCGTGCAGTTCGAGATCACCGATACACGCACCGGGCCGCGGCCCGTGTCATTCGTGAGCGATGCGATCGAACGTCTGGTCGCAGAGCTGTCGGGTCGGCTCGAAAGCAAACAAAACGAAACGGGCGGGCTCGCGGTCCGAGTCGAGCTGCCGGCCTGATCCAAGCCCGGCATTCGGTTGACCGAACAATTTCGACACCTGAACGCGCATTGACGGAATCGCTTCACGGGTGCTAACTAACCGCCGGTACTTTGTTAGCGCTCTCACCGTTGTGAATACAATCATGGCCTGATGTCGGGGGATTTCGACGGCCACTGCCCAACGAATGTTTGGGGGGAATTTGTATGAAGCAGTTCATCGCTCGCCCTCGCTCGACCGGCACCCTCGCCGCCACGCTGCTCGCCGCCGGCGTCTCGACCGCCCCGGCGCAACAGGCACAACCACCGGCGCAGTCTCAGTCTCAGGAACTCGAGGAAGTGGTGGTCACCGGCTTCCGGCAAAGTTTGCAGGACTCCACCGAGGCCAAGCGCGACTCGGTCGGCTTCGTCGACGCCATCTTTGCCGAAGACATCGGCAAGTTTCCGGACACCAATATCGCCGAATCTTTCCAACGCATTCCGGGCATCCAGATCAGCCGGGAAATCAGCGGCGAAGGCACCACCGTCGCCATTCGCGGCCTGAACACCAATTTCACGCGCGTGTTGTTGAACAACTCGCCGGTCGCGGTGGCGACCGCTCCGCAAGAAGGCTCGGGTGCGAACCGCGAAGTGCCGCTCGACATGTTTCCACCGGAATTGTTTTCCAAGCTCGAGGTGTTCAAAACGCCGACTGCGAGCATGGTCGAAGGCGGCGCGGCGGGCACGATCAATATGCGCATGGCGCGGCCCTTCGATACCGAAGGTCCGCATCTCACTTATTCCCTGCAAGGCACCGACAACAGCAACGGCAACGATCTTGGCGGTCGTGCCGCGTTGATCGCGAGCAACACCTGGGACCGCTTTGGCGTGCTGGCTGGCGTGACCGCGGTTCGCAACAAGGTCGCAACCACGGGGTTCGAATCGGTGGGCTGGGCGAACCTCGCCCTGACACCAGAACAGTGCGGCACCTCTCCCTGCAACACGACGCAAGGCAATGGCCCTGCCACTGTGCCTACCGTTCCGACCAATGCGAGCACGATCGGCGCCGGCCTCGCACCCGGCACGCCGGTCGATCAAGCATTCCTGCTGGCGAACAATCCAGGCCGCACCATCCGGCAAATCGACAACGCCGTGATCCCGCGACTGGGCCGGACGATGTTCGAAGAAGGCGACCGCGATCGTTACAACGCGGTCGTGAGCCTGGAATTCCGCCCCAGCCAGAACATGCAGTTCTTCCTCGATTCGATGTACGGCAAGCAGGACAGCGATTTCCATCGACAGGCGACGGCGTGGGGAATTCGCGCGGGCAGCCAGGGCGGCCGGCCGATCCCGACGCAGTTGCAGGTCGATCGTGACAACTGCGACAACGGCTGTGTCGCCACCGCGGGCGTGTTTCCGAACTCACAATTCCTGCTGGAGTTTCGGCCCTATATCGAGGAGTCCGAGTTCTGGGGCACGAATCCCGGCATGACCTGGCAGATTGCAGAGCAATGGAATCTCGACGTGCAGGCCAATTACACCAAGAGCAAGTTTTCTCGCCAGGCCTCGACCGCGCTGTTCATCTCCGACACCACCACCGTCAATTTCGACAACGGCGGTGGCGATACGCCGACCATCGCTTCGAGCGTGGATCTGAACGATCCAAACAGCTGGCAGTGGCTGATCACCGATCGCGGCGGCACGGACGTGGGTCGCGTCAACCTGCAAGACGAGAAACGCGAGACCGAAACGACGGGCGCTCGATTCGCGCTGACCTGGGGCGACAGCCAGTTCAATATCAGCGGTGGCGCCGCTTACGACGAGGTGTCACGCGATATCCGTCCATTCGCGGCCGATGCGCAATGGCAGGCGCAGGTCTGCGGCGGCAATCCGGGCAACTTCCAGGTCAATCCCAATGGCCAGCCCGGTTGCCGCGGCGAGACCGAAGGCGAGATCGCGCCCATCCTCGCCACGCCCGGGCAGACGATCTATCCAGGCTATGCCGGACCGTACGGCGGTTCGCTGATCCCGAATGCGGCGGTCCCAGGATTTCTGCGCGCCTCCCGATACGGAATCGCGACCGTGAACTGGGACGCCTTCCGTCGTGCGTCGAACTATGACGCGACTCGCGCAGCGGCGCCGGAAGCCGGGTCCACTCCGTCGACGGCTAATTGGGGCTCGATCGAGGAGGACGTCACCGCGGTGTTCACTCAGGTCAATGGCGATATGGATATCGGCGAGCAGCGCCTGCGATACAACGTCGGCGTGCGCTACGTCGAGACCGATCAGTTGGTGACCTCTCGCCTCACCTTCCCCAATCCTGCCAACACACCGACGACGCCCGACGGTCAACGGCTCGGCGATGTCGTCAATATCGTGCCGCGCGAGTCGACCTATGAGAACTGGCTGCCCTCGGCGAACGTGTCGTTCAATCTGACGGAGAAGGCCATCGTGCGTGCGGGCCTGTCGAAGACGATGACGCGCGCGAATCCCACCGACATGTTGCTGGGTCTGTCGATCCGTAACGCCGATGTGTCTCAGGTCGACTTGGGCAATCCGGAGCTGAAGCCGTACGTCTCGGACAACCTCGATCTGGGCTTCGAGTACTACACCGGCGACGAAGGCTACATTGGCGCGGCCGCCTTTCGCAAAGGCATCGACGGCTTCACGCAGCGCCAGTCGCAGTTCATTCCATTCTCGGAGCTCGCGCAATACGGCGTGACGCTCGACACGCTCGCCCAACAACAGCGCGACGCGGTCGAGGGGCGTGGCGGCAACGACGCCATCGTCGAACTGCGCCAGACCGTCAATGCCAGCGGTCGATTGACGATCAACGGTCTGGAATTCAACTGGGTGCAGCCGCTCGGTGTCCTGTTGAGCGGGCTCGACGGCCTCGGTTTCGCGGCGAACTACACCATCATCGATCAGAAGGGCGAAGGCGCTGCGCCCGCGATTGCCATCGGTGTTCCGCCCGAGAGCTATAACGCGACGCTCTACTACGACAAACATGGCATCAGCGCGCGCGTCTCGGTCACCCACAGCCAGGGCTCGCAAGGCAGCGGCCCGAACAGCAATCAGTCGGGCGTGGTAGGCGCCGAGCTGTTCGGCGACGACTACACGCAGTATGACTTCTCTTCCAGCTTCGACTTCACCGAAATGTTCGGCTGGCCAGAACTCGTGCCGCAGCTCACGCTCGATGTCGTCAATATCAGCGAGGAGCCGCGGCGCTCGTATCAGCAGTTCTCGAATGCGCCGTACAGCTATTTCGAGTCCGGCCGAGTCGTGATGGTGGGTCTGCGCGGACGGTTCGACTAGAGCGCGGGCGACTGGGCAAGTTGAAATCGCCGCCCGTCGAGCATCATCGGCACGACGCCCGTGCGCACGAGAAAATCGCCGAAGCACTCGCCCGCGGATCGTTCGCGTGCGTATGCGGCGAGCAAGGGCCGCAGCGTATCCAGGATCTGCAGCTCTCCGATGTTCTCCCGATGGAGCGCATTCAATCGCTCGCCTCGCACCGTGCCGCCGAGATAGAGGTTGTATTTTCCAGGCGCCTTGCCGACCAGGCCGATCTCGGCGAGGAACGGTCGCGAACACCCGTTGGGGCAGCCGCTCATGCGAATGGTGATGGGCGTGCCCGCGAGCCCGACTTCACTCATGAGAATATCGAGCTTGCTCAGCAACGAGGGCAGATAGCGCTCGCTTTCCGCCATCGCAAGCCCGCACGTCGGCAGGGCCACGCAGGCCATGGCATGGCGCTCCAACGCTTTGGAATTTGCAATCGCCTGCAATCCGCCCGCGCGGAGCAACTCGTCGATCCTCGCACGATCGGCTTGCGCAACCCCGGCGAGCGTCACGTTCTGATTGGTCGTCAAGGCGAACGTCACCGGCACCTGCCGAGCGATCTCTCGCAGCGTGCTCATGAGCGGCGCTTCGGGCGAGTCCGCAATGCGTCCGTTGCGAATGAACAGCGTACCGTGCCACCGACCATCCTCGCCCTGGCGCCAGCCATACTGATCGCCATTGCTCTCGAACTGGAAGTCGCGCGCCCGCTGAAGCGGCTTGCCGAGACGGCGCGCCAGCTCCTGCTTGAACCATTCGATGCCTCGGTCTTCAATCGTGTACTTGAAGCGAGCGTGCGCGCGATCGAGCCGATCGCCGAAGTCCCGCTGAATGCACATCGTGTGCTCGCCGACCGCGCCGATGTCGGCCGCGTCGCAGAACCCAGCGATCGAGCTGAGCCTCGGAAAGGTTGCGGGCACTTTGTGCGTCATGCCCATGCCGCCGCCGACCAGTACGTTGTAGCCGGCGATGGCGCCGCGCTCGACGATGGCGACGAATCCGAGATCGTGTGCATAGATATCTACGTCGTTGCACGGTGGGACCGCGATCGCGATCTTGAACTTGCGCGGCAGATAGGTTGGCCCGTAGAGCGGCTCCTCGTTCTCCGGCGGCGACGGTTGCGCACGCTCCTGTAATAGCACCTCCCGATAGGCGCCAGTACGCGGCATCAAACGTTCGCTCAATGTCCTCGCAGTCAGGGTCGCCTGCGCGTGCGCCTGCGAAAGCAGCGGATTGGAGGTGCAGATGACATTGCGATTGTCATCGCCGCAAGCGGCGATTGTGTCGAGCCCCGCGGCCACGAGCCCTTGAAGGTGCCGCGAGAGGTTGTGCTTGAGCACGCCGTGAAATTGGAACGTCTGACGCGTGGTCAAGCGCAGCTCGCCGTTGGCAGTGGCGCGTGCCTGCGCATCCAATGCCAGCCATTGTTCGGCCGTGCAGACGCCACCGGGCAGGCGCACGCGGACCATGAACTGATAGAGCGGCTCGAGGCGCGATACCCGACGCTCTTCCCGCAGGTCCCGGTCGTCCTGCTGATAGACGCCAAAGAACTTGGTGAGCAACGCGTCGTCAGCCGCGATGCTCGCACTGACCGGGTCCGCGAGGCTTTGCTCGAGCGTGCCTCGCAGATAACGGCTGCGCAGCTTGAGCTGCTCATTCGAGTGCAATTGCTCGACGGGCGTCGACAGATCGTTCTTGCGGCTGGCGTTCATCAGTAGACGTCCCGTTGATAGCGACGCTCGCGCTGCAGATTCAACATGAACTCCTCGACCTGCTCCTCGCCGAGTCCACCATGGCGGGCCACGACCTCACGGATCGCCGTGTCCACGTCGGGCGCCATCTGCTGAGCATCGCCGCAGACGTACACGTACGCGCCCTCTCGCAACCATTCATAGAAGCTCGCACCGTGCTCTCGTATCCGATGCTGGACGTACAGCTTCTCGTTGCCATCGCGCGAGAAAGCCACGTCGAGACGATGCAAGGCGCCCCGCCTGCGCCAGTCCAGCCATTCGGTCTGGTACAGAAAATCGTGGCGCAAGGTCCGATCGCCAAACAGCAGCCAGCTCCTGCCACGGGCACCGAGCGCTTCGCGCTCGGCGATGAACGAGCGAAACGGTGCGACGCCGGTGCCCGGACCGATCATTACGATCGACGCGTGGGGATCCGCGGGCAAACGAAACGCCGGATTGCGATGCGGATAGACAGCGATGCGAGCTTGCGCATCCGTGGCGCTGGCGAGTGCCGTCGACACCACGCCGCCGTGCACGCGGCCTCGCGATTCGTAAGTCACGATACGCACGGTGAGATGGACTTCCTCAGGCGTTGCGTGCGGGCTGGATGCGATCGAGTACAGGCGTGGCGCAAGCGGCCGCAGAATTTTCACCAGCTGCTCAGGCCCGATGCCCCGCGGTGGATACTCGGCCACCAGCTCCTGAAAGTCATAGCCACGCAGCGCCGTGTCCAGTTGCTGCGGCGTGGATGTCTGCAAAAAATTCGACAAGGCTCGATGTGCGGTCAGCTCCGCATAGCGCTCGAGCACACGACGATTCAGCGGCCCGATATCGAGCTGATCGGTCAGCGCTGCCCGCAAGGACATACTGGCCCCACCGATCTCGATCGCCGATTCGGGATCGAACGGCAGGCGCTCGAGGACCGCATCGACGTGCGCCGCCCGATTGCGAGGCACGACACCGAGCGCGTCGCCTGGCTCATAATGAATGCCCGAGCCCTCGAGCGACAGCTCGATGTGACGAACGTCCTTGCTCGAGTCTCTTGCCGTGAGACGGATGTTTGCAAGGACCGGCGCCTGCCAGGGATTCTTCCTCGTGTAAGCCGTCGCGATGGTTGCGCTCGGGCGCACCTGGATGGCGGGCTGCGCGCTCTCGCCCTGAGCCTTGGTCAAGGACGAGACGACCGCCTCGATCCAGCGATTCGCGCTCGCCTGAAAATCCACATCGCACTCGATGCGCTCATGCAGCCGCTGCGCGCCCAGACTTTCGAGCTGCGCATCGAAGCGACGGCCGACCTCACAGAAGCGCTCGTAGCTGGAATCACCGAGCGCGAGCACCGAGTACTTCAGATGCGCGAGTTTCGGCGCCTTGCGACCATGGAGCAGATCGTAAATGGGACGGGCGCGGTCGGGCGGATCGCCCTCGCCATGCGTGCTCACGATCACGAGCAGGTGTCGCGCCTGCTCGAGATCGGCCTTGCGACAATCGAGCATGTCGAGCACGACCCGGCTCACGCCGGCACCCGCCAGCGCTTCATCGAGACGTTTCGCGAGCGCCTCGCAGTTGCCGCTCTGCGAGCCGAACAGAATCGTCGCGGTCGGTACGACGTTCGAGGCGGCGGCGGTCGCAACGCCGCCGCCCATCCCGATCGATCCGAGCAGATAGCCGCTCAGCCACGCGCGCTGACCCGAATCGAGTCGGCCGACGAGCCGACGGACTTCGTCGGCCAGCGACGGCTCGAATGGAAATGCATCGGCCGCCGGCCGTGCGATCGCAGAGTCGGTCATGATTGACGGCGGGATCTCACGCAGGCTGCTTCGTCACGCGCAGATACGGCCGCTGCTCCTCCCACCCCTCGGGAAACAGCTTGCGAGCCTCCTCGTTCGAGAGCGAAGGCGCGATGATGACCTGCTCGCCCGGCCGCCAGTTCACCGGCGTCGCCACCTTGTGTTTGTCGGTCAGCTGCAGCGAATCGATGACGCGCAAGATCTCATCGAAGTTGCGGCCGGTGCTGGCCGGATACGTGATCATGGCGCGCACCTTCTTCGCCGGATCGATGATGAACACCGAGCGTACCGTAAAGGTGGTGTCCGCCTTCGGATGCAACATGCCATACAGATTCGCGACCGTGCGGTCGGCATCGCCGATGATGGGGAACATCGGGCGAGCGCCCTGCGTCGCCTGGATGTCATCCGCCCAGCGCTCGTGATCGCCGATCGAGTCGACCGACAGGCCGATCACCCGGACGCCGCGCTTTTCGAACTGCGGACGCAGCCGCTCGGTATAACCGAGCTCGGTCGTGCACACCGGTGTGAAATCCTTCGGGTGCGAAAACAGCACGCTCCAGTGCGATCCGACCCACTCGTGGAAGCGGATGCGACCCACGGTCGTGTGAGCCTCGAAGTCCGGCGCGATGTCGCCAATCTGCAGAGCCATCGATGTCCTCCCATTACGGGCTGTTGCCCACGTCAAGTGCGCCGACAGCATAACCCCTCACAACGTGATACATTTCTATCGATTGGTTTTGAGGCCATTCGGATTGAGCATGAGCCGCCAACCGGCGCTGGAGCGCGGCGACGGACGCTGCTACCTTTACCGTTGATTTTTGGCTTAACGAGAGCACGGCATTGGCAACCAATAGCGGCAGCCCCATCGGCAAGCGCCAGTACGAGGCGCTGGCGACCTTTCGCTATCAACTGCGCCTGTACCTGCGGCACAGCGAGGAGATGACCCGTCGCCACGGGATTACTCCGCTGCAGTATCAACTGCTATTGCACGTCAAAGGCTTTCCCGGCCGGGAGCATGCCTCGGTGACCGAGCTGGCCGAGCGCCTGCAGGCAAAGCATCACGGCGTCGTGGCGCTGGTGACCCGATCCGAAGCCGCGGGACTCGTAAGACGTAAAGTCAGTGATGACGACCGCCGCCTGGTTCACATCTATCTGACGGCGAAAGGCGAGCAGAAGCTCGCTCGCCTCGCCGATCTGCACCGACACGAGCTGTTGCAGCTGCAGGGCCGTTTCTTCGTGCCGGACGCGGAGACATTGCAGGGGAAATAAAGCCCCCGCGAGTTGTATCGAACATTTCGATGGCAGCCACGAAAATTCATCGCTTGTGCATGAGCGACGCGCGCTCTAGCGTGTGAGACAGCGCTTCTCGACTCGGTCCCTCGGCTGATGCTCGAGGAGCGGCTGGAGAACCGACATGAATGCACAGGTGCAACGCCATCCTTCCGAGCTCGACGAATCGATCCCCCGATCCTCCGCGCGGCCCGCAACCCCTGCACGCTCCAACGTGCAGTCATCTCCACCCGCCGCGGAGGATCGACCTCTCTCACCCAGGAATGCGCAGCGCGTCGATCCGCTGTGGATGATTACAGCGGCCGCGGCGCTGCTGTTTGTTTTTCTACTGGCCGCGATGTCGTTCGACTGAACGCAGGACGTTCGGTGCGACGAATCAGGCGTCGATTGACAAGCCCGCGGCATCCAGCGACATTTGCTCGCGATGGATACCGAGCTTGCCCGTACTTTCCTGGTCGTCGTTGCAACGGGCAGTTTCGTCGACGCCGCCCAGAAACTGCACATCACGCAATCCACCGTGAGCGCGCGCATTCAGCGCCTGGAAGAGCTGCTGGGCGCCGAGCTCTTCACACGGAATAAATCCGGCACGACGCTCACGCCCGCCGGCCAACAATTCCAGCGCCACGCCGCCGCGCTCACCCGAATCGTCGAACAGGCCCGCCAGGAAATCGGCGTGGTGAGCGGCTTTCGTGCAACGGTCACCGTCGGCGGACGCATCGGCTTGTGGGAAGATTTGCTGCTGCGCTGGCTGCCGTGCTTCGCAACCGCCGCACCGGACGTGGCGGTCCGGGCGATCGTCGGATTCGAGGAGGATCTGATGCAGGGCTTGATCGAGGGCCGCATCGACGCCGCCGTGATGTACACGCCGCAGGCGCGTCCGGGATTGAAGGTCGAACTGCTGCTCGAGGAGCAGCTCGTCATGGTGTCCACACGCCGCGATGCTGCGAGCGTGCCCGAATCGGATTATATCTATGTGGACTGGGGCGCTGAGTTCTTCGGCCATCACAGTCTCGCCTTCCCCAATTTCTCCGGCGCCCGCCTCGCAGCGAACGTCGGCTGGCTGGGCTTGCAACACATGCTTGCGGCCGGCGGCACCGGGTACTTCCCCGTGCGCTTGATCCAAGCGCCGGAAGCTCAGGGTACGCTACATCGCGTCGAGCACACGCCAGAGTTTCGAATCCAGGCGTATCTGTGCTTTTCCAACAAGATCGAATCCCCCGCTCTCGAGCTTGCGCTGGCGACGATTCGTCAAATCGCGCGTGAGGCGGATCTAGCGCGCCCCTAGCGCGCTTCGGCGGCTCGTATCGGAATATCTGAAGCGGCTGCACAGGCGGCAGTGTTCCAACGCGTGCGCCGCCCTGCTCTGCGCTCGCGTGCGGCCGCGAGGTTCTGGTTCGCAAACGTCCAGTTCACCAGATGCGTGATGAAAGCATTGACGTAATCCGCACGGCGGTGTCGGTAATCGAGATAGTACGCGTGCTCCCAGACATCGAGGGCCAAGAGCGGCGTACTGGCAGCCACGAGCCATGTGTTCACATTGGGCGTCGCGACGATTCTCAAGCCCTCGCCTTCGAGCACGAGCCAGATCCAACCGCTGCCCACATGCATCGTGGCAGTCCCGATGAACTGCTCCCGAAACGCGCACTGGCTGCCAAAGCTTGCCGCGATCAACTCCGCGATCGGTCCGCTCGCCTCCCCGCCGCCGGCCGCAGCCATGCACGACCAGTAGAACGAATGATTCCAGGCTTCCGAGACTGCACTGAAGAGCACCGGCTTGGCCATTTCATGGCTCGCCTGCACGATCGTTTCGATCGATGCGGTCTCGAGCGGCGTGCGATCGATCAGAGCGCGTGTGCGCTCCACGCAGGCCACGTGGTGACTGCCATAGTGAGCCGCCAGTGTGCGACGGGAGATATGCGGTTCGAGCCCATCCATCGGATACGGCAACGAGGGCACGACGACGTTCATGAAACATCCAGCTGAAGTGCGACCTGAGCTAGGATAGGGTCACGACGGCGGCAGACAAGCGAAGAATATTCGCCTCTGCAATCGCAATTATCGATGACCTCGGCCGATCAGGCGGCGATGCCCGCAGGCGGCGGATCGTCGAGTTGTTCGTAGTGGCTCAGCCACATCACCAGCCGGCCTTTGCCACCACTCATCTCCGCGAATCGGTCTGGATAGCCGAGCAGAACGGCAAGCGGCGCGCTCGCACGCACGATGCCGAATCTGCGGTTCACTTCGGCATCCGTGATCGCCGCAAGGCGCTGCCTGAGATCCTCCCTGATGCGCTCAAAGCTCGTTGGCGGGCACAGCACGCGCAAGCCCATGATGGGCTGCTCGAGGCCATCAGCATGACGATAGCGAACTGTGGGCGGGCCGATACGCACCATCTCGCCGTAGAGGTCCATGAGCCGCTGCACGGGACGCTCCAACGCCATCTCGGTCTCCCCCGCGATCAACAACCCGCGCGCATCGGGTACGTAGGAAGCCGCCGAATCATTGGGCAGCAGCTGGATCGCTCGCTGAGCAAACTCAAACTGGAGCCGCTCGCCTCGATGCGAGCAGCAGGTCTCGATGGGATGATCTGGCAGCACGGAACCTTTTGTACAGCGTCGGCGGTGCTGCGAACAATTGGAAATATTCTCGCGATTAGTTTCACTTTCTCTAATCGAGCGAGGCCCCATCGCCTCACTGAGATTGGAGTCGGAGCCTTCACATCGGCGGCAACCGATCGAACTTCGTCAACGCCGGATCCAAACAATCCCATCCATGTCCACTCACGGTGTACATGACCGCCTGCGGCCGATATCGGCTGGGGTCGTCGAGGCTCGCGGCGTGCACCGTGAAGAGATCGGGCATGGCTGCGGACGTGAGGTACACGGGCGATCCGCAGGTTGGACAGAACGCCCGAGTTTTGCTGTTGCCCCTGTCGCCGACCATGTCCCACAACTTTGCCTGGCCGCTGTGTTTCACGCCATCACGCCAGAAAGTGAGATACGAGCCGTGACCGGTGCCGCTCATGCGCTGGCAGTCCCGACATTGGCACTCGGCCTGGAACATCGGCTCGACTGAGATCTCATAGCGGATCGCGCCGCACGCGCAACCGCCCGTGTAAGCCTGGCTCATTCGCTGTCTCGCGTTCACGCGTCGCCAGCGATATCGCCGACCGTGTGAACAACCTTCTTCCACCCACCACTCATCTTCTCGTACGCCGAATCGTTTCTTGGCGTGATGAAGCCGGAGTGAACCAGGCGCAATCGTGTCCCTTGACCTGCCTTGGACAAACTCCACGTGACGACTGTGTCGAGCAGCGAGCCATAGCCGACATTGCCCTCGTGTCCACCCTTCCAGGAGTAAGCGATGCGCTCATTCTCCACCACTTCCAGGACCTGGCAATGAATGGTCCCATCCCACTCACCCGCCGCCGTCGTTTTGAATGTAAAGCGCTTGCCCTTCACCGGCTCGAACCCGGAAGGCGCCATCAACCAGCGACCGATCAGATTACCGCTCGTCAGCGTCTTCCAGATCACCTCGGGCGCATGCGGGAGCACCTCGTCAACCACGATCTCCTGCGTGGCTGAAGTCATCGCGGCAGTGTTCACGGATCGATCTCCTTCAAGAGTGTTCTGAGATTGGCGACGCGCTCGCGCCAGAAAATGCCGTAGTGGCTCATCCAGTCGACGAGAGGCGCCAGTCCCTTTGGCTTGGCGCGATAGAAGACGTTGCGACCCTGCCAGCGATCGGCGATCAGGCCAGCTCGCTTCAACGAACGCAGGTGTTGCGAGACCGCCGACTGGGTCACCCCGCTGCCGCTCACCAGATCTCCGACGTTGATCTCTCCGGATTGGATGATCCGCTCGAAGACTGCCCGGCGAGTCGGATCGGCGAGCGAGCGCATGATGGCGTCGATGGAAGCGGTGCTGGGCATGAACCATACATTAGTGGCCACTGATGCATAAGTCAATGCTAATGTTTGTAGCCGACAGGAGCACGCCGCCGCTGCAGCGAATCGCCGGCCCGGTGCAGTAAGCGGCCTCGGTCGGCGCGGAGGTGGGCACTAGACTGCAGACCTACTCCGGCAATCCCAATCGCGAGGCCGCCATGCGAATATTTCTGAGCACGATGTTTGCATTGCTCGCTACGATGCTATGCGCCCCGGCGCAGCCCAGCGAACAAACATCCAAGGCTGTCCTCGTAACCGGCGCCAGCAGCGGCATCGGGCGCAAGATCACCGAGCACCTCGCAGCAGAGGGCCATTTCGTGTACGCCACCGCGCGCAAGGAGGAGGACTTGAAGGCGCTCGGCGCGATCAAGAACGTGCAGGCCCTGCGCTTGGACGTGACACAACCTGCAGACATTGCAGCTGCAGTGGAAGCAGTAACCAAAGCCGGCCGCGGCCTGCATGGGCTGGTCAACAATGCCGGTGTCGCGACCTTTGGCACGATTGCCACGATGAGGATGGAAGAGTTCGACCTGACGATGAAGGTGAACGTCTATGGGCCGGTGATGATGATCAAGGCGTTCGCGCCCCTCCTCATCGCCGAGCAGGGGCGGATCGTAAACATCGGCTCACCTTCCGGCATCACCGATGGCGGCGGACCCGACATCGCCGCGTATGTCATGAGCAAGCACGCGATCGAAGGACTGACGAAATCCCTGGTTCTGCAATTCGGTCCCCTCGGAGTTCATGTCAGCGCTGTCGAGCCAGGCGCTTACCGATCCGAAATCGACAAGAACATGCTCGAGCGTCTCACTGAAGATGAGAAAGCGAACATGCTCAAGGTCTGGGGGCCGATGCCGGATCCAATGATGTTTCCGGAGGCCGACGAGGTCGCGGTCGCGGTTGCACAGGCGCTGTTCGAGCCCAACCCGAAACGCCGCTATCTAGCCATTCCACGCAATGCCCAGGACCGGATCAATCGCCGCCTGCCGGAGCGAATAATTCGTTATCAGATGAAGCAACTCGTGGAGTGGAACGAAGGCCATGGCTACACCTTCGATCGCGCGACACTAATCAAGATGCTGGATGACGCGCTGGTCAACGCCCGACCGCGAACCCAATGAGTGAGAAGTGATCGAAGATCCACAGACGACTCCGCCATCGCTCTGAAGTGGTATCACCGAGGGCACGGAGAATGGATCTGTGAAACTACCCTAAACCACGGCACGCTCGACTCGGTGCAGCCTACCAGGCCAATCCGAACGAGGTGACTCATGCCAATCCGGCTTGATGACGGTGCCGACTTACCGCGACGAGCCCTGCTTACGATGGCCGTCATGGCGCCAACGTTGGCTTCAGGCATCACGCGCGCCGCGGAGTCCGCGCCGCCAGGGAACGTCGAGCTGCCGCTCGATCTCGCCAAAGCGATAAAGGAGCACGAGCAGGCGACCGTCCGCAACGATATCGAGGTGCTCGGGGACCTGGTCGCCGAGGACTACCTGCTGGTGAACTCCGACTCGACGCTGCAGGACAAGCAATCCTATCTCGCCGATTTCACCGTCCCGGGATTCAGGCTCGATCCGTTCATGATGGAAGAACCTGTCCTGAAGCTATGGGGTGACACCGCACTAACAGCGGGACGTGTGCATCTCACCTGGACGCAGGATGGCAGACGACAGGACCGCCTGCTCCGCATGGTGCACGTCTGGGCCAAGGATGACGGCCATTGGCGACTGACGTATACCCAGCTCACGCGCATCCCTTAGTCCACGTGCTCGCGCCTGGCCCGGCCCGAAGGTCTGCAGGTTCAGGTCGCGCTTCGACGCCACGATGGTGCATACACGGTTGCCGGCTGCTCATCGAAGGTTTCCAGGATCGCGCTCTGCCGCTGCGGAAGCAAAAATTGGCTGCTCCTATTTCAAGCAAATCCATGCTCGATCCATGCTATCGACACGCTCACCGTGCAACATGATTCGAGCGCGGCAGACATTCCACCCTCGACGGATCGGCAAGAAGAACATGCACTCGCCGCTACCCACCGCCGCCCACGGTCATTCAACGTCGGCCGCGGGCGCCGCCTCGGCATTCGATCGTCCCCTCTCCAACAGGCTGCGCATCCATTCCGCAAACGCAGTATCGAGAAAGTCCTTGCGGAAAAGCTCGGGGTCGCGATCTTCCTTGAGCGCGAATCGATATGTCCAGTGGACACGGGTCCGGTCCGGCGCGGGTTGGGTGTGGACGAACTCACCGACGGCATACTGGACGTCGCGAAACTTGGGACTCGTATAGTTCCAGACCACATATCTGAATCGTTGGCCCTCACTGTGCGCCTCACGGTGCAGCACTTCTTCGACGGCGATGGAGCCATCGGTGAGACAAACGAGTCTGCGCGCGCCTACCGCGCCAAACCCTCCGCTGGTGAGATTGAGCGTGCCGCTGACGCCCGGCAGGTCACGCGTCGGCCGAATGCCCTCGCTCAGCGGTCGTCTGCCCGCCTGCATGACGGCCGCCAGGCTGCGAGCAATGTCTATTTGCTCCGTATGCGCCACGAGTTCCTCGAGCGGTGCGATGTCCGGACGAGGCGGATTGACGAACCCGACCGGGGGCTGGCAAGCCGGAGCCTGGCCCCCGAGCAGCAAGCCGGCGAGCATCAGAGCGAAGCGAAACCGATATTCGTAGGTGCGCATGCGAGGTATCTTGTCCAAACCTGCAGCGCCGGACTATTCGCATATGAAACGGAACCAAGCCGCATCGCTGAACCCCCGAAAAAGACCGCAGCAGCGCCGCTCTCGCGACACCATCGATACGATTTTCGAAGCCACCATTCAGGTTTTGCTCGCCAACGGATTCGACAGGACCACGACCCTGCAGATTGCCGATCGGGCCGGCGTTTCCGTCGGCTCTCTGTATCAATACTTCCCGAACAAGCGGGCCCTGCTGGCGGCAATCGTGAGGCGCCATGTCGGCGGGGTTGTCGACGCGACCGTTGCCGCCTGCCAGTCGGTGCACGGAAAGCCCTTCGAAGAAATGTGCGCCACGATCATGGCTGTCTTCGTCGATGCGAAGACGCGCAGGCCCGACATCTCGCGCGCGCTCTACCTGCCGACCGCCGCGATCGATGGCGACGCCATCGTCAAGGAGGAGTCGAGTCGATGCGCCCAGGCGATACATGACATGTTGATAACCGCCAGTGACGCGAAGTTCGAGCAGCCTCAGGTCGTGAGCAGCGTCCTGGTCGCATCCATCGTGGGACCGACGCGGGCAACCATAGAAGCTGGCGGGAACAAAAGCACGTTTGATCGCCTGAAGCTGCACCTGACCGCACTGTGTGTGGGTTATCTAAAAGAGGTGTCGAAGCAGTAGCAACGATTGCGCTGCCAGGCGATGCCACTGACGCATTCGTCCCAAGTCACCCGCCGCCTACCAAGACGGCAACCGCACCCCCGGCCGGTGCGAGCTTGAGCGTCAGTTTGTCGCCGCGAGTGAGCTGCGTTTTGTACTGCCGCAGTTCCTGCGGCATAGCGCCGTCCTCCCAGATCTGCGAGCGGTATTTGCCCGAGGCGAGAAAATCCAGCGGCACCGTGAGCTCACGGGCCGCTTCGTTCGTCATTGCGCCGATGTACCATGTGTTGCCTTTGCGGCGGGCAAGCACGACGTATTCCGCGATCGTTCCCTGCACGAAGCGCGTCTCATCCCAACTCGTCGGCACGTCGCGTACGAAATCGAAGCCGGCGGCGTTTTCATAAGCATCGGGGCTGTCCGCCACCATCTGCAGCGGGCCGTCGTACACCACAAACATCGCCAATGCCTGGCCGCGCGTGGTTTGGACGAAGGGCGGACTGTTGTTGATGCGGAACTCTTCCGGCCGGACGTTTCGGAAGCCGCCGGGCGTGTAGTCCATCGGCCCGAGCAACATCCGAGTGTAGGGCAGCGTCACATTGTGAGTCGCTGTGACCCGGCGGCTCCATTTGTTGTATTCCGCGCCCATGACACCTTCCTGGGTCATGTAATTTGGATAGGTGCGATACAGGCCCGTCGGTGGATAGGCGCCGTGCATGTTGACCATCAGCCGCTGCTCTGCTGCTTTCGACATCACGCGGTGGTAGTACTCGACCATCTGCTGATCGTTGCGATCCATGAAATCGATCTTGATGCCCTTGATTCCCCACGTCCGATACTGCGCAAGCGCTGCATCCATTTGCCGGTCCAACAGCGCCCACTGCACCCACAACCACAATCCAACGTTACGTTGGGCGGCGTAACGCACCAGCTCCGCCATGTCGATGCCGGGTTTCGATCGGGTGATGTCGGCATCCGCCCTGGCCACGCCGCCAACGCCGGAGTTCAAACACCAGCCTTCATCGATCAACATATATTCCAATCGCGCCGCTGCGGCGAAATCGATGTATCTCTTCAGCGTCGCCATATCCATGCCCGCCTTCGCCGGCGCAGGCAGGTGCGGACCGGACCACCAATCCCAGGCGCTCTTGCCGGGAACGATCCAGGCGGTATCGCGTAAGGCCGTCGGCGGATTCAAGTTCGCAATGAGCGTGGACTCGATCAGCTTGCCAAGGGTGTCCGCCATCATGATCACGCGCCAGGGCGATGCGACGCCGGCAGCGGACGACTTCACGCGCACGACGGCAGAGCCGGGGGTCGGATGGCGCGCGAGGCGTGTCACCACACCGGGCTCGCCGTTGCCTCGACCGCTCAGATACATGCCGGCGTAATTGCGCAGATCCGCCTCGGCGATCGCGAACTGCGTGCGACCACTCGGAATGCGGCAGCTCAACGGCGCATCGAACAGATGATGCTCGCGAATTCGGCTCGCCCGCACCGGATCGAACTCGCCTTCATGGCTCGAATACATGTGCCCGATATTCAATCCATGACACTCATAGTCGCCGGTGAAGGCGAACTCGGTCGACTCGGCCCGCAGCTGCACCTCCTCGAGCCCCGGTTGACTCGGAACGAAGTAACGCAACGCGACGCCATCGTCATAGGCTCGCAAGATGATATCCAGCCTGCGAGCAGACCCGCCGCGCTCCCGCAGCGACACGGTCATCTCATTGAAGTGATTGCGAGCCTGCGACGTCTTTCCCACGACCGTCCGATATTGCTCATCCACCGAGCGCCGCTGGGAAGACACCGGCTCGAACAGTTGGAAGCCACGGTCCTCGACCAGTTGCAGACGCAGCTGAGAGGGCGCGATCACCGTCTCGCGCTGCCTGCTGACCTCATATCGAGGCGGCTCATCCGCGCCGACTTGAAGTTTGATCGCTATGGAGCCGTCGGGTGAGCTGACGCTGTAGTCAGTTTGCGCAGACGCCGTCGCGGGCTGCGTCACGAGCACGCACGCCGCGATCGCCGCATATAGCTTTATGTGCATCCCGATGTCCTTGTCCGAGTTGCCTCAGAAGCGGGCACGTACGCCAGCCGTGATTCGCCGCCCGCTATCTTCCAGCTGCAGCAAGCGCTCTTTGAAGGCAGAGTAGCTGCGCGTACGCTCGTCCGTCAGGTTCACGCACTCGGCGAACACTGACCACGCTTCGTTCACCTGAAAGCTCGCGCTCACGTCGTACTGCCCATAGGCCTCGATGTTCTCCGGCTGTCCCTCGAAGCTGAAGGTCCGTCGCAGAAAATCATCTCGCCAGTTGTACGCGGCGCGCACCTGGATCGGACCCTTCTCGTAGAACAACACCAGGTTGGCCGAGTTGGACAGGCCTTCGACGTTGAATACCTGCGTGCTCAAGGTGGGATCGAACGTCACCGAACTGTCCACATCGGTGTAGTTCGCCGAGACACCGAACCCGTCGTACGGCGCCGGCAAGCGGTCGAAGGTGTACTGTGCGGACAGCTCCACGCCGTACACCTTTGCGTCATTGGCGTTGACCGGGCGCGTATCCAGGAACTCATAGCCGAGGATGGTCGTGGGCCTGGTCGCCAGCGAGACGAAGTTGTCGATCCATTTGTAGAAGCCGGCCACGCTGAAGTAACTCGCATCGTTGAGAAAGTAGTCGATGCCGAGGTCTAGATTCTTTGCGAGGTAGGGCTGCAAAGCCGGGTTGCCGCCGGAGCTGAAGAAAGAATCCGGCGGACGCAGGTTGTAGCCCTCGGTGGGCTGCAGGTTGGTGAGCGTCGGGCGTGTGAGCGTGCGCGAACCGGCGATCCGCAAGGCCCATTGATCGGTCACGTTCAAACGCAACGCGAGCGATGGCAGGAAGTAGTCGTAGTCGTTCTTCTCGGTGATCGGCATCGGATCGGTCAACGTGAACGAGACGGCCGTGGCATCGCCCGGGATCGGCGTGATCGACGCAATTTCCTGTCCCGTGCCCTTTGCGGTCAGATCCGTTTTGACCCAGCGCAGCCCGACTTGCCCCGTCCAGGCCATGTCCGCGACGTCGCCGCCGAGTTCCAGCTGCACATAGGCGGCCTGCGATTCTTCCTCGACCGAACCCGAGCCTTGCGGATTGAGCACGGCCCTGAAGTCCCCGCCATTGGCCGCGAGGTTCGCCGCAAACGCCGCTCTTGCGGCAGGGTCGCCGTTCAGTCCGTACGCCGCCGGTGATGTGTAATACGCAACCAGCGCATCGACATCGAAATCGAGCCATTGGCTGGGCAACCCGGAGCCGCCGAGGAACGAGCCGGCGTCATAGGAGCTCGTGACGCTGGCCGGCACCGGGGCGTAGTAGCCGCAGTAGTAGCAGTTCAGCGAGCCGGGCGTTCTGTAATCGGTGGTCGTCTTCTCTCGGGTGGAGGCCAGGGCGCCGAACTTGAACGTCCTGATCACACCATCGAATTCGTGGACGACATCGACCTGGAATTGTCCGATCTCATCTTCGACGTCGTTGCCCGACTGGTCGAGATAGTGCGCGCGCAGGTTCGAAGGATCGGTAGGCGACAGCACGTTGGTGTAGAGCGGCGTGGCGCTGCCGGGGCGCAGGTCGAACGTTGGATTCACGCCAGTGTTGCGTGTACCGAGCACATAGAAGCGCTCCTTGCCGCCGTTATCGTCCTCGGCTTTGGAATAGGAAACATCGAACGCGACGGTCGTGCGCTCCGTCAGCGTGTATTCGGTATTCAACGCCAGCTGATAGGTCGACGCATCGCGCGGCCGTTCGCTGACGACCCAGTCAGTGGCCAGGCTGCCCGTGTCGCCTCGCACGTAGCGAGTGACCGTGCCGTTACCGTTGGCCTCCGCAGAAATGATGTCCGCAGGGTCGCTGAAGTACGCAAGCACATGGTTGCGATTGTCGATCTCGTAGGTGGTGTAGAGGGCATCGAGCTCGAACTTCAGGGCATCGGTCGCGAGCCAGTCGAAGGACAGTGTCGCGCCCATGCGCTCGCGCGTGCTCTCGTCGACGATTTGATTGTACGAGCGCGTGATGGCCACGTCGGTCAGGTCTGCGGCGCCGTCCCGGTTGAAGTCGAGGTCCTGCCCCGTCAGCCAGCCATCGGTGTGGAATCGCTCGAGCCGCGCCTTGCGCTCGTCGTAAACCACGCTCGCCAGCGCACCGAACGTGTTGCTCTCGTTGGTCATGCTGATGAGGCCGGACATCGTGGGAGTCGTCTCCTCCGAGCCGCCGTCGTACTTGGCGGCCGCGCTGCCGGCGGCGTGAAAACCCTGAAAATCCAGCGGCCGGGCAGTGCGTAGCTGAATGGTCGAGCCGATGCCGCCCTCCTGGAATGCAGCCGAGGAGGATTTGTACACCTCCGCGCTGCTGATCAGTTCGGGCGCCAGAATGTCGAAGCTGAACTCGCGTCCGTCGTTCTCGGTCGCGAGCAGCCGACCATTGAACAAGACATTGTTGAACTCGGGACCGAAACCGCGCACGGTGACGAAGCGGCCCTCGCCCGCGGTTCGATCGATGGACACACCGGCGATGCGCTGGAGCGATTCGGCCACGTTCTGATCAGGGAACTTGCCGATGTCCTCCGCGGCAATGGAATCGACCACGCCGAGCACTTCCTTTTTCAGATCCAGCGCGCGGGACAAGCTCGCGCGCGTGCCGGTGACGACGACTTCTTCCACGGGCGCTTGCGCCATCGCTACACCGACCAGGCCGAGCGGCAACGCGCTCGCGCCAAACAGCACTCGGCGGATCCATCGGCCGTGACTCATCATTGACCCCCTGACCATTTTTGAAACGCCCGCGCGCCAGAGCGCCACAGGATTGTTTGTTGGTGACATCGAAAGCGTCCCGACGGGCCACGCCTCGATCGACTGCGGACGTAGAATTAATAATACAAGTTGTTTTATTTAGTCAACACCGCGTTGACGCTCAGAGACCGCTGCGTTTCCGCCGCGGTATGAAATAAATTCAAAACCTGGATCCGTTCATGTCAGGATTTGCCGCGGGATTGCGTTACGGGAGTAAGGCACTCCACTGAAAGGACTTGTCATGGGCGCCCTGCCCCTCGTTCCGCTGCTCACGCTCGCCGTGATCGGCGCTGCCCATTCCGACAATGCAACCCCATCGACATCGCGCGTTCCGCTCTGTCCCGGCTTGCAGATCGTCACAGCGATCAGCCAGGCCAATGGAGACTATGAGTCGATCAAGACCGTCCTGTCGGTCGATGACAAGAACGTTCTGATTCGCTACTCCTCCGAACAGCTCGTCACGGATCTGTTGGCAGCGGACTTCGGTCAGGTGCGCAAGCAAACATTGAACCGGTCGGTGCGCCGCTCCGACTTGAAATCGGCGGCCTTGTATCAGCAGCGCTTCATGCCGGGCATGCCCACCGAGATTGCCGAGACGACCGCGATCGGCACCTCGCAGGCCGTGCTTCGTGCCCTGAAGACGGCCGGTCGAAGCGAATTCTCGATCTCCAATGCCTACTCGGGCGAATTCCCAGCCAATCGCGATCACAGTCCCAATCTCTACGACTTCATGTCCCCGGGCGAGCTCGTCCGCATCGGCCAGGCCGAGCGCATCCCAGTGGTCATCAACGGCGTCACGACCTCTCTTCCTGCAATCCGCGCGCGCGGCGAATTCGCAGCTGAGCCGGCAGAGTTCCTGTTTCTCGATGACGACGCCAACCCGCTCACATTGAAGTTTCGCGTCGGCATCGATTCCGAGCCGCCCATGGATTCGCACATGAAGGAGCTCTGCCGCACGATGCAAGCAGCCGCCCCGGAGATCAGCCGCGCGTTGTGCGGTCGAGAGACCGCAAGCGATCGGGAAACCCTCGAGGTGGTGAAGATCGCCTATCGCTGCGATGTGCCGGTTGCCGCAGCGGAGCCCGCGCCCGCGGCCGGAGCGCAACTGGAACAGCAGCTCGCGACCAGTGGCAAGGCGGTCGTCTATGACATTCACTTCTCGTTCAACAGCGATCGAATCCGAGAAGAGTCCGCGCCGCGACTGGCGGAGATTGCCAACGTCCTGCGCAAACATTCGGACTGGAAGCTCGTCGTCAATGGACACACCGATTCCATCGGCGGTGATCGTTACAACCTGGATCTGTCGCGCCGACGTGCCGCAGCCGTCAAACAGGCGCTCGTGAAGTCACACGGGATCGCCGCCGAGAGGCTGACCACCGACGGTTTCGGTGCCTCACAACCTCGCGATACGAACGAAACTCTCGCCGGACGCGCGCGCAATCGGCGCGTCGAGTTGATCAAACAATAGGAGGTCGATCCATGACGATCCGCGGTTTCCTGGGCTCATTGCTGTGCCTCGTCGGTGCGAGTGCATACGCCGGTGGCGATCCGATTCCGGTCTGTGTGGGCTCGGGTGGCACGATGCGGCTGATCCAGATGCAACTGAGCTGCAAGGCCGGTGAGCAGAAGAAGCTGTTCGCGGAGTGGGAAGCGGAGATCGCTGAACCGCCGGAGGAGGAAGATGCGCGCATTGCGAACATGCAGAAGCAGTTGCAGGAGATGACCAAGCGCCTCGCCGCGCTCGAAAAAGCGCCAGACCCTCGCGGCAACAGTCAGGCCGCGACTCGCATCACAGCGCCCTTCGAAGTCGTCGGCCGCACCGGCAAAGTCATCTTGCGCGTGGCCGAGAAAGTTTCCTCCACCTCCGGCGAAGGTGCTCAGGTCACGATTGGCGCAGGCGACGCAGGCAATTACGGCGTTCGCGTTTACAAGGAGGGCGCCACGTTCGTTGCCGGTGTCGGCCAGGCGCGCGGTGGCACGGGCCTGGTCGCGGTCATGGATGAGGATGGATCGTTGGTCGCCAGCATGAGTGCGCGAGATCGCAGCGTCTCTGTCTACGAAGGCGACAAGGCCGCGGCGAGCCTTGTGCTGGACGACACGGGCGGGACC
Source organism: Peristeroidobacter agariperforans (assembly GCF_004138335.1). Classification (GTDB taxonomy): domain Bacteria; phylum Pseudomonadota; class Gammaproteobacteria; order Steroidobacterales; family Steroidobacteraceae; genus Steroidobacter; species Steroidobacter agariperforans. The sequence goes on along the minus strand of NZ_RYFW01000005.1, from coordinate 135,647 downwards.
GTCGCCATCTATCAGGGCTCGCAGGCCGTCGCCTATCTGACACGCAGCTCACATGGCAACGGCGGCAATGTCACGCTCACGGATGGCAAGGGCTTCGGCGTGTTCTCGGCGGGCGCCGCATCCGATGGCGGCGGCGAGGCTTGTCTCAACCGAGTCACCGGCGGCGGCAAGCAACGTAACGTCTGCCTGGGCATCGAACTGCCGAGCATGGGGCTCGGCAAATGACGCGCCGGGTCGCCCGCCGCCGCGAGCGCTAGTGTGGATTAGCTCCCCAGCTCGAACGCGTAGAGCCGGCCATTGAGGTCGACGGCGTACACGACGTCGTCGACGATGAGCGGGGATGCGCCAAATCCCCAGTTTTTCTTCGCGTCGATCACGTCTTTGGAGGGTGCCTCCTGGTACAGCCAGCGAACTGCGCCAGTGCCACGATCGAGCGCGACCAATCCACCGTTGCGAAATCCGGGCGACGCTCCAACACCGACCGCGCCCGCCACGACGAACCGGTCGTTCACGGCGGGGCGTGACCACGACCAACCCGGTACCGGCGCTTTCCAGCGCAAGGAACCATTGGCGGCATCGATGGCATAGACGTTGACCGCGTCCGAGGAGCCCGTGTAGACGACACCCTCGCGCACGACCGGCGGCGATTCGATCCACGAGAACCAGTAGTAACGCCGCCATTGTTCTTTGCCGTTGCTGGCGTCGAGAGCGATCAGTTCGTAGGTGCGACTGCCGAGCAATACGCGATCGCCGCTCACGACGAGATCACCCGCGACTGCAAGCTTCGCATCGTAAGTCCACCGCAGCTTGCCATCGCGCGCCGATACGGCCTGGACTTTGCCGTCGAACGCCGCGAAGACAACAAGATCGCGATAAACGGCAGGTGTCGCGGTCATCATGTCACCGGCAGCCACGCGCCAGATCTCACGACCGTTCACTGGATCGAGTGCATAGAGGTTCTTGTCGCGGCTGGCGACGTAAAGGTGCTGCGCGTCCGCGACGACGCTCGAGCCGTACCGGTCCCAACGCGATTTCTCCTGGTCGGGCGGAATGCGCGCCGGGCTGCCCGCATCGATGCGAGCTCGCCATTGCTCGACGCCCGTGCGTTTATCCAGTCGATACAGGAAGCCGGAGTCCGAAGTGACATAGACGCTCTCGCCAATGACGGCGGGCTGGCCACGGATGGGCTTGTCCGTCGGAAACTTCCAGCGAATGCTGCCGCTCGCATCGACGGCGCTGAGCAGCCCCTGTTCATTGCCGACATACAACAATCCGGACTGCGCATCACGCTCGAGCCCCGCCCAGGCCGGACCGCCGACCTGCACCGACCACTTCACCGTCGGCGCCTTGACCTTCCACTGCGTGGGCTCGGGCTTCGCGACCGGTTCGCTTCGATGGAATTCGACCGGGATGTCATAGACCGGCACCGCCTCGCGCGGCAGCACGCCACTGAGCGTCTGACGCTCGGCATTCCAGGTGAGAGGAAACGAGAGCGGCTGGGTATCGATGCGATTTCCATCCAGCGTCACCGTGCCCAGCGGCACGGCATGCACGCCGATCGCGGGGAGCGAGAGCGCCGCCACGGGCTTGCCATCCTTCTCACTGATTTGCAGCACGACTCGGGACGACTCGCCCGCGTGGACCGGATCAGCCGACCACCAGCCGGTAAGATCGGAGATTGTCAGGGCCGCAGCCTGCGCCTGGAGCGCGATCGCATTCGTTGCGCAGATCAGCCCAAGCCCCAATCGCACGATCGTTCTCATGGCGCCCCCTCGTTCGAATTCTCATGCCTCCATGCTAACGCCGCAGGGGTGATCCACAAATACGGTCCACGCGATCACAGCTTGGAGGGCCCGATGTGGCCTTCGTTCGGATCGATCGCAGTGGCGCCGTGTCAGCGTCCGCTGCAACGGCTTGCCAGGCGGGCTGGCGCAACTTTACTACTTAGACCTTGATTGTGCCCGAGAGCCAACCATCGACCAGAGCCTGCACGTCAGCTGCAAGGTACGCAAACCGCGCTTCTTGCGGGTAGTACGCCCACACTCCGCCGTGGCCGCGCCGGTACCCAAATTCGATCCCATCAACACCCGGCCGTCCCACGATCAAGAACGCATTCTCGGGACGTTCGGCAATCTCGTTCGCCGGCACGATCAACCACACCTGCTCCGACTCACTCCAAACACCATCGACGAGCCCCGGCGACTCGAAGTAGTCATCGCAGGCGTATTCGCGAAAGCGCGCTGGAACTTCCATACTGAACCGCGTCATTGCGCCTGAAAGCTGCTCACGTTAAACAATCGCTCAAAATCCGCTCCAACTTGCAGTCGCGCGAGAGTCTCTGCACCGAACGGCTCGCGTTCGACGTGGACCAAATCATCCAGCGTAACGCGCTTCATCACCTCGGGCAGCGTACCTTTCAGGTCAGCCAGGATCGTGGCGATTTCCCTGGAGCGCTGTTCGCCCCAACTCAGGGGATAGTAGACGGGCGTGTCGATGCCGAATCTCCTGGCAAGTATCGCGTAGTTGTTCGAAAAGTACGCACCCCCACCCTCGCCCAGGGACCAGAGTCGGCCAAAGGACACCACTGCACTCCTGCTGTCATTTTCGAAGCCTACGCACAACCTCAGGCCGCGACAGCACTCGTAGTGCGCGCCCGAATCACTGTAACGACCCGTCGTCTGGCACGGGTCATTCGCCAGCGAAAATCCGAGCCGGACGAGGTCGTCGCCGGCCAGCGCGTGGAAAGTCTCAGCGTCTGTGGTCAATGCCCACTCCCGGCAGGCTTTGGTGGCGACAAAATGGCGTCAAGGATTTGCTGATCATTGTAAGTATCTGAGAAAGTGCGTGCTTTGAATTCAATCGCTCCAGCCCGTCGTTGCCGTCTTTCAAAGCAATCTACAATCCCGTCTATGTTGCTACAAACGCTTCGACGACGCATGATCGTGTTCCTTTGCGTGACCGTGCTTTCACTGGTCACGTTGTTCTCATACGAAGAGAACCGTACGCTCTATCCGTATCCAAATGTATTGGGAAGCACCTGGTATGGCCCCATCCTGCTACTGACCATACCAATTGTGTTTGCCTGGGCCGCGCAGGCATTTAGATCGCGCATGCTCAGAATCGTCGGTTCCGTAGCCTCACTGCTGGTGCTGGCGGTGTTTGTTCACTTGATTATCGTCGGATACCAACGCGCACGCCCGCACTTTTGATGCGGGCGGGACATTCCGAGCGCAGGCAGCGGCAGTTTCCACCAGGAGCGGCAGATGATTCGACGGCTCTACGGTGTGCCACTGTGACTGTGGTTGGAGCTAGCCATCTGCTTCGGCGCGACGGCGTTCCGCGTCCCGTTCTCGATGTTTTTTCTTATCTCGGCAATACGCCTTTACAATGGCCGTGGTTGCCGGGGCTGGGCCTGATGATTGGGTTGTTGACGGTCGCGGTGTTTCCGGAAGGGCGTTTGCCGGCGGAACGCGTGGCCGAGCCGGATCTTTTGTCTGAATTGAGTTGCTTCGTGCTGCCGCTTCTGGGTTTCCTCCATGTTGCCTATCTGGCCGGCCCACTGGAGCGATCGCAATCTTCCGATCACAACTGATCGTGCACCTGATAGGCAATCCAATCGAACAACCGGCTGTACCACGGCCGGCGACGCCATCCCTCCAGCGTCAATTCCTTGCTGCGCTTCAGATCCTCCTCGAACGCAGCCTTGAGCTCCGCCGCGATCTTCGCGTCGCGAATGCCGATACCCACCTCCTCGTTCAAGGACAGCGAGCGAGCATCGAAATTGGTGGAGCCGATGTGCGACCAGATGGCGTCGACGATCACGATCTTTTGATGAATCAGCGTCGGCATGAATTCATACAGGCGCACGCCGCCCTCGAGCAGCTGCGCGTACAAGCGGCAGCCTGCACGCCGCACGAAGGGGCTGTCGGTGTGTTGTCCGGGCAGCATGAGATGAACGGCGACGCCGCGCTTGACCATCATCGTCAACAACTCACACACGCCATCGTCGGGCGCGAAGTACGGATTCTGGATGATCACCTCGCGCTTCGCGCAGGCGATGGCGACGGTATAGAGCAGCGCCACCGACGACACGGCATCGCCCGATGCGCTGCTGACGACATGGGCATCGCTCGCGCCCTTGGCCTCAACTTCCGGAAAACACCCGTCGCCCGCCGGCACGCAGTGACTTTCTTCGATCCAGTTCTCCATGAACACGGACTGCAAGGCTTGCACCGCCGGGCCTTCGACGCGTACCGCGGTGTCGCGCCAATGTTTCTCGTCCTCGCCGTGGCCGAGCCACTGATCGGCGATGCCGTGACCGAAGGTGTAGCCGATGACGCCATCGACGATGAGCAGCTTGCGGTGAGTGCGATGATTGAAGCGGCGCAGGTTCCACCAGCGCGGCTTGCAATAGGTGGATAACTGCACGCCCGCCTCGACCAGGCGCTTCAGATTGTCATCGTCGCCGCCGGCGCTGCCCATCGCATCGATCAGCAGACGAACCTTGACACCCTCGCGCGCTTTGCGGCTGAGCAGCTCGATGAATCGACGTTCGACCGCACCTGCCGTCCAGACGAATGTTTCCAGGTGAATGGCGCAGCGAGCGGCGGCGATGTCTGCTTCCATCGCAGGAAACAACGCGCCGTCTTGCAGAACCTGGCAGGCGTTGCCTGTCGTGACCGCGCCATTGGTCAAGCCCGCGAGCGTGTAGAGATCCTCGCCGAGCGAAGGCAAGGCATCGAGATCGAGCTCGAGATACGGCGTGTTACGCCGATTCTTGAGCAAAAAGTAGGCACTGGCCAGCAGCGCGCCGGCCAGAAACGTCAGCACTCCTGCCCACACGTTGAGCTACTCGGCGACGCGCGCGCCATCCACGCGGAAGCGAAGATAGGGAAGCTGCGCCTGCGCGATGCTGTCGATGCCTGTCTGAGCCGCCGCTTGCTGGCCGGGTTGCACGGCGGAGCGAAACACCACCGGCTGGCCTTGTTGCACGACGCGACCACTCGCATCGACGAGCACAGGCGTCACTTGAATGCCCACGAGCGGAGCCGGCGCTCGATTCTGGACGACGACCACCACCCGTCCTTGCGGATCGAGCTGACCCTGCGTCGCGACGTAGTTGCCAGGGTTCTGCGGCAGATCCATGCGCACGAACTCCGCCGCCGCGCGCTGTCCGATCTGACTTTGCGAGCCGGCCGCCGCACGAAAATATTCCATCGCCTTGGCCCGATCGCCGCGATCGCGCGAAATCGTGCCTAGGTAATAAGCGGCCGGAGCCGTGGGCAACAGCTCGACGCTCTTCGTCAGCCATTCCTCGGCACGCGCCTTGTTGCCCGCCTGATATTGAGCGACGCCGGCGCCGAGGTAGGAGCCGAAATAATCCGAGTTCAGATCGATGGCCTTTTGATAGTGCGGCAACGCCTCCTCGGGCTTCTTCTGCGCGAGTTTCATTTCGCCCAGGAACTCATGGAACCGCCCTTCGCGCGGCTCGATCTTGATCGCCTCCTGCACGAGCGATTCGGCCTTCGTGTATTCCTTCTTGCGCGCCGCCATCATCGCCTCTTCAAACTTCTCATAGGCGGGCTCGATCTTCTTGAACGGTTGCAAGCGCGCCTGATATCGCTCCTGCCCGAGATCGCCGCCCACACCGAGCCGGGCCGCTGTTTCTTTATTCTTGGCAACGCGCTCCTCAGAAGGTGGATGCGATGCGAACAGACCTTCGAGCCAGCTCTGGCCCTTGGCTCCGCCCTGCTGCGACAGGCGCACGAATGTTTCCTGCAACGTGATCGCGCCTTGAACATCGTAGCCGGCCGCCTTCATGTACTTCATGCCGTACTCATCGCTCTCCAGCTCCTGGTCGCGACCGTACTTCTGCTGGATCATTTGGGCGCCGATGCCCGCACCCTGCACGGCGAGGTTCGCGACGGTTGAGTCGACGTCGCTGATGGCAGCGCCAATCTGAGCGGCGGCGAGCCCGACCTGCATGAGGGTGCCGCGCTCCTGCGCCTTCGCGCCGTGCCGGGCGGCGGCGTGCACGATTTCATGGCCAAGCACGGCCGCAAGCTCCGCTTCGTTCTTCAATTCCGAGAGCAGGCCGACGTTGATCGCGATCTTCCCGCCGGGGAGCGCCCAGGCATTGGGCACCGGGTTGTTCAGCACCACGAACTCATAGGGAAGCGGGCGGTCGGAGACCGCCGCGAGCTTCTGGCCCACTTCGTTGACGTAGGCGGTGAGATCGGGCAGCACGTCGAAGTCGCCGCCCTCGCTCTGTTGGGTCGGCGCGTAGTTCTGCTCGCCGATCTTGATCTCCTGCGCCTCGGAGACGAATTGAATCTCTTTCTTACCCGTTACCGGGTTCACACCGCACGCACTGAGCAGGAGTGCAAGGATCGGTAAGCACAGCAGCTTCGCGTTACGCATCGGGGTTCCGCCGGTTCAGTGGTAGTGGAAGATTCTACGGCCCTCCTCGTTCAAGAGCGATCAATGGCGGCTATTTGTTCCCAAGCGGCGCGCTGGAGGGCGTTAACCGTCGCCCTCGGCATACAACTCACTGACCGCCTCGGCATTCACGGCCTCGTCATAGATCTTCAGCTGATCGACCAGGCCCGTGTATGGCACATCCCAAAAATTCACGCCCAGGGCAAACTGGCGTTGCGCCGCGGGCGCAAAGACATCCGGGAACCCGGACATCGTGCTCACCAATGTGCCGTTCAGATACAGCCGCAAGCTGCCGTGGTCGACCGACATCACCAGGTGCGACCACGAGCCGACGGGAATGGAGGAGTTGAACGAGCCATCGAACCACGCCGTGCCCGACCACAACATGGTCGGCTGCGTCGAGCCCGGGCCCCTCGGCACAAGGCTGATCCAGCTGGTCGGACTGGCCCAGCCGAAGAACGCGGTCGTGAACTGCGACACCCCCGTCGGCTGCAGCCACATCGCGATCGAGTAGCTGTGATCGTCGATCAACCCATCGGGCAGCCGTATACCGGAGGCGCCGTTCAACACCAGCGCGCTGCCAGCCGCACCGGGCGCGAACGAGATCGTTCCGCCGGCCTGATCCACCCGCGGGCCAGTGACGACGCCGGGACCAAACACGCCGCGGGACGCATTCAAGTCGTTCTCGAAGTCATAGGCGGCAATCGGCTGTGGCGGCGCGAGCGAGCGGACCGTCACATCGAACGTCTTCGTCGTCTGCGCGCCGTTGAGCGTAATGGTCGCCGTCAACGTCACATTCACATCCGGCGAATTGCGATCCGGACGCGTCACCTGACCCGTCGGACTCAACACGTCCGGATGGGACGACGCCCAGCTCACGACCGACGCGTAGGGTCCGGTGCGCGGCAATTCGAGATCCGACTGCACGGCGCTCACATCGCCGAGATCCAGGATCTGCGCCGCCGATTGCAGCAGCTGCGCACCGGAGAGACGATCGATGTCGAGCCCCCGAATCTCCGCCGCGGTCAGGCTGGCCTCGTAGATTTTCAGCTCATCGATCAAGCCGTCGAACGGCAGATCCCAGTAGTTCACGCCGAGCGCGAACTTGCCCCGTCGAGTGCTGAAGAAGTCGGTGAGCGTGCCCGCACCGAACCTCCGCACGCCATTCAAATACACCGACACGACACCGCGATTCACCGAAAACGCAACGTGCGTCCAGGCATTCGCCGGGATGCGCTCGCCCGCGCTGCCATCGAACCACGCCTCGCTGCCACTCCAAAGCATCGTGTTGCCGTCCCAGCTGTGCGGCACGAGACTGATCCAGCGATTCGAGGATGGCACGCCCGCGGCATCGGTTTGCTCATCGACTGCACCGAAGAACGCCGTCGTGAACTGCGCGAGCACGCGCGGGTTCGCCCAGAACGACACGGTGTACTCGTAATTGTCGATCACGCCTTCGGGCAACAACACACCGGAGGCGCCCCCGAGACTGACGGCCTGGCCCTGCTGACCCGGCGCGAAGCTGACTGACCCCAAGTTCCAGATGCGATTGCCCGTCGCGGTCGCGGCGGTGAATCGACCGAGCGCTTCGTCCAATGAATTCTCGAAGCTGAACTGCGCGACGCGATTGAATGGCAGGCGCGCGGGCACGGTCACCTGGAACTGCCGCTGCATCGTCACGCCATTCAACGTCATCGTCGCGGTCAGGGTGACGATGCGATCGCCCTCGCCCACGTTCGGCCGAATGACCGTGCCATCGGCTTGAATGACGGACGGATCGCTCGAGGACCAGACAATCGCCGTCGCCCGCGTGCCGCGAGTCGGCAGATCCAACGTGCCGGCCTTGATGGTCTGCGGCAGCGACAAGGCGTCGGCCACATCTTCGAGCGCCTGACGCGTGGTGCGCTTCTCGAGCTTCGAGCCCCAGATCGACACGCCTTCGCTCGAGAGCGCCGTGAAGCTCGGCACGAGCTTGCTCGCCGCTTCGTTCCACTGCCACGCCAGCCGGCCTTCGTAAACCTGATCGCTGCCGTCGAGCTGGATGCTGATGCGATTGGGGTCGCCAAAGTAGCGGCGATACTGGCCCGTCACCTCGCCCGTGATGGAGTAGTCGGCGTTCAGGGAGATGTAGACCGACTGCTTCGGCTGGCGATTGATGTCCTTGCCCAGGTTGATGAACTTGTAGTCGCCGAGCGCATCGTGCGCGTCGACGATGTTCTGGCCCTTGATCGGCGCGTAGCGATGCGGGGAGGCCACGAGCCAGCCGTCCGCATTGACGAACATTTCGTGCACCCGAATCGAATGGCCTTCGCCGCGATTCGGAAAGCGCGTGTGCGTGATCAGGAAATGTTTCTTGGAGGCGGCATCGTAATAGGCCGAATTGTGGCCCGGTGAGAGATAGCCGCGCGCCGTTTCGCGATCGCCCGGCGCCGCGGCGAAGTTGAAGCCGCCCATCAGCTTCACGCCATAGGGCGCGATGCTGTCCCAGTTGCCGCGCGCACCGGCCATGTCCCGGCCTTGCGCATCGAGATACGGACCATCGGGATTGCGCGATCGGGCAATACGAATGTTGTAGCCGTCGGTGGAAACAAAGCCGCCGAAGGACGTGAACAGGTAGTAATAGTTCGTCTGCGGGCTGTAGAGAACGTAGCTGCCTTCGATGGCGCTGTGATCGCCGCCCGCCAGGTGTTTGCCATAGCCCTGCCCGGGCAGCGGCCTGCCGGTCGTCTCATCCATCTTCAAGATGAAAATGCCGCCCGAATACGAGCCGTAGGTCATCCACAGCTTGCCTTGCTTGTCATAGAAAACATCCGGATCGATGGTGTTCGGATGAACCGTCGCATCGTAGCTTGCGATGCCCTCCGGCCCGTAGCCCGCCGCGATCTCCGCGGCCGACATGCCCGAGCGCAGGAAGATGCCCTCGTTCGCATACGGCCCTTCGATGTGATCGGACGTTGCAACACCGAGATACGAGCGCGGCCCGGTGCACTCGCCGTTCGGCGGGATGCCGCAGAAACTGTAGTAAAAGTGATACTTGCCGTTCTTGAACTTGATGACATCCGCGGCCCAGGAGCCCGGCACGCCGGTCCACGCCGTGCCCTCGGCAGGGATCGTGCTCCACAGGGGATTTGCGGCGTCGACGCCATTCGCGACGAACTGCCAGTTCATCAAATCCGTGGTGCGCGCGGCGGCGAGGTGCGAGCCGAAAACATAATAATTACCGTCATCGGCGCGAATCACGGAGGGGTCGTGCACCGCCAGATCGTTGTGAGTCATCGAATTCGGATCGACCGTCGGATCCGGTGCATCTAACAGACAGCCGCCCACGATCAGCAGCACGCCCGCGGCGAGCGCCGTTCTTATCGATTTCATTGTTTATCCCCCGTCTGGTGCCGGCTTTATAACTCAGACAAATAAAGACTGGCAATAGCCATCGCGGCAGGCAGCGTCGGACGGGCTGGAACGATCTGCGGGGGAAGGCGTTTCTCGGGTGCTGACCACGAGCTTCGGGGGACGGTTATGGCACCTTCGATGGGCAATGCAGCGATCGTGACGGCCCTGTTCAAGAACGCCGCCGATGTCGAGCGTGCGTACCACACCGCACTTGCGCGCGGTTACAGCCGGGACGACATCAACCTGGTGCTGTCCGAGCAAACCCGCCGCAAATATTTCAACGTCGATCAGGTAGAAACCGATCTCGCCCACAAGGCCGCGGAAAGCACGGAAAAGAAACAACCGGCGGCGGCGAAAGTCGCCGGGCCTGCAGGCGGCACGGCGGCAACGATCGCCCCTGCCCTCGCCGCTGCGGGATCCGCAGCGTTGCTGCCAGGTTTGATCCTTGCCGGCCCCGTTGCCGTCGCCTTGGCGGCCGGCGGAGCAGTGGCGATTGCCGGCGGATTGGTCGGCGCGCTCACCAACTGGGGCATTCCCAAAGGACGCGTCGAAGAATACGAAGCGGAGATTCGTCAGGGCGGTGTGTTGGTCGGCGTTCAAGCACGCAACGACGCCGACACGGCTTACCTGCAAAACGAATGGCAAGCCGCCGGCGGCGTGTTGGTGCGTGCTTGAAGGTTTATCTCAGCTCGACCGTCTTGCCCGCGACGGTGATTCGTTCGGCGCGCAATTCTTTCTCATCGGTCTTGCTCTGATAGCCCTCGACCGTCGCGCTCGTGCCGGCCTTGAGCATTTCTTCGCTGAGGCCGCGAGTGGTCATGCGTGAGGGTGGCGCGAGCACCACTTCCCAGGTCTTATCGGCGGTCTTCAGCTGAATGGAGCCGTGCGGGTTGCCATAGCTCGATTGTTCGATCGTGCCGGAGAGCTTCTGGATCTCCTCGTTGTAACCCGTCCAGCCATGATGGGCGAGCGCGGTGCCGGCGAGCGCGACCGAGCACGCCCCCGCCCAGAGCATTCCACGTGTGCGACTCATGAGTCCTCCTCGACGCGATGGGTGTCCAGTCGCTCGATGTTACTCATCCGCACCGTGGACGCCAGAAGTCCGGCGTGCCTGAGCACGCCGGAGCAAATTTACAACCTCGAATGGACCGTCAGCCCTCGGCGGCCGGCTTGCGGCGACCGCGAGTCACCGCGACGCCAAGCAGTCCCGCCATCAACAGCGCCAGCGTTTCGGGCTCCGGGACTTTGGTGGTTGGCGGAGGTGGGGTCGTTGGAATCTCGTCGCAGATGCGATCCACGATCGAGCGGTCGTTCCTGCCCAGCCCGTGGTCGGAGGGTCGCAGCGGCACACGGCTGATCAATCCAGAGACCTCCGACTGCCGGCCTAGCGCCCGCGCCCAATCCCGGGCCTGGGGGGGCGCCCCGCGCGCCTGGGCGCCGGCCTCAACATTCTCCACCGAGATCGGATGAGCCTGCGCTGCTGAAGCCGCCATCAGTACGCACAGCCCGGTCATCGCAACCCATGATTTGTTGCTCATTTGTTAGATCCTTACGGAGCGGATGTCCGTCGCACGAGTGTGATCTTTGTACCTTGTGTCGCGCCGCCAGATGATCGTGGCGAGGTGCAGTGGTGCCAGCCCCGCACCGACGCGGCCGCTTTAGTCAACTCCCGCGACGACGCCGATCCGATACAAAGCACCGTGACGCTTAAGCACGGGCTAACAAAAATGATCGAGCGACTCGGCATCGTCGTCCTGGCCATGGTTGCACTCACCGGCGCGGCTCAACCGGAAGATGATTTCCGGCCCACGCCCGAGGAGCAAAAGCGCTATGAAGTAATGTCTCGTCCCGAGCACTGGTTCCTGAAATCCCTCGCGGGGCCGAGAGAAATCATCGACGGCCAGCCGCTCGATCCCAAGCTTCAGTATTACTTCGAAGAGCGCCGCCGACGCACCCCTGAACAAGTCCGATTCGGACTGGCCACCTTTCTGGATCCACAGGCACGCGTCGTGACTCGCGAGCGTCTGACGCGTGAATGGGCGCTGTTCACCAAAGTCACCGCGCCGATGCACGCGGTCGAAGATCGCAAGATCGATGGCCGTGGTGGACCCATCCCTATTCGTATTTACACGCCCAAAACCCACGCTGCCGGACCGTTGCCGCTGCTCGTGTATTTCCATGGCGGCGGCTGGCTATACAGCGGCATCGAAGCGACCGATCGATTCGCCCGACTGCTCGCGAACGAGGCGCAGGTGATTGTCATTTCCGTCGACTATCGGCTCGCCCCCGAGCATCTGTGGCCGGCATCGAACGACGATGGAGAAGACGCGTTTCTGTGGGCGCGAGCGAACGCGAAGCATTTGGGCAGCGAGCCGGACCTCGTGGCCGTCGGCGGCGACAGCGCCGGCGGCCATATCTCGCTCAACATCTCGCTGCGACAGATCGCCGCCAGGCGCCCCACCCCCGCCTACCAGTTGCTTTATTACACCTCGAGCGATTTTGCCGAAGGCGACGAGTCGTATCGATTGTTCGCCGAAGGTTACGGGCTCGATACCACCTTTCGCGCCTTCATGATCGACACCGTCTTTCCGGGCGAACTGCTCCAGAAAGCGACCAAAGAACTGAACGGCGCAAGCTTCGTCGGCATGCCCGCGACCATCGCCGTCTCGGCCGGCTTCGACATGCTGCGTGACTCTTCGCGCCGATTGACGGAGCGCCTGACCAAGGCGGGCGTGCCTGCCCTGTATCTGAACTATCCCACGCTCGCGCATGGCTTCTTGCAGTGGTCGGCGGTGGTTCCGGACGCCGAGCACGCATCGGTAAATACGGCGCGACTCTTCGGCACGGCGATTCGCAGTCGCGCCGCGCAGCTTCGCCAGCAAGCGCGCGGCCGGGAGTGAGTCCGTGACAATCCCAACCTTCGAACGCATCAACACGCTCGATGCCATCCGGGGCGCGGCGGTTCTGGGCATTCTGCTGATGAACATCGTCGACCTCGCGATGCCCGGCTATGCCTACTACGATCCTTATTACTATGGCGGCGCCGAGGGGGTGAACTTCGCAACCTGGGCCATCAACTACGCGCTCTTCGATGGCAAGATGCGCGGCCTGTTCACGATGATGTTTGGTGCGAGCACCGTGCTCATCGCCGAGCGCGCCTTGAACTCCGGCGACAGCCCGGCGCGCATTCACTACGCGCGCATGTTCTGGCTGCTCGTATTCGGCATGATCCACGTGTGGTTCATCTGGTATGGCGACATTCTGGTGCTCTACGCCGTCGCCGGCATGATCGCGTTCATCGCGTGGCGCTGGTCGGTTCGAACGTTGATCGCAACGGGCGTCGTGCTGCTCGCGTTGAAGCTGATGCTGGCCGCGTGGGCCTACACGGGGCTGAAGAGCTTGGAACAAGCTGCAAGTCAGCCTGATGCACCCGCCACGGTGGTACAGCAGTGGCAGGCGGTCAAAGAAAAAATGACCTTCCCTGCGCCGCAGACGCAGCTCGAGGGTTATCGCGGCAGCTATGTCGATGCGTTCAAGGCGCGCGCGCCGATCACGATGTATATCCTCACCGAAGCGCATCCGCTTGCGATGACGGACACTCTGGCGCTGATCGCCTTCGGCATGGCGCTGTTCCGTCTCGGCTTCTTTTCGGGCGCGTGGTCGAGGCGCACCTACCAGCGAATCGCACTGTGGGGGTTCGCAATCTGCGTGCCGTTACATCTTCCGCTGATCCAGTGGAACGATGCGGATCGTTTCTCACCCATCACGCTGCACATCACCGAAGCGTTGCACCTGTCGCTGCTGCGACCGTGGCTGGTGCTCTCGCATGCATCGCTCATCGTATTGTTCATGCAGTCGGGCATGGCGCGCTGGCTCGCCGAGCGATTGATCGCGGTTGGGCGGATGGCGTTCACGAACTACATCGCCATGAGCGTCATCTGCGTGCTGCTGTTCCACGGGTACGGCTTGGGGTGGTACGGCGAGCTCGAACGCTGGCAGTGTTATCTGATCGTGCCGCTGATTTGGGCCGCGTTGCTCGGGTGGTCGAAGCCGTGGCTCGAGCGGCATGCCTATGGTCCGCTCGAATGGCTATGGCGCGCGTTGGCCCGCGGGCAGCGGCCCACGCTGGCTCGGCCGGCGCCCGATCCGACGACGTGATCTCGATCAGACGGCGGTCTTGCGGTCGATGCGCTTCAAGATCTGCGGTGCGAGCTTCTCTTCCATCGCGCTCGTGCGCGGCTCACCGCGCTTGGGCATGAACACGGACACGCCGAAGCTCACATCGCCCTTGCGAACGGCAAGGCCATCGCCCCACCACAGCGCCTCATCGCCGAACTTGCGAGGCACGGGCTTGTTCGCGATCACGCCCTGGTCGGCGGACTCGTGAAAGGCCTCTAGAAACTTCTTCGCCATGTCGCGCCCGGCGGGCCAGCGCTGGGCGTTCAATATCACGAAGCGGCGACCGCGGCCGGGCGCGGCTTGATCCGGCGTCTTGCCCGGCTCGATCGTCCAGAAGCAGGTCGATGAGTATTGTCCGTCGCGCGAGAGGCCGTCGTCCTCACGACGGCCGTTATCGACCGGCAAGCCGATCGCGGCAGTGATCTCCGCGGGAGTGAGCAGCTCGCAGGCGTTGATTTCAAGCGATGTCTCCGCCGCGGAAGCGGCAGAGGCCATCGCACCGGACAGCACTGCTGTCGCTATCGCCGTCGCGAGCGTTCGTTTCATCAGGAGGCGAGCCCGTGTTCGTGCGTGGGTAACGACGAGGCGAGACTCTCACCGCAACGCTTGAGCGAAATGCCGTGCATCGTCGCCTTGTTTCTGATGGCAGAGCGCGTCCTGCGCAACGTGACACAAATGGTGTCGAGCGAAGCGCCGGCGGTCGCGAGCTGCCGCAACTGACGGATTTCCTCGGTCGACCAGGTGTTGGCCGGAATGGATCTGCGAAGTGTGTTGATCATGCCGCTCCTCGGGCCGGGGCCTCCGAGCTGGGCGGCACCGGCAAGCCTTGTACGACTCGCATGCACACGCGCGCGGTATCGGCGATCACGATCCAGAGAATCAGCGTCAGCACGATCGCCAGCACGGCATCGAGACGTTGGTTGAAGATCAGCTGTGGCGCGACCGCGGCTTGTTCCGGGGTCAACGTGCCAGCAGCCAGTTTCGATGCGATCTGATCGGCAGCGGCCAGGAAGCCAATTCTCACATCATCGGAAACGACCTTTTCCCAGGTCGCTACGGTGGTCACGAGCGTCAGCCACGCCAGCGGCACGCCCGTCACCCACGCAAAGCGCAATTTACCTTGTTTCACCAGGATGCCCGTGCAGATGCACAGCGCGATGCCGGCGAGCAGCTGATTGGAGATGCCGAACAGCGGCCACAGAATGTTGATGCCGCCATTCGGATCGATCACGCCGATATACAGGAAGTAACCCCAGCCGGCGACGATCAGTGCGCTCGAGATCAGCACGGAAGGGTACCAGGAGGTCTGACCGAGCTTCGGCCAGACATGCCCGAGCGCATCCTGCAGCATGAAGCGGCCGACGCGCGTGCCGGCATCGAGCGTCGTCAGAATGAACACCGCCTCGAACATGATCGCAAAGTGGTACCACAGCGCCATCATGCTCTGGCCGAAGGTCGAGGCGAAGATGCTCGCCATGCCGACAGCGAGCGATGGCGCACCGCCCGTGCGAGCAAACAACGTGGACTCGCCCATTTCCTTGGCGAGGAACGCCATCTGATCGACGGTGACCGGAAAGCCCCAGCTCGTGATCGTCGCGACCGCTGCCTCCGGGGTTGCGCCCACCGCGCCCGGTCCGCTGTTGATCGCAAAGAACACGCCCGGATCGAGCATGGTCGCCGCGATCATCGCCATGATGGCGACCGCGGACTCGAGCATCATGCTGCCGTAACCGATCATGCGCACATCGCCTTCATTGGTGATGAGCTTGGGGGTCGTGCCGCTCGAGACCAGCGCGTGAAAGCCCGAGATGGCGCCGCAGGCGACGGTGATGAACACAAACGGAAACAGTGTGCCGCCGAAGATCGGACCGGTGCCGTCGACGAATTGGGTCAGCGCCGGCATTTGAATCTCCGGACGCATCACGATCACCGAAATGAACAGCAGCATCACCGTGCCGAGCTTCAGGAACGTCGAAAGATAATCGCGTGGCGCAAGCAGCAGCCACACCGGCAGCACGGCGGCGATGAAGCCGTAACCGATCACGAACCAGGCGAGCGTGAGCGCGTCGAGATCGAAGAACTGACGAATCGTCGGATGACTGTCGACCCAGCCACCGCCGCCGACCGCCAGCAGCAACAGCGCGACGCCGATGACCGAGGCCTCAAGCACTCGGCCCGGACGAATGTCCTTCATGTAGACGCCGACCAGCAGCGCGATCGGAATCGTCGCGAACACGGTCGAGGTGCCCCAGGGGCTGTGACGCATGGCGTTCACCACCACGAGGCCGAGCACGGCGATCAGGATCACCATGATGACGAGCGTGCCGATCATCGCGGCATAGCCGCCGATCGGTCCCATCTCATCGCGCGCCATCTGGCCGAGGCTGCGGCCGTTACGACGCGTCGAGAGGAACAGCACCGTCATGTCCTGCACGCAGCCGCCGAGCACCGCGCCGACCAGAATCCAGATCGTGCCCGGCAAGTAACCGAATTGCGCGGCGAGCGTGGGGCCGATCAGCGGGCCCGGGCCTGCGATCGCGGCGAAGTGGTGACCGAAGACGATCCACTTATTGGTCGGAACGTAATCGCGTCCGTCGTTGAGCCGGACGGCCGGCGTGACTCGACTCGGATCGAGCACGAGCACCTTGGCCGCGACCCACGCGCTGTAGAGACGATAGCCGATGGCGTACACACAGGCGGCCGCGACGATCAGCCACATTGCGTTGATGGATTCGCCCCGATGCACGGCGAGCCCACCGATTGCGAATGCGCCGACGATGGCGACCAGCAACCAACCCAGTTTTTTCATTCGACCCCCGCAACCGGCAACGCGCCCGTGCGCAGCGCGCGTCGCCGATATTTCTTCACTGCTGAACGCAGTCCCGCTTTAGCGCTGCTTGGCCACTTGCTCTTCGCTGACCGCGCCACCGACGTTGCCCCATGCGTTGCGCATGTAGCTGGCAATATGCGCCACTTCCTCATCGGCAAGCTTCGCGCCGAAGTCGTTCGGCATGTCCTTCCAGCGCTTCGGTCCCGACAACTTCGCGAGGTGCGGTCCGTACAGGATCACGTTGATGAGCGAGGCCGGATTGCTCGCCTGCACCATCGGATTGCCGACCAGCTTCGCGCCCGCATCGGCGCTCAACGCGCCCAGGCCATCGGGCTGATGACAGGTGCCGCAGTGAAGGTTGTACAGCGCCTCGCCGGACTTGAGCACTGCGGCGCTCGCGGGCTTGCCGATATCGCCTTCGTTGGCGGGCAGGCTCTTCAGATAGGTCGCCATCGCCATCGTGTCCGCATCGCTCAGGTGACGCGTGCTGTTCACGATGACTTCGTTCATCGGACCGTGCGTCTCGCTGAACGCGTTGCGTCCGGTCTTCAGATACGCCGCGACTTCTTCGACGGGCCAGGGTCCCAGACCATTCTTCGCGCTGGTGAGATTGGGCGCCGACCACTGCCGGATCTCGCCGGTCACGACCTTGTCGTTATATTCACCGCCCGTGTACGCCATGCTGCTCTTCTCCGCGCCCATGAAGTTGCGCGGGGAATGACAGGCGGAGCAGTGACCCAGGCCTTCGACCAGATACGCGCCGCGATTCCACTCGGGCGATTGCGCCTCGTTCGCCTGGAAGCGGCCTTCATCGAAGAACATCGCTTTCCAGATGCCAAGCGCCCAGCGCTGGTTGGCCGGGAAGCTCATCTCGTTCTCCGGCGTCTGGTTGTTCACCGGTTTGATGATCTTCATATACGCATACAGCGCCGACACATCCTCATCGGAGAGCTTCGTGTAGGCGGTATATGGGAACGCCGGATACAGATGTGCGCCATCGGGCCGCACGCCTTCACGCACCGCGCGAGCGAACTGCTCCTCGGTCCATTTGCCGATGCCGGTTTCCGGATCGGGCGTGATGTTGGTGGAATAGAGCTTGCCGAAAGGCGTCTCGAAGGCGAGACCGCCCGCGAACGCGGCGCCACCGGCGGCGGTGTGACAGCTCACGCAGTTGCCGGCGCGCGCGAGATATCGGCCGCGCTCGACCAGCGAGTTGGCTTGATCGCCGCTCGAGGCAGCCGGACTGTCGGCGCGGCTCGAGTCCGCGATCGACAGTCCCGCGACGCTTGCGGCACCGAACGTCAGAGCAAGTGTTACCCAGGTGGCGGCGACGCGTGTGCGTCGGCCGCCTGCAAAGTTCAATTTCGTCATTTGTTATCGAGTCCGGCGATTCGGCCGCTTGATGATGGATCCGCCGCGCGCACCGCCGCTTACGGCTTCAACTGGCCCCGGATCTCTCCGCCCTTGTGAGCGGCGCTGTGCACGTTCACGTACAGCTTGCCTGCCTTGAACGCCTGGTACTGCTCTTCGGTGAGCTTCGCCCCTGGCGGTGTGGTCCACGCGCCGCCCTCGCCCTTGATGAGCGTGACGACCGGCGGACCGTTCTTACCCGCTTCGGCAAGATGGATGTGAGCGGCGACGCCTTCGATGCCCTTGGTCTTCACGGTGCCGCTGACGGACATGTCCTTGCCAATCGCGATCGTTCCTTCGCCCATGGCTGTGGTGGTGACGGCAGGCACTTCCTCGGCGCCCGTGAGCGTGACTTTCACGTCTTCGGCGCTCGCCGCGAAGCTCACGGCAAAGACACCCAGCGCGAGCAATGTGCGACCGACAATCTTCCCGGCACGATGCGTCATACATCCCCCTCGAGCGTATCGCTCTAGTGAGCCCTTGCGGGCCGTTGTTACAGCGCCGTCGAGCGGCGCCCTTGTTGCTAGCAAAAGCCTACTCCTGAGGCTAGGCAGGAACTTCGCGGAAATGCGTCCCCAGCTCGCGCCTTGCGCATGATGTATGCGTATTGCACGGTGCTTGCGGTGGCGACATGCGAGTTCAGATCTTCAGCGGCAGCGAGGTCGTCGACTTCACTTCCCAGGCCGCGACGAAGGAATTCACCTCACGGATGTTGGGCACGGTGGAGAGCTTGCCGAAGTAAAACTTCTCGTAAGCCTCCATGTCGCGCACGACCACGCGCAGCAGGAAATCGTAGGCCCCGAGGATCACGTGACATTCGAGCACTTCGGGAAAGCTGCGAATGTATTCGGTGAATTCCTGCAGGCTCTGCTGATCGTTGCGGATGACCTTCACCTGCACGAACAACTGCGTCAGCAGGTTCAGCTTGCGCCGGTCGAGCATCGCCACGATCCTGGTGATGTAGCCTTCTTCCTTCAGGCGTTGGATACGCCGATAACACGGCGACTGCGATAAGCCTACCGAGTCTGCGATCTCGGCGGCTGAGTGCGAGGCGTCCTCCTGAAGCGCACGCAAGATTTTCAGATCGATCTTGTCCAGACCTTCCATCATTCCCCCTCTCAATACGCGATCGGTGCGCCCGTAATGTGCTGGTCGGGCATCTACCGTTTACAAGGCATGTCTTAGGACGATTTTGTGCGGATCGGTGTGTTCGGTGCGTTTACTTATCAACCTTCTCGGCTTTGGTGGCGTAGTGATGCACGTAATTTGCGACAGTTGCAAGACGCTAACGTGGTTCCAGGTAATTTATGAAGAAGGTTTCAGGTAAAGGCGGAAGGCGCACGCAAGCGCCCGCCGCGTAAGGCGCGGCGGTGTTGCGTTTGGCGGCAAACTTCGTTGCTAGACGTGCAACGGCCAGGCGGTCGTGGTTTTTATTTCCGAGGCCGCGACATAAGAGGTGACCTCGAGAATGTGCGGCACGCGGGAGAGCTTCTCGAAATAGAACGTCTCGTAGGCGTCCATGTCCTTGGCCACCACACGCAACAGGAAGTCGAACACGCCGAGCACGACGTGGCACTCCATGACTTCGGGGAAGGCGCGGATCGCCTCGGAAAACTCGGCCAGGCTCGCGCGGTCGTTCTTCATGACCTTGACCTGGACGAACAGCTGCGCGCGCAGGCCGAGCTTGTGACGATCGAGCAGGGCCACGATCTTCGTGATGTAGCCGTCATCCTTGAGCCGCTGGATCCGGCGCCAGCACGGCGACTGGGACAGGCCCACCGCTTCGGCGACCTCCGCCGCCGACAGCGACGCGTCCTGTTGCAGGACCGACAGGATCTTGTAGTCGATTTTGTCGAGACTGCCATTGCTCATGGCGCTTCTTTCCTCGGCAGCCATTAGACGTGCAGCGCGTGGCCGAGACCGGCCAGCGATGCCTCAAAAAACGCCTCGGACAGCGTCGGATGGGCGTGAATGACGCCCGCCACATCCTCCAGCGTCGCGCCCATCTCGAGCGCGAGCGCAAACTCTCCGGAGAGCTCCGAAACGTGCGCGCCCACCGCCTGGATGCCCAGCAAGCGACGGTCGTGCTTGCGCGCCACGATGCGTACGAAGCCACCCGCCTCGCCCGCTTCCATCGACAACGCGCGTCCGTTTGCAGCGAAGGGGAACTGCGAGGTGATCACCTCGATATCGCCCGCGCCCGCATCGCCAGGAGAAAGACCCACGCTGATGATCTCCGGTTCCGTGAAGCACACGGCAGGAATGGCAACCGGATCGAAACGACGGCGATGGCCCGCGATGAGCTCGGCGACCATCTCGCCCTGCGCCGCGGCCTTGTGCTCGAGCATCGGCTCGCCCACCAGATCGCCGATCGCCCACACATTACGCATCGAGGTGCGGCACTGATCGTCGACGTGCACGAAGCGTCCGCTCATATCGATGCCCATGTTCTCCAGGCCCCAGCCCTCCGTACGCGGCCGGCGGCCGACCGTGACGAGCACCTGTTCGGCCTTCAAGGCGAGCGACCGGCCGTCCTGCGTCTTCGCGAACAGCGCGCCGGCTTCGAAGCCGATGACGCTCGCGCCCAGGTGCACCGGCACCCCGTTCTTTTCCAGCCACCGCGCGACCGGTTTCACCAGCGCGCTGTCATACAGCGGCAGGATGCGATCCTGGGCTTCGACGACCGTGACATCGACGCCCAGCTTGCGGAACGCGGAACCGAGCTCGAGGCCGATGTAGCCGGCGCCGATGACGGCGAGGCTCTTGGGCAGGCTCTGCAACGACAACGCTTCGGTCGAGGAGATGATCGGCCCGCCGAAGGGCAGGCCCGGCAGTGCCACGGGCTCCGAGCCCGTCGCCAGCACCACGTGCTCGGCGGTGATGCTGAGCTGACCGCCGCTGGTCTGCACGACGCAGGACTTCGCATCGACGAAGTTCGCCCAGCCTGCGATCACCTGCACCTTCGCGCGCTTGAGCAAACCGGCAACGCCTTCGTTGAGGCGATTCACGACGCCGTCTTTCCACTTCACCGTCTCGGCGAGGTTCAGTGTGGGCGGCGCGCTCAGGGAGATGCCCAACGTGCCGCCCTGCTTGGCGGCCTCACGCACGTTGGTAAATTTTTCCGCGGCATGAATCATCGCCTTCGAGGGAATGCAGCCGCGGATCAGGCACGTTCCGCCCAACCGGTCCGCTTCCACCAGGGTAACCGGCACGCCGAGCTGCGCCGCCCGAAGCGCGGTGACATAACCACCGGGGCCACCGCCTACGACCAACAACCGTGTCTTGATGTGTTCGCTCATGGAATCACCGAACGAAAATGGTGGCGGGCTGCTCGAGCACCGCGCGCAGGCGTTGAATGAATTCGGCGGCTTCGGCGCCGTCGATGACCCGATGGTCGAACGAGGAGGACAGATTCATCATCTTGCGAATCACGATCTGCCCGTCGCGCACCACCGGGCGCTCGACGATCTTGTTCGGTCCGATGATCGCCACTTCCGGACGATTGATGACCGGCGTCGCGGAGACACCGCCCAAAGGACCCAGGCTCGTGATGGTGATGGTCGAGCCCGTCAGCTGCTCGCGCGAAGCCTTGCCATCGCGCGTGACGGTTGCGAGCTGACCTACTTCGCTTGCGCAGTCCCACAGATCACGGGATTCGGCGTGCTTGATCACGGCGACCAGGAGGCCTCGGGTGGTTTGCACGGCCATGCCGATGTGCACCGGGGCGCTGCGATGGATCACGCCCGCTTCATCGTCGTAGGTTGCGTTCATCTGCGGGAACTCACGCAGCACTCGGACGAGTGCGCGCATGAGGAACGGCAGCAAGGTCAGCTTCGGCTGATCTTTGGCGCGGGTCGCGTTCAAGTGCGCACGGAGTTCTTCGAGCTCGGTGACGTCGACTTCTTCCACATAGGTGAAGTGAGGAATGTGACGTTTCGCGGCCTGCATGCGCTCGGCGATCTGCCGGCGCAGGCCGATGACGGGGATGTCCTCGCCGCCTGCGAGCTTCGTGTACAGATAATTGTTGCCGCCGCCTTGAGCGGGCTCGGCCTGTCCGATGCGCGAGGGACCACCCGCGCCGGTTTCGTCTGCAAGGTAGGCATCCAGATCGGCGTGAAGAATGCGACCGGTGGGGCCGGTGCCACGCACGAACTGCAGTTTGATGCCGAGCTCCTCGGCACGCCGACGCACGGCTGGCGATGCGGCCGGACGCTCGCCCCGACGCGGCTGAGTGCCCGCCTCGTGAGCTCGACTGAAGCCTGCGACGGCGTACGCCGATGAGTCGTCGCTACGGCTCGCGCCATGGCCGGCACCCGAGCCCAAGTCCGCGCTGCGCGATGGCGCATGCGCGGCGCCGGAGGCCAGCGCGACCGGGCCCGTGCCGGTGCGACGCTGCTCAGCACCGGCCTGAGCTGCAACCGCAGCCGGTTGCTCAGCGGCTGCGGTTTGTTTGTTTTGATCTGCCGATGCGTCGCCTGCGGTTTCCAGCACGACCAGCACCGATCCGACCGCGGCCTTCTCGCCCGCGCGGCCGGCGATGCTCTGCACGACGCCTGCGACCGGTGAGGTCAGTTCAACCGTCGCCTTGTCCGTCATCATGTCGACGAGCGGCTGATCCTCCTCGACGCGATCGCCGACCTTCACGCGCCACTCGGCGATCTCGGCCTCGGCCGTGCCCTCACCCACGTCGGGCAGTTTGAAGCTGTACTGTCCCATGCGTTATGCCTCCATCGCCTGACGCATCGCTGCGGCGACGCGCGTCGGCCCCGGGAAGTACTGCCACTCGAACGCGTGCGGATAAGGAATATCCCAACCCGTGACGCGCTCCACCGGCGACTCCAGCTGATAGAAACATTCGCGCTGAACCAGCGCCGCAAGCTCCGCACCGAAGCCGCTCGTCTTGGTCGCCTCGTGCACGACGATGCACCGGCCGGTTTTGTTGACGGACGCCATGATGGTCTCGAGATCGAGCGGAACCAGGCTGCGCAGATCGATGACTTCCGCATCGACGCCGCTTTCCTGCGCGGCGGCGAGCGCCACGTGCACCATCGTTCCATACGCGAGGATCGTCACATCCTCGCCCGCCCGCACGATCGAGGCCTTGCCCAACGGGACGCGGTAGTAGTCCTCGGGCACCTCCGAGGCCGGATGCACCGACCAGGGCTTCACCGCCACATCGTGACGACCGTCGAAGGGGCCCGTGTAGAGGCGCTTCGGCTCGAGGAATATCACCGGATCGTCATCTTCGATCGAGCTGATCAGCAGGCCCTTCGCATCGTAAGGCGTCGAAGGAATCACGACCTTCAGGCCCACGACGTGGGTGAACAGGCCTTCGGGGCTTTGACTGTGAGTTTGTCCGCCGAAGATGCCGCCGCCGTACGGCGTGCGCACGACGATGGGCACGTTGAAGTCGCCCGCGGAGCGATAGCGAATGCGCGCCGCCTCCGAGGTCAGCTGATCGAACGCCGGGTAGATGTAGTCCGCAAACTGGATCTCCACCACCGGGCGCATGCCATAAGCCCCCATGCCGATAGCCGCACCGACGATGCCGCCTTCGGCGATCGGTGTGTCGAAACAACGGTGCGCGCCATATTTCTTTTGCAGTCCGTCGGTGGCGCGGAACACGCCGCCGAAGTAGCCCACGTCCTCGCCGAACACCACGACGCTCGGATCGCGCGCCATCATGGTGGACATGGCCGAGTTCAGGGCCTGAATCATGTTCATCGTCGCCATGATCTAGAATCCCGCCTCCTGGCGCTGCTTCAGCAGCCGCGGATCGGGCTCCTTGAACACGCCTTCGAACATCGTCTTGGGGCTCGGGGGCTGGTTGCTTCCGTGCACGCCCTTGGCTTCCGCTTCTTTCTGCAGATTGCGCACTTCGGCCGTCACTTCCTCCTGCAACGACGCGTGCTTCTGCTCGCTCCACTCGCCACGGGCGATGAGGTGCTGTTTCAAGCGCGCAATGGGATCGCCGAGCGGCCACTTCGCGCCTTCATCGGCGGGCCGGTAGCGGGTCGGATCATCGCTCGTCGAGTGCGCCTCGGCGCGATAGGTGAACAGCTCGATCAGCGTCGCGCCATGATTGGCGCGTGCGCGCGAAGCCGCCCACTTGGTCGCGGCATACACCGCGAGGAAATCGTTGCCATCGACGCGCAGCGCCGGCAGCCCATAGCCCACCGCACGGGCCGCAAACGGCGCTTCATCGCCGCCTGCGATGCCCTGGAACGAGGAAATCGCCCACTGGTTGTTGACGACGTTGAGAATCACCGGCGCCCGATACACCGAGGCGAAGGTCATCGCATAGTGGAAATCGCCTTCGGCCGTCGTGCCATCGCCGATCCAGCTCGCCGCGATCCGCGTGTCGCCGCTCAACGCCGAAGCCATCGACCAGCCGACCGCTTGAATGAACTGCGTGCCGAGGTTGCCCGAGATGGTGAAGTAATTGTGCTCGCGGCTCGAATACATGACGGGCATCTGCCGGCCCAGCAGCGGATCGAGCGCGTTGGAATACACCTGACCCATCATCTTCAGGAGTGGATAGCCACGCGCGATCAGCAGGCCCTGCGAGCGGTAGCTGCCGAAGAGCATGTCGGTGCTTTCGAGCGCCGCGGCCTGCGCCGCCGCCACCGCTTCCTCACCGGTGCTCTTGACGTAAAAGGAACATTTGCCCTGACGCTGCGCGCGATACATGCGCTCATCGAACACACGCGTGAGCATCATGTTGCGCAGACCGGCGATGAGCGTGGCGCTCGCGATCTCCGGCACCCACGGACCAACCGCGTTGCCCTTGTCATCGAGCACACGGATCAGCTCGTAGGCAAGATCGTGCATCGCTCGCGGCTCGGCATCGAGCGAGGGCCGACGCACGGCGCCCGGCGCTGACAAACGAAGTTTACTGAAGTTGACCGGCTCGCCCGGACGGGCGGCAGGCTCGGGAATTCGGAGCGTCAGGGGCGCGTTGCGCGCCGGTCTGAGCGCCACCGCCTGACGATCCAGGCGGGTTGAGTGCAGCATGACAGCCCCCTAAACAACGTTTGTTGTCTACTTGTATTGGGGCAGTCTAGCTATCGCATCGCGGTTATTTCTTCGCCAAATTCGCGCCTCGAAGGCGCCTCTGCGCATGATCGTGGCAAGCATCGGTGCGCAGGGCCGAAAATTCCTGCGCACCGACGGGTTACTGCTTCGACACCAGTTCCTTCTGCTCCGGCTGCTGCACGTACACCTGCGTGAACTTCACTCTGACGGCCGAGGAAATCGCGGTGTTTTTGCCGGTTTTCGGATCGGGATAGCCATCGGCGAGACGCATCATCGCCTTGTACTGCGAGGGCGATGAGAGCTGGCCGTAGCTGTGATGGTGCGTCGACCAGGAGGTATTCAAGTGATGATTGAACGCCTTCACATCGACGAAGCCTGCCATCAAGCCTTCGGCGGCTTCCGGATCGAGCTTCAGCTTCAACTCGAAGCCGCGGAACACGTGATAGCCGCTGGTGCCGAAGGTGACACCCCACGGCAGCATCACGCGATCGGCGGGCTCCGTGATGAGCACGCCATCGACGATCTTGCCGTTCAGTTTGCTCACATATTCCTTGCCCCAGCGCATGTCGATGCGCTGCGTGCCGCCAGGAATGAAGCCTTCGCCGGTCGCATCCTGCAACAGACCGTCGCTGCCGCGATAGGTCGTGACGACGACGGCGTCATCGTTCTTCAGGCTGTCGACTTCGGTCAGCTCGATGACGATGCGCGTATCGTCGTAGCTGCGCATGAAGAGATTTTCGAAGTGATTGATCGTGCCCATCGTGCGGTAGTGGCCGATGCAGCCGATCACCCGATACAGCTGATTGTCGATGCCCTTCTCGCCTTCGGGACTCAGGAAATCCTCGGGGCCGATCTTGCCGTCCAGGTTCAAGCCGTAGGAGGTGTTGCCCTGGGCTTCCTTGAACACGAACGACTCGGGCGCCGTGGTCGGATGCCACTGCTCGCCCTCGCGCTTCAACTGCGCCTCGACGATGCTGCGCTTCTTGCCATCGTCGAACAGTTTCTTGAACTGCTCACGCGGGCCATCGTTGAAGCCCTGCGGACATTCGGTCTTCGCGCCTTCGGTCTCGTAGACGGCCCAGTACTTGTGGGTCATCACGTAACCGATGCGGCGATCCTTCAACGCACCGCCGCCTTCCTGCAGCGGCGCAGGTTGCGCGCTCGCGGTGGACAGCGCGACCGTCACCGAGGCGGCGAGCAGCGAGCCTGCGACGCTCATCATCCGAACTGCATTGCTCTTCATCTTCAAGCTCCTGAGGTCGCCGAAGGTTAGCGATCGTTGGCCGTGCGACCGACGTTGTTGTTGCGATAGTCGTCTCGCACCCAGTACGCCCGGAAGCCGTTGCGCTGACCGTTGAACTCACCGTAGTTGTCGCCGTTCGCATCGCCTGGCTTCAAGTCCTCGCCATAGGTGTACACGGGACGGCCGCGATAGGCCCACACTTGCATCGCGCCGGCATCGCCCGGCTTCGCCCACTTGCCGGTCTTTGGATCGATCGTGACGACCGTCCACAGGCTGCTGTCGGCTTTCGCGCCGGGGGATGCCTTCACATAGGGGAACGTCGCATTACAAACATTCGGATCGAAGTTGCCGCAGATGGCCATGCGATAGACCTGCGGGGAATCCGGGTGATCGCACGTCTGCTGATCGAGCGCGTCGTCGTTGCACTGATAGATATAGATGGTCTTGCCATCCTTATCCGCGAGCACCTGACCGATGCGCGAGTCCTGCACCGTGAAGTCCGCCGGCGGCGGCAGCGCACGCTGCGTGTAGACGTTGTGCCAGCCCGGATTGTCGCTGCCCGTCACCGCGCGCGCCTTTTTCTCGTGCACGTAGGTGTAGAGCGGCTGGCCGCGATAGGCCCATTGTTTGATGCCGGGCGAGCGCTCGACCACGCTCCAGTCGCCCTTGGTCTTCGCGGTCTGCGGAGCAATCACCGGATCCCAATCCGACAGACACTTGTCCACGCAGTTGGATTTGCCCGGCGCGTCCGCATCCGAGGCATACACCGAGAAGCCTTTGTACGTCGTGATCATGTGGCCGGTGCGGAATGGAACGACATCGAGCTCCGGGGGCACATCGGGCGGCGGTCCGATCGGCTGACGCACGATGCCTTGCGCGCCACCGGACAACGCATTGGTGCCGCCGAACACATCGCCGGCCTTCTTATCGAGGCTCGAGGTGTAGACGGGATAGCCATCGTACGCCCACTGACTCTGGCCGTTCTTGCGCTTCACCACGGTCCACTTGCCCACGGGCTTGGCATCGGCGGGCGCGAGCACCGCCGGCCACAGCTGCTCGCAGCTCTTGCGAGTCTCGAGCTCGGGCAGCAGGAAGCCCGGGGGATACGGGCTCATGTAGCCCGAAGTTTCTTTATAGATCGTGCCATCGCAGGTCGAGACACCGCTGTTACGACGATCGCCCGCGTTGCCGTTACGAAGATTGCCGAGCGGCCAGGTGTAGATGGTCTTGCCCTCGGCGGTCGCGAACACCGGGCCCTCGAGCTCGGTCTCGATCACCTGGATCCCGGGCGGCATCGGCACCTTCACATACGACTCGGTGTCCTTGGAGTCTTTCGACTGCCAGTACGGACCCGTCGCCGCCATCGTCGTCTGGCTGACGCCGGCGCCGACGAGCAGCGCCGCGGACAACAACCATCGAAGTCTATTCATCTCACTCATCCCCCTAAGCCCTCGGCGTCGACCCTTTGCGTCGGCCGCCGAGTCTTTCAATCGAAGCCAATCAGCTCAGCCGAGACACGAGAATCTCGCCGACTTCCTGCGAGGTGTTGTTGCTGTTCACGCCCCACGAGGGCTTGTCCACGCCCATGAGCTTGAGCGCGGTGTAGCCCACGCGACAGCCGGTCGTGCCCTTGCCATCGATGTGCAGACCCGTGCGCACGGCGCCACCGCAACGGCCGGCCGTGAAGATCGGAATGTGATCCAGGCTGTGCACGCGAGCGTAGCCGTGGTCGGTCGTCGCCATGATGAAGACGTTATCGAGCAACGTGCCGTTGCCCTCCTTCACCTTGGTGAACGCGTCCACGAAGTGCGCCCAACCTTCCATCGCGCGACGCGTGAACCACGAAGCAGTCGGCTGATAGCCGAGCTTCATATCCACCGGCTCCTCGTGCGTCGTCGTGTGGTGCGGCTTCTCGTAGCCCGGCTTGATGGTCGAGGAGTTCGCGTTGGTGTAGGCCATGTTGAAGACGCGCGTCTGATCGCACGCCAGCGCCATGACCAGCAGCTCCGTCATCATCTTGTGACGGATCGCGATCGCCTCGGCTTCCTGACCCATCGCCGGATCCACCGTGATCTCGCCCGGACGCACGCACGCCTCGATCGGCTCGGGCTTCTCCAGGCGCTGCTGGAACTGCTGCTCCAGATGACGCAGGCCGCTGAAGTACTGATCCAGGCGCGCACGGTCATCGGCCGGCACCGTCTGCATCAGGCTCTTGGTCTGATCCATGACGCCCGAGAGCACGCTCCGACGCACCATGATGCGCGGATCGGGCGTGAAGGTCTTCGCGTTCGGATCCGGGAAGTCCGGGCCGAACAGGCGCGTGTAGAACTGCAACGGCGACCACTCGGGGGCGTTCGGCGTGTTGCTGTTCTCGTAGCTGTAGGTGTTACGCACGTCGCCCGTGGCGGTTGCCGTGAGCGACTTGAAGCGCGTGCCGCCGCCGATCTGGTTCGCGATCGTCACGTCGATGGTCTCACCCGGAATGTCCTTGGTGTCCTTCGGCGCGGAGCCCGTGCGGGCGATGACCCAGCCGGTGTAGTGACACAGGTTCTGGTAGTTGTCGCGGAACGCCTGCGTGTTGGTGATGAGGTTGATGTGCTTCTTGATCGGCGCGAGCGCCGCGATCTCCTCGGGCAGATCGAAATCCTCGCCGTACTTCTTCGGCACGAAGATGCTCTGATTCATGCCGAGGCCCCAGCCCCAGGTGCCGAAACGAATCGGCATCGGCTTGCCGTCGGCGAGCGCGGTGCCGTTGGTGTTGAGCATGCAGTTCAACAAGGGCAACGCGACGTTCACCGCGGCGCCGCCAACCATACCTCGCAGGACTGTCCGTCTGGTCAACTTGCTCATGTGTGATCTCTCCGCAACGGCAATCAGTTCTTATCGTGGCTGCTAGTCATCGCCACGGTTTGTGTTTCATTCGCGGGCGCCGCCGTATCCACCGTGGTGGTCGTCGGCAGCTGCTCTTCGATGACGATTTCCTCGGTCGGCTCGCGTGCCTCGGACGCATTCACCTTCTTCGCCTCGGTGACGGTGCGGAAGGCTTCCGAGAGCGTGATCGTGCGCAACACCTCGGGCAGCTTGTAGCCGGCCTTCTCGAACTCCGCGGTGTAGTACTTCAACAGCGGTCGGTCGGAGGGCTTGGCCGCGCCGCCCGAGCCGTAGCTGTACAGGCGATCGACCAGGCAGCTCGGCAGCGCCGGATTGTCGTGCAGCGCCTTGCCTAAGCCCACCACATCGGTGAACTGCACGCCGTCGAGCTCGCCGGTCGTATCGATGGTCGCGCCGTTCTCCTGCGTGCGGAAGCGGCCCGCGCCATCGAAGCTCTCGAGCGCAAGCCCCATCGGATCGGTGATCTTGTGACAGCCGGCGCACGCCGGATCTTCCAGGTGCACGGCGACGCGCTCACGCTGCGTCTTGTAGTGCGCGTCCGGATTTTCGAGCTTGCCGAAGTCGACGTTCGGCGGCGGCGGCGGCACGACCTGGCAGAGAATGCGCTCACGCAGCGCACGACCACGCAGCGTCGGCGAGCTGCGGCCCGGATGCGAACGCAGCGCGACGAAGCTCACCTGCGTCAACAGCCCCTGACGCGGGCTGTCTTCAGGGAACGTATATTCGGTCCAGCCTCGCGAGGCCGGGATCTGGTACAGCGGCGCAAGCGCGGGCGACATGAACGTTTCGCGCGTCGTGTACAGCTCGCGATAGTCTTCCTGCTTGTGGATCAGATGATCGACGATCGTGCGCATGGTCTGCTCGCGGGCATCCGCGGCGGTCGCACCGGTGAAGAACGGATAGACCGTGGGATCCTTCGAGAGCGCATCGAAGTCATCGAAGCCCAGCATGTCATCGAAGAACGCGCGCATGCCGTCTTCCAGGCGCGGGCTTGCGAGCATCGCATCGACCACTTTCTTCAAGCCACGCTCGCTGTCGAGCTCGCCCTTCTCGGCGGCCGTGAGCACCATGTCATCCGGACCGGCATCCCACAGGAAGAAGGACAGGCGCGAGGCAAGCGAATAAGCGTCGAGCGGACGGCCGCCGTGCTTGTCGGGCTTCTCATCGCTCGTCTCGACGATGAACAGCACCTCGGGGCTGATCAGCATCGCCTCGAGCGTGAGCTCCACACCGGCGTAGAAATCGTTGAGCTTGTCGGCGGCCGTGTTCGCGGCCGTGACGTACTTGCTCAGCTCCTCATCGGTCAGCTTGCG
Organism: Peristeroidobacter agariperforans; assembly: GCF_004138335.1. GTDB lineage: Bacteria > Pseudomonadota > Gammaproteobacteria > Steroidobacterales > Steroidobacteraceae > Steroidobacter > Steroidobacter agariperforans. The sequence goes on along the minus strand of NZ_RYFW01000005.1, from coordinate 104,914 downwards.
TCGGTGCAGGAGCCGGCCGGTCTGCGAGAAGAACTGTTTGGCGCACTCCGCATCCGACTTCTTCTCATCGGCGGGCGTGCACGGGATCAGGTAGTTGCGGCGCTCGGGCGCGACGACTTGAGCGGCAATGCTGCTCGCGGCGCGCTGGAACGTTTCGATCTTGCCCGCGGTGACGCCGGCCAAGGCCGCGCCGTTGGCGAGCAGACCGTCGGTCCGGCGCAGCGGCGGGAACTTCATGTCCATGCTCACGCTCGAGCCGAACACGTTCGCGACCGTATTCAAATACTGCTGGGTGGTGATGACTCGCACGCGCGGCGGCGTGCCAGGATTCTCGGGCTCATCTTTGCCCGCGCAGCCGGCCAAGAGCAGGCTGGTCAGGGCAACTGTGCTGAACGCACGGATACATGACTTCACTCTCAACGTCCCCCTACCGATCAACCTACAGCGACGAACGGTATCCAGCCTGTGACGGAGCTAGACCTGTTCTATCCGCTATTCAGAATGTACGCCTAAGGCGCTACATGAACTTTGTTTTTTTTGCCGCGAATATGGAAATTTTCCGTCCGCTGTCAGGCGTTTACCCTGAGTTTCGCAGACGGCTCGCAAGGCTGGCTGGCGGGTCGCTTTGGACCACACCGCACGCCGACTAGTTCCACGATGCGGCCCGGTCACTCAAGTCTCCGGCAGCTTGCCATCGAGCTCGAGGTATACACGAGCGATGGCGAGCGGCGCCTGGGAGCTGCGCAAGGCCCAGTCGGCGTACGGGCCCCAGTTCGCGTGCTCCGCGGCCGGACAGTTCGCGGCAGATTCGCACGCGTAGCCGGCCGCTTTGAGGCGCTTCGCCTCATTCATGACGTAAATCAACGCCTGCCTCGCCTCGTCCAGCTCGCGCCTCATGATCGCCGGCTCGTCGATGAAACCGTGGCCGGGGATGTACCAGTTCGGATTCAAGTACACCGCCTTGCGGATCGTCGCAAGCCACTCGGTCGGATAGGCTGAGCGCATCGCCGGGAACACATCCCTTAAATAAATTTCACCCAGGAACAGCACGCCGACCTGCGGCATCCAGGCGACCAGATCGCCGCCGGTGTGGGCGCGTCCCAGGTTCAGAATTTCGATTTGCGCGGCGCCGAGCCGTAACGATCGCTGCTCGGAGACGAGCATGGTCGGCGGATTGGGATCTTTCTCGAGCCGCCGCTTGGAGGCGGGCGAGCCAATGAAGACCACGTTGGGATACGCCTGCCGGAAGGCCGCGTTGCCGCCTACGTGATCGATGTGATCGGAGGCGATCACCACATATTTAATGGGCTCGTCGGTGAGCTTCTTGATGTTCTCGATCATCGCCTGGGTCTGCGGCACATCGCCCTGACCGTCGACGACCACGACGCCCTCGCCCGTGATCACGATCAGGCTGACCGTGTTGACGATGACGCCCTGCTTGTCTGGCGAGTGCAGCCCTTCATAGGCATACACGTTGCGCTCGAGCTGCTGCCAGCGTGGGAAGTCTTTCGCAGTGAGATTGCGTTTGGAAATATCGGCCGAGTGCGGCCAATCCTCGCCGGGCGTCGCCACGCCCGCGGACTCCGCGCTGAAGGCGGCCTGAGACAGCAGCATCGCGCCCAGGAGCGCGAGCATACGTGCTCTTCTCATTATCATCCCCCAAGGGGGCGGGCCTGCATTGGGCCCGCCCCGCTCGCGTCTCTTACGTGCGTTCTTAGAACTTGAAGCGCACGCCACCGTGGAACATGGTGCCGAAGCGGTCGTACAGCGTCACGTTCGACTGACCCTGGTAGAAGCCCGCGCCACGGCCGCCTGCAACCTTGGCGGGATCCTCGTTGAGCAGGTTCTCGATCACGAAGTACGCCTCGCCCATGTCGCCCATCTTGTAGTTGAGCGCCAGGTCGAAATACTCCGCGCCAGCGATGTCGTTGTCGTTGATCGTGTTGGTGTAACCCGTGCCGACCAGCTGCGCAGCCGTCGGACAGCTGCCGACCTCACATTCCAGGAACTTGTTGTTGTACTTGCCCGCGCTGATGCCACGCATCGACAGCGTGATCGACACCGGATCCCAGTCGTAACCTGCGGACAGCAGATAACGATACTTCGGACCGGAGAGGTTCGCGCCGAGGCCGATACCGGCATCGTCGGAGTTCACGCCGCGGCCGTCGATCTTCGTGCCGTTGGCAGCGGTGGTCTCGAGCTTATCCACGAACGTGCCCATCGCACGCAGCGTCAGGTCGCCAGGGCCGACCGGGAAGCGATAGGTGGCGTCCACGTCGATGCCGCTCGCCACTTCGCCGACGATGTTCTCGGGGAAGCTCGTGACCACGGTGATGAACCCGTTGGAACCACGCGCGATCTGCGCGCACATCTGCGGATCGCCACCCAGGTAGCAACCTTCGATGATTTCACGCGTGCTGCGCACGTACAGCGTGCCATCGACTTCGATCTTGTAGTAGTCGACGGACATCGTGAAGCCCGGCAGGAAGCGCGGCGTCAACACGACGCCAATACCCGTCGTATCGGCCTCTTCCGGCTTCAGGTTCAGGTTGCCGATGGTCTGGCTCTGCATGAAATAGGTCGGATTGCCCGGCAGACCCAGGTCGGTGTTGTTGCCCGTGCCACCGGAGCCCTGGTTGAACAACTCACCCAAGCCAGGCGCACGAATGTCACGCGACTTGGTGAAGCGGAAGCGTGCATCTTCCAGCGGCGACCAGATCAAACCGGCCTTCCAGGTCGTGACCTCGCCCGTGACGCTGTAGTCCGTGTAACGAACCGCACCGTTGAAGTCCAAGGTCTCCGCGCCCGGCACGCCGTTCAACAGCGGCACCACGGTTTCGAGGAACGCCTCGTTCACATCGAACTTGCCGATCGTCGCCTTGTAGTTACCGGCGAAGAAGGCGCTCGTCCGGTCGAGCGCGCTCACCGAGCCTTCCGACTCCTCGGTGCGATGCTCGCCGCCGAACGCGATCGACACCGGGCCCGCCCAGTTCTCGAACGGCTCGCCGCTCATGCTGGCCGCGAGCACCGTCTGCGTGAGCGTGATGTCCGACCAGCCCATGTCGGTGATGTAGTCGAGGGCTTGCGGCGAGTTCACGCCGAGGCCCATCGGATTGTAGGCGCGGCAGCCGGCGACCGGCACCACGGAGAGCAGGTCGGCGCTACGTGTGCCGCAAACGATGTTGCCGTTTGCATCGAGCGTCGAGTTGATCGCCATGGCATAGCGCGAGTTGACGCGGTTGGTCGGCGTCTTGGACTGGATGTTCTGCTCGCCATAGACGTAGGAGGCATCCCAGTTCCATTCCTTGCCGCCGAGATCGAAGTTGCCTTCGAAGCCCGCCACGCCGCGCTTCAGCTCACGCGTGTTGATGCCCTGCAGGTAGTGCATGTCGCCGTTGAACGTGCCGATTTCGATCGCGTCGACGTTGTTGTTGACCATCGTCTGACGCAGTTCCGGGGACAGGAACGCGTTGTCGCGATACACGTAAACGCTGCCGCCGTTGTTCAGGATGGGCACGACCTGGGTGTTGTGCGACCAGGTGTGGCCGTACTGCAGATCGACGAACGCCGTGACGTTGTCGCTGATGTCATAGGCCGCGCGGCCGAACAGCGATTTACGCTGCAGCGGCAGCGCGATGGTCGTGGCGCGATCGACACGCGAGGCTTCCCAGTCGCCGCCACGCATCGTCGGACCATTCACCAGATCACCGAACTGGAACGGAATCGCGTTGCCGTCGGTCACGAACTGCGTGCCGCGCAGCGCGCAGGGCGTACCCGTGATCGGTTGGAGCCGGTTGCCGGGCACCCCGGTGACGGTGTCCACATACGGGGTGATGCGCTGACAGCTCAAGGTCAGGCCGCCGTAGGTGCCGTTCGCGACGCCCGCGTTGTGAACCGTGAGCAGCGAAGGCTGGCCCGCCTGCGAGGCGAGCGGGTTGTTCATCATCTGGAACGAATCATCCGCCCACTCGCGATCGTTACCGATGATGCCCTCATCGTCGGCGTACTCGCCGCTGAACAACAGGTGCAAACGATCATCGGCAAGCTTGGTGCCGGCGGTGAACGTGAGCTTGTAGTTCTCGCCGTCGCCGGCCGAGGTCATGCCGTAATCGACGTTGCCTTTGACGCCCGTGAACTCCTTATCGAGGATGAAGTTCACGACGCCCGCGAGCGCGTCGGAGCCGTACACGGCGGACGCGCCGCCGGTCACCACGTCGACTCGCTGCACGAGACCGCTCGGAATCATGTTGACGTCGACCGCGCCCGAGAGCGTGCCGGTGGCCACCGTCGAACCGACCATGCGCTTGCCGTCCTGGAGCACCAGGGTACGGTTGGCGCCCAAGCCGCGCAGGTTCAGGATGTTGGTGCCGGCGGTGCCGGAGCTGATGTTCGAGGAGCGATTGCGCGGGGTCTGGCTGCCGGCAAACGCGGGCAGGCGGTTCACAGAGTCCGCGATCGTCGTCGTCGCCATCTTGTTCAATTCTTCGGCACCCAGCACGGAAACCGGTGTGGGGGCTTCATAGCCGTCGGCACGCGCGATGCGCGAACCGGTCACGGTGATGGCTTCGAGCGTATCGCCGGCGCCGCTGTCGGTCGCGCTACCGCCGGTGGCGGATTGAGGTGCAGGCGACGGGCCAGCCTGAGCAACCTGCTCGGCGGTTTCCTGCGCCATTGCGTTGAAGGCAACGAAACTGGTCAGCGCGAGCAACGCGCTCGCCGGTCCCAGTGCCCGTCTGACGGCTGCCGACACCGGGCGTGCGCCCGAAGTTGCTGCGCTTCGATCGTTCATCGTCATATTCCCCCTTTAGGAAAATTTTTTTCCTGCGTCGCTTGCGCCGTGAAAACCCGCCGCACGCTCGCAGCTGATGAGTCACCGGATGAGGCAGGGCCTTGGTTTTCGCGCCGATGCTTCATTTCGCGGGACATCCTACGCGCGAAGCGTCGCAGGAATTTACTGATAATGTGTGCCGGCGATCTGGGTGGCAGCATGATTCAATCGCCGAAGCGCAAGTTCGCGACATTAGTTTGCGCCCTTGCCCCAGCCGCCCTGCCAAAGGGTGTTTGCGCCACAGCCGTGCTGTACGCAAAGTGAGTTGAAGTCGAACGCGACGGCGGCTACTTTGAAGATCGAACGCGCGAGCCACGTGCGCGCGTCGATACCGACATCAATGTCATCACGAACGCGCGCGTTCGTTCGGGGGATTCAATCATCATGCCTTCCACGTCGATGGCTCACACCGTCTCCAGCATCCTGCGTGCCGCCTCGCTCGCCGCCCTCGCCTTCGCGGCGAGCACGACGCTTGCCGATGCGCCAAAACAACGACTCAATCCGATGATTGGGTTGATCGAGCAAGGCAAGCCCGTGATGGGCCTGTACGCGCCGAGCAATCGCAAGCCGTACGGCGCGCCGGCGGATGCACCGACGCCGAACAAGACACCCGCGGAGCTTGCGAAAGAAACGGTGAACTACAAGCTGTCGGATTTCGTGTTCGACGGCAGCATGGAGCACGACTACGACAAATCCCTGCCCGTCTTCACGGAGTTTGCGAAGGCGCTCGGCGCTGAAAAGCACTTGAGCCATTCCCCGGCTCCGCGCATCGATTATCCGATGATCGTGAAGATGCACGAGATCGCGCCGGATCCTGCGCTCGCCGCCAAACACATCAGTCAGCAGTTGGACCTCGGCGTCTCCGGCATCATGTTCGTCGACGTGCAAAACGCCGATGAAGTGAAGCGCGGTCTCAGCGCCATGCGCTATCCCGCGCAAGGCGGCACGCGTGCGGACTCGGTGGGCCTGGCTCCGAAGTACTGGGGATTGAGCGAGAAAGAGTATCGCGCGAAGGCCGATCTGTGGCCGTTGAATCCGAACGGCGAGCTGATCAACTGGGTCGTCGTCGAGAGCAAGGAAGGCTTGAAGAACGTGCGCGAGATCGCGGCCGTCAAAGGCATCGGTGTGTTGTGGCCGGGCGCGGGTACGCTGCGCCGGGTGTTCTCATCCCCGGGTCCGGATGGCAAGCCGGTGACCGATGAGAAGGCCTGGGAAGGCGCGATTCAATCGGTGCTCTCCGCCTGCAAGGAGTTCAAGGTCGCCTGCGGAATTCCGACGACGCCCGATCAGATCGAGATGCGCATGAAGCAGGGCTTCAGCGTGTTCGTGATGAACTGGGGCGATGCGGGGTTCAAGACGATTGAGGTGGGCAGGAAGGCTGGCGGACGCAGCTAATCGCGTCTGGCTCTCACTGCGCTAGTCATGCCGCAGGCATTGGAAGGCCTGCGGCTCACTGCGCTCTACCCGTGCACCGCGCTCGCGCCGCCGTCCACGGCAAGCACCTGCCCCGTGATGTGTTTGCCCGCATCAGAAACCAACAGCAGCGCAGCGCCTTTCAGATCCTGATCATCGCCCCAGCGCTGCAACGGCACGCGTTTGCGCGCCTCCTCACCCAGTTCCTCCATCAGGCCGCTCGACAACTTGGTCCAAAAAAATCCCGGGGCGAGCGCGTTCACTGTGATGCCGTACACGCCCCATTCGCCGGCCAGCGCGCGCGTAAAGTTGATCGCGGCAGCTTTGCTCGCGTTGTAAGCCACGGTCTTCATCGGGCCCGGAGGATTGCCGCTCAGTCCGGCAATGGAGGCCACATTGAGAATCCGGCCGTAGCGCCGAGGGATCATCGAACGCCGGCCGATCTGTTGTGACAGCAGAAACATGCCGCGAACGTTCAGATTGAACACCTTGTCCCAGGCGGCAGTCGGATGATCCTCGGCCGGCGCCCCCCAAGTGGCGCCTGCGTTGTTCACGAGGATATCGACGCGGCCTAATCGTTGCAGCGCTGTGTCGGCGAGTGCGACGACGCCCTCTTCGTTGGCGCAATCGGCCACGACGCACTCCGCGTCGATTCCCTGCCCGTGCAGAGACGCCCTCGCGCGTTCGAGCTCATCGGCCTTGCGCGCCGAGATCAGCACGCGCGCACCGTAGCTGCCTAAGGCTTCGGCAATCTGTAACCCAAGGCCGCGCGATCCGCCGGTGATCAGCGCGGTCTTCTCATTGAGACTGAACAACGATTTTTCGGTAGACATGTTGTCCTGGATTCTCCAGACACTATCGCGCGAGTGCTTCGGCAATCAGCGGCTTGAGCTGCTGTTTGAGATCCACCACGAAGCCCACCCGATCGTTCGGCACTTGCATCCCGAGAATGGCGTAGTACCCGACGTCCCGATCCAGCCACGGGTTGAATCCAAACGCGCCGGGCGAGGAGATCGCCGAGCAGCCGGTCGTGGGCGTGCTGCATTCCAGCCAGGCAGTCAGGCCGTACCGCACTTGTGTACCGACGCTCGAGGCCGGGGTCGTGACGATCGCAGCGTTCGCATAGGGCTGGACCCGTTGCACATCGAAGATCTCCGGCCGAAGCAATGGCGCGCCCTGCCACTGTCCCTTGTTGAATACGAAGTGCAGCAGGCGCTCGTACTCCTGCATCGACACAATCAGCCCGCCCGCGGGAAGCGGATTGTTCGTGCCCGTCGCCGCGACGGGGTTGGCGTAGTAGACAATATCCGCCGGCATCCCGAGCGGATCGCGCACTTGCGCTGCGAAGATCTCATTCCACGAATCGCCGGTAACGACCTCGGCCATCCGCGCGGCGACATGCAGATGCGTCGAACCATATTCGAAGCGGGTACCGGGCAGCCCCAGAAGCTCCATCTGTGAAATCTCACCTACGCACTCGGCGAGCGTGTGAGTCTCGCGATAAGTGCAGAAGTTCTCCGGCGGCAGACCGGAAGTAAAGGACAGCAGATGACGCAGCGTGATCGTACCCTTCTCACCGCTCCAGCCGAGCACCTGCGCCGTCGTGGAATCCAGCGACAGAAAGCCCTGGTCGATGAGACGGAACAACACCACACCCGAGACCAGCTTCGACGCCGAAGCGATCGGCACGCGCTGGGTCGCGGAGAAGTTGCCGTACATGCGCTCGAACACCTTCTCGCCGTCTCGGTTATAGATGGCGAGACCCATGCCCTCGATACCTTGCGTCCGATAGGCTGCCTCCGCGGCCCGATCGATCGCTACGAACGGATCGTCGGCCGGCGGCGTCGGTGAGGCATCGTCATCACCGCAGGCATTGAGGCCAAGACACGCGAGTGCCGGTAGTAACAGTTTGAGTGCATTCAAGGCAGGCAGCTCCCATCGCTCGGTTGCGGACGAAAGGAGCTTGAACGACTCACGGCGAGCTCGGTTGACTCGTACGCGACGATTTGTGCCGCTTTGTCAACGGCATCTGCACGAACCTATCGTGCAGATGCCTGGCGCTGCTCATCAGCCCCGCATGAGCGGCGGCAGCAGATAACGCCCCTCCAGCAGTTCGGGGCGCGGCAGATACGCCCTCAACATGATTGCAAACTTTTCGGTGGGCGGCGCCGGTAACCAATTGGCCGTGCGCTCGCCGCCCGGATCGCTGCGGGATATCCAGATGTCGAGCGAGCCGTCCGCGCCGCGCTTCAGGCCGGGGGTGCGATCGCCGATCGAGTAGCGATCGAGCGCGTTGTCGAAGAAGAAATATTGACCCGCGCTGTTGACCTGATACATGGTCAACGACCAGAACGCATCCACCGGAGGCAACTGGCCCGCCTCGAAGCGCAGTCGCCAACTCGTCGCGCTCGGCAGGTCGTACGCACCATCCGGGGCGATCGGCCTCATATACATGGCTTCCTCAGGCGGCAACGCCGCGAGCGCCGTCAACGCGATCTGCGCACGGAAGCGATAGTCCTGGCCGAAGTTGCCGAGCGTCGACTTCGGATAGAGCCAGCCGTTGGCGATCCGCCCCGACTCCCCCGCTGACATCAAACGAACTCGGGCCGCGGCAATACCCGCTTCGATCATCTTGCCTTCGGCCGCCGAGAAGCGGCTCGCATCGAAGCCTTTGACAGGCCCGAGGCCGAGGGCTTCGACCCGCTTGAAGAACGAAAGGTCGGCGATGGGCGGCGGATTCTCTGCGAGCAGCGCCTGCACCGACGCGAAATATTCCGGCCATGGATCGGAGCGCTGCGCGAAGCGCGGCGGCGCAGGCACGAGCGGCCCCTGGATCGACATTCCATTATGGATGGCGCGCGCCGCGGCCAGATCCTCCGGACCATCGACCAGCAAGCGCGCGAGCAGCCAGACCCAGCGCGTCGGTGAGCGCAGCGAAAGCGGATCGCTCGACGCATCGCCCGGCCCCGTGATCGTCACCTTGCACGCGCCGCCGCCGGTGGTGCGCGAGCCAAGCACGGCGAAGTTGTTGCCGTACATATCCATGAACTGATAGCTCACGTAGCGCTCGCCGACTTCCGGCAGGCTCAGTGAGACCGGGCCGGCCGACAGATCAATCCAAGCCACCGAGTACAGCGTGTCGTTGTTCGGGGTGGTGACGGTCTGGCTCTTCGGCGTGAGCAGCGCCTGTCGATGGAACAGATGATTGGGACGCGCCATCGCCAGCAATCGCTGCCGCGCCTGCGCGTTCTCGATCAGCATCAATCCATACAACCACGCTTCGGCAGCCGCCTCCTGCAGCGGCAGCCGGCGGTCGTTGGCGACGGCGTGGGCCCAGCGCGGTTGCAGGCTGGCCGCGCCCGCCAGCGTGGTCGCGATCATGAAAGTTCGTCGATCCATGGCTTGAGGTTACCTCGTGATGACAGCGGTTTCTCGGTGCGAAACGATATTTTGTGTTTCTGCGGCTCGTGTGGGAGCTTTGTTTTCGAAGCGCGCGAGCTTAGTTGACCGATCAACAAAACACCACTCATCTGACATTTGTTGAACATTGGGGGAAGGTATGAAACGGCAACAGGGCAGTCTGCTATCCGGTGCAGCGTTCAGTCTGCTCGGCATCGGCACGACGACTGCCGCGGAAATGATTGCGAGCGAACAAACAATCGCCGTGGAGGAAATCGTCGTCACCGCGCAGAAGCGCAGCGAGAGCCTGCAGCAGGTGCCGGTGGCCATTTCCGCATACACCAGCGAGATGCGCGATCTCAGAGGAATAACGAGCGTGCCGGAGCTGAGCGACTTCACGCCGGGGCTGAGTTTCTCGCAGGGACTCGGCCGCATGAGCGTACGCGGCGTCGGACGCCTCACCAACAACTACGGCTCCGACCCCGGCCTCGCCAACTACTCCGACGGCTTCTATACATCCAGCACGGCCGAAGCCGGCAAGCATCCGATCCTGATCGAACGTATCGAAGTGCTGCGCGGACCGCAGGGAACGCTCTACGGACGCAATTCGATCGGCGGCGCCATCAATATTATTTCGAAGCGACCGACCGAGACGTTCGCGGGCGAGGTGCACGCCTTGGTCGGCAACTATGACACCGAGGTCTTTGGCGCGGCGGCATCCGGCCCCCTCGCCGACTGGTTGCGTTTCAGAGTGGCGGGCACCACGGGCGGCCAAGGCGAGGGCTTCTACCAGGACGTGGATGGCGGCCGCGGCGAAGGCGGCGTGCAGGACGACCACTACGCGGAGGCACAACTCGAGTTCGACATCGGCGAGCGTATCGAAGGTTGGATGAAATACGCGCAGGCCGGCTGGGATCGCGATGGTCGCTCGGAGGTTCTGATCACCCCGTACGACATCGCTCCGGTCTACTTCAGCGGATTGTTTCCTAACGCGACGTTCAATGGCACGCCAACACAACCGGTGACGACGCCATTCACTGGCACCAATCCGGGTGTCAGCGATCCGCGAAAGTACGACACCGATACCCCCTCCGTCGCGACGCTCGATGACTCGCACACCTATGTGCTCGAGCTGGTCGGCCACGCCGGCTGGGCAGACATCAAGTACACGGGCGGATACCAGGGCTACACGTACGCGCTGAACGATGATTTCGACGGCACCGATCGCGAGCCCTACACGACCCGACCGCCCACGCCGCCGACGACGCCTGGCGTGACATTTACGATCTTCCCGCAGCTCGAGTCTTTCTATCTCGAGGACAAGGAGTACTACAGCAACGAGATCAATCTGATCTCCACCGGCAACGGGCCGCTGCAGTGGATTGTCGGGTTCTACCAGTATCACGAGCAGGTCAATCAGTTCCAGGGCGTGCGCGCACCATTACAACCGGAATTGAGCAACCCGCGCGTAGCGCAGCCCAGTGCCGCGAACCGCAATCCAGCGGCCGGACCCGAAAATCCGGATCGCAATCTACAAATCGCCGGGGCTTTGCTGGACGCCGATGCGCGTGCCGTGTTCGGCGAGATCGAATACAGCCTGAGCGACGCGTGGAAGCTGACCGTGGGCGCCCGCTATACCGAGGACCGGAAGGACGCCGAGGAATTCCGTTCGCGTATTTTGTTTGGCGTTCCGGGCGTGCCGTACGCGTTCTACAGCAGCAGCATCGTCGACGGAGTGGCGGTTCCCGAAATCGATCGTCGCAATCGCCTCGCCGGCGAATGGCACGGCACGACCGGCACGACCGCCATTCAATGGACACCGGCCGCGGACGTGCTCGCATTCGCAAAGTACACACGCGGATACAAGAGCGGCGGCTTCAATGCTGGCCAGTTCGCGCCGGGGCAGACCGGCTACACCGAGCCCGAGTTCATCAACGCGTACGAGCTCGGCTTGAAGAAGACCTTTACGAACCGCCTGCTCGCCAATCTGTCGCTGTTCCATTACGACTATGAGGACGCGCAATACCCGTCGACGGTCCGCGATCCGGCAACCAACTTGAACGAGACGCGCTTCTTCAACCTCGAGCAAGCCGTATCGCAAGGCGTCGAGCTCGAGGCGTTGTGGGCCGCGACCGATTCGCTGCAACTGCAGCTGAGCTACAGCTATCTCGATACCGAAATCGATGATTCGCGATGTTTCATCGACAATGCCGACGTGCGCGCGGTTGCCGCCGACGCACGGCCGTGCGCTAGCGCATCCACCGCGCAGCGCGGTCAGAGCATCGATGGCGACCGGCTGCCGAGCGCGCCGGAAAACAAGATTGCGCTCAGCGCGGACTACACGTGGTACCTGCCCGCCGGCTCCCTGACGTTGTCCGGCTCCTGGATCTATCGCAGCGAAACCTACTACGAGGTGTTCTCTCGTGAACACTACCTCGCGCCGTCCTACGACGAGACCAGCGTGCGAGCGCTGTGGACCCATCCCGAGCGCAACTACACGTTGATCGCTTTCGTGAGGAATGTCTTCGATGACGAGAGTATCGAGCGAGTCACGGCCACCGAGTCGGCATGGAACGTGCGGAGCATCGAGGCAGGTTTGAGGCCGCCGCGCACCTACGGGCTCGACGTGCGCTTCCGTTTCGGACAGTGAACCGGCGCGGACAGACTTCACGCCCGCGCCCGCCAATCGAGGAGAGAAGTGACGATGCTGAATGTTCGACGTATGTGCATGACCGTCATGCTGCTGCACGCACTGCTGTTTGCGCCTCTGCTGCATGCACAACAGGACGGTCCCGCCCAGTTCGCTGTTCCGGCCGGTATCAGCGAGCGCAAGGTGAACATCTGGAGTGAAGGGACACGGATGTCCGGCGCGGTGTACGTGTCCACCTCCGAGCGGAGCAAGACACTGCCCACGATTCTGATGGCGCACGGCTGGGGCGGCACCGCCTCTGCCCTGCGACGGGATGCGGTCGGTTTCGCGCAAGCAGGCTATCTGGTTGTGACATTCGATTATCGCGGTTGGGGCGAGAGCGATTCGCGCCTGATCCTTGCCGACCCCACGGCGCAGCGCGCGGCAGGAAACAATCGCAAGTTCACTGCCGAAGTCATCGAGGTGCGTGAGGTCGTCGATCCGATCGACATGCTCACGGACTGGCAGAACGCCCTGCACTGGTTGCACGGCGAGCCGCGGGTCGACAACAGCCGTATCGGCGTCTGGGGCAGCAGCCAATCGGGAGGCTTCGTCGTGGAGATGGCGACACGTGATCACCGGATCAAGGTCGTGTACAGCCAGGTGGGCGCATTCGATGGCCGGCAGCTCGGCAGAACGCCCGAAGGCTACCGCGATGCCACCCGACGGGCACGCGGTGAAATCGGCTATCCCGAGCCAGGCGTGCGCGTGCTGGGCAATCTGCGTGGCGCGCCAATCTACGCGCGTTTCGCGAACTACGCTCCGGTCGATCACATCAACGATGCCGGCAACATTCCCATGCGCATCGTCGTCGCAGAGCGCGAGGAGCTGTTCGACAACGACGCCCAGGGCATCCTCGCGTACCAGCGTTACAACGGCCCGAAGGATCTCGTGATCGTGCCGGGCATCACCCACTACGGCGTCTACATGCAAGCCTGGCCGCAGGCGCATCAGCTGGCGCTGGAATGGTTCGACCGATATCTCAAGCCACGATGACGTGTTCGTTTGTTTTTGTTTACAGAGGTCAAGACTCATGAATTTTCTGCGCAGATCGTTCATTGCCCTGCTCGCTGTCGCCTGCCTGCCGGGCGCCGCATCGGCCGCCGACGTGAATGTCGCGGGCCGATGGGAGATCACCGTCGATACGCAGATGGGCAGCGGCACACCGCATTTCGATCTCAAGCAAAACGGCGCCGCGATCACCGGAACCTACCAGGGCCAGTTCGGCGAGGCGCCGGTGAGCGGGGTGCTCAAAGGCAAGGAGCTGCGATTGAGCTTCAAAGTGAGCGGCCAGGGCATGGACTACGAGATCGTTTACACCGGCACCGTCGAGGGCAACTCGATCCAGGGCAAAGTTTCGATGGGCGATGCCCTGCAAGGCACCTTCACCGGCAAGAAGACCTGACGCCCAGATAACGTCCGCTCCGACTCGGACGTGGCCGACACGTCCGAGCGTCGACCATCGCGCTCGACTGCCCCGGGGAGATCCAAGACAACTGCGAATTCACGCCTTCAAACGGGGACGCAGTCTCCGCAGCTGCGCCTGCCGTCACTATAGATGCGGATCAGGGGGATTGCTCATGAAAGACATTTGTATATCCATGAAGCGGCGCAGCCCGTTCGGGGCCGCGCTCGCGTGGGGCATCGTGCTCTACAGCTGCGCGCCGCTCGGCAGCGCTCAGACGAATCAGCAACGAGCACAGGCCGCAACAACGACCGCCACCACCAACGCAGCCTGTACCGCGTTGCCCAACTTCTACTGGGAGATCGGCGATCGCGACGCGAGGCTTGCAAGCGGCACACGCGGCACGTCGCCACCGACAGCGACAACTCAGATGAACATTTACTCCGCGAGCAAATGGGTCTATAGCGCTTATGTCTATCAGCGCCGCAACGGCATTCTGAACAGCAACGATCTGCGAGCGCTGCGCATGCTCGACGGTTACACCGAGACCAAAGCCTGCTTGCTGCAGCTCACCGTCGGCGCGTGTTACTCGAGCATGAGCGCGCGCGATACCGCCGCCATCGGCAACTTCTTCTACGCATCGGGCCACTTCCAGCAACACGCTGCAGTGGAGCTCGCTCTCTCCGGCAAGAGCGCCAGTCAGCTCGCGACGGAGGTCCACAATTATCTGGGCAACGACTGGACGTTCACTTACTCCCGTACCGATCTGGCAGGCGGCGGCAAGTCGAGCGCCGCGGACTATGCGAAGTTCCTGCGCAAGATCCTCAACGGCACGCTGCTGCTCTCGGGCGGCGCGCTCGGCTCTCATGCCGTGTGCACCTATACGGGTCCGACTGATCCTGTCAGCGGTCGAGTGAACTGTGCGAGCGCCCTGGAGTCTCCGAGTAACGATGCCTGGCAATACTCTCTCGGACATTGGGTCGAAAGCGACCCGCTCTGGCTCGCCGGCGGCGGCGATCCCGCGTACAGCAGCCCGGGGCTCGCGGGCTTCTATCCGTGGATCGACTCCTCGAGAACCTACTACGGAGTCCTGGCGCGCTCTGATCTGAGTCAAGGCGCAGGCGGCGCGTCGACCGCATGCGGACGGCTCATTCGTAAAGCCTGGCTGACGGGCATGGCGCAATAGGCCATGTCGACCCGGCGGGCGGAGCACCCTGCTCCGCCCGTTCGTCGTCAGCTGTTGGATGCTCGCTCAGATCGGCACAGTGAACGGCGTGCCGCAGACCGAATAGGTCTTCATCGATTGCGAGGGCCATCGAGGGTCTTGCAGGTCCTTCGCCCACTCGGCGATCGCATCCTCCAGTGCTTTCACTCGCGCCGGCTCGTGCTCGGCGAGATTCGTGGTCTCGTTTGGATCCGTGCGCAGATTGAACAGCAGCGTGAACTCACCCGTGAGGCTCTTCCAAAGCTTCCACTCGTCCTGACGAATCGAGACGAGCGGAGCACGCCGCCACATCAGCGACTCGTGCGGATTGCCGCTCCGCTCACCGGTGACATACGGCATCAGATCGACGCCGTCGTAGACGCGATCGCGCGGCAGCTCGCCGCCGGCCGCGATCAGCGTGGTCGGGAACACGTCCATGAGCGACACCATCCGCCGCTCGACCTGCCCCGCCTCGATCCCTGCCGGCCAGCGCATCATCAACGGCACGCGCATCCCCCCTTCATAATGAGTGAGCTTCCCGCCGCGCAGCGGCTCGCAAGCGCAGATGCGACCCAGATAGGCCGCACACCCGTTGTCCGACATGAAGTAGACGATGGTGTTGTCCGCTTCGCCGGAGCGCGCCACTGCATCCAGGACCTCGCCGACCGCATCGTCCAGCGCGGAGATCATCGCGGCATAGATCCGGCTCTCCTCGTCCGCAATGTGCGCAAAGCGATCGTAGTACTTCTGCGTCACGACCAGAGGATCGTGTGGCGCATTGAACGCAAGATACAAAAAGTATGGATCGTCCGACTTGGCGTTGCGCTCGACGTACTCGACGCCGCGGCGCGCGAAGTATTCGGTGAGATACTCGTCGTCATTGTTCACAACCGTGCGATCGGGGCCCTCGACGATCTGCAACTGCGGAATGCGCGCGCGAATCAAAGTCGGTGAGAGACTCGATCCTGCCGGCTGCGCATAGTGCACACCGGGCAGCCTCGTATCGATGTAATTGGTGGCGCCGGCCAGAAAGCCCACGAACTCATCGTAACCGCGGTTGGTCGGGTAGAAGTCGGCGTTCGAGCCGAGATGCCACTTACCTACGAGCCCCGTATGGTAGCCCTGCCGCTCGAGCGCCTGCGCGAGCGTGATCTCCCCGACATCGAGGCCGAGGTTCTCCCGGGCATCGCGTGCCGGCGGTCCGTTGTTGAACTCGAATCCATAACGAGCGGGATATCTGCCCGTCATCAGCGCGGCTCGTGAGGGCGAGCAGACCGGTGCGGCCGCATAGGCATCCGTGAACGTCACGCCCTCCGCGCCAATGCGATCGATGTTTGGTGTGGCGATCCGCTTGACGCCATACGCGGAGATGTCGGCATAGCCCAGGTCGTCAGCGAGAATGACGATTACATTCGGTCTGATGGGATCGGCCGCGACTTCCAGCGCCGCATCGGACGCAGGCGGCGGCGATACCGTGCAGCCGCCCAGCAGGAAGAGTGCTGCTGCGACGATGACGCGTAGATCAGCAAGGAGACGCACGTGTTTCACCTGTACTCTATGTTGAAAAGTCGACGCAACCAGGGGTCGCTTCGCAAGCGCCCATCCCTGCGAGTGCTGCGGCATCGATGCCGTCGAGATAGCGGCCGTGACTGATGCGTGCATCGCTGTCGCTGCCCCCACGCAAGGCGTCTGCGATGGCGGCGGCAAACCTGATAGCGGCTTCGGCGCCGGCACGACGCTGGCCTTCGGCCAGCGCGGCTGCGCAGCGGATGCGTGCTCTGCGCAAATTGCTCTCCAGGACTGAGTCATTGGCGAGCGTGACGATGCGATCGATCACGGCGGCGCCGATTTCCACGCACAGGGCCGGATCGAGCGTGTTGCGCGCGACACTCCCCGCCAGGTCCGCGATCGCCGCTGCATCGGACGGCGTCTTGCGTTCGAGTCCTCGCTCGATCAATCGCGACTCGATCACTCGACGCAGCCACAGCCATTGTTCGAACTGGGCGCGCGTCATCGCAGGCACGATCACGATGCCACCTGGAAACAAATCGAGCACACCATCGCCGGCCAGGGAGCTCAATGCCTCACGTATCGGCGTGGTGCTGACGCCGAGGGTGTCCGCGAGCGTCTGGATGGACAGCCTCTGCCCTGGGTGGATCGCGCCGCTGAGAATTGCCTGCAGGATGCTGTCGCGAACTCGCGCCTGGATGGATCTACCTGCCGGATCCATCCCGGAGCCGCACAATGAAGGCACAGGCAACACGCTCGGCACGGCTATGGCCACCCACTAACGCGATGTTTTCGGTTTGAACGCCAGCAGCACGTTGCCGGGCATCTGTCCGAACATCCCGTAGCCGGAGCTCACCAAGAGAAGGCCGTTCGCAGCGACGATGGACGCGTTATCGATCGAGCCGCCGCGCCCTTCCACGCCATTGATGGTCTTGAACTCGCGTGCCGTGTCGAACGAGAACAGCACCTTACCGGTTCGCGCATCGAAAGCGCGCACCATTCCGTCCAAGCCCCCTTGAACGACCGCGCCGTCGATAACCACCGGCGCGGCGGAAAGCCCCATGCTGCTCGCGCAACCTCGGATCCGTTCGGCACGCTCGCCGCGGCAATCCGCTTTGGACTCGAAAGTCCAAAGAACTTCGCCCGTCTCCGCCTTCACCGCGTGCAGACCGGGCTGCTGCGTGGCATTGGCGCCGCGCGGGACACCGTAGGGCCAATTGATCGGGACGAACACGCGCTCGCCATCCGTTGCGATTCCCCAATGTATGCCGCCGACCGGTGAGCCCTGCCCGAAATCCCGCCGCCACAGCACCTTGCCGCGGCTGTCGGGGTCGAGCGCCCAGAGCGTTCCTGACTTCTGACCCGCCAGCAGCACGTCCGAACCGTCCGTACGCTGTGCAATGATCACCGAGGCGCCGAAATCGACGTCCCGAAATACGCTGTCCTTGTTGGGACAGTTCGGTCCGCTGCGATTGAACAGACATCCGGTGAGGAAGATGTCATTGGCGGTCGCCTGGAAGCTCCAGCGGATCGAGCCGTCCTTCAGATCGATGGCGAGAATGGCATCGGTGGTGGGTGCGGCCGGATCCGAGGTCGCCTCACCCGTACCGACGTACAGCACGCCGCGCTTCGTATCGATGGCCGGCGATGTCCAGACCGGCGCCCCCGAAGGGCCCCAGATCATCTTGCCATCGCCCCGATCGCGCACGGGCCGTGCTTCTTGCATCGTGTGCGCGGTCCAGATCTTCGCACCGCTGCGAGCATCGAGCGCAGTCACCGCGCCGTGCGTCTTGCAGCACTCGTGATCGCGATTGGCGCCGAGCATGATCTCGTACTGCGAGATCGGTACGTAGATCCGGTCACCATGCAAGATGGGCGTGCCGGTCGTCAGTGACATCGGATGCAATCCGACGTGCTGCTTCCAGAGGCGCTCACCGCTCGCGGCATCGACCAGATGTATATTCGCGCTCAGGTCGCCGAAGATGAGGACCTTGCGTTTGGAGCCGGGCAACTCACCGAACGCGACACTGGTACGCAACGGCGCGTCGTGCCGATAGACCCATCGCAGACACGGCGGCCCTGCAATATCGATCGCAAATAGCTGCGAGGAGTCAGCGACGGGCAGGAACACATTCGTGCCGACGATCGCAGGCTGGGAGCGCATCATGGTGGCCTTCGGAAAGGCCATGGCCCAGGCAAGCTCGAGGTTGCTAAAATCCGCGGTGGCAAGCCCCGCCTGCGCCGCGCTCAGACGACGGTGATTGCGCGGGTCGAAGCCGAAGCCCGCAACCGCAGGCGTCACATCCAGATTCATTGGACCCCGCTCCCGCGTACATGACATCGACGCGCTCCAGTCATCACGGGTGGGCCCTTGTCCGGCGAGAAAATCGAGCAGCGCCGTGCGCTCCTCGCTCGTCAGCCGCGATGCCTGTACCTGCATTCGTCCCTGCGCGATGGCGTAGCTGATCGCTTCGCGTCGCATGGCTTTGAGCGTGTCGAATCCCGGCGCTTTGGTGGCTGCAGGATTGTCGTGACAGGCCGCGCAGTTGTTCTCGTAGATTGTCTTACCCAAAGCCTCCTCTGCCGAGCTCGCACTCGCAGGTTTCGGTTGAGCGCACGCGGCGAGCACAGCGGCAAAACACGCCGCAAGCCTCACTGCGCAAGGCCTGCGTGCGGGCCGCCCGGTGCTCGCAACGATAGTGCGGCCGTTCGAAGGATCACTCGATAGTTTCATGAGAAGACGCTCTTGATAGCGGGCACGATCTCTTTCGCCAACCGGTCCCGCATCGTCGGCTCGTCACTGGCGGCGGCCATGACGACTCGATGAGCAAACAACTGATTCGGCACAGGCACCGCAATCGTTGCAACTCCCCGGCGCCAGCCGTTGGCTTCGAAGCAAAAACCTTTGGTCAGCAACTGCGCGCGCGCCGCGCCGATGATCTCGAGCTTCGGGAAGTGCTGTCCGTTCACTCGAATGTGACTTGCCTCGAGCGGCAGGGCCGCGAGAAAGGCCTGGCCCGCCGACGTGAGCGATAGATCGAGACACGTGCCGATGGAACAGACAGGCGTGCCCGCCTGGTAGCTGCTGAAGCTTGCAGTGACCACCAATGCCTCGTTGGCCGGCTCGGCCACAGTGATACACCAGGGCCCGGTACTGGCGATTGCATTCAGAGCCACCGAGGGCAGCCGGGCAGCGACTGCATCGCCCAGTGGGCGAACCAGCGTCATCACGCCCGGGCTCAGTTGGAAGCGATTATTTTTTGTGCGTCGTAGATAGCCCAGTGTCAACAGAGTGTGGGTCAGGCGCGTTACGGTAGGTTTGGACAGGCCGGTCAGCTCATGCAGGTCGGCATTGCTCAGCGGACCGCCGCGCTGGCCGAAGGCTTCGAATATCGACATGCCACGAGCGACGGCTTCGATGAACTTCCGGTCGCGCGGCGCAGGCTCGCGAGGGCGCGCAAGGGCCACGGCAGCCCTTGCGAAATGCTGAGCGACGATGCTCTCGGGATTCGTTTGCTGGCTCACGCACGCACCTTCGCGGCGATCCTGGGTGAGCGCCAGAGTGCACCCGCCAGTGCGCCGGCGGTTTACCGGGTCGCAACGTTTTGTGTCGATATGTCGACGGCTGATGGCGTTTTGTCGATATCGCCGTGCAGTCCTTGCTGTTGAATCGACGGATTTGTACAAGGCTCGACTATGACCGCCTACGCCGCGACCCTGCTGATCATCGAGGATGACTCGCAGATCAGGCAGCTGATCAGCGATCTCATGCGCCAGGAAGGTTTCCTCATCGAAGCCGCCGCCGACGCGGCGACGATGGACGCCATCCTCGCGCGCATGCGACCCGATCTGGTGATATTGGATCTGATGCTGCCAGGCGAGGACGGGCTGTCGATCTGCAGACGCCTGCGCGCGCAGGATACAGTGCCCATTCTGATGGTCACCGCCAAGAGCGCCGAGATCGACCGCGTGGTCGGGCTCGAGATGGGCGCGGACGATTACCTGGTCAAGCCTTTTGGGCCTCGCGAGTTGCTGGCGCGAGTACGGGCGTTGCTCCGCCGAAGTCACATGCTTCCGGCGAAGCAACGCGACCGGCGACTCGCGTTCGGCACGTTCATCATCGACCTCGATGCCCGGCAGCTGCTCGATGAGCAAATGACCATGGTCAAGCTGACCAGTGGTGAGTTCGACATACTCGCCTGCTTCGTGCAGCGGCCGCGTCGCGTGCTGACGCGCGATCAAATCCTCGACCTGGCGCGTGGGCGCGCCACAGGCCCGTTCGATCGAACCATCGATACATTGGTTTCACGCTTACGGCGCAAGCTCGAGGCGGCAAGCCCGGGCTCCAACTTGATCACCACCGTGCGCAACGGCGGCTACCTCTTCACCAGCCATGTGAGGCTGCTGACGTGATGCGACTGACCTTCGCGGCTCGCACCGGTCTGATCGTCGTGCTGAGCCTGACGGCTGCCTGGATCGGCTCGATCGCGGTTTTTTATTTGTCCGCGACCGCTGAGAAAGGCGATCCGCGGCCGTTGCCCGGCCAGGTGGCTGCGGTGGTCGAGCTCCTCGAGCGCATCAGCGGCGATGAGCGCAAACTGCTGCTGCGCGCGTTGCAATCACAAATCTTCCATGCCCGGATCGAACCCGGGCTGCACATCGTCGAGACCTCTCGTCAGCTCGTCACTCGAGCCAACGCTCGCGGGTTGCAGGCTCATCTGGCGGCACTCGGAGAACGCCCTGTAAGCGTCGTACTCGCGAGCGAAAGCGGCAAACCGCGAGGCCTTTCGGGGCGCTCCTTCATCGCCCCGGTGGACCTTGAGATACGGGTCGGGCTGCTCACCGGCGAGACCTTGATCATCGAGGCCCGCAGCCTGTCGGTCACGAATTTTTTCGGGCTGCCGGTCGGATTCGTCTCCGGGCTGCTCGGCTCGCTGATTGGACTGATCGCGCTCATGATCATGCATCGGGAAACACGCCCGCTCATGCGCCTGTCCGCGGCGGTCGATCGTACCGATCTTGCAGGATCTCCCGTGCTGCTGCCCGAAGACCGCTCGGGTGCGCCGGAAGTCAGGGCGCTCATCAGGGCATTCAACCGCCTGCAGGATCGCTTGTCGCAGCTATTGCGCGCACGCATGGCCATGCTCGGCGGGATTTCGCATGACGTGCGAACCTTCGCGACTCGCCTGCGCCTGCGTATCGATCACATGCCTGCAGGCATCGAGCGCGACCGAGCCATCGCGGATATCGCCGACATGATCAAGTTGCTCGACGATGCGCTGCTTGCAAGCCGCGCCGGCGCCAACGAGCTCGATGAAGAGCTGGTGGAGTTGAATCAGGTCGTCGGTGCGGAAGTCGAGGATCGGCGAGCCGCCGGCCACGCGGTCCATCTGCAGATGGCGTTGGAAGATGCAGATGCGACCGTGCTTGGCGATCGGCTCGCCCTGCGGCGTGTCGTCGCCAATCTCATCGACAATGCCTTGAAGTACGGCCAGGTCGCGCACCTGCGAGTGGTGAGCGCCCAGCGCTCGATCGTGCTGACGATCGATGATGCGGGTGCGGGCATTCCTCCGCACCAGCGCGA
Organism: Peristeroidobacter agariperforans; assembly: GCF_004138335.1. Taxonomy (GTDB): domain Bacteria; phylum Pseudomonadota; class Gammaproteobacteria; order Steroidobacterales; family Steroidobacteraceae; genus Steroidobacter; species Steroidobacter agariperforans. Next base: position 82,883 of record NZ_RYFW01000005.1, on the reverse strand, counting down.
AGCCATGCTCGAGCCCTTCGTTCGCCTCGAAGCCTCGCGCAACCGAGGAACCGGCGGCGCCGGCCTCGGGCTTGCCGTCGCCCGCAATCTCGTGGAAGCGCATGGCGGTACGATCACCATCACCGACGCACCCACCGGTGGCGCACGTCTGACGGTCGAGCTGCCGCTGTTCTGCGCGACGGCGGCAGCTCGCGCCTCCAGATCAGAGGTCAACGCCCAGCGGCAGCCGCCTTGACGATGCGGGCAGCAAACAAAGCGGGATTCTCCGCGTGTGACCGGTAGATCGAGATGTCGGGACGCACGCCTGCGGCACTGTTGCTGCCATCTTTTCTGAGAATGACACAATCGGGGGCAATGACTTGCACACCTGCTCTTGGCAGAACGATGGGCGATCGATCATATCCAATGAAGCCGCAGCCGGCGCCGCGGGTCGGTTCGCCGATGACGATCGCGGCGTCGGCATCCTGAAGATATCCCGCGAAGAGCTCGGCAGCCGATACGCTGTTACTATCGACGAATACCGCCAGTGGACCGCGCCATCCGATCTTCTCCACGTCGACCTCGAGTTGGCGCGACAGTGGCTTTCCAGGCGTGCTCGCCACGGACTCGAGCTGCAGCTCGCCGCTCGCATCGAGCGGCAGACGTGCAACGCGGCCACATCGCCAGAACGCATCCATCGACCATGCCCGTCTCTCCTTCCAGACCCACGACAGCTCGCACGGCTTGCTACTCGTCGCATCGATCCGAAATCGCAACAGAGCGTCGTGTGCCGCGAGCGCCGCCTCGCGCGTCGCTTGGCTGTTGCGCAGATCCTGTGCCGTTTCGTGCAGCTCATCGGTCTTGATCGACAGATAGCGATCGAGCCGCCCGTCCGCGACGACGCCTAGCGTCGGCGTATCAAGCGAAGTGCGCGCGAGCGATTGCGCCAGATCCCAAGCCCAACCCTCGCCACCCGGATTCTGGCCGAGGTCGATGAGCAATCGCCGGGCGCCTCGACGCCATGCTAGCTCCAGATCCCGCCGTAGCAAGGCGATGCTCCGCGCGACGGTCTCGTCTCTGAGGCGGTCTACACAACTCGCTGCGCACCAGCGCGGCCAGTGGGTTTGTTTGCTCGCACGCACGACCGGTACCGAGACTTTCACGAAAGAGGCCTCGCAGGCAGCGACGAGATTGCCGGATAAGAACGAGGCGATGCGCAGCAGGGCAATTTTCTGTCCCGAGGCCGTTGTGACAATGCCCGTCCTGAAGCCCGATGCCGGACTGCCGCGAATCAGCTCGAAGCGCCCGGTAGCTTCGAACGGTAGCGAATAGGCGTCGCCGTCGACGTCGATGTAACCGATCGAGGCGCAGGCGGAAGCGGCATCGTCGAACACCACCCGTGCCTCGCTCGGCGGTGCAGCCGCGGATCGTTCCCCGTCGGTGAGGTAGAGATGGCCATCGCCGATGCCATCGATCAGCGCTGCGATGGCATCGAACGCTTCCTCATCGGTCGTGGCATCCTGCAGCGCGCGCTCGGCGGCCGATGCAAGCGCCGGCAGATCCACGTCGCTCTCGTATGAAGCTTTCCACAGCAAGTTCGGATAGCTCGCTTCGAGCTCGGCTTTGAGCGTTGCCAGATCGTCGAGCCATCGGCTCTCGCTTCCGGCCGTCTCCTCCGATCGCCTCGGTGCGGCCAGACTCACTGCGAAAAACACCGACGCCAGCACGCAGCTCCCTGCGAGAACGAAGGTTGCAAACGCAGAGGTGCGAGGGCTTCGTGGGCCTGCTGTCACGATCAACACGCCGGCGCTAGCGCTTGCGCCGCTCTTTGAAGCGCGCCTGGAGCTGCTCACGCATTTCATCCTGAATCTTCCTGAACTCCGCCATCTGACGCTCATCGAGCACCGCCGCGACTTGCCGCTCCGTGGCTTCTCTGAGCTCGGTCATCTCACCGCGCAGTGCCCGCATCTGCTGAAAGCTCGGGCGCTGTCCGCCGTCCCGGTTCAGTCCATACGCATCCAGCAGAGCGAGCCGCTTTTCGAAGCTGGCGCGGAGAATCGGCTGAAGCTGCGCTTGCTGCTCGGCCGATAGATCCAGGCGCGTGCGTACTTCCTCGAGGCGTGCCTCCATCTGGGCACGCTGTTCCTCACTGAGCGCTCGCTCTCGTTGCTGGGCTCCCACCGCGCCCGCTGCGACGATCGCCGCAAAAGCCGCAACCATTGCGACAAAGACACCTTTGAAACGCATCATCAACGCTCCTTTGAGTTCAAACTTTCAACGGCCGCACCGATCGGAAAGAGATTCGCGCGGCCAGCGCAGCACGATAGGACGGCCGGCTCGAGGGTGCAGCCCCACTTTGTCAACGCTTGTTGCCAGCGCCCGCCGGTAGAAACATTTGTTTACAAATCGGCACCGGCGCCGTTTGCCGTCGCGGCTTGCAACCCCGATAGTGATCGAATGAACGATGTGAGTGCCCGGATCCTGCTCGTTGACGACGATGCGCGGCTGCGCGATCTGCTGCTGCGCTATTTGCAGTCGCAGGGCTTCGAAAGCCGGGGCGCAGGGGATGCGGTCCAGATGCAGCAGCAGCTGGACCGCGGCCACTACGATCTGATCGTGCTGGATCTGATGCTGCCCGGCGAGGACGGGCTGCAGATCTGTCGGAGGTTGCGCGGCCAGGGCGATGTCACGCCGATCGTCATGTTGACCGCCAAGGGTGACGAGATCGACCGCATCGTCGGCCTGGAGATCGGCGCGGATGACTATCTGCCCAAACCGGTCAACCCTCGCGAGCTGGTCGCACGCATCAAGGCGGTGCTGCGCCGGACGCGCCCGGTCCCCGGCGCGCCCAGAGCCGAAGGTGGCGAGATCCGCTTCGGCGAGTTCTCGCTCAACCTCGGTACGCGCGAGCTGCTGCGCAAGGGCACTCCGCTGCGGCTCACCTCCGGGGAATTCTCGGTGCTGGCAGCACTGTTGCATCATCCCCGCCAGCCGCTGAGTCGCGACCGACTGATGAGCCTGGCACGCGGCCGCGGCCACGACGCGTTCGAGCGAAGTATCGACGTCACGATCGCTCGTTTGCGGCGCCTGCTCGAAGCAGATCCGCGCAACCCTCGCATGATTCAAACGCTCTGGGGCACGGGCTACGTTTACGTGCCGCCGGAGGAAGCGCCATGATGTTCTTGCCGCGCGGAGTATTCGGTCAGCTGGCGCTCGTGATCGCGCTCACCTTGATTGGCACCGCTCTTCTCGCCGTACTGCTCGGTCGTGAGCTGGTCACGCGTCCTGCCGCCTCGCAGATGCTGCGCTCCATGGATGGCTTCGCAGGGGTCATCGAGGAGCTCGACAAGCACCAGCCGCGTGCGCGCATGCAGGAAACATTGCGCAAAGTGGGACTGCAGGTCAGCGAGACGCCACCGGAACAATCCACCGAGGGCGTTGGACCGTTCATGCGAGAGATCATCGATCAAGCCCGCCAGCGATCGGATGGACAGCGCGTCCTACGGATCGGTCAGCACCAGGGCAGCGAGGCGATCTGGTTCGAACTGAATACGACGCCACCCGTCTGGGTCTCCTTGGGATACCCGAAGGCCGGTGAGAGAGTGCGTCGATTCTCCGTACTGCTGCTAGCAGGTAGCGTACTGCTCGTGTGGCTGGCGGCGGCGTACTATGCGCGACGTTTGGTGATGCCGCTTCGACAGCTCGCGCAGGCAGCGCCTCGTATCAGTCGCGGAGATCCGCCTCCCGCGATGCTCGCCGCCTCCTCGCGCGAGGTTGCGGAGCTCGCGCAGGCCCTGTCGGCCGCGAGCCTTGAAGTACGCACCGCGGCCGAGGATCGCTCAATGATGCTGGCGGGCATCTCGCATGATCTGCGTACGCCGCTCACACGACTGCAGTACGCGATCGAGCTGTTACCAGACACAGACCCGGAACTGCGCGAGGGCATTGGCCGGGACATAGAGGAGATCGACGGTATTCTGACGCAGTTCATCGACTATGCGCGCGACGGTCGCGATGAGGCCAGCGAAGCGGTGAATCTGGCCGACATCTGCCGTAACGCCGCGACTGCCGCAAGCGGCGCATGGACCCTCTTCGTGCCAGATATCGCTCCGCTGCACGGTCGACCGATGGCACTGCTGCGTGCCGTGAGCAACTTGCTGGTCAATGCGGAGCGTCATGGGGCGCCGCCGCTGCGCTTGTATCTGACTGGCACCCAGGGCTCGTGGACGATCGAGGTGCGCGACCGGGGCCCGGGCATGTCCCCCAAGGAGGCCGACCGGGTGCGACAACCCTTTGCACGCGGCGCGAAACACGGCGGCAGCGGCCTCGGCTTGACCATCGTCGATCGCGTGGCTCATCAGCATGGCGGCGAGTTGCGGCTGCTACCGAATACGCCGCGCGGACTGTGCGCCACATTGCGCTTGCGTGGAAGCTAACGTTCGTGGCGAGCCCGCACATCAAAATGATGCCTGGACCCGAGTCATCGGCCGTCAGAGACGCGCTTGGTCTGAATCCGCAAGGATTCGATCCACCGTCTGATCCACGGTGAGACTGGAGTTGTCGATCCACAGCCCCAGCCCGCGAAGCTCGGCGTTCAATGTCTCATTCAGATGAGCCCACGCCGCAGCCACGTGTTTCTCCGAGCGCGTCCGATCACGTTGCAAGGCTGTCTGCACCCCCGGCGCCAACGTGACCAGGCGAACGTCGCAGGCCTTCAAATGTTCGCGGTACTCCTCCACGCGCGCCCTGTTGACCAGCACGTAATCGATCATGACCGCGAAGTTCTCTTCGGCAAAGGAACGCGCCAGCAAGCATTGATTGCGCACATTGAGCTGAATCTGCCGTCGCTCTTCGGTCTGCGGAAATGCCCCCAGCGGCACGGATCCTGAAACGATGAAATCCTGCAGCCGATCTCCTTCGACATGCACTGCCCGACGGAAGCGGGAGGCCATGGCGCGTGCAAGCGTGGATTTGCCAGCTCCCGGGATGCCATTGATGATCCAGATCTCGCTCATTTTCTCAGCCCCTGCTGTCGAACTGTTTCATCGGCTCACCGCACACGAATAGCAAACGTTGCGGGGTCGCCCATCTGAAGAACGCCCGCTGAATCCAGGCTGCGACTGTAGCCGACCGGCAATTTTTACCGTAGCGGAAAATGCAGCGCCACCCATCTCTGTGCAGTGGGACGGGGCGAGTCCATCACGCTGGAGTAAACATTTCATGCCGAAAATCAACGCACAGAACCTGCTTGCGACGTACGCAGGCGTATTGACCCTCGGCGCGACCGCTGCGTTGCTGAGCGGATTCACGAGCGAGGGCAACGCGCGATTCGACACGATCACCGTTCAGCGCATCAACGTCGTCGAGCCGGATGGCAAGCTGCGCATGGTCGTGACCAACAACAATCGTTTTCCTGGCTTGATCGTCAACGGCCACGAATATGCCGACATCAGGGACCGCAAAGGCCGAACCTCCGCGGGTCTGTTGTTCTATGACGCGCAAGCGACCGAAAGTGGTGGGCTGCTCTTTGGCGGCAAGAAGGATGCGCAGGGTAAGATCTCCCGCTTCGGCCACTTGGGCTTCGATCGTTACAACCAGGATCAGATGTTCAAGATCGGCGCCGAGGATGACGGCACCAACCATGGCGCCGAGATCCGATTCATCGATCAGCCCAGTTGGGACATCGAGGAGCACCTGCAGCTGCTCGAGCGCATCAAAAACCTGCCGCCGGCCGAGCAGGAGGCAGCCCTGAAAGAATTCGAGGCAACGCATCCGCCTGGCGCCGGCACGCGCGTTTGGCTCGGCAATCTGAACCTGCCTGTGTCGCCCGGCGATTCGAAGAATTCGTTGAATCTGATCGATGCCGCGGGTCGCGAGCGCGCTCGCCTCACGGTCGGCGCAGACGGAACACCGTCACTGGAGTTCCTCGACACTGCGGGCAACGTGACGCATCGGTACCCGCCGAACTGAGCCCAGGCGCAGCCAATCGTGCAAGCCGCTCGCCATCGATGCGATGGCGAGCGAGCCTGCGGGTCAGACACCTCATCGGCCAGCAAAGAGCGCACAGCCGATGCCGTTACTCACCCCTACGCTCCTGCTCGATCCAGGCGGCGACATTTTCTTCCAGCATCGGCAAGGGCAGCGGCCCGCTGCCGAGCACCACATCATGGAAGCGGGTCAGCCGAAACTTCCGACCCAGCGCTCGCTGCGCCCGCTCGCGCAGCTCTACGATCTTGAGCATCCCTATCGCATAGGACGTGGCCTGCCCCGGCAACACGATGTAACGATCGATCTCCCGCTGATTGTCGTAGTGTGAACCGGGCATGTTGGCATCCAGGTAAGCGACCGCCTGTTCCCTGCTCCAGCGCCGCTCATGCAAGCCGGTGTCGACGACCAATCGCGCGGCACGCATCAGCTCCATGGTGAGGCGTCCGAAGTGTTGGTCGGGATCTGCATACAAACCCATCTCGGCCGCGAGCCGCTCGCTGTAGAGCCCCCAACCTTCGCTATAAGCCGCCACCGAGTTGTGCCGGCGAAAACGCGGCAAGTCGCCGAGCTCATAAGAAATCGCCGCCTCCAGGTGATGTCCTGGAATGGCTTCGTGATACAGCACCACCGGCAACAGATATCGAGGCGCGGCTTTCATATCATAGAGATTGATAAAGAACACACCAGGCCGCGAGCCGTCCGCGGCAGGATTCTGGTAATACGCCTTGGCCGACGACCTCTCCCGCCACGCCGGCACCTGTTCGACCCCGACATCCACTTTCGGGACGTGGCTGACGAATTCGTGCTGTCGTAGCTTCACGGCCTCGAGCAGCAACGACGCTTCTTTCATGTATTGGGCTCGTCCGTCGACCGAGTCCGCGTAGTAGTAACGCGGCTCCTCGCGCATGTGCGTGAAGAACTCCTGCAGCGATCCTGCAAAGCCGATCTGCTTCATGAGCGTCCGCATCTCATCATGAATGCGCGCCACCTCTTTCAGGCCGAGCTCATGAATCTCCCCCGGCGCCAACGGCAGCGTCGTGTAGCTTTCAATGCTGAAGCGGTAATAGTCGGCGCCTCGGGGCAGCTTCCAGATGCCGGCCACGTCGGTCGCGCTTGCCTGCCCTGAACGCAGTTCATCGATCAGCAGTCGATAGCCCGGTCCGAAGCCTTCGAGCAGCGCCGCCTGCGCCTGCTTCAGGAGCGCGTCTGAATCAGCTGCGGAGAATGAGGCCTTTGCAAGCTTGGCGCGGAAATCCGCCAGCATCGGTCCGTCCTCGCCGTCCGGCTCGAACGGCCGGCCCTTCAGGAGATCTTCCGATTCGCTCAGCGTGAGGTCATACACGAAGCGCGGCGGCTGCACGCCCTGCTTTGCCTGCGCTTGCAGCTGTTTGACCAATTCCCGCATCAGCGGCAGCACACGCCGCAGTCGAGCGATGTAGGCTTGCGCATCGGCCCGCTCACCGATGGAATGTTCGTTCAACAGCGTGCTGGCCACGCGCCGATGCAGACCACCCATCTGTGTCACCAGATAGCCCGAGTGCCGCCACTGGAAGGCCTGTAGTGCCTCCTGCGAGTTGCGTTCGAACAAGCGATAACTGAGCTGCGCCGTGGCATCGAGCTTACTGAAATCGAAGCCGTGCAACTGGCGCAGATCGCCGCGTATCAGCTCGGCGTCTTCGAGTTGCCGGCGCTCGCTGATGTCATCCCAGCGATCCTGCTGTGTCTTCAAGCCCAGCCGCGTTTGCCGCAGCGGGCTGCGAGCGAGCGAGCGCTCGAAAGCGCTCTCGAAGAACGCATTGATGCGCTGAGTTTCGGTGCTTGCGGCGAACGCTGCCGGCGCGGACCACATCAGCAACGCCGTCGCGGCGATTGCAACCGAGCTTTTCATGGCTGGCCCCGGGAGCCGGGCTGCGTGGCGGCCGCAGCCCGCGCGTCTTCAGAAATGAGTGAACAACGACAGGAAATAGCGCCGGCCGATCGGGTCATAGCCCGAGAACCCATTGGGCAAGGCGTTCATCGGCACCTCCTCATCGAGCACGTTGACCGCGCCGAGCTGCGCACGCACGGCATCCGTGAAGCGATAGCCGAAGGTGACGTTATGCAGCGCATAGGAGCGAATGTGACTGGCGGCGAGCGTCTCCGGATCGAGATCGATGCCCACATCCACGCCGCTCTTCCACAGCGTCTGCCAATCGACATCGATCCGGTCCCAACGGTAGCCGATGTTGAATTGAACCGAATATTTCGGCGTGCCACGCAAGCCTGCCAGGTCGACCGCCTGGTCCCCGGCGAACACCGTCTCTTCGAACTTGGCGGTGTAGAACATGGTTGCGCCAACGCTCATCGAGCCGCTGCCCACATCGAACGCCGACTCGCTGGAAACGACCAGACCTTCGAAGTCGATGGTGGACAGATTCACATAGCTCTGCACGAAGCCATTGGCCAGATCGCCCACCTGCCGCGCCGGGAAATTGGGCGGCAGCGCGGCAATGTCCGCGGCGGTGTAACGGGTGAAGCCACTACAAGCGTCATTCGGGAACGTGTTGCTGTCGTAGCAGTTCTGCACGCGCCGCTCGATGCCGATGGCCTGGATGCCGCCCTCGAGCTTGATGTCGGTCCAGTCGATGGCCATGCGGACATTCGGCCACGCAACCGGCTGGAACACGATGCCCACCGACCAGGACTCCGCGATTTCGTTGTTCAGATCCGGATTGCCGACTTGAGTGCCGGTCGGCGACAAGGTTCCAGTGGTGCGACGAGCATTGAAAGCCCCTGGATTGCCGACACCCACGGCCGCGAGAGCCGCTGCACAGTTGGCGGCACGCGCGGTGGGGTTCGGACCGCTCGTGACATAGCGGGCATCGCACGGGTCGTCGAACGGCTCGGTGACCGGCGAGTTGGCAAACAATTCGGTGATGGCCGGCGAGCGGATCGCTTCGGTGTAGACGCCACGGAACATCAAACCATCGCCCCAGCCCGGCAAACGCGGAGCGAGGCGTCCGCCCGCCGACCAGGTGGTCGCACCGCCGGTCAAGGAATGATCGACATAGCGAACCGCACCTTCGACACTCGCCGTCTTGACCATCGGAACATCCGATTGCTCCGCGATCACGGGCGCCACGAGCTCAGTGTAAACCTCATTGGTATCGAAGCCGCCGGAGATGGGAAAGGCAGCGAGCACCTGCCCTGGCGGTCCGAGCATGGTGTTGCCCGTTCTGAACGCCGCGTCGGGCTGAAATGAGCCGGTCTCCTCGCGATATTCGTAGCCCAGGTTGAACGCGATCGGCGCGGCGATGCCGAAGGGCAGATTGCCCCCGAGATTGGCCGTGGCGACGCGCTGAGTGTTTACGGTAATCGCCGTGGCCGGGTTACTCACGAATTCCAGCGCTGCCTGACTGAAGTTGTTCACGCCGAACAGATTCAACGGCGCACAGCTGTTGCTGGGATCGCTACAGACGATCGCACCGGATGCAGGATCGAGGGTAACGTCAATCGCCTGCAGCAGCCGGTCCGGATCGAGATAAGTGAGCTCGGACACACCGCGGCTGCGACCGTAGTTGAACGACACATCCCACGACAGGCGTTCGCCGAACGCGTCGAAGGCGCCTTCGAAGCCTCCGACCAGCCGATACAGATCGACCGACGTGCGCCCGCCGGTGCGATCGTTGAGATCGTTCAAGTTCCGATTCATGTCGAAGGTGCCATTCGGCCCGAGATTGGCGATCAGGGTGTCGCGCGCAGACTGGCTCAGAAAAGGATTGTTCACCGAGAAGGTCAGCCGCGGCCCGCCGATCAGACCGGGCGCAGCATACGAATACAACTCGCTCAGCTCTCGGCCACGCGTGTTGGCGTAGGACAGCTCGAAGATTGCCCGCACCTGATCGCTGATGTCGAAATGTCCGATCGCGTTGATCAGCGTGCGCTGCGTGGGAGATAACAGCGAGAAGTGATCCGCCGGATTCATGCCGTCGCCGCCGGTAGTCGCCGCTGGTAGCACACCGCCGGAATCGTCGAGCACCGTGCCCAGATCGAACGGCACGAGGTTACCGTCAGGACCGAACTGCAGCGCTCGACCCTGCGCGTCATAGATATAGTTCGCGCGCGTGAACAACGGTGGCAGCAGGAGTCCAGGCATGCCGCCGCCGAAGATCGGTGCCGCCGTGTTTGCGTGGGGCAAACCGCCCTCGGTCAGGAAGGGATAACGAAGCGTGCCGATCACGTCCGAGGGAATGCCATCACCCGGGCCGGTGTCGGTGAGATTCGGGATGCGCATGTAGAAGCCGGGAAAACGGTCCGAATACAACAGGCCCTCGGCCTCGTTGTATTCGACGCCCACGGCAATGTTGCCGCGGTTCTCCATGAAGTTGCCGCCCATCAGCGCGCGAAACGTTTTGGTGTCGCCGCCGCCATCCTCGGTGGTGCCGTACTGAGCCGAGGCGTCGAAACCCTCGTAGTCTTTTTTGAGGATGATGTTGACGGTGCCGGCGATCGCATCCGAGCCGTACACTGGCGCGCCGCCGATCGAGACGACCTCTACGCGCTCGACCAGGCCGACCGGAATGGTGTTCAAGTCGACCTGAGCGCCCGCGGGTCCGCCGATAGTCGGGGCCTTCGAGCTCACGTAACGTCGGCCGTTGACCAACAGCAGCGTGCGCTGCGAGCCCAGGTTGAACAAGTCGACGAACGATTGCCCGACACCATGCGTGTCCTGTTCTCTGCCGACCGTATCGAAGCCCGAATCGCCGAACGTGGGCAGCGCATTCAACGCTTCTGCAACGTTTGTGTACCCGCGCCGCTCGATCTGTTGCGCATCAGTGACCAGGCCGGTCTGCAACGTGTCGAAGCCGGAACGCTTGATGCGAGAGCCCGTCACGACGATTTCCGTCAACTCTTCGGCCTCGAATTCTCCATTGGAACGCGTGCTCGGCGGTTCACGCACCGGAGCACGGCGGACCGTGACGGTATTTTCGCTGCTCGCGATGACTTCCAAGCCTGTCCCGCGCACCAGCAACTGGATCGCCTCGATGGGCGAGTAGTCGCCGCGTACCGGATTGGTCTTGATACCCTCCAGATGCTCCTCGGCCGCAAACACTTGCAGGCCCGAAGCACGCGCCCAGGTCTGAATGGCCACCGACGCGGGCTGCGCCGGAATGTCGAATGTAACTTTTTGCTGCGCCAGTGCAGTAGAAACGGCGAGCGCCAATGTGAGCAGGCCGCCCGCGATCTTCTTGCTTCCCCGTCTTCGCATGTGTTTCTCCCACGCGTTGTTCGTTGGGAGATACGATGATCCGTGCTGCAAATTCCGCTACTGCGTCAGGTGGAGAATTTCATCTTGCTCGACGACGCGCATGTTGAATGCAGCCGCGACTGCGTGCGCGAAGCCGCGTGCATCGCCCGTCTGGAATGTGCCGACGAACGCCTTTTGCGCAAGTTCCGGATCGTGAATGACGACGGTGTTGGAGGAATATCGGTTCACCTCTTCGATCGCAGCGGCGAGGCGATCGCCTTCGAAAATCAAACGTCCCTGTTGCCACGCGAGGCGACGACCGATCACTTCATCGCTCAAGGGCTCGACGTTGAGCGTTTCGGGCGCCGCGGGCTGCCAGGCATGTGCGATCACTTCCTCGTTGTGACGCACGCGGCGGATCGCTGCTTTGCTGGGATCGTCGGTGCGCAGAATATCCACGACCCCCTCAGTGACGGTCACCTCGACCCCTTCGGGCTTCATGCGAATATTGAACGCCGTGCCCACGGCGCGCACCGAGATATCACCGGCCTGCACGACAAAGGGGCGCTGCTGATCGTGCGCCACCTGGAACGTCGCCTCCCCATGGCGCAGCACGATGCGACGCTCATCGTCGTCGTATTTGACTTGGAGCACCGACTGCGTGTTGAGCGCAAGCGCCGAGCCGTCATCGAGCACCAGGCGGCGCGTCTCGCCCCGATCGGTGCTTTCGCGCCCGACGAGGTAGTGGCTCGAGACTCCGACGCTCGCAACGAGCGCCAGTACGCAGGCGGCGATGGAGGCCACTCGCGGCAACATCGCCCCGTACCAACGAGAGTGCCTGGCGCTCACGATCTCGCCGGCGCCCAGCGCGGCGACCCGATTCATGTCGCACCAGATCGCCTGCGCACGAACGAAAGCGCCGCGATGGCGCATATCGGCATCCAACCATGCATCCAGATCGCGCTGCTCGATCTCACTGAGCGTGCCGCGATCCATTCGCGCTACCCAGCGCGCGGCAATGCCGTCGATGTCATCTTTGCCGATGACGGTATTCATGAGCTTTCACTTTAGGCTGGGCAACCGCTGCATCGGCCGCTTTCATTTCGTTCATGAGCAGACGCAGCGCCTTCACGAGGTGCTTCTCGACCGTGCTCTCGGACAGGTGCATGCGTGCGGCGATTTCCTTCTGCGAGAGCTCCGCGAACTTGCGCAGCTCGAACGCTTCGCGGCACTTCGGAGGCAGCTTCGCGAGCATATGTTGCACGCGTTCGATCTCCTCCCGGCCGCTGACTCGACGCTCGATACTGACATCCTCGTTGGCGACATTGAGCGCATCGATATCAGCGATGGTTTCGATGGAGACGACGCGCAATCGGCGCAGCATCTCGCCGACGACGTGACGAGCGGTCACGAAGAAATAGGCGCGCGGATTCACGAGGCGCTCGGGACCGGCCGCCCACAGTCGAGCGTAGGCTTCCTGCACGATCTCATCGAGATGACAGTTGGGCAGCCCGCGCACTCTGCGGGCGAGCCACCGCCGGACATCCGCTTCGTGCGGCAGGATCTCCCGTGCGAACCAGCGAACATGCTCACTGCGATCCATAGGCCAATGTTACTTTTCCGGCATGCGCCGCACTACTTTGCCCGAATCGTCGAGGAACTCGACGCTCGGCTCGCCCGCGCCGTCGACCTTGAGCACCAGCCGGGGACGACCCTGCTTGTCAGCCAGCCGCACGATCGCATTGTCCATCACCTTACCCGCAAACAGTCGCTCGCCTTGCGGGCCCCAGCTCCTGGCCAGGCTCATCATGTCGGCGCGAATCCTTTCGCGCTCTGCGTCGGTCTTCGCCTCGGCGGCCCGGTTGCTGAGCTCGACCGCCGGCAGCATCGAAGCATTCGGTCGATCCCAGACCTTGAACCCTGCGGTCCGCTTGCCGTCCTGCTCGTTGTACACGATGCCGACCGTCTGATCCTGCTGGTACTGATCGAAGGCGAGGCCCGCGCTCGCCTGCCAATGCTCGCCGCTGCGCTCGGCATCGAAGGTCAGCCCGCCCACTTCATCGCCCAGCCGGTTGAAGAACAGGAAGCCGCCGGTGTCGCGGTTGTGATGCTGGTATTCCTTGCCGCCCCAGTACAGACCGGGAAACAGCTCGCGATTGGAAATGATGACTCGCGGCTTGCCGTCCGGCTCGAGCACATTGATCCGCTGCACGTTGAGCTGTTCGAAGCTTGCGACCTTCCCATCGGCGCTGCCATCGGCGTGCGCTCGGGCCTTGAGCTGATCGCTTGCGACCCAGCCCCACCCCGCCGTGAGCAGCACCAGCCAGCCGTACACCAGACCATTGCGACACGCCGCCATACGATCGCCCCTACCCGAGCTTTCCTGCATTCTCCCGGCTACGATGGATGGCGCGCGAAAATCCGCCACCCGCCCTCAATAATTCCAGCCGGACACGTCGGCGCCGGTCGGCGCGTTCTTCGTCACGTGGACCGCCATCTCCCGGATCATGTCGGTGAAATTCGTCAGGTGCCAGTTATGCCCCTGCTTGGGTCGGCCGTATTCGAAGCGTCCCGGGTAATGCGGCTGCTGCGTGGCCTGGAGCATGGCCTGGAAGTCGTAGACCGCAAGGTTCAAGTAGAAGTTGTCCATCTCTCCACTGAAAAAATTCAATTTGCCGATCAGCTTGGGACCCAGGGTCGGCCAGTTGCGGCGGGTGTAATCGGTCAGATCGTAGCCATTGTCGCGATAGTATTGCGCCACCTGCTTATCGATGACGCCGCTGCGCTTGTCGAACAGCATGGCGGGATACCCATCCGCCCCGACCGGCCCATGCACGCTCTGCCAGGCATCGAACTGGAACCCCGATCGACCCTTGCTGCCGAGAACCGCTTCGAGCCGCGCGACCTCGCGGAAGGTATGCGTGACCTGGCCTTCCACCGTGCGTCGCATGGGTCGCTCGGCGCTCGAGAAGACGGAGTTGGCGAGGGCGAACGCATTCTCATCCTTGTAGATGTTCATCAGCTGGTAATGGGTGAAGTCGATCGGATCGGGATTGAAGATCCACGCGCCGCCAAAGTAGTCGGGATATTTCAGCTGCAGCGCCAGGCTTTCCCAACCGCCCGTCGAAGCCCCCTGGACGATGCGTGCATAACTTTGCGGGATCAGCCGGAATGTCTTCTCGAGATGAGGAATCAGCTCTTCGGTGAGCGCGCGTCCATAAGGACCGTTATTGGCGGAGTCCACCGAATACGCTTCGAGGAAAAACGGACTGGACTGCTCCATGACGATGACCACGAAGCGTGGAAAGCCGTCACTCTTCCAGCTTTGGTAGAACTCATGGCCGGTCTGGACGTTGCCGGCACGCGCGCTGCGCAGATCGGCGTCGTGGCTGGCCGGATCAGGATCGAAGTAGTAGGGCTTGGTACGCTCCTGACTTTGCGCGTACAGGGTCGGATAGGTGCTCTTCGGATGCTCGTCGTAATCGCGCGGTAGCAGCGCCGTCGCACGCAGATAGGTCGGCTCTCCCCAAAATTCACTGAGGAGCTTGCTTTTGATGCGCACGTGGCGCAGCCACTCGGTGTCCTTCGGCTCCTCGAGCGGCGCGATCGTCTGCGTGAGTTCGATCCGCGCCGGAACGGGCGCACGGGTATCGAGATGCACTTTTTGTGTCTTGCTGTACAAGTTGCCGGGCAGCAAGTGAAACGGATGCCGCCGATGTTGAGTCGGCACCCATAAGATGTGACCGTCGGCACGGCGCACCTGGCTGTAGCGAATCAATGTCGCTTGCACGAAGTAGTCGCCAGGCGGCAGGTCATTCAAGCTCGGCAGCGGATAGCTTTGAGCTGTCGCATCTACGGTGATCGTCTCTCCTGCCGGCAACTGCTCCAGATCCACGCCAACGATCATCGGTCCCGTCAATCCGATGGTGGTGCGCGGCTCCGGCGTCTCGCGCTTGGCGATGACGATCACCAAGCGTCCCGTCACCGGCTCGGCCGATACGCTCCGGGGTATGGAAACAGCGAAGCGCAGCCCTTCGGCGTGCGCATGCAACCCGGGCAACAGCAGCGCGATCAGCACAGCGCTCAGCCAGCGCAGGTGATGTCTCATCGGATCTCCCCTCGTTCGTGCACGGTTACGGCTCGTTGCGCGGGCCGCTAGAGCAGAACGATGCGCGAACGGCGGAATTCCGCCACAGCGCGATAGTGGAAATTGCTTCGCCATGCATCGTGCGTCGATGAGTCGACAACGAAGATTTGGGGAATGCATCGATGCACCGTGGCCGCGCTGTGTTGCTGATCCTGTTGTGCGCGCTGGGGCAGATCGCCGCCGGGGCGACCCAACCTGCGCACTACGATGTCCATGCCCGATTCAATGCAGCCAATGGCGACTTTGCGGCAGAGGTGACTGTCACTCTGCCGCTCGAGGAGTTGGCAGATCCGGCGTTTCTGCTCGGCGGGCAGATCACTATCGATGCGTTCGAGGTCAGCGGCGGCGGATCGACTCGCATCGAATCGGTCGACAAGCCGCTGCGCGGCCTGCAGTTGTTGACGCTTCAGTTTGCAAAGCCGCCGAAACGGCCCGTCAAACTGCGCTTGCGATATCACGGTTCGGTGAACGCGGAGCGCGACCAACCCGGCTTCACGCCGAGCGGCGTCGAGTTGCGCCTGGAGCATTTCTGGCTGCCCGTGCGTCGCGACCTGGGCTTGTTCTTCAGCGCCCGCGCGAGACTCGAAGGCATGCCTGAAGGAATGACTTTCGTTGCACAGGGCAATTACCGCCAGCGCGGCACGACGCTCACGATCGATCGCTCAACGCCGGACAACGATCTGCCGATCGCGGGGATGCGGGGCATGATCAAACAAGTGAGCGACGATGTGGAATTCTTCAGCGCCGCTCCGGATGATCCCCTGGTTGCGCACATCTATAAACATGCCCACGGCTCGGCCGGATTCTTGCGCAGCAAATTCGGTCCGCTGCCGGAGCCTCTGCGTGTCGTCGTGATGCCTCGGACCACCGGTAGCGCGTACGCACGGCGCCACTGGATTTCCCTGCCCTCCTTCCTGATCGGCGAACCCACGCCGCCGTTCGATCCGCTGAACGTCGCTCGTACCGTCGCCCACGAGAGTTATCACGCCTGGCTGCCGAGCCCGGAAGGCGGCGGCGAGAATCACTGGATCGCCGAATCCCTCGCCGAATACTCAGCGCTGCGCTATCTGCAAACCGCCTTCGGCGAACCGCCCATGCGCGCGCTGCTGGCCCGTAAGGTGATCCCTGCGTTGGATGCCGGCTCGCTGCTCACCGCCGATCGGCCGAGCCGCGCGTCGTTGTATCAGAAAGGTCCTTTGCTGCTGTTCAAGCTCGAAGATCGCATCGGGCGCGACGCACTCGACTCCATTGTTTATCGCCCCGACCGGCCGCGCAGCACTGCGGCGTTCATGACTCTGCTGCGCGCCGCCGCGGGCGAGACTGTGGCGAACGAGTTTCAACAGCAACTGATACAGCCGGGGCTGCCCGCGGATCTGGTGAGCGCCGCGAGGTACTCGGTTGTGATGTCGAACGCCGTCAAGGGTGAGCTGACGGTGCTACCCGCCGCCGGACGCGAACGCCGCACGACACTGCAGTTCAATGACCGCGGCCGCGGCCCCGAGTTGAACATCGTCAGCCGCTACGATGAGCGCGGCATGCTGATCAGCCATCAATTGCACGGCCTCAACTACGCCAAACGCCCCATCGAGGAAACATTTGCGAGTACCGGTGGCAAAGCGCGCTGGCGCAGCCACGCCGACCACGGCGACACCGAGGCGAACGGTTATTACTTGCCGAACGAAGCGAACGCCGAGGATCTCGCGGCGCTCGCCCGTGCGCTGTTGCGTGCGCAGGGCGAGCTCGCCCTGCTGCCCGCCGGCAAGGCGCGCATCGAGAAGGCACAACGGCTGTCGGTGCACGGCGCAAACGGAGCCATGAATGTCACGTTGTATCTACTTTCGGGAATCCAACTGCAACCGCAGCCCCTCTGGCTCGATGCGGACCTCGAGCTGTTTGCGTCGGCCGCCACGTGGCAGAGCGTGGTCCGCACTGGTTTCGAGGAGTCGCTGCCTGCATTGATCGCGGCGCAGGATCAGACGCTGTCGATGGCTCGCATCGCCCGGGGCAAGGCGTTGCGCAGACAGCCGCAACGTCCGCTGCTCATCCGTGACGCTCGAATGTTCGACGCTGAACGGCGTGTCATGAAGCCCGGAATGTCGGTGCTCGTGAAGGGTGATCGCATCGTTGCGGTTGCGCCGACCCAAGATCTCGTACCGTCCGGCGATGTCGAAGTGATCGACGCACGGGGACGAACATTGCTGCCTGGCCTGTGGGAGATGCACGCGCATGTGCTCAGCGAGAGCGAAGGCGCGCTGAGCTTGATGGCCGGCGTGACGAGCGATCGCGACCTCGGCAACAACCCGCAAGCCCTGGCTCGCCTCACGCAGCTGTTCGATGAGGGCTCGTTGCCAGGGCCCTGGATCACGGCGGCGGAACTGATCGATGGCCGCGATCCGATGGCCGCGCCGATCGGCACTTTGGTCGGAACGCCCGAGGAGATGCGGGATGCGGTCAATGCCGCGGCAGACCGCGGGTATCCGCAAGTGAAATTCTACAGCTCGCTGTCGCGCGAGCTGCTCGATGTTGGCATCGCCACTGCTCGTAAACGAAACCTGCGAATCAGTGGACACGTCCCGGCGGGCATGACGCTGCGGGAAGCCATCCTGGCGGGCTATCAGGAAGTAAATCACGCCAATTTCTGGATCTTGAATTTCATGCCGCCGGAGGTGGTGAAGGTCACGAACACGCCGGTGCGGTTCTCCGCCGTGCTGGAGCATGGTCACGAGCTAGACCTGGACTCGAAGCAAGTGCGTGAGCTGATCGCGTTGATGAAGCGGCGCAACGTGGTCGTCGATCCAACGCTGGTCACGTTCGAGAACATGTTTACCGGCTACAAAGGAGAGATGTCTCCTTGGATGGCGCCGTGGGCGAATCGCTTGCCAGCAGCCGTCGTTCGCGGTGGCCGATCGGGCGGTCGCGCGTCAACACCGGAACAACGTGCCACGTACACGCAGTCATTCACGCGAATGAAGCAGATGTTGAAGCTGCTGCACGAGGCGGGCGTGCCGATCGTCGCCGGGACGGACAGCGATGCCCTGTTGTACGCACGAGAACTCGAGCTGTACGTCGAGGCTGGAATTCCAGCGGCAGAGGTTCTATACATCGCCACGCTCGGCGCGGCTCGCGTCATGGGTCAAGATCACGAAGCAGGCTCCATCGCCCCCGGCAAACGCGCCGACCTGATCTTGGTCGATGGCGATCCGCTCGCGAACGTCGGTGACGTTCGTCGCACGAGGATGGTTATCAAGGGGGGCGCGATGTACGACTGCGATGCTCTCGCCGCCGCCGCGGGGCTGAGCGACGAGCCCGCGAAGTAGTCGCCTCAACTGGCGGGGTGCTCGAGGCGGAAAACGTTGATGCGGACGAAGGCCACCTGAGACTCGATTGAACAGCTGCACGCGGGCATCACTCAAAAACCCGCCCTTCCTGTGGCGAGTCAGCCTCATGTAAAAGCAATGCGCACGATTGCGCAGCACCCGGCGTAATCCAGCACCGCGAGGCGAATCTCGGGGCTGGGGCGCTTCATGTCTGTTTTCGCCATGGTGTGGCCGTTCTGCCACTTCATTCGATCCGCGACCGAGGTAGGCTCGCTCCCATGAAACGCCCGACGTGTATGGCAGTGCGCGCCCGTTGCAGCGAACGGCCGTTGCGTATCACGGTCGCTACATGCTCGAGCTGTATCGCCACGACGGACTGAAGTTCGCAGGCGACGTGGACGAAGATGAAGCCGCGCGCTCGGCTGTTGCGGCGACTCCGACCGTATTGTGATTGCGAGGCTGATTGCTGTCGTGGTTGCGCACTTCGCTGCTGCGACTCGGTTCTTGGTTGACGATAAGTTCGAATGAACGAAGCCCACACAGGCTTCACGTAATAAGGCGCACGATGACTATTCAGTGGCAGCCCCTCATCGAAGGTGGCATTCCGGTGCTCGGCGGGCTCTACGCTACGGCGCTCGGCTTCGGCTGGCTCGGGCAGCACTCCGTTGCATCTGGGTTCAAGCAGAAGCTGCGAAGTAGCATGAAATGGCTCGGCCCCCTCGTCGTCGCTTTCGGCTTGTTCACGGGTTGGCAGGCCCACCAGCGCGCAGCTCACCTACCCGCATCGGAACTTGCCAGATCCATTGCCGCAAAGCTCTCGCTGCCGGTTCAAGTCGACGAGATCACGTCTCTAGATGCAGTCGATGGCGCCGGCAATACCATCACATATCACAGCTCGATCAACGCAACCCTTCAGAACGAGGAAGAACGGACACGCATGAAGCAGCTGCTCGAGCAGCAACTCCACACGTTTGCTTGCCGTAGTCCTGACATGACAAAACTCCTTTCTGCCGGCTACGCCATCGAGTGGCGCTATCGCGTTACGGGCAGCGGGGAGGAGTTTTCCTCGGTCGTGGACGCAGATGCCTGTGTCCGCGATCGGTAAGAGCTGTGCGGATGGGGCGTCACGCAGTTGATGACGACCGCAAAGTCCAGCTCGCAAAGGAATGACGGTCGTGCACTGGTGAGCGAGCAGCATCCCTTCCCTCCTCGGATTGCCTGCAACCGTTGAAGCGTGGCGTGCGCTTTAGTCCCTCACTTGACTGAGCGGGCCACTGCATTCATAGTTTCCGACATCGGAAACTATCTCAAGGCTCATGAGCGACCTCACACTGCATTACCACCCGCTCTCCTCCTACTGCCACAAGGTGCTGATCGCGGTCGACATCCTGGGTGTCGAGCTTCAGAAGCGACTGATCAACCTCGGCGACCCGGCCGAGCGCGAGGCCTTCTTCGCGTTGTGGCCCACCGGCAAGATGCCCTTGCTGGTGGACCGGGGTCGTCCCATCCCAGAGACGAGCATCATCATCGAGCACCTGCAACGCCACCACGCTCGCCGCGCTTGCGCACTCATCCCGGATGATCATGACGCTGCCCTCACCGTTCGTCTGTGGGATCGCCTCTTCGACTTGTACGTGATGACACCGATGCAGGCGTTCACGGCCGACCTGCTAAAGCCAGAAGGCGATCGCGACGCACGCAGCGTGGCCCGAGCAGGAGAAGGCCTGAAGACGGCTTATGCAATGATCGAGCGCCAGCTCGAAGGGCGCACCTGGATTGCGGGCGAGGCGTTCAGCATGGCCGACTGCGCGGCCGCGCCCGCGTTGTTCTATGCAGTGACATACGTGCCCCTGTCGCCACAGCACGGACACCTGTCAGCGTACTTCGAGCGCCTGATGGCCCATCCATCGGTTGCGGCCACCATCGAGCACGCGCGGCCCTATTTCAAGTTCTACCCGGGACGGGCAGGTCTGTCCCGACGGTTCTTCGATCCCACGGGTGTTTAAGATGCGCACTGCCGTCGAACCCGCGCAGCTCGATCGGATGTTCTTTGCGTTGGCTGATGTCCACCGCCGCGGCATGATTGATCGCCTCAGTCGCGGGCCGACATCCGTGTCCGATCTGGCAGGCCCGCTCGGCATCGCATTGCCATCGGCCGTCAAGCATCTGGCGGTGCTCGAGCGAGGCGGTTTCGTCGTCTCCGAGAAGGTGGGCCGCGTGCGCACCTACAAGGTTGAGCCCAAGGCACTCGATGCGATGGACGCCTGGGTCGCACGGCGAAAGAAGCTGCTCAACGCCCAGTTCGACCGCCTGGAAGCCTATCTAGCGAGTCAGGCCGGCAAGTCTAGAGAACGATGAAGCACATCCCGAGCACACATACCGATTTCGTCATCGTCCGTGAGTTCGATGCGACGCCCGAGGCGGTGTTCACGGCGTGGGCCGATCCGCAGGCCAAACGAAGCTGGTCCGACTGCCACGCCGAGAACACCATTGAATACCGCCTGGATTTCCGTCCGCTCGGGCGTGAGACGCACCATGTCGCATTTCCCGATGGACGCGTCCAGCAGATAGAGAAAGTTTTCTTCGACATCGCGGCAGCACGGCGCATCGTTTTCGCTTACGAGATTCGGATCGACGCACGTCTACTGTCGGTGTCGCTCGTGACGGTCGAGTTTTCGACAAACCGGCGCGGCACACGCATGGTTTACACAGAGCAACTCGCGTATGTGGATGGGCACGAGGACCGTGAGCTACGCCTGCGCGGTACGGAGGAAGGACTGGACCGACTCGGACTGGCGTTGTCACGTCCGCCAGGCACTCGGCAGTGAGCGAAGTCTGAGCCGGCCTGGTAGGGATGGTAGATTCGCTGGGCGACGGCTCTCCACGCCGGAGCACAATGTTTCAACTCCTCGCCTCCAAGCAACACATGCAACAGATGCCGTCCACCAGGCCCTAGATAGAACCAAAGGATCGTCGATGTTTGCTCCGATTACCGCGCTCGCGCTTTGCGCCGCGCTCAGCACCCTGCCACCCGCACGTCAGCAACAGGCGCTAGAAGCGCAAGTGATGGCGCAACCGGTCCCGGTTTCCATTTATGTCATGGGCGGGACGCTGCCCAGACCCGTGGCCGCCGCAAGCGGATTTGCCGACCCGGACAGCGGCCGAAAACTCACCACCGATACGCCGCTGCGTATCGCCTCGAACACAAAGACCTTCGTTGCGGCGACCGTCCTGAGATTACATGAACGCGGCCGGCTCGATCTGGATGCCGCGATCGCTCCCCTGCTCGATCCCGAACTGGTCAAGCTGCTCCGCGACGATGGATACAAACCCGACGTCATCACGGTGCGGCAACTACTGTCGCACAGCGCAGGACTCTACGATCACGGCGGTGATCCGCGATACATCGAGACCGTACTGAAGGATCCTCGCCACGTGTGGTCTCGTAAGGAACTGGTGAAGCTCTCCATGCACTATGCGGATCCGCTAGCGGCGCCGGGCGTGGAGTTCAGATACTCCGACACCGGCTACATCCTGCTCGGCGATATCATCGAGCGCGTGACCGGACAATCCGTCTCCGCAGCGGTTCGGGAGTTGCTGCGTTTCGATGCACTCGGACTCACCAGCACGTGGTGGGAAGTCTTCGAACAACCGCCCCCAGGCGTAGCGCCGCGAGCCCGGCAATTCATCGATGACGTCGACGCGACCGACGTACACGCATCCTTCGATTTATATGGCGGCGGCGGGCTGGTGATGTCTTCGCGTGACCTCGCGCGCTTCATGGCAGCGTTGTTCGAGGGTCGGGTGTTCGAACACGAAGAAACCTTGCACACGATGTTGAAACAAGGCGCGCACAAAGACGCGCAAAACTATCGGCTCGGCATGCTCGTCAAGCAAATTGACGGCAGAGAGATTTATTTCCACAGCGGCTTCTGGGGCACCGTTGTCTACTACGATCCTGCGACCAAGCTCACCGTCGCCGCGATGACCACGCGTCGCAAAGCCTACCGCACGAATGTGGTCCCGTTAGTCGAGACGGTGCTCGGCCTGACTGCGCCGGGCTCCGGGTGCATCGAGCCCTGAGCGGAAACGCCTGGCGAGTGCTGAACTGCATGGGACGTTCGGGCGTGCCGATGAGCTCAAACCACAGGCGGTTCGATCTGCCAATAGGTCGCATACCGCTCGTGTGCAATTCGATGGTACGGAATCAGTCGCAGCGTCTTGCGCTCGGCGGACACGAGCAAGAATTCGTTCGGTCGGTCGCCGCGGCGGATGCTCTGCGCGATCGTTCCTGGATCACCGCGCAACAGCGGCGGCGTAAACGGTGAATCGTTGTACCTGCCGATCTGACGTTCGTTTTCGATGATGTCCGATCCTGAGGCGAGTCCCTCACGTCCAAGCGCCGCCGCCAGGACCAGAGGCCCATAAGTGAAGGCGACGATATCCGGAGCCGCGGGCGCAAAATCCGCGGCAATTTCCATGGTGAGCTGCAATTCGATTTCATCGCCGTTGCGCCACTTGCGAGATACGTCCACGTAGCTGGACGGATTGGTCGAGCGCGCCGCTTCTTCGCCATTGACGAGCACGACCGCAGCCTTGCTCCAGCGAGGATGGCGCAGCTTGAGTGTGAATTCAGCCGGCTGGTCGAGCTGCAGCTTCAAGCGGGTCCCGGCCGAGTCGGGAAAGGTCGTTGACTGTGTCACTACTGCGTTCTGCTCCTTCCATCGCAGCGTCGATGGAATGAACAGGTTCACATAGAGCACTCCGTGCGCATGGAAATAGATCGAATCACGATACTTCACGTGATTCTCCATGCCGGTTCCGGTGCAGCACCAGAACGAATTCTCCGGCGTGTGATACAGCTTCATGTAGCCGGGCCGGGCGCCCTGAAAGTAGGTCGCCATCCCGCTGTCGGGATCTTGTGAGGCCAGGATGCCGTTATAGAGCGTGCGTTCGTAGTAGTCGGCGTACGCTGCTTGCGGATCGTGCACGAACAGCGCTCGCGTCAGCTTCAGCATATTGTGTTGGCAGCACGTTTCGGAGGCCTTTGCCGAAAAGACGTGATGTGCGAAATCCGCCATCGGAAAGAAATGTTCGTTGTCGCCATGGCCGCCGGTCGCAAACGAACGCGTCAGTGCGACCGTCCTCCAGAAGAATTCGGCCGCCTCGTTGTACTTGGTATCACCCGTGACCTCGTATACGCGCTGAAAGCCGACGATCTTCGGCACTTGCGTGTTGGCGTGCAGGCCGTCGAGATGATCCCGGCCTTTTGCGAGCGGCTCCAGGATCGCCTGGTGAGAGAAACGCTCCGCCATCCGCCGGTAGTCGGCGTTGCCGGTGAGCGAGTACAGATCCGCGAACACCTCGTTCATGCCGCCGTGCTCGGTGTTCAGCATCGTCTCGAACTGCGCATCGGAGAGCGGCCGGGTGGCTTCGACCGTCCAATCCGCGAGCCGTAGCAATACGGCGCGCGAGCTGTCGCTGCCGGCCATCAACGCGGCATCGCGAAGCCCGGCAAAGATTTTGTGGAGCGTGTACCAGGGAACGCCGGTGATCTTCTCGCCACGCAAATGCGCCTCGATGAGCGCGGGTCCCTTGGGAAAGGCGCAGACCAGTCCGCTATTCGAGGCCTTCTGGCAGGCGGCTAGCTCGCTTGCGATGTACTCGATGCGTTGCTTGAACTGTTTCTTGTTCGTCGAGCGATACGCGAGTGCGCACGCCGAGAGATAGTGACCGAGTGTATGGCCGTGACAATTGATGTCTTCCCATGTCTGCTCGGACTCCCAACCGCCGTAAACCGCTGCCTTCGGCTTCAATCCCGCGTTCACGCGGAAGTTGTGCAGCATCCGATCCGGCTCGAGCTTGAATAGATAAGCCTCGGTCATGCGCTGCGCATGCAGGAAAGGCCCCTCGCCCAGATCCACGTTCGCAAGATCGAACGCTTGCAGCTTTGGAGCCCCGCCCTCCGCTCGCATCTCAAGTCCGAACACGGGTGTCGGGGCCACGGCGGCCCAACCGGTCAGCAGACCCACGTTGGCGAGAAATCGGCGGCGAGATGCGCTCGCGCGGTCAGGTTCTTTCATGTGCAAGTGATAGCGCGCTCTGCTTCAGGGCTCTCGTTGCGTCAATGGCGCTCGCGTCCGCGACTCGTTGACGGGCGCCGACATGTGGGATGGGTGCGCGTGAATGAGTTGCCTCCCTCTGTCGACGCACCAAGCTGCCGTCCATCTTCCAATACGCAGACAAAATACCCGGAACGTTAGCGCTAACGCAACAGTAAGGTAGGGCGGACCGCACTGACGGCTTTTGCACGCTCCAACCCGCGGAGAGAACGGCGCACCGAATTTGATTCGCGTTCAAGTCGGCCGCTTTTTCCAGGCGTTTTTCGCGCAGCTGATCTTGCGAGTCTCAGGCTCGGGGCCAGCGGCGCGCATGGCCCTGGGTGTGCCTCGGCGACGCGAACGGTAGCGATACCATCTCAGGCGCGGGCGCGTATACACTCGGAGACGGCATCCAACCCACGTCGCGTGCAACGAACGGTTGGAAAGCGCCCTCGATCTAGCAGAGTCCAGAGGCTTGTTTCAATGAAGATGATCGGCTGGAAGACTACTGTGCCGGCGGCACTGCTCGTGCTCTGCCTTGCGAATTCATCCGCGGCACAGGTGTCAGTCTCCGCTACGGCATCGCCTGGAGCCGCTGTATCAGCGACCGGGCTCGACGACAAAGGTCATCTCCAATCCGTGTTGCCGCCCGGTGACGGTACGTTCGCCTATGTGCGCCTGACAAGTGGTGTGCAGGTACGCGTGGGCGACACCACCAAGAACGTGATCTTCTACGGGCCCGGGACAGTGCGAGTCAACGCCAACCTGGGCGAGAGCTACTGGAGCGCCCCGAGCCTGGTCGTGATCGGCGAGCCGCAGCCCATTGCGTTCACGCTCAGCGAATCTGAGCGCGCGTTGAGGATCGATAGCGCGATGCTGCGCATCGAGATCAGCAAGGCGAGCGGTGCGCTACGCTTCTTTGATGCCGCCGGCAAGCTCTATACCGAGGAAAGCGTGGACGCGCCGCAGGCGCTGAAGAAAGTCACGATCTCGGGCGCCCCGACGCTCGAGGCGCGCAACGTTTTCACGTTGCGCCCTGATGAGGCGATCTATGGCTTCGGTTTCAACGGCGAGGACAGGAGCAACCGGCGGGGCAAGGAACTGCTGCTGGTGCAGACGAATGTCGGCATCATCATCCCGGTCATGATGTCGTCACGGCGCTATGGGGTGATGTGGGACACCTATTCGCAGATGCGCTTCAAAGACGATGCTGAGGGTGCGTCACTGTGGGCGGAGAGTGCACCCGGCGGCGTGGACTATTACTTCATGGCCGGCGAGACCCCGGATGCGGTGGTCGGCGCCTATCGCGCGCTGACGGGCCAGGCGCCGATGTATCCGAAGCAGGCATTCGGCCTGTTCATGAGCAAAGAGCGCTACAAGACTCAGGATCATTTGCTCGAGGTCGCCCGCTCGTTCCGTGAGGAAAAATTCCCGCTCGACTACATCGTGCAGGACTGGCAGTACTGGGGATCCGACAAGGACGGCAGCTGGAGCGGGATGATCTGGGATCCAAAGCGCTATCCCGATCCCGCCGCCATGAGCCACCAGGTCCACGACATGAATCTGAAATTGATGGTGTCGATCTGGCCATCGATCGGCAACGACACTGCACTTGCCCGTGAACTGGACGAGCATGGGCTGCGCTTTCAGCCGCTGCATTGGATATCCAAACGTGCGCGCGTGTACGACGCGTACAGCCCGCTGGCCCGACAGATTTATTTCAAGCACATCAAATCGGGCCTGCTCGACAAGGGCGTTGATGCGTTGTGGATGGATGGCACGGAGATCGAGGTCGCCAGCGCAATGTGGAATGCGCAGGACAACATCCGTGATACGAAGGCGCTCGGTGCAAACGCACTGGGCGACTTTACGCGGTACCTGAACCCCTACTCGCTGCTCACCACTCACGGCACCTATGGCGGGCAGCGCGCCAGCAGCGACAAGCGCGTCTTCACGTTGACACGCTCGGGCTGGGCCGGCGCCCAGCGCACAGCCGCCGCTTCATGGAGCGGCGACATCTTCGCGAGTTGGAAGACACTGAAACAACAGGTCGCCGACGGCGTCAACGTGACCGTAACGGGCAATCCTTATTGGACGCAGGACGCCGGCGGATTCTTCGTGGCCGACTTTCCGGGCGGCGAGAAGAACCCGGCCTGGCGGGAGCTGTATGCGCGCTGGCTGCAATTCTCCGCCTTCAATCCGATCATGCGCATCCACGGCACCAACGTCGAGCGCGAGCCCTATCTGTTCAAGACCATGGATCCGCAGGTTTATGGCTCGCTGCTGAAAAGCACGCAACTGCGCTATCGCCTGCTGCCGTACATCTATGCCCTCAGCTGGCAGGTCACCTCGAACAGCTACACGCTGATGCGACCGCTCATGATGGACTTCCCCGACGATCGCACCATCGACAGGATCGACGACAGCTTCATGTTTGGACCGTCGTTGCTGGTTCAGCCGGTCACGCGAGCGATGTATCACCTCCTGCCGCCCCCTCCCGCAACGATCCCAAGCGAATACCTGCGCACGCCGGACGGTCAGCCCGGCCTCGCTGGCCAGTATTTCGAAGGCGAGAACTTCGAAACGCCGAAGAGCCGCTTCATCGACACGAGCGTGGACCACACCTGGCCCGATCCGCCGCTCGCCGAAGTGCCGGCGGGCCTCACGAATTTGTCGCACTTCTCCGCGCGGTGGCGCGGCACGCTGATCGCCCCCGAGGATGGCGAGTACGAGATCGGCATCGAAGGCAACGATGGCTACCGGCTGATCCTGGACGGCAAAACAGTGGTGGCGGACTGGAACGCGGGTGCCGCCCGATACAAAGGCACGACACAAACGTTCCGCAAAGGCCAGGTCATCAGTGTCACGATCGAGTATTACCAAATCGACGGCAACCGCGTCCTGCGATTTGCGTGGCGACGGCCAAGCGAACGACAAGCATTGAACGGGCCTGCACCGGCGCTCGACTTGTCGATGACGACCTATCTGCCCAAAGGCGCGGACTGGTATGACTTCTGGACCAACCAGCGCTTCTCAGGCGGCGAACGGGCGACGCGGCAGGCGCCACTCGACATCCTGCCGGTCTATGTCCGAGCCGGGTCGATCGTTCCGATGGGGCCGGAAGTGCAGTATGCGACTCAGGCGCCCGAAGCGCCGTACGAGGTGCGCATCTATCCGGGTGCGGATGCGCGCTTCACGATCTACGAGGACGACAACGAAACCTACGCGTACGAGAAAGGCGAGCGGGCAACGTATGACCTGGTCTGGAACGACCGCGCACGCACGCTGACGGTCGAAGCGCGCCAGGGCAGCTTTCCGGGCATGGTGCAAGAACGAACGCTCAATCTCGCGCTGATGACTGCGTCAGGCCCGGGCGGATTCGCACCTGTACGCCCCACCAAACAAGTGACTTATGCGGGCAAGCGGATCGTCGTTCGCTTGTGACGAAGCGAACGACCGCCGTTCTTGCCACTTCACTGCTGCGACACATCGGCCGCTCCGGCACCGGACAACAATGCGGCTTCCGCCCAGGTCACCGGAAGGGTTGCCGGATCGTCGACGGGCGCACGCGCGACCAACTCGATGATCTTCACGCCGGACACGTCGATGTTGATGCGCTGGCCCTCGTCACCAAATTTCAGCGCGCGGCTGGTGGCGAGCACTTTGCCGTCGCCATACACCGTGAAGGTCGCGGCATGGCGATCGTCTCGAGCCGAGTCGTTGACGCCGACGATGGCGGTGAAGCGGCGATAGCCTTGATTGCGCACCTCCAGCCGCGAATTGGCGAGGACGCCGAGGCCCGTCTCGAATTTTTTGCCGCGGATCCGAAGCGCTTCGCCATAAGGCGCGCTGTCCGGCTGCGCCCCGCCCCATCCTGCATAGATCGGGCGTTCACCACTGCTTCGCGTCCCCTGCCAGCCAAACGCCGAGCGATGAATCGTCGGATCCGGCGCCGGCCACACCACGCCATCGACGGCCGGGTTCACGTTACCGGGCTGCTCGGAAAGATACAGCCCGTCGGCGAGCACGCGAGCGCCGCGCGCCTTGAACACGAGCGTCTGATGACCATCGAGGTGCAGTCTCAGCTGCTTTCGGAAGTTTTGGTTGCGGCCACTCCACAAATCCATCAGGGCCACCTCCGACTCCTCTCGGAACTTCAGGTGAGCGGCCGTCAAATCAACATTCAGTGGGGCCGCGCTTCGGTTGAAGACGGCGACGGCCTTCTCTCCCGTGCTCAGCGTCTTCACGAAGATCTGGACCTCGGCGCTGTCGAACGCGACGACCGCCTGATGCCCGGCCGGATCCTGATTGAGCGCAATCACGTCCTGATTGCCAAACACGTCCAGCAACGCCTGCGGGGCGTGGCGCAGATCCATGCCGATCATCAGCGGCGCGTTGATCATGGCCCACATCGATAGATGCGAGCGCGCTTCGGTCAGGTGATCCGCATCGAAATCACCTTTGCCGATGAACAGCATGTCGGGGTCATTCCACGCACCGGGGTGCGCGTAGAGCGCTCGCTTCGCGGCGCTGTCGAAGTTTGTGAGCAGCCGGCCCCAGGTCGGGTTGATGTCATCGCTGGTCCGCGACAGGTTGCCGAAGTCCTTGCCCCACGCGCGCACATTGCCTGCGCCCCAGATACACAGCGACAGCACGAAGTCACCGTCAGGGTTGTTGCGGATCAGGGCCGCATCGATCTGTTGAAACAGCGCCTGAACGGCAGGAATGTCCGAGCGCGCCACCGACTCCATGTCGAGCAACGGTTTGAATTCGCGATAGGCGCCCGATATCACTTTCTCGCTGCCAGCTCCATAGGCGCGCACGCCACATCCGTCGACTTTGATGAAGTCGAAACCCCACTCGGAGAAGAACAGTGAGATGTCCTGATCGATGTGTCCATACAGTCCGACCTCTCGCTCCAGCACCGAGCCCTTCGGCAGGTCGGTGTCATCCGGCGAATACGCCTGCGAGCACGTGTTGCGGCCCAGATCCGAATAGATGCCCGCCTTCAGCCCCAATGCATGCAGTCGATCGGTGAACGGGCGGAACGACGGCAGTCGGCCTTCACGCACGGTCGATGGAAACCGCGCGGAGCGGATCACGAGCTCACCGTCGCGGGCGCGTCGCTGCAGCCACCATCCGTCATCGATGTTGACGTAACGATAGCCCTTGCGAGCCAACCCGCTGTCGACCAGCGCCTGCGCGGATCCGAGGATTTTCTCCTCATCGATGTCCGTTGCGAACGCGTTCCAGCTGCTCCATCCCATCGGTGGGGTGGGTGCGCGGCCTGCAGTGTAGGCGCTCCACCGGCCGGTCGGGGCTAATGGATCGCCCTGCCCCGCGCCTGCGAGCCCGGGAAAGACAGCCAGCAACGCAAGGCTCGCACTTAAAAATTTCGTGATCATGTCCGCGGCTTTTCCCAGGCCCAACGCACTCCATCGGAACCATCGGGCAGCGGCCCGGGGCTGTCGGCGACGATGCGCCGTGACTGTGGATCGATGCGCAAAAAGCGATGCGTACGCAGCGACATCAGCACCAGCTCGCCGGTCGGCGTTTCGATCCATTGAAACGTTTCCGCCTCACCGGGCCGTTCGCTGCTCAATCCGACCGCACCGCTCGCCTCGACGCTGACGAAACGTCCGCCGAGCTCGAGCGCCACGCGACCCAACTGCATGTCCACGATCTTGATGGCGCCGGGTTCGCCCACCACCAGTCCGCCCTCGCCACTGCCGAGACCGTAGCTGCGTCCCGCCGCGCTCAACAGAATTCGCTCGCGATACGGAATCGGCCGCATCAGACCTCGCGGCGCAGGCTGAGCCACCTCGAAGCGATCGAAATCGGCGGCGCCGCCGCGCTCGCCTCGCGTGTTGTAGTTGAACAGCGCATAGCGCACGCCTTGAAACGTCGTGAGCTGAAACACCATCGTGAACGGCTCGCCGAATGTCACGAAACGCTCCCCGTCCAGCGAGTACGAAAATCGCGCCTGCTCGGTGAGAAAGTCACATTCCGCACGCAGCCAGACACGCTGCGAGGGCAGATCGAGGATCGCCTTGCGTCCGGTCTGCTCATCGAACTGAATCAACTGCCGCTTCTCACCGGTGCGCTGCACGCCCAACCACGCGTACGGCCGGTTGAACAGCGCCAGGCCCGCCACATCGTGATCGCGCATCGACGCCGTATCGAGCAGCACCGAAGGCGCCGAGCGCGGGCCGATCGATCGCTGCGTCAACGTGTTCCGTGCATCCCACAGGCTGGTCGCGGGCAAGGCGTGCAATCGCAAGTATCCTTTGCGTTCGCCCAACGACCAGGCATCCTCGACGGGCACGTGATTCCATTGCCAGATGGGCTTCAGCACGTTGCCGGAGAAATCGTCATCGCGTTCGTAGGGAACGGTGACGGGCTGCACGAAGGCCGTCTTGGGCTTGACCCACGTTCGCGGCGTGCGCCCCAGGTTGCCGG
The DNA here is from genome assembly GCF_004138335.1 of Peristeroidobacter agariperforans. Classification (GTDB taxonomy): domain Bacteria; phylum Pseudomonadota; class Gammaproteobacteria; order Steroidobacterales; family Steroidobacteraceae; genus Steroidobacter; species Steroidobacter agariperforans. The sequence goes on along the minus strand of NZ_RYFW01000005.1, from coordinate 51,665 downwards.
GCAAACCGAAGTACGGCCATCCGTCCTTCCAGGTGACGGGCGATAACCCCGTCAGTCGCCCCACCGAGTTGTAGTCCATCATCGAGTAGCCCCACCACTCCCCGCTCGATGTTTGAATCACGCCGCCCTGGTGTAACGAGAGCCGGCCGAGCGCGTGAGGATCTCCGGGCCGGATGTCATAGGGCGGCGCTTTGCCGCGCATGTCGCTCAGGCGATACCCCTGAGCGAGGCCGAAGTCCTCATCGATGCTGATCGCCGGATTCACTTCATAAGGCCCCTCGGGACGATCGGCTCGCGCCGCGGGCATCCGCATGCGGCCGTCATACCAGGCGCTGGTGATGAAATATTTTCCGTCGATCTTGGTGAAGTGCAGGCCCTCGCCCATGCCCGCATCGGCGGCGATGATTTCGCGCTGCGTGCCGGGCACGATGTCGGTGAGATCCGCCGTGAGCTGTGCAAACTGGATGGAGCGGTAACCCCACACCACATACACCTTGCCGTCATCGTCGAAGAGCACCGACAGGTCGTGCAGGCTCTGGCGCATCGATTGCTGCTGCCAGGGGCCGGCGGGATTCTTGGCCGTGAACAGCTGAGTGGTCTGCTTGTTTACATTGCTGAAGAGATAAAAGGTGCCGTCGTGATAGCGAAACGACGGGGCCCAGAAGCCCTGGCCATAAATGTTGCCCCCGCCTTGCAGCCGGAACGCCGGCCCGAGATCGAGCGCGCGCGCCGCGTAACTCACGAAGGTCCAGTTGACCAGGTCCTTCGAGTGCAGGATGGGCAGGCCTGGCATCGAGTGCATGGTCGTGCCGGTGAGGTAGAAGTCCTCGCCGACGCGGATCATGTCGGGGTCGGAGAACTCCTCGTAGAAGAGCGGGTTCGTGTACGTGCCGTTACCGTTGTCCGGCGTCCACGTCTCCGCGTGCGCGCCGACCGCCCACACCCACAGCAGGAGCGAAAATATTCCCAGGCACCTGCGCATCGTGACTCCAGTGTTCGCGGCGAGCAGCGTAATTAGCACCGCTCCCAGCGCTCGTCAATACTCGTACAATTGAAATTAGCGATCCGCGGGTGCAACCCTTGGCGGCGGTGGCTGCGTCCAAGTCGTGCTTGCACTCACGGGCGAGAACAACAACGGTTCCCATGACGAGCGCTCACGTCACAGAGATCGCAGCGGCCCGGGCGCGTTGCGTTGACTTCACCTCTCACACCCTTCATCTCTTCATCCCTTCATCACATGCATAACCTTCTCAAAGCGACGTTACTGCTGCTTGTCTGCACTCTCTGCAGCGCTGAACCGGTGGCGCTCGATCCGGTGCAGATCGACGCCGCGCAACGCGAGCTGTGGTCGCGTGGATCGCTGCGCTTTCACAAGCAATGGCTGGTTGCGGGCGCACTCTCGCCCGATGTCGCCACTCGCATCGACGCGGCAACGCTTGAGCCGAGAGAAGGTCGAGCGTTCAGCACGGATGCCGCCCACGTGCGCTGGAAGGCGCACACGTCATGGAATGAGATCACTGACGTGATTGCCGTGGCCGGTATGCCGAGCGATGGCGCGCGGCGGATCGCATTCGTTGCGGGCACGCTCTCCCGGGCGCAGGCGGGCGCCGCCGAGCTATCGATCGGCGCGCAAGGACCGATCGCGGTATGGCTCAACGGCGAGCGCGTGTACGAGCGCACGAAGTCTCATGCCACGTTCGCACGCGACAGCGAGCGCATCGCCGTGCAGATGAGGCAAGGCGAGAACGCGCTGCTGCTGCGCCTCGAGCAAGTCGATCCCAACGCATGGCCGTTCACGGTGCGCGTCGTTGAACCCGGCGCCCTGCTCGCGCGCGCCGAAGCCATCGTTCCTTATCTACGCGCCTCGGCGGGTCAGGTCGAAGTGCACACGAATCTGCCTGCGGATTCAGCGGCGCTCCCCATCGAGGTGACTGCGCTCGGCGCGGGCGGGCGCATCCTCGCCCGCGCCACGACGGCTCGCGGCGAATCGGTGACGCTCGATGCACGCACGTGGCCGGACGGCGCGTATGAATTTCGCCTCACCTCCCGCGACGCCTGGGATCAGCCGTATCTCGTGCATCTGCCTTGGTACAAGGGCGATGCCGCGGCCGCCGCGCAGCGCCTGATCGACGCCGCGGACGCCGCCAAAGAGCCGGTCCATGGCGCTCATCTGCGCTTGCTTGCGCAGATCGTGCGAGATCGCACCGATGGTCAACTCAACGCGGCGCTCCCCGCAATGGAGACGCGCATTCATTCGCCGCTGCTCGAGTATGAGGAAATCGAACTGGATCGTGCGCAACGCGTCGGCAGTGTTCGGCCGGGCGGCTTCGTTCGCCTCGGCTATGTCGATGAGGTCGACGGCTCGGTACAGTTCTGTCGTGCGTATCTACCTTCGAATTACAGCGCGTCACAGCGTTGGCCTCTCGTCCTATCGCTGCACGGCTACAACCCCGAGAATCCCCCGCTGCACCGCTGGTGGTCCATCGATCAGCGTCACAGCGACCTCGCCGACGGCAAGAACATCATCTATATCGAGCCGCACGGCCGCGGGAATGCGCAATACCTCGGCCTCGGCGAGCGAGACGTGCTCAGGTGCTTGCAGGAAGCCAAAGCGAGATTCGCGGTCGACGACGATCGCGTCTATCTCACCGGCGAGTCCATGGGCGGGCACGGCACCTGGGCGATCGCCTCGCGCCATCCACATCTGTTCGCGGCCGCTGCTCCCGTGTTTGGCGGCTGGGATTTTCGCGTGAGCACGATTCGGGGGCCCTCGCTGCCGGAGAACCAGCCGAGCAATGCGCGGGAGTTTTATATCCAGGAACGCCGCAGCTCGTTCGTCAGCGCGGAGAACTTGTTGAACGTGCCGCTACTCGTCATTCACGGCGACAATGACGCGACGGTCAGCGTCGAAAATTCCCGGCATGCGACGCGGATGCTGCAGCGTTGGGGCTACAACGTCCGATATTGGGAAATGCCCGGCTGGGGACACGAGGACCTGCAGCAGCGCCCGGCCCTCATCGACTGGTTGCTCGAGCATCGCCGCGACCCGGCGCCGCGTCGCGTTCGCCTGCGCTCGGCGGATCTGAGCGGCGCGCGTGCGCACTGGCTCGAGGCTCGCGCGATCGAGGAGCCACAACGACTCATTCGCGCGGAGGCCGAAGTCGTGAAACCGGGCCTGGTGCGGATCGACTCGGAGAATCTCGCGGCGTTTGAACTTGCGCTTCCGCCCAGCCTGCGCGGCTCGAGTACGGAGCTTCGCGTCGTATGGAACGGCAAGTCGCAGCGAGCGCCCCTCGACAACGGCATCGCCCGCCTCGGCACGGCGCAAGCCAGGTCGCACGAGCGTCGGAAACAGCCCGGCCTGGAGGGCCCGATCTCGGAGATCATCACCCTGCCCTTCATGGTCGTGGTCGGCACGACCTCGCGCGATCCACACATGCGCCACAGCATCGAAGAACGGGCTCGCGACCTGCAGGAGGTGTGGATGGCGTGGCAGTACCAGCCGCTGCGGGTCAAGCGGGACGTGGACGTCTCGGCCGATGACGAGCGTGCGTATTCGCTCATCCTGCTCGGCGGCGCCGATGCCAACGCGGTGACGCGACGGCTTGGCAAACGCTTGCCGATGAGCGTATCGGCGCATTCGATCGAGGTCGATGGCAAGCGCTGGACGGTGGACGATGCCGTGCTGCAGATGATCTATCCGAGCCCGCGTGCCGACGATCGCTACGTTCTCGTCGTCGCGGCCACCTCTGCGATGGGGATGCAGTTCTGGAAGCCGGAGTTCGTCGAGCCCTCGATCGGTGTCGGCTTCACCGCAAGCGACTGGACGATCCGTGACGGACGCCGTCCGCCGCCGCAGGCGAGCGTCAACCCCAACGATCGAGAGTTCGCATCCGGCGTCTTCGACGCGAACTGGCGACGCGCCGATCGCTGGACGGTAGAAGGCGACGCCGCCGTTCGATCTGCGTGGCGGCTGCGCCGCCCCGCACTCGGGCCGTACACGCCCTCCGCCGAGCGTCTCGAGGCGTTTCGCGGCGATTACGATTTCGGTCAGTTCGTGGCGACCCTCGCTATCGAAGGCAGCACGCTGGTCGCGCACGTGCCGACGCAGCCGCCGTTGCCGCTCGAGCCGACAGGACCGAATCTGTTTCGCACGCTCGCGTATCCGACCAAGGACGCCATCGAATTCATCGTGGATGCGAATGGCACGGTGCTCGGCGCCGAAGTCGATACTCAGGGCCGCACGCTGTTTGGCAAGAAGCGGAAGTAGCCTGTGAGGCTCGCGAGATCACCGCACCGCGGGTGCGCGAGCCGAATCACTCGCGTCAACGGTCTTTCCTCGATGGGAGAGACCGTACGCTGCAGCGTTATTTCAGTTCGCGGCGGCTTTGGCCGCGGGCTTATTGCGATCGCTCACCGACTGTTCGATCAGCGTCGCCACACCGCGCGGGTCTTCCTGTTGAGCGACGTGCCCGCCCGGAAACGTGCGAATCGTCCAGCCTCGGGCGACGGCGCGTTGCCAGCTCTTGTCCGTCTTCGCTCGCTCCTCGGCGGACTTGTCCTTCGGAACGAACGCCACATAGGTCACCGGCAAGGCGAGCGCGGCGGGATTCTTATAAGAGACCGGCTGGTTGAAGCACTTGATCGAGTGCTTCACGCTGTGCGGCGGCGGCGTGTCGGCTTTGACCCAAGGCACCTGCATGAAACCATCCGAGAAGCGTGAGGGGTCCTGCCCCCTGCCGCCAAACAGATCCCACAGCGACATGCCATCCTCGGGCACCGCGGCGTCGAGAAACACGACGTGACGAATGCGATCGGGAATCCGGTCCATGACGCCCGTGATCACCATCCCGCCGTAACTGTGTCCGGTGAGCACCACGTCGTGCAGGTCTTCGAACAAAATCAGATTGACCACATCGTTGATGTGGGTTTGCAGATCGATCTCGGGACTGTTGAGGTGTTGGCGCTCACCGAGGCCCGTGAGCGTGGCGCGGTACACGGTGTGACCATCGTCGCTCAGGAAATTGCCGGTGCGCTTCCACTCCCAGCCGCCGGCCGTGGCGCCGTGGACCAGCACGAACGTGTACTTGTCGTTCGCTGCGTGGGCGCGGGTCCCCACAGAAACAAAGACGAAGAAGCTCACCAGCAATGCCAACACACGAAGCACGTTTCGTGAGCTCGCAAGCCGCATCCTGTTATACGTCACGCTCGTTACCTTGATGCCTCTACCAAGAAAACGCAGCTCATGCCGTCCCGAGGTCCGGTGAGCTCCCCACGATCGAATCGGGCGACTCTAACGAGCAACGACTGCGCTCGCAATAAACTCGTACAAATAAATCGCCCGATGAACTGATGCCCGCGGCGAGGAGTCCGCGGGCCGTTTGTGAATTTATTTCGGGTGCCGACACCAGTTCTGCGCACCTCGCACCGTCATCCTGATCGCACTGATCTGATCGGCGGGACCCGTGATGAACAGGGTTTTGCCATCCCGCCCGGCGAACGTGTTGTTGGTCGCGCCGCCGCCGGTGGGGATCTTCAGAATGAGCGTGCCGTTCGGATCGAACGCGAGTACACCTTCGCCGTTGCTGATGTAGACGTTCCCCAATTCATCCATCGACATGCCATCACCGCCCCAGTCCGTGAACTTGCGCATGTTGGTGAGGCTGCCGTCGCGCTTGACATCGAAGACCCAGGTGCCGCCCTTGTTATCGTAGTACCACTTGTTCACGTACAGTTTCTTACCATCCGGCGTGCCGACGACGCCGTTCGGCCAGGCATCGGACTCCCAGCCCATGGCCTCGGTCGTAACTCTCACGAGCTTGCGGCCGCCGGGCGGCAGGTAGTAAACGTAGCCGCCCTTGCCCTGCGCCGCCTGCTCGGAGTGCGTCGGCTCCCAGGGCTGTTGCCGCGGATCGTCGGCGTCCCAATAGGCTCTCGGAAAAATCGGATCGGTGAGGTAGATGCCGCCGTTCGTGGGATGGATCCACACGTCGTTCGGTCCGTTCAGCCGCTTTCCCTGATAGTGGTCGACCAGCACCTCGTGCGTGCCGTCGGGACGGATCTTCCAAAGCTCTCCATACATGTCGGCCGCGGCAATGAGATTGCCCTGCGCATCGAACGCCATGCCGTTCGCGCGACCGGTGCCTTCCAGAAAGAGCGTGACCTTGCGGGTGCCGGCATCCCATCGATAGATCCGGTCATTCGGCTGGTCGGTAAAGTACACGTTGCCATGTCGATCGACCGCGGGGCCTTCGGTGAAACTGAAGCCGGCGGCGAGCGAGACGAGTTCGCCGTGCCGACCGGGCGCGACCAGGCCGAGCGGATCGTAAATATCACTCGCCGGTTGGGCTGGCGACGCCTCCTGATCGGCAGCGGCGCTGAGGTTTGCCTGAGCGAGGAACGCCAAGGCGCCCAGCAGTGCAACGAGAATGCGTGTCTGTCGCTTCATTTCCATACTCCCTGGTTGGTTGCCGTGCCTCGCTCGCCGCGAGCTACTTCAAGGCCGAGTAGTCCGTCGCCTCGACGAACGTCGATTCCACTTTGATCACAATGCGACCGTTCGCCTCGGACGCCGCTCGCACCTGCTTCCATTCGGGATCGGCGCTGAAGGCGGCCCAGTTCTGCGCGGCGGCCTCGCGACTCGGGTGGGCCAGGACATAGATGAGGGTGTTGCTCGACGCCTTCGGATCCTGCGGTGTCCAGTAGGCAATGTTGACCATGCCGTGCCGCTCGAAGAGCTTCAGGGTGTGCTCACGAAAGCGTCGGTGCAGATCCTGCAGCTTGCCCTCGGCCGTGGTGTAGGTGCGAATCTCGAACACTCTGGAAGCGTGCTCCTCCGCTCGTGACGGCGCGACCGTCCCGAGGGTCAGACTCAACACGGCAAGAAACATCCATTTCATTTGGATTTTTCCCCACTCGATCTGAAGCGATATTCGTCGTTGAGGTCCGACTGTACCACCCCTCGATTTTATTAGCGATTGGCTTTGCGCGAATGAAAGCGGGTACATTACCGCCCAGAGACACCTCACCGAGCACTCATGCTGAGAAAAATATTCTCGTTACTGGCAGCGTCCTTCGCCCTGCCGGCGCTCGCCCTCGATGGCGACGTCATCGTCCACGATCCATCGACGATCATCTTTCACGACGGTCGCTATTACACCTACGGCACGGGCGCCGGCATTCCCATCCTCACCTCGGCCGATGGATGGACCTGGAACCGGGCGGGCTCGCTGATGTCGGCCGTACCCGGTGGCAAGGCCGGGCCCGAGGTGCTCGCCAAGGGTGGCAACAACACCTGGGCGCCGGATGTCATCAAAGTCGGCGATCAGTTCTTCGTCTACTACTCCGCGCCGGGCACGCAGCCGAAATCAGCGATCGGCCTCCTCGTGTGTCCGACGCTCTCGCCAGAGCCGTCCGCTGACAAATGCGAGGACCGCGGGCCGGTGGTCTGGTCGGACGGTGTCGAGGACAGCAACGCCATCGACCCGGGCGTGCTGCTCGATCCGGAAGGACGCCTGTGGCTCGTCTACGGCTCGTACTTCGGCTACATCCGCTTGGTCGAGCTGGATCCGAAGACCGGGTTGCGTCGTGACCCAAAGCGCAAACCCGTCAACGTCGCCATCAACTCTGAAGCCGCGATCCTCATTCATCGCGACGGCTGGTATTACCTGCTGGTGACGCACGGCTCGTGCTGCCAGGGCGCGAACTCGACGTACAACATCCGCATGGGACGTTCGCGCAAAGTCACGGGCCCCTATCTCGACAACATGGGCGTCGACATGATTGAAGGCGGGGGCAAGCTGTTCGCCGCTTCGCGCGGACGAAACATTGGACCGGGGCACTTCGGGCTGCTGGATCTCGGCGACGGCGTGCAAAAATTTTCTCTGCACTACGAGGCGGATCTGGATCGCGGCGGTGTGAGCGTGCTCGACATTCGTCCGCTGCTCTGGCGCGATGGCTGGCCCGTCGCCGGTGACAACCTCGTTGCGGGCACCTATAGCATCGAGTCGGCGCGCACCGGCACGGTACTCGAGCTCGCCGTGCAGGGATCGCCCGTGGGCGGATTTCGCCAACGTCGTGGCGGTCCGCCCGGCAGTGGCATCCTCGGCAGCGGTCCGCCAACGCCGGGAGCGCCGCCCGCCGGTGCGCCCTTCGCGCCACAGATCGGCCCACCCATTGCCGATCAAGAGCCCGCTCAGGTCGCCGCGAACTGGCCTTCGGTCACCGGCGTGCGTCTCGCGCCTGCGATGCTGCAAGCTCAGCAGAAGTGGGTCATCGCACCGGTGGCCGGCGTCGGCGGCTACCTGGGCGCGCCGTATTTTCGGATCACGATCGCGGGCACGGAGCGCTCGCTCACCGCGACTTCGCGTGGCGAACTCGAAGCAACGTCCTTCACCGGCGCGCCCGAGCAGCTGTGGCGCATCGACCAGCTCATCGATGGCACCTACCGCATCAGCCCGAAGGCCGTGCCGAACTCGAACGCCCCTTGGGCACTCTCTGCGGTGGGCAGCAGCACGCCTACGTTGTCGACGTTTGATCCCGCCAGTGATCGTCAGCGCTGGCGACTCGGAGCGCCATGATGAGAATCGCCCTCTTTGTTCTTTCGTTGAGCCTCGCCGCTTCAGGCCTCGTGCACGCACAGGAGGCTGCGCGACCGGCGCCGACGACCTTGAAGCGTGCCCAGGGCGACTCCCTGCCGGTGGACTCGCGCGGCTTCATCCATCGCTGGTTCGTGCTCGAACCGGTGCCCGTGGCCGGTCGGCTCACGGAGCCCGCGGTCAAAGAAGCACTGAAGCTCGCCGCCCTTCCCGAGGCCGCGCAACCTCGCGAAGGCACGAAAGTCACGATCAACGGCGCCGAGCACGGTTGGCACGCACTCGATACGCTGCACTACAACCTCAACCTGTACCACTTCGCGTGGTCGCTCTCGAAGCCCACCTCCAACGTGCTGTTCTGGGTCGAGACCAGCATCGACGCGCCGCGCGAGATGCAGAACGTGAGATTGGCCATCGGCTCGAATGCCGCCTCGCGCTGGTGGCTCAATGGTGAACCGGTGATCGCACTCAACGACGACCGTCAGAGCGTGATCGATGACGGCCTCTCACCGCGCGTGACCCTGCGCAAAGGACGCAACGTCATTCGCGCCGCCATCATCAACGGCGGTGGCGCGACGGATTTCTGCGCCCGGTTTCTCGATGAGCACGATCGACCGCTGCTCGGACTCGACACCCGCTTGTAACAACGCTCGGGCGGGAACCCTCCCGTCGATGGCGTCTGTTCCATTGATAGATTCACGATTCGATCTGTGACAACGATGTAGTGCAGGGGGACCTCATGGTCGATTCCAGAAAGCGCTTGGGACTCACTCGTCGAGAGGCGCTGATGCTCTCCGCCACGACAGGCGTCGGTCTTGCGACTGCGGCTCCTGCCGCCGCATCCGACAGCATCAAGACGGGCGCTCACTCAGGCCCCGGCAATCTGTCCACGCCGCGATCTGCTATCGCCAAGACACAATACGGCAAAGTGCGCGGATATCTCGATGGCGGGGTATTCACCTTTAAAGGGGTTCCGTACGGTCAAACGACGGCCGGTGAGAATCGATGGTTGCCTGCAAAGCCGCCGAGCCCGTGGACCGATGAGTACCTGGCGCTCGTCTATGGCGCGAACTGCCCGCAGAACCTGCACACCTGGACGAGCTCGGCACAAACCTTCATCCAGGATTGGGATGACGGCTGGCAGAGCGAAGACATGCTCAAGCTCAACATTTGGACACCGAGCTTGAGCGGCAAGCGCGCGGTGATGGTGTATTTCCACGGCGGCGGATTCAGCTTCGGCTCCTCGTATGAATTGCCATCGCATGAAGGCGCGCAGATGGCGAGGCATCACGACGTCGTGCAAGTCTCGGTCAATCATCGCCTGAACATTCTGGGATTTTTCGATGTGGCGGAGATCGGCGGCGCCGCGTACGAAGACTCAGCCAACGTCGGCATGACGGACCTGGTGGCGGCCCTGCGCTGGATCCAGGAAAACATCGCGAACTTCGGCGGCGATCCCGATCGCGTCATGATCTATGGCCAATCCGGCGGCGGTTCGAAAGTGACGACGCTGATGGGCATGCCGTCGGCCGCAGGGTTGTTTCATCGTGCCGCCGCTCAGTCCGGCGGCGGTGGGAATATTCCCAGCCGCGAACAGCAACGCGAGCTTGCGCGATGGGTGATGAAGGATCTGGGGCTTGCGCTCAACGACATTCAATCGTTGCAGAAGATGGAGTGGTCGAAACTGGCCGCCGCCGGCACCGCGGCCGCCGCCAAGATCAATCCCGCGGGGCCGCCGGTGGCGGGGCCAGGCGGACCGGGCACGCCGCGCGTGGGCTGGTCACCCTGCGTCGATGGGAAAATCGTCAACATGCGATCGTTCTTCGATGCCGCGCCCGAGGTGTCGAAGCACGTGCCGATGCTCATTGGCTCGGTGACCGAAGAAGGCAATCGCATGTCGCAACGGCCCACGGAGGATGAGTGGCGTGCGAATCTCACCAAGGCGTATGGAGAAGAGAAAGCAGGCGCGATCGTTCAATCGCTCAAGCAAGCCTATCCTCAGAAGGCGATTCAAACCTTGTCCTATATTTGTAGCGGTGCACCGGGCCTCAACGGCCTCGCCATTCGCAACAACGTGGTGAAGATGGCGGGGTTGAAGCACGCACTCAATGCCGCGCCCGCGTACACGTATTACTTCACCTGGCAGACACCGATCCTCGATGGGGTGCCCGGCGCGTGGCACACGGCGGAGCTTGCATTCTGCTTCGACAACACCAAACGCTGCGAACAAGGCACCGGCAATACGCCTGAAGCACAGGCCCTGGCCAGGAAGATGGCATCCTCGTGGGCCGCGTTCGCATCGACGGGCAATCCCAGCATTCCCGGGCTCAAGTGGCAGCCGAGCGATCCGCAATCGAATCGCACCATGGTCTGGGACGATCAGTGTCGCATGGTGAACGATCCGGAGGCCGAGGCTCGCAAGATCATCCTGGCCTGACGCTTAGCGGCCGAACAACCGGCGTGCGTTGCCGGATCGGATCTTGCCTTTCTCCTCCGCGGTCAGGTCCAGGCGTTCGAGCGCGTCCACGGTCTTGCCGAGGCCCATCTGCGGATAGTCCGATCCGATCAGCACGTGATCGATGCCGACGTTGCGCAGCGTCCAGACGAACTCGGCCTCGAGCGGCGAATCGGCCGCCATCAGCACCGTCCCCGAGATGTCGAAGTTCAAATTTTCCATGCCGAAACCGTCTGCGGTCCGGGCCAGCGCCAGCATATTCCAGAACCGGAAGTTCATCCCACCGATATGGGCAAGAATGAACTTTGTTTGAGGCACTCGCACCACCAGATTGAACAGCTTCTCGCTGTCGCCGGGCAGGATGTTGGCGTTGTCCATCAGCACGATCACGCCGAGCTCGCCGGCCTTGCGCACCAGCGCCTCCACCCGCGGATCGTCAACGTCGAAGCGCTGCGTGTGTGCATGAATCTTCAGGACCTTGACGCCCGCGGTGGCCACGCGCGCAAGCTCGGCAAGCGCCGCCAATCCGTCGTAAGGATGGACGGTGGCGATGGGCATCACCTGCGGATGCTTCGCTGCGAGCGCAATCACGCTGTCATTGCCAGCACGGATCTTGTCCAACTCACCCTGCCGAGCCTGGTGCGGTCCACCGAACCACATCGCGCCCAGTCCCTGCAGTTCGAGGCCCGCGGTCTTGATGTCGGCCTGGTAAGCACGCAGCGATGTCTCGCCCTCACGCAGATGTACGTGCACGTCGAACACGGGTTCGCCCGCAACGGCTGCGCCGGTCAGCAGGAACGCGAATATCGGCAACGTTCGTAACATGCCCGACTCCAATCAAGTTGTGAGCCTCTCAGTCTAACAGCTCGGAAAAGGCGTCTTCTATACAACGCCACGCGGTGATCAAATGAACGCTCCGTCACGACGCGGATGAGCACGACGCGCGGGAAGGCAAAGACGCGCGGGAAGGCAAAGACGAGCAGAAAATAACGATTCATGCCATTTACGTGGGGCGGCAGCGGGTACGCCCACGCTGCCGCTCGACAGTGAGATACGGAACCTGCAACGACACCGATGAATTCTTATCGCGCCTGACACACGGAAATGAGAGACGCGGATGTACGTCATTTTGGGTGGAACGGGACATGTCGGCTCGGCGCTCGCAGACGCGCTGCTCGATCGCGGCGAAGCGGTGACGATCATCACCCGGCAGATGCAGCGCGCCGCTGCATGGCGCACGAAAGGCGCCGACATCGTCGAGGCACGCGTCGAGGATGTCGGATCGCTGCGAGCCGCCTTTCGTCGCGGCCGCCGCGCGTTCCTGCTCAACCCGCCCGCAGCCCCCTCGACAGACACGGACGTGGTTGAGAGGCGCACCATCGCAAACATCCTGTCCGCGCTCGAAGGCTCGGGACTCGAGAAGGTGGTCGCACAATCCACGGGCGGCGCGCAGGCCGGCGAACGCATCGGCGACCTGAGCGTGCTGTGGGAGCTCGAACAGGGCCTGCACAGGCAATCGATCCCGGCGGCCATCAACCGCGGCGCCTACTACATGAGCAACTGGGACGGGCTGCTCGACGTCGTGCGCACGACAGGCAAGTTGCCGACGATGTTTGCTGCCGATCTCACCATGCCCATGGTCGCCCCGCGCGATCTTGGCAAAGCGGCTGCCGAAAGGCTGATGTCCCCTCTTGATGACGTTGACGTTCGCAATGTCGAGGGTCCCGCACGCTATACCCCTGCGGAGGTGGCGAGAGCCTTCGCCAAAGCGCTCGACCGGCCCGTGTCAGCGGATGTGATTCCACGCAACCGGTGGAAAGAGTCATTTCTGGAGCTTGGCTTCTCCGAAGCGGCCGCGGATTCGTATACGCGAATGACAGGCGCCAGCGTCGATGGCGGCTTCGAGATGTCCGAGAATGCCTGGCGCGGCACAATCACACTCGAGCGTTACATCACCGAGTTGGTCCGCAGCGCTTCGAGCAACGCGTCTTGAAACGCTAGTGTCGGAATCCGTCACGGATGTGCTCGACTCCGACGCCCCGCCCCCCGTGACTCTCAAGGTCTGCCAACCGTTCGTCTCGATCAGCCGATTCCGCTGTAAGATCCAGCGACACTGACGGGCAGTGAGAAGTTGCTACGGAAGTAAGGAACCGAACCAGGCAGGCGCACATTGTCTGTGGGATCACAAGACGTCCAGATCCCAACGGAGTGACCCATATGCGTCCGCGCAGATGTTTCTTCGCATTCTCTGGGCGACTCGCTGGCAATCGATCCGCGCAGATTTTTTCTTGTTTACTCACCCTGTTCCTGCTCGCGCCGTTCGCAGTGGCCCAGGCCGCGCCGACCGTGATCGAAGAATCGTTTCGTTTGGCCGGGCCCGGCGACTCGAGTTACTTCGGCGTCATCGATCTGGCGCTCGACGGCAACCGCCTTGCCGTTATTACACAGCCGCAGTCCAGGAACATCAATGCGTGGGTGTATGAGCGCTCACCGAACAGCGAGAACCAGTGGAGCGGCCCGCAGGCCGTGTTCCAGGCGAGCAGCCCCGATCCGATCCACATGCCTCGGCTGGCGCTGCAGGGAAATATACTGGCGCTGGCATTTCAGGACCGCGTGATCATCGCCGAACGGCTGAGCAGCGGATGGAACGTCACGGCCAACCTGACCCCGCCGCCCGGCATCGCGCACATGGGGTCGGACGTTGAAATCGACAACGGCACGATTGTCGTCGGCGCGGCGACGGGAAACTATCAGGCCGTGATCTATCGCAAGAATTCCAATGGCGCCTGGTCGTATAGCGGCCACGTCACCGGCGGACCGTGGCAGCCAAATGGCGCCGAATTCTTCGGCGGCGACGTCGACATCTCCGGGAACACGATCGTACTCGGGTGTCCGTATCACACCCTGCCCGCAGGCACTCCCTCAGGCAGCGTATTCGTATTCACCAACACCGGCGGCAGCTGGGCGCAGAATGCGCAGCTGCGCTATCCGTTGAGCGGCGAGGAACCGCCGAACTGGGCCGGCCATGTGGCCATGGAAGCCGACAAACTGATCGTGTCGTTTGGCTATGTTCGACCAGAAAGCTATTTCTACCAGCGCACGAACGGCGTCTGGGACTTTGCCAGCGCGTACCATCCCACGCCCGTGTTTTTCGGAGGCCAGGATATTCCCGCGGCAATCTCCGGCAACCTGATCGCGAAACAATTGGGCGACCCGGTCCGTGGCGGCGGACGCGTCCTGCTCTATTCACCGCAGGGCTCGCAGCTCGTCCCCGTGGCCGACCTGAAGCATGCGCAGTACACCGCTCACGATTTCGCGCGCATCGATCTGAGCGGGCGCACCGTGGCGGCCTCCGGCAACGACACGATACTCATCTTCGATATTCCTTCGGATCTCTCGCAGCCCTCGATCGTCCAGGACAACTTCCAGGATGGCAATGCCAACGGGTGGCAGCCCTTCCCGCTGAGCAGCTGGACGGTGGCATCGTCCGGGGCGGCTCGCGTCTATCGCCAGAGCCAGCTTGCGAGCGAAGCGCGCTCGGTACTCGGCGGCAGCGACTGGACACAGCAATCGGTGAGCGCCCTCATCACTCCGAGAGCCTTTGACGGTTCGGATCGTTGGTTTGGGCTCGCGACACGGTTCACCGATGCGTCGAACTACTACTACGTGACGCTGCGCAGCTCGAACACGATCATGCTTCGACGCATGGTCGACGGCGTGTTCACGACACTGGCATCGGCGCCGCTGACGGCCACGCCAGGCCAAACCTATAACGTGCGTCTGGAAGCGGTGGGCACACGCCTGCGGGTGTACGTCAACCATCAACTCCGCCTCGAAGCCATCGATTCGAGTCTGCGCCACGGTCAGGCCGCGTTGCTCACCTATCGAACGCAGGCGGACTTCGATAACGTGCTGCTCACGCCGAACTCGCTGACGCCGCTGTTCGCCGACGATTTCTACTACGGCGAGACCACGCTTTGGAACAAGACGGGCGATGGCACCTGGGTCGATCCGCCGGAGGCGCCGCGCGAGCCCGATCTTCCGGACCCGTACGCCGAACAGCGCAACTTGTCACAAACGAGCACCGTGGGCGGCGCACGCGCTCACACCGGCGTCGCCACGGCAGACCAGGTCTTCCAGGTCCGCGCTCGCCCCAACACGCTGACGCCGACGGGCTGGTTCGGCGCCATGGCGCGCTACGTCGACGATGGCAATTACTACTATCTCAAGGTAGGCGCCGCCGGCGAAGCATCGATTCGCAAGCTGGTCAACGGCGCGATTTTCGAGCTCGCAAAGGTGCCTTTTGCGGTGACCCCAAACACCTGGTACACGCTGCGGCTCGAGGCCACGGGCAATCAGTTGCGGGCGTATATCAACGATCGCTTTCTCCTGGAGGCGACCGATACGTCACATGCCACCGGCAAGTATGGGCTGGTCACTTACCGGGCCGCCGCAACGTTCGATGAGGTGCGGGTGTTGGAACCCTGAGCCGCTGGCGAGCTCGGGTTCGCGGCGTATCGCTGCGTGCTTGGAAATCAGAAGGCGGAAAAGTTTGAAGCCGAGTCCGCCTTCTGGCTCGGGGTGGCCCCCCAATGATCGGCATGGAACGCTGCGTGTTAGACTTAAGGCCGGGCGCATCCCGGAGCCTGTCTTTGTCTAGATCAAGAAAGAATAAGAAGAAGATCAAGAAAGCGATCGTCGCGCCCGAGGGCGTCCCGCTTCCAGCTCACATTGCAGAAGAGATCCGCGGAACGCTCATTGGCCAGTTGCAGCTGAAGCTCTGGGAACGGATCACGGGTCAGAAGAACCACGCGCCAATCTACAAGCAGATCCTGCGGTACCTGCGAACGACGAGCCTGACCACGCCCGCAGCGGGCGAGATCGATCACACGATCTTGTACGGGAAGAAGTTTTCCAAGGCGTTTGAAGAGCTCCCCTCGGTGGACAACATTGCGAAGCTGTTGGAACAACTCGAGGATGCGCCGTGGCATGGGTTTCGATATCTCGAGCTGTGCGAGTGCCCGCCGCCGCTGCCCGCCACGCTCGGTATTGCCGCGTCGAGCTCGACGCTGCTGTTGCCGGGCGGCGGCAGAGTTTACGTTATAACGTTTCTGGATCAGGACTATCCAGCGAGGGTCGGGCGGGTCGAGATTCGTGCGAGCCGCGCCAACCCCGATCACACGTTCTCCATGCGGACTCCAGAGGGATGGAAGGTGTGCGATCCCGATGAGCCGCAGATCGAGCTCGCCCTGCGATGCCTGGCGGCGCTGAGCACGGCCGAACCGCCGTCGGACCTGAAGTATCTGCCGATGGGCGCCGAGCCACCGGCGCCCCTCGCCCCGGAACCCGAAACACCTCCCGACCCGGAGTACGATCGACGCCTGCAGTTGGTTCATGACCGCCAGATGCCTTGCACGCTCGTCCGAGTCCCGCTGGCGCAGGTGCGTCCTTACAGCGCAGAGTTCGCCTTCGACACTCCCAGGACCACCGTCGATCGTATGGCTGCGGAACTGCGCCGCGGCGTGAGCGCGCACATGCTCCTGTACTGGAAGGCGCCGTCGTTCATCGTGAGTGATGACTACGCGCTGTATCTCGCCGAACGAGAGCTTCGAAAGGAAACGATCGAGGCCGTGGTCATGGGAGAGGTACCGGCAGCGCTAGCCGATGCCGTCGTACGCCGAGGCGGACCGGAACTCATCCCCGGTGCGCTGTACATGCAAGAAGATGGCTACAGCGCCGCCTATTTGGAATGGCTGGAGAAGTATCGCCTCGCCAACAAGCAAGCATCGCACGAGTTGATTCGGCTTCATCTGCTCTACATCGAGCTTGCGAGCCTGCTACGCCAACCAAAGATCCCGGAGCGCGAATTCCAGCGCTTCATCGAATCGCACCCCGTCGTGCTCGACGCGTACGGCGGCGAGGTCCGCTCCGAAGTGCGGCTCGGAAAGTCCTATCGAATGGATCTCGTCCTTCAATATGCCGAATCGGACCGGCGCATTCTTCTGGTCGAGCTCGAGTCCCCGACGCTCGCGCTCTTTACCGCCGAGGGCCGCTGGAACGCGAAGGTCACGCACGCCATACAACAGGTTCAGGACTGGATGCGGTGGTGGCGCGAGCATCCGCAGGACGTGCCCGCGCCCTTCGATGCCACGATACCCGTGAAGGGCCTGGTCATCGCCGGACGCGACAGGGACCTCGATGAGTCCGCCAAACGCCGCCTGCTCCACAACAATCATCAGTTTCATGACTTGAGCGTCGTCACTTACGACGACCTGCTGCGCAGGCTCGATCGGCTGATGGCTGCGCTCGGCTTCTGATCTCTCCCGAGGGTGTAGACGGCGTGCTTTTCGGCGAGAGGTCGCCATGACTCGACTTTTGGGGACCACGATGAGCTATCTGGAGCACGAGTCGATCTACCGCGGGCTTGCTTCACAGTTTTTGCAGAAGGCCATCTCAGCGGACGATTTCGTCACGCAATACTTCGCTCGATGGAAGACGGACCGGGACGTCCAATGGAATCGATTGCAGGCGGGACAGCGCGTCACACCGGAGGAATTGGCGCTCTCCGCCATACTCGATCCCATCTTCACCGCCTGTGACGCCTTCGAGTCGCGTCCCCAAACTGAATTCGAGATCGATGAGGAGCAACTGACCCAGGAGGTTCGGACGCACGCGCGCAGACGATGGGCACTTTAGGGCACGGCGCCGAGCTGCCGCATGAGCTCGAGTTCGTCGGTGACGCGCCAGTGCTCGACGATGCGCCCGTCGCGGAGGTGCTCGATATTGATCTGCTCGACGCTCACCTTCTTTCCGGTGGCGGGCAAGCCGAACAACACGCCGCGGTGCGTCCCGTTCATCACGACCCGCATCACGACCGCATCTTCCGTGGCGATAACGTCCTTGATCTCGTAGTGCAAATCCGGGAAGGCGCTGCGCATCGCGAGCACGATCGGTTTCAGGCCCGCAGGTCCGGGCGGCGGATTCGGCGTGCTTGGCGTGTGATTGATGTAGGACGGCGCGAGCAGCTGATCGAGCACCGTGACATCACCTTGATTCCACACCTCGTTGAAATATCGCCGGCCGATCTCGATGTTACGAGCAATGCGCTCGTCACGAGTGTACGCCTGCGCCGCCGCGTCCTGCGAGCGCGCGGCTATCGACAGCAGGCCCAACAACGGTAACAGTCCATGGGCAATCGCAGACGTTTTCACGCGGCCTCGACCTCTGTGTTCTCGATCTGGCGAGATTGTCTGAGGCGGCCCACACGTCGTTCAACACGCATCTTTGCACGGCAGGCGTGCACGCTTGCACGGCCTTGAAGGCGGCCCTGACCGCCTCTGCATCAGGACCACAGAACCCGCCGTCGCGTCGCTGACGCTCGTCGGGATGTTGGCAGCGCCTGCAGGCATTTGGCTCGTGGCTGGCCGATCGGCTGCACGCGCCGGCGCACCCGCGGAACCCACAAAAATCTCCAGCGTTGCTCCTGTGAAGCCCGATCTGCCCCAAAGCTGGAACGTGTCATGGCCACTCACAGTCGATCGAATCCGCACGAATCGCTCAACCCTGGCGTGCGTAAGCCGCCCATCATCGGTGAGAGTGACGACCAGACCGTCGGGTCGGAGGGTGAGGACGGCAGCGAGTCGACCGAGACGGTTCGAGCCGAGGTGCGCATGGGCGGAGACATCGGTTTCGACCGAGTCGTCGGCCCCGATGAAGCCGGTTTAGGCGGCGGCCTCGATCAAGCCGAAGAAGCTCAACTAGGCGTCACTGATGAAGAGCTCGCGGCGCGCCTGCGCGACCGGTCGACGAAATAACAAATCGCGGCAACCCGACCCGACACGGCTTGTCTCGTATCCCGGTTGGAGGCTCCTTGCTCGCCTCCTCCTTGCGTCACCGACCGGAGCGCTCTGCCACACTCACTTCAGAAAGTCGATGACCACCTTGATGTCGTCCGGATGATGCTCGAGGGCAGTGTGCCAGTCGGCCAGCGGTACGCGCCGGGAAATCAGGCGCAGCAGCCACTGCCGATCGGCGCTGGCAAGCGCGGCGGCCGCGAGCTGATAGTGGCGCCGGTTCGCATTGACCGAGCCGAATATCACATCGTTTTCCAGCACCAGGTCGCGATTGAGGCGCGCGAAATCATAGGGGATGCGATGCGAGCCGGAGGACAGCCCCGCAAGACACACGATCGCACCGGGCGCATTGTTGCCAATCACATGCGCCATCACCACCGCAGCGCCCGTGCATTCGATGATCACATCGGCGCCCAGCGCGCAGGCAGCCTCCAGTGAATCGTTGTGATATTGACCGCAGAGTTCTGACACCAGCCTGCGCTTGGCATCGCCCTGATCTCGATCGTACACGTGCAGCTCGCAGTTGCGTTGTCGAGCGAGTAACGATGCGAGCAGACCGATCGGCCCCGCGCCCGTGACCAACACCTTGCGTGGGCGCCACGATGACGTTCGCTGACCGATTCGCTCGATGTGATCCCACGCTTTGGCGACGACACTGGCGGGTTCGGTCAGCACGCCGGCATCGCGCAGCCCGGGATCGAGCTTCACCAGGAAATGAGGATCCATGCGGAAGTATTCGGCGCAGAAGCCGTCGAGCTCTTTGATACCGTGCTCGGTATAGCGCCCGTTGCGACACATGTCCCATTCGCCTTGGGCACAGGCCTCACACGGCACCGGATCCGGATGACGAACGATGCCCACCACCAGGTCCCCCGGCTTCAGCTCGCCATGCTCGGGCGCATCGATGACTTCGCCGAGCGACTCGTGTCCCAGAATCAAATGCTCGTGGCCCGCGATGCTGGCGCCGTAATGACCCTCTAGAATCTCGCGATCGGTGCCGCAGATGCCTACGGCAAGGGTGCGAACCAGGACCTCGCCCGGCGACCGTTCCGGCGTGGGCACATCCCGCAAGGTTCCAGAGCCCGCGATTCCGGGCGTCACCGTCAAAGCGCGCATACTTTCCAACGCTGCTATCGGCGGATCGTTCCAGCGGATCCAGCGGCGTGCTGGATCGCTCAGCGATCGTGAGTCGCTGCTGGAGCGTTCACATCGCCGTCGCACTGAACATCGCGTTCATCGCATAACCTTTGCGCCCCTTGATGAGCGACCCGCCACCGCCACTCATCGGCTGGCCATCGGGTGAGCGAGTTCGCACGCCGAAGGTGTCCCCGCCGGGCAGAGGATGTTTGCCGGCGGCGTCTTGCTCGAAATAGGTCATCTGCACGTCGAGCCAATGATCTTCATATAACCGCGGTGTCGCTTCGATGATGAGGCCCTCCGCCGCCTCGAACGTGAACGCCTCGCCGTTGCGCACAGTTCGGGACACGAGCTTAGGCTCAGCGCGATTGACCGTGAAACGAATCTCGATCTGCACTTGCTGGTCGACTAAAACGCGAGGCTCAGAACGCTCCGAGGCAGGCGCCGCGCGTTCCGGAATGTGCGGATTCAATCCCGCCTGCGCACGCATCGACTCCACGCGTCGTCGCAAGCGCTCCTGCTCCTGCGCCTGATACGTCGAGAGCTCCGTCAGCTGCCCAGGATTGAGAAACGCGGCGGCCTGCGCCTCGATCTCGCGATTCGTGACCTCTCTTTCGCGCCAGGACTGCTCATTCGCCTCAATCGTGCTCAGCTGCGACGCTCGCTGCATCTGTTCGGGTGAAGAGAGCTCACCGGGCCCCAACGACCGCAGCGTCCATCGCGATCCTTGCATGGCCTCGAGCGAGCGACGGGTCCGCTCGTGGAACAGCGCAATGAGGCGCTCCTTCTGATCGGGCCGCAATTCGTTCTCGGCCGCAAAGCGTGCCGAGAGCGCCTCCACCTGCCGACGCTCTGGGAGCGAGGCGGCATAGCGCTCGTAGCGAACGAGTCCCTGCTCGCCGAGCAACTCGCCAAGCTCGTTCATGTGGCGGGTCGTCATCTCCGCCTGTCGCTGCAGGTCGAGACGATTTTCGGGTTGGCCGTAGATGAGTTCGAGCTGATCCATTTGCCGATCGGTGAGTCGTTCGATCAATCGGTCCACCGTGGTCTCATCCAGACCGAGCACGCTGCCGACCGCGGCATGCTGTTTCCTGAGCTCGGCTTGCTGCTCGGCTCGCAGCGCCGAGCGTTGCTCCGGATCGGCCATGCGCTCGCGCATGCGCGCCTCGAATTGCTTCGCTTGCTCGCCGACCCTGAACTCCAGCCGATTCGCGTCGCCCTCGCCTCCAGCGGGCTGGGCATCGGGGGGCGTGAGAGGCATCAGATCCACGGAGCCGTGTTTGATAATCGTGACCGGCGCCTCGGTTGCCGAGACCGTCGTCGCCGCGAGCGCAACCAGTGCGCACCATCCTGATCTGAGAGCGAAGTGTTCCATACATTTCCTCCGTGTGAGCTCACCTCGTGAGCGACTGATGATAGGACCGCAAGTGCTGCAAAGAATTCCGGAGAATCACACCTCATGCTGACGGTCCGAACTGCGACAGAACGCGACCTCGACGCGATCATCCTCGTGAACGAGGCCGGCCGGCCGCACGTCGCGAGCCTGGACCACCGCGAGTTACAGCGTCTGCACAGCCTGGGCGCTCAACTGTTTGTGGCTGAATCCTCGCGAGCTTCGGTGCGGGGCTATCTCATCGCATTTTCTCACCTGCACGACTATGACGCAGAGGAATTCCAGGCGCTGCGCCGGCGCATCGATTGCTCATTTCTATACATCGACCAGGTCGCCGTCCACCCGGACGTTCGTCGCGCGGGCGGTGGCCTCCTCTTGTATGAAGCGGCGCATCGCTTTGCACGGATCCACAACCTCGAGAAGCTCTGCTGTGAAGTGAACCTCGAGCCGCCCAACCCACGTTCGCTCGCCTTCCATGAGAAAGCCGGGTTCAGCCCCCTCGGAACACTGGATGTCACCGACGGACGCACCGTGGTGCTGCTAGCGAGAGACGTGCGTCCGTGACTCGATACCGCCGGCCGCCTTCGAATCCGCAGAAGGTTGAAGAATATTTCGTGCACCCGCACGCCGGGATCGATTCGAAATCACATGTCATCGCGCGGCAATAGGAAACATGCTCGCCGTCCTCTCAGTTGAGTTGGGCAAGGCGCGCGTTGAGCTCCGCGTAATCTGCGCTCGGGCTGTCGAACAAGGCGGCGGCGCGCCCGGTCTCGATGAATGTTTTGGCCTGACTGCCAATGAATGCCAGCGACGATTGCGCCATCGCCGAGCCGGCGCTGAGCCGCCGCACGCCGAGCCGCTCGAGCATTTCTCGATTCGGCAGACCCGGCACCGCCATGACATTCAAGGACATCGTGCCCAGACCATCGATGACCCGATGAATATCGTCCGGTTGGGCAAGCATCGGCACGAACAGGCCGCTCGCGCCCGCACGTGGATAGATCGCCGCGCGGCGCACGACTTCCGCGGCACTGCCTGCGATCGCCAATCCGCGCAGATAGACGTCGGTGCGCGCGTTGATGAAGAAGGACGGCGCGTGCCGGAGTCGTTCACGAATCTGCGCGATCTTCGCCGCGAGCAGCTCGGGTGGCGCGGTCCCATCTTCGATGTTGATGCCGACGACGCCCAGCGCGTGGAGCTGCCCGACCAACTCGGCGACGGTAGCAGGATCCTGCGAGTAGCCGTCTTCGATATCGACGCTCACGGGCACGGACGTGACGCGTAGGATCGATTGGATGGCCGAGATCAACGTGGCTCGGGGCAGCGCACCGCCATCCGAGTATCCGTGGGCCCATGCAAGCCCCGCACTCGTGGTCGCGATGGCCCGCGCGCCGGCCTGCTCGATGAGCAGCGCCGAGGCGGCGTCCCAGGCGTTCGCCAGCACCAGCAGTTCCGGACCTCGGTGAAGGGAAGAAAATCGCTCACTCTTGTCAATGACGTGACGTTCCATAGGATCGACTCTTGTGGGTAATTCGTAACAAACAAAGATGCATCCGTGAGGACGCGTCAGGACTCGCCGGTGAGCACGATTTTTCCGACCGTACGACCGCCTGCGATCAATGCCTGCGCCTCGCGCGCCTGTGACAATGGAAAGGTCTGATGAATGTGCGGCTTCAAGCGCCCCGCCTCGATGAGCCGTGCAAGCTCATCGAGTCCATGACCGTTGGGTTCGACGAGATAGCCGCTTGCGCGCACGTTCAATCGTTCGGCTTCGGTAAAGAGCTGCGGCGCCCAGGCGGCTTGTGCACTGATCAGCAAACCGCCGGGTCGGAGCGTTCTGAGCAATCGCAGACAGGTCTCACCGCCCACGAGCTCGATGACGACGTCGATGTTTTTAAAGACCTCGGCCGGATCCGCCTGCGTGTAATCGTGCACCTCGTCCGCGCCGAGCTCGCGCATAAACGCATGTTTCTCCGATCTCGCCGTGGCGATCACCCAGGCGCCCAGGCTCTTCGCAATTTGCACGGCGAGGTGTCCGACGCCGCCGGCACCCGCATTGATGAGCACTCGCTGCCCGCGGCCGACGTGCGCAATCTCCTGCAACATCTCCCACGCCGTGAGCCCCGCAAGCGGCAACGCGGCTGCTTCCACATGACTGAGGCTCGCCGGCTTCAACGCGAAGTGTCGGGCTGGCGCGGTGACGTATTCAGCGTAGGCGCCCGCCTGGCGCGGAAACCAGGGCATGCCAAACACAGCGTCCCCCACCTGGAATCGAGTGACACCGTAGCCGACCGCCTCGACGATCCCCGAAACATCCCAACCCGGGATGTGAGGCAGTGACAGCGCACGCATATAGGCTCGCCCTTCACGCGTGAATACATCGACGGGATTCACACCTGCTGCGACGACGCGCACCAGGACCTCCGTCGGCAGTGGCACCGGCCGCTCGACGCTGACCCATCTCAATTCCTCGGGACCGCCCCAGGCTTGCTGTTGAATGGCTCGCATGTGAGCCACGCTCGATGTCGACATACCGGTCTCCTCGTTCGGATGCCTTGACATAGATACAGACCTGTCCGTATCGTTGTCAACGATTATCGAGCCACAGACGTTATGCAAGGAGACCGGCATGAACGCGATCGCTAAGTCGACCAAGACCTTGTCGTTGCAGCGAATGAAAGCGATCGTGAGCGAACTCGCCGCGGTCAAGAGCCGCCAGGATTTGGAAGGCGCGCTTGCGATCTATCATCCGGAGGGAGTGTTGTTGTCTCCCCCGCTCGGCTCTCGCGCGCAAGGTCGGGCGGAATTAAGAAACAGTCTCACGGCCTTCTTCCGCTTTGCGCCGGACTATTCGGTCGACCTGCACGGGCAGGCGGCCGATGGGGATACGCTGTGCGCCTGGGGAGAGATTCGATTCACCCCGGCGTATTCCTTCCGCG
Source organism: Peristeroidobacter agariperforans (assembly GCF_004138335.1). Lineage (GTDB taxonomy): Bacteria > Pseudomonadota > Gammaproteobacteria > Steroidobacterales > Steroidobacteraceae > Steroidobacter > Steroidobacter agariperforans. The sequence goes on along the minus strand of NZ_RYFW01000005.1, from coordinate 27,294 downwards.
GCGACAAGCCCAACGGCAAGCCCAGCCGTACGCCGGTTTTCATCCTGTTCCGCTTTCGTGACGATCAAGTCTTCTGGGAAAGCTTCCACTTTGACTTAGCAGACGTCGCTCGACAGGTCGGACTGCCCGCCGAAGCGTTTCAGCCGCGTGAGCAAGCGCGATGAAGCAGCCAAGCATTGGCGTCTACGGCGCCACGGGCCATACCGGCCGGCTCGTCGCGAAAGAATTCGCGCATCGCGGCTATCGGCTGCGCCTGGGCGGGCGACGGCCGGACGAGCTGGAATCCGTCGCACGAGCGCTCGAAGCTGAATCGCAGGTGTTTGCGTGCAGCGATGCCAACGCGACCGCGCGCTTCGCCGAAGGACTCAGCGTCGTCGTCAACTGCGCGGGGCCTTTCGGAGCCACGGCGCTTCCCATCGCGCAAGCGGCGCTCGCCGCCGGCGCTCACTATGTGGACACGACCGGCGAGCCCCCGGTCGTGAGCGACCTTCAACAACGGTTGAGTGACACCGCTGCCCGACAACGCTGTGCGGTTGTGCCTGCTGTCGGCTTCTTCGGCGCGTTACCTGCGCTGCTGGCGCACGCCACCGCGGACACGTGGGATAGCGTCGAGCAGATCACGATCGCGTATGCCTTGTCGGGCTGGCGCATGACCGCGGGATCAAGAGCGGCGGCGGCAGGCTTGAGCGGTCATCGACCGGTGTTCTGCGATGGTCGGTTGGATATCCAGATCGGACCGCCGCGCTTTGGCGAGTGGCGATTTCCGGATCCCATCGCAGCGGCGAGTGTGCTGGTGGGCTATCCCGCCCCGGAGGTGGTCCTGCTCGCGAGGCGCCTGGCGCGTCGTGAAGTGAACGTCCTCATGACAGCATCGACGCTGCAGGAGATTCGTGCCGATGCCGGCTATCACGACGTCGCTGCGACGGAGCGCGCCGCAAGTAAGTTCATGGTCGTCGCCGAGGTGGCGTCGGACACCGCCAGACGGGTCGGCTACGCGAGCGGTCATGACATTTACGGCATCACCGCGTCACTGGTGGGAGAGATCACAACCCGCCTGACGACGCATCGGCCGCCCTCAGGCGTGCTCGCCCCCTTTGAGATCGTGCCTGGCAAGCCGCTGCTGGAATCGCTGCCAGACCTGAGGCTCAGCTTTACGGAAACGGAGGCACGCCCTCACCGCCGTTGAAACCTTTAGCGACGCCGGGCCAGCGCGGCCTCCACCACCGCCTTGCCCGCGGCGGCCAACGCGCTCGCAGGCCCGACCTTGCCGAGCACCTGAGCATTCGCAAATGCGCCATCGATCAACAGCAGTAGCTGCTCCGCCAGCGATTGCGGCTTAGGGGCGCCGGCGCGCGTACTCAGATCGAGCAGTCGCTGAAACAGTTTCTGTTTGTTGGCGACGCACACCTCCCGGCCGGGATGCGCGAGGTCAGCAAGCTCTGCCGCGGCGTTGATGAACGGACAGCCTCGATATTTCGGACCGCTCACATAGCGCGCGATCCAAGTCAATTGCGCCTCGAGCTCACCCTGCGGGTCCTCGCGATGCTTCGCCGCGACCCGGTCCCACTGTCCCCAGAACTCGCTGTTCCTGCGCTCGAGAAAGGCGGCGATGAGCAGATCCTTGCTCGGAAACCAGCGATACAAGGTCGTTTTCGCGACACCTGATTTTGCGATCACGGTGTCGACACCGATCGCCCGGAGCCCTTCGCGATAGAACAACTCATCGGCCGTCGCGAGGATCTTCTCCCGCACGGCCGAGCCGCGAATCTGGGGGACACGCTCGCTCATGAATCTCATCACCTTCCATCACGGAGGACTTCACGCGCCTGCCGGGCGCGGCTTGCGTGAGATCTTATCTTTTTTCCTATGGTCAGGCACCGAGAACGTCGACTACTATCGATACAGACCTGTCTTTGTCTTTGGAGCATTCGATGGCACGCGACGGCGATGTCATGGTCGAAGCCTGCGAAGGATGGCGATCTCACGCGCTCGTGTTGGCGCTCGGCGCCTTTGCCGTCGGGACGGATGCGTTCGTCATTGCAGGCATCCTGCCCTCGGTGGGCGCGACGTTACGCGTGAGCACCGCCGCGGCCGGACAACTCGTGACGGTCTTCTCGCTCGCCTATGCCATCGCGGCGCCGATCCTCGGTGCGCTGACCGCGGGCTGGTCGCGCCGATCCGCGCTGGTGATCGCGCTTGGGTTGTTTTGTGCTGGCAATGCCATGACGGCCGCCGCGCCGAGCTTCATCCTGGCGCTTCTGTCGAGAATCATCGCGGCCGCGGGCGCCGGCCTCTTTACCGCGAATGCGAGCGCGACCGCCGCGATCCTGGCAGGCCCGCAGCATCGCGGTCGCGCGATCTCACGGGTGATGATGGGTCTCACGAGTTCGCTTGTATTGGGCGCTCCGCTGGGCACCGCCATCGCGAACGTGTCTGATTGGCGCCTGACGCTCTGGCTCGTCGCGGCATTGGGTCTGCTTGCCGGTGCGGCCATCTTCGCCAAGCTCCCCGAGATTCGCGAGACCGACCGCCCTCGCCTGAAGGCTCGTTTTCCTCCCTTGCAAAACCCGAACGTTCGCAACGATCTGCTGCGTGCCATCGTGATCTTCACCGGCGTGTACCTTCCTTACACCTACATCAGCGTCGTGTATCAGGCGCTCATCGCCGCCGACGCCCAATGGCTCAGCCTCCTGCTCGTGATATTTGGAGGGTCGGGGACGCTGGGCAACCTGGCCGCAGGCGCCCTGGCGGACAGAGTCGGCCCGGTGCCGGTGATCTTGGGCGCGTGCATCAGCCTTGCGGCAGTGTTGCTCGCGGTGCCTTCGCTTGCGCACTCCCCGGCCTGGGCCCTGCTCGCCGTGGCGCTCTCGGGACTCTTCTCCTTTGCTCTTACGACGCCGCAACAGCACTTGCTGCTGGCACATGGCAAGGGCGCGCATCTGTCGCTACTGACGGGGCTGTATCAATCCTGCGTCTACCTTGCGGTGTCCTCTCGGGCGTGTTGGGCGCGGTCATGATCAGTGCGCAGATCGAGCAGATGTTGCCGGCGGCCGCCGCCGTCGTGCTCCTGTTCAGTGCCGGCGTGACGTGGCTTCACCATCGCCACTGATCTTGCTCGCGCTCGATGCTCTCGTCGGGAAGCAACATTTGGTTGCTTCTATTTCAAGCCGTTCGATCGCTCGTTCATGCTACTAACGCAGTTGTGCAGCCCAGGTAGTCGTTTCACTTCTTGAACGATCGGTCGAAGAGACATGCATTATCCACAGCCCACCTCTGATGATCTCGAGCGTTTCGAGCGCGATGGCTTTCTGGTCGTGAAGGGTGTGATCGATCCCGAGGAAGGACAGGCGTTCCTGCGGATGGCGCAGGAGCTCGCGGTCGGGCCGCGCGACGGCGCGAACGACTGGGACTGGCGCCGGGGCGAATCGCTCGACAATCGTGTCTACCGCATCGTTCAAAGCGGCGTCGACCGGCTCTATCCATGGGTCCAGCAATCCCGCTTTCGTGCGTGGGCGGCGGCGTTCGGCGCCGCGCTGATGCGCCAGGAGATGGAGTTCTGGTACGAACAATTTCTTGGCAAGCCGCCGGGCATCGGCGCGGCCACGCCCTGGCACCAGGACGAGGCGTACTGGGGCCGCACGCTATCGAATCGTGGCATCACCTGCTGGACGGCGTTCCATGCCGTCGGCCCGGAGAATGGGTGCATGCATTTCGTTCGTGGCGGACATCGTCGGCTGTTGGAGCATCGCAATCCGCCGGAGATGGCGAGCGACCTGCTCATCTGCGAGGTGGACGATGCTGCAGACATCGTTGCCTGCCCGATCGAGGCGGGAGATGTCACGTTTCATCACAGCCGCATGCCGCACATGACGACGGCAAACGTCTCGGAGCGCTGGCGTCTGGTACTCACCCAGCACTTCCGCAATCCGCTCTGCAAAGACTTACCGGAGGATCATTATCCCTGGCGCGTTCACGTCAGCCAGCGAAGTGGCCAGCGCGTACAGCAGGATGGACGCAGCGAAACGTTGCAGGAGAAGGAATGACGCGCTGACGACCCATCGGCGCCTTCGCCCAACCAGCCGCGCGCCTACGCGGGCAGTGTGACGGATGCGACCTGGCGCAAGCCCCGAAGCGCACGACGCGGCAGCAAGGGCACAATCCGACGCACGCACGGCGGCGATCGCAGCACGAGCGGTGCGAGGCGCAGGCCGAACGTGATCTCGAGTGGGGTTCGTGGAATGAGCGCTCGAACGAGCGAGGGGCCCACGTCACGGCTCGCCTCGACCGCGGGGCGGATTGCACGCTCGTAGTTCGGTAACGCCGCGGTGTAGTCGCCGCGGGCCCGGGCGAGTTCACCCGCAAGAATGTAGGCGGCGATGATGGCGAGCGTCGTGCCGCCGCCGACCGCAGGCGCCGGACAGAACCCCGCGTCACCAACGAGTGCAATTCGTCCCTGCGACCAGCGGCGCATGCGGATCTGACTCACCGGACTGAAATAGAAATCCCTGGCGCTCGGCACACGAGTCAGCAGGCTCGGCACATGCCAGCCCTCCGCTGCAAACACCTCGCGGACCAGCTGCTGTTGTCGGTCCAGGTCGTGGCGCTGGAACTGAAGCTCTGCCAGCCGACGGAAAAGAAACATTGCAGCAATGTCACCGCTTTCGCGAATCGGCGCGAGTGTCACAGTTTTCGCGGGTGCGAGATAGCGCGCCAGATGGCCTGGCGGCATCCAATCGTTCGGCAGTGAGAATCCGCACAGGTAAGCCCCGAGATAGCGACTGAACTGCGAGGCCGGTCCAAACATCAGCTGCCGCACATTCGAATGCTGCCCGTCGGCGCCGATGACCAGATCGAACGATCGTGCAGAGGCATGCTCGAAGCTGACTCGCACGCCGTCGGCATTGGTATCGATCGCACGGATCGTGTCGCCGAACAGATAGTCGACGCCCTCGCGTGCCCGCTCAAACAAGAGACTCACCAACGTGCCGCGCATGATCTCGACGTGCCGATCGGCGATGGGCGTCGCCAACACGTTCAGAGGCATAGTGAGCGGGCGTCGTCCTGGAACAATCGTCGTGCCGATGTCATTGCCGGTGCGCGAGGCCTCGACTGCGGGCAGCAGGCCCATTCGTTCGATCACCTCGACGGCCGATCCCCACAGATCGACCGCGTGGCCGCCAAGGCGGATTTGCTCCGCGCGCTCGACGACGGTGGGCCGGAAGCCGTAGCGTTTGAGCCAGTACGCGGTGATCAGCCCCGCGATACCCGCGCCCGAGATGAGGACTCGAACATTTCTCATCGCTGTCCGATCCACTCATCCCGCCGGGCGGGCAGCTGACCTCGGGCATCGAGCGAGTTCATCAAGACGTGCCCGAGCGTCGCGACGAGCGCGACCGCGATCGACACGGCCGCGCTGGACCCGCTGTCGCCGAGGGCCACACTCATCGAAACGAATAGATCGCGACGCTGCGTTCGCCATTCACGCCCTCGACGATGACATTCACGTCAAGTCCAATGAGGGTGAGACAACAATAGCTGATGGGCATCTGGATGGTGCCGGAGGTGGCGGTGGCCGGCAGCAACGGGCCCGGCTCCTCGGAAATCATCCTTTGTCCAGTGCGTGAGTCTTGCAGGTGCCGGGATCGAGTGAGTCTCACGGTCTCGATCGCATAGCTCTTCGGCAAGCTCCACTCAACCTCGAGCGACTTGCCCACTGCATCTCCGAGTGCATGGCCGGTGAGATTGGTCACCGAAATGGCCTCCGTCGTGACCGCATTGCTGCGGAGCTGGTAGGACGTGACGGGCCGGTCGGGAAGATCCACAGTGACGGTGAACTCCGTATCCGCTGGCACCGGCGTCGCCAACGGGCCGCTATCCAGTGAGTACGCAGCATAGAGCCCCGAGAAGATCAGAGGCGAATCATTCCACAGCCCGCCGCCACTCACTGTCGCACCTCGCAGCAACACCTGGCCCTCGAAACTCGCGCGCGCGATGACCGAGGTCCCCGATCCGCTCGTGATCGCGCCCTGGTAAGTGCGCGCTTCCGTGAGCACCGATACATCGGCGAGGCGTTGATCACCGTGAAACAACCACTCGGCGCCGTAGCGTTTGAAATGATGCTGAACTCGCTCGGTACGCGACCCCTGGTTGTCCCGGCGGCTCATCGTACGATCGAAGGTCGCGGTCATCAGCCCCGCTGCCGCATCGATAAAGTCGATACTGCGCAGTCGATAGCTCAGGTTGTAGGCCCACAGCCCGCTCACGAGCCGGTTAGATTCCCACGTGGGATCGATGCCGGCATTCAAATAATCGGTGGCGAGAAAAGCAATCACGGGCCCTCCCCCCGAATTGGGGCCGGCGGTCCCGAGCGTCTCGGCGAACTTGGTCAGCAAGGCATTCACGCCGGCGAGCGCGTCCTGCTCCTCCGGTTGCACCGCCATGAGCGTTTGTGTGGTCGAACTGTTCGAACCGCTGGGGCTCGACACATTCGTTTCCAGCGTCAGCGAGGCCGGCGCCGCCTGGATGCTCAGCGTACCGTGCTGTGTGGTCGTCCCGTCCGTAATGACGAACGATCCGGCGGCCGGCTCGACGCTCGTGCGATCCAGAACCTGATCGACCCCCATGCCGTCCGCATCGAAGGCGCTCGAGATCAGATTGAACGTCGTCGCATCCACGCCCGCCTCCTCGAGCCAGCGTCGCACGGCAGAGTGCACGAGGGAGTGGACCACCTGCAGCGAACCAACCGTGACCGCCGGGCTTCGCGAGGGATCGCCAAAGGCGGCATCGATGGAGAAGCTCTGCGCGGCATACCAGGAACGCAAGATCAGATCGGTGAGCGGCGTGACGTTGATGACGCCGCTGACGCTCTCCGCGCTCGCACTGTAGAGCGGCGCGGACGATGCCTCCTTGGACTCGGCTCGAACCAGAAACGGCAACTCGAGCCCGGTCGTGGTGATTACAAACGACCCATCACCAGCGGTGGTCGCCGTGCGCTTGACACCCCGATGATCCGTGAGCGTGACCTGCGCGTTGGCAAGCGGCGCGCCGATCGCCGCCGTGCCCGTGATCCGCGTCGGGGGCACGACGGTCACGGTCACCGGCGCGCTCGTCACGCCCTGCGCGCTTGCGGTGATGTTGCTTGCGCCGGGCGCGATGCCCGTCACCAGGCCATCGCTGCCAATCGAAGCAATGCTCGTATTGCTCGAGGCCCAGGTGAAGCTCACGCCTTGTAACGCGTTGCCCGTCCGATCCTTCGCGGTGGCGGTGAATCCTTGCGTGGCGGCGGTGCCAACGGTCAAGGTCTCGGCGGAGACGGTGATCGAGGCAATGCTTTGGGCGCCAACTGCCCCACCGTCACCATCGCCGCCACAACCCGACAACAGCAATAATCCAGCGCACGCCATGACGCGCGCGATCGAACGTCTCGCGAATTCCATGATTCTCTCTTCCGTTAGGGATCAATGCGCGGGCGTGTCCACGCCCGCAACGATCAGGACAACAAATACATCCGGTAATCGACTTCCAGGCGCTGCAGATCGGCTTGCACCGAGGCAACACAGACGCTGCGATTGAGCCAGGCATACTGCTCACGCCCGGTGCGATAGCGAGCGCTGATCTTGCCTCGCACCGCGTTGGGCCGATGCCCCTCGAGAAAGCGTTCGTAGCCGTGCTCACCGAGCTCGAGCAGCCCCAGATGCTCGCCAAAGATCAGCGCGCCATCGCTCGTTTCGATCGTACAGCGCACATCGAGCACGCCGACGCCGTCCGGGCGCAGCACGAACCAGTCGCCACCGGAGCGACGCAGCCGGCCGCGCAGCTTCGGTCCCACGCATTCGCCCTCCTCGATGAACAAATGAATGCGCAACCCTTCGGGCGTCGTGCCGACCTGCTCGACTTCGCGTCGCAGCTTCAAGTGCAGATCGAACAACGGCTCGAGATTCAAAAAGGGTGCGGTCACGCCTGCCTCCTGGCCAATACGAACGATCGCACTCTAATCGAACGATCGTTCGTACGTCAAACCTTGCTAAGATGAACGTGTTATGAAAAGAGCTGCGCCTGCCAAAACGAGCAAAGCCTCACCCGCCGATCGCCGCCGTGCGCACGGTGAGAGGACGCGCCGTGAAATCCTGGAAGCCGCGCGTCGGATCGCCGCCGCGGACGGTCTGGAAGCCTTGAGCATCGGTCGGCTCGCGACCGAAGTCGGCATGAGCAAAGCGGGATTGTTTGCGCATTTCGGCTCGAAGGAATCGCTGCAGATTGCGACGATCGATGCCGCGTGGGACGTGTATCGCAACGAGGTGCTCGAGCCCACGATGGCAAGCCCCGCCGGCGCCCCGCAGTTGCGCTCGTTCATGGAGCACTATTTCGACTACGTGCAACGTCACGCGAAGGACGGCGGATGTTTCTTCACCGCGGCCTCCTCGGAGTTCGACGACCGAGCCGGCCCGGTGCGCGATCGGGTCTTCGAAACGACGGCTGAGCGCAGTGCCTTTCTAGAACGCGTACTGCACGAGGCCGTCGCCGCCGGCCACCTGCCGAAGAACACCGATGTGGCGCAAATGACGTTTGAGATTCTGGCGCTCGTGACCGGCACGAACCTGCTGTTCCAGCTCTACAAGGATCCGCAGATCTTCCAGCGCGCCCGTCGCACCCTTCGGGCGATGCCACCGCCGAAACGCTCGAGCAAAACCGCGCCGACTGATTGATGGGTTCGGGATCAGGCGCGTTGGGGCGCGACGATCCCGTGCAGAAAAGTGGCCACCGCCTTCGCAACGAACGCCTGCAATTCCTCCGGCCGCGGCGCGGGCCGAATGCGTAAGACCACCGCAAGATGCAGGTTGCCGCGGATCATGCCGACGAACTGATCGGCCGCCGCCTGGCAATCCTCCACCTCGATCTCGTGCGCGCGTCGACGCTGCTCGAGCACTTCGGCGAGCCTGCCTGCGACCAGCCCCGGACCGCTGTCATAGAAGAGCTTCGCAAGCGCCGGAAAGCGCGTGCCTTCGGAGACGATGATGCGGTAGAGATTGAGTCCGGTGGGCGTCGAGAGCCGCTGAGCGAGGCCAATGCCGAATTCGAGCAGCACCTCGTGCAAAGACTTCGAGACATCCGCCCCCGGCGCAAGCGCGCCCAGCACCGCATTCAAATTGTCACGCACGATGGCCGCGAACAGCTTCTCCTTGCTGCCGAACTCGGTGTACACGTCGCGTTTCGAGCCGCCTGCCTCCGCGATGATCGCATCGATGCTCGCCCCGGCGTAGCCGTGCTTCAGGAAGATCTTGGCGGCGACCCGCAGGATCTCCGCCGAGCGTGCGCGCCCGGCGGCGGACGCCCGAGTGCTGCTGAGCTTTCCTGCCGGTGGTTTGTTTTTCGACATGCAGCTGCCCTCTTGGTACTACCCAGTACCACGGTGCCGGTGATATGGTAACGCATAGTACCACACCCACCCCCGCGGCGGTCCGATCGCCGCGCGCTCGCATCGATGGGAGCACGAGCTTGAACACCCTCGCAATCGCGGCAACCGATATCGATCAACAGGAGACCCAGGAGTGGCTCGACGCTTTTGACAATGTGCTTGAGCACGAGGGCCGTTCGCGTGGCCATTTCCTGATCGAGGCGCTGCTGCACCGGGATGCGGCCGTGCATGGCGACCGGCGCGCGGTGGTCACGACTCCCTACGTCAACACGATCGCCCCGGAGGATCAGGGCGAGTATCCGGGCAACCTCGAGATCGAGCGTCGCATCAGCGCGCTGATCCGCTGGAATGCGATGGTCACGGTGCTGCGCGCGGGCAAGCACTCGAACGTCGGCGGCCACATTGCAACCTACGCCTCGGCCGCCGTGCTCTACGACGTGGGCTTCAACCATTTCTTCCGGGCGCGAACACGCGAGTTCGGCGGCGACCTGCTGTATCTGCAGGGCCATTCGGCGCCCGGCTTCTATGCGCGCGCCTTTCTCGAAGGACGCATCAGCGCAAGCCAGCTCGACAACTTTCGTCGAGAAGCCGGTCGCGACGGCTTGTCCTCCTATCCGCATCCGCGGCTCATGCCGCAGTTCTGGCAATTCCCGACGGTCTCGATGGGACTCGGGCCCATCACGGCGGCCTATCAGGCGCGCTTCATGCGATATCTCGAACTGCGGGGGCTGCTCGCCCCACAGCAGCGCAAGGTCTGGGCGTTTCTCGGCGACGGCGAGATGGATCAGCCCGAATCGCTCGCCGCGATCGCACTCGGCGGGCGCGAAAAGCTCGACAACTTGATCTTCGTCGTCAACTGCAATCTGCAGCGCCTCGATGGCCCGGTGCGCGGTAACAGCAAGATCATCCAGGAGTTCGAGGCCGCGTTCCGTGCGGCTGGCTGGCACGTGCTCAAGGTCGTCTGGGGCAGCGGCTGGGACGCGCTCCTGGAGCGCGATCACACCGGCGTGTTGCGCGAACGCATGATGGAATGCACCGACGGTGACTATCAAACCTTCAAGTCACAGAACGGCGCCTATGTCCGCGAACATTTTTTCGGGACGTCTCCGGCGCTGCTCGACCTGGTCAAGGATCTCTCCGATGAGGAGATCTGGGCGCTCGAGCGCGGCGGTCACGATCCCCGCAAGGTCTATGCCGCATATGCCTCCGCTATGCGCCACACGGGGCAGCCGACCGTCATCCTCGCAAAGACGGTGAAGGGCTTCGGCATGGGCGAGGCGGGCGAAGGGCTGAACGTCAATCATCAGCTGAAGAAGATGGGCCCCGAGGCGGTCCGCGCCTTCCGTGACCGGTTCGCGCTGCCCGTGCCGGACGATCAACTGCCCGAGATGCCTTATCTCGAGTTGGCGCCGGGCAGTGAGGATGCGCAGTATTTTACGGCGCGCCGTGCGCTGCTCGGCGGTGCGCTGCCGGCACGATCCTCCGCGCACGAGCCCCTCGAAGTTCCCGAGCTTGAGAGCTTCGAGAGTCTCCTTAAGGGCACGGACGGTCGCGAAATCTCAACGACCATGGCGTTCGTGCGCATCTTGAGCATCCTGCTCAAGGACCCGCGCGTCAGCAAGCGCGTGGTGCCGATCGTTCCGGATGAATCGCGCACCTTCGGCATGGAAGGCCTGTTCCGGCAGATCGGCATCCACTCCCACGTCGGCCAGCTCTACACACCGCAGGACGCGGGCCAGCTGAGCTACTACAAGGAATCAAAGGACGGACAGATCCTGCAGGAAGGCATCAATGAGTCCGGCGCGATGTCCTCCTGGATCGCGGCGGCGACGTCCTACGCCAATCACGGGCTTGCGATGCTGCCCTTCTACATCTTCTATTCGATGTTCGGCCTGCAGCGCGTGGGCGATCTCGCCTGGGCCGCCGCCGACGGTCGCGCTCGGGGCTTTCTGCTCGGCGCGACCGCCGGTCGCACGACGCTGATGGGCGAAGGACTGCAGCATGCGGACGGCCACAGTCATGTGCTCTCCTCCGTCATTCCCTCGTGCCTCTCGTATGACCCGAGCTTCGCCTACGAACTCGCCGTGATCGTGCACGGTGGCTTGGAGCGCATGTATCGCGACCACGAGGACGTGTTCTATTACATCACCCTGCTGAACGAAAACTACCCGCACCCGCCGATGCCCGAGGGTGCACGCGGAGGCATTCTGAAAGGGCTTTATTTGTTACGGCCCGCCGATGAATCAAACGCCGCGTGCACGTTGCAGCTGATGGGCAGTGGATCGATCCTGCGCGAAGTCCTCGCCGCCGCGGACCTGCTGAAAGAGCACTTCGGGGTGGCGAGCAACGTCTGGAGCGCGACGAGTTTCACTGAGCTGCGCCGGGACGGGCTCGAGGTGGAGCGCTGGAACCTGCTGCATCCGCAGGCCTCGCCCCGCATCAGTTACGTACAACAATGCCTTGGCACGCATCAGGGGCCCGTCATCGCCGCGACGGACTATATGAAGATCGTGGCGGATCAGATCCGGCAGTTTCTGCCCGAGCGTCGCTTCATTTCACTGGGCACGGATGGCTATGGCCGCTCGGATACGCGCGAGTCGCTGCGCAAGTTCTTCGAAGTGGATCGGCACTACATCGTCCTCGCCGCACTCAAGGCGCTCGCGGATGAGGGGCGCATCGACGCGGGGCGTGTGAGTGAAGCGATCCAACGCTACGACATCCAGGTCTGAGACGCCAGGCGCCGCAGCCCGGTGAGGACACGAGCCTGCTGCGCAAGAATCGGGGGGCACGATCGATTTGAACCACGTTAGGGTGGCGCATCGTCGTCGGGCAAGGAGCCGATGTGAGTTCGCGGGCTGCGGTTCGAGGATGGTTGTTTCTATCTCTGTTGATGCCGCTGGCGGACGCGGGCGCGCAGGCCACAGCGAATGCGGTTGCGGTCGCCGAAGATGCCTTTGGGTCCACCGAAGGCGATGAATCCGTCGGCATCTACGATCAAACCTCCGTGCGCGGATTCAGTCTGGAAGCGGCGGGCAACTATCGCATCAACGGTCGCTACTTCGTGAAGAACGGCGGCGTCAGCAGCTTCTTCCTCGAGAAGACGATCGTGCGCATCGGCTACAACGCGCTCTTCCTGGATCATCCCGGCCCTTCGGGCGTCGTCGACTACAAACTGCGCGACCCGCGGCGCGATGAGCCGAGCCTGGTGACCCTGGGCGTCGACTCGTATGAGCAGCCCTTCACAGAGCTGCATTTCAAATATCGCAACCCTGCCGATACGTTGTCGATGTCCCTGGGCGCAAGCCGGCGATTTCGATGGGCTGACGAACAAGGCGGCGAAGGCAACGATTGGCTCGTGGCCGGAACGATGCGAGCGACCTTGTCGTCCACTGCTCGAGTGCAACTCTTTGGCGGGGAGTATCGCTATCGTCGTCACGGCCGATTCCGGGTGAGCCTGGCGCCCGAGGCCGAAGCGCTGCCCGCCGAGATCGAGCGCGGACGCTATCTCGGACAGTCCTGGGCCACCGAGACCGGCGCGAAGCGCATCGTGGGCGCACTCGCGGATCTTGATCTCGAGGACGACTGGACGTTGCGAGCCATCGCCGTGTTCTCACAGGAAGCTCCTGACCGCAGGTTCACCCAGCTCTTCTCAAACGTCACTGCCGATGGGCTGGCGCAATCGAGCGTGATCATCTCACCCGAGCAGCGCTCTCGAACCTACTCCGCCGAGGCGCAACTGGGTAAGACCTTTCGCACCGGACCGCTCGCTCACAGCGTCGCCGCGGACGCACGCTTTCGAGACTCGGACAGCCGCTTTGGCGGCGAGCGTGCCGTCACGATCGGTGAGATACGCCTGGCGCAGTCCATGCCTGACGTGGCCGCGCCCAATCGGCAGGCCCGCGCGGCAGCCCTGCGCGATACGATTGATCAACAGGGACTGGGCTTGAGCTACCAAGTGGCGCTGCCGGGTCGCTTCCGAGCGAGCAGCGGCGTTTTGTATTCCGACTACGCCAAGCGCTTCACGAATGACGCCGGCATCGTCAACGCCAATGAGTCGGCGCCATGGCTGTACAACCTCGGTGCGGTGGTGACGGTGCGCGACGCCATCGAACTCTACGGCAGCTATACCCGCGGACTGGAGGAAGCGGGCATCGCGCCGTCCACCGCTGCAAACGCCAACGCCGTGCTCGAGGCGACGATCGCCGCTCAGAAAGAACTGGGCCTTCGTTACAGCACGGAGGGCGCGACGTTGATCGTCGCGGGTTTCGATACCCGCAAACCGCAAGTAGGCATCGATGCGGTCACAGGCTCGTTCGATTTTTTGGGCGAAGTCACCCATCGCGGGATCGAAACCTCCTTGTCTGGCGCGCTCATGCCGAAGCTCTCGGCGATTCTCGGTGCCGTCTACACCGAGGCCGAGGTGCGCGGACCCGACGTCGATGCCCGATTCATCGGGCGTCGAGCGCCTGGCGTTCCCGACTGGCGAGCCGTCGCCGCCGTGAACTATCAGCTATCGCCACGAATCAGCCTCGATGTCGGTATCGAACATCTCGGCGAGCGCGTCGCGCGCTCGCGCTTGACCGCCGCCACCGGATCGCAGCTGATGCTATCCCCTTCCACCGTCGTGGACATTGGCGCCCGCTTTGGCGCCGAGATCGCCGGCCAGCCCGTCGTGATGCGCGCTCAAGTCTTGAACGTCTTCGATACGTTCGCCTGGAAACCCGCGCCCGGTGAAACACTGGATTACGTGCCGCAACGTTCGCTTCGCGTGTTATTGACGATGCCGTTCTGAAGCGGCCGCCAGCCGCTATCCGTGCTCCACCTGCGTGACTGATCCGTTCACGTGAACGTGCTGGTGCCGGCCCATGCTCCATCCTCGTGTGCTTCAGGCGCAAGGAGCGCGGCCGTACCCGAAGGGCCGTCTACGGCAGGCAAGCCAGACTCGAACGATCCCTGGTGCGTCCTGCTCAATGGTGTAGCCCGGCCTCGATCTCTTTCAGATAATTGACGACCTGCTGACCGTTGATATCTGCGCCGGATCCTCATGCGGAATATCAACATCAAAGGTTGCCTCCCGCAGCATCACGAACTCGATCATCGCGAGCAAATCGGCGCCAAGATCGCGTCTGAAATCCGTGCGCGGCGTCAACATTTGTTCGCGTGCGCTCAATTTCTCTGCAATCACAGCAAGGACTTTTCCTTCGATCCTGTTCGTCAGGCCAAGCATGGGCGTAGTGTGGTCAAGCGACCCCGCAGCCGCATTAACAAGTGAACATGGGCGCGCGACAGCGGGAAACTTTTTTCTTTTGTCCTGTGGTTATTCGAGCCGGGCCCGTGATGACATCGAGGCGTCGTCATCACCCCTTCATTCCCGGCACCGACCGGACTCACCGCGTGAGCGGTCGCGTTCCCTACGTCCGTCGGCGCCTTCGATCCCCCGCTCCACCTGCCGCCGAGGCGCTGCTTTTGAGCGCCATTTCGGTGATTGAGGCCACATCAGCGAGGGAACATGCGATCCAGGTCAGCGAATCGGTTGGCCGGTAGTGCGCGCAATGACCGAGGCGCCGCTACAAGCGGCTTTAGCGAGAGACAATGCGATCGGTATTTTGCCGACGTTGGGGAAGTCTTTTTGCTTCCCGCTGCCAGCGCTCTTCTTGCGCGGCGCCGTCGTGGGGGTCTTACCGCTCATCGCGCTCGTGCAGCATCAGATCGATGCGCCTGGGCGTCGGTGACATCGACGCTGCGAGATGGTTTCGACGCTTCCAAAGTCACAGCGGCAGCAGCAGCAGCTCGACATCATCGCCTCCAGCCAGATGTACTACGCTCGATCTTCACATAACATTTGTTAATTGAAGATTGTCGGGCGAGACTCGTCGTTTGGCAGCAGCCGTAAAGGGGTGGTGCTCAGTTCGAATTCGGGAACCAAGATGCGTCGTGTGCGTCCCTGTCACACTCAGTTATTCCAACTGAAATCTGACGGAGATTGAAAATGCGTAATGTACTTGTAAGAGCCGCCGCTCTCGGCGTGCTGATCGCCGCCCCTCTGTCGTTGCCCGCACAACAAGCCGGAGACGATATGAATCAAGCGACCGATCGAGCAGATCGCGAAGATCACGGTGAGTGGGGCTGGCTGGGTTTGCTAGGGTTAGCGGGCCTGTTCGGTTTGAAGCGCCGCGATCACGACGTTAATGTGCCGCATAGTGGCCGCGCCGCCACCCGATGAGTGACGATCTTGGACTGGATGGGGCGCGCCGATCGCACGCCCCATCTCTTGGTGACGGCCTTGGGTCGTCAGTCTTCAAGAGAAGTATCGGCAGGGCCCGACGGCCGTCATTTGCGAGATCGGGCCTAGGACTTCCGCGCGCGTGGCGCGACACTCGAGCGAGTCTTCTTTTTGGGCGCCCGAGCGGCACGCCCAAGCTCGATCCACGTGGGCGCATGATCGCTCGCGTGCGGTTCACCACGTACCCAACGATCCACGCCGTCGTCCTTCACCCGGGCGGCAGCAGCACGATTGGTGAGCAAATGATCGATGCGCAGGCCGGCGTTGCGTGCCCAGTGGTTCCGGAAGTAGTCCCAGAATGTATAGATCCGATCGTCTGGATGCCGACTGCGCAGCGTGTCCGTCCAGCCCTGTTGCAAGAGCTCGAAATATGCCGCGCGACTTTCAGGCTGCAGCAGCGCATCTTTGCGCCATGACTTCGGGTTGTAGATATCCTCATCCGTCGGCACGACATTGAAATCCCCGGCGAGCACCACCGGGTGCGGAATGTTGATGAGTGACGTCGCGTGCTTTCTCAGGCGCTCGAGCCACGCGAGCTTATAGGCAAACTTCGGCCCCGGTTGTGGATTGCCATTGGGCGCGTACAGGCATCCGATGATGACGCCGTTCACCGCCGCTTCGATGTAGCGACTCTCCTTGTCGGCGGGAGCGCCCGGTAATCCCCGGCGACTTTCGACCGGCTCGCCCACCCGACTTAGGATCGCGACACCGTTCCAGGAGCGCTGGCCCTGCCAGATCGAGCCATAGCCTAGCGCTCGTAGCGCTTGCGCCGGAAAGCGTTCCTGCGGCGCCTTCAACTCCTGCAAACAGGCGACATCGGGCTGCTCGCGCTCGAGCCAGGCTGCCAAATTCTCCCAGCGGCCGCCGATGCCGTTGACGTTGAACGTTGCGATCTTCATACGTTGCGCGATTCGCTACGAGCTGCGCCGCCCGGCGGTGCGCTCCTCTCCCGCCGGGGTGTAGGCAGGTGGGGAATAGAAATTGAGCGTCTTGAGCGGTGTGCGGCCGGTGCAGCGGATTTCGTGTTTCTCATTCTGCTCGATCAACAGCAAGGTGTTCGGACGAAGCGCGTACGCCTTCCTGCCGATGGTTGCCTTTCCCGTGCCCGAAACAACGAACAACCACTGATCCGCGCCTTGATGCTTGTTGCCGGCATCGCCTTCTTGATCGCCGGGCTCGAGCACCATCTGTGCCGCCTGCATCCGCCGGTTGCCAAAGATGACTTTGAAGCCGACGCCGAACCGAAGGTGCTTGTGCTTCATGATAGGAACTTCAGACAGATAGGACGGAACGTTGCCGCACCACGACGCGTTCCGCCCCTGTTGCTTGCGGACAGACTCTTCAGGCCATTTGGAGGACTAACGATGGCGACCAAAGCAAAGCGCTCGAACGGAAGAAAGAAATCCAGTTCCGCCCACGCACGAGGAGCCAAACAGTCGGTGACGAGAAGCAGCTCAAGTCGGCGAGACTGGAGCGCCGCCGAGGACAAGGCGCTCAAGACGCTGATCAAAGAGAACACCCCGACTCGCGTCATTGGCCTGATGCTGAAACGAAGCGAAGCGGCCGTGCGTCAGCACGTTTCCAGGTTGGGACTGTCGCTGCGGCCGACGAACCGATCG
This sequence comes from Peristeroidobacter agariperforans, assembly GCF_004138335.1. Classification (GTDB taxonomy): domain Bacteria; phylum Pseudomonadota; class Gammaproteobacteria; order Steroidobacterales; family Steroidobacteraceae; genus Steroidobacter; species Steroidobacter agariperforans. The sequence continues at coordinate 9,977 of NZ_RYFW01000005.1, read as the reverse complement.
CCGTACGGCTAGTTCTTAATTCATATCGATCCGTGCATTCTCACCGTCCGCACTCCGACGATCGCGGATGAAGCGCTGTGCGGCTGCATCGGCAGGGCCTGCGGGCCGCACCATCGGTGCTCTGGCGGGCAGTTGGAGCGTTCATCATCGGGGCAGTCGATAACGGGCAATGCGTGAGCCGCTGAACGTACCGACCCACAGCTCGTCGCCGACCCGAATGGCGGCCGAGGCGCCACCGAACGTTGGGCTGCCCGGCTCATCGAGCAACACCTCGATCGACAGAGAAACAGGGTCGACGGCGAGCACTTTGAAACCCACCTCGCAGCTGCTGCGGTTCGCGCACGCGAAGATCTCCGTCGGCGGCGCGGCCTGACCGGTAATCAGCAGGCGACCATCGGCCATGGTACGAATGTTGTCGGGATGGACGGCGCCCAGCGCCACCGTCTGATGGGTGTATGGAATCTCACCGAGCGAGATGACGTGAAGGCTGCGGTCGCCCCACCCCGTTACAAACAACCGCTTGCCATCCTCGGAAACCGCAATGCCATTGTTGGCGGAGAACTGCGTGCCTGGCACTTCCGACCAGCCTGCGCCCGGCGCCCACTTCGCGACGAACCCGCTGATGCCGCCCACCATCGCCTTTTGATAAGTCTCGGCATCGGTACGAATGCCGAAGCTGGTCACCACGAAGCCGCCGCCCGGCACAGGCGCCACCGAATTGGGCATGACGGCGGGCGGCACGACGACGCAACCTTTCCAGGTCAACTTCGGCTCGGCAGCGCTCACCTGCAGATCGAAGATCTCGATGGACTCCCGACCGATGTGGTTGACCGCGTATAGCTCGTGTGTCGAACCTGCCCCGTAGCGAATGGCGATGCCGTGGGCGGCGAACTGATCCTTGCCAGGCGCGCCAGGACAGTCGGCGTAGATTGGCGCGGTTGGCCGTTTGAAGTCAGGAGCGACGGAACGCGCCGAGCCGCTGCGGGTGTCGATGAGATAGAAGCCGCCCTCGGTCGGTGGTTTGGTCAGCCGGCCCGCGAGCACCCAGGGCGTGTTCCGAATGGCCAGGAGATCTTCCGCATTCCGCACATCGCAGATATAGGCCGCGCGCTCGTCCGATGGACAGTCAGTGCGGCTGGCAGCGTGGCGTTCGGAAGCCGCGCCTGTCAGCGAGCACAGCGCTGCGAGCATCGCGACGGCACTCAATGATGACCTCATGTTCGATCCTTCGATGCTCGCCGCTTAGTCGCGAGTGATCACTTGTGGCTTGGCCGCCCCCACGCGCAGCAGTTCCATGCGCTTGCCCGTGAGCTTCACCCGCAGGCCGTCCACACGCTCAACTGCAAACAAACCATCCGCGGTCATTGGTGACAAGCGCGCAGGTTCGCGATCGGGTCGACTCAGCCACAACGTCCCGTCACGAAACTCGACCTCGATCGCCCCAAAACGCCCGGCCAGCGGCTGCAAACGCGCAGGCAGGAGCGTCACCGGATTCAGTTTGGCGTCAACGGCGGCCTTGGCCCATGCATACTCGCGGCGATTCTCCGCACTGACACCCGTCATCTCGCTCAAGCGCGTGAGCGCCGCCGAGTGCGCGACTTCCAACGCTTCATGCGAGGCGGCCGGGATGCTCGGCGCCACGCCCTCGCCTTCCCAGTTCGCCTTGCTGACGGGATGCACCGGTCGGCCATAGGAGATGCTCAGAATGAAATCGGGTGCGATCGGCAGCAGCGTGTTGTTATTGGCTGCGCCCACCGTCTTTGATCCCACGAGCTCGCCGAGCTTGAACTGCTGAACGTCATACGCGAAGGCTTCTGCCGCAGAGGCCGCGCTCAGATCGATCAACACATAGAGAGGCATGCCTTTCATCCGCCCGGCCGGCAGGTGCTCGAGCGTTCGTGACTGCGCCTGTGTGTCGATCCCTTCGAGAAAGGTCATTTCCAATACGTCGGGATCCATGAAGTGACTCACGAGATAGCGAACCGCCGCGTGGGCGCCGCCGCCGTTTCCTCGGATGTCGATGATCACAGCGTCCCCGCCCTTGAGGAAGCGCATCGCATCGTCATACACGGCGCCGGTCTGATCGTTGAGCCAGTCGAACCGACTGATTCGTAGATAGCGGACATTGCCTTCTAAGACTTTCATCTCCGTGAGCCCATGGTGCTCACGCAGCGCGAGCCGCTGCCACAGTGCCTCCTCGCCGCCATTCTCCGCGGTGCTGCGGCTCGCAATCGCGTATCCGGCAGGATCGAAGCTCAGCCACAGATGTTTGTCGTGGCTCACGCTCTTCAAATCCTCGCTCACTCGTTCGGCAAAGACCAACGGATCGCTCGTGGTATAGCGACCGTTACGCGCCTGCGTCTGCAGCCGCTCGATGATGCGAGGTCGCATCTGCGGAAACACATAGCGTTGCTCAAAGGCCGCGATGATGGCATTGAGTGCAGCCTCTCGCTCAGCCGCCGAGAGCTCCGCGGCGGCTGGCTGAGCCTGACCGAGCGCCGAGGCGCACATCAGCCCGCCGACCACCAGCATGGACGTGAAACGAGACAAACGAGCAGTCCACATCATGTCTTCTTCCTACGCTTGGAACGCGCGCCCTTCGCCGCCGCATCGATACGCTGCGTGAACGAAGCGCGATCGAGGGCGTCAATCGCCTCTTTCAACACATCAGATAGTGGCACTGAGAGCTCCGAGTCCAGCATTCGCGCCGCCTCGTTGGTTGCGCTCCAGTGCCGCTTCAGCTTCGGAATCATCGCCTTCGCCGCGGGTGTGAGCACGACGATACGCTCGCGTGCGTCACCGCCGGGCTCCAATTGCACCAACCCCTTCTCGACCATCTGCGCCACCGTCTGGCTCGCCGCTGAATGCGTGATGCCCGCGGCGCGGGAGATGCTTCGGATGGAGGCAGGCCCCGATTCCAGCAAAGCGCGCATGACGGGCGTGTAGCGCGGCCGGTAGTCCAGCCCCGAGTCGACATAGCTTCGCTCGACGGCTCCGTCGAGCTTCTCGATGAGATCTCGCAGCAAGGTACCCAAAGTCGGGTTGGGGCGATCGAGCATGCGGGGAAATATATAAGCGCTGTTACATTTGTGCAAGAGAGGAGCTAAACCTGGAGCCCTTAGTCTCGCAAAGGTTCATTGCCTGTTATCCAGGCGCAATACTCCGATCAGAATCTGGCTGCGTGCTGAAGACCTACGGACGTTTGGCACGTTCGGCCGCCGGCGCGAACACCGCTGCGAGCTCATCCGCCTCGTACCACCGAGGCCGATCCGGCGCATTGGCCGTGCCGGCCACCACCGCGTACATGTATTGCCCCCACCGTTGCGCCACGTCCCAGCGCAGCGGCAGCTTCATATCATCCGAGGGTTGGTGATAGTGGCGTGACTCGTAGTCATCCCACGCCGCCACATCGTCGCCACCCTCGCGGCTATTGCCACGCGCAGGATTGGGGAACAGCACCGGAATGCCGGCGCGCAGGAAAGGATATTGATCGCTGAGCGCCAGATTGCCGCGAGCGGGAATGGGATCGGGCATATGTATCGCGTCGATGGATCGCGCGGCCGCAAGCGAGATCTCTCCGAGCGTCGAGTGTTCGGCGCCCAGCGCGACGATGCCGGCGAAGTCATGAAATGCCATGAGGCCATCGACGCTGATCGCCGCGACGATCTCGTTCAGCGGAATGGGAGGATGTGCGACGAAATAGTCGGCGCCGAGCAGCCCCTTCTCCTCCGCCGCGGTCGCGAAGAACAGCACCGAACGTTTTCCCCCGCCGCCGATACTCAACAGCCGAGCAACCTCCAGCATCGCAGCAATGCCACCCGCATTGTCGACTGCGCCGTTGTAAATGGTGTCCGGATTCCCTTTGGGACCGACCCAGGCGTCCAGGTGCGAGGCGATCACGACATACTCATTTTTGAGCTTGGGATCCGTACCAGGCAGCACGCCGATCACGTTCGGACTCGACAAGTCTTCATGCACCGATCTGCGAGACAGCCGCATCGAAGCGGGCAGCTTGAAGCCGCGAGGCGGCGATGAGGTCGATTGCTGATAAATCTCATCGATGTCGCGGCCGGCACCCGCAAACAACGATCGCGCCATCTGCGGTCCCAGCGTGATGGTTGCCTTGATCGTCGGTCGGTTCGCGGCCTGCGCCGGGTCGCGCCAGCCGAGCGCGGGCAACGGACGCGCCTGCCGAGCCCGCTCCCAGGGTGAGAACTGCTCGCGCTCTGGCGATTTGAGCGTCAGCAAAGCAATGGCCCCGGACTGCGCGGCCATGCGCTCCTTTTGCTGAATCCAGCTGTAGTGTGCGCGCAGGGCACCGGGGAAGCTCGCTGGGGCGCCCTCCAGAATCACGACCGCCTTGCCTTTGACGTTCAACCCGGCGTAGTCGTCATGCCGCAGGCCGGGAGCACGGATACCCCACCCTGCAAAGACCACCTCCGCTTCGATGTCTTCCGCGAGCGTGTAGGGGCTCGCGTCGACCGCAATGTCTCGACCATTCTGGTAATGCGTGGTGCCGTCCTTCGTTCTGATCTCGAAACGCACGCCATCGGGCTGCAGAGAGCGGCGACGCAGCGGCACTCTCTGGTAGAAGTCGGTGTTCGCGCCCGCCGGCTTGAGACCATACAACGCAAACTGCGTGGCCACATAGGCCGCAGCGATATCGTAGCCTCTGGTGCCGGCTTCTCTGCCTTCCAGTAAATCGTCGGAGAGAAAGGCCGTGTGCGCTTTGATCGCTTCGCCTGAGACCATCGCCGCTTCGGCCATCGCCGTCGATCCGACCATCCCCAATACGATTGCAAACACTGCACGAAATCCAAGACCCTCCAGCACGTCGTCTTCCTTATCCTGTGAGCAGTGCCGGAAGTTTACACAGGCGCCCGTCAGCCTCGCGCAGTAATGGCCAACCGGCTGCAACTGCGCAATCGGTGCGAACTGGCAAAGTCGTCAAGATGCGAATTCGAGACGCCTCGCGCAGAATTTCAACGTGAGCGTCGTCGTCTGTTCCTTTTCGTTCGGTGAGCCGCGGATCGTCTCGGAGAACTTCGCTCGCGCTTCGATCGCGGCCCGAGCCTAGAATGTTGTGCGGCGTGGTCACTCAGTCAATCATTGCCCCTTCGATCTGCCACCCTGCTCCAAGCTGTCAATGATCTTGATGACAAATCGTTGGTTCGATGTGGGCAGGGCTTGCAAACGCTCAGCATGGGGGACTACAAGCAGCGGTGGCGATGATTGAAGGACGAACATGCGTAGAGCAGCTTCACCAACCTTTTAGCGAGGTCGTGCAATCTCGAGTTGCGTCGCAATGCTGAGTATGCCGCCGCGTTGCTAGGCGAAGAAATGCAGTACTTGTCCCGACGGGAGCCTTCCATCGTGCGTGCGCATGTGTGCGATGTGATTAAAGGCTCGATCGGGTACACCAAGCTTGCGGAGCGCACAGAAGGGCCAGAGACGAGTTTGGTGCGGATGTTCGGGTCGAACGGCAATCCGACGTCCGATAACGTCGCCAATGCGATCTCGCACTTGCTGGCTGCAAGCGGGATTGAGCTTCAAGTGAGGTTTGTCTCCAAGACTCACCGTCGCTCGGCGAAGCGAAGTTCGGTCCTGGCGCACGCCGTTCTGACCGGCGCCACAGCCACGCCCCGTCGCCACCCACCGCATTCGATTACGATGGACTTCAACTGCGCCCGATCTTCCGATCAAATCAGACGCATGAGCACGGAACTCACGAGTTAAGTAATGTCTGCGGTGCACGTCTGCCGAGAAACTCGCGAACACCAAGACAGCCGGCGAGCGATATTCACACTCGCTGCATTGACGCCACCCACAATCAACGCGCTCGCATACGATTCGGAACAACTGGAGCGGCGAACTCCGAGGACGAGCCTCCCGGAGATGACACATCCGACGCACCCGCTGCGGCGGGCATGACGAACGCCTCACATGAAATACATCGTGATGCCGCATTCGGTCATAGGAAACAGCCGTGAGGCTTCTCGCGTGAGAAAAAGTGTGATTCAGCCCCTGTCCTCCGGTACGAGGTTACCTTCCTGGTTCAGTTGTTCAACGGACCACGGAACTCGTTCTGGATCAACCATGATCACCCGCCCGTCCGAAGCAAAGACGATGCCATCTCTCTGCTCGAATCGTTTGCCATCGACGATCAACTGTCGAATCGCATTGCTCACCCTAGTGGGGGTGGAGTTGAGAACTTCTGCTACCTGATGGTGAATCTCGGCGCGCCAAGGCTGTGGGGGCAATACGTCGTTTACCATCGCAATGAACTCATCGGAAAGTGGCCCCTCCCTCATTCGCCGCATCTTCGACGGAAAGTCTCGAACGCCAATGCCTTGGACTCCGCCCAAACAGAATTGATCGGCCGCTCGTCTACAGCACTCAATGTAGACCTCGCTGCGAGGTTTCTCAGGCCGCGCCTCCGCACTGGCAAACGCTCTCACGATCTCCCAGATTTCTGAGAAGTGAACATCCGATAGTGCGGCGCCTGCGAGATCTTTGAGGCGATGCACTGAGTAGGCAAATGTTCCGAACGCCTTGGCGACAGCCAGTAGAGCAACGAGAGGACGCCAGATAATAACGAAGCGCTCTCCCACTTGCTTTCGCGCGGACTTTGACAGCCACGAATCCGTACGTTTGTAGACCTCCACCAGCACAGGCCATACCTCCACCGGAAAATTCTGACTAAACACCGATTCATAAGCCGCCTGATTTCTCATGAACTTTGGCCGAAGCCTGGTGGCTCGCTGTGGATTCTTGAATATGAGAGCGACTACCGCACTCGCTAGATATACAGGTGTTACAAAACGCATTAGCGGCTTACCAATATTTCTATAATAGTTCTTTCGTCGCTCGTAGTACCACTCGTGACGCTCTAGGATCTCCTCGATGTCTCGCTGTATCTTATCAGTGGCGCGGAGCGCCGCTACTTCAACGGGGCTTTGGTTGTTGGTTGCGCGGATGATGCGATCCCTCACTTGCGCATCCGATGAAACGACAATTTTCACCAGCAGGCACCGATCCGAAGATGTAGTGGCGCCCGTCTGGAAATGCCTGAAAACAGTTTCTGTGGTTTGCAGGCCATTCACAATCTGTATGTTCTGCAGCTGAATTGTCTTTCCTGGCACCGTGGCGTTGGTGGCGAGAACGGTAACACCGTTGTTTAACCACCAGAAATCGGGAGCAAGGGGATCGGCCAGAGATCGATCAATCTCGTCGTTGACTTCATTGTCTCCGAGGAAGTCCCTGACGTTTGAGTCAAACAGATATCTCCTGAGCTGACCGCATTCGTCCGTGACAAACCTAACGTAGTCGGCGAGCCTTACCAGCAGCACGTAACTATCCCTTCCGGTCGCCAGATGCTCGACAAAAGGCAAATCTAACGAAAAGCTTTTTGCCTTTCGAAACTCCTGAACAAGCTCGGCAGCACCTACGAACTGGAACTTTGCGCCACTTGAACTGAATAGTCCGCAGATCGTCGACTCGAGCTGCATTGCCCGAGCTCGGACGCTTTCCCCAACTTGATCGGTGTCGCCGCGGCTAACATATCGAACATGAAAGTTAATCGCGGGTCGACTAATGGAGACGCGTCGGTACGTCTGGGACAAGAGCGTGCGGAACGTGAGCACTTCAGAGGAATATGTTCCCTTTAACTCATCGTTCTCCATGGCAAGGTCAAATAGCTCCTGAACGGTCGCCAGCATGGAGTCTAGCGGTGCCTGTTGAAAGGTTGCGTGATGCTTGACGGTGATAAGCCAAACATCGACACTCGCGCTGGTTCTGGGCCATGGAAAATCGGTCGCATCTAGCAACAGATGCCCATTGATAAAAATAAACGCGCCATCTATACCGCCGTCATTGCCTCCATCTACCCAGCCAGATTCGATCTCATCGGATGACAGATCGTAATCCTTTAGGATCTGCTCGAGGGCGAATGCTTCAAAGGTCTCTGCTCGATCACTCGATGCGCTCTCGTCAACACGAGCATCGATTACACCGTCAAGGAGGACAACATCGTTCTTCGCCACACTTCCCCTTCCTGTGGAACTCCACTGAACTGAGTGAACCCGACAAATCTCGGGAACTTCGGTGTCGGCTGCGATCCTACAGCCGCGCGTTGCAACGTAGGCCGCGTATGCACGCTTCCTGCGGCCAATCAAATGCAGGGAGCGTTGAGGAGAGCTCGACTAGGCGGTGACGCTTGTCTCGACACTTCCAGAGCAATCCTTCTCGGTTTCTGCCTGCACACGCGACTGCCGTGATTGCTGAGTGAGAGCCTCACGCAGGCAAGCTAATGGCTACGTGCAGTCCGTCATAAATGGTCGCCTGTGGCGCCTATCGGTCCGCTTCCAACGGCCATGACAGCGCGCGCCGCAGCTATGGCACGTGTCGATATAGACCGTTTGGCCCACCGGTTAAGCCCGGAGCGTAGTGCATGAGTTCGCACCGAAGCTGGGGTAAATGGTGTCCATCAACAGTGATCACCGTGCCTTTTCCCTGAAGCTCGCTGCTTCCGACTTGGCGACCTCACCCATTGCGTCTCCAACCTGGAACCTTACGACAAAGACAACTCGGTGCAATAAGCGCCACCAAGGCCGCGACAGCCGATTCGCCTACTCCTTCGGGCTACGAAAGTAGTAACCGAGAATAAAAGCCAACAGCGGCATCGTTTGATCGAGCACGGCCTTGAGCTCGGCGACATCTCCTGAAGCGGCAAAAAAAGCGGCCGTCGCCATCAACAGCAGCAGCGTGCAGCCGACGACAGCTCGAGCGACGGAGCTTCGCGTTTTATCCAGCGTATGAACTTCGACCGGAAGCCTTGGTTTAGGATCTCGTCGCCGACCATTGCGTCTCGCCATCGCCTTCCCCACAAGTGGGACTGAAGGCGTCACCGATCGATTCGCCCAGGTTTATTGGACTCTGCCCAGTGTTCACATCCCGGGCGCCTGAACGAGCGATCCGCCTTCAGCCGGTGTTGCATAGTCATCCACACGACAGCAACCCGGATTGCGTGGAGTAAGGCGTGGATCCCAGCAGGCACCGGGTGAGCTTGCAATGATGAGGCAACGGGATACTGCGCAGGCTTCGCATTCCCGGGCACAGCGCCGCCACTGCCGTACTGCGCAGCGACCACGCGCGCCTCGACAGCACGTAGAGATGAAGCTGGTGAACGCGTGTTCCGGCAAGACGACGCTCGATCACGCCGGTACGGCGAAGGCTCTCGCGAAGAGCGTTTGCGGGTTGGAACCAACCGAATAACCAGCCCAGCGCGCAGTCAATGCACAAGTCGCGAGATCTCGGTTCAAACAAAAAATTGAACAGGCGACGCAGCCATCGCCTGAGGCACTCCCTATCGAGAGGCGGCGCGATCCGGTGATCCAGCTGCCTGGACCACGACGACCATCGATCTTCGGTGATGAACGCCTCCGGTAGCGGCGTGACGCGGAACGATGCTTGCTGGACGGCATATATACTCACAGCGAGGTGACCGGATCTCGAGCCGTTTCGCCCCCTGTGCAAAGCCCATCGAGCACCCCTGCCCAGTTGATCAGCCTATCCTTCGACGATATCAGTTGACCCGTTCGCAGACCCGGCTCAGCCTGGCGATCCCTCAGGGTGGGTCGCGGTGCTGTCTCGCGCAGTTTTTCTTTCCACTCGCGCTTGTTTCGCGCCGGTTTGCGCCATCCACGAGGCTCGAACCACCAGCGCCAAGGGCGGTATGCAAAATCGAGCCAGTAACGCATCGGCGATGCCTACAAGCGCCAAGCCAGCGCCACTAAAGCCCCCAGGCAACCCTACACCGCCAATAGTCTCCAACGCTCACGCGGATTTGGTCTGGTAATCCTCCCGAAAATTAGGTGAGGCCAGAAGTGGAATTTTCTCGTAACCTTGACCGAGGAGATTCCCTTGAAGAAATCCCGATTTACGGACAGTCAGATCATTGCGATCTTGAAGCAAGCCGA
>NZ_RYFW01000004.1 GCF_004138335.1 Peristeroidobacter agariperforans | reverse complement strand
TCGGCTTGCTTCAAGATCGCAATGATCTGACTGTCCGTAAATCGGGATTTCTTCAAGGGAATCTCCTCGGTCAAGGTTACGAGAAAATTCCACTTCTGGCCTCACCTAATTTTCGGGAGGATTACCCGACCTTCCAGGTGCGTGAGTTGGTCTTGATCAGACCCTTGGTGTGGTCGCGCATCGCCTCACATACCTTGAGCATCATCCGCAAATCCTCTCGGCTAGGGGCGGCCGAGCCCGTTTGCTGATGAGCCAGGCGAGTCAGCTGGTTGAGGTTGCGGCCGATCGCGCCCAGCTCGGCGACGGATCGCTTCAGCGCCATTAACTCCGCTTTGGGCAGCGGAGCCAGCTCCCGTAGGTGGGCTCGGACCAGGACGGAGACATATGTAGCCGCCGGCATCTGTCGAGCTGCCGCTCGTTCCATGAGTAACAACTGGTCGTCTGGATGTAGCCGGACATACAGCCGCGCCGCTCGCAATCGCCGTGCTGGCGATCTCAGGGCATCGGCGTCGGCCTGGTTCATTCGCTGCACGGTCAGGTCGATGAGCTGCTTCAGCAGCGCCGACTCCGTCATCTGCTGCTGTTCCGCCAGCATGCGGAACTTCGCTTTCGTCTCTGGCGAGACGCGAGCAGCGATGAAAGGTGAGGTGCCCATGGACTGCAGTGTTAAACAAAAGCGGCCGCAGGCATATCCTGCGTTTCGCGCTTTTTTCGGTCGAAACTCACCCGTCTCAATCGGCAGATTCTCAGCTATAAGCGCGCTGCCGTGGCTGAATGTGAGTATTCGCGCAGAGTCTCGCCGAGATGCTGAATGAAGGAGGAGCGCGCTTCAGTGCCGGAAGCTTTCAAACTGAGCCTCCCACATGCGTTGCCGATGCGCCACGCGGTGAAGACGCCCCCCCCGTTTCAGCGAATGGGCCGCGTGACACTTTCTGATGTCATGCGGCCCACATGCGGCGAAGCTCAACTCACCAGCCGTACTCCGCTTTGGCCCTCTCGACCACTTGAGCTACACCTTCCAACCGGTGCTCGCGCAGCCACTGGATGAACCCGTCAACGTCGGCGGGCACGAGATCCAATTCTTCCTGGTCCAGCCCTGCCGGAGTCGGCAGGAACTGAGGAAGCCGAGTACGCACGCGTGACAGCCGCTCGCGGGCCACACGGCAGTAGCCGTGCTCCAACTCAACCCCGAGATATCGCCGGCCACTGATGGCGGCAGCCACCATGGTGCTTCCTGAGCCGGCGAAGGGATCAAGGACGAGCTGACCAGGCTGCGAGAATGCCTCAATGAGCGGCGTTAGGATCTGCACCGCTTTCTGCGTCGGGTGATCCGGATTGCCCGAGTACACCCACGGCTGGATGTCATCGATCGGCTGCTCCGGCAACTTCGGCGATCCCTTTGCCAACACATACGCCTGCTCGTGACGGTAGTGAAGATAGCGTGTGCGCGACGCGTAGGGCTTGGCCCAAACTATGTGACCGACCGGACGGAACCCCGCGCAGCGCCATGCCCGAAAGAATGCATCTACCTGACCCCAACCATAGAAGGAGATGCAAATGCTGTCGGGCTTCAGAACCCGGTACAGGTCTGTAAAGGCGCCGAGGATGCGATTCGGATCATCGTCGTTCGCAATCGTCCGGCCTTTGCTGTCCTGATAGCGTACGCCGTACGGCGGATCAGTCACGACGAGATCCACAAAGGAGTCCGGCAACGGGCGCAGTACGCGAGTGCAATCACCCTGAAGAACTTCGTTAATAGGGAACATGGCGCGATCTCCATTGGCATCGGCGGGTTTGCCGATGGGCTCTCCCGATCACGGCGCGCGGAGCGGTCAATCGAAACTTGGCGGGTCGTGGAATAATGGAGGGCCCCGCGTCCCCGCGGGAGGCGCCGTTATGCCGCGAAAGCCCGCCGAGTTTCGATTGACGGCGAGTACGGCGTGATAGGCTGAAGAGCAAGGCAACAACCGCCTCCTTCTTATTCTTGCTGCACGATCCCGCTGCTTCGGACTATTTCTGTAACATGATCGGCATCGCAGAATTCGTCACTCCGCACCGGTATAAACAGCAATCGTCCTGTCATCTGCGGATTTCACCTCAGTCTATGGCAAGAGAACTAATACAACTTCCAGCGGCCCAGCTACTCCAAAAATTTGGATCTGGGGGACACAAGCCCGGCTCTGGAAGCGCGGCCGCCCTCCTCGGCTTGATAGCCTGCAAACTAATTCAGACAGTCGTTACTCTTTCGGCAAACCGCGAGCTATACAAACCGGTCGAGCCACAACTAACATTGGCGAACCAAGATATAACATCGGACATCGAGCCCGTCCTTATGACCGCAGTCCAAGAGGATGCCGAATGCTTTGATCGAGTTATTGCCGCCCGCAGACTGCGCGACGCGGAGACTGACAAGACGAAGAGAAGGGCGTTAGCTGAAAAAGCCTTGGCGGAACTGCGCACCGCAACCGAGATTCCAATAGCGATCACAGAGGCATGCCTGAAACTTGCGGACAAAGCAACGCTAGTGTTTGACTTGGGCTTTAAGGCCGCTCGAGGAGACTCGGGCGTGGCCATAAGCTCCGCTCTCGCCGGGGCTCAAGGAAGCCTGTCAATTATCTATCTCAATTTGACTAGCTTCAAAGGTAGTGAGTGGGCCATTCGCACCCGGGTGCGCGCGGATGATCTTGCAATAAGGGTCCAGAGCCACCAGATGCAACTACTGGAGCGAATTTCGAGACTGCAGAAGGAAGCGATCGACCGCGAAAATGCGCACTAACGTACCTATGATCGCGAAGGCAACGGCACCCTCGCAATTTCGGCGCATCCGTTCGCACAGGGATGAAACTCGCTCTATCGAGCGATGCCCACGAGCGACTTGATGACCCAAGGCGCCCCAGCCGAACTCTGCATTTCCTTACGCTTATCGACTCGTCACGAGTCCAGAGCTCCCCGTAACATCAGCCACAAAAGTAGCAGAAAGATTGCGGAGCACGGGGAATTCCAAAATGCTCCTCCAGATCCAACGGCACTTTGTAACGACGGGGCTTCTTGATCTTGATTGCATGCCCCTCATCCTTTCCCGCAAAGTATCGATCAAAGTAGCTGCGGGGTATGCCCGCGTACTCGGAGGTCACTCGCCAAAGAGCATCCTTCCGAAGTGTAAGGACTTCCTCAACCAGAAACTCCCCAATTACTTTGCGCTCTGGCGACGACGAATAGACGATCACCCGCTCCACCTTACGTCGAAACAAAGCACGGCGAAATTCAAACTTCTTTCTTCCTTCAAGAATGTCGTTCGCGAATTTCGGTTTGATTGAGAGAATCAGACTAGACTTCATACATCAGTTCCGCCCGTTGTCAGCCGCCCATGCGTATTCACAGAGCGCGACAAGCCTGTCATACAAAAGTGGCTGCGTGGTGACAAGATTTGCCCCACCAACGCAGCGAAGCTGCTTCAACTCACGAAACGGCACCGCGCGGGGAAATCGTATGAACGAATCAAAAGTAAAGTACGAGATGCTGCCGTCCTTCCGGGCCATATGCCCGAGGTCGTCCTGGTCCAAAACGCCCTGCCTGAGGAGCTCAAGCTCAAGCTTCACCGGTGACGCAGCATTTGTTGATGTAACGCGCGCAATTCCCACGGCCTCTGCCCGTCCCCCTTCAGCACCAGATATATAGAAAACAACCAGATCGCCTCTCTCTAAATTACGAATGGCCGCGCTACTTCCAAAGTAGGCTCGTTCGATATGAAGAATCGCTTCTTTGGAAAACAATGGAACCTGTCTCTTCATAGATGGCAGCAGCACCGAAGCCAGTTTGTCCCTAATCGGAACAATGAACGCGCTTCGGTTGGGTGCAAGCAACAGAAGCGGAGCAAGCAGACTCTCGAACGTAAAGAGATCGACAGTCCGATGAAGCTGCTTGCCCGGACGTCTGAGGATGAGACCAGTGCTGACGCTCTCTCGGTACTCTGGAATGACCTCGGGCAGCGATGTCCCAACTAATGTGCCGACATCCTGCCTGAACCTTTTCCATTGGACTGGACCTATCACGCCTCGGTACGCCAACTTTCTCATTGAAACAAATTCCGCCCCACCCCATGATTCGGCACTGAATCCAAGCGCGCGCGCAGTCCTATGAGTCAGAACCTGGCGGGCAAGACTAATGATCTCACACGTCGTGCACTGATCCATCGGCAGCATGGAAAGCATCGTTCCGATCAGATGATCCACGATAAGTTGAGCATCTGGAATTGCTTCGTCCACAAACAGGAAAGCGTTAAGGTGATTTGTTGGATACAGCACTTCGTTCCATGAACCGAAGGCTACGAATCGATCGCCGTAGAATACGGAAATACGGACCCTACGCTTGGCGGATGTTCCCGCATCGGTTGCCTGCCGGAAAACGGACTTCCCACTTTCTGCTCCGGCCAGAAGCCCAAGTAATGCCGCCTGATCCGACTCGCTAAATTTTTCCGTTCGAAGGTGGCGCTCAGCCGCGAGGCAGCTGGGAAACTCATCGCTTCTTTCAGATTGCGCAGGCACTGAAATCAAGTCAAACGGCGATACCACTTCTAAAGTGTACCGCTCGTATAGTTTCGGACCTGCGCGCAGTATTGCTTTCTCGTTTGTGACGAATCCTCGAATTCCGTGCCGGATGCAAGCCGCCAGGTGGCGAAGATCTGATGCATCGTTGACAGCTCGTGCTCGATTCTCATCGCGATCAGGAAAGATCATCGACCGCAGCGCTTCCATCAATTCGTCCGCATGCTCTAGGAGCGGAAGCGTCGGCAGCGATTCCGCAAACTGCAAAATCGGATCATCAGCCTGAGCCACCGAACTTCGCTTCAACTCTTGTGCGAACTCGTGCGATACGCATAAACGGACATCACCATTAAATGCTGTGGCGAAGAGCCGTCGCGCGTGTTCTGCATTCTTTCTGTTTCGCAGGAGATCGAACAGTATGTTCAAATCCAGAGCATAAGACGGCACTGCATGGATCGGTGAAGTTGGCCCGACCTGCATCCAGTGAGCGGTCTCGAAATCCGAGTCGGACGCCCACAGAGATGCACTGGCAAGCTCGTGAACTCGTACGTTTATCACCCGCCCACTTGTGCGCCCACCGGGCAACTGCCTGACAATGTAAAAGCCTTGCCGCTCCCAAAAGCGATTTGCCGCAAGATCAGCCGCCACTCGCGCGGACACAATTTGAAAGTTTCTGCGCCTCGCATAGCTCTTGAGCTCATCAATTAATAGAGCACCAATCCCGAGCTTCCTACTATCTTCACAAACGAACAACTGATGAACCTTCGCGCTTGACCCACTCCCTCCAAAGGCTAGGTATCCCAAGATCCTTTGTCGCGCGGCCTCGCACGCGATCCACAATTGCCCGCGGATGGCCAACTCTTCATATGCGGAGAAGGGAAGAAATCCAAGCCGATCCTTGTTCTGATCGGCCAGCTCAATGACTTTTTCGACGAACGGCGATACGTCGCTATAGCTCTTCAGCAGCAACGGAGGCGCACTGGGCTCCGGGCTTTCAGATTCATTGCTCATTTTTTTTTGGAATTAGATTTCCACGAATCCACTCGAACCGCTCTCCCCGAGTGCGCTCATCCGCGCATATAATTGCGGACATCGGCGCTTCCCCTAATCAATCGCGGAACCAAGCACCCTACGAATGAAGCTCCAACCGGAATCCATCATACTGAAGCTTGCGGACGGCCCGCTCGGCACCAGTTGGCGCCGTTCTGGACGAAACTGGCGGCGCCCCGCCTCGCCGGAAGCGCCCGATACCGCTCTTCGGTTATCCGAGGATATAACACGGCTCAAGCGATTGTCGAAAAGCCGGACTGCGCAATACCAGCAAGCTAGCCGCGGCTCAGGACGCTCACATCACTTAGTCGAGCGTCGGAGCTGTTGGCATGAGAGCCTCACCGACGTTTCTAGCACCTCGGTTGAAGGGACGCCGTCGCGAGGACCCGCCTTCGCGATTCCCGCACGCCCCTTCGGATTCCAGAGACTTCGCGTCGAACCTATCGCCGGCTCAGTTTGTATGCCTCATGCCTATGGAAAGCGCAACAATGGCTGAAAGCTCGAACCTTTTGGACGACAGCCCAGAAGCTAGCGCATGGGTCGATCACATCGAGGCCACGCACCCGGAACGCCACATATTCGGCAAAATTCGGTGCGGCGTTATCTGGACGAGTAGCCCCGGCATTGACGGAGAACCACTGGTTCCAGTTGATCCTTCAGTCCTCGCCGGATGGATCAATGCCGACGGCTTGCCTCTGTTCAATGGACATGACTCCGGCTCTCCGGTCGGCCAAGTCATAGCCGCCAAGATTTTCACAAGTACGCATGGCGTGCGTTTCGTCGCCGCTGTCTTTGGATTCTACAGTGAAGAACGACGCGTCGGCTTCAGTGATCTTGGATTGGACTCGATGCAGGCGGTTCAACCTCCACAGTCTCTCCCGCAACTCGCCGCCGATGTTTGGATGGCCTTCGAGACCGATCCAAGAGAGGTGGACGCAGAGTGGCAGGAAGACGCTCTAATCAACGCACCGTTACCAGTGAAGCGCAAAGAGCTGTCACATAATGCGGCCGAGCCACTGACAGAGCTAATAAGGATCGGACTGCCATATGTCGTGCTTGTCTGGAACCCATTTATAACGACCGTTGCTACGGAGGCAGGAAAGGACGCCTACGCAAGTACACGAGAATGGCTGAGAAAACTTTGGAAGAAGCTCGCCGCACGTCGAAGTCCAATAGTGCAAATCTCCTCGTACCAAGATGGCTGTGAAGTCTCGTTTCTTTTCCGCGGAAATGACGTAGCGGTAAACTACGCTGCGCATGACGCGCTATCGACAGCCGCAATGCAGGCTGCCCAACTGATCGGACAAATGAGGAAAAGGCAAATTGCTCCACGGACAATGACCTACGAATTCGATTCGCAGAGCCGCAAGTGGTATCCGTCCTATACGGTGCTTCAAAACGGTCAGCTGGTGAGCGATCGAAATTTACTTATCGCTCTGGAGCAGTTGCCTTCTCAGTTGAGCCTTGGCATCGGCAGGCACGACTGAGCCTTTCTGGCGCATGTCCTGATTGTGTCCGATGCTCAGGCGCTCGCGTACGATTGCGGACATCCGTTCGGCGTGAGCAATGGCACGGCTACTTGTATTCTAGTTCTGGCGACGCCACCACGGCAGCCGCAGCTTCTCAGCCGCGAACCCCAGTGCCAAATCCAGTGCCAAACTCGGGGATTCTTGAGGCATTCCGGGGATCCCGATCTAACCACAATTCCGTAACTTACGAATACTACGAATCGCGGTCGAGTTTTCGAGTCCGCGTGAGGCGAGTTTCGCCCGAATAATCCGCGAAACTCACCCTTGTCTTTGACGCCCACATCGCAAAGAATTGATGGTTTCGACACGAGCCCTGTTACGCCCCCTCGGCTCCCCCTCGGTCGCTGTTACTTGCCTCGGCGCGCATTGGCGCGAAGAAACTCACAAAAGCCGGCTTCATCAACTTTGCCGGCCGCGGAAATCTCATTCGCTGGCTACAACAATGAGCTGCGCAGGTGAAATGCAGCCTAGGGGATGAATTACACTACGGCTCTAGTGACGTCTAACGTCAGAGTTGACCGCAGCGCACGGAAGCACGTGTGCGTGCGCGTCGAACGACTTGTTCGGCAGCGGCGTCACGGGCTTGAGTTCCGCTTCTGTTGCTTCAATACTTCACCGAGAATTCCCTCGGGCGCACATTCGCCGCCACTGAGGGGCCTCTTGAACGAAAGACGTTGCCAGCTGCGATTCCTTGATGGCCTGTGTGAAAGGATAAGTCAGCGCCATCCGGCGCGAGATGCAACGACACATTGGCTCCGCTGAAGCGCGCAGTTCCTTTTCGGGAAACGGGCGTGGGTTCGCATTGCCGACCTGGGCTGCCCTAGCGAAGTAATCACGGCGGGCGGGCTGAACTATTCCTTCGACACACCCTTGCCAGTGCTCCGCTAAGGCTTGTTTCGTCCATCCCAACTTGAGCTCAAAGTCCGAATCAGTCCCGAGCGCTGGCAGTGCCACAAGGACTCCGCATAGGAAAATTATTCGTCGAATGAACACGGCGCTCTCCCTCTGCCTGACTTGATTTGGATGTGCGCACCGTGACGAATAGCCTGGGCGCTGCCATATGAAATGGAGCGCAACTTTCCCATAAATCTACGTGCAACTATGAGAATTGAAACACAATCTGTTCATGCATCCATGGATAGTCGCATCACGCACGTGCGTTTCGCTCATCGGGTGCATGGGCCTGTTGGGCCTACGCGGCTTCATGTTTGATACTGCCACTTAGCCTGCGGACAGAGCGGCATACGTATTGTGGGTTCGGCGCTTCATTCGTTTCCCCACCTCTGCCACCCTCGCGCGATCGGCGCCCCCGAGAGCTCCGGTGCCAGATCCAGTACCAAAACCGGGGACTCTTAAGGTATTCCGGGGCTCTCGATCTAACCACAATTCCGTAACTTACGAATCCTCCGATTCGCTACCGAGTTTTCGAGTTCGAGTTTCGCCGAAAAATCGGCGAAACTCCTTGTCGCATTTACACTCGCGGGCTAGAACCTCGGGTGGCCACGGACTCCCCCGGCTAGACGCAACAGGTGTGCGATCAGCACCCTATCCACGGATGTCTTCCTCTATCTCATCATCGACTGGCACTCGCGTAAGAGTGCCGAGCGGAGGACGTTGCGCCATGCGACGAGCCAGACGAATGAGCTCGTTTCGCGAATTGACAGCGCAGTAGCGCGGTTAACAGAATGTCCAGCGAACCCGCATCTCGCACATTTCCTCGAGGACACGCTAGCCCGCGGGCAACCTGGTCGATGAGTCCCTTACAACGGCAAGCGCGCGACCGCCCGGCCGCTCCTTCAGCATCCGATTTTCCTCCTTGAGATACTCGATCACCTCAATCTGCCGCGATAGCGCGCCGTTACCCAACGGCGTTCGAAGCGACGCTGGAGACCGAGCCCTGCCGCTCGGTCTCCAACCTCCGGGCTAGAACCAGGCGCGCACGCCCGCGACGAAGACCACCTCGCTGTCGTCTTCACCGTGGTGGAGCGCCAGATCCGCCGTTCGACCGAACTTCCTTTCCCATAATACTCCAACATAGGGAGCGAACTCGCGCAGTAACTCATATCTCAGTCGAACGCCGAGCTCCAGGTCCGCCAACCCGGAGCCGACACCGTTCTGCGGATCATCCTTGCCGTACCAATTCAGCTCGAGCTCCGGTTGCAATATCAATCGTTGAGTGATGAGCATCTCGTACTCGCCCGAAAAGCGCGCCGCAGTACGTCCCTGATCGCCGAAAGAAATGGCAGCATCGATCTCGAAGAAGTATGGAGCCAGGCCACGAACTCCGAAATCGAGCCAGTTGCGCGATGGTCCTTCGCGGAAATCGTGACGTACGCCCGACTGCACACTCCACCAGCGCGCAAAGATCCTGTCCCATGCCAACTTGATGTGCCCCTCCTCCTGCGACTCCACACGCTCCCCTTCTGTTTTCAACCAAAGCTTGTCGTAGTCATTGCCGTACCACGCGGTGAACTCCCACGCTTGCGCATCGACATCGTCCAGATCTCGCCATTCGAGTCGATCGAACAGCAGCATTCCAAACGGGGCGTCATCCTCCATCTGCATGAGCTCGACCATGCGCTCCATAGAGATGGGCGCCAGTGTAGTTTGAGGAGGATCGGGCGGAACGTGGGCCCGCTCGCTTTCCGTCGGCTTATCTGTTGGAACGCGGCGGTCTCGAGCTTGCTCCTGCTGATGGTCAGCATGCTCATCCGCAGCTTGCGGCGGATGAGCACGATGTTGGTGATGCGCATGCTCACCGCTGGCAGGCACTCCATCGCCGTGCTGCGCATGACTTTCGCTGCCACTTGCCACGTGAGCCGATAGCGCGAGCGCCAATGCGCTGGTCAGAACAAGCGAAGTTTTCATGTGTGGCCTCCACCATGCGATCCGGCTGGAGCAACCTCCACCTCACGGAACATGCCGGCCTCCATGTGATAGAGCAGATGACAGTGATAAGCCCAGCGTCCGATCGCATCAGCGGTCACTGCATAGCTGATGCGCTGTGCGGGATTGACCATGACCGTATGCTTGCGCACCTGGAACTCACCTTTTGGAGTCTCGACTTCGCTCCACATACCGTGCAAATGGATCGGATGGGTCATCATCGTGTCGTTGACCAGCGTGATCCGCAGACGCTCGCCGAGACTGAACTGCAGCGGTTCGGCTTCGGAGAACTTCCGGCCGTCGAACGACCAGACGAAGCGTTCCATGTGACCGGTGAGATGAAGCTCTATCTCACGACCCGGCTCGCGCCGATCGATCGGCCCCCCGACCGTATGCAGGTCCGCATAGCTGAGCACACGGCGACCGTTATCTCGCAGCCCCACACCGGGGTGATTCAGCCCTGTGGACGCCTCATCGGCCAGCATGTCGACTGTCGGGCCGTGCTCCGTAGGCGCGTGGCGAAGAGGCGTCGTTGCGCTGGTACCGTGGCCCATCGGACCGTGCCCCATCGCTGCGTGATCGACACCAGATCTGTGGGCTGTAGCGTCACTTGCTCCGTGAGAGCCATGACTCATACCCATGTCGCTCATGGTCAGTAGTGGGCGGAGGTCCAAAGGCGGAATCTCCGCGGCCATCCCGCTTCGAGGCGCCAGCGTGCCACGCGCATAACCCGATCGATCGATGGACTGCGCGAAGATGGTGTACGCGCGATCGTCCTTTGGCTCGACGATCACGTCGTAAGTCTCCGCGGTGGCGATGCGGAACTCCTCAACGGTTACGGGCTCCACATCCTGGCCGTCCGCGGCAACGACAGTGAGCTTCAATCCCGGAATACGCACATCAAAAATGCTCATCGCCGAGCCATTGATGAAGCGAAGTCGCACACGTTCGCCGCGATTGAACACTCCCGTCCAGTTATTCGCCGGCGCCACGCCGTTCATCAGGTAGGTGTAGGCAAAGCCGGAGACGTCGATCAGGTCCGTAGGGTTCATGCGCATCTGTCCCCACATGCGCCGATCGGCCACGGTCTGGCCGAGGCCGTGCTTGCGCACGTCGGCGAGGAAGTCACCGATCGTGCGCTTGCCGAAGTTGAAGTACTCGCTCTGCTTCTTCAAAGTCGTGAATATTCGTTCCGGATCGGTATCGGTCCAATCCGACAGCATCACGACGTATTCGCGATCTGAATGTTGCCGCTCTCCTCCGCGACGTTCGATGACAATGGGGCCGTAGAGCCCGGTTTGTTCCTGGAATCTCGAATGCGCGTGATACCAGTATGTGCCGTATTGATTGACTTTGAACCGATACACATAAGTGCCGCCGCTCGGGATGCCTTCAAAGCTCACGCCCGGCACGCCGTCCATATCCGCGGGCACGATTAATCCGTGCCAATGAATGGAACTGCGCATGCTCATCCGATTGGAGACTCTTAGAGTGACCGTATCGCCCTCGCGCCAGCGCAACAGTGGCGCTGGGATCTGCCCGTTTACGACCGTCCCCACGCGTGTGTTGCCGGTGAAGTTGACCGGCATCTCGCCGATCTCGAGATTGAAATTTGTTCCCGACAGCACACTTTGAGGGGCGCTTTGCGCGATTGAGAGATTTCGTGATGCACCGACAACGAACAAGCCCGCGCCGGCGCTCGCAAGAAAGCGCCGGCGGCTGAGCTGCGGTCGGGATGACTGCGAATCGAACTTCATCTATGCGAATCCTTGAAAATTGGTGATATCGAGTCGGCTCGCTGCGCGAAGCATCGGCTGACTCCTCTCCGCAGATGGCAGCCGAAGGCGGCGTCTCGATAGTTCCAGCGATGGCGCGCTCTGGAGGGCGCGCGGCGCCTCTCCCACTGCGTCAGCTGCGCAACTTGCGACGGCCGCCGAAACGGCTGAGGTAGCAACCCGGAGCTCGCTACTGATGAGCTAAGGATGCGGAGTTAGGCGGGGGGCCTGAAGTGAGGGGTCGAGCGGCGAGATATCACAACACGCGGCTCCTCAGCCGCAATTGTGAACTGGCCTTGCGGAACAATAATGAAGAGCCTTGCCGTAAGAGCTGCCGTTGGATACATGCAGGGGCCATCGCAGCCACCGCTATCACAGCAGTTCTCTGCGTCAGATCCAATCGATGTCTCGCCCACATGCGAGCCGGAAGCATGCGAGTAATGGCGAGCATCGTCCTGCTGACTGATAGTCGCCACCTCCGTGCACGCTTGCGTCGGATGGTGAGCGTCTGCATGGGCATTCTCTCCGAAGACCAGCCTGGTCAACAGAAGAATAACGATCACCCAATGTTTGCAGATCGATCCAGGCACGCTTGCAGCGTAGCTCCGGCCGACCTCCACGCGCAACAGTCAAAATCTGGAATTCACCTCAGACTTTTCGTTGTTATTGACTCGAAAGTCATTTTTGCTATTGTGATCGAGATCGACCACCGGCGCAGGCAGGCTGCGCAGCCATGATTTGCGTGCCGATGCGCACGGGTCACGCCGTCGTGACGTCGAATTCTCGGTTAATTGGTAGGAGCTACGACATGCGAGCACCGTTCAAGACGCAGCTGGCGGCTTGTATCTGCGCGACTCTGACCTTCGCCTCGACAGCGCTCGGGGCCGACATGGCGGACAAGGTTTATCTAAATGGTCGCATCTGGACCGGCGGCAGCACAGGGGAGCTGAGCCAGGCGATCGCGATCGAAGGGGAGCGTTTAGTTGCGGTGGGCCCCACCGCCACCATCAAGTCCAGGATTGGGCCCAAGACCGAAGTCGTGGAGCTGAATGGAGCATTCGTTACGCCCGGCTTCATTGACGCGCACGTCCATTTCATCGAAGGCGGCATCTCCCTTGGTCACGTCGACCTGCGCGACGCAAAAACTCCTCAAGAGTTCGCTTCGCGAATTGCCGCCGCCGCCCGGCAGAAGCCGCCAGGAGAGTGGGTGCTGTACGGCGCGTGGGATCACGAAATGTGGGGTGGCGAGTTACCCGATCGCAACTGGATCGATAAGGAGACGAGCAACACGCCGGTCTATGTCACGCGTCTCGATGGCCACATGGCGCTCGCCAATTCGCTGGCGCTAAAACTCGCCGGCATCGACGAGAAGACGCCAGACCCGCCGGGAGGGACCATCGTGCGCGACGCCAAGGGCCGCCCTACCGGTGTGCTCAAGGATGAGGCTCAGTCCTTGATGAAGATCCCTGAAGAAAGCATGGATCAAGTGGATCGCGCGTTACAAACCGCGATGACTCACGCGGCCAGTCGGGGGGTTACGCAAGTTCATGACATGGCGATGGGCACCTGGCGCTCGCTCGAGGCTTATCGCCGAGCGCGTGACCGTGACGCTCTGCGAGTGCGAATTTATTCCTTCGTGCCCTTGGCCGACTGGCAACGCATGGCGGAGTATGTCCGCACACACGGCCGTGGCGACGACTGGTTGCGCTGGGGCGGATTGAAGGGTTATGTGGATGGTTCGCTCGGCTCGACTACCGCCTGGTTTCACCAGCCCTACACGGATGATCCCAAAACCAGTGGATTGATTCTCGTGGCGCCGGATGAGCAACGCCGTCGCATCGTCAATGCAGATCGCGCGGGGTTGCATGTCGTGATCCACGCGATCGGCGATCGGGCCAATGACTGGCTGCTGGATACTTATAAGAGTGTCGCGGCCGAGAACGGCCCGCGCGACCGGCGTTTTCGCATCGAACATGCTCAGCACCTGAGCCCAACGGCGGCGGCGCAGTTCGCATCGCAAGGCGTTATCGCATCGATGCAACCGTATCACGCCATCGACGATGGCCGCTGGGCGGAGAAGCGCATCGGCCCGGAGCGCCTCAAGGGAACATATGCTTTTCGCTCGCTGCTGGATGCCAAGGCGCTGCTTGCGTTCGGCTCGGATTGGCCGGTCGCTCCGCTCGACCCGCTGGAGGGCATCTACGCCGCGGTGACCCGCCGCACCATCGACGGCGCCAATCCGGATGGCTGGCAGCCGCAGCAAAAAATTACTGTCGAGGAAGCTGTTCGTGCCTACACCCAGGCCGATGCGTACGCAGGCTATCAGGAAAAATCGGTCGGCAAGCTCGAGCCCGGCTATCTTGCTGATTTCGTGGTGCTGTCCGCCAATCTGTTTGAAACAGAGCCAGTAAATATTCCGAAGCTCGAGGTGCTGCGCACCGTCGTGGGTGGGCGCGCGGTCTTCATCAAACAGGGCGAGTGATTGAAAGCAAGTGAGGGCGCGCGCTCGACGATGCGAGCGCGCGCCTCCAACACATCAGGACTTGAGACTCTCGGCGAGCTTGTCCGAAATATCGATCATGGCTGCGCGGAACGGCTCGTAGTTTTTCTGTGCGGCCTCCCGAACCTTGGCGGGCGCCGTCGCCAGCGAACCGCTATCGAACGGCGGCTCGGGGTCGTACTCGATGGCCAATTGCACCAGCTGTGCCGTGAACTCGTCGTCCAGAATGGCCGCCACTTTCAAACCGAAGTCGATGCCGGCGGTGACGCCGCCGCCGGTGACGCGATTGCGATCCACGACCACCCGTCCGTGCGTGGGGATGGCACCGAACTTCGACAGTATGTCGTGCGTCACCCAGTGAGACGTCGCCTTGTAACCTTGCAGCAAGCCGGCGGCGCCGAGCATCAATGAGCCGGTGCACACGCTGGTGAGAAACGTGGCGCGCTCGCCCCGATCGCGGATGAACTCGATGGTCTCTTCGTCCTTCATGGCGTTGACAGTGCTCATCGCGCCGCCCGGCACCAGCAGCACATCAAGGTCGCGCGGACAGTCCGCGAACGTTCCCGACGGCAGGATTGGAAACGCCGCCGGTGTTGCGTTGATCGGATCCTTGGTCTTGGATATCAGATGCACGCGAGTTCTCGGCAGCGATGCGAGTACCGTGTAGGGTCCGACGAGGTCCTGTGCAAAGAAGCCAGGATACATAAGCATGGCGACTTCGCGTGTCGAGCCCGCATGAGAGTGCGTGGAATGATCCTCGGTCGACTGGGCCCTCGTCGCACTGCTGCTCTGGTTGGTACTCTGAGAAGCGGCACGGAGCGCTGCCGGCCCGAGTAGAGTCATCGCCCCGACGCCCGTCAGCAACGCGCGCCGGTCGAGGGTTGCCGGCCCCTTGCCGGGATTCACTTCGGAGAATCTATCAACCATGGCTGCTCCTCTTCACAACAGCTTCGGTATCGGCGATCCAACCCTTATACATGTCGCGTAGCATGTTCGTTACCTTGGGACCGGCTGTCTCGGGGCTGCCGGCCTTCACCGGCGGCACCGGATCGTACTCGGTGAGCAACGCGACCATTTTGGTGTACTCCTCACCGCGCAACATGTTCACCACCGCGAGCCCCATGTCCATTCCGGCGGTGACGCCGGCGCCGGTGATACGGTTGCGATCGAACACCACACGCTCCTTCACGGGAGTGGCGCCGAACTCTTTGAGCATGTGCAACGAGATCCAATGACTGGTCGCCTTGTAACCTTTCAGCAAACCCGCGGCGCCCAGGATCAGCGAACCGGTGCACACGCTGGTGACATACTTCGAGCGCTGACCCAGCTCGGCAACGAAGTCGACCAGCCTACTGTCCTTCATGGCCGCGGTGGTACCAACCAGGCCACCGGGGACCAACAACAAATCGATATCGCGAGGACACGAAGCGAAGTCCACGTCGGGAACGACTTTCAGTCCGGTATCCGCCGTCACTACGTCGCGAGTCTGCCCGGCGATGATGACCTTGGCGCCCATCATGCAAGAGAACATGTGGTGCGGTCCAAGCATGTCGAGCGCGGTCATGCCGGGATAGGCCAGCATCACCAGCTTCTCGTGCTTGATGTCGTGATACTTCGAATGATCGTCGGCGCCGTGCGCTCCATGTGCGCCATGCTCCGCCCCGTGCTCCGAATGTGTCTGCGCTCCAGCGGTAAGGCTGCCGCCTGCGGCTGCGGCGGCGAGCATCGCGCTGATAGCCTGTCTTCGATCCATACCAATCTCCTTTAGAAATCTTTGCGGAAGCTCATGCCGATCGTGCGGCCGCGCATCGGGAACATGCGGGTGTGCGAGGCAGTGCCGAAGAATGACGAGATGAAGTGGAACATCGCCGGTTGCTCATTGAGCAGGTTGTCCGCGAACAGGCTGAGCTCCCACTGATCGCGTCGCAGGCCGATGCGCGCGCCTACCATCGTGTAGGAATCCTGGAACGTGCGCGGATCGCTATGATCGAAGCTGCGGAACGAGTCGTCGACATAGCGCGCCGTGGCTAAGGAGTAGCCATCGCCACCGAACATCGGAAAGCCATAACGGATCGCGACGCTTCCGCCCCACTCCGGCGCGTTCTGCAACCGATCGCCTTTAGAAACGCCTAGCACTGGTGCGTCCTCGGCGATCTCCGCGTCGTTGTAGTTGATGCCGCCCGACAACTCCAGTGCGCTGGTCAGGGCGATCCGGTAATCCACTTCGACGCCGGTCAAGGTCGCCTTGCCGAAGTTCACCGTGGCGCCGAAGAAGCAGGCCGGCAGGAACAATGACTGCAGGTCGTTCCAGTTCATCCGATACGCGGCGGCGTTCACGACCACGCGGTTGTCCGCCCAGGCGGTCTTGGCGCCGATTTCATAGTTCCACAGCTCGTCGGATTCGAAACCTTCGACATCGCCGTCATCGGTGACGCCGATGCCCGCCGCACGGTACTCAGCCACACACGTGGATCCGGTATCGACGCCGGGTACGGATGAGTTCGGTCCGCCCACCCGGAAGCCGCGGGATGCGGTGGCGTAGATCATCTGGTCGCCGAAGTCATAAGCCAGCGAGAAACGCGGGCTCACGCCGTCTTCCTTGGACGAATACACCGGCCCGTCCGGCAGCGGCCCGCCGTTCATCTCGCCGTCGCGGTCATAACTCTGCCGCTCGACCTGGAACTCGTACCAGCGCAGACCAACCGTGGCCTTGAGATTTTCTGTGATCGACCACGTGCCTTCGGCAAAGGCTGCCTTCTGCTTGCGGTTCAACCAGGATTTGCTGTGATAGAAGTTGTCATCGGCCACCGGAAACACCGCGTCACTGAAGCCCGGGACCAGCCAGTCGAAGCCGTTGTCCTGGTCATAATCCTCATAGTAGACGCCGGCCACCCAACTCAGGCGCGCCTCGCCCGTGCTCGCCAGGCGAAGTTCCTGTTGAAACGATTCTTCGAAGCGGCTGCCGTCGTACGTCGAATAGAAGAACAATCCGCGCGGCATGCCGTAGAAGTCGGGCAGCACCGTCTCCTCGATGCTGTCGCTGGCATCTTCCTTGAACCAGGAATCGCGCTCGCTGTACGAAGTCGAAGACAGCAGCTGCACGCCCTCCCAATCGTAAGTCACGACCAGGTTACCGAGTTTGAGCTCGTCTTCAATCGGCTCTTTCACATCAATCGCGCGACGCTGGTCGTAATTGTCGGGTGGATTGTCGAAAGCGCCAAAGGATTCAGAAGTCGTTTTCTGATACATGAATGACGGGCGAATCGCGAGCCGCTCGCCCGGCGTCACGGCAAGCTGCACGCGCACGGCGGAGAATTCCTCGTCGTTGACGTTTTCGATGGTGCGAATCGAACCGCTGCCCTCACGCGCCGGGTCGGAGAAATCGCCAATGAGCTTGTCGATGTAGCCGTCCTTGTCGCGGTGTGCGCCGACGATGCGCAGTGCTGCGACGTCGCTGGCCAACGGCACATTCAACATGCCGTCGATCTCGTAATTAAAGCCACCATCTTGCGTGTACGATACCTCCGCGCCCGCCGCGGCGGCGAACTGAGTCGTATCGGGTTTGTTGGTGATGAAGCGCACCGTGCCACCCATCGAGCTGCCGCCGAACAACGTGCCCTGCGGACCGCGCAGCACTTCGATGCGCTCGAGGTCGAAGTACAACGGCTCCACGATCGTTTGCACGATACCACCGGGTTGCACGAAAGCGTCGTCGATATATACGCCCGTGGTGCCGGCGCTGCCGTACTCGGACGCGACACCACGGATATACAGCGTTCGGTACCCCGGCCCGCCGTCGGCTAGCGACAGTCCCGGCACGCTCGCCACCAGGCCGGTCACGTCGGTAATGCCCTGCTCCGCCATCGACGCTTCGGTCAACGCCTGCAAGCTGATGGGCACGTCCTGCAAACGCTCGCTGCGCTTGGTCGCGGTGACAATGATCTCTTCGAGCATTCCGCCCGTCTGCTGCGCCAACGACGCGGTACTGCAAAGAAACCCGAACAACACGGCGCCGGCGGTGGCCCGTGAGGCGCCAGATGAAAACGTCATATCAAGCCTCCTCTCATTCTTTATAGTCGAGCTCGATGGTGCGCAAGCCGCGGTCCCTGGCGATATCGCGATCGACGAAGGGCACACGAATCCATCGTTCGTGCGCGTAGGCAAGCGTCTGATCCCAGCTGTGCTCGGACTGAGGATCAGTGGATTGGGAATACGCCATTACCACGTCAGCGACGGGGCCTTCTGCATCGAAGGTAACGGCATGAACGTACGAATCGCCGTACACATAGACCGGCATGGTCATGCTTCGCTCTGGCACCAGCGCTGGAGCGAATCTCAAGAAAGAAAAAGGAAAGCCCGCGAACGGCACGCGTTGGCCGTTTAAGTCCAGGAATTGCGACTGACCCAAGGGACCTTCCCAAGGAAGTCCGGCGGAGTCGAGAGTGACAATCGCCTCGGCGAGCGCGCGGCGCGTGGCGTCGGACGGCGTCAGTCCGGCAGGAGTAGCGATCGGACGCGCCGGATCGAAAGGCACGCGCCAGGTCGCGGCGGCCAGAGTGAAGCCCGAACTGCGCGGTTCTCGAGGTAGCCGCTGAATGTATTCGCGCGCGAGCGTCGCTCCTTTGGAGGAGATCCTCGCGGTACCATCCCACATCGCGAGTGCGTCACACGCTTTACTCAGATCGACAGAATGCCCGGCCGCCAGCTCGACGCTCGGGTTTGCGCGACAGTCGCGAACAGCATCATCACGAATCGCCTCCCCGAGCACTGTATCCGCGCGATACAAGGCCTGGCGCAGCGTCTGTAATGTTATCTTGTTGCCGGGCAATCCATCAGTGCCCGCGAGCCGGCGTTCGACCAACCTCAAACCTGTGCGCGTCCGATCCCCAAGCGCCGCGCGCTCCATGCCGACGACGCGATCGAACCCTTCCAATGCCGAGTTCGGATCCGCGTTCACCAGCCAGTGGCTGTCGTTTGCGTTGAGAACGTAATCGTCGCGAATCGTCCACGGCAGTCGGCGCAGCGGGAGAATTTGAGGATCGATGGGGTCGCCGTCTGGACGCCATCCGCAGTCCGAGCGAGAACCATCGAGCACGACAGCCAACCGTTCGCGCAGCAACTGTTCGCCGTTCTCGACCAGACAACGCTCGAGGTCCGCATCGGGCATGTTGATCGAAATCGACAGGTTGCCATAGTAAACATCGCCGTGCCGGTCGGCGGCCGTGAGGTTAGAGAACATCAGCCCGCGGTGACGTTCTGCCGCCGCCTTGAATTCATGCACCGTGCGGCTGCGACCCAAGGCGAGGAACTGATCTGGCCAGCGACCCTGCAGTCGGTTCGCATCCTTCAATACATGGACGTGCTCGGTGGTCCAGGGAAAAGCATCGGTGTCGATCACCGGGCCATCTGCGCTTCGATACAGAGTGCGCGAGCGAATGACCATCTTGCCGGCCGCGGTACGAGCAGGCACGCGCAAGTTCACTGCTTCCAGCTGGCGCGTTTGTCCATCCACGCGATAGCTGGTTGGCGAACCTGGCACGAGCTGCAAACGTTGCAGCGAGAAACGCTGGTTGGTCGAGTACGTGATCGACCAGCCGACGTCGCGATTGAATCCGAGCAGAATGAATGGCGTGCCATAGAGCATGCCGCCGAAGACGTCGTACTTGCCAGGTACCGTCAGCTGCGCAGCGTAGAACCTTTGCGGACCATGCCAGGGAAAATGGGGATTGGCGAAAGACAGCCCGCGCCCATTGCTCGTCGCGCGGCGCCCGAATGCCGCCATGTTGCTGCCGGCGCCCTCCTGAGAGACGCGCGGTTCGCGCGGACGCGCGCTCATGGCGCGCTCGCCCGCTGGTCCGGGGGGTTGAGCGCCCGCTATCGCGGGAAGGTAAACGTGAGTGCTTTGCAGGACTGAAATGTTGTTGATGCGGCGGTGAATGTCACGCTCGGTCAGCGGCCGCACCCACTTCGCGTTTCTGCAAGCCGCCGGCCGGCGAGTACCAGGCGTCTCCGTCAGATACCAATTGAATCCGCGCACATAACCAGTGATCAGACTGCGGCCTTCTCTGGACAGCTGCGCTTCCATGCTGGCCGCGACCGCGTCCGTGTAGATGAATTTCGCGTAGAAGTCGCTATCGAGATTGCGGATGGGTGTGGTGCCCAAATGCGGATCCACGTAAACCCCGTCTTCACCGAACGCCGCCGAGCGCTCACCTGCCAAGGTCAGCGCCAGCTCGACCCCCAGACACAGGTTGTGGGCCGCGAATGAATAGCCGAGACCGAAGCCCACGCCCTCGTAGTCCGCCGCGGCGATATGCGGGAGGCCGTAGCTGGTGTAGCGCACCTGCACGGATGAATTCTCCGCCGTCGCGACAGACGCGATTAGCGCCCCCGCTGCTAGGACCGTGCCCCAGACGATGTGCCGCCCCCGCATCCCCATCCCGCTCCCCTTCAAACTTGCAGCCCGACTCGAGACCGCGCAGGGCATACCCTGTGGCGATGTCGTCAAGCTAACAGAATTGACTCACGTGTCAATATAGTTCGGAACTGCCGATAGAACCGAGAGCGTCGGGGATGACTGTGTTCAGGCGGCCGATGCAGGCTTGAGCACCAGGCGTTGCGCGAGCTCGCTCATGAGCGTGGCGACCGCCTCGCTGGTCAGCTCGCCCTCCTCGCGATACCAGACAGCCAGGTGGGAGACCATGCCGAGAATGGAAAAGGCAGTAACGGTCGGACTGCTCACGTCCAGCGCGCCGCTCGCTTTGCCGTCCTGTAGAACCTTGCGATAGATCTCGACCAGTTGGCGTTGCGAATTGCGCAGTTCGGTCTTCTGGGCCGCGGTCAGCTCAGCCACATCACGCAGCGGCCCGTACAGCACTGAGTCCATGAATGGCGTCACTCCGCGCAATTCGATTTCGAAACTGGCCTGCATGCGCACCAGCATCGCCAGATGCTGCGCCGGATGGGTGAACGCGCTTGCGTCGACCTGTCTGAGCCGGTTCATCAGCTGACCCAGTGCGAAGCCCACCGCTTCGAACAACAGCTGGCCTTTCGAGTTGTAGTAGTGATAGATCGCCGGACGAGTGATCCCAGTGGCGCGCGCCACATCGTGCAAGCCCGTGCGCTCGTAGCCGCGCACCGCGAACAGTTTCAAAGCGGCGGTCAGAATCAGGTCGCGCCGATCCAGCACATTGCCGCTCGGCCGCCCCCGGCGGCGCCCGCTCGGACGGGCCGCGGGTGCCGCGGCCTTGCCCTGCTTCGATTTTTTTATTGACTCTCTAGTCATTTTTTCGCAATCTCCATCCAGTCACTCGAAATGGTTCCGTCTCACGTCGCCGCAACGATACTCCGTTGCGCATCACGAGGTCTTCTCATGCCGATCGATTTGTACTCCGCCGCGGTCCGTGACCAGATGCTGGGCAAGGAGCTGGGCTGCTCGCAGTGGTATGTCATCGATCAGCAGCGCATCGATGCGTTCGGACGCGCCAGCGACGATATCGATCCTATGCACATGGATCCCGAGTGGACGGGCCGGCATAGTCCGTACGGCACGACCATCGCCTATGGGTTCCAGACCCTGTCGCTGCTCACTCACCTGTTGCACGACGTAATCATTCGCTCCCCTCGGGAAGCCTACAAGCTCAACTACGGCCTGGACCGCGTCCGCATGCTGGCGCCGGTCAAGGTCGGCAGCAAAGTGCGGGCCAAGGTCGTGCTGAAGTCGACCCGGGAGCGCGGGCCCGGCCAGATTCTCTGCAATTTTGACATCAGCGTCGAAATTCAGGGGGAGCAGAAGCCGGCCCTAGTGGCCGAGTGGCTGCTTCTGTTCGTGGAGCAGACCGAGCGGGCCGCGGTCGCGGCGTCTGTTTAGGCGGCGCGCGAGGCCGTAGAGTCCACCAGCTCAACTTGTCGGCCCGAGGTGCTGTCATGTCCGCTGTCCAGTCGCGCGCCACTCTGCGGGGACGAACTCAGACGGTTGCCGGAGTCATCGACCCGGCGGCAGTCGGAGCGACGCTGTTGCATGAGCATGTCTTGTGCGACATACGGCCGCCGAGCTGGCCGGGACTTGACACCCCCGCCGGCCAAGTGGGCCTGGATATCCCCATCGAGAATCGCTTCGCCATCGACTACGGCGAGATCCAGGCGCCGGGCAACTTGCTCCTGAATCAAACCGACGTCGCGATCAGGGAGCTGCGCAAGCTCACCGCCGTTGGTGGAACGACCGTGGTGGACCTGTCTTGCGGCGGCTTGCATCCGAATCCGCGAGGGCTGGCGCAGATCGCCGCGGCCGCGGGCGTCAATATCGTCATGGGCTGCGGTCACTACGTCGAGGAATACCAGGATCCCGCGAATCAGCAGCGCACGGTCGATAGCTTCACACGCGAAATGCTCGATCAACTCTTCGTCGGCGCGTGGGGCACGGATATTCGCGCCGGCATCATCGGCGAAATTGGCTGCCAGTCGCCGTGGACCACGCTCGAGCGACGCGTGATGGCGGCGGCTGTGCAGGCACAGGCGGAATCCGGAGCCGCGTTGACGGTGCACCCCGGCCGCCATCCGGATCAGCCTCAGGAGATCGTCGATTTCCTGCGACGCGAGCGCGCCGATCTGTCCCGCGTGATCATCAGTCACATCGACCGCACCATCTTCGACGACGACCGGCTGTTTCGCCTAGCCGACAGCGGCGTGGTGATCGAGCTCGACCTGTTCGGCATGGAAACCTCGTTCTACAAGTGGTCCGACATCGACATGCCCAACGATGCCCAGCGCCTGAAGATGCTGCGCAAGCTGATTGATCGCGGACACCTTACGCAGATCGCGATCTCGCACGACATCTGTTACCGCTCGCGGCTGGTTTGTAACGGCGGTCATGGGTACGGCCACATCTTCCGCAACGTCGTCCCGATGATGCTCCGGCGCGGCTTCGATCAATCGGAGATCGACTCCATTCTGCGAATGACTCCCCGCCGGCTGCTGACCTTCGTTTGAACTCAGACACCTCCTACTTTCATGCAGCCCGACGCCACCCCCAACCCACTTGCAGCGCTGCTCGCCGATCTGCCGCCCGCTCTGCCGAGCCTGAGCGACTATCTTCTCGCACACGCAAATCAGCGACCGAATGCCGAAGCGGCCGTCGAAGGAGCTCGCCGTATCACTTATGCAGAGCTGGCGATGGAGGTTGCTCGCTTTGCAGCGCTGCTGCGCGGGCTCGGCGTGCAAGCTGGGGATCGCGTGGCGGTGCTGGCGCCGCCGTCGATCGATTTCCTTGCTTCGTTCCTGGCGACAGCGTCGCTAGGCGCGGTCTGGCTTGGATTGAATCCGAAGCACACACGTGCCGAGTTGCAGTATGTGCTGTCCGATGCGGCTCCTCGCGTCGTGCTCGCCCGCAGCCGCATTGGCACCCGTGACTATGTCGAGGATCTGCAGACGCTGCAGAGGGATCGGCCCACCTCTCAGTTCCTGCTGCTGGATGTACGCCCGGATGTAGCGGGCCTGCAGCACACGCTCGCACTCATACGCGATGACAACAGATTGTCCGCACTCGACGTGCCCCGCGAGGCGAAGCCAGAGAGCAACGCGATGCTCGTCTACACCTCGGGCACAACTGGGCTCCCGAAAGGCGCGCTGCTGTCACATCGAGCGCTGATCCGAGGCGCGCTGGTGCGAGTACGACTGTGGCCCATCGATCCCTGGCGGGCGCTCAACAATCTGCCCATCAATCACATCGGTGCCGCGGGCGATATCAACTGCACCAGCTTCGTGGCCGGCGGCTGCCAGGTGTTCATGGAAAAATTCGACGCCGCCGCCACGTTACGGCTGGTCGCGCATGAACGCATCTCATTCTGGTATCAGATTCCCACGATGTTCCAATTGTGCCTCGACCATCCCGATGCAGCCCGCACGGACTGGTCGCATCTGGACACGGCAATCTGGAGCGGCGGGCGCGCGTCGCTCGAGTTGATCGAACGGCTATCCAAAGTCGCGCGGCGACTCGCGGTCGATTACAGCATGACCGAAAGCGTCGGCTCGATTGCGCTCACTTCATGCACCCGCGATCTCCCCGTACTGGGCGACACCGTCGGCTGGCCGGACCCCGAGCGCGGCATCCGCATCGTCGATCCGACCACTCTCGCTGCAGCGGCAGTGGGCGAGCTGGGTGAGATTCAGATCCACGACGAGTGGCGATTCAGCGGCTATCGAGGCTCGTCTACGCCGCCGGACGCGTACGCTAGCGATGGCTGGTTCCGTACCGGCGACCTGGCCGTGCGTCAATCCAACGGCACTATCAAGCTCATCGGCCGCTTGAAGGAAATGTTCAAGTCGGGGGGCTACAACGTGTATCCCAAGGAAATCGAACAGTGCATCGAAATGCACCCGGAGGTGATTTCGAGCGCCGTGGTGCCACTGCCCGATGCGTTGTACGGTGAAGTGGGAATGGCGTTCATTATTCATCGCGGTGGGTTGACCGAAGCGGCGATCGCGGAGCACTGTCGAGAATCGCTGGCCAACTACAAGATCCCCAAGCGCTTCGCGCTGGTGGACGAGATGCCGCTACTGCCCACAGGGAAGATCGATCGCATGGCGCTGCGGGAACGCGCGAGGACGTTGACGCAATGAATGCCTCCAGCTCCAGCATCGCGACACCGCACGCGGACGCCGGGACTCAGCCCTCGCAGCTCGGCATGGTGGTGTTCGCTTCGGCGCTCGGCACCGTGTTTGAGTGGTACGAATTCTTTCTGTTCGGCGCCCTGGCCTCGATCATCGCCGTGCAGTTCTTCGCCGGCGCGGGCGACACGGCGGGGTTCATTTTCACGTTGCTTACATTCGCCGCTGGCTTTGCGATGAGGCCGCTGGGCGCGTTGGTGTTCGGCTCGATCGGCGACCGGCTTGGCCGCAAAGTGGCGTTCCTCGCAACCATTGTCCTGATGGGCGTGACGACGGTTGCAATCGGTTTGTTGCCCACTTACGCGCAAGTGGGCACGGTGGCCCCCGCGATGTTGATCGCGCTTCGCATGGCACAGGGCATCGCGTTGGGTGGTGAGTACGGAGGAGCGGCTACGTACGTCGCTGAGCACTCGCCGACGCATCGTCGTGGCTTCTACACAAGTTTGATTCATGGCGCGGCGGCGCTCGGCTTGGTGCTTGCGCTCGCCATCATCTATGCGACCCGAGTGGCACTGGGCGAGGAAGCGTTCCGTGGCTGGGGATGGCGTATCCCCTTCCTCTGCTCCGCGCTGGTCCTGGCGCTGTCGATCTGGGCTCGCATGAAGCTCGAAGAATCGCCAGCATTTCGCACGTTGAAGCAGACTGGCAAGGTCTCGAAGTCGCCTGTGCGCGATGCACTCGGCCGCTGGTCGCATGCGCGCCTGGTACTCATCGCATTGTTCGGGTTCATGGCGGCGGACGGCGCCATCTGGTATGCGGCGCACTTCTACGCGCAGTTCTTCCTGGAACGTTCGTTACGCGTCGAGCCGAGCACGGTGAACTTGTTGTTCATCGCATTGGCTCTGACCGGTGCCCCGCTCTACGTCTTGTTCGGCTGGCTGTCGGACATCATCGGCCGCAAGCCCGTGATCCTTACTGGCATGGTGCTGGCGTTGGTGGGCTACGTGCCCGCGTATCAACTTATCGCGCGAGCCGCCAACCCGGCGCTCGTCGAAGCGAGCGAGCGCGCACCTGTGGCCGTCGAAGTCGACGGCAATGATTGCAGTTTTCAATTCGATCCCGTGGGCACCGCACGGTTCACGCGTTCATGCGACCTTGCGAAGCGAGCACTCGCGCGTGCCGGGGTGAGTTACGAGACCGTGGATGCTCCCCCGGGGGCTCCTGCGCGCATTCGAGTCGGCGAGCAAGTTATAACAGCGGCAAGCGCTCGGGAGCTGGATGCCGAGGCGGGCAAGCAGCAAGAGCAGGCAATCGATGCGCAGCTTCGCAGCATGCTGGATCAGGCGGGGTACCCGGACCGGGCCGATCCAACGCGGCTCGATCTGCCGCTGGTGCTATTCGGATTGTTGATCCTCATCGTCCCGGCCTCGGCGATCTTCGGGCCCATCGGCGCAGCGCTGGTCGAGCTGTTCCCCACACAGGTGCGGTACACGGCCATGTCTCTGCCGTATCACATCGGCACCGGCTGGTTCGGCGGATTCATGCCCGCGATTGCGTTTGCGATCGTGGCGGAGACCGGCAATCTCTTCAGCGGGCTCGACTACGTGCGAGCAATCGCCGCTGTGAGTGTGGTCGTCGCGTTGCTGTGGTGGCGGGAAACTCGCGGCCGCGACCTCGACTTCTAGCGTTTGACCAGCTGCTGCTCGATACTTTGCCGCTCTTCGGTGCTGATTGATGCCGGCGTTGGAGCGAACGCCCAAATCGGCGGGCAGAAACTCGCCACCATTAGCTAGGCTCGGTTCGCCGCAGACATCATTTGGCGTTCGCATTCTCCCACGCCCGCACACGTTCACGAGGCCCATCGAACAGTCGTTCGTAGTTGCCTATGCGAATGGCGCGGCTCGCCGTTAGCCTTCCTTACACATCCCGCCACGAAGCGGAATGCAGCACCCTCCACCCATCAGCTGGCACTGACTTCGCCTGCTGGAGTGCATTGCGCCAGAGAAGAATGAGGGCACACTTAAGACCCGACCCCGTCCGGTAGATTTGTTGGCGGCGCGGGGCGTGGAACGTTTCGCCGGAGAATCGGAATACCTCCGAGCCGCCGCTCAGCAAATCCGCTCCCAGCCACGCACAGCTGTTCGATGTTAGAAGCGCCACGCACCCGCAGCTTCTCGGCACCGAAACCTCAGTGCCAAATCCAGTGCCAATTTCGGGGATTCATAAGGTATTCCGGGGATCTCTATCCAACCACAATTCCGTAACTTACGAATTCTACGAATCGGGGTCGAGTTTTCGAGTCCCTCCCTTCCCACAATCCAATTCCTCGCATTCCACGAGTTACGCAGTCCTACTGAACAACCTCGGCCCACGCAAGTGACTTTGGCAACGACGCACCAGCGAACTCGAGGTGAATAACTCGCCGAGGCTTGAGCGATCGCCGGCCTCAAACCATCGTCTTTCGACCGGTCCGGACTCCCCGGCTGGACGCAAAAGTGTGCGACCAACAACCCTATTCACGGCCGTCTTCCTCTATCTCATCATCGACCGGCACTCGCGTAAGAGCCCCGAGCGGAGGACGCTGCGCCATGCGACGAGCGAGACCAATAAGCTCGTCTCGCGAATTTACAGCGCAGTAGCGCGTTAACAGAATGTCCAGCGAACCTGCATCTCGCACGTTTTCTCGAGGACACGCGACCTGAAGAACATTGAACTTCTCAATTACACCCTCGGCCGGGCCACGGGAAAGCAGCAGATAATCACTCCCTGGCCTCGCGCCGATCTGAACTGTCCACAGTTCGATATCACTTCCATTGACGTGCGTGCCACCGAGGAACACGAAGAATGACGGATAGAAGTCTGCGCCATCGAGCTCTGCGCGCTCTGACGCGCGGAAGGTATTAGCCCAGCAGTGGAATACGCCGTAGTTGCTGAAGCGGTACCACAGCACGTCGTCTTCAACCTCGGCGCCACTTTTCCGGAAGACCCAGTCGCCGAAAGCTACGCGGCTTGTGCAACCAAACGAGTCGTCATCATAGAAATGCTGTGGCCATTCATTGTCGGCGCCATGCCCAAAGATCGGCAGGTCAGAGTGAAGGACGTCATCCGCCATTTCGTCGAGAGATTGACCTTTCACGGAAGGTACGAGCAGGAGCGCTGCCACTAGCACCGTGACCGGTAAGACGGAGAACCTCAACAATGCGTCGAACCTGGTCACCGACTTGCTACTCCGATGTCAGCGCGCGCGCCGGTAGTGCATCGCGACCACGCCGTTGCGGAGCGGCCTCGCCGAGATCAACTCAAGCTGTCGCGTGCTAGGCAGCCCGCTCTGGTACAGGGTCGGGCCGTGGCCGGCGATCCTGGGGTGGACGAGTAGCTTGTATGCGTCGATCAGATCCAGCCGGTCCAGTTCGGTCGCGAGCTTGCCGCTACAGAGGAGCACGCCATCCGGGGTCGCGTCCTTGAGCTTCTGTACGCCTGCGCGCAGGTCGCCGTCGATGTGGTGGCTATTGGTCCACGGGAAATCCCTTCGGGTCGACGACACGACGTACTTCGGCTTGGCCTCCAGCTTGACCGCCCACTCGCGCATGGCCGGTGGCGCCTCTGCGTCGCCGCGGGCGACGGCTGGCCAGTAGCTCTCCATCATCTCGTAGGTGATGCGGCCCCAGAGCATCGCCCCGCTCTCGCCCATGAGGCGAGTGAAGAAGGCGTGTGTCTCGTCGTCGGCGATGCCTTCCTGATGGTCGACGCAGCCGTCAAGGGTGACGTTGAGAGTGAAGGTTAGAAGTCCCATGTGAGTTTCCTCCGAGTTGGGCGGCCCGCTGCCCCACTAGCACGATTGCAGGGGGTCGGCCGTCCCGAAGTGATAAACGGCGAGCCGGCCAGTGGCGTCGATGCGCCGTCGCCGGTTAACGCTTAGTCCAAAAACTTCCAGCTTTTGGCTCCATCCAGTCTCCGAACCCGCGTGGTCTCGATTACCGAGGGATCGAAGTTGCGGAAATTGACGCCCATCCTGTTCCCGGCCCGTGCGGTTGGCTGCCAGTGCGTCACGCAACCACACGTTGCGCACCTACACAGCCAAAGGCACTTGTCACCCCAGGCGTAGCGATCGATGTCTGCCTTGCGAGCAGTGATTTTGACTTTGCTGGGTTGGTAGTAACCCCACAAGCCCGCATGGCGGCGGCAGATCGAGCAGTTGCAGCTCGTGAGGCGCCGAGGTTTGCTCGCGACCTGAATCCGAACGGCGCCACAGTGGCAAGACCCAGTGAGCATGGCACTCCCCCCTCGTGCACGACGCTACTGGAAGTTTACTTGCAACAATGAGGGAGGTGTCTACAGGGCAAGCGTTCCCGGCTTCAGCACCTCGAGCAACTCTTTGTCTCCGATCTGTTTCGCGTACTCGTATGCGGTAATGCCCCTATAGATCAACTTCGAATAATCGACGCCCGCGCGCTGCATGATGCGGATCGCCTCGAGGTTGCCGTTTGTCACGGGCCACAGGGCGGTTGGAATTTCCACATAGCTCACCGGCGTCTCGGGGCGAGCGCCCAGGCGGAGCAATCGTTCTACCGCGTCGAGCTCGTTGTCTTGCAGAGCGAGGGCCAGCGCAGTCATCTTCTCGTTGTCGAGCTGATCGATGGGCGTGCCGGCGGCGACCAGCTTCTTTGCAGCCACGAAGGCGCTATCACTGCGTGCGAGCAAGTAGAGAGCCGTCGGGCCGGGCGGCAGGAAGATGCGGGCTTGATTGAGCGCTTCGGCGCTGGACGCGGTGCCCTGCGCCCACAGCACGTAGTTGGCGAGTCCCAGAATCTGGCGAGCTTGACCTCCTCGGCAGTTCAACTCGAGCGCACCGCGGGCCAGATCCATCGCACCCCGAGCGTCGCCCCGCATTTCTAATTTGAACCGCGCGTATTCGAGGTCATAGCAGCTGGCGACGCCCCACTCGCGCATGCGTTGTGTGTACAGCGCTTCCAGGCCATCGGCGTCCTTGCGCTCCTGTAGCCGTTTCAGCAGGAATGTATATGCCATCTCCTTTGCTCGATACGACTTGCCTGTTCCGAGCGGCCGCGTGACGGCTTCGCGGTATTTGGCGATCGCTGGGTCGACCTTGCCCTGCATTTCCAACATCTCGCCCCAGTTGGTCCAGAGCCAGAGGTTGAGGGGCTTCGAGCGCGCGGCATCGGTAAATTGCTTCTCGGCCTCGCCGAAACGACGCTGATGCGTGTAGACGTAGCCGAGCAGGATCTTCGCGTCCGAGCTCTGCGGACTGAGCTTTAGAGCCGAGTCGAGCAGAGTCTCGGCGTGGTGCAGGCCCTCCGGACTCCAGTTCGTTCTCATCGCGACTCGCGCCATCTCGATATAGGCAGGCGCATAGTTCGGATTCCTGGCAATCACGAGCTCGAGCTTCTCACGCGCCTCCTCGGTGGCTGCGCTGCTGCCGTTATCGATGGCATTGGTGGCATAGCGCACGTCCATCTCATCCTGCGTGGGCCACTGGATGACCTGGTCGACGCGATGCGAGGCCAGCGCTGCGGATTCGTGGCCGATCGGAACCAAGGAGACTACGATTTGAGTGGACGTACCTGTACCGGTATAGCTCAGCGCTGTGCTGAAGTGGTGCCGCCCCGGCTTTGGCACCGGGAATGGCTTGTCCATGTTCCTGAGCACTGGCTCGCCAGTGCTCGACTTCATGAGCAGGTCGACGCGAAACTTGGCCGGCGGCTTGCCGACGAACGCGCAATCGAACTCCAGCAACCAGTCGCCGTCCATGCTGGGCTTTACCGTCACACCAGAGATCGCATTCTCCGCAGGCCATTGCGAAGCTGCGGGAGTCCCACTGCTTTGGATTCGCTCGGCGGACTGGGCCGAATAGGGAGCACCCCACAGCACGAGCGTGATCGCTGTGAATACGGCTTGGCGGGTTGGTGACATCGCGAGGCTCCTCCGTGAACGGCGTGCAGTGCCGCGCGCATAGTGCCGTAGCGAGAAGCGATATTTGGCGCTCCTTTTCACACTTTTCAGGGACATGCCATGAGAGAACTCGCTGGCGAGCTTCTATCGACTCGGCGCCGCCATCGCGCCCATCCGCTCCTGCAGCCGCTTGCGAAATCGCCGGCTCAATCGCAATCGAACGCTCGACTTCAGCACCACTTCGTACTCGCCGGCGCTCTGCAGCTCGATGCCCTGGATGCGGTCGAGGTTCACGATGATCGAGCGGTGAATGCGGATGAAGCCGTCGCCCAGGTCGCCTTCGAGCTCGGACAGCGTCCGCCGCAGGATATGTGTGTCGCGGCCCACATGGACGCAAGCGTAGTAGCTCGCAGCTTCGATCCAATCGATGTCCGAAACATTGAGGAACAGCAGCTGGCCAGGGGATCTGACGACGAGCCGCCGCGTCGGGGGCTCGGCCGCGTAGTGCGCGAGCTTGCCTTTCGCGCGCTGTAAAGCACGGTAGAAGCGTGCGTCATCGAATGGCTTGAGCAGATAGTCGAGCGCGCCGACCTCGAAGGCTTGCAGCGCATACTCGTCATACGCAGTTACGAAAATAATCGCCGGTGGCAATTCCGTGCCCAGCAGTTCGAGCACATCGAAGCCGCCGCATTCGGGCATCTGCACGTCGAGGAACACCAGATGCGGTTGCCAGCGCCCGATAATTTCGATCGCTTCGGCGCCGGATCCGCATTCCGACACTGCTTCAATCTCGGAGTCACCGCGCAGCAAGACAGTCACGTTGCGCCGGGCGAGCGGTTCGTCATCGACCACCAGGACGCGTATCGGCGCGGCGAGCGTCATTCACGCGTTCCGCAGCGGCAAGGTGATGATGACTTCCACGCCGTCCGCTCCATTAGACGCCATCGCGAGATCAGCGGCGCTGCCGTGCAGGATCCGCAGGCGGGTGCGCAAGTTGGCGAGCCCGACGCCGCCACTATTTGTTTCCCAATCCTGCGGAAAGCTCGGACCATCGTTGTAGACCCGCAAGTACAGGCTGCCATCTCTGCGGTCGCCAGCAACGCGGACCGTACCTCCCGCCGCGCGCTGGCCAATGCCATGTTTAATGGCGTTTTCCACGAGGGGCTGCAACAGCAAGTTCGGGACGGGCACGTCCAACAGATGCGGCGGGATATCTACGCTCACGTGCAGACGTGCTCCGAAGCGTACTTTCTGGATGTCCACATAGCGCTGCAAATACTCCACTTCTTCGCCCAAGGTCACTTGCGGCCGATGAGAGTCTTCCGACGCTCGACGCAGGAATTCGCTGAGTCCGACGATCATGCTCACCGCCGCGTCGTTACGACGATCGCGCACCAGCGCCGCGATGGAATTGAGCGTGTTGAACATGAAATGCGGCTCCATCTGACGGCGCAGCGCGGCCAGCTGAGCTTTCGAAAGCTCCTCGTTGAGTCGTGCGGTCTCCGTCATCTGGCGCGCAATGTTTTCTCGCGAATCGATCAGATATGTGATGGTCAGGATCAGCACGTACGCGATCAGAAAAATGAGGATCTGGTAGAGCAGCGCGATGCTCCAGGTGTCCCAGAAGGTCGGCGGGCGCCGATTACCCCAGGGATTGAACAGCACCTGCAGCGCGGCGGACCAGGCTTCGACGACCACACTGATGGCGATGAAGGCGGCGACGTGCACGGCGACTGTGCGCAGCGTCGTGCCGCGAATGATGGGATAGCGCCGCGCGAGGCTGATGACCCATGGCGTCGCTAGCGCCCACGGCAGCCAGATGGCCAGTTCAGTGATGAACAACGGCAGCCATGCGTGACGCCTGCCTTCGCCGAAACGCATGATGAGCACGGCCTGACTGGCCTCGAACAGCCCGCCAGCGAACCAGATCGCTGCGATCCAGCGCCAGCGGATCGTGCGCGCGACCATGTTGTTTCCGTTCACAGCTTCGCGCCCTGGGTTGAACAGCGTCACAGCACCCTGGCATTGACCTTCGTTTCGACCGCATAACCCTTGCGGCCCGTGATAACTGTTCCACTGCTACCGCCGCTGGACAGTGAGCCATCAGGCTGTCTGGCCTGAGCAACCGAGATGCTGCCACCCGAAAGGCGACGCCGGCCGTTGGTGCGGTCTTCGTAGTACTTCAGGTGCACTTCGATCCAATCGTCGCCATACATCGTTGGCGTCGCTTCCACTGTCAACCCCTGCGCGACCTCGAACGTAAACGACTCTCCGTTGCGCACCGTGCGCGTCACCGTCGCCGGCTCCCGGTTCACGGTCAAGCTCACTTCGATCTGCAACTGGGCTTCGATGAGCTTCGGCGTTTCTTCCGCCACCTCCGCCTGCTCCGGAATCTTCGGATCCAGGCCTGCCTCCGCTCTTGCGGACTCGACGTAACGCCGCGAGGTGTCCTGCTCCTCCGCGTGATACCTGGAGAGCTCGGCCAACTGCACGGGCGTCAGGAACGCCGCGGCCTTCTGCTCCAGCAGCGGGTTCTCTACCTGCCGCTTGCGCCAGGAATTCTCATTCGCGATACGAGACTGTCGTTGGGATTCTCGCTGCATCTCTTCGAGCGAGGTCAGTTGACCGAGGGGA
This sequence comes from Peristeroidobacter agariperforans, assembly GCF_004138335.1. Taxonomy (GTDB): domain Bacteria; phylum Pseudomonadota; class Gammaproteobacteria; order Steroidobacterales; family Steroidobacteraceae; genus Steroidobacter; species Steroidobacter agariperforans. The sequence continues at coordinate 433,415 of NZ_RYFW01000004.1, read as the reverse complement.
CGGCGGAACACACGCCACGATTCCATCGCAGCGGAAGATGTCTGGAACTGCTCGTGCTTGAGCGCGGTCAGCTGATCCTCCTGATCCGGTTGCAACTTGTACGCAGGCGCAAGCCGCGCGGCGAGCCGGCTGACCCAGTGGCGCTCGCTTTGGCTCAGCTCGAAATCTCGAAAACGCTCCAGCTTTTCGTCGCCGAGCAGGTCGCGCAACGCGTTCATACGCTGCGTGGCCTGGTCCGCATATTGCTGCAGATCCGGGACGGTCGGCCGCGGCTGCATATGCACCTGATCGAGCCGCTCCATCTGCTGGTCCGTCAGCAACTCGATCAACTTCTGCTCCGTGGCCGGATCGAGCCCGACCAACCGCCCTACCCCGGCGTTTTGCGACATCAGCACAGCTCGTTGCTCAGCGCGCAATGCCGCTCGCTGCTCTGGATCCGTGAGGCGCTCCTTCAACCGGCGCGAATATTCGTTCGCTTCTTCGCCGGTAACGAACCTGAATCTGTTCTGCGCCTTTGCTCCTTGCTCGTCCGCTGCCGGCACGCCACCCGAAGCACTCGGGTCTACCTCGCGAAATACGTTCGAGCTGCTGTGCTCAACAATGGTCAACGGAGCATGAGTTGCTGCGGGCGGAGGCGGGACCGCGCCGGGCGGCGATGTTTGTTCAGACTGGGCGGCGATGGCGGGAATCGCCACGGAGCACAGCAGGAGATTCATCCCTAATCGAGCGACGGACAGCGTCATGGTCCAGGTCCTCTGGGGCTCGCGATGGAAGTTGGAGTATACGGTCGGATGCGATGTTCCCTGCAACTCGCCGATGAGTTGCCACAATTCGCCACGATCCATCGGCACTCCGGCACGCCCGACGCCTCATGACGACGCCTTTGACGGCTGTAGTAACGGCCAGTCACCCAAGGGAGAGGCATCGTGCAGAGGAAGAATGAGCAACGGCAGCCACGATTCTGGGCGAAAGCGAGGCAGTCGAGTGCCGTGCTCTTTTATATCTGGATCCTGCAAAGCTTCGCATCGATCGCGCAAGCGCAGACTTTCGAGCAGGAATTCGGCAGCGGCTCGCTGACATTGCGAGACGATCAAGGACGTACCATCGATGCACCACGCATGGAAACCGCCGTGCGAATGAAGGTGTCGGGCGTTGTCGCGCGTGTCGAGGTCTCGCAACGTTTTCACAATGAGAGCGATGCGTGGGTCGAAGGTCTGTACGCCTTTCCGCTGCCGGAACACTCGGCGGTGGACACGCTGCGCATGAAGGTCGGCGAACGCATCATCATTGGTGAGATCCGAGAGAAGCAGCAGGCGCAGAAGATCTTCGAACAGGCTCGCCAACAGGGTCAGCGGGCCAGTGTCGTGCATCAGCAGCGGCCGAATCTGTTCCGCACAGCCGTCGCCAACATCGGCCCCGGCGAGACCATCGAAATCGTGATCAGCTATTTGCAGATTGTCGGCCAGGATGCCGGCCGCTACAGCCTGCGATTCCCGCTCACGATCACGCCGCGCTATGTCCCGGGCGTGAGCGCGAACCCCGAGGCCCAACTCACCAGCGAGACACCCATCGCAGCGATGACGCTCGCAGTTCCGAGCGATGACACGGCGGCCCTCGGCGATCTGCAACCGCAGCTGGCGCATGCGGATCCGCAGCGCCAGAGCGTGAGCATGGCGATCGACATCGACGCCGGCGCGCCGGTGGAAAAGATCACCAGTCCTTATCACCCTATTCTCGTCAGTGCGACGGAGCATGGCGCAGAGATCAAGCTGCGTAATCAGCAATCGCCGCCAGATCGCGACTTCGAGCTGAGCTGGGTGCCGGTCGTGAAGAGCGAGCCGACCATCGCGCTGTTTCGGGAGCCGACCGACCAAGGCGAGCACGTGCTGCTGATGTTCATGCCGCCGCAGGACACCCGGCCAATCAACATGCCGAGAGAGGTGATCTTTGTCATCGACACCTCCGGCTCGATGAGCGGCGCGTCCATCGACCAGGCGCGCGCCGCATTGGCGAACGGCTTGAGTACCCTGCAGCCGGCCGATCGATTTACGGTGATTCAGTTCAACTCGGCGCACGAGGCGTTGTTCGACGAGCCCGTCTTCGCATCCGAAAAGAATCTCTCGCGAGCGCAGCGCTACGTAAGCAATCTACACGCAACCGGCGGCACTGAGATGTTGCCCGCGCTGCTGACGGCACTCTCGATGCCTGCGTCCAGAGAACATCTGCGCCAGGTGATTTTCATCACTGACGCTGCGGTAGGTAACGAAGACCAGCTCATGCTCGCGATACGTCAACAACTTCGGTCCGCACGATTGTTCACGGTCGGAATCGGTTCTGCGCCTAACGGACATTTTCTGCGCAGCGCCGCGCGCACCGGTCGCGGGACATTCACATATATCGGCTCGATCGACGAGGTCGAGAACAAGATGACCGCCCTGTTGAACAAGCTGACGAGCCCCGTGCTCACGGACATCGAGCTCAGCTGGCCAGCAGGCGTAGTCCCTGAATATGCGCCCGCGAGTATCGGCGACCTATACGCAGGTGAACCCATCGTCGTCACGGCTCGTCTGCAGTCTCCTGCAAAGGGAATGCTGAGCATCAGCGGCCGCACGAACGGCACTTGGACACGACAAATCTCGCTCAACGGCATGCAGCCGCGGACTGGTGTGGCGTCGCTCTGGGCACGCAATCGAATTGGCGATCTAATGGACTCGCGCGCCAACGGCGCGACAGATGATTCGATCCGAGGAAGTGTGTTGCCGCTGGCCCTGCAATACCAACTCGTCTCCAACTACACGAGCCTCGTCGCCGTCGATCGCACGCCGGCGCGCCCTGACGGTGAATCGCTGCACAGCCGACGCATTCCGAACACCAAACCGCACGGTCTCGATTGGCCGGCCGAGGGTGTCCCATCCACCGCGACACCTGCGCAGCTCAACTTCGCAATAGGTGCATTGCTGCTGCTCATCGCGCTCGGCTGGCAACTGCGAGAACGTCGCCTGCAGCGGCGCCAACCGCAATGAAACGAGACTGGACTCGGATGGCGATCGTCGCGGTCGCTGCACTCGGCGTGTGGCAGGTTGCCAGCGGTACATACATTCACGCAAAGGCATGGCTGGCTCAGCAACTGATCGCCTCCGCATGGACGCGCACGCTCGAAGGCGAGCGTGAAGTTAAACCGTGGCCTTGGGCGGATACCTGGCCAATCGCACGCTTGCAAGTGATCGACAAGGACGTCGATTTGTACGTGCTCGCCGATGCGTCAGGCCGCAGTCTTGCGTTCGGCCCGGGCTACGTGAACGGGACTGCCGCTATCGGCGAAGGCAACACGGTGCTGGCGGGTCATCGCGATACCCACTTCGCGTTTCTTCGTAACCTGCAACCCGGCGACGAATTCGCGATACAAACCGTCGACGGCCGCGAGTGGCGTTTCCAGCTCAGCGAGACTCACATCATCGACGCCCGTCACGAACGTCTGCAGTTCGATGAGAATGTGGACGCCACGATCACGTTGCTCACCTGCTACCCGTTCGATGCCATTACTCCCGGCGGACCGCTTCGCTACGTCGCGGTCGCCGGCATCAAACCGGGTCCGGCTTCGTTCGCCATGATCCGCCCGGTCGCTCCGTGACACTCACCCGACGCCCGCGTGCTGTCGCTTCTGGAGCGGCATCGGGTCTTCTCCATTTGTCATAGTGCATGGATGTTTTCACTAATTGTGACGCCGATCACACATCGTCGCCTCCTTGTGCCGGCTCAGGAAACTTTTCCAGCCGACGCTGCGTGTATCCCTCATGCAGCCCGAGCGACCCGGACCGTCGCTGGGTGCTGCGAACCGAAGGAGGAAGCGTCATGAGCGAATCGGCAGGTGTGATTCCTCGTATCGATGAGACAGACACGGAGATTGAGCTGAGCGCACAAGACTTGCTCGCGCTTTCGCATCTCGAGCATGTCGACAAGCCTGCAACGAGCTCGGCGCCACCATCGAAACCGGCGCAAGTCGCCTCGCCGCGAAAACCAGCGCTGACCCTTTCGTTGATCGCTGCTGTCGGGCTCGCCGGGGCAACCTACGTAGCCACGAGTTCGGATGGCGCAAATTCACCCGTAGCCAACACTGCGCAACGGATAGCTCAATCGGAATGGCCGGCACCTCAGCAGCTCGCCGAGAGCGAACCGGTTCGCTTTGCGAATCCATTCGATGCTGACGAGGTGTTCGAATTTCCTCCCGGAACCACCGAGACCCAGGCGCGCGACGCAGTGGCCGAGCTTCTATTGAAGCGCGCGATGTCACGCCAGGACACTTGATCCGGAGTCCACGCGGATGGCGGCGCTGCAGAGCTTGGATCGCAGCTCCGCTCGTTCTACACTCCGGACGACTCTATGCGCCGCCTCGCCTTCAATCTGATGCTCTTCATCGCTTTGCTACTGCAAGGCGTGGTGGCCGTCGGCGGCAGCGTGTCTGTCGATCACGGACAAGAGCAGCATTGCGCGGGGCACGACGCTGCGACCAAAGACTGCGCCTGCTGCCCTGATGGCGGAACCGCCAGCATGAGCTGCACTGCTCAGTGCTCCGCGCTCCAAGCTCCGCAGGTAGTCCTCGACCCTGTTCGCCTGGCCATTGCCGGCGCCCTCCTGACGTTTGTTCCACCGGTATTTGCCGGCCCGAACTACGCACCTCTCGTTCCACCGCCGATCGCGTAACTCCGAGCTCGTAACCATCAACGGCACGTAGTGCCGGGCGTTCTGTTACTTGTTGGAGTTGCCCCATGAGCATTCACTCCGGGCGCCTCGCTGTGTCGATGGCGCTGGTCGCGGCTGCCGCTTGCGAAAGCGCAGCGGCGAAGCCCATTGCATTCGCCGATGGCACGACCGTGATGGCCGAATATGGCGCCGGCACGATGACTGAGATTCAGGCGTTCTATGCGCCGACCTTTCGATATTCGCTGGGCGGCGGACACCTCTCGCTGAACAGTGCGGAGAACGGCGACACCCGCGATATCACCTATCTCCGCCTCAACTACCTGCCGAAACGCTGGAACTTCGAGTCGGCACAGGCCAACGTCTTTGTCTGGGGCGGCCTGGGCCGGGCTCATATCGGGGAGACCGGCGACAACCAGTTGACCTGGAACGCGGGAGGCCAGCTCGACTATGAAACGAGGCGTGTCTACGCATCGCTGCGCACCGACTACTACGACGCCAGCGCTTTCAGTCACCGAATCGACACTCTGCAGTTGGGCATCGCACCGTACCCACACGACTACGAAACCCTGGCCGTCTGGTTCGTCATCCAAGCTCGCGAATACACCGGCGAATTGTTCGACGGGACCGAGTGGGCCGCGCTGGTTCGGCTGTTCAAACACAACGCGTGGCTGGAGGCCGGCGCGACGCTCGACGGCGAAGTCCAGGCCATGCTCATGTTCAACTTTTAGGATCACTGCAATGAAAACCTCACAGCTGTTGTTCGCGCTTGCACTGCTCGTCAGCAACGTGCAGGCCGCCACCATCGAGATGACGGTGAACGGCCTGGTCTGCGGCTTCTGTGCTCAAGGCATCGAGAAAACCTTGCGAAAAAATCCCGCGACCGCCGATGTCCTGGTGAGTCTCGAGAACCGGCTCGTCGCTGTGGCCACGAAGGAAGGCGCCGACATCCCCGACGCCGATCTGCGCAAGGCGCTGACCGATGCGGGATACGACGTCAAAGCGATCGAGCGTACACAGCGCTCGATGGCAGACGTGCGTGCGACGTTGAAAGGCAAAAAGTGAACATCACTTTGCAGAGATCCGTCGGCGCCTCTGCCGCCGCACTGCTGGCGAGCTCGGCGACACTAGTCTGCTGCGTCTTGCCGGCCGTGCTGGTTTCGCTAGGCGCAGGGGCCGTGCTCGTGGGCTTGGTTTCGGCCGTGCCTCAGCTGATATGGCTGAGTGAACACAAACTGCTGGTCTTCGGCATTGCGGGCGCGATGCTCATCCTGAGCTGGTTCGTGCTACGGCGTGCAGCCCATCTACCCTGCCCGACCGAACCGCTGGCCGCCAAGGCGTGCGCGCGGTTGCGCCGAGTCAGTTCCGCACTGTTTTGGCTTGCGGCTGCGGCCTATGTCATAGGAGCGAGTTTCGTTTGGATTCTGCCGCTCGTGATGAGCAACAGTGAGTGACATCTCCGGACGCGATCGATCTGCTAGAATGCGCGCGGGTGTCGCCGAACCAGGTCGCGCGACAGGTTGATGCGCAGGTCGGGCCGCCGCGCGGCTGGGCTGCGCGCATGACTATCGAATCCGACCCTCTGCTTCAGAAGATCGCCGCGGTGTTGTTTGCTCTGGCGCTTCTTCACACGTTCTCCGTCAAACACTTCGAACGAGCGGCTGCCTATTCGCCGCGCCACTCCGGGCTCTTTCACCTGTTGGGCGAAGTAGAAGTCGTATTCGGCTTGTGGGCGATCGTGCTGATCGTCTGCGTAGCCATGGCGGCGGGCGGCTCCCAAGCCATCGCATACGCAGAGTCGCGCAACTACACCGAACCGATGTTCGTATTCGTCGTCATGGTGATCGCGGCCTCGCGACCGATCCTGCACGCCGTCGAAACGGGCCTGCGCGCGGCCGCGCATTTGTTGCCGGTGCCGACGCCGCTGGCGCATGCCTGGTTGAGTCTTGCGATGGTGCCCCTGTTGGGCTCGCTGATCACCGAGCCCGCCGCGATGACGATCGCGGCGCTGATGCTCGCCCCGCAATTGTTTCAGCGGCACGTGCCAGAGCGCGTCAAGTATCTGGCTCTGGGAGCGCTGTTCGTGAATGTTTCCATTGGCGGCACCCTCACCTCTTACGCCGCGCCGCCAGTATTGATGGTGGCATCCACCTGGAACTGGGACAGCACCTTCATGTTGCTCAACTTAGGCTGGAAAGCAGCGCTGGTGGTGCTCATCAATGCCACGATCGCTACCTTCGTAGCGCGCAATCATCTGCAACCAGTTGCCGATGACACCTCGGCGCCACGGCCGAAAATCCCGGCAGTGATCGTGCTCGCACACATTCTGTTTCTGGCCGGTGTCGTCATCTTTGCGCACCATCCCATCGTCTTTCTCGGGCTCTTCCTCATGTTCCTGGGATTCACGCAGGCTTACGACGCGCACCAGAGTCCGTTGATCATCAGGGAAGCCCTGCTCGTGAGCTTCTTCCTGGCAGGCCTGGTGCTGTTAGGAGGCATGCAGCGCTGGTGGCTGCAACCCATCGTGTCCGGGCTGGAACCGCTCGCGTTGTTCGGCGGCGCGCTTGGCCTCACCGCGATCACCGACAACGCAGCGCTCACCTATCTCGGCTCTTTGATCTCGGGCATCAGCGACGAATCGAAGTACATGCTCGTCGCCGGAGCGGTCGCCGGCGGTGGACTGACCGTGATCGCGAACGCTCCAAACCCCGCCGGCGTGGCGCTGCTCAAGCGCGGTTTCGCGGATGAAACCATTGGCGCAGGCGGGCTCCTGCTCGGCGCAGCGGTGCCGACGCTGCTGGCAGCCGCTGCTTTCGTGGCTCTGTAGGGTCAGCCAAACGGTGCATCGATCGACGGCGACGGCTGCGTGAACCACTTCGGCCCGTGCTCGGACATATAAAAGTGATCCTCGAGCCGGATGCCGAAGCGGCCGGGGATCACGATCATCGGCTCGTTGGAAAAACACATTCCAGGGGCGAGCGGCGTACGATCCCCACGCACCAGATACGCCGGTTCGTGAATACTCAGTCCGATGCCGTGACCAGTACGGTGCGGCAGACCCGGCAATCGATAATCCGGCCCCAGCCCTGCGCGGGTGAGAAGCCCGCGCGCGGCGGCATCGACAGCCTGACACTCGACGCCCAACCGGGCGCTCGCAAATGCCGCCGCTTGCGCCGCATGTTCGAGTTCCCAGATTCGCCGCTGCTCGTCGGTCGCTTTGCCGAACACATAGGTGCGCGTGATATCCGAGTTGTAGCCCTCGACGCTGCACCCGGTGTCGATCAGAACGATGTCGCCTTCACGCAGCTGCTGCTCGCCCGGCAAGCCGTGCGGATAGGCGGTGCCTTCGCCGAACTGCACGATGCAGAACGTGCTGCCGGCCGTGCCGAGCTTGCGATGCGCATCCTCGATGAAGCGACGAACTTCGCCCGTCGAAATTCCTGGCGCCAGAATGCGCGCTGCCCGGCGGTGGACTTCGAGCGTCAGATTCTTCGCGTACTGCATGAGCGCCAGCTCTGCAGCCGACTTGTACATGCGACAACCGTTGACGACCGACGATGCGTCTTGCAGTCGCAGCGCCGGTATCTCAGCGGAGAGTCGTCCTGCCATTTCAAACGGAAGGGCAGGATCGATCGCTGCAACGTTCGCGCGCATGCCGCGTAATGCGGAAGCAACGAGCGCGAACGGATTCTCATCTTCTTCCCACAAACGCACGTCAGTCGCGATTTCGAGCACGGCCTCCAGTGAGCCGCTTTCGAACGCGGGACAAACCATCACTGGGTCACCGTCGACCGGCAGAATCATTGCAACCAGGCGCTCGCTGGCTCCCCACGGAACACCGGTGAAATATCGCAGGCTGGCGCCAGCGTTGATGATCAGCACATCCGCGCCGGCATCGCGAGTGAGACGCCGCGCGCGCTCGATCCGCTGGAGCCGCTCATCGCGGCTGATGGGCGGAGGCAGGGCATAGTCTGATTTCAGGGTAGCGAGCTCCGCCCCGATGCTTGATCCGCCAATGCTCATGATGGTCCCTCGACAACGATGCCGCGGACTATCTCATATGTCGGCGATCCGCGCTCATGCCGTCCCCCAAAGGCCCAGGCTCGATAGCATGGGCTCACTGAATGAGCCGTGCCGCTCGCTATTGAGTAGCGCCAGGAAGTCCCGAGTGCGTACGTGCACCAGGTGCCTGTGATCGCCGAACTCGAAGTACAAATCCGGCTCCGACATGAGCTGCTCGTCCCAAACGCTCTCGATGCCGTAGGCGGGCCCCAACGGCGGCACGGCGCCCAGCGCACAATCCTCGAACACGCTCTCCACGTCCTCGCGCGGCGCCAATTCGACCGAAAGCTGCAATTGCCTGCGCAACTCGTCGAGGTCGAGATAACAATCGGCCCGAGTCACGGCCAGCAGGTATTTACCGTCTGCATTCAACAGCACGCCTTTCGCAATCTGCTGAGGCGGAATATGAGCCACCCGAGCGGACTCGAGACTGCTGCCGGTGGGCGCATGCTCCACGAGTTCGTGCGCCAGGTGATTCCGCTCCAGGAAGTCCTCTACGGTCGTTGCATAAGCCATGACAGTTCTCCTGCACGATTTTGCGATGCGGAGACGGGCTACGCGGTCCGCCTCGAACCGGATTGTCGCTCCGATCCGAGTGCCGTAACGAGACAGGAACTTCCGACGCCGTCGTACTCATCGAACCGGCGGCCGCGATTGTAGAACTGTGAACCGGAGCAACTGTTGGCCTTGCTGGCGCGCTCGCCTTTAACTTACATTGCCCGCGGCAGATTGCACTATAAAAATCAGCGGAATTCGATCACAGCGGATGTCCGAGTCGCTCTATCAGGCTCATGCATTTCACGAAAGCATCGCTCGAGGTCGCGCCGCCGGCGATCTGAGCGTGAGTGCGGCTGGCTTTTGCTTCCGTAGCGACGCGCACACGGTGACGATGCCGCTTGCGGGCGCGCGGCTCACGCTGGGTGGCGCCAGCGACCGCATCGTCTTCATCGCACACCCGGACTTTCCAGACTGGTCGATCTACACCAGCGATCAAGCGATCCTGCGCGATCCGGTATTGGCCGCTCACCCGGAGTTGACGGCCGCACTGGGCGCGATGCGCCGGAAGCGAGTGCATAACCGGGCAGTGTTTGCTGCCATCCTTGCGGTGCTGGTTGCAATCCCCGTCGTGCTGTTGCTCAACATGGGTTGGCTCACTGGCGTCGCCGCCCGGCAGATCCCCGCCTCCTGGGAGGAACAGCTCGGCAAGACCGCGTTCGGCCAGTACCAGGTGCAGGCCGACATCATCCAGGATCCGCAGACCGCCAAACTGCTGACCGAGCTCACGGACGTGTTGACGCAAGCGCTGCCGGACTCGCGCTATGAGTTTCATTTCTACGTGGCGCGCGAATCTTCGCTGAACGCATTTGCGCTGCCCGGCGGTTATGTGGTCGTCAACTCGGAGCTGCTGCTGCGAGCCGATTCTGCGGAAGAAGTTCTGGGCGTGTTGGCTCACGAGATCTCGCATGTCAGCTCCCAACACGGCACGCGCAATCTCATTGCCTCCACCGGACTGTTTTTGACTGTTCAGGCCGCACTGGGCGATGCCAGCGGCTTGCTGGCCACGCTGGCGAGCGCCGCGCCGTTCCTGCTGTCGCAGAAATATTCGCGCGGCTTCGAGAACGAGGCGGATGAGCAAGGGTTCGAACTATTGCAACGTGCACGCATCGACGGTCGCGGCATGGTGACCTTCTTCGACAAGGTGCAGGCCGAAGAAGAAAAAACGCGAGCGAAGGTCCGCGAGCAGGTCGGCGACGGCGCTGGCGCGGTGCTCACGGAAACGCCCGAATTTCTAGCTACGCATCCAACCACCGACTCTCGCATCGAGCGTATGCGCGAAAAGGCGGCCCGCCAGCAAGGCCCCTATCGGGACATGAGCGCGACATTCAATGCGCTCAAGAGTCGCGTCCGTGAACTTCAAGCCGAGCATCCTTCGCAGGAGACCGTGAATGAAAACGCAGATTGATGGAGCCCCCGCGTTTGCGCACCTCCAGGTGACGCTGGCGCCGGGCGAAGCCATCGTTGCAGAGTCGGACGCCATGGCCAGCATGGCCGCCGATCTGACCATGCGCACACAACTGAACGGCGGTCTGTTCGGCGCGATCGCGCGGCGCCTGTTCGGCGGCGAGTCGATCTTCATCAATCGCTTTCAGAATGAGACATCGGCCCCGAAGCAGCTGACCCTGGTGCAGCCAACGCCCGGCGACATGCAGTGCAAGGAACTCGCTGCGGGCGAGTCCTACTATCTGCAGCCCGGCGCTTTCCTGGCGTGCGAACCGACGGTGAAGATCGGCCTGAAGTGGGCCGGACTGGTGTCGTTCATCGCGAAGGAAGGTCTGTTCAAGATCTCGGTGACCGGCCCCGGCAAGGTCTGGTACGGCGCTTATGGCGCGCTCATCGAACGCGAGATCGACGGCGAATTCATCGTGGACACGAGCCATCTCGTCGCCTACGAGCCTGGCATCGAACTGAAGCTGCAGCTCGCCGGCGGACTCATCTCCAGCGTCATGGGCGGCGAAGGTCTGGTCACGCGCGTCTGTGGCAAGGGCCGCATCGTCATTCAAACCCGCAGCCTGAGCGGGCTCACCGGCTGGCTCAATCCGAAACTCTGGGGCTGAACGATGGACATCCAAGTCGTACACCGGCCCGGCAACAGCGCTGCGAAGCTGACGCTCGACGCCGGCGAGAGCGTGACGGCCGAAGCGGGCGCCATGATCGCGATGAGCGCCGACGTTGGCATCACGACCACGACTCACAAGCGCGGCTCGGGCAGCCTCACCAAGACGGTGAAGCGCTGGTTCGCCGGCGAGTCGCTGTTTCTAAATCACTTCGAATCCCGCCGCGCGGGCTCGGAAGTGTGGCTCGGCACGCCGCTGCCCGGCGACATGACGAGCATGACTCTGCAACGCGAGAGCCTCATCGTGCAGGGCGGCTCGTTCGTGGCCTGCGAGAGCGGCGTCGAAGTCGGCGTGGGCTGGCAGGGTTTCCGGACGCTGCTCTCGGGCGAGAGCTTGTTCTGGGTCAAGCTGCAAGGCACCGGCAAAGTGCTGCTGAACTCGTTCGGCGCCATCTACGAGCAGCCGGTCGATGGCGAATTGATCGTCGATACCGGCCACATCGTGGCATTCAACGAGACGCTCCAGTTCACGCTCACCAAGGCCGGCGGCAGCTGGCTGCACTCGATCCTCGGCGGCGAAGGACTGGTCTGCAAGTTCCGCGGCAAAGGCACCGTCTGGTGTCAATCGAACAATCAGCGCAGCTTCGGCACGGCGCTGACTCCGACTCTGCGCGCTCGCTCACGCTAGGAACAACTCATGTCAGCGCAATTCAACATTACGCCAGTTTCGCCCGATGCTGCAGCGAAGACTCTGGCTCCCGATCCGCGCGGTTTGAAATTCAGCGTTCAGGGTCAGCCCGACTACGCGTTCCTGAGCGTGCAGATTCCCGCGAATCAAACATTGAAAGTGGAAGCCTCCGCGATGGCGACCATGGACACGAACCTCGCGATGAAGACTCGCCTGCGCGGCGGCCTGGGCCGCTTCATGACCGGCGAATCCATCTTCATCAACGAGTTCACCGCCCAAGGCGGACCGGGCGAGATCGGCATCGCGCCGGGCGCGCCTGGCGATCTGCGTCACGTCTATCTGGACAATCAAACAATCTATCTGCAGAACTCCGCCTATGTCGCCTCGACCAGCGGCGTTGCCGTGGAAAGCAAGTGGCAAGGCCTGGTGAAAGGATTTTTCTCGGGTGAAAGCCTGTTCCTCATCCGCTGCCAGGGCCAGGGCGACCTGTGGTTCAGCAGCTACGGCGGCATCATCGAAATCGACGTGAGCGGCGAGTACGTGGTCGACACCGGCAACATCGTCGCGTTCACCGCCGGGCTGAGCTACAACGTCACCAAGGTCGGCGGTTACAAATCGTTGTTCTTTTCAGGCGAAGGCTTCGTCTGCCGTTTCTCCGGCCAGGGCCGCGTCTGGATTCAAACCCGTAAGGTCGGCCCGCTCGTCTCCTGGGTGTGGCCGTTCCGGCCGTCCAAGAAGTAAGATCGCCGGGCGCGATGCCACTCCGCACGAGGTGCCCGATGGAGCTTCAACCAAACGTGTTCGACGTGTGGGTGTTCCGACGCACACCTTCCCGCGGCGTTGAATACCTGCTGCTTTACACGTCGCAGGAGAAAGCGGATCGCTGGTTCAACGGCGGGCGTTTCTGGCAAGTGCCAAGTCAAATGACCGAGCCGTCGGAGCGGATCGTTCCGGCAATCGCGCGACGCTTGCGAGAGTTCGGTCTCGAGCCGAAGACCGTGTGGGCGGCCGAGCATGTCTACACCATCTACAACCGCCGATTCGACTGCATGCAGATCATTTCCGTGTACGCAGCGGAAGTGAGCGCGGAGGGCATTGAGCTCAATCCTGTGGAACATGCGGAGTATCGTTGGTGTCCCTACGACGAAACCTACGACCTCGTCACGTACCGTGGCCTGAAGGATGGCCTTCGTTCAACAAAGGAATATGTGACCGGCCGGGTCGATCCGCCTCGGGAGCTGCAATTGCTGTGAGGACCACGCGGCGACCTCACGACCTCAATCGATAGTGTCCAAGCCGGGAGACGCTTGACTCGAGCGACAGCAAAGACGGCTAATTAGCGCCGACATCGAATATGTCGAGGACACGGAGGTTCCATGCGCACATTCATTCTCGTGGCGGCATTGACGCTCACAGCGTGCGATTCGCGGCCACCGCCAAAGACTCTCAGTGAGATCAACCAGATCGTCGGCATAGCAGAACAAGCTATCGGCGTGGTGCAGAAGATCGGAGCCGGCGCATCCACAGCGGACGTTAAGGAAGCAATGCAGGAGATGTATGCGGCCATCGCTGCCGCCGACGGCCAGATCAATGAGATCACGCAGCGGATCGGCGGCGGAAAGTACCTGGGCAGGCATTCGATCGACCCGTTGGACGTGAGCGCCTGCACCCGTTCGCTCGCCTTTGGCGTCCAGGGGCTCGAGTCCCAGATCATGCTGCCCCCTTTGGTGAACAGCGCCGTGGAATGCGGTATCAATGCCAGGATCTATTACGAAGACGTGTCCACCAGTGCCGGCGCCGCCGTCGCTCTGGCCCTGGGCGTCATCTATCCGATAGTGCTGGTCGCTAACGTCAAAGCCGGCGTGCCGGCCGGGCCTCCGTTGCAAGAGTACCGTTCCGTCAATGAAATCATCATCGCCAGACTGACGCCGAAGTGTCGTGAGCGGCAGCAAAGCCGTTCCGCCGGAGGCGCACAGGTGCGCTACGAATGTGCAGCGTATGAAGTGGCGATGGCTGTCCAGCCGAAGCTGGAAGCGTTGGGGAACCAATTGCCGACCACGCCCTGATCCACAAAGGCACGTCTTCCGCGGGTGATTGCATGCTGAGCAGAATCCAGATGGCAAACATTTCTCGCTATTTCGTGACCTTCAAGGTCCCGGTGCAGCGAGACACGCTTGCCGATCGTCTCGCGGCCGCGTGCGACGTCGTCGAACGGGCATTTCCGGGCCAGAAGCTCTGTTTGGCATCGTCCTATAAAGAGCCTGGCACCGACATTCCGGTGAGCGATCGGCGCAAATACCTGGCTCAGCGCGCCCGGACCAAGATGCACTGGTTCCACCTGCACAATGGCAAATCTGTGCGCGGCCGAGGCGGCGGCCCTATGTTCGACGATGGCCGGGTCGCGCTCGGCGGACGCATCCACCGGCACGACCTTGGACTGCTCAGCATGACCGTGGACTTTCCCGACGCGCCCTGGACATTTTGCGAGAAGCTGCTCGTCGAAATCGGTGACGCGTCGGCTGCCTCTCACGCGGCGGTCGTTCCGGACGGAAACGAGGCGCTGCGCGCAACTCAGTTCGACACGTCGACGGCGCAGCCCGATCCGACGCTTCTCGAAAGAGGCATTCCGCGGCTGACCGACTTCACGTACACCGGGCCGGCGGTCCCGACTCAGCCGATGTATCTTGGCTGGCTGAACTATTGGTCTGCCGCGACCTGTACCTTTCTTGGCTTTCCGGATGAAGCCCGACACGCAGCGCTGACTCCGCATTCTTACAGGACACCGGCCGGTGCCTGGCTCGTCAAACTCACGGCGGAACCGCTGGATACCCGCCGTTCCGACCATATAGATGTTCTCGCGACAGCGTATCGAGCATTGCCGCGACTCGGCCTACGGCCTGCGCCTGACAATTTTTGAAAGCATCAAACATTCGTCGTCGCTACGCCGGCTTTCGCGCAGTCTGCTCGGACCGGGATCAGGTATGCTCAGTGGCCTTTCTCCTCAGGGTCAGGAGCAGGTTCCGATGGCTACACCGACTGTGCTCGTGGCAACCTGGAGCGACGGTTTGATCGTCATCTCCGGCGCAAATTCGGAACACGAACTGGAAGGTCAGCCGGTGCGAGGACTGGCGCCTGACGGCGATGGTGGCGCTCTCGCAGTCGTTGGCGGGCGCACGCTGCGCCAGCGCAGCGCTACCGGCGTGTGGCGCACGCTCGCCGTGAGCGAATCCGAGCTTGCAGCTATCGCGACTGTTTCGGGCGAGATTTACGTCGGCACTGAGAGTGCAGAGGTGTTGCGTCTCGGCGCGAGCGGCAATCTCGATCCGCTTTCCGGGTTCGCCGCCGTGCCCGGGCGTGAAACATGGTATGCGGGAACGGCGCTCATCGATGGCAAGTTGCTCGGCCCGCCGCTGGGCATCCGGTCCATGGCCGCGACGTGCGACGGTGCTGCCCTTCTCGCGAACGTGCATGTCGGCGGCATCCCCCGCTCGACGGACGGTGGCGCAACCTGGCAACCGACGATCAATATCGATGAAGACGTACACGAGGTGCGTGCTCACGAAAGTCGCCCCGAGATCGTCATCGCCGCGGCCGCCACTGGATTCTGCATCAGCCGCGATGGCGGCAAGACATGGAGCGTGGAACAAGAAGGCTTGCACGCGCCCTACTGTTCGGCGGTCGCATTCGCGGGTGGCGATGCCATCGTTGCCGCATCCGACGGTCACTTCGCTGCACACGGTGGAATCTATCGCCGTCCGTTGGATGGATCGGGTCCGCTGTTACCGGTCGGCGCAGGACTGCCGAAATGGCTGGAGGGCATCGTCGATACAGCCTGCATAGCGACGCACGCCTCGACGCTTGCGCTCGCCGATCAGGGTGGGACCCTATATGTGTCCGAAGACGCTGGGCGGACGTGGTCACGCAGAGCCGAGCGGCTGCCGACTCCCAGCAGCATTCTCATACTCTAAGCATCTGGGCATCCTGGCCTTCCCAGCGAAATGGGCGCTCCGCCCGTACCAACGCTCACTTGCTCGCGACAGATTTACGCGTATCGTTCGCTCGCTCCCCCAGTTCAGGACATGCGCATGAGCCTCAAGACTTCACTGACCTGCTTCATCGCTCTGGTCGCCTTCGCCGGTGCGGCTGCCGCCGATCGCACAGCATTGACCAAAGAGGTACGCGATGCAGAGCAGGCATTTGCAGCCACCATGGCGGCTCGCGATCACGCCGCGTTCACGCGACATCTCTCGGAGGACGCGGTGTTCTTTGACGGTGACAAAGCAACCCGCGGAAAAGCGGCAATCGCGGCGGCATGGAAGGCGTACTTCGACGGTCCGAATCCGCCGTTCTCCTGGGCACCCGAAACCGTCGAAGTGGTCGACTCCGGCACGCTAGCCCATAGCAGCGGCCCCATCCTGGATCCCAAAGGCAAGCGCGTCGGAACGTTCAATTCAGTGTGGCGCCGCGAGCCGGACGGCACATGGCGCGTCGTGTTCGACAAGGGATGCAACGCATGCGACTGTACGAAGGCTACCTCAAGCGCAGCGCCTTGATCGCGTTCTCCTTGAGAATCAGCGGCCGCACCTCGGGCTTGAAGCCGGCCTCCGCGAAATCTTTCATCCAGCGCTCGGGCGTGATCAGGGGATAGTCCGAGCCGAACAGCATCTTGTGCTTGAGCTGGCTGTTGGCGTGCTGGATCAACTGCGGCTGAAAGTACTTCGGCGACCACCCCGACAGGTCGATATAAACATTCGGCTTGTGCAAGCACACCGACAGCGCCTCGTCCTGCCACGGCCAGGACGGGTGCGCGATGATGACGTTCATCTCGGGGAAGTCCGCGGCGACGTCGTCCAGATAGATCGGGTTGGAGTACTTCAAGCGCAGTCCGCCGCCGCCCGGCATTCCGGTGCCGATGCCTGAGTGGCCGCTGTGAAAGATCGCCGGCAGCCTGTGCTCGGCGATCACCTCGTATAGCGGATAGGCCATCCGGTCGTTAGGAAAGAAGCCCTGCGCGGTGGGATGAAACTTGAAACCGCGGATGCCGCCGTCTTTCAACAGGGCTTTCGCCTCGCGCACGCCCATCCGACCCTTGTGAGGATCGATGCTGGCGAACGCGATCATCATGTCGGCATTTTCGCGCGCCGCATCCGCCACTTCTTCGTTGGGGATGCGGCGCGCGCCGATCTGATGTTCGGAATCGACCGTGAACATCACCAGCCCGATCTTCCGCTCGCGATAGTAAGCCACCGTCTCGGCGATGGTTGGCCGGCGGCTGCCGGCCTTGAAGTACACGTTCGCTGCCTGCTCATATTCCTGCCACGCCTCGTCCATCGGGCAGCGGCAGGAAACCTCGGCGTGCGTGTGTACGTCGATCGCAATCAGCTCATCGAGCTTGAGCGTCATGGCAAGCTCAGGCCTGCCTGCTACGCCAGCCCTGGTGATACCCCTCGCGAGCGTCACGCGCGTAAGGCACCGGCGCCACCTTCACGCGGACTTCGAGCTGAGTGTGGC
Source organism: Peristeroidobacter agariperforans (assembly GCF_004138335.1). Lineage (GTDB taxonomy): Bacteria > Pseudomonadota > Gammaproteobacteria > Steroidobacterales > Steroidobacteraceae > Steroidobacter > Steroidobacter agariperforans. Next base: position 415,842 of record NZ_RYFW01000004.1, on the reverse strand, counting down.
GCTCGACGGTGGCCTTGTCGGTGCCGCCGTTCTCCTCGCCCCACAGCAGGGTGAGCTCGTCGCCCACATTGATGCCTGCATCGACGACGCCCAGCGACAGCACCCTGCGCTCGTTGAAACTGGCGCCACCGAACATCGAGAAGCCCACCACTCTGCCGCCCTTCAGCACGGCGTCGTAGGACGACGATCCGTAATTGAAGTTTGGAATGTCCATGTACTTATAGTTCGGCATCGACGGATCGAACATGGAACGATAGATCTTCGCCAGGTCCTCGGGATGCCACTCGAAAGTGACTTTCTTGCGCTGTGGCTGGTGCTGCATTTTCTCCAGCGCCTCGCGGCCGACGAAGTCGTGATCGAACTTTACGAACGGGCCGTAGCCCAAGGCATACGGCGTCAGATAGTAGTCCTCGATATTGTCGGAAACGAAACTGCCGGCGATGGAGCCGGTCGCTTCGTAGCCGCTGGCCGGAAGCCACTCGCGATACGCCTTCATCTTCTCGCCGGTGTAAACGGCCGGTAGCGGCGAAGGAATCCAGCCGGATTCCAATGTATTGGTCGAGTAGGCGCGCGCCCCCACCTGCACCAGCCCGAACTCCTCGCCCGCCGCCAGGATGACTTCGCGAATCTCATCGTACTGTTCGTACGGACCCCAGATCTCCAGGCCCGGCTCACCGGCCATGCCGTGACGCAGGCAACGCACCTGCCGACCTTTGATGTTGATGGTGTCCATCGAGAAGAACTTCACGTCGGGCAGCGGCCCGCCGTTGAGCTTGGCGAGAATCTGCGAAGCCTTCGGGCCTTGGATCTGATACCGATAGTGCCGCCGCGTGACCAACTTGCCGCGCGGATACGAAGGAGATCGATCGTCGCGGATCGTCTCTACCTTGAACTCGCCACTCTCGGCGTGGAACTGCATCCAATTCACGGTCGGCGCACGGCCGACGAACAGCAGCTCATTCTTGTCGAGATAAAACAGAATGCCATCGCCGATGACGTAGCCGTCATGGCTGCACGGGACCATCTGCTTGGCGCGGTTCGGCTGGAAATTGTTGAAACTGTTGATGGTGAGATACGAACACAGTTTGAGCGCGTCCGGCCCCCTCACCGTGAACTCCGCCATGTGGTGGGTCTGGTCGAACAACACTGCGGTCTCGCGCCAGCCCCGCTGCTCGTCCCGCCAATTGCTGAACTCGTAGGGCACGACCGGATAAACGTACGCCCCAATCTTCGAGTTGCGCAACATGTGCACCGGATTGCCGGCTTGCTTCAATACACCTTCCAAATTCATCGGCTTCATCGTCTCGTCTCCACAGTAATTCCGTCTTTCATTTCATCGCCGACTGCGCGCAGGTGGCGCAGCAGCGCGTGCAAACCAATCGAACGCTTGGCGTCGGCTCGCGTCGTGATGCCTATCGGGCGCTCACTACCGCGCATGTCGATGGGCAACACCGACAACATCCCGTGCAGTTCCTCGTAGTGAATCTGGTTGCGCGACAGGATCGAGAGCCGGTCGCTTTCGATCAGCAACGCGCGCAGCGCGACCAGTGCATTGGACTCGATCGCGTTCTTCGGCAGCGGCAGGCCGGCGGCGTGCATGACCTGCTCGAAAGCCTTGCGCGAGGGCGCGGCCTTGTACGGCAACACCCACTCGCAGTCGATCACGTCAGCAAGCTTCAACGATGCCGCCGAGGCGAACGGGTGCCCTTTCCGGCCGACGACCGAGAGCAAGTCTTCGAACAGCTTCTCCTGCACGATGTCGCTACAAGGAATCGGGTAGCGAAGCACGCCAACCAGCAGGTCGACGTCACCGCAGCGCAGGCTCTCCAGCAGCGACTCGTAGGTTCCTTCAAGGAGCGTGATCTGCAGGTCCGGATGTTCCTGTTTCAAACGCGTTACCGCGCGCGGCACGAGCAGCGTGCTCGCCAGTGGCAAAGCGCCGACCACGATGCGACCGCTGATACTGCCGAACTGGGCGGCGATATCGTCACGCGCCTGCTGCAGCTCATGGAACATCAGCTTCGTCCGCCGCAGCATGATCTCTCCGGCACGAGTCACCAGCATGCCGCGCGCCGTTCTGATGAACAGATCGGTTTCGACGATGCGCTCCAACTGGCGCAGCGTCTGCGTCACCGCAGGCTGCGAGATATCGAGCTCTTGCGCCGCTGCGGTTTCCGTTCCATGGCGATCGATCGCCACCAACGTTCGCAAGTGCCGATTGGTCACCTTCGCGCCGATGCTCGCGGTCGAACGCCGGGACACTCCCAAGTCGACCAATTCCTGCTCGGCGTTAGCCAACTGAGCGAAGGCGCGCTGAGTACGCTCGACGAGAATGGCGCCCACAGTGGTAGGCACCATGCCCTTGGGTGTACGCGCGAACAGTTCGAGGCCGAGCGCCTGCTCCAGCTCATGAATCGCGCGCGTCACTGCCGGCTGCGTCACATGCATCAGCGATGCGGCTTTGTGAACGGAGCCGCCCTGCGCAACCGACACCAGTGCACGCAGCTGCCTCACGTTCGGATCGATACGAGCGGGCAACGGCCGCGATTGCTCGCGCATGGCATTCGGGTGGAGCAGGATCGAGGCCGCTTTGTTACTCATTTGCGTTCTCGAGGATCAGATGGCCGACTGCGGTATTGGATGCCGGCACGTGGTAGAAGCGCCGCACGGCGCGGACCTTCGCAGTCAGCGATCCGCGGGCGATCAACCACATCACCAGCTCGATGCCTTCCGACCCGCTTTCTCGCAGGTAATCGATGTGCCGGATCGAGGCGGCCTGCTCTGGCGCGTCGATGAGCAGGTCCATGAAGCGAGCATCGAAATCCGAGTTGATGTGACCGGCGCGCGGCCCCTGCAGCTGATGTGACATTCCTCCCGTCCCCCACACCATCACGCGCAGATCGCGATCGTAGCTTGCCACCGCCTTGCGCAGAGCGTGACCCAGGCGCAGGCAGCGATTGCCCGTCGGCGGCGGGTACTGCACGACATTCACCGCGAGCGGAATGACTTTGCACGGCCACGCTTCGGGCTGACCGAAGACCATCGACAGCGGCACCGTCAGGCCGTGGTCTACATCCATGCGATTGATCAGCGTCAGGTCGAACTCATCCAGGATGAGTGACTGCGCCAGATGGGCCGCGAGCTCCGGATCGCCCTTCACGACCGGTACCGGGCGGCGGCCCCAGCCCTCGTCGGCCGGCTCGAACTCGGCACCGCAGCCCAGTGCGAACGTCGGAATCACGTCGAGCCCGAGCGCAGTCGCGTGATCGTTGTAGACCAGGATGACCACATCGGGCCGTGCGTCCGCAATCCAGCGTTTCGCGAACTCATAGCCTTCGAACACAGGCCGCCAGTACTCGTCGCGAGTCTTGCCCAGGTCGACGGCCGCGCCCATCGCCGGCAAGTGCGAGGTGGTCAACGCGGCGAACACTTCAGCCATCGTTCTGCTCGCGCTTGTAGCGGTTTCCGTCCGGCGAGCGGCCGCCGCTCAACATCATCTTCGCGTAGGCGTCCTGAGACATGCCAGCCATTTGCGCGCACGCGAACTGCACCGAACGACCGTCGGTGAAGAACAGCTTCGCCATGAAATAAACATTGCCTCCCAGCTCCAGCATGCGATTCCAGGAGCGGCCGAGCACCGCGTCGACCTGCTCCTCGCTCATGCCGAACGCGCTCACGTAGGCAGCCTCGTCAGCTTTGAACCGCTTGCGATTGTCTTCGTGCATCAGCGACATGCAGAAGCGATTCAAGTGATATCCCTGACGTGCGCGCTCGGCATCGAACACGTAAGTCCCGGGAATGTCGTCGTACTCTTTCATCAGGCGGCGCGCTCGCTGTCCCAATCTGCGAACGACCTGTCCTGCTGAGCGAGTGTTTGGAGCAGTGGCGCCGGCCGCCAGTAGTCGTTGCGATTCTTCATGCGAGCGCCGTAGTACTCGATGCGCTCGAGGACGTGCTTAAGCCCGAGGCTGTCGGCGTGAAACATGGGGCCGCCGAGATGCCTGGGGAAGCCATAGCCATGCACCCACACCACATCGATATCGGCAGCGCGCATCGCGATGCGAGCTTCGAGCACCTGCGACCCGACGTTGATGAGCTGCACCAGGCACCGCTCCACGATCTCAGAGGCTTCGAGCGATCTTTGGGCGATGCCGCGACCGGCGGCTAGCTTTGCAATGAGCCCGATCACCTCGTCATCCGGCAGCGCCTGCCGCTCGCCCGGTCGATACCGATAGAAGCCCGCAAGCGTCTTCTGCCCGAGGCGGTTCATCGCCGTCAGCGCATCGGCGATGACAAAGTAAGGATCCGGCCGCGTCTCGCGTTTGAACAACTCGATGCGGGTCTTGGTGCCGACATCGGTTCCGCCGAGATCGTTGACGCGCGCTGGCCCCATCGCGAAACCGAAGGTTTCCATCGCGCTGTCGACCTGTTCGGGCGTCGCGCCTTCCAACATCAGCAGCTCCGCTTCACGCCAGTAGCCGTCCAGCATCATCTTGTTGCCGATGAAGCCGAAGGCATCGCCGGCCACGACTCCGATCTTCTTCAACTGCTTTGCCAGCATCAGCGCCCGGCCGAGCGCTGCCGGATCGACGGTTGGCGCGCGCACGATCTCGAGCAGTTTCATCACATGCGCCGGGCTGAAGAAATGCAGCCCGACCACCCGCTGCGGATCGCGGCAGGCTCGTGACAGCTCGGCGATGGATAAAGTGGAAGTATTCGAGGCCAGCAACGTCGACGCCGCAGTGAGCGAGGCGACCTTGGACAGGATGCTTTGTTTGAGCGCCAGATCTTCGAACACCGCCTCGATCACCACGTCTGCCTCGGCAGCGGCCCCCAGGTCCAGCGAGTCCACGATGCGTCCGCGCCGGCGCGCGGCTTCTTCATGAGTCAAACGCCCGCGCTCCACACTCGACTCGTAGTTCGATGCAATCGACGCCAGCCCGCGTTCGATGCCCTCGGCATGGGAATCGATCAATGTAACGGCGATGCCTGCGTCGGCGCACGCGGTGGCGATGCCGCTGCCCATCGTTCCCGCCCCGATGACCGCGACGCGGGCAATCGGCGCCTTTGAGGAATCCATCGCGACACCGGGCACTTTCGCGACCTGCCGCTCGGCGAAGAACAGGTGGCGCAGTGCCCTGCTTTCGGTCGTCGCAATCGAGCGATCGGCAATGCGACGTTCGATAGCAAGCCCGGCGTAGAAGTCCGATTGCGTGGCCGCAGTGAGTGCCTCGACGACCAGTTGCTGAGTCGTGCGCCCTTTCAAGGCTCGCGAATGTTTGCTGAGGGTGAGAGCAATGCCTGCCGCATCGAAGCCCCTGGCCTCGACCGCCCGCCTGCCCGTCGGACGGGGCTCTGCGCCCTGCTCGATCAATTGCTCGCAGAAACGTTGTGCTCCCAGCAGCAGATCTGCGTCGACCACTGCATCGACCAGTCCGAGCTTCAGCGCCGCCGCGGCGTCGACAGGTGCGCCAGAGACGATCATGTCGAGTGCCGCCGCCGCCCCGATGACTCTCGGCAAACGCTGCGTGCCACCTGCACCCGGGATCAGTCCCAGCGTGATCTCTGGAAGACCGAGCTTTGCATCCGCCGTCGCCACTCGGTAGTGACATGCGAGCGCCAGTTCGACGCCGCCGCCAAGCGCCATTCCATGTAGCGCGGCGACTATTGGCTTATTCGACGCCTCAATGGACGCGAACACCGACTGCAATGTCGGCTCCGCCATCGCGCCATCGAATTCGCCGATGTCGGCGCCGGCCGAAAACGTCTTACCGGCGCAGGCGATGACGATTACCCGCACGGACTCATCGGCGAGGGCTGTCTCGAGGCTGCGTGCAAGGCCGGCGCGAACCGATGCTCCGAGCACATTCACCGGCGGGTAATCGATCAGCAAGAAGCCAACCTGATTCCGCATGTGATACTGAACGGCGTCTGACGGCATCGGTCCCTCGCTCCTCAGAACTTATAACCGGCGGTCACGCCATACGTGCGCGGAGGCAAATAGGTGCCGGTGATCGTGCGCGCGGTGGACGTCACATAAATGCCGGACACGATCATCTCATCCGACAGGTTCTTACCCCAGAAATTGAGCGTGAACTTGCCGCCGGCGCCCGTGTACAGCAGGTTGGCGTCGTACAGCGTAAAGCCGTCCTGGCCGGTGATCTCATCATTGAACTCCGTGTAGTACTGCTTATCCCGGCTCGACACTCCGCCGGTCAATGCCAGCGATGCGCCACTCGTCAGCGGCCATTCGTAGGTTGCCGAGAGTTCGGCGGTCCAATCCGGCGTATTGCGCGGACGGTTGCCGGTCAGATCCTCCGGCGGCAGGCTCGACCCACCCGGCCCGAACAGCGCCGGATTGATCGGGTTCTGCGACAGGAACTTGTCGAAGCGAATGTGATAGTAGGTGCCGGCGAACGACACCTTGAAGCGCTCCGTCGCGATCCAACTGGTCTCGAGCTCGACACCCTTGCCGTCGGTGGTCGCCGCGTTCTCCAGTCGGGCGGCATAGAACGGCGGCGCAGTGATGGCGTAGGTGCGATCGTACTGCGCATCCTCGACCTTGTATTTGAAGGCGGCGACGTTGAGCATCAACGAGTCCTTCAACAGCCAGCTCTTCAAGCCCGCCTCGATGTTCTCGATCGTCTCGGGATTGACCAGGTTGGGCACGCGCTCGCCAAGATTGGCGGTGCCGCTCTTGAAGCCTTCCGAATAGGTGGCGTACAGCATGACCGAATCCATGGGCCGCAGCTCGACACCCACCTCCGGAGAGAAATCCGAATAATCTCGAGACGCACGCTTCACCGGATCGAAGACAGCGGCCGGGTCGACCGGGCTCGCCACCGCAAAATGATTCTCCATCGCGCGCTTCTCCGAGCTGTAGCGTGCGCCGGCCTTGATAGAGAACATCTTGGTGAGGTCGTAAGTGAAGTTGGTGAACAACGCCCATGCGTCCACATCGAGCGTTGCCGGCACGATCACTCGGGAGCGGGTGGGCTGTCGCACAGGATCGCGACCCAGCAGCACCAGGCTGTCGATGTCCTCGGTCAGGTAGAAGGCGGCGGCTATGCCGTGCAGCCGGTCGCCTTCGTAGATGAACTGCAGTTCCTGAGAAAACTGCTCATCGCCGATGGCCTGTAACTGCGTCGTCGACGTAGGCGCCGGCGGGAAGTTGCCGTTCACCGTGTCAGAGACATCGAAGTCCTGCGTCAGCTGATCGTCGAACTCGCGATAGTTGGTCAGCGATTTGAACGAGATTGCATCGCTGACGCCGACCGTCAATGTGGCAGTGGCCGCCCAGGTCTCGCTTTCGAACGTCGGGCGGAAGTCGCCGCCAGCGTTGCGCGAGTTCGGCGACACGTTGGGCAGACCCGTGGCCCGCAGGCTGGGCAGCGGCGGGTTGGGAAACATGGGCGCGATGAAGTGCACGGACTTGGTGTGATCGTCTTCCTTGGCATACTCGCCACTGAGCAACAGGTCCACGTCCTCGCTGAATTTGAATTGCAGGTGGCCGCGCGTGGCGATCACATTGAGGTCATCGATGTCTTTGCCGCTGCCAGTGTGCTTGCCGTAGCCGTCGTGATGTTGATAGTGGACAGCGACGCGGCCGAGCAGCTTTTCTGTGAGCGGTCCGCTTAGCGCGGAGTCCAGTCCGTAGCTCAGATCGCTGCCGCCGACTGAAACATTGGTGTAGCCGCTGAAGTTCTGCGTGGGCTTCGCGGTCACCAGGTTGATGGAACCGCCGGTGGCATTGCGGCCATACAACGTTCCCTGCGGGCCGCGCAGCGCTTCGACCCGCTCCAGATCGAACAGCGACGCGAATTGCGCGGACGCTTGCGCGACCACGGCGCCGTCGACGTGCAGCGCCACGGAAGGATCGATGCCGGCAAACGAGCTGTTCAAACCGACGCCGCGGATGAACAGCTTCGCAAACGCAAAGTCGTTGCCGAACGTGACACCCGGCACGCGATGCTGCAGGTCCTCGATGCTCGAGATGTTGCTACGGAGCAGGTCGTCGGCGGACAGCGCCGTGACGGCCAGGCTCACGTCCTGCAACGATTGTTCGCGTTTCTGCGCCGTCACGATCACTTCTTCCAGCTCGGCAGCGCGCGCTGTCAGCGGCAGCGTCAACGTCAATGCCACAGCCATCATCGGAACTCGTCTTGATGAATACACGGCAGCCCCCTGTCGTATCGACCCTGTTTATTCGACCTCTCTAGCGGCTCAGCGCCAGCCGCGGCGGCGCTGCCAACATCGATCCTCGCAATAACCAGATGGACATCGCAGACAGTGCCGCGCCAAGCGCCATGATCCCCGCGACACTGGGGCGGCTCGTTCCCACCGCCATCAACCAGCCGCCGAGCACGGGACCGAGCATTCCGCCGAAACGACCCAGGCCGATGGCCAAGCCCGTGCCGGTGGCGCGCAGGTGCGTCGGAAATACGCGAACGAACGTCGCGTAGAACCCGACCGCCGACGAATAGAGAAACCAGCCGAGCACGAACGCGACTGCCTTGAGAGCGAACAAATCGGGTTGCGTGCGGCCGAATACGGCAAGCGAGAGCGCTGTGAGCAGCATCGCGCCGCTCGCCAGCGGTTTGAGATTGATGTGTCGGGCGAGATACCCGAGCAGCGCGCCGCCGATGATTCCACCCAGATTGGTCCAGACCGACACTTCCGCGCCAACACTCGCGGTGAAGCCCAGTGCCGTGACGATGGAAGGAATCCAGCCGAGCACGTAGTAGCACGTCATCATGTAGAGGAAGTACGCCGCGCAGATCAGCGCCGTTTGCGCTACGAGCTGCTTGTCGAACGCCGCCCAGACATTCATGCGCGGCTGCCGCGTTCGGGCTGGCATTTCAGCAATGTTTGCTCGCCCCATGCGGCGAAGAATCGTATTCACACGATTCAATGCGTCCGGCGAACGTTTGAACACCAGGAACTCGATGGACTCTGGCAGGCGCCACCACACCACGACCAGGATCAGCGTCGAGACTACGCCGCCGAACAGAAAGACCGAGCGCCAGTCGAACTCGCGCAACAGCCAAGCGGCGGCCGTGCCGCCCAGCACGCCGCCCAACGGATAGCCGATGGTCATGAGACTGACGCAGAAGTCGCGGCGAGTGTCATTCGAATACTCGGCAACCATCGCATTGATGGAAGCGAGCATGCCGCCGATGCCCAGCCCGGTGACGATGCGCCAGATCGACAGCGCGATGACGTTGGCGGCAGTCGCGGACAGCAGCATGCCCACGGTCATCAGAATCAAACACAGCAGGATGATGGGACGGCGGCCGATGGAATCGGCGAGCGGCGCCAGCAACAGCGATCCCACCGACATGCCGACCAGGCCGGTGGAAATGACGATGCCGAGCCCGCCCGGACCCAGTCCCCACTCGCGCGTGATGCCCGGCCCGGCGAATGTGATCGCGAGGATATCGAAGCCATCGAGTGCATTGAGCGCGACACAAATCGCGACCGCGACGATTTGAAACGAGCTCATGGGCTCGCGACGCAGCTGTGCACTGGGATCGATTGGCGCCATGCCTCACCCACCGCTTTCGACGTGCAGGAGAAAGCGTGCCTGACGGTGCGCAATGCGCCACCGTCCGTCGGAGCACAAGCGCAAGGTGTCTTCGAATTCCCCGACGACTTGCCGCGACTGCGCACGGCGGCCGAAATCGCCGGCTTCGTGATCGGCATTCCCCGTCCACAGCAACACATTGCTGATGGCGTGCGCCTCGTCGGGCGCGCGCAGATCGACGACACTGCCGGACACCAGATGTCGAGTCAGGTAGGAAGGCGGCCGGGATCGGTAGGACGCAAGCAATGCGTCGACCCCGCAGAGAGGTTCTTTGCCCGGCCGCAGGACGACCGCATCGGGTGTGAAGAACTGGGCGAAGCCGTCCAGGTCGTTGGCGTCGAGTTTGAGTGCGGCCCGGCGCACCACATCACGACAGGCCGACTCGGCGAGCTGACGCTCCAGCAGCGCGATGGGTCGCTGCGCGACCGGGATGTCGCCCTTCCCGCTCAGCCATTCCGCCAACGCGGCCGTCACGGCCTCCGGTTGTTCCAGCGTACTCATGTGACCGCTTTCCTCGATGATGCGCAGACGCGCGCCGCGGACGATCACGGCCATCTGCAAGTGTTGCGATAAGGGACTCCAGGCATCCTGGCGCCCGCAGGCCACGAGCGTCGGACAATGGATGGCGAGTAGCTGCTCCATCGCATTGGGCCTCGCGAGCAGCGCTCGGATCTGCGCGGCAAATATTTCTGGCGTCTTGCGCTCGACCATGTCGACGACGGCTTCGAACAGCGATGAATCGAGTCGCTTGGGATGCACCATCCCCGAGGCCCACCGCCTCCCCATGGCGCGCATGCCGTTGCGACGAGCCTCTTCGAGCAGCGCCAGCCGAGATGTTCGTTCCTCTTCGCCTCGGGCGCCGGGCTGGCGCGGCTGCCAGCCGGAGTCGAGCAGCGCCAGGCGCTCGACTCTATGCGGTGCGAGCCGCAGCACTTCTAGCGCGACCCGGCCGCCCATCGAATGTCCCGCCATGGCGAATGTCTCGGCCGGCACATCGCGCAGGATGGCTCGCGCCATGTCGGTGAGCGAATGAATCGAGCCATGATCGGGCACCCAGACTCGAGCGTGGCTCGACAGGGCGCGCCTTTGTTCCGACCATGCGAACTCGTCGCAGAGCAACCCTGGAATCAGCGCCAGCGTGGTCATGACAGCACCACCACGCCGGGCTCGCGAGGCGAGCAATACAGCCGCTCGACCATCGCTTGACGCGCCAGGATCACGGCGCGCTGATTGATCGTGCCTTTGTCCGTGACTTCGCCTGCGACGATCGACGGTGGCTGTTGCAACACGAGCGCCCGAGTCACGCGCTGCGAGCCACCGCCTGCTCGATGCGCCAGCACTTTGAGCAGATCGCCCAACCAGGTCTGCACACCGGCAGAGGAAAGCCGTGAGGCCATCGTGCTAAGAAACACGAGCATGCCGAGTTCATCGCGATCCTGGCCGACGAACACGACGTCATGGATGTATGGCGCGCCGGCCGCCAGCACTGCCGAACGCATCGCGCCGACATTGACCCAGGTGCCGCTCGAGAGTTTGAAATCCTCGGCGATGCGGCCGTCGAAACGCAGCCCGAGGCTGGGCTGAGCCGGATCGATGAATACCGCGGCATCGCCGCTACAGAAGAAACCTTCGTCATCGAAGGCCTCGCGACTGATCTCCGGCTGACGCCAATAGCCAGGCGTGATGCTCGGCCCGCGATAGCGCACTTCGAGCTTGTCCGCGACCGGCGCCAGTTTTACGTCGACGCCTGGCGCTGGCAGTCCAATCACTCCCGGTTGCCACGTCGGCAGATGCGCCGAGATGGCGAACGGAGCCGTCTCCGTCATGCCCAGGCCCATGGTCATCGGAGTCTTGCGCCCGCGCACTTGCATCGACATCTCGTCAATCGCGTCCTGCACCGGCTTCGGCAGGCCGGCGCCGGCAGGAAATATCAATTTCATGCGGCTGAAGAAGCGCGTGCGAAGGCGCTCATCGCCGCGCATTGCGTCGACCAGCATCTCCAAGCCTTTCGGCACCGTGTAGTAGACGGTCGGCGCCACCTCGCGCAGATTCGCAACCGTCTGCGCCATACCCGCCGCCGTCGGCTTGCCCGCATCGATGTAGAGCGTGCCCCCGTGTGCGAGCACCGTTCCCATATTGGCGTTGCCGCCGGCCGTGTGATGCCAGGGCAGCCAGTCCACCAGCACTGGCGGCTCCTCTTCGAGAAACGGATAGCACTGGGCATACATTTGCTGATTGCACGAGAGCATGCGATGCGTGTTGATGACTGCCTTCGGCATGCGCGTGGAGCCGGAGGTGAACATGAACTTCGCGATCGTGTCGCCCGTCACCGCTTCATGTGCGCGCTTGACGTCGACGCTCGCCTCGCTCATCAGGCTGCAGAATGGCGTGTGACGCCGCGAGGAGAAGTGGCCATCAAGAGCGACGACTTCTGTTGCCGCCGGCACAGCCCCCGATACCGCGTTGTCGAATGCTCGAGCGTCCTCGGCATACACCAATCCCGGCGTCAGCAGCGAGATCGTGTGCTGGACACGCCTTGCCTCGGGATCGACGAGCGAATATGCCGGCGATAACGGCGCGACCGGCACGCCGACATGCATGGCCGCGAATGTGAGCAGTGCGTGCTCGATACTGTTGCCCGAGAGAATCACGAGCGGCCGCTCGGCACTGAGGCTTCGTTGCAGCAAGCCTGCGGCGATGCTCTGGATCTGTGCGAAGGCGGCCGCATAGCTGAGCTTGCGCCATTCGCCATGGGTGTCGCGCTGGGCGAGCCAGACGGCCTCGGGACGCTCCCGGGCCCAGCGCGCGAGATATTCGGTGAAGCGGCGAGGATAGGAACGCAGCGGGTCGACAGAGCGCAGCGACCAACATCCGTCGGCGCGCCGCTCAGCCACTCCTGCGTAGGGACCCAGCCTTGTGTCCACTCCATCCCCGCAATATCTAACTGTTTATATTCGATCCAAGCAGCCGATTATTGGGAGACGGCAGACCGTCGCGCCAATGCCGAACCGCGGCCAAGCGATAAACTTTGCTGATAGTCCTCAGTCGACGCGGAAACCACCGTGCCGATCGAGCGTGAACTCGCCGTCGCCGACACGCTTCAACCATTCGCTCGTTCGCAAGAAACCGCCGAACGTGAAAAGGTGCAGGCCGTCATACACATCGGGTCGTGACACGCCGGCCAGCGTGCGCATGAGCGTCTCGGGCCCGTGGTCGCCGATGAGCTTCACCATCGAGGTCGGCCTTGCCCCCAGCGCACGAATCGACGGGCCGACGCCACAGCGCACCGCATAGCGAAGCAGCGTCGCGATACTGGCGGGGCCGGACAGGCCTGCGACGAGCCTCGAGTTGACACCGTCAGCGCGTAAGCCCGCAGCCCACTCGAGGAACGGCGGCGCTTCGAAAAAGAACTGCGTGAGCAATGTGGCTTGCAATCCTGCCGCTTGCGCCAGCTGCGCCTTGTCGCGTTCGGCTCGTCGGATTTCGGGCAGCGCCACTCGTGGATGTCCTTCGGGATGGCCCGCCATCGAAATCCTGCGCAAGCCGAGCTCGACCAGCTTGCCGGTTCGCAAAACCTCCGCAACAGTCGAGTACGGCCCGCGCGCCTGCGGATAATCGCCGGAGATCAGCAGCACCTCCGCAACCTCGGCTCGTCGGACAGCCTCGTGCAGAAACTCTTCGAGCGAGCGCTCGCTCTCCAACAAACGAACCGGCACATGCGGCACCGGCTCGAATCCAACCTCTCGCACCTCGCGACAAGCGTCGAGTGTCTGCTGCCATGTCTGCTTCGGCAGATGGCTCACGTAGACCTTTTTTCCTGGTGACAACAGCACGCGGGCAGGACGCAGCTGAGGAGCATCCTGCACGTTCATTTCGATGGAACACTCTCGCGCCAGCCTGGCAATGCTTGCCCGATCGACCGCGGGTTGCGGCATGTCCTCTAACTTGGGTTGTGTCATCTACGACCTGCGCTCAGCGAAACACGACGGTGCGATTGCCGTTCAACAAGATGCGGTGTTCGACGTGCCATTTCACCGCACGCGCCAGCACTGCACACTCCACGTCGCGCCCCACAGCGGCGCAATCGTCTGCGCTCATGGCATGATCGACGCGTGCTACGTCCTGTTCGATGATGGGCCCTTCGTCCAGATCCTCCGTGACATAGTGCGCGGTGGCGCCGATCAACTTGACGCCGCGATCGTGCGCCTGCTGGTACGGCCTCGCCCCCTGGAAGCTCGGCAGGAACGAGTGATGTATGTTGATGGCGCGACCCTGCAGCCGTTGGCACAACGTCGGCGACAGAATCTGCATGTACCGGGCAAGCACGACCAGGTCGGCGCGCGTTTCGGCCACGATCTCCAGCAACTGTTGCTCCTGGCGTGGTTTGTTCTCCGGGCTCACCGGCAGGTAATGGAACGGGATGTCGTTGGCGGCGGAGAGCCGATAGAAATCGCGATGGTTCGAGACGATCGCGGGGATCTCGATGGCGAGCGCGCCGATTCGATAGCGATACAACAGGTCATTGAGACAGTGCCCGAACCTGGAGACCATCAGCACGACTCGCTGCTTGACCGCGAGGTCGTAAAAGTCCCACTGCATGGAGAACTTCTCGGCGATCGGCGCAAACGCCGCCTGCAGGGCTTCGACCGGCTGGGCCTGCTCGCCATCGAAACAAACTCTCATGAAGAAGCGCTGCGCCTGGTCGCCGAACTGGGCGCTCTCCACGATGTTGCAGCGGTGTTCGAGCAGAAAGCTGCCCACGGCGGCGACGATGCCTCTGCGGTCCGGGCAGGAAAGCCTGAGGATGTAACGCTGCATGCGGCGGTCTTTTCGAGAATCGTCCAATGCAGGCTATGCTCCGGCTCCGGGCCCTCATCCGGCAACACGATCTGGACTATTGGCTCTATCCGTGAAATGAATAGAGCACCCCGGGCGATACATCTCTATGAGCGAACTGGACCTGAATCTGCTTTACGTGCTGGTGGCGCTGGATGACTGCCGCAGCGTCAGCGACGCGGCTGTGAAGCTGCGCCGAAGTCAGCCTGCGGTCAGCGCGGCGCTTGGCAAGCTGCGCAGCTTCTTCGATGACCCGTTATTCGTGCGCATCGGCAACAGCATGCAGCCCACGCCCCGAGGCCGGAGCGTCGTCGGCTCGGCACGCGTCATTCTCGGGCGCATCGGCGCCGATATCATCGCGACGCCGGTCTTCGATCCCGCGACCCTGACCGGGCCGATCTCGCTGGCCATGTCCGACGTGGGCGAGATCGTATTTCTTCCGAAGCTGCTCAAGGACCTTCGCCGGCTCGCGCCTCAAGCGAGCATCAACGCGGTCAGCCTGCCGGCGGCACAGATCGCTGACGGGCTGGAGTCCGGGACGGTCGATCTGGCGATGGGCTACTTCCCCGATCTCAAAAAGAACAATTTCTTTCAGCAGGTGCTGTTCACGGACGGCTTCATCGGCCTGCTGCGCGCCGACCATCCGCTGTCGACGAAGAAGCTCAACCTGAAGCAGTTTCTGCAGCTGGAGCACGTGGTCGTGCGAGCCGAGAGCCGCAGCCAAGAAGTCATCGAAGGTTACTTGAAGCGCAAGCGCATTCAGCGCCGGGTCGTGCTGACTACGCCCCACTTCGGCAGCGCCCCGGTGATCGTTGCGCAATCCGATCTCATGGTCACCGTGCCGGAGCCGCTCGCTCATTATTTCTCAGCCGCGTCGCCCCAGGTTCGCGTCGTCGGCCTGCCCTTTCCGTCGCCGCGAATCCCATTGCGGCAGATCTGGCACCGCAAGTTTCACCACGACCCGCGCAACCGCTGGCTGCGAACGCGGACTGCGGAGCTGTTTCAGGCCCCGACTCGAGAGGGTCTGTAATCAGGCAAGACCTCAGATGGTCCGGCGCTTCTCGACACGATCGGCGATCCTGCGGCGCACGTCGTTATCGAACGCTGCGACCTCGGTGATCTGATTGAATTCGTCGAGCTTCAGGCCGCTGCGTTCGATGGCCTCGATGATCGCGCCTTCCGCCTTCTCCTTGATGGCCACGGCAGCCGCTTCATTTTCTGCTTTGTCCAGCTGCGCTGACGCCTCGACTTGAATCTGTTCGATGTCCAGGAATGCATCCGCATACTGATCGAGCTTCTTGTCTTCGAGCGGCGCGGCGGCTGGCGGCACGGGTGTTGCGGACGGCGGAGGCTCCTCTTCATTCGGCGGCTGCGCAACCGCCATCGATCCAGAACCAGCGACCAACGATGCCGCCAGCAGGAGAACGGACGAAGTCCTTGGGAAGGATGTTACAGAGTTCATGAGCGGAGCCCTCCGCTGCGGCGTCACGCCTTTCCAACCCAGGAATACTCCGACGCGTGCAGGAGTTCCGCGGATCGACACCCGCCGATCCGCACACGCTGTCACTGACGGACTACCGGAACTTGAATTGCCGACGCAAGTCGGGCGCTCTAAGTCGCGTGTCCCGTTGGCGCTTTGCGCTCCCGTCGATAGCGGGCCGGGGGCATTCCGAATTCTCGACGGAAAGCGCGACTGAACGCCGCTTCCGATTCGTAACCTACGTCATACGCAACTTGCAGGACCTTCCGGTCGGTAGTCGTCAAGCGGCGCGCAGCGAGTTGCAGCCGCCAGCGCGCCAGATAGGCGAGCGGCGATTCACCCATGAGTTGGACGAACCGATCGGCCAGCACGGTACGCGACGTTCCGCTCTCCCGAGCGAGATCGGGCAACGTCCATGCGCGCGCCGGCTCACGGTGCAGCAGGGCAAGCGCCTGCCCCACTTTCGGATCGCGTGCAGTGGCGAGCCAGCCGGTGCGCTCGGCCGGCAACTCGTCCATGTAACGACACAAAGTTTCCACAAACAGCGTCTCGGCCAGCTTCGCGAGCACCGCCATGCGGCCCGCACGTGGCGGATCGATCTCGCTCACGCAGTGACGTATTGCGCTTTCGATCCACGCGCCGGCCGGGCTGCTTCGCACGTTGACCTTGAAAATCGGCGGCAAGCCGCTCAGGAACGAGCCCTCGGCGTGACGTTCGCAACCCAGGTAGCCGCAGATGATCTTCGTCACGGCTCCAGTGCCGCCCCACTTCTCGGCGGCCAGCTCACCTTTGGCGAGCCGCGGCAACAGGCGGGCTCCAGGAAACAGCTTGGAAGTTCGTCCGTTCCACATCTCGTGAGCATCGCCTTGCGGGAACACGACGATGTCTCCCGCCGTGAGCGCCACATCATCGTGACCGGCGGCACGAGCGGTGGCTGCTCCGTCGGTGACGAGATGAAACAGAACGAGCCGCTCACTCTCGGGTGAAACAATGGGGGCCACCTTGTCCTGCGCCGGCGTAGCGAAACGCCACGGCGCAGAGAACTCGCCGTTGAAGAACAGCGCACTCGTGAGGCGCACGGCGCGCATGGCTTCTGTCAGTGCATCCATCCAAATCCAGCCGCTGCAAAGAACTCAGGACTCTCGATCAATTCCAGCCGGGCGGCCCTCGGCACACTCTCTCCCAGCCAACGAGGAGTATAGGAGAGACCATGAAAGCCCAGCCATCCCACACGTTACAAATCCTGCAGCGCTTCAACCAGGCCTTCATTGAGCACAATGGGACGCTGCTCGATGATCTGATCGCCGAAGACTGTGTCATGGAGAGCGTGGAGCCGGCTCCAGACGGAACACGATACGTCGGACGCAGCGCTTGCCTGGACTTCTGGCAGAAGCTGGCGGCCAACCGCGACGGCGCGTTCACTGCGGAGGACATCGTCGCTTTCGATGAGCACGGTTTCATTCGCTGGCGCTATCGCTTCGGCCCCGGGATGTCGCAGTCGGTACGCGGTGTCAATGTCATGCGCGTGCGCGACGGTCGGGTCGTGGAGGCCTGCGGCTACGTGAAGAGCGGCGACGCGCCGGCGGCGACGGCAGTGCGTAGTGCGACGAAGTGAGCGCGAGATGCAAATCCGACATGTGATCATCAAGGTCGACGACCAGGACAAGGCGCTCGCGTTCTACACGAGCGTCTTGGGCTTCAGGAAGTCTCGAGATCGTCGCGGCCGCACCCGGTGGCTGACGGTAGCCTCGCCGAAGGGTCCCAAGGGCGTCGAGCTCGTGCTGGAATCGAACGCCTTCAAACCGGCACGGGCGGCGCAAAAGGCGCTTTACGATGCCGTCTTTCCGGCCGCCATACTATCGACGAACGACGTCGCCGCCGAATACCAACGCTTGAAGGGCCTGGGCGTCAAGTTTCGCGGCAAGCCGAAAAAGGTGGGATCGAGCAGGTTCGTATTCTTCGATGACACGTGCGGCAACTTCATCGTCTTGCTTCAGAACGAAGCGTGAGCGGCCCTGGTTCGAAACTCTGTGGCTCACAGCACCTGGCGCAAGCGCCGGATACCCTCGCGGATGTCTGCCTCTTTCATGCGCGAATATCCCAGAATGAAACCGTTCCTGGCGGGCTGCGTCAGAAAGTACGGAGATATGCCGTAGATTCCCACCCCGAGCGATGCGGCCGCTTCAACCACGGCGCGCTCGGCGATGCGTCTATGGGACCACAGAACAACGTGAGCGCCGGCACCATAACCTGTCACTTGAACGCGGTCGCCGAGATATCGTTCGACCGCGTCCAGCATCACCTTGCGGCGGGCGGCGTTCCTCCGCCGAACGCGACGCAGATGACGTTCGTACATTCCACTCGAGATGAACTCCGCCAACGTTTCCTGTTCCAGAGTGGCGGTGTGCCGATCGCACAGCCATTTGGCTGACGTGAACACCGCGGTCAGCGACTTGGGAGCGATGAGATAGCCGATCCGCAGCGCGGGGAAGATGGTACGCGAGAACGTCCCTATATAAATCACGCGTCCGTCGGCATCCAAACCTTGCAGCGATTGCAGTGGCTGCTCCTCGTAACGAAACTCGCCGTCGTAGTCGTCCTCGACCACCAAAGCGTCGGTTCGCCTCGCCCAATCGAGTAACGCAAGCCGCCGCGCAAGCGGAAGGATTGCACCCGTCGGAAACTGATGTGACGGCGTCACCAACGCGATGCGAGCCTTCTCCGGAAGGGCGGCGGGATTCAGCCCCTCTGCATCGACCGCAACTGGCAGCAACCGAGCGCCGATACTACGCAGAACCTCGCGGCCGCCTTGATAGCAAGGGTTCTCCATCGCGACTCGATCGCCACGCTCGACCAGCACCCGCGCGATCAGATCCAAAGCTTGCTGGGAACCGCTGACGACGATCACCTGCGATGGCTCGCACACCACCGCTCGAGAGCGACGCAGGTGAACTGCCAGCGCCTCGCGAAGCGCGAGGCTGCCGGCTGCCGGTGCGTAATCGAGCTCGCGCACCGGCGCCTTGCGGGCGTGACGCAGCAACATGCGACGCCATGTTTCGAACGGAAACAGTTCGATATCGCTTCGGCCGTAGGCGAAATCAAATCGCAGCGAGGTCGGCCGCCTGGCGGGAATGGCTATGTTCGGCCCAGCTTCAACCAGCGACCGACCGTAGCGCGACAGCTGCACACTCGCGCGACCGGCACGGGAGCTGGGCCGGCCAATACCCAGCCCCTCCGCCACATAGGTCCCCGATCCCGCTCGGCCGCGAACAAATCCCTCGGCCAACAACTGCTCATACGCGAGCACCACGACTGTACGCGAAACATTCAGATGCTCCGCCAACTCCCGGGTTGAGGGCAGGCGCTCTTTGCTTTTCATTTCGTCGCGCAAGATGGCCTGCCGGAACCACAGGTAGATCTGCCGCGAGAGCGGCTCGCGGTCGTTTAGAAGTGGTATTACGAATGACACGGGGAATGGACCTTTGAAAGGGCCACAGTCTACGGCACGCTCTCGATAATGAGCACACCGACGCGGAGGTCTGCATGAGCTCTCACAGCAGCGTTCTTCTGACATGCACACTCGCGCTGATGCTGCTGCCATTGCCCGGCATGGCCCAGCAAAACACAGGAACATCGGCAACGGACGTACCATCTGCTGCCGAGAGGCGCGATGGGGGGCATGACTTCGATTTCGCCATCGGCACGTGGAAAACGCAGTTGAAGCGTCTGGTCAAGCCGTTGACCGGCTCCACAACCTGGGTGGAGCTTCAGGGGACCACGGTCGTCCGGAAGGTTTGGGATGGTCGCGCCAACCTGGCCGAGCTCACCCTGGACACTGCTGACGGCCCGATCCACGTGCTGTCGCTGCGCCTCTATAACCCTCGGGCCCGCCAGTGGAGCCTCAATGCCGCCAACGCCAGCGGCGGTACTCTGAGCGTGCCGACGGTCGGAGAGTTCAAGGATGGGCGCGGCGAGTTCTACGACCAGGAGGTCTTCGAAGGCCGAACCATACTGGTTCGCAACGTCTGGTCGGACATCACCGCGGACTCGTGCCGCTTCGAACAGTCGTTTTCCGATGACGGCGGCAAGACCTGGGAAGTCAATTGGATTGCGGTGGACACGCGCGTCAAGGACTGAAACATCACTGCAGATAGATCAGAACCCGCCCCCGCTGCGAGCCGCTGAGCGTCCGCGGCTGAGATTGAGGGCCGAACAGTTCGGGCTTGCCGAACTTGGAGCCCATCGCAGGGATCACGGACAGCATCGAGACGCCCACATCGGGCAGCTCGAGGATGGGGCGCACGCCGCCAGGCGGACGATACAAACCAAAGTAGGGAATGCCGCTGGCATTCTCGACCGTGATCGCGCCGGAATCGGTTTGCAGCGTGAGCCACTGCCAATTGGAAAAGTAACCGGAGAACTCTGGATAGTTATAACTTTCACCTGGAACCGCGGCGTTGTACGCCACCTGATGCAAGTCCAGCATCCCTCCCTGCAATCGATTCTGCCAGACGCGGTACGGCCCGTTGCCGACCCATCGCTTTTGCCGCACGGATTTTTCTGGCACGTCGAAGCTCACGCCGAACAGCGTGGTGGTGCACTCACAGGCCACTTCGTAATCGACAGCAATCGCATCGCCTGCGCGCGACCATACAACGCTGCGCAGGATTCCATCGTAGGTCCCCCGGGCGATGACTCCCGGCTCCAGCCCTTGCGTTTCCAGCTTCAAGAGCCGCGACTCTGGCGCGATGG
Source organism: Peristeroidobacter agariperforans (assembly GCF_004138335.1). Lineage (GTDB taxonomy): Bacteria > Pseudomonadota > Gammaproteobacteria > Steroidobacterales > Steroidobacteraceae > Steroidobacter > Steroidobacter agariperforans. The sequence continues at coordinate 395,191 of NZ_RYFW01000004.1, read as the reverse complement.
GCAGGAACTTCTTGCCTTCACGACGATAGGCCAATGCGCGCGGACCATTGCCCAGCGCATAACTGCGACCGTGCTTGCGTATGTCGGTGAGAACGCCGCTGTCGCGCGAGAAGGTCAGCTCGAATGGCGCGCTGACCACTTTAACTGTATCCGCATTAGCTTCGGCGGTCGCTGACGAGAATGCTTCTGCGCCCGCCGGCTTTGCGGCGTCTCGATTGTTGGGGACGGACCAGGTCCATAAGTGCTGGCCGCTGCCATCGAACGCGGCGAGATGCGCGACATTGAAATCGGCGCGTCCGTTGAGCTTGATGGGAACTTGCCACTGTTTGCTCGAGCCCGCCGCAAGTTCTGGACCCTGCACCTGGCCGGAGAGCACAACCTCGCGCTTGCCGGTTGGCGTCGCCGCGCCGGGCAGCTTGATGAGCTCCCATCTGAACCGGGTCTCGCGCAGATTGGTGAACGAGTACCGATTGCTCAACTGCATCGCCAAACCCTTGGGCGTGAGCGTCAGGCTCTCGACCTGCACCGGCGACCACAATTCTTTGACGGTGAAGTAGCTCCCCTCCTTCTCACCGTGCGGCCCGACGATGCCATCCGGCGCAAAATCCTCCTGGCTGTCGATGCGGCCACCCTGGTCGGAGCGACGCACGCCTTCGTCCGCCCATGCCCAGAGAAATCCGCCGCCGACCGTCGGGCTCGATGACATGACTTTCCAGTAGTCGTGCAGCCCGGCGCCCGCGCCGCCATCGTAAAGGGCGTGCAGGAATTCGGTCGGCATGAAGATGTCAGGACCGGCGCTCAGCTTCACCGTGCTGTCGTAGTTCTCGTAGTGATCGGTATTGATGCCGCTATGAATGGCCCAGGGGTGCAACACCGGCCGGCGCTGCGGATCCCAGCGATCGAACTCGCCGTCGACCTCTCGATTCCAGCCGCCTTCGTTGCCGTTGTCCCAGAACAGGATGCTGGGATGATTCACATCCCGTCGCACGATCTGACCGATGAGGCGCGCGCCCGTGGGTGTGTCGTATGCCTGCTGCCACCCGGCGAGCTCGTTCAACACATACAAGCCGAGCTCGTCGGTAGTGTCTAGAAAATGCGGATCCGGCGGGTAATGCGACATGCGCACGGCATTCATGTTCGCCTCTTTCATGGCGCGAACATCGGCAACGCTGTTTGCCCGGCTCATGACGCGACCGGTCTCCGGATTGAAGCTGTGTCTATTCACGCCCTTCAATACGATCTTCCGGCCATTGAGATATAAGCCGTCGCGCGGTCTCACCTCGAAAGTGCGGAAGCCAAAGCGGGTCTCGAGCTCATGCCCACCCTGGAAACGTACCTGCAGACGATACAAATGAGGGGTCTCCGCGCTCCAGGTACTCGGCTTCGAGACCTGCTCTCGCAGAATCGCAGGGCCCTGCGATGGCTGATCGATGCGACGCCAAGTGGTAACCGCCCGCCCCGCGGCGTCGACAATGCGGCCCTGGAGGCTTTCGCCTGGCGACGAGTCGCCGCCCAAATAAACTTGCGCATATAGCGATCCATCGGCGCGCGCATCCACGGCGAGCCGATCGATGTGCCGGGCAGGTCGTGCTTCCAGCCATACGGGCCGATAAATGCCACCGAAAGTCCAGTAGTCCCCGCGTCGCTCCGCTCGATTGACACTACCATTGGCCGACTCCTTGTCGACCTGCACCTCGAGCAGATTCGGTTGATCGAAGCGGACCAGGCCGGTGATGTCATATTCGAAACGGTAGAATCCTCCTTGATGCACCGGGCCCGCACTCTGCCCGTTGACCCGTACGGCGGTGTCCGTCATCACTCCTTCGAACACGATGCGCACTTGCTGATCCCGCCACTGCGCAGGCAACGTGAACTCGCGGCGATATTCGCCGCGCTCCTTCGGAATCGCAGCGTCGCTGTCGGGCTTGCCACGAACGTGCACGCCGTACAGATAGGCCCCGAAGCCCTGCAGCTCCCAATTCGAGGGCACGGGTATCGGCCGCCACTCGCCCGCACCTCTTCCTTGGTCGAGGCGAAAATCCCAGTAGACGGGTGTCTCTCCATCCTCGCCCGTGGCGCTCAAGGGGAGGACCTGGGTGGGCTGTGCGTCAGCCTGAGCCGTTGCCGCTAGAAATAACGTCGAGAACAGCAAACGATCCAGGGGTGTGCGCTTCATGGCGAAGGCATCTATCACGCCCGCGCCGATGCGAGCAATTGTCAATGTTGGATCGACCGATGCAATGTCTGCATCAAACTTCGGGCAGACGCCAGGTGTGTGCGCCGACAGCGGAGGATTCGGCGATCCTTGCCTTGCAACTTGCACGCCGCGCTCGTTACGCTGAGTCAAAGGAAACTCACCGTGCCAGAACGACTGCCTCTCGTATTGTTGCCCGGCCTGTTGTGCGACCAGCGGCTGTGGCGCGATCAAGCCCGGGATCTCGAAGACATTGCCGAGCCGGCCATCCCCGATCTCACCCTCGACGACAGCTTGAGCGCGATGGCCAAACGCGTCCTCGACGCCGCGCCCGATCGGTTCGCACTGGCCGCGCTCTCGATGGGCGGCTACGTGGCGTTTGAGATCCTGCGCCAGCAGCCTCGACGAGTGACGCGACTTGCGTTGTTGGATACGAGCGCTGCGCTCGACTCGCCGCAAAGAGTGACGCAACGATTGGCGGGCATTCAGTCGCTCAAGCACGGGCGCTTCTTCGGCGTCACCACTCGCATGCTGCCGCAGCTGGTTCACGCCGGGCACGTGCACGGCCCAATCGGCGCCGAAGTCCAGGCCATGGCGAAGCGCGTCGGCGGCGATGCTTTCCTGCGCCAACAGAACGCCATCTTGAATCGGCCGGACTCACGGCCCTTGCTGGCTTCGATCGATGTTCCAACGCTGGTCGCTGTCGGCGACTCGGACATTCTCACGCCGCCCGAGGATGCCGAGGAAATGCATCGGCAGATTGCAGGCTCGACGTACTACGTGTTCGCTGCGTGTGGCCATTTGCCGCCGATGGAAGCGCCGGAGGAGACATCGAAGCTGCTGCGTCGCTGGCTGCTTGAATAAATTTCATGGCGCGACGAGTGACCGCTAACGTATAGCGCCGGATCGCGGGCCGGCGCATCATCGCCCGCATGATTCGCCTCACTGCATTCATCGCCGGCGTCATTGCGACTGCCAGCTGCGCGACGGCCCAAACACAACCTGCCTCGCCGCCCTCCTTACGCTTCCAGATCGACGAGGGGCTCAACATCAACAGTTTCTTGCGCGAAGGTCCCGTGGCTGCGCACTTGTTACTGCGATCAGGCACGGACCCGCGCATCCTCGTCGCCTTCCCCGCTGGCAACAGCGGTGTGGGTCTCTGGTTCGGCAAGAGCGAGCAGCCGGTCGAGTGGCGGCTCTCGAATCAACCGACGGCGGCGCACGAAAAAGATTCGAAAGGTCGGCCGCTTCACGGTGTCGAAGCGGAAGTCACCGTCGATACCAACAAACTCGATATCCACGAGGCGGTGCTGTCATCAGTGCGCGTGCTGCGTGACTACCAGGCGCTGGGCACGATGCCGAATGAAGTCGCAGCGAAGCCGAAGGTCAGCGCCAATCACATCGTTTGGGAGCGCTCCAGGCTCGATGGTGCGCCGGGGTATCGGCTGTCCATCGAAGCACTCGACGGCGCGCGAGTCTCGACTGAATCCATTACTGGCGCGAACGACAGGCTCAGACTGAAAGTCGTCGCGTTGACCGGCGAGACCCCTCTAACCCCCATCGACAACACGTCGCTGCTGACTGCCACGGCCGCTCGCGACACACGCGCACGCGACGTCCTCGCCTTTCTGAGCTATCGCGAGAAGTACCTCGCCGGCTCGTGGCGCTTCGACACTTACTTCGGCCGCGACAGCTTGATGTCATTGACGCTGCTCGCTCCAGTCCTGCAGCACCTGGCGATCGAGAGCGGCATCGGAGCAGTTCTCACTCGGCTCGCCCCGAACGGCGAGGTCGCGCACGAAGAAGATATTGGTGAGTTCGCCGTACTTCGCAACGTCAAAGAAGGTCGCGGCAAGGTCGACACGCCGATCTACGACTACGGAATGGTCGATGACGACTTCATGCTCGCGCCTCTGACCGCCGATTGGCTGCTGGAGAACGAAGGCCGGACACGCGCGCCCAAGTTCCTCTCGCAGAAGAACGCCGCCGGCCAGCGACAAGGCGATGCGCTCGTGAAGAACTTGACTTGGGTGGTGGGGCGTAGCGCCGCCTTCGCTGCGAATCCCAAGCCCGCGAATCTCGTTGGCTTCAAGGAAGGTCGCATGACGGGGCAGTGGCGAGATAGCGAGGAAGGCCTGGGCCGCGGGCGTTACGCTTACGACGTGAACGCCGTCTTCGTTCCAGCCGCGCTCGACGCGATCGATCGTCTGCTCGAGAGTGGCTTGATCGACACTTATCTGAGCGACGCTCAACGCCGCACGCTGCAAAAGGCAGGAACTCAGCACGACGTCTGGTCCAGCAAGGCGCCACCGATGTTCGTAGTGACGTTACCTGCGAAGCTGGCACGAGACCAGGTATCCGCTTATGCATCAGCAATCGGCGTAGACGCCAAGCAGCCGCTCGCCGCGCTCGACAGCGGCCTGCGCGAGCAGTCTTTGACGTTCAATGCACTGTCGCTCGACGCCAATGGCCAACCGATTCCCATCATGCACTCCGACGATGGCTTCGCGCTGTTGTTCACTCAGCCGACGGCTGCACAACTGCAACGCTCGATCGACGCGATCATGCGTCCGTTTCCAGCGGGGCTGATGACGCCGGCCGGCTTGCTGGTGGCCAATCCTGCGTTTGCCGATCGAGACACGCAGTCTCGGTTCGGCAACTCGGCCTATCACGGCACAGTTGTCTGGTCCTGGCAGCAAGCGGTGCTCGCGGCTGGGCTCAGTCGTCAGCTGGCGCGAAATGATTTGTCAGCAGAGCTTCGCACGCAATTGCAGACGGCGCGCGCTCAGCTCTGGAAGGCGATCGATGCCACCAACGCGCTGCGCTCTTCGGAGCTTTGGACGTGGTCGTTTGCGAATGGTCAGTATCGTGCCGAGGCGTTCGGACAACACAACACGCACGCGGACGAATCGAACGCAGCTCAGCTGTGGAGCACGGTATATCTTTCGTTCCGGAACGGGGAATGGCTGGGCGCGAAGCGCGCGCAGTGATTATCGATTCGCGGCCGAGCCGGCCGCAGCACGCCGGCGTGTGACCACGACCGGCACGAGCGATGCGAGCAACAGGAAGCCGATGACCGCCCACGCCGGCGGCATCCAGGATTGTTCTTCAGCCGCAGCTGTCATCTCGATGAGTTCCGGGCGCGCGTTCGCGCGGGCGTCGATCTCGATATCCACACCGTGCCCTTCGGCGGCATAGGCGGAGACGCGATAGCGATGACCGTCCACGACCGGAAAACTGAACTTGCCGGCATCGTCGGTCTCGCCCGTAACGGCAGTCGCGCTCTGAGTCGACAGATCGAGCAGCTCGACGGACTCGCGCACGGCCAGTTCGCCGTTCGAGTAGTACACCGTGCCTTCGATCTTATCGGCGACGTGCTTGGCGTCGAGCAACAGACCGTGCGCCGCCGCCAGGCCCGGCAGCAGCAACAGCAGGCACGCGAACCACTCACTTCGCATCGAACCCAAAGGAATATTCATAGCTCAGCTCCGTATATCGGGGGTTGCCAGCGACGGCAATGCGTTTGCCGGCCCACAGCCTGTTGAAACCCTGCTTCGGCACGAAAGCCGCGATACCCTCGGCATCGGTGACTGGATCTGCCGCCGTCCCTTCCTCGCCATGGCCCAGCTTCACACCGGCGACGGGCTTGCCATCCTGGAGCACGCGAACGCGGAACGGCTGACCGGCCACCGGCTGCTGCGCCGACAAAGGAATGACCTCGAACGGCTGACCGAGCATCCTGGTCACCAGCGGCGCCCACTCCACGACCGTCTTGTGATATTTGACGGCGTAGGTCGCGCGCGTGGCGCCTGGTACTTCGTTCATCGGCTTCTCGACGCTCCGCCCTGTCGGCGGTCGCGAATGAATGCCGTTGTCGAAGTGCATGGAGATCAACACTGGCGAGCCCGCAACGTGCAGGCGCACGCCATCGGCGGTCACCTCTTGCTCGAGGGCGAGTTTCTTGCCCTGCTCGTCGAGCGCGTCGATCTGCTTGATCTTCTCCGGCTGGTACGTCTCGAGCTTGCCGGCATGACCGCCGAAAAAAACCCGGAATTCGCCCGGCGTCTGCGGCAGGGACTCGAGCCACACCGTGTGCGCCATTGCACTGGAGGCACAGCACGTGAGCATCGCGCAGAGAATCAGCTGGCGTGATCTGGCGAACATATCCCTATCTCATTAGAAATCGAACTGAATGCCGGCGCGCACAGTGCGCGGCGATCCCGGAGCGAACAAGAGCTGGCCGCCGATGACCGACACCGACGTGGCGTACTTCTCGTCTGTGGCATTGTCGAGCCGGGCGTAAACGCGATAGTTACGCTCGCCACGGTTTGCATACGAAACCGCGAGATCGAGCAGGTCGTAGCTCTCTGCCTGCAACGTGTTGAGCGCATCGACCTGGTACTCGCCGACGTAACGCCAGAATGCGTCGATGCTCCAGTTCGCGAACGGACGATAGGTCGCTTCGAGGCTGCCGGAAGTTTCCGGCACACCAGGCACGGCCAAGCCCAAGAGGCGAGCGTTCGCGTTCTGCTCCACTTCGGTGTCCGTGATCCCATAGACTGCGCTCAGCTCGAAGCTCTCGACCGGCGCCCATTTCGCGCTCGCCTCGATGCCTTCACGCAAGGTCGCGCCGTAGTTCTCGTAAACGCCTGGCGACACCGTGCGCACTTCGCCGGTCGACTTCAAACGATACCCGGCGATGTCGATCTCGAACACGTCGGCGGCCGCGAAACGCATGCCGATCTCGGTCTGTCGGAACACGTTCTCATCGAGCGGCTGGCCACCGATGGCGTATTTCACGAATCCGTTCGGCAGCGCAAAGCCTTCAGCCCAGCTGGCGCGCAGCTGCAACCACTCGGTCAATTGCGAATTCAAACCTACCTTCGGGCTGGCATGCTCGGCGTCGTTGAGAGCATTGCAGGGGTCGGCACCCGTCTCGGCCCCGAGCAGCTCGCAGCCGCCGGTGAAACGATCTGCGCGCAGCCCCACCGATAGCTGCGCGAGCGGGTGCAGGCTCGCCCTCACCTCGGTGAATGCAGAGACGCTATTGAGCTCGGTCTCGCGATTCGACTGTGCGGGCAGCACGCGACGGCGCTGATCCAATCCGTCGAAGAACCTGTATTCGGTGGACTCGCGGAATGTTTCGACACCGGCGATGTAGCTCAGCGGAATGGATGCCAGCGCCGTCATGCCATTCAAGCTGGCGCCAGCGCCAAAGACGCTGCGATCGTACGTTTCTTCACGCTGCCGCCAAGTCGTCGTAGTGATGGGCCGCGAGAACCAGCGCGTGAAGTCCTGCTGAGTCGTGTACGCGAACGTCAGAAGCTTCAGATCGTCGTTGATCCGATAGTTAACGTCGCCGCGAACCGTCAGGAATTGCTTGTCCGCGCCGTCGTTCTGAGTGTTCGGATCGATGCCGCGAGGATCGGCCTCGAACTGCGCCTGCGTCAGATACGACGCAGAGTCACTCTCCGACTGCAAGTAGCGCGACGACAGCGCAACCTGCAGGTCTGGCGTGACGTTCGCCGACCAGCGCCCGGAGAACGTGCCGCGCCGAGTCTCACTCTGCGGCCGATAGCTGTCAGTGCGAAACAGCTGTCCCGCAAGGTTGATCTGCTGCGTGTCGCCGTGCGCCGCGCCGTAAGCAGCCTGCAAATCCATCGTGTCATAAGAGCCGAACGACAAATCCGCTTCGGCATAGTTGCCGCTCTTACGCGTCTGGATATCGACCAGGCCGCCACGATTGTAGTTGCCGTACAGCGCCGACACCGGGCCTTTGAAAACGCTGAACGATGCGATCTCGAGCGGCACCACCGTGTTCAGATCGACGTAACCGTCGGCGTGCGACATGGCTTCGTTGAGCGGAATGCCGTCGATGACGGCGCCAAGATCGCCGCCGTGACCGCCGCTGCCGAAGCCGCGAATCACGATGTTGCTGGCGACCGAGCCGAGCTGCAGGTCGCGCACGACCATGCCGGGCACGAAGCGAAACAGCTCGTCGACATCGGCCAGCGCCTGCTCGCGAATCGCCACGTTGTCCAACACAGTCGCGCTGAACGCCGACTCCTCGGGCCGAAGCAGCTGACCCTTGACGACGACCTCGTCGATCGTCTCCGCCGCCGCGCCGAACGACACCATTGCAAGCCCGCAGGCCACCGCCCATCGCAACACGTTCTTCGAGTTATCGACTGCCAAGAGCGTTCTCCATCACGACGGCAAGGAAGCCACAGCGGACGATGTGACGTAGCCATGAACTTGCAGACCCAGCAGCACCGCGCTTGCCGCGATCAACGCGCCATTGGTCACGCGCGTGATTGCCGGGAAAGCCGTGCTCGTGCGCCAGACTTTGACGACTGCAGTCATCAACGCCAGCGCGGCAATCTGACCGAATTCGACGCCGACATTGAACGCGATGATCTTGGTCACCAGCTCCGGATCCTTCGCCAGCGTCATCTGCTGCAGGCGGGTCGACAAGCCGAAGCCGTGGATCAGGCCGAACACGAACACCATGAACAGCAGATTCGGCGCCGGCCGGCCGAACCAGCGGCGAAACAAATCGAGGTTCTCGATGGCTTTGTAAGTCACGGTCAGTGCGATCACCGCATCGACCAGGTACGGATTGGCAGTGATGCCCGCCAACGTCGCGAACAGCAGCGTGATCGTGTGGCCCGCCGTGAACGCCGTGATGAACACGACGATCTGACTGAAGCGCGCCAGAAACAGCATCACGCCCAACAGGAACAACAGGTGATCGTAGCCAGTGAGCATGTGCTCGGCGCCGATCCACGCTGCATCGGCGAAGCCGCCGATCAACATGCGTTGCTGCGCCTGTTCGCTGACCGAATGCGCCAGCGCCGTGGCGGCGGCGAACAGCACGCTCGCCGCACCACAGACAACGGACAACAGCATTGCAAAGCGACTTCTCACAGCCCACTCACGCCCTCGATGGAGTTATTCGCGTCGAACCGTCCGAGGCGCGAGCGGCACGTATGATGATTTCGGAATATTTCACACAGGTTTCAGGCGACAACTTTTTTGTTGCCCCGGTTCATCCTTGAATCCTGCTTCTGTCGGTTATGCTGCTCGCTTCGAAGCACGAGCATTCCCATGCGACGCCTGACCATTTCCATCGACGACGAGCTCGCCGACACCTTCGATCGGTTCATGCAGCAGAAGGGTTACCAGAATCGCTCCGAGGCCTTTCGCGATCTATTGCGTGGCGAACTGGGCCGGGACAGCGTGGATCAGGGCGGCACGCAGCACTGCGTGGCGGCGCTGAGTTACGTCTACAACCATCATGAGCGCCAGCTCGCCGGGCGACTAGCGCAGATTCAGCACGATCATCACGACGTGACGGTCTCGACCATGCACGCGCACCTGGACCACGACAATTGCATCGAGACCATGATCCTGCGCGGTCATACGCAGGAGGTGGTGCAGTTTGCCGAGGCCTTGATCGCCGAGAAGGGCGTTCGCCACGGCAAGTTCAACGTGATCCCGATTGAATCGGAGAGCAACGGCCGCGCGCATCATCAGTACTATCACCACGTCCACTTGCGACCGCACCGCTGAAGCCGCGATCATCGGACACCTCTCTGGCGGAGATGACCGATGCGATCCCACCTGTTCACGCCGGCCCAGGTCGGCCCTCTTACACTGGCGAATCGCATCGTGATCGCGCCCATGTGCCAGTATTCGGCCGACAACGGCTGCATGACCGACTGGCACGTGATGCACCTCGGACTGCTCGCCGTGTCAGGCGCCGGTCTGCTGACCATCGAAGCCACCGCAGTCAAGCCGGAGGGGCGCATCACCTATGCCGACGTTGGCCTGTACTCCGATGAGTGCGAGCGAGCGATGCACCGGGTCGTGGAATCGGTGCGCCGCTGGTCGGACATGCCGATTGCGATTCAGCTCGCGCATGCCGGCCGCAAGGCGTCCACCGACTTGCCTTGGAAAGGCGGTGCTCAGCTGCCGCCGCATCATGCGCACGGCTGGCAAACCGAAGCGCCCGCCGCGCTCGCCTTCCACGAGAACGAACATCCGCCGGTTGCGTTGGATCGCGACGGCCTGAAAGATGTGCGCGACGCTTTCGTGGCCGCTGCTCGCCGCTCTGTGAACATCGGCCTCGACGCGGTCCAGCTACACGGCGCGCACGGCTACTTGCTCCATGAGTTTCTGTCGCCGCTGTCGAATCGTCGCAGCGACGAATACGGCGGCTCGCTCGAGAATCGGATGCGCTTTCCACTCGAAGTGTTCGATGCGGTGCGGGCCGCCGTGCCGCCCGAAAAGCCGGTGAGTATTCGCGTCTCCGGAACGGACTGGGCGCCGAACGGGTGGAACATCGAACAAACCGTCGAATTCGCGCGAGCACTCGAGGCGCGTGGCTGCAATGCCATTCACGTTTCCAGCGGCGGGTTGACACCGGCGCAGAAGATTGCGGTCGGTCCCGGCTATCAAGTGCCTTTGGCGCGCGCAGTCAAAGCAGCGGTGAAGATGCCTGTGATCGCTGTCGGATTGATCAACGATTTCGAGCACGCGGAATCGGTGCTCGTTGCAGGCGATGCGGATTTCATCGCGCTCGCGCGCGCCATGCTCTACAACCCGCGCTGGCCGTGGCATGCCGCGGCTCACTTCGGCGCCCGCGTGAAAGCGCCAGATCAATATTTGCGCTCTCAGCCGGCGCGATTCCGCGGGTTGTTCGATTTGCGAGCGGACGACTAGGAGCAATCAGGCGCACGATCAAAGCGATCGTTGCGCCCTGATGTTTTGTGCTCGCTCCGGATGCAGCTCTTGCATGAGCGCATCCAATTTCTCTCGCTGCCTCGTATCGACGTAGTAGCGAATCACGCGAGAGCGCGCCAACTCCCGGGTAGCCGAATCGACGCCATCCGCCGTAGCCAGGATGCGATAGCTGTCGACGAGCTTCGCTTCGGCCTCTCGATGCTTGCCTTCTTTGTGCAGGACTTCGCCAAGCGCGCTAGCCGATCGCGCCGCGCGCCATTCGGGCGCCCCGGTGCGCTTCCACCGGTTTGCCGCGGCCATGAGATGTGCTTCGGCATCGGCAAGCTTGCCGGTGGCCGCCAGGACCTCACCCAGATAGTGCTCCGCCGATGCGACGTATTGATGATCGGGCGGCAGACTCTTGCCAAACAATTCCAGAGTGTCGCGCAGCAGCGGTCCGGCTTCCTCGAACTTGGCCTGTCGGATCAGCACTGTTCCCAACATCGTTTGCAGAAAACCGATCTTGGCGTACGCCGTGCTATGCGCATTGCGATGAATCGCAATGGCCTCGCGGACCAGTTTCTCCGCCTCGTCGGTATCGCCTTGCGCCAGACGCACTTGGGCCAGCGAAGACAAGGTTTCCGCGACCGCTGGATTGGCTTTGAACAGCGCTCGCTGAGTCGCCAGCGTGCGTTCGTAGATCGGTGCGGCCGCGGCGAGTTTGCCCTGGTACAACAGCGTTTCGGCGAGCACGAAGTCCGTCTTGACTCGATCGGGATGCCGCACGTCGACGGATTCGTAGATCTCGACCGCCTCGCGTGCGACTGCTTCGGCCCGGGCATAGTCGTCCACCCAGGTATAAAGATTGGCCTGCTCGATCAAGATGCTGGCGATTTCGGGATCTCGCGGCGCCTTCGCCCGGCGCATCAATTCCAGCGCTGCATCGAACGCGGCCAGCGCCTCGACGGGCCGGCTGCGCATCGTCTCCAGCCGCCCGATCTCAGCCAGCAGCTTGGCCTTGGCCACGGGGTCGGCCTCGCCGAGACTCGCCATCATGGTCTGCGCCTGGCTGAAGTGCGCATCGGAGGCTTGAGCTTTTCCGGCATCCCGCTCGGCGACCGCGAGCTCGATCAGAGTAGTCACGATCTTGGGACTCGATCCGCCGCTCGACTCACGCCGCAGGTGCAAGGCTTTTTCGAGCTGGTCGACAGCTTCGTTGGGTTCGCCCAGGCGTCGATAGGCCACCCCCATGTTGACGTGCAGCTCCGAGCGCACCTCCGGATTCACGTTCGGATCCGCATCGATCACCAGCCTCGCCTGATCCAACAGCTCGCGCGCCGACATCTCGCGGCCGAAGTTCACGTAGGGGTTGGCCGCGGCAAAGATGTCGCGAAAGTGTCCGGACACCCGTTCGGCTGTTTCTTTTTCCTGGGTGACCAGCTCGAGAGCGTCTTGAACGGCGGCGCGCTGGATGGAAACGGTAATGAGCGAGCTCACGATGAGCGCCGCGACAGTCGTGCCAGTCGCGACGGCCAGCCGATTGCGCCTGATGAAACGAGACGTGTAATAGGCCCAGTTGCCCTGCCGGGCCTGCACCGGCTCGTTCGCCAGGTAATGTCGAATGTCACCGATGAGCTGATCGATGGAGCTGTAGCGGTGCTGCGGCTCCTTGCGCATCGCGCGCATGATGATGGCATCGATATCGCCAGCCAGGCCGCGCTCCAGTTTGTCTGGCGTCGTGCTGCGAGCATTGGCCAGAACGGAGATCGATGGTTCGTCATCTTTCGGTCCTGCACGCAATGCTCCCTGCACGGCGACGCTCGGACGCATCGGATCGGTCACGCAAATCGCGCGCTCCAGTTCGAGCTGGCTGGCCGCGGAGGACGACAACGTGTACGGGCGCAGCCCCGTGAGCAGCTGATACAGAACGACGCCCAGTGAATAAACATCGCTCGCGGTCGTTACCGGCCTGCCGAGAATCTGTTCGGGACTCGCGTACTCGGGCGTGAGCAGGCGGTCGTTCATGCGCGTCAGATCTGACGGTTTGGTGACATCGCTGGCGTCCAGCAGCTTGGCGATACCGAAGTCCAGCAGCTTCGGCAGGCCATCGCCCGTGACCAGAATATTCGCGGGCTTGAGATCGCGATGGACGATCAGGTTTTGATGTGCGTACTGCACCGCGGCGCAGACCTGGAGAAACAACTCGAGCCGTTCGCGCAGATTCAACTGCCGCTGATCGCAGAACTGATCCACCGGCTCGCCATGGATGTATTCCATGACCAGGTAGGGCTGATGTCCTTCGGTTTCGCCTGCATCCAGCAAGCGCGCAATATTGGCGTGATTGAGGCTCGCAAGAATCTGCCGCTCGGCGCGGAAACGCAGGCCGAAGGAAGCCGCGGCGCTCTCATCGATGATCTTGACCGCGACCTGCGCGGAATATTGCTTATCGGCGCGCTCGGCCAGATAGACGGTGCCCGACCCGCCTCGGCCGAGCACGGAAATTATCTTGTAACGATCGGCAATGACGTGGCCCAACAAGCTGTGACGGCCTGTCTGGCTGGAGCGTAAGAACGCGGCGCCGACCGCCCGTGAGATAGGCCCGCTGGTGGCCGCCTCGGGATAGACGCTGAGCAGGCCCAGAGCTTCCTCGAGCTCCTGCGGCTCCGCAATCTGCTGGCGAACGTAGTGCTCCCGGTCCTCGGGCAGAAGCTGCATCGCTTCTTCGAGTACTTGCCCCACTTGCGTTAGGCGCCGCCCCTCGGCGGTTCTGGGAGATGTCATTTGACCGGCATCGGTAGTTACTGAACGTCAGTGGCGCGTCGGACCAGGGATGTGCAAAGCCACATCGAAATAACAACCTCGGGCGACGCCAATTCTCCGTAAAAAACAGGACCTTTGCGTGTCGGACTTTCCAGTTTCGACGTTCTCGTCCGGGCTCTCGCGCCGGCCACGTAGGGTCGCACGATGCAGTGTCGCTTAAGCAATACCCTGATTTTGCACTGGAGATAACATAATCGAACATTTCCAGTGTGACGAGGATCACAATTAAACATCGGTTATGTCTATGATTCGTCCTGTCGAGCGGGTGGCTTAGCACATTGTTTGCGGGAGAAACGTTGATATGCGTAGCAAGATTATTTCGGCGTTCGCTGTGTCCTTTGCACTGATGGCGAACGTCGCCCTGGCCGATGGCGTGGTCGGCGGCAAGCGTCCCCTCCTGGCCGATGGCGTGGTCGGTGGCAAGCGCCCCCTCCTGGTCGATGGTGTGGTTGGCGGCAAGCGTCCCCTCCTGGCCGATGGTGTCGTTGGCGGCAAGCGCCCCCTCCTGGCTGATGGCGTGGTTGGCGGCAAGCGCCCCCTCCTGGCCGATGGCGTGGTTGGCGGCAAGCGTCCGCTCCTGGCCGATGGCGTGGTTGGCGGCAAGCGTCCGCTCCTGGCCGACGGCGTGGTGGGTGGCAAGCGTCCGCTCCTGGCCGATGGCGTGGTGGGTGGCAAGCGCCCCCTGCTGGCTGATGGCGTCGTTGGCGGCAAGCGCCCGCTCATCACCGTCGCCTAACAGCACTCACGGAGACCCCCATGAAACGCTTTCCAATTCTTATGGTGGTTGCTGCCAGCCTGATGTCCACCGCTGTGAGCACCAGCATGGGCGCAGCAGGCACGAATGCCTCCAAGCCTGAGGCGGCGGTCCAGTCGGTGGCTCTGGAGCAGTTGAAGGCCCAAGCCTCGTCTTCGATCACCACCTGGCAGCGCCCGCTCTAAGCGCAGCCCACCCGTCGGAGTCCTTCAGGACTCTAATAAACAAAGGCGCGTGCCCCGACCGGGTCACGCGCCTTGATTGATCCCACCTCGGTTTACTGTTCCTTTGCGGCGTGCTGGCGCTCGATCTCGCCCCGCATCTGTTCGTTCCTCTCGCGCAGCTCCGGCGTGAACGCCTCGCCGAAATCCTCCATCTCATAGAGGGGACGAATCTCGATTTCGGTGTCCTCGCCCGGCATGGGATGGGGGCAGCGGCGCACCCATTCCACGGCTTCGTCCATGGACTTCACCTGCCACACCCAGTAGCCGGCGATCACTTCCTTGGTCTCGGCGAACGGGCCGTCGATCACCAGCCGCTTGTCGCCACTGAAGCGCACCCGCTTGCCCTTGCTGGTCGGTTTCAGGCCATCGCCGCCCAGCATGATGCCGGCCTGGACCAGCGCCTCATTGAACTTGGTCATCGCGGCAGCCAGTTCCTCGGTGGGCGCGGCGCCAGCTTCGGAATTCCCGGTCGCCTTGATCATTACCATGACGCGCATGCTCGTGCTCCTGTCGGTTGATTGCTCTGATCTGACTTGAAGACGATCCCGCCGGCGCCGGCCCGACATTTCTATGCGGACAAAAAAAGGGGCAGCCACCGGCTGCCCCTACATCAATCCTCGATCGTCCGTTGGATCAGAACTCCTGCCACTCCACATCCGAGCCGGCCGCCTTCTTCAGAGGCTGCGGGGCCGGAGTCGCGACGGGCCTGGCGTTAGCAACGCGCACCGGCTGAGGTGCTGCCGCCACCGGCGTACGCACCACCGGCTGCTGATATCCACCGCCGCTGGAGCGAATCTTGAACACCGAGATCATGTCGGTGAGCTTCTTGGCCTGCTCGCTCATCGAAGCTGCGACCGCCGAGGTTTCTTCGGCCATCGCCGCGTTCTGCTGCGTGCTCTCGTCCATCTGCGTGATCGCGCCATTGACCTGGTCGAGGCCGGCAGCCTGCTGCTGGCTGGCCGAGGAAATCTCGCCGATGATGTCGGCAACCTTTTTCGCCGCCGAAACGATGTCGGTCAGGTGCTGGCCGGATTCATCCACCAGCTTGGTGCCGTCCTGCACCTTCGACACCGAGTCCTGAATCAGCTCTTTGATCTCGCGAGCCGCGGTGGCGCTACGCTGCGCGAGGCTGCGCACTTCGGACGCGACGACTGCGAAGCCACGGCCCTGCTCGCCGGCACGCGCCGCTTCGACCGCTGCGTTCAACGCCAGCAGGTTGGTCTGGAACGCGATCTCGTCGATGACGCCGATGATGTCGGCGATCTTGCGGCTCGAGCTGTTGATCTCGGCCATCGCGCTCACTGCACGGGCAGCGACCGCGCCACCGCGTTCGGCCTGATCGCGAGCTTCGGACGCGAGCTGGTTGGCGTGACGCGCATTGTCGGCGTTGCGCTTCACGGTCACTGTCATTTCTTCCATGCTCGACGCGGTTTCTTCCAGGCTCGCGGCCTGGTCCGACGTGCGAGTGCTCAAGCGATCAATGCCAGAGTTGATATCGGTCGCGGCCGAATCGACCGCGCCGGAAGTCGTACGCACATCCTGAATCAGGTTGCCCAGCTTCTGACGCAACGTCTCGATTCCGTGCAACAGGCTGGACTGATCGTCCTGGCGCAGCGTGACCGCCGTCGTGAAGTCGCCACTCGCGATCGAGCGCACGATCTGCACCGCAAATTCCGGCTCGCCACCGAGGCTGCGGAACACATTGCCGATCAACACCCACGAGCCCACGCCCAGAACCAGCAACATCACCACCGCGGTGATCAGGCTGGCCATCAAGCTGTGCTGCACGTTTTCCGTGCCACTGGCGAGCAAGGAACGAAATTCTCCGATCGCATCTTCCTGCGACTTGGTCACCAACGCGGTCATCGCCTCGTTGGTCTTCTGCATGCGGGCGATGGCACTGGCGGCGTCGCCGGTCTCGCTGCCCAACATGATCCGCGTCGCCGAAGTGGCGGCGGAATAGTAATCGTCAAAAGCGCTGCCCAGGTCGCTTGCGAGGCTGCGATCGGGATCCGCAGCAGCCAGGTCCTTGAGCGCGGCGCGCACACTGTTGGCATGCGCGGTCGCGGCGGTAATGCCGTCCTGGTCGCCTTCCGCCACCGCACGCTGCAGGGATTCCTGCACGTCGGTGAATTCGGTGCGCACTACACGCAACGCCTCGACCGTCGGATATTGCACTTTCTCCACACGCGCGAGCGCAGCCGACGTCTTGGACGTCATCTGCGAGCTGACCGCGATGCCGATCATGATGATCACTGCCGTCATGATCGGCAGCATCCAGATACGATGTTTGAATTTCATTGCACTATCTTCGGGACGAACCCAATGAGTAACGGCAGCTGACGGCGCCTGCTTGAGGACGCCGCCAGCGTGCCGCGAGCATTACAGCTTCAACACGGCCTTGACCGAGCCGTCCACCGCGCTCGAATCGACGTAGCCGATCGCCTTCGGATCCGAAGCCACGAACGCCTTCACATCGGCGTCGCTCTTCAGCTCTTTCGGCGGCGTGCCCTTGCCGGTGAAAGTCAGGCGCGCCCACGTGGCCTTGGCCTGCGCGGCCGAGCGACCCGTCGCCTTCTCGTAGAACGCGCCGCGAACCGCAGCCGATTCCGGCTGGTCGGCCAGCGTCGCCGCGCCGCCGTCCGGGAACGTGCTCGCGTTGCCCAGGTACAGCGCCGCGACCTGCTCCGCCGACAGATTCGCCGCCGGATTCTTCGGATTCACGATCACGACCACTTCGGCGTTGGCGCCGGCCGCAGCCAGCGTCAGCGCGCAGACACTCAAAATCGATTTCAGACTACGCATGGGACACCGTTAGAAAATAAAGTCGAGCGATGCGCTGACCATGTCGATCTTGCCGTCGAAGCCAGGCTGCACGTTGTTGAGGTTGCCGCGGCCGTCAGCGTCGATGTGGTCGTACTGGAACTTCACCAGTGCGCCCTTCACCACCGAGAACGACGGCAGCTCATAGCGCACGCCCAGGCTGTAGCTGTCCTGGTCGGTCGCGCCCTGGCTCGCGATCAGGCCGTTCACGGCGGCGCTGAGCATGGGGATCGAAATGGCGTTGGTGGACATCGGAGTCTCACGACGCATGCCAGCCAGCGTCGCATACGGCATCAGGTTGCCGAAGCGGCGACCGTAGGTGACATACGCCGAGTAGCGATCCGGCATGAAGTACTCGCCGCCATCCGTGTTGGACTTGGCGTATTCGCTGGCGATCAGGTTCGTGCCGTCGTCGTACTGCACGCCGATGTTCAAGTTGGCAATGCGGGCGCCGCCGATGAGCAGCTTCTGAGCTTCGGACGCGCAGCCGCCGCACAGGGCGGAGGGAATGGCAAACAACGGATCGGTCAGAGCGGCGACCGAGTTTGAATCCGTCTCCAGGTCGATGACGCCGTAGCCGACGCGCGCCTGGAACGAACCGACGTTGACCGTGGTGGCAAGGCCCTTCCACTCGGGCACGTCCAGCTTGAGGGTCGACACGTCGACTTCGCTCTCGCCGAAATAGGGATTCACTGTGACAGTGAACGCGCCGAGCTGCGCGCGGTAAGTCGCATCGACGCCGAGCAGCTGATACACCGGCGACAAGTTATAAACTTCCAGCGGCGGACGCACCCAGGTATTGGCGTAGCCGACGAACACCGAGTCCGAATACATGAAGGTCGGGGCGCGCAGGTAGCCGCCACGGAAGCTCAGGCTCTGCGTGGCCTGGGCGCGAACATAGGCCCAATCCAGATGCGGCTCGAAGTCGCCGGTCAGGTCGGTGTAAGCGACGCCCTGGACGGTCGCCGAAACAATGTCGTTGAACTTGGCGGTCAGCTGCACGCCCAGCTTCGAGTCGGTCTCGAACGAACCGCCCTTATCGATGCTGTCCGGCTGCGAGGTGTAACCCACGTCGGCCAGGTCGGTGTCGGACTGCGAATAGGCAGCGGTAGAAAAGCCGCTGTATGAAAAATCCACCGCCGATGCAACGGTCGGCAACGCTGCCGCAACCGCCAACGCGATGATCGAAAAACGTGAGGACATGAAGCTGACTCCGTAAGTTTTTAGAGCGACGGAGCGCTTGGCCCCGTGACTCCCTCACTATCGGCGTCGCATTGCAACGACTTGATTTGACCTCTCCTGATGCCGCACTGCCGGAAAGGATGTAGGGGCGCCGCCGGGGAACCCTTAGGGCCAGAAGAGGCGTCACACTTCTGTCACGAATGCGCGTTGACAGCGCAATCAACGAAAAGACTTCGTCTATGAGACTGATCCGATCGATCGCATTCTGCGATCGAAGCCGGTCGCGTACCGAGCCTGCGCAATCGAATGACGAAGCAGAAGCCCATCCGAGCCCCTGAACCCAGGGCCGACGGGGACTGTTGTAGGATAGGGCCGTTGTCTTTCGCGCGGACGCACCGTTCTCATGAAGCAAATCACCTCACAGGATGTACAACTCCGGGTCGAGCACACGCCCCGGCCGGGTGCGCCGGCGCTGCTGTTGTTGAACGCGCTCAGCACGTCGCTGGAAATGTGGGACGACCAGTTCGAGGCGCTGAGCGAGCGGTTCGAGCTGATCCGCTTCGACGCGCGCGGCCATGGCAAATCTACAATCGGCACGCACCAGGAAGCGACCATCGACCTGCTGGCCGCCGATGCACTCAACGTGCTCGAAGCGTGCGGGGTCGCACGCGCCCATCTTTGCGGGCTGTCCTTAGGTGGAATGATCGCGATGCATATTGCCGCCAAGTGGCCGGACCGCGTGCTCAAGGCCGCGTTGTGTAATACCACGCCTCACATGCCGCCACGCGAAACCTGGGATGCGAGAATTCAAACCGCATTGACGCAAGGGCCGGCAGCGCTGGCCGAAGCCACGCTGGGGCGCTGGTTCACGCCGCAGTTTCATCAAGCGCATCCTGACAAGATCGCCAAGATCCGTTCGTTACTTCTGGAAACGTCGGCGCAGGGGTACGCGGCCTGCTGCGCGGCCATTCGCGATATGGATCAGCGGGAGTCCATCAAGAACATCACTGCGAAGACACTGGTCATCGGCGGCATGCATGACGCGGGAACGACGCCAGCGCACGCGGACTTCATGGCGAACTCGATTCCGGAAGCCAAGCTGGTTCTGTTGGATGCCGCGCACTTGTCGAACGTCGAGCGCGCCGAGGAATTCAACGCCACCTTGATCGAGTTCCTGCAAGGCGAGCTGGCGCCGGCAGCTGCGCAGGCCGAGAAAGATTAGGCCGCGCCCAACTTCTGCAGCAGCGCCGCGCGCTGCTCCGGGCTGATCTCATAACAATCGAACAGATCGGCCAGCCACATACCATCGGCGACCAGTCGCAGGTGCAGTTCGTCGAGCGTAGTCTCGCCCGATGGATTTTCGGATGGCCACAGGTGCAATCGTGACCGCACGCGCCCCGCCAGCTCGGGCTGTGCGGTACAGATGATGGTCAGCGCTTTGAACACCTGCTGATCTTTCGGCAGCTGCCCCATGCGCGACACGACCTGCAGATAAGCCTTCGCGAGACTGCCACCCGCTGCCTCACGCTCGACTTCGATCTGCAACTGCTCGGCCAGGTAGTCGGCGAGCGCTTCCAGCAGGGAATTCTTCGAGTCGAAGTAATACAACAACCCGCCCTTGCTGACGTGCGCGGCCTCCGCGACTGCATCCAACGTCAGTGCGCCAGTGCCTCTCTTCAGCACCAGTGCCGCGGCGGCATCCAACAACTGTTGCCGCCGATGGCTTGCGGCGCGGGCGCGAATAGATGGAATCGTGCTCATCAGACCAAGGTTGTGACGGCTGCCTGTGAATCAAGACGAGAGCGCGAGCCTTAAGGGAATGCCTAAGGCTCGCGCCCGATCTCGTAGATGCCGAATTGGACAGGCGTCACGCACCCCGGTTCCTACTAAACCGGCTGAGCGGTCGGTATGCCGGCGACCTCGTGCTTTGTCTCCTCTTGCTGCGCGCCGTGTTTGCGATGATCCGCAGCAATCAGCGTATAGAACACCGGCACCACGAACAGCGTGAACAGCGTGCCGACGATCATGCCCGTCACCAGCACGATGCCGATGCTGTTCCGCGCCTCGGCGCCGGGGCCCGAAACCAGCACCAGCGGAAAGTGGCCGAACACGGTAGCCGCAGAGGTCATCAGAACCGGACGCAACCGGGTCAGCGAGGCCTCACGCAGAGCCGCGATCTTTTCTACGCCCCGCTCCTGCAGTGTGTTCGCGAACTCGACGATGAGGATGCCGTTCTTCGCGATCAGGCCAACCAGCGTGATCAACCCCACTTGTGAGTAGATGTTGATGGTGGTCATGTCCAGGAACGTGAACACCAGCGCACCCGAGATGGCGAGCGGCACCGAGCCGAGCAACACGATCAATGGATCGCGGAAGCTCTGGAACTGCGCGGCCAGCACGAGATAGATCAGGATCAGCGCGAAGCCCAGCGTTGCCGTCAACGCCGCGCCCTCGTGACGAATCTGTCGCGACTCGCCCGCGTAGTCGATCAGCACATTCTCGCCGCCGGCCTTCTTGGCAGCGGCCTCGAGCACGCGCAACCCTTCGTCCTTGGTCACACCCGGCTGCACGCCACCGAAGATGCGTGACGAGTTACGTTGCGCGAATCGATTCAACGTGCGCGGGCCGGTTTCCGATTCGATGTGCATGAACGTGGACACCGGCACCAGCGCGCCGCTCGGCGTCTTGATCTTCAGATCGAGCAGCGGATCGAGCGTGGCGCGATCCTTGTCGCCGATCTGCGGGATCACCTTGTAGCTGCGGTCGAAATAGTTGAAGCGATTCACGTACGCGCCGCCCAACAACGTGCCCAGCTCGCGACCGACGCCGGCGAGATCCAGCCCCAGATCGGCGAGCCGCTCGCGGTCGAGCACGACCCGCGCCTGCGGCAGATCGATCTTCAGATCCGTATCGACATACAGGAACTTGCCGCTGGCCATGCCGGCATCGAGCACTGCCTGCGTGGTCGCAAGCAATTCTTCGATGGACTGCTCGTTCTGGATGATCATCTCGACGTCATATTGGCCCGGCGTCGGCAACGGCGGATCGAGGCGGGGATACACGCGCACGCCCGGCACTTGCGACACGGCGCCATAAACCTCGCCAAACATTTCCTCGGTCGAGCGCTCCCGCTCCTTCCAGTTCTTCGCGACCATGCCGCCGTAACCGCCCCACGCCGACGTCAACGACCACGTGAAGTCCGTTTCGGGAAAGGCGGTGAGAGCGTTGACCACGTTCTCCGAATGGCGATCGGTCGCCGCCAGCGACGAATCCGGCGACGCTTCGAAGAACATGCTGATATGACTTTGATCCTCGACCGGCGCCAGCTCCTGACGCGAGTACATGAAGAGCGGCCACGCCGCCAGCGTGACGAGCGCCGCCATTGCAACGATGCCCCACCGCATCCCGAGCGCGCCATCGAGCATTTTCTCGTAGCCGCGACGGATCGCTTCGAATCCCCGATTCACGAGCACGGTCAACTTCGTCTCATGACCATGCTCGTGCACGAAGCGCGAGCTCATCACCGGCGACAACGTCAGCGCGACGACACCGGACACGACGACCGCTGCGGCCAGCGTGATGGCAAACTCCAGGAACAGCGAACCCGTGAGGCCGCCTTGGAAAGCAATCG
The DNA here is from genome assembly GCF_004138335.1 of Peristeroidobacter agariperforans. GTDB lineage: Bacteria > Pseudomonadota > Gammaproteobacteria > Steroidobacterales > Steroidobacteraceae > Steroidobacter > Steroidobacter agariperforans. The sequence goes on along the minus strand of NZ_RYFW01000004.1, from coordinate 372,839 downwards.
GCGCGTACACGGTCGCCAGTGTAATCGTCATCGCAACGACGGGACCGGCCAGCTCACGCGCGCCCGCCAGCGCAGCGTCGATGCGAGACTTGCCTTCGCGAACGTGACGCTCCACGTTCTCCACCACGACGATGGCGTCGTCGACGACCAGACCGACCGATAGCACGATCGCGAGAATCGTCAGCAGGTTCAGGCTGAAACCGAACGCCATCATCACGATGGCCGCGCCCACCAGCGACACCGGCATCGCGACCAGCGGCACCAGCGCGGTCCGGACCGAGCCCATGAACAGGAACACGACGAGAGCCACGATCAGCACAGTCTCGCCCAGCGTCTTGGTGATTTCTTCCAGGGCGCTGCGCATGAACATGGTGCCGTCCCACACCAGCCGCATCTCGATGTCCGCCGGCAGCGTGGGCTCGATGCGCTCCATCTCCGCACGCAGATGTTTCTCGACCTCGATCTCATTGGACCCAGGCAGCGGCCACACGCCGAGATACACACTCTGCTGGTTCTTGTACTTGGCCACCGTCGCCGCTTCTTCGGCGCCCAGCTCAACGCGCGCGACATCGCTCAAGCGCACGATCGCGCCGTCGCGGTCCGCAACGATCAGGTTCTCGAATTCCTTGACCGCGCGCAGATCCGTGTTGGCCAGCAGGTTGATTTGCACCAGGTTGCCCTTGGTCTGGCCAACAGCCGCGAGATAGTTGTTTCGGCGCAAGGCATCGTGCACGTCGCCTGGCGCAAGGTTGCGAGCCGCGAGTCGATCCGGATCGATCCACACGCGCATCGCCAGCGGCTGCGCGCCTTCGTAGCTCACGCGCTGCACGCCTGCGAGCGTCGACAACTGCGGCTGCAAAGTGCGCGACAGCCAGTCGGTTAGCTCAGGGACGGTGCGATCCGGCGAAGTGAAGCCGAGATAAAACGTGGCATACGGACGATCGGCGCGTTGCACGTCGACGACCGGCGGCTCTGCCTCGGCCGGCAATTCGGAACGAACCTGCTGCAGGCGTGCGGTGATTTCAGCCAGGGCATCCGTGCTGTTGTGATCCAGCTTCAAGTGCACAGTCACCGTGCTCTGGCCGGCCCGACTCGTGGAGTCGACGTAATCGACGCCACTGATCTGCGACACCACACGTTCGATCGGTGTCGTCAGGAATCCACGCACCGTGTCGGCGCTCGCGCCGGTGTAGAACGTGTTGATGATGACGGACGAGCTTTCGACGCTCGGGAACTGCTGCACCGGCAGGTTGAACAGCGCCCGCGCGCCGATCAGCACGATGACCAGGTTCACGACGATCGCGAGAACCGGGTGCTTGATGAATATGTCTGTAAATGATGAGCGCATGGCAATAGTCCGTTACATGCTGGTGGCGTTCGACTGAGCCTTGCTCTCGCCGGCATTTCGCGCCACCGACTCCGGCTTGTTGCTCACCGCGACCAACGCAGCCTCACGCAGTTTGAACGAGCCGGACGCCGCGACTTGTTCGCCGGGCTCCAGACCTTTGGTGATGACCACGTCGTCGCCCGCCATCGCATCGACCACGACTTCGCGCAGGCGGGCTCGGGTCTTGCCCTGTTCGTCCGCGACCACGACGAACACATGATCGCCGGCAGGACCTTTGCGAACAGCGCTCGCGGGGACGGCAGTGGCCAGTAGCGGCTCGCCGACCGCGACCTGCACTCGCACCGAGGCGCCGGGCGCCGGCGTCTGCGCCGTATTCTTGATCTTGGCGCGCACCGCCGCGTTGCGCGTCGTCGGATCGACTCGCGCGTCGATCGCGAGAATCTCGGCCTTCACGCCGGTGGGATCGCCCGAAGCAAACACATCCACCTTGCTGCCAGGACGCAGCGCGGCCGCGACCTGCTGAGCGACGGTGAAGTCGACATAGGTGGAGTCATCCACGCCTTGCAGCGTCGTCAACAGCGTGCCTTCGTTCAGATACTGACCGGGATGCACGTCGGAAATGCCGATGCGAGCGCGAAACGGGGCACGAATGATCTTGCGCTCGATGACCGCTTTGATACGAGCGACCTGCGCCTGCACCACTTCCTGTTCGGCGCGCGCGCTATCCACTTCCATTTCCGACGCCGCGCGATGCTGGCTCATGCGTTGCATGCGGGCGAACTGAGTGCGGGCCAGCTCGGCCTGCGCCAGCAGCGCCTGCAGATCTGCCTCTTCTACCGATACATCGAGCGCCACCAGTACAGTGCCGGCCTCGACGATTTTGCCGGGCTCGAGCGCGACCTGGCGCACGGTGCCGGGCAATTCGTTGCGAACCGTGATGGAACGCAAGGCGACCACGGTGCCGATCGACGTTGTGGTCCGAATATGTTCGTGCTCACGAGCCACCGCGGTAACCACCGATTCCGCCGGCTCCGGCTGACTGGCCGCCGCTGCTTCCGATTCAGCCAAACTCGAACGTTTCCAGGCGCTGAGCAGCACGCCGGACACGATTACCGCGCCCACGAGCAGCAAAGACCCTATCCATTGACGCGACTTCATCACGAGTTCCCCTAAGAACATCCAAATCCTGCGAGAGGTGTGCAAGGTATTCCTTGCCCGGCAGCGGACCAATCAGGGGCAGCGAAACTCACTCGTGCCGGATAAGCAGGAATCGACAGGGTGTCGGTTACCGGTCGTGACCCAAGAGCCACTTGTCATTAAATAAGAAACAAGGGAGGAACCACTTTGTCATGAGGTCATGACAGTTGCTGCTGGGGCAGGTCATTCGTTGCGCCAGAGCTGCCAGTACTGGCCCATGCGGTCGACAAAGCGCCGCGGCTTTTCTTCGAAAATTCTCTTCCCGAGCTTGAATGCTTTGTCCTGCAACCGCTTGCGGCGCCGATCGAGGACAGCAATCAGTGCATCATGGTCCTGGCCCTCGAAAGCATCGACATGGGACCTGATTCTGGTGCGTAATACGGCCAGATCGTGGTCCTCGCCCAGGTGCTCGGCCAGTTTGTGAGCCTGGTCGGCCAGCTCTTTGAGCGGCCCGGGCCAGGCCGGCTGCAGGATCTGCAGCTGATGCCACAGATATTTCACCTGCTTGCGCCAGTCGTGCAGAGCGTCGTTGTCCCGCGATTCCGCGGCCGCTTTCATTTTCTTCTTGCCGCCGCGATAGATGCGCCCCAGGCCGCCGCCGATGACCGGCCAGTCGCCGCCCTTCATCGTCCATCGCTGACTGCGCGCCTTGACTTCACGTAATGCCTTGCGCTGCTTGTTGAGCAGGCTGATGCCGACCGCCTGCCGAGACGATGTTTTTTCCTGACGCAGCACCCGCCGAAACTTGTCTAGTTCTAGCGCACGAGTTGCCGGAGCGTAGCGCTCGACCAGGTCGTCCAGCGCGGCGCTCAATACTTTGCTATCGCGAGCCACGCCCAGTGGACGGGCCGCATCGCGCAGCGCGTTGTTCGCGCGCCGATATGCGATCTCGCCAGTGGAGTCTCGCAACAATCGGAGTGCCGCCCGGGATTTCTTCAGCTGCTTGCGCGCGTCATGAATGTTCGCGTCCGTGATTCTTTTCTTACGCAGCGACTCGTCGGCTCCGGCCAGCCACTCTTGCAGAATCCGCCGTACGCCTGACAGGCCGGCTTCATCGGGCTGCAACTCGCGCATCGTCACGCGCCCTTGGCCTGCTTCGCCTTGGATCGGTTGAAGTCGCGGACGGCATCGCGAAACATCTTCTGCGCCTGCCTTGCACCGCCCCGTCCCGTGATTCTGAACTCGCGACCCTGCGCCTGATTGTACGAGCGGAAGAAATGCTCGATGTCCTTCAGCTGTTGTCCGTCGACCTGATCGAGCTGGGTGATCGCCGGCTTGTTCACCGAGGTCTCGAGCGTCGCGAGCAGCCGATCGTTGCGAATCATCTTGCGGCGCTCTTTCTGAACCGCCCGGATCACGCCAATCAAGTGAGCGTGTACCAGGCAGCCCGGGAACAACGGCGCCTCGGTGAGCACCAGGACGTCCAATGCGTCGCCGTCCTCGGCGCAGGTGGACGGGATCGAGCCGAAGTCATAAGGAAACGACATGCCGGCCGGCAGAATGCGGCTGAGCTTGAGCACACCGAGCTGGGGATCGAATTTGTATTTGTTACGACTGCCCTTGGGCGTGTCGATGACCACGCGCACCAGGCCGGTGTCCGGGTCCAGCGCGGGCAGCCCCATGGGAGATGCGTTGGGCATGGCGGCCTCCTTGGATCTTGAAGGGTCGGGCCGGGCGACTGGTTCCGCTTCTATGCTCGCTGTGGATCGATCCATAGAGTTTTTGACTTAGACGCCCCAGCGCCCACGGCCTAGCATCGGGCAAACACTACGACAGGGGGACGCGGGGGAATGTCGATCGCCGCCATCGCCGAGCGGCGCACGCAGGTGCGCTACTCCATCATCGGCTTCATTTTCATCGTCACCTCGATCAATTACGCGGATCGCGCGACGTTCTCGATCGCCGGCAGCGACGCTGCACGCGAGCTCGGACTGTCGCCAATTGCCACCGGTTACATCCTTTCGGCCTTCGCCTGGGCCTATGCGGCGGCCCAGATACCCGGCGGCGCGCTGCTGGATCGATTCGGCACCAAGCGCATTTACGCGGGCGCCATCGCGGTCTGGTCGGTGTTCACGTTCTTGCAGGGGTTCGCGGGCTTCATCGCCGGGCTGTCGGCGGTGACCATGCTGTTCGCGTTGCGCTTCCTGGTCGGCCTGGCCGAAGCGCCGTCGTTTCCCGGCAATGCGCGAATCGTCGCGGCCTGGTTTCCCAGCAGCGAGCGCGGCACCGCCTCCGCCATCTTCAATTCGGCGCAGTACTTCTCCCTGGTCGCGTTCGCGCCGCTCATGGGCTGGGTGGTTCACAACTATGGCTGGCGCGCGGTGTTCTATGTGATGGGCGGCCTCGGCCTGCTCGCGGCGCTGGCCTTCGTCCGCTTCATCCATGATCCCGTGCGTCATCCGAGCATCAATCAGGCGGAGCTGGACTACATCGAGACCGGTGGCGGCCTGGTTGCCCTCGACCAGGCAAATGCCAGCAAGGGCAGTGCATTTCGCTGGGACAACCTCGAAAAATTGCTCACCAATCGCATGCTGCTCGGCATCTATCTGGGCCAGTACTGCATCAACGTGCTCACGTACTTTTTCGCCACCTGGTTCCCGATCTACCTGGTGAAAGAGCGCGGCCTGAATATTCTCGAAGCGGGCTTTGCCGCCGCCGCGCCGGCAATGTGCGGTTTCATTGGCGGCGTGCTCGGTGGCTATGCCTCCGATTGGCTGTTGAAGCGGACCGGCTCGCTCACCATCGCGCGCAAGACGCCTCTGCTGATCGGCATGATCCTGGCGACACTCATCATCGCCTGCGTGTACATCGAGCAGGAATGGCTCGTGATCACGGTCATGGCGCTTGCGTTCTTCGGTAAAGGCATCGCCTCGCTGGGATGGGCGATCATTTCCGATGTCTCACCTCGCCAGTTTGCCGGGCTCACGGGCGGCGTCTTCAACATGTTCGGCAATTGCGCCGGCATCGTGACACCGATCGTGATCGGTTATCTGGTCGCCGCCACCGGTTCGTTCGACAGCGCGCTGATCTTCGTCGGCGTGCACTGCCTGCTGACCATCTTCGCCTACTTTGTCATCGTGGGACCGATCAGGCGCCTGGAGCTGCAGTGAATCGGCGTCATTTCGTCGCGAGTGCCTCCGCCCTCGCGGCGTGGCCGCTCAACGCCAGCACCAAGCCCGCCTTAACGATAGCGACGCCCATGGCGCCGCCGGAATGGGCATTGCTACAGCGAGAGCTGCTGCGGGTTCAAACTGAAGCCTGCGAAGCCTTCTACGCTCGCTATTTCGACGAGCGCGGTTACTTGCGCGCCGTCGAGCGCTGGGGTGCGAACGATGGCCCCGATGACGCCATCGAGCATTTGAATGACTGGGCGCTGTTGCACGCACTCGGCGGCTCGGATCGCATTCTCGAGCTGTATCGCAAGGCTTGGGAAGGACATCTGCAACAGTATTCGCGTGCCCGGACCCAGCAAGTCGAGCTTGGCCGGCGCGGCATGTATGTCCGCGAGTTTCCGCCGCAGATGGATTGGCAACACATCAGCGAAGGTCTCACGACGTTCAATCTGATGGGCCTGTCGACCCCCGAGGATCCCAAGCTCATCGAGCGTACGCGTCGCTTCGCCGAGTTCTACACCGGCGACGATCCGTCCGCGCCGAACTACGATCGCAAACATCGCATCATCCGCAGCGTCTTCAACGGCAGCGCCGGCCCGCTGCTACGCCCCGCGACCGCGCTGGACTGGGCCGGCGATCCTTTCGACGTTGCCAAGTTCAAGATGGAGCATGGCGAGCGCAACTATGAAGAGACGCTCGCGCACTATCGCGACTACACCGACATCGTCGGCGACCATCCGCTCAACCTGCACTCGACCACGCTGGCGTTGAATGCTTTCATGCTCAGCGGCGAGCGCAAGTATCGAACCTGGGCACTGGAATATCTGGACGCCTGGGTGGAGCGCGCCGAAGCGAACAATGGCGTCCTGCCCAGCATCGTCGGGCTCGACGGCCGCGTCGGTGGACCCTCAGGAAAATGGTACGGGGGCGTGTACGGCTGGGGTTTCAGCCCCATCGTGCCGCAAACCGGCGAGCGCGAGGATCGCAATCGGGTGTCGCGCGCCATCGTCGCCTTCATGAATGCCAGCCTGCTGACGGGCGACGACCGTTACATGCAAGTGTGGCGACGACAGAATGAAGTGATCAATCAGCAGGCACGCACCATCGACGGTAAGCTGCACACGCCGCGCATGTATGGCGAGCAAGGCTGGTACAGCTACGCGCCGGGCCCCTACCGCACCAACGCATTCGAGATCTGGTATGTCTCGATGCGCGCCAGCGACCGGGAGCTGGCAGGCGATCATCCGTGGATCGCGTTTCTCGAAGGGCGCAACGCCACCTATCCGATCGAGGCGCAGCGCCAGGCGCTGACTCGCGTCAGGGAACGAGTAGCGGCCATGCACGCGGACACGAGCACGCCCGAAACGCGGCTCGCCGACAATGCGATCAACTTCAATCCCGCTTCGGTGACTGCATTGCTTCAACTTACGCAGGGCGGCCTGCACATCGCGCGTCCGCCCTGGTCGAGCACGTCGCCGCATCAAGGCGGTGCGCCGTTGCATTGTCGGTTGCGATATTTCGACAGAGAGCGTCGGCGGGCCGGATTGCCTTCAGACGTCGCGGCACTGGTCGATGAGCTCGGCGCTGAGCGCACGAGCGTAACGCTCGTGAATCTCAATCCCGTCAGCTCGCGCACGATCACCGTACAAGGCGGGGCGTACGCGGAACATCGCATCGAGTCGGCAACGCTGGATGGACGACGCGTTGCCATCGGCGATTCCGCTTTCGATCTCGAGCTGCGGCCCGGCTGCGGAGCACGGCTGCAATTGAGCATGCGTCGTTATGTGAATGCGCCGACGCTGGCGTTCCCATGGACGCGCTAAACGTCGCTGGCGAACTCTCCGCACAGACTCACCATCGGCTGTAGCGCGGGATTGCCGTTGTCACGACGCCATACCATGTGCAGCTCGACCGGCTGCGTCGGCTGAGTCGCAAACTTGCGGAACTGAATCGCGTCCATGTGCAGCTCGATGGCCGACGCCGGCACGATGGCGGCAGCGAGCCCGGCACGGACCAATCCCAACATCGAATGGATCTGCGTCACGTGCTGCACGTACTCGGGTAACGCGCCCGCCGCTTCGAACAAGCGCGTGAGCATGTTGTGGAAATAGCCCGCGCCCATGCGCGAATACATGATGAGCGGCTGATTGTCGAAGTCGCTCGGCGTCAGCGATGGATTGTCGGCGCGCGGATCGCCAGCGGGCAACGCCGCCATCAGCGGCTCTCTGAGAATGAGCCGCGACTCGAAGCTCGCCTGCTCGACCGGCGGGCGCACGAAAGCGATGTCGATCTGACCGGTCATCAGTGCCTCGAATTGATCCGAGGTCACCATCTCGAACAGCTCTAACTCGAAATGCGGTAGCGACGCGCGCGCACGAGCCACGATGCGCGGCAGGAAGCTGTAGCCAGATACTGCGGTGAAGCCGATCGCCACTCGTCCGGTATCGCCTTTGGCGACTCGACGAGCAGCGAGCGCGGAGGTTTCAGCCAGGCGGATGATGCGGCGGGCTTCGGGAAGAAAGGTGCTGCCGGCCGGAGTGAGCTTGACCTGGCGGCTACTGCGCTCCAACAGCTGGACACCGAGCCCCCGCTCCAACAATTGAATTTGCCGGCTGAGCGGCGGCTGGGTCATGTTCAGCCGCACGGCGGCGCGGCCGAAGTGCAGTTCCTCGGCGGTGACTACGAAACAACGCAGCTGGCTCAGTTCGAACATGCACCGACATATAACGTGCTCAGGCGCTGCGTGCCAGTAGCCCTCCGAAAATTGTGGGTGCGGCCGCCTCGGCCTGCTCGATGAGGGCGCGCAATTCCTCGAACTCGCGCTCGTTCAAGTCGGTCAGCGGCGGACGCACCGCGCCGGCCGGCTTGCCAATGGCTCGCATGCCCGCCTTGACGATGGCGACTGCGTAACCCTTGCCTCGATTGCGAAGCGCAATGTACGGCATGACGAAATCGCGCAAGCCCGCCAGCACCTTCGCCTGCTCCTCGGCGCGCACCGCCTTGTAGAACGAAGACGCCCAGCCCGGCATGAAATTGAAGATCGCCGAGGAGTACGTGGTCACGCCCATTTTCAGATACGGAGCGGCAAAGGTCTCGGCCGTCGGCAGACCGCCGATGTAAGTCAGCCGGCTGCCCATGCGTGTGTAGATGCGCGTCATCAATTCGATGTCGCCGACGCCGTCCTTGAAGCCAACCAGATTGGGATGCCGATCGCACAGGCGCGCCAATGTGACATCGTCGATGATGGCGTTGTCCCGGTTATAGACGATCACGCCGATGGAGACGGCTTTACAAACCGCCCCGATGTGTGCGGCCAGGCCTTCCTGCGAGCCGTTGACCAGATACGGCGGCAACAACAACACGCCATCGGCGCCCGCGGCCTGCGTCGCTTGCGCCAGCTCGACGGCCATCGCCGTCCCATAGCCGCAGCCCGCAATCACCGGCAATCGCCCCCCGCACTCCGCCACGGCCGCGGACACCACATCGACGACTTCTTTGAACGTCAGCGAAAAGAACTCGCCGGTGCCGCCGGCAGCAAACAGCCCGGCCAGGTCGTGCTCCATCATCCCGGCGCAGTGCGCGCGATAGGGCTCAACGTCGAAGCGATTGTTCGCATCGAAATGCGTGACCGGGAAGGACAGCAATCCTCGGCCGAGGCTTACGGCCATTTCCGTGGGGGTGAGAGGCATTGGTTGCGGCAAGTTCCTGAAGCGGTAATTGCTCCATGTGCCGCTAGCGTACGAGTAGCACACCGCTCCGGTCCAAACCAAAGGTGCTATCGATCAATGCTCAACCGCTCTTGATCGCCCGCGGCACCACCTGCTGTCGACATTCCTTCAGCCGCGTCCCCCAGGGGCTGATGCCAATGAGCGCCGAATATTCGCCCCCTTTGTCGAGCGCGAACTGCACCGTGACATCGAACGACCAGCGGTCCCGGCCCGACACCGGCGGCGCGACCAGAACCCGGTAGACGCCGCCCGTCGCGCTCAGCAATCCTTGCTGCGTCATCCATGCCGGCACATCGCACTCCGAGGCGAACCGGCGGTTGAACAGATCGTGGATCCGCACCAGCTGCGCGGCGGCCAGCGACTCCCCCTTCACCAGCACGAACCGGCCTTCGGCGTAGCGCTGCCTGCAAGCCTGTTCCGTCGCCTCGAACACGGCGACGCGAATGTTTGCATCGCGACGCAGTTCGGCGTCCCGTTGCATCGATGGCAGGAAGACATCGCTCGCGGAGGCGATGCAGACGGCTTCCATGTCGGACGTCTTGATGAGCTGGAACGGCGCTAGCATGCGGCCGTAAACGACGTCGCCATGCTCGTAGAATTCGGCGTCTAATGTTTCCTGAGCGAACCGTTGCGCAATCTTCCGTGTCTCAGCCTCTGGCAATATCCTCCACCCGGGGCGAACCATGTCGGTCACGAGACGCCTGTGCGTCGCACGCACCGGCAGCTCGGTCGGCGGCGACAGCAGCGCCCGCGCCTCCTCCGTGCGGCCTCTCAGCACACGCATTCGAAGCACGTTCTGCCGAAGCGAGATTGCTTCCAGATGCGTGCACTCCGCAGCCGCACGCTCCGCGAGACAATCGACGTCATACAGCAGGATCTCCAACTCGCGCGGATCGAAATCGAGCTGGCGTGTGCTCGCGCCCAGATATTCGGGACGATCGACCAATGAGAAAGATACCGAGGGCCGGCCGAGCAGCTCGACTAGTCTTTCTTGCGGAATCGTTGCGACCTCGCTGGCATTGACGCGCAGCTCTTCGTAGTTGAACGCAGCGGGAAACGTACGAGCGATGTCATCAACAACTGCAGCGCGGCCGGATGCATTTGTTTTGAATTCTGCAAACGCCTGCAATTGCTGGGCGGTCCACCGCGGCTCGAGTTTTTCAGCGATATTTGTTTCGTGCGCTTTACCGCAAGCCGACAGAAGCGCTGTGACCGAGATCACAAAAAACCATCGCGCCACAACCAATGCCCCTTTGTTAGATTTCAGCCACGGGCCTTGTCGCCAAGTAACGACGTCAGTGTCTGAATCCGAGCGACGCTTCCACAAGAACAGTAGAATACCTTCGGCGCACCGATGCGCTACCTCGTGAGAGTGAACGAACTTAATTATGAAGATGAACGCTAAAACTCTGATCTGTGCCGCCGCGCTCGCTCTGCCGTTCGCGGCTTCCGCCGAGCAGCTGAGCTATCGCTACGTCGACGTCGCGCATTTCCCCGAAGCGGAAATCGACGCTGACGGCGCCGATGTCGACGGCGACGGCATCCAGCTGCGCGGCTCACTGCCCGTCTATCAGAATATTTTCGCACTGGCAGAATTCCAGGCTCTGGACCTGGACTTCGGAGTGGATGCCACACGCTTCCTGGTAGGCGCCGGCGGCCACTGGGCGCTCGGCCCGAACCTCGACCTCGTTGCGCGCGGCGGCCTGGCACACTTCGAAGTGGACGCCGGTCGCTTCGACGATGACGACACGGGCCTGTTCGCGGGCGTGCGCCTGCGCTCGCTGGTCGCACCGAAGATCGAAGTCGAAGGCGGTGTCGAGCACATCGCTGTGGACGTGGCCGGCATCGACGGCGACACGTACCTGATCGGTGAAGGCCGTTATAACTTCACCCCGCAGTTCTCGGCGGGCGTGTTGATCACGGTCGGCGGCGACGTCAGCGTGTTCGGCGCGCAGGGCCGATTCAACTTCTGATCTGTTCGTTGGCTGGTGGCGTGACGTAGGTTCGTCACGCCACCAGCAGATCTCACATCCCCGCCTGTTCCGCCGCCACTTTTCCCAGCGCGGCAATGTCATCGCCCTCGCCGCCCCGCGCTAGCAGCGCGAGGAATTTGTCGCGAACCAAACTCGCCAGCGGCAAAGGCACATTCAAACTTTCGCCGGCGGCGAGCGCCAGGCGAGTGTCTTTGGCGCCCAGCGGTGCTGCGAACCCTGGCGGCTGATACTGCTGCTTCGTGATCAACGGCGCGTAGATTTTGTAGATCGGCGCGGCAAACAACGTATTGGTCATCATGTCGACGAATGCATGTTCGTCCACGCCGGCTTTGCGCAACAACGCGATGCTTTCGGCGAGCGCTTCGACGGCGGCGAAGATCATGAAGTTGCCGCTGAGCTTGACCAGATTCGCAGCGCTCGGTCGCTCGCCGAACGGCCACACTTTCTGCGCCATCGATTCCAGCACCGGCATCGCGCGCTTGACCGCATCGGCAGCGCCAGCAGCTAGAATGTTGAGTTGACCCGCGGCGGCAACTTGCGGCCGGCCGAACACGGGGGCGGATACGAAATGTTGCCCTGCCCGGGCGTGCTCATCGGTGAGGCGCTCGGCCAGCGCGACGCTGATGGTGCTGGCAGAAACGTGCACTGCGCCGGCACTGAGGTTCTTCAGGATGCCGTGCGCGCCGTGGGTCACTTCTTCCAGCGCTGCATCGTCCGCAACCATCGTGATGACTATGTCACCGCGAGACGCGTCTGCAGGAGACTTGGCGAGCCGAGCCCCTTTCGCGACGAGCGCGTCGGCTTTGCTCGCTGTCCGGTTGTAAACCGTCAGCTCATGTCCGCCACGCAACAGGCTCTCGCCCATGCCGTGGCCCATCAATCCCAGGCCGATCAAACCGACTTTCATGATTGCACCTCTCGCCTGCCATGCTATGGATTCAGCAGGTGGAGGTGAAGCCTCAAAAATGCAACGCGCTTGCCCAATTGCGTCAACGCAGACCGTGGCGCGCCGAGGCGCGCAGGCTCAGACGTTGAAGCGGAAGTGCATGACATCGCCTTCGTGGACGATGTATTCCTTACCTTCCAGGCGCAGCTTGCCGGCTTCTTTCGCGCCCTGCTCGCCCTTGTAATTCACGTAGTCGTCGTAAGCGATGACTTCGGCACGGATGAAGCCTTTTTCGAAGTCGGTGTGAATCACACCCGCCGCTTGCGGAGCAGTGGCGCCGACGCGGACGGTCCAGGCACGAGCTTCCTTGGGGCCGGCAGTGAAATAGGTTTGCAGGCCGAGCAGCTTGTAGCCCGCTCGGATCACGCGATTCAGGCCGGGCTCGTCGAGACCGATGTCTTTCAGGAAGTCGGCGCGATCCGCTTCTTCGAGCTGCGCGATTTCGGCCTCGATAGCGGCGCACACTGCGACCACTTCCGAGTTCTCGCGAGCGGCGAGCTCACGCACCGAGTCGAGATGCGGATTGTTGGTGAAGCCGTTCTCCGCGACGTTCGCGACGTACATCAGCGGCTTGATGGTGATGAGGTGCAGCTCCTGCAGCAGCTTCTTCTCTTCCGGATCCTTGATCAGCGAGCGCGCCGGCTGGCCCGAATCCAGATGGTCCTTGAGCTTCTTCATCAGGTCGCGTTGTTTGATCGCGTCCTTGTCACCGGCCTTCGCTGCCTTCTCGGCGCGCTGCAGACCGCGCTCGACGGTGTCGAGATCGGCGAGCGCCAGCTCGGTGTTGATGACTTCGACGTCGTCCAGCGGCTTGATCTTGCCCGCGACGTGCACGATGTCGTCGTTCTCGAAACAACGCACGACGTGCGCAATCGCATCGGTCTCGCGAATGTGAGACAGGAATTTGTTGCCGAGGCCTTCGCCCTTCGACGCGCCCGCGACGAGGCCCGCGATGTCGACGAACTCGACCGTAGCGGGCAAGCGCTTCTCGGACTTCGCGATGCCGGCGAGCACGTCGAGCCGCGGATCGGGCACGGGCACGATGCCGACGTTGGGGTCGATCGTGCAGAACGGATAGTTCTCCGCCGCGATCTGCGCGCGAGTCAGCGCGTTGAACAGAGTCGATTTACCAACGTTGGGAAGTCCAACGATGCCGCACTTGATGCCCATAAATTAAATCACTTCTTGCTGTGCAGCCCGTTCATGGCGCGCTCAGGCCCCTGCTCGAGGAAGCTCGGCAACGCCTGCAGCGCCTGATCGATGGAGGCGAGGATCTTTTCTTCCTCGTCCTTCGGCGCACGACGCAGCACGTAGTCGATCACTTGAGATTTGTCGCCGGGGTGTCCGACGCCGATGCGCAGACGCCAATAGTCGGGGCCCATGTGGGTGGTCGTATCGCGCAGGCCATTGTGGCCGCCCGCGCCGCCGCCGAGCTTGAAGCGCACGTCGCCGACCGGCAGGTCCAATTCATCGTGCACGACCAGGATTTCGGCTGGCTCGACTTTGATGTAATCGGCGAGTGCGCGGATCGCGAGGCCGCTGCGATTCATGTACGTGCTGGGTTTGAGCAGCGTGATGTCCTGCCCGCAGTACTGCACACGACAGATGTCGCCGTGAAATTTCGCATGACTGCGAAACGCGCCGCCAAGCTTGGCCGCCAGTGCATCGACGAACCAGAAGCCCGCGTTGTGGCGCGTGAGCAGATGCTCCGGCCCGGGGTTGCCGAGGCCGGCGATGATTTTGAGGTGGGTGCCCGCCATAGCAGTGCGACCGAAAATAACGCAACGATGGCAGGCAGCACCAATATATTACTGGGCGCCCGCCATCGCTTTCACGCCACCAGCCGTGTTGCCACGGCTGGGTGCGCGAGTGCGTTACTTCTTCGGAGCAGCCTTGGCCGCCGGAGCAGCCGCCGCCTTCTTGTCGCCACCAGCAGCGGGAGCCGCCGCAGCGCCGGCCGCAGGAGCCGCGCCAGCAGCCGGAGCCGCAGCAGCGGCAGCCGCCGGAGCCTCGGCCTCTTCGGCACGCGGATGGTGGATGGATACGACCGCTTCGTCACGACCATGCGCGAGCGCGACCAGCTGGACGCCTTGCGGCAGGGGCAGGTCGGACAGACGACGGATCTCGTTGATCTGCATTTCCGACAGATCGATCTCCAGGAATTCCGGCAGATCCTTCGGCAAGCACAGCACTTCGACTTCGTTCAACAGGTGCGACACCACGCCGCCCTGCGTCTTCACGCCAGGCGAACCGGCCGCGCCCTTGAAGTGCAGCGGAATGGTCATGCGGATGTTCTCGTTCTCCAGCACGCGCTGCAGATCCATGTGCAGGATCATGTTCTTGGCCGGATGACGCTGCACATCCTTGAGGATGGCGGCCTGCGGCTGGCCATCGATCTTCAGCTGCAGAATGGTCGAGAAGAACTTCTCGTTCACCAGCAGGGTGAGCAGGTTCTGGTGATCCAGAATGATCTGCTTGGGTTCCTGATGGCCACCGTAGAGGATCGCCGGAACCTTCCCGGAACGACGCAGGCGGCGGCTCGCACCCTTCCCCTGCTCGTTCGGCCGGGAGTCGGCGACGAGGTCAAATGAATATTTCATGGTTACTCCAGTTGAGAAACAAGCAACGGCGTATCGCGACCAATAACGCCGCCACTGTGGATGTTTCTTTTGCTCGGCTTGCGCCTCGCAAAGAAACCGAAAACCTCTTCACTTTTGCGCGGCTTGCGCCGCGAGCACTTCAGTCGATGTACAGAGAGCTGACGCTCTCTTCATCGCGAATACGCCGCATGGTCTCGGCGAGCAGACCCGCAACACTCAGCTGACGAATCTTCTTGCAGTTCTTCGCATCCGGGCGCAGCGGAATGGTGTCCGTCACCACCAGCTCGTCCAGTTGCGACTGCGAGATGCGATCGATCGCCGGGCCCGACAACACCGGGTGCGTGATGTACGCGAGCACCTTCTTGGCGCCGTTCGCCTTCAACGCTTCAGCCGCGTGGCACAGCGTGCCGGCGGTGTCGACCAGGTCGTCGATCAGCACGCACGTCTTGCCCTCGACCTCGCCGATGATGTTCATCACTTCGGACTCGTTCGGGCGCGGACGGCGCTTGTCGATAATGGCCAGCTCGGCATCGTCCAGCCGCTTTGCCAACGCTCTTGCGCGCACCACGCCGCCGACATCCGGCGACACCACCATCAGGTTGTCGTACTTCTGCTTCCACGCATCGCCGAGCAACACCGGCGAGGCATACACATTGTCCACCGGGATATCGAAGAATCCCTGGATCTGGTCGGCGTGCAGGTCGACCGTCAGCACGCGGTTCACGCCGGCGCTGGCGATCATGTTCGCCACCAGCTTCGCCGTGATCGGCACACGCATGGCGCGCGGGCGGCGATCCTGGCGGGCGTAACCGAAATAAGGAATCACGGCCGTGATGCGCGCCGCCGAAGCACGTCGGCAGGCGTCGGTCATCACCAGCAATTCCATCAAGTGATCGTTGGCCGGCGAGCAGGTCGGCTGCACGATGAACACGTCGCGACCGCGCACGTTTTCCAGCAGCTCGACCGTGCACTCACTGTCGCTGAAGCGACTGACAGCGGCTCGCCCCAGCGGCACCATCAGGTGACGCGCGATATCCTGGGCGAGCTGCGGATTGGCGTTGCCCGTAAACACCGCCATCGTGGCACGATCCATTCAACACTCCGACTTCAAATGCGTCTGGCTGGGGCGGAAGGATTCGACGCGCCGAATTGGCGGGATAATCCCGACAAGAGCGCTAGCGAAATCAGTAACTTACTGATCTCACTCGTTTTTCGACCCCTTCCACTCCCATCGATTCCCCGTGGCTGGCACCCAGGCTGGCACCGGCGATACCGGTGAACCAGTCAAAGCACACGGTCGAAAGCGGGGGCGCAATATACACGAATCCCGCCGGTTTTTTCCGCCCCGTTTCAAGGATTTGTAGGGGGCGTTGCCGTCCCCCGGGGGTGCGATGTGCCCGGGCATCCTTGCCAGCGCGTCCAAAACTAGGGCTACCCCTTAGCTGAATGCTGCGCGACGCTCCTGATAGAGTCCCGCGCCGTGCGTTCCATCAAGAAAGGGACTGGAGCGTTCGGCAACCAACTCGACCAGCAAAAAAAAACTATGACCCTGCGAGCGGGGCTATCTGGGAGTGATGAAATGCAGAAGAAAGTAGCGACAGGAATCGCTCTGGCGTTCGCGTGCCTGCCAGCCATGGCAGAGTCTGACATTGGATTCTATAGCGGAGTGGGCGTGGGCCAGGTCACGCTGAAAGACACCATCGACGGTGTAGACATCAAAGCGACTGGCACTGGCTTCAAAATCCTTGGCGGCTACCGATTCAATGAATACGGCTCCCTGGAGATCGGCTACCTCGCCGGAAAGCCTGACGACACGATTTCCGGCGTGACGATCGAGTCGGATGCCAGTGCGATCCAAGGCTCGGCACTGGTGCACATACCGATCAGCGCTCGCTTCGAAGGCTTCGCCCGCGCCGGCTTCCTTGCATGGGACGCTGAGAATACCGTACGAGACGGCCAGTTCGGCTTCATCCAGAAAAACGATGGCACCGATTGGGTGCTCGGAATCGGCGCTGCCTTTCGCGTCACGCCGAGCTTTGGCCTGCGTGCCGAGTACGAAGGCGCCGAATTGGATGGTACCGACCTGCGATCGCTCACCATTAGCGGATTATTCAATTTCTAGTCGATGCAGGCGCCCCATCCGC
Organism: Peristeroidobacter agariperforans; assembly: GCF_004138335.1. GTDB lineage: Bacteria > Pseudomonadota > Gammaproteobacteria > Steroidobacterales > Steroidobacteraceae > Steroidobacter > Steroidobacter agariperforans. Next base: position 355,769 of record NZ_RYFW01000004.1, on the reverse strand, counting down.
CACCGGGATGGGGCGCCTCAGTCCGCGAAAACCCGATCATGTTCGAGCCCATCGTCCGCAGTCGGCGCGGGAAAGGGCTTATTGAATAGAAACGCGTCCGGCGACGGCCCGACTCGCGACAGCATGTCGAGCCGCGCTTTCCCTTCGGCGATGGTGGGGCGATGTCCTGCGGGAACCCACCACAACGCCAGGTGAAACTCCATGCGATCGAACCACTCTTTGCGACGACGCATGATCTCTCGGTGAGCCTCGCTGCGATACACGAATCTCATCAGGACATCCACATCCTTCCACGTCGACATATTGATCGCGATGTTTGGATTGTCGAACGCTCGAATATTCAGTGCGTTGTTGCCTTCACCCGTCAGTCGCCAGACGAATCCCGGCGCCGACTCGGCCAACGCATTGACACGATCGAGCTGCGCAATGAAACCGGCGTTCACGGGATCGGACATCGGCACGCGAAATGTCGCGATATTTATTTCGGCAAGCTGGAACTGCATCTCGGCCTCCCTCGTCGCATCGGGAGGCAGCGTATTCGGCAGGGGCCCACGCGTATTGAAGAAAATTACCTTGTGCGCCCGGCGCGGAAATCACGCGCGATACTGACCCGGCGTGGCTGCGACCAGTTTCTTGAAACTTCGCTGCAGATGGGCCTGATCGGAAAAGCCGGCCGCGAGCGCTACTTCTGCTATGGGTCGACCCCGACGAAGCTGCGCCCGGCTGAACTCGATGCGGCGGTTGGTCACGTACGCATGCGGCGTCAGTCCGTACTTGTCATTGAAGGCTCGAATTAAATACGAAGGCGATAGATCTGCCGCGGAACAGATCTCCGCCAGGCTGATCGAGCGCGCGTAGTTGTCTCTTATGAATTCAGCCGCACGCGCGAGGCCCCGATGCCCATGGCTCGGCGAGTCCGGCGCAGGGCTCAGCGTCCGTTGCACCTCTGCCATGAATGACACTGCTGCGCTCTGCTTCTCCAGACATTCCGCGCGGTGATCGGTGAGCACGTCGTACAGCCGATTCAGCCCGGCGTATAGCCCCGGCTCGACCGAGGCTATATCCAAGAATGGCTGGAACCGATCATTCCTGCTCCTGCCAAGATCCCGCTGAATGCCCGTCAGCCAGGAAACATCGAAGTACAACATTCGATAGGACCAGAGCGCGCCGTGCTCGGGGTTACAGGCGTGCGCATCCCCCGGATTCATCAACACCACCGTGCCGGCGCCGATGCGTTGCCGCGTTTTCCCGTTCAAATAGGTACAGCGACCGTTCGTGACCACGCCAATCGAGAACGTTTCATGCGCGTGCTTGCCGTAGCAGACTTTGCGAGCGTCGTAGATCGAACGCGCTTCCACGAATGCAAGCGCGTCATCGCGCCAGAAGGTTGGCTCGGTTAGCTTTCGAATCGACGTGACCACGCCCGCGTCCTCGAATGGGAAAAACCTATCTAAACCTGACCAGAGACTAGCAGAAACGGAGGAGGAGACCGTTATCAGCAGCGCAGGGCCGACCCATCCGACGGCCCGGAAAACCAGAGCGACACGCGGGTGCCAGGCGGACCCCGGTCGACTGCCAGGCGCCCGCCAAGCTGATCGGCCAGCAGAGACAAGATGCGCGTGCCGCTCCCCTCCTTGCGCACTCCCCCTCCGACCCCGTCGTCGGCAATCTCGAGGACATATTCCTCCGAGCTGATGCCCAATCGGACTGTCACCGCGCCGGAGCGCTGGTCCGGAAAAGCGTGCTTGAGCGCATTTGTAACAAGCTCATTGACGATCAGTCCGAGTGAGACGGCGCGCTGGGAATCGAGCTCGATACTCGAATCGATCGAGGTCGTCAGGGTGATGGGCCGCTCACCAACGAGACTTTGCCGCAGCGCCTCGCACAGCGATTCCAGGAATTTCCTCGCACTCACGCTCGTTTTCTGTTCGTGCAGCTGCAGGTGATCGTACGCGCGTGCCAGGACGGCCAATCGGCCCGCGGCAACACTCAAGACATTCTGGGCCTGCACATCCTTGACATCCTGTCGAGACATCATCAGCAATCCGGATAGCGACTGCAGATGATTCTTCACACGATGGTTGATATCGAATAGCAGCGCCTCATTCAATTGCAGCGCCGCGCGCAGCTCGTTCTCCATGAGCTTGCGATCCTGGATGTCGTGGGCAATTCCGACGACCCCCACAACTTCGCCTTCACCTGAAAGTAGCGGGGCCCTCGAGCTCAGATACGTGCGAGAGGTGCGCTCATGATGTGGCGTGACGCGCTCCTCGATGAGGCACGATCTCTTGGATCGCATGATGTCCTGATCGGTCGCCTCGATTACGAGCGCTTGCTCTTGCGGTATGAAGTCGCGGTCCAGTCGACCGATAACCAGCGACTTGTCAACGCCAAATACCCGCGCAAGCGCGGCGTTCACGTGAGTATAGCGACCGGCGCGATCCTTCACGAACAGCGGGTCAGGCAACGTCTCGGTGATGCTGTTCAACAGCGCTACGTTGCTGCGAAGCTCGGATTCGGTCTCTCTGAGCGCCTCGTGCATATCCTTGAGCTTTGTCGTCACGGAGCGCAATGTTTCGATTGCAAGGGCCGTGAAAAGCGCCACCACGACGAACAGCGCCAGCAGAAACAATTCTTCGCCGCGAGGCAGACCAAACGAGTGCTGCGGCTCCAGAAGGAAGTACCACACCAGCAATGTGCTCAACCCAACCGCAAGCAGGCCCGACCCACGGTCGAAAACCATTGACGCCAGAATGATTGCGGGAAAGAACACGACAAACGTTCCCGTCTGCAATCCAGGCGTGAATGTATGTCGCAGCAGAGACGAAGCCAGGACCATGAGCACGGTGAGCCCGTACCGGACGGAGGGTCTGAGCCGCCGCAAGAAGGCTTTTCGGTCGATTAATGATTCGAGCTCCACGCTCTCTAAAGTGCGGCTCGTCAGAACCGTTCCGAGGATTAGCGACCCGACCGCCTGACCTGGCCCGGGTAAGCTAATGTGCCCCTACGTCGACGCGCCCGTGTCTGCCCGGCTCGCCGTGAGTTTCTCACCGTAATCCGCCGGAACTTTTTGTGCGGCACGACCGTTTGTCAAGGTTACGGGTGCCCAATTAATAACGTAATGACACGAAAGCGCGGTCCCGCCCGCAGCGGGCGTGAAAACTCAACGTCGGAGATTGCCAGCCTCGACAGCAGCGGCCAGCACGTTGCGCGCCTGATCGATGGCATCCGTGACTGCGCGATTTATATGCTCGATCCCAGCGGCGTCGTGGTCTCCTGGAATCCAGGCGCCGAGCGGATCAAAGGATACGCGGCTGAGGAAATCGTAGGGCGCAGCTTCACCGAGTTCTATACCCCGGACGATCGGGCCAGCGGCTTGCCCGCTCGAGCATTGGCCACCGCCGCAGCGACCGGAAAATTCGAAGGCGAAGGCTGGCGCGTCCGCAAGGATGGAACCAAGTTTTGGGCGATCGTGCTGATCGACGCATTGCGCGGACCCGCTGGCGAGCTCATCGGCTTCGCGAAAGTGACGCGAGACATGACCGAGCGGCGCCTCATGCAGGAACAGTTGCACCAGTCACAGAAGATGGAGGCGATCGGTCAGCTCACCGGCGGTGTCGCTCATGACTTCAACAACCTGCTGACGGTGATGCTGGGCAATCTCGACACGCTGTCTCAGGTCCTTCCCGCCAATCAGACTCGCTGGCGGCGCTGCGTCGACCAGGCTATGCGAGCCGGCGAGCGAGCGGCCGGCCTCACGCAGCAACTATTGGCGTTCGCGCGTCGCCAGCCGCTGAAGCCGAAACCGGTAAACATCAACAGATCGCTTCACGCGTGGACGGAAATGGTCCGCCGCACCTTGCCCGAAAGCATCAACGTCCGCCGTATCGAAGACGACACGGTCGGCATGGTGGAAGTGGATCTCAATCAACTCGAGAGCGCACTGCTCAATCTCGCCGTGAACGCACGGGACGCGATGGCGGGGGCCGGCACGCTCACGATCGAAACCGCGACGGCGCACATCAGTGACAATGACGTACGGCTGGTGCCTGATCTCAAGCCGGGGGTTTATGCCCTGATTAGCATAACGGACACCGGCAGTGGCATGACGCAGGAAGTGATAGACCGCGCTTTCGATCCCTTCTTCACCACGAAGCCCATGGGCCAGGGCACGGGCCTCGGCTTGAGCCAGGTTTTCGGCTTCGTGAAACAGTCGGGTGGGCACATCAAGCTTTATAGTCGCCCTGGACACGGCACCACGGTAAAGATCTACCTGCCGCAATTGCAGGATACCCAGGGATCCCCAGCCGCGAAACAACCATCGGATGCAGGCTTTCGAACTCGCGAAGAAACCATCCTGGTCGTCGAAGACAGCGAAGCCGTCCGGAGCTTTACCACCGACACGCTGCGTGACTTTGGCTTCCGAGTCATCGAAGCAGTCGACGCCTCCGAAGCGCTGAAGATCCTGGACAGCAATAGCAGCGTCGATCTGTTGTTTACGGACATCGGGCTGCCCGGATTGAACGGACGCGAGCTGGCGGCTACCGTACAGCGGCGATATCCGAAGGTACGTTTGTTATTTACCAGCGGCTACGCGCAGATGCCCTCGCCCACGATGACCAGCGCAGTAATGAACATTCCGCTGCTCTCCAAGCCGTTCACGCGCGCCCAGCTTTACATTCGCATCTGCCAGACACTTGACAGCTAGCGGCTACTCAGCGACCGAAAGCCGGCGGCGAACCGAAGCGTTCACTACTCCTCGATCAGCGCCCTGATTCGCGCCGCCATTGCCTCGATTGGAAATGGCTTGGTCATCACCGACATTCCGGTCTCCAGATGGCCGGTGCGGAGCACCGCATTCTCCGCATAACCCGTGATGAAAAGAACTTTCAGGTCCGGACGGCGCACGCGAGCCGCATCGGCCATCTGCCGGCCATTCATGCCGCCCGGCAGTCCCACGTCGGTTATCAGCAAATCGACACGGACATCCGATTCTAGAATCTTCAGGCCGCTCGCGCTGTCGGCCGCTTCGAGCGACGAATATCCGAGCTCGGCCAGGGTATCGGCCAGCAGCATTCGAATCGTCGACTCGTCGTCGACGACCAGGACCGTCTCGCCTTGGTAGGAGCGAGGCTGGAGCGCGACCTCCGAGCTCGTTGCGTCATCAGCTATCGGTCCCTGGTGACGGGGCAGATAGATACAAACGGTGGTGCCTTGCCCCAATTGGTGCGCCTGCTCGATCTCGCGGGTCACGTCCCGTCCGGTCGCCGTAATGACGCCTTCGTTCGATCGTGTCGCCCAGCTGATCCAACGATAGCTGCCGTCGCGATGCCGATAGCGATTGTCGAAGCGTTCGTGGCCTCTGCCTGCCGCCAGATCCATCGCACCCTGGGCCGTGCGTTGCAAATCATCACGGTGGACAAAGTCGAAGAGCGAGCAGCCTACGAGCTCATTTTCCGGCCAGCCTAGGATTTCGGTCCAAGCCGGATTGACGGCTGTTATCTTGCGGTCGAACGTGCAGCGGAGCATGAGATCGCGCGTGAGTTGCCATAGCGCATTACGATCTGCGGTGCGCTCAGCCCCCCTCTTCTCGAGCGTCTTGCTCAGCTCATGGAGTGCCGCCTGGGCCTTGTCGCGCGCGGCAATCTCGTCGCTTGTGCGCGAAGTTCGGGGGACAATGCCCGGCCCAGTTGACCAGCTTGCCGTGCAAGGTGCGCAATTGATCCAGTGACAACGAACCTTCGCTGGCAGACGAAGTCGCTGCCGCGGCCGTAGCCAGGGCCGTATAGAAAACGTGCTCGGCCGATGTGATCATGCCGAGAATGCCTTTGAGTATCCGGTGCCCAGCGAGTAGAGATCCGTTCGCCAATCCGTCGAGCCTCGTGCGGCCGGTCTGCTCCGGCGACATGTAGGGAAGCGTTCCTTCGAGCCGCCTCGAATCCAGGCGTTCCATGACCCGAGTGGACGAAGTCCTGGGCACTGCGAAATCACAAAGCGTTGCGACCTCCCTGCGAATTCCAGACAACGTTGCCGGGATGGGTGTCGCGATGAACGATCCGGACAGCGTGCATGCGGGCAATCGCGTCTGCGAGCTGAATCGCGATGGTCAGGAATTCCGCAATCGAAGGCGGCCGCGAACGAATCAGGCTTGCAAGATCTGTTGCGCCAGCCAGGTCGGCAACAGGTGCGGAGCTAGGCGAGCTGAGCACCGACCCCTCCGTCATTCATGGCGGTTCTCCCGACCCACTGAACCAATGCCTGGCGCGCATGAATCAAACAACACTTCGATCCAGAACATCACGCACGCGCGCCGCGAGTTGCTCGAACGTGAACGGCTTGCTGATCAGATTCACTCCTGGATCGAGCCGGCCATGGTGCACGATTGCGTTACGTGAATAGCCGGTCGTGTACAGCACTCGTAACTCCGGGCGCAATTGCCGGGCGGCATCGGCGAGCACCCGGCCATTTTTTCCGGGAAGAATCACATCGGTAAACAGCAGGTCAACGCGAGGAGCGTTCCGCAGCGCCTCCAATGCGCTGTCCGCATCTGGCGCCTCCAATACACGATAGCCGAGGTCACTCAGGATCATGACGCTGTACGTGCGCACATCCTCATTGTCTTCGACGACCAGAATGACCTCCCCCTGCGATGCTTGCGGAATCTGCGGCTCGGCCTGCGGCACGATCTGCTCTTCATGACCCCGGTATCGCGGAAAGTATAATTTGACGGTCGTACCCTGGTCCGGCTCGCTATATAAAGTGACGTGTCCGCCCGACTGCTTCACAAAGCCATACACCATGCTCAGCCCCAGCCCGGTGCCACGGCCTTCGGGCTTGGTCGTGTAGAACGGCTCGAACGCCCGCGCGAGCGTTTCCTTTGACATGCCACAACCGGTATCGCTCACCGCCAGCATCACATATTGGCCGGGAATGACTTCCGCGTCGGTCGCCGAATAGGACTCGTCCAGCGCGGTATTCGCGGTCTCCAGCGTCAGCTTGCCGCCCTCGCGCATGGCGTCTCTCGCATTTACTGCGAGATTCAGGATCGCGCTTTCCAGCTGGTTCTGATCCGCCTCGACCCGCCACAACCGGGGCGCAAGCACGCCTTCCAGCTCGATGGTCTCGCCGATCGTACGATGAAGCAGATCGGTCATGTCCCGCACCAGCACGTTCAAATCGAGCGGCTTCGGATCGAGTGGCTGCCGTCTCGAAAAGGCGAGCAAGCGACCGGTCAGGCTCGCGGCGCGCTGAGCGCCTTGCAGCGCCAGGTTGGTCGCACGCTGAATACGGGCTTGGTCGCCTGGCCGCGAGCGCGAGATGGTATCCAACCCACCGATGATCACAGTGAGCAGATTGTTGAAATCGTGCGCGACTCCACCCGTGAGTTGACCTATCGCCTCCATCTTTTGTGCTTGCCGGAGGGCAGCCTCGGCATCGGATCGCTGCGCGACCTCATCGGCGACACGTTGTTCGAGCGTTGAGTTGAGCGCCTGCAACTGCACTTCGGCCCGCGCGCGCTGCTGTATCTCGCGCTGAGCTGCTTGAAACAGATTCACGTTGGATAGTGCGACAGCCGCCTGCGCGGCGAGCCCCTGGATGAGCTCCTGCGCACCGCTGTCGAAGGATCCGCCGATTGCGGATTCGAGGCATATCCAACCGAGCGTCTCGTCGGCGCGCGATGTGATACGCGTCATCAGGTAGCCAGGTAGCTCGTCCGATGAGTCGTCGTTTCTACGCTCGAGCTCTTGGACGCTTCGCGGCAGCGGCATCCGACCACGATCGTGCGTACCTGGCGGATAAGCATAGTGTACGGCGGGCACGCCGGAATCGTCCTCGACGCGATATGCAATGCCCGCGGCCCGTGCGCCGGAAAGCGCCATTGCTGCGTCGATGATCGTCTGCGCGACTCGCCCCATCTCCAGCTCGGCGGCAATCGATATCGCAGCGTCGTTCAGAACGCGCAACGCCCGGGTCTGCGCGCGCAGCGCTGCCTCAGCCGCCTTCTGTTCCGAAAGATCGATCAGCACGCCGGAGAACAAACGTTGCCCCGCCTCGCGGCTGTCAATTTGACCGCGGGACAGCACGGTTCGAACCACACCCGCGCCATTGGTGCGGTATTCGGTTTCAAAGGGCGCACCGGTAGCGACTGTTTTTGCCACCAGCTCCGCAGCTCGCTCGCGATCCTCAGGATGGATGCCTTCCATGAAGCTCTGCAGCGGCAGGCCCTGTAACGCCTCGTCCTGAGTAACGCCAAAGAACTCCGCCAGGGCGCCATGAATACTCAGCCGATCGCTCGTCACGTCCCAGTCGTATACCGCCACGCGCCCTGTCGACAGCGCACGCGTCAAGCGCTCCTGGCTCATCAAAAAGCGCTGCTCGCTCAGCATCACGGCGCGGGCAGCTGCTCGTCTGACGGCAGCCATCTGAATGTTGGAGTTCACTCGAGCGATCAACTCGCGTGCTGCAAACGGCTTTACCAGGTAATCGTCGGCGCCGGCATCCAGGCCTTCGACCTTCGCCTCCTCGCCGGCGCGCGCGGAAAGCATGATCACGGGCATGCCCGCAAGCCGCACGTCCTGTCGAATCGCTCGCAGCAAACCGAATCCATCGAGCTGCGGCATCATCACATCGGTGAGGAGCAGATCCGGAGCATTCGTGCGCGCCGCTTCGAGCGCACGCTGTCCATTTTCTACCGCCTCGACGATGTAACCCTCGCCCGTCAGAAGGCGGCGCATGTAATCGCGCATATCGCTATTGTCATCGGCGAGTAGCACGCGCTTACCCGCTCCTTGTAGCGGGCTGCGAGCTTGGTCGACCTCGTCGATCGTCAGCCCTTTGGATTTGAGGCCAGTAGCGCCTGGGTCGGAATCCGGCAACCAGCGCATGGCCTCTTCCAGATACGACTGCGTATTGATCGGCCGACTCGTCGAGTTGGAGTCACGCACCTGATCCGCAGGCAAATGCTCGACGCCGAAAGGTATGCGTATCGTGAACGTCGTGCCTCGGCCAAGCTCACTACGGGCATCGATGCTTCCGCCTTGCAGCCTCACGAGCTCGTGTACCAGCGCCAGGCCGATGCCGCTGCCCTCGTAGCTGCGGCCGCGCGCGCCGGCGACTCGGTAAAATCGCTCGAACAAGCGCGGGATCTCCTCGGCAGGGACGCCAATGCCGGTATCGCACACTTGGATCTCTGCGGAGCGCTCATCGCTGGAGCTGTGCACGGCAACCGCAATCTCGCCTTCGAAGGTGAATTTAAAGGCGTTGGACAGCAGGTTGAGCACCACCTTTTCCCACATGTCCCGGTCCACATAGACCGGGCGGGCCAGCCGCTCGCAGTTCACCTGCAACCGAACCCCCGCTTTCTCGATCGCCGAACGAAAGCTGGAAGCGATTTCCGCGGTGAAAGCGGCGAGATCGGTCGGCTCATAGCTGGCACGCACGCGACCCGCTTCGATCCGGGAAAAGTCCAGCAGCGTGTTGACCAGCCGAAGCAATCGGATCCCGTTGCGTTGAGCGAGCTGCAGCTGACTGCGGACTTCCTGCTGGCTCAACCCGTGCGCGTTCAACAGATCTTCCAACGGGCCGAGCAGTAGAGTCAGAGGTGTTCTGAATTCGTGACTGACGTTCGAGAAGAACGCCGTCTTGGCGCGATCGATCTCAGCCAGGGCTCGCGCACGTTTACGTTCGTCCTCGTACGCACGCACGCTCACCAGCGCGGCGCCGATCTGCCCCGCAATCAACTCGATGAAGCCGCGATACTGCGGATCGAGCGCACGATACGGATTGATGCCGGCAATGAAAAAGCCGGCCGCCAATTTGTCTTGCCCGTGCTGTGCTATGGGCACGATCAGCGCCTGTCGAGGCGGGCTATCCCACGCGCCCGTCGGCAGCGCGCCGAAGCGCGCCAGATCCTCGACTACGATGGCCGATGAGGTGGTCGTCGCGGTGATCGGCCAGAGATCCTGATCGAACGTAAAACTGTCGGGCGCAGCCAAATGCCCGCCGCTAATGCCTGTGCACGCGACGCGCCGCAGTTGCGAATTCGCTGGGTCCAGCACGTAGCAAACACTGAACGGCAGATCGTAGAGATTCTCGCCGAGCTTGGCCTGCACGGCGTGAAACAGCTCTTCTTCCAAATTTGTACCCGCCGAAGCGGAAGCCAGATTGCGCAGCGTGGCCAATCTACGCTCGTTGATGACTCGGTCGGTCTCCTCCAGCACCGCACAGAACAACCCGGCAATCGCCCCGGCGTCGTCGAACAACGGGCTGTAGGAAAACGTGTGGTAGGTTTCCTCCCGAAAGCCGCTTCGTTCCAGCAGCAACAACATTCCTTCGTGATAGGTCGCGCGGCCGGTCTGCAGGACCTGCTCGACCAGCGGGCTGATGTCTGGCCAGATCTCCCGCCAGACTTCAGCCGCGGGTCGACCCAGGCCCCACGGGTGCTTGACGCCCATCGTCGGGCAATAAGCATCGTTGTAGAGAAATGCCAGCTTCGGTCCCCACCCCATCCACATCTGGAAACGGGACGCCAGCATCATTTGCACGACGGAGCGCAGCGACTGCGGCCAGGCATCGACCGGTCCAAGCGAAGTCGCCCCCCAGTCCACCCGGCTCATGAGTTGTCCCAGCTCACCTCCATGATCGAAGATCGAGCCTGCGGCTGCAGACTCCGGCGACGGCGACGATGAACCCACGAATGCTCCTGAACCGGTCGACGACGGATCAAGTGAAGCAGCGCGTCCGCTCGAGAAAGTCCCTGCGTAGGACTGTCGGCGATGTCACTCGCACTCCTGTTCGATCGTCCCGTCTTATTTGTAGTCGAACGGCTGCGCTGGTCTGCGCCGTTCAATGCATCTGCCTCGATTGCCTTGTCAGGTGTACGCGGATCCTCGCGCACCCCCTCGGCGATCGGGCTAAACCGACTAGCGACTGAAAAAGTTCCATGATCGGGCGAGATCTCGGCCTTGCCGGAGCGTGCCTTTGACGCAAGGCGCGGCGCAGCCCTGTGCTGCGCCGAGTGCATTCATTCTAGAAACATCGCAAGTCAGGCTCGCCGGAGGATGCCCAGCTGAGTCAGGGCGGTAACACCGTCGTCGAGACCGACCTCCTCGGTGATCCTGCCGTTCACCACCTTGAGGACGGTCGTGCCGCTGAAGTGCATCTTGCGGCCCGTCGCAGCAGGCAACGAACCGGCGAGAAAATCGCTGAAGGCGGGCCCGGTGTGCGTGCCGCCGCCTATCCAACGACCCACGACAAAATCACCTTCAGCAATCAGATCAGCGGTGCCGGTGAAGTTCAGGTCGGGAAAGGCTTCGCGGAAGCCGACCATGAAATTTCTGATGTCATCGCGGCCACGGCGCGGTGCGTGTAACGAATATTGAAGCAGCATCTGCGGGTCAGCCAGCTCTTCGATGACCTTGGGATTCCACGGATTGCCCCAGAATTCGCTGAACCATCGGCCTACGATGGCTTTGTTCTGCTCGAGCCTGGATGAGCCTTTAGCGCCAACCGCGGGCGCGGCAGCAAGTGCCAGCGCAGCCCCTGCCGCTGCAGTGCTGTTCTTGAGCATCGCCCGACGAGTGATCGACGCCGGCCCCAGGACGGGGAAAAAAAATCTGGTCATTGGGATGACTCCGCATGTTGTGCCTCACAAGAGTGTCGCGACACGACCGCACTGAGCGCGATTGCGTGCGCGACAGCGAGCGTACGGTCGACTTGTTTTGCCGGACACTCTGTTTCTTGCGGCCAATATGGGAGCGCACCGGAAGCTCGAGCGTCGAGCCTCAGCGGAACCTGACCCAATCCACGTCGATGGCTTCACCCCCAACTCGAGTTACGAAAAGATCGTGGACACCGGCCGGGACGCTTTTCGCTGCGACACTCACAGCTTGCCAGCCGGTTTTCTCGCCGACCTGGATGCGGCCGAGCAGGGGTCCATCTTGTTTGTCCAAGCGAATCTCGATTGCGCCCCCGGCGGGCGCCTTCGCGCGCACTTCGATCGATTGCTGCGCCCCCGCCCCGAAGTCGACCTCGTTGAACCTCACCCACGATTTTGCGGCGCTGAAAGTGGCCTTCCACCCTGCGTGCGGATTGGCCTCATCCAAGAACGAAACCGCGATGCCCGCGTCGCTGATCGCACTGTAGCGGTCGATGTGAATCTCGCTCTTGGCATCGACAAGTCCGACACCGCGGAGCGTCGGGATGACCTTCCGGATCGTGCCGTCGGTGTTGAAGAACAGTTTGTCGGCCCTGATCGAGCGGTTCTTGTCGAAGCCGGGCGACAGATCTTTATCGTGATAGAACAGATACCATTGGCCCCGGTAATCCACGATGGAATGATGGACGGTCCAGCAGCCGCTCTGCGCTTCGTCGAGGATGACTCCCGCCCATTTGAACGGCCCCATTGGCGAGGTGCTGGTCGCATACTCGAGCCGCTCGGTCTTGTTCTCCACGTGCGGATAAGTGAGGTAGTAGATGCCATTGCGTTCGAACACGAATGGCCCTTCCTGCAGCCCCTTCTTCGGCAGGTTGTCGAAGACTATCGGCTCACCCTCGATCTGCAGCATGTCCGGCTTCAATTTGGCGGCGAAGATCTTGTTCGCAGAGTAGTACAGGTAAGCGCTGCCATCCTTGTCGATGAGCACCGACGGATCGATTCCTTGCACGCCTTCGATGGGAGTGGTTTCGGGCTTGAACGGACCATGGGGTTGGTCTGCGATCGCGACGCCAATCCGGAATCCGCCCGACTTCGCGATCGCCGGGAAATAGAAATAATACTTGCCGTCTTTGAAGACGCTGTCCGGCGCCCACATGGCGTATTCAGATTGATTGGCCCATTCGACCGCCGAGCGCGTCAAGATCACGCCGTGATCTTCCCAATCCGTGAGGTTCTCCGACGAGAACACGTGATAGTCCTCCATGACGAACCAGTTTGGCTTGCCGGTGTAGCCGGGCGGCGCCTTGATGTCGTGCGAGGGGTAAACATAGACCTTGCCCTCGAACACGCGCGCGGTCGGGTCGGCGGTGAACTGATCCATGATCAGAGGATTGGTTGCGAAGGCTGCAGTCGCCTGCAACAGTCCTGCAACAGTGGCGGGCAGGAGCTGTAGTAACGATAGTTTCATGGGTTCTCGCTGAAATTCTCGAGCCGCAAAAAAGAAGGCGACCCGGCTCTGCCGGGTCGCCCTCCCCCAATCGCATCAAAGATCGAAACGCACGCCGAGTCGGTACACCCGGCCCAGAGCGTCATAGAGCGCCGGGTTGCTGAAGATCGTCACACGCGCCGGATCTTCGTCGAGCACGTTGTCGACCTTGAAGTAGGCCGTCGTGCCCGGCAGCACTTCGTACGATCCGCCGATGTCGAGGTAGAAAGCCCCGTCGACGTGATTGTTATCGATGGTCGGCCGAGCCACCGTCGAGACCGGGCAGGTGCCCGGCTGACATTCGATGTACTGGTTGCCCAACACACCGTCGCTGATCCAACGCTCCTGGATCTGGAGCGAGAATTTGTCGGTGTCGTAGCTCTGGATGGCGAGCACTTTCCAATCCGCCTTGGAGTCGATATTCACCCCGGCGGTGTCGACCGGAACGGTGCCCGGCAGACCGTTGTCGGTGACATATTCGCGGATGTGCGTAGCCAGGCCGCGCACCGTGAACGTACCGGCAAGACCGAACAACTGCGGCCAGCGATAGCTCGCTTCGATGTCGAAGCCCGAGGTCTCGATCGACGCGAAATTGAACGACTGGACGTTGACGAAGCCCGGTCCATTCGAATTGTCCAGGCTGAACGAGCCACAGGTCTGCGGCAGGATGCCCCGGACACAGTAGTTGACGATGTCGTTGGCACTGAGGCTGGAGATGACGTCATCGATCTTGATCTTGTAATAATCGACCGACACGCTGAAGTTCGGCAGCCAGGCCGGTTCGGACAGCACGACGCCGAACGAAGTGTTGCGAGCGATTTCCGGCGTGAGGGCGGGATTGCCGACCTGGTTCTGGATCACGATCACGTTGACGTTACGGGTCGGATCGAGGAAGTTCGGCAGCGTGGTGGTGACCGGCGCTGCGAACAGCTCCGAAAGATTCGGCGCACGCGCATCGCGCGACGTGGTTGCGCGCAAGCGCAGTCCATCGAGCGGAGTGTCCCAAGTGCCGCCGACCTTCCACACATCGATCGTCCCCGAGGTGCTGTAATCGGTCACGCGGGATGCGGCATTCAAGTTCGCTCGACCGGCGCCCTCCGAATCGAACAGCGGCAGATCGAACTCCACATAGGCTTCCTTGACGCTGTAGTCGCCTTCGCCGTTCTTGTAGTTGCCCGCATACCAGTTGTTGCCGTTGTCTCCCAGCACGGGATCGGCCGGATAATCCGAGTTGTACGGGGTACCTTCGATGCCCGCTTGAGTATTGATGCCGTTGCCATAGGCGTCGGCGCGAACCCGGTATTCTTCCTTTCGCCACTCGACACCGAAGGCAAGAGCCAGCGGCCCTGCCCACAGGTCGACCGGCGTGCCGGAGACGTTGAAGCTCGCCACGTCCTGGTTCTGGCGCGTTCGCTGATACGGGCCCTTTGCGGGCATGAGGTAGTTGAAGGCCGCGTCCGAAGGCCGCATGCCGCCAAAGATGTTGATGGGGACGCATCCGCTGGCGCGCGCCGCCGCGTTCGCGCAAACAATATTGCCGTCCAAGACGGTCGCGTTGATCGCCTGGTTGAACCGGGGGTTCAGCATGATGCTCTTCACATCGATGTCGCTGAAGTTGATGCCGTGCTCGTAGTAGCCGTTGTAGTTCCACTCGTCGCCCAGCACGTTCAGTCCGCCCATCGCGCCCAACACGAAACGATACTGACGGCGGTCGGTGTAGACCTGCGTGCTTGGCAGGATTGCGTTGCTGGTGCCGTACTGAAAACTGGTGATGCCAGCATCCGCGCACCTCTGCTGGATGGACGCGGGCAAGAACGCATTGCTGCACTGGATCGTGAGATTCGGCCGGTTCATGCCGTTGATCGGCTGATTGTGAGTCTGAACCTGGGCCAGGTTGGCCGTGACATAGATCTCGTCGTCGTCCGCGAATTCGAGGCCGACCCGGCCGTAGCCGTTGATGCGCTCCAGATCGGACTGGAGCGTGCGGCCGGAGTCGACGTTGCCGGAAACGTCGCCACCGACGCAGAAGCCCGGAAGGCAGCCATTGACGGTGCCCGCTGCATTCCCTGCGGGTGTTCCGTTGGAACCGTACTGGAAGGTGAACGGGTTGCCGGCCTCGTCAAACGCGGTGCCTTGCAGCGGCCCGGACGTGATCAGGCCGTACTTGGTGTAGTTGTAAGGCTGGGCGTAGTCGATGACGTTATATTGCGGCGAACCGTCATTCAGCACGTTGCGATTCACCAGCGTGCGCTGTGTAAACCAGTCGCGACCGCCCGCAAGGCCGATGCCGTACGGACCTGGGCCCACACCTGCTTCATCGTGATACTCGATGCTGCCCACGGCATGCAGGCGACCATCGAAGAAGCTGCTGCCGGCAGCGATCTGCGCGACGATCGTTTCATTGTCGTCGTAGTTGGTGACGGCGCCTTGCACATTGCCCTTGACGCCTTCGAAACGCGTGTTCGTAACGAAGTTGACCACGCCGCCCACCGCGTCGGAACCGTAAGAAGACGATGCGCCGCCGTTAACCACGTCGACGCGTTCGATCAGCAACTGAGGGAACAAACTGACGTCGGGTACGCCCGTCACGTTTGCGCCCACGACGCGCTGGCCATCGAGTAGCGTCAGCGTACGGATGGCCCCCAAGCCTCGTAACGAGAACGAGCTCAGGCCCTGGGCGCCGCTGGATGTACTGAACGTGTTGGTCTGCGTGCCCGTGGAGCCCTGCAGCGAGGGCAGCTGCGCGACCGTCGTAAAAATATTGGGCTGCGCATTGGCAGTGAGCTGCTCAGCGCTGATGACCGAGGTCGGTGTCGGCGCATTGTACCCGCTCGACATGATGCGAGTGCCAGTGACGAGAATCTCTTCGAGGCCACCGCCCTCCTCAGCCGCTTCAGATTCGGATGGCGTGTCCTGCGCGTGCACCGCTAGCGGCAGCAGTAGCCCGCAAGCGGCCAGCGCCTGCAAGCGTGTCGAGGTCATCCTGGAGCCAGAGCCGTCCTTGCAAAAAATTTTAAACATAGTCTCTTCTCGGTTTGTGTTATCGGGGTCTATGAGCTTGGTTGCGTATGCTTTTCAGTTGCGTACCGCTATTGTTCGAGCGCAATCACGGCGACCGAGTGCGGCGGCAACTTCAACGCGATCTTGTTGCCGCTCGACTTCGATTCGAACGGCTTCGGCGCGACAGTCGCGGGCGCCTGGAACGTATTCACACTGTCTACTTTCGGCGCCGAAAGGATCTTTCCGACGGCCCGCTTTGCGCGCGTCGTCAACTCCAATTGCGCGGGGCCGGTGGGATCGATGTTGGTGACGGCCAGCCAGGTCTTGCCGTCCTTACCCTTCGCGGCGATTGCATCGAGCTTCGGCAGCTTGATGTCGCCGCTTGCATACGTCCCGGCATCGAAGGTCACCGGAAGAAACGTTGCATCCTGGAAAGGGACATACATGTGAAAGAGGTGATAGGTCGGCGTCAGCACGAGCTTGTCCTGATCCGTCAGGATCATGGCCTGTAGCACGTTGACCATCTGGGCGATGTTCGCCATGCGCACGCGGTCGGCGTGACGCGCGAAGATATTGATATTGAGCGCGGCGATGATTGCGTCGCGCACGCTGTTCTGCTGTTCCAGGAAGCCTTCCTTGCTGCCCGGCGTCGGCGCGAGCCACGCGCCCCATTCGTCCACGACCAGCGCAATCTTCTTCTCGGGGTCGTACTTGTCCATGATCGCGCCATGGGTGCGAAGCAACTCGTTCATCCGCAGCGTGTAGTTGATGAGAGTCGCGTATTCCTCGACACCGAAGCCGGTCGCGGCGAACTTCGGCGGCCAACCCGCGCCCACCGTGTAGTAGTGCAGCGAGAGTCCGTTGATGTCCCAGCTCCAGTTGCGCTCCTTCCAGGCTTTCATCACCGCTTCGGTGTAGCCGGTGTTGGCCGAATCCGGACCGACGGCGATTTTCAGTGTTGGATGATCCGCGTTGTAGTTGCGTGTGTAGCGCGCGTAGATGCGGAGCTGAGCTGCATATTCCTCCGGCGTCATCGATCCGCCACAACCCCAGCTCTCATTGCCGATGCCCATGAAGGAAATGCCGTAGGGCTCCGGATGACCATTCGCCGCGCGCTGCTTCGCCAACGCCGTCGGCTGCGCGGTCGTCATGTACTCGAACCAGTCCGCAGCTTCTTGAGGCGTGCCCGAGCCGACGTTGACGGAAATGTATGCTTCGGCGCCAATCTGCTGGACGAAGTCCATGAACTCATGCGTTCCGAAACTGTTCGGCTCGATGACGCCGCCCCAATTCGGATTGAGCGTGGCTGGTCGGTCCTTCAGCGGACCGATGCCATTGCGCCAGTGATATTCATCGGCAAAGCAGCCACCCGGCCACCGCACGTTGGGCACGCGCAGCTCTTTCAGCGCCGCAACTACGTCGTTGCGAATACCCCGTGTATTCGGAATGGATGAATCCGGCCCGACCCAAACACCTTCGTAAACGCCGCGCCCCAGATGCTCGGCAAACTGACCGAACAACTGACGATCGATCTTCGCGCCCGGTTTGTCGGCTTCGACTTTCAGCGCGACTGCCTGCGCATGCGCCACACCGACGGACGCTGTCACACCTATCAGGAGCGCTGAGAGCGCGGACTTCAGATTCATCGTGGCCTCTACTTCGTCTTCAACTTTCTTGCGGGATCGGCTTGGTGCTTTCAGAGCGCGAGGGGAACGACCTGCGTCGTTGCGAACGACTCCGATTGCACCGGCACACCTGATTCCGGTTGCCCGGACCCGATGCTCACGCGGTGCTCGCCCGCGAATATCTGCCGCACACCATCCCTCGTCACAAAACTCAGGTCGCGTGGCGTGAGCTCGAATGTGATAGTCCGCTGCTCGCCTGGCTGGAGTGCGAAGCGCTGTACGCCACGCAGAGCAACTCGCGGCGCGCCTTCGAAGTCCGGAGGATCCAGATAGAGCTGCGCGACTTCTTCTCCCGCTCGCTTGCTGGTATTACGAACCGTCGTGCTGACGCGAAGCCCGCGCTCGGCAGCGCCGTCCATCGGCTGCACAGTCACTGCGCCGTACTCGAACGTCGAATAACTCAGGCCGTAGCCGAACGGGTAGACGGGTGTGCCGGTGAAGTACCGATACGTGCGACCTTGCATCGCGTAGTCATCGAAGGGCGGCAGATCGGCGACACTGCGATAGAACGTCAGCGGCAAGCGCCCGGCTGGATTCGTCTTGCCGGCAATGACATTGCCGATGGCAAGTCCGCCGGCCTGTCCCGGGTACCAGGCTTCGACGATGGCCGCAGCGTGCTCCTTGGGCCACGACAGATCGAGCGTGCTGCCGTTCATGAGCACGACGATCAGCGGCTTGCCCAACGATTTCGCCAGTTCGAGCAGCCGGCGTTGATCGGCGAGCAGATCGATGGACGTTTTATCGCCGCCGGCGAAACCTTCCAGCTCGACCTTCATCTCCTCTCCTTCGAGATTGGAGTTCAGGCCAACGGCGGCAACGATCACATCCGACTGCGCGGCAGCAGCACGGAGGTCTGCTTCAGGCTGCGCAGAGATTCGTTTCCACAACACTTCGACGCCGGACAACAGGAGTGCGTCAGCGGTGACGCGGATTGGATAACGCCGTCCTTTCTCCAACTCGAGCGTCGTCATGTCGGAGCGCGTGCCCCACGGCTGGTTGCGATGACGCGCGATCACTTTTCCATCGAACGTGAGCTCCGCATTGGGGCCGCCGAGATTCATCCGATAAGTACCGCTCTCCGGGGGCACGACGAAGCCGGTCCACACTACGCGGTAGTAGTCCGATAGCTGAGCGTGCTCGTTGCCGCGCATGGCGATGCCGGGCTCGACGCGAGACACGATCGGTTTGCTCTTGAAACTCACCTTGCTGGCGTGCTGGGCGAAGTCCGCATGGCTCGCGTAACGCTTGGGCATGGTCTGCTCGGCGTCGTAGTACTCCGCCAGCAATCCCGGCTCTCCTCGAGGCGAGCGCAACGCCGACGTCGGAATCGGATCGCCATCGGTGACCGAGGCTGCCCCAGGCACGAGCGTCACCGTTGCCTTTGGCAAGGCGCGACGCAAACCATCGACCAGTGAGATCGGAGGACTGGATAGCGCCGATGAATAGTTCCCGCGCAGCACACGCGTCGCATCTGCGTGCGGCCCAATGACGGCGATGCGTTCGGTGCCTTTCAATGGCAGCACACCGTCATTCTTCAACAGCACCAGACTCTTCTCGGCACTCTTCAGTGCAAGTGCATCGCGCTCGGGCGTAGTGAACCGCGTGGGCGGAGTATTGATCGGTGGCCGCCCCTCGAGTCCCGGCAAATCGCCATTGCGATAACGCGCGGAGAACAATCGGATCAGCGCTTGATCGATATCCTGCATGCTGATCAGGCCGCGCTCGTACGCCTGCTTGTAACGTGCGCCGAGCCCCCCGATGTCGAACAACGTGGCGTTGCTGCACTCGTTGTCCACACCCGCTTTGAGCCCGGCCGCCACCGCCGCGACTGCATCGGGCGCAAACTTGTGGTTGTCACTGATGTCCTTGACGGCATCGCAGTCGGAGACGACGTAGCCGTCGAACTTCCACGCGTCGCGCAAGCGATTCTGTAACAACAGATCGCTGACACACGCCGGCTCGCCATTGACTCGGTTGTAGGCACACATGATCGAGCCTGCCTGGCCTTCGACGATCGCCGCACGAAACGCAGGCAGATAGGTATCTTCGAGATCGTGCGGCGTTACGAACACGTTCGCTTCGTGACGCGTCGACTCGGGACCGCTATGAACCGCAAAATGTTTGGGTGACGCGACCACATCGGGACGCTCGGGATCCGGGCCTTGCATGCCGCGTACGTACGCCACACCGAGACGCGCCGTCAGAAACGGATCCTCGCCGTATGTTTCCTGCCCACGTCCCCAACGCGGATCGCGGAAGATGTTGATATTGGGCGACCACGTGTCGAGGCCGGTGCCGATGCGCCCCAGCCGACCTGTCTTGCGTCCCAGTGCGTGCAGCGCGCGCACTTCCACGCTGATCGCAGCGGCAACCTCGTGCACCATGGCCTCATCGAACGATGCCGCGAGCCCGATCGGCTCGGGAAAGTTCGTGGTCGGCACAGGACCCATGGCGCCGTGCAACGATTCGGTCCACCAGTTATAGGCCGGGATCTTCAGGCGCGGAATTGCCGGCGCTGTGTTGAGCAGTTGCTCGACCTTCTCATCCAGCGTCAGCTGTTCGACCAATGCTTTTGCTTTCGCGTCAGCTCGCGCTCGCAGAGATGCCTCACCGGCATCGGACGCCAGCGCGACACCACTGGTAGCGAACGCCAGGCATAAACTCAAAAGGCCGGCTGGAACATCGCTCAAAGACATGCTGCTCCCTTTCATTCACGCACTCCGCAACATCTGCATCACGCGTGCGCGGATCTTCTGGTAGTTGTCCGGCTTCAATGACCCGAGCACGCCGTGCTGATCCGCCGGCAGGTGCGCCAACGGATGCCCCTGAGTCCGAAACACGAAATGATCGAAGAACGCCTTCCATGCCTGGCGTTCGGCCGGCGGGCGCTCGGCGATCGAAATCAAACTCAGCAGCATGGCCACGGCGGGCGCATCGCGTCCCGCGCTGAATGCATCCCACCAATAATTCACCAGCACGTTGAACGCGCCGGTCGCCTCGACCTGATGCCACCACAGCTTGGGGAGATAGATGGCATCGCCCGGCTGCAACTCGGCCACCAGCGCTTGGTCACGGACTTCGCGAAAGCGCGGATATCGCTCGTCATCGAAAGGCGCGGATGCGGCGAGACTGACCGGTTGGCCGGCCATCGTGTGATCGATCGGGCCGACGTATAGACGATCGATCGCTTCGGGAGCATACAAAGTGAAGCGCCGCGCGCCGGCAACGACGCAAGCGACGTTGTCCATCGTGTCGTAGTGAGCCGCAACACTCGATGCATGCCCCAGCCAGATGCGAGGAGCGACGTTGGTCTTCAACACCGACAGCTGATTCTCAGCCGCAAAGCCGGGCAGATACTGTTCGACCGGCAGCGACCCCAGGTACATCGAGCTGCCGTTCGGATCGGTCGCAGTGGCTACGATACGATCGAGCGCATCAGTGAAGTGCATTCGAGCGCGCGCGAAGTTGAAGCCGCGCAGATCCTCGCTGTAGTAGTACTTGCCAGCAATGCTCGACTCGCCAACGAAGACCTCCGCTTCGCCACCTGCATCGAAGCGCGACATGTAGTCTCTTAATTGTGTTGGCGAGCCGATGGCTGCCGACACTGCGGGCCATGAACTGACCAGGCCTCGTATGACCACCGGCCGACAAGGCTCCGCAACCTCACGCAGGAATGCGGTGGGATCCGTGACATCCTTCGCCGCGATCTCTGTGGGGGACAGTGCCATGAGCTGGTCGCGTCTCGAGCTGCCGAGCTAGCGACATCCGGCCTTGAAGCACAGGCTGGCGCCGAAGAACGGCAGGACGTGATTCTGGAATCGATCGCCCAGCTTGTTCGTGTGGTCACCCGCATACACCTCGAAGCTGTGCTTGATCCCATAGGCATCGAGCACGTCGTGCAGTCTGGCCGTGTCGGTGCGCAAACCGTCCTGATCGCCGACATCGATTGCGATCGCGTCGTAGCGCCGGATGTTGCCGATGTATTGATGAATGAAAGCCAGCGGCGCATTGGCCGCCCACCTCGCCAGGACATCCGCCTGCGCCTCCCCTGCCTGAGCAGGAAGATCGAGGAACAACGGAGGATTCTTCGGATTCGGCGACCAGGCCGCCGCGGCTGCTAACTGGGCACGCGCGTAAAACGGCAATTTGGCCAGATCCGCCGGGCTCTTGACCGCTTCCAGCTGCTTGCTCATTTCCGCATTCGCGGGTCCGACCGACCGCGGCGAAAGACAGCAAGGACTCATGACGTAGAGGCTGCCGAACACGTCGGCATGTTTCATTCCGATCCGCGTCGCACCGTACCCACCCATCGAATGACCGGCGAGGCCACGGCTGCGCCGCTCGGGGATCGTGCGATAGTGAGCATCGATGTACGAGACCACATCGTGCGCAATGAAGCTCTCGAAGTCGCCGGTAGTGATCGAACCCGAATACATCGAGCCGTTGTGGAGGGTCTTCGAGTCCGGCAGGACCACGATCATCTCGTTGGCGCCGCGAGCGAACGCGCCTTCAATGGTCTGTGGCGCGTGAATCTCGTGTGACCACTGTTCCGCCCCCACAAAGAATCCGTGCAGGGCGTATACGACGGGATAGCGTCGAGCCTGGTCTTTTTTATAACTGGGCGGTAAGAACACCAGGACGTCGCGCTCGACCGCATTGCCTTCCAGATTGCCTTCGACTGCGCTCGCGTGAATTTTTATCGATTCGAGCGTGACCGGTTTGGCGCCGGCGACCGCCGGCGGCGCTTCCGTCTTCACCTGCGCCGTCGCTATATGGGCAAACGAAGCGCTCAACAGCCAAGCCAGCAGGCGAACAGCTTTATTCGTCGTCATCATCCCTCTCATCAGCTCCGGGCTTTGCGCGCCTTGAACAGACGAGGCGCGAAATCGTTCAGCGCGCGCCGCCAGGTCTGCCATTCATGGTCCGTGCCCTGCGACTCCACATAGACGTGCTCGATGCCTGCTGCATTCAAGCTCTCGTGCAGGCCGCGAATGCCAACGCGAAATCTTTCGGATTCCGCGGTGCCTACGCCGAGCCAGAGCACGTGCACTTTCTTTGCAAAGGCCGCCGCGTCGGCGAACGCGCCGTTGTAGTCCGTCTTCGGATCGAACTTGCCTCCGCCCGGCGCGAGCAATCCGCCAGCACCACTGAAGCCGCCGATGTGAGAGAACAAGTCGAGGTGTTTGAGCGTGATGTGGAATGTCTGCATTCCGCCCATCGATAGACCTGCCATTGCGCGGTTGTCGCGATCCGCGCGTGTTCGGAATGTCTTGTCGACGAATGGGATCAGCGCCTGAGTTACATCGTCCTCGAACGTCGCAGCCATGTCCTGCATGGCTTTCAACATCTGCGGGGAGCCAAAGGCCGTTGCCGACGCATCCGGCAGAGACTCGCCGGCGCGCAGCGCGTAGCCATAGGCCATGACGACGATCATGGGCTCGGCCTGGCGGGCCGCGATCAGATTGTCCAGGATGAAATTTGCTCGACCCTGCCGGATCCAGCCGGTCTCATCTTCACCGCCGCCGTGCTGCAAATAGAGAACGGGATAACGCGTGTTCGTTTGCGCGTCGTA
Source organism: Peristeroidobacter agariperforans (assembly GCF_004138335.1). Taxonomy (GTDB): domain Bacteria; phylum Pseudomonadota; class Gammaproteobacteria; order Steroidobacterales; family Steroidobacteraceae; genus Steroidobacter; species Steroidobacter agariperforans. Next base: position 332,370 of record NZ_RYFW01000004.1, on the reverse strand, counting down.
ACCTGGCGGGAGATACACCAGCGCATGCCGCCAGGTGTCAGTGACCTTGGAGTGATACCACACCTCACGCACCTGTCCGTGAGGAACGTCCTTGATGGCATAGAACGTCGCGCCCGGCTCCGGGATCTCCACCGCGCTCGCATGTCGGGTGCCGCCATAGAACGCATGACTGCCCGGATCGGAGACTTCAGCGCCATCGATGGCGACGGTGTAGTAATGGAAACCCGGAACGAGCGGCTCGGTGGTCACGGTCCAGAAGCCGTCGGACTGCTTCTGCATGTCGATCTTGGGCCCGTTCCAGAAATTCAACTTGACGCTCGTGGCTTCCGGCGCCTTGATGCGCACCTGCACTCTTCCGGCGTCATCGATGCGTGGATACTGCGCGCCCCATACATTCGTGCTCGCCGGCCGAAAGCTCTCGGCCGCCTGCGCCAGACACACACTTGCCGCCAGGGCACAGCCGATCGCCACCATCCACTTCATGAGTTCCCCCAAAAACGTCTGCCAAAGTTCCGTGCGTCGAGCCGCTTGTTTCAAATCTCGGCGAGCTTGCGATTGCGCAAATGCGCCAGGATCGCCAGCTGGTTGATCGAGCCGGCAATGGTGTAAGCCAGCTGCAGATGCCCGCTGCGGAACAGACGCAGCACATGTTCGTCTTCGAGCTCGCGCAGCGAATCGCGGCTCACCGTGTACAGGCCCTCCAGTCGCAAGCGTTCGCCGTCGTCGAAATTCAGTGAGACATCGATCGGCTCGAGCAGCTTCAGATTCATCAGATCGCGCACCAGAACGGCTGTTTGTTCGAGCCCCTCGTGCAACTGCCCCAACACCTGCTGTACTCGGCGCAAGGACGTGCTCGGCTGTGCGTCATCGAACAACAACTCTCCATCCGTCTCGCTGAATCGCGGATTGGCGCGATCGATGGCGATGCGTTCGCCCGAGATGAAGAATCCATCACGCTGCAGGCTGAGCGGCTCGAAGCCGCCGCGCTCCTCGATGTTCTTCAGTGCGCCCTCGCCCGGCTTCAAACCAAGCATTGCGCCGGCGTAAAACGCGCCCGTCGCGGGATCCTTCGAGAACAGAATCGGACAGGCGATGGCCGCCGCCACGAATTCACGGGGGACGATCTGGGCGAAGTGCGGTTCTGCGCCTGCCCTCGGCAGCAGCCGGAGGTGTCCATGATCCTGCGGATTGAGCAGCTGATGATTCGTCATGGAGCTCATACCGGCTGCAAACCGTGCTGTACGATCTTCCGGATCAGATCTCGATGCCGGGGCAAGCCCGCGCGCAGCTTGTCGATCTGAGCCAGGTTCTCACGCATCGCACGCTCTGCGGAGTTGGCGGCGCCCGCGACGATGTCCGGCTCGACCTCGGTGCGAAATCCCATGCCGTACAAGACATACTGGTAACTGGCAGCCGGAAACACTTCCTCGATCCGATCGAATTCGTCGTGATACCAGGGCGACTGATAGCGCCACAGCAACATCAGATGTTGCAGCCGTTCCGGAATCGTTTCCGGCAATCGGTTGTCGCGCCAGAATGCACTGTCATCGCGCTGCGTGAGCGCATAGTGGAGCTTCAGAAAATCGATGATCCTGCCCCAGCGATATTCGGTCGTGTTGTTGAAGCGGGCTGCGATCACATCCATCACTTCACGACACACCGGCATCTGCTCGGCAATGAGCTTCGCCGACATTTCTATCAGCACGATGGCCGACGATTCCAACGGCTCGAGGAAGCCTGCCGACAATCCTACGGCCACGCAGTTGCGCTTCCAGAAGATCTGTCGATGACCGGAGCGAATCGGGATCCGACGCATGGGCAGGTCCTTGCCTGCCGGCCCGATGTAGTCGCGCAGCTCGCGCTCTGCATCGTCGACCGAAATATGGCGGCTGGAAAATACATGCCCCACACCGCGCCGCGTGGGTAATCCGATGTCCCAGATCCAACCGGCCGACTGCGCGGTTGAAATGGTGTGTGATGCGATCGGGCTGGTGTCCGTTGCATGCGGCACCTGTATCGCTAGTGCGGTATCGCAGAACAGGACGTCACTGCAGTCCACGAACGGAACGCCCAGCGTCTCGCCAATGAGCAGCGCCTTGAAGCCGGTGCAATCGACGAACAAGTCGCCCTCGATCTCTCCGGCCTGCTCGGTCTCGAGACTGCGAATGTCGCCGTTCTCGGACAGGTGCACGCGCCGCACATCCGCCAGCACGTGGCGCACGCCCAGTTTTTCACAACAGTGTTTCTGAAGAAATGGCGCGAACTTGCCGGCGTCGAGGTGATACGAGTAATTGGCGAGAGCCTCGTACTCAGCCGTTGCGATGGTCTTGGGCGCAAGACCATCGTCGCAGATCCGGCCCTGCGGGCACACGGCGTCGCAGAAGCTGCGCCCGTCGTTCTTGGCGAGCCAGTGCGGTACGAGATTGATCTGCGAAAAATTCTGCGGAAGCATCAAAGGGTGGTAATAACCATCGTGCTTCTCACCCGTCGTCCAGCGCGCGAACCACGCGCCTTGTTTGAATGCGGCGTCACACTGACGGAACAGCTCCGTCTCCGACACACCGATCCGAGACAGGGTCGTTCGAAGTGTCGGCCACGTACCTTCGCCCACGCCGATGATCGGTGTATTCGGCGACTCCACCAAAGTGACACTGAAGCTCGCAGGAATGCGGCTGCGATGTTTGGCGGCGATGATGCCCGCCGCCAGCCACCCGGCGGTGCCGCCGCCCACGATCACAACTCTCTTGACTGCTTGCACCATGGCCTAATGCTCAAAGCTGGCCCCGCTCTCGACAATCGAAAAAAGGGGGAAGCGCCGCCAAGGGGATAAATCGTCGACGCCTCCCCTTGCCATGTCACATCCGGAAGCGTGCGCCCAAGGCGTAGCGCCGACCGTAGGCAAACACGTCGAGCAACTGGTTATCGAAGCGGCCGTGCGTGCTCATCGTCTCGTTCGTGACGTTCAGCGCCTCGAAGAACACGTTGAGCTGCTCGGTGAACTGATAGCTGGTGCTCACATCGATCTGCAGACTCGAGTTGACGAACGTCGGCTCGGCGCCGAACTCGCTGTTGTTCTGGTTCTGACCGAACTGCAACAGGTATTCGTCTCGCCAGTTGCCGGCGACGCGCACCTCGAAGCCGTTCTTGTCATAGAACGCGACCAGGTTCGCGGAATCGGCGAGACCGGTCACCGCGAAGCCGCTCTGCGAGATGTCGTTGCGGTTAAAGGGCTTGTCGGTGTCCACCAGCGTGACGTTGGCATTGAAGCCGAACCCCGTGTCGCCGAACACGTGTTGCCACGCGAACTCGAATCCGTCCACGGTGGCATCGGGCCCGTTGACCCGCTGCGAGACCGTGTAGACCGCCGCCTGGCCGGTCGTGGGATCGATCACGCCATTGATGGTCTGGCGCTGCGTGCCCTGCACGATGAAGTTCGTCACATCCTTGATGAAGTAGTTCGCCGACGCATACGAGTTCTGCTGGTAATACCACTCGACCGCGAGGTCGAAGTTATCCGACAGATACGGCTTCAGTGCCGGGTTGCCGCCGTTGGCGGTCAGGGCCCCCACTCGCGGTAGCGCACCTACGTTCAACACCGGATTCAGGAAGTTGATCGCAGGCCTGGTCAAGGTGCGGGAGGCGCCGAAGCGGGCGTGAACTTCGGGCGTGATCTCCAGTTTCATGTCGAGGCTCGGCAGCAAATAGGAATATTTGCTCTTGGTCGTGATCGGCTGCGAGTCCGAGTACGTCGTCGACAGCAACGTGGGATCCGCCGCGCTCTGCGTCAAAAGGACAGGCAGGCGACCGACGCCCGAGGACTCGACGTGAGTGCGCTCGTTACGCACGCCCGCGCTGAAGTGGAACGGCCGACCGGCCAGGTCGACATCGAACTTTGCGCGCACGAATGTCGCCCAGGTCTCCTCGGTGATGTCTTGAACGCTGCCGGGATCGAGCGCGAGATCGAGCGAACCCGTATAGCTGCAGCACCCGTAGTTGAAGCCCGGGATGTTCTGCGCCTGCGGATTGCCCAGTCCCTGGAGATACGAGTACAAGCCGCGAGGATCGTACACGAGCAGTTGCGACGGCAACGCGCCCGCGCCCGCGAACCCTGGGATGAAGCCGCCGGTGCCGATGGTGCCTCGATACAGATCGGTCGGCACGATCACGCCAGAGCTGCGCCCCGAGGGCGCACCGTAGCCTGAATACGCCTGCCAGAAGTTGTTGGTGAACGTATTGCTCTGCTGCAGCTGGAAGTTGTCGTCCACAAAAGACGTGCCCGCGTCGAGTTGCAGGCCATCCTGCTTCCAGGTCGCCGTGATGCGCGCCTGCTTGAGCTCATCGGTGTTTTCTTGCTGCTGGCGCACCAGCACGTGTGAGCCGATCACCGAAGGATCGAGATAGCGCGATTGATCGCCGGCCGGACCATAGGTGGTCAACTGCGGAAAGGCGTCGCTGCTATCGCCGGTCACGCGCACGCCCAACGCGGTACCCAGAGCGCCGCCATAGCCGATGTCGGCATTGTCCACGCCCTCGCCGTCCGGATTCTGCTCGCTCTTGGCATACGAGGCATCGAAGTCGAACGACAGGTTGTCGGAGGCGTCCAGCTTCAGGTTGATGCCGATCTGATTGGTCTCGCGCACTTGATCCGTGATGCCGGCGTTCAGATCCATCGGCGTGCCCGGCTGGATGAAGTCGATCACCGTGCCATTGCCGTCGAACTGGACGTTGCGCAGATCGTCCCGGTTGAACCAGAGAGCGAAGCCGTACGTCTCGGTGACCAGCTTCTGGCGCGAATAGTTGTCGTCGACGGTGAGCAACATGCGATCCGACGGGCGCCACTGGAAGGCGATGCGGCCGTCGATGCGCTCATCGTTCACCTGCGACTGTTCGGCGCCGTATTGCTGCTGCCACCAACCCACGATGGTCCTGTTGGCCAGCGCCCCTGGAGGGCAAAAGGAAGTCCGCTGGCACTCCGCGAACCTGCCGCCTTCCCAACCGGAAACGAACACCCTGTTGGTGTCGGTGCTGCGCTCCGTATAGATCACGTCGGCCAGGACGCCGAACGTGTCGTTCGCGAAGGTGTTGCTGAACAACACGCCCGCCGTGGGCTTGATGTCACCGGCCTCATCCTGCATCGAGCCGGAGGCGCTCGTGACAAAACGCGGACCGGGCGCATCGAAGGGCTTCGGGAACATCACATTGACGGTGGCGCCGATCGAACTGGAGGACAGCGTGATATCCGGCGTCTTCATTACGGCCAGCGCCCCAACGAAGTCGGCGCCGACCGTGCTGAAGTCAACCGAACGCCCGCCAGCCGCGGTCGAAATGCGTCGACCGTCGTACAGTGTTTCGTTGAAGTCGCCGCCGAAGCCACGCACCGTGATGCCAGTCGGCTCGCCTCGTGTGCCTGCGCGTTGAATCGAGACGCCTGGCACGCGTTGCAAAGAGGCCGCGACGTTCGAGTCCGGGAACTTGCCGATATCCTCCGATGAAATCACGTCGACGACGCCGGTCGCCTCGCGCTTCATGTCCAGGTTCCGCTGTAGGGATTCCCTGATACCGGTAACAACTACTTCTTCAAGTTCACTGGTATTGGCGGGCGCGGATGAACCCTCTTGCGCTCCAGCTGGCGCAGAGCTTGCTAGCGCTAACAAAATTGCGGCGCGTAAAACGCCGTTCCTGGTCAACGACTGCATCGATATTCCCCCTAGAAGTCCCATCCTGTTATCGGATGTGGTCTGTGGCGTACTTATCACCGCGACGCCAATCGCGTCAATACTCGGACAATTACTTTTAGCCAACCCTTCTCGAACGATCAGATCCATCCAAATGCGTGCACGCGCGCGTCGTCGATTGATCGAAAATCATCGAGCGGCACTCCGGGCGCTCACAACTTCACTCATCGTGGATGAGTGTGCTCCAGAAGAAAAATCTGTCGTCTGCTCTCTCGCGCAAAGAAACCCGATGCGCAAGGCGATACCTCGAAAGAAATATTGTCGCGCTCACTATCGCCCGGCATCGAAGATTCCGGGCGTGCGTGTAACGATCTCAGGCGACGATACACTCTTTCACAAATACAATCTACTTCATTACTGAAATACAGCAAATTTGTCGAATCGCACTCGACTTGCCCCGATAACGCACTGTTTTAATTCCAGGTAACCGGTGGCAGCGAGGATTTATAATGGAGGCATGAAGCGACACGAAACCAAACAGCGCAAATACAGTGCTCCCGCGCTCGAAAAAGGCCTGGACATTCTCGAACTGCTGGCCGCGCGCGGCGAACCGCTGACCATGTCACAAATGGCCACCGAGCTCGGCCGCTCCGTGGGCGAGGTGTTCCGGATGATCGAAGCGTTGATACGTCGTGGTTACATCGCTCCCGCCGAGACCGCTGAAGGGCTCGAGCTCACGGACAAGTTGTTCGCTCTCGGGCTCGCACGTGCGCCGGCAAAGAGCCTGCTCGAACACGCACTGCCCGAGATGAGAAAGTTAGCGCGCACGATCGGCCAATCGTGCCACCTTGCAGTAGCAAGCGATGAGCAGATGGTCGTCATTGCGCGCATCGAAGCGCCGGGCAATGAAGGCTATTCAGTGCGAGTCGGCAACCGCCGGCCCTTGGTTGCGTCTACGTCGGGATTGGTGCTCTATGCATTTCAACCTCCAAACATTCGGACGGAATGGCGCAAACGTCTTGCTGCCACCGTGAGCAGCAAGGTGTGGAAAGGTTTCGAAGAGCGGGCCGCTGCTGCTCGGACCAAAAAGCACGTACGCGCAGACAGCGACGTCACTCGCCACATCGTCGACCTCTCAGCACCGGTCATGTCGATCGACAGGGTTGCGGCCGCGTTGACCTGCCCTTACATCGAAACTCCCAAGGCGCTGCCAATCAAAGAAACCATCACTGCAATCCGAAGCGCCGCCGATGAGATTTCGGCAAAGCTCACTCCGCCTTCTGCTGCTTGAGATACGCAATCAGGTTGACGAGATCCGCATCGTTCGCCAGCCCCGGGAATACCATCTTGCTGCCCGGCACGAGCTTTTCCGGTCCTTTCAGATACTGCACGAGCGTGGGCTCGTCCCACGTGAGGCCGGACTTCCTCATCGCTGAGGAGTAGCGATAGCTCGGATAAGTGCCTGCAGGCCGACCAACGACGCCGTTCAGTACCGGCCCGACACTGTTCTGAGCGCCTGCGCCCACGGCGTGACACGCCGAGCATTGCGCAAACACCGTCGCACCCGCCGCGGCATCACCGTCGGCCCGTGCTGAAGACATCAATGCCAGCGCAAGCAGGCCGGCGATCGGGATTCGTTTCACCTTGATCCTCTCTCAAACAGTCACCAGGCGCTCCGGCCGTTTCAGATACTGATCCTTCAACGTATCGGCGAGTCTATACGCCAACGCGCCGACCGGCCCGGTCGGATTGCGTCCGGCGTTCTGTGGAAACACGCTGGAGCCCACCACGAACACGTTGGAAACATCCCAGCTCTGCAGGTGCTTGTTCAAGGCGCTGGTCCGCGGATCGTCGCCAAACACGGTTCCACCCGTGTTGTGCGTCGTCTGGTACGGCACGATCGAATAGCGTCCGCGATCGCGTCGGCTCAATACCTGTTCGGCTCCCATCTCTTTGGCGATGTTTGCACAGATGCCGCGCGCGAACTCCATTTGCCGGAACTCGTTTTCCTGCCAGTCGAACGTGAGTCGCAGCATCGGGCGGCCGAAAGAATCGGTATAGGTCGGGTCGAGGTCCAGATAGTTCTGCCGATAGGACATCACCGAGCCTTGATTGCCTACCGCAGTCATCCGGTGATACGTCTCGACGACCGCCTTCTTCCACCCTTTGCCCCAGCGCGGCGACCCTGGCGCAGTGGGATGTCGCCCGATCGGCGCCCCGCTGTTGCTGCCGCTGCTGATCCCACCCCCACCGATGAATCCCAGCTTCGCGAAATCAGGATTGTCGCTGTTGAAGTCATCGATCCAGGTGCCGAGCGCGCCCGAGCCCATGAACGGATTGAAGTATGTGTCCTTGGGAAACAACGCGGCCACACCGCCCATCGATTGATAAGCATAGCTTCGGCCGACGACACCGCTGTTGCGCTTGAAATCGAACGGCTTGCCGATTTGTGAGTGGAGCATCAAGTGCACGTTGCCGAACACGTACGCTGCCAGGATCACCAGGTCTGCCGGCTGCTCGAACTCGCGGCCGCCCGCATCCAGGTATGTGACGCTCACGGCGCGCTTGCGCCTTGAGTCGAGGTTCACCTTCATCACGTAGCTGTTGGTGCGCGCTTCGAAGTTCGGGTTCTTGTGAGCGAGCGGGATCACGGTGAAGTGAGGACTGGCCTTCGCATTGGCCTCGCAGCCATAGGCGGTGCAGAAGCCGCAGTAGTGACACTGACCGAGCGCGACACCGTCCGGGTTCACATACGGACGCGACGCATTGGATGCAGGCACTGGGAAGGGGTGATAACCCAGGTTGCGCGCGGCCTTTTCGAACAAGACCATGTTGTGCGATTGAGTCAGCGGCGGATTCGGAAACTCGTTCGCGCGCGGCGCTTCGAAGATGTTTCCACCGTCGATCTTCTTGCCTTGCAGGTTGCCGGCTTTGCCCGACGTGCCGCAGACTTTCTCGAACTTGTCGTAGTACGGCTCGAGCTCGTGGTAGTCGATCGGCCAGTCCTGCAAATTCATGTCGGCTGGAATGATGCTCTTGCCGTGCTTTGCCACGGTGCCCGAGTACATCTTGTGCTCCCACTCCGTCCAGCGCCAGTGCAAGCCCGACCAGTGTGTGCCCGCGCCACCGACACCCTCGCCCGGCAGGAACGAGCCCAGCTGTCGCATCGGCAACGCCAGCTGCGACGGGTCGTTGCGGAAGGTCAATGTTTCCTTGCGCAGATTCTGAATCAGCTCGTGGCGGCGCGAATAGCGCAGCTCATCGTGAACCTGCGGCGCCATGAAATCGGGATTGGTCGCGCGCGGTCCGCCACGCTCGAATGCGACTATCTTCAGGCCCGTGGCAGCAAGCTCCTTGGCGACGATGCCGCCGGCCCATCCCAGGCCGACGATTGCGATATCGACTGGTTTCAGTTTCGTGGCCATCGTCACAACAGGTCCTGAATGCTCATGGGCTCGCTCATGTACTTCTTGTTGCGATATGCCTCGATCTTGTCGGCGTACATGGAGCCGATGCCCGGGAAGCCGATCATCTTCCACGACGCCTTGCCTTTGTTGCCGCCGTGAAGCGGATCGGCGAAGTAGCCCTGCATGGTGAGGTCATACAGCAGATTGAAGAAGATCGCGGTGGGCACGGTCGGCAATTGAATCTCGCGCTTCTCCAGCTGCGTCAGGACGGCAACGCGATCCGCTTCGCCAAGCGCATCGAACGTGCGCTTGTATTGGTCGCGGACGTGAGCGTTGACATCGAGAATCCCGTTGCGAATCAGCTCGCTCGGCGTCATGCGCAGCTGATAGCCCTGCTGCGGCGTTCCTTCGATGAACGGTCCCTGCAGGTACATGCGATCGCCACGGCCGTAGCCGGAGTTCAATTGCCGATCGATGAACACCGCGACGCCCAACTCCAAAGCCCCGGGCCCAACGTCGTCGGGTGGAATCAACGTATCAACGGCAGCTTCTACGAACGCGGCTTCATCGCCATTGAGGAACTCGTAGACGGGCACCGGCTCATCGGCGGGGCTTGCAGCCTTCGGCGCCGGATGATGCATGGCGCCTTCGGCGGCTGCGCCACCGATCGGCAGCGCGCCGGTAGCTGCACCCGCGCCGAGGAGTTTCAGCCATGCGCGCCGATTCACAGTCTTCGGCTCGGCATTGTTTTCGTCAGTCATCATCCCCCCGATCGACACCACTGCGCTCTAGGACACAGCAGCGTCCTCATAGACGCGTTTCGATGCATCGATGCGCGTGAACAATATGGCGGCCACCAGCGCGTAACCTGCGAGAACAAGGAACGCAGTTGTCCAGCCGCTCGCGGTCACGATGTAACCCGTCATCGCCGCGGCGATAGCAGCGCCCAGATTGCCGAAGGTATTCATCACCGCCGACACCGAGCCTGCGTACACTCCGCCGATATCCAGCGTCACCGCCCAGGAAACGCCGACGGTCAGCTCGATACCGAACACCGCGAGCGCGAAGTATCCGACGCTGACGAGCGGATCGCTGGCGAGACAGGCGAGCGGAATGGTGACGGCGGCGATCAAGAATCCCGGGATGGCAACGACGCGACGCGCGAACTTGAGATTGCCCGTACGCTTCAGCGCCAGATCAGAGAACCAGCCACCGCAGATATCGCCGGCAACACCGGCGAGCAGCGGCAGACTTGCGTAGATGCCCATCTGCTGGAGCTCGAACTGGCGCTCGGCGTGCAGATACTTCGGAAACCAGGTGAGAAAGATGCCAATGTCGTAGCCGTAACAGAAATACATGGCCGACAGCAGCCACATCTGCGGGCTGCGCAAAATCCGCCGCCACGGCACCACCTTCGATCGATTGGCTGTGTTACCCAACGCACTGGCGATCAGCTCGCGCTCTGCGGCGTTGACCATGTGGTGTTCGTTCGGGGAATCCCGATAGAACCAGTACCAGATCCCGGCCCACAACAAGCCGAGCACCGCGAAAATATAGAATGGCGCACGCCAGCCGTAGTGAGCGATGATGAAGACGACGACGATCGGCGTGAGCGCGCCACCGAGACGTGAGCCCGCGTGCGTAATGCCTTGTGCAAAACCCCGCTCCGAGGGCAGCATCCAACGCGACAGCGATCGGGTCGCGATCGGAAAGGCGCCCGCCTCTCCCATTCCAAACAGAAATCGGCAGACGATCATGGAAGTCGCCGACCACGTCAGCGCCGTAGCCGCGGTGAACGCGGACCACCACGCGACAATCGCGGGAAGCGCACGTCGCGGCCCGAAGCGGTCTCCCAGCCAACCGCCCGGAATTTGAAACAGCGCATACGACAATTGATAGGCGCCGAGAATCCATCCCATCGTGACGATGGAGAAGCCGAACTCTTCCTGGATCGAGGGCACGGCCGCCGAGATCACCACTCGATCGATGTAAGTGATCATGTAGGCAGCGACAGTGAGCCACAGCACTGTGTGGCGCACGCGCGTCGGCGCGATCACCGCGGCTTGATCCAAGGCCGCGGCAATCGGCTTTACGATTGCAGCATCACCGTTCGCCATGTTCACCACCGCTCGATCCGCCCTTACACTCCTTTGCAGCACGACCCGTGCAGACCGACCAGATGGTGGGAACTGACATGCCTGCCACGTACACGGAGTGAATCGTTCTGGTGTTCCGAATGTCCGCGACTGGGTCCGCATCGAGCACCAGCAGATCGGCGCTCTTGCCCGGTTCGATCGTGCCTAGATCTTTTGCGCCGATCAGCTTCGCGTTCGTGCTGGTGGCCGCTGTCAGAGCCTGTAGCGGCGACAATCCCGCTTGCACCATCAACTGCAGCTCCCAGTGCAGGAAATGTCCGGAGAAACGCCCGGACGGCCCGCTATCGCTGCCGACTCCGTAGCGCACGCCGGCTTGGATCTCGCGACGAGTGTTTGCCAATGCCGTGTCGAGGACGCCCTGGTACTGGCTGAAGTGTTTGCCAGCGGCGAGCTTTTGCTGTCGCTCCGGACTCTTCAGTGTCGCCAGCGCGGCCGGTGTGATCGAGCGATTGAAGAAGGGATCGTCGAGAAATGGCAACTTCGTATAAGTGAACGACGCTTCGCGGCTGAGCGTCGCGGCCATCTGGGCGATGTCTTTCCGCTTCATTTCATCCAGCAGCGCCTGGTCCACGGGCAAGTCACGTACGCTGTGCGCGAAGCCATCGACACCTTGCGACGCCAGTGTCCTGGCGTTTTCCAGATAGAAGATATGAGCGATCGCGCGCAGGCCGTGCTTGTGCGCCTGATCGATGATGGCCTTGCTGATGTCGGCCGGCATGCGTGAGGGCAGATCGCCGAACTCGTCGTCGACCCACAATTTGATGAAGTCGACGCCTTTCGCTACTTGCTCATCGACGGCTCGGCGCGCCTCGGCCGGATTTGCAACGGGTTTGTTCAGTCCGGCGACGCCGCCGTAAGAACTTTTGAACATCAGTCCCTGTCCGGACGTGTACACACGCGCCATGTCGGACTGCGCTTTGCGTTGGTCCGCGCGAATGCCGAATATCACATCCGTGTCCGTGCCCAGCACTTGAACGGCAGTGACTCCGTAGGCTGCATAGATGCGCAGTTGCTGCTGCACCAACTCGCGAGAGTAGAAATTGATGTCTTGTGCGAGGTCGTGAACCAGTCCGACGTGCACGTGGTTATCGATGAGCCCGGGCGTGACGAACTTCCCGGCCAGATTCACTACGGTCGCGCCACTGGGTAGTTTCAGGCTCTTCTGCGAGCCCACCCACGAGATGCGGCCGTTCTCGAAAATCAATGCTGAGTCGGCAGCCGGAGCCCGGCCCGTCCCATCTATAAGAGTGAAGTTCGTGAGCACTGTCGTCGCGGCCTGTGCCACGGACAGCGCCGCCAAACCGAGCAACGCAGCGACGACACGGACTACTAACTGCACTCTTCCCCCTCCAGCACCCGGCGCTCATTGCGGCGCGTTGGGCAGCCTATATCCTATATCATATCGGCATGATTGCGGCGGCACGCCCGAAAAGTCAAATGGTATCGGTATCAAATCTGGAGCCGGTGCTCCAGAGGCGTGAACTGGGGCGGGGGATTGCGGGCGGGGCGTCGCTATTCGCGCGTGAATTTCACGAGGCGTTGATAGGACTTCTCGAGGTGGGTGCGCATGGCGGCTTCAGCCAGATCGGGATCGCGCTGCTGCAGAGCTTTGGTCACCTGCGTGTGCTCGGCGACCGCTTCGTTGGTCACCTCGCGATGAAAGCGCAGCCGGAAGATGTGCAAATGAATGTGCAACCGGCTGAGCGACTCCACGATCAGGTTGTTATTGCTGCCGCGGGCAATCTGTTCGTGAAACTCTGCATCCTGATCGGCGAACTGGTCGTAAAGAGTGCGCGATTGCGCGGCCTGATCGGGATTCATCTCGAGCGCCAGTCCGCACAGATCGATCAACGCTCTATCGCTCATGCGCTCGGCCGCACATCGCGCGGCATAAGGCTCCAGGAGCAGCCGGATCTCGAACAGTTCCTCGAATTGCTTGCGATTGAGCGTCGGCGCCGTGCAATAGCCGATGAAGCGCTGCTTGGTCACCAGACCGTTGGCCTCGAGCATGCTGAGCGCTTCGCGAATCGGCGTCTGCGAGATGCCGAACTCGCGCGCCATGCTATCCACCGAGATGCGGGTGTTGGGTGGAATCTTCAGCGACATGATGTCTTCGCGAATGCGGCTGTACGCATCCTCGACGAAACCGGACGCCCGTTTGATCTGACGCGGGTTCTCCGGCGCAGCCGCGACCGGCGCTACTCGGGGGTTCTTGGAATCGATGCTCATAAGATTTGGCAATGCACGTCATTGGCCAACGGTGTGGGGTGCATTGTCGTTCACCGTGCGTAGCAATTCTATCATATATGATATAGGATGCTCAGTAGCGGGACGGTACTGTCGCCGGCCACCACAGTAGAGACCTTTATGAGCCTATTTGGCGCCATGCGGCTGCCTAGATCCGTGTTATTCGGTTCCGGCCAACGTCAGGCGCTGCCGGCGGTGGCGCGGCAGTTTGGCCGGCGCGTGTTGATCTGCACCGACCCGAGACTCGGCGCCGACCGTGAGCTCGAAGCACTCGTGACCGGTCTCGAGCGACTCGGCTCGACGACACTCGTGTACGACCGCACACTGCCGGACTTGCCGACCGAATCCATCATGGATTGTCTGCGCACGGCGGCGAGCTTTACGCCCGAAGTAGTCATCGGCATCGGCGGCGGCAGCTGCATGGACATGGCCAAAGCTGTGTCGGTACTGCTCACTCACGGCGGTGAGCCGTCTGCGTACTACGGCGAATACAAAGTGCCCGGCCCGGTCATCCCGCTGATCGCGGTACCGACGACATCCGGCACTGGATCGGAAGTGACACCGGTATCGGTGGTGGCAGACACGGCCAAAGGAACAAAGATCGGTATCGCGAGCCCGTATCTCATTCCGCAAGTGGCGGTGTGCGATCCGGAGCTGACGTTGAGTTGTCCTCCGGCGCTGACGGCATGCTCGGGCGGCGACGCACTCACGCACGCGATCGAGTCCTTTACCGCCTTGGCGCGGCCTGTAAGCGCCGACCTGACCCTGCAGCACGTGTTCGTCGGCAAGAACGCGCTCTCGGATCATTTCGCTCTGCTGGCGATCGCTTCGATCTGGAAGAGCCTCTACCCCGCCTTTATCAATGGCAAAGATCTGCAGGCGCGCGAGAACCTCATGATGGGAGCGCTTGCCGCGGGCTGCGCATTTGGAACGGCAGGAACCGCCGCCGCACATGCAATTCAGTATCCCGTCGGAAATGCCACGCACACGGCACATGGCGATGGCGTAGCGTCTTTGTTGCCGTATGTGATGGAGTTCAATCGTCCCGCTTGCGTCGACAGCTTTGCGCAAATCGCTCGCATGCTGGGGCTGGGCGTTGCCAGCAGCACCGATGATGATCTGTCGCACATCCTCATCGATGAAGTGGCGCGACTGCTCGCGTCCGTCGGCATTCCGCGCACGTTGAAGGATCTCGGGCTCGCGGCTGACAAGCAGCAATGGACGGCAGAAAGCGCCATTTCGATTCAGCGCCTGGTTAAAAACAATCCCCGACCGCTGGATTTGCCAGCGATGCAGGCCATCACCGCCGCCGCCTATTCCGGCGATCGAGCCGCACTTCGCCACGCCTGATCCCGAACTCTCCTGCCATGAAATCCACGAACAACTATCTACTGCCCTCCTCTTCTGCCCAGCCGGGACGCGCGATTCCCACGGATCTGTTGATTGGCGATCGCTGGCGCGGTGGCGCTGAAGGCCAGCGCATCGATGTCATCAATCCCTCGACCGGCGAAGTGCTCGCTTCGGTCGCGGATGCCACGATCAAGGATGGAATCGAATCGATCGAAGCCGCGTCGCGAGCTGCGCCCGCCTGGGCCGCGACGCCACCGAGAAAGCGCGCCGAGTTGTTGCGCTCGTGTTTCGAACGGATGGTCGCCAATAGCGAATGGCTGGCTCAACTGATCTCGCTCGAAAACGGCAAGGCGCTCGCGGATGCAAAGAGCGAAGTGCTGTACGCCGCGGAGTTCTTCCGGTGGTACGCCGAAGAAGCCGTGCGCCTGGAAGGCGAAATCAGCACCGCACCCAGCGGCGCCAACCGGATCGTGGTGATGTATCAGCCGATCGGCATCTCGCTGTTGATCACTCCTTGGAACTTTCCAGCTGCGATGGCCACTCGCAAGATCGCGCCGGCGCTCGCCGCGGGCTGCACTTGTATCCTCAAGCCCGCAGAAGAAACACCGCTCACCGCGTACGCCGTTGCCCAGATCATGTTGGACGCCGGCATTCCGCCGGGCGTGGTGAACGTGATCACGACCAGCGAGCCGGCGGCGGTGGTGAAAGCCCTGCTGCACGAGGGCAGGATTCGGAAACTTTCCTTTACGGGATCCACCGAAGTGGGCCGGCTCCTGCTGCGCGAAGCCGCCGACACCATCGTCAACTGCTCCATGGAACTGGGCGGCAACGCGCCGTTTCTGGTGCTGAACGATGCCAACATTGCAGACGCCATCGCAGGCGCGATGATCGCGAAAATGCGTAACGGCGGCGAAGCCTGTACCGCGGCGAATCGTTTCTATGTCCAGCGCGGCGTCTACGAAGAATTCAGCAAGCAGCTGGTGGCCAAGATGGCAGCCGTCAAGCTCGGCGATGGCTGCTCGCCAGACAGCGGCTGCGGCGCACTCATCAATCAGGCGGCGGTGGCCAAGATCGAGTCGCTGGTCGCGGACGCTGTGAAGCGAGGCGCACGCGTGCTGTTGGGCGGCGCCACGCCGTCACGGCCAGGATTCTTTTATCCGCCAACCGTGTTGAGCGACGTTCCTGCAGGTTCGGAGATCCTCAAACAGGAGATCTTCGGCCCGGTCGCCGTACTCATGCCCTTCGATTCGATTGATGAAGCGATCGCGCTTGCGAATGACACCGAGTACGGGCTGGTTGCGTATCTCTACACGGGAGATCTAAAGACCGGGCTGCGCATCGCCGAGCGGCTCGAGAGCGGCATGATCGCGCTCAACCGCGGCCTGGTGTCGGACGCGGCCGCTCCCTTCGGCGGCGTGAAACAGAGCGGCCTCGGACGCGAAGGCTCACATCACGGCATTCGTGAGTTCACCGAAGCCAAGTACATCGCCGTCGAGTGGTGATTACAAACTGACGTTGGCGGCCTCATGAGGGCCGCCATCCAGTACTCTCACTTGCCGCTCCATTGCGGCACACCTTTGTTCTTCGCGACGAAGTTCTGTACGCCGCGCTTGAAGTCTTCGCTGCCGTACACCTGCTCGATCAGATCATCGATGTTCGGCAGGTTCGCGGCGGTCAGTCGACGAATCATCTCCTTGCTGGCGCGAGTCGTCAGGGGCGCATTCGAAACCGCACGCTGACAAACCGCCTCCACGGCGGCATCCAGCCCGCCGGCATCGACCAGGTTGTACAGCACTCCCCTGCTCATCATTTCCTGAGCGGAGATCACTTCTCCTAGCAACAACATTCGCTTGGCCATGGTGATGCCGATCGCGCCAGCGATGCGGGCGCAGCTGCTCATCGACAGACAGTTGCCGATGGTGCGCCCCAGCGGCGAAGCAAAGCGCGCATCGGGAGTGGCAATGCGAATGTCGGCAGCGCTGAAGATGTTCAACCCGCCGCCTACGGCCCAGCCTTCGATGATCGCGATGGTGGTCACCGGCAGCGCGTCGACCGCAGCCATGCACTCATCGATGTGTCGTTCGTATTCGATGCCGTCGCGCCCCGAGGTGAATCCGACGAAGCCACTGATATCCGTACCGGAGATGAACGCCTTGCCACCGACGCCGCGGAAGGTCACGGCGCGAATGCTTGGATCTTGCGCAATCTGCTTGCAAACATCGCGCAGGTCGCACCACATCTGATGCGTCAATGCGTTGTGCGCCGTCGGATTGTCGAACGAGATCCGAGCGACGGCGTCGCGTTTTTCGTAGACCAGCCTGGCTTCACTCATCGCGCGACTGCCTCTTGCCCGGAAGACTGCAGCAGGCCCTTCTCGATCAGCTCGCGACGAATCTCATCGCCATGCTGGTCGAGCAACGGTGGCGCATGGCGCACCTGCTGCGGGGTGCCGCGCATTTTGACCGGGAACCCCAGCGCGCGGAACGAGCCTTCGACCGGGTGTGGAATATTCATGACCATCTCGCGCGCAGCCACGTGGTCGCTCGCGAGAGCCTGTTCGTAGTTGTAGATCGGGCCCGCCGGCACGCCGGCAGCCAACAGCGATTCGACCCATTCGTGCACCGTGCGTCGCGCCAGCGTCGGCCGCAACTCCTCGATCAAGTCGATGCGGTTGGTGACTCGCAAGGCATTGGTGACAAATCGCGCATCCGAGCTCAGCTCCGGCCGCTGCACCACCTCGAGGAAAGTGAGCCAGAGCTTCTGATTGGCCGCACCGATGACGAAGTAGCCATCGGAGGCCTGCACGGCTTGATACGGCGCGGACATGCGATTCGCACTGCCGATCGGTTGCGGGGATTTGCCGGTGCCCCAGAATTCGGTGGTCTCCCACACGGACAATCCCAGCGCGGCTTCCAGCAGCGAGGCGTCGATGAACTGGCCGCGGCCGGATTTTTCTCTGCCCATGAGCGCACTCAGAATGCCGTAGGTAGCAAACAAGCCCGCGCCAAGATCTGCCACTGGAATACCGTTCTTGACCGGCTCGGAGCCGGGCAATCCGGTGGCGCTCAATGCGCCGGACATCGCTTGCGCAATCAAGTCGAATCCAGGACGTTGCGCCCACGGACCCGTCTGACCGAATCCCGAAATGCTCGCGTACACCAGCCGCGGATTCAGTGCCGACAGCGTTTCGTAACCCATGCCGAGACGAGCTGCGACGCCCGGGCGCGCATTCTCAACGAGCACGTCTGCGGTCTTGACGAGCGCGTACAGCACGTCACGATCCGCGGGATTCTTCAGATCCAGAGCGATACTTCGCTTGTTGCGATTGAGCGCGAGAAAGCCCGGGCTGTCCTCGCCTTTCAAACGAAATCCCATCGAGTGACGCGTGGAATCGCCCACCTTTGGCGGCTCGATCTTGATGACATCGGCCCCCATGTCCCCCAACAACATGCAGCAGAAGGGCCCCGCCATCACTTGCGTGATATCCAGCACGCGGATCCCCGCCAGGGGCAGGCCCGCCTTCTCGTTCTGAGTCGATGTATTCACGTCCGTCTCATGTCACTAAGCGATGTTCGTCAAGGCGCCGCGTCGGATCGACCAGCAGCCACGCAAAGGCGCCGATCACGGCGAGCGCCGCTGCCACGAAGAAGGCAGATTTCCATCCGAGCCCGGCGGCGATCCAAGGCGTCAGCGATGCGGTGATGGCCCCGCCCACCTGACATCCCATGTTCATCACGCCAGCCACCACTCCGGCATGCGGCCCGGCAAAGTCTGCAGTCACCGACCAGTATGCGCTCTGCGAGAGATAGATGGCGCCGGCGCCGCCGGCCAGGATCACGGTCGCTACGCCGGCACTATCGGCCATCGACCCCAAGGCCAAAAATATCGCGGTCAACAGCAACGCAACCACCGGCAAACCGCACCGGCCCCATCGCAAGCCATGGCGTTTGACCAAAGCATCGTTGATCACGCCACCCAGCAGACAGCAGATCGTCATGGCGATGAAGGGCAACATGCTGTAGAGCGCACTGGTCTTGAGGTTCAACCCGCGCGCTTCGGCCAGATAGATAAAGAACCAGCTGAAAAAAATCCACACCACGTAGCCGAACGTGAAGTAGCTGATCGTGAGCGCCCACACATCACGGTTGGCGAAAATACGCCGCCAGGGAATCGGCGGTCGCGCCGTCGGGCCGGCGGCGTCGATGCCCGCTCGAATCTGCTCGAGCTCCGCATCGGAAACGCGCGGATGTTCCTCAGGACGGTCGCGAGCGGCGACATACCAGAGCAGCCCTGCGATACATCCGATGATGGCGCAGAACCAGAAGGACGCGCGCCAGCCATATGATTCGATGATCGCATTCAAGATCGGAGGTGTGAGGCCCGCGCCCGCGCCAACACCGGCAAAAATCCAACCATTGGCCTTGCCGCGCTCCTGCACCGGGATCCAACGAGCCACGAACTGGTTGGCGGCGGGATAAACGACCGATTCGCCAACGCCCAAGCCGAAGCGCACCAGAATGAGCGCAAGCAAGGCGTGACCCGCGGTGGGTGAAACAATCGCAGTCAGCGCCGTGAACACGCCCCACCACAGGACTCCGAGGGTCAGGATGTTCCTTGGCCCCAGGCGCACCGCGAGCCAACCCGCGGGAATCTGAAATCCCGCATAACCGATCAGGAACGCACTGAACACCCAGCCCAGTTGAACCTGGCTCAGGCCGTACTCCTGCGCAAGCGCGACACCGGCAATGGAAATGTTGGTCCGGTCCAGAAAGGCGACCGTGCTGAGAAGAAACAGCACGAACACCAGTAAGAAGCGCACCGGCACCACAGTCGGCCGGACCAGTTGTCGGACTTTTGTTGCTGTGGCCGTCATATCGTATATGCTATCGGATATGGTATGGGACAACAACGCTGCGGACGTAGATTCGTAGCGAGGGGGAAGAGCGCGTGACCAGCCGGGCCTTCATTGCATCGTTGCTCGTATCCGCCGCGACCTTCGCGGCCGATACACCGCAGCCCGCGACCAGCACGTCGCTGGAGCGGCGGATCGCGCACACAGATCCGACCACCTTTCGCTCCCTGACGGGTGTACACGGCGGCGCCGGGTCGATGGATTTCGGCGTGCTGCTCGGGACTGACGCGCTCGCCACCAACTTCATTTTTCTCCATCGCGGAGTGATCCAGCCGCGCAGCGGCATCGGCCAGCACTTTCACAACTACTGCGAAGAGATGTTCGTCATCCTCGATGGCGAGGCCGAGTTCACGATCGACGGACGAACCTCTCTTATTAAAGGTCCCGCCGGCGCGCCCAATCGACAGGGCCACTCGCACGCGATCTACAACCCCACCGATCGACCCATTCAGTGGTTGAACATCAATGTAGGCGCCTCGAAGACCTACGATGCTTTCGATCTCGGCGATGCGCGCGTCGGCGCGTCGCTCGACCCGGTGCCCCAGTTCATCTCGATGCGACTTGATCGCGATCTGTTGAAGCCCATCGATGCGATGCACGGCGGTAAAGGCCGCGTGCACTATCGTCGCGCGCTCGAACCCAGCGTGTTCTTCACCACCTGGTCTTACGTCGACCACCTCCTGCTGCCGCCCGGCACGAGCGTCGGGCCTGAGAGCCTGGCGGACATGAGCGAGGTCTACTACGTGATCTCCGGGTCCGGCACAGCAACCGTGGCTGCCGAGCGCGCCAGCATTCGCAGTGGCGATGCCATTGCGGTCGACGTTGGTCAATTGAAATCCATTAGCAATGAAAGCGCGGCTCCGCTGGAGCTCATGATCGTCGGCGTCGCGCGCGACATGGCCGCCAAGACCGCCCTACTCAATCAGCCTCGTCCTCCTCGGAAGCAACAATGAAGCGAACGATCGTCATCGCCGCCGCTGGCGCCCTGATGACCGCGTGCACCAGCACGCCAGTCTCGACGGACTGGCCTACCTATCATCGTGATGCGGGCGGCGCGCGCTTCTCGCCGCTCGATCAAATCACACCGGCAAATGTTTCCAAGTTGCAGGTCGCCTGGACGTACCACATGAAGCCGCCCAGTGCGACCCCGACGCCTGCGCCGCTGCCACCATCGAGCGACGCCGGCGACGAAATACCCGTGCGTCGCAGCCGCTTCATTCCTTCCGAGGCGACGCCCCTGGTCGTGAACGGCCGGATGTTTCTATCGACGCCGTATGGACGAGTCGTCGCACTGGATCCGGAGAACGGGCGCGAGCTCTGGGTGTACGAATTGCCCAATCACGATCAGCCCTCGACTCGCGGTGTCGAATACTGGCCGGGGGTATCCGACGCGGAGCCCGCAATCTTCTTCGGCACGCGCAGCGGCAAGCTCATCAAGCTGTCCGCGGCGACGGGCAAGCTCATCCCGAGCTTCGGTAAGGACGGGCTTGTAGACATGAAGACTCCCGAGGTCATGAATGGCGCGCCACGCGCCTCCTTGGGCATGAGCTCGCCACCGCTCACTTATAAGAATCTCGTCATCACCGGCTCACGCGTACAAGAAACGCCATCGCTGGGCGCTGCCGGCGACGTGCGTGCTTGGGATGCGCGCACCGGCGAGCTCGTGTGGACGTTTCACACTGTGCCCCGCCCTGGTGAATTCGGCCACGACACCTGGGAAGGCGACAGCTGGAAGAAGCGTTCCGGCGTGAATGTATGGACTTCGCTGGTGCTCGATGCCGAGCGAGGCATCGTGTACTTGCCCGTGGGCGCACCCGCTTTCGACCGCTGGGGCGGCGATCGCAAAGGCGCCAACCTGTTCAGCAATTCCATCGTCGCGGTTGAGGCGGCCACGGGCAAATACCTCTGGCACTTCCAGACCGTACACCACGATATCTGGGATCTCGATCTGCCGGCCGCCACGCTCGTGGATGTGAAGAAGAATGGCAAGACGATTCCCGCCATCGCCGTCATGAACAAGACCGCCATGCTGTTTCTGCTCGACCGCGTCAGCGGCCAGCCCATCTACGAGATCAAAGAAGCGCCGGTGCCTACGGAAACGGATATTCCGGATGAAACACCCTGGCCCACGCAGCCGATGCCCGTTGCGCCGCCGCCGCTCGCGCGCCTGGGATTCAAGATGTCGGATCTGGCCAATCTCACTCCGGAGCACCGCGCGTTCTGCGAGCAATTGATCCGCGAAAAGAACATTGTCGAGAGCCGCGCCTTTCAGCCGCTGCGCGGCGACTCCGCTGTTGCGAGCTTTCCCGGCAGTCTCGGCGGTATCGATTGGGGCGGCGGCGCATTCGACGCCCGGCTCGGCTACTTCGTCGTGAACATCAACGAGCTGGCCAGCCCGCAGCAGCTCGCGAAGCGACCCGACGGCTCGTGGGGATTGAAAGATGGTTACGTCTACTTCTGGAACCACGAGACGCGCCTGCCCTGTCAGCAACCGCCCTGGGGCAGCCTCGTCGCCGTGGACGTCAACACAGGAAACATTGCGTGGCGCTCGACTTTGGGCGTCAGCGACAACTTGCCCGAGCACCTGAAGAACACTGGCCGCATCAGCGCTGGCGGCCCGATCCTCACTGCCAGCGGATTGACCTTCATCGGAGCCACGGACGACAGCCGCATCCGCGCGTTCGACACGCGCACTGGTGCTGAACTGTGGACCTTCAAGTTGCCCGCATCGATCTACGGCACACCGATCACGTATCAGGGCAAGAGCGGCAAGCAATTCGTTGCCGCTGTGAACACGGGCGGCTTCGCCGGCAATGCGGTCGAGAGCGACACGGTCACCACGTTCGCACTCCCATAAGTGAAGTCACCCATGTTCCGTTCGACAAGCCTCGCCAGGCTCACACTCTTCGCCTCGATCCTCGCCAGTGCGCCGCTGTGCGCCGAGCAAGCGCCCGGCGAGCCGCCGGCCGGCCCTGGTCTGGAGCTCATTCAGCGCAGCTGCATCAGCTGCCACGACATCTACATGATCAGCAGCAAGCGCAAGACGCCGCAGCAGTGGGCAGAGGTCATGGATCTGATGGCGGCGCGCGGCGCCGAAGTAACGCCGGAAGAAATGCAGATCATCGAGGAGTATCTGTCGCAGAACTTCTCCGTCGCCGCGCCCGAGTCCGCGGACACTCAACAGCAATCGGCATCCAAGTAATGAACGAGGAGTCTCTATGAACCGACGACGTTGGCTGCAATCTCTCGCATGGTTTAGCGCAGGCACCGCCGCCGCGGCCAATCCTCTCGCTCGAGCTGCGAGCTCCTCAGGCGAAACGAAGAAGCCCATCGTTCTTTATTGCGATCTGGCCATCGATCCTGCCCGCGAGCAGGAAATGCTCGATGCCTATCACAACCATTTCAAACCGGTCGCGCAGAAGCACCGCGGCTATGTCGATTTGAAGATGCTCAAGCTGCGCAAAGTGATTCAGGGCGGACCGGCGCCGGCAAAGAGCATCAACTATCGCTTTCAACTGACGTACGAGAGCGAAGAGCTGCGCCAGCAATGGATCGCCTCCGCCGATCACGTCAAATATTGGCCGATGATCGAGAACACCGTCGCCGACAAAGGCTATCTGGTGCTGCTCACCGACGCTGTTTGAGCGAGACACACAATGAATTTACTTCGTCACACAGGGCTTGCGCTGCTGCTGAGCGCCGTGGCCGTCGGCGCTGCCGCCGCCGACACAGTAACGACGCGTATCGAGCGGATGGACCCGGCGCTCGACACCGTCATCGCGCCAGGAACGACGATCGAGCGTGTCGCAACCGGCTTCAAGTTCACCGAAGGCCCGATGTGGCGCGAGGGCCGGTTGTGGTTCTCCGATCTGCGCGACAACAAAGTGTTTGCGGTCGATCGCAGCGGCAAAGTCGAGCTGCTGATCGAGCGCGCTGGCGGCCTCGATCCATTTCCCGCCGACTCGTATCTCGGCTCGAACGCCATGGCCACCGATAAGGACGGCTCGGTGCTACTGGTACAGCAAGGTGGACGCAAGATCGTTCGTCTCAACGCGCAGCTCCAGCCAAGCACCCTGCTGGATCGCTATCAGGGCAAGAAACTCAACAGCCCGAACGACCTGGTCTTTGCACCGGACGGTGCGCTGTGGTTCACCGATCCACCGTTCGGCCTGTCGGGCATGGACAAAGATCCTGCGAAGGAGCTGCCGTTCAACGCCGTCTATAGGTACGCCAACGGCAAGCTCGAAGCGATGATCAAAGATCTGCCGTTGCCGAACGGCCTTGCCTTCTCGCCGAATGGCAAGACACTGTACGTCGCGAACTTCGGGCCCGAGCGATTCGTCAACGCGTATGACGTCGGCGCCGACGGGGCCCTCAGCAATGCACGCGCGCTCATCAAATACGCTCCTGACGAGCGCCGGCCCGGCGGACCGGACGGTCTCAAAGTCGACAGCGCGGGCAACGTATGGACGACCGGCCCGGGCGGCATTCGCATCATCACACCTCGCGGAAAAGTGCTCGGACAACTGGTGTTGCCTGAAGTGGCCGCGAATCTCGCGTTCGCCGAGCAAGGCAAGGTGGCCTACATCACCGCTTCCTCGAGCATCTACAAACTTGCTCTGCGCACCTCTGGCACCATGCCGCTCTATCAACGCTGAGTTTAGAAACGGAGATGCCATGAGAATGTTCGACCGATCCGTCATCCAGCAGCTCGCCTGCCTGCTGGCCGGCCCATTGATCTGCGCCAGTGGCGCGCTGGCACAACAGTCCTCGCCGCCACAGCGGCCGCAACCCATTGTGGCGTGGTCGGCGAAGCCGGTAGAGGCAACACCCTGGACGGCGCCCAACAAGCCCCACTGGCAACTCTCCGAAGTGCTCGCGAAACATTCCGGTCAGCGCAGCTGGCAGGAAGACATCGTCAGCGACCGGGATTTCATCGCGCGCTATATCAGCATGGCGCCCGGCGAGAAGACCAAGCGGCAGTTCTTTGCGGACGACCGGGTCTTCTGGATCGTGCAGTCAGGTCGCATGCGCGT
This sequence comes from Peristeroidobacter agariperforans, assembly GCF_004138335.1. Classification (GTDB taxonomy): domain Bacteria; phylum Pseudomonadota; class Gammaproteobacteria; order Steroidobacterales; family Steroidobacteraceae; genus Steroidobacter; species Steroidobacter agariperforans. Next base: position 307,587 of record NZ_RYFW01000004.1, on the reverse strand, counting down.
GAGCATCGACGGCCAGGAGCCCTTCGTCGCAACCCGAGGCTTCATGGTGCAGGTGCCCTACCGCGTTCCATACAGCATCGAGACCGAGGGCTCCGAGCCTTCGCTGCGCTTCGAGGTCAGGGGCGCGCAAGCCGTGCCGCTCTATCCGATCGATGAAACGCCGGCCCCGCTCGACGGCAAGACGTATATGAAGGTGACTTACACCGGCCGCGGCGCTTACGACGAAATCAACAAGCCGCACCTCGATTTCACCAAGGACGTCGTCAACGCCAACGGTCGCGGCGGACCTTTCGTCAAGGACGACAAGACCTTTGCCAACATGATTCGCGGCCCGGGCCAAGCAGCGCCGCCCGCCACCAACCTCGGCCATTTTCACATCGGCTATTCCGAGTTCTGGCTGATCCTGGAAGGCAAGATCGATTATTTGATCGAAGGCGTTCCCTTCTTCACCGCCGAGCCGGGCGACGTAGTTTACGCGCCCCAAGGCCGCTGGCACCGCGCCAGCTTCGGCGGCAATGGCATGGCTACCCGCCTCGCCATCAATCCACGCCCGGATGGAATGCACAACTTCCAGGCTCCGGAAGCCCACTGAACACAAGCGCTTCGGCAGGGCGTCTGGAGGCGCCCCTCACTCAAGGACTCACAACAACGTTCATTTAGGGGGACTCGATCATGCCAGCATCTCGCTCACTCCGGGCCTCGGTCCTTGCGGCGCTCACTGCCGCAGCGATATCGACCGGCCCGGCAATTGCTCAGGAGCAGACTTCGGACCAGGCCACGCCAACGGCGGGCAGCGAACTTGGCGAGCTCGAGACGGTGCTCGTCACCGGCTCGAGCATTCGCGGTGCAGTGCCTGTCGGCTCCAACATGGTTGCCGTAGGCCAGGACACGATCGAGAAAACCGCCGCGATCAACCTGTCGAGTCTGGTCAACACGGTACCGGCAATATCCACTTCGGGCTCGCTCGCGCAGGGCGAAAACGTCTTCTCCTACTACTCTCCGCAGATTCACAGCCTGGCCGGCTCCTCGTCCAACACCACGCTGGTCGTCGCCGACGGACTGCGTATTCCCGGCGGCGGCACGCAATTCAATCAATCCGACCCGAACATCATTCCGATCTCGGCAATCCAGCGCGTAGAAGTCCTCGCCGACGGCGCCTCGTCCGTCTATGGCTCCGATGCAGTCGCGGGCGTCGTCAACTTCATCACTCGCCGCACGTTCGACGGCTTCGAAAGCAATGTTGCTTACGGCTTTGCCGACGGCTACGACAATCTGGATCTGAACATGATCTGGGGCCACACCTGGGAAACCGGCGGGGTGTACTTCGCCAGTCAATACAACAATTCGAGCGAGCTGATGGCGCGGGATCGACCCTTCACCAGCCGCGGCGACTATCGGCCCGTCGGCTCGAACAACAACAGCTTTCAGTGCAGCCCTTCCACCATGACGGTGACGGGAGTGTCGAGCGGCGTCGCGCCCTCGGGCGTGTTCCTTTCACCGGACGCGACGGCAACTGTTTCCAACACACCGAGCAACGCTCCTTGCAACAACTCCCTCTACGCCACGCTCGTGCCGGAACAGTATCGATTGAACGGGTTGATGAAGATCGTGAATGAGTTCAGCGACCGCCTGACCGTGATCGGCATGGTGAACTTCAACAGGCAGCGCTCCGAGTTCGCGCAGGCGCCCGGCGGTCTGACCAGCGCCACCGCATTCGGGCCCGGCCAAGGCGTGCTCGGTCAACAGAATCCGTTCTTCAGAGCACCTGCGGGCGCCCCGAATGCGACGCGCGAAAGCGTCACATGGCTCGCCCTGCGCGAGGATGGCGACTACGGCACTGCTGAAACACAAGCCGACGTTGCGTATGCCACGCTCAACATCTCTTACGAGCTCGGCAATGACTGGTCCGTCTCGCTCGAGGACGGGCTGGGGTGGAATCGTTCCGCAGGCAATGCCATCAATACTTTCTGTACCGCCTGCGCGCTGCTTGCCCTCAACGGTACGGCACAAGCAAACGGCAACCCCACGGCGTCGAACATCGCCGGCCAGAATGTCGTCGCCCTCAATATGCCACTCACGACGAGCAACGCGCTCGACGTCTGGAGTCCGCTGGGCTCGAACCTCACATCGCCCGCGGTGCTGCGCCAGCTGTACTCCGCCAACACCGAGAACACGAACTTCAACACCACGAACCAGACGCGACTCACGTTCCAAGGTCCGGTGTTCGACCTGCCGGCGGGCCAAGTCAAAGTTGCGGTGGGTGCGGAATATTTCTGGCACGAGCAGACGCAAAAGATCTCGGGCAGCAACAACACGGGCCCGACGACCACCGGCTCGACCTTCCGCGTTTATAACTACGACCGCAACGTCAAATCTGCGTTCGCCGAGGTGCTGCTGCCGGTGATCTCATCCGAGATGGGCATCCCGTTCGTGCACCAGTTCGATCTGAACATTTCGGGTCGTTACGACGAATACTCCGACGTGGGCGACACCAAGAATCCCAAATATGCGTTCAACTGGGACCTCACACCAAGCTTCCGCGTGCGCGGCAACTATGCAAGCGCATTCGTCGCCCCACCGCTCGCCGTGATAGGCGATCCATCGCAAGGTTATCTGTACGCGTCAGGCAGCGTGGGGCCCACCGGCACCATCAATGTTCCGGTGGCGAACTATCCCGATGTCGTGAACGTGCCTGGCGCCGTGGTCCAGAACACCAACACACCCTGCACCGCCTCCTCGGATGTCTGCACGATCGGCCAGGGCAATCTCGCCATGCGCCGTCAACTCGGCGGCGGCTTCAGCAATATGGTCCCGCAGAAGGGACGCAGCTGGTCCTTCGGTGTCGATTTCGCTCCCGAGTGGCTGCCTGGGTTCACCAGCGCCGTGACGTTCTTCCACAATAAATTCATCGGCGGCGTCAGCTCGCCGAGCCCCACGGCTATCGTCAACAGCCGCGGTCTGAACGATTTGCTGACCATCTGCCCGAGCGGCTGCACCGAACAGCAGATCCTCGAGTTCGCCAATGTCGCGAACGGCGCAAGCATCAACGGCGCGGTGCCGCCGGTGGTGTATTACATGATCGACCAGAGCTCGCGTAACGCACTCAATCTGCTGCTGGAAGGTATCGATTACACCTTCATGTATGATTTCTCGATCGGCAACATCGATTTCACGGTTGGCGATTCGGCTTCGTACTTCACGAAGTACACGCAGAATTTCGGCGGCGGCACCGAGTTCGACATCCTCGACACCTCCGGATTCAACACGACGTTCCCCTCGATCCGCTTCAAGCACCGCGCCCAGGTCGGCATGGAACTGAACGGCTTCTCGGCCGACGTGTTCTGGAATCATACGGGAGGTTACAAGAACTGGTCCTCCAGCAGCGTCAATCCGATCATCGTCCAGAGTGGCGTGCCGGTTGGCGGCGGCGACGATGTCGACGCCGCCAATACGTTCGACCTGCACGCGCAATATATGTTCGGCGACGCAAGCAGGTTCAAAGGCTGGATCGTCTCGCTCGATGTGCGCAATGTCACGGATGAAGAACCCTCCTTCTACAACGGCAACACCAGCGGCATCTTCGGCAATGCCGCTGGCTGGGGCTACAACGGCTTCGTATCGAACCCCGTCGGCCGCCTGGTGACACTCGGCCTGCGCACTCGGATGTGATGTAACGATCATCTGCAGGGAATGGCCGCCCGGCGTTGCCGGGCGGCCCCACCCCCGCCGCGCAGATTCGCGCAATTTATTTCACGAATGACAGACATCGATCAGAAACATTCGTCACCGATGAAGATGACGAAATTCGTACGCTTTGATATGTGCAATCGTTTTTATAGTTGAGCTATAGTTTATTGGCGCATCCGGGTCCCCGGATGCGCGCGATGGCCACGGTTCAATCTGATCGCCAGCGCTGTCTCCCTATGAGCTCGACACTCACATGCGCAGGCCCAGAAACATTCAACGAGTAGAGCCCGAGTGGGCAGCTCCCCTATCCGACCTCACCGGGTCGATGCACGCCGCCATACCGGCTTCATCCGTGCACCGAAGAATCGCGGGCGAGCTCGGCTCGTCCATTCTGTGCGGCCGACGAGCCGTCGGTTCTTTGTTGCCGAAGGAAATGAATGCCTCCGTCGACTTCGGTATCTCTCGAACTGCGTACCGAGAGGCCGTGCGCATGCTGGTAGCCAAAGGGCTGGTGGAGAGTCGCCCGCACCTTGGCACGCACGTGACCGATCGACGCCGCTGGCAGATCCTCGATCCCGATGTCTTGCGCTGGGCCTTCGACAGCGGTCCCAGCTTGAGCTTCATCCAGGAACTGTTCGAGCTGCGAGGTATTCTCGAGCCGCACGCTGCCGAACTCGCAGCGGGCCGCCGCACAGCGCAGCAACTTACGTCAATGGCCGAAGCCCTCGACGAGATGGCGGGTCGTGGACTGGCATCCGCCGAAGGTCGGGCGGCAGATGAGCGCTTTCACGAGGCGATACTCGAAGCAACAGGCAACCAGGCATTGATGACGCTCTCAGCGTCGATCTGCGCCGCGATCCACTGGACCACGTATTTCAAATATCGATCGCACGAGCCGCCGCGCGACGCGATTCCCGATCACAGGAAGCTCTACGCAGCAATCGTCGACAAGGATGGGGATCGCGCGGCCCGGGCGGCAAGAGAACTGATCCAGCTTGCGTTGGCAGATACTCGCGCTTCGCTGGTTGGTAGTAGTGACGAAGGCCCTGCAAGGCGCAAGCGCCGAAAGATGGAATGAGCACTCTCGATATCTGCAGCGCGTATGTGATTTCTCCAGACCTCTGTGTCAACGCGGTCCTGTCCATTGTCGTGGTGCAACCAACCAGCTAGAAAATGTAAGGAGCGTCGACATCAGAGAGTTTCGGATACAAATGAAATCATCCATGAGCGATGATGGCCCGTCCATCAGCTGCACAGTCACCGCGGTACAACCGTAAGGGGAGATCCATCATGAGCAGCATGCGGAGCCGTTGGCTTACTTACACAACTGCGGTCGCACTTGCGGCATTGAGCTTGGCTTCAACCGCGAGTCATGCCGGCGATAAAGAGGGGCAGGGCAAGAACGGGCAGCACAAGGGCTGGTACAAGAAGGACAAAGACAAACCACCCGTATCCGTTCCCGAGCCAGGGACGATAGTGCTGCTCCTTACGGGACTCGTTGCAGCCATTAGCTTTGGGCGAAAAGGTCCAAAAGTCTAAGGCGCGGTCCACCCGGTGGCGCCGAGTCTGCAATTGGCTTGGCGCCCAAGAGACTCCCGTGCTCGTCGACCGTCTGCGCACATCAGCGCAGCGAATCGCGATGCCCACGATACCTAGAAGGTCGCGCTGAGCGTCAATCGAACCGTGCGAGGCTCGACCGGATGGAAGTGAATGTCCTCCACCGGCTCGCTTTCATTCGCCAGCTGCGACTCGTAGAAGTATGTGATGTCGCTATCCTTACTGTCGAACACGTTGTAAACCGCAGCACTGATCTTGTAGCGCTTCGCGAATCGATAGCCCGCTTCGACGTTCACCAGCGTAGTCGGTTCGGAACGAACGCTGCTGTCCTCGATCAGGGGTGCCTTACCGAAATGGCGGAAGCGCGCGCCCCCAAACCAGCCGCTCGGATGATCGATCGCAACACCCAATGAGGCGACGCTCTCGACGGCGCCGGGGATCCGATCGCCAGCGTCATCCTCATCAGTGAACCGTGCGCGCGACCAGGCGAGATCGGCATCGACGATCAACCACTGAATCGGATTCCAGAGCGCCGCGACTTCCACGCCACGGCGCTCGCTCTGTCGGCTTGCCTCGGTCGTGCCCGCATCGCCGAGGAACAGCAACTCGGAATCCAGTTTGAGACTCCACAGCGCGACGCTGAACTGTGTGTTCGGCACGATCGCAGTTCTCAACCCCACATCCGTACCGATGGCTTTCACCAAAGGATTGACGCGCTCCGCGGGCGTGACGCCGTCAGCAGGATCGACACGAATCGTTGTGCCTCGCGCGTCATTGCTGTGGAAACCTTGGCCGACGTCGAAGAAGAACTCCGTCTTACTCCACGGCCCCAGCACCACTGCGAACTTCGGGCTCACCAGGGAATCGCTGGCGCTGCCGGAATTCGCAGCAAGATCGGCATCGACATTGAAATCGAAGTGATCCGCGCGCAGGCCCACTGTCGTGCGCAGGTAGTCAGTCCAACGAGTGTCGAGGCTCGAGTAGACGGCGTAGCCGCTTTGCTTTACGGCGTCTTCGCGCACAGTGTCAAATCGTTCGCGCGCGATGGTGCGATAGAGCCCGACCTTGCCGATGTCGTCGTGACGAACTTGCACCCCAGCGGCGAACTCCTGCTCACGACCCTGCCAATCGAATGGGCGTCGCCACTCCCAACTGCCGCCATAGATGCGACGCTCGTCGACTTGTTCGAACTGGTCGCCATTACCGGCGTCGGTGAAATAGGAGAAGTTCGAGATCAGATCGAGGTCGTAGTCGATGGCATAGATCAACCCGCTCGCGACGCCTTCGCCGAGTGATCCACTCCATTCCGCCGTGAGACCATAGCGGTGCGTGGATCCACCGCTCGTCGGATCGATAAAGCCGAAGCGGTCGATCTCACCCGAGCGTACCGCGCGCAGTGGGACTTGATCCGTCGATCTCCAATCCCCTTCATATGCTTGAGCGGTAATGCTGAGCTGTCCGTCGCCGCCCGTATCGTGGCTGTATCGGAGCAGACCATTGCACTTGTCGTAGTTTTCATCGAGCACCCATGGGCCATCGATGTGTGCGTACTCCAGGCCAACCAGCAGTGTGCCACCCGCAACTTTCGGGGATGCGGCCGCGACGCCGCGCATGTAGTTGTCCTCGCCGCCTTCCACGACGAACAGAGGCGCGTCAACCTTGCGCCGATAGCGCATATTCACCGCGCCGGCCGCGGAGAAATTCCCAGTCTCGGCGTAGTAGGTTCCTTTGCGATATTCAATGGATTGCACGAGCTCCGGAATGACGAAGTTGATATCGGTGTAGCCCTGCCCATGACCGTGCGTCGGCATGTTCACCGGCACGCCGTCGACACTCGTCGCGAGATCGGTACCGTGATCGAGGTTGAAACCGCGCAGAAAGTACTGGTTGGCTTTGCCGTCACCGCTGTGCTGAGTGACGATGAGGCCCGGCACCACCTCCATCAACTCGCCGGTGCGCAGCACGGGGCGAAGAGCCAGTTGTTCGTCGGTCACGACGCCCTGGCTTGCGGACACCGGCGTTGCCTGCAGGTGTTCCAAGCGACCGGTGACGACGACTTCGTCGATGACCGTCGTGGGAATGCCGCCCGCGAAACTCATCACGGGCAGCGCCATCAGGCCGAATCCCAGTCGCCCGAAACGTCGAACACTCGGCGCTACCATGTGCTCACTCCGACATCGAAAGAGACCGAATCCGCCCGCCGGTAAAGTTCCGACGCCTCGTATCCTTGAGACAAACGTCATACGTTAGAGCGTACGAATGCGCCCGGCGGGCCCGCTATCGAAAAAAACAGCGACTTTGAGGCGCCGGATAGGCCATATCCGTTCTTTGTTCATCGGCCGCCGGTGCGAGCAGAGCATCGTAGGCTCGCAGTGTTACGGTTCGTTGAACACGTCTCGGGAGTGATACGTCACGGGACGGCGCTTGGATGCACGGCGGCGCCGGTTAGATCACGCGGGCGGTGGATCCGTAATCTGGTCGGCGACGACTCAATTCGGAAACATGGTGTAGTCGACGCTGGACTGGTGCTCCGCCCGCTCATTGTAGGCTTCGGGGTCTTCTTCTCGCAGCTGCTCGTCGTACTCGTACCACAACTTGCCGGCGTCATACACCGTTTCCAGATCGATTGGCCCAATCCCAATTTCGCCGGCGACCGCCCTCGCCACCTTCTCGCCCTGACTGCCTTCCGCGGTCGAATAGGTGAACAACGCGCCGACGATAGGCAGTGCTTTGGGAATTAGTTTCAGCCCTTTCTTGACGGCCTTCTTTTTCAGCATCTTCTTCGCCAACTGCCATTCCGCCAGTCGCGCTATGCGGCTGTGCAAGGCCATGCGCAATCCGCCTCGTTCGTTGAGTTTGACAACGGGCTTGTCGCCGATCAGTTTTTCCAGCGCACGCCTGCCCTTCAGCTCCGCATTGCCGGTCTTGTAATCGACCGCATAGTCGAGCGCGTCCGAGGCTTTCATGCCGACGATGGAATCGCGGCCGCCTGGAATGTTTTGCTTCACGATAGCCACATCGATGGTCCGAGTTCCCTTCGGTGCGCCGTTGGGATAGGCGTTCACTTTCGTAATGACGCCCTCCTCGTTCACCCATACCTCCGGGGCCAGCCGCTGCGCGTCCTCCCCCGAGAGCGCGCTGCCCGGCGCGAACATGGACGACTGGAATTCGAGATGCTTGTTCGACCCGGCGGCGCTCGTCGATAGGTTCGCATGCGCGGGATCGAGGCCGAGCTCCGCGGCAATACGCTCCATGTAGGTGAACAAGCGCTCATCCGACGGACTGAAGGACTGCCATCCCAGCGGATCGAAGAGCTGCAGCGGGTTGTTGCGCGCATAAACGTACCGATTCATCCCGTCGATCGTGCCGGCTGGGTCTTGCTGGATGAATCGTCCAACATCGACTCGATACGCACGCGCGAATGCGTGCAGTAGAGAAGAACCTGGAATGCGCAGGAGCCCGGCATAGTCGAACAACGTCGGCACGACGATGGATTCCAGCGCACCGAAAGGTCGGAAGCTCAGTGGTTGAACCGCAGTCACGGCGCCTCGTCGAATCAGCAGGCGTGGTGTGCGTAGCCGGTCGTTCACGATCCAAATGTCCTGGTCCGGACTGCGAACGTGCACAGGTTCGTCGGCTAGTCTTCCGGGCGTGAATTCCGTCTGTCCGTCTGCGCGAATCTCCGCGATTGGCACGCGATCGCTGCTGGCGTACACAATGGTTTCACTGTTCGCGAGCATCACGGCTGTGATGCGACCCATCGCATCCCGAATCAGTCCAACGCTGCGGACACCAGGCGATGTGAATTCCTCGACCAGCGCTCCTTGAGCGTCGTACGTGAAGGTGATGTTCCCGTCACTCCGCAGATTGCCTTCGTCGTCGTGCGTCCACGACGTGCTGCCGACAGTCGCGTATCTATTGTCCGCATCGACACTCGACGTGAACGCGGGTCCGCCCGGCTCCGCGGTCTGCGTGCGATTGCCTTCCAGATCGAACTCATACACCGGCGCCAGTGCCGGTCCGCCAATTAGCAACGCATCGCTGCTCGACTGTGCCGAAGACGCAGCGGGAGCGACCGGGCGTGCAGGCGGCGCCAGGATGTTTGGATCGAACCAGTTCACCGGTTGATCGGCATAACTTGTCAATCGCTCATGTGCGTCGTATCCGAAACAACGCGAGCGGGCGCCACCCTCCACGATGGCGTTCTCGAGCACGACTCGTCCCGCTCGATCGAACAGAGTCTGGCTGCGCCAGGAGATGGAGCCGTCGATGTCATTGCGAACGCTGCGATCCACGACCTGCGCGCGCCCGTCGTAACTGAGCGTAACTGTGGAGTCCGCGTCTGGAAAGTTCGCCCGCCGCAAGCGCCTTCCTGCGTACTCGAACGTCGCCAGCAACGACGGTGTCGTGAGATCGCGGATCTCGGTCACGCGCGAGGCGGCGTCATGGGTGTAGCCGACGCTTCGGCCGGAGGCATAAGTGAGCGAAGTTCGATTTCCCGCAACATCGAACGTTTGCTCGATTTGCCAGGCATTCGGTGGCAAGCCCGTCGCTGGCCTCAGCGCGGCGCTTTCCTCACGTACCAAGCCACGCGAGTCTCTTCCCAGGCGCACGGTGACCCAATCATTGTCATGAGAGATCATGCGCCCCAACGCGTCATACTCGAACGTCAGATAGGACGGGGCCAGCGCGGCTCGCGTAACAGAGGATGCCGACCAGTCGAACTCGGTGCGAAGCCGGTGCCCGGCGTCGTCATAGGTGTGAGTATGGATCGTGCCGTTGCGGTCGACAGTCTTGATCAGGCGATCGTCGCGATCATACGCGTGCAGCGTGTGCGGAAGCGCCGCCGTAGCGTTGAATTCCTCCACGAGCCGATCCAGCCGATCGCGCACATATCGAAACCGACTCCCCCGCGCGTCGATCACAGTGACGAGATTACCTGAGCGATCGTAGCGCTTGCGCGTTGTCGCAGTCGTACTTTCAACGCGCTCCGTTTCTTCGCCGAACGCGCTGTGCTTGAACCTCGTAACGATGCCATCTGGCGTTTCCACGAGCGTGATATTGCCGGCGGAGTCGTACTCATGACGTCGCTCGTTGCCATAGGCGTCCCGAGTGAGCAGCAGCCGATTCAATGCATCGTACTCATACTCTTCCATGAATACGGCCGTGGCCGATGCGCCTTCACTCGCTGCATGAGCAGGTTCAAATGCGTAGATGCGAGTGACATTGCCGGTCGCGTCATAGATCCGAACCGTACGGCGCCCATCGGGTGAGCGCTCGTCCCACAACCGGCCTTGAGGATCGTAGCGACGTTCGATGACACCACTTCCTGGTCCCGCGGTCCGGGTGACACGTCCATCGGCATCCAGCTCGAATGTTGTGATCGCCTGCGGCACGGCTCCACCGCCCAGCGCAAGTAAGAGCTCCGCATCCGGAGCGTCGATGGGGTCGGCCGTCGGAATGGGCGTCGACAGCAATGCCTCGCGCTTCTCGACCGCGTCACCGTGCTCATCGCGAATGGTCTCTATACGAGATACGAGCTCATAGGTGCCGTCCGTGCGTCGACCGAAGCGACTGACCACGATCTCCTGGCCGCGCAAATCAAACCGCGTCACGGATAGATGGCCGTTCGGATCCGTCTGGACACGGATCAAGCCACGCGAGTTGTAGCCCGACACGATGGTGCCGTTGGCGCGATAGCCCATGATCGTCCAGGCGCCAGTGGCACTGCGTTCCAGCAGCTTTCGACCCGTTTTGTCGTAGCGATAAGTTCGGGTCGATTGCTCGGGCGAGCACGCTGCGCGCGTCGTCTGAACACGACGGCCAAGGTCATCGTGCCGGTATCCCGTAACGACGCCTCGACCGTTTCGTGTCGAGCTTACCTGGCCACGTTGATCGTAGCGACGCTGTGTGCGACGCCGCTGGCCAAGCGTCGAACCTTTGGTCTCGCACGCCAGCAACCCACGGAAATCGTACTCATAGATGGTCGAAATGTTGCCGCCTTCGATCGGTTGCCCGGAGCTGTCACGCCACGTGACATCCTCACGCAGCAACTCACCCCACGCGCCGTAACTCAACCGCCGCGTCGTGGCCAATACAGCCGGGCCGCGCTCAACGACGACTTCCCGATCGAGCGAGTCGAATACTCGTGTCGTCGGACAGCCACGCGCGTCGCTCTCTCGAACCACTCGACCCAGAGCATCGACCTCGTAGTCGACCGCAACGTGGGTTTGTACTCGCCCTACCGTGAAGCTCCCCGGCTGAGCAGTGGAGATCGTCACGACATGAGTGCCACGTGGCAATTGCTGTACGACATACCGCGCGTTCACCGCTTGATTCCAAACTCCGTGTGCAACGCCGTCCACCGCAACGTTCACTGCCGAATGAGCACTCGAAACGCTGCCGGACGGGGTTTGCCACAACTCGATGCGTACGCCCTCCAGGTGCAGCTCGAGCCGTGCGGTGGGATTCAAACCGGCGAAACCAGCATTGCTCCGAGCCCACGCACCGGTGCTGCGTATTTCCAGAATGTCCGGAGTGCTGTCGTCGAGCCGCCAGTCCAGATGGGGCAACAAGCGACGCTTGAGGAAACCAGAGATCTCGCTCGCAGGAGCCGAGCCGCTCTCCGGGTAGTGCTCATGAAACGAGACATAGCCGCGACGATCCGCGATCTGCAGCGAACGGCCCTTCGCGTCCCGCGCCAATACCTGTTCGGTGATGGGGGCAGATGCCGGCGCGGCTCGATCGGGATAGTTTGTTCGCAATAGGACCCCGTCGCTATCGAAGTGAAACGTGGTCAGGTGACGCCGAAAGTTCAGCGCCAGCACGTGCGAGGGATCGTAAAGCGGCGTACCCATCGGGGCCGATTCCACGTGCAATGGGTCCGGCGATACCGTGTGCTGCGGATCGGACCGAGCGATCAGTTGCTGAGTTGTCTCCGCATACTGGTACTTCGACACGACATCTTGTGGGTCCATCCGTTGCTTGGGCGGCGGCAGCAGAGCCAGCCATTCCTCCTGCTCCAGCGCTAGCTGCAACGGCTCGATCTGCTTCGCGCGATGCACGCTCGAGAGCTTGTTTCCAAACGCCATGCGTTGCGACGCCGTCGCATCCAGCAAGGGATTGGGCACATCGGACCACAGACCCTGGGTATCGACCTGCTCGCGTCCGTACAGATACTGCACAAGCTCGCCTTCGGGGTCCATGGTGACGATCACCGCACCGTCGCTGTTGTACCGCTTGCGAAACAGCGCAGTGCGCCGGCTGCCGCCGTCTGTGTAGTCCTCGCGCCGAAGCAGTTCATTGCCAGCTTCGTTGAAGATTCGTTCGATGACGTGGCCATCCGGCCCCCACTCGAATACGCGCAACGTCGGCGCATCCACCGAGCTGAGGGTGGGAGACGGCGCGGACAACGGCTCGTATGAGTAGACCGATCTTCCAGCTTTGAGCGTCTGCTCGATCACATATCCAAGGGTCTCCGAGGTCGAGCGACAGTCGTAGACGTTTTCAACCATGACCACGCCTTCCTCGTCGCAGATCCGAGCGAGGCGGCGCGATTGGCCGACGAGCGTGTATTCGTACAGCTCCATGTCGACGCGCGACTTGCCTTCGGTCACCACAGCCTGGCGCGCGGATATCAACAAGCCCCCTTCGTCGTACTCGTACTCGCAACTGCGGCCGGTGTGATCGCGAATCTCAGCGATGCGTCCGAGTGAGTCATAGCTCAGGTCGATATATCTGCCCGGACTATTGGCGACGAGGCGCGTCAAGCGATCGTCGGCGTCATATTGCAGCGACAGTACGTGCGAGCCGGGTGACTTGATGAGTATCGCCCGGTGCTCCATCGGCCCGCAGCGCTCGTACGCGATGCTGCCTCCGCCCGGTTGCTCGATGCGAAACGATCCCGTCGGTGTTGGAACCAGGATGTCATGCGTCCCGTTGGGCGGAGCAAAGTAGCCGTACTGCGCCTGGCCGAAGCGCGGATGGCGGTAAAAGACATCCTGGCCGAGCCGGCCGGTGAAGCGCGCCACTAGGTGTTCGTTCTTCTCGATCAATCGAAGATTGAAGGAATGATCCCAGCCGCGCCCGATCGGGCCGAGATAGTCGGCGCCACTGCGATACGTGCGACGAAACGCGAGATCGATGCCCGCGCCGTTCAACGAGAGATCAGTCGTGACGTGCTCGAACTCGCCCCGGTGCAGCACGATGGGGTCGCCGGAGCGGCCTTGATTGCGCGTCGCCTCAAGACCGTTCCCCATCGATTTTCCCGTGAGCAGGCGTTGCATTTCTTCCTTGAGCGCCGCACGGATCACGCCTGGAGCGATGACGATCGCATGTTCGCTCAGATCGCCCGCCGCACCGTCCAGTTCATTTTCAATCCATTGCTTCGCCTGCTCCTCGAAATCGAGCCGATCGAGGGGAATGCCGGCCTTCACCAGGTGGTCGCGCGCGTAGCCAATCAACAGGTCGCTGAAGATGCTTTCGACCAGCTTGCCGGAGGAGAGCGCGGACAGCAGGCCCGCGTACTTCCGGATCGTCATCAACGCTTTGACGATTTTGATCAGGATGAGCCAGAACGCCACGGCCGTGACTCACCGATGGGACTTCTTCGGTCGTTTGCGAACGGTTGCCCTCTTGGTTTCTCGCTGTGGCCGGGCGTCGCCACGTCCGGAGGCAATCAGCCTTGCCTCACGCGTCGCGCGATCTTCGACTCCCCTCGTAGCCTCCTCGCGATCGACCGTGTGAGGCAGCCTCGCGTCCGATTGCTCCAGCACTTCGAGAAGCACGTCGCACTTGAGCCGTCGCGCCGATGCGGCATCCATACTCAATGTGCTCATCATGGTCGCCGTCGTCATGCCGGCGAACTCACGCAGGACGGCCGCGCCCTTGAATTTTCGCAGTAGTTCTCGCGGCCCTTCGCGGAAGGCTTTCAGGTTGGAGATATCGGTATCCAGGCGCGCTGTCCTTCTCACCAACTCACTCAGCTCTTCGAGCATGAATTCGGTCTCGAAGAACGAGCCGCGTCCATAGGCCTTGCGCTCGGGGGACAACAGGCTCGACGACAACGCCCGGTTCAGATCGGCGGTGAGTCCGTTGGAGAACTGCGCCGTCTTGGCGCCGGCAAGGGTATAGCCGCCCCCACCGAGCAAATCGGAGAACACGATCGAGCCGGGCGCGATGTCGCAAGTAGAAATGCTCGCGGGCGAGGAATCCTCGCAATGCTCATCGGGCTCGTGCACTTCCTCGCCTGCTTCGTCAGGCTCTTCTTCGATCGGCTCATGCGGTGTCGGCAGCCAGCAAGCACAGAAGCGCCGGCCGCTGACGAAAAATTCGCCGGTGTGCGCTTCATATTGCTCGTAGATGAGCGCCACGTCCTCGATGCCGATGTCCGGGAGGCGCACCGGCACCTCGCCCGCCGTCAACCAGATGTCGCTCGCTCCGTACGGGTCCCACTGCGGGTTGGCTACGGTCTTGCGCTCCCAGGGCCACAGCGAGTTCCATGCGTCGCGGTAGTCTCTATACCGCTGATACGCCGAATTTCCCTTGACCGCAGAACCGATCGCTTCCTCGGTCTTGGCGAGATTCGTGGGCGAATACGCATCCGATAGTGGGATCAGTCTCGGCGTATAAGCATGACGCACATACAAGTGCGCCGTTTCCAGGGCTATTTCTAGGCAAAAGCCGGGCACGCGCGCGGGACGGTTGATGATGAGAAAGAACTCCTGCACGCCTTCGATACGCCGCAGGCCACGCACGAAACTGAACTTCGCATCCTGCATGTGCGGCACCGGCTGCATGAAGAACATCACGCGATTCGTGCCCAGATGATAACTTTGCAACAAGGTGTGCAGTTGATTGATGCTCGTCGAGAAGGAATACGTCTCGCGGCGTTCGCGCGAAGCGTCGGTCGTCGATACGTTCTGGTTCTGGGTCTGGTTGCGCTGGATGGTGCCGACTTGTTTCTGCTCGTTCGAGTGCTGCTCCGACCACAGTCCAAACACCCCGCTATGGCCGCCGCTGCCGCCGCCCATGTCAAGGTCGTAATCTTCGGTGGTCCCGGTGGTCGTACCGCCTTTCATCACATTGAGCTTGTTGGCAGACTGGCTGGCGACTTCGCCGGACTGAGTCGCCACTTCGTAGAGCTCACGCTTGCGTGGCTGCATGGAGGCCACGTATGGAAAATCGTGCAGCGGCACGTTCTCGTCCGGGTTGGGATACACACCGACCTGCAACAGCGCTCCGTGGCAGGGATACGCGCGCGTCGCATTAAGCTCGAACTCGCGATACGGCGCGGCCAGCATCGGGGTAGTGCGCAGTCGATCCAGGATCGTGACGTCGTTGGCCGCCAGCTGATAATTCGTGATCGTGCAGACGATCTTGATATAGGTGAGGCGGCGCTGGCAGTACGCCGGGTCCGTTTCGGGGGGCTCGTGATAAAACGCCGCGATCGATGTATCCCACTTACGCGGGAAGCGCAGATCGCCGTGCCTGGGGTCGAGCATGTCACCGGAAACGGCCAGTCGCTTCCAGGGGATGTCCGTCGGAATCGAAAGCTCGCTGTAGCCCACGTCTTGAATCCTCCGTACACGCTAGCGGACGCGTCATCACACTGCGCCGGGTGCCGGGCAGCAAACAACTGGCAGAATGGGCACCTTTGTAAGGTGGCAAACGCAAACAAAGCTCTCGCGTATACGCCGTCGGCCAGTCATCTGACATGGAAGAAATGAGGGATAAGTGTGCATGCCATCGCCGCGGGAATCGTGCCACCGTACGACTTGGCGACTCGCCAAAGTCGAGAGCGATTTTCATGAACCTGACCTTGTCACAGCGTGCGCAGAAGCTCACCAGCTCCGTCATCCGCGAAATCCTGAAGGTCACCGAGCGGCCCGAGATCACCTCCTTCGCCGGCGGCCTGCCGTCGCCGGACACCTTTCCGGTGGACCGGGTGCTCGCGAGCACGCAGACGATTCTCACGACGGCGCCGACGCCGGCACTCCAGTACGGCCCGACCGAAGGCTACATGCAATTGCGTGAATGGATCGCCGCGCGACACTCGGCCGGCTCGGTGCGCATCGACCCCGCCGATGTGCTGATCACAACCGGATCGCAGCAAGCGCTCGACCTGCTCGGCAAGACGCTGATCGATCCAGGCAGTCGCGTGCTCGTCGAGACGCCGACCTACCTCGGCGCGCTACAGGCGTTCTCGCTGAGCGAACCGACTTATGTTTCCGTGCCTTCGGACGAGCACGGGCCGCGGCCAGAGATGCTGACCAAGGATGTCTTGAGCGGCGCGCGCTTCATGTATTGCCTGCCCAACTTTCAGAATCCCACCGGGCGCCGTATCCCGCTGGCACGGCGCGAGCAACTAGCGAAAGTCGCTGTCGACGCCGGGCTGCTGGTCGTCGAGGACGATCCCTACGGCGCGCTTTCATATACGGGCGACGCCCTGCCGACGTTGAAGTCGATGATGCCGGACAATGTCGTGTACCTGGGTTCGTTCTCCAAGGTGCTGACACCCGGACTGCGTGTGGGTTATTTGATCGCACCTCAAGCTCTGCATCGCAAGCTGGTCCAAGCGAAGCAGGCGGCGGACCTGCACACACCTTCGTTTACTCAACGCATCGTTTACGAGTGCGTCAAAGACGGCTTCCTCGACACGCACATTCCCACGATCCGCAAACTCTATCGGGAACGCTGCCAGGTCATGCTGGAAGCAATGCAGGAGCATTTCCCAAAAAGCGTCACCTGGAATCGCCCGGAGGGCGGCATGTTCATCTGGGTGAACCTGCCCTCCGGCATGGATAGCGTGGAACTGCTGCAGAGAGCAATTGCCGAGAACGTCGCATTCGTACCGGGCGCGCCGTTCTTCGCCGAAGAACCGCAGCGGAATACTCTCCGCTTGTCGTTCGTCACCGTGCCACCCGAAAGGATTCGACGTGGCATCGCCGTGCTGGGCGCGCTGATCGACGATTGCAGCAGGCTGGCAGCCAAATGACTATGAAATTCGAAGAACTGCAGGAATCCGCGCTAAAACTCAACGATCTTTACGAAAAGCTCGCGATCAAGTTGCACGGACGCGCCTGGACCACCGAAGAACTTGCACTTGGGTTCGTAGGAGACATTGGCGATCTGGCCAAACTGATTCAGGCGAACGCAGGCATCCGTCACATCGATGAGTGCCAATCCAAACTGGGGCATGAATTATCGGACTGTTTGTGGTCAGTCATCGTTCTTGCGAGCAAATGCGGCATTGATCTGGAGGCGGAGTTCTCTAGAAACATTAAAGAAATAACGAAACACGTATCAAAAGAGCTCGGCACATAGCAGAAGCCGGATCAGGGCGCGTCGTCCGAGCCGACCACTCCGCCCTCGTCTTCGAGACGAGCAATCTGCCGCACATCCTGACGCGTGAATTTCAACCTGACGCCGGCGCCCATCCCGTCCGACTCGCCCAGCACGACGATCCCGAATTTATCGAACGCGCGGCACACGGCATCCGCATCACTTTCCGAGTGCAACCAGGCGCTGCCGTTTGCCTCCATCGAAGCAATAGTCTCGGGCGACACTCCAGCCGCCGCGGCGAAATCGCCCCGATTGACGCCGGTCAAGGCGCGCGCCGCGGCGATCAACCGCCCCGTTATCTTGATCCTGACAGGCATACTCACACCTCAGTACAAAACAGCCCGCAAGGCCGTTGTTGGTTGCTTGTATTGCTACTGCATGCCCGCAGTCAATCGCGTCACGCCCCCGCCCGACGACATCGTGCGCCGCTACACCGGCAGCGTGAGCCGCAGCGATGGCTCGATGAATACGGGTGAAGGGAAGTGAAAATCTCCCTTCGAACAGTGCGACTGTGGTCAGATATCCAAGCTTTACCTGAGAGGTAATGGATCGCGTACTCGAATACACGGACACTGGAGCTGAGGTTTTGATCCGCTACTTGGATGGAGTCCCCATGGCGCCCGTGACTTATGTGATCGTGTTCGATGTCGTTCCGGAGCGGCGTCCCGAGTTTCTCGAGTTGCTCGAAGGCGTGCTGGATGCGATGAGAGGAGAATCCGCATTTCGCGAAGCGATCCTGCACCGGGATCCGAACGACGAGAACCGCTTCATGCTGTATGAGACCTGGCAGAGCCACCAGGACGTCATCGACGTTCAACTCCAACGTCCCTATCGTCAGCGATGGCACGACGCGCTACCCCGGCTACTGCGGCAGGATCGCGCAATCACCATTTGGCAGCCGCTGCGAGCGGATCGCGCTGTTAGTGAACGTGGGCCATGAGCAGAGTCCCGCTCTACATCGACCCATATCCGCGCGATGAGAAGGCAACCACGTATCGGGTTCTTTCTGAAGAATTTGGTACAGCATGGCGTCCCGATCATCACGTCGGAACCCTGCAGTACGATCCAAGTCGCCGAACCTGCAGCTTCAATCCAGAACCGGTGTGGTGCGAGCGTGGTCATTACCCTGCGCAGAATTGGCAGGGGACAAAGGAACAGATAGTCCTTGCGCGTGAATCAACGGAAGCAGCGAACCCGTACTCACGTCGCCTTTTCTTTTGGATGCGAGCGGTTGTGGAGGCGCACGAGAGTGGGTAACAAAAGTTCGCGCTGGCGCGCCCGAATCATAAAAGCGCGCCGCCGTTGCTTACGGCTCACCCGGAGCGAGCGCGACAGCGTTTTCTAGATTGTTGTTTTAACTATTGTGGTTGGCTGGGGCGGAAGGATTCGAACCTCCGAATGGCGGGATCAAAACCCGACAAGAGGACTGACCGAATCAGCAACTTACTGATCGTGGCGGATTTTCAATCCCCTCCAGTCCCATCGATTCCCCGTGGCTGGCACCAAAGCTGGCACCAGCGATGCCGGTGAACGAGTTAAAGGACGCGGTCGAAAGCGGGGGACGCAATAATGCGCGTATCCGCGACTGCGGCCCTTGTCCGCGACCGCGGACAGGCGCCTCGCCAAATCCCAAGGCCGTGCCGCCCAGCCGCCACTTGGGGGGAAATGGAGCTGGGCTCTCAGGCGATAGTTTCGAACGGACTGACGACTCCCCTGCCGCCGCGATTCAGCACGTGCGTGTAGATCATCGTCGTCTTCACGTCTGCATGGCCCAGTAGTTCCTGGACCGTGCGGATGTCATAGCCTGATTCGAGCAGATGAGTGGCGAACGAGTGGCGCAGCGTGTGAACGCTGGCGGGTTTGATGATGCCGGCTCTTTGCACTGCCTGACGAACAGCACGCTGCAGCGAGTCTTCCGGCGCATGATGGCGCCGTTCTACGCCGGAGCGCGGATCCATCGAGCGACGTGTCGACGGGAAGGCATACTGCCAGCCCCAATCTCTTTCCGCCGTCGGATACTTCTGTGCCAGCGCAAATGGCAGATAGACGCATCCATAGCCTTCGCGAAGATCGTTCTCATGTAGCGCACGTACGCGGACGAGATGGTTGCCTAGCGGCTCGAACAGGTTCTGCGGCAACAGTGTAATGCGGTCCTTCTGGCCTTTGGCGTCACGGATGACCAGTTGGCGATACTGGAAATCGATGTCCTTCACTCGAATGCGCAGGCATTCCAGCAGCCGCAACCCGCCGCCGTAAACGAGCGCCGCCATGAGCCAGGTGGTGCCTTGCATTTGCGCGAGCAGGGCTCTGACCTCATCGCGAGTGAGCACCACTGGCAATCGCTGCGGCTTCTTGGCGCGCTGTACGCCCTCCAGCCACGGCAATGTGCATCTCAACACGTCGCGGTACAGAAACAGGATGGCGTTCAGCGCTTGGTTCTGCGTGGAAGCCGCTACATTGCGCTTCACGGCCAAGTGGCTGAGAAACGCTGTGACCTCATCGGCGCCCATTTCGAGCGGATGGCGTTTGTCATGGAACAGAATGAATCTCTTGATCCACTGCACATATGCTTGCTCGGTACGGATGCTGTAGTGGCGGATTCGTATCAGCTCACGTACTTGGTCGAGCAGCCGCGGCGAGTTTCGATCCTGCGAATCAGGCGACATAAGAACCTCCTTGTTCACTCCGGTGACCCGGCGGATTGACGCTGGCAACCATGCGGCACTATCTTGGCCACCAAACGGAGTCGGGTGCGGTAGTATTTCTGGGCGAATTGCCCAATAAGTGCCTAAGTCATGAAGATATGGGACGAAAGCGGAAGGCGGAGCCAGGTTGGCGGGGGGATACACCGCACTTTTGCGGCCTCCAGAAATACGCCTCGGCACTAACTACCGCATGTAGGCGGTCTATATAAGAGTTCGGCCCGGAAGACTATGACTAAAGCCATTCTCTGCGTTCTTGCCTTGACTGTCGGAGCTGTCGGCGTGTCAGGTGCTTGCTCCTGCATCCGAGAGAGCAATGACAAGCGGACAGCTGTGGCTGATCGATTCGAAAGAGCGCAGCTCGTCTTCCTGGGCCGCATCGAGGGCACGGAGCGCTTCACGCTTATGGAAGAGGGTGACTTCGAGGTCGAGTATCAGAGAACGCAGTTCTATATTCTCGAGGCATGGAAGGGCGAAAAAGCGAGCCGCGTGTTTGTTCAGTCAGCGATCACGTGCTGCCTATGCGGCTATGAGTTCCCGAAATCGGGAGTCTTCCTCGTGTTCGCATATGGCCCAGACAAGGATGGCTACTACGAGGCGACGAGTTGTACTCGTCCCCTAAGGCGCAGCGAAGCAAACGAAGACATCGCAATACTGAACGAGCTTGCTGATGAGAGCCGAACAAGCCGTTCAACCCGATCGCGCGCGAAGACGCGCGCGCCGGGTTAACGGCGGCGTTAGGGAGCAGCGAATGCAGGAAGTCTGGACGGAAGCGGACTTTGATCGCATGTCGTGGCACGACAACCACGTTCATGGGATTCGGTTTGTTGAGGGAGAAAATGGGGAGGGGGAGCTGGTACTCGACATCGACCACATTCTTGAGTGGCTAAAAGGCGAGGACGGTGGATTCAAGTTTCGGGTGCAGCCCGCGACGCTTATCTTTCATGGCGTCATGTTCCCTCGAATCTCGATTGACTACGCCGCGGCCACCGCCGCATTCGGTCCATTTATGATTGACGGGATGGAGCGACGGGTGGAGAGTCGAGTGAGTTACGAAGCGCAGGTATGGAGGCTTCCGATAAGTTGGCCTGGGGGCGAGGTCGAGTTCGAGGCTCGCGGGTTTACGCAGCGAGCCGAAGGGCAGTCAGTTGTCACAACGAGTCAGCTCCTCACGGCTGCGCAGCGGCGTGTGCTCCCTAACAAAACAATGGAGCCGACGCGGTGAAACCTTGGCGCTTTTCCTCAGCGACATCCCGCCGCGCGGCTCATCGTTGTCGTTGGATTGCAGGAAGCAGGAATGCAACGCGTCTTCTCTAACGCATTGTCCCGACCGTACGCATTTCGATCGCCCGTGCCGGGCACGGAGTACGCTGCGTGGATCATCTCCCATGATCGAACGCAAACCGCGGCGGAGCGGGACAAGATCGCAGCGGAGTTGGTGGGCTCCGGATGCAGGTACGCCGTTTGCTCCGGTTTCGAAGCATCAAAATGGGACGACGCAGTTGACTTGGCGTTCCTCGATACATCTGCAGAATTCAAGCCGCCTGACGACAGGTTCGTTATGACCTCGTGGCACTGTCAAGAACCGCTGCAAGACATCGCCGAGTTCTTTGTGCTGAACACGTCCTTTGACTTCTTCGAGCCCTCCGCGTTTGTCATAGTCGCCATCGGCGACGATCCAGGGGTGCAGCAGGCGGAGGCCCTCGTGCGCGGGCTGCTGCAATCCAACAAAACAATGGAGCCGACGCGGTGAAACGTATGCGCCCTTCGTTAGCCTCATCGCGCCGCGCGGCTCATTGTTGTCGTTAGGCCCCGAAAAACCTATGCCTGAGCACCGGAGAATACTCGCGCGCGTCGGTTGGCTTCTCATCGTCGTGGGAGCCTTGGATATAGGCTTCATGATCTACTGCATTACCAATCAGATGAGTTACTCATCTAGCCTAAACATCTTTACAGTCGTCGCAGGCATCTTTCTGGTCAGAGGCAGTTTAGACACTGCGCGGATAGTTACCTGGTTCAGCGCATTTATGCTCTCCGGCTTCCTGCTTGGGTCCTTAATAATTTCTCCGTGGTTGCAGCCATTGGAGTACTGGCTGATTACGTTTCGCGAAGATCCCCTCAGTTCTCTGGGTTCGATGGTCTTGCTTCCCGCAGTGTTGTTCATGCTCTTTTGGGTCTATAGGGAGCTACGCTCGCCGCCTGTCTTGGAGGCTCGTGCTACGGCAGGTCACAAATCGGGCGCGCCCAGGTTAGCGTTCCTTGCTGGAAGCGTATTGGCTGTCGTGATGGCCGTGATGTTGCAGCTCACGCTCAAGGGCGAGTCGGCTGAAAAAGCAGTACGCTTAGCAGCTGAACAGCACGGTGCCGAGTACAGGTACTTTGTTTCGAGCATCAACTGGGCGGGTCGACACGTGTCGGCGCGGCTGACTGCATATAACGACAAAGAAACAAAAGAGGTTGCGGTCGAATGGGAAAGATAATGGCGCATGGGCTAACAAGCGCATGCACGCGACGTGCGAGGACGCACGCGCGTGATGCGCGGCGTTAGGCACAGATGAATGCGTCAGTTAGACATTGCAGCGCGTGCGGAAAGCCTCGGCCGGCAACGGAAGAGTTCTGCCCGTATTGCACAGCCCCGCCCGCAGCAAGCCCACCGCGAAAGCGGTCGGCATCATCGACCATAGATACGGGTCTTGAATGTCGGTGGGGTGGCGGCCCAGACAATCCGACGCTTGAGGAACTGCAAGCGGCCTTGGTGGAACTAGACACGCCCGATGAGGAGCACCCGAATACGTGGTTAACAGACGCGGATGGCTGGACCGTCGACGTTTACGAGCATGGTCTCGTGATCTTCAGTTCGAACGGCGAGATGATTTGTGAGCGTCGCGGCGTTTCGAGGCATGAGGCACTCGATCTCTGGCTACTCCTGCAACGAGGAGCGCGAGATGAAATTCGTGATCGCTTGGCGCGACAGAGCGCCTAACATCACGCTGGTTCCGACTCGCAAAGGCGAAGCGCCTTTGCTCGCGGCACAGCGTGGGCGTTGGGCATCATGAGCGAAGAGACATTCGAGCTCTGGATACCTACGGAGGGTCATTTTCAGAATCCAGAGATTCTGGAGGTGAGCTGGTCCGTGGAGGATGGGTTGAAAATCGGTATTGCGGAGGGTCTTTCCGGTTCGGTTCGCGTCTGGGTAGAGTTCGCGCCTGAAAGGGCATTCCAATGTATAGATGAAGGTCATCGCCTTCGCTCGATCCCTGTAGAGCCTGGGCTGATCTGGCGCGTCCATGGTTCCGAGTACATCGTGGCGTTTCGACGGTCTGCCGCTAGTACAATGGACTCCTTTCCTCTAATCCACTGGTTTGTTAAATCAGGAAATCAGTGCGTAGATGTTTTATCGGAGTCGGAGCCGGTCCTAAGGTCAGCTGATGCCCAACAAACCGCTGCAGGCGACGCGCGGGACGCGCGCGCCTGAGCGGCGGCGTTGGGCGGTAAGGGAATGAGGATTCGGAGCCTGACAATCTGCGATTGGAACGAGAGAGGCCGGACCGATACGGTGATTGATAAACCGTCGTGGGCTGAGGTCGAGTCAGCTATACGCGCTATGAACAATTGCAATCTGAACGACGTGCACCTAGGCCTTGAGGGCAACGCCGACGTGTCATTGACGGTTGGCGGCGGTTCCGGAAAGTACATCGTTTCCGGCTCCGTGGCGGCCGAGTCTTTTCCGACGCTTACCGACCCGTCAATTGCAGAAGATCCCCACATCGACTTGGTCGTCGGTGGTCAACTCGCCGACTATCCCGCCTGCTACGTTGTCAGCCTGGAGCACGCGCTTGGCGCCGTTCGCTCGGTTGCGGAGAGTGGTGTCTTCGGCTCTGAGTTTCACTGGACGTATGTGTGAGGTGCCCAACAAATTGCTGCACGCGACGCGCGAAACGCGCGCGCGTGAGCAATGGCGTTAGGCTGAAGATGATCGAGTATCAGCCCGTCACCGAAGTTGGCACACTGCCCGACGTCAGAGCGCTTGCGCCATATAAGTGTGTAGTAATCATTGAGTCCTCAGTCTCTGTGGCGCGCCAGGTTGAGATCAGCCGATGGTTGGTGGATTCTGGCTGTCTCTACATGATGGCCTGGGGGCCAGGGTGCAGCTCCTGGGATGATTCCGTCGATTTAGCGAATCTTGAGCAGTTCGATTTCCGTGACGTACCCGAAGACAACTTCGTCATGACGACATGGCATGAGTCTGAGTCCTTGAGCGAGGTCTTCGGATTTTCAAAGTTTGCAGCCATGCATCCGAGCACAGAAATGCAACGACTCTCATACTTCATGTCAATGGCAACGGGAAGAAAGAAGAATTCAAGCGGATGCTCGAAGATGCCTAACAAAGCGATCGAGTCCGCTCCCGTTGGTCGCCCGACTCGCAAAAGCGATGCGCTTTTGCTCGCGGCTCATCGCTAGCGTTGGGCTTCAGAGGAAGGAGCAGAGACGTGACCTTGAATGATCTGACCGTGAACTTCAGTCACCTGAATCGCGAAGCAATATTGAGCGAGTGGGAATGGCTCATCGGCACGCACAAGTTGCCAATATTGCTTGCAGCAAGCGGCGATGCCTTCGTGCAAGATGTTAACGATGGCAGCATTCACATTCTCGACACGCTCGAAGCCAAGCTACAAAAGGTGGCGGACTCAGTGGAAGAGTTTCGGACGCTGCTATCGGATAGGCAATTTGTCGGTAGTCACTTTGCGGTCCAAATGGTGGGTGAGCTCCGCTCTTCTGGGTGCGTGCTTCAGCGAGGGCAGATTTATAGTTTCAAGCACCCACCGGTGCTAGGTGGCGAGGTTGATGTCGGCAATGTAGAGGTCTCGGACATCGAGGTTCACTTCTCTGTGTCGGGTCAGATACACAGACAGGTGTCCAGGCTTCCACCTGGCACCCGCATCGACAAAGTGGTGATAGAGTGAGGCAGCCCAACAAGCCGCTGGTTCCGACTCGCAAAAGCGAGGCGCTTTTGCTCGCGGCACAGCGGCGGCGTTGGGCGTAAAAAATATGAAGATTGCCTATGCAGTTCTCGGAGCAGTGCTCGTGCTAGTTGGCGTGTACTGCTCGCTGTGGATCATGTCGTCGGCCAGCCTTGCGTGCACGGCGTGCAACTGCGAATACTCACTCTTCGCGCCAACGTTCCGATGCCGCCAGCCCGTCATCGCCACTATTCTGGCGGTGGGTTCATTTGGAGGCGCGGTGGCGGCATTCATCGCCTGTTCGCGGGCCTTGCGTCGCGAAAGCGCGCAGACAGAGCAGTAGGAATCGCCATGGGTACGGAGCAACTGCCCAACAAGCCGCTGGTTCCGACTCGCAAAAGCGAGGCGCTTTTGCTCGCGGCACAGCGGCGGCGTTGGGCGTCAGAATGAAGAATGCATTCACACTCATGGTCCTCGTCGCTGCCGTCGGATGCGCCTCGCAGACACCGAGCGAACATGAGCGGTTGACGGTGCTCCAGACTCCTTCGTCTTGGAAAGCCAATTCATTCTGGACAATTGCAGTCGTCGATAGCAAGCAACGGCTGATTCAGTCGATGACCCTACGGCTGACCGAAGACAAAGGAGAATCCTGTACGAACGAAGATTGGTACCGTGCCGAAGTCCTTGCGCAAGAACCAGCACAGCACCCACAGTTTCAGGGCATGGCTGCATATCAGGTAACGGGGCGAGCATTCGTTCTGAATCTGACAGCGAATCTCTGTGACAGCGATAACGAACTCCGGGGCGAACTCAGCGAAACTGGGGTCAGTGGTTCCTACTGGTCTGGCGGTCCGCTGGGAGGCGAATTTATCGGAACGTTCTACGGTGTCATGGTTGCGGACGTGGCGGCGCCCAACAAATTGCTGCACGCGACGTGCGAGACGCACGCGCGTGAGCAATAGCGTTAGGGCTACAGAAGAATGACAGCAGTACCTCATTCGAGCTTTCTTGCGTCCTTCCCAAAGGATTTGGAATTCGACCATCCCGCGGGCGCGAGCTTTGCCAGAGAACTGGAGAGCAAACTTCGTAGCCGCTCATTCTCCGTCGAGGAGTTTGATAATTGGCGGGACTGCGGCTGGGTAGTTCATGTACAGGTCCGCGAGAAGCTCTTTGAGGTGTATTTTGCCGAGTACGGAGAAGAGTCTCAGCAGGGTTGGTTGCTTGCCGTCGCTCCGCTAAATCAACCAGGCGCGTTGGCGCGTCTGTTCGGTCACAAGGCAATTCCGGTGGAAGCTGAGCTTCAGTCACTGGCCGTTGCCGTTCATGAGATCTTGTCCGCGCACCCGGCAGTTACCAACATCCGTTGGTTTCTTGGCGGTCCACCAGAGAAGGTGCCTTCGTATGCTTCGCCCCATGAGTTGGCATTGTCAGATCAGTCCTAACAAGCCGCTGGTTCCGACTCGCAAAGGCGAAGCGCCTTTGCTCGCGGCACAGCGGCACCGTTAGAGGTTAGAAGTGTTGTCCGAATATCAGTCGCGGTGGGTTCATGAAGTCTGGATCCTAGGCGCCGTTCCGCTTGCAATCTCGGCTATCTATGTCGGGGTCGGTCGGGGAAATGCGTTGTGGAGGCGATGCGTTTGCGCTGTCCCGGGATTCATTCTTTGCGGCGCCCTCGGCTATGCCATAGCGGTTTCGCCACTTACCGAGAACGATGCATGGGAGCCATATTACTGGTCGTTCTTGTGGATGTTTCTCTTGTATGGAGTCAGCGTGGTGATGTGCCTGCTTGTACACAGAGGGCCAAGACCTGTGCATGCCTTGCAGGTTATTCAGCTTCCTTTCGCATTTCTTGTTTGGTTGTTCGGCGCTCAGATCATTTCACGCGTGCCGTTTCCATGAAATCTCTAACAAAGTGCTCGAGAGCGACGCGCGAAACGCGCGCGCCTCAGCACTGTCGTTAGGCGGCTTTATGCGTACGTTTACCTTCGATCTTTCATGAACGGGGATACACCTATGCCAACGATCTACGAAGCCGTAGGTGGCCTAGATGGGCTGCTCAGATTGGCTAGTGCGTGGCACACCAGGGTGCTGGAGGACGAAGTGGTGAGCCATGCGTTCAGCCACGGGTATCACGCACAGCACACCGAGCGCCTCGCCACGTACTGGGCGGAGGCGCTAGGCGGACCGACGACGTACTCTGACCGGTACGGCGATGAAACCTACGTCGTCCGGATGCACAGCGGCAATGGACTGCACGAGGAGATGGACCGGCGGGCAATCGCGTGTTTCGATCGGGCGTTGGAAGATGTCGGACTCGCGCGTGACGAACACCTCCGAGACGTGCTGCACGATTACTTTGCATGGGCCACTACAACCACGATGGCTCGTTATCACCACTCGGCGGAGGATGTACCGGATGGCTTGCAAATCCCAAAGTGGTCTTGGCACGGACTCGTCCGTGCAGGAAGGGCCGATGGCATTTGAAGACCTGCTCATTGGTGCACCAAGTGAGCAGCTGCCTAACATCTCATTCCAGCGGACGCGCTACGCGCGCCGCTAAATTCGGGCGTTATGCGTAAAGAAGACCGGATGAGCCCAGACGACGCAGAGCGCCTCAACGTTCTGCTATTGCAAATCCAAGCGAAGCTGGGCCAGAGCGCTGCCTTCATTCGAGATCTCGATTCGACCAAGAGCTCCGAGAGCTATCAGCGAGTTGTCGCCGAGATTATGGCAACGATCCAGCTGGACATTCAGGAGCGTCTCTGGCGCGACTACCCACAGTTGCGGCCGGAGTTCCTAAATGGACCCTACAAGATCAATCCGCAGATCCATGAGCCGCCGTTTTATGAGCCGAGCGATGCGAAGGAAGCATAGCTAGCGAAACCAACGAATAGCGCTCCCGGCGTCACGCCAGAAAGAGCCCTGACATAACTGCCAGGGCTCGGAGTAGAGATCAGGCCCGTTCGGCGGTTAGAATCAGCTGATTCTCCCGAACTTCGACGTTGATGTTGTGGCCGATGAGGAAGTTGGCTTCTTCAAGCCAGAGACCTTTGAGAAGGACGAAAGGAACTTGAGGACTAGGCTTGTAACTGTTCCGATCAGCGCTGAGGCGGTCGTAGTGTCCCGCTCGGACCTTGAGCTTTCGATTCTTCATGAGTTCACCTGCTGCAATTTCTACGTTGCAAAAGTGGGCGGTCGGGTGGGTAGAAACAGCAACAGGTACTGCCTCGGCTATTCCCTGCAAGCAGGTCTTGTATTCGCCAAGACACCCGACCATTACATTCCGAACTTCGGGCACAAAAAAGCCGCAATGTTCGGGTTGCAGCTTGCCCGCCTGATGGAGTTTCTACGCTCCGCCGGAAACTTTACGCCGGTCAATCGGAGTGTCAATTGGAAACATTCGTTAGGTAGCGCGGGTCATCGCATAACAAGCGCGTGCATGCGACGCGCGAAGACGCGCGCGCATGACGCGCGGCGTTGGGTTGCAAAAGGGCTATGAGATTCATCCGCATCCTTCTGCAATGCATCGGCGCATTAGCGCTGATTGTAGTGGCTGGAGTGGCTGTCTACGCCTTCATGTCCTTCTCTGGACCCAAGAAGAGCACGGACAAGGACGATGCCTTGTTCGTTCTGAATTGGGGCGGTTTCAGTACAACCCAGAACTGGACGGTGATCGACGGTTCTGTGTCGGCACGAGACATTACCGGTGACCACACTGATTACTACTGCATCCAGCTCGAAGACGTTTCTGTCACCGAGCCGATGCTCATCGAATGGCAGACTGGACCAGAAACCAACGACCTATTAGCGGCCGCGTTGGAACAATCGCTCCAATGGGCTGAGTACGAGGGAGCGGATTGCTTTCCTTCATTTGAGATGGCCAACTCCCAGCAGATGAAGATAATGTTCTGGGGTATGAACACCCATGGCCGCGTTCCTGCAGGCGCGCAGGTACTGCTACTTCAGCCCTCAACAAAGCGCTTGTTTTACGTCAGTTTCGCAACGTGAGCTGCAACCCAACTATGCGCTGCACGCGACTCGCGAAGACGCTCGCGCGTGAGCGCAAACGTTAGCTGTCAGAGCATGAAAGTTTTCCTGGACGACGAGCGCGCTACACCCGAGGGCTGGGTGCGTGTGTACTGGCCGGCGGAGGCGGTGGCGCTGCTCGAGACAGGCAACGTTACGGAAGTCAGCCTCGACCACGACCTAGGCGATGATGAGAAAGGAACCGGATACGATGTCGTCTTGTGGATCGAAGAGGCGGTGGCCACACGCGGGTTTAGGCCGCCGAAGATGTCTGTGCATTCCGCCAACTCGTCCGCGAGAATAAAGATGGAACGTGGCATTCAGAACATTCAGAGGCTCGCATTGCTTGCAGCAGGCAGCTAACAAGCGAATCGAGTCCGCAAGCACTGCTTGCCCGACTCACAAAGTGCGATGCACTTTGTTCGCGGCTCATGCGCGGCGTTAGCTGCCATGGAAGAACTGAACGACATTTGGCCTCTGAGCGATATCCATCGAAGGCGATTTCCATCTATGAAGGACCAGATGTATTTGCAGAGGAGTTTGCCGCCGCGTCACCGGTTCACCGGGAGGCCTTGTGGTTGCAGCATGCGAAGCACACCTAACAACCGGCTCGAGTTCGCGCGCAGAGCGCGCCCGACTCGCAAAAGCGCTGCGCCTTTGCTCGCGGCTCAGCCTGGGCGCTAGGCACCGATCGCGAATGGCGGGACCGAATCCCGCCATTCCCCCAATGCAAGCTCTCGCGCGTGACTCTTCAGTACGCGATCCAAGCGTCGCTTCTTCCCCTCGCGACAAACGGTTAGCTGCGAAGGCCCCCAGACTCGTCCTACTCCGCGGAATGCATCGTCGTGCGCTAGTGCCAGCTTGGTGCCTGCGCTGGGGGATCTCAGGGGCCTCAACGAATGCAGCAGCGTTTCTAAGTTATTGTTTTTAGAGTTGATATTGGCTGGGGCGGAAGGATTCGAACCTCCGAATGGCGGGATCAAAACCCGCTGCCTTACCACTTGGCGACGCCCCAACAGATGCAAAAGCGCGACTCGATCTCGAGTCGGAGGAGTTCAGGCCGATTCGTGCGCCAGCCGGTCCAGCAGCGGCGAACGGTTCAGGCCACGGACAACGTAACCGGTCCAGCGCGCAGGAACGCGCGCCAATACGCTCCGAGCCGTCGCCTCCTCAGGCAGCGCGACGAACACGCAGGCGCCGGTGCCGGTCAGCCTTGACTCCCCGAATTCTTCAAGCCAATCAAGCGCTTCGGCAATCTCACCACTACGCTTGCGGACTACCGGGACACAGTCGTTGTGACCACCCCCGGCGAAGAAGGCGCGTATTGTCGTGACGGGTGAATTACGTGTCAATTCAGGGTCCTGAAAGACGGCCGCAGTGCTCACTCCGGTTTGCGGTTTGAGCACCAGAAATACCTGCTCCGGGAAGTCGCACGGCGTGAGTTGTTCGCCGACACCCTCGGCCCACGCCGAATGACCGCGCACAAAAACAGGCACATCGGCGCCGAGCTCCAGACCGAGCGTGGCCAGCTCCTCGATCTTCAAGCCCAGTCGCCAAAGCTCGTTGAGCGCAACCAGCACAGTCGCCGCGTCCGAGCTGCCGCCGCCCAGGCCGCCTTGGACGGGAATGCGCTTTTTGATTTCGATACCGACGCCGTCGAAGACTTCGTAGCGAGTCGCGAGCAAGCGCGCGGCGCGCACGACCAGATCCTGTTCGGCGGGGATGTCGGCGTTGTCGCCGACGCGTTCGATCACGCCGGCCGGGCGCCGATAGAACTGCAGCTCATCGCACAGATCGATGAGTTGCATGGCGCTTTGTAACAGGTGATAGCCGTCGGCGCGGCGGCCGACGATGTGCAGGCACAGATTGAGCTTGGCGGGCGCCGGCCAGGGTTCCGGCAGCCCGAGGAATTCGTTGTTGTCGTTCATTGTCCGAGCTGCCAGCGATCGACGACGATGCGTACGCGTGCGTCGCCGCTCGTGGCGGTGATGCGCATGGGTACGCGAGCGCCGGGTTCAGTGGAGTAGCGCTGATAGTCGATGCGCCAGCCGCCTTGCTCCAGCGACGTTACGCCGTTTTCGTTTTCATCGTGCCACCGATGCTCGCCGGGCGCGGCGAGACCGAGCATCCAATAACGCAGGTTGCCGGCGGGCACGGCAGTGCCGAGGCGGTTCTGCAGTTCGTCCCAAGCAGCGTCGGACTCGAGCTTGAGGCCGTCGCTGGTCTCCAAGATGAGATTCGGATTGCCGCCCGTGCCGCTCATTTCCAGACGCACGCCGCCGATGCCGACCGGACCGCGGATGTCGACGTTGGAAACATCGCCGCGTTGACGCCACTCGAAGCTGCCGGAGCCGCCGTTATCGGGCCCGGAAACGCCGAGTCGGCCGCGAGCCTGCCAGCGATCGAGATCCTTTAAATCAGCGGGAATCGCCGTGCCTGGAGCGGGGCCTTTGGGCGCAGTGGCACAGCCGGCAGCGAGTAGAAACATCGCAGCGAGCGCCGGCAAGGAAAGTCGACACCCCACGGTCAGTTCAGCTTCTGCAGCCGCTGCTTGATCTCGTTGTTTTCCGGATAGCGCTCGCTGGCGCGCTTCCATACATCGCGGGCATCGTCCTTGCGATCCAGCGCGAGCAGCACTTCGCCGAGGTGCAGATCCACTTCCGGATCGTTGATCCGACGCCTGGCGTGCTCCAGATACCCGAGCGCATCCTGAGAACGGCCGACTCGGTGCAGCGCCCAGCCCATGCTATCGAGCACCGCGCCGCTGTCCGGCGTTTCGGTCAGCGCCTGCTCGATCAGGTCGAGACCTTCCTTGTGATGACGCGTGCGATCGACCAGCGTATAGCCGAGCGCATTGGTCGCCGAGGGATCGTTCGGGCGATCGGCGACGAGCCGGCGCAGATCGGCGATCGCTTCATCCACCTTGTCCGCGGATTCGAGCTGGAAAATTCGAGCGAAGCGCAGCTCGACTGCATCGGGATACGCTTTCAACGCCGAATCCAGCAGCGCGAGCGCGCCGGCAGTGTCGCCGTTGGAGCTCATCAAAGAAGCGCGGGCGGTGATGGTCTCGACCCGGTACTGAGGACGAGTGGCGCCGAACTCTTCGAGATGCTTGAGCCCGGCCTCCAGGCCGTCGTTCTTCGCCTTGATGCGGGCCAGGCGCGTCTGCGCGGCCATGGCGAATTCGCCGCCGGTGACGCGGCCGTAGATCTGCGAAGCGTCGTCCCAGGCTTCGCGACCTTCGGCAATCGCGCCGAGATAGAACAGCGATTCGTAAACGAACCGGCCGCTGGACACCAGGTTGCTGAAGCGTTGCGCGGCGGAGTCGCGATTGCCGAGCTGGAAGTCGATGTCGGCGAGCGCGCGCTCCACGACGGTGCCGGTGGATTCGCTGTTGGCAAGCGCAGCCAATTCCTTGCGCCCCTGCTCTTCCTTGCCTGCCTGCATCAGCATCAGCGCATATTCGAGCCGGTTGGAATCCTGATTGTCCTGATCGATGACCTGCTTGGCGGTGACCAGCGCGCCCTCGGCGTCGCCGGTCAGCATTTGCATGCGAGCCAGCAGCAGGCCGGCCGGCGACCAGTACGGCCCCAGTTCGCGCGCCTTGCGGGCGTGCTCCATCGCCAGCGACAGGTTGTCCGACTGGGACGCGGCCTGCGCCAGCGCGTAGTGCGCTTCGGTCACATCGGGATACTTCACGACCAGCTGGCGGAGCACGGCGGTGGCCCCGCTCGGCGTGCCCTCGTCCGCCAGTTGCGGGAGCAGCGCCAGGAAGCCAGCCTGCGGATTGATGAAGGCCGAGTCGAGCAGGATGCCCAGGTGCTCGGTGGCCGTATTGATCCTATAGAGATGAAGCGCGGCGAACGCGGCAAAGCGCCGGGCTTCCTCGTTGGTGTGGTTCAGCTCGAGCCAGCGCTCGGCGGCAGCTTGCACGACGGTCCATTGGCGATGCTCGTGGGCGACCCGGGTGGCCTGCTCGGCCAGCTCCTCGTCGTTGGACGCCTGGGCAGCGCGCAGATAGGCCTTGGACGCTTCCAGGTATTGCCCCCGTTGCAAGGCCATTTCGGCGCCCAATACCAGGGCATTGGGGTCTGCCGGCAAATTCTCGACGGCCGGCTCGCGCTTGCCGCCCGGGGCAGTACACGCCGCCAGGACGGACGCCAGCAAGAACGCCGCGATACGCGGGGAATAGCGGAATGGAGGAGGAAGTGGGCTCATTGTCAATTAACTATATCAGCTTGGATCGAGACCGCTTGGTCGGCGGAACCTGCCGACTCGCTTGTCATTAGTGAGCCCTTCCCCGACAATCCGCCACCGTTGCGACTGCAGCCGGCATGCCACTCGTCGTCATAGGAATCAATCACCGCACCGCGCCCGTCGAAATCCGCGAAAAGATGGTCTTTGCGGGTGAGGAGCTGCCCGCGGCCTTGCGGGAATTGGCGGGCCAGCCGGGGGTGCGCGAAGCGTTGATCGTTTCCACCTGTAACCGCACCGAGCTCTATTGTTTCGCGGACGCCGGCGGACAAGCCCCCGACGGTGGTGTTAACGGGCCGGGACCGCTCCTGGATCCATCGCTACCCCTGTCCGATTGGCTCGCCCACTGGCACGACCTGGCCGCGCATCGGCTGGATATCGATCGGACCTTGTACCGCCTGCACGGCTCGGCAGCGGTCCAGCACTTGTTCGCGGTTGCCTGCGGCCTGGATTCCCTGGTGATCGGGGAGCCGCAGATCCTGGGCCAGCTCAAGGACGCGTATCGCGCCGCCCATGAGCAGAGAGTGACCGGCCCGTACCTGAACCGGGTGATGCAGACGGCCTTTTCGGTGGCCAAGCGGGTCCGCACGCAAACTCGCATCGGCGCCAATGCCGTGTCGGTGGCGTATGCGGCCGTGTCGCTGGCGCGCACCGTGTTCGAGAAGTTTGCCGGCCACACGGCGTTGCTGGTCGGCGCCGGCGAGACGATTGCACTGGCCGCGCGTCACCTGCACGCGAACGGCCTCGGCAGGATGATCGTCGCGAATCGCAGCATCGGCCGGGCGCAGGAGCTCGCCGCCGAGTTCAAAGGCTTCGCGATCGGCATCGACGACAT
Source organism: Peristeroidobacter agariperforans (assembly GCF_004138335.1). Taxonomy (GTDB): domain Bacteria; phylum Pseudomonadota; class Gammaproteobacteria; order Steroidobacterales; family Steroidobacteraceae; genus Steroidobacter; species Steroidobacter agariperforans. The sequence goes on along the minus strand of NZ_RYFW01000004.1, from coordinate 273,223 downwards.
CGCGGCTCACTTGCCGGAAGCCGACATCGTGATCACGTCGACCGCCAGCCCGACGCCCGTGATCACCTACGATGCGGTCCAGGCCGCGGTTCGTGCCCGCAAGCGCAAGCCGATCTTCATGGTCGACATCGCCGTGCCGCGCGACATCGAAGCGGAAGTGTCGAAGATCGAAGACGTGTATCTGTTCACCATCGACGACTTACAAAACGTGGTGAACGAGAATCTGGCCTCGCGCCGCGAGGCCGCGCGCGATGCGAGTGAGATGCTGGCGACCGAAGTGTCGCTGTTCGAACAGCAGCTGAAAACGCTGGATGCGGTGCCGACCATCCGGCAGCTGCGCGAGGAAGCCGAAGCGGTGCGTGTGCAGACCGTCGATCAGGCGCGGCGTATGCTGGCGGCCGGGCGCGATCCGCGGGAAGTCGTGGACTTCCTGGCATCGACGCTCACCAACCGGCTGTTGCACGGCCCGAGCCAGCGGCTTCGAGAAGCCGCCGAGCGGGACGAAGTGGAATTACTGGAGGCCGCGCGCATCTTGTTCGCCGCCGACACTCCCGACCAAACCTGATGAAAGATTCGATACGCATCAAGCTGGAAAAGCTGGCCGAGCGCCACGAGGAAGTGGGCGGCCTGCTCGCCGATCCCGCCGTGATCGGCGACACCAACAAGTTTCGCGACCTGTCGGTGGAATATTCCAAGCTCGACCCGGTCGTCGCGCGCTACAAAGCCTATCTCGGCACGCTCGCCGAACGCGCCTCGGCGCGCGAAATGGCCGAAGGTGACGATCTGGAAATGCGCGAGCTCGGCCAGGAAGAGCTCGCCAGCCTCAGCGCGCGCATCGAAGTCGAAGAAGAAGAGCTCGCCAGGGAGCTCATCCCCAAAGACCAGCGCGACGAGAGCAACATCTATCTCGAAGTGCGCGCCGGCACCGGCGGCGACGAGGCGGCGATCTTCGCCGGCGACTTGTTCCGCATGTATTCGCGTTACGCCAGCCAGCACGGCTGGAATGTCGAAGTACTGTCGGAAAGCCCCGGCGAGCACGGCGGTTATAAAGAAGTCATCAGCCGGGTCGTCGGCCGCGGCGCGTTTTCGCACCTGAAATTCGAATCCGGCACGCATCGCGTGCAGCGCGTGCCCGCCACCGAAGCGCAGGGTCGCATTCACACCTCGGCGGTCACGGTCGCCATCCTGCCGGAGCTGGACGATATCGAACCCATCGAGCTCAACCCGGCGGAGCTGCGCATCGACACCTTCCGCGCTTCGGGCGCCGGCGGTCAGCACGTCAACAAAACCGACTCCGCGATTCGCGTCACGCATCTGCCCAGCGGCATCGTGGTGGAATGTCAGGATGAACGCTCGCAGCACAAGAACCGCTCGCGTGCCCTGTCCTTGCTCAAGGCCAAGCTCAAGGCAGCCGAGCAGGAAAAGCGCGACCAGGCCGAGGCCAGCTCACGCAAGCTGCAGGTCGGTTCGGGCGATCGTTCCGAACGCATCCGGACTTATAACTTTCCCCAAGGCCGCGTGACGGACCATCGCATCAACCTGACGCTGTACAAGCTGGCCGACGTGATCAACGGCGATCTGAACGGATTGATCCAGCCTTTGCAGCAGGAATATCAGGCGGAGCAGCTGGCCCGCATCGTGGAGTAACGGACTCAAGGAACTCTCATGGCCGCGCCTCAGGTCATCCTGCAGAGCATTACCGGCGTCGATGTCGAGCTGCGCATCGCCGGCGTCGGCAGCCGCAGCTTTGCGTTCGTGATCGACTGGCACATCCGCGCGGTCCTGGCGTTCACGTGGTGGGCGATCGGCAGCCTGGTCTCCCTGGGCGACATCGCAACCTTCTTCGCAGGCGAAGAAGCGCCGGGCCCCGGTTATTTCCTTTGGGTGCTGCTGCCGACAGCGGGCATTTATTTGTTCTATCACCCCATCCTCGAAGTCCTCATGCGCGGCAGTACGCCGGGCAAGCGCATGGCGGGCGTTCGCATCGTCACGCGCACCGGCGACATTCCGAGCATGGGCGCGCTGCTGATCCGGAACGTGTTTCGCCTGATCGATTCGCTGCCGTTCGCTTACCTGGTCGGGCTGGCGACGGCGCTGTTCACCGAGCAGCACGTTCGTTTCGGCGACATCGCTGCGGGCACGCTGCTCATCCTGGACAGCAAGGAACACGACACCTCATTCGCTCGCCTCACGCCGCCGAATCGTTCGCTCGATCCGCGCGCCGCCGATCTGATCCACGAATTGCTGGAACGCTGGACGGCGCTCGATGAGAAGACGCGAGGTGAGATCGGACGTTCGCTGCTCGCCCGAGCCGACCGATCCATGTCGCCCGAACAGCTGGCGCAGCTGAGCACGGTCGAGCTCCGAACCCGCCTGCAGACCTTGCTGAACCCGACGCCATGAACGCCGAAGCAGGCATGCAGGCGTGGCTGGCGTCTCGCGTCGAGACGTGGCGTCAACTCTCGCCGCAGCTGGAAGCGCTCGAGAAGAGCCGCAACCACTCCGCCGCCGAAGCGTTGCAGGCCATCGACTTGTATCGCGCGCTCGGACGAGACCTGTCGATCGCGCGACGCATCCTGCCGGGAAGCCGCGTCACCAAGGCGCTGGAACACAGCTACGCGAAGCTCCATTCCATCATCTATCGCAAGCCGCACGACTGGCGGGCGCGCCTGCTCACGTTGTTTCGGGAAGAAATCCCCGAGGTCGTGCGCGAGCTGCGACCTGCCATCGTCTGGGTGACACTGCTGTTCGTGCTCAGCGCCGGCGCCGGTTGGTGGCTGATCTCGCAGCATCCCGAGCTGATCTCGCTGCTGGCCAGCGAAGAAATGATCAACGGCGTGGAGGGCGGCCGACTGTGGACCGAGGGCCTGCTCAATGTGACGCCCTCTTCGGTGCTGTCGATCGGCATCCTGTCGAACAACATTGCCGTGAGCCTGATGGCGTTCTGTCTCGGCGTACTGTTCGGGCTCGGCACCTTCTATATCATCGCCACCAACGGCTTGATGCTCGGCGCCATCTTCGCTTTCACGCATCAGCACGGAATGGCCGGCGAATTGCTCAAATTCGTCACCGCGCACGGCGTCGTCGAGCTGTCGGTGATTTGTCTTGCCGGAGCGGCCGGCACGATGCTCGGCGAAGCGTTGATCCGCCCGACGCATGCGACCCGGCGCGAATCGTTTCAGCACGCCGCAACCAAAGCTTCGCGTCTGTTAGTGCTGTGCGCGCTGTTGCTGGTGGGCTGCGGATTCATCGAGGGCTATCTGTCGCCCGATCCGAGTTTCCCGATGATCAGCCGGGGCGTCGTCGGCTTCGGTTATGGCATGGTGATGATCGCCGCGCTGACCGGCGATTTGTTCGGTCGCAAACGCGTCAAACCCGCCGTCGGTTTCTGAACTCCACGTAAGCATCGAACACGGCGCGCTCCATGTGCTCGGGGCGCGTCACCAACGCCGGCGCACCCAAAGCACGCAACGCCCGCACGTTGCGCTCCAATCGAGAGAGATATTCCTGGGCTGCCAGCGCCTGGTAGGGATCGAGCCAGGATTGCGCCGGCGCATCGCGCATCGTCTCCGCTTCCGGGCTGGAGATGCCCGCGATCAGCGGCAAATGTTTCGGTAACAACAGGCGCGCCGCCGATGCGAGCTGCCCAGCCACCGTCGCATCGTCTACATCGGTCAACATCACGATCAGACTGCGATGTCGCACCAGCGTGCGGATGCGCAGCGCTGCGTTCAATGGATTCGACTCGGCCAGCTTCGGCGTCGCCGACGCCAGCATCTGACGAATGCGAAACACACTGCCGATGCCGCGGCCGGGTGCGAGCGTCGCGAGCGGCTGGTCGGCGAACAACATGACACCGACTCGATCGTCCTGCGCCACTGCATGCTCGGCGAAACGAGCAGCCAGATTGATGTAATGACCGAGCCGATCCAGGTCGCCGGCGCGCAGCGCGCTGGTGCGTCCCGCATCGATGGCGATGACGATGTCGAGATGTTGGTCTTCGGTGTAATCGCGGCTGATCAACCGGCCACGCCGTGCTGTCGCCTTCCAGTCGATGGCGTTCTGCGGATCGCCCGCACGATATTCGCGCAGCTGCAGAATTTCCGCACCGGCGCCTTGATTCAAATGCGCACGCATGCCGCCAGCCACGGCACTGATGCGTCCGCACTGTCACGTAGCAATTCCGGCATGACTTTGAACGAGTAACTCGTGTCGAAACGACGCGACCACCATGCCAATCCCAACGGCCCGCCCACGCGCACCTGCATGCTTGGCCACTGGTGTTGCCCCAGCCGGCGAGGCGTTGCACCCAACTCGATGGCCGCCGCCTCGCCTGCCGGCACCTTCAGCGTCCGGATCTGATTGTCGATCTCGACGGCTTCAGGCGCGGCCGGCGCAACTTGAAGCTCCACATCGCGCCCGAGCGCGTGCCTGAACAAAAGCTGCAGCGACATCGGGCGGCCCAATATTCCCTGAGCAGACGCGTCGATCGTTACGTTTGCTCGAGCGCGCGTCACCGTCATGCCTTCGTACGCCAGACCGAGCAGCAACAATGCGAGCGGCAGCAACCACAGACGCTGCAGGTCCGCCTCACCGCTCCATGCGCCGAGAATGGCCACGAGCACGGTGAGCACCGCGAACACGAGGCCGTTGGTGCGAAGATGCATGGCTCAGCGAGGCACCGGCGTGCGATCGAGCAGCTGCTGCGTGATCGTCTGCTCGGTCACGCCTTCGAGCAGCGCTTCGGGCGCGAGCATCAAGCGATGCGGAATCACCAGCGGCGCCACTTGTTTCACATCGTCCGGCGTAACGAAGTCGCCGCCGCGCATGCCGGCTGCAATTCGCGCAGCACGCACGAGGGCCAGCACGCCACGAGTGGAAAGACCGAGACTGACGTGGGCGTGCGAACGCGAAGCCGCCGCCAGATCGATCACGTAACCCGACAGCTCGGGCGCGATATGAACTTGCTCGACGGCCTGCCGAACCGCAGCCAGATCGAGCGGCGGCAACTGTTCTTTCCGTTCGACTCGCGCATGTGCGTCCGTGTTGCCGTACCGGGCGATGATGCCCAGCTCGTCTTCGCGCGTGGGATAAGAAAGATCCACACGCAGCATGAAACGATCGAGCTGCGACTCCGGCAAGGGGAACGTGCCTTCGAACTCGCGTGGATTCTGGGTCGCGACGACCAGAAAGTTTTCCGGCAGCTCGTAGTTCTGACGATCGACCGTGACCTGCCGCTCTTCCATCGCTTCGAGCAAGGCCGACTGAGTCTTGGGCCCGGCACGATTGATTTCGTCCACCAGCAGCACATCGGCGAACACCGGACCGGGACGAAAGATGAACTGGCGCTTTTCGGCGTCGTAGGCGTGCACGCCAGTGATGTCGGCGGGCATCAGATCCGACGTGCCTTGCACTCGTTTGAACACACCCCGCAGCGAGGCCGCCAGCGATTTGCTGAGCAGGGTCTTGCCCAAGCCAGGCGCACCTTGCAGCAGTACGTGACCGCGAGCGACGACAGCAATCGCCAGCGCGCGGATCACAGGCTGCAAGCCGAGCACCACCGAGCCCAACTCCTGTTGCAAACGTTCTTCGAAGGCGACGAGCGCGTTCATTGATGTCCTTCCCGGAGTAATCGACTAATTCAAAGCGGCGCGCAATCGTATCAGCAGGTTGTGAAGCTGAGACAAGTTGACGCGCTGGCCTCGTTGTACCTTGGTGTGCAGCGCCTGCAGACGCTCGACATCCTGCCCGGACACGACTGTCTGAGCGCTCAACCAATCCCACATCGGCGATCCGTCCGCCGGCAGGCCGTGGCGCTTGCGCGCGTCGTTGAAAAAATTCGCGATCATTTGCTGGCCGACCGTCGCGGGCCGCATCACGCGCGCCATGAAGCCACCCGTCGCACGCACGAAGCCGGTGATGTCCACGGGATTCCAGCTGGACTGCGACGGACGCAGCCGCTGCGAACCGAGGACGAACACCAGCCACAGCCCCAACAGCCACCACAAAGTCGCGTGCAGGCGCGAATCGCCAAAGAACTTGTCGGGATCGTAGAAAGCGACGAGCCCCTGATGCGCGTCGTCGATGATCACCTTGCCGCTGCCTCGCAACGACCAGCGCACGATGTTCGCTAACAAGCGCGCATTGTCGTCTTCGCCGAGCAGTTTGTTGCCGAAAATGCTGCCGTAGGCACTGAGGATGATCTGCCCATTGCCCTCCGACAACACCCACAGCACCGGCGCGCCTGAGACGGGATCGTGCGCCAGTTCCAAGGCGCCCATGCCCTTCGCCCAGCCATCCCACTTCGAGGTCAGATACTCCGACGTCGCGCTCACCTTGTTCACGCCTTCTAGCAGCGGATGCGCGCCGGCCGGTCGCATCTCGAAATGCAGCGGCTCTGGCAGCTTGGTCTGCGCGGCGAGCATTTCGGCGGCCGTCGGTACATCGTCCTTTTCGGCGCCCTCGTCGTCACCTTCCTCATCTTCATCGGCACGCTGCTCGAAACTCATTCGCGTGATCTTTTGCAGATGCTCGATGAATTGCGCATCGCCGCCCGGCTCCATGGACCAGTCCGGCGTATCGGACAACCCCGCGACGATCAGCAAGGTATTGCCCCGCTGCACCCAGGAGTGCAGCGGCAGGATTTCGGAATCGCGCACCGGATACAAATGCGGCGCCGCCGAGATCAACAGATTGCCCGTGTGCGATTCCAGACCGGACACGTCGCTCAGCTTCGGGAAGCGCTCGCGCAACGACAGCACTGGCACGCGCTCCGATTCCAGCCAACGCACCATGCCGAGATAACCGTTCGGACCGCCTTCGGTGCTGGTCGGACGCGTCGCCTGCTGTTGCGGACCTTGGGGCTTCGGCCCCAGCACCGCATAGAACGCAACGAATGCGCCGATCGCGAGCGCCAAGGTGAGCAAGCGCTCCTTCACGTTGCCGCTCCCTTCAGTTGCGCATTGAGGTTGCGCCCCACTCGCAGCACGTCTCCCAGGTCGTCGCTGGCAACGTCTTGGCCGCTGAAGATTTCACGCTCGGCGAGCTGCGCAATCTGTTGGAAAGATTCGCGCTGGGTGGAGTCGTCGAACCGTGCGCGCTTCGCGAGCTCGCGATTGGTCAGACTCTGTGCGCTATTCAAACGTCCGGTTTTGACGAGCGTTGCGATCAGCAGTCTCAACAGCGCGGACGGCCTGTCGCCGCCGGCTTCCGGATCCAATCCAGCGGATCTCAGCTCGACAGGAACGTCCGCTGCATTCGCCGCCGCGGCTGCGGACTTGCGTCGACGGCCTCGCGCTGCGGTCCGCACCTCGTTGATGACAATTCCCAATCCAAGCAGGATCACCAAGGCCATCGAGCCATAGATCAGGCCCCAGCGCACGGTTTCCGGCAGCGAATGTTCCTGCAGCCAGCGACTCAGCCAGGAGTCGTTACTGGATTGCGATGCCTTCCTGTCGAGGAGCTCGCGCAGCCAACGTTCGAATCGCTGGTACCAGGATAGCTCGTGCTCGGGCGCCGGCGGCTTGCGCAGCGACTCGAGCACCGACGCGAGCGTGTCGCTGCCGATCGCTGCACGCTCCGGCTCCTGCTCATAACGAAGCGCAATCTGGTGCAGGCTACGCAACCCGTCGCGGCTCACCAGACTGAGCAGATCCTCGGAAACCAGATCGGTGATCCCGAGCCGTTCCAGGTCCACACGGATGTCGGGACAAGTCTCTTCGATTTCATTCAGCCCGATGACATCGGGCTCGAGCGCGTCGATACATTCCTCGACCGCTTGCCGCGCCGGGCCCTCGCTTTGCGCGAGGGCCGCGGGCGCGGCCAGCAACATCAGAACCAGAAACGTCGAACGCACGAATCAGGCGGGGCTCAGTGCATTCACGCGCGCGGCGAGATCGCCGCCTTGCTTGCGCAGCTTCAGATCCCAATAGATCGAAATGAACACCGCGCAGGTAAAGGGCATGACGAGCACGTTCGTCGCCGCCTGCGAGAGCAGCTGCACGCCCATGCCCACCAGCAGGGCATTGCCGAACGCCATGGCGATGAACGGCGAGAGCAGTCCGAAAACGAAGGCCAGCGCGAGATAGATGACCATCATCAGGATGCCGGTCAGGGTGAGAATGGCGGCGGTGCGCCACCAGTTGCCCCACACCAGCTTGTGACTGCCGACCAGGGCGTCGACCGGACCTTTGCGCTCGAACAGCACCAGCGACATGTACATCATCAGGCTCAGCGTCAGGATCAAGCCAGGCACGATCAGCAGCACGTATCCGATCATGATCGCCACCATATAAAGAATGACCGCGACGATCATCGCCGGCAGCCGCTGCAAAGCCACTTGAAACGCCGAGCCAGTGGCCAGGTCGCTGCCCGAGCCGATGGCTTCCTGCTTCAGGAACACCGCGCTCATGCCCCACGTCGATGGGATCACCGAGATCAGAACGGCAACGATGATCTTGGTGAACAAGGACGGGTCCGGCGCGGCGGCCGCGGTCGGATCGAACAGCGGTATGCCAGTGAACACGAGATAAAAGAGCGGCGCGAGGCTCAGAACCGTTACCAGCAGCGCAATGGGCCAGACGACGGCCAGCGAGGATTTGTACAACTGAAACGCAGTGTCCAGAACGCCGCCGATGCCCTGCGGCTGAGTGGGCTGAATGGCCATGACACGTCTCTCCCTTGTGTTTGTCTCGGTTTGATCGAGCTGCCGCGTCCGCTTGGGCACAACGGCGGCGCAGATCATCGCGGTGCCCCGTGCCAATGGCAAATATCCCGTTCGCAAAACCAGGGAGTTAGCTGTGCTCGGCGGGCCTTCGCTGCAATGTGATATCACTCTGATATCTTCCTATGCTATGGTGCAGCAGAAGCTCAGGAGAAGGCCATGAAAGAACGACAAGTGATGACCCTGCCCGGCGTGCCCATGGTGTTGATCTTATTGGTGTTATTGGCTCTGTGCGGCTGGTGGTTGTGGCAGTCGGTGGCAGCCTTCGTATCGCCCCTGCCGCCGATCGTGGCCGCCGCCCTGGTCGGTTTTTGCGGCATGGGCTTTTTCATCGTGCAGCCGAACCAGGCCGCGGTGATGCAGTTCTTCGGCAAGTACGTCGGCTCCGAGCGCAACAGCGGGCTGCGCTGGGCCAATCCGTTCTACACCAAGAAGACCGTCACTCTGCGGGTACGCAACTTCGAGTCGAGCAAGTTGAAGGTCAATGATCTGGAAGGCTCGCCCATCGAGATCGCGGCGGTCGTGGTCTGGCAGGTGCACGATGCCGCCGAGGCCGTGTTCAACGTCGACGATTACGAAAACTTCGTGCAGGTCCAGAGTGAAGCGGCGCTGCGCCAGATGGCGACCTCTTATCCCTACGATCTGCACGAAGAGCACAAGATCGCGCTTCGCTCGCACGCACATGAGATCAACGACCACCTTCGCAACGAAGTGCAGGATCGATTGGCGCAGGCCGGACTCACGGTGATCGAAGCACGCGTCAGCCATCTCGCCTACGCGCCCGAAATCGCACAGGCCATGCTGCAACGTCAGCAGGCCGCAGCGATCATCGCTGCTCGCACTCGCATCGTCGAGGGTGCGGTCACCATGGTGCACATGGCCCTCGAACAACTGGCGCGCAAGGACGTGGTCCACCTCGACGAAGAGCGCAAGGCGGCGATGGTGTCGAACCTGCTGGTAGTACTGTGCGGCGAGCGCGGCACGCAACCCGTCGTCAACACCGGCACTTTGTATAGCGGCTGAGCAGTTGGCGGACAAAAAAGCTTATCCGCTGCGAATCAGCAGCGACGTACTCGACGCCGTTCAACGCTGGGCGCAGGACGAGCTGCGCAGCGTGAACGCGCAGATCGAGTACGTTCTGCGCGACGCGCTTCGCAAGGCGGGAAGAATGAATTCCTCGGCGCCCCCGCCGCCGCTCGAGGGCGGCGAGGACACCGAAGGCTCTTAGTCGGCGAGCGCCTGCTCGAGATCGGCGAGCAAATCTTCGACGTCTTCAATGCCCACCGACAGACGGATCAGCGAATCGTCGATGCCGAGCTCGCGCCGCTTTTCCGGGGGAATCGACGCGTGCGTCATCAGACCGGGATGATCGACCAGACTCTCCACGCCGCCCAGGCTCTCGGCGATCGTGAAGATCCGGCAGCGCTCGAGGAAATGTTTGGCCTCGCTCAAGCCCCCCTTCACGAAGAAGGTGACGATGCCGCTGAAGCCGTTCTGCATCTGACGCCTGGCCAGCTGATGTTGCGGATGGCTGGCAAGCCCCGGGTACAAGACCTTCGAAACGCGAGAATGTTTCTCCAGCCAGCCTGCGATTTGCAGCGCGCTTTCGCTCGACTGGCGCATGCGCAGCGCCAATGTTTTCAAGCCGCGCAACGCCAGGAAACTATCGAACGGCCCGCTGACCGCGCCGACGGCGTTCTGCAGGAAGCCGATTTTGTCCGCCAGCTCGTTGTTGGCCGCCACCGCGACGCCGCCGACCATATCGGAATGGCCGTTCAGATATTTGGTCGCCGAGTGCATGGTGATGTCGGCGCCGAGCTCGATCGGCCGCTGCACCCAAGGGCTGGCGAACGTATTGTCGACGACGGTGAGAATGTTCCGCTTGCGCGCGAACTCGGCGACCTGCTCGATATCGACCAGGCGCAGCGTCGGATTGGTCGGCGATTCGATCCAGATCATCCTGGTCGTCGGACGGACCGCGGCCTCCAAGGCCTTTTGATCTGCCAGATTCGCGAACGTGATTTCGAGATTCGCCGAACGCTTGCGCACTCGCTCGAACAAACGGAACGTGCCGCCGTACAGGTCTTCCATCGCCACGATGTGACTTCCGGCATCGAGCAGCTCCAGCAGCGTGCTCGTAGCGGCCATGCCCGACGCAAACGCAAAGCCACGGACGCCGCCCTCGAGATCGGCGATGCACTTCTCCCACGCGCTGCGCGTCGGATTCGAGGTGCGCGAGTAGTCGTAGCCTTTGTGAACGCCAGGACTGCTCTGCGCGTAAGTCGAGGTAGCGTAGATCGGCGGCATCACCGCGCCCGTGCTCGGGTCGGGCGCCTGACCGGCGTGAATACAACGAGTGCCGAAACGCAATGAGCGGGAATCAGTCATGATGTCCTCGGGAGCAGAGTTATTTGACCTGGCGGCGCAGATAGTTGAGCACGTCCGAGCGCGTCACGAGGCCGAGAAACTTCTCGCCATCCATGACGGCCGCCGACGAGCGCACCTCGAGCATCGCCACGAGGTTGTTGAGCGTCTGCGTCTTGTCGACCCGCAGGAACGTGCTGGTCATGGCCTTGTGTACCGGCTCGTTGAAGCGCTCCGGGTGACCGAAGGCAAAACGCAGGATGTCATCTTCGGTGACGACGCCGATGAGTTGGTCTCCATCCATCACGGGCAACTGCGAGAACCCAGCGTTGCGCAGGCGATTGTGCGCGGTCGTGAGCACGTCGTTCGGCCCGACCGTGATCGTGGCTCGCTCACCGTGCGGGCGACCGATCAAGTCGCGCAGATCGCCATAGGTCTCGCGCTGAATGAAGCCCTGATCTTCCATCCAGAAATCGTTGTACAGCTTCGACAGATAGCGCGCGCCGGTGTCGCACGCCAAAGTCACGACGCGCTTCGGCGTCTTCTGCTCACGGCAGTAGCGCAAAGCCGATGCGAGCAAGGTGCCCGTGGACGAGCCCGCCAGAACACCTTCTTTCTGTAACAACTCGCGCGCGACCGAGAACGACTCGCCATCGGAAATACTGTAAGCGCGCTTGGTCATTGAGAAGTCGGCGATCTCCGGAATGAAATCCTCGCCGATGCCTTCGACCAGCCAGCCACTCTTCTGCGTCATTTTTCCGGTCGCGATGAACTCGGCGAGAATCGAGCCCTGCGGGTCCGCGAGCACCAGCTCGACGTGCGGCGCGTGCTTCTTGAAGAACGCGGCGAGGCCGGCGATCGTGCCGCTCGAACCAACACCGATGACGACCGCATCCACCTTCTGCTCCATCTGCTCCCAGATTTCGGGCGCGGTGGTGAGCTCGTGCGCCTTGGGATTGTCGGGATTGGCGAACTGATTGATGAAGTAAGCGCCGTTGCGCTTGGCAATGGCGGCGCCCAGGTCCTGGTAGTACTCCGGGTGGCCCTTGCCCACATCCGAGCGCGTCAACACCACTTCGGCGCCGAGCGCGCGCAGGTTGAAGATTTTTTCCTGGCTCATTTTGTCCGGTAACACCAAAATGAGCCGGTAGCCCTTCTGCGCGGCGACCAGCGCGAGACCCAGGCCGGTGTTGCCGGCGGTGGCCTCGACGATGACGCTGCCGGGCTTCAGATCGCCGCGGCGCTCGGCTTCTTCGATCATGGACAGGCCGATGCGATCCTTGATGGAGCCGCCCGGATTCATGTACTCGAGCTTCAGGAACAGCTCGCAAGGACCGGTATCGAGCCGATGCAGCCGCAACATGGGGGTGCGGCCAATCATCTCGATCGCGTTCTGGTAAACGTGCATGGAAGGCTCCGTCAGCAATTCAGTGTGCTACTCCAACGTCATTCATGCCTGCCGTCAAATCCTCGCAAACCGTATCCGATGCCCTGCATACCGCAACGATGTTGCTATCGCGGTCCTCGCCCTCCGCGCGCCTCGATGCGGAGTTGCTGCTGGAGTATGTAACTGGGCTGTCACGGACGAATTTCCGCGCCAACCCGGAGCGCGAGCTGCCTGCCAATGCCGGCTGGTCGTTCCAGCAACTGGTCAAGCGTCGCGCGCAAGGCGAACCGGTTGCATACATCCGCCAGCAGCAGGAGTTCTGGTCGCTACTGCTGGAAGTGAGTCCGGCGGTGCTGATTCCGCGCCCGGAGACCGAACTGGTGGTCGAGCGGGTGCTGGCTCATATAAATAAAGAAGCCCCGGTCCGAGTTGCGGACCTGGGCACCGGCAGCGGCGCCATCGCGCTCGCCGTCGCCTCCGAACGACGGCTAGCGCAAGTCACCGCCATCGATGCCTCAAAGGATGCGCTGGAGCTGGCCAGCCGCAATATCGGGCGCCTGCAGCTGACCAACGTCTCATTAATGCACGGCAGCTGGTTCGCGCCCATGGCCGGGCAGAAATTCCATGCGATTGCGTCCAATCCACCCTACATCGCGCAGGACGATCCCGACCTCGCGCCCGACGTCCGGAAGTTCGAGCCGGTCATGGCCTTGATCTCGGGCCGCACGGGTTTCGAAGCCATCGACGCCATCATCCGCGATGCGCCGACACACCTGGAGTCCGACGGCTGGCTGGTGCTGGAACACGGCTGGAAGCAGGCCGAGGGGGTCCGTCAGCGGCTTGTGCGTCAAGGCTTCGTTCACGTAACCTCGCACGCCGATCTGGCCGGCCACGAACGCGTCACCGAAGGCCAGTTCTTGGGCGGTTAGCGGTTGGCGGTTCGCGGTTAGCAAGACAGTTGCGCCTCTGACCAACCGCCAACCGCTAACCGCGAACCGCTAACCGCAGGAATTCACCATGCTCGAATTCAAGACCACCAAAGGCACCTTCACCGTCCAGCTGTTCGACAAGCAGGCGCCGATCACGGTGGAGAACTTTTATCGTTATGCCGACGAAGGCTTTTTCGACGGCACGATCTTTCATCGCGTGATCCCGAACTTCATGGTCCAGGGCGGCGGCCTGACCGCGGATCTGAAGAACAAGAAGGGTCACGACCCGATCAAGAACGAAGCCACCAATGGCTTGAAGAACAAGCGCGGCACGCTGTCCATGGCACGCACCAACGACATCAACAGCGCGACGTCGCAGTTCTTCATCAACGTCGTCGACAACGACTTCCTGGATCACAAGGGCGCGAGCAACTACGGCTATGCCGTGTTCGGCCGCGTCGACTCCGGCATGGAAGTGGTCGACGCCATCGTCGCCGTGAAGACCGGCAGCCGCAGCGGCTACCAGGATGTGCCGGTGGAGACGGTCACGATCGAATCCGTCCGCCGCATCGAGCCCAAGCAGGACTAACAACATCACCGGAGCGCCGGACGCAAGGTCCGTCCGGCGTTGCTTGCGGCACGAATGCTTCGTTTCATCGCCTGGCTGCTGGCCTTGCTGCTGCTGTTCAGCATCGGCCCCGTCGTTCTTTTCAGATGGGTCGATCCGCCCACCACCGCGTTCATCCTCCGCGAGCGCTTTTCGGCCGGGCAGCCTGGCAAGCCCAAATCAGTGCAGCATCGATGGGTGGACGGCAACCAGATTTCGCCGCACATCAAAGTGGCCGTCATCGCTGCCGAAGACCAGAAATTTCCGGAGCACCACGGCTTCGATCTCGATTCCATCAATGACGCCTTGGAAGATCGCGAACGCGGTCGTCGCGTCCGCGGCGCCAGCACACTGACTCAGCAGGTTGCGAAGAATTTGTTTCTTTGGCCCGGGCAGAGCTGGATCCGCAAAGGGCTGGAAGCGTACTTCACCGTGCTGATCGAGACACTGTGGCCGAAGCGGCGCATTCTCGAGGTGTACGTCAACATCGCCGAGTTCGGCAGCGGCGTGTTCGGCGTCGGCGCGGCGTCGGAGATCTTTTTCAAGAAACCGGCCGCGCGACTCAACGCCCCCGAAGCTGCGTTGCTGGCGGCAGTGCTGCCGAGTCCGAAACGGATGAAAGTCAGATCGCCGTCGCGCTATGTGCTGTCACGCCAGCAATGGATCCTGGGACAGATGCGCGGCCTCGGCGGCGTCGGCCTGTTGCGGCAAATCGAGCCGCCACCGCCCAAGCCGACAAAGAAGAAAACCTAGCCGGGTCGCACGACCTTCTGATCGATCGCGCCAAAGATGCTGCGGCCCTGGTCGTCGAACATCTCGATGCGCACCGTATCGCCGAACCTCAGGAACGGCGTCGCGGGCTTGCCCTGCTCTATCTGTTCCAGCGTGCGCCGCTCGGCGATGCAGGCCGAACCCCGCGACCGGTCGTAATTGGAAATCGTGCCCGACCCGAGCACCGTGCCGGCTTTGGCATTGCGGGTGAGCGTGATGTGCTCGATCAAACGGGCGAAGTCGAAAGTCATATCGACACCGGCGTTCGGCTGACCGAACGGCTGGCCGTTGACGTGCACGACCAGCGGGCGATGCACCGTTGCTTCCTGCCACGACGCGCCCAGCTCATCCGGTGTCACAGCCACCGGCGAGAAGGCAGTCGCCGGTTTGGATTGATAGAAGCCAAAACTCTTGGCCAGCTCACCCGGAATCAGGTTACGCAGCGACCAATCGTTCACGAGCATTACCAGTTTGATGTGATCGAACGCAGCGGTGCGCGTCGTACCCATCGGCACGTCGTCGGTGATCACGGCAATCTCGCCTTCCAAGTCGATGCCGTACTCCTCGCTCGGCACCGGCACATCATCACGTGCGCCGAGGAAATCGTCTGAGCCGCCTTGATACACGAGCGGGTCGGTCCAGAAACTTTCCGGCATCTGCGCGCCGCGCGCTTTGCGCACCAGCTCGACGTGATTGACGTAAGCGGAGCCGTCGACCCAATGATAGGCGCGCGGCAGCGGCGCCATGGCGCGCGCCGGGTCGAAGGCGAACGTATCTTTGACCTCGCCGCGCTCCAGCGCGGCAGCCACGTCGGCAAGCTTCGGTGCAACGTTCGACCAATTGTCGAGCGCGATCTGCAACGTGCCCGCAATCTGCGGAACCGCGACAGCCCTGCTCAGATCGCGGCTGACGACGACGAGTCGACCGTCGCGAGTGGAGTTCTTGAGAGTCGCCAGTTTCATTTCACTTTCCAACTATCGACGTAGCCAGCCCACTCGACCGCCGCGGCCGACTCCGTGATCTCCAACGCATCGCGCGTATCGATCATCACCGCGTATTCATCCGTCGCCGGCTTCGTCTGCACGAGCATGTTCTTCAGCGCCTTCGGATGCGGGCCATGCGTGAAGCCGCACGGGTGCAACGTCATCATTCCCGGCTTGATGTTGTCGCGCGAGAAGAAATCGCCCGCGTGATAGAACAGCACTTCGTCGTAATCGTCGTTGTTATGGAAGAACGGCACCTTCAGCGCACCCGGATCGGTCTCGAACGGCCGCGGCACGAACGTGCAGACGACGAATCGATTGCCGACGAACGTGGTGTGCGCGGACGGCGGTAAGTGATAGCGATGGCTCGCGACCGGCCGGATGTCCTTCACATTGATGCGCACGACCGAAAGATCGCCGTGCCAGCCCGTGGCATCCAGCGGATTGAATGGATACGTGACCTTCGAGATCGCGTTGTTCCGCTTGACGCGCACCTGCCAGTGGCGATCGTCGCTCTGCTGAGCCAGAAACGCTGCATCCATCTGCGGCACATCCAGCATCGCGGCATCGAAGATGGCATGAGCGCCCAGCAAACCCTTGTCCGGCAGCGCGTAACTGGAGTTCGTCGCCTCGATCAACAACGCGAACATCGCCTCTTTCAGCTCGATGCGCCACATCGTGCCGCGAGGGATTACGACATAGTCGCCCGCGGCGAGTGTCAGATGCCCGTAGTCACAATGGAACTCGCCGGCGCCCCGGTGCACGAACAGCAGATCGTCGCCATCGGCATTGCGCGCCAGGTGATCCATCGACTTGCCGGCACTCCACACGCGGACACGAACGTTCGCGTTGCGCAGAATCTCCGCCGCCTGCCACGGCGATGTTTGATCCTGATCGATCCTGGTGAGATCGAAGGCGTGCGGCCGCAGCGGCCCTTCGAACTCCACCCAACCGGTCGGGGGATGACGATGATGAAAGAACGCGGCCGGGCCGAAGAAGCCTTCCTTACTGATCTCGCGCTCGAACGTTCCCTGCGGCAGGTCGGCATGCGCCTGCCGTGATGCCGTGCCCTCGACCCGCGATGGAATGATGGGTCGTTTCATGGCGCACCCCGGTGGTTAAATCACGCCTCGGCGCATCTGGTCCAGTTCGATGGATTCGAACAAGGCTTTGAAGTTGCCTTCGCCGAAGCCGTCGTTGCCCTTGCGCTGGATGATCTCGAAGAAGATCGGGCCGATCACATTCTGCGTGAAGATCTGCAACAGCAGGCCTTCGCCCTTGGCCGGATTGCCGTCGAGCAGGATGCGCCGCTTGCGCAGCTCATCCAGGTTTTCGCGATGGCCGGTGACGCGCGCGTCGACGCCTTCGTAGTAAGTGTCCGGCGTGTCTTGAAACGCCACGCCCTGCTCGCGCAACACGTCGACCGTGCGCTGGATGTCCGAAGTGCCCAGTGCGATGTGCTGAATGCCTTCGCCTTTGTACTCGCGCAGGTATTCTTCGATCTGCGACTTGTCGTCCTGGGATTCGTTGATGGGGATGCGGATCTTGCCGCACGGACTGGTCATGGCGCGGCTGAACAGGCCGGTCTTCTTGCCTTCGATGTCGAAGTAGCGGATCTCGCGGAAGTTGAACAGCTTCTCGTAGAAGCCGGCCCATTTATCCATGTTGCCGCGAGCCACGTTGTGCGTCAGATGATCGATATACGTCAGCCCCGCCGTGCGACTCAGCGCCGCACCTTTCACCGGCACGAAATCGACGTCATAGATCGTGTGCTCGCCGTAACGATCGACCAGATAGATCAAGCTGCCGCCGATGCCTTCGATCGCCGGAATATTCAGCTCCATCGGGCCAACGCGCGTCTCGACCGGCTTGGCGCCCAGCTCGACGCAACGCTTGAAGGCGTACGCCGCGTCCTTCACACGGAAGGCCATCGCGCATGCCGACGGGCCATGCTCGCGCGCGAAACGCTGGCCGAAGCTGTCCGCCTCGGCGTTGATGATGAAATTGATATCGCCCTGCCGATGCAACGTGACATTCTTGCTGCGATGTCGGGCGGTGGCGGGGAAGCCGAGCCGCTCGAACAAGGTACGCAACAATTCGGGATCTTCAGCGGTGTATTCGACGAACTCGAACCCGTCGGTGCCGAGCGGGTTGGAACTCTCGGTGGCGGCGCTGCACATACTCATCCCCTGAACGCGAAACTAATGGTTACAATTGAAACTATATCCGCGGAGCCCGTCAAGGGGAGTGCGCGCAAGCCATGACTGGATCTAGAGAAAAAGTTGCCGACGCCGCGCCGGACGCCGGCTCGCTGCAGCTCGATCGTTTCATTCCCTACCGGCTGTCGGTGCTGACCAATACGGTCAGCATGGTGATCGCGGGCGCCTACGAGCGGGAGTTCGGCCTGTCCATCCCGCAATGGCGCGTGATGGCGGTCCTGGCCCGTTACCCGGACCTGTCGGCCGTCGAAGTGGCCGAGCGCACGGCCATGGACAAAGTCGCCGTCAGCCGCGCGATCCAAGGCTTGCTCGATGACAAACGTGTGTTGCGCGCGTTCGACAAGGGCGACCGGCGTCGCTCCATCCTCCGCCTGTCTGCCGCCGGACAGGCCGTCTACACGCGCGTGGCGCCGATGGCCTTGCGCTATGAGGCGGAATTGCTCAGCGCACTCAATCCCAGCGACCAGCGTACGCTCGATCGGCTGCTGGCCCGGCTCATGGAGCAAGCCAAATCAATGCAAGCACGTTAATACGAGGGATCGGGCATTACGCTGCGCAGTCCCTGCTCCGCGTAAGCCCAGGGCATACATCCGTGTACGCCCGCTCGGCGGAGCGAAGCAGTGCTTCGCTGGAGACACCGCCGAGCCCTGCCACGACCCTCGTGCGAGCTAGCAAAAAGGCGTGACTTTTAGCTGCTCGCCGCCGCCTGCGGCGGCGGGGTACATCCATGTACCCGGGCAGTACTCGATAGCGTTGGGAAAATCTTCGCTATAATCCGCGCCGCTTGCATGACCGCCCCGGTTATCGGTCAACAATGGGCGGTTGAAGGAGCGGCACCGAGTGAGAACAGTGGCGGAGTTTCGGATCGAATACCTGCGGCACTTGAGCCCGCAGGGTCGTCCGCTCGAGGAGCTGCCGGCGTTCGCAGCCGACAACGATGAATTGCTGAAGATGTTCGCGGCCATGCTGCGGGCTCGCACTTTCGACGCCAAAGCCGTCAATCTCCAACGCACCGGCAAGCTCGGCACCTATGCGCCCTGCCTCGGCCAGGAAGCCGCGCATGTCGGCGTCGGCGCGGCAATGCGCCCCGAAGACTGCCTGGCCATCGTTTATCGCGAGATCGGCACCCTGTTCTGGCGCGGCGTGAGCATGACCGAAGTGCTGCTCTACTGGGGTGGCGATGAGCGCGGCAACAACTTCGCCGTGCCCCGCCACGATTTCCCCTGGTGCGTGCCCATCGCGACCCAGACATTGCACGCCGCCGGCGCCGCCATGGCATTCAAGATCCGCAAAGAGCCTCGTTGCGCCGTTGCGTATATCGGCGACGGCGGCACTTCGGAAGGCACTTTCTACGAAGCGATGAACCTGGCCGGCGCGCGCCAGCTGCCCATCGTGTTCGTGGTCGTCAACAACAAGTGGGCGATCTCCGTGCCCATCGAAGAGCAGACCGCGGCCGAAACCCTGGCGCAGAAGGGCATCGCCGCCGGCATCCCTGGCGTTCAGGTCGACGGCAACGACGTCATCGCCGTGCGCGATTGCATGTCGCGCGCGCTCGAAAAGGCGCGCAATGGCGGCGGCCCGACCGTCGTGGAGGCCATCAGCTATCGCTTGAGCGATCACACCACGGCCGACGACGCGAGCCGTTATCGCAACGAAGCCGAGGTTGCCGAAGCCTGGAAGGTCGAGCCGATGATCCGGCTGCGCAAGCTGCTCGAGTCGCGCGGCGTGCTCGATGAAGCCCGCGAGCAGGCGATGAAGGCAGAGTTCACGCGTGAGGTCGACGCCGCCGTTCAGGAATACCTGAGCACGCCGCGCCAATCCACCGACGCGATGTTCGATCATCTTTACGCCAATCCTCCTCCGTACCTGGAAGCGCAGAAAGAGCTCGCGCGTCGTTATGCCGGCACCGGCCGGCCTTCTCACTGAAGTCCTCGCATGCCCAAAGTCACAATGGTCGAAGCCATCGCGATGGCGCAGGCGTGGGAGTTGGCGCACGACCCGAGCGTGGTCGTGCTCGGTGAAGACGTCGGCAAGAGCGGCGGCGTATTCCGCGCCACCTCGGGCTTGTTCGAACGATTCGGCGCCGATCGCGTGCAAGACACGCCGCTGGCGGAGAACATGATCGCCGGCATGTGCGTCGGCATGGCCGCGCAAGGCATGCGGCCGGTCGCCGAGATTCAGTTCATGGGCTTCCTGTATCCGGCGATCGATCAGATCGTGAACCACATGAGCCGGCTGCGTCATCGCACGCGCGGACGTTTGTCGTGCCCGGTCGTCATCAGAACGCCGCACGGTGGCGGCATTCACGCGCCGGAACATCACTCCGAATCGGTTGAGTCGATGATTGCGCACGTGCCTGGCATTCGCGTGGTCTGCCCTTCCTCGCCGGCTCGAGCGTACGGCTTGTTGCTGGCGTCGATACGCGATCCGGATCCGGTGTTGTTCCTGGAGCCGACGCGCATCTATCGGCTGGCGAAGCAGGAAGTGGCGGACGACGGCGTCGCCGCGCCGCTCGATGTTTGTTACATCCTGCGCGAAGGCGAGGACGTGACCATCGTGACGTGGGGCGCAATCACGACTGACGTGCTGCAGGCGGCCGAGCAACTTGCGGCGCAGGGCATCAGCGCCGAAGTGATCGATCTGGCTACAGTGAGCCCTATCGATTCAGAGACCATCCTCGACTCGGTTGCAAAGACCGGCCGCCTGGTGATCGTTCACGAAGCCGCGCGCAACTGCGGTGTCGGCGCCGAGATTGCGGCGATCGTCGCCGAGCACGGGCTTCACGATTTGCTCGCGCCAGTTCAACGCGTCACCGGCTTCGACACCGTCGTGCCGCTGTATCGACTCGAGAACGACTACATCCCCAGCGTGACGCGCATCGTCGATGCCGCGAAAGCAACGCTTGCCGGTTAGGAAGAAGACTATGAGCGTGACCTTCAACCTCCCGGACCTCGGCGAAGGCCTGCCCGAAGCGGAAATCGTCTCGTGGCACGTCAAAGAGGGCCAGCGCGTCGAAGTCGATCAACCGCTGTTGTCGGTTGAAACGGCCAAAGCCGTGGTCGATGTGCCGAGCCCGTACTCGGGCAACATCGTCCGATTGCATGCAAAGACCGGCGATACGGTTCAAACCGGCCGGCCGCTCGTAGATTTCGATCTGCCGTCGCAAGTCACGAAGGCGACGGATACCAGCGCGCCGGCGCAGGCGAATCAGGGCATGGTCGTCGGCCACATGGCCACCCGCAACGAAGAGCTCGTCGATCACGCCATCGTCGGTCGCGGCCGTCGTGCATACAGAGATCGTGATCGCGTTCGCGCGGCGCCGGCCGTCCGCATGCTCGCCAAGCGCTTGGGCGTCGAGTTGTCGACATGCTCGGCGACTGGCCGGCATGGACTGGTCAGTGTCGATGACGTGCTCGCCCGGGCGAACTTCGGCAAGTCACAACAGCGCTCGCCCGCCGTGCCCGGCCTCACCGATGCCGACAAGCTGCGCGGCGCTCGCAAAGCTATGGCTCAAAGCATGTCGCTGTCTCGCGATGAGATCGCAATGTGCACAATCTTCGACGACGCCGACATCGACCGCTGGCAGGATCGCGGCGACATCAGCATCCGACTTGTCCGAGCAATCGTCGCCGGCATCAAGGCGGAACCGGCACTTAACGCATGGTTCGATCCCACCGGCCCGTCCCGCAAGTTGATGGAACAGATGCACCTGGCGATTGCAGTGGATACAAACGACGGCTTGATCGTGCCGGTGCTCCGGGATGTCACTTCACAGTCGGCAGCGCAATTGCGTGCTCAACTGGACGATATCAAGCAGCGGACTCGCGCCCGTACCATCGCGCCGGAAGAAATGCGTGATTACACGTTCACACTTTCAAACTTCGGTACGGTCGCGGGACGGTATGCAACGCCGTTGGTGGTGCCACCCACGGTTGCAATCCTGGGAGCGGGCAAACTGCAAAGAGATGTCGTTGCCGGCGCAAAAACCCCGGAAATACACGTTCGTCTGCCGCTGTCATTGACGTTCGACCACCGCTGCGTCACCGGCGGCGAAGCGCTGCGTTTCCTCGCCGCTGTCATAAACGATCTGCAATTGCCGAACTAACTGGCAAGAAGCTCGAACGCTCGCCGTTATTCCTTTTTGGTGCAGCCGGCGCCACGGCGGTCTATTACCCTATGCACCGTAATAGTTCATAGTTCACAGCCGTCCAAGACTTGCGCCCCTTACTGATTGAACATGGGTGAGCTTCAGGGGCTCACTCTGCCCCTTCAAACTACAACGTTGGCATCATGACAACGACCATTCCCGCTGCACGTCAAAAACTGATCGAGCGCATTGCGCAGTCCGCCCGCGCGTTGAAGCGACGCGGCGATCCGCTGGATGTTCAGGAGTTCGTCCGCCAGTACTACCGCGGCGTCGGCGAAGAAGACCTCGCTGAATACCGCCCCGACACACTGGCAGCGCTGGCGCTGGCGCAGCTTCGCAGCGCGAGCGTGCGCAAGCCGAACCGTCCGCTGGTGCGTGTATTCAATACGGAAGAAGCGCGCGATGGCTGGAGCACTACGCACACCATCGTTGAAGTGACCACCGAGGACATGCCGTTCCTGGTCGACTCGCTCGGCATGGTGCTGACTCAGGCGGGCCTCACTATTCATATGATGGTGCATCCCGTGCTGCCGATCCGGCGCGATCGCGCCGGCAAGCTCGAGGAGTTGGGCGAGGTTGGCAATGGCAAGCAGTTCACGCACGAGTCGTGGCAGCACATCGAGATCGATCGCATCGGCGCGCCCGAGCGCCTGCAGGAGATCGAGCAAAAGTTGTTACGCACCCTCGAGGACGTGCGTCTTGCCGTCGGCGATTGGAGCGAGATGCGCCAGCGCGCCAGCGAGTTGGCGAACGAGATCGAGCGTGACAATCCCGGCGTGCAACCCAGCGAAGCGCGCGAAGCCAAAGCGCTGCTCGACTGGATGGCCGCGAATCATTTCACGTTCCTCGGTTATCGCCAGTACGAATTGAAACGAGGCCGCAGCGAAGACCTGCTCGTGCCCATGCCGGAAACCGGCCTTGGCATTCTGCGCGCTCGGAAGGGTTATCGCGCCGAGCCCACCGTGCTCACCGGCGAACTACGCGATCACGCCCGGCAGCCCGAGCTGATGCAGATCACCAAGGCGAACTCTGTTTCCACCGTCCATCGCGCGACCTATCTCGACTATGTGGGCGTGAAGACCGTCGACTCGCAAGGCCGAGTCACTGGCGAGAAACGTTTCCTCGGTCTGTTCACGTCGGCGGTTTACAATCGCAGCCCGCGCGAAATTCCAATGCTCCGTCACAAGATCGAGCGCGTGGTCGGACACTTCGGTCTCGACCCGGCGAGCCACGACGGCAAGGCAGTCGTGCACGTCTTGGAAACGTATCCGCGCGACGAGCTCTTCCAGGCCAGCATCAACGATCTGATCCGCAACGTTCGCGGCATCGTCAATTTGTACGAGCGTCAGCGTGTGCGTGTGTTCCTGCGGCGGGATGCGTTCGGTCGTTTCTATTCCGCGCTGATCTTCGTGCCTCGCGACCGCTACAACACGCAGGTGCGCGAGAAGATGGAAGCGGTGATCACCGAGAAGCTCAAATCCACTGCGATCGAATCGCAGGTCCAGCTGTCTCAGTCCGCGCTCGCTCGCGTGCACATGATCATTCGCCTGCCGGCCGATGGCGGCCCGCGCATCGACGCCGAAGAGCTGGAGCAACTGATCGCCGAAACCGTGCGCACCTGGAACGACAAACTCAGGGACGCACTGATCGACAAGCACGGCGAGCTGGACGGCCGTCTGATCGCCGAAAAATATCGCGGCGCGTTCCCGGCGGCGTACCAGGAAGATACGACTGCGGAAGTCGCGCTCGACGACATCGGCCAGCTCAACGAAGTCGTCGCCGATACCGACAAGATCGCCATGCGTCTGGCGAGCGGCGAAGGCAAGACGGTTCACCTGCGGCTGTTCCGGGCTGCGGCGCCGATCGTTTTGTCACAAGCGCTGCCGATTCTCGAGAACATGGGCTTCGTGATCGTCAGCGAGCGTCCGTATCGCACCGCCGTGTCCAGCGGCCGGCCGATCTGGCTGCAGGATTTCGAGATGCAGCGTCGCGACGGCGGCACGATCAATCCGGCGAGCTTGGGCCAACGCTTCACCGACACCTTCTCGGCGGTGTGGACCGGCCGCGCCGAGAACGACGGGTTCAATCAACTCATCGTCGTCACCGATCTCACCTGGCGTCAGTCCAGTGTGCTGCGCGCGTATTGTCGTTACGCAATTCAGACCGGCGCGAACTTCAGCCAGGCATACATGGAGCAAGTGCTGACGTCGAACGCCAGGATCGCAACCACGCTGTCGCAGCTCTTCGAAGCTCAGTTCGATCCGAGCGTCAAACCCGCGAAGCGCACCGGCGAAGTCGATCGCCTGAAACAAGAGCTGTCCGATCTGCTCGATTCCGTGCGCAGCCTCGACGAGGACCGCATCCTCCGTCGCTTTGCGCACGCCATTCAGGCGACTTTGCGTACCAACTATTTCCAGGCGGACGCGGGCGGCGCGACCAAGCAGTGGCTGTCGTTCAAGCTCGACTCGCGCAGCATTCCTGAAGTGCCGCAGCCGCGGCCGGCGTTCGAGATCTTCGTCTACTCACCGCGCGTCGAAGGCGTTCACCTGCGCATGGGTCAGGTCGCCCGCGGCGGCATTCGTTGGTCCGATCGTCGTGAAGACTTCCGCACCGAAGTGCTGGGCCTGATGAAGGCGCAGAACGTGAAGAACACGCTGATCGTCCCGGTCGGCGCGAAAGGCGGCTTCGTTCCCAAGCGCATGCCGGCCGGCGCGAGTCGCGAAGACGTGCAGCGAGAAGGCGTCGAGTGCTATCGCACCTTCATCTCGGCATTGCTCGACATCACGGACAACATCGTCGAAGGCAAGATCGTGCCGCCGGCGCAGGTGGTCCGCCGCGATGGCGACGATCCGTATCTGGTGGTCGCGGCCGACAAAGGCACGGCGACCTTCTCCGATATCGCCAATCGCCTGGCCGCCGATTACAACTTCTGGTTGGGCGACGCATTCGCCTCGGGCGGCTCGGCCGGCTACGACCACAAGAAGATGGGCATCACGGCGCGCGGCGGATGGGAGTGCGTGAAGCGTCACTTCCGCGAGATGGGCATCGACACCCAGTCGCAGGACTTCACCGCCATCGGCATCGGCGACATGGCCGGCGACGTGTTCGGCAACGGCATGCTCCAGTCGCCGCACATCCGACTGCTGGCGGCGTTCAACCATCAGCACATCTTCCTGGACCCGGAACCGGATGCGGCTTCCTCTTATAAAGAGAGACAGCGCCTGTTCAACCTGCCGCGCTCCACCTGGGAAGACTACAACCGCAAGTTGATTTCCAAGGGCGGCGGCATCTACGCGCGCAACGTCAAGTCGATCAAGGTATCGCCGCAAGTGCAGTCCATGCTCGGCATCAAGCGCGACACGTTTACTCCGATCGAGCTGATTCGCGCGATTCTGTGCATGCCGGTCGATCTGCTGTGGAATGGCGGCATCGGCACGTATGTAAAAGCTACAGGCGAATCTCACATCGAAGTGGGTGACCGCGCCAACGACGCCTTGCGCGTCAACGGTCGCGATCTGCGCTGCAAGGTCGTCGGCGAAGGCGGCAACCTCGGCATGTCACAACGCGGCCGCGTCGAGTACGCGCTCGCCGGCGGCCGCCTCAACACCGATTTCGTCGACAACTCCGGCGGCGTCGACTGCTCGGATCACGAAGTCAACATCAAGATCCTGCTCAACAACCTGCCAAAGCGCGCCGGCCTCACGCTCGAGAAACGCAACGAGCTGCTGGTCGATATGACCGATGAGGTCGCAGCCCTGGTGCTGCGTGACAACTATCTGCAGAGCCAGGCGCTGTCGATGCTCGAGGCCCGCGCGAGCAAAGATCTGCTCGAACACGCGCATTCGATCCGTCGACTCGAAGTGTCGGGGTTGTTGGATCGTGGGCTCGAGTTCCTGCCGGCGAGTGAAGAAATCACCGAGCGGCACCAGGCCGGCAAGGGCCTGACGCGGCCCGAGCTCGCCATTCTGCTGGCATACGCCAAGATGGCGCTGTATTCGAAGCTCATCGATTCGGATGTGCCCGAGGATTCGTACCTGGGCCACGAGCTGGAACGTTACTTCCCGGCGCTGATGCAGAAACGTTTCAATAAGTATCTACCGGAGCACCGCCTGCGCCGGGAGATCATCGCCACGGCGACCACCAACAGCATCGTCAATCGTATGGGCCCGACGTTTGCTCGCCGGGTTCAGGAAGACACCGGCGCCAACGCCGGCACGGTGGCCCGCGCCTATGCCATCGCTCGCGAAGTCGTCGCCATGCGCGACACGTGGGCCGACATCGAAGCGCTGGATACGAAAATTGCAGCAGCAGTGCAGTACGAGATGATGTTCGAGACCACTCGCCTGCTCCGTTTCTGCACGTACTGGCTGATTCACCGTTTGAGCGGCCAGCTCGACATCGAGCGTCAGGTGTCGCGCTTCCGCAAGGGCATGAAGGATCTCGACAGCCTGCTGCCGAAGGCGCTCAGCGGTGACGACCTCTCGGTCTACAACACTCGTCACAGCCGTTATGTCGGCGCCAACGTGCCCGACAAACTCGCACGGCGCATGGCCAGCCTGATGGCGCTGCGCTCGGGCCCGGATCTGATCGAGATCTCC
Organism: Peristeroidobacter agariperforans; assembly: GCF_004138335.1. Classification (GTDB taxonomy): domain Bacteria; phylum Pseudomonadota; class Gammaproteobacteria; order Steroidobacterales; family Steroidobacteraceae; genus Steroidobacter; species Steroidobacter agariperforans. The sequence continues at coordinate 246,496 of NZ_RYFW01000004.1, read as the reverse complement.
GAAGCGAGCGATCTGCCGCTCGATCGAGTCGCCGCACTTTATTTCGGCGTCGGCACGGCGCTCTCGCTGGACTGGATCCGGGAGCAGGTGGAAGTGCTCGGCGTGGAAGGTCACTGGCAGGCGGTGGCACGCACGACCTTGCGTGACAATGTTTACAACCTGCAGCGGGCGCTGTGCCTGCAGGTCATCGCGGAGTCGAAGCGAGCCAACAAGGATGGCAAGGCTGCGCCGGCCGAGTTGCTCGAAGGCTGGAGCAATCGCCATCGGGCCGCTGTCGATTATCTGCGACAGACAGTGAGCGACATGCGCGCCCTGCCGGCGATGGATTTCGCAACGCTGTCGGTCGCTCTGCAGGCTGTGCGCCGAATGACGGAATAAGGGCCCCTCGGGAGCGCCTCAGGCGCTCCCGAGCGCTCGTTTCTGCCGAAAGTGACGGCACCTGGCGACAGTTCGCGCCGCTCGCCCGGACAAAATGAATGGACACGGCGACACCTGCGGCTTGGGGGCGATGTCTGCTATAAAGTCGCCCCTGTTCCACCCTCACTTTAGTTATGGCCGGCCAACTCGTACTCCTGCGTCACGGACAAAGCACCTGGAATCTGGAAAACCTGTTCACCGGCTGGGTGGACGTGGACCTGACCGAGCAAGGCCGCAACGAAGCGCGTGCCGCCGGCAAGCTGCTCAAGGAAGAAGGCTTCGAATTCCAGCAGGTGTTCACGTCGGTGCTGAAGCGAGCCATCCGCACGATGTGGATCGCGCTCGATGAGATGGACCGCATGTGGCTGCCGGTGGAGCGCAGCTGGCGCTTGAACGAGCGCCACTACGGCGCCCTGCAAGGCCTGAACAAATCCGAGACCGTCGAAAAGTACGGCGCCGACCAGGTGAAGATCTGGCGCCGTAGCTACGACATCCCGCCGCCGGCGCTGTCGCTGGACGATGAACGCCATCCGCGCTTCGATCTGCGCTATGGCTCTTTGCAGCCCGCGGAGCTGCCGACCACCGAATCTTTGAAGACCACGCTCGATCGCGTGCTGCCCTACTGGAACAACCGCCTCGCTCCGGAGTTAATTGTCGGACGTAATGTCTTAGTAGTCGCACACGGCAATAGTTTGCGTGCCCTTGTAAAGATGCTCGATGCCATGTCCGACTCGGACATCGTCGAGTTCAACATTCCAACCGGGGTGCCTATTCACTACCAGTTGGACAAGGCGCTCAAGCCGACTTCGCGTCGCTTCTTGGGCGATCCCGAAGCCATCAAAGCCGCAGCTGAAGCCGTCGCGCGACAGACAGAAAAGAAAAGCGGTTAACGATTCGAGTTCGGATTTGATTTTTAGACTGCGCTGTCGCCATTCGCGAACAGCGCAGCGGGCAGCTTTTGACTCGTGCTGGCCAAGCAACAGATGTTTGTATGTGCTGTTGTGGAGTCCGCGCAGTCGCAAGACGGTGACGATTTAACACTGGAAATCAACGTTCCATATTGATGCACAGCTGCATCGGAACTGTTTCGCTGTGACGCATGTCATCTGCTCGTCGTGTTTGGATGTTGTACTTGCGCAGCAGTCGAGATTGGTCTAATTAGCCTGCAAAGGTTTTGTTTGATGCATTTTCGGTGCGCGTTGTGATGTTTCGCCGTTCAGCGACGGCAAAAATTACACTGGAATAAAACTTGCTTTGTAAAAGCAAGTGAAGATGGGGCAAGACAGCTGATGAGTCTTGCGATGTTATTTGCGAGCCGTGGGGACGGGGGCGCAAACGCACACAACGATATGCAACTGTGCCTGTCCGCGTGTGCGTCATTGATGAGGAGTGATGCATGCGTCTGATCAGACTCGCGGGGGCTCTGGTAGCCCTGAGCGTTAGTTGGGCTGTGAGTGCGAACCCGGCAATCAACAGCAATGTGAGTGGCTCTATCGCCGGCCCCGCGGCCGCAACCACTCAGATGGTGGCCAGCCAGGCGCAAGTGCGCCTCGACCGCACCGGATTCACTGGCAATCTGGGCAGCAACTTGAGTGGCAAGGAGCCACGCACGATTTCCGAATCCCCTGCCGGCACCGACGACTCGCGCGGCTGGCTCATGGCGCTGGTCACGGTGTTGCTGATCGGTCATCAGCTGCGCCGTAAGCATCGTTTCCTGCGTCCGCAGCGCTTCAGCGATCTCTAATCGCCGAACACTGCTTCCGCACGTGCGGGAGGTGCGATGATCAATCAACGTCAGCCTTTAAGGTCTTACGATCGTTCGACCGGTGTCAGCGCGTCCGAGCCGACATCGTTGTTCGTCCTGAAATCGCTGCTTTATCCGGTGATGCCGGTGCTCACATTGGGCCTGTGCATGCTGGTGTGGCGCGAGAGTTTGCTGCAGGGGCCGTACTTCCTGATGGCGGTACTGGCCTTCTTCGGCGCGGCCGATGTGCTCGATGCCTTGCCGATGGCGCCGCCGCGCCATCGCTCGATGGCGATCGCGTCGCTGCTCGACATCATCTTCCGCTGGTGCCTGGTGATCGCATTCATCTGGGCGCTGCTGGAGATCGCGGGCATTGCCAGGCAGCTGCGCTGGGAAGTGCTGGTCAGCTGGGCCATCTCCACGCCGTTGGTGTTGTGGGTCGGCCGGCTGTACGCGCCGCACTTGTTCGTTCGAGCCAGCAACAGCGGCGCACCTCGCAAGGTCGTGATCGCCGGCGCCAATCGGCTCGGCGCGAAGCTGGCGGGCAAGCTCGAGGAGTCGCCCTGGCTGAACATGGAAGTGCTCGGCTTCTTCGACGACCGCGATTCGGGCCGCGTGCCCGAGGAGTGCGCCCGTCGCGTGCTGGGCAAGCTCGGCTGGATGCGGGACTACATCGCTCGCAACTCGATCGACGTGGTTTACATCACGCTGCCGATGACGCGGCACCCGCGCATCACCGAGCTGTTGCAATCTTTGAAAGATTCGACCGCCTCAGTGTATTTCGTACCAGACCTGACCATGTGCGATCTGGTGCAGCCCCGCTTCGACCTGGTGAACGGCGTGCCGGTGGTGGCGGTGTGCGAATCGCCGTTTTACGGCGGGCGCGGCATTGCCAAGCGCGTCAGCGACATCGCGATCTCGGCCTTTGCAATCGCGCTGCTGTCGCCAGTGATGCTGGCGGTCGCTGCAGCGATTCGCCTGACGTCGCCAGGTCCCGTCATCTTCCGCCAGAAGCGCTATGGCTTGGACGGCAAGGAGATCGTGGTCTACAAGTTCCGCTCGATGACCGTCACGGAAGATGGCAATAAGAGTTATACGCAGGTCACGCGCAACGACTCGCGCGTCACGCCGGTTGGATCGTTCATCCGTGCAACGTCGCTGGATGAATTGCCTCAGCTGCTGAATGTGCTGGAAGGAACCATGAGCATCGTTGGCCCGCGGCCGCACGCGGTTGCAGTCAACGAACAGTACCGGCGGCTGATCCCCGGCTACATGCTCAGGCACAAAGTGAAGCCAGGCATCACCGGTTGGGCGCAGGTCAACGGCTTCCGCGGCGGCGATGACATCGGCTCGATGCGTTCGCGCATCGAACACGACCTGGAATATCTCCAGCACTGGTCGCTCACGCTCGACCTGATGATCATCCTCAAAACAGCAATGGTGGTTTGGAACGACAGACATGCTTACTAGTCCGATGGCGCGCCGAACGGTCTCAATGTTGAGCGTGGTGCTGCTGATGATCTGCTCGGTGCTGAGCAGGTCGAGCTTCGCGGCCGATGCGGACTATCGCCTGGGACCGGGCGATATGTTGCGAGTCAACGTCTTCGGTTCGCCGGAGTTGTCCGGCGAGGTGCGGGTGAGCGAGTCCGGCAACATCACCTATCCGCTGATCGGCCAGGTGCAGGTGGCCGGCAAGTCGCCGGCGCAGGTCGAAGCGCAGCTGGTGAGCGCATTCGTCGACGGCGGCTATTTGAAACAGCCGCAGGTGTCGGTGCTGGTGCTGGAGTACCGCAGCCAGAAGGTGTCAGTGATGGGTCACGTCACGAAGCCCGGCCAATATTCGTTGCAGTCGAGCAGCCGCGTACTGGACGTGCTCGCCGCGGCCGGCGGCCCGGTCAGCGAAGAGGCGGCCGACGTCGTGTCACTGATGCGCAAGGACGGCAGCAAGGTGCCGATCGACCTGACCAAGCTGTTCGCCGGCGACCCGGCCCAGAACCAGGAGGTTGCTGGCGGCGACACTTTATATGTGCCGCGCGCGCCGCAGTTCTATGTGTATGGCGAGGTGCAGAAGCCAGGCATGTACAAGCTCGAGCGCGGTATGACGGTGTCACGCGCGATCTCGAAAGGCGGCGGGTTGACGACGCGTGGCTCGGAGCGCCGCGTGGTGATCAAGCGCAAGGACAAGGAAGGTAAGGAAGAACACTACTCGGCGAAGGGCTCTGACCTGCTGCAAGCCGACGACGTGTTGATGGTCAAGGAAGGTTTGTTCTGAATGGGCGCTCGCGAAGTTACTAGGAACGAAGCACTATGATGGGCCTCGCTCAAATGTTGAGAGTTCTGCGCGGACGCGCGTTTCTGTTCACGATCATCGTCCTGGCGGTCGTGACCGGCGTGGCCGTCATCAGCCTGTTGTCGCCGAAAAAGTATGTGGCGGAGCTGGCGCTGGTGGTCGACCTGCAAGGCAGCGATCCGATGAAGGAACAGGCGCTGGCGCCGATGCTGGTGCCCACGCATCTGGCGACCCAGACCGAGATCATCAAGAGCCGCAATGTCGCGCACAAGGTCATCGAGAAGATGGGCCTGGCCACGAATCCCGAAGTGGTGGCGAACTTTCGCGACAGCGGCTCCACGACCGACCTGAATTCGTGGCTGGTCGATAACCTGCTGCGCAACGTGGACGCGAAGACCGCTCGCAGCAGCAACATCATCCGCATTTCTTACAGCAGCCCGGACCCGGTGCAGTCGGCGGCCATGACCAACGCCTTCGCCGACGCTTACATTCAGACCAGCCTGGAGCTGAAGGTCGATCCGGCCCGCCGCCAGGTCACCTGGTACGAACAGCAGGTTGCGCAGCTGCGCGATGAGCTGGTCGCCGCGCAGACCCGGCTGTCCAAATATCAGGCCGATCACGGCGTGCTCGGCGTCGATGCGGCTCGCATGGATGTGGAAAACGCCCGGCTGCAGGAAATCTCCAATCAGTTGGTCGCCGTCCAGGCGCAGATGTTCGACGCGAATGCGCGCAGCCAGCAGATCTCGAACAGCGATCAGCTCGACTCACTGCCGGATTTGATGAAGAACCCGACGATTCAGAACCTGAAGCAGGAGCTGGCGCGCGCCGAGTCCAAGCTCGCCGAGGTCAGCGAGCGTTACGGCGTGAATCATCCACAGTACATCGCTTCGAACGCCGAAGTGTCCGCACTCAAATCCAAGCTCAACGTCGAAATCGGCGTGACCCAAGGCTCGCTGGTGCAAAGCGCCGAAGTGGCGCGTCGTCAGGTCGGCGCCGTGCAGAAGGCGTTGGAAGAACAAAAGGACCGCATCATCGCGCTCAAGCGCTCGCAGGACGAGCTGTCGGTGTTGACCCGCGATATCGAGAGCGCCCGCACCGCTTATGACGCCGCCCTGCAGCAGGCCAACAAGACCAAGCTGGAAAGCCGTGTCGATCGCACCAACGTGGCCGTGCTGAATCCGGCTACGCCGCCGCTGCTGCCGGCATCGCCACGCATCCTGCTCAATCTTGCGGTCGGCCTGTTCGCCGGCATCGCGCTCGCGATCGGCCTGATCTTCACGCTGGAAGTTTGCAACCGCCGGTTGCGCTCGGCCCAGGACCTGGTCGAGTTCACCGATTTGCCGGTGCTCGCGGAATTGCCGGCATTGCCGGCGGCCGCGCGCCGTCATCGCAAACGCGAAGTGCGCCGGCAGCTGAAACTGCAGCCCGGCGTTGCCCCTGCGAATTGAACGCCCAACTGAGATCGATTCATTGAGGACGACCGTAATGGACGCCGCTGTCGAACCTAGAGCCCGCCTGCCTCGGGTCGCCCGCCCGCGCATTCGCATCGGCGAGATCCTGGTGAGCATGGGTGCGCTCTCGGAAGCCGATCTACAAAAGGTGCTGGCCGAGCACCTCGATCGCGGCGAGCCGTTCGGCAAAGTGGCCGTGGCCATGAAGCTGATCACCGAAGGCGAGCTGCGCTCGGCCCTGGCGCAGCAGTTCACTTATCCGATCGCTCGAATCGGCGAGTCGGCGCTGTCGCCATTGCTCGCGGCGGCTTACGAGCCTTTCGGTCAGTACGCCGAAGGCTTGCGCACGCTGCGCAGTCAGCTGTTGATGCGATGGATGGGCGAGCATGACTGCACGCTCGCTGTTTGCTCGGCCCGCAGCGGCGAGGGCTGCAGCGTGCTGGCCGCGAATCTCGCTGTCGTATTTGCTCAGCTCGGCGAACGCACGCTGCTGATCGATGCGAACCTGCGCAATCCGGTCCAGCACCATCTGTTCGGCCTCGGCGAGTGCGATGGCCTCACCGACCTGATCAAAGGCGCGACTCGCACCGAAAAGGCGCTGCGCAAGATTGCGCAGTTCGAAGCATTAAATGTGTTGACGGCCGGCACGCCGCCGCCGAATCCGCAGGAGCTGTTGAGCCGCCTGCCGTTCGCCCACCTGCTGGATGAAATGTCCGGCCGTTACGACGTGATCATCATCGACACGCCGCCGCTGCTCGAGTTCGCCGATGGCCAGATCATCGCGGCCCGCGCTCGCGGCTGCTTGCTCGGCACGCGCAGGGACAGCACGCGCCTGATCGACATCGCCCGCATGAAGGCGCAGCTCGATCCCAACCTGACCCACGTGTTGGGCACTGTGATCAGTGGCTGAAACGACGGCAATCGGCAACATTGGCGGCGTCCACGTCGCGCCGCGAGCACATCAGCACACCGATTTCGTGCCCCTGCTCCTGCTGTGCACGCCGATCGCGTGCGCCAGCCTGTTGTCGAAGTTCGGCATTCCGAGCTACGCAAGCCTAGGCATCGGCATCGCCATTCCGTTGATGATGCTGATGCTCGCATTCGGCATGCTCAACAACTGCGTGCGCATCGAGCCGCGCCGCCTCGGGTTCTACTGCATCACTTTGTCGGTGCTGATTCTGCCGCAGCTGTTGCAAGCCGGCTTGTTCTCGCTCGACTCGCTGATGATGCTGGCGGTCCTGCACATTCCTTATGTGCTGGTCGTGGTGCGCGGCGACGAGATCGTGCCGAAGGCGCTCACATTCTTCTTATATATCGCCCGGCTGCTCGCCTGTCTGGCGGTCGCGCAGTACTTCCTGCAAGGCGTCGTCGACAACGCCTTGCTCTATCCGATCGATAACCTGCTGCCGCCGGATTTCATCGTGCAAGGCTTCAATGCCCAGGGCACAGTCAGCTATTACTCGACGCAGGTTCGCGCCACTGGCGTGTTCATGCTGGAGCCTTCGTTTCTCACCCAGTTCCTGGCGGTGGCCATCGTCGCCGAGTCGGTCACGACGCGACGCCTGTGGCCGCTGGGCCTGTATGTGGCGGGCATTCTGGTGGCGCACGCCGGCACCGGCATCCTGATCCTGCTGATCTGCATGCCGTTCGTCGTGCTCTTTCATCGCCGTTGGGATCTGCTGCTGCTCGGTGTGCTTGCGGCCGCGGCAGTGGTGGTGTTCGGCGAGGTCCTGGGCCTGAACTTCATCGCCAATCGCGCCAACGAGTTCAGCGATCCGAACTCGAGCGGCTTCGCCCGCTTCGTCGGCGGCTTCTATATGTTCGAAGAAATGCTCTGGCCGAACCTGCCGCGCGCCTTGTTCGGCTACGGCGCGGGCGCATTCATGGACTACGCGCACCTCTTCACCATCGAGGTGGCCGATATGCCGGTCACCAAGATGATCTTCGAATTCGGGCTGGTCGGCGCGTTCACCTACTTCGCGTTCATTTTCAGCAGCCTGTTCTCTTCGCCCCTGCCGCGCATGCTGAGTGTGGCGATCGCACTGACCTTCCTGCTCAACGGCATGTATGTGCCGTTCTCGCATGGCCTGGCGCTTGGCCTGCTGGTGCTGACTTCAACTCGCAAGGTGCAGGTGGTCGCATCTAACGTGCCGGCGAGAAAACGGATATGACCATGTCACTCGAACTCGTTCTGCTGGTGCTGGCGCTGATCTGCCTGGGTTTGGCCCAGCATCCGTTCGTCACCTATCCACTGTCGCTGAAGCTGATGAAAAAGCTGTGGCCGCATCGCGCCCCGCCGCCGCCGGCCCGCAAACGGCAGATCGACTTCACGATCTGCATGTGCGCCTACAACGAGGAAGGCGTGATCCGCGAGAAACTGCAGAACCTGCTCGCGCTCAAGCAACGCGAGCCCGGCCTGGAGATTCTCATCTATGTGGACGCGGCCAGCGATCAGACCGCCAAGCGCCTGCGCGCCTACGCTCCGCACATCAACTTCCATGTCTCGCCTGCACGGCATGGCAAGACGTATGGCATGAACCTGCTGGCGAGCCGCGCCACCGGCGACGTGATCCTGTTTACGGACGCGAACGTCATGCTGGACATGGAAGTACTCGACAAGCTGCGCGCTTCTTTCGAGGATCCGGAGATCGGCTGCGTCTGCGGCAATCTCATCTACACCAACGCCGGCGCTTCGGTGACCGCATCGACCGGCTCGCTGTATTGGCGCCTGGAAGAAGGCATCAAGCGGCTCGAACAGGAGACCGGCTCGGTGATGGGCGCAGACGGATCACTGTTTGCAATCCGCCGTTCGCTGCACAAAGCGCCGCCCGATCACATCATCGACGACATGTTCGTATCGTTCTGGGTGCTGATCCAGGGCTATCGCATCGTGCAGTCGAAGGACGCGCGCGCCTTCGAAGAATCGGCGAGCAACGCGACCGACGAGTTCGGCCGCAAGGCGCGCATCGCTTGCCAGGCGTTCAATGTGCATCGGCTGATCTGGCCGCACATCCGCAAGCTGAACTTCCTGACCGTCTATAAATATGTGTCGCACAAGCTGCTGCGCTGGCTGTGCATCTACTTCCTCGCGCTCAGCGGCGTCTTCACGGTCGCGGCGCTGGCGGTTGCAGGCTACACCTGGGCTGCAGTGGTGCTGGTCGCTGCTGCCTTCATTGGTTTCATTCTCGGCGCCCGTTACGCGATCAAGCCGTTCTCGCAGATCGTCGACATCGTCACCAGCATGGCGGGCGCGGGATTGGGTGTCTGGAAATCGGTGCGTGGCGAACGGTTCCAGACCTGGACGCCGGTCGCCTCGTTACGCAAGGTCGCCGAATGAGATGTTTGTGGATCAGCCGGCACGTGCCCTACCCCATGAACGAGGGGTTGAAGGTGTACTCGGCAAAGCTTTCCGAAGCGCTGGCGCAGGCCGGTGCGTTCGTCCGCGTGCTCGGCTTTGGCAGCACTGAAGCCGCGCCGCAGAACCGTGCTCGCATGGAATGGGTTTCTGTGCCGGGCGATCGCCGGAGCACTGCCATCGCCTTGTTGAATCGTTTTCCGCTGACCGCAGCTGTCGATTCGACGAGCGCCTATCGTGCGCTGCTCGAAGAGCAACTGCGTGAGCCGTGGGATGCGATCGTCTTCGACAGCTATGGCAGCGGATGGGCGCTGGATCGCTGCAAAGCCTATCGCGCGACGAAACTCGGCGCGAACGTCATCCTGGTCCACGTTTCTCACAATCACGAGGAAGTGTTGTGGCACTCCATGGCGAAGCAAGCTGAAGCCGGCTTGCCGAAGCGACTGGCGCTTTGGCAGAACTATTACAAGGTTCGCCGTCTGGAGCGTCGACTGCTGCGCGAGGTCGACCTGGTGTCGGCTATCACCATCGAAGATGAGCAGGCATTGCGCGCTCATCGCAGCGACAACAACACGCTCACGCTGACACCTGGCTATGACGGCGCCGTTGCACCCGAGCGGGTCATCGATGCTTCAGTCCCGCGTCGCGCGGTTATCGTCGGCTCGTTCCAATGGGTCGTGAAGCGCGAGAATCTCGCTCGCTTCGTCGAGCACGCCGACGCCCAGTTCGCCGCGCACGGCATCGAGCTGGTCGTCGCCGGCGACGTACCGGATGATCTGAAACAAACATTGCTCGCCGCCACCCGCGCAACGCGCTTCGAAGGCTTCGTCAAAGACCTCGCGCCGTTCCTGGCGCAGGCGCGCATTGCCATCGTTCCGGAGCTGATCGGCGGCGGTTTCAAGCTGAAATTCCTGGATTACATCTTCGGCCGCGTCCCGGTGGCGACCGTCGACGCCGCCGCTGCGGGGCTGCCCCCCAAGCTGCGCGAGGATTTGCTCACCAGCACCGATTTCGCGGGTCTTACGTCCGCCATCGTCGAGCACATCGACCGTCTGGAGCATTTGAATCGCTTGCAGACGGACGCGTTCGAGCAGGCGAAGACCTTGTATCGATGGGAAGACCGCGGGCTGCAGTTACAGCAGCGCATCGCGGAGTTGCAGAAGGCGCGTGCGAGCTCCCCCGCACGTTCGTCGGCCACCGCCGCCGCCGCGAGCGCCTGAGCAGGAGCGCTGAATGTTCGGTTACGTTTCATTTGCCCAGCTGTCCAACGCCATCCGGTCGCAACTGTATGCGATCCCCGCGGATGTGGATTTGGTCGTCGGCATCCCGCGCAGTGGCATGGTGCCTGCGTATCAGATCGGGCTGTTCCTGAATCGCCTGGTCTGCGACATCGACACCTTCATCGCCGACGGCAGCATCAGCCACGGCCACACGCGCAAGCTTGGCATCGCACTGAATTCGCTACGTCAGGCACAGCACATCCTGTTGGTCGACGACAGCATCGCAACCGGCGGGTCCATGCAGAAGGCGGTGGCGCGCATTCAGCAGTCGGGCTACTCGGGCCGCGTCTCGACTTGCGCCGCCGTCGTCGCGCCGTCGCACAAGAGCAGCGTGGATGTTTCATTCATCACGATGCCACTGCCCCGGCTATTCGAGTGGAACGCGTTTCATCACGCGTGCGTCGAGACCGCGTGCTTCGACATGGACGGCGTGCTGTGCGTTGATCCGACGGCCTACGAGAACGACGACGGCCCGCGTTACGAGAAATTCCTCTCGAGCGCACGCCCGCTGTTCCGCCCGACGTTGAAGATCGGCCATATCGTCACGGCCCGGCTCGAGAAATATCGCAGCCTCACCGAGGACTGGCTGGCTGCCAACAATATTTCCTACGGCCAGTTGCACTTGGTGGATCTGCCGAGCCGCGCCGAGCGCATCCGGCAAGGCGCCCACTGCTCGCACAAGATTCGTGTATATCGCGAAACGGGCGCGACGATGTTCTATGAGAGCGAGATCGGCCAGGCGCACGAAATCGCCACCGGCGCCGGCAAGCCCGTGCTGTGCATCGATGCGATGACCATGGTGATGCCGGGGGCATCTCACATCACGGCGAGCGCCAAGGTCGCGCTCTGGCGGCTGCGCACTCCACTGGGGCGCGCCAAGGGCTGGGTCAAACAGCAAATACGCTGGTCGAGAACTCCGGTTCGCGGGTCGTGAGTGCAAACGTGCCGCCGCTCAACCCCTCACTGCTTCCGTCGCCACACACGGATGTAATCGATCGCATAGTTCCACTGCGACTCGTCGGCTTTCATCGTCGACACGTCGACGCCCTTCAGGATCATTCCCAGCTGATTCGTCACGAGGATGTGCGCGGGCACCGGCTTGCTCCAGACGTAGTACGTCTGCTTGATCGGCTCGCCGTCCAGCAGCCAGATCGGCTGGTCCTTGACCCAGTCGAGCGAGAACACGTGGAAGTCAGCCGAGAAATCGAAGCCGGGGACGTATTCGTTCTTCTTGAACTTGGTCCACAGATCCTTCGGCGGGCCGTAGCGTTCGGGATTCTTGTGCGTCTGGACGTAACCGGTCATCACGCGCGTTTCCGGTCGGCCCTGCCAGTTGAAGAATTCGAAGATGTCGATTTCCGGCGGCCAAGGCAGCTCGGAGAATTTGCCGTCCGGATATTGCACGCCCGGGTTCAACCAGAACGCTGGCCATGCGCCAACGCCCGTCGGCAGCCTGGCTCGCATCTCGATGTACATGCCGTCGGTGACGGGCAGCTTGCCACGCAACATGCCCGATTCCAGGCCGCGCGGTTTCAAGCCGCCGCCCGGCGGAATGCGACCTTTCAATGTGAGCGTGCAGTCATCGAACACGTGCAGCGAGCGCGGGTCGCCGTCGGGATAGTCACGATGGTACGACCAGTACGTCTTCAGCCCGTCGAGCTTGCCGTTCTCATAGATGTAACGATAGAAAAATTCCCGATCGAGCTTGGCGCGCGTATCGATGGTCGCGTCCCGGCGCTGGCGGCCGAAGGTGTAATCCTTGACCAGCTCGAACTCGCCTGTTTGTTTGTAGGGCCGCGCCGGATCGATGGGCGGTCCCAACAATGCGGTACACGCCGTGGCCGCCGCCGCTGCAAGAGCAATGATGCTCATCGTCACCTCTCGAATTATTCCCGGCCATCTTCACGATCTGGCCGCCGACTGGCAATAGGAGCATGCGCTTGAGCAGGGAAATCATCATCACGGGCGGGGACGCTCATTTCTTTCCCTGGATCATTGCTGCGATCAGCTCTCTGCGCGCGCACGCGGAAACCCGAGCGCTGGACATGGGCATCATCGATCAAGGACTCACCGAGGCTCAACGTACACAACTGAGTGAGTTCGGCTGCAAGATCGTCGAACCGCAATGGACGCTGCCCGTGCCGCACGAGGCACGCACGTTGCGAAACATCGGCCTCGTGGCTCGCACAGCATTGCGCGATTACTTTCCCGGCTACGAAATCTACTTGTGGTTCGACGCCGACGCTTGGATGCAAACCCCGGAGTTCGTCGCTGCATATGCCGAGGGAGCGCGTGCGCGCGGTGCTGCCGTCGTCACTGAAAACGGTCCGGGCTATCGCAAAACCTTTACCGACTGGAAGTGGTGGGCCGGGAACATGGTCGCCTCGTTCGGCGTGCTCGACGGCCTGCGCTGCTCGTTCGCGACCAGCATCAACATCGGCGTGCTGTGTCTCAAAGACACGGCGCCGCATTGGCAACAGTGGCAGCGCTACTACACCAAAGCACTGGAGCGCACTGGCAAGGTGAATATGGATCAGCACGCGCTGTTCGCGGCGATCCATCTCGAAAGCCTTCCGACCGCGTTCCTGCCGGCGCGCTTCAACTGGTTGCCGCATTTGAGCTGTCCGGTCTGGAATGCCGAACGCAAACTGCTGTGCGAGCCCACGGCGCCGCATCGGCCGCTTTCCGTCATTCACCTCGCGGGCCCTCGTAAAGACCGGCCCTACGAAGTGGCGCACCTGAGCGGAGGATCGTTCGCGACCTCGCTGACTTACCCAGCGATGCAACAGCACCTGGCAACATGATCATGAACTACAACTCACTCAAAACTGTGTCGGTCGTGATTCCCGCGTACAACGCGAGCAACACGATTCAACAAGCCATCGCCACGGCGCGAGCCCAGACGCTGCGTCCGACGCAGATCGTCGTCGTCGACGACTGCTCCAAGGACGACACGATTCAAAAGGCCGAAGCCGTCGCGGGCCCCGATCTGCTGGTCGTCCGCAGCCCAAAAAACGGCGGCGGCGGCGCTGCCCGCAATCGCGGCATCGATCATTCGACCGGCGATGTCGTCGCATTTCTCGACGCCGACGACTTGTGGGCGCCGAACAAGCTCGCCAATCAAATGGTGCTGTTACGTACGCAGACGCTCGACTCGTTTTGTTTCAGCGCCGTCGAGCAGGTCAACGAATACGGCGAGAAGCACATCCTGCCCAAGCGTGAGCCGTTCCCCGGCGAGAGCCTGGCGGATTACATGCTCAAGTCCGGCAACATCATGCAAACGAGCACCCTCATGGTGCCCCGCCATCTGCTGACGAAGTGCCGCTTCAACGAACGGCTGCGACGTTTTCAGGATCTGGACTTCGTGCTCACCTTGGACGAAGCCGGCATCCCCGCCGCGTTCTGTCCGCAGCCGCTGGTGGAGTGGCGCAACGTCGGCAATCCCAGGCGCGTCAGCTCGAACCCGGACCCGACGGTCATGCAGATGTTTCTAAATGCACATCCGCGACTCACCCGTGCGCAAAAGCTGGGGTTGGAGATTCGCAGCGTGAGCCCGACACCGGGCGCGGCCGGCACCTTGCGCTGGTCATGGCGACTGGCGTTGTCTGTGTTCTCCGGCGCTTTGCCACCGCCGAATGCGCTGAGCCTGCTGCTTAAACACAGCCTCGGCATGCGCAACTACGGCGCGCTGCGTGCACGCCTGGGAGCCAGGTCGTGAAGCCCGCTGATGGCCATGCCATGAGCGAATTGGCGTCGACCTACCTCGACGCCCTGCGCGCGGCCGGCGCCAATCTGGTCATTGCGGCGCACGTCATGGCGTTGTACTTCGGCATCCGCGATCCTTACAGCCTGGGCAACCTGGGCGTTGCAGTGTTCTTCTTGTTGTCTGGCTTTCTGATCATGCAGTCGATGCTGAACTGGCTGAACAAGCCAGAGCCGCGCCTGCCCGGCTTCCTCGCCGATCGTGTCGCCCGCATCATGACGCCGTATCTGCCGGCACTGATCCTGATCACGATCTTCAACCTGACGCTCATCCACACCAATCACAGCCAGGGCGGCACGAACACCGGCGTGCTCACCTTCGTGGGCAATCTGCTGATGCTGCAGGATCATGCCGCGTTTCAGGGGCTGGAATTCGCAGGCATCGACTTCCCGTGGCGCATCCGCTCGTATAACTCCGCCGAGCCGTTCTGGACAGTCGCGATCGAGATGTGGATCTACGTGTCCATGGGCTTGTTCTTTTTCTGTCTGCTCAAGCGCGAGCGCATCGATCGCTGGCTGGGCGCGGCGTTGGCAGCCGTCGCAGTGCCCGTTTTCATCTGGAACGCAGCAGCAGGCGGCGGCAAATCGCTGACCTTGATCTGGCTGGTGGGCGCCATGACCGGCTATTTGTTTCACCTGTGGCGGGCCAATGGGTATGCAAACATTCGCAGCGTCGCCACGGCAGTGACTGCATTCGGCCTAGTCGCGCTGGTGGGACGCGCCGGCAAGGTCGGCTTCCAGCCCTTCGATCTGCAGACAGCGATCTTGATGGCCATGATCATGTTCGGATTGCTGGCGCTGCTGATGAGCGTGCAGCGCGCGCCATCCCTGCTGCGCGGGTCAGTGAAATTCCTGGCGTCATATAGCTACAGTTTGTATTTGATCCACAACACCGTCCTAATCCTGGTCCTGGAACACGTCAATTTCATTGCTCAGGGCGAGCGCACCTGGGTGAGCGTGGTCATCGCCGTCGTCGCAGCGCATGGCTGCGCCTATCTGTTGTACCTGGCGTTCGAGCGTCACTATCGAATCGTCGGCCGCTGGCTGCGCCCGAAGTTCGAGCGTGTGCTCGCACGGCGGGCCAGCGAAGCGACTGTTCCAGTCGCGGCTGACCTCGTTGCCGGCAGCGCAACTGTCGCCAGCCAGCAGGAGCGCTGATGTCCGCCGTTCGTAATGTGCGCTGGGTCGGCATGATCCAGGTCACGCGAATTTGCGTGCAGCTGCTCGGCCTGTTGGTTCTGTCCCGGCTGCTGACGCCAGCCGACTTTGGCCTGGTCGCGATCGTGTTCGCTATCACGAATTTCGCGCTGTTGCTGCGGGACATGGGCATGGCGTCCGCGATCATTCAGCGGGACACGCTCGATGAATTGACCGTGCTGACGGCGCACTGGACCAATACCTTCATCGGTCTCGGGCTCGCGGTGTGCCTGTTCGGCTTTTCGTTCTTCGCCGAACGCGTTTTCCAGGCAGCAGGGCTCGCGCCGCTGGTGCAGCTGAGTGCGCTGTCGTTTCCGTTTCTCAGCGCCACGACCGTGCACCAGGCATTGCTCGAGCGCGCGTCGAAGTTCTCGACCGTCGCTCGCATCGAGATCGTCGCTCTTTTGACGGGATTCACAGTCGCCGTGGTGTCCGCGTATCTCGGCGCGGGGCCATACGCCCTGGTGCTGCAAACACTGACGGTCGCGGTGCTTTCGGCGATTCAGTTCTGGATCGTGTCGGACGCGAAGATGAAATGGGGCTGGAGCTCCGAACACGCCAGAGTCTTGTGGAGTTACAGCGGCAGCTTGTTTGGATTCAACCTGGTGAACTACTTCTCACGCAACGCCGACACGATGATCATCGGCCGCATGCTCGGGCCGGCCGCGCTGGGCCCCTATTCGCTCGCGTATCGAGTGATGTTGTTTCCGTTGCAGAACCTCACATTCGTCGCGACGCGAGCACTGTTTCCGATGATGAGCCGGCACCAGCATTCGCCGCAGGAGCTGGGCGCCATGCACTTGCGCCTGCTGTCGGTGATCTCATTCTTCACCGCGCCGATGATGGCTGGGCTGTTCGTACTGCGCGAGCCGTTCGTCGACGTCGCGCTGGGCGATTCTTGGGGCATGGTCGCGGCGCTGATCATGTGGCTCGCGCCGATCGGTTTCATTCAGTCGCTGGTGAGCGCCGGCGGTGTCGTATTCCAGGCGCTGGGGCGCACCGATCTGCTGCTGCGTCTCGGCGTGGTCAGCAGCATCCTGCACGTCACGGGCTTCATCACCGGCGTGCAGTGGGGGCTGCTGGGTCTCGCGGCCGCCTATTTCTTCGTCACTTTGATCAATGCGGCGATTTCGCTGGGCGTACTGCTGCATCTGATGCAGCAGACACTGCCTCGGCTGCTCGGCGCAATCCTGCCTTCGATGGCGAAGGCCTTGGTCATGGCGACGCTACTTTATTTCGCCGACATCGAGCTGCGGGCCGTGGAGTTTCCGCCGCTGGCTCGCCTGCTGGCGCTGAGCGCCGGCGGCGGCGTCATATTCCTGGCACTCACGCGCATCCATCTGATGCCCGCGGATCGTGACGTGCTCCGTTTGTTTATGAAGAAAGCTTAGGAGGGGAACAAATGACTTCGAAGGGAACTCTTCGTCGCAACACTTTGTGCCTGGCCGCGGTTAGCACCGTGCTCTGCAATGCCGCCGTGGCGGCACAGCCTGACGGGGAAAAGAAAGAGGAGCACCTCTATCTCTCCGAACAGTTCCTGTACGACGACAATCTGTTCCGCGATGCCGAGACCAACGACACCGACGTAATCCCGGGCGATCCGACCGATCCGACCGCGACTCCGCGCGAGGTATCGCGTGAGGACTACGTGAATCGCATCACGCTCGGCGTCGGCAACGACTTCCACATGGGCCAGCAGACGCTGCGCCTCAAGGGTCGGGTCTACGATGCTCGCTATCAGGACAACGATTATCTCGACTACACGGGTGGAGACGCGTCGGCGGCGCTGGACTTTCGCGCGCTCACCGCACTGTCGGGCCGGTTGTCCGGCTCATACAACCGCACGCTGGCCGACTTCGCCAACACGCTCGGCACACAACGCGACATCATCGAGAGCACCAACTACTCGGCACTGGTGCGCTGGGCACTCGGCCCGCGCTGGTCGATCAGCGCCAGTGGCGGCCGCATCGAGACCGAGCACGGTCTGAGCGTGCGCGAGAGCGAAAATCTGGAAGCCGACATTGGCCGTGTCAGCATCGACTACGCCACACCGTCGTTTCATTCCTTCGGCGTCGAGTACCGTTACATGGACGCGAAGTTTCCGAACGCCATCGTCGCCCCCGGCTTCGACGCATCGGCCAGCGACTATGAGGAAAATGCCGCCCTCGCCCGCTTGACCTATACCGCCACCGTTCGCACGCAGTTTCGTGTGAGCGCCGGCTACGTCGAACGCGAACGGCCCGGCAATCCCGAAGGCCGCTACTCGGGCGATACCTGGCGCACCGAGATCGATTGGAAGCCGCGGGAGAAATTCCAGATGCTGTTCTCCGCCTGGAGCGAGCTGAAGGCTTATACCGACGTCGAATCGGATTACTTCATCTCCGACGGCTACAGCCTCGCCCCGAGCTGGAGCCCGACCGAGAAGCTGAACTTCTCGCTCACCGCCTCATACGAAGATCAGGAGTATCTGAACACGCGCGACCTCGACGTGGTCGGCGGCCAGCGCAATGACGATGTGCTGACCGGCTTGTTCACGTTCACCTACAAGCCGCGGGATCAGCTCGCCATCGAGCTGAGCTATCGCGGCAGCGACCGCGACAGCAACCGCGTCAACCGTCGTTACGACGCGCAGGTCGCCGGCATCGCGTTGCGCTGGAGCGTGTTCTGATGGGAGGCGGCGCAGTAACGTAGTTACGACGCCGGCCGATATTCGAGTGTGTACTTCACCGGCTGCGGCAGCTGCTCGCTCGACACTTCAACGTTGAGAAGCAGCGTGCCGTTCGGGTCTTTCGAAAACGAGTTCACGCGCACGCCGTCCTCAGCCTTGTAGGTCTGGATCAGCTTGCCGCCCTCGAGCCGCGCGGAAACGTCGAAAACCTCACCGTCGGCGCGCTTCCATTCGATCGACTCCCCGCTGAGCGGCATGCGAATCGGCGCCTGCGTGTCGTAGGTGATCACGGCCTCGCTCGCGCCGAGCTCGATACGAATATCTTTGTAGGCAAAGTTGGTCCGGCTCAGACGGCCACGCGCGATCGGCCGCTTGATGAAGTTCATCTTCTCGACGGCCTTGTCGATCGCCTGCGCGATGTCGTTGCTGCGCTCGGATACCGATTTATATGTTCCCGACAGGCCGGACACCTCGTCCGCCCCCGCCCCGAGCGCGGCAATGCAGCCTACGAGAACAATGCAAAATGTACGTTTGAGCATTTTGCCTCCGGTCAATGAGGGTGCGCGGCTCATCGTAGCGCATAGTCCGGCGGCGGCAAAACGGTCAGTCCGGCTTGCGCGCCCAGGCACAGAACACCATCTCCCAGAGACAGGTTGCATTCCGCTCCCTTCGTTCCGCAGCCAGCCGATCGTCCAGGGTTGCCACATCGACGTCGGCCTCGGTCGCGATGCCGAGGTGCTGCAGACGCGGCAGCACTGAGCGGATGATCGCACCCACCGGGAAGCTGGACGTCGGCGTCAACACATTCGCCTCGGCGCGCACCCGTTGAACGGCCAGCCCCTCGACTGAGAGGGCCGAATGCAGTCCGAAGCCCATGTGCAGATT
Source organism: Peristeroidobacter agariperforans (assembly GCF_004138335.1). GTDB lineage: Bacteria > Pseudomonadota > Gammaproteobacteria > Steroidobacterales > Steroidobacteraceae > Steroidobacter > Steroidobacter agariperforans. The sequence continues at coordinate 227,447 of NZ_RYFW01000004.1, read as the reverse complement.
GGCGCCTTCCAGGCGAAGCATCTCGCGGAGCCAGGAGCGAACGCGGTCGTGCAGCGGCAACGCAGTGGAGCTGTCGCTGATTGCAACCATGTCGTGCTCATGGAATGCGATCACCCCACCCGGGCGGATCGCATCGACGAGTTGCTCCACGGCTTGCGCCGCATCGGGCTGATACATGAGGACGCGCCGGCCCACGACGGCGTCGAGCGTGCCCCGCTCTGAAAATGCAGCATCGAAACCGCCTTCGATGAAGGTAAGGTTCGAAAGCCCGGCATCGCGCGCCGCCCGTCGGGCCAGCTCGAGCATCTGCGGGTTTTGATCGACTCCGAAGACATGGCCCGCGCTACCGACACGGCGAGCAATCATCAGAGAGACCGCCCCCGGGCCGCAGCCGATATCGAGCACTCGCATGCCCGGTCCGATAGCTGCGTCATCGAGCATGCGCTCGGTCATCTCATCGACGTGATTCAACATCGGTACCCAATCTCACTTGCGAGCGAAGGTCAGTGACTATCCGATTGCGCGCGCCGGCCAGATCAACGATAAATAGCGCCTTCTCTGACGCTATCGATCGACTCCAGATGCCGGCGACGATTTTCGCAGACTGTTACTTTTCTGCCCGTTCGGCAACGGGCGGCCTCGACAATGTCTGAGCCGGCGGCCGAAGCTCAGATAGACACGCCCTCAGCCGACCGGCTGGTGATCCGCATCAAGCTGGTTTCGCAAGAGCCGGCTCCGCCTCCGGCCCGGCGGTTCGGCAGAGGCGCGCAGCTGGCGATTGCTGGGACCGTTGTCGCCGTGTTGGTGGGCTGGTTTGGCATCGGCAGCCTCGAATCCGATCCGCCTCCTCCGCCCGCCACCCTCGCCAAAGCGCCAGTCGCCGCCGAGCCTGCGCCAACGCCTGCGAAGCCGATCGAGGCAGAAGCGCCTCAACAGCCAGATGCACCGCCTTCAGCCATCACCGAAGTCGTTCCGGACGTTCCGCAAAGCGCGTTGGATACGATCCGCGGCACGATCAGGGTGATCGTTCGCGTGACCCTCGACAAACAGGGCACAGTTGTCGCCGCCACCGCGGACGATTCGGGCCCGAGCCGCTACTTCGAACGTCTCTCCATCGGGGCAGCAAAGCAATGGACCTTCACGCCCGCCAAGCTGGCAGATCAGCGGGTGATGTTTGTCCGGTTCTACTTCAGGCGCGACGGAGCGACAGCGAACGCGAGCCTCGAAGCGAAGTGAGTCGAGGTTGAACGAGCGGAACCACGGAGGGCTGCATGCAAAACTGTCTCGTCATCCTCGCCTTGGCTCTATTCCTCTCGGCCTGCGAGTCGTTGGTCAAGCCTGCGCCCGAAAAGATCACGCCCTGGACGACCCACCTGAGAGCCGCTCAGCCTGACGATGCGTTCGCCGTCGTGTATTCGTGGCACGGGCGGCGGCTAGTCTTCGTCGGCGCCAAGCATGCAACACGCACCGACAGCCCGACCTTTCGCTTGATCGAGCAGGCCTACTGCTCATTCGATATCGATACTGTGATCGTGGAAGGCCCTCCCTATTCGCACGGCGCAAATGCCGAGCGCTTGTTCAGCTGGGTCGAGAGGCAGCGAGACATCGACGGATTCGTTGAAAGTGGTGAGATCGTTCCCACGGTCCGCGGCGCGCGAGATCACCGGGCAGTCGTTTGGGGCGGCGAACCGGATGACACCGAGGTCCGCGATCGCATCCTGGCCCGAGGCTTCACGCTGCAAGATCTCGTCGGCTTTTACACCATGAGGTCCGTGCCCCAATGGATGCGCGAGCAAAAGATCACAGGTCCGGACGACAGCCGAACGAAACAACTCATCGAAGCCGAACTGGAGCGCAGCCGCTCGCGACTTCGAGCGCCGGCCGATGTTCTACCGAGCCACGCGAGTTGGGCGCAATGGTATGAACGAACCAACGGCAAACCCTTCGACGCATCGTTCACGCTAGAGGAAGGTGGACCGCTAGCCAACGGGCGCTACGCCACCAACAAAATCGCCGAGGCGATTGGACGCGTACGTGACGGATTCCTGCTCGAGATCATCGCGCGGCACTTGAATGCGAACCAAGACGTGCTGGTCGTCTTCGGGGCAAGCCATCTGATGATGCTCCGATCAGCATTGAGCTCCATGCTCGGGCCGCCCAGCTACGAGGGCGACGATCTCGAAGCGTACCGGCAGCGCGATGCTCACTTGACCGATCGAAAGAAATCCTCGGTGGCCTGCCGAACGGCGTCGTGGCACTCGAGATAGGCGAAGTGCCCGCAATCCTTGAGGGTAACCAACCTGGCGTTCGGGACCGCCTGCGCGATGTGTTCGGCAATGTCGACGGGAATGAAGTCGTGGTCGCCGGTGATCACGAGCGTCGGAATCGCCAGCGAGCGCAGGTCCGGCTCGGCGATTCTAACGTCCGGGCAACCCCGAACATGTGGTAAACCGTTGTCGGTCGCGGCCCAGCTCGTTCGTCCTTGAGCCATCGCGGATCACCAGGAGCGCTCCCAATGAACCCCACCATCACCGCTTTCGAACGGTCGCCCGACCGCGGCCGGGGACTGGCGCGGGATATGCGCGTTCGCTGGGCGCTCGAAGAAGTGGGCCAGCCTTACGACGTTCGCCTGGTTTCGTTCGCCGGGTTGAAGCAGCCCGCGCACCGCAAGCTTCATCCGTTCGGCCAGATTCCGACCTACGAAGATGGTGACCTCACCCTGTTCGAATCTGGGGCGATCGTACTCCACATCGCCGAGCGCCACGGGGGCCTGCTACCAGAGGAGGCAAATGCCCGCGCACGCGCGATCGCATGGATGTTTGCCGCGCTGAATACGGTGGAACCGCCGATCGTTGAGCGCTCGATGGCGCTCATCCTGGAGCGCGACAAGAGCTGGTATGCGGAGCGACAAACCATGCTCGACGATCGCGTCCGCGCACGGCTGGGCGAACTTTCCGATCATCTTGGCGACACCGAATGGCTCGATGGCGCGTTCAGCGCCGGCGACCTGCTGATGGTGACGGTACTGCGTCGCTTAGGTGGATCGGGTGGACTGGAGAACTATCCGAATCTTGGCGCCTATATCGCCCGCGGCGAAGCGCGTCCGGCCTACAAGCGCGCCTTCGCCGATCAACTGGCGGTTTTCACCGCTACGCAAGGGAACAGCTGAAGACGAGCTACTCCCGCAGAATCTTTTCCAGCGCCTTGCCCTTGGCGAGCTCATCGATGAGCTTGTCCAGGTAGCGAATCTTTTGCATCAGCGGATCCTCGATCTCCTCCACACGAACGCCACAGATCACGCCTTTGATCAGGGATCTGTTCGGATGCATGGCGGGCGCTCGATCGAAGAACGTTTTCAGGTCGCTCTCTTTGATCTGCTGTTCCAGCTGCGCCTGGCTGTAACCGGTCAGCCAGCAGATGATCCGGTCGACTTCTTGCTTCGTGCGATTCTTGCGTTCCGCCTTTTGCAGGTACAGCGGGTAGACCTTCGCGAACTTCAGCGCGAACACTCGATCGTTTGTCACCCTCGCTCCTCCGTCCAATTCGGCGGGCGATGCCGAGAGGCGGCTGACAGAACGAAACGCTTCCGCCGTCTCTCGTTATCCTTCGCGCGACAGTTCCTCGTCCGTGGGGATCCGCCCGTTCGGCGTGAGTTTATCAATGGCATCCGGCAGCTCGCCACTGAGCCCGGCGAGCAACTGATCCCGAGGCATGCCAGTTTGCTCAACGAGCCACTCGATCCGCTCGTCTCCTAAAGACTGCTCCAGTTCCTTCGGGTCGATGGTCTTGTTCGGCCCCTTCGACACCCAACTTTGCACCTTCTCTTCCTGGCCGCCCTCGCGGAACCGATCTATCAGATCCTTCAAGCCGCCCGAAAGCGCGCCTCCTGACAACGCACCACCTGCACCGGCAGCAGAACCGGAAGCGCCGGTCCCGAGCATGTCCGCGAGGCGCCCTTTGCCTTTGAGCGTGCGGTAGGCCAACAGGCCCATGAGCCCGACCATGACCGGTGACATGCCGCCGCCGCGGCGATTGCCTCCAACTGAATCCAGCAGTCCCATAACTCACCTCCGGCTGTTACCAGAAGAAGAATTCTTTCACTCATTGCGCTTGCTGGATGTAGGCGCTCGACGCGGATTCGTTGATTGGGATCTCTGGTCCAACCGCACTCGCTTCCTACGAACAACGGGAATTGGAGCGGACTTGTTTGGCACGACCTTCGTTGCGAATGGCGAGCCATCGACCAACGTTGGCAGAATCTTGGACAACACCCAGCCATGGGTCCTTCGGTAGCTTTTACCGTTCACGTTCATGTTCCATGCATAGGTTTTATCGGTCGTGGGCGTGAAGGAACGCACCAGCTTGCCACCCCGATACTGCTCGATAGTGCACTCAGAATTCTTCATTTTCATCCGCCAACACCGCCAACGCATCTCCCAACGTCCGCGCGCCCGGCGCGTACACCGACAGCCCCCAACCAAGCGCGCCAGCGAGTACCGCAGTGATCGCAAACGGCACGAGGGTCCTGCGGACGGCCGACTGCAGCCAGTGGCGTGAATCGACACGCCGCAGTCTTCTATACAACGACGCCGCCAGCACGCCGTCCACGAGCAATTCGGCGAACAGCACGGGCGCTGAAAGGATTACTGAAAACGATGCAAACAAAACAACAAACAGAACACCGACGACCGCTAGGACAACTGCGAGAGGAATCGCGAGCTCATCCGCGTCCGCCACTGCCCCGGCGTTTGGAAGCGGAACGTCAGGCAGTTCGACTAGCGGCTCCGATGAGGAACTATCCTCCCAGCGGCCGGAGCTCCCGGCGCCGCTGAATTGACCACCGCCGCCATTGCTGGCCGCTGCCCGCGCTGTCGGGCCGGGAATGGCATTGATGAGCTCGACCGCGACCTCATCCAACCCATCATAAGTATCGGCATCGGTGCGCAGCCAAAGCCACAGCAACAGTAGAAAAACGAGATAGGCGATTGCGACGGAAAGGGCGTATCGAAGTCCGAGCGAATCGACGCCGTAGATGAGCAACAGAAACGACGCCAGGAATCCCGCGCCGCCCGTCAGTCCAACCAGCAGCATCATCTGCAGCCGGGGATAGCCGCGCTTCTCGAGCTCTCGCTGGACGCGACGGATCAGCTGTTGTCGTGAGGTAATAGGCAGCGAACGTGTTGCGTTCATCGGGCGACATCCCTGATTGGCCATCCGTCAATTGGCCGGCGATTATATTTCGGGCTCATCATACCAACGTCGGCCAATACCGGGCGGAACTGCGGCGAAAGCCGCCAGCAGCCTCGACACACAGGGAACCGGCCAACGCCCCTACCGTTGCGTCTGTATCGCAGCAGTAGCGTTACACACCATCGGGCGAATCGACCTATGGCCAAGCAGAGCGCAGCTGAAATCCTTACCGTTGCCGGGCACGAGGTCACGATCTCCAATCCGCACAAGGTACTGTTCCCGGAGCCGAAGCACACGAAGCTCGACCTGGTTCGTTATTACATCGCCGTGAGCGAAGGAGCGCTGCGCGGTGCTGGTGGGCGGCCGAACATGCTGGTGCGCTACCCGAACGGGATCGAAGGCGAGCATTTTTATCAGAAGCGCGCGCCCGCCAGCCGTCCGCCGTGGATCGAAGTGGTCGAATTACATTTCCCTTCGGGTCGGGCTGCGGAAGAGGTCGTGCCACGCGACGCCGCTGCGTTGGCGTGGCTCGCGAATCTCGCATGCCTAGAGCTACACCCCCATCCTGTGCGCGCCGAAGATCTCGATCATCCTGACGAGCTGCGCGTTGACCTGGACCCCGTACCCGGCGTCACGTGGCAGCAGGTCCGGGAAGTCACAGCAATCGCGCGAGCTGTGCTCGATGATTTCAAGCTCGTTGGCTGGCCCAAGACCTCGGGCTCGCGCGGCATGCACCTGTGTGTGCGTATCGAGCCGCGTTGGACCTTCGATGAAGTCCGCCTCGCAGCTCTTGCGCTTGCGCGCGAAATCGAACGCCGCGCGCCCGAACTCGCTACGAGCAAGTGGTGGAAAGAAGAGCGCCAGGGTGTATTCGTCGACTACAACCAGAACGCCAAAGACCGTACCGTCGCCGCCGCATACTCAGTACGGCCGCGGCCTGACGCGCGTGTCTCGGCGCCGCTCTCATGGGATGAGGTCGACGCTTGCGACCCGGCGGATTTCACGCTGGCGACGATGCCGACCCGCTTCAAAAAGTCAGGCGATCTGCACGCAGGGATCGATGAGCACGCCGGCTCCCTCGAAGGACTGCTCGAACTTTTCGAACGCCAGGGCCTGGGCGACGCGCCCTGGCCGCCACACTATCGCCGCCAGGATTCGGAGCCGCCTCGCGTTCAACCCTCCAAGCGAAAATCCAAGCTGCCTCTGATCGAGATCGGACGCGCACGCCGTAAGGAAGACGCTGTGGCAGGCGTGGAGCGCTGGAAGACTCGACATCCCGAGGCAGCAGCTCATTTACAGCCTGCCGACGTACTCGTGGATGCGATGCGCGGGCGGTACACGACGTGGACTCGGACTCGTATCAATCTACAGCACGTCCCGGAAGCGCTGCGTCCGCCTCAGGAGCCGCTCGATCCGGACGAGAAGATTCGCTCGAGCTCGTAGGGAGTCGTTACTTCGAGCTGATCGTAACGGCAGGCGTCCGGCGGCTTGTCAGGCCGCCAGCGCAAGAAAATTGCCGCGTGCCGGAACCGATTGCCCTGCATGTGATCGTACTTCACCTCGCAGACGCGCTCGATCCTCAGCGGCTCCCATGACAAATCCTTGCCCGCACTCCAGCGACTCTGAGCGCCAGGCATGCGACTCGATTCCGCTGCCGCGCCCGCCCATTCGCGCCACGGGTGATCGTCCATTGCCTTCTTACGCAGCGGTGCAAGCTCCTTCACGAGCTGCCGACGCACGGCCATCGTGAACGATGACGTCACTCCAACGTGCTGGAGCACTCCGTCGTCATCGTAAAGGCCGAGCAGTAACGAGCCCACTGCGTCCTTGCCACTCTTGTGGTAACGGAATCCCGCCACCACACAATCCGCCGTGCGCGCGTGCTTTACCTTGATCATTGCGCGCTTGGCCGGCTGGTACACACCCGACTCCGGCTTCGCAATCACGCCATCGAGGCCGGCGCCTTCGAAACGCGTCAGCCAGTCGAGTGCGATGGCCCGGTCGCGTGTGACCGGCGTCAAATAGACGGGAGGCGTAACGGCGCCGAGCAACTTTTCCAGAGCAGCGCGCCTCGCCTCTTGCGGCTCGCCCATGAGATTACGTCCGGCAGCCGACAGCACATCGAACGCGACGAAAGAGGCGGGTGTTTCTTTCGCGAGCTTCGCCACGCGAGATGCCGCCGGGTGCAGCCGCAGCTGAAGCGCATCGAAATCCAGCCCGCCGCTCGTAGCGATCACGATCTCACCGTCCACCACGCAGTTGCGCGGCAGGCGATCGAGCAGCACGTCGTGCAGCTCCGGAAAATAGCGATCCAGCGGTCTCGAGTCCCGGCTTTGCAAATAAACGTCGTCTTTGCCACGGAACACGATCGCCCGAAAGCCGTCCCATTTTGGCTCATACAAGTAGTCCCCTACCGGCACCTCGTCAGCGAGCTTCGCGAGCATGGGCTCGACCGGAGGCTGTACGGGCGAAGAGTCAGGCACCAGGTTTTCCTCGCTTGAAACGAAAGGCGGCCCGAACGCTGCCGCTCGTTCATCAAACCAACGAGTAGCCCGTTATGGTCCGTCATTCTCTAAATATGATAGAAGTAATCTCTCATGTTGCGATCAGCCGGCGCGCCGGTCGAACTCAGCGATGAGCGTTAGCAAACGACCGGACGGTCGATGGGCGCATCGCCGAGGAATGATGTGCGCCACCCGCACGGGCTGATGAAGCAATTGGGTATGCTGCGAGCGCCGGCGACGGGTCGGCAAGTGGAGGCCGCCCGGCCGATGGCACAGCTCGCTAGAGAAGAACACGAAGGGGCGCGACCGGTCGTGGAGAACGTGTCCCATATCGGCCGCCGGGCCGTAGCCATTCTGGCGGCGTGGACACTGGTCGCAATGTTCTTCGCCGGCCAAGCCTGGTTTGCCGCACAGGTGCGCGGCGAACCGTTGGCGTGGGCACGCGCCAGCGCCATCTGGCTCGTCTGGGCCGCGGTTTGGGCAGCCCTCACGCCGATCGCCCTGCGACTCGAGGCGCGGTTCCCGCTGCAGCGGCCGCGCTTCCTTGGCGCGCTCGCGTTGCATGGCGTCGCTTCGGCCACCTGCGCCCTGGTCAACCTGGCGCTCTTCGCGGTCGCGGCGCCAGTCATCGGTGCGACCCAGGTCGAACCCACCTGGCTCGGCACCTTCAGCCGGCTGCTTGGCACGACGCTTCTGCTGAACCTCCCGGTATATTGGCTGATCGTCGCCGCGGCGCATGTGGAGCGACTCGTGCGGACCGCCCGAGAAAGGGATCGTCGGCAACTCCGCCTCGAAGCGCAGCTGGCGGATGCCCGCCTGCAGACATTGCGCGCCCAGTTGCAGCCACACTTCCTTTTCAACGCTCACAACACGATCTCGGTGCTGATGCGCGAGGATGTCGACTCAGCAGATCGGATCCTCCTGCAGCTCAGCGCATTGCTACGCCGCTCGCTTGACAGCACCGAGGCGCATGAGGTGACGCTCGGCGAAGAGATTGCCTTTCTCGAGAGCTATCTCGAGATCGAGCAGGCCCGCTTCGGCGAGCGTCTGAGCTATCGGATCCTCATTCCTGATGATGTTCTCGAAGCGCGGGTTCCGAACTTGATCCTCCAACCCCTGGTCGAGAACGCGCTACGGCATGGACTAGCCACGCGCGCTGGACCGGGGCGAGTGGAAATCAAAGCGGACCGCCAGGGCGACTCCCTCCTGCTGTGCGTTGTCGATGACGGCCGTGGTCTACCACCGGCGACGATCGAACGCGTCGGCCTGGCGAACACGAGGGCGCGGTTGCGCTTGCTGTATGCGGACAGGCAACGCTTCGACGTGCGAAATTCCGATGACGGCGGCGTCATCGCCGAGATCGAGCTACCTTGGCGCACTCTCCCATGACCATCCGCGTACTGATCGTTGACGATGAACCGGTCGCCCGCCGCGGGATATTGCGGCTGCTGCGGCAGGAGCCGGACATCGAAGTCGTCGGAGAGTGCGGTGACGGTGAAGCTGCGATCACGGCGATCAGCGCGCTTGCGCCCGACCTCGTCTTCCTCGATGTGCAGATGCCCGAGCTCGATGGGTTCGCCGTCATTGCAGCCATCGAGGGCGATCGAATGCCAGCGGTCGTATTCGTGACCGCATTCGATCAACACGCTGTGCGAGCCTTCGATGCGCAAGCGCTCGACTACGTGCTGAAGCCGATCGATCCGGAACGCTTTCGCCGTGCACTGAAGCGCGCTCGTTCCCACCTGGTCCATCCCGATGACGGTTTCGTCAGCCGCGTTTCCGAGGCCTTGAAGTCGATGGGTCGAGGCGAACCGCAGCGTTACCCCTTGCGACTCGCAATCCGTTCCGAGGGTCGCATTCGATTGCTCGACATCGGCGAGGTCGATCGCATCGTCGCCGCAGGAAATTACGTCGAGATCCACACAGGCGCGAAACAGCACCTGCTGCGCGAGACGATGGCCAGCCTCGAGTCCCGCCTGGACCCACAACGTTTCATCCGAGTATCGCGGGCGGCAATCCTTAGCATTGCCCAGATTCGCGAAGTGCAGCCACTGTTCAATGGAGACTTCGTCGTTCTCCTCAAGAATGGCGCGCAGGTGAACGGCAGCCGCCGCTATCGGGCGGCGCTCGACGTGTTGCTTCGCTGAGCGCTGCTTTCCGCACGCTCTCGTCACTGCGCAGCCCCCACTCCTCCCACCGCCGCGTCCGCCTGGCACCAAGTGGCCGCGAGCGACCGCACGATAACTCATCATCCGCGACACGCACTTCCGCGTCATGGAGAAAGCAATGAGTTGGATTATCGCTGGCGTGACATTGGCATTTGCCGCTGCTCCGGCGGCAGCAAGCGAGGCCGTAAACATGCGTTTTGAGTGCCGCGCGTCGACCACAAAGCCAAGTCAGCCGCCTGAACTTTCGGGTCTGTGGGACGTGGTCATGGATGTGGGAGGTGTTCCCAGCTTCGGTCTTCTCTCCCTTGGAATGTCAGGTACAGAGTTGGCAGGATCGCTTGCGCTCACTGCCGGGGTGGTGGTCGTTCGCAGCCTGAAGTCCGACGGTCAGACCGTGGCGATGGTTGTCGCATCCGCCGAGGGGGACGTTCGCTTCGACGGTTCTCTCGCGTCCGATGGGAAGCGGATGTGCGGCATCGTCAGCTACCATGGCGGACAGAAGTTCGAAATGATCGTGCAAAAAAGGCCAGACAGGAGAAGTGGCGCACTATGACTGGCCAGGCGCCGCATCAGCAGCGTTTGTTCAGCGCGAGCGGATGACCCCCAAAACGAAGAATGACCGAACGCTTAGCAGCGACTGAAGAAGCGTTTAGGATTCCCAACGGTGATCATCTGGATTTCCCGTTGTGATACGCCGATTTGTTTCAGATAGGGAATCGTCTTGCGAATTGTAAACAGCATACCATCCGGGTTGACTTTTTCCCGCTCTACGTCGCCGTGCACCCAGTCGTTCGAGAGAAATATCCTGTCGACGAAGCCGGCGTCTATGAGTTGTTTGATGGCGCCCGCCCGTTCTTGCCAGGGCAACGTCGCCCCGGGAGCCATTCCCCAGAATGTATGATCCATGCCAAGCGTGTATCCACGCTTGGCGAGACCAGTGAGGTAATTCATATCATCCGTGTCGTCGCTGTGGCCGAGCGATACTCTTGCGGGACTCACGCCCTCGGCTTCGAAGAGTTCCGCCTGCTTCTCACCGGCGCGGCGATGTGAATTCGTATGTGTTGCAATGGGAACCCCGGTAGCCTTGCTGGCGCGCGCCGCCGCCTTGAAAACCTTCTCCTCGGCGGGCGTCATGGTGTCATGGCGAGCTGCTACCTTGATGACGCCCGCCTTGATGTCTGTGTCGTCGATGCCTTGCTCGATTTCCCGGATAAAGAGCTGGGTGATCTCTTCCACGGTTCGTGCATTGTAGGAGTCAGGTGCAAAGAAATGCTGACCCGTGGCCGCCACGATTTGCATTCCAGACTTGCGTGAGATCTCTTCGCGGTAGCGAATGTCGCGGCCGATGTCGAAGGTAGTGACATCGATAATGGTCTCGATGCCTGCATCCCTTGCCGCTTTGAGCTTGTCGACGGCATCGGCGACGGAATTCGCCCTGCTGCCGAAAATTTCTTCTGCCCCGCTGCCTACGTGTTCATGGGTCAAAGTGAAGCCGAGCTTCGATGCATCTAGCGGCCCTAAGACAGTTTGAACGACACCGGCACGCGCGCCCCTAGCCGCATCTGTGTTGGCGTTAGCTTTCGACGCGTGCGCGATCTGAAAGCATTCCACCGCCAAGAGACCGGCAGCCGTTGTTTGCATGAGGAATTCTCGCCTAGTCGTCACGACGGCTCTCCTTATGAAGCGGACACCAGCTCCGTCCTTATATGGTACACGTGGTGATTCAGGCGCTCAGCGCAGAGGAAAGCAGACTCAGAGAAGTACCGGTGAATGGCCGCTTCGGGTCGGCTAGCGTCCATGATACCTCTCCCTTCAAGAGCCAGGAGCGTGTCATGGAAGCGAACCAGAGCTCGTTGCTGCCTGGGTTCAGTTGAAAGCCCTCAAGCCAGGTGCGTCCTGTTCCCAGCTGGCGGAGCCGCTCCGGTCATCTGTCCACGGGCCAGTACTCTAGAATCGTTCACGGCTGGATTTGTGAGTTGGGCGCCGACCCATCAGCCTACTCGACTCATTCGATTAGGCGCACGAAGGCATCCCTGATCTATCGCCGAACAAAGAACCTGCGGGCGGTCCAGCTGCTGCTGGGACATACGAAGCTTGAAAGCACGGTCCGATATCTTGGCAGCGAGGCTGATGATGCTCTCGAGATGGCGGCGCAGACCGAAGTCTAGCTCAGCGCCGGTAAGCGGCCGCATGGTCGCTTACCGGCCATGAGGGACCTCCGGACAAAGGCACACCCGATTTGCGGCGCGAGCACTTATCCCGGACAATTCGCGCCCCGTCGCGCACTGTCTCGATCATGTCCGGAAAATCGCTCCTACACGTTCCACGGGCGGCCGCACGCAGCCCTTCGAAGCCGGATCAAGAGCGCTTTCGATATCTCATCGATCAGATCGAGGCGATGCGGCGCGCACGCGCCGATTGGAACGAACTGGTCGCCTCATTCAGAACGTCTGACGCCGAGCGCGTCTATCCACTGCGCGCGACCCTTAAGCAGGTTACGCGCGAAACCGTTCTCGTGATCGATCGACTGCTCGATGGCAAGGGCTGGTCGAGAGCGGATCAGGCCGCGCTGAAGGAGATCGCGTGCCACACGGCGGAGGCCCTCCTGCACGCCAATCCACACGATCTCGAGATCCGTGACGTCTTCGACCGCCATAGCTCGATCACCTTCGAGGAATCAAAGCGAGAAGAAATTGAAGATCTGAAGCAGCAAGCGAAGGAACACATGGGCATCGATCTGGATGATGCCGACATCGAATCTGAAGAGGATCTGGTCGAGCACATCTACGAGCATATGAAACACGACGAAGCCCGTGAACACGAGCGCTCGGCGGAGCGCCGGAAGTCGCGAGGGCAGAAGCGTGCCGAAGCCAGCGCAAAGACCGCGAAGCAGCTTCTGAGAGAGATTTATCGAAAGCTCGCAAGCGCCGTGCATCCGGATCGAGAAGCCGATGCCGCGCGGCGCACCGAAAAGAACGAGCTCATGCAAGAGATCAACCGTGCGTACGCCAACAACGACCTGTTGGCGTTGCTCGAGGCACAGCTGCGTCTCGAACTCATCGATCCGGATCACGCAAGCAAGCTCAGCCGTGAAAAGCTGCAGCAGTTCAACCGACTGCTCTGTGAGCAGCTTGAAACGATGAAAACCGAGCTGCGCTCGATCCAAGACGCATTCCGCATCGATCACGGACTACCGCAGGGAAGCGCGCTTGATGCCCGGAGTCTTCATTTGGTCAGTAAGCAGCGCGCGCGGGAACTGCGAGCGCATATCAATCAGCAGAAAGGCTTCCTCGAAGTGCTCGCCAACAAAAGCGCGACAAAACGCTGGCTTAAAAATCAACGTCGCTTTGATGACGGTGAAGACGAGTACTGACCACCCGGGCCGAGGACTGCCACCCTGCCCGTCCGCTTTCGGCCAGAAGCGGACTTTCTAGAGACACCTGGTTCTTTGCCGACGCGTGCCGCCGGTCCCATGCGAGGCTTCCGCTGCGGTCGAGCAGCCGGCCTCACTCCCCGCAATACTCCCGATAACTCTTGCCATAAAAACTCACCTTCGGCGACGCCTCCATCGCTGCTTTCAACCTCGAGCACGGCGTGGAACCGGGCGAATTCTCCGCGATGCTCTTAGCCAACTTCTGCAGCGCCTCGTCGATCACGGCGATGGACGCCACGTTGACCTCCGGCACACTCCGCACGGCACGCCCGCTGAACTCTTTTCCGTCTAATTCGACGACCACGTCTACAACTAACGGAGCCGGTGGATTCGCCTCCTCCGCATCGACGCCGCCGACCATTTCCGATCCCTTTCGGCACTCCATGCTGTTCAAAACATCGTAGACCAGACCGGTCTCGGTAGGATCTTTGTGATCCGGCGGGGCCTGCCGGTTCGTGTGCAGGGTGAACCACGTGAGCTTGAATGCTCGATCGCGAAATTCGCTCGGCAGGAATCGTTCTAAACCATAGGCCGCGGCGTCCGCGCGAGCCGGTGTGGAGTTGCCGTCGCCCCAGCGGGTAATGGCGAAATCACAAGAGGTGCGCCATAAGGACAGCTTCTTCTGTTTCTTTTGCCAATCCGGCCGAACATCTTCGACCGCAACGCTAGTCTTCTCACCCGCCGCGCGTTCCGGCGAAAGGCGGATGACCTCCTTCGAGAACGCCGCCGCTGGCGCAAGCACAAGGAACATCCCGCATCCGATTGCTTTACGAACGAAACTCACTGTCGCCATCGCTCCGTGCTGCCGAGAAATTGCCGCGAACCATACCCAGCTAAGTGCGTGCCGAATAGCGGGCAACTTTATGTATGCAAACACTCGTGTATCGTCGCGATGTGCCAATATCCACTTTGGGTCGGCACCGGAAGTCAGCTAACCGAACTTGACGCTCGGTGGCGAACAGCGCAGGCGCCCCACTCCCGTAGCCCGCGAAGGCGCCATGTGATTTGAGGGGGCGGCGGTGTCGCCTATGGGGACTCGACTTTTACGACTGTTAGAACCGTCGCTCGTCGTGAAGGCCGCTTCAGATGAACGATCGCGAATTGGCCGTCGTAGACGAAGTCGCCGGCGGTGCAGTAGCCGTCGTACTGATATTGGAAGGTGAATCGGAATGGCGCGGTCAGCGAGGTTCGATTCCGGCTGATGCTTTCCACGCGCAGTTCGGCCGTTCCCTTGATCAGCACGATCTCATCGCTCGGGTACTCTATTTCCTCGCTCAGCACGACAATTGTGCCTGACGCTACGATATGGCTGGCCTTCAGCTCTCGCTGGGAAACCCGCGCGATTCCACAGGTTGTCGCCACAGCACTGGATGCGCTGAAAACCGTCCAAATGAGGCTGGCCGACATGGCCATTTTCTTGATGTTTCTCACGGTCCCTCCCTAACCTTTATCGCTCGGATGCTAGGCTCGTGCAGCGGCAGCGGCAAGGCCCGCGCATGCCGCTACACAACTCCCTATAATCGCGGACTTCGCGGAGGGCGGCGCATGCGGCATCGCTCTTCAGTTTCGCGCCGCTGCTCAGCTCGGGTTATCGAGAATGCATAAACAGATCCTCGCCCTTTGCACGTTCGCAGCGTTGAACACCGCGCAGGCTTCGGAGCAGCCCTGGCAGCAGCTGCTCGACAAGGATCTCAGCCAATGGGATGTCTATCTGAGCTACCCGGGCGATGTAATCGCTTCAGTGGTCGCAGGTACGGCGCCCGCTTCGTTGAAGCCGGTCGGCGTCAACAAAGACAGCAAGCATGTGTTCTCGATGGTGGAAGACCACGCAACCCCGGTGCTCCGGATTTCTGGCGAGATCTACGGCAGCGCCGCCACGAAACAAGAGTTTTCCAATTACCACTTCCGCGCGAAGTTCAAATGGGGCGAGCGCAAATGGGAGCCGCGCCTGAGCGAATTGAAAGACTCAGGCGTCCTGTATCACAGCACCGGACCGTGGGGTGTCGATTATTGGCATTCGTGGATGCAAGCCCAGGAATTCCAGATCATCGAAGACGGTATCGGCGAGTACTGGACGATTGCCAGAGCCCAGGTGGATATCCCGGCGGTAAAGCCGGAGGGTGCCAAGTTCTACAAATATAAGAAGGACGCGCCCTGGCTCACGTTTGCCGCAGAGGGGGAAAAATACGGTGCTGCCGACAATTACTGCCAGATCAGCGAGAACACCGAGATCAAGGACGACTGGAATCAGATCGAGCTGGTGTGCTACGCCGATCGCTGCGTCCACATCGCCAATGGCAAAGTCGTTCTGGCCGTGAAGAACTCTCGCCACGCCGTAGATGGCAAAGTCGTCCCGCTCACCAAAGGCAAATTGCAGATCCAGAGCGAAGCAGCTGAGGTGTTCTACAAGGACGTCGAGATCCGACTGATCACCTCGATGCCGGCCGAATTCGCGGACTACTTTCGCTGACCAGGCCCGAGCTACGCAGTTCAACAGGACTCACGGCGCTTCACTGGCGCGCCGATAGCTCTGTCGAATTTTCTCGGTGAGATCTTTGAGGGCGGCGGCGTCCCGCCACTGCCCCTGGACCATAACTCCCATCGGCGTGCGAAGCGTGGTCAGCGTGTCGAGTGGATTCTTTGAGGAAAGAATGAGATCGGCGCGATAACCCGGCGCCACGATACCAAACAAATCACCTCCTTTGGTCCGCTGCATGAAGCTACCGGGCGCTCGGGTGGCCGTAGACAGCGCCTGAAAACGGGTCAATCCCGAGGCCTCGAGATCACTCAGGCTGTCGTGCAGCGAGAAACCGGGCGGCAGTCCGGCAATCGTCGGGGCGTCGGTGCCTGCCACCAATTCGACGCCCGCATCGGCCATCGCTTTTACCAGCATCCTCAAGAAGGCAAGCTTGGGAGCCAACTTAGCGGTCTTGTTGGCATAAGCGCTCATCTGCCAAGCGAGCCGATCATTCGGCGACAGATAGAGAGATTCGGGTCGAGCAAGATAAGAAGTAACGACATCCGCACGACCAATCTGATGCGCTATGGCTGCATAGGTACCAACGTCGGCGGTTACCGCGACATTGTAACGTTTGGCGAGCGCGACTGCCGATGCGATGCGGCTGGGATCCGGCGGCGCATCGCTTTCATCGACGCCCGGTGGCGTAAAAAACGTGTAGAAAAATTCCTCCGCATGCGCAATGAGCACTTGCCCTTCGGCGAGCTGGCGTTCGAGGCGAACGGCGTACACGCCGTGTCCGACCAGGGGCATGGCCAACCGCCTGCCCTCCTCGGCTAATGCGAAGAATGCGTCGGGCGCGAGGCCGACATAGACTTTGATGAAGTCGTATCCGTTGGTCTTGGCAAGCCCAACGACCGCGCGCGCCTCGGCCGGCGTCTTGATGACGAAGGCGTTGTAGTCTCTCGATCCATCGACCTTGAAGCTGGTATAGACGTGCGGCCCCGGAATGGCGCCGCGATTGACTGCCGGCACGATGCTATCCACGAAGCCCGCGTGGGCTCCTCCCATGTGCAAGATCGTCGTGACGCCATTCGCGAGATAAACGGCCAGGTCGTTCGGAGTCTCCGAATGCGTGTGCATGTCGGCCAACCCTGGGGACAAATACGCCGTCTTGTGCCCATCGATCACTTGCGCGTGCTTTGGCACGGTCAGCTGATCGCCCATCGCCACGATCTGATTGCCTTCGACGATGACGGTCTGATCTGCGAGCACCCGTTCACGATCCATCGGGATGACATTGACGTGCACGAACGCCGTGGTCCGCCCCGATGCATAGTCGGCGTGCACCGCAAGCGGCCAAAAGATCGACCAAAGCAATGACGCGAAATAGAGATGACGCACAGTTCCCCCCAGGACGCCGCGTACTTCGCGCACGTAATGCATCCTTTCCAAAGTGCCAGCGGCGAAATTGAGATGCAGAGGAGGCAGGAAAGGTTTGAGGCCGTCCGCCGATCGAGTCGCTGGCAATGTGTCAGGTGACTGGCGTCATCTCCACGATCCCGCTGGCGCGAATCCCGCCAAGGCGTTACGTTCTAGTGCTAGCGGTACCATTTTGGGGGAATTCGGTCGAATGAAGCTGCAACGATTGCTGGCTCTCTGCCTGCTCGCGGGCCCGTGCGCCACTCCCGCGCAAGACAACGCCTCCTTGCGTTTGCACGAGCGCGGCTACCTGACCCGGCCCGGCTTGGACGTGCTCGTCTTCTCCGATATCTACCCCGACGGTCATCAGACCGGCGTTACGATCATTCAACACGGCACGCGGGTCGCGGCGAACGGTGACGTGCGGCTGGAGAAATCGCCGGGGCAATGGTCGCCCATGCCCAAAGGGGGCGAGCGCACCGTCGACAAGGACAGCGCGACGATCAGTCAGCACCTCTCCTATCCCGATCCGGAGAAGAATCGGCGAGGGTTCAATCCGATCTTTTATCCGGATCTGCAGCTCGGCTACTGGGTGCGTGTCACGCCCGAACGCAATGGGGCCTTTCGCATCCGTGTGGATCTCGATCAACCGTTGCCGCAGCAGTGGGCGGGGCGCATCGGCTTCAATCTGGAATTGTTTCCTACCGACCTGTTCGGCAAATCCTGGCTGATGGACTCCGTCAGCGGCATCTTCCCCCGGCAGCCTGGCGGCCCTCTTGTTTCTAGCTCTATCTCCGACGACGCAACAGCCTCGACCCCGCGCCAGGCCAATTCGCCTACGGCCGCGCCGGACAGCGGCTTGACCGCGCCCCTCGCGAGCGGCAAGCGGCTCGTCGTCGCCGCTGAATCCAACCTGCAGCGACTGTCGATCGAAAGCGTTACGGGCTCATTGGAGCTCATCGACGGTCGCAGTAATCACAACAACGGATGGTTTATTGTGCGCGGCGCGCTGGATGCCGGAGCGACGACGCGCGCCCTGGAGTGGGTCGTCACGCCACACACGGTCGCGAACTGGCGCTACGAGCCGGTGATCCAGGTCTCGCAAGTGGGTTATGCATCGGCTCAGCCCAAGCGAGCGATCATCGAGTTGGACGTGCGGGATGTGACATTGCAACCGGTGCGCCTGCTCCGGCTCACGGAAAACGGCTCACAAGAGGTGCTCTCGCTCACACCGGCCGCCTGGGGAAACTTCCTGCGCTATCGCTACGCCGCCGTCGACTTCAGCTCGATCCGGGATCCCGGCATGTATGTGCTCAGCTACGGCGACAAGACGTCGCATCCATTCCGCATCGGTGACGATGTGTATGCACGGCACGTCTGGCAACCGACGCTGGAATATTTCCTGCCCGCTCAGATGTGTCACATGCGCGTGAGCGAAAAGTATCGCGTGTGGCACGGGCTGGATCACCAGGACGACGCGTTGATGGCGCCCGTCAATCTCAACCATTTCGACGGTTACGTGCAGGGCTCGAGCACACTGTCCCGGTTTCGGCCCGGAGAGGCTGTGCCGGGCCTCGCGGCGGGCGGCTGGCACGACGCCGGGGATCTCGATCTGCGCGTCGAATCCCAGATCGGCACGGTCTGGTTGCTGGCAAAGATGATCGAGGAATTCGGCCTCGACTACGATGCCACCACGATCGACCAGTCGCGCAAACAGGTGGAGATCCGCGACGCCGATGGCAAGAACGACGCGCTCCAGCAGATCGAACACGGGTTGCTCAGCGTGCTGGGGGGCTATCGAGCGCTGGGGCGGCTGTATCGCGGCATCATCGAGCCGGACTTGCGGGCCTATGTGCTGCTTGGAGATGCGGCGGTTCAAACCGACAACGCCGTAAGCAAGCCCGTCGCCGGTCTCGGCGTCGACAATAACGGTCAGCCTATCGTCGCGGACGATCGCTGGGTGTTTACCGAAGACAATCCGGAGCGCGAGCTGCACGTCGCCGCCGGCTTGCTCGCCGCCGGTCGCGTCCTGAAGGGCTACAACTCGCAGCTCGCTGAGGAGGCAACGTCGGCTGCGCAGGAGCTCGTTGCCAGAGCGTCGGATAGAAACAAGGGAGCGGCGCGTGTCTTCGCTCTTGCGGAATTGATTCAATCGACCAACGATGCGCGCTACGTGGAGCAGTTGGTTGCGATGGAGGCATTCATCGTCGCGCAACCCAAGGAGAGCGCCTGGATGCTGGCGTCGATTCTGGATCGGTTGCCGAAACGTTTCGTGGCGCGCGTCACCAAGGCAGTCGCCGAATATCAAAAAGGCGTCAGCGCTCGCGCACGCACCGATTCGCCTTATGGCGTACCTTACGAACCGAACATCTGGGGCGCCGGCTGGGACATTCAAAAGCGCGGCGTGCACCAGTACTTCTTCCAGAAAGGCTGGCCGGCGCTCACGAGCGTCGACTCGTATGTCAACGCACTCAATTTCATTCTGGGTGTCCACCCCGGCTCGAACACCGCATCGTTCGTCTCCGGCGTCGGCGCGCACTCGGTCACAACCGCCTATGGCACCAATCGCGCCGACTGGTCCTACATCCCGGGCGGTGTCGTCTCCGGAACGAACCTGGTCCGTCCTGACCTGCCCGAGCTGAAGGTGTGGCCGTACTTCTGGCAGCAAACCGAATATGTCATGGGCGGCGGCGAGACGAACTTCATGTTCCTGGCACTCGCGGTGGATAAGTTGTACCGGAATCGCGAGCCGGCAGCGGCGAGCCCGTGAGACGCAATAATCGCTGACGGGGCCCCTGTCACAAGTTTTCCACTTGGTTCGTCTTAAAGCAGCGTCCACCTCGGAGTTGACGCTGCTTTATCCATCCACGGGGGTTCCATGGCCTGGTTGCTGCTCATCATTGCGGGGTTGTGCGAGATCGTCTGGGCGATCGGTCTCAAGCACACGGAAGGATTCACACGGATAGGGCCAACCGTCATTACGATCACGGCCATGCTCGTCAGTATCGTCCTGCTGGGAATCGCGATGAAGTCGCTGCCAGTGGGGACTTCTTATGCCGTGTGGGTGGGCATCGGGGCCGTCGGAACGGCGGCGATGGGCATCCTCATGCTGGGCGAGCCCGCCAATGCCGGACGGATCGCGAGCCTGACGCTCATCATCGCCGGCATCGTCGGGCTGAAGTTGGCGACGCCTTAGTACGGCGAGCCATCCTTGTGCACGAAGCGCCCGTCGGTGTTGGCGCTCATCATGTCGATCTCGGAGTAGTTGATGACATCCTCCAGGTGGCGCGAGCCCATTTCCAGGTAGAGGGCGACGGTGGAGGATTTGTTGATCAGATGATGGCCGTTGCCGGTGCCTTTCGGAAACGCCGCGCAGTCGCCTTTGCGCAGTACGGTCTCGCCGCCATCTTCGACCAGCGTCAGCTCACCTTCGAGGACATAAACGAACTCATCTTCGTGGCTGTGCCAGTGGCGCTGGCTCGACCAGCCGCCCGGTGGGAGCGTCATCAGATTCACGCCGAAGTCGCGCAAGCCCCCCGCATCGCCCAAGCGACGACGAGTGCGTTCGGCACAGGGCGCGTCGAATGGCGGCGGATACGGGCAGCCCTTTCGCACGGTCACTGTGGAAACGTCGACCTTGGGCATGGTGCTTCACCCTCTTCAATAACTGCCGAAGCAAAATAGACATCCGTAGTCAGCATTAGCTGTTAGCGTTCCGACAAGAACCGGAGTGTGCCAGCGCCGCCGCTTCGTGAGAATCTTCGCCTTTCCGGCCCAACGGCGTCCGAGCTCTCGAGTGATGACACTCAACTTCAATATTCCGTGGCTGTATACACCGATCATCGGGATCGTCGGCCTGTTCCCAAGCCATCCGGCTGGGGCACACGAGGCTGAAGCGACGGCGGCAGTGTCGCAACAATCGCTCGACGACGCGTGGTGGACCGGCCCGATCATTGCTGCCGGCGCGGGCACGCTCCCGCAAGGGCATGCGCTGGTTGAGCCGTACATCTACGATGTGATTCGCTACGGTCGCTACGACAACGACGGCGATGAACGAAGCGCTTCACGCACACATTCGTACGGCTCCTTGACCTACATTCTCTACGGCGTGACCGATCGATTTACGGCCGGCCTGATCCCGACGTTCGGCTACAACAATGTGAACGGCGGCCGCGACAGTTCAGGAATTCAGCTCGGCGACGTCTCGGTGCAAGGACAATATCGCCTGACGCAATTTCAACAGGGCAGCCTGATTCCGACCCTGTCCCTCGTCGTTCAGCAGACGCTGCCGACGGGCAAGTACGATCGATTGGGTGAAGACGTGAACGACGGACTGGGAAGCGGCGCGAACACGACGACGCTGGCGCTCTACTCGCAGTACTACGTCTGGATGCCGAACGGCCGCATTCTGCGCAGCCGCTTCAATGTCTCGTATGCGTTATCGGATGACGTAGACGTTGAGGATGTCAGTGTCTACGGCACCAGCGAGGGTTTTCGCGGAACCGCGCGTCCGGGCGACGTGCTCACCATCAACTCCGCCTGGGAATACAGCATTACTCGCGAGTGGGTATTCGCGATCGACTTCATTTACCAGCACGACGCAAGCACGCGGGTTGACGGTATCCAGACCGACCCTGGCACGGGCGATTCACGGCGCATCGAAGAAGACTTCGGCTCCGCGTGGCGCTTCGGTATTGCGCCCGCGGTTGAATATAACTTCACCAGCCGCGTCGGCGTCATCGCCGGTGCGAGATGGTTTGCCGCCGGGCGTAATACGAGCGCCACGATTACGCCGGTGGCGGCGATCAACATGGTGTTCTGATCGCTTCCATCTCAGCTCCGCTTCTTCGCCTTGGCCCGCCTGGCGACGGGCTTCTTGTCGAGTCGCTGCGGAACAATGGTCTCGCCCTTGGCCAGCATCGCCACCAGCGTCTCGATCTTCTTCGCCCGGCCCGCCGGCGTCTTCATGTTGTTCGTCCGGAAGGTGAGCGCGAACAGATTCCGGCGATTGAGCAGTTCGAAGGTTTTGCGAGCGCGAGCGTTTGCGTCGATGGCAGCGCGCAGATCGGCGGGAATGGTTTCCGCAGAGGAGCTACGCATCGGAGCATAGGCAGCGTCCCAGCGACCGTCGGCCTTCGCGGCATCGATATGCTTTTGACCATGCGGCGTCATGCGCCCCGCCGCAGTCAGCCGCGCGACGTTCTTGCGGTTGATATCGCTCCAGACGCTCTTCGGTTTGCGAGGCGAATAGCGTTGCAGGAACGAAATTTCATCGTAGGCCTTGCGCAGGCCATCGATCCAGCCCCAGCACAGCACCACGTCCAGCGCCTCGGCGCAGGTTACGGTCGGCTTGCCGGAATCCTTCTTGAAGACTCGCAGCCACAGCTCGTCCTCGCGGTCGTGCTGCTTGCTCAGCCACTTCTCGAACTCGGCGGCCGAACGGAAGCTTTTGATCTTTCTCGGATCGGGGATCACCTGGGCCATCGGCGTAACCGCTCCTGTGTGCGTCCATTGCATGCAGTCTAACTTAAACATGCTTCAATTCTTTTCGATGGTGCCCAGCGTAGCGGTCGTGGATACTGCGTCGTCTATCACGATGAGGTTGTTGGATGAGCGCTCCGGGTCAGCAAAAGCGTGTGCAGTTCGATTTCGAAGTCGAGTTCTTGAATGGCGGCGGCATCCAGGGGCAGGAATTCCGGCTGGACATCGAAGGCGACGATATCGACGACAGCGCGCTGGCCCAGTACATCATTCAAGACCTGCGACTGCTGATGGTCGGGCGCGTGGCAATCTTGAACAAGACCATCATCGTCGAACCTCACAAACGCTCGCGTGCGTCGGCGCCTGGCCAAGACAAAGCGAGCAGCGCGACGCTCATTGATCTTAGCCACACCATCGAAGACGGCATGATCACGTACAAGGGTCTGCCGGCGCCGATCATCTGCGATCATCTCAGCCGTGCGCAGTCCCGAGATGTGTACGCCCCTGGTACCGAGTTCCAGATCGGCAAGATCACGATGTGCTCCAACACCGGCACCTACATCGACAGCCCGTTTCACCGCTTTCCCGATGGGACGGACATTGCCGGCTTGACGTTGCATACGCTGGTTGGATTGGACGCAGTGGTCATACACGCCGATGGCATGTCGGGTCGCAAGATACCAGCCGAGGCGTTCGGTGCTGTCGACGTTCGCGGCAAAGCTGTGTTGGTTCACACGGGATGGTCGCGTCATTGGCGCACGGATCAATACTTCGAGGGCCATCCGTTCCTGACGGCGGCAGCTGCCGAGTATTTGAAGAAGGAAGGCGCGAAGCTCGTCGGCATCGATTCTCTAAATATCGATGACACCGGCGACGGCCATCGGCCCGTTCACACCACGCTGTTGGGCGCCGGCATTCCCATCGTCGAGCACATGCGCGGACTGGAGTTGGTGCCGGCGACGGGCGCGACCTTTACAGCAGTGCCGCCGAAGGTCAAAGGAATGGGGACATTCCCAGTGCGCGCGTTCGCGGCAATCCCCGGTCAGCGCGTCACTTAGACGAGGCCGTCTTCCGATCGTGCAGCGGCTCGAATGACACGGGCGGCTCGGTCGGATGTTCGTATTCTCCTGGACCGAATTGGGAACAGACATGGGTCACGCCTTTGACCTTGGCCCATGCCCTTGCATCGTCGGGACCGGAGGCAACGACCAGCACGCGTCGATGCCCCAGATCGCCGAAGGACTTGCCCGCTTGTTTCTCGTGCCACTTCGAACCCAGCTTGGGATGTTCGAGCATGATGCCATCCACATAGCGCTCGCCACTCAGGCCGCGCGCATCGCCGCGATCCCAAGCGCCGTTTGAAACGATGATGAAATCGGGCTTGATCGCGCGCCGTTTCTCATCGAGCCGTCGCACCAGATCGATCGCGCCATCGGTCCATGCATCCTTCTGTTGCTGCGGCCAACCTTCCCAGTCGGCGAGTTTGTTCCACGGCCGTGCGCCCAGGGAATCCAGAAACACTCCATCGACCTTGCTATCGCGCATCAGCTGTTCCACATAGTCGACGACGTGAAGGATCCAGGGGGAGCCCGGCCGCATATCGGTCATATGAGTCTTGGGATAACTGACTCGTTCGCCTTCGTGCGGATAGGGCCACAACGGCACGCGCGTCGGGTCATTCATATACAACTCGTTATCGAGCGCGCAAACGCGATGGTCCGGACGAGCTGTAGCGCTGATATAGAGGAGAACTTCAGCCCCGCGATCTCGGGCCTGCTGGAACGCAGGATCCTTCCGATTGCAACGCCCCGCGATGATCATTCCGGACGGCTGCGCGTACAGCGACACGTTCGTCGTGTCCTTGAAAGCGATACCGAGCGGGTTCGCGGCCTCGCAGGGATGCACTTGCATCAGCGCAAGTGCCGCCAACCCCGGGATCCAATCGATGAGCCGCATGAGCTGTCTCACTGTGCCAAAATGCCAGGCGGCTGGAATCGCCCTGGACGAGCGAGGTGCAATCATGCTCCGACTGGCATCGCCGGATGATCAGGACACCGTGTACTCCATCTACATGCATCCCGATGTCATCCCGTACCTTGGCTATGACCCCATGTCCGAGGCAGAGTTTCATGCGGTGTTTCAGGAGCTGCTCGATTGCCGCTCGTTCTACGTTCTGGAACAGGAAGGAATCATCGCTGCGTTCTGTAGAACGACGCGCCAACCCGGGCGCGCTTCGCACGTAGCCACGCTGGGAACCTTGGCAGTCGCGCCTCGCTGGCGCGGAACGGGAATCGCCCGGCAACTACTGGAGCAAATTTTTACACTGCTCAAAGCGCAAGGCGTTCTTCGTGTGGAACTCATGCTGGAAGTCGACAATCCGCGGGCGTTTGCTTTCTACAGCAAGCTCGGATTCCAGCAGGAGGGCCTCATGCGTGCTGCCTACAAACGTTCCAGCGACGCTCACTATACGGACGAGATCTTCATGGCCAGGCTCCTGGCCGAGCTTCCGACCGCAGCTTCGTGACTTCATCGGGTGATCCCGGTCGCCACGCCCCGGCCTTTCCCCAATCGCGGCGGTTGTGCGATCTGCTGGGGAAAGTGGCGGTGGTACTCGTCCATCCACATCTGGTTGATCTCATCCGGCGCGGGCATGCCCGAGACGCGCATCCAGGTGACGATGGTGTAACGATGGCCGGCGGTGACGGGGCGGACGCCGTGGATGTAATTGTGATCGGAAGGGAAGCAGACCAGCGTGCCGGCTTCGGGCTCGATGACCAGATCGAGGGCGGGGAAGAACAGTTCGCCGCCGGAGTAGTCGTCGTTGATGAAGTAGACGACGGACAGATCGCGGTCCAGCGTCTTTTCCCACAGCTCGAGGCCGTTGTCGTCTTTGTAGAGCGTTTCGGCGTCGACGTGTGGAATGTAATGCCCACCGACACCGTAGTGCAGA
The DNA here is from genome assembly GCF_004138335.1 of Peristeroidobacter agariperforans. GTDB lineage: Bacteria > Pseudomonadota > Gammaproteobacteria > Steroidobacterales > Steroidobacteraceae > Steroidobacter > Steroidobacter agariperforans. Next base: position 201,841 of record NZ_RYFW01000004.1, on the reverse strand, counting down.
ATCTGTGACGGCTCGCAGTCGCGCACTTCGACTTTGTAGAACGGATTGATGATCGACGCGATACAGGCGTCGTCGATGGCAGCGAGCTTCTTTTCGATGGTCTTCGTGAGCTTCACCTGCTGCGTGTCGCGGATCTGTTTGTTGATCACCCACTCCACTTCGCCGGCGTGAGCCTCGTCCTCGAAGTTCGAGACCGGCGAATCCGACATGCCGGCACGACGCAGAAAGCGGGTGAGCTCCGCGAGATCCGCCGATCCCAGGGCGTTTCGCCGCACCAATACACCGTCACGCAAGTTCATACCTCAAAAGGCTAGCGAGATACGCCGCTCACATCAACGCGAGACTCGGAAAACATCGGCATCGTCATAGAAGGCAAGGTTTTCATTGTCGGGCCACCAGCCGGGCACGCCGAGTACCGGCATAGGCAGGAAGTCCTTGGCAGCCAGGCGCGCGGGCGCAAGGCTCGAGGCGATCGCATCGTCGGTCACGTCTTCGACCGGCCACACGTGGGCCGTTATCGGCTTGCGTGGCTGCATCAGCTTTTCGAACAGCGCATGACCGAACAGCGCCAGGCGCGCCGATCGCCACTCAGCGCGAAGATCGATGAAGAGCGCCTTCCAGTGACGAGAGCGCAATGCCTCGACCAGCGCGGGCGGCGCTTGCAATATTGCGGCGTTCTCATCGAACAGTGTCAGAGCATCGCGTAACGGACCACGAGCGCCAGCAGCACCGCCTCGCGCGGTAATCGCCTCGGCGTGGATTGCGTTCAAGCGCCGCTTGGTCTTGGGGTAGCTGAGCCACATCAGCCCGTTGAACAGATCGTGCAAGTTGTCCCGGGTGGGAACACAGGCAGTGCGAGCGATGAAAGATTCATAGGGCTCGCCGTCAGGCAACGCCGCCTGCTCGACGAAGCGCACACCGCCCTCGCCCGCTGCATTCAACGCGTCGGCCACCGAATCTGACGTCGCTGCCGCGAGCACACTTCGTGCGATAGGGGCATATGGCAACAGCCACGGAGCGGGTGTGTTCAAAGCCGCGGCCAGCGAGGCCAGTGCAGACGTCATAACTGGATGGATAAGTGTCGGTCGCGAGCGCCCTATTGTATGAGCTGAACCCGAGGCGACGGCGGACGATTTACGCGTGCAGAAGGTAATCGGCCGACACGCGCCGCTCTGAAGGGCGGCGCGTGCGACGGACGTCTCACTCGTACGCAAGCCGCACGTATACTTCCCCACTCAAGGAAAGCCTCAGGGGGTCGATGCACGGATGTACACCAGCAATCAGCGGAATCAATAGGCGCGCGGGCCGAGCATGCTCACCGGTCGCGATGACATTAGAGACTCATGAAGAGCACGCCGACGCGCACCGACGATCATCGACCGCCTGGACTGGACGCGATCCTGCGCCGATTGCGCAGCAGCTCGGGCTTTCCGACGCTTTCGACCACCATTGTCGACATCAACAGCGTCGTCGCGAACGAGCTGCACAGCGCCCGGCAATTAACACAGGTTATTCTGCGCGACGCGTCGCTCACCACCAAGCTGCTGCAGGTGGTCAACTCCGCTCTCTATGGCCAGTATCACGGCCGCATCCGCACCGTCTCCAAAGCCGTGATGATCCTGGGCTGCGACGAAGTGCGAAACACGGCGATGGCGTTGACCATGCTGGAGTTCGCCAAGGGGCGCCCGCAAGAGAAGTCGCTGCAGAACGAGCTCATCGGCGCGTTCTTCGCAGGTGTCGTCTCGAAGCAGCTGGGTCAGCGCCTCGGCATACCGAATAGCGAGGAAGCGGTGATCTGCGCCATGTTCCAGAGTTTGGGACGGCTGCTGGTGACCTTCTTTCTTTTTGACGAAAATCAGCAAATCCGCGCGCTGGTCGAAAAGGAACTGCCTGAAGAAGCTGCGGCCGAGCGCGTGCTCGGCGTCTCCTATCGCGAGCTGGGCGTGAGCGTCGCCCGCGAGTGGAACTTCCCCGGCCGATTGGTCGAAGGCATGGAAACGCTCTCGTCTCGGGATATTTCGGCGCCGACGAACGATATCGATCGTTTGAAGATCGCCGCCAACTACGCCAACGATCTGTACAACGCCGCACTGCGCACGCCCGCATCCGCCAAATCCGCAGCATTGTTCGCACTGAGCAGACGTTACAGTGCCGCGATCAAGCTCGACGCCAGAGAACTGACTGCGATCATCGATCAAAGCCTCAAGGACATGGCGGAACGTACTACGGCACTCGAAGTGCCTGCGGAGAAAAACGCCACGTGGCAAGCGATCCGCGCCTGGAGCGGCAGCACTCCGGACAATGACGAGACACCGAATACCGAGACCTCAAAGGCGCCTGACCCGCTGACGCAGCACGTCGACGCAATCGACGCGCAAGAAGAAAAGGAAGTGGCGGCGGCCGAGACGCCACAGCAGGCGCTCTCCGCTGGCATTCGCGATGTGACCGAAGCGCTCGCTTCCGACTGCTCGTTGAACGACCTGCTGCACATGGTGCTGGAAACCATGTATCGCGGCATGGGCTTCACGCGCACCATGATTTTCATTCGTGACGCGCGCATGAATACGATGCGTGCCCGCTTCGGCTTCGGTGCGGACATCGAGCGCGTCATTCCTCAGTGCTCGTTCCCCTTGGCGTTCGCACCCGACGCGTTTCACGTGTCGATCGAGAAAGGCGCCGACATCGTCATCGAGAATGCGCAGGCGGAGAACATCGCCCAGCGCATTCCGGATTGGCACCGCAAGGCGCTGCGCGCCAGGAGTTTCATCCTGCTGCCGGTGATGCTGAAGGAACAAGCGATCGGCTTGTTGTACGCGGACTCGGACAAGCCCAACGGCATCAAGATCGATGCCGAACAACTGGGACTGTTACGAACGTTGCGAGGCCAGGTGACGCTGGCGTTCAAGCATTGCGCGCCCGGGCGCGGTTGAATCAGCCGCCGCTTTCGCGCACCGCCATCCAGAGATCGCGCACGTAGTCGAACAGCCAGCACGCCAGCTCCAGGCGGTGCCAGGTCGTCAATTCGGTGAGTGAGGTGTACGCGCTCAGCAACTGCTCGCGCTGCAGTTTGTCGTAGTTGTGATAAACGCACACTGACGCGAGATCGAACAGCCGCTGCCCGACTCCCGCATATTCCCAATCGATCAACCTTAGCTGCCCGTCGTCGGTGACGTTCAGGTGGTGCACGTCGTTGTGACACAGCGTGGCGGCGGAGTTCTCGCGCAACTTCAATGCGACTTGCAGCGCCCGGTCGCGCAGTGACTTGGTCGTCAGCGCCGGTTGGATGCCGCGTTCCTGAAGCGTGCGGAAGTAGCCTTCGAGCGTGTCGTTCAGCTCCACGCGACGGACGCCGAGCGGCGGCGACAAGCGATGCAGGCGACGAAACATTTGGCCGAGCCGCTGGATGTTGTTTTCCTGTACGGCATCGGCCTCGGTCCAGGTATCGCCGAGATAGCGCGTCACCAGCACTCGCTGCGCGGGATCGCACAGGAGGACTTCCGGCCCGATGCCCGCCTCGCTCACCACCGTGAGTACGGCCGCTTCGCTCTGCCGATCGATTTGTAAAGCCTGCTCGGCGGCATTACTGATGCGCACGACGACATCATCCTGCCGGGTGCGCACCAGCCAGCTGTCATTGGTGAGCCCGTGCTTGATGGGCTCGCAGGACAGAATCGCCTCGACGGGGATGCTGAGCACCCGCGCGGCGATATCGAGTGCGCCGGCGGCGGTGCCAGCGGACGTCATGTCAGCTCACGTCGATGGCGCAGCGGTACTCTGAAACGCCTGTTCCCGTCGCCAAACAAAATATCCACGCACCACGATCCCGAGATAGATGATGAACAATACCGTGGTGGCCAGCAGGCCCTGGCTGAAGTACAGCCAGGCAGCGACGCCGTCGACCACGATCCAGTACAACCAGTTCTCGATTATGCGTCGCGCGACCATCCAAGTGGTAACGATGCTGCCCCAAGTGACGAAAGAATCGAGATAAGGCGCGGGCGAGTCGGTCCATCGCGACAGTGCCCAACCGTTCAGCGCGGTCGCGATTATGACAAGCGCGCCCACCATCACATGTTGGTTCACAGTCCACGACTCGATTCGCACGTCGCCCGACTCGGTCCGGCCACGCTTCCAGTCGATGAAGCCATACACCGCCATCACCAGGTAAAACACCTGCAAGAGCGACTGCATGTACAGCGACGCCTTCGCGAACAGCACCAGATAGATGGCGGTGCTCACGAATGCGCACAGCCAGCACAGCAGGTTGCGGCGAACTGCGAGCAGCAGGTACGCCAGGCCGATCAGCGCCGCCGCGGCTTCCCACGGCGAAGTCGCCAGGAATTGCTCGACGATGATCTGCGTCATCGGCGCGGGAGCAAGCGATGTCTCGAGGATGGCTTCTTCCATGGACGCTCTCGTGCGGCTCAGGCGTCCGGAACGGTGCCGCCGAGCACCTTCATCACGAACACTTTGCGACCGTGCTCAGCGAAGCTGGTTGCAGTCTCCTTGCCGAGAATCTCGAACAAGCGCGCGTGCTCACCGGCGATCTGCGTGCTCATGGCGTTGGTCGTGACCTGCAGCTCGGGATACTGATTCAAGCGGTCGATGAAATCCTTGATCGGCGGAATGTAGTCAGCGTCGAGCGGATACAGACTGATCTCGATGGCGGTACGCATTATTTGAACTCCCAACGGAAGGTGACACCGAACTGCCGCGGCTCGCCGAGCTGCGTGTAGCGCGTGTTTGCAAAATCGGGCGGCTCGTTACCGAAGTAGAAGCCGCGCGTGTAGTAGTCCTCGTCGAACACATTGCGACCCCAGGCGTACACGGCCCAGGTTTCGGCTTCGTAACCGGCTTTGAGGTGTGCGAGCGTATAGGTGTTGGATCGATAGTTATTCTTGTCGCCGTCGAGGTCGGGCACGTCGAAGTAATAATCGTCGGTCGCCGCCACATCGACGCGCGCCATCCAGCCCAGCGGATGACGCCAGGTCGCATTCATCGACGCTTGATACTCGGGCGCATACGCCTGATCGCGATCGCTCAAGTCGGTGACACCGTCGGGCCGGAAGCCCGAATACCGGGTGCGCAGCAGGCCCAGCGAGCCGCCCAACTCCAACGTTTCCGTCGCACGCCAGCGCACGCTGCTCTCGATGCCCATGTTGCGGCCGCCGGACGCATTGTCCGTGTAGAGCAGATAGCTGCTCGGGTCGCCTGGGTCGAGCTGCGTGCTGATCGCCACCTGCATGTCAGTGCGCTTCATATAAAAGGCAGTGACATCCGCATACAGGCGACCCTCGAGCCACTGACCCTTCATGCCCACGTCGAGGCCAACCAGACTCTCAGGCTCGAAGTCCGCTTGGACCTGAGCCGCTTCACCAAGATTGAAACCGCCTGCTTTGTACCCACGCGACAGAGTGGCAAACCAACGCAGGTGATCGCGCGGATCGAAATAGACCGTCGCTTGCCCGCCCCACATGCTGTCCTTCGCAGATGCATCGATGCCGGTCAGATCCTCACCGGTGCGGCGATCGGTGTAGTCAGCATCGCGCCGCTCGCCGCGCAATCCAAACGACCAGCCCCAGCGCTCGCTGAACGGCGCTTCGACCTGCGCATACATCGCGAGATTCTGCGCGTCGTAATCGCTGCGCAGTGTCTTGTCGGTGGAGCCGGAGTATTCAGGGAAGAACGGATCGATGTAGACGCCTTGCGATGTGTAGTACAGCTGCTCATCCACGTCCAGGCCGTAAACGCCCGCGACCCACGTCAGCCCATGCGGCGACGCTGCTTCTTCGGAAGTAATGCGCGCTTCGAAGCTGCGGCCGCGGCGGTCGCGCTGCTGACGATCGAAATAGTCGTACGTGTACGGAGCCCAACTCTCGGCGTTGCCCCAGTCCGAGTCGAAACTGTAGTCCGTCTCGCTGTCCGACAGCGTCGCCGTCAGCGTCAAACGGCCGAGTTGGCCTGCCGATGTGTCGACGCGCAGCGCCGCGCCATCGGACTTCTGCGAATCCCTGCCCGGATGATCGGCGAGCGACACGCGCGAGTTATCGATCGACCACGCGTCATAGCCGTTATCCAGATCCGCGTGCAGCCAGGTCAGATCGACCGTCGTGCTTTCGCTAGGACGCCAACGCCATTTGGCGCGTGCCGTCAGCTCGTCGCGGTCCATCGTGTCATCGCGGCCGAGATAGACATCCTTGCGGAAACCATCGGTGCGATAGTTCTGAACCGCTACGCGCCACGCCGAATTCAGCGACTCGACCGGACCGGTCGCGACCGCGCCGATCGATTGGCTGTTGTACTCACCGACCGAAGCCTCGGTGGAGAAGCCAAATTCATCTTCGGGATCGCGGCCGCGCATGACGATCAGGCCGCCGAGCGCGTTGGCGCCGTAGTGCAAGCCCTGCGGCCCGCGCAGCACTTCGATGCGCTCTACATCGAACGTCGTAGCCGGCATGCCCATGCCGCTGAAATCGATATCGTCGATCAGAAACCCGACCGAAGGATTCGGCGCGCCCTGCCACTCCTCGCGCTCGCCAATACCGCGAATCTGGAAGAAACGCGGCCGTGAAGTGCCGCTCGCATAGGACAGGTTGGGCACGTTCGCGAGCACATCTTCGAAATGCTGTCGACCGCCGTCGCGCAACGTGGTCGCGTCCAGCACGGTCACGCTGACCGGCGCTTCGACCAAAGATTGCTGACGCAGTGTCGCAGTCACAACCACCTCTTCGAGCACGTCCTGCTCGGCGGCGGTTGCCAGGCTGGCGGTCAGCGCCAGCGAAACGATCGATGCCCGGGTGCATCTCCCGAGACTTTTTTGTTTGTCGATGAACATGGCCAGATCCTCTCGAGTGAAGATCCGGGCAACAGCGAGCGAAGAGCGGGGAAATGAACGGGACCCGTCATGATCACACTTGGGCCACTACCTGCTCCCTACGCCGGTACTAACCGGATCAGGTTCAACGGGTTTGCCAATGAGCCGGCGTCGTCGGCGGTTGGCATCTCGGGCCCCAGTCAGGGCCACCCCTAAGGCGAGCGCGATTGTAACAAAGAGCGTGCTAAGGGCACAAAGCGCCCCTTTTGGCTCTTGTTGGAGGCTGGGCACTGGGCACCAATCGCTTCTGGCGCTATAAGAGCGCTTTCGTTTTTTCAATGGCTGCAACCATGCCCAACCGACATTGCCGGCTGTTTCACGTCGACGCGTTCACTCGCCAACGCTATACCGGCAATCCCGCCATCGTGGTGCTCGACGCGGACCATCTGTCCGATGAGCAGATGCAGACCATCGCCACCGAAGTGAACGGCGAGACCGCGTTCGTGCTGGAAGCCGAATCCGGCGATCACGACATGCAGGTGAGATTCTTCACGCCCCGCCATGAAGTGCCGTTCGTCGGTCACGCCACCATCGCTGCGCAATACGTGCGGGCCAAGAAAGACGGCAAACCCGGCGGCAGGCTGCGCCAGCGCACGGGCGCCGGCATCGTCGAAATCGAGGTCACCGACGTCGAAGGCGACCTGCGCATCGCCATCACCCAGAACCCGCCGTCGCTCGGCCCTGTCATTCCGGAGCATCACCGCCGCCAGGTGTTGAATGCGCTCGGCATCTCCAGCCCGAGCCTGCACGTCGATTGTCCGTTGCAGGTATTGACCAAGGGCGGCTCGCGCCTGCTGGTGGGCTTGAAGTCGAACGACCTGCTCGGCGCCATCAAGCCGGATTTCGAAGAGCTCGCCCGCCTCACTTCGCACGTGGGCGCAGAGGGTTATTTCGTGTTCGCGCTGGTCGAGAACAACGGCGTCGTCGGCACCGAGTCGCGGATGTTTGTTCCGGCGCTCGGCATTCGCGAAGACGCGGTCAGCGGCAATGCGCACGGCATGCTCGGCGTTTATCTCGTCAATCACGGCCTGATGACGCCGAAAGACGGGCGCGTCGTGTTCCAGGGGCGCCAGGGCATGTGGATGCGCCGGCCCGGCATGGTCGAAGTGGAGATCGAGTCGTCCGGTAAGGTCGCGCAGTCGGTCCGCATCGTCGGCGACGCGGTGATCGTGTACGAGGCGAACATCCAGGCCTGAGCCGGCCGCCGTTCAGCCCCGGCGAGACGGCCCGGGGTCGGGCCGGTCCTGCGCATCCCTGCGCCCCCGCATTCGGGCATCCTGATCAAAACTCCTGAAAATTCCTACCGTAAGGCCGCAGCTGAGCCGGCGGCCGTCAATTTCCCGGCAGCGGCCAAAAATTTTCTTTCTCTTACAACAACTTCGGCCGATTTTTCAGGTAGAATGCGCGCCCTTCGCCTGGGCGCCCCGGTTGGGAGCCGCCTGGGTAATCTCATTTGCGCGGTTTTCCGATAGAATCCGCGCCCGCTAAACGACCCACAACCTAGCTGCGCACAGACCTTGTAACGGAAATCTGACATGCCCCGTACTACAGCCCTTGCCGATATTAGAAACATCGGCATCATCGCCCACGTCGACGCCGGTAAGACCACGACCACCGAACGCATCCTGTACTACACGGGCCGCAAGCACACGATCGTCGACGTTCATGACACCAAGGATCTGAAGTCCTCGACCACGACGGACTACATGGAGCAGGAGCAGAAGCGCGGCATCACGATTCAGTCCGCCGCCGTCTCGACGTTCTGGCGCAAGAAGAAGATCAACGTCATCGACACTCCGGGCCACGTCGACTTCACGATCGAAGTGAACCGCTCCCTGCGCGTGCTCGACGGCGCAGTCGTCGTGTTCGACGGCGTCGCTGGCGTGGAGCCGCAGTCTGAAACGAACTGGCGTCTCGCCGACAACTACGGCGTGCCGCGTATTTGCTACGTCAACAAGATGGACCGCAGCGGCGCGAACTTCCTGCGCTGCGTGGACATGATCAAGAAGCGTCTCGGCGCCCGTCCGCTGCCCGTGCAACTGCCGATCGGCTCGGAAGACAACTTCAAGGGCATGATCGACCTGGTCGAGATGAAGGCCCTGGTGTGGGAGTCGGACGATCGCGATGCCGTGCCGGTCCAGCACGAAATCACCGCCGATCTGGCCGACAAGCTGGACATCAGCGTGCCGAGCGATCGCAAGATCCTCGCCGACATCGCCAAGTTCCGTTCCGACCTGGTCGATACCTGCCTGGAGCAGGACGACGCGGCGATGGAAAAATACCTGGAAGACGGCGTCGAGCCGTCGGCCGACGTGCTGCGCAAGTGCCTGCGCAAGGGCACGATCAGCGCCTCCTTCAACCCGGTGCTGTGCGGCTCGTCGTACAAGAACAAGGGCGTGACCCAGATGCTCGACGCGGTCGTCGACTATCTGCCGGCCCCGACCGACGTCGAAGCCATCAAGACCGTGGACCAGGACGGTAACCCGAACGGCGAGCGCAAGAGCTCGGACGACGAGCCGTTCTCGGCCCTGGCGTTCAAGGTGCTCAACGACGCGTACGGCGCGCTCACCTTCGTGCGCGTGTATTCGGGCGTGCTCACCAAGGGCATGTCGGTGATGAACTCGACTCGCGGCAAGCGCGAGAAGATCGGCCGCATGGTGGAAATGTTCGCCAAGGACGCGAACCCGATCGAAGAAGCCCGCGCCGGCGACATCATCGCGCTGGTCTCGCTTGCCGAAACGGAAACCGGCGACACGCTGTGCGCCTCCGAAAGCCCGGTGATCCTGGAGCGCATGCGCTTCCCGGACCCCGTCATCAGCGTCTCGGTGAAGCCGAAGAACAAGGCGGAGCAGGAGAAGTTCGGCACCGCCCTGGGCAAGATGGTCCGCGCCGATCCTTCGCTCAAGCTGGAAACCGATCGCGAAACGGGCCAGACGATTCTGCGCGGCATGGGCGAGTTGCACCTCGAAGTGACGCTCGACCGCATTCGCACGGAGTACAACGTCGAAGGCATCATGGGTCAGCCGCAGGTGGCTTACCGCGAAGCGTTCACCAAGACGATCGCCGAGCAGTACGTCCACAAGAAACAGACCGGCGGTTCCGGTCAGTTCGCCGAAGTGTGGATCACGTTCGAGCCGCTGGAGCGTGGCGCCGGCTTCGAGTTCGTCGACGAAACCGTCGGTGGCTCGGTGCCGCGTGAATACGTGCCCTCGGTGGAAAAAGGTCTGCGTATGCAGATGGAACAGGGTGTGCTCGCGCAATACCCGACGGTGGACTTCCGGGCCCGCCTCACGGACGGCAGCTACCACGACGTCGACTCGAACGCGTTGACGTTCGAAATCGCCGCCAAGGCCTGCTTCCGCGAAGCCATCCGCAAGGCCGGTCCGATCCTGCTCGAGCCGGTGATGAAGGTCGAGACCGTGACCCCGTCCGACTACCTGGGCGACGTGATCGGCGACATGAACCGCCGTCGCGGCATGATCCAGGAGCAGCTGGAGCGTGGCACCAACATCGCCGTCGTGGCCACCGTGCCGCTGTCGGAAATGTTCGGCTACATCGGCCATCTGCGTGGCATGACCTCGGGTCGCGCCTCGTACACGATGGAGTTCTCGCACTACGATCCAGTGCCGAAGAACGTCGCCGACGTGGTCATCGAGGAAGCCGCCAAGGCGCGTTCGGCGCCGAAGGCGTAGACGATAAACGTTTAGCCGGACGCATCGACTACCCTAAGCGAAATGATCTCGATGGTCGCAAGACCAACTAAATCGAAGTCTCTCGGCTGAGGGTAAAGAGATGAGCAAGGGCGGTGTCGAAAGACACCGCCCTTTTTATTTGCTCGACCGCATCGCCGGCAGCAATCGATCCCTCAGCCAGAACATCGGCTCGAGCATGTCGGGCCGGTTGAAGCGCGTGCCGGTGGTGACCATCACGGCGCGCAACTCAGGCATGACCATCAGCAGCGAGCCGCCGTTGCCCTGCGCCCACCACAGCTTGGTTTGCGGCAGGTTCGGATCCTTGGTGTGATCCAGCCACCACAAATATCCATAGCGCTGATTCATTCCGGAAATGCCGGTGCGCTCCTGGGTCATGGCGTCGATCCAGGCTTCGGACACGACGCGCTTGCCTTTGTATGTGCCGCGCGCGAGCACCAGCTCGCCGATCTTCAGCAGGTCATCCGGCTCCAATCGCAAGTGCCCGCCGGTGTCGACGCCGTGTTTAGCGTCGTAGTAACGCCACTCGGCGCGCCGCACTTCGAGTGGGATGAACAAATATTTCAGCGCGAAAGCATCGGCTGACATGCTCACGGCCCCTGCCAGGATTTCACCCACCGCCACCACGTTTCCAGTGCAATAGGAGAATTCCTTGCCCGGCTCGGTGCGCATCTTCAGCTCGCTCCAGAACGCGACCCAGTCCTGCTGCCGGTACATCTTGTCTTCCTGGCCCGGCGACTTCGGATCCCAATCGTTGCAGTCCAGACCGCTGCGCATGGTGAGCAGATCTTCGAGCGTCATCGCCGCCTTACGCGGATCGCTCTCGAACGCTGTGCGTCGGGTTGGCAGCAGGTCAATCACTTTGGCCTGCACCGATGGAATCGCCCCGCGATCGATGGCGATGCCGATCAATAGGGCCGTGATGGATTTGGTGGCTGAACGAAGATCCGGCGGCCGCTTCGCCAGCGTCGAATCGACCGTGCGACCGACGGTGACGCCATCGACCTGCATGATGAAGGACTCGAACCCTGCGTGAACGCCGCTGTCTATCTCGGCGGCAATTTGTCTGGCGGGCTCGAGCGTCGCCTCCGCGTGCCCGACCGCGAAACAAAGTGACAGCACGAGTGACGTTGATATGGACTTGAGCACCGGCAGCCTCGGCATTTCATCGCGGCGGTCGATCCTAGTCTATGTCGACTGATGACGCCTTGCCGCCCGGTTGATTCGCAACGCGTGCTTCACCGCGGTAATTGCCGTTCTACCAGCTGAAATCGACCTCCACCAGCTCCACCCTGCCGCCGCGCCCGATTCGGAGCACATGCTTCACGGCCGGCACGATGTCTTCCGGATCGTGCACGGCCATGACGATCTGGGTGCCCTTCTCCGCCAACTGCTCGATGAAGCCGAGCATGGTCGCGCGCACGTCGCCATCGAGCCCCGTGCAGGGCTCGTCGAGCAACAACAATTCTGGATCGTTCATCATGGCGCGCGCGAACAGCGCCATCCGCATCTGGCCGTACGACACTTGCCGCGGACCGCGACCCCGAAGATGTTCGATGTTGAAGAACTTCAGCCACCGATCGGCAGCCTTGCGATCGGCGTGGGTCGGTGCGTCGTTCAAACCGACGCTCGAGTAGCGACCGGAGATGACGATCTCTTCGATCGAAGTGGCCAGGTAGTGATCTGCCTGCAGCTCCGGCGATACCCAGCCGAGCCGATGTTTCCAGGTTTCGATATGAGTACCGCGCGGCACGCCCTCACGCTCGATCGTGCCACCGAGCGCGGGATGCAGGTCGCCGTAGATCATATTGAGCAGCGAGCTCTTGCCCGAACCGTTCGCACCGAGGACCGCCCAGTTCTCGCCGCGCGCCAATGTCCAGTTGAGACTGCGGATAACGGGCCGGTAGTCGCGATAGATATCGGCGTTGCGGATGACGAACAGCGGCGCCGACGACGGCTTCCTTCTCGGCTTTGCCGGCCCTAACACCCGGGGCTTTGTCTTCTGCTCTTTGCGATCGTGGGTAAGCTTCTGCTCACGCCCGACCGGGCCGGCCGAAACAATCCGGCCGTGCTCGATATGTGCCACGTGCGTCACGTTCTTCGGCAGCTCTTTGGGCCGATGCGACGTGATCACCCAATCGTGCCCGCCTCTAGGCTGCTCGAGCGCCTTCTTCAATTTCTCCTTGGCGCGCACGTCCAATCCATTGAACACCTCATCGAGCAACAACACCGCCGCGTTACCAGCAAACAAACGCGCCACCAGCGCCAGGCGGCGCTGGCCATAAGACAACGTGAGAATGCGCCGCTGCCTCAGTCCCCACAAACCAAATCTCTTCAACACGCGCGCAACTCGCTCCTTCTGAGCATGCGTCGGCTGGGTCAGCGGAATGTCCTCGTCGAACAACCCGGTCGTCACCACCTGCGTGACCGTGAGATTCCAGTCGTAACGAACGTACTTGTCCTGCCGCTCCGGCCCCACATAGGCGATCTGCTCTTTCGCCAGCGACGCAGTACGACGCTGACGCCCGGTAGGCGTCGGCCATACTTCGCCGCGAAGCATCTTCAGCATCAGGGTTTTGCCGGAGCCGTTGGCGCCGATCAGCGCCCAGCGCTCGCCTTTGCGCAACGTGAAACTGACTTCATCGAGCGCCTGGTGCGCTTCGAAGATCAGCGAACAGTTGACGAGCTCGATCAGCGGGACGGCGTTGGAGTGTTTTGCAGGGACCACGGGGCGTTGATGTCCGGCGAGTCGCGCACGACCCGGCCGTCTTGTTCCAGTTTCAGCAGGTGGGCCAGCAGCGAGCCTTTCGCCACCGGGTGCAAGCGGGGATCGACGTCGTCGTAGACGCTGACGACCAACGTATCCAAGTCGGCACTGCCGATGCGGCCGAGCCTGTCGGCGACCTTGGCCTCGCGCTGTAGCCGATGCGCGATGATGCGAACGATCTCGCCCTGCGCGTCGTCGATCGTCAGGCCGTGACCGGGTGCGAGCCGGGTAACCGGCAGGGTCTGCAAGCGCTGCAGCGAGCGCAGGTATTCCGTCATGCTGCCATCCGGCGGACCGATGACCACCGTCGAGCCCTGCATCAGATGATCGCCGGTGAACAACAGCCCGGTATCTTCGAGCAGATAACAAAGATGATTCGACGCATGCCCCGGCGTGTGCACGACTCGCAGCGTCAGCGAATCGATCGTCACTCGATCGCCATCCTGCAACTGTTTGCTCGGCGCGAATTCCGCGTCCTGACGGCCATGCACCGGAGCCGACTTGCCCATCACCTTCGCGCCGGTCGCCTCGGCGAGCGCCTTGGCGGCCGGCGAATGATCCGGATGCGTGTGAGTCGCGAGCACCGCGTCGATACGACCGCCCGTTTCCTTGACGATGCGCTCGACGTGCACCGGATCCTCCGGCCCTGGGTCGATCACCAGGTAACGCTCATGACCGACCAGATACGTGTTCGTCCCCGGCCCCGTCATGAATCCAGGATTACGCGCCACGAGCCGGCGCACGCCAGGCGCGATGTCGTCGAGTTGTCCGGAGCTGAGCGGCATGACTGCAAGATTAACACCCCTCCGATCACACCGCGCGCCGGCCGGGGTCAGCAGCTATCTCGGGACCGACACGAACGGCGCTGACAAGGTATGATCGCGCCGGCACAAAGCTTCCAGATTTGTTTGCAGCGCCAGAGCACTAGCGCAAAGCAGAGGAGCAAAGTCGAGCGTGACCCTCACCATCATTCTGATCGCAGTCATGGTCGGGCTGGCCGTATTCATGTTCGGCGTGCGCGGACCGACGAGCTCCTCGAATCGTTCCTCGGTCACCACTGCGCCTCGCGACGATATGCGCGCCGTCACAGGCCCCCCCGGCGGCGACGGTCCGGCGTTCGAAACCGAAGCGACCGCGAGCGCCTATGCCGAGTGTTACAAGCTCGCTTTCAGCGTCCCCGGTTTCGACTATGCGATCTCGGGTGAGCACGCCAACGTCCTGGAGAGGGTCAACGACAACGCCGCGGCGGCAGTTCACCAGCGCGAGTATTTCCCCCGTCGTCCGATGCTGCTGCCCAAGCTCATGCAGGCGCTGAACGACGATGAAAGCACGCGCCGGGAATTGGTACGGCTCATTCTCGAAGACCCTGCACTCGCCGGAAGCACTCTGCAGCGAGCCAACAGCGCGGCGTATCGCTATTCGCCCGAGCCGGTCGACAGCCTCGATCGCGCCGTCGTCGTGCTCGGCACCGACGGGCTCCGCAGCTTGCTGGCGACGGCGCTGTTACAGCCGGTGTTCCGGCAACCCAAAGGTCACTTCGATAACTTCGCCGCAGTGACCTGGGAACACGCCCAACGCACGGCCGCCGCGTCCGAAGTGTGTGCGCGAGCGCTCGGCAATGCCGATCCTTTCATCGCGCAGCTGATCGGCCTGCTCGACCCCTTGGCGCGCATCGTGCTGTTTCGACTGACGATGGAAACATATCGGGAGCACCAGGACCTGCAGCCGCGCGCCGAAGTGTTCATTCGCGCCATGCAGACGGAAGCGCCGAACGTCGCGGGCTTCATCGCGGCGACGTGGGAACTCTCCGATCCTTCCATTCGCGCCTTGCAGGAACAGACGGACAAAGTGCCCCCGGGACACATGAGCCCGCTCGGCCAGGCCATCTATTTCGGCGAGCTGTGCGGGGCGCTGACCCTGCTGACCAAGCGCGGCACTTATTCCGAAGAAGGCGCCCAGGCCTTGCTGATGGAACAAGGCCTGACCCGGCGGATCGTCCAGGATATTTGGAGCGCGGCGAACAAAGCGGTCGAGGAATAGCGCCCGGAACCGCGTCGTGACGGCAGCCGTTCATTGCATATCGCAGTGAATGAGGGGACTGCCATGGCTCAAGAGCCTGCAAACATGTCCAAGCGCCCGCCGCCCGGCCTGCACCGAATGCTGAATTACGGGCGCGAGCGGGGTAAAGTAGGCTGGATCCTGTTGTGGCTGCTGGGCGTGCCGATTCCAGTCTTGTTCGTACTGTTCCTGGTTCGCGGTTGCACCTAGCTCATATTTTCCTACTCGGAGCAAGCTCGCACATGTTGGTCACCTTTCGCTCCACCGCGACGGAATCCATCACCATGTTCGAGGACGTCGCGGTCCAGCTGCTGAAGCTGATGGGCGCCACCGGGCGGATACCCGGGGCGCTCGGTCCGGACGACGTGCCCCTGGCCCTGCGCCAATTGGAGCACGCCACCGAGCGGATCAAGGCCGGCACGCACGTCACCCCGGCGCGCCCGGCTGACAACGAAGATGCCAAGAATGAGGACGAGGACGACGAGGACCGCGAGCCGCCGGTGGACCTGGCGACCCGCGCGGTGCCGTTGCTCAGCATTCTGAAACGGGCCGCGGCCGCCAAGGCCGAGCTGGTCTGGGAAGCCAAGGGTAAATAACGCAGCCCACCCCCAACCACGGCCCGCCACCCGACGGGCGCGGTGGTAAACTGGCCCGCTTGGAATTTCGGGGAGCCATTCATGGGCCGTATTTTCGAAGTCAGAAAGCACGCGATGTTCGCGCGCTGGAACCGCATGGCGAAGCAATTCGCCCGCATCGGCAAGGACATCACCATCGCCGTGAAGAACGGCGGCCCCGACCCCCACTCCAACCCGGCCCTGCGCCGCGTGATCCAGAACTCACGCGCCGTCAACATGCCCAAGGACAAGGTCGAAGCAGCGATCAAGCGCGCCTCCGGCAAGGACGCGGCCAACTTCACCGAAATCCTGTACGAAGGCTACGCCCCGCATGGCGTCGCCGTGCTGGTGGAAACGGCCACCGACAATCCGACCCGCACCGTCGCCAACGTGCGCAGCATCTTCACCAAGCACGAAGGCAACCTGGGCACGGCGAACAGCGTCAGCTTTCAGTTCAAGAAAATGGGCGTGTTCCGTCTGAACCCCGATGGCATCGATCAGGACGACCTGGAGCTGTTCCTGATCGACCACGGCCTGGAGGAGATGGGCGAGAGCACGGGTGAAAAGGGCGAGCCGCAGATCGTGGCCCGCTGCAACTTCCCCGAGTTCGGCCAGATGCAAAAAGCACTGGAAGATCGCGGCATCACCCCGCTGTCCGCCGAGCACGAATACATCTGTCTCACGCCGACCGAGCTGCCCGAAGCGCAGGCCACCGAAGTCCTGGAAATGATCGACAAGCTCGAACAGGACGAGGACGTGCAGAAGGTGTATCACACGCTGGCTTGATGCCGATGTTGACGATGATATTTCGACAGGCACCTCGGGTACATGGATGTACCTCGCCGCTTGCGGCGGCGAGAGGCAAAAGTCACGCCTTTTGCCGACTCGCATGAGGGTCGTGGCAGGATGCCCGATCCCGATTTTATAAGGCTCGGCGACGACCTGTATCAGGCCGCACAGCAACTGGTCCGCGGCGGAGCGGTCAGCGAGCTGCGGATTCTGCAATCTGGCTTGGTCGTTACCGGTGTGGTCGCCGATGAGAGCGCGGCGGCCCAACGGCAGCGTGTTTATATTCGACACGCGAAGCCGAACGACCCGCACATCGCGGAAGCCGAATGCAGCTGCGGCAAGCCGAGCCCGTGCGTGCACATTGCCGCTGTCTCTATCGCGGCGGTGAACAACGCGCCGAGCGTTGCCTCGCCTCAACGCCCCACGTCAGCACTGCAACGCGCGACTTCAGCGCCTGCCGGGCCGCAGTTACAACAGCGGCTCTACTATCTGTTACAGGCAACATCCGCAGGCGAGTTGCAGCTATCGACCTGGGTCGGGCAAACAGCGCCCGGCTCCACCAAACTTTCTCGCGGCAGCTCCAGCATCTTCGTGCCACGCGGCAACGACTACCCCCGCTACGTCGATTCGGAAGATCGGCAGATCCTGCAATTGTTACTTTCGCAGCGAACCGACGGCCCCTGGCTCCTGCGCGACACCGAAGGCACGACCGTGCTGAACCAGGTGATCGCAACGGGCCGCGCCCGCTGGCAGACGCTGGATACTCCTTCGCTGAAAGCAGGCAAGCTGCGACAGGCGAAGCTGTCGTGGCAGCAGCTGGAAAACGGCGATCAATATTTGCAGTGTGAAGTCGCGGAGCGCGGCGACGACGCAATCGTCACGTTCTTCGATCTCGATGTCGCGACCTACGTCGATCCGGCAAGCAAAGAAATCGGAGCGCTGTCGCTGCCCTGCCCCATCGAGGACTTCCGCCGCTTCTGGAACTCGCCGCCGGTGGCCCCTGAACAAGTGGCCGAACTGAATGAAGAGATCGCGAGCAGCTGCGCCGCTTTGCCGAAGCTGCGCGAACTGAAGGCGGTCCGACGCGCACGTAAGAGCGTCGGCGCGCAACTGTATCTTTCCGAAGATCCCATCGCGACGTTGTACTTCGTTTACAACGGCCTGCCCGTGTACAGCCGATCCCTTCGGGATGACATGACGCATGTCCGGATCCTCGCGGACAACAAGCTTCGCGAGATCCCAAGAGACCGGGCTGCCGAGCACAAGATCCAGCAGCGCTTCGATACGGCGCTCGCAAACAGCTCGCACGGCCGCGACTTCTGGCTGGCATTCGTGCTCGACGGCATTGCCAAACTGCGCGCCGAAGGCTGGGACGTGGTCATCAACGACGATTTTCCGTATCGCCTGGCCTCCGCGGGCGAGTGGTATGTGGACGCGGACAGCGGCCGCGATCGCGAATGGTTCGACTTGAAGCTCGGCCTGGTCGTCGACGGCGTGCAAGTCAACCTGCTGCCGGCGCTGGTCGATTATCTGCAAGGCGCGCTTGGCACCGGTGAAGCCGGCGTTCATCGCATCGGTGATCAGCTGTTCGTGCAGCTGCCAGATAAACGTTACTTGCCTGTTCCCATCGATCGGATCAGACGCATCGCCGATACGCTCGTCGAGCTGTTCGATCATGACGCGCTCAACAAGCAACAATCGCTGTCGCTGCCGGCATCGCAGGCGAGCCGCCTTGCGCAACTCACGTCGGAGCCGGAAGCGCCAGTCCTGCGCTCGAAGAGTGCGGCGCTGCTGGAGTCCGTTGCCGAGCTCAAGAACTTCTCCGCGATCACTCCTCTGCAACCGCCGGCGCGCTTCAACGCTACGCTGCGTCCGTACCAGCAAGAAGGCCTGGGTTGGCTGCAGTTCCTGCGACGCTGCCATCTCGGCGGCATCCTTGCGGACGACATGGGCCTGGGCAAAACGGTGCAGACGCTGGCGCATCTCGCGCTGGAGAAGGAGGAAGGCCGGCTGACCAAACCGTCGCTGATCGTTGCGCCGGTCAGCGTCATCGGCAATTGGCAGCGGGAGATTCAGCAGTTCGCGCCGCACTTGAAACAGCTGACGTTGCACGGCGCGCGCCGCAAGGAGCTGTTCCCCTCGATTCGGAACGTCGACATCGTCATCACGGCGTATCCGCTGCTGCAACTCGACAGCGAAGTGCTGACGGCCCACGAGTTCTATCTGGTCGTGATGGACGAAGCCCAGGTGATCAAGAATCCTCGCGCCAAGGTTTCTCAGGCCGCTCGCGCGCTCAACTCGGAGCACCGGCTGTGTCTCACCGGCACGCCCATGGAGAATCACCTCGGCGAGTTGTGGTCGCTCATCGATTTTCTGCAGCCCGGCATGCTGGGCGAGGAACGCGACTTCCAGCGCCAGTACCGTACGGCGATCGAAAAGAACAACGATCGCGACCGCGCCCTCTCGCTCAGCCGCCGCATCGCTCCTTTCGTGCTGCGAAGAACGAAGGATGCCGTCGCGCCCGAGCTGCCGGCCAAGACGCAGATCATCGAAACCATTGCGCTCGACGAGAAGCAGCGCGACTTCTACGACGGCGTGCGTCTCGCGTCGCACCGCCGGGTCCGCGAAACCATCGAGGAACGCGGACTCGCCCGCAGTCAGATCACGGTGCTCGACGCCTTGCTCAAGCTGCGTCAGGCTTGTTGCGATCCGCGCTTGGTTGCTTCGGCCGAGCAGCCTGAAGAGGCCGTGCCCTCGGCCAAGATGGACTGGCTCAGCAACGCTTTGCCGGAGATGATCGAGGAAGGCCGGCGCATTCTGCTGTTCTCGCAGTTCACGTCGATGCTGGAGCTGATCGAGGAGCAGATGCAGGAGCTGGGCATTCCGTATCTGTTGCTGACCGGCGATACCAAAGACCGCATGCCGTTGATCGAGAAGTTCCAGAGCGGCGCCGTGCCGCTGTTTCTCATCAGCCTGAAGGCCGGCGGCACGGGTTTGAATCTCACGGCCGCCGACACCGTCATTCACTATGACCCCTGGTGGAATCCCGCGGTGGAGGCTCAGGCCACCGATCGCGCGCATCGTATCGGGCAGCACAAGCCCGTGTTCGTGTACAAGCTGATCGCGCAAGGCACGGTCGAGGAACGCATCGTGCGGCTGCAGGAACAGAAACATCAGCTGGCCAGTCAGCTCTACACCGAAAAGAACGCCGCACCGCTGCAGCTGGATGCGGCCGATCTCGAAATGTTGTTCGCTCCATGATCAAAATCGACCCTGGCCTGCAGAAGCAGGTCGACGACCAATTGTTGGAACAAGGCGCTTTCACCGTACTGGAGCTGTTGCTCGCAACCGGGCGCCTGGCCTATAGCGACTACGAGAGCTGGCGTCGCCAGGAGATCGAATTCCTCGACGGCGTGCTGATGGGCAGCCCGGAGAAAATCCGCGCCCAGATCGAACAATCGGTGAACTACGCTCGTAGCATCGGATTGGTCGAGCAGCCGCAGGAATTCACGGCCTGGCACACGGACGCCCCCGCCACCAACAAGCCGCTACGCGTCAGCGCTCAAGCAGAGTTGCACCGGCTGATCGCTGGACGTTTCATTCCGGCGAAGCTGGCGCCGCAGATGGATCTGTTCTTCGACAATCCCGTCGCCACGCTCACCAACGGCATCGCTCGCGCGCTCGCGCAGATGAATGCCGCCGACGCGCAGCGACAGCTGGATCGTTTGTATGAAATCGCGCCGAACCACTCCGACCTGGCTGGGTACGATCGACTGGTGGGCGCGCTCGCTCGTCTGGGCCAGCCTGTTGACGACGCGCGCGAAGCACTGGAGTTTCTGCAGGAAACAGCCCCGACGGCCAAGCGATTGCTGGGCTCGCAGTGGCGCGAACTGCTGACGCCGCTGTGGCGGCAGCTCGCCGATGCGCTGAACGATCAGCCCTTCTCCGCGGATGAACCGCAGCTTCATCGCAGCTATGCGCTGAGTCAGGCTCAGGACTGGGCTGGCGTGAACGTGTGCGTTCAGCAGGATCCCGAATGGTGGCGTCACCCTGCGCTTTGTCTGGCGGTCGCGCAGAGCGGCGCGTTTCAACATCGTCGCGTCGATTCGCTGATGGGTTGGTTTGCGCTGTGTTGGCACGCGCCGTCGGTCGCCGCGGAAGCATTGAGCAAACCACAACAGCCTGATGCCGGCATCGGCAAGGCGTGGCAGGAATTTCTGGCGGCGGAAGACGATCTGGCCAATGACGACGCGACTGACGCGGCGCTGCCCCCCGGCGATTTCCCTGCGTGGATGCTGTTGCACGAGCCCGGGCTCGCAAGACAAATGACTATCGACCTGGCCCGCACCGACACTGCCGGCGAACAACACTATCGCTGCGTGCACCGCTGGCTCGAAGCCCGTCGCGCCCAGAAAAAAGATGACGAACTGGCCCAGCGCAAGGCGCTGCAGGCCGGACATCCATTGTTGTTTCGTTATTTGAAGAGCGTCGTCGGCTGAGACGGCGCTCGGCTCACTCGCACGACTGGCGACAATCCCGCAGCTCGTCCAGGCACAGCTGGTCGGACTCGCGAGCATTTTCGTCGCAATCCTGGCGGCGTTGAGCAACCGTACCGCCGAGCACGTCGATGCAGGCTTTGTATCGTGTGGTCATGCGAGCCAGACAGGCTTCGCGATTGAAGGACGAGTCGCAGCGTGACTGTCCGAAGTAGGCGCAGCTCGTCGCGGCAGGATTCGTCGTCGTGATTCGACCCGGGGTCGCACCGAAGGCCACTGCGCGCATGCATTCCTGCTTGCCACGGCGGCCGAGGCTACGACATTCGCCATCGTCGCGCTCACACTGAGCGATACATTGCTGACGCCGCGCATCGATGCCGCCACCGGCGGATGACGCTGAGGACGGTGCGCTGTCGGATGAGGTTGCCTTCGCCACACGCTGCGGCGCTGGTGACGGAGCCGGTGCAGCCGGCAAGGGTGTCGCGCTGATCGCATCAGCAGCCGATTGTTCCGGCGCCGGTGCCGACTTTTCCCGCTCAGGCTCGGGCAACGTTGCGGCTACGGTTGATGTTTCTTCCGACGGTGGTGGCGGCTCGCTCGGTGCAGCTCCATCCGTTCCTGCAGCACCAGGTGACTGCGCCGAGCCTGATGCCGGCGCGGGCGTTGTTTTGGCGGCCGGCGCCGACGCGACGGCCGCCTCGAGCTTCGGCGCGCCACCTTGATTGCTCACAATCACGAATGCACCGGCAGCTGCGGCCGCGAGGCCCGCGCCGATCAGCACGATGCTGCCATAACGAAACTTTTTCGACGGCGGCGCTTCGATCTCGGCGAGCAGCTCATTCAGCGACTGGAAGCGGTCTTCGGGCATCACCGCCATGGCACGCATCAACGCGGCCGCATACCGCTTCGGCAGATCGCGACGGAGCGTCTCGATGGGCTGCACCGCACCGGTCGGCAGCGTGCCCGCGAACAATTCATACAACACGACGCCGAGCGCATATTGATCGGTGCGCCAGTCGACTTCCTTCGATCCGATGCGCTGCTCCGGCGACATGTAATAGGCCGTGCCCAGCGCCATGCCGGTCTGGGTCAGCTGAGAATTGGCGAAGGCGCGAGCGATGCCGAAGTCCATCAGCTTGACCGTGCCATCTTCCGCCAGCCAGATGTTCTCCGGCTTGATGTCACGGTGCACGATGTAACGATGCGCGTAGCGAAGCGCGTCGATCAGCTGACGCGCGATGTCCGTGACCTCAGCAATGCTGAACACGCAATTGTTCTGACGATACTGCTCCATGCGCTGGCGCAGCGTGTGGCCTTTCAGCCGCTCCATCGAGAAGTAATAGAGTCCGCCGCTGATGCCGACGTCGTGCACGCGCACGATGTTCGGATGCGACAGGCTGCAGGAAACTTTCGCTTCGGCGAGGAAACGATCCTTGGCCGCGATACTGAACTGCAAGTCCTGGCGCAGCACTTTGATCGCGACGTCTTCTTCTTTCAAACGATCGCGCGCGGCATACACGTTGCCCATGCCGCCCTGGCCCAGCAAATTGCCGATCTCCAGACGATCGGCGATGACCGCGCCCGGCTCCATGCGAACGAACGTGTCGCCTGACGGCGCCGGTGTCAGCGTCGTAGCGGAGCGCATCACCGTCGCGCTCGCGTCGCTGGAATTCGTGTAGCGGCCGGTGCCGGTGACGTATTCGTAAGCCTCGCTCAGCTTGGCGAGCTCGGCGCCCTGCGTGTTGCGATCGGCATCGGACTGGGCCGACAGCAGCCGCTCCTGGACGGCGGCCAGACGCTCGCCGTAGACCCTCGCCACGGTGGCGTGATCCTCGTTTCCCTGCAGACCCAGGCTTGCCAGCGCCGCTTCTTTGTTCATGGCCCGATTGTATGCCCGGCCGCCGCGATCCGTGCCCGGCCTCGCCCTTAAGGGAGGGTCGGAGAGTGATCGAGCGCACATTCCGTCGGGCAGGCGCCCCGGCAATTGGGTAAATTGACGCTACCCAATGGTCAGTCGAGTGTATTTCGTGCGGTTCAGCGGTCTCTCGATTCGTGTTGTTTTCACCGGCGCGGCCCTGCTCGCCGGCCCGGCGGGCGCCGCCGATTTTCGTGTCCTGGATTTCGGCGCGCCTTGCGATCGGGTCGTGGCTCAGGAAGAGGCCCGCGGCTCGGGGCCGTTCGACGGCAAGCTTCCTTCCGGCTACCAATTTGCCTTCCGGATTCGCGAGCTGGATCGGGATGCGCTGGCGGTTTATTCCTGCGACGACGGCAAACTGTTTCGCGGCGGCTATATCTTCGACGTCAAGGATGAAGCCGACGCCGCGGCTCTCTATGCCACGATCAAAAAGCGCGTCACTCGCGAGCGCGGCACGCCGTCCTACGATTTCGCTTCGGCCGCTCACCGCAAGAAAATGACCGATGCCGGTGCGACGCTGTCTCGCGTCGACATGATGGTCGCCTTCTGGGACGGCGCCACCTCCGAGGCCCACGCGTCGGTCGCCGAGCCCTCCAAGGACCGCGGCTGGCGAGTGAGCTTGAGCTACACGGCGAACAGCCACGTCAAGGAGTGAGCCGCCGGCGCCGGCGGGCTCGTCGGCAATCGCCGGATTGGGCTGCGATGTCAGCCCTGAAGAAGTGGCGCGCCCGGAGAGACTCGAACTCCCGACCACTGCGTTCGAAGCGCAGTACTCTATCCAACTGAGCTACGGGCGCGGAACGGACATTGTAACGTGACTCCGGGGGCGCTGGCGATAGTAGCCGGCGCTCGACTTCCCGCCACACTTGTTACTCCTGCCCCGCCGTCTTACGGGGCCATACTCCTCCGCGAAGATTCGACCAGCATCGCTTCGGAGGTTGCAATGACCGCATCAACTGAGAAAGGCCTCAAAGAACTGCAAGGCCTGGACGCGCCGCCCATCGTGTCGGCGCAGGAGTGGGACGCCGCACGCGAGCGAATGCTCGTCAGGGAAAAGGAGATGACCCGCGCCCGCGACGCGCTGATGGCCGAGCGACGACGTATGCCCTGGCTCGCAGTCGAAAAGAAATATTCGTTCGAGGGTCCGAAGGGCAAGGTGAGCCTGCTCGACCTGTTCGAGGGCCGCCGTCAGCTGATCATCTATCGCGCATTCTTCGAGCCCGGCGTGCACGGCTGGCCTGAGCATGCGTGCGTGGGTTGTTCGATGGTCGCCGACCAGGTCTCCCATCTCGCACATCTGCACGCGCGCGACACGACGCTGGCCTATGTCTCGCGCGCCCCGCAAGCCGATATCGCGCGACTCAAGAAAGAGAATGGCTGGACCATGCCCTGGTACACCCTCACCGACAGCTTCGACCTGGACTTCGGCGTCGATCAATGGCACGGCCACAACGCGTTCATCCGCGATGGCGAGCGCGTGTTCCGCACCTACTTCATCAACACTCGCGGCGATGAGGCGATCGGCACCGTATGGAGTTTCCTCGACATGACGGCGCTCGGCCGTCAGGAGGAATGGGAAGACTCACCGAAGGGCTATCCGCAGAGTCGAACTTACAAATGGTGGAACTGGCACGACAGCTACGTGCCGGGCGCGCCGCCCGATCCAAAGTGGATCGAGGTGTCGGACGCCGGCGAGGCGGCCTTCCGGGACCAACAAAAATAACGGTTGAATCCGCACCGACGGGCAGGTCGAACCGAACAATCGCCTGCCCGATTTGCGCCGTCGACACCGAGGACCGGATGAAAGCCGTTCGACTGAAAGCACCCGCGAGCGTGGCCAACCTGTGCACGATCGAGGAGACTCCGCCGCAGCCCAAGGCGGGCGAAGTGCTGGTGCGCTTGCGGGCGAGCTCCATCAATCCCCACGATGATTTCGTCGTGCGCGGCCTCATTCCATCTGCAGCCGGTCGCATCCCCCTCTCGGACGGCGCGGGTGAAGTGGTTGCGTGCGGTCCAGGCGTCAGCGGGTTGCAGGTGGGCGATGCCGTCGTCAGCACTTTCTGGCCGCACTGGCTGTCGGGCGAGATCACCGCTGCAAACCGACGTGATATTCCCGGCGAGCTCATCGACGGCTATGCACGTGAGTATGCGTGCATGCCAGCTCATGCGTTTACTCGGGCACCGAAGGGCTACAGCCATGCAGAAGCCGCAACGTTGCCGTGCGCAGCAGTTACGGCCTGGAGAGGATTGGTGACGCAAGGAAAGGTGAAGCCAGGCGACACCGTGCTGATCATGGGCAGCGGAGCGGTATCGCTGTTTGCGCTTCAGTTCGCCAAGGCGGCGGGAGCGAGGGTCATCGCCACCTCTTCATCCGACGCCAAGCTCGAGAAATTGCAACAATTGGGCGCCGACGAGCTGATCAACTACAAGACGACCCACAACTGGGGTGAGCAAGCCAAAGCGCTCACCGACGGCCGCGGCGTGGATCATGTCATCGAAGTCGGCGGGCCCGCGACGCTCGCGCAATCGATGGCTGCGTGCAGGTTGGGCGGACACATCGCACTGATCGGCGTGCTGTCGGGTTTCGCTGGCGAGCTGCTCATCCCGGCGCTGTTCTCCGCACAGCTCCGCGTCAGTGGAATTTCGGTGGGCAGCAGAACCGATCTGGAAGACATGATCCGCGCGATCGAAGTAAACGGCTTGAAGCCGGTGATCGACCGAAGCTTTCCACTGGGGCAGATCGTCGCCGCGTTCGAGTACTACCAAACGCAACGTCACTTCGGCAAGGTGACGATCGAGATCTGAAAACCGCTTAAACCTTTTCGCCAGCGGCCGCGTCCTACGCATAACCGGGTTAGCGCCAGGAACAGAACCATGATCGCGAGCCGCGCCCCTTGCGTTGGGCTGCTGCTGGCCGTGCTCGCCACTCGAGCCTTCGCCGTCGACATCGACGGCCGGATCGATGCCGATGAGTGGCGGCAAGGCCGGCATATTACGGACTTTCGCAAGACTCAGCCCCTGAACGGCGAGCCCGGCTCGCTGGCCACGGAGGCCTGGATCCTCGCGACGCCGGACGGCCTCGCGGTCGCCTTCCGGAATTTCCAGCCGCCGAGCGTGCCCAGAAACCTGCAACGCGTACAGCGCGATTCCGAGGAGCAGGTCGATCGCATCAATGTGATGATCGATTTCGACGGCGATCGGCGCACGGGCTATAACTTCCGGGTGACCTCGACCGCGGGCGTCTACGACGCCACCATCACCAACGAAACCGAATTCAACAAGGACTGGGACGGCAACTGGCGACACGCGGTCGGCGGCGATGCAAACGAATGGACGGCCGAGGTCCTGATCCCATGGCACATCGCGCCGATGCGCGAGAACTCCGGCGACCTGCGCACCATCGGCATCTATCTGGATCGCGTCGTCGGCTCGACCGGCGAACGGGTCGCGTGGCCGCTGGCCAGCTTCGAGCGGCCGCGCTTCCTGTCGGACTTCGCGCCCATCGAAGTGACCAGCTTCAAACAATCGCTGCTGGCGATCACGCCGTACGTTTCCAGCCTCTACGACGCCATCGACCGCGACAACGAGCTCGATGCGGGCGTCGACCTGTTCTGGAAGCCGAACGGCCAGCTGCAGCTCAGCGCCACCGTGAATCCCGATTTCGGCCAGGTGGAAGCCGACGAGCTGGTCGTCAATTTCGACGCCACCGAAACATTCATCAGCGACAAGCGCCCGTTCTTCACCGAGAACCAGGGCATCTTCGAGTTCACCACCCCGTCCGACTTCAGCCAGCTGCTCTACACCCGCCGCATCGGCGGACCGGCGGATGACGGCCAAGGCGCCGCAGATATCACCGGCGCATTGAAATTGAACGGCAGCATCGGCGCGACCAAGTACGGCGTGTTCGGCGCCGATGAAGCCGATGCGGCCGGCCGCTCGTTCGGCGCGCTGCGCCTGGTGCGCGACTTTCGAGAGCAGAACCTGGGCATACTCGCGACCCGAGTCGAACGGCCGTTTCTCGATCGAACCGCCAGCGTAGTGGGCATCGATCACAACTGGCGGCCGACGGCGCGATGGAATGTTCGCACCCGGCTCATCGGCAGCGAGATCGAAGACTCCGGATCGAGCACCACCGGCGACGGAGCGACAGTCTGGGCCGACTACGAAATGGACCATGGCTGGCGCCAGCAATGGATCGGCATGCACTTCAGCAACGACCTGGAGATCAACGACGCCGGTTACCTCGAGCGCAACAGCACCAACTATGCGCACTGGCAGCTCAACCGTCGCTTCACCCAGCTGCCCGCCGAGTCGCGCTACGCGTCCAAGGACTGGCGCGGGCGAGTCAGCACCTCGTACAACGATGCCGGCGAGCTGATGAATCATCAGTTTCGGATCAGCCGCGAAAGCCGGCTGCGGAACGGCAGCTACGAGTACGGCCAGATCAATATCAACAGCGCGGGCGTGGATGACCTGCTGACCCGCGGCCATGGCGTGGTGAATCTGCCGCCCAACTTCAACAGCTATTTCGAGTACGAAAGGCCGCGACAGGGCAACTGGGCTTATCACGTGGAACTCGAGGCCATGAGCGGGGGCTTGTCTGGCAATGACCAGGTGGGCTACAGCATCAACCTCGAACCCACTTATTTCATCAGCGATGAACTGAATGTGTATCTCGGGTTCTTTGCGAGCCGCACGCCCGACTGGCTGGTGTGGCAGCGGGACAATCTGATCGGCAGTTTCGACGGCGAGGAGTCGAACTTCAGCGCCGGCTTCAACTGGGTGATGACCAACCGGCACGAGCTGCGCTTGAAACTGCAAGCCGTCGCCGTGAATGCCGACATTCGTCAGGGTTATCGCGTCGATCCCGCGGGCAATGCCGTGCCTACCGATGAGGTCGTCGAGGACTTCAGCGTGCGCAACCTCGGCGTGCAGCTCCGCTACCGCTTCGAGATCGCTCCGCTTTCCTATCTATATATCGTTTATGGACGCGGCGGCTACGAACAGCGAGCCGAGAGCGACGCTCGCGGGCGGCTGCTGCGAGATACTTTCAGCCTCCGCGACGACGATCAGTTACTGATCAAGCTCAGCTATCGATTCGAGTCGTAGACCGTCATTTCGCCGCGGGACTTTGCTAATGTAGCGGTCGTCAAACAGTGCCCGCCGACACCGCATGATCGATATCGCGATTGCCACCTGCTCATACCATCCTGACCTGGGCCACCATGACCGCGGCGTGATCGCCGAGCTCGCCGCGCTCGGCATTCGCGCCACGCCGCTGATTTGGACCGATGCGACAGCCCGCCTCGATCCGTTCGCCGCCGTCGTCGTGCAATCGACCTGGGACAGTCATCTCGATCCGCTGGCGTTCGTGAGCTGGGCGCGTCGCGTGCAGGCTCAGACGGCGTTGTTCAATCCGCTTCACCTGCTCGAATGGAATCTCAACAAGCGTTATTTGCTGGAGCTCGAGCAGCAAGGCATCCCGATCACGCCGACGCTGTGGGTCTCGGCCGGCAGCTCGGTCAACCTGCGCCGAGAAGTGAGCGCGCGCGGCTGGGCTCGCTTCGTCATCAAGCCGGTCGTGTCCGCTGGTGCAACCGAAACGCATGTGTTCGACCTGGCCGAGATCGACACGGCGCAAGCAACGCTGGATCGGCTGGTCGCGCGGCTGGACCTGATGATTCAGCCGTATCTGCTGGCCTTCGAGACTGAAGGCGAACGTTCGTATGTTTTCTTCGACGGCGCTTTCAGTCATGCGGTTCGCCGGCCACCGACGCTGGAATCCGCGCCGCGCGGCTTCGATGAATCTCACGAGATGCCGCCGATCGAAGCCGAGTTGCAGGTTTCGCGTCAGGTGCTCGAAAAGATCGGCGAGACGCCGGTGTATGCGCGCGTCGATCTCGCAACCAACAACGATGGCGTCGTGCGATTGCAGGAAGTCGAGCTGGTCGAGCCCTGCTTGTTCACCTCGCTCTCACCGGGCGCACAGCAACGCTACGCCCGGGCGATTGCCAGTCGGCTGTCTAGTGCACCAAAGTAGTCAACGGCCACACATACGCCTGCCCCAGCACCAGCAGGCTCACCAGTAGCGCCAGTGCGATGCTGTGCAAGAAGACGTAGCGCAAGATCTCGCTTTCGTGGCCGTACCAACGCGTCGCGGTGGACGCGACGACGATGCTTTGGGCATCGATCATCTTTCCCATCACGCCGCCGGAACTGTTGGCGGCGGCCATCAGCACGGGATTCAACCCGAGTTGCTCCGAAGTAATCCTCTGCAAGCCGCCGAATAGCACGTTGGATGCGGTATCGGAGCCCGTGAGCGCAACGCCGAGCCAGCCGAGCATGGTGCCGAACAGCGGATACAGCCAACCCGTCTGTGCGAAGGCCAGGCCCATGGTCGCGTCCGCACCCGAGTAGCGCGTGACGTAGCCCAGCGCGAGCATGGCGGCGATGGTCAGCAGCGACAGGCGAACGACCACCAGCGTCCGGAAATATTCACGCACGAACTCACGAAACGAGAATTTCATCAGCACACTGCTGAGGATCGACGCGACCAGAATCCCCGTGCCGGTCATCGAGAGGATGTTGAAGTTATAAACGGCCGCTTCGGCGGTCGGCGCAGCCACAACCGGGGGCATTTTCTGCACCAACTCGTGCAGCCCGCCCACTGGCACTTTGATGATGAACAACGAATCCAACCAGGCTTTGACTTGTGGAATGCCCCACAGGAAGACGCACACGCTGAGCACGATCCACGGCAACCACGCCTTAAACACCTGCTCTGACGTATGAGTCGCCAGCGCCGACTCGGCCGCCACCGTGCCGTCAGGCTCGCCGCGCTTCGTTGAATGCCAGATGCTGGCCGGACGCCACACCCGCAGAAAGACCGTCAGCGCGCCCATCGAGCAGAGCGCCGCGACGATGTCGACCAGCCACGGCCCGTGAAAGTTGGAAACGAGATATTGAGGAATGGCGAACGTCACACCCGCGACTGCAATGGCGGGCCAGACCTGCCACATGCCGCGCCAGCCGGCGAATACCCAGATCAGCCAGAACGGCACGATGATCGAGAAGAACGGCAGCTGCCGCCCCACCATGCCGCTGAGCTCGTGCAGATCGAGGCCGGTCACACTGGCAAGTGCGATGACTGGCGTGCCCAACGCACCGAACGCCACCGGCGCGGTATTCGCGATCAACGACAACCCCGAGGCCGCCAGTGGCGAGAATCCCAGCCCGATCAGCATTGCACCGGTCACCGCCACGGGCGTCCCGAATCCGGCCGCGCCCTCGAAGAAGGCGCCAAAACCAAAGGCAATCAGCAGCAGTTGCAGGCGCCGATCGGGCGTGATTCCGGCGATGCTGTCCTGAAGAACGCGAAACTGCCCGCGCTGCTCGGTCAGCCGATACAGAAAAATCACATTGAGGATGATCCAGCCGATCGGCATCAGGCCGTACGCCGCGCCGAATGCAGCGGCACGCGTCGCCATGCCCGTTGGCATGCCGAACGCAACGATCGCAATGGCCAGCGAGCTGGCGATGCCGAGCAGCGCCGCGACGTGCGCTTTCATCTTCAGGAAGGCAATGCAGCCCAGCAGCACGACCACCGGTACGGCGGCCATGAACGTGGACACAATGGAGTTGCCGAAGGGGTCGTAACCTTGTGCCCACATAGCCGCTCCCCGTTATGAAATATTGGTTCCCGCCAGATCTGCGCCCTGCCGCCTGCGGCGGAATGCTTCGAGACCTGCGATCCACGCCGCGACCCACGCCGCACCGAACGCGTAGCCGCCCAGGACGTCGCTGAAGTAGTGAACCTGGAGAATCACCCGGCTGAATCCCACGCAAACGATCAGCGTCATGGCGAGCGCCGCCACGGGCAAATGCCAGCGCGGCCTGGAGTTGATCACGATGAGATAGGCGAGCAGGCCATAAACGATGAAAGAACCCGACGAATGGCCGCTCGGAAAACTCCAACCATCGGCGACTGCGAAATCATGCAGACGTTCGGGACGAGAGCGTTCGAAAATGGTTTTCAATCCCACGTTCAGCAACGCGCCGCCCGCGGTGGCGACGATCCACGTGGCCGCCAGCGTCCAGCGACGTCGGAACAGCATCAGCACGGCGATGACCGCGGTCAGGGGTATGAGAAATTTCTTGTCGCCCAAATCGGTAATGGCCGCGAAGATGCGCAGCTGCTCATCGCTCGCATGCTGGCTCAAGGCGGCGCTCAGCGCGACATCGAACTGGCCGAGGTCTTCGTCGATCCCGATCTCGTCCGCGATCTCCACGAAGCCGACGCATGCCGCGACCGCAATTGCCATGCTCAACAGCACCTGCACTCCGAGCTGCCGTGCTATTTGCCAGGCGCCGTGCACGGCACGGGGCATCGGCAGGCGTTCGGCATGAGGACGAAGGCGGTCGAGTAACTTCTGCAGCAGCGCGACGATCCGATTGCCATGACGCTGCAGCCCCGCCCAGAGCAGCCACGCGCCCAGCAGCATGCCGAGCGTGATGACGAACAGCACGACCCAGAGATTGACGGCCAGCAGCTCTGCAAGTTTTTCAGTTGTCATTGTCAGCCTGCGATCTGCTGGCGATCGTAGGCTGTTCGCAGGGATCAGGGAAGATTCAGCGTCGCCCGATAGTCCTGCAGATCGCGTTCACAGTGCACGCGCTCTTCTTCGAGCTGGCGGATCTGGGTCTTCAAGCGCCCGACGCGCTCGCCGAGATTCTTCACATCCAGCACCGCCTGCGCACGCTCCTCCGCCGTGGCGTCGCTGCTGATCGCGACCGCCGAGCGGGTGACGATATCCGATTCGGCGGCACGTAAATCGCCCCGCCGCGAGTCGAGTTGATGAGCAACGTTCGACAGCCGCGATTCGAGCGTATAGAGCTGGCGGCCGGAGTGGTATGCATCGGCAAAGGCGGGATCGAGATCGGACGGACAGATGCCGCCGTAGCTGCCGCCTTGCGAGCCCAGCCGGAAGCCATTCGCCGGCACGCAATACTCCCGCAATCCTTCGGTTCGGCCTTGCTGATAGGCGGTGAGATCGGGCGTAACACCGTACTCCGCGCAAGCCTTGCGATGCTGGCCGATGCGGTCGCCGGAGTATCCTTGAGCGCCGTCCTCGAAACCGACGGTGCGCCAGTCCACGGTCAGGCATTCCTCCCGATCCATGGTCGCGCAACCGCCGATGGCAAGCAGCAGCAGCGCCGCACCGGCACGCGCCGTCGAGAAGTATTTTGCCGTTCGCATGTGAATCTGCCCTCCAGGGAGGCCAAGACCCTAAAGTACCGGGGCGGCAGGGTTTGCTACGTGAGCTATGTCACAATCGTTGGCCCCAAGGAGCGTCGGCCATGACCAAGATCGCACTACTCGGCGTCCCGCACGACGAGAACTCTTCTTATCTCAGAGGCCCGGCCGAGGCGCCGGATCTGATTCGTCGCGAGTTGCACAACGATGCCTACAGCCTGTGGAGCGAAAGCGGCGTCGACCTGAGTGCGCCGGGCAGGCTCGTGGACCTGGGAAACATCCGCTTCGAGGGCGACCGCGATCCGTGGGATCTCATCGAGCAGTGCGTTGGCGAGGCGTTGGCATCGGGCGATCCGCTGATCTGTCTCGGCGGCGATCATGCGGTGACGTATCCCATCATGCGCGGGGTGCGGCGGCACCATCGGAGTCTGACGATCCTTCACATCGACGCGCACGCCGACATCTATCACGCTTATCAGGACAATCCTCGCTCGCACGCGTCGCCGTTCGCGCGAATCATGGAAGAGAAGCTGACGGATCGATTGATCCAGGTCGGGCTGCGGACCATCTGCGACGAGCATCGCCAGCAGTTCAAACGTTTCAACGTCGAGGTGATCGAAGCCGGACGCTGGAGCGATTGCACGCGACTGGAGCTCACGACGCCGGTCTATATTTCATTGGACATCGACGGCCTCGACCCCGCCTTCGCTCCCGGCGTGTCTCATCGTGAGCCCGGCGGTCCATCGCCGCGCCAGGTGATCGATTTGATCCAGTCGATCAGGCAGCCCATCGTCGGCGCCGACATCGTCGAGTACAACCCACGCTGCGATATCTCCAACCAGACGACGCTGGTCGCCGCCAAGATGGTGAAGGAGATTGCGGGGATGATGGTGAAGAATCGCGCGTAACCGCGACGCTTCAACGTATGATGCGCTCCTCAGCACGAGCGCCGGCATGACGTCGCGCGTGACATAACCAGCCATCGTCAAGGGTGCACGGATGTTTCATTCAGCATGGCTCCCGACCCGCGCCAGGGTCCTCCGCACGTTCGCACTTGCATTCAGCATCGGACTGACCTCGCTCCCGCCGGCATCGGCCGGCACCAATACATTCACCCCCGTCGGCCCCGAAGGCGGCGGCGTGAACGACCTCGCCTGGCATCCCACCGATGCAAACATCGTTTATGCCGCGACCAACGGCGGCATCTATCGCTCGACCGATGCCGGCGAGCACTGGCAACTGGTGCACGATCTCATGCTCGAAGCGCCACGCGCCCTCGCCGTTCATCCTTCCCAGCCGAATCGAGTATTTGCCGCCGGGCTCAATGCCCGCGTGCTTGCCAGCACCGATGCCGGGGCAACGTGGACCAACCTCGACAACATATCGACCCTGAACGTGCCGACCTGGGACATCGAATACAGCCCCGATGGCAGCGTGCTGTACGTGGTGTCGATCAGACATATCTTTCGCAGCACCGACCATGGCGTTACCTGGCGGCAGGGCGGCGAGATATCTCCGACCATCAACATGACTCATACCCTGCTGATCGATACCGCCGATCCAGAGGTGTTGTATGTGACCGCATCGACCGAAGGCTTCCGGAGCACGGACGGCGGCATGACCTGGCAGCCCTGGCTCATGCCGGCCACCACCGTTGAGGATTTTGCGATGGCGGGTTCGCGCATCTGGGCGGCCTCGTATGAGGGCACTTTCTTTAGTGACAATCGGGGCGCGAGCTGGACCCGAGCGCTGATGGGGCCTTCGCTGGAAGTGACCGTCGATCCCAACGATGCGCGCATCATCTATTCGGGCACGCTCGATGGCCTGCAGCGTTCGACTGACGATGGCGCGCACTGGACCAACATCGGCGGCAGCGCGCCCGCCGGCACTACCGTTGACGCGGGTATGACGCAGGCGATCGCTATCGGCGCCTCCGATCCGGATCGGTTGCTGATCGCCGGTTCCTCGGGCATCTCGGCTTCGATCGACGGCGGTGCGACCTGGAGTGCGAGCCACAGCGGCATTCATGCACTGGGGCCAGCCAAACTCATCAGCGCGCCGGGTTCGGATCGTATTTACGTGCAGGCTTCGTATGAAGGCTTGTTCGCGATCTCCGCCGCTGATGGCAGCACTGTGGGACTGAACAATCCCCAGTTGCGCCAACTCGATGGCATCGACGCCGACACGGTTGACGCTTTCAGCCTGCTGGTGCTGCCCAATTCGCCCGATCGATTGTTGGCCGCACTCTGGCGCGGCGTGGCGCACTCAGCCGATGGCGGCGCTTCCTGGACCGCGCACCACGATTCCGACTTCGTCAACGAATACGTCAACGAAGTCATCTCCACCTCCAGCGACAATCAAACGCTGCTGGCCATGACGCAGTCGCGAGGCCTGTTTCAAAGCGTCGACGGCGGGATCAACTGGGCGCCGTTGACCTCCATCAGTCCTCACCAGAACTATGCACTCGTCAGCGCGCCCTCCAATCCGCGAACGGTCTATTTGATTGCTCGCGTCGAGATGGCTTCCACCGAAAATGTGTTGCTGCGTTCCTTCGACGGCGGCGCAACCTGGTCGACCTCCGCCGCACCGGATCCACACCGGCTCGTGGTGGCGGTCGACCCCACTGACGACCGAACGATTTACATGAGCACCATATTCGGCGGTTTGTATAAATCAACCGATGCCGGCGACACCTGGGCCCGGCTGCCTCTGCCGCCCCTCTCCCCTCTGGCCATCTACGCAATCGCAATCGATCCGCAGAACCCGGACATCGTGTATGCCGGCGATACGCAGGCCACCCATCGCTCGGTCGATGGCGGTCAGTCCTGGGAGACATTGATCGATGATTTGTGGCGGCTCGGCTATAACTGGTCATTGGTCGTCGATGCACAGCGACCTCACAACCTGTACGCCTCCATTGCCGGACGTGGTGTCGAACACATCAGCATCGAGCCGGATCTCGAGCTCACGGGCACGGGAGCAACGACCTCCGTGGCTTCCGGGACCAGCGGTACCTATTCGTTCCGGACACGCAATGTCGGGCCATTCGCCGCGACCAACGTTCGCACGCAGGTGCAGCTGCCAACAGGCGCAACGAATGTGAGCGCGACGAGCACGAATGGCTCGTGCTCGGTCGCCGCCAATGTCGTCACATGCGTTGTTCCAGCGCTTCGCACCGACTCGTTCGCGGACATCAGCATCAACTCTACGCAGCCGAGTGTGGGCACCTTCGCGTTGCAGGCATCAGTGAAAGGCGATCAACCCGACACCGCGATCGCAAACAACACTATGACGTTCAACATCGCTGTGGTCGAACCGGCCGCGGGCATTGGTGTTGGCGGCGGAGGCAGTAGCGGCGGCAGCAACTCCGGGGGTGGCTCCGCCAACGGCGGCGGCGGAGGCGGAGGCGGCGGCAGCACCACGCCATGGATGCTGCTCACCTTGTTGCTGCTATCGGCCGCGCGCCCGGTGCGGCGGCCGCAGCCGCTGGCTTAAGGAATTTCCGGCTCGACCAACTTGGCGAGCTGCTCGAGCGATTCCTGCCAGCCGAGATAACAGCCGTCCTCCGGGATCACATCGGGAATGCCTTCCTGCACGATGTTGATCGCCACGCCGCACGACACCGGCGTGATGACGATGGTCGTCGGCATCTCGCCCGGCAGATTCGGGTCGTCGAAGGTGCTGACGTAACTGATCTTCTGGTTCGGCACCAGTTCCTTGTACGTGCCGCCGAAGGAATGTGCTTGCCCGGTGTTGAAGTTGGTGAAAGACGCGCGGTACTTGCCGCCCACCTTGGCGTCCAGCTGGTCCACCTTGCAGGTGAATCCATACGGCGGCAGCCATTTCGCAAACGCCTGGGGCTCGAGGAACGCGCGATAGACGCGCTCGGGCTTGGTACGAAGTACGCGGTGCAGTCGGACGGTGCCTGGCATGACTCTCTCCTGTGAATAATTAGGGGGTTCGAGCCAAGGACGACCCAGCACGGCCGCCGCCGACATCGCCACCCAACTATTCGATCATACCGACGACCGCAGCGACGCCCGCGCACAAAGCGACGGGCGCGCCTGAACAGCTTAGTCGGCCGCTCGCAGGAACGTGACGTTCGAGGGCTGATTGATCGGCAGCCACGCGTCAGCCGGCGTCAACTTGCGGCCGATGAGCGACTATTTAGCGAGCTTCGAGGTGGCGAGTGAAGTTGTCCAGGATGGCTTGCCAGCCGTCGCGCTGTTGTTCGACCGAATGAGTCGACTCACCGTCGAACGTTACGCGCACCTTCACTCCTTTTGGGCCCTCGCTGAACTCGACCTGCGCGACGCGATCGCCGAACGAGTACTCGATCAGCTTGTGTTTCACGATGTTCGTGTACTCGCCCGCGAAATCGAATCCCATGCTGCCGTCTTTCGCCTCCATTCGTGAGGAGAAGGCGCCGCCGACGCGTAAATCCACAGTGGCAGCGGTTGTGTGCCAGTCATCGGACGCAGCATTCCATTTCTTGATGTCCTCAGGCGTCGTGTAGGCACGCCAGACGTTCTCGATCGGTGCGGCAACGGTGGTTTCGACAGTAATCTTCATGAGGGCTTCCTTGGTGTTGAGGGCACACAATCCGCTGTATCAGCGTTCAGGTGACATCGCGCAGCTTCCGCAATGCCTCGAACAGGAACTCGAGCTCCGAGGCCGTGAATTGCGACGTGAAGCGTTCTTCGTGCTTGGCGACGCGCGCCTTGGCTTTGCGCAGCAACTTCTGGCCCGCGGGCGTGAGGTAGAGCTCCTGGCGGCGGCGATCGGCGCTCGACTGCCTCCGGACCAACAGACCGCGCTCATCGAGACGATCGACGATCGCCATGGTCGTCGCACGATCCATGCCGAGAGCATCGGCTGCCGATACCTGCGCTATGCCGGGATTGCTATTGATGAGCCACAGCACGGCAGCCTGCTTCTGCGTAAGGCCCAGGTCCGCCACCGCAGCTATGAAATGCCGATGCATCGCGGCGTTCGCGCGACGCAACCGATAGCCGAGAAATCCCTCGAGCTCCTCGGTGAGCGGCATCGACTCATCCAGGCCTTCCGGCAGGTCATCCACCTTTGCTTTCGAGCTGCGCGACATCGATATTCCGAAACACGCTGAGACAGGCGCAATGTAACGGCTTGCGATTTCGTTCGCAACACGAATAGTATGTGTTGCATACTAATTGGACCCGCCCCCCCCATGGCCAAGGACGAGCTCGACTGGACCGCCGATCCGTTCCACACGCGCTGCGAATGGAGGCCCGACGGCTCGATCCTGCTTCAGCCACAGGGCACGCTGCCCGAATATCCGGCGCGACTCATGGATTGGCTGGAACATTGGGCTGGCGTTGCTCCCGAGCGTACGCTGATCGCTCGACGCGCTCACGGCGGCTGGCGGAATGTCAGCTATTGCGAAATGCTCGAGCGCGTTCGCCGCGTCGCAGCCGGCCTGGCGAGACGGAATCTGTCAGAGCAGCGGCCAATCCTGATCGTGTCCGGCAACAGCATCGAGCATCTCGTGCTCAGTTTCGCGGCGATGTGGGTCGGTGTTCCATTCTGTCCGATGTCACCGGCCTATTCGCTGGCGTCGGCGGATCTCGGCAGAGCACGCCATATCATCGAGTTGCTTACGCCGGGAATGATCGCCGCGTTCGATACCCCCTGTTTCGCGCACATGCTGGTGCAGCTCGTAGCGCATGACACCGAGATCGTCGGCGATGCAGCGCTCGCTGATCGTGAAGTCACCAGCCTGACCGAGCTCGAGGCGGCTGTCACGAGCGAGCTCGACATACGTCATCAGAAGACGGACTGCGACACAATCACGAAGTTCTTGCTGACCTCCGGCTCTACCGGCATGCCGAAGGTCGTGATAACGACGAATCGCATGGTCTGCAGTAACGCGATGATGCAGCGGCAATCCATGCCCTTCCTCGCGGACGAACCGCCCGTGGTCGTGGACTGGCTGCCGTGGAGTCACACATTTGGCGGCAGTCACATCGTGGGTCTCGTGCTGAGCAATGGCGGCACGCTCTACATCGATGACGGCAAGCCGACCCCGACCGGCATTACAGAGACGATTCGTAACCTGCGCGAAATCTCGCCCACGGTGTACTTCAACGTGCCCAAGGGCTTTGAAATGATCGCGCAACACCTGCACGAGGACGCGCAGTTGCGCAGACGTTTCTATGGCCGGCTGCGCGCATATTTTTTCGCCGGCGCCTCACTCGCGCAGCACACTTGGGACGCGCTCGATGCGATGTCCCTGCACGAACGTCGCTTGAAAACGCCCATGCTATCCGGCCTCGGCGCGACGGAAACCGGGCCCGCGGTGACCTTCACAACTCCCGCGATGGGTCGCGCCGGCGTAGTCGGTTTGCCTGCCAATGGCTCGCTCGTGAAGCTCGCTCCGGTGAACGAGAAACTGGAGATTCGCGTCCGCAGCCCCAGCGTCACGCCCGGTTACTGGCGCCAGCCCGAGCTGACCGCCGCCGCTTTCGACGACGAAGGATTCTATTGCCTCGGCGATGCGGTACGCCTGCTCGATCAAAACGATCCCACGCGCGGCCTCGTGTTCGACGGCCGCATCGGCGAAGACTTCAAGCTGTCGAACGGCAGCTGGGTCAGCGTCGGCCCGCTGCGCGCCGAGCTGATCGCTCAGCTCGCGCCGTTCGCGCAGGACGTGGTCATTGGCTGCCCTGATGCGGACTACATCACGGCGTTGATCATCCCGGACGTGACGGCGTGCGGTCGCGCACTACGACTCTCGCACACACTGTCGCATGAAGAGATCGCCCGCGATCCTGTCATCAAGGGCCTGCTCCGGGCCTGCCTGCGCGTACACGCCAGGCGAAATACGGCGAGCACGCGCCACATCCGACGTGCGCGTTTACTACCTTCCGCTCCTTCCCTGGATCACGGCGAGATCACCGACAAGGGCTCGATCAATCAGCGGGCCGTGCTGCGCAATCGCTCGCAGCTGGTTGCGGAGTTGTATGCCTCTGGCCGGCTTGACGACGTCATCGACATCAACGGGCAAAGTGCACGAGACGAGTGACACTCGCACCGCTTGTTTATCGACAAGGAACTCCTCTGCGGCTGGTCTGTTAGTCAACAGCCCTGCGGAGATTATCGTGAGTGACGAGCCAGAGCGGCGAATCCCCTTGGTCGAGGAGCGGGCGCGCATCGAAAAGCGCGTGGTAGAACGCAAGCGCGTCTCGATCCGTACTGCGACGACCGAGAGTCAGCAAGTCCTTTCGGACA
Source organism: Peristeroidobacter agariperforans (assembly GCF_004138335.1). Taxonomy (GTDB): domain Bacteria; phylum Pseudomonadota; class Gammaproteobacteria; order Steroidobacterales; family Steroidobacteraceae; genus Steroidobacter; species Steroidobacter agariperforans. The sequence goes on along the minus strand of NZ_RYFW01000004.1, from coordinate 162,099 downwards.
CGCTACGCCGTGAACAGCTGGATATTCGTCGCGTCGCTGTGAACCAGGAGGTCGATGCGATCCCGAACGTCCGCGAGGAAGGAGACGTGGTCATTATCCCGATCGTCGAAGAGCGCGCGGTTCTGGTCAAACGCCTGGTGCTCGTGGCGGAGTTGCACGTACAACGCAAACTCCTGCAAGCGCCCATCCAGGTCCCGGTGACTTTGCGCTCGACCGAGGTCTTCGTGGAGCCACGAAATTTACCGAATGGCGAGGACACGTAATTTTTTGTGGAGAAAGTCATGACTACCCGAACGATCACTGCCATCTACGACTCGGAGTCGGAGGCGCAACAGGCCCGACAGCAGTTGCTGAGCCATGGGTTGGACGACGGCGACGTGCGCATCGTCAGCCACCAGCTGAGCTCGACTCGTGTCGGCGACGACACTGGCAACGACAAGGGATTGTGGGAGTCCATCAAGGAATTCTTTGCTGGCGACGACGATCGCCTGGCTTACTCAGAAGGTCTCCGCCGCGGCGGCTGCTTGCTGACGGCGCGTGTAAGCGATGAAAGAACCGACGAGGCGATCGGCGTCCTGGAGACAACGAACGCCATAGATCTGGAGCAGCGCACGGAGCAGTGGCGAGCCGAAGGATGGTCGGATGCCATGCCCGACGAGAGCGATGCGTATCGGATGCAACAGGACACGGCCACCAGCGCCAGATTCGCGGGCGCGACTGGAGAGGAGCGCTCGATTCCCGTCGCGGAAGAGCGGCTGCGCGTCGGCAAGCGCGAGGTCGATCGTGGCGGCGTGCGAGTTCGTTCCTACGTCATCGAGGAGCCGGTGCGGGAGGATGTCTCACTGCGCGAAGAACGTGTCGAGATCGAGCGCCGGCCGGCTCGAGGCGCGGCCGCTACCGATGACGTCTTTCGCGAACAAACGATCGAAGCAACCGAGCGCGGCGAAGAAGCTGTAGTGGCGAAGGATGCGGTAGTCACCGGTGAAGTTGTGGTACGTAAGTCCGCCGAGGAGCGCACCGAAACCGTCGAAGACACAGTCCGTCACACTGAAGTCGAGGTCGATGACACCCGCGCCAAACCTCGCGACCCGTCCGCGAGGAATGAGCCTGGCACATCCCGTAACAAGCGTTCGACTTGATATCCGGAGTCAGCTGACGCGCTCGAGAGGCCACCGCCTCTCGAGCACGGTGGGCCCGGTCCAGGAGCCGCGCGGTTAAAGCTCGGTGATGTTACCTCCATCCTCCGGATACAGTGCGCGATAGCCGTGTTCCGATTGCTTCATGGAATCATCCCAACATCTGTTTGTCGCGCTCCGGTAGTTGAAGTGGAGCGTCGCACCGGGCGCCGACTTCACAATTCTCGCCACACACTCGGGCGAAGGGTGGCCGTGCTTGGCACCGTTTGAAGAGAATAAAAAACGACGACAGGTCAGCGCCCTCAAGAGTTCCGGACTGGTGTTCTTGCGGCTTCCGTGATGAGCAACTTTGAATGCGTCCACAGCGATTGTGCTGCGACCTTGCTGCCGCGCCAGCCGGCGCAAAGAATGGGTCAGCAGACCAGGATGAGCATCGCCAGCTAGCAGAATCGACTTTCCCTCGAACTCCACGAGCAGCGCGATGCTGCTGCCGTTGGGCGCCTTGTCATCCTCTTCGAAAAGCTGGCTTGTTAGTTGATCGATATCGACTCCGTCACCCAGTGTGTCGTCGGGCTGCAAATCACTACGCTCTTCAAATAACTCCAGAAAAGCGTGCGCGTCGCCCGCCTCGAGACCCAACTCCGCCACCTTCGACCGCCAGAACGTGCGCAGATCGGCAAGCTTCTGCCAGTTCGGCGACAGCAAAGTCCACTTCAACCCCCCAGGCAGCATCCCCGACGGCAATTCTCCCGCATCAGGGATGACCACGCTCCGGCCGCCCCACGAGGAATTCCAGCGCATGCCGCCCCGTTCGATCAAAGCACCGAATATCTCGCCTTGCGCCGCGCCCAGCTCGTCGCTTGGAGTCAGATGTTTCCAACCGTTGAACCACACTTCCATATCACTCGGAAACGTCACGCCCGCATCCGCCAGTAACGGAATCGCACCGCGAATATGGTCATCGTCGATATGCGTCAGAACCAGCAACTCGAGCTGGCCTGGACGAAGCTGCTCGATCCGCTGCTTCAACTCGCGATAATTGCTCTTGAAACCGCAGTCCACGATCACAACGCGAGAGTCGTTTCGCGGGCCGTACTCGAGCCAGAGCGCGTCGCCAAATTGCGCCGGCAACATTTCCAGTCGCAGCATCTCAATTCACCTCCAGCTCGGTCGCCTCGCACTGGAGTACATGATCGACTCCCCCATAGCTCGCCAAACACATCACCATGGGATATCCGGCGAGCATGATCTTGCGCTTTGCGTCGAGCAGGACATCTCCGAGCGGACGACCCGTGCCGCATTTGTTTCTGAGCGACAGCAGCAGTTGCTCCACGGCTGGGCCAGCATGCCGACCGATGATCGGAGCTGTGGTCCCCACAACGCCGGCGGCTCCCGCGCGCTCGAACGCGACGACGAAATTTTCGAATGCGACTCGAGCTTTCGCCGTGTCGCATCCGATGAGCAGCACGATCGGTGGCGCACCATCGCGCGCGGCCAGCACGTGCTCCGGCGTGACATGCCGGGAGTTGAGATAGTTGGGATGGCCGAAGAAATTCTGCTTCGCTTGCACTCCGATCTGCAGATACTCGAGGAGGCTCTCGTCTGTAAGGTGATGCGGGAGCAGCACCAGAACACCGGGCTTGTGGGCCACAATGGCGGCCTGCCACTCATTCCAGTTTGTAACCACCGCGGAGTTTCGGTGGTACCGTTCCGTGATCGCCGTCGTCAGTTGCGTCGAGACGCCGGCGTCCACGCAGTTCACGCGGTCGCTCACGCCCAGCAATGCAGGACCGAGACGCAACCCCTCTGCAAATGTCGCCGCTCGAAACATGAGACGAAATTCATCCGGGGAGGGCACGATCCCAGCGGCGCACTTACGCTCGATGACGCAGGACAGCCCCCAGAACCCAAGTGGACAGACAACTTGTCCACCACGCTGTTCATGTTCCTTACAACACACGCCTGTCTCGAGGGCGTCGCGGAAGGACTGACACAACCTGGCGCCCGGCAGCGGCACTGGACGGTCATAAACGAGCTCCGCGGGAAAGTACGATTCGGCCGAGCACGCGATACTCAGACGCCAATGGGACGGCCGCGCCTCGGCCAATCCCGCCGGCCGGAGGACGTCCTCGAATAGCGTGCTGCCGTGAATGGCGAGCTTGCACAATAACTGTTCGGTAAGCGGCGAATCCAAAGCAACGCTACTCGGTTCCTTATTGGCGTGTTCTCGGATGGCGTTAGCTACACCCGCCACGACTGCGTTGAGCGTGGCCTGCCCGACGCGAATCACTTTACCTTCGGATGCTTTGTTCTCTTTCGCCGCAGCCGTATAGGTGGACAACAAGCCGGCCATTTCATCATTCGACAATCGGTCCAGCATGAGCGCCGCATCGAACGTCGCCGATGCGTCGTTCACCAGCGGCGCAGCCACGTCGACGGTGAGCACGATCTCCAGCTCGCCCGATGCATTTGGCGTGGCATTCAATAAGACCGCTTGCACGATTCTGCCTTGACGGGAAAGAACCAGACGCGCATCGAATCGTTTGGCGTCGACGGGCACTTCGAATGGAAAGAAGCAGGGCGTGCTGGTGCCTTGCTTGGCGATAACGATGTGGCCCTTCAGTCCGCGCCCCGCGCCGAGGTCATGAAAATACACGTCGAACAGCCCAAATTCGCTCAGTTGCAACGCCTGCCCCGGATCGAAATAGTCATCCGACTTGGCGCCCACCTGCACCCTGGCCAGATAACACAGTCCAGGCTTCAATACCCTCAGCGGCTCCGAGAAGTCTCCATCACCCTTGTCCTGGCTAAGCTGGACTTGGAGATATCTGTCCCCTTGCGGCGCTGGAACAGGCGGCGTCACGAGGTCGGCGCCGGCGGACTCGAGCAGTATCGAGGGAGCGGGCATTGCGACTTCTTGAATGAGATCCGCAGCGTCATCGGCGACGACTACCGTCCTGTCGGCCTGGACAACTTCGTCGCCCAGGTAAAGATCCACGTCGCGGACCTCCGTTCTGCCGCCGACAAAGCTCACGTCATATTCGTGCCCGTAGCTCATCGACTCGTCGGAGCGTCGCCATATATCGATCAGCCCTCGGTCAATACCCTCCAGCGCGCGAGGCCGATACGCGGCTCCGAGCTCCTCTTGCCGCTGCACTACAGTCGGGTGCAGGAGAATTTTCTCGCGAATCTGCCGTGGCCGTCCCAAGTTGAGCCGTAGGCGCCGACGCCACTGTGGACCACCATAGCTCAGCTTGGGAAAGACCTCGGCTGGCCGCCATTTCCAGCTGAGAGACTCATGCGCAGGCTCGCACCAGGGCTTTTCGGGCTGCTTGCTTCGAGTCAGGACCGCCAGTTCGCGCGAAGACTCGGTCAGCAAGCCGTGCGCCTTCGCTTCCTCCAGCATCCACTGGAATGGCTCACGCCACAGCCCTCCCTCGCTCTCCGGGTAGCCTCCGCCGACATCGGCATGAACACCGGGAAACCACAGCTCCAGCAGATCCTGTCGACCCGAGCCCGCCACCGGCTTGAACAGGTTCTGGCGAAAGAATGCCCGCCGCTCATCCAGCGACACGGCGTGGCGAACAATCTTCACACCTGGATTGCTCCATGTGTGCGGATAACGAGCGGGCTCCCATAACCACCCGACCGATGAGACTGTGTCCCACACACCCATGAAATGAATCTGAAAGCGGCGATCTCGTCGCCCCGGTGCTACAGGCTGCGCGAATGTGCGCCGAAACTCGTTGCTGAGATTCCAAAACGCGGCACGGCTTGTGCCCTTACGAAGACTTCGGCGCGATGCCTTGAATGCACGCAGTACGTAGGGGATCAGATTCTCATTGCCGGCCGGCAGCAAGCCATACATATATAACAGGCCCGCCAGCACGCGAACGGTATAAGCGCCTCGACTGAAGCCGAACAGAAAAACCCTGTCCCCGGGACGCCACTCTCGCATCAGAAATTCGTAAGCGAGCCCGACCTTGCGGAGCAAACCCGCGCCGAAGGCGAGCCCTACTATCAGGGAGAATCGCTGTCCCACCCCCGAAACGAAGCCCGGTTCTGGCAACGTACCCACCCCCGGGTCGTAGTAGATCCGTTGTCGCAGCGGATCGCGATCGAGCGCCTGGATCAGCCGAACGACGTTGGTATTCTCAGTCCCGAATTCATTGTTCGTTCCGTCGCAACAGATGATGATGTTTCGGGACATGTCCATGCCTTGCTGTTGTTGTATCCAAATGCTAATCCATCACCCCGACAGGAAACCACCGAGACGCATCGCAAAATGCATGGAATGCTTTATTTGCTCGCGAAAACATGAGATGTTTGATCTCGAAGGCTAACAACAGAAAACCTCTGACGGAACAAGAAAGGGAGCTTTCCATGGATCGCCGCGCCGTCGTGCTTGCACTGTTGAGCGGATCTTTTATTTCCCGATTCGCCCATGGAAGTGGGCACAATGCTTTCTGCAAGTACCGCGACAATGGCGGTCGTTACCTCCGGGACGAACATTTGCTCGTTTACGGAGCACAGTACGACCAGGCCGTCGCCACGGTCCGGCGCAGCGACCCTCCCGTGACGGTCCTGGTGGAAAGCGAGGCGCAGTACATTCGAGCGATCAACGATATCCGACGACCCGGAGGCCCGTACCCAGACAACTCGATTGTGATCTTTGACAGCACGTCGGCGCCAGAAGCGGCATTGGCCGCACTCGACAAACCACTTGGCAGCATCAGGCTCTATCACTCTGTGCCAAGGTCCACAGCGGAAGTCAAAGCGATCCACGGCGATCAATACTCTTCCGCAACCATCGAAGCCGCGCTGCCTATCTTGCGCACTACCCACGCGGAGCTCACAGCGGCGAAGTCGACCGATCTCTCGCAGGTCCGCTCTGTTAGTGAATATCTTTCGAAAGAGATTGCAGCAGCATCGGAGCGGGATCTGCTGGTTGTGCTCGGGCACCGAACGTTCAACGGTCCGACCGCAGAACTTAGATTTCACGACGCCAGCAGTTTGTCTCTCGAGTCCATGCTCAACGCCAAACCTATGGTGTGGGTGGTCTCATGCGACAACTGGGCGGTGATGGCATTCCGCGAGGCATCTTCACAACTCCGGTTCGCCACGTCTCGGCCAATCACTTATCGAGAAGGATCGGACCTCTTGCTTCGAGTGCGAGGGAGTACGTCGAGCCGCGCCGCCGTGCGCCGAATACAGGAAGCCTCGCCTGCAGCCCAATCGCAAGCGCCGGCCCCCGCTGCGAAATCCCTTCCAGCCAAACCGGCCCCGGATAAATCAGGCATGCAAAAGGAGGAGCATCCTGCGCCCGATAAACCGACCGAGTCTGTGCACTCCTTCTTTGCCGAGCTCGCGGAGCCGAGGGTGCTCGTGACCGAAGCCGCAATGGTTGCTTAGGTTTGCCCCGACCCAACCCTCACGCCAGCGCCGGATACAGCACTTGCGCCGTCTTTGCGAAGATCCATTCGCGCTCCTGCTCGGACACGGACGCGAGGCACTTCTTCGCAACTTCCAGGTTGCTGCTCAACTTGCCTTCGGAGGCCGGGAAGTTCGAGCCCCAAGCCAGGCGATTCGCGCCGAACACTTCGATCAGCCGCGGGAAGAATGTTTCAGCCGATGCTTTCTCTGCACATCGCCGAAGATACGCGGCGTGAGCTTCAGATAAATATTCTCGAATGGCGCGAGGCCGAACAGACTCGACGCCTTCTTGTACGGCGGGCCGTCGGTCACATCGGGGCGGCCGAGGTGATCGAGCACGATACGGACTTTGGGAAAGCGCTTGGCGAGGCCCGCGACCTGCGCGAGACCGACCGGGTCGGTCTGAATGCACATCGACAAGCCCAGCTCGCCGATCAGCTGCCACGATGGGAACGAGCGCGGATCATCCAACGTGCTCGGATCGAATGCCGCCGTGCTGCCGCCGGTAAATAGGCGGAAGCCGTTGGTACCACGCTCGACCCAATGACGAATCATCTTCGGCGCGTCGGCTTGCAACACATCCACCGAGCCGACCGCCGTAAAGCGATTAGAGAACCGCGCGGTGGCGTCGCACAAGTAGGAATTGTCGTAGCCGTAGCAGGTCGACGCCTGCACGATCGCCTTTGGTCCACGCCCGCTTCATCCATCGCCGCGATCAAACCTTCGGCAGTCACGGGCCGGTCCTTGGACCAAGAATCCGATCACCGCCGTTCAGCGATAGGAACGACCGGCCACCAACTCGCCCGGTATCCAGGCACAGTCGATGTCGCAACCCTGTTTGACGTACAGCTGCAGACTGGAATTCGTGCGCAGAATATTCTTCAGCAACTCGCGATATACGCCGCGCTCACTCGCGAGGCTGTCGGGGCGCCAGCGTGCGTGCACGTCGTAGTGAATCCTGTCGATCAGCTCGGGATCGCCGTTGACGTACGACGCGGGATACGCCAGCGCAATCAGATCTCGTAAAGAAACATTGTCCAGCGAGAGCTGGCCGGCCGGATCGAACTTGGAGCCCTGCCACCAGAGCGGCTGCGACGGTGTAAGCGTAATTGTCTCGAAGTAGATGCGCCCGCCGTCCGATGCCTCGCGCGCAGCGCCAGTAACGACGCCCGCCAGCACCGGGCCGTAACAAAGCGCCATCGCCACCGTCAGCAGCAACATGAACCGGAGCTGGTCGAGCGGCGACGCCCGCTCCGGGCTCAGAATGGACGTCATGCGTTGCTTCAGATCGCCCCCGCTCGAAGCGGCGACGCCGGCAAATCTCGCCGTCACACCGAGCCGACAAACGTGCAGCAGCGATTCCGCGTACACCACCTGCTCATGCCCGGCCTCGACGACCGATTCATCGCAGGCCGCTTCCCGCTCGCGCAGCAGATTCGCGCCAATCCACCACACCAAGGGATGGAACCAGAAAATCACTTCGATGAGCTTGTGAATTGCGGCGGTGAGGTTGTCACGACGACGGATGTGACACATCTCATGAGCGAGCACTGTTTCTATCTGCGATGCGCTCAGCTCGCGCATGACAGCCCGCGGCAGTATCAGCACCGGTCGAAACACCCCGAACACGCCGGGGGTGAGGCCTGCCGAAGTGACGCGGACCGGAATGTCCAAGCCCATCGGTAAATAAGGCGCAGACGACAGCATCGACCGCATCGCCAGCCATTGCGACAGCCAGCGCAGCAGCAGCGCGGCCGAGCCCAGCGCCCAGATCGTCACCGCGACCATTGTGAGCTTCGGCAGAACGGAGCCGTCGAAGCCACTGCCATCGATCGAAGGAACAAAGATGGCGCTGCCGGTCTCGAGCAAACTCGGCGCCACCTGGATCGGTGCAGGCAACGAGCGACCGACGTAATCGCCCAGCTGTTGTAACAAACTGAACGGCACCAGGAACTTCAACGACGCACAGAACCAGATCCAGTAACGGATTTCGGCAGAATTGCGCCGGCACACTCGCGTCAGCAGCCACGCCGCGATCAGGATCACGGTCGATTGCCACAGGTGCAGCGCGAGCGCCGTCATGCGTTCTCGTCCTTCTTGCCGAGTCCGCGCAGGATTTTCTCGGCCTCCTTGATGTCACCCATCGTTAGTTTGCCAGTTTCGATGAGGTGCGCCATCACCGGCTGCGCCCGCCCGCCGAACAGGCCTAGCAAGTCGTCGATCAAGCGGCGCTCGGCCGCCTCGCGCGTGATCGTGGCCTCGAAGATGTGCGCGTTGCTGATCTTCTTGGCGCGGCGGACCATTTCCTTCGCTTCCAGCCGATACACCATGGTCTGCACCGTGGTGTAAGCGGGCCGGCCCCGCTTGGGGAATGCGTCGTGGATCTCACGAATGGAGCTGGCGCCTTGTGTCCACAGCGCCTCCATGATGGTCAATTCCAGCTTGCTGAGCTTCTGCGACGGCATTCCGACCCCTGACTAACCACGTGGTCGAGCCTACGCCCGTTGTAGTAGGTCCCGCAAGCGGCTTGCGCGCACCTACTACAGCTGTCATAGTGTTTACGACTTCTGTGGTCAACAATACGAGGCTCCCATGGCCAACGAGACACAAGCAGTCCCCAACAACTTCGATGCTCTGAGCTTTCTCAACGAGGCAGGCCCGCTGGCCTGGGCGATCCTGATCGTGCTGGTCGCCATGTCGCTGGCCTGCTGGTTCATCACGCTCACCCGGATCTGGGACCAGCGCAAGATCAACAAAGATTTTCTGGAGGCGCGCAAGAAGTTCTGGACGTCGGGCAACCTGCACGACGGCATTGCGGCGCTAGGCGCCCGTGACAATGTATTCCGCATGCTGGCCGAGGACGGCCTGCGCGCGAAGCAATATCACCAAGGCCATCTCACCGAGCAGATGCCGCTCAATGAGTGGCTGGCCATTGCCTTGCAACGCTCGATGGAAAGTGTCACCGAGCGACTGTCGATGGGCCTGGCCATTCTCGCAACGACAGGGTCGGTGTCGCCTTTCATCGGACTGCTCGGCACGGTGTGGGGCATCTTGAATGCATTGACGCGCATCTCTCTTTCCGGCCAGCCGAGCCTGGACCAGATTGCCGGCCCGATCGGCGAGGCGTTGGTCATGACGGCAATCGGCTTGTTCGTCGCCGTGCCTGCGGTCATGGGCTACAACTGGCTCATCCGACGTAACAAAGCCATCCAGGAAAAGATGCGTCTGTTCGCCGCCGACGTTCACTCTTATCTGGTCGGTGGCGCGCGCTTCGACACCGCTACACCGGTGTCGCGAGTCCCCGCGAACCGCGCGACGCCGATCGCGAAGACTGCTTGAGCGATCAACCGTCAGCGCAAGGACGCGCTGATGTGTGTGATGCATCACATGTGCCGATTAACTTTTGATCGTACGAACCCGGGCACTGAATCACAGTTCTCGAAGGCGCCGGTGGAGCCCTTCACAGTTTGACATTGCGCAGGGGGTGCCTATCCAAAATGGGCAATGCCCGCCCGACCGGCGCTCCGTAGGTTACGCGCGTTCCCGCAATCGCGGACTACATACGGACATCACGTGAGTAACAGAACTAGCAAACGAATCCTGGCCGTTACGCTGGCGCTACTCGCCGCTCAACTCGCAGCTTGCGGTGGCGGTGGTGGCGGCGGCAGCAACAGCACCCCGCCTCCGACCAATAACTCTCCGCCGCCGGATAACACGCCCCCGCCGGGTGGTGGCAACACTCCGCCGCCGGACGACACGCCGCCGCCGGACGACACACCGCCGCCTGCGGGCGAGCTCAGCTCCGGCACTTTCGTCGACGCTCCGGTCGCGGGCCTGAGCTACACGACCAGTTCGGAAATCACCGGCGTGACCGACGTTGATGGCCGCTACGATTATCGCGCCGGCGATACCGTTACTTTCTCGCTCGGCAGTCTGGTGCTCGGCACCGTACCCGGTCAGGGCGTGGTGACGCCGATGACGGTCGCGAATGCGCTGGTTGCCAACACCAGCACCAACCCGGAAACGGTGGCAGTGAATCTGCTGGTGCTGTTGCAGTCGTTGGATTCGAACGGCAATCCGGAAGACGGCATTTCGTTTACGGAGGCGATTCGTAACGCCGTTGCCGCGAACTCAATCGATCTGACTGCGTCGGACACTGCGTTCACTTCGTCGCTGACCACGTTCGTCAGCAGCGTGAGCGGCACCGCCGGCGTGTCACTGACTGCGGTGGACCGCGAAGACGCCGTGAATCACTTCGTTGGCCAGGCGCCGGGCGCACTGGCAGGCGTCTACGTGCGCGCCGACGCGGAGTTCGCGCCGATCGCTGAGAAGATCGTGACGCTGACCATGTTCCGCAACGGCAAGTATTTGCTCGGCGGTCAATACGACAACGCCGACTGCGCCCTGGGCGACTCGGACGGCACGCCGAAGAACGAGCTGGTGTTCAGCGACGCTCGCGGCAATGGCGTCGAGTACGGCAAGTACGATTGGAATCCGCTCACGCAGGCGTTCACCGTCAACAGCGCCGACGTAAGCGTCGAAACCGACGGGTTCTGCGGCTTCAATGAACCCATCAACGGCGCGGCCAACGACACCACCAAGCTGGAGATTACGACTCAGGGCCTGGTGTTCCGGGATGCCGACGGCAACGTCACCGAACGCTTCGCCCGCCTGGAGAGCGAGCGCACTGGCATCGCCGGCACGTGGCTGCAACCCACCGCGTTGATGAAAGGACAGCCGTTCGTGTTCTCGATGTTCCCGTCGAGCGAAGACGGCAAGACCGGCCGTTATCTGATGGTCGACGCCTCGTTGCCGACCCCATACGACACCTCGCCCGGTGTCGAGGAAGGCTGCTACAGCATCGATGCGGATGACAACGTCACGGTCGAGCTCAACAGCTCGTTGTGCGCGAATGCCATCGACACCAACAACACCGCCGGCATGTCCGATACTAGCGCCGCGCAGTTGTACATCGACGAGAACGATCGCCTCGTGATCGCCGATGGCGAGGGCGACACTGGCTTTACGCGTCTGCCGATCGACCCGCTCACGAATGACAAGCTGGAGGGCGCCTGGATCTTGCAGATCGAGCCCGGCGTCGACCTGGGCGACCAGGAACAGCTGGCCATGCTGACGGTATTCGACGATGGCCGCTTCGTCTTCGGCACGCATCAGAACGATGCGACGTGCATTGCCGGCGATTACATCGGCGACCTGGATCAGGAAGTCAACGGCAACGGCGTCGAGTACGGCACTCTGTCGCTCACCGAGGAGAATGCACGAGGTCTCGTGACCCCGCTCACCACCAAGGACACCAACGGCGAGTGTGGCCTGTTCGATAGAAACAAGGAGTTCACGCAGCGTTACTTCGTGGCGCCGAACGCGGCTGGCGATGCGCTGGTGCTGTGGGCGAACGACGAGGAAGATCCCGCGGGCTTGGTGCTCAAGCGCGTGCCGACGGTGGACAACGAAATCTACGGTGCCTGGACGTGGCGCTACGAAGGCGACCCGATCGACCAGCTCGCAGTCGTCGCTTACTTGCCGGGCGGCTACATGTTCGAAGTATCCACGTTCGATGGCTGGGATGGCCTGCTGCGCGAGAAATTCACGATCTCCGGCGATACGATGACCTCGTACCGCGGCAGCTACGAGTTCTGCGTCGACACCGAGTACGAGGCGCCGGACCAGAGCAACTGCTCTTACACGGAACCTCTCGTGGAGGAGTACTACGTGCAGGGCGACACGATCATCGACGATGATGACGATGGCATCATGACGCGCATCCGGACGGAATAACCGTCGGGCATCGCGCCAAACAGAGGGCCGGGGCGCCACCCCGGCCCTTTTTCTTTGGTGCGGGCCGGGTCCATATGGCTGTCACATTGCCGACATATGCTCGTCGCATGAACCGAATCGGACCCAAGCCCGCGCTGCTTGCGCTACTCATCGCTTCCACTCTGACCGGCGCCGTCGGCGTGGCGGACCCGTTACACAAATACGGCGACGATGGCGCGTGGTGCCATGTCGATAGCGGTTGGGTGTTTCCGAAGGATGTAGGCAGTTTCGCGCGGGTGTTGCAGCCCTACAATATTGACGGTAACAACGATGCCGGCGCGGAATACGAGCAGGAATCGGCGACGCTGCAGGGTGCGGTCGAAGTGGATGTCTACGCCGCGGATTCGGCGGCGACGGATGCGAACATCGATGGAGCGAGAGCAACCGCGGCGCTTACAGCCGGCGAAGGCGCCATAGTCGAATCGGAGCAACCTTTTCCAATCGACGCCGTGAAAGGCCTGAAGGGCGTCAAGGTCATGTATGCAACCGACACGAAGGCAGCGGGCGGGCAAACCAATCTGTACTACTTCACGACGGATCGTTGGCGCGTGAAAGTACTGGCTCACGCCAAGCAGGCCGGTACTCAGAGCGATCAAGCGCTCGATGCGTTCGTGCGGGCGTTGCCGTGGAACACGTTGGGCACGAACCCCGGAATTCACTGAGCCCTAAGATGCGCCCTTCCGTCATCGTCGTATCGATAGGCATGCTCGCCGCGTGCGGCGGCCTCGCTTATGTGCACGCAAGTCGGGACGAGCCCGAGGCAACAGCGAGCGCGACGGCGACGCAGCCTCCGCCCACTGAGCAAGCGATCGATCCAGCACCAGCTCGAGACGCAGCAACTGAGCCAAACGTCGCCGACGCTGGCGTAGACATCTCACCTTCGACGGATGTTGCTGATGCGATCGCCGCACCCAGTGCCGACACCGTCGAAAAATGGATCAAGGATACGCAAGACAGCGACCCGAAGACCCGCGCCACGGCGATTGCCAATCTGGCGAGCGCACCGACAGCGCAAGCGCTGCCCGGCTTGAGAGAAGTCGTCGACACCGGCGAGCCGGAAGTGGATCGTCACATCGCGCTTCGTTCACTGCACGCCCTCGCTCTGCGAGACGGCGATGAGAACGGCCAGGTCCGCGATGTCATGCGCCGTGCGATTTATCACGGCGACAACGACGGCGTCTCGCAGACCGCCCAATCGCTGCTCGACGATGTCGAAGCCGCGCTCGCCGAGCAATAGCCTCGATAAAATTGGCGGCGCCCGAAGCGCCGCCTGCCCGGCGAATCGTGCTGAGGCCTAAATCAGAATTCCGACGATGCGGCCGATCGACCAATACGCCGCCACACCGCCAATGGCATAGAGCGCCGGCCTACGCGCAGCGGTAACGAACGGCCGCGACCCGAGCACGCGGTACAGTCCATAACAAAGGACCACCACCAGCAGCTGACCGAGCTCCACACCCACATTGAAGGTCAGCAATGCGACAAAAAGATTGTTCTGCGGCAACCCGATTTCAGACAACGCGCCCGCGAAACCCAGGCCGTGCACCAGGCCGAACAGGAACGCAACCAGCGCCGGCCAGCGGCGCGACAACGTTTGTTCCTTGTTCAGCGCCTCGGCGGCGACCAGCATGATGGACAGCGCAATCGTTGCCTCCACCGGCGGCGGACGCAGCGTCAACAAGCCGAGCGAGCTCAGCGCCAGCGTCAGGCTGTGCGCAAGCGTGAAGGCGCTGATCGTGTACACCAGCCGTTTGTTGAAACCGACCAGGAACAACAGCGACAGCACGAACATCAAGTGATCGAAGCCGGCGAGGATGTGCTCGACGCCGAGCGTCGCGTAGGCCCAGGCGATTTCGCCCATGCCGCGCCGGTCTTCGGCCGAACCATACAAGTGCACTTCGGGCTGCCGGGTAGTGAGCGTAAACACTCGGCTCTGACCGTCGAGCCAGTAAATCTTAACGATCGCAGCCGAGTAGTCCTCGCCGACGCCATCGACCCGGAGCGTGCCGAACAAGCCTCGTTCGCCGCAGCGGAGCATGTTCATGTCGACCGCACAGCTCTCTGGCCACACGGGTGCAAGCACCACTGCCGGCGCTTTATCGCTGCTGGCCGTCCATTGCCACAGGAACTCGCCCGGCGAGGTTTCGCGCACTTCCATTTCCGCCATGCTCAGCTCATGAGCGGAAACGGTGCTGGAGACCAGCGCCAGCAACGCGAGCATCAACAGATGCAGCCGGCGCATCACTGCTTCACTCCATCGATCACGATGGTGTACTTCTTGGCCAATGCGCCCACCGCGGCGCTGCGCTGCTCCGACATCACGGTGTCAGTCCAGTCTTGCGTCACGACGCCCCGCAGACGCTCGAAGTCCGCCGCTTCCGCCGGCACGACGGCTTCCAGGCGCATGGCTCGCCAGCCGCCCTTGGTCTGCAGCGCACGCCACTCGCCCACCGGAGAGCTTTCCAGTGCGGTCGCGAACTCCTCGCCGTAACTGTCGACGATATTGGCGTGCGGCCGATCGGTAAACACGCGCAGCCCCGCTTGCACCTCCGGTGTGTTCCCGGAGTTCAGAGCGCTGACGAACGAACGCACCGTGGCCTCCGAGACTTCGCCGGAAAGCACGGCTTCCTGAAAATTGAATCGCTGCGGAATGTCATAGCGGGCACGGTTCTTTTCGAACCACTCGCGAACCACTTTGTCATCGAACGCCGGTCGCTTGGTGTTGTTGTCCACCATGCTCAGCGCCTTGAAGATCACGCGCTCGCGGATGGACTTGTCGCCCTTGTCCAGGCCGAGCGCCACACCTTCGCGATACAACACTTCGTTGTCGAGCCACACCTGCCGGAGCGCCTTCAGCTCGGCGGCATCGGGCTTGCGGCCGCGCGCGGCTTCGAACGCCTGCTGGGCTTCGGCATCGACTTGCTGGTCCAGCTCGATGCGATTCGGATCGTCGGCCTGCCCGGCGATCAGCGAGTCGACGCCGAACAGCACGGCGCCGATCAGAATGAAGTGCAACAACGGCTCGCGCGTCCAGTTGACGCTCTTCGCCGGCGCAGAAGTGGTGGAAATCTCAGAGCTCGACAAAACAGATGACATAGGTAATGGCCCCGCCAGAAACAAATGAACGCCGCGCGTCGCCGCGCGGCGTTCGAGGCTCCTCGATAACGGAAGTATTACTTCACGCCAGCGACCCGGATGCCGTTCTTCACTTCGATGAAGACCGGGTTGCTGTAGAACCACAGATCGGCCCAGGCAGCCACGTCATAGCTGACGTACTGCTGACCCGTGACGGCCGGAACGCGCGCCATGTGATCCGGGCAGCCGTCGATGCTGGTGCCGGTGTAGACCGTGTCGGCCGGAATCGTCGTGGTCATCCTGGCCGTGCAAGGAATGGTCAGCTTCGAGGCATTGCTCGCATTCGTGTAGATGTCCGCGAGCGGGTTGCCGTCCGCATCGGTCTCGTAAGGCACGGAGGCTGGCAGATTGGTGCCGCGCAGACGCAGGTACTGCGAAGCCTTCACGCCGGAGAGACGGAACGACGCCACCTTGTACTCGCCTTTCGAGGTCCACGTGCCTTTGCCGAACGTCTTCAGAATGCCGGCCGTGGTGTTCTTCGCACCTGCGGGCACGGTGTTCATGTCC
The DNA here is from genome assembly GCF_004138335.1 of Peristeroidobacter agariperforans. Classification (GTDB taxonomy): domain Bacteria; phylum Pseudomonadota; class Gammaproteobacteria; order Steroidobacterales; family Steroidobacteraceae; genus Steroidobacter; species Steroidobacter agariperforans. The sequence continues at coordinate 146,053 of NZ_RYFW01000004.1, read as the reverse complement.
GGATTGTCGACCCAGTTGTCCGGCCACTGACCGGAGTAGTCGGGCGAGCTCGGCTTCTTCATGCCGGTCACCTTGCCGCCGATCACATCGAAGTGATCCAGCTCGGGCTGGTTCAACGGCTGAGTCTTGCTGATCTGGAGCAACGAGGGGTTCGCGAAGGTGTACGGCGAATAGTTCTTGCCGGACGGATCGCGCACCACGATCGCCACGAGCACGTCGTCGTTCTTGTCGATGCGGAGCTTCTCGCCCATGCCTGCGCAGTTGGCATTGATGTTTACGTCAGTGCCGTTCTTTGCCGCTTCGAGCGCGATGGCTTCGAGCTCGGCCGCGCCGTCATCCCGACCATGGCGCCGGTCATTGTCTTTGAAGCGACGATCGGAGCAGGCCACGAACGCCAGACGATCGATCAGCTGACCGGAAGCCGCAAAGCTGTTGCCGCTGCGCAGACCGTCGACGATCTCGTTCGGCTGGGAAATGTCGCGCTTGTCATGATCATGACCACGGCCGCGGTCCTTGTCATGGCGATGGTTCCCGTCACGGCAGTCCTCCTCCCGATGCACCATCACGAAATCGCGCTGATATTCGCCAGGATAGAAGTCCTGAGTCGAACGGCGATCGTCCGGCGCGAAGCTGCCGCGGTTGTGCCAGTCGGAGCTGGCGAAGAACCACCAGTTGCGACCGTCACCGAGCAGCGCGTCCCACACGCCGCCGACCTGAGCGGCATAAACGCCGGTGCCGCCCCAAGTCGTGCCGCCGACGCTGTCGACGCGCACGCCGCCGATGCTGTTGCGATCAGGGCTGTACTCGCCGCGGTTGTCGGAAGCACCGTGACCTGGCTGGCTCTCGAAGCCGAACGCGACCTTGGGCGCCGCGTTGTTGAAGTTACGCAGGTGCTCGATGTTGAAACCGTTGTTGCCGTCCGGGTTGAACGGTCCAGCGCGCTCGAGGTGCGCCGGCACGTAATAGCTGGTGTTCGGGTGATAGCTGGCCATCCACTTCAGCGCGTCGACGGTCTTCAGGTGACCGCGCACGCCGGTGCCGGGACCGCCGGCTGGAAACAGCTTGGCCGCATTCGGCTTCCAATCCGGATTGCCGGAATAGTCGATGCCGGGCACCGAGCAATCCCAGTTGTTCGAGCCGCCGCGGCTGTTGTCGGTGTCGCCGCGATCGAAGCAGTACGACCACTGAGCGAGCGCGTTGGCGTCGCCGACCGGCACGTAGCTGCCCGCGCCCACTTTCCCGCTCTTGCCGACGACCTGGCCGCTAACCACGGACATCGAGGTGTGCTCGTGACCGGCGACGACCGACTCCAGGCCCATGAACACCGGAATGTTCTTTTTGGCGCTCAGATATTCGGTGACCGGATACTGAACCGATTGGATCGACTGCCAGCGCCACATGCTGGGATTCGCCTGCGACGCGAGCGCAGTGGTCGAGCTGCCATCGGAAGAACCCGTGTTGCCCTTCACGGCGGCCGCACCGATGCTGTTCGCCCAAGTCGTCGTCGGGCCGAAGCCTTCGACATACGGATACGCCGGCGTGCTCAGCGATGCGTCTTCGACGAGCGTGCAATTGCGGTTGCCGCTGCCGCCGTGGCCGGCCTGCACGAACCAGTCCAGACCCCAGGGCGTGTCCTGTTTGTCGGTCGACTTCTTGACCAGCTTCTCCATCGAGATGGCGCCGTCGGAGCAGGTGGTGTGATTGTGGAAGTCACCGGTTTCGTAGCGGCCCTTCGAGCGCGGGCCGTCGTCCCGACCGGAATGGCCCGAATCCTTGGCTGATGCTGCGGCCATCGTGGCCACACTGAGAACCGCCGCGACCGCGGTCGCGATCTGGCTTCGGGTGATTGCAACTGACATTTTGTATCGAAGCTCCCTTCAAGCTGTCGGGTGTTGTGAGAAGTCCCGGAGCGTAGAGAGCTGATATGACTACATCGTGAACAATAGATGATCCTTGCATCGAATCTGCGACTGAAGTCGTTGGCGCTGTCACGAAGCTGTAGCAATCGGCTTCCTACAATAGAAGGTTGCGCAACCGCGCGAAGCCATCGAAGCAGCCGTCAGAAATGTCTGTTACGCCCGAAGTCATTGGCCTTTTCCCCACGCCCTTCATGAGGATACCCGGCGCGTTGGAGCGCAGGCTGGTCGATGGATTGGTCAGTCACTTCAGTGCGCACGCGCGCACCTCGAACAATTCTTCGGCGAATCTGTCGCACACGACGATGCTCAAGCCATCCGACAGCCCGCTGCTGGTGACCGCAGCCACTGTCATCACGCCGATGCTGAGCGAGTTCGGCGCATTGATGTTCGGCGAGCGCCTGGCTTGGTCACTGAAGGAAATGTGGGTGAACCTGCTCGACACCGGCGGTCGCCAGGCCATGCACAACCACGCCAACAGTTTCATCTCCGGCGTCGCTTACCTGACGCCGACGCACCCGGACTCGCGCACCGTATTCATGAAGTCGCCGGGCGGCACGGAGTTCTCGTTCAAGAACGATCATGCGGGCGTGGTCACGGGTCCGTACAACGCCGAGAAGTGGGTCAGCCCACAGCCCGAGCCGGGCGATATCGTTTTATTTCCCAGCTACATCATGCACGCCGTGCCTCCCAACCCAGGCGAGCGCCGCATCACGCTGGCGTTCAACGCCATCCCGACGCAGCTGGACTCATGGGGATACAAGATTGGGTTCAGTGGCTGAACGAGTTGTGAGCGCTGCCGAACCGACCGCACTCGAGCGAGGGCGCCCGCGTCAGATCGTGCTGGCTTGCTTGCTGATGGTCGCGTCCGGCTTTGCCGGCCTCGCCTATCAAGTAGTGTGGACTCAGCAGAGTACGTCGTGGCTCGGTCATGAGTCGGCGGCCGTGCTTGCCGTTGTCGCTGCGTTCTTCGGTGGCCTGGCACTCGGCGCGTTGACGCTCGGCTCGCGTATTGATCGGAGTGCACGGCCGGCGCGGTGGTACGCGGGATGTGAGATTGTCATTGGCGCCTGGAGCCTGACGCTCGCGGCCTTGCTCGAGCCAGCGTCGAGTGCGCTGCTTGGGTTGATCGGTCCGCAACCCTCGGCGACATGGCACTGGTTCGTCGCGTTCTTCGGCACGGCGCTGCTGCTCCTTCCTGCCACTGTCTCGATGGGCGCGACGCTGCCGGCAATGGAGCGTGTGTTCGCCACGACGTCGGCTCGGAATATCTCGATCAGCGCTCTATATGCGGCCAACACGGCTGGCGCTGTAGTTGGGGTGATTGCCGCGGCGTTCTGGCTCGTGCCGCAGTTGGGATTGGCGCACTCGTCGCTCGCATGCGCCGTTCTCAACTTTGTCTGCGCAGCAGTGGCGCTGAGTTTACAAACGAACGGCGACTCAGCGACGCCCGCGCCGGGCAGCGGGATCTTGCGAGGACCGAATCATACTCTCCTGTTGCTCGCTGCCACCGGTCTGCTCGGCATCGGCTATGAAGTACTCGTCGTCCGCGCGCTGAGCCAAGTCGCGGAGAACACGGTCTATACGTTCGCTCTGCTGCTCGCGGTCTATTTGATCGGCACGGCGCTCGGCGCAGCCGCATACAGTCGTTGGCGGGCGAGCAAGCCGATGCGAAGTGGCGAGATATCCTCCGATCGCCTGCTCACTCCTCTTATACAAGTCCTCGCCGCCACCTGCCTCCTCGGCACGCTCCTCCTGGCCGGCGCAGACGAAATAAAGAACTCGTTCATTGGCGCCTTCGGCCCGAGCGTCGCATCGGCGCTGGCGGGCGAAGTTGCCATGGCAATCATCGCGTTCCTGCTGCCCACCCTCGTGATGGGCGCACTCTTCAGTCATCTCAGCACCGAGGCTCGCGATGGCGGCATCAGCTTCGGCCACGCCATCGGCGTGAACACTGTGGGCGCAGCCATCGCACCTCTGCTCTTCGGTCTGGTGCTGCTGCCTGTGCTGGGGCTGAAACCGGCTTTGCTCCTGATCTCTGTCGGCTACTTATTGCTAGTCGCACGTCCCGCATGGTCAAAGCCTGCACAGTGGTTGGTGATTGGCGTCACCGCTGCCAGCGTCATCTGGAGCCCGTCGCTACACAACACACACATTCCGCGCGGCGGCCGATTGGTGAGTTACTCCGAAGGCGTGATGGCCAGCGTGACCGTGATCGAGGACAAGTCCGGCGTCGCGACCCTGCACATCAATAATCGACAACAGGAAGGCAGCAGCGCCACCCTCCTCGCGGACGCGCGCCAAGCGCTGCTCCCTGTCCTCCTTCATCCGAACTCGAAGCGTGCCTTGTTTCTCGGCCTCGGCACGGGGCTGACCGCGTCCTCGGCGACACTACAACCGTCGCTGCAGGTCGATGTCGTCGAGCTGGTGCCAGAAGTGATCGACGCGGCTCAGCACTTCGAGAGCTCGTACCCCGAAGCAGCCGACCGCTCACGCCTGCACACGATGAGCGCCGACGCACGACGCTTCGTTCGCACGAGCGAGCAACAGTACGACGTGATCGTCGCCGACAACTTCCATCCGGCTCGCAGCGGATCCGCCTCTCTATATACCGTCGAGCACTTTGAAGCCGTGCGGCAACGACTGGCGGAAGGCGGCGTGTTCTGTCAGTGGTTGCCACTGCATCAGCTCGACGTCGACACTCTGCGCAGCATCGTCCGATCTTTCCTGGCCGTGTATCCGAACGCCTCGGCAGTGCTGGCAACGCTCAGCCTCGATACACCTACCATCGGATTGATTGCACGTCGTGACGGCGAGCGCTTCAGTCTCGAACAAGTGAGCGCGCAACTGTCCGCCGCAAACTCCTATGACGTGGAAGGCTTCGGCTTCCCCGACGATCTGGCGCTGCTCGGCAGTTTCTTCGCCGGCCCGCACTCACTCACGACGTTTGCCGGCGCGGCGCCGCTCAACACCGACGATCGTCCCATCGTCGCGTATCGCGCACCGACGATCACTTACTCACCTGTGTCGACGCCGCGCGAACGCTTGCTGGAGTTGTTAGGCGACGTCGAGATCAATCCAGAAGAAATCCTGGCGGGCGAACTCAACTTGGAATGGAGCAACCGTCTCGAAGCGTATTGGACAGCTCGCGATCGCTTTATCGAAGCGGGCCGCGATGTACGCCCGACCTCTGATGTCCGCGACATGCTGGCTCAAGTGCGCGAGCCTCTGCTGGAAGTGCTGCACATCAGCCCGGGTTTTCGCCCGGCTTATGACCCGCTGGTCCGCATGGCTGCCGCCCTTGCCGGCAAGGACAGCGCGGCCGCACGTTCCTTGTTGAGCGAATTGCAGCAGGTACAGCCCGACCGGCCGGAAGCCGCGCAACTGCTGAATGCCATCGACTCACAGGCGCAGTGACGATCAGGCGTGCGCGCGCCACTCGTGATCGCGCTCGCTCCGGATCGATCCTGAAATATCGCACAACAAGCCGGTGATCAACTCGATCGCATCGTCGAGCGCGATGATGCCGACCGCCGCGCCGCTGGCATCCACCACCGGCACCCGACGAATGCCTGCCAGGCGCATGACTTGCAGAACATCTCGGAGCTCGTCGTGCTCGTATGCCAGGATGGGCTGCCGGCTCATGACTTCTTGAACCCTGACAGTGTGCGGATTGCGATCCGCGGCGGTCACATTCATGACGATGTCCCGATCGGTCAGCACGCCGGTGAGCCGGTGCGAATCGTCACCCTGACGATAGACGGCCAGCAACCCCACGTGCTGGTCCCGCATCAGGCGGGCAGCGGTCACGATATCGGCCGTGTCCGCGATAGAGATGACACCGCGACAGCAGTGCTCGCTTACGTTCATGACTCTCTCCTCGACGCCAGGTGCAGCTGGCGTCCTCCCAAAAGTCATTCCGTTGCTTACCCAGTCGTCTGGGTGCGTTGGGCACTGGTTGAGTACGTTTTCTATTGCTGGGTCAACTGAACTCTAGATAGCAGCCCTCGGGCCAGCCATGCGTACAAATGCCGATCTTCTTTACAGCGACAATCCCGGATCGCCTTCGACCACACGCTGTTGCAGGACTGGCCGTTCGCCCGCCTTCCAGCGCGTTACGCTGTGGACGACTCGATAGCGCAATGGACCGCCGTCGTCGGTGGCGCTCCGTTCGATCGGCCTGGGAATACAGACGAACTCACACTCGGCGTTTTCGGCACTAACACGCAGAGTGGCGTAGCCATGCCCGCCCAGGTCGAGGAATTTCAGATGCGGAGCCAGCTCGGGATTGGAGAGTCGACGCGCCGCCTCAAGATCGCCGCTCTTGGCATACTCGAGACAAGCAAGCACGCCATGACGCAACAGCAGGTTCACCGTCGGCTGCGGTTTGCCAGCGCGGTCCGCGACGTACAGCGCTCGTAGTGGATGATCTTTCGGAAAGCGATGCTCGAATGCTTCGACCAGTCCCGCAGCCGAGATCGACCCCGTGATGAACGCCGCGCCGACCGGCTCGAAGCGCGACGGCGGCAACGCTTTGCTGGCGAGCCCTGCCCAGAAGCTGTGACGATCGCCGGAGACCGTGACGAAATTCGTGAGCGCCGCATCCCGAATCGCATCGTAGATCTCGGCGCGTTCCCGATACGCCGTGCCGTAATCGCCACCGCCGCCGAAACATGCGTAGCCAGCCCCAAGCCACCGCGCTCCCACGCCTGACGGAAGGTTTTGTGGATCGGCGCGCCAGTCCAACGTGCCCAGCGAATTCCCCCAGACCTTCCAGGTTTGTTTCGATGCCCGCAATGTTTCCAGAAACCATAGCTTCTGGCGCTGGCCCAGAATGGTTTGCGGTGGCCGCCCGCCGTCGCCCGCATCCAGCCGCTCGATGATCTCCTGCGGAATCAGCTCTGGAAAATTGGCATCGTCCAGCGCCGCAGCTTCGGGACGGCTGGTCGGCTCTTCCGAACGGAAGCTGTGCTGATCGGTGATGACGAGCTCGAGATGCTTGCCCCATTGCAAGGCCCGATAACCGATCAGGCTGTCGATGGCGGCAATGTTGTTGGGTTCCTGGCTCAAGCCGTGCGCATCGAATGTTTTCAACGGCACGTCTTTCACCGCTGGCGCCTCGAACTGTTGCAGCGATGGGCGGCCGGGGCGCGTCACGCGCGCCGGCTGATACTCGAACCATGTTTGATTCGCAGCGACCTTACGCGTCTGCGCCGGACGGTTCTGCCGGTCGAATCGCTGCTGCGATTGCCAGCCCATCCACGAGAACTCATGGTTGTCCCACATGGCTACGAAGGGCCACCGGGCGCGCGCCGCCTGCAAGTCAGGATCGTGCAGGTAGGCGCGATACACGGTGCGATAATCGGCCAGCGTCACAGGAATGTGAAAACGCCCGACCTTCTCGCCTTGCGGGTAGCGCACAACGTCACGAATGCGCCGGTCGTAACGACGGCCGCCCGGCACGTCCTCCGGATAGTCGATCACCTCATAGACGAAATCGCCCAGGTGCAGCACGAACGCCAGCTGCTCCGCCGGCGCGGCGCGCTCGTCTTCGAAGATCATCCGGCGATATGCGTTCTGCGCACCTTCGCAAACATTCTGACAGCTGACGAACGCGAACTTGACTGGATTCGTATCGTCCGGAGCCGCGGCTGTTCGCGTGCGCCCGATGCGACTGCCTCGACCGCGCTCGTCGATGAATCGATACCAATAGATGTGCGACGGCTCGAGCCCTGCGACCAGAACGCGGCACGTATGATCTGCTGCTGCGAGCGCCCGAACGTTCGTGCTGGTCACCAGTTGCTCGAACGTCGGCGTTTCTGAAACTTCAACGGTCAGTGGCGTCGCTGAAACGTTCGACGGCGCTGACACGCGTGTCCACAACAGCACGCTGTCGCTGGTCGGATCGCCTGATGCCACGCCTTCCGCATAGACTTCCGGCGCTTCACGCCACGCGCGAGGCTTGGCGCCATGGGCGCTCGGAAGAGCCAGCGTCGCGCCGATCGCTGCTGCCGCTCGAATGAGCTCACGTCGGGTCAATCTGTGCATCGCCGTGCCCTCTCCAATCGCGATAGTCACTATAATGAGCCCTTGTCAGCGAACCAGTGGCAGTTGTCGCAGCCCTTCGCTCAATGTCAGCACCGTCCCTGTACTCGAGAATTCTCGGCCCCGCTTTCGAGCGCCTCCCGCCCGCTCTCAAGAGCATTCACGATGCTCGCCACGCAAAGTTGTACGTCGGGCGATGTGATATTCGCGGCGGCGGCCTGATTGCCAGAACGATCGCCCGCCTCGCGGGACTGCCCATCGCCCAAAACGATGTCCCCATCGAAGTCGCCGTTAACGCCACAGACACGAATGAAGACTGGCTGCGAAAGTTCGGCAGTCAGCGCGTGCAATCGCGCCTGACCTGTCGCAGGCAGCGAGTGGAAGAGCGGCTTGGGCCGCTGGTGCTCACGTTCACTTTGTCTGCAGAGCAGGAACGTATCGTTTGGTCGTTGTACAGCGCGCGGCTGGCATTGTTACCTTTGCCGGTGACCTGGCTGCTGGAGTGCGCGGCGACCGAATCCCTTCACGACGGCCGCTACGGTTTCGATGTCAGTGCGAGCGTGCGCGGCGTCGGTCTCATCGTTCACTACAAGGGCTGGCTGGTCGAGCAGGTCGGCCAACCCCATGGATTTTGAGCTGAGCTATGAAGTCGGTCGTGGTTCTCGGCGGGTATGGAAACTTCGGCCGTCGCATCGTCGCGGCGCTGGCGCGTGAGCCGAACACTCGTGTGTTTGTTTCCGGGCGCGACCTGAAGCGAGCGACCGCCGTCGCACAAGAGATTGGCGGGTCGGTGGAGCCGCTTCGGCTCGATGCTCACTCCGGTGACTTCACGGCTGAGCTGCGCAAGGTTGGCGCCGCCTTGGCCGTTCACACTGCCGGTCCGTTCCAGGGACAGGACTATTCAATACCCCAAGCCTGTGTCGCAGCCGGCGCGCATTACATCGACCTCGCCGACGGACGAGGCTTCGTGTGCGGAATCACCGCGCTCGACGCAGAAGCGAAGCTGAACGGGACTCTGGTGGTCAGTGGCGCGAGCTCCGTGCCGGCCCTTTCCTCCGCCGTCGTCGACGCACTCGGCGCGCAGTTCGCATCGATCGAAAGCATCGACCACGGCATCAGCTCCGGCGCCAGACCGCCGGGCAAGGCGACGATGGATGGCGTGCTCGCCTACGCCGGCAAGCCGTTCAATCAATGGCGCGACGGACAATGGCGAGAAGTGCGCGGCTGGCAGGATCTGACGCGTCGTTTGTATCCGACGCCCATCAAGGGCCGCTGGATCGCGAACTGCGATGTGCCCGACCTCGATTTGTTTCCTGAGCGCTATCGACCGGTGCAGACCGTGCAGTTCCGCGCCGGCGTCGATCCGGCCTCGAACATGATCGGGCTCTGGCTCGCGTCGTGGCTGGTGAGAATTGGATTGCTCGGCTCACTGCAGAGTTGGGTGCCGGCGCTGCATCGGACTGCCAGCGCCCTCGCACGCTACGGATCGAAACGCAGCGCCATGCATGTGACCGTTCGTGGCGTCGCCCTGAACGGCGAGACAGCCGTGCGCAACTGGTTCCTGCTGGCGGATCAGGATCACGGCCCTTTCATTCCCTGCTTCCCTGCCATTGCACTGGCCCGCAAGCTGGTGCGAGATGAGATATCGATTCGTGGCGCCATGCCGTGCATGGGATTGCTCACAGTCGACGACATCATCGGCGTCGGTGAAGGGCTCGACCTGCGCGTCGTCTGCGGTTAACGCCTCGTCCGTTTCAGCGCACTACGTTCTTGTTGGTATTGTGACTCGATCGAATCTTCCAGACATCGCCCTGCTTGACGGTCACCCAGGAGAACAGACCTTCTCGAGGTTGCCGCGGAGTGCCGTCATTGTCGCGGTCGCCGCGAATGGCCCACGTTACATACACTAACGCTACATCCGGCTTGAGCAGCGCGACCTCGACATTCTTTATCGTGATCACGCTGTCCTTGAACTTATTCGCGTGAACTCGCGCGTGACCGGCCTCGACCATCTCTCGCCCCGTGCCTCGGCCCGCATCGACGTTGATCCAGACCACGTCCGCGGTGAGAAGGTTCCCGAAAGCTTTCATGTCGTGACTGTTCCATGCGGCCTCGAACGCCGAAGCCACAGCTCGATTCGCCGCCTCGGCCGAGTCGGTCGTCGCCGCTTGAATCGGCAGCGGCAGCGCCAGCGCCGATGCCAGTATTGCAACAGCCCACAGACGCCAGCGTCGTGCGTTCATGCAACTCTCCTTAGTCTTCCTGATCGAGTAAACGCACTTTGAGCCTTTGCAATGCCACAGCTACGTGAGCAGCGGTGCTTCGGGCATGGAATGCAAAGGAGTTTTTCGGCAGGATATCTGACACTCGGAAGCAGCAAGAGGCTCGCGCCATGTTCAGTCACATCCATCTCGGCACCCGCGACCTGCCTCGCGCGGAAGCGTTCTACGACGCCGTGCTTCTTCCCATCGGTTTGAAGCGTCGACAAGTCGTTCCCGACGGCGGCCCGGACTGCGCGTGCTGGGTTTCGCCCGATCGTACTCTGCCTCGGTTCTATGTCACTTTGCCATTCAACAGACAGGAAGCGAATGCCGGCAATGGCACCATGGTCGCCTTCATGGCCCCGAGCCCGGCTGCAGTCGACGAGGCTTATCGCGGCGGCATGGCCGCCGGCGGCACGGACGAAGGCCTACCGGGCGAGCGCCTCCACTATGGCAAGGGCTATTACGGCGCTTACCTTCGCGATCCCGATGGCAACAAAGTGCACATCACCTATCGAGGCGACATGCTGGGCGAGCTTTGAAGGCTGGCGCAGATGCGATGTATCCTTGCGCGGAATCACCAGAAGGAACGCAAGAAGAACGAATGGGTTGGGCTACAGCGCATATTGCGAAACTGAAGGCGGGCGACATCGTCTCGTTCCGACCGCGCGGTCACTCGATGACCGGCAAGATCGAATCGGGCCAGCTATGCACGGTCGAGCCGGTGCTCGATGTTGCCACCCTCGAGGTGGGCGACATCGTCCTGTGCAAGGTCAATGGCAGCGAGTACTTGCACCTGGTCAAAGCCATTCAGGGCCAGCGCTTCCAGATCGGCAACAATCGCGGCTTCATCAACGGCTGGGTGGGACCGAACGCCATCTACGGACGCTGCACCAAAGTCGAAGCGTGAACATGGCAGACGCCGTCGCTCTCTACCGCCCCGTCGGCCCCAGAGAATTGCAATTGCTGAAGGACAGCGGCTTTCGGCGCTGGCCGCCGCGGCTGCCGGAGCAGCCGATCTTTTATCCGGTCACGAACGAGCAGTACGCGATTGAGATCGCCAGCCGCTGGAACGTGAAGGACGACGCGGTGGGCTATGTCACCAGATTCGAGGTCCGACGCTCCTTCATGGAAAGATATGAGATCCAGCAAGTCGGCGGCTCCTATCACACCGAGTGGTGGGTTCCCGCCGAGGAACTGGAGCAGCTCAACGACAACATCGTCGGACTTATCGAAGTCATTGGCGCGTATCGCAAGCCGATCTGAGTCGGGGTTGTGGCGATGCCCCTGCGCACTCGAAAAATTATCTATATGGCGCTGGCTCTGGTGGGCTGCATCGTGTGGCTGCCTGCCTCGGTTGCGGCCATCCCCGCGATGGGAATCGGCATCTTCGGCTTGATCGCGCTCTCAGCTTTGCTTCGCGGCATCTCTGTACTGCCGGTGGCACGGCAGGTACGGAGCTACTACTCCATCCCCATCGGAATGGGAGTGTTCGTCATGGGTGGCTACATTGCCATCCTGGTGAGCATCCCTGAGTTCCTGCAAGAGCTCATGATTGCCGTCATCGCCGGAGCGATGTTGTTCGCGGTCGGCACGGCCGTCGTGGTGGAAATGTACGTCGCCCCCGAACCGGACGACGAGGACCGCGCGATAGAAGCCGCGCCGTCCCCAGACGGAATCCCTTCCCAACAAACGTCCGCCAGGCAGCGCGACGCCGGCTGAGCACTCCCAACCCGACGATGGTTTTATCGTCAGGAGCGTCTGCGTCGTTGCGCCTGCCAGTAACGAATGATGACGAAGCCGGTGGCCATGCCGCCCAAGTGCGCGAAGTGAGCCACACCCGATGCGGTCTGGGTCACACCCATCACCAGCTCGAAGATGCCGTACAGCGTGACGAACAGCCACGCCGGCATGGGAATGGGCGGGAAAATGAGCATCAGCGTGCGCCTCGGAAACGCCATGCCGAATGCGAGCAGCAAGCCGAAGACTCCGCCCGATGCGCCGACCGTGGGCAGCGGCGGAAGCTTCGCAACGGCGACAACGACGAGATGCATCAGGGCTGCACCGATCACGCACAGCAGGTAGTAGGCCAGGTAGCGGCGCGAGCCGAACAGCCGTTCGATATCCGAGCCGAACATGTACAGCGCGAACATGTTGAGGAACAGGTGCATGAACCCGCCGTGCATGAACCCATAGGTCAGCAGCTGCCACAGATGGAAGCTCGGGTAGCCATACTGCGCTGCTTGCGGAGGCCATAACGGGAACAGCACGTCGAGCAGCCCGCCGCCCAGTAGATATTGCAGGCCGAACACTGCGAGGTTGACCAGGATCAGGGCTTTATTGAGGGGCGTAATGGTCGGCATCGCTACTCTATGCGGGCGGATCAAGTGGGTTAAAGCATGCCCAAAAACAAAAGCCCACCATAGGTGGGCTCATAAGGGGATCGAGGTTACAGCAGGGGGTCACGGATTTCGACCGTGGCCGGGCGCAGCAGTTCCGTGAAAGTGTAGGATGCCGGCCAATCGCACCAACGGATGAGCGAATGGCCGAACAATCACAATTCCAACTACTGGTCCAACGCCGTTTTCTGCCGTTCTTCGGGGCCCAGGCGCTCGGCGCGTTCAACGACAATGTCTACAAGAACACGCTCGTTATCCTCGCGACCTACCAGGCCGCGAGCTATACGCAGTTGGCCCCTGCGTTGCTGACCAATATCGCGGCCGGACTGTTCATCCTGCCGTTCGTGCTGTTCTCCGGAATGGCCGGACAACTGGCGGACCGTTACGACAAGGCGCGTGTGTTGAAGTTCGTGAAGGCCGCCGAAATCGCCATCATGGCGATTGCCGGCTTCGGCTTCGCCACGCACAGCATCGAGGTATTGCTCAGCGCGCTATTCCTGATGGGCGTGCACTCCACTTTTTTCGCGCCGGCCAAATACGGCTTGTTGCCCGAAGTGCTGCGTGATTCGGAGCTGGTTGGTGGCAACGCGATGGTCGAGATGGGCACATTCGTGGCGATCGTGCTGGGCACACTCGCCGCGGGCCTGCTCGCTGCGCACGGCGGAATCGCGCTGATCATAACGACGCTCATCGCCATTGCAGCGCTGGGTTTTCTAAGCAGCCTCGCAATCCCGAAACTGCAACCGGCCGCGCCAACGCTGAAGATCGACTGGCGCCCGTGGACCTCGACCTGGGAAAACCTGCGCGCTGCTGGTGAGTCGCGCACCGTGTTTCTTTCCATCCTTGGCATCTCATGGTTCTGGTTCTACGGCGCAGTCGTGCTAGCGCAGCTGCCGCTATATACCAAAGACGTGCTCGGCGGCAGCGAAGAAGTCGTTACTTTGCTGCTCGTGATGTTCTCCGCCGGCGTCGGCATCGGTTCGTTGTTGTGCGAGCGCCTGTCAGGACGCAAAGTGGAAATCGGCCTGGTGCCGTTCGGTTCGATCGGCCTGACGGTATTCGCGGTCGATTTGTATTTCGCGACCCCTGCGATCGCTGGCAACAACTTGTCGGCTCGCGATTTCATCCACACCGCCGGCTCGTGGCGCGTGCTCATGGACATGGCGTTGATCGGGCTGTTCGGCGGCTTGTTCATCGTGCCGCTGTACGCGATGGTGCAGCAGCGCACGCGTCGCGAAATCATGTCACGCGTCATTGGCGCGAATAGCATTCTCAACGCAGTGTTCATGGTGGTCGCCGCCGGACTCGCGGCCGTCGCCCTCAATGCTGGCCTGACAATTCCTCAATTGCTGCTGCTGACGGGCGTGCTGAATGCGTTCGTCGCTATTTACATCTACAGCCTGGTGCCCGAGTTCCTGTTGCGTTTCATTGCCTGGCTGCTGATCCACTTCGTGTATCGCCTCGACCGCCGCGGCATCGATAACATTCCGGAGGAAGGCCCGGCCCTGCTGATCTGCAATCACGTCGGCTTTGCCGATGCCATCGTGATCTCGGCGGCGTGTCCGCGGCCGATCCGTTTCATCATGGAAAGCAGTATCTTCAAGATCCCGGTGCTGAGCACCCTCTTCCGTGGCATGAAAGCCATTCCGGTGGCGCCGCAGAAGGAAAATCCTGAAGTGTACGAGCGCGCGTTTCAGCTGGTGGCCGCCGAGCTGCGCGATGGCAATCTGGTTTGTATCTTCCCCGAGGGCCGACTCACGCCCGACGGCGAGATCGGCGAGTTCCGCGCCGGGATGATGCGCATCCTGAAAGAAACACCAGTGCCGGTCGTGCCCCTGTCGCTGTCGGGGCTGTGGGACTCGATGCTCTCGCGCAAGTACAAACAAGTGTGGAAGCGCTGGCCGCGCCGCTTCCTGGCGAAGATCACGTTGAAAGTGGGAGAACCGGTGCCCGCCGAGCGGGCTGACGTGCAGGATCTGCGACAACGCGTCGTCGAACTGCGCGGCGCTGCTCAATAGTCCGCCAAAAAAAAGCCCGCCATACAGCGGGCTCAACAGGGGGATCTGGGTGTCAACGCTGGCTATGTAACCACGCTCACCGAGCGTTCACACTTGTTCGAAAGTACGTCAGGCGGCGACACGATACGGCTGATACGCCAGTTTCAAATCGCGAGCCACTGCTTCACAGGTAATGGCGCCCGCATGAACATTCAAGCCCGCCGCCAGGTGCGGATCGGCGGCCAGTGCTTGCTCGACGCCAAGATCGGCTAGTTGTTTCACATAGGGTAACGTTGCGTTGGTCAACGCAAACGTCGACGTACGCGGCACGGCGCCGGGCATGTTGGTAACGCAGTAGTGAACGACGCCATCGACGACGAACGTCGGATCGGCATGCGTAGTCGGCCGGCTGGTCTCGAAGCAGCCGCCCTGGTCGATGGAGATATCCACCATCACCGCGCCCTTCTTCATCTTGCTCACCATCGCACGTGTCACGAGCTTCGGCGCGGCAGCTCCAACCACCAGCACCGCACCGATGACGAGATCCGCTTGGATCACCAACGATTCGATGGCTTCGGCGGTCGAGGCCATCGTCTTCAAACGACCTGCGAATAGCGCATCCAGCTCACGCAAACGCCTGAGCGAGCGATCGACCACAGTCACGTCAGCACGCATGCCGACTGCAATTTCCGCAGCGGCCGTGCCCGACACGCCACCGCCCAGCACCACGACATTTGCCGGCGCGGTGCCCGGCACGCCGCCGAGCAACACACCCAATCCACCATTCGCCTTCTGTAACGACGACGCTCCAACCTGCACCGACATGCGCCCCGCCACTTCGCTCATCGGCGTGAGCAGCGGCAGCGAACCATTGGCCGCAGTGACTGTTTCATAAGCGATGGCCGTCGCGCCCGACGCCATCAGCGCATTCGCCTGCGCAGGGTCGGCGGCCAGGTGCAAATACGTAAACAGGGCCTGCCCCGGACGCAGCATCTGGCACTCGACCAGTTGCGGCTCCTTGACCTTCACCACCATCTCGGCCCCGTCGAACACGTCCTTCGCGGTCGCCACGATCTTGGCGCCCGCGGCGGCATAGGCCGCATCCTCGACCCCGATTCCCGCACCGGCCGTACTCTGCACGATCACTTGATGGCCCGACGCCACCAGCTCTCGAACGCCCGCAGGCACCAGACCGACGCGATATTCGTGATTCTTGATCTCTTTCGGGACGCCGATACGCATAAGACCTCGTTGAGGGCGACGACGCTAAAAAATGTAGAGCCGCGCCGGCGCACGAAATCGCCCCAATCAGGCGCTTTCCAGCGCATTTGTGGCAGACTCTGCGGCACCTCCTGGAAATCCTGACGGATTCTTGCGCCATGAAATTCGACCGCTTCGATCGCGCCATCCTTCAGGCGCTGCAGCACGAAGGCCGGATCCCGAACAGCGCGCTCGCCGAACGCGTCAACATGTCGGAATCCGCCTGCCTGCGACGCATCCGGCAACTCGAGGAATCGGGTGTGATCGAGGGCTACACGGCGCTGATCAGCCAGCAGAAGGTCGGCTGCCCGGTCAACGTGTTCGTCAACATCACACTCGACCGGCAGGACGAAACCGACCTGCGCAAATTCGAGGAGGCCGTGCGCAAGATTCCCGAGGTGATGGAGTGCTACCTGATGACCGGGGACTATGACTTCTTCGTCCGCGTCGTCGTCGCGGACACCGCCGACTTCGAACGCCTCCACAGCAAGCACCTCACCCGGCTGCCCGGCGTGGCGCGGGTCCATTCGAGCTTCGCGCTGCGCACGGTGCAGAAGGCGCGGGAATTGCCGATCCGATGAAGATGACTTCGCTGTGACGAAACTGATTTCTCGCTGACGCGACCTGACAGGCAGCCGTCAGCCGCCCGTCTATAGACTGGGTGCAACGACGTAGAAGAATCGCAATACACGCCCGCTAGGATTGGGTTTCAACTGTAAGACCGACGCACGACACGTCGGCGGAGTCATTGAATGCAACGTTCGCTACCTTGCCTGCTCTCGCTCACCCTGCTCGCCGGCTGCGGCATCACCCAGGACAATGGCCTGCCGTCCAAAGCTGCAAAGCCCGTCTTCGCCTCGGTCGAGACCGAGCCCGTCGCCAGCGCCAACGACGCCGCCGACGATCCAGCCATCTGGGTGCACCCCACCGACCCGTCTCGCAGCTTGATCATCGGCACCGATAAGAAGAACGGACTGGACCTTTACGACCTGGCAGGCAAGCGGGTGCAGTCGCTGCCGGATGGCCGGATGAACAATGTCGATCTTCGTTATGGGTTCGTCGTTGCTGGCCAGCCGGTCGCCATCGTCGCGGCGACGAATCGTACTGACCAAACGTTGGCGCTCTACGCCGTCGATGCCAACGGGCGCTTGAGCAATGTTGCCGACGGGAAGATTCCCACGGGCATGGCCGATCCCTACGGGCTTTGCATGTACCGCAGCGCTGCCGGCGAGTACTTCGTATTCGCCAACGACGGCGACTCCGGTCGCTACAAACAATGGCAACTCGAAGCTCGCGGCGAGCGAGTTGGCGCTCGATTGGTTCGCGAGTTCGGCGTTGGCTCCCAAGCCGAAGGTTGTGCCGCGGATGATGGGACCGGCGTTCTATATATCGCCGAAGAAGACGTCGGGCTCTGGCGCTACTCCGCTGCGCCGGGCGGCGGGAGCGATCGTACATCCGTCGACACGGTTGCCAACGGCAATCTGACCGATGACGCCGAAGGTGTGGCGATTTTCTACGGCTCCGGAACCAGCGGATATCTGCTCGTCTCGAGCCAGGGTTCGAATGAATACAACGTGTATCACCGCGACGGCGACAACAAGTTCATCGGCAAATTCGCCATCGTGCCAAGTCCGGCAGGCATCGATGGGACGAGCGATACCGATGGCATCGATGTAACCAGCGCGTCGCTTGGCTCCGCGTTCCCGCATGGCGTGTTTGTCGCGCAGGATGGGAAGAACACGTCGCCGGCGGCGGCACAGAACTTCAAGCTGGTGCCGTGGGAGAGGATTGCTGAGGCGCTGAAGTTGCCGGCGCTGTAGAGGTTGGGCTACGGAAGAGGACAGTGCGATTGGACTGGGCGCACCGATGCGCCGCCGAACGCGATATGAAGTATCGGACATAGCGCCACCCTCCACCCCCGTTATATCCTCAGGGATATCGCGCCGACATCTCGCTCGGCGTGGCTGGAAGAAGCTCAAGCTGGACTATTGAACAAGTGAACGCAGCTCCATCAACGAGACGCCGCGCGCTTGGCCGCTGCCGCGGCTGGCGAGCGTTGTGTGCGAGTGATGGAGCGGCGCGTGCCTTCGCGCTGAACGCTCACGGTCTTGAGCATGGAGCCGAAGTACTTCTCGGCGCGAGTGTTGGTCTCTTTTTCGAATTGCCGATACGCCGCGACGACGGATTCGCCGAACTTGGTCAGCGTCGTGCCTCCGCCGCCGGTGCCGCCTGTGCTCGTCAGGACGAGAGGCTCACGGAAGGTCTGATTGAGGCTGGTGAGCAATTGCCAGGCGCGGCGATAGCTCATGTCCAGCTCGCGAGCTGCCTGCGACAGCGAGCCGGAATCTCGCATCTTCTCGAGCAGCGCCACCTTGCCCGGTCCGATGGCATGGTCGGAATCGAAATCCACACGCAACGTAATCTTGAGCCGGCTCATCGTTGGTCTCCCCGGGCGAAGCGCGAAAGTAGCGCAGCGACGATCGCGATCCAAGCACCGGCAGCACTCGTGGTGGCACCATGATCAAAACCCTGGCGCATCTGCTCATCGCAACCCTGCTGCTGACCCAGACCGCCACGCCAGCCGAAAGGCAGCGCGAACCCCTGTTGGTGTTCGCCGCGGCATCACTGACCGATGTCTTGCAGCAGGCCGGGCCGTTGTACACCAAGCAATCCAACGTGCCGGTGAAGTTCTCGTTTGCCGCCAGCTCCGCGTTGGCCAAGCAGATCGAATCGGGCGCACAGGCCGACGCGTTCCTGTCCGCCGACCAGGATTGGATGAACTATCTGCAGGAGCGCAAACTCATCAAGGCCGAAACGCGCAGCGACCTACTCGGCAATCGCCTGGCGCTGATCGCGCCGAAGGACAGCAGAGTCAGATTGAAGTTACAGAAAGGCGCGCCCTTGCTTGCAGTGCTCGGCCGGAACGGCCGGCTGTCCACCGGGGATCCGGACTCGGTGCCGGTCGGCAAGTACGCCAAGGCCGCGCTCGGCAATCTTGATCTGTGGTCTGCGATCGAGCCTCGCCTCGTGCGAGCAGACAACGTTCGCGTCGCATTGATGTATGTGGCCCGCGGCGAAGCGCCGCTCGGCATCGTGTATGCGACGGACGCTGCCGTCGAACCGCAGGTACAAATCGTCGATCTGTTTCCCGAGTCATCGCATGCACCCATCACTTATCCGGTCGCGGCAACGACCAGCGCCTCGCCCGAGACGAACTCCTTCCTGAAGTTCCTGCGCAGCGACGCAGCCCGCGCCATCTTCACCAAAGCAGGCTTCACGATCCTGAGCAGCGGCGCGGCAGCAAACTGATAATGAAGTCCTGAACCTAAAGGGCCGGCTGCTGCCTCGGTGCGGCTTCAACGAACGCATGTCCCCGAATCGAAACTGACTTCACCAGCGCCCACACCTGCAATCCAGCGCGCAGGCCGAGGGCAACCGACGCGGCCCCGGTTACGCGCGACAGAATCGACGCGCCGCCGATATCGACGTAGACCAGCTGCGTATTCTCATCGTCCGGAACGATCCGCGCGATCGTGCCGGTCATGATGTTTCGAACGCTGAGATTATCGGGTCGAGTAGTCGCGAGAATGATATCTCGCGCCAGCAGTTGTGCGCGGATGTGAGCGCCCGCTCGCGCCTCTCGCAAGTGGATTCGCAGCACGTTGTTGCCGACTCGAATATTCGCAAGGCCCGTCCCGCCATCGACCGATTCAACCAGGCCGTGAATGACTGCGCCCACGGCTTCCGGCCCGACGATGGCGCGTAACTCCGGATGCAAGCTGAGCTCATCCAGAGAGCCCTGCGACAGAACCTTCCCTTTCTCCATCAACACGACGTGCGTCGCGAGTCTCAGCACTTCTTCGAACTGATGACTGACATAGATCATGGGAATCGCCAGCTCGTCGCGCAGCTTTTCCAGATACGGCAGCACTTCCTCACGGCGCGCGGCATCGAGCGACGCCAACGGCTCATCGAGAATCAGCAGACGTGGGTTGGTCAGTAGCGCCCGCCCCAACGCGACGCGCTGGCGTTCACCGCCGGACAACTGATGTACTCGCCTCGTCAGCAACGGCTCGAGCCCGAGCAACGGCGCGACCACCTCGAGCGTGATGCGCGGCGCATCGCGATGTGACTTCGCCCGCTTCTCGCCATAGCGCAGGTTCCCCATCACATCAAAGTGCGGGAACAATCGCGCATCCTGAAACACGTAGCCGATGCCCCGATGCTCGGCCAGCAGCGATTTGCCGTTCTTATCGAGCGCCCAGCCGTCGATCACGATGTGCGCTTCATCCGCCGCCAGCAGGCCCGCAATGACGTTGACCAGTGTCGTCTTGCCGCAACCGGAGCGACCGAACAGCGCAACGACGCCGGGCGCCGAAACTTCGATGTCCACATCGAGCACGAAGCCATCGCGGCGCTTCTTGGCGCGGATACTGAACATGCGGCGCGCTACCTTCCCAACATCCGGCGCACGCGGCGCGCGATGAATTCAGCCGCGAGCAATCCGATCAGACCGAGCGAGAAGGACACCGCCGCCAGACGGGCCGCCACTGCGTCGCCCCCGGGCGTCTGCAGCGCGGTGTACAGGGCCAACGGCAGCGTGCGCGTCTCGCCGGGAATGTTTGAAACGAACGTGATGACCGCACCGAACTCGCCGAGCCCCGCTGAAAACGCCGTAACCGCGCCGGCGAGAATGCCGGGCAACATCAACGGCAGCGTCACCGTGAAGAATCGATCCAAGGCACCCGCGCCAAGCGTGCGCGCCGCATCTTCCAGGCCGGCATCGACACCCTCCAGCGAGATGCGAATGGCCCGCACCATCAACGGAAAACTCATGACCGCAGTGGCCAGCGCCGCACCTGCGCTGGTAAAGACGAGCTGGATGCCGAAGTTCGCATATAGCCAACCGCCGATGGGCCCGCGCATTCCAAACAACAACAACAGCAAGTAGCCAACCACGACGGGCGGCAGCACCAACGGCAAATGCACAAAAGCATCGAGCAACAGCCCGCCGCGGAACTTCCGCCGGGTCAGCAGCCAGGCCACGAGGATCGCCAGCGGCAGGCTGAACAGCACGCTGCGCAGGGCGATCGACAGGCTCAGGCGGACGGCGTCCACCTCGGCGGCGGTGAGCATCATGCGCGACAGTATAGAGGAGTCGTGCAAACGGCCCGGCCGGTGCGTCTGCAGATCGTCGACGTTTTGAGCATAGCCAAGCGGCGCGGGCGCGCCTTAAGATGCTGGCGTATTCGGAAAGCCGCTAGAGGATTCGTCATGATCAAAACCATTATTAGCGTCACGCTGCTGACCAGCCTCGCGGCCGCCACCGCAAGCGCAGACTGCTCTTATCCCAAGTCGCCGACCGGCCTGCCCGACGGCGCTACCGCAACCCAGGACGAAATGGTCGGCGGCATGAAGGCCATCAAGGAATACAACAGCGCAGTCACGACCTATTTGAACTGCCTGGAAACCGAAATGAACACGCGCATCGAGGCCGCCGGCCCCGAGGCGCCGGCCGACCAGGTCGAGCAGATCAAGGCCATCCACACCAAGCGTCACAACGCTGCGGTCGAGGAGCTGGAGTCCACCGCCGCCCGCTTCAACGAGCAGGTGAAAGTGTTCAAGGCCCGCGAAAAGAAGAGCTGATTTGACGTATCCGGGCACGGTGCTTATGTGAAAGCGCCGTGCCCCCCGCCCGCGCCGCCCGGCGATCCATTTCACGTTTTCCATCAGACCCCTCGAATCTGTGCGACCGCCGTCGCAGTTGTACGAGGTACTGAGAGATCGGCCCTTAAGCGAACGCTCGTAGGGCCGATGCCCGCTGTGTCCGCCGTTACAACGGCTCACGCTCACGGATCAGCTGGAGACAAGTAATGAATCGCAAGTTGCTCACCATCGGCGCTGCCTTCGCCCTCGCCTTTGGCGTGGCTACCGCCCAGGCCGAATGCGCCTTCCCGAAGCCCCCGGCTAGCATTCCCGACGGCAAGACGGCCTCCGAGCCGGAAATGGTCGCCGCCATGCAGGCTTTCAAAGCCTACAACGAGGAAGTGAACGCGTTCGGCGCCTGCCTCGAAGAGGAGACCAAGAGCAAGGCCGCCGGCACGGCGCAGCTGATGCAGCTGAAGACCATGCAGACCAAGAAGCACAACGCCGCCATCGACGAACTGCAGGCCAAGGCCAAGCTGTTCAACGAGCAGGTGCGCGTCTTCAAGGCTCGCGGCTAAGACAGACAGTTTCTTCAGGTTGGCCTGCTCAGCGGGCCGACACGGACGAACAGCCAGGCACATCCCTGGGCAGGACGCCCGATCGAATCGACGAAGCTGGGCGCTTGCAGCGCCGCTGGATTGATGTGCCAACGGCGAAGCAGGCCAAAGGCCAGGGAATGGAGCGAATCAGCCGCTCCATCGGGAGGCTACGGATCAGTTTCCCTGCTTACGCGCGGATGTGGGACCACGGACTCAGGCTGCCCATCCCGCGTCTTTCATACGACTCGCCGCCTGTAGCGGCGGGTACGTCCATGTACCTGGGGTCGCTCTAGCCCACGACTGGCCCGAGATTGCACGATCGTGCGCGATTTCCGATCGGATATAGCGCGTCCGGGTGGCTCGTGACACACTTTCCCCGTGTCCAGCCGCCTGCCCTCACCCGCCGAAGCCGAAGCCGCGATCCGTCAGCATGCGACGCAGCTGCCGGCCGTGCATTTGCCCTTGGCCGCGTTGTCGGGCGCGGTGCTGCGCGAGTCGATCACTTCTACCCGCGACCAGCCGCCGTTCGACCGGGTCACGATGGATGGCATCGCGTTCTCGTTCGAGAGCTGGCAGGGCGGCCGGAATAGTTTCAGGATCGCCGGTACTCAGGCCGCGGGTGCACCGCCACTGACGTTGCCCGCCCCCACTGACTGCATCGAAGTAATGACCGGCGCAATGCTCCCGATCGGCTGCGATTGCGTCGTGCCGGTCGAGAACATCGACGTGAGCGACGGCATCGCTCAACTCCGCGACGACGCCCCCGCTCCGGTGCGCAACGTGAACGTACACGCTCGGGGCATCGATTCCCGTCGCGGCGATTTGTTACTACCGTCGGGCTGTCGGCTCGGCCCCGCCGAAGTTGCCGTGATCGCCTCGAACGGGCAAACGCATGCGTTGGTCGCGAAGCCGCCGCGCATCGTCGTCATCTCAACCGGCGACGAACTGGTCGAGCCCGGCCAACCGCTGCAGGATTGGCAGATCTCGCGCTCCAACGTCTATGCAGTGCTCGCCTCTCTGCGACAACACGGCTATTCCGCGCTCTCGCACGATCATGTGCCGGACGATCTGCCCAAGCTGCGCGAGCGCCTGCGATCTCATCTCGCCTCCAACGAAGTAATGATCCTGAGCGGCGGCGTCTCGATGGGTCGCTTCGACTATGTTCCGCAGGTCCTGCAGGAACTCGGCGTGCGCATGATCTTCCACAAGGTCGCGCAGCGCCCGGGCAAACCGCTGTGGTTCGGCGTAGGCAGCGGCGGACAAACCGTGTACGCGTTGCCTGGCAATCCGGTCTCGACGCTGGTTTGCCTGACGCGCTATGTCCTGCCGGGGCTGCAGGCGGCCCAAGGCGCCACGGCCATGGCTGTTGAAACCATTTCGCTTGCCCAAAGCTACGAAGTCAAGCCGCCGCTGGCGGTGTTTTTGCCAGTGACGCTCACACGAAACGTCGCGGGGCAATGCGCCTTGCCGCATCCGACACGGGGTTCCGGCGATTTCACCTCGCTGCTCGGCACCGTAGGCTTCGTGGAACTGCCGCCCGGTCCACGGGTCGTTATGGAAGACGCGTCGTTGCCTCTTTTTCGCTGGTAGCTGCATGCCACCCACCGTCACAGAACTGCCCGTGAAGCTCCGCCCGCACGATACGCTGGGTCGGCCGCTGCACGACCTGCGGATCTCGGTGATGGACCGCTGCAACTTCCGCTGCCCGTATTGCATGCCGAAGGAAACGTTCCATGAGAACTATCGCTTCCTGAAGTCGAATGAGCGGCTGTCGTTCGAAGAGATCGCGCGGCTGACCCGATTGTTCGTCGATATTGGCGTGAAGAAAGTGCGCCTCACCGGCGGCGAGCCGCTGCTGCGTTCGAACCTGGCCGATTTGATCGGCGATCTCACCGCCATCGAAGGCGTGGAGGACGTCGCTTTGACGACGAACGGAGTGCTGCTCGCCCAGCATGCCGTCGAGTTGAAAGCCAATGGGTTGAATCGCATCACGGTCAGCCTCGACACGCTGGATCCGACCATCTTCAAGCAGATGAGCGGCGGCATGGGCGACCTGGATCGCGTGCTCGATGGCATTCGCGCCGCGCAGGAAGCCGGGCTCGCGCCGATCAAGATCAACTCGGTGATCGAGCGCGGCCTGAACGATCACACTGCGATCGATCTGATCGAGCGCTTCCGCGGCACTGGCGTGATCGTGCGCTTCATCGAATATATGGATGTGGGCAATCGCAATCACTGGAGCCTGGAGCGCGTCGTTCCCTCGCGCGAACTGGTCGAACGTATTGCTCAACGCTGGCCGCTGCACCCGGTCGATCCGAATTATCGCGGCGAGGTTGCCGAGCGTTACGCGTTCGACGATGGACTGGGTGAGGTCGGGTTCATTTCCTCGATCACCAATCCATTCTGCGGTGACTGCACGCGGGCGCGATTGTCGTCTGAAGGCGTGTTCTATACTTGTTTGTTCGCACGCTCCGGCGTCGACTTGCGCGCACCCCTGCGCGAAGGCGCGTCGGATGCCGAGTTGGGCCAGCTGATCTCGAACACCTGGCTGAAGCGCGGCGATCGTTACAGCGAGATCCGCTCCTCGCTCAAGAACGGCGAGCAGCCGTTGCGTAAGATCGAGATGTATTACATCGGTGGCTGATTGGATGGCGACGTTTACTCATATCGACTCGAGCTCGCGACCGACCATGGTCGATGTGAGCGACAAGGCCGTGACCAAGCGCACGGCGACAGCGCAAACACGCGTGCGTTTTCCGGCCGAGGTCGCTGAAGCGCTGCGTTCGCAGCAGTTCAACACGCCGAAGGGGCCCGTGTTTCAGACGGCTATCATTGCCGGCACGATGGCGGCGAAGCGGACGCACGATTTGATTCCGTTCTGTCATCCGCTCGGCATCGAGAAGTGCAATGTGCTGATCGAGATGGAGGGTGACGATGCCGTCGTTCGTTGCACGGTGTCGGTTCATCACAAGACTGGCGTCGAAATGGAAGCGTTGACTGGCGCGAGCGTGGCTGCGCTGACCATCTATGACATGTGCAAGGCGCTATCGCACGACATCGTGATCGCGGAGACGCGGCTGGTCGAGAAGCGCGGAGGCAAGAGCGATGTCGGCTGACGCACCTTTGTTCGGCCTGGTGCTGGCCGGCGGCGCCAGCACTCGCATGCAGCGAGACAAGGCGGCGATCGAGTATCACGGTCAGTCGCAGCTGCACTGGACGTTTCATTTGCTGTCGCAGGTGTGTGCGGCGACGTTCGTTTCTGTGAGGCCGGATCAGCGCGAGGAGCCGACGCGGGCTGGCTTGCCGCAAATCGTCGATCGCCAGCCTGGCATCGGCCCTCTTGCCGGCATCTCGGCTGCGCTGTACGCACATCCGAAAGCGGCCTGGCTCGTGGTCGCTTGCGACCTGCCGTTTCTGAACGAACAGACGCTGCGTTACTTGATCGAGCACCGTGATCCACAGCGGCTCGCGACGGCGTTCAAGAGCAGCCACGACGGCTTGCCCGAGCCCTTGTGCGCGATCTGGGAACCGGCCGCGCGAGAGCCCGTGCTCGCTTACGTTGCCGCCGGCAAGCAGTGCCCGCGCAAGTTTCTGATCAACGCCGACACGCTGCTGCTCGATCTGCCGGACGCACGCGCGTTGGATAACGTGAACACCGCGGACGAGTACCGGACGACCGTGGCCGCGTTCGGAGCGAAGGCCGACAAACCTCGGACCCTTCGGGTCCAGTACTACGCCATCCTCCGCGAACAAGCCGGCCGCAGCGAAGAAACATTGGACACAACTGCTGCGACCCCAGCCGAGCTCTACGCCGAGCTCCGCCAACGTCATCCTTTCCAATTGAACCCGGCGCAACTCAAAGTCGCGCTCAACTCCGACTTCAGCGACTGGAACACGCCGCTGCGTCACGGCGACACCGTCGTCTTCATACCCCCGGTAGCAGGCGGATGAAACCTTTCTCCTTCAGCAACACCGCCCTGAGCCTCGATGCATACCGTCGCGAGCTCGCCGACGACGCTGCCGGCGGCTATGCGTCCTTCGAAGGCTGGGTGCGCAATCACAATGAAGGCCACGCCGTCACGCGCCTGGAATACGAGGCGTTCGAAGCGCTGGCAAACAAGGAAGGCGAGCGCATCGTCAACGAAGCCATCGCTCGTTTCGGCATATTGAAAGCCGCCTGCGTCCACCGCGTTGGCTCGCTCGCGATCGGGGACGTCGCCGTCTGGGTCGGCGTCAGCTCGAAGCATCGCGCCGAAGCCTTCGCCGCGTGCCGTTACATCATCGACGAGGTCAAGCACCGCGTGCCCATCTGGAAGAAGGAGCACTACGTCAACGGCGACTCAGGCTGGGTGAATTGCGAGCGCTGCGCGGTTCCGGGCCATGACCATACGCATGAGCACCCTCATGCGCACGATCACAATCACTAAGGCGCTATCAGCCGCTGCCCTGCACGTGAATGACCAGGTCGATGCGCCGATTGCGCGCACGACCTGCGGCCGTCTCGTTCGTCGCAACCGGCCGCGCCTCGCCATATCCAATCGAGCTGACCTTCTCGGCATTCGCGCCGAACTGACTCACGAGGTACTGCTTCACGGCGTCGGCGCGATCCTGCGACAGGATGAGGTTGGCCGAGTCGCTGCCGTTCGCATCGGTATGACCTTCGACCACGACGGTCGCATCCGGGAATCGCGCCAGCGCCTGCTGCACCTTCTTCATCAGCGCCGCGCTGCTGCCATCGATGGTGCTGCGACCCGAGGGGAAGTTGATGCCCAGCAAGGACATGACGACATGTTCGCCCTGCCTAAACACACGCGCCTCATCTGACGTGAACGACGCTTCGATCGCAGCGATATTCGCTCGCAGTTGCGCCTGCGCATCGACCTGACGCTGAAGCGCGATGCGCTCCTGCGATTCGCCGCCCAGGCGAGACTCGACGCGCTTCAGTTGATTATTCAGCGCAGCGATCTGCTCCTCGCGATCCTGCAGCTCCTGCTTCAAGCGACGCACTTCCGCCGTGCGCTGCTGAGCGTACTCACCCAGCTCCTTCATCGGCGCCTGATGGCCTTCGTCGAAACGAATGTCCAGCTCCATGTCGTCGGCAATGCGCTGGAGCGGCTCTTCCCAGGACAGGATCAACGCCTCGATGCCGGCCTGATCGTCCTTCTCCTGTTGCATGACGCGCTGAATCTGCGCGGCCAGATAGGTCGCATGACGCGCGTCGTAACGTGCCTGAGCAGCGAGCTTGCGGGGCTGAGCGACGTCGTAGCGATTGCGCTGGATTTCCTGTTCCGCCTCGGCCAGGTGGCGCTTCGCCGATTGCAGCGTGCGTGGCGCGAAACGCTCCACCTTCGCTTCATCGGCTTGCGCGATCAGATTGCGCGCTTCGTTGAGAATGCCGCCCTTGATGCCGATCAACTCCGCATCGCGTAACAGGACCTCGGCCTCAGCAGCGCGCTTCTGCGCGCTCGGCAGATCGCCGCTCTCGTTCTCGCGCATGGCCTGCAGGAAACGATCGTTCGCCTTGGTCCAGGCCTCCCCCGAGAATTTCGGCGCTTCGGCAACCAGGGCATCCTGCCGAGTCTTGATGACACCGCCCAGGGTCTGCCGGGCATTCGCTGCGACCGTGCGTGCCTTCTGCAGAGTCGCCTCGCCTTCCTGCACGCGGGCGGCAATTTTTTCAGTGCCGCGGCCCCGTTCAGCTTCCTTGGTGGCGTTCTGGCTCGCCTGAACCGCCGCTGCAAACGTCTTCGGCGCGAGCACATCGAGCTGCTCGGCGCGGCCTTTTTCGACTGCGGCGGCCAACGCAGCGGCATCGAGATTGCCGGCGGCCAACGCCGGCAGGGCGCCGAAACTCAGGAACACAACAACGATCAGCGCGAATAGCTGCGACATACGAACGGCCCGGAATCGAAACTTAGCGGGAAGTATAACGTCAGGGCCGGATTTGGCCCGAGCCGCGCACCACATACTTGTAACTGGTGAGCTGTTCGACGCCCACCGGGCCGCGCGCATGGAATTTATCGGTGGAAATGCCGATTTCCGCGCCCATGCCGAATTCGCCGCCGTCGGCGAACTGGGTCGACGCGTTATGCAAAACGATGGCGCTGTCGACGCCGCCGAGAAAGCGCTCCGCCGTGGCTGAATTGGCCGTGATGATGGACTCGGTGTGCGCCGAGCCGTATTTCGCAATGTGCGCGATGGCCTGGTCGACGCCATCGACCGTTTTGGCCGCGATGATGGGCTCGAGATATTCGGTGCTCCAGTCCGCCTCGGACGCAGGCTTGATACGCGCGTCGAGACGCTGCAACGTTTCATCTCCGCGCACTTCGCAGCCCGCATCGAGCAACGACTTCAAAACAGTCGAAGCGGCATTGCCGGCGCGATCGAACAGCACCGTCTCGGCGGCTCCGCACACGCCCGTGCGACGCAGCTTCGCGTTGAGGACGACCTCGCGAGCCATGCCGACATCAGCTTCGCGATCCACATACACGTGGCAGTTGCCATCGAGATGGCCGATCACGGGAACGCGCGCTTCCTTCTGCACTCGCTCCACCAGACTGCGACCGCCGCGAGGCACGACCACATTGATGAACTCGGTCATGCTCGAGAGCATGTAACCCACGGCCGCGCGATCGGTGGTCGGCACGACCTGAATCGCCGCTTCGGGCAAGCCCGCGGCACGCAGCCCAGCCGCGAGACATTCGTGAATCGCTTTGATCGAGCGGCTGCTCTCGCTGCCGCCGCGAAGAATCACGGCGTTGCCCGATTTCAAACAAAGCGCACCGGCGTCGGCCGTGACATTGGGCCGGCTCTCATAAATGATGCCGACGACGCCGAGCGGCACACGCACGCGCTCGATCTTCAATCCATTCGGGCGAGTCCAGCTGGTGATGACACTGCCGATGGGATCCGGCAAGGCGACGATGTCTTCGATACCACGCGCCATGGCTTCGACGCGTTGCTCGTTCAAGACGAGCCGGTCGAGCAATGACGAGGACAGGCCGCGCTGTGTGGCCTGCTCGACATCGGCGCGATTGGCGGCCAGCAAATCGGCGCGGCGCTCGCGAATCGCTGCGGCGGCAGCTTTCAAAGCGGCGTTCTTGGCGTCAGTGGTCGCCTGGGCCAGGGACTTGGCGGCGCTCTTGGCGGCGCGGCCCAGGCCCTGCATCGATTCGGCAACGGCAGCGGCGTCGCCCTCGGTCTTCAGCGTGTTCGCGTTCATGACTTCATTCTAGCGGCACCCTGGCCGGGTAAAGAAGTGTCAACCGGCCAGCGTTCTTCTACATCGCGAAACTGGCGGGCCCGGCGCACCCTGGTCGAGCACAGTCTTGGTCATTTCTTGACTCCTCGCGCGATGTCAAACGCGCCTCGCGATGACACAATGGCCCGACATTGCACCGGGGGGACGACATGGCAGTAGAGGCAGGATCGGTCGGCGACCGAGCCGTCAGTGCAAGCGGCGCGGGCGCGAGCACCACCTTCAGCGCCAGCAATGCCTATCGCAACTACGTCGTCTGGCTGCTGTTCGTCATCTACGTCTTCAACTACGTCGACCGGCAGATCCTGTCGATCGTGCTGGAGCCCATCAAGCAGGAATTCGACCTGCACGACTGGCAGCTCGGCATGCTGAGCGGCCTCGCCTTCGCCGCGTTCTATTCGACACTCGGCATTCCCATCGCGCGCATGGCCGACACGCGCAATCGCGTCAATATCATCACCGCCTCCATCGTGATCTGGAGCGCGTTCACCGTGTTCTGCGGCATGGCCAGGAATTTCTGGCACTTGCTGTTCGCACGCATCGGCGTCGGCATCGGCGAGGCTGGTTGCAGTCCATCGGCCTATTCGATCATCAGCGACTATGTCGAACCCAAGAAGCGCGCCACCGCGTTGTCCATCTACTCGATGGGCGTGTATGGCGGCAGCGCGCTGGGCTTTCTGGTGGGCGGCCTGGTCGCCCATGAATATGGCTGGCGTGCTGCGTTCTTTACCGTCGGTCTGCCCGGCCTGGTCGTCGCACTGATCCTGAAACTCACGGTCAAAGAGCCGCCGCGGGGTTTCTCCGAGCCGACGCCAGTTGCAATCGCCGAGCCGCCGCCGTTCCGGCAGGTGATGGGCAACCTGTGGGCCAAGAAATCATTTCGCCATCTCTCGCTCGCCGCCGGCCTGCACGCGTTCGTGAGCTATGGATTGAGCTCGTTCTATTCGCCGTTCTTCATGCGCAGCCACGGCATGACCCTGGGCGATGTGGGTGCATGGCTGTCCATGGTGGTCGCACTGGGTGGACTCTCCGGGACCTACCTGGGCGGCGCCTGGTGCGATCGCTATTACGCGCGCACGCAGGATCCACGCTGGTATGTGTGGATTCCGGCGATCACGCTGGTCATCGTCGTGCCGTTCGGCCTGGTCGTCTACTCAATGAACGACACGACCGCGGCGTTGCTGATGCTCACGTTGTATATCGCTCTGGCGGCCGCCTATCTCGGACCGAGCATCGCGTCGACGCATCGGCTGGTCGGCTTGCGCGAACGCGCCCTCGCCTCGGCGTTCCTGCTGCTCATCCTCAACTTCATCGGCCTCGGCCTCGGGCCGATGTTCACTGGCGCGTTGAGCGATCTGTTCAAAGAGTATTTCGTGTCGCAAGGCATCGCCGAGAAGGTGGCGCTCGCCGACGGCCTGCGCTGGTCGATCCGCGTGACGCTGCTGATCAATCTCTGGTCAGCGCTGCACTATTACCTCGCCGCCAAGACGCTGCGCGAGGACATCGAAACCGGCAATCAAGCGCGCGCTGCAGCCGGCCTCTGAAGCTTCAAACCAGCGGCGGCTCCGTTTTCAGGAACTCCAGCTCCTCGGGTGTCGAACGGCGCCCGAGGATGCTGTTGCGATAGGGAAAGCGCCCGAAGCGCTCGACCACGTCGTGATGATGACGCGCGTACTTCACGCCGTCTGGAACACCCAGCGCGGTAAACAACTGCACCGACTCGGCCTGCGCCAGCAAGTCCTCGCTGTGCATGAACGGCATATAAAGAAAGTGCCGCTGCATCTCGGGCAACGACCGATCCTTGCCGCTCTCTACTGCGTGCCTCGCTAATGCCAATGCGCTGGCGTCAGTCGCGTACGCGTCCGGCGTCTTGCGAAAGATATTGCGTGGGAATTGATCGAGCACGATGACCGCTGCAAGCAAGGTGCGTGCAGCGGCGCTCTCGGGATCCGGCGGATCGGCTTTCAACGCAGCGTAGATATCGCCGAAACGTGCGCGACATATCTCATCCACTCGCGCGCTACTGCTGAACCACTCCTTCTGGCTCAGCTCCTCGAACCAGAAGTGCAGCACGTCGTCGACCCAGCCCGCTGGTAATTTTTTCGAGGCCAAGTCTTTCGCTGACATGCGTCGACGCTCACTGCAAAAAACCGAACAGTATCAAAGTCACAAACGCCCCGAAGGTTCCCGACGCTGGGATCGGCACCATTGTCCTACAAAATTTTCGGATATCCGCCGATCCAGATTCCGCTCTCAGGCATTAGTACCTATGCCGATCAGCGAGGAAGCATCAGATGTCAGCTGCGTTCAGCTCCGTGGGATTGAAAGTATTTGCGGTACTCGGCAGCGTGTTCATGCTGGCCGCGTGCAGCAACAACGACGACGATGACAGCCCCGACACCGGCCAGTCCGAGCAACCGCCGCCGCCACCGCCGACCGCGGGCACACTGATCGAGAATCCGCCGCCGCGCATCGGCTCGTTCCCGATCCCGGATCTGATCAATCTGGTCAATGTGAACTCCACAGCCGGGCGCGTGCTGGATTTCATCGTCGACCCGGAATGCGGCGTCGACGTGCACCAGATTCGCTACAACACGGTAGATCCGGCTCAACAGCCGACCACCGCTTCCGGCGCGCTGATGATTCCGACGGGCACGAATGCGGCGTGCCAGGGGCCGCGCCCCATTATCGTGTATGCCCACGGCACTCAGGCCGAAAAGGCATTCAACATCGCGAACCTGTCGAACACAGACAATGCCGAAGGCCTGCTGATCGCAGTTGCGTTCGCTGCGCAAGGTTATATCGTCGTAGCGCCGAACTACGCGGGCTATGACACTTCGACGCTCGCCTATCATCCATATCTGCACGCCGACCAACAGGCGAAAGACACGTCCGATGCACTGGCCGCGGCGCGCAGCGCACTCCCGACGAGCACCGCGCCCAGCGTCACCGACAGCGGCCGCCTGTTCATCACCGGATACTCGCAGGGCGGCTTCGTGGCGATGGCTACACATCGATTGTTACAAACGAATGGGGTGGCGGTGACAGCGGCTGCGCCGATGTCGGGCCCCTACGCGCTCTCTGCGTTCGGCGACGCCGTCTTCCAAGGCCAGGTGATCCAAAGCGCGCCTGCCTTGGTCGGGTGGGTCATGACTGCGTATCAACGCATCTACGGCGGCATCTATGCAGCGCCGACCGATGCATTCGAGGCCCGCTACGCATCGGGGATCGAAACGTTGTTTCCGACGACCAGCACGCGCTCGCAGATCTACGACCAGGGTTTGCTGCCGCGAGAACAGCTGTTCAGCAGCACGCCGCCCGATCCGGCGTACGCGCAGTACACGCCTGCAACCTCACCGGCAGACCTGGCGCCTGTGTTCGCACGTGGCTTCGGTCCGGAAAACTTGATCACGAATTCCTACCGAGCGGCCTATCTGCAAGATTCGCTGGCCCATCCTGACGGCGGCTTCCCAACACTCACCGATGGTTTGCCCGCTGCCGCGCCGGCGCATCCACTGCGCGTCGCCTTCAAAGCGAACGATCTGCGCAACTGGAGCCCGACCTCACCGGTGCTGCTGTGTGCCGGCCATGACGATCCGACGGTTCAGTACATGAATACGGATCTGATGCAACGTTACTGGACAGCCGCTGGCGTGACGGCAGCGATTCGCGTGCTCGACGTCGATGACGATCCGTCGCTCGACGATGACGACGCAGCGATCAAGCTCGGCTTCAACACTGCGAAGGAATCTGTCGCTGCGGCCGCTATCGCAGGCGGCGCAACCGACGGTGGCGCGCAAGCCGTGGCGGACGCATATCACAGCTCGCTGGTGCCGCCCTTCTGTCTGGCAGCCGTGCAGTCGTTCTTCGATGGATTCTAAGAGGCCGAGTACTGCTCGCGCAGCTCGCGCTTCAGTACTTTGCCGATGGCGCTTCGTGGCAGCTCGGCCGCCAGTCGGACGGCCGACAGCCGCTGCGTCTTGCCGAGACGCTCGTTGGTCCATTGCTTGATTTCGTCCGCGGTGGCGGAGGCGTCCGCGCGTAGTACGACGAACGCGACGGGCGTCTCGCCCCACTCTTTCGACGGCACGCCGATGACAGCGCCGTCGCGCACGGCCGGATGCTGAAACAGCACGGCTTCCAGATCGCTGGGATAGATGTTGAAGCCGCCCGAGATGATCATGTCCTTGCGGCGATCCATCAGCGTCAAAAAGCCATCGGCATCGAAACGGCCGACGTCGCCGGTGCGGATGAAACGATTGCCTTCGACGTCGTACCACTCGGCCTCGGCGGTCTTGCCGGGCTGATTGAAATAACCTTTCATCATGGCGCCCGAGCGGCCGACCACCTCGCCGATCTCGCCCGGCGGCACTTCCCGGCACTGCTCGTCGATCAAGCGAATGTCGTGACCGGCGACCGGCTGACCGACGGTGTGCAGCTTGTCCGGAAACAAATGGGCTTGCAGCATGCACGTGCCGCCGCCCTCGGTCATGCCGTAATACTCGATCAAGCCGCCCGGCCAGCGGCGCAGGATGTCCGACTTGAGCGCAGCGGCGAACGGCGCGCTGGTGCAGAACTTCATACGATAGCTGCCGAGGTCGAAGCGATCGAAGTCCGGCCGATCCATCAGTCGCTGATATTGGACCGGCACCAGCATCGCGTGCGTCACCTTATGCTGCTGCGACAACTCGAGAAACTTGCCCGCCTCGAACTTGGGCATCAACACCACACTGCCGCCGCCCGCAATGGCGGGGAAGAAACTCACGAGCGTGGTATTCGAATACAGCGGCGTGGAGCAAATCGTCACCGCCTCGCGGTCGTAACCGAAGTTCCGAGCGCGACGGACGTGCGCCCAGCGCATGCTGTGAGGCTGCACGATGCCTTTGGGCGTTCCGGTCGTGCCCGAGGAATAGATGATGTTGAACGGCGCATCCGGTGCGATATCCACCGGCACGGGCGCTCCGCCAGCAGGAGCGATCCAGGCGTCGATCGAACGCACACCCGGAGCACGATCCAGGCGAACCAGCTGCAAGCCGGGCGGCAACGCAACCGTCGCCAGCGCGACGGCCACGCTCTCATCCAGAAACAGGATCTTCGAGCCGCTGTCGGCGAGCATGGTCACCAACGACTCGGGAGTCGTCGAAGGCGACAGCGGCGCGACCGCCACGCCGGCGCGCAGGGCGCCAAGAAACACAACGCCATAGTCGACACAGGAAGCCGCACAAATCGCCACCGCTTCGCCGCGGCCGACGCGAGCAAGCTGCAAGGCAACGGCCACCCGGTCCATCAACTGATCCAGCTCGCCGTAGCTGAGGCTGCGTTGCTCGTCGATCAGCGCCGGATGCCGGGGTCGCTCCTGGGCATACGCGCGTACCAGGTCGGCGATCAGACCGAACTCCTGCTCGAACAATGTCTCGGGCGCAGTGACATTCATCGCGATCGTCACGGTGAGAGGGCCGGCACCATGCCACAAAGCCATGCGCGTCGACAGCCACGCCGTGGCGGCATTGCATTAATTCATACTCGCGGACACACTCGACGCCCAATCGATAGAAGCGTTCCGCAGCCCAATTCCGGTCTGCGAAAAACGTTCCCGAACTGGTAGGACAACCATGCAAATTCCCGACCCCGCTGTCGAAGGCCAGCTCAAAGGCAAGGTCGCGCTCGTCACCGGCGCCGCAAGCGGCATCGGTCGCGCCAGCGCCATCGTGTTCGCACAGGCGGGCGCCGCAGTCGTGGCTCTGGATCGCGCCGCTGAAGTGGAAGAAACGGTCGCCGCGATCCGCAAGGAAAACGGCCGCGCGACGGCCATCGTCAGCGATTCGTCGCAGGAACCGAACATCTCCGAGGCCATCGACAGCGCAGTCCGTGAATA
The DNA here is from genome assembly GCF_004138335.1 of Peristeroidobacter agariperforans. Lineage (GTDB taxonomy): Bacteria > Pseudomonadota > Gammaproteobacteria > Steroidobacterales > Steroidobacteraceae > Steroidobacter > Steroidobacter agariperforans. The sequence goes on along the minus strand of NZ_RYFW01000004.1, from coordinate 110,797 downwards.
CGGCGGCCTCGATGTTTGTTTTGCCAACGCCGGCATCAGTGGCGGACTGGTGCCGCTCAACGAGCAGACACCCGAGCATTGGGTGCAAGTGCTGACCGTCAACCTGATCGGCACGTTCCTCGCCGTGAAGCACGCGGCCCGAGTGATGACACCACGCAAGCGGGGCTCGATCATCTGCACGGCCTCGGTCGCCGGTTTGCGTTCGGGCGCAGGCGGGTCACCCTACAGCGCGAGCAAAGCCGGCGTCATCAGCCTGGTACAAACCACGGCCTATCAACTCTCCGCCAGCGGCGTGCGTATCAACGCCATTTGTCCCGGCCTGATCGAGACCGGCATGACCAAGCCCATCTTCGACCAGGCACGGGCCCGTGGCACCGACAACAAGATTGGCCAGCTCAACCCGCTGCGCCGCGCTGGCGCTCCCATCGAGATTGCGCGCATGGCCCTGTTCCTGGCGTCGGACGCAGCGTCCTACGTCAACGGGCAGGCCTTCCCCGTCGATGGCGGCCTGTCCAGCTCGCACCCGATCGTCCCGCCTCGCGTGCCCTGACGGAACCGCGCCGGTCGGCGAAGCGTCTCGGTAGAACACCATGGAGAACAGACTCATGCGTGACTACGAGCGCTACGACGACGATGACGACCTGGTTGACTACGCACCGAGACGGCGCTCGGTCTTCGATGCGGTGGAATCCGTCCTGTTACTGGGGGCGCTGGCGCTGATCGCGATGCCCGCGATCAAAGGCATTGCCCGGCGCTATCGAGTGCGTAATCCGATCGCGGCCTGCGAGGACCAGATCGATGAGTCGCTGAAGGAAACCTTCCCCGCCAGCGACGCACCGGCCCATCGCTACGTCGACATTCCAGTGAATCGGCGCGATACGACGCACTGACTCAGCGGTTGAGCCGCAGCAGCTGCGCGATCAGCACGTTCGGCAACACCGGCTTTGCCAGGCGCGGCGCGCTCCGGGCGGCCTGCGGAAACAGCCGGTCTTCATCTGCGTAAGCCGTCGCGAACACAAACGGCACCTTCCGTGTGCGCAGCTCCTCGGCCAGCGGGAACACATATTCGCCGTTGAGATTCACATCGAGCACGGCGACCGTGGGCAGCTCCTTCGCCAGCAGTTCGCGCCCCTCGGCCAGGCTGGTCGCCGGCCCGAGCACGCGCGCGCCCTGCTCTTCCAACATCATCTGCATGTCGTACGCGACGATGAAGTCATCCTCGACGACCAATATCGTCATGCCCGACATCGGGCCCTTCGTCGTGCCCTCTGCGCCGGTGCCGTCGCCGCCTTCCCGATGCGGAGCGCGACGTAACGGGAACAGCAGGACGCGTGGATCGCGCATCACCGACGGCCGCGTCATCGGCGAGCTGCCGGTGCGAACAACTTCAGGAGGCGGACATGACCTGGAGCTTGGTGAGGTTGACGCGGATCCGCGTGCCAGGCCGACGCTCTTGCGTAATAGCGCCTTCGTGAAATCGAGCAGTACGCTCCGGGCGCCCGCCGAACTGCCGCGCGACCATGTCGATGATCTTCGCGCCCAGCCCGCCTGTTTCTCGTGAATGTTTGTTGTCATGCCACCCCACTCCATCGTCGGATACTTCTAACACGGCGACCGAATCCGCGCCGTGGACCAGCACGACGCTCACTTCGCCCGTCTCGCCCGGCGCGAACGCATGTTTGACGGCGTTCATCACCAGCTCGCTGGTCAGCACCCCGAGCGACACCGCATCGCGCGCATTGATTTCCAGCGGTTCGACCTGGCACTGGATCCGGATCAAATCTCCCGGCGGCAAGCCGGCGCTGATGTCCTCGAGCACGGCGCCGAGCACTTCGTTGACCTTGACCGTCGCGAAATCCGCGCCGAGACGCAGCTTGCGATGCGCCGACGCGATCGCCTGCACTCGCATGCGGGCGGCGCTCAAGGCTCGGGCCGCATCCGGATTCTTCACCGCGCGCTGCTGCATCGTCAGGAACGACGAGACCAGCGCGAGATTGTTGCCCACTCGATGATTGACGTCCGTCAACAGCGACTCCGCTCGGGCGCGCTCGCGATTCGCGTCGTCGGCGGCTTTCGCCAGATCTTCGGTGCGCGCCTGCACCCGCTGCTCCAGTTCGACATTGTGAGAAGCGAGCCGCAACCGACTTTCGTGGACCGTGGCCACATACCGACGCACGCTGATCAATGCGAACAAAGCCAGTATGCCGCACGCGATCAGCATCACGAGCACGGCGCTGGTGAAGCGATCACGCAAGCCGGCCGCGGCACCTTGACGCGCAACCAGCAATTGCTGCTCGAACTCGGTGGCCGCCTCGATGCGCGAGCGGATGTCGTTCAAGGTCGGCAGGCCGGAGCGTTGAAGTGCGGCGATCGCATCGGCACGGCGACCGTCGCGATATGCAGTCAACGCCATGTCGATGCCCGCCAGACGCTGCTCGATCAACGGCGCGACCGCTTCGACATTGGCGAGCTGCGAGGGACTGTCGACGACCAGCTTGCGCAACGTCGCCAAGTGCTCAGGCAACTGCTTGCCGGCGTCTTGATACGGCTTGAGAAAAGCTTCATTGCCCGTCAGCAGGAAACCGCGCAGGCCCGATTCGGCGCCGCCAATCGTGAGCAGTGTCGCATTGAGCGCTCGCTGCACTTCCATCGTGTGCACGACCAGCGCATCTGCGTCGACACCTTGACGCGACACATGGAATGTCAGCCCCGCCGAGCCCAACAGCAGCAAAAAGCTGAGCGCAAGCGTGGCGACCAGCGCGCGATTCCGGCGCAGGGAAGGTTGTTGTAAGAGTTGCATATCCGCTGATGGACGAATGTCCAAGCAGCCGATACTAACAAACCCGTCATACGAGTCAGCCGGGTGAAACCCGCGTTAGCTCGTGAGTACCAGATCGTCGCGATGGATTATTTCGTCGCGGCCATGGAATCCAAGCAGCGTCTCGATCTCACTGGATTTGTGTCCTAGCAGGCGCTCGGCGTCGGCGCTCGAATACGCAACCAGGCCGCGCGCGATCTCCTTCCCAATCGCATCACGCACGATCAACGCGTCGCCGCGCTGGAATGGACCGACGATGCGCGTTATGCCCGCCGGCAACAAACTTTTGCCGCGAGCGAGAGCAGCAGCGGCTCCCTCATCTACATAAAGCTCGCCGGCCGGTTGCAAGGTGCCCGCGATCCATTGTTTGCGCATGGTCGACGGACTCGCCGACGGATAGAACCAGCTGCAGCGTGCGCCTTCCTCGATCCGCTTGACCGGGTGCAACTCCCGGCCGAGCGACACGCACATATGACAGCCTGCACCGACGGCAATTTTCGCCGCTGTGATTTTGGTCGCCATGCCGCCGGTGCCGACGGCCGATGCCGACCCGCCCGCCATCGCTTGGATTTCGGGAGTGATGGCGCGCACTTCGGGAATGAATTGCGCGTTGGGATCGCGCGTGGGATCGGCCGTATAGAGACCGTCTACATCCGACAACAGGATCAAGCAGTCGGCGCTGATCATCTGCGCGACGCGCGCGGCCAGACGGTCATTGTCACCATAGCGTATTTCGGCAGTAGCGACCGTGTCGTTCTCGTTGATCACCGGCACCGAGCCGAGCTTCAACAAAGTGCGCAGGGTGTTGCGAGCATTCAGGTACCGGCGCCGCTGCTCGGTATCGCCCGGGGTCAGCAGAATCTGCGCGACGCTCAGCTCATGGTGCTCGAGGACTTCGGTCCAGGCGTGCGCCAGGCGGATTTGGCCGACCGCCGCGGCCGCCTGCTTCTCCTCCAGTTTGAGCTTGCCTGGGGCCAGTCCGAGCTGGCGCCGGCCCAGCGCGATCGCGCCCGAGGACACCAGCAGCACCTCCTGACCCCGCCGGCGCAAAGCACCGATATCGGCCGCCAGGGTCTCCAGCCAGTCACGCCGGACCGCGCCGCTGGCGGCATCCGCCAGCAAGGCCGAACCGACCTTGATGACGATACGCCGTGCCTGCAACAGCGGCTGGGCGGACGGTTGTACTCGCGGCGTCTTGGTCATGGCATGAAGTGTGAAAGGGCGCGGCAGTGTAGGCACCGACCGGACCCCAGTCCATCCGCCCCGTGAAAGACCGCGCCGCCGCTGTTTCACTCACTTGGCAGTCTTGGAGAATGCCCCTAATATTCCGCCGCCGGTGAATACACCGGTTCTCGTCGTTTGAGGTGTGTGCGTGGCCAGAGATTACGACCCGGTCCAGGGAAAATGGTATGAGGATCTCGAAGAAAACGAGGTCTTCAAGGTCCTGTCCGTGGATCCCGACCAGGAGTTGGTCGAAGTCCAGTACGAGAACGGCGATATCGAGGAAATCGACCTCGATACCTGGCACGAGCTCGACCTGGAGCTGTCCCAGGAGCCGGAAGGCTGGGCCAATGACGACGAGGAAGAAGAAGAGGAAGAAGAGGACGACGAAGACGAGGACGATTGGGACGAGGACGACGACGATTGGGACGACGACGAGGACGAAGACCTCGACGACGACGATGACGATTACAACGATCGGGACGACGCCTGAGCGTTGCGCCTGCCAATTCCTCTACGGTCAATATTCCGACCGCGCCCGGTCTAACACGGCGCGGTCGATCCCAAAGCTCCTCCATCGCACAGCGATAAGCGCGTTCCTGTGAACGCGCGACGATCCGCCCCAGTCAGGACTGCCCTCGTCTGGTTCCGGCGCGATCTCCGCCTCACCGACAATCCAGCGCTACGCCACGCCCTCGAACATGCCGAGCGCGTGGTGCCTGTCTATGTCCATTCGCCGGACGACGAACACCCCTGGGCGCCGGGCGCGGCGAGTCGCTGGTGGCTGCACCACAGCCTGACCGCCCTCGACGCCAGCCTGCGCAAAATCGGCAGCCGCCTGGTCGTGCAACGAGGCGAAGCTTCGACGGTTTTGCGTCATTGCATCCGGGAAACGGGGGCGACGCTGGTCTGCTGGAACAAGCTCTACGAACCGGCGGCATTGAAGCGGGATGCGCGCATCGCTGCGGCGCTGGATGACGACGGCGTGTCAGTCGAACAGAGCAATGCAGCGCTGTTGTTCGAGCCGGGCACGATTTTGAACGGGCAAAAGCTGCCGTATCGAGTGTTCACTCCGTTCTGGCGCACGGCTGAAACGCAGCTGTCGACTTTGCCTGTGCCCAGCAGGGCGCCGCGCAGATTGCCGCGAGCGCCGCGTGGACTGTCCGGCATCGGCATCGACGATCTCGCGCTGTTACCAAAGATCCGCTGGGACGACGGCCTGACCCAGACATGGACGCCCGGTGAGGCCGGCGCTCTGAAACAGCTCCGGCAGTTCAGCAAACACGTCGCCAGCTATCCGACCGGACGCGATCGACCCGATCGTGCCGAGACCTCGCGCCTGTCACCGCATCTACATTTCGGCGAAATCGGACCGCGGCAGATTGTCGCCGCGCTCCGACACTCGAACACCGCAGCGGCGCAAGCCAAAGGTACCGACAGCTATCTGCGACAGATCGGTTGGCGCGAATTCGCGCACCACCTGCTCTTTCATTTTCCCGAGACGACCGACGCACCGCTCGACAAGCGCTTTGCCAAACAGAAATGGCGGCGCAGTGCTTCCGACCTGCGAGCCTGGCAGCGCGGCGCTACTGGCATTCCGCTGGTCGACGCCGGCATGCGCGAACTGTGGCGCACGGGCTGGATGCACAACCGCATCCGAATGATCGCTGCCTCCGTACTAACCAAGAACCTGCAGATCCACTGGCTGCAGGGTGCGCAATGGTTCTGGGAGACGCTGGTCGATGCGGATCTGGCAAACAACACACTGGGTTGGCAATGGGTCGCGGGCTGCGGCGCCGACGCCGCGCCCTACTACCGCATCTTCAATCCTGTGCTGCAGGCGAAGCGCTTCGATCCCGTGCGCAGCTACATCCGTCATTGGGTGCCCGAGCTCGCGCGCCTGCCGGACCGATGGATCCATCAACCGTGGGCCGCTCCCGAGGCGGTTTTGCAGCGGGCCGGCGTGGTTTTCGACAAAACGTATCCACGCCCCGTGCTCGATTTGGGGGAATCCCGCAAGCGCGCGCTTCAGGTTTATTCCCAACTGCGTTAATGAATTAGCGATTGAATCCACAGCTCGTCGATCGTGCGAAATCCTCGCCGAGGATGCACGACCATGAGCAATCACACTGAAGCGGCGCCCCGGACGAGCCCGGCAAAAGTCACGCCTTTTGACGGGCGGGTCGAAAGGGCCTCGGCCGCTTTCGACAAGACGGAGACGAGCTTGTTGACCAGCCTGACCAGCTGGCTCGACGTGCGCGCGGGCCTGGCCAAATACGACGACGCCGAAATCGACAACGTCGATTGGCTGCGTGTGATTCCGTTCATCGGCCTGCACATCGCTTGCGTAGCTGTGTTCGTTGTTGGCGTCAGTCCGATTGCCGTTGCTGTTGCGATTGGCATGTACGTGATTCGCATGTTCGCGATCACCGGCTTCTACCATCGCTACTTCTCGCACCGTTCGTTCAAGACTTCGCGCGCCGGCCAGTTCGTGTTCGCTCTGCTCGGCGCTTCAGCCGTGCAGCGCGGCCCGATCTGGTGGGCTGCGCACCACCGTCATCACCACGCGTTCTCCGACACCGAGCAAGACGTTCACTCGCCGGTGCAACGCGGCTTCCTGTGGAGCCACATGGGCTGGTTCCTGTCGCGCCGTCACTTCCAGCCCGATCTGTCTCGCGTCCGTGACCTGCTGAAGTTCCCCGAGCTGAAGCTGCTGGATCGTTTCGACATCCTGGTGCCGGTGGCGCTGGCAAGCGGCCTGTTCGGCCTCGGCGCACTGCTCGAGCACGTCGCACCGGGACTGCACACGAATCGTTGGCAGATGCTGGTGTGGGGCTTCTTCGTTTCGACGGTCGTCACTTATCACGCGACCTACACCATCAACTCGCTCTGTCATCGTTTCGGCAAGCGCCGTTACGAGACCCCGGACGACAGCCGCAACAACCTGTGGCTCGCCCTGCTCACTTTCGGCGAAGGCTGGCACAACAACCACCATCACTATCCCGTCTCGACGCGACAGGGGTTCTATTGGTGGGAGATCGACCTGACGTACTACGGGCTGCGCGTGCTGGCGCTGTTCGGCATCGTCTGGGATCTCAAGCCGGTGCCGCGTGAGGTGCGCGACGCGCGCACTCGCATGCGCCCCGAAGCCAACTAACAACAAGCATCTCACCATTTACCGGGTAAGGAACCATCATGCGCATTGGAGTCATCGGCGCGGGAATAGCAGGCCTCTATGCAGCCTGGCGGCTGAGCCGGCAGCACGAGGTCACGGTGTTCGAAGCGGGCAACTATCCCGGCGGACACACCAACACCATCGACGTCGACTGGCAGGGCAAGCAGTACGCCGTCGACACCGGCTTCATCGTCTTCAACGACTGGACCTATCCGAACTTCATCGCGATGCTCCGCGAGCTCGACGTGGAGTGGCAGCCCTCGAACATGAGCTTCAGCCTGCGCTGTGAGCGTACCGGCCTGGAGTACAACGGCACGTCGTTGAACGCATTGTTCGCGCAGCGCTCGAACATCGTGAGCCCGTCGTTCCTGCGCATGATCTACGACATCCTGCGCTTCAATCGCGAATCGCGCGCGCTGCTGAAGACCAACGACAACAAACTGACGTTGAGCGACTACCTGCGCGCCAACGGTTACTCCGCGTCGTTCGCCGAGCGCTACATCCTGCCCATGGGCCGCGCGATCTGGTCCGCCGAGGCCGATGCGATGCTGTCGTTCCCGGCGCGCTTCTTCGTAGATTTCTTCGAGCGCCACGGCTTCTTGAACATCGACAACCGCCCGCAGTGGCAGGCCGTGAAAGGCGGCTCGCGTGAATATGTGCGCAAGCTGATGGCGTCGATGAAGGCCGACGTGCGGCTGTCGACGCCGATCGAAAGCATCCGTCGTCGGACGCATGAAGTCGAGGTGTGCACGAACAAGGGCGCAGTACACCGCTTCGATCACATCTTCATCGCGTGCCACAGCGATCAGGCGCTCGACATGCTGAGCGATCCCTCGCCCGCCGAGCGGGAAGTGTTGAAGGCATTTCCGTACGCTGCGAACGAAGCGATCCTGCACACCGACACATCGCTACTGCCGCGTCGTCCGCTCGCTCGCGCTGCCTGGAACTATCACGCGCTGAAGAATCCGCAGCAGCCGGTCGCGCTGACGTACGACATGAACATCCTGCAGACGCTGGATGCGCCGACCAGGTTCCTGGTCACGCTGAATCACGCGGACGCGATCGACCCGAGCAAGATCATTCAGCGCATCGCCTATCACCACCCGGTTTATTTGCCCCAGGGCGTGGCCGCTCAAGCCCGGCATCGCGAAGTGAATGGCGTTCGTCGCACCTACTTCTGCGGCGCATATTGGCGCTATGGATTTCACGAGGACGGCGTCGTCACAGCGATGCGCGCGCTCGAGCACTTTCAGTGGGATCTCACGGCGCGCGGCGAGGCCATCCCAGAATCGCAAGCTCAGCCGGTCACGGCGAGCGTCGCCTGATAGCGGCAACAGCCGCGAGCACACATGGAAAGCTGCATCTACAACGGCTGGGTCCGTCACCGCCGTCACGAACCGTCCGGTCATCAGTTCCGCTACGAACTGTTCATGATGTATCTGGACCTGGCTGAACTGCCGCACTTGTTCGATTCGCACTGGGGCTGGTCGGCGCGCCGACCCGCACTCGCGCGCTTCCAACGTTCCGACTATCACCAGACGCTCAATGACGGCGACGATACCGATAGTCATGATGGCGGCGACGAACTGAGCCTCGACGAAGCCGTGCGTCGCACGGTCACCGCGCAGACCGGTCGCCGCCCGGATGGGCCGATCCGCATGCTCACGCACATGCGCTACTTCGGTTACATCTTCAATCCGGTGTCGTTCTACTACTGCTTCGACAGCAGCGGCACGAAAGTTCAAACCATCCTCGCCGAGATCACCAACACGCCGTGGAAGGAACGACATGCGTACGTCCTGCCGGTCGCATCGGCGACGCGCAATGACAGCGTGATGCGCTTCGAGTTCGGCAAGGAATTCCACGTCTCGCCGTTCTGGCCCATGGACATGAGCTACGACTGGCGCCTGAGCGTGCCGGGCGAGCAACTGCGCATTCACATGGACAACCTGCAGCAGAAGGACGGGCACACCCGCCGCGTGTTCGACGCCACGCTCACGCTGCAACGAGAGGAAATCTCCAGTGCCGCGCTCGCGCGCGTGCTGTACCGATATCCGCTCATGACCGCCAAAATTTCCGGTGCGATTTACTGGCAGGCCCTGCGCCTGTGGTTCCGACGCACGCCATTCTTCACTCATCCGAAGTGGACCGTGACGCCATGACAACAGCAAGACCGTCGATCCTCCCCGATACGCCCGCCCTGGTCGCGAACGACTCGTGGCTGCAGCGGACCGGCCGCAACGCGCTGCTCGGCCAGTTGCAACATCTGAAGCACGGCGAGATCGCCGTTGTCGAAGCCGGCCAGGTGCACCGCTTCGGCAAGCACACGCCCGAGTGCTCGTTGTCTGCGACGGTGGAAGTCGTCCACCCCCAGTTCTGGGCCGACGCCGCGTTCGGCGGCACGACGGGCGCGGGCGAGGCTTATATTCACGGCCACTGGCGCAGCGACGACCTGGTCTCGCTCGTGCGTATCATGGTGTTGAACCGCGAGATCATGCAGGACATGGAAGGCGGCCTGGCATTCCTCACCTCGCCCTTGCGACGGATCTTCCATTGGATGAACCGCAACTCCAAGGACGGCAGCCGCAAGAACATCGCGGCTCACTACGACCTGGGCAACGATTTCTTCCAACTGTTCCTCGACGACACGATGGCGTACTCGTGCGGCATCTTCGAAGCGCCCGAAGCGACGCTGCAGGAAGCCTCACTCGCGAAGTTCGAGGCGGTTTGTCGCAAGCTGCAGTTGAAGCCATCCGATCATCTGGTGGAGATCGGCACCGGCTGGGGCGGCCTTGCGATCTACGCGGCGAAGAAATATGGCTGCCGTGTCACGACGACCACGATCTCCAAGGAGCAGTACGCGCTGGCCAAGGAGCGCGTGGCGGCTGAAGGCTTGAGTGAGCGAATCGATCTGCGGCTGGACGATTACCGCGATCTCACGGGCCAATACGACAAGCTCGTATCCATCGAGATGATCGAGGCGGTCGGCCATCAGTTCCTGGACACCTACATCGCGAAGTGCGCCTCACTGCTCAAGCCGAACGGCGCCATGCTGATCCAGGCCATTACGATCCAGGATCAGATCTACGACGATGCACTGAAGAGCGTGGATTTCATCCAGCGCTTCGTGTTCCCCGGCAGCTTCATCCCCTGCGTCACGGCCATCACCGATGCGGTGACGCGCTCCACGGACATGAAGGTCTATCACCTCGAAGACATCGGCCCGCACTACGCGACGACGCTCCGCATGTGGCGGGAGAACTTCTTCGCCAACATCGGCAAGGTACGCGCGCTCGGCTATCCCGAGGAGTTCATCCGCCTGTGGGACTACTACCTCTGCTATTGCGAAGGCGGCTTCGCCGAGCGGCAGCTCGGTGACGTGCACATGTTGATGGTGAAGCCGGGCTGGCGCGGTTAAAGTTGGCGGCACATGCTGCCGCTACGCCTCGCCATCTTCGCTGGAGTCTTCGGTATCGCCCTCTCCGGGCTGTTCTGGCTGCTCGGCAATCTGGAGGAGCCGGAACTGCTGCGGTCGAAGAAGATGGTGGTCGTGAAGGGCTGCGATCCCATCGAAGGCGAGGACGCGGCTCGGATTTGTCCTCGGCTGTTCTGCCAGAAACATCTGCTCGATACGAAAGTGTTCGAGCTGCGGTATCGATTCGATGTCACGGTCGATGAGCGCTCCGGAACCCAGCATTTGATCGGCGGAACCGCCAGGCCCTTTGTCGCCAAGCCTGGCGATGGGCCGGCTCGCAGCTTTGGGTGTGTGCTCGAGGGCGGCCGGGTCGTTGAGAGTTACGCTCTGTCGGCGCAGGAGCTGCGGGCCTTTGCGGGCGGTGGTGATGCTTCGGAGTAAGAGGCTCGGTAGCCGCGTCGCCGGCAATGACCCAACTCAAGTCGGTGCCAGAGCCGTCAGTGGTCCGCGTCGCCGGCAGTGACCCAACTCAAGTTGGTGCCAGAGACGTCCGTGGTTCGCGTCGCCGAGACGTCAGCTGCGAAGTCGGACGGGCGACCTGCGGTCGCGGCTACCGCGCTCTAACGATCGCTCGAGTCGTCTTCGCGACGACTCGCGACAGAGAGCTGCCCGATCGAACTGCGGTGACATCACTAACTCGCAACAGAGATCTGCTCGACCGAACCGCGGTGACGTTACCCGGCGGCCGCAACTGCGTGCTCGGACGAGAGGGACCTCGCCGGAGCAGTGCGCCCAGGGACGGGACCCAAGGAATCCGCGCGATAGCGCGAGTGACGGGGAGCACGGTGCCGGGAAGACCTAGGACGTTCCCGGCGCCGCAGACCACCACGCCTCCGACAGCGACGCCAAACTAGACCGCACCCAGCGCTGCAGGCCACCGACGCCTCTTACCGCATCACGCGTAAGCGCAATCAGCGCGAGCGACCGCGAGCCCCAACAGGCCAGATCGCAACCAGCGTCTCCCCACTCACGACATGATACGAATCGTATAGATTCACCGTCGGATCGCAGTGAGGCGCAGCCAACCGCACGCTGTCCCCGATCGTCCAGACATGCTTCGAAGCCGGATCGACGATGCCACCATGCTCGTCGCCCATGAACTGATACACACTCCCCTTCGGCGCCCCACTCAGCACCACCGGCACTCCGCCGTCCGTAGCAAACGCCTTATAGCCGGCGTCGATCGTCGCCCGGCCAGGTGTATTGGCGCTCACGACTCTCGCATCCACGAACAGGGAATATTCGTAAGGAACCGCCGGCCGATCCGCCAGATCGCATTCGGCGTACTGCCGATCCATGAACACATACGAACCGACCTGCCATTCATTGAACACGCCGAGCGATGCGTCGATGTGATGCGTTCCGGTGCCAGCACCGGTAACCACTTCAGGCGCCCCGCCCTGCGCCTTCAATTCCGCGATGACAGATTTCAAATAACCCGTGCGCTCGCGCATCGCATCGGCCCGCTCTTGGTAGCTGGCGATGTGCTGCTGCCGGCTGCAGTACATCTGCACACCACGATAGCGGAGATTCTTGTGCCCACGGATGATCTTGAAAAGCTCGACCGCCGCAGCCGCAGACGGCACGCCAGTGCGGTGAATCCCTGGATCGATATCGATCAGCACATTGAGCGGCCGCGTAACCACCGGCGCCAGCGCCGCGACGTTCGCCGGGTTATCGACCACCACGGCCAGATCACGAATCCGCTCGTTCAACGCGTTCAAACGCGCCAGCGCTGGAACCGCAACCACCGGCGAGGTGATCAAGATGGATTCAATCCCACCCTCCGCGAGCGCCTCCGCCTCGCCGAGCTTCGCGCAGCACACGCCCACCGCGCCGGCGGCGATCTGCAACTTGGCAATGTCGACGCTCTTATGAGTTTTGGCGTGCGGCCGCAGGGCCACGCCGTGCTGGCGGGCCAGGTCGGCCATCCGGCGGATGTTTCTATCCAGGGCGTCGCGATCGACGACCAGCACCGGTGTACTGAGCTCGGCTCGAGAGCCGCTTTGCCCGATCAGGGCCTGATGTAAGCGCACGTCATCCAGCATCGGTCGTTCCCGGGGCGCGGCGAAGATGGGCCATTGGAGTTAAGCTTACCTCATGAGCATCAACAGCTCCCTGCTCGCCGACCTCCGCCGCGCTGTCGGTCCGCAGGGCTATCTCGAACAAGCGGCGGATATCGAGCCCTTCCTCGTCGACCATCGCAAACTGTATCGGGGCGCCACACCTCTGGTGCTGCGGCCGGACAGCACCGAACAAGTGTCAGCCATCATGCGGATGTGTAACGAGGCGCGCGTCGGCGTGGTGCCGGTGGGCGGGAACACCGGTTATTGCGGTGGGGCAACGCCGAGCGAGGATGGTTCGCAGATCGTGCTGTCGCTCGCACGAATGCGCCGGATCCGCGCCATCGATCCCTTGAACTACACCATGATCGCCGAAGCAGGCTGTGTGCTGGCGGAAGTGCAGGCAGCGGCGGCCTCGGTCGATCGTTTGTTCCCCATGAGCCTGGGCTCGGAAGGATCTTGCCAGCTCGGCGGCAATCTCTCGACGAACGCCGGCGGTACCGCCGTGCTCCGCTACGGGATGATGCGAGACCTGATTCTCGGCCTCGAAGTCGTCCTGCCCGATGGCCGCGTTCTCGACAGCCTCAAGCCGCTGCGCAAGGACAACACCGGGTATGACCTGCGCAATCTATTCCTGGGCGCCGAAGGCACACTCGGCGTCATCACGGCAGCGGCCTGCAAACTGTTTTCTCGACCCGCGTCCAATGTCACAGCTTTCGTCGGCCTCACCGATCCACAGCGTGCCGTTTCGTTACTTTCCCGGCTGCGCACATTCACGGGCGACGCCGTATCGACGTTCGAGCTGATCCCGCGCACCGCGCTGGAACTGGTGCTCGAATATATTCCAAACACGGCCAATCCCCTCGACCAGCGTCACGACTGGTACGTGCTGCTGGAGATCGGCATGGGTCGCCAGGCTGAATCGATGCGCGAGGCCATCGAGGCCGAGCTGGCCGCCGCGATGGAACAAGGGGAGATTTCGGACGCCGCGCTCGCCTCGAGCGAAGCGCAGCGTGAAATGTTCTGGAGGCTGCGAGAAACGATTCCCGAAGCCCAGCGGCACATCGGCGCCAGCATCAAACACGACGTATCCGTGACCACCAGCGAGTTGCCGCGGTTCATCGTCGAGGCTTCCCAGCTGGTGCGGAACATATCGCCGAAAGGTCGGATTGTTTCCTACGGCCACCTGGGGGACGGCAACCTGCACTTCAATATCAGCCGCCCGATCGACAGCGACGATGAATCGTTTTTGCGACTGGCGCCGAACATTAACCGGGCAGTGCACGATCTGATCGCGCGCTATGGCGGCAGCATCAGCGCCGAGCACGGCATCGGCAGGCTCAAGCGCGAGGAACTGGTTCGCTACGAGCCGCCGGTCGCGATCGAAGTCATGCGCGCCATCAAACAGGCGCTTGACCCGAACGGCATCATGAATCCTGGCAAGGTGCTGTAGGGAGTCATATCACCAGAAGGAGCTGACAAATATGACCGCACGTAGAAGCTGCTTCGCGCTGCTGGTCATTTGTTTGTGCGGATCGGCGGCCTCCGCAGCCGATCAGGACGAGTGGAATCATCCCGGCCTGCTGCGCGGGCGCGATCTCACGCCGTTTGGTTTGTTTCGCCTGGACATGCTGCCCGCACACACCGTGGATGCACGTCAGGACAGCGTTGCCGTCGAGGTGTTGACCGCCTATCAGAACACCTTCGTGATGAGCGACAACGTGCGTGAATATCTCGAGGCTCGCAATGCAGTTCGCGAGCCGCTGAGCCGCGCCGACGCGGACGAGATCCTGAACATGGGCCGCGACGCGTACTACGTCGATGCCGAAGTCGGATTGATCGACGTAGTGATTCACAAGCGCCTGAGCACCTGGTGGACGTCCTACGTGAGCCTGCCCTACATCGGCTACGGCCGCGGCGTGCTCGACAGCACCATCGAATCGTTCCACGACGCAGTCGGATTCAGCCAGCAAGGCCGCGACCTGGTCGCACGCAATCAGTTTCAAATGGTCTATAACGTGCGCGGCGCAAGCTTCTCACAACTCGCACAGACACCGGGCGGCTGGGGCGATCCCGTGTTCGGCTTGCGTTATTCGCTGCCCGAGCCTCGCTACGGTTGGGATGTCGTATTCGAACTGGCGGCCAAATTCGCCATCGACGGCGAACGTTTCCTGTTGTCGACGGGCCGAGATGACTACGGCACGCAGCTGACGCTGCAACGAACCTGGGGCCGGCACGCCGCCTACATCGCTGGTAGCGCCGTGTACTACGCAGGCGGCCCGGAAACACCCGCGGACGAGCATCAAATCATTCCGACGGCATTGCTCGGGTATGGCTTCGGCATCACTCGCAACACCACGGCCATCCTGCAGGCGTACGCCAGCCGAAGCACCGTGCAGGACGCCGAAGACGTCGAGGAACTGACCGAAAACAAATATCAGCTGAGCATCGGACTGCAACAGCGGGTCGGCCACGTGCAGTGGAGCCTCGCGATCACCGAGAACATCTCCAACTTCAGCAACACGCCCGACATCGGCGCGCAACTCGGCTTGGCGTACTTCCCGGTCGGACGACGTTGATCAGCTGCCGACGACGCCACCGCCGTCTTTGCGGATCGCGATCACACTGGCGCGCGGCTGACTTGTGCCGCCATCGGGCCAGTGACTGCGCGGCGCGGCGGTCGTGCCGCCCTCGCCAGGATGTTGAATGCTGATGAACAGCGTTTCGTCATCCGGAGAGAACTGACAGCCGCACACTTCACAACCCACCGGGCCGCTCATGAACTGTTGCAAGCGGCCGCGATTCGGGCCAGTCGTGGGCATCGCCCAGCAACCGTTGTTGCTGACGCCCGGCTGCGTGCCGTCGGTCACCATCCACAAGTTGCCGGCGCGATCGAAGCCGATGTTGTCGGGCGAGCCGATCGGGCTGAGATCGTCGGCCTTGGCGTAGCCTGCGCAGTAGACGCTGTCGACCTTGATGCGATCCAGATCGGTGATCAAGCGGTCGCCGGACGGATCGCCTGCGAGCAGGAACACCTCCCAGGAAAACTCCAGCGAGGTGTGATCTTCGCCCGCTTCGGCGATCTCGATGATATGGCCGAAGTTATTCGCGCCACGCGGATTGGCTGCGTTCGGCCGCGTATCGACCTCGCGGCCGCCATACGTGATGGTGCCGGGCTCGACCGTGCGGTTCTCGTTGCGCGTGCACGCGATGTAGATGCGGCCAGTCGCCGGGTTGGCTTCCACATCTTCGGGACGATCCATGGGTGTCGCGCCCAGCAGATATGCCGCCATGCGCGCTTTGATGAGCACGTCGGCCTGATCGCGAAATCCGGCGGCGGCATTGAGCGGCCCCTTTGGATCGAACACCAATGGCAACCACTGCCCTTTGCCACTGGCATCGAAGCGCGCCACGTGCAGCGTACCCTGATCCAGCAGATTGCGATTGGCCGCACGATTCTTCGGGTCGAAGCGTCCGTTGGAAATGAATTTGTAGACGTACTCGAACTTGTCGTCGTCGCCCATGTAGACGGCTACTCGACCATTCCCGGCAATCACCGGGCTCGCGCCCTCGTGCGCGAAGCGGCCCAGTGCAGTTCGCTTGACCGGTGTGCCGGTCGGATCGAGCGGATCGATCTCGACGATCCAGCCGAAGCGGAACGGCTCGGTCGGCGCGACCGCCAGGTTGAACCGCGAATCGGCCATGTCCCAGTTGTAGAGCGACTGCGCCTTCCACATGCGGAAGCGCCGGTGCGATTCGACGATGAAGGGATCGACATCGTGGCGCGCTTTCAGCTGATCCAGATTGGCGAAGTAATCCTGGATGTTCTCTTCGGCGGTGAGATAAGTGCCCCACGGCGTTTCGCCACCGGCGCAATTTGCGAATGTGCCGAACGCACGCGCACCCGCCGGATCGTCTTTGGTGCGCATCAGCGCCGCGCCACGCGCCGGCCCGCCGATGTCGATGGGCGTGTCGGCGGTGATGCGACGGTTGTATCGCGAGTCCTTCACGAATCGCCAGCGACCACGCTCGCGCTTGATCTCGACGATCGACACACCCTGCGCCGCTTTGGCGACCGCGACGACTTGCGGATGCTGTTCCACAAACGCGCGACTCACCCCGCCGCGCAGGCCGCGAAATCCCGGGTGGCCAGGAAACATCAGCGCGTCATCCGTGTACTCGTTGTTCACGCACAGCACGCCGTGATCGCTGCGACCGTTCAATGGAAAGAAATGGATGGCGTCGCAGTTCTGTCCGAACTGGCTGCGCTGGTGCTCGGCAGCGCCGGACTCGAACAGCGCGCCCGCATCGAGCCTGGTCGCGTCGAGATCGGGCGCCGAAGAGAACAGACTCTCGCCCCAGCGAATCACCACGTCGTAGGAGTAGCCCGAGGGCAAAACGATGGCGTCTGCCTTGCTGCCTTGAATGGGCTTGAAGCCCAGCTGTGAGATCTTCGAAGCGCTCGCATCGGAGCTCGCAAATGGCGCGCACCCGACCAGCGCCATCGGCGCAATCGCGGCGCCAGCCTGCAGTATCTGGCGGCGAGTCAGTCGTTGCGCGACCAGGTCTTCGAAGAGGGGAGCGTCAGGGGCACGGCGGGTCATGAGCAGTGGACATCGATAGCTGCGGCTGAGAACACCGCAGCGTACTCCAATTCCACTGCATTCGTATTACAGCAAACCGCTCTGCTTGCGGAACCAGTCCACTTGCTGCTGCAAGTAGCCGTCTTCGAAGCCCAGCGTTACCCGCTCACCGCCATCCTTCTGCTGGAAGCGTGTAATGCCGTGCTCGGCGTCGGGGTAGATGAAATATTCGATGGGCTTGTTGGCGGCCTGCAGCTTGCTCAGTGCGTCGACGCTCCATTGCGTCGGTGCGCTCGAATCCTTGCCGCCGAAGACCCACAAGCTCGGCACGTCGAGCTTCGCGAGCGTCTGGGCCGGATCGTACAGACGATCGATGAACGGCGGATCATTGCGGCCATACTTCCACCACAAGTACGGACGCACGACCCACAACGGCATCTCGGCGCCGACGATCGAGCCGAAGATGGAGTCGCTGTGCTTCGCAGTCTCGAACCAGGGCTTGCTGCGCGATTCGTCCAGCGCCAGCGACAAATCGGACCAGCGGTTCTGGCCGCGATCGAAGATGTCGCCGAGGATGGCGGCGACGCTGTCCACTTCGGCGATCTCCTTGTCGCCAAACCCGTGCTGCTGGAGCGCGTACACATAACCCCAGCGATCTTCGTCGAGCACCGGCAGGGCGACCCCGAAGCCGACGAAGATGCTGCGGATGTGTCCATCTTTGAGCGCCGCGAGCGGTGCGATCCAACCACCCTGGCTGTAACCGGCGAGATGCACTTTGGCGCCTTCGATCTCCGGGCGCTTGCGCACGTACTGAACGGCGGCGACGGTGTCGTCGGAGAGCACGTGGAAATTCTGGGTGTAGGTTCCGTCCGAACCGCCGGTGCCGCGCTTGTCGTAAACAAACGCTGCGATTCCGTTGGCGGCGTAAACGTAGGGATCTGCGTAATGGTCCACGGCACTGTAGTCTTCGGAGCCGTGCACCGTGATCATGATCGGAAACGGCCCCTGGCCTTCAGGCAGTATCAACTTGCCACGCAGGGTGAGCTCACCGCTGGGAAACGTGACGATCTCCTGACGCAGCGGCAGGCGAATCGCATTACCGCTGGGTGATTTGACGTCGCCGAGTCGCCGCCACGTCAGCCCGACCACATCACCTGCGCTGTTGCGCTGAAACTCGACGCGATTGGTGACTGGCTCGCGCTCGGCCCAGCCTTCGCCGCCTTCGTATTTGCCGTGCTCATCGGTGGGCCAGAGTCCACCGGTGTCGCCATTCATTAATTTGAATCGCAGCTCGCTGCCGTTGCGTGGGCCGACGATCATCAGCGTGCCATCGTCGAATCTATATGCGCCGGTATATCGAGTGTCGGCCGGTGGCTCGCGATCGAGGGCAAACAACACCACGCCGACTAGTAACAACGCCGCAGCGGCGATCCACCAGATCTTCTTTCGCATGCCACACCCACGTCGGCCCGGTATGAGCCGTCATGGCGGTTGGACGCGGCAATTTCGAGGAAGGTTGCGAAGCGAGCCGGCGCTGCGACTATGAGCCTTTTTGAGCCGTGACCATCATCCACTCGACGCCCGATGGAATCTCCTGGCCCGGCGCTTCGTAACGGAACGAACTGACCCAGGCCGCCAACGCTTCCTGTATGCACGCGGGACCGGAGCTCGCCTTGATGTCGTCGGTGCTGCCGTCGCTCATCACGGTGAACTCGACAAAATAACTGCCGCTGGCTTCGCAGTTGTCCGGCACTTTGAGTGGCTCGGACTGCAGGATGCGGATCGTGCCCTTGCTCGATCCCTTGCTCGGCGCCGTTTGACAGCCGCTCAACGCGATTGCCCCGGCGAGCAGGACGGCGAAACCGAGGTGTCGGCGAATGTGGTACGGCGCGAAATTCATCTCAGGCCCTCGCACGATAAGCTGCTCGCGGCAATGTGCTAGCTCTATGGGAAGTCGTCAAGGCGAGCCTGGCTTGACTCACGCATAGCCGGCTGGTTATATATCGACCCATAGCCAGCCGGTTATCGATCATGTCGAACCCTCACGATGTGCTGTTCAGAACGCTCGCCGACCCGACCCGGCGCGAGATCTTCGAGCAATTGTGTCGTGAAGGAGAGCAGACCGTCGGCGCCCTGACCGCGCATGCCGGAATTTCGCAACCGGCGGTATCGAAACATCTTGGCGTGCTGAAGCTCGCCGGCCTGGTCCGCGACCGCCAGGAAGGTCGCCAGACCCATTACAGCGCGCAGCTCGGCGCCCTGAGCCCGCTGATCGACTGGACCCGCCAGATGGCGGGTTTTTGGGAAAGCCGGTTCAACCGGCTGGAAGATTTGTTGAAGAGGATGGATCAATGACTACCGCCGCGACCGAAACCCTCGTTGCCGTCGTCGAACGGGAGCTGCCGTTTCCACCGGAAAAGGTCTGGCGCGCGCTCACTCAGCAGCACTTGATCGAAGAGTGGCTGATGAAGAACGATTTCCAGGCCGTCGTCGGTCACAAGTTCAATCTGCGCGGCGAGTGGGGCGGCGTGCTGGCTTGCGAAGTCCTGGCGATCGAGCAGCACAAGACGCTGTCCTATGCCTGGAATTTCCCGCACGATGACCCGGCGTTCGATACCAAGACCGTGGTGACGATGACGCTCACGCCGACCGGCAAAGGCACGCATCTTCGAGTGGAACAGGCGGGCTTCCGCAAGGAACAGAAGCAAGCCTACGGTGGCGCCAAGGCCGGGTGGGCGCAGTTCCTCGGCAATCTCGAGCAGGTTCTGGCAAAGGTGAATTGATATGGCGCCCGTCGCGAAGAAAACAGCAAAAGCGAAAGCTACGACCAAGAAAGCCGCTGCGAAGGCTGCAGGCACGAGCGAGACCGGGAAGTCCGCTTCTCAGCTCATCGACGCCCGGATCCGCGAGCTCAATGGCTGGCGCGGCGAAACGCTGGCGCGCATGCGCGAGCTGATCCTCGAAGCGGATCCCGAGATCATCGAGGAGTGGAAGTGGAGCAACCCGGTGTGGTCGCGCAATGGAATCATCTGCACCGGCGAATCGTACAAGTCGCACGTGAAACTCACGTTCGCACGCGGCGCGAGCGTTCCCGATCCATCCAGGCTGTTCAACTCCAGCCTTGAAGGCAACATGCGGCGCGCCATCGACATCAAAGAAGGTGAAGAGGTCGACGCACGCGCGTTCAAGACACTCATCAAAGCTGCGGTAGCCCGCAACGGCTCGCCGGCCAAGAAAAGTTAAAGAACACAACGCTGAAAAAGGAGATTTCCCTTGAGCTGGATTCGCCGAACCCATCGCTGGTTGTCCATTACCTTCACGATCGCCGTAATCGCAAACATCGTGGCGATGTTTCAGAAATCCGACGCGACCTGGATCGGCTTTGTGGCGCTGGTCCCACTCATCCCGCTGCTGTTCACCGGCTTGTATATGTTCTTTCAGCCGTACCTTTCCAAGTCGAGGCAACCTTCGTGATTGCCAAGGCGAAGGCCAAGAGCAACAGCCCGCGCAAGCCGGCCGCTAAAGCCAAAGCCAAGGCCAAGCTTGCGCCGAAAGCAGGCGACCAAGTCGTCCTGCTCTCCGGCGGCAACCCACAAATCCCGAAAGGCTATGGCAATGAGCCGGTGCAAGCCTACATCGCCGCCATGCCCGGCTGGAAAAACGCTTTGGGCAAACGCATCGACGCGCTGGTTACCAAGGCCGTACCCAAGGTACACAAGGCAGTGAAGTGGAACTCGCCGTTCTACGGCATGGAGCACGATCTCTGGTTCCTCAGCTTCCATTGCTTCGATAAGTACGTGAAGCTGACTTTCTTCCGCGGCTCGTCGCTAAAACCCGCTCCGCCGGGCCTCAGCAAATATCCGGCGGTCCGCTACTTCGATATCCGCGAAGACGACGAACTGGATGAGGCGCAGTTAACGAGCTGGATCAAACAAGCCGCCGCGCTACCGGGCGAAAAGATGTAGCTGCCGGCGCATTGGGCATTGCAGATCACGGCTTGGGCGTCAGCAAGATCGTCAGCAGCCCCAACGCTATTTGCTGTGGGTCGCTACTTGCATCGTTCGCGAACACTACGATCAGCGACTGAGTCTCGCGGTCGAAAATGAACTGACTGCTGAAGCCAACGACCCGACCGCTGTGGCCGATCAAGCGGCTGCCGACATAGAGCCCATACCCCATCGAATCCAAGGGGCCGCCTGCGCCAATCTGTATCGCCGGACTGGACATGAGCTTGATCGAGCCCTGGCTCAAGATCGTTTGCTCCCCGGCGGTGTAGATCCGCATCCATTTGGCGAAGTCCTCCAATGTGGTCACCAGGCCCGCGTCCGGCGCCGTCGCAGGCAGAGACCAGGTTTCATCCGGAACATGCTTGCCTCGTTCTTCACTCCATCGAAAGCCTGCCGCTTCATCGACGGCCGGAATGTGCCCGGCTCCATGAATCGTCGAGGACGTCATTCCCATTGGATCGAGGAGGTTGTCTGTCACATATTCTTCGTACCTGGTCTTCGTCTGGTGCTCGATGATGAAGCCGAGCAGCGTGTATCCGAGGTTGGTATATGAATATTTCGAACCAGGTACAAACTGGAGGTCCTTGCTCATCGCCTCCCTCACCATTCCATCAACCGTGTCATCTGAACAGAATCCTTTGGTGACACGATAGTAATCCCTGAAAACTGCGTAATCCTCGATGCCACTGCTGTGAGATAGCAGATGGTGAACGGTGACGGCGTCCCACTTTTCGGACCTGTATTCCGGCGGCAGATAACTATTGATGGAGCTGTCCAGCTTCACCATTCCCTTCTCGACGAGTTGCACGACCGCGGCAGCAGTGAACTGCTTGGTAATCGACGCCACGTGAAACTTCGTATCAACTTCATTCGCACTGCTACCCGTTGCTTGGCCGTAAGCTTTGGCGTGGACGACCTCCCCTCCCCGCGTGATCAAAGCAGCGCCGGTGAAGTGCTCCCTCTCGACCATCTCCTGTAGGTAGGCATCGAATCGGCTGTCACTGACCTCCCTGACCATGGGGCCGTGAGTGCGCACAGGCTTTATCCCGGCGCATGCGGCAACAAACAGCGCTGAGATAGCGATCAGGACACGTACTGGGCAGCTCATGTGCGTGCGAATGTTGGCCATGATCCATCATGCCAATAAGCGGGCTCATTGCGAATGCCACACGACGCGGAGTCAGCTCACCACTTCACCCAGGCTCCTGGCGCCAGCGACTCAACTTCCAGCGACTTTTCGCGAGCGGCCGAGCGCAACCGGCCGATCGGATCCTCGACCTCCACGTACTCTGCCGTTCCGGAGATGCCGTAGTGAATCGGAATCACGCGGCGTGCGCCGAGGATGATCGCTGCTGCCACGGCCTGCTCGGGCGTCAGTACCCCCGGCAGATCACTGACCGGCTTGCGCCAGCCGAAGCGCGCACCATTGACCGGGAGAAAGGCAGCGTCGAATGGCCCGAACTGACGACCGATGCGCCACCAGTGCCCATGCCAAAGCGTGTCGCCCCCATGAAAGATGCGCCGTCCCCCGGCCGAGATCACCCAAGATACTTGCGGGTCGCCATAACCATCCGATGCAGGCACGGCGGTGGCAGTGAAATCGCCGAGCAGTTGCGGCTCCCAGAGTGCGGCCGGGCGCGCGCGTGCCCCTCGGGGAACAGGCAGCGGATTCGTTCCTGCCGGATGAACAAGAGCGCCGCCCTTGCTCAAAGCATCAGCGGCAGCCTTGGCATCGAAATGATCTGGATGCGCATGAGTGATGAGCACATATGTATCGCCAACAGCGTCGTCAACCGGAATCAGCGGATCCTTGAGCGAGGCCCCCCACGCATCCGGGTTGATCAGGGGATCGATGAACAAAGTCGCTTGCAGCAGTTGCAGGCGAATGCCCGCCCACGCCAGTCGCTGGATGCGCAAGTCATCTTTGACGTCAGCCGAGTCCGCTGGCGCGCATGGCAGCAGTGCACCCGCCGCCAGGCTGCCGCAACCGAGCAGGAATTCCCTGCGCCGCAGGCCGCTATTCATGCCCGGCTCCTGGATGCGATCGCCGTGTCGAACGCGAACACCGACTGCGCAGCGATGACCTCCAGGTTGTGCTGGTGCCATTGGCGTTCGAAGGCCGCCGCTTCAACTCGTGGCGCGAGGCACGCTTCGATTCGAATCGAGGCAATGCGCTCATCGGCCTCCTGAGGTGAGGCATTGGCGCGAATGCTCACCACCGCCTCTCTCAGTCGATCCAGGTAGTGAATCGCGTTGTCCAGGACGGCGGCGGTAAACCTCCCCATGTGCCCACCGATGACCGTGCCCCTGTTGAATTGCCGCAGGCGGCTGATCGCGTCACGGATCAGCGCGGGATCCGCCTTGGAGAGATAGATGATGTTGCCGACGATATTGTCGCCGGCACAAACCAGATCGGCACTGGCGACGTCCACACTGACGTGGTCCATGGTCTTGCCTGGATTGTGCAGGAAGCATAGCTCGTGCTGCCCCCAGCGCAGACTCATCGAGCGGTCGAACATCACCTTAGGCTCGCGGTAGAACTCATCGACGCGACGGTTCTGCGAAAGAAAGGTGAAGCGATGGTGTCGGTGTGCAATCGTGAGCGCCTCTGGAAAAAGCGACATTCCTGCGATGTGATCACTCATGAAGTGAGTCGCCGCGATGACACGCACCTTCTTACCCATGTCCTCGCACAAAACACGACGCAACCAGTGCGCGTCTGCAACGCTGCCGAGCGAGTCGACCAGCAGCACATCGTCGCCATCGAGGAATGCCGTGGCGACCGACTCGTATTCGTCGCCGACGAACATCAGTACATTGGAGCTCAGCTCTTCGAATCTCACGATGATTCCCGGTTGGTTCGATGCGCCATCGTCGCCAACAGCGGAGCCCGCGACAAACGAGATGTTTTGCCGTCTGCGTTAGAAAAACTAACCTGATATTATGTGCACCCGGCAGCCGCAAGCCCGAGTCATGAAACCCCGCCATCCCGCGCCGCTCAATGCGCTTCGAGCGTTCGAAGCAG
Organism: Peristeroidobacter agariperforans; assembly: GCF_004138335.1. Classification (GTDB taxonomy): domain Bacteria; phylum Pseudomonadota; class Gammaproteobacteria; order Steroidobacterales; family Steroidobacteraceae; genus Steroidobacter; species Steroidobacter agariperforans. The sequence continues at coordinate 86,430 of NZ_RYFW01000004.1, read as the reverse complement.
CCGCACGATGCCGTAGTTTCCAGACCGCAGCGGCGCAGTTGTTCGTCACTCCGGCGGCGATCAGCCATCAGGTGAAGCAACTCGAGGCCTACCTCGGCGTGAAGCTTTTCCATCGTGGTCATCGCGCGGTGGAACTGACTCCCAAAGGCGAGGAACTCGCCGCTTCGCTGAGCGAATTGTTCGGATTGCTCGACCTTGCTCTAGATCGCGCCACGGCGGCCACGGTCGCAAATCTCCGCGTCAGCACGATGGAATCGTTCGCGGCGAAATGGCTCGCGCCGAGGCTGCACCGGTTCCACCACGACTTCCCCGATCTCAAAGTGCGCATCGATACCAGCAACGAGCACGCCGACGTCGGCCGCGGCGCCATCGATGTCGCCATTCGCTACGGACCTGGCGGTTACAGTGGAGTTTCTTCCGAGCGACTCATGGATGCCCCCGTGTTTCCAGTGTGCGCGCCTTCACTGATGGAGGACGAAGCCCGCCCGCTGACGCAGCCCGCGGACTTCCGACATCACACACTGCTCCACGACGAAAGCGCAGCCGGTCGCCCGGGCGTGCCGGATTGGTCGGCATGGCTGAAAGCCTCGGGTGCTACGCGCGTTGACGCATCTCGCGGCCCAGTCTTCGCGAGCATCTATCTAGCGCAGGAAGCTGCTGTCGCAGGACACGGCGTTGCGTTGGGCGTTGCACCGCTGGTCGAGGAGGACTTGCAACGCGGTCGCCTCGTCAAGCCATTCGAACATTCTCTCGATAATGCCTACGCATTCTGGATCGTGCGCCGGGATGACGCGGACTCGAACCCGGCCATCGATGCATTCTGCCGATGGTTGCGAAGAGAGGCGCGTACAAAAGCACCTGTGCGATGAGCTGAACGGCCCGCGTCCTAACTCTTCGGCTGATACAACGTCGGCGGTGGCGGCGCCAGGCGCGGCGAGCCGGACTTGACCCACGCGTCATAGCGCATGCGGAGCGTGCGCACCGGATTGCCGCTTTCGCCACGCTTGATGTCGTTGTCCATCACGCTGATGTATGCGAAGTATTTGCCGTCATTGTGTGTGACGCCCTGCTGGTCGTTCTTCTCGGCGATGGCGATGTAGGAAACGTGCGCCGTCTTGTTGTCGCAGGCGACGAATTCCATCGGGTTCGATCCGCAATTGCAGCGGTGATCGCCTCCGTTGACATCCGCGGCTTCCATCGCCGCCATCACGCGATCGGCCAGCGTACCAGTAGCGCGGGTGAATGCGAGCGCCGCCAGATGCACCACCTGATCGCCGAGCAGCGTGTTGCCCTGAACCTGGTAGTAGATGTCGGGCCCCACCTGGCCTCCGAAGTACAACGACGAGCGCGAGTTGCCGGTGCCGTTGAATCCGGCGCGGTTGTTGCTCGCAGTGATGTCCTTGCCGTTGGGCATGGACACGATGCCGAACTGTCGCCGCTCGATGTTCGGATCCTTCTTGAGCATTTCGATGATGTCGGCGGGCGGCGTGCCCTTCTTCAGCTCCCGGTAGACCAGCATCTGATTCTCGTGCGTGTTGTCTGCACCGGCCTGGCAAGCCGCCACCCCGACACCCGGCACGATCACCGCCTGCAGGTCCATCAAGTCACGCGCACCGTTGGGCTCGCGCTTCGGAAATGCCTCTTGCCGAACGCAGGTCGCCGACGCGATCACTACCTGACCGCTCCGGGCATCCAGCGCGATCACCGACCACGTCGCCCATGCAGGCGTCGAGCCCGCCAACAGAATGAATGCCAGCGCAAGGTGTCTCAGCATCGGTCCATCCCCCGTTTTCGACCGAGCATAACAAGAGTCGAAGGAAGAGATTTTGCGCAGCGGCCCTGTTATTCGCCGATCTTATTCGCGGCGATCATCGCGGGAATGGCATCTTCGGCGCGTCGGCGGGAACGCGCGCCTCAGAACCTTGTCTGACAAAGGGAACCGGGCCGGGAACCCAAGCGTACTCGGACAGTGCCACCCGAGCGCCGGACACCATGGGAGCGCCTCCACATGACTAACGGACTCACGGTCAACCGCGGCAAAGCCGTGCTGCTCATCGGCACGGTCGTCATCTTCGCCAGCTTCGGAGCTGCTCTCATGTCCAGTCGCGCGAACGAGTCCGATGAGAGTGATGACAAGCAGTCTTCCGGGCCAGCGGCTGCGCGTGCGCTTTTGCAATCGCTACCGGAAGCCAAGCGAACACAAGCTCAGTTGTCATTCGATTCGTCCGAGCGCACGAACTGGAACTACGTTCCCACCAGACGCGCCGGCGTCGCGCTGGCGGACCTCGATACAAACCAGAAGACGCTGATCGATCCATTGCTGCGTTCCGCATTGAGCCCTACGGGCTTCAATACAGCTCAACAGATCGTGCAGCACGAATCGATCCTGGCGCAGATTGAAGGAAACCCGCGTCGCGACCCGGGGCTCTACTACACCGCAGTGTTTGGCGAACCGGGTCCGCGCGCACCTTGGGCGTGGCGGTTCGAAGGCCATCATCTTTCCGTCAACGTGACCCATGTCGACAATCAAACTCAGGTCGTGGCGCCGCTCTTCATGGGCTCGAATCCCGCGCGCGTACCTGACGGCCCGAAAGCCGGGTTGCGATTGCTCGCGGCAGAAGAAGATCTGGCTCGCGATCTGATACGCATGTTGCCCGCGGATCGACGCACTCGCGCGATGCTTGCCGAGAACGCCTTCCCAGACATCATCACACGTAACGATCCAAAGGTTCGTTCGCTGAACATGGAAGGGCTTGCGGCAGGCGACATGTCTCAGCCGGAGCAAACGCAATTGCGCAAGCTACTGCACGTGTACGCGGATCGCATGACAGAGAGTGCTGCACGAGAGCAGCTCGAGCGCATCGAGCGCGCCGGCTTCGACAAACTGCACTTTGGATGGGCTGGCAGTCTCGAGCCGGGCAAGCCGCACTACTACCGAGTGCACGGCCCCACTGTCCTCATCGAGTACGACAACACTCAGAACAACGCCAACCATATCCACAGCGTTTGGCGTGACCTGGAGCGTGACTTCGGCGGTGACTTACTTCGCGCGCACTACGAAGCGCATCGAACTGACGCTCACGGTCACGAGCACTAGCTCGGCCCGTCACTCTCTGGGCAATTGCCGGAACGGAGCCTGCTCATCGCTCCGCCTGCGCCACGTGATCCTCACGCCACAGCCAGCGCAGGATATCGGGCAGTAGCGCGCCGCCGTGTGCATCGGAATGAGCGCCGTCGCCCCAGACATGAGTTACTTCGTAACGCGGGCCCGATGATTTCTTTCGATCAGCTTCGGCGTTCGCCCAATTGAGTGACGCCAGCATCTGTTGATTGGCGAGAAACCAGTTGCCGTGCTCGTTGTCGAGGTCGTTCGAGCCATCCTGCAGGAAGATTCGCAGCGGCCGGATCGGGCTCTTGCGGATCAGTCCTGGATACAGATCGCCTCCCGGCACCGCCGGTTGTCCGTCCTGCGCAGGGCGATAGCCGATCGACACGTAGCTGCCGATGATGCTGATCACCTTGCGAAATACATCCGGCCGGTGCCAGGCCACGGTGAACGCACAAATGGCGCCACTGCTCGTGCCGCCGATCGCGCGTTGCCGCGGATCGTCCGTCAAGTTGTAGCGGGTGGCGACGCTCGGCAGCATTTCCTCGACGATGAATCTCGCGTAGCGATCATCCAGAGCATCGTATTCCGCTGCACGATGATCTGGATTGCTCATACCCAGCGTATCCGGATAGGTCTCGGCAAGGTGGCCCGGCGTGATGAAGATGCCGATGGTGACTGGAATGTCGCCCCGGTGAATCAAGTTGTCGAGCACCGTCGGCACTCGCAGCGAGCCCTGCGGATTGGTGGCCCGTTGACCGTCCTGAAACACGAGCACGCTCGCCGGCTTGGCTCGATCGTACTGTGCAGGCACGTAGAGCCAGTAGCGACGGACCGTGCCAGCAAACATTCTACTGTGAAACTCCAGCGGTCCCAGCAAGCTGCCCTGGGGTACGCCAGGTTGGACCAGCGAGTCCGGCTGCAAGGGATAGTCTCCTGGCTTTCGCTCTGGTTCGGCGGCTACGCAGGTCGTGCCGGCGAGAGCGATCATCAGGACACATCCACACAGCGCAGCGAGTGTTGCTGCGATCGTTTGTCTCGGTGGGGCGGCGATCATGGTACGGTCCGTTGGTTGTGTGTTTCGATCCAGCACAGAATCATGGTCGCTAGCGTTCGCACCATTCCACCCGCCACTGATCGAGCGTTTCGACTATTTCGGCCAGATGCTCGTCGGGCGTCCGGCTTCCCCATTCGGTGAAATTCGAGAACGTGTTATCGCCCGAGAGTGGCCCGATGGGCGCGTTCGCGTCGTATGGACCAGATGCAGCTGCAAAGTCGGAGTGACCCTCCGCACTGACTTTCCAAAGGCACATGACGAACTCTTTGTCCTCATCCACACCGGACACCTTTGCCATCAGGTCGAGTCGGGTCGGCTCATAGCCAAGCTCGGTGGGATACAGGAGCCACTCCGCCATGCTCGCGGCTGCAAAGGACTCGAACGTGAGCAAATGCGCGGGGAACAGATCGAGTCGATGCAGACGACTTAGTTGATCGTAGAGCGGCACCCTGGTCTGAAAACTATCTGCAACGAGCAGGATCGCCTCGTCTGGCGGCGGAAGGTTCTTCTTTAGCGTTGAAACAATTGCGAAGAATGCACACAGCGGGTCTTTGAGCTCAACCGCTCGAGCGCAGGGCGCCATCGGTGCGCCCGGGATGATCCCCAGCAGATCGAGAAAGACGCCGAGCTGCGATCGCATACTCGAATATTGCTCATCGCATCGCCATTGCTTGCCGACAGACTGTTGAAGCGGCTCGACCGCATCGAGAAGCCGGAGCGATTCGCTCGCCACCCAACCCGACACCGGCGCGAGCGCCTCTGAGGTCAGAGCAGAACCTTCGAGGCAGACATTCAAGAAGTTCATGACGTTTGCCAGGTGCGGCCCTGCGTCGACCAGCATCTTAGGAAACAGCTGTGAGCCGGTCGCAGCGTGGCGCTTGTTCATCTCCCAAAAGAAGCGGGGCGGCAGGCCGTCTGGCAACGGGTATTCACCCAGCAACTTCACGATCGAAGCAGCTGCTTCCGGCGTCGATTGAGTTGCCAGCAGCGTGAGCCCATAGGCTCGCGATGGGTCGCTTGCCGCAGCGAAGTGCGTTTGAACGACTTCCGGGAAACAAGGATGTACCAGCGTCCAGAACCAACTAAGAATTTCTGTGCCTACCGGTCTCCACGGGTCGCGCGACGGAAACTGTCCCCGCATGCCGATCTCGATCAGCCGGAGACAATCACTTCCTGAAGGCCGCAATGAAGAATTGATCTTCCCCGCCTTCTCTGACTCCTGAAAGGCTTTGAACATCGCAGTGTTGCGATCGAACGCTTTGACCCTTTCATCCAGCTGGCCGAGGAGCAATTCCCGCCACACCGGGTTATCGAGAGCGTTGATCATCGAAACTGTATCGGGAGCCGCTGTTTCCATCTGTTGTTCTGCCCGCTAATACGTTGCCGTGCGCAATGCTGTCGAGAATCGGCCCACCAACCCCATCTTCAGTTCTGTTGCAACATGTCGAAACGGCGCCGCTCTATCGCAGCACGATCTCCGAGTCCCGCCGCTGCGCAGAGATCCGGGGTATAGATCCGACAAGGCGATCGTTTCGTCATTGCGGCATCCAGTTGGCGGAGGAGCTCGCTCGGCGCGACATCCGGCGGTGCAGCTATCCGTCCTTGCACGACGTGCTTCTGCTCGCTTCTGGTATGTTCGTGATCGATGTCTTGATCGCGCCAACAACCTGCGCAGAGCACGGTATAATTCTCCGAGTGAGGGTAGATCACGCTGTCTTGCTCCAGATCTTCACTCGCACTATGAATTCGACCCGCGTCGTCCTGCGTGCCCGCGAAATCGAAGAACTGATACTTGCTCCTTACGAGAGTGGCGAGATGGGGAAATACCGGGACCTCTCGCTCGCCGTACTTGTGGTGTGTGATGGGCGCGCCATCGATGAGAACTACGTCGCCGTAATCAACCCCAAGCTGCTGGTACAGCACGCTGCGTATTATTCCGTGACAGGGACTCAGCCGTTCGATCCAGATCGTTTCTTCGAGTCCCGGATCATCAAAATCTTTGGTCCTCTCGGCGAGAGGCCGCTCAGCGAGCCTGACCTTGCAGCTCGGATAGCGCCCTTCTGGCAGTCCGAACCGACCCATTTCGATGTGTTGCTTCATTCGCTTCCACACTTCCAGGGCAGTCGCCCCGTCGCGCGCGCCCGTCGCGCAGATTCCGAGATTCCATTCAGTAGCCTCGGACGTCTCCTCAGCCAGGAGCCTCGCGCGCTGGTTTGCGAGCATGCCTTCATGGAATCGCCCGCGTGTTTTCATGAGCAAGCCGAGGTTGTAGTGCCTGTAGCTGGTGTCTGGCTCTAACTCTAGCAACCGCCGAGATGCACTCTCAGCCAATTCATCGCGCTGACGCGCCATCATCCTTGCCGCCGTGGCCAGACCGGTGAGTAAAGCTCGCTCGTGATCGGCTCCGTTCGCCTTCGCGGCCAGAACGGCCAGGCTGTCGACCACCGTGGCGAACAGTTCGCTCTGCGGCGGCGGTGCATTGAGCATGTCGATGTCGCGAGTCCGATCCAACGAGTCTCCAACCAGGCCTAGCAGATGCTCGTCCGCAGCATGCACGGCGTGAACTCTTTCCAGCACTTCCAGAGATCGTTCCCTGGAAAGGTAACCTCGCCCAACCAGCTCGACGAGCGCGAACGCAACCTCCTTCTGATGAGACTGCGCACGCAGCAGCGGCTGAAGAACTTCCCATGCGGAATCGCCGTGATCGGCCTCCGCTTGCTCGATAAATCGCTGCCTGGTCTTTTCGATGGCGTTCTTCGAGAGGGCTTTGTGCAACGATCGGAGCATGGTGTGGTTCGAATATCAATTCCCGCTTATGACAAGCACAACAATCGAGATCAGCAGCACGACATTGATCCCGAGCGCCCGTTTCCGATAGCGGTTCCCCGTCTCATTGAACAATGATCCGTCGAACAGGGCGAGTGGCAAAAGCACAGCGAACCGCGGCCGACCCGGACTGACGTTGCGGGACATAATGACGATGCAAAAGAAGAAGTAGCCGACGACCAGTAGGACCAGCAACAGGCTAACGGCGAACAGAAGTAAGCGCATGCGCCTCGCTTGCGAGCATCGGGATGGCCCGGAATTATACTTTGCACTCCCGGCCACTGGACAACCCAGTGGAGCATGTCCGCCGCGTGCAAAGGTGGTGCGCCACTGCCTGCTGCAATTTTATCCAATACCCCGCCTTTCCCTGCCCGCATGCTCACGCCCACGATGAACATCCAACCCTGCTCCCATGACCTCCTTCCCATCCTCTCCATCATCAACGCTGCGGCCGAAGCCTACCGCGGCGTCATCCCGCCCGATTGCTGGCACGACCCGTACATGTCGCTTGCCGAACTCGAGCAGGAAGTAGCCGCGGGCGTCGCGTTCTGGGGGCTCGAAGAGGACGGAGTGCTGCGGGGAGTGATGGGAATTCAGCCGGTGCGCGACGTTGATCTGATACGTCACGCATACGTCACGCCTGGCCTGCAACGGCGAGGCGTCGGCGGCGCACTGATCAAGCATCTGCGCCAGCGCAGTCAGCGGCGCATGCTCGTCGGGACCTGGGCTGCGGCGGGGTGGGCGATCGATTTCTATCAGCGCCACGGGTTCGTGCTGGTCCCCGCAACTGAAACGCCCGAGTTGCTCCGTACCTACTGGGCAATTCCCGACCGGCAGATACACACTTCGGTGGTCCTGACACATCCTGGCACCAGCGCGGGATGACAATTGCAGCGATGCCGCCTAAGGTAACGCGCATGAAGGATGACATTCGATTTCGCGCATTGCCGGTTCCAGGCATCGAGGCGATGCACGCAACTTCGCAGCGCTCGTTCCCTCGCCATACTCATGATCAATATGGCATCGGGATGGTCGATGCTGGCAAGCACGCCTCGTGGAGCGGTAGAGGCCAGGTGGAGGCTGGGCCACGCAGCTTCATTTGCGTGAACCCAAGTGAGGTGCACGATGGCCAGGCCGCGGACGGAGGCCGCTCCTGGCGAATGCTATACTTGTCGCCGCACTCGCTGGCGGCAATGTGTAGCGACATCGGCGACGGCGCGCGATCCGAGCTCATGTTCTCCGCGCCGGTGTTCGAGGATCGGGGCTTGCAACCTATCTTCAACGCCGCGTTCTCTCATTGCCTCCATCGCGAGGAACACGGCACCGTCGCCTGCGAAACTGACATGCTGAGTCTGATTGCCGGCCTGCTCCATCATTCCAGCGCAAAAGCCGCAAGAGACCACGGCCTCACGGGATGTATCAGCCGCGCCCGCCAGATGATCGATGATGATCCCACCCGGCCCCTCACCCTCGCCTCGCTCGCCAAGGAAGCGGGCCTGAGCAAATATCGGTTGTTGCGTTCGTTTGCGCGAGAGTTAGGGCTGACACCCCATGCTTACATCGTGCAACGGCGAATCGCCTACGCTCAAGGCCTCATCAAGAGTGGCCGCGGCTTGGCTGAAGCAGCGCTCGCGGCGGGCTTTTACGATCAAAGTCACCTGACGCGATGTTTCGTTCGCCAGCTTGGCGTCACGCCGCGTGGCTACGCCGAGGGGTCGCACCCCGGTTGAGCGACTCGCTCAGTGCCGCCACCGGCTCATGCGGTTCTCTGAAGTCCTCTTGGTGTTCCTGGCGAAAAGCATTGCACCGACCGCGACCGCACCTGCCGTGAGCAACGCAGCTCCTGCGGCAGCACCCGCGGGAAACGACCGCACAGTCGATTCGGCGAACTCGGCAGCGTGCGGTTTCATCAGCTCCATGCGCCGCTTCGTCATCTCGATGCCGAGTCGGCCCAACTGATCACGCAGCAATCGCTCTGCTGCCGGAAGCAACCGAGTCTCTTCATCCGCCACGTGGTGCATCACCAATCGCATCAACTCGAAGAACTTCTCATCGCACGAAGCTTCGTCAGTCGGGCCATCAGGGCCCATCATGCCGCGTAGCTCGCCGATGAGTGTGCGCATCTGCGCGTGCTCCGGCTCGCTCTTCTCCAAGACCTCGTCGCCACTCAATACCTCGCGTAGCGCCGGATAGAAAATCTCCTCTTCGAGTTGCGCGTGGATTTCGATGGACAGACAAGCATTGGTTACCAGGGCTCGCTTCCTGGCCGGCATCACGTCCGGCTTGTAGCGGTGAAATACCGCGAGCACCTGGGAATGATCCATTTTGATCATGGTCGTGATGCTGGGTGTAATGCGCTCGGCAACCGGATTCATGTTCGCTCCCCCGCAAGGCAGTTCATCATGGTGACTCATGACCAACGGCGGACCGGAAGCCTTGTTCCCTGGCCGCCGAGCGGGCGCAATTGTCATACCGCGTCCACCTACAATGAGAGCGGCTTTCTCCTGCGGAAATCCTTGGCGTTATGGACGCGGCGAGATGCTGATCTGCGGCAGCCGGTCGTCGTAGAAGGCCAGGCGTCCCTTCAGTGCGATGTGATCTTCGTACGGATCTTCGTATGACCAGACTGCATCCTTGAGCTCCTTGTCGCCCGCTTTGATGGAGAAGTAATTGGCGACGCCCTTGAACGGGCACTGCGACGTGGTCGCCGAACGCTCCAATCGCTGCATCTCGACATCGGCGCGCGGAAAGTAATAGCGAACCGGACTGCCGTCCTCCTCGACCTTGATGACATCGCTCGAGTCCGCGACGGTCTCGCCGGCGACCGACACTTTGATCCGTTCCCGCAACTGACGCTCGGCCACCTTGTGCTCGGGATGTTCCCGATGGCCTGGAGATCTGGTCATGGTCCGTGCCTCCATCGAACAGGATTAGCAATGCAACAAGATACAACATGACCCGGTTCCCCGCCCCTTCCTACAGGAACACTGTCAGCGGGCCAGCCGTTGCCGAACAAATCCTGGAGACGAGCAATGGCAACGCAACCAGATTTGCACGGCAAGGTCGTGGTGATTACTGGCGCATCCAGCGGCTTCGGCCGCGGCGCCGCGCTGGAATTCGCAAGTGAAGGCGCGTCGGTAGTGCTTGCAGCGAGGCGTGGCGAAGCGCTAGATACCGTCGCGCGTGAGTGCGAGATCGCAGGCGGCACGGCGATCCCCGTGTCCGTCGATGTAAGTAGTGAACGCGATGTGGAGCAATTGGCCGAGACGGCAATTTCCCGATGCGGTCGCATCGATGTGTGGATCAACAATGCCGGTGTCGGCGCGCTGGGCCGCTTCGAGGACATTCCCATCGACGTCCACGAGCAGACCATCAAGACAGACCTGCTCGGCACGTTGTATGGCTCGTATTTCGCTTATCGTCAGTTCCTGAAGCAAGGCGGCGGCACGCTCATCAACATTGCCTCGGAGCTAGGCAAGACCAGCGTCCCCTATTACACCTCTTATGCCGCGGCCAAACATGGCGTCGTCGGTCTGAGCGATTCGCTGCGCCAGGAAGTCAAACAGAACAAGATTGCCGGCGTGCACATCTGCACCATCCTGCCGACGGCGCACGACACGCCGTTCTTCGATCATGCGGCCAACTACACCGGCCACGAAGTCACACCGCCGAAGCCGCTGCACGATCCGCAGAACGTCATCGACGCGATCGTCGAGGTCGCGCGCCACCCGGAGGACGAACGCATCGTTGGCGGCGACGGCATTTTGAAGGTTGCCATGGCGAACCTCATGCCCGGCACGACGGAAAAGATGGAAGCCAAGATGATGCACCGGACCCAGTTCGAGAAGGCGCCGCCGGGCGAAGACTCGCCAGGCGCGGTCGAACAGCCCACGGCCCGCGGCACAGCGGTGGACATGAACCGGCGCAAGCAAAAGAAGTCTCCGCGCGCGAAGGAGTAAGGGCAGCTACAAACAGCGCGGCCGCAGGCTCGAAGGACCTGCGGCCGCCCGGTTCGATACCAGAAGAATCAGGCGCTCAGTCGTTGCGGAAACGCACCGACGTTGGCGACATTCTTGGCAACATCCAGCAGCGTCGGCTGACCGTTCTGAGATAAGCCGGCCGCATCGAGCAGGCCCTTCTCCGCCAGCCACTTCTTGTTGAACAAGCGCGACTGATACTTCGCGCCGTTGTCGCACAGGATGGTGACGATGGTGTGGCCCGGGCCGAGCTGCTTCGCGATCTGCACGGCGGCGGCGACGTTCACGCCGCTGGTGCTGCCGAGGAACAAACCTTCATCGCGCAGCAACTGATACACGGTGCGCACACACTCGATATCGGTGATATGCAGAGCATCGTCGACCGGCGAGCCTTCGAGGTTCGCGGTGACGCGACCGATGCCGATGCCTTCGGTGATCGAGCCGGGCCCGGTCGCCTTCAGCTCGCCATTGCGCAGCCAGTGATACAACGAGCTGCCCTGCGGGTCGGCCAAGGTGACGCGCACGTTGGAATTTTGTTTCTTCAGGAAGCGCGAGATGCCGCCGAGCGTTCCGCCCGTGCCCGTCGCGCAAACGAATGCATCGATCTTGCCGCCGGTCTGCTGCCAGATTTCCGGACCGGTCGTCTGTTCGTGCGCGTCGCGGTTCGCGGTGTTGTCGAACTGATTGCCCCACACCGCGCCCGGAATCTCATCGGCCAGACGGCCGGCGATCTTCTGGTAATGATTCGGGTCGCTGTACGGCACGGTCTTCACGCGCAGCACTTCCGCGCCGAGCGTTTCGATCATCTGATACTTCTCGTTGGACTGGTTGTCCGGCATCACGATGACGCAGCGATAGCCACGCGCGTTGCATACGTGCGCGAAGCCAATGCCGGTGTTGCCGGCGGTGCCTTCGACCAGCGTGCCGCCCGGCTTCAACCTGCCGCTGCGCTCGGCCGCTTCGATGATGGCGCGCGCGGCGCGATCTTTCACCGAGCCGCCGGGATTCATGAATTCGGCCTTGCCGAGAATTTCACACCCCGTGAGCTCGCTGAAACGATTCAGGCGGATCAGTGGCGTGTTGCCGATGGCATCGGCAAAGCCATGACGGATAATTTCATTCGAGCTGCTCATGCTGACAGCCTTCCTTCATCGGTAGATGCGACTTCGACGGAGCGCGTGTTGAACCAGTGCAAAGCTTCGTGCAGGCGAGTCACCTCGCCCACGATCAGCAATGCCGGCGATTCCACGCGAGCTTCGGCGGCTTTCTGAACCAGATCGGCAATCGTGGCGGTCACCACGCGTTGCGACGGGCGAGTTCCGTGCTCGATGAGCGCGGCCGGGCGGCTTTCAGGCACGCCGTGCTCGCGCAACCGAGCGACGATGTTCTCGAGCTGGTTCAGGCCCATGTAGAACACCGTGGTATGACCGGGCCGCGCGAGCGCGGCCCAATCGACATTGTCGGCTTCACCCTTGCAATGTCCCGTAACAAACGTCAGTGCCTGCGCGTGATCGCGGTGGGTGAGCGGGATGCCTGCATACGCGGCACAACCCGCCGCGGCGGTCACGCCCGGCACGACTTCAAATCGAACGCCCTCGGCGGCCAGCGCTTCCAGCTCTTCGCCGCCCCGGCCGAAGATGAAAGGATCGCCGCCTTTCAAACGGCACACGCGCTTGCCTTCTTTCGCGAGCTTCACGAGCAGCGCGTTCGTGTCTTCTTGCGACACGTGATGATTGCCCGCCGCCTTGCCGACATAGATGCGCTCAGCGTCGCGACGCGCGAGATCGAGGACCTCGGCTGAAACGAGCCGGTCGTAAACAATCACGTCCGCGTTCTGCAAAGCCCGCAGCGCACGCAGCGTCAGCAAGCCGGGATCGCCAGGACCCGCTCCGACCAGCGCCACCTCGCCGGCGAACTTGGACTGCTTCGCGAACCGGGCGATCGAGTTGCCGATGCGATCGAGCACGCCCTGCCCCGCCGCGTCTTCGCGACCGGACAACACATCGGCTGCAATCGAGCCGTCGAAGAAATTTTCCCAGAAGCGCCGACGCGTGCCGGCGTGCTCCAGCTTCGCTTTAACGGTCGGACGCAGCTTGCCCGCGAGCTTGGCGAGATCGCCGAGTTGCTGCGGCAGGAACGATTCGAGCTTCTCGCGCAGTCGGCGCGTCAGAACGGGCGCGTCGCCACTGCTGCCCACTGCGACAACGACGGGCGAGCGATCGACGATCGCCGGCATGATGAATCGCGACAGCTCGCGATCGTCGACCACATTCACTGGAATGTTCCTACGCTCGCACTGATGCGCGACCCATGCGTTGACCGATTGCTTGTCGGTCGCGGCGATGGCAAGCCGCATGCCGTCGAGCAACTCGGGCTGAAACTCGCCAGCGACGTAAGTGATGACGCCGGCGGCGGCCTTCTCGGCCAGCGACTCGATCAGTTCAGGAGAGACGACCGTGACCTTCGCCTGCGTGCGCAGGAGCAGATCGATCTTGCGCGCAGCCACTTCCCCGCCGCCGACGACCAGCACCGGTTCGTTCGCGAGCCGTAGAAAGATGGGGAAGTAATCCATGTGTGCGCGTCGTCCTGCGACGCCCGGCGTCGCGGGCTTATTGGCCGGCCGCCCGACGCGGCTCGACCTTCAGCGGAATGACCCGGCGGCGCGGCTGCAGGCCGCACTCGCGAGACTCGGGATTCTCCCACCACCAGCGGCCCGAGCGCGGATCGGCGCCAGGCTCCACTGCCCGGGTGCACGGCGCGCAGCCGATGCTGGGAAAACCTTTGTCGTGCAGGGCGTTGTAAGGGAGGCTTCGGGCCTTGATATACGCCCACACGTCGGCCTCGGTCCAGTCCAGCATCGGGCTGTATTTCCACAGACCGTAGCGATCGTCCCAGGACTTGGCCTCACCCAGCGCGCGCTCGGCGGACTGCTCCCGACGCACGCCGGTGACCCACGCCTTGCGGCCGGCGATGGCGCGCTTGAAGGGCTCGATCTTGCGGATACCGCAGCAGGATTGACGCTCGTCGGTACCGAGGTAGAAACCGTTGATACCATTGTCGCGCACGTACTGCTCGATGGCCTCGGCCTGCGGATAGAACACCTGAATGCGGCGCTGATAGCGGCGCTCCAGACGGTCCAGCAACGACAGGGTCTCATCGTGCAAGCGACCGGTGTCGAGCGTGAACATCTCGATTTCCGGCGTGTACGTGTTGATGATGTCGGTCAACACCATGGCCTCGAGGCCAAGGCTGTTGGAGTAAACCACGTCCTGGTGCTCGCGGACGGCCTGCTCCAGCAGGGCGCGAGTACCCTCAACGAGGGTTTGCAGGCGGGGCGACAGTGCATCGGTCATGTTCAATCGATCCTTATTCTCTGTGGAGCACTGTAGCTAACCCGCTTATAACCAGGGAAAGACTGGTTTGTTCTGTCATGATGCGGGCCCGTTATGACTTCGCCGCACCCCGTTCGTTATAGTTAAGTGCATGAAACTACAACAATTACGGTACCTCGCCGCCATCGTCGAGAACGACCTGAACATCACCGCCGCGGCCGAGCGCCTGCACACCTCGCAGCCGGGCGTCAGCAAGCAGCTGAAACAGCTCGAAGACGAGCTGGGGTTTCCCATCTTTTTGCGCCAGGGGCGAACCCTGACGCGGGTCACCCCCGCCGGTAAGCGGGTCATCGACCGGGCGCAGAAAATCCTCAAGGAAGTCCAGAGCATCAAGCGCCTGGCGGACGAGCAGAAGGGCGACGGCAAGGGCTCGCTGGCCATCGGCACGACCCACACGCAGGCTCGCTATGTCCTGCCCCAGGTCATCCGACGCTTCCGGGAGCGCTATCCTGACGTGGAGCTGCACCTCCACCAGGGCACCTCCGAGCAGATCGCCGACATGGCCGGGCGGGATCGCATCGACTTCGCCATCAACACCGGCTCGCAGGAGCTGTTCACCAACCTGGTGCTGTTGCCGTGCTATCGCTGGCATCGGCGCATCGTCGTGCCGCAGGGTCATCCGCTCGCGAGCGAAGGCAAGGTGACTATCGAGACGCTGGGCAAGTATCCGATCGTCACCTACGTGTTCGGCTTCTCGGGCCCGTCTTCGTTACAGCAGATCTTCGCGCGTCATGGCATTACGCCCCATGTGGCGCTCACCGCTCGCGACGCCGACGTGATCAAGACCTATGTGCGGCTCGGGATGGGTGTCGGCATCGTCGCCAGCATGGCCATGGATCCGCGCGAGGATTCGGATCTGGTGTCCATCGACGCGTCGCATTTGTTCCCGGCGCATTCGACCTGGGTGGGCTTCCATCAAGGCGCCCTGCTGCGCAGTTATATGTATGACTTCCTGCAATTGCTCGCACCGCATTTGACCCGCCGGCTCGTGGATCGCGCCGGCAATGCCGCCACGCCCTCCGATGTGGAGGCGTTGTTCACGGATGTGGAACTTCCGGTCTATCGCTAGACCGACGATAAGGATGTTGCGCACGCCATGTCAGCCAATCCAGAAAGACCCAAAGCCCGCTCTCTCAAACCACTGCGCGAGCTGTGGCCGTACCTCAGCAGATATAAGGGCGTTCTGACGCTTGCGATGATCGCGCTGCTGCTGGCCGCGGCGGCGATGCTGGTGATCCCGATGGCGTTTCGCGATCTCATCGATCGCGGCATGGCGGCGCAGGACGCAGCCACCATCAATACTTACTTCGTGGCGTTTCTCGTGGCCGCGGCGCTATTCGGCATCTTCGCGGCGCTGCGCCTGTATTTCGTCACCTGGCTCGGCGAGCGCGTCGTCGCCGATCTGCGCGCGGATATTTACGCGCGCGTGGTGCGCATGGATCCGACGTTCTTCGAGGTCACTCGGATCGGCGAAGTGTTGTCCCGGCTGACTACGGATACCACGCTGGTACAAGGCATCGCCGGCGTGAACCTGTCGATGACCTTGCGCTCGATCGTGCAGCTGATCGGCGCCTTGGTGTTGATGATCGCGACCAGCCCGTCGCTGGCCGGCATGATCGTCGTGCTCATTCCGCTCGTGATCTTCCCGATCGTTGCGGTCGGCCGGAAGCTTCGTACGTTGTCGCGCGAGTCGCAGGACAAAATCGCTGACACGAGCGGCCTTGCCGGCGAAACCCTGAATGCGATCCAGACGGTGCAGGCGTTCACGCTCGAGGGCTTGCACACCAAGCGCTACAGCACCGCCGTTGAAGACTCGTTCCAGGTGGCGCTGCGCCGGACCAAGGTCCGCTCGGCCATGTCGGCGATCGGCACGATGATGATCTTTGGCGCGATCACCTTCGTGCTGTGGCAGGGCGCGCATCGCGTGCTCGACAACGAGATGACCGGCGGCGAGCTGAGCCAGTTCCTCATCTATGCCGTGTACGTCGCGATCGCGGCAGCGACGTTGAGCGAGATGTGGGGCGAAGTGCAGCGAGCGGCCGGCGCGATGGAGCGCCTGGTCGAATTGAAAGTGGCGACGCCGAATATCCTCGCCCCTCCCAAGCCGCAGCAGTTCCCAAGCCCGTCGCTCGGGCGCATCACGTTCGAGCACATCTCGTTTCGTTATCCCTCACGCCCGGAATCGCTGGCGCTCGATGATTTGTCGCTCGCCATCGAGCGCGGCGAGACCGTCGCGTTCGTCGGCCCCTCGGGCGCGGGCAAGAGCACGACATTTCAGTTGCTGCTCCGTTTCTACGATCCGGCGTCGGGGCGTATCACCATCGACGGCGTGGATATTTCTCAAGCGAAGCCGGAAGACGTCCGCGCGCGCATCGGCCTGGTGCCTCAAGAGACGGTGTTGTTCGGAACCACCGCGCGAGAAAACATTCGCTACGGACGACCCAATGCTTCTGATGCCGACATCGAAGCGGCCGCTCGAGCCGCTGGCGCCGATGAGTTCATTCGCGAGCTCCCGCAGGGCTACGACACCCATCTGGGCGAAAAAGGCGCGCGCCTCTCCGGCGGCCAACGCCAGCGCATCGCCATCGCCCGCGCGCTGCTGAAAGATCCGCCGATTCTGTTGTTGGACGAAGCCACCAGCTCGCTCGATGCCGAAAGTGAGCGTTACGTCCAGGAAGCGCTCGAGCGCCTGATGGAACATCGCACGACACTGGTGATCGCCCATCGCCTCGCCACCATTCTCAAAGCCGACCGCATCGTCGTGCTGGACCACGGCCGCATCGTCGACATCGGCACTCACTCGCAACTGCTCGAGAGCAACGAGCTCTATGCGCGGTTGGCAGCATTGCAGTTCGCAGATTTGAGCGGGAGTGCGCCGGCGACGGCGGCCTGACGCGCTAAGTTCCAGGAATGAGCACGATTCAACGCAACAGCAGCGGCGACGCGCCGCCGGGTGGCGACATACCGAGCTTCATCTGGCGTTTCGCTGACGCCGAGCTCGATGAGGGGAGCTGGCGCCTCAGCGTGCGCGGCCAGCCAGTCGAGCTCGAGCCGCGGCCACTGCAGGTTCTGCGCGAACTGCTACGCAGCGCCGGCGAAGTGGTGCGCAAAGATGAGCTGGTCGAGGCGGTTTACGGTCACGTCCATGTCACCGACGGCGCGCTGAATCAGGCCATCAGCAAACTGCGCAGCGCGCTCGGCGATCGCGATCAGTCGATCATCACGACCGTGCACCGTCTCGGGTATCGTCTGGCCGTGCCGGTGCAGGTGCGGGCCGCGTCCAACTCTCAGGCGCAGGCGGTAACGCTGCAAACAGGCGGCACTCTGCCGGGGCGTGACCAATGGGAGTTGTTGGCGCCGCTCGGCTCCAACCGCGGGATCGAGGTGTGGCTCGCGCGGCACCGTAAGCTTGGCGAGCAGCGCGTCTTCAAGGTGAGCGTCGACGGCGCGCGACTGTCCTGCCTCAAGCGCGAGGTCACGCTCTACCGCATGCTGAGTCAGCAGCTCGGCGAGCGCGACGACTTCGTGAAAGTGTTGGACTGGAACTTCGAGCAGGCGCCGTTCTACATTGAATGCGAGTACGGCGGTGTCGACCTGTTGCAATGGTGGCAAGCGCAGAACGGCTCTGCCGGTGTACCACTCGAGCAGCGCCTAGAGCTGCTTGCGGCGGTCGCCGATTCCCTCGCCGATGCGCATGCGGTCGGCGTGCTGCACAAAGATCTGAAGCCCGGCAACATCCTCGTCGAGGCGGCGGGTGACGGCCGCTGGCGCACGCGCCTGGCCGATTTCGGCAGCGCGCATCTGCTCCATATCGACCGCCTTGCGCAGTTCGGTATTACACGGCTCGGCTTTACTCAAACTCTGGCGGCGATGCCGAGCGGCGGTACGCCGCTGTACCTCGCCCCAGAAGTCATCGCCGACGGCAGCGCAACTGCCCCGTCGGACGTCTACGCGCTCGGCGTCGTGTTGTATCAGCTGGTTGTCGGCGACCTGCGCAAGCCCCTGGCTCCGGGCTGGGAACGCGACGTACCCGACGAGGTCCTCCGAGGCGACATCGCCGCGGCGGTCGACGGCAATCCGCAACGGCGCTTGGCCTCGGCGCGAGAACTGGCGCAACGCCTACGGCAGCTCGATACACGCCGCGAAGATTTGCGCGCTCAACAGCAATTGCGCGAGCGCGCCGCTGAGACGGCACGCCAGCTCGAACGTCTGCGTGCGCGCCGTCCATGGATCATTACCGCCGTCATGGCACTCTGCGGCGGCCTCGCTCTGGGCGGTTGGTTTTATCAAGACGCCGTGCGGTCCGAGCGCGAGGCTCGTGAGCAGGCGGCGCTCGCGCAGGCCGTCAGCGAGTTTTTCAGCCGCGAGGTGTTGGCCGCCGCCTCGCCATACGAGGACTTCGGCGAGTCGACGACACCAACGGTGCGCGAAGCCGTCGACCGCGCGCTGAGCCGCATCGGCGACCGTTTTCACGAGCAACCCGCGATCGAAGCCGCGATCCGCGCCACGGCCGGTGAGGTGTACGGTCAGCTGACGGATCTGCCGGCCGCGATCGACCAGGATCGCAAAGCGCTGGCGCTGTTCCGTGCCAGCCTCGGCGCAGAACATCCGCGCAGCCTGCAGGCGCAGTACTGGCTCTCACAGGACCTTGCCGAGGCTTCGCGATTCGACGAGGCGGCTCAACTGATCGCGCAAGCCGACGCAGTGCTCGAGCGCCAAGCCATCGACGATCCGCGCACACTGTTCGCCGCGTATCGCGCGCGTTGTTATCACGGCATCATCTCGTCCAGCTACGAGGGCGTGATCGATGACTGCGAAGCCACGCTGGCGAGCCAGCGCCAGCTCGATCCAAACGACGGCACGGCACTGTTCAAACGGCTAGCCAATGTGGCCACCCTCTATTCGCGCATGGGCCGCTTCGAGCAGGCCGCTCCGCTGTTCGCCGAAGGTCTCGAAACTTTGCGCCGAGACGGCGGCGAGGACAGCCCGACAGGCGCTCGCTTCAAGAATTTCTATG
Organism: Peristeroidobacter agariperforans; assembly: GCF_004138335.1. Taxonomy (GTDB): domain Bacteria; phylum Pseudomonadota; class Gammaproteobacteria; order Steroidobacterales; family Steroidobacteraceae; genus Steroidobacter; species Steroidobacter agariperforans. Next base: position 67,055 of record NZ_RYFW01000004.1, on the reverse strand, counting down.
GCATGAATCTGGTGTTCGAACACCGCTACAAGGAAGCTGAGCCGCTGCTGCGTGAGACGTACGAGTCGATGATCGCGCACAATCCCGCGAACCTCTACGCGCATGAAACGCTCGGGCTCCTGGCCGTTGTTTATTCTCGTACCGGCCGTCAGCAGGAAGCGCTCGCGGCCAGCCGCACGAGTTATGAGAGCTATCTGCGCGATGCTGGCGCGGATAATCATTACACCGCGCTTGCCGAAGGCCTGCTCGGCGTACACGAATGCGAGGCTGGTGAGTGCGACAGCGGCATCAAGCATCTCGAGTCGGCGCGGGCGCACCTGAGCCGGCAGCTCGGCGAACGACATCCGCAGACGCAGCGCCTGCAGTTTTTCCTGGCCCGCTCGCTCCTCGATGCCAAGCGCCCCGCCGAGGAAGTCGAACGCCTGCTCGCCGCGCTTGACCCCAAACTGCTCGAAACCGCATCTCCGGAGCGCGACTGGGCGCCGCGGCTCGATCTACTGCGCGGCCGGCTGCTCGCTGCCGAGGGCCGCGACCTCGAAGCGATGAAGCTACTCGAACCTGCCTTGGATCGTCTGGGGAAGCTCGGCTCGGCGCAAACCGAGGTGCTCGCCGCCGAAAAGGTGCTCGGGCGGCAGCAGCAGTAGCTTAGTGACTCAGAGATCGTTGAGCCGCGCTACCAGTTCGGCTTGACGGCTGACGCCGAGCTTGGCGCAGATCGTTTTTATTTGAGCGCGCACCGTGCCAACGGCGACACCTCGAGCGACGGCGATCGCCTGGGGCGTCTCGCCCGCGCCGAGTTGTATCGCGATCTGCGTCTCCGCCGCGGTGAGTCCGTACGCTGCTTGCACAACCTCCGCTCTGCGCTCGCTTGGCGCCCTCGTTCCTCTCGCGATGACAAGCACACGCGGAGCGAGATCGAGCTCGTACTCCCGTCGCGGTAGAGGAATAACTTCGAGCACGAGCGGCGCGCCTTGGATGCGACCGCCGCGCACGACAATCATCCGATGCGTCGGCGGCCCTGCCTGGGTATGAGCGAATGCCGCGGTGGCTATAGCATCGTCGATCGCCTGCGATTGGACGGCGTCGTCCGCGCAAAGACGGTTCGACTTCAGACACAGACCACTATCGGTTCGAACGAGCGTTTCCGCGGTAGGCGTGAGCGCCCGCACGGTGCCTGACCCATCGCAGACAAAGGCTGGGATCGAGAGCGCTTCCATCACTCCCGCGAGCACGGCTGCACTCTCGAGGGCCATCTGCGTGAACACTGCGTCCGGACCCTGCGGCGCGATGGAAGCGACCACTTCGCATTGCGCGCTCGATTTATGGCGAGTGCCGGTGGCGGCGCTCCGACCGGGCTTGTCCGTCGCATCGTCACTGCCAGCGTGACGCACGTCACTGAACATAGTCGTTAGCCTCTCGAGCCCGTCGTGTCGCCCCAGCGGAAACCCGTTTCCGCAGTTGCATCGACCGTAGGGCCAGGCGCGGCGCGAATCCTCACGGACTTCTCACCAATACGTCACTGGTGTTGTCGGATCTGACGCCGTTGGCTCGTCCTAGGGGCAACCCCAAGGAGAAGCATCATGCGGAAGCTTATCGTCGGCGCCATGGTTTCCCTGGATGGCGTCATGCAGGCGCCCGGTGGACCGACCGAGGATCCAACCCGGGGCTTCAAGTTCGGCGGGTGGGTGATGCCCTTGTTCGATCAGGAATTTGGCGACGAGCTGGACCGTCTGTTCGGCGACCCGTTCGACCTCCTGCTCGGTCGCAAGACCTACGAGATCTTCGCCGCCTATTGGCCCTACTACGACGAAAACGCACCCGACGGCGGAATTGCCAAGGTGTTCAACCGCGCCAAGAAGTACGCAGTTTCGCGCTCGGGCGAGGTCGATACCGGTTGGCAGAACTCGGTGCTTCTCCGAGATATCGCCGACGTGAAGCGCCTGCGCGCGGAAGACGGCCCGAACCTGGTCACCCAAGGCAGCACCGAGCTGGTGCACGCGCTATTGGCGAACGACCTCGTCGACGCGATGAGCATCTTTACGGCGCCCGTGGTCCTGGGTGGCGGCAAAAAGTTATTTGCCGACGGCTCTGCGCCGCATTCCTACAAGCTGACCCGATCGCACGTCTCCAGCTCCGGCGTGATGATCGCCCACTACGAGCGCGGGGGCGACATCAAGACCGGCGGCGCCGAGCTCGACTCACCGAGCGACCGTGAACGCAAACGCCAGGAACGGATGAAGCGCGAAGGCTAGCCAGTCACTCAACCAGCAACCAACGGAGACAGACCATGACCAAGAACGTAATTTGTCTTTGGTATGACGGCGCCGCGGAGGAAGCCGCCAACTTTTACGCGAAGACTTTTCCAAACAGCACCGTGACCGCGGTTCACTTCGCCCCTGGCGATTTCCCGAGTGGTAAGCAAGGCCAGGCGCTCACGGTCGAGTTTACGGTGGCAGGCGTGCCCTGCGTCGGGCTCAACGGCGGCCCGATGTTCAAGCACAGCGAAGCCTTCTCGTTTCAGATCATCACCGAGGACCAGGCCGAAACCGATCGCTACTGGAATGCCATCGTCGGTAACGGCGGCGCCGAAAGCGCCTGTGGCTGGTGCAAGGACAAGTGGGGCTTGTCGTGGCAAATCACCCCACGCGTACTGCTGGAAGCGACCACCGATCCCGATCGTGCCGCCGCGAAGCGCGCGTTCGAGGCGATGATGAAGATGAAGAAAATCGACATCGCGACCATCGAAGCCGCTCGACGCGGATGACTCGCGCTCAGCTCTCATGTCACGGATGCGCGCGCCCACTCGAAGCAGTGGTCGCGCGCAGACTAAGAGCGATTCTCCTTGAGCATGTTGCAGAAGAGCGCCCCCTGCTCGATCGCATCGTCCAGAGCTACATGACTGTGCGGCAGCGGGTCGAACCATCGCTTCGGCATGTTCCGCTTCGTGCTTTGTCGATAGTCGCTCTTGAGCATGGCCATCGCGAATGACTTGATGTCGAGCGCCGAGTGACTGAAGGGACTCTCCCCGACGAACCGAATCAAGTACCAATAGACGAACAGGAAATCGAATCCCGCGGGATAGGCAACGAACACCGGCTTCCCCTCGAGCGAGCGGATCCAATTCACATAGCGCGTCATCGCCTGCTCGGGCGGCTCGAGATCCTTCCGGCACGCCGCCCACGCCTCCGGCTGCGTCGCCCACCACTCCGCTGTCTTCGGATGCGCCTGCGCGCCCGGCAATGTTTCTAAGTTTGCGGAGAAGGTGGAGACGAGCACCTTCTCGCTGGTGTATGCCGCCGATCCGATGCTGAGCATCGAGTGGGGACCGGGAATCGGACCGTCGGTTTCGACGTCGGTGCTGATGTAGATCTCGGGCATGTGGAGGCATCCAGGATTGATCGATTTGCCAGCCCCAATCCTGCCAGGACTATTGGAAGAGCCGTGACTGCAGGTGGAGTCCGGCTCCAGACCATCTCCGGTCATACCGCCAAATCAATACCTTAGGTTGAGGGCTGGGTAATAATCAGGCCACTTGTAAATAAATGGTGCTATTATTACCCAGCATGAGAACCCGAGACCTCGAGGCTGCGCTTCAGGCTTTCCGCGACCAGGGCGGCACTATGCGCACTCGCGATTTGATCGCGCGCGGTGTACACACCGACGCCCTCTATGCTCTGCGCGAGGGCGGCCAAATTGTCGAACTAGATCGCGGACTCTACCGTCTGGCTGAAATGAATGAAGCCGAGCAACCGGATCTGGCCGTGGTCGCCGCGCGCGCACCTAACGCGGCTGTCTGTCTGATCAGCGCCCTCTCGTATCACGAGATCACAACCCAGATTCCGTCTTCCGTCCACGTGGCTGTGCCGCGAGGACGCTATCACGGCATCAAGCTATCGACTCCCGTGACCGTCTATCGCTTCGACCCGAAAACATTCGAGGAAGGCCTTGAAACACATCGTGTCGGCGGCATGCCGCTGAAGATCTACAGCCCGGCACGCACCGTCGTGGATTGCTTCAAGTTCAGAAACAAAATCGGGCTGGACGTCGCACTCGAAGCGCTGCGACTGGCGCGACAGCGAAAGCACGTTCAAAACCGGGACCTGCTGCACTATGCACGAATGCTTCGCGTCGAGAAGCTTATGTCACCGTACCTGCAGGCAATCGAATGACCGACAAGAAAAATATCGTGGCATCCGTGCTTGCGCGTCTGCGCAACACCGCGAAATCAAACGATGCGCCGTTTCAGCAGACCCTTCAGCAGTACGCCATGGAGCGATTCCTCTATCGCGTATCCAAATCGCAGCATGCGCAAACCGTCATCCTCAAAGGTGCACTCTTGCTGAGGACGATCGGCATCCCTCGCGCGCGCCCTACTATGGCATCGACATGCTTCGCAGGGGGAAGGCCGATCAGGCAAGCTTGATGGCAATCGTGAAGGACTGTGCGGCCATCCCGGTGGAGCCGGACGGCCTGACATTCCTGGCGGACAGCGTCATAGCTGAGGAAATTACCAAGGATTCCGAGTACACGGGCACGCGAGTTCTGATGGAAGCGCGTATGGATAATGTGCGTCTTCGCATTCAGGTCGATTTCGGCGTGGGCGACATCATGGTGCCGGGACCCCGAGAAATAGAATATCCAGCGCTCCTGGACGGCGGCACATTCCAGCTACTTGCCTATCCAATCGAGACCGCGATCGCCGAAAGATCGAGGCAATGGCAGCTCTTGGCAACGCCAACAGCCGAATGAAGGACTTCTACGATGTATGGACTTGCTCGCGGCACCTCAATCTCGACAAGGATGTACTTCTCAAGGCCATCGTCGCTACGTTCGAGAATCGAGGAACGCCTTTACCCGCGGACGACTTCGAGGCACTTTCGCCAAGCTTCGTTGACGGCCATCGGCTTCAGTGGAATGCGTTCGCGAGAAAGATTGGCGAGAAACACTTCAGAGATAGGTTCGGCGAGATCGTGGCGGATCTGCGTCTCTTCGTAATCCCGTTGCTCTCGAGACTTGCGGCTTGATCAAAGTGACCGGTAAGCGGTCGCGGACGCGGGCCACTGACGGAACTGCCGCGCAGCCGCTCACCGAGGTGGAGCGCCGAGGCGGTTGCCGCCGTCGACGAGGATGAGTTCGCCGGTGACGGTGGGGCCGCCGGTGAGGAGCCAGACGGCGACGTCGGCGATGTCTTCGGGGGTGCTGGCTTTTTGCAGCGGTGAATTGCTCGCCCAGCGGGCGCGGGCCATTTCGTATTTTTCGCCGATCGCTTCCTGCAGCCAGCGCGTTTCGACGAAGCCGGGGCACACGGCATTGACACGAATGTGCGGGCCGAGCGCGCGCGCCAAGCCCATCGTCATGGTGTTCAAAGCGCCCTTGGAAGCGGCGTAGGCGATGGAAGTGCCGGTGCTATCGATCCCCGCGCGGGAAGAAATATTCACGACGGAGCCGCGGCCTTGCTTCCGCATCGTGGGCTCGACGGCGCGGATCATCTGGAAAGCGCCGACGACGTTCACCGAATAGATCTTCTGGAAATCCTCCGCCGACAACGCCTCCAGGTTGGCGTGATTGAACACGACCTTGGTGGTGCCGGCGTTGTTGATGAGGCCATCGATGCGGCCCCACTTCTCCAACGTAGCATCGGCCATGCGACGGCAATCGGCGTCTTCAGCAACGCTCGCGCGCACCAGCAACGTCTCGCCGCCGTGCTTCTCACATTCACGCGCGGTTTGCTGAGCCTCAGCCTCGCTCTTCGTGTAGTTGATAACAGTGCGCCAGCCGCGCTTCGCTAGTTCCACGGCGCAGGCTGCGCCGATGCCCGTGGCAGAACCGGTAACGATACAAACATTGCCCGCGGCCATCATTCCCCCTCCGACTCTCCGTAGGAATCCGCCGCGCGGATCGCGAAGGCGACGCGTCCGACCAAATTCCCACTCGGTACGGGGCCAATGTATCGACTGTCACGCGAATTGTCTCGGCTGTCGCCCAACATGAAGTAATGACCTTCCGGAACGACCAAGTCGCAACGACTCGCGGGTCGACTCGGCAGACGCGCCACCGTGTAAGTGACGCTATCGAGCGTTTCGTTCGCAAGCACAAAAGCGCCGCGGGGATTCGCTGACCCACTCGGGACTGCTGCGCCATTGATGATGAGGCGCTCTGGCAAACACTGAATGCGATCGCCCGGCAGCCCAACGACGCGTTTCAGATAGACGGTTTCTGGATCATTGGGCAGCCTGAACAGAAGCAACTCGCCACGCGACACGGGGACCCTGGGCTCTGTATCCAGGAGCCGTACGCCAAGCGACTGGTAGTCGCCATAACCCCATTTCTTCACGATGATGAACGAGCCGCCGGTCAGCGTCGGGTACATCGAATCGGACGGCAGATTGAACGGCTCGAACAGAAACGATCGGAACAGAAGCGCGAACAAGCCGTACATCGCATACGTCGAGATCAGGCCGTACCATCGCGAATACCAGTGACGCTCGGTCGTGAGCGCAGCCGCGCCGGCGATGCGAAAGGCGTGGATCGCGGCCACGACGTTCACGCCGACGCCAGCGAGCGCCACTGCCGCCTTTGCGGACCCGCCCAGCAAGACCACGCCGACGATCGTCGCTGACTGAAGAATCAGCGAGGCCAGCAGATAGACGAGCGCGAGCCGCGGGCGCTGTACATACAGCATGCCCAACGGCGGAAACAGCAGGCTGAGTAAGGTCGCGAGCCAGCGCTTGGGCCGCCACTCCATGGTCTACCCCTAACGCTGGCGAGACGAATTTATTGTTTGTACTAAACCGCGACCGCGCGACGCTGAACGTGAACGCCAGCGGCGTCGAACGCGCCCTGGTATGCGACAGAGAAGTCATCGAACGCCGTGAGCGCGACGCTCATATCGGCGCCTTCGGGCAGCTCGAACGTATCGAAGCCACAGCGCGCCATATAGAACAACTGATCGCGCTGGATCTTACCCACGGCACGCAGCTCGCCCGTGAACTTGTAGCGCGAGCGAAGCAGCGCCGCCTGGCTGTAACCGCGACCTTCGGCCAGGCCGCCGAATTCGATAGCGACCAGGCCGATGCGAGTGAAATCGTTCTTCAGCTCCGCAATCGGATCGGTGGGTCCGATGCGCACGCCGAGGCGGCCGTCCCACAGCCACCACTGCTCGCGCTCCGCCTTCCAGCGGGCGAAAGGCAGAATCAGCGCGCGTTCGCGGCCGACCGGATCTTCGTCGGCGTAACGCCACTCATCGACGATGACTTCACGCTGCTTGATGAGCTGGCGCATAAACCTTGGCCTTGAAGGGAGCGACGCCGATGCGACGGAAGGTGTCGAGGAAACGTTCCTCTTCCTGCCGGTGCTCGACGAAAACATTGATGATGCGTTCGATGGTCTCGGCAACGTCGTCGTGCGCGACGGACGGGCCGATCACCTTGCCCAGCGATGCGTCGTGACCGCCGGTCGAGCCGCCCAGAGTGATCTGATACCACTCCTCGCCGTCCTTATCGACGCCGAGCACGCCGATGTGGCCGACCGAGTGGTGGCCGCAGCCATTCATGCAGCCCGACATCTTCAGCTGAATCTCGCCCAGATCGTAGAGGTAATCGAGGCTGTCGAAACGTTCGTTGATCTGCTCGGCCAGCGGAATCGAGCGTGCATTGGCCAGCGCGCAGAAGTCGCCGCCGGGGCAGCAGATCATGTCGGTGAGCGTGCCGATGTTCGGCGTCGCCAGGTCGATCAGCTTCAGCTGCTGCCACAACGCGAACAGATCGCTCTGCTTCACGTGCGCGAACAGTACGTTCTGATCGTGCGTCGAGCGGATCTCGCCCAATGAATATTGCTCGGCCAGATCGGCAACCCGATCCAGCTCGTCGGCAGTGATGTCGCCCGGCGGACGCTTCGGCGACTTGAGCGACAGAAACACAGCACGATAACCCGCGACCTTGTGCTTGCGGGTGTTGTACTGGAACCAGTTACGAAATTCCTGCGGCTTGCCGGAAACCACATCCTGGTCCTGCAGCGACTCGTAAGTCTTCGGCGCGAAGAACGCCTTGATGCGCTCGAACTCAGCAGCGTCGAACACCGGAGCAGTGTCTTTGGCAGCCGCGAATTCCTCTTCGACCAACTCGCGCATCTTCTCAGGGCCGATCGCCTTCACCAGGATCTTGATACGCGCCTTGTGAATGTTGTCGCGACGACCTTCGAGGTTGTAGACGCGCAGGATGGCTTCGAGATACGCGAGCAGATCCTTCTTCGGCAGGAACTCGCGAATGACGTGACCGATCATCGGCGCGCGACCGAGGCCGCCGCCGACCAGCACTTCGAAACCGACTTCGCCCTGCTCGTTCTTCACCAGGTGCAGACCCACGTCATGCACGCGGGAAGCGGCACGATCCGCCGGCGAACCGGTGACCGCGATCTTGAACTTGCGCGGCAGATACGAGAACTCGGGATGCAGCGTCGCCCACTGGCGGACGTATTCGCACCACGGACGCGGATCTTCCAACTCATCGACGGCAACGCCGGCGAGATGGTCTGCCGTCACGTTGCGAATGCAGTTACCGCTGGTCTGAATGCCGTGCAGCTGAACCGTTGCGAGCAACGCCAGAATATCCGGCACCAGCTCGAGCTTCGGCCAGTTGAATTGCATGTTCTGACGAGTGGAGAAGTGGCCATAGCCCTTGTCGTACTCGCGCGCGACGCGGGCGAGCATGCGAACCTGCGCGGGCCGCAACAGGCCATACGGAATCGAAATGCGCAGCATCGGCGCATGCTTCTGTATGTAGAGGCCATTGCGCAGTCGCAGAGAACGGAAATCGTCCTCGGACAGCTGGCCCGCGAGAAAGCGCCGCGTCTGGTCCCGGTACTGGGCGACGCGCTGATCCACGAGCGATTGGTCGATCTGGTCGTACTGATACATGGTCGGGGACTCTAAGCCCGCGCCATGAAGGGAGAAATTCGACTTGGATATGACCAGATGCCGGTTAGAAAGGGGTCACGGGAATCAAGAACTTAGGCGTCGGACCAAGCCCTCCTGAGCAGTCGATGCGACCAGCCGGCCATCCCGGGTGAACAGGCTGCCTCGCGCGAACCCGCGAGCCCCGGACGCCGTCGGGCTATCCAGCACGTAGAGCAGCCACTCGTCCGGGCGCGCCGGACGGTGAAACCACATCGCATGGTCGATGCTGGCCATCTGCAATTGCTCCCGTTCGCTCGACATCCGGGCATCCATGCTGGCCGCGCCGAGCAGGAAGTAATCCGAGGTGTAGGCCAGCAGACAGCGATGCAGTATGGGATCGTCGGGCACACGCTCCACCAGGCGGATCCACACTTTGACCCGCGGCTCGCGCGGCACTTCCCCGAGCGGATCGGGCAGCTCCGCAGGCCGGAATTCGAACGGATGCTCGTGAATCCTGAAAGGCGACGGCCGATCCGGTGCTTTGCGCTTTGCCTCCGCCACGGCGGTGGCCAAGTCGGGCACTGACTCAGGCGCCGGCACCTCGGGCATGTCGGCCTGACGATCGATGGCCGCCTCGGGAATCTGAAACGAGGCCGACATGTGAAAGATCTGCTCGCCGTGCTGAATGGCGACGACGCGACGCGAGGAGAAACCGCGACCATCCCGGCTGCGGTCCACTTCGTACACGATGGGATGATCGGGATCGCCCGCCCGCAAAAAATACGCGTGCAGTGAGTGCGCCTCACGGCCTTCGATGGTCGCGTACGCCGCAGCGAGCGCCTGACCCAGCACCTGCCCGCCGAACACGCGTCCGCCGGCGAGCTTGCGACTCTGCCCCCGAAACAAATCGATTTCCAATCGCTCCAGCTTCAGCACCTGGAGCAGATCCGCCAACAACGCATTCACGACTACTGCTCTCCCGCGACCCCCAACCGCTTTTGCATGATGGGGCTGGTGGTCGTGTATTGCAGTGGAATTTTCTTGGCGGGATTCAAGTGCGCGGCGACCGCAAACGCCGCGAGTGCTGCCTCGTGGAAACCCGACAGGATCAGCTTCTTCTTACCGGGATAGGTATTGATATCGCCGACCGCGAAGATGCCGGGAATATTGGTCTGGAATTTCTCGGTGTCGACCAGGATGGCGCGCTTGTCGAGCCCCAGACCCCACTCCGCGATCGGCCCCAGCTTCGGGTGCAGCCCGAAGAACACCAAAGCACGTTCGGCGTGCAGTTCCTCGACCGCACCATCGCTCTTCTTCACACGCACGCCTTTGAACTCGCCGCCGTCCGTGATGAGCGACTGCGCGATCGCTTCCACGTAGCGCATGCTTCCCGAGTTGACGAGGTCGTGCATCTTCGCGACTGAAGCCGGCGCCGCGCGAAAATCCGGACGACGATGGATGAGCGTGAGACTGCGCGCTTTGCCCGCGAATTCCAGCGTCCAGTCGAGCGCGGAGTCGCCGCCGCCGAAGATCAGCAGATGCTTGCCGGTGAACTCGGCCGAGTTCTTCACTTTGTAATGAATGCTCGTGCCTTCGAACGCGTCGACGCCTTCGCAACCGAGTCGACGCGGTTGGAACGAGCCGAGGCCGCCTGCGATAATCACGGTCTTCGCATGAAAGCGCGTATCGAGCGAGGTGCGTAACAGGAATGTATGGTCCGGCAGCACCTGCAGCTCGGTGACTTCCTGCCCCAGATGAAACTGCGCGTTGAACGGCTTGGCCTGCTGTAACAAGCGGTCGACCAATTCCTGCGCGCCGCACACGGGCAGCGCCGGGATGTCGTAGATCGGCTTCTCGGGGTACAGCTCGCTGCACTGGCCGCCGGGATGCTTGAGCGAATCGATGATGTGGGCGCGAATGCCCAGCAATCCCAGCTCGAAGATCTGGAACAGGCCGCACGGCCCCGCCCCGACGATGACCGCATCGGCCTGAATGGCGCCGTCGACGCCGGCGGCTGTGGCGCTATCACTCACATTGGTGCTCAAAACTGCTCTCCCGAGAGTGCCCGGCGGGGATTCTACACAAGCGCTCCGTTGCGTCAGTTCCACAGTGCGCATTGACCTTGTCAGGCGCGAGTCAGCGCATTGTCAGGCAGCCGGCGAAAAGTATTGATAAATCGCCGGCGGCGCGCGGCCGCCTGCATTGTTCACGACCGGAGGCCGTGAAAGAATCGACCGTCATCCAGCTCGCAGCCAGGAAGATCCCTATGCGCTTGAACATCAACGGCAAAGATGTCGAAGTGACCGACGTCGACGAGACCACGCCACTGCTGTGGGTCCTCCGCGATCACCTCGGCTTGGTGGGCACCAAGTACGGCTGCGGTGTCGCTCAGTGCGGTGCCTGCACCGTGCACATCAACGGCGCGCCGATGCGCTCTTGTTCCGTCCCGGCGAGCGCAGTCGCCGGCCAGAAGGTCACGACGATCGAAGGCCTGGCCAGCAAGGACGGCAAATTGAATGCGGTGCAGGCCGCATGGATCGAGCACGACGTGGCTCAGTGCGGCTACTGCCAGGCGGGCCAGATCATGACCGCGACCGCATTGCTGAAGAGCAATCCCAAGCCCACCGATGCCGACATCGACGCTGCGATGGCCGGCAATCTGTGCCGCTGCGGCACATACATCCGCATCCGCAAAGCCATTCACGCCGCCGCCGCCAATATTGCGAAAGGCGCGAACGGCGAAATGATTAGCCAGAACTAATCGGAGGTTCACCATGAGCGCTATCGAATCTTCGATTCTGTCCGCCGATGCCTATGTGCAGGACATGCTTCGCGCCGCCGAAGCGCAGTCCGCGATCGGCACGGTCAGCCGTCGCACGTTCCTGAAAGTCACCGGACTCGTCGGCGGCGGTCTGGTGCTGGCGTTCTACGTCGGCGACAAAGGTGTGGCACTCGCCAATGCCAAGAGCACGGACTTCGCGCCCAATGCGTTCCTGCGCATTTCGCCGGAAGGTCCGATCACGCTGTATTCCAAGGCGCCGGAAATCGGTCAGGGTATCAAGACCGCCTTCCCGATGATCATCGCCGAAGAGCTCGATGCGGACTGGGCGCAAGTTAAGGTCGAGCAAGCTGCAATCAATCCTGCCGTGTATGGCCGTCAGAGCGCGGGCGGCTCGCGTTCCATTCCTACATCGTGGAATCAGCTGCGCAGCGCGGGCGCGGTGGGTCGCGCGATGTTGGTCGGCGCCGCTGCGAAACTGTGGAATGTGAGCGAAGCCGAACTCACGACCGAGAACAGCACCGTGTTCCACAAGGCCAGCAATCGCAAAGCGACTTATGCCTCGCTGGCCACTGCGGCGGCTTCGTTGCCGGTGCCCGATGAGAAAACCGTCAAACTCAAGTCTCGCAGCGAATACAAGCTGCTCGGCAAGCGCATCACGGGCGTCGACAATCGCGCCATCGTGACGGGCCAGCCGCTGTTCGGCATCGACCAAGTGTTGCCGGGCATGCAGTACGCCGTGTTCGTGAAGTGCCCCGCGGTTGGCGGCAAGGTGGTTGAAGCGAATCTCGAAGAGATCAAGAAGCTGCCCGGCGTGACGCAGGCGTTCGTGTTGAATGGCACCGGCAAGCCCACCGAAGTCATGCCGGGCGTGGCGATCCTCGCCAAGTCCACGTGGGCTGCGTTCAGTGCGCGCCAGAAGTTACAAGTGAAGTGGGACGAATCGGCGGCTTCCAAGGACAGCTGGACTGGGTACGTCGAACAGGCGAAAAAGCTCGCGGCTCAGTCGGGTCCGGATTCGATTCGTAACACCGGCGATGTCGACAAGGTGTTCGCCGAGTCGAAGCCGGTGGAAGCGTTCTACACCTATCCGTTCATCGCTCACGCCCCGCTCGAGCCGATGAACACGACCGCTGTTTTCAAAGACGGCGCGATCGAGATCTGGTCGCCGACACAGACACCCGAAGCCGGCTTGAAGCTGGTGTCCGATGTGCTCGGCATTGCGCAGGACAAAGTCACATTGCATCAGACGCGCGTCGGTGGCGGGTTCGGCCGTCGCTTGATGAACGACTACATGTGCGAAGCCGCTGCGATCGCCAAGCAAGCCGGCGTGCCGGTGAAGTTGCAATGGACGCGCGAAGACGACATGCACCATGACTTCTATCGCGTCGGCGGCTTCCATTCGTTCAAAGGCGGCTTGGACAAGGCCGGCAAGCTGATCGCGTGGCAGGATCATTTCATCACCTTCACGCAGGACGGACAGCGCCCGACCAGCGGCGGCGACCTGTCGCCGGATGAGTTCCCAGCTCAGGTGCTGCCGAATGCTCGTCTCACTCAGACGAAGCTGCCGCTGAAGATTCCCACCGGCCCATGGCGCGCACCGCGTTCGTGCTCGATCGCCTTCGCAACGCAATCATTCCTGCACGAGTGCTCCGTCGCCGCGAAGCGCGACCATCTGGAATTCCTGCTGGAGATCATGGGCGAGCCGCGCTGGCTGCAACAAGGCAACGAGTTCGCGCTGAACACGGGTCGCGCTGCCGCCGTTATCAAGCTGGCTGCCGAGAAGGCAGGCTGGGGCAAGCCGCTGCCCAAAGGTCGCGGCCTCGGCCTGGCCTTCCACTTCAGCCACGCCGGCCACTTCGCCGAAGTCGCCGACGTGAGCGTCGACGCCAATCGCAAACTCACCATCCATCGCATCGTCGTCGCCGGCGACGTGGGGCCCATCGTCAACATGAGCGGCGCCGAGAATCAGACTGAAGGCGCCGTCGTCGACGGCTTCAGCGCGGCGCTCGGCCAGCAGATCGATTTCGAGAACGGCCGCATCAAACAAAACAACTTCGACACCTACTCCATCCTGCGCATGCCGAACGCACCGAAGGTGGAGTCGTATTTCATCGAGAGCGATTTCACCCCGACCGGCATCGGCGAGCCCGCCCTGCCCCCGGTCGCGCCGGCGATTGCGAATGCCATCTTCGCGGCAACTGGACATCGCGTACGCTCGATGCCGTTTACGAAGGAAGGCTACTCGGTCTGAGGATGTTTCATGGAGGCGCCGTGCAGGCGCCTCCAGCCACGCGGGTCACAAGGAGTAGACCATGGTCGACGCGTTGCTCCGCTGGATGGCGATATTCAGCATTACGGCTTTTGCCCTCCCCGCCTGGGCTTGCTTCCCCTCGCCCGGCGCCAGGCCGACGCACGAGATCAGTGTCGTCGACCTGCCTCGAAAAGCGATCGGAGTTGGTGTCGTGCTCGAGTCGAAAGGCTATGCGGTGCGCGTACTCGCAACTGACCTGCTGCCATTGCTCTCCCAGGAGTCGATAGTAGCCCCGCGCGATCTGACCAAAGCGGTGCGCGCCAAGATGGCGCTCGGCGAAGACTTCGATACACGGGATCTGATAAACGCCCTGACTTCCGACCCGGAAAAGCAGCGCTGGGTTGCGATGCGAACCAATGACAGATTGCGCTACGCCTACGCAAAACTCCTGCAAGAAGGCAAAGCGTCCGTCACCGATCCCGCCTCCAACATAGAACTGACGCAGGTCAAACTAGATCGCTTCACGGATATATGTAGCAGTGGCCGCACATTCACGACGCTGGACCGCGAGGTGGTGCTGCACGTCATGGATGCGATCTCGTAGCCGGTGGGCAAAGGCCCGTGGTAGCCGCAGCGATTCGCATCCACGAGAGTTAGGGGGCGCGCGCTTCTGCCTTGGGCAGTGCGATTGTCGCGCCGAGACCGGCTTCATCGAAGCGCTTGCCAAAGATCTCCATCAGCACGGCAAATCCCGGCTCACTCGTGCAGTGCGCGGGCGCGACGCGCTCCAGCTTCAGCGCATCCCGAAGCAGCAACCCTACGCGACGGATCTCTGGCTCGGGGGTGCGCACGAGATGGAAGCCGCCGGTCACCGTGTAGAGCTGCGGATCGATGCCGATCGCTTGCTCGAGAATCTTCTCGACCCCGGGATGAGAACAGCCGATGACGAGCGCGAGACCTCGCGGTGTGTCGATTGCGAGTGACAGCTCGTTCATCTCGACGGTGCCGGTCTTCTGCGACTGAGTGATGAGCAAGTGAAATCCCGGAAGGATTTCCGTCGTCTTGGTAACGATGCGGAAGTTCGCCTGTTCCCAAGGTGAGCCCGTGGTCCAACGCTGCGGCTTCTTGCCCTCGAAGTACTGCAGTCGCACTGGCAACCCGGGCTGCCGCTGCAGGAAGTCCTCCGGCAGCGCGCTTTTGAAGAACGCGCCCTCCTGCGGTACATAGATCGGCACGCTGGAATTCACCGTCAGCAGATAAGCGAGGCCACTCGTGTGATCGCCATGGCGGTGAGAGATGACGACTGCATCGAGTCGGGTCAAGTCGACGCCGAGAGCTTTGACGTTGCGTTCGAATGTGCCGGCGTCGTTGCCCGTATCGAAAAGAATCCTTCTGCCGTCGTACTCCACCAGAGCTGCGAAGCCCCAGTCTTTGACGAGCGTAGTCGAGGGCGCGCCAAACGCATCGTAAAGGTTGGTGATGCGGCTGGGCGTCGCTGCACCGGCCGATGCAGCGGCGGCGAGTAACAGCGCCGCAAGAGTGACCGGCACGCAAGCGCAGCCTTTCATGTCTTTCTCGAGGGTCAGCGCCGCCCCAAGCCGCGCTGAACCGCAAACAGCGCCGCCTGAGTGCGATCTTCCAGTTTCAGCTTCGCCAAGATCGTGCTCACATACCCCTTCACCGTCCCTTCCGTGAGGTGCAGCTCATCGCCGATCTGGCGATTGCTCATGCCGCGAGCAATCAGATCGAGCACGCTCCGCTCGCGCTGAGTGAGGAGCGCCAACGGGTCGGCCTGGCGGTTGCGAAGCTGTTCGACGAGTGAGCGCTGAGCCAACGGGTGGAGCCACGTCTGGCCGCCGGCGACTGTGCGAAGCGCGGTGACGAAGTCGGACTTGGTGACGTCTTTCAATATATAACCGGCAGCACCCGCGGCCATGATTTCGCGGACCTGGCCGTCTTCGGCGTACGAAGTCAATGCAATGACTTTCACGGACGGTGATGTCGCACGGATGACCCGAATGGCATCGCTGGCAGCCATGCCGGGCATCTTCAAATCCATGAGCACGATGTCGGGGTGCAGGCGGCGCACGGCATCGCACGCCTCATCGCCATTGCCCGCTTCGCCGACGATGACGAATTCCTCGCCGTCATCGAGCAGTGCGCGGAGTCCTTCGCGAACGATGCCGTGATCGTCGACGAGCAGCAGCTTGATGGTGGCGGTCATGGTGTCGCCAGCAGTGGAATGCGAATGCATACGGTCGTCCCTCGTCCAGACTGCGATTGAACTTCGCAGACGCCGCCGAGCGCGGCGGCGCGCTCGCTCATAGTCTGCAGGCCGATGCCTTGTTCGGGAGAATCTCCGGTGACTTCGGCGCGGGCAGCGACGTCGAAGCCGCGGCCGTTGTCCTGAATGCTCAACATCAGCACGTCGTCATTCACGGCGGCGCTCACATCCAGCTTATCCGCGCCGGAATGGCGAATTGCGTTCGACAGCGCCTCGCGACAGATCAGATACAACCGCTCTTCCAGCGACGGCGACTGTGAACGATACGCGGCGAAGTCCAGCCGGATGCTCGGCGTCTGCGGCGCCAGGATGAACGCGAATCGTTGCAACGCTGCCGCGAGCCCCATCTTCTTCACGTCACCGACGCCGGCATTCTCCACTGAGCTCACGCCAGCCGACGGATCCGGTCGCAGCTCCCGCAGCAACGCCCGCATCTCCGCGAAAGCAAGACGTGCGAGCTCTTCGATGCGACGCGCCCGACGCTCGCCTTCCGCCGGATCGCGACGCCACGCCGGCACGATGGACTGCGACATCAAGCTGATCGAGGACAAGGCCTGACTCACTGCATCGTGCAGATCGCGCGCTAAACGTTGACGCTCGCGCATCACCGCCGCTAGCCGAGCCTCGCGTGACAAGCTGGCGTTCTTGATCGCGACGGCGAGGTGGTCGGCGATGATCTGAATGCTCGCGACATCGTCCTCATCGAAAGGGTTCAGGCCTTCGATGTTGATACAGCCAAACACTTCCTCGCCGAGCACGATGGGCATGGCCAGCTCAGTGCGAACGTTGATGGGAATCGGCGGCGGCACATAGCGCGGATCCTTGCGAACATCGTTGACGATCTGCGGCGTGCGCGTCAGTACCGCCGTGCCGGTGACTCCCTTGGTCACAGGCATGGTGTGCGACAGATCCATGATGTCGCCGTAGTTCCCGGCGTGCCCGTCGAACATCAGATATTCCCCATCCTCATCGCGATGGAGCAGCGGGATGACGACATTGGGATAACCCAGATGTTCATGAATCACCTGCGCCGCGGTCGCCACCAGTTCGTTTGCGTCCAGGCCGGCGGTGATGACGCGAGCGATGTGAGCAATCAACGTCATGCGCTCGGTGCGTCGTTTCTCGCGCTCGTAGCGCATGGCGTTTTGAATTGCGATCGCGGCGTGCCGCGCGAACAGACGCAATGTATCGAGATCGGACGCCCCAAACTTGCGAGGCGGCGGCGCGCCGATACCGAATACGCCGAGCAAACCGCCGCCCGGCCCCGGAATCGGCACGCCAATCACGGTGTAATCCCGCATCTCGGGCAGCGAAATGCGCTGCAGCTCGCCGTAACGGTCGAGGATCACGGGCCGGCCCGTCGCGAGCACCTTGCCGATCAAACCCTCGCCAGGCTCGAACTCCATGCCCAGCTCGGTCAGGGGCAGCTGATGAATGGCCTCGACCTGAACCGTGTGCCGACGCGGCACATACAAACCGATGGACCCGCCGTCCGCGCCGAGCAGCTCGCAAGCGCGCGTGATGATGCTGGTCAACAACGGGCGCAGCTCCAGCTCACTGGCGATTTCCTCCAGAATGGAGTTGAAAGGCTCGCTCATTGCGGGCACGTCGCGGCCTTCGATTCGCAGTATTCCGGAGCTCACGGGAGGGTTCTGCGCGCGGTTGATGAGCGGAGTATTTGCTGCGTGCAAGCTGCGTTCAAGTGGCGTTTGGTTGCACTGTCTTTGGTCAGGACTTGTTGGTCACGAATGGCCGCTCCCATTCGGCTGGGCGGCCAGCACCGCCGGCAGTAATGCGCCCATCAGCTTGCGCACTGCTTCACGCTCCCGGCCCACCATCTTGCGCAGCTCGTTGCCGATGATGGCGTCGCCCAGCGCCGCGACCGTCACAAACAAAGTCGCGGATGTCACACGTTCGTGGATCGCAGCCGCAGCGCCCTCGCCGTCGGCGCCGCGCTCCACGCTGTCGATATAGTCTCGTACAACCTCGCCGATCGGGGCCAGGTGCATGGATTCGCCGGTCAGCGCCATCCACGCCGCCAGCCGGCCGGCGCCGCCGCGGTCGAACGCATCGAACACGATATCGACGAAATCCTTCACTTCCCCCTTGCCGGCGCGCAGCCGCATGACAGCCGATTCGATGGTGGTCGTCAGCTCGCTGACCATCTGCCGCATCAATTCCGACTGCAGCTCGGCCGCCGAGCCGAAATGATGAATCAGGTTCGTATGGCTCATGCCCAAGTCGTTGGCCACCGACTGCAGGGTAATGGCGTCCGGCCCTTCGGCCAGCAGCAGCCGGCGCGCCGAGGCCAGCGCCAGGGTCCGCGCTTCCTCAGGAGTGCGTCGCACCCTCGGACTTTTGACATTTCCGGGGGCTTTGACCGGGTTTTTGCCGGCCGACCGCGTTGCTTTCTTCGGCTGAGTCACTATTGACAATACTCTCAATAAGAATTTTTAATAGGCCAGCCCGACCCGCCCGCTTCCCACGGATATGGCCATGGACACCCCCGTCACCGGCACGCCCGCCGACCTCACGATCACTCCGCGAGATCTGCGCCTGGATCGCAATGCTCTCAGCGCCCGATGGTGGCATGGCGGCGACCCGGTGGCGACCGCGTACTTCAACGCTCTGTCGGTCTCATTTCCTCAGGGCGAGACGTTTTTCATCGAGTCGGTCCGGCGCTTCCGGGACTGGGTCGACGGCCGGCTGCAGGAACAGATCAAAGCATTCGTCGAGCAGGAGGCCGCGCACACCCGCGAGCACGTGGTGTTCAACAAGCTCATCAAGAGCGCGGGCTACGACACCACCACCATGGACGCGGAGACGCGTCGTCGGCTCGACATCGCGCGCTCACGTCATCCCGTCGCGCAACTCGCGATCACGGTGGCGCTGGAACATTTCACGGCGATCATGGCGCATAGCTTGCTAACTGAGAAAGATCCGCTGCCAGGCGCGCCCGCCGAAGTGCTGCGGCTGTGGCAATGGCACGCGATCGAGGAAGTGGAGCACAAGGCGGTGGCGTTCGATACCTATCTCGCCGTCACGCGCGAGCTGTCGGCGTTCAAACGCTGGTCCATCCGATGCCAGGTGATGTTGTTCATCAGCGCGCAGTTCTGGTACTCGAACTTCCAGCGCATGGCGGACTTCTTCCGCCAGGATGGGATCAATACGCCGCGCACCTGGTGGCGCGTGTTTACTTATTTGTCGTTCAAGCCCGGCATGATGCGCAAAGTCTTGGTGCCGTATCTCAGTTTCTTCCGACCCGGCTTCCATCCCTGGGATCACGATGACGGCGCGCTGGTCCGCGAGTTCGAACAGCGCCTTCGCCTGGCGGAACCGGCGGCTCGATAGGCCTCGCGTTCCAGCCCAATAAGACATCGCCAACTCACAAAAGATTCCCCAACCGGGCAACCGGAATGTGCTTACTTCCGGGTGTATACCGCGCGGGAGCAGATTCTTACAGGCGCGTAATGCGCACGGGTGGGAATCAAACAAACACGTGGGAGCAAAACGAATGTCTGCGATGACGGTTAACAGTTTTCCATCGATGCACAACTGGAATTCGCCGCGCGCGTGGGCGCTGGCGATCATCGTGCTGTTACATCTGGGGTTCTTCTGGGCGCTGACCAATGGCATGACTCAGAAAATCACCAAAATATTCGTGCCACAGGCGCCGGTTCTGCTGCCTCAGCCGCAGCAGCCCCAACCGCCGAAACCGGTCGATATCAAGGACGCCAGGATCGACGTCAAGGAACTCACGCCTACCTACACGCTGCCGCCGATCGATGTGTTCACGGAGCCCTCGGATCGCGCGCCCATCGTGGATCCCATCCCGACGCCGCCGAACAGCTTCGTCGACGAGGGTGGCGGCGTGGCGCCGCCGGTGCCGATGGTCGTCGAGCCGCGCATCGATGCGCGTCGTGGCTTGAGCGAGCCGTATTATCCGCCCGATGTGATCCGCGGCGGCGGCGAAGGCACGGTGGTGTTGTCGATCTATATTCTTGCTGACGGCCGCGTCGGCGATGTGAGATTGATCAGCTCCAGCGGCATAGCCAAGCTCGATCAGTCGGCGATGCGTGAAGCGAAGAAATGGCGCTTCGTCCCCGGCACCAGCGATGGCAAGCCGATGGCGATGTGGAAGCAGTTGCCCGTGACCTTCCGCCTCAACACCAGGATGTGATGTCGATAGTAGTGCCGGCGCCCACGCGCCGGCACTGCGCTCACCAGCTGAACGTCGGTGCGGCAATATCGAAGCGCAATCCCACCACCACAGCGTTGCGCAGCGAACGCTGTGATCCGGGATTGATGATGTATTGAACGTCGGGCTGCAACGTCAGCCAATCGGTGACCGCCGCGCGCCAAGTCAGCTCGACAGCTGTCTCGTAGTCATCCACGCCTTCCGCGCTCGCACGCAGCGCCGATGATGTTTTGATCCAGGCCGCGCCAATACCGAAGCTCTGTTCTCGCCCGATGGGACGCGACACGTCGTAATTCAAAGCGGCGATCACGGACCAGTCGTGATCGTTCACGACCTCCTCAGCGTGACCGATGCGCAGCGAGGTGCGCCAGGGCCGCACTTCATCCAGCGCACCGAGACGCGAGTCCGCAGAAACATACCACCCATGGTTATGACCTGAACCCGTCGGTTCCACGCCTTCAGCGGTCAAATGTTTCGCCGCCTGCGTGTAGCCCCACACACCGAAGGCCATCTTCTCCACGCGACCGTCGCTGAGACGCTGCAGTTCCGAGATCAACAACAGACCATCGTGTCCGTGGAGTTGCACGGTTGTCGTCTTGGGACGGTTCGGATCGCCAGCAACGCCGTCGAAGGCAGCGCTGAGCCAATGCCACTGAGGCGCAACTTGCAAACTCAAAGTCACGCCCAAGGCCGTGGTCGGAAAGATCGAGGGACCGTTCTCGCCGCTCTGACTCAAATCCTGACCGATGCCGAACACCGAGTTGACGTACAAGGCGCGCAGAGCGCTCGCATCGAACTCGGCATTCAAGTCGAGCAGACCGACGCGCAAGCCATGCTCGCCGTCTTCGCCCAATCCCCACTCCGCACCCGCTTCGAGGAAGCGCGACGCCGTCGCTGCGTCGATGCTCGAGACAGCGAACGAGTCGCCGACAAACCGGTCCGAGAAGCCGCCGCCATCGTTACTCTGCCCGGAGACAAACAGCTTCAATCCCCGGATATCCCACAGCTCCTCCATATCGAGCGTGACGGCAACAGTGAGATCGGCCAGGTGGCGATCGCCACGATGCAATCCGCCGCGGCGATTGGAAAAGAAGTCACTCGTGTAACTTGCGTTGAATTCCATGCTCGATGCGAGATCGCCCGCCTGCACGGACATGGCTGCGCACGCGACGCAGATGCCTGCACCGATCAAGGTAAGATTTTTCGATATCGCCCAGCTCATGCAGCAGCCTCATATCGGCCCGTCGCCGATCGGCCGATACATCGGCATGCCCGCGACCGGCATGACGCCGGACAGCCGATTTCAGGCTTTACCGCATCTCGCCTGCGGTGCAACCCTGGCGCAGACAGTGATGCAGATCACACCGCGCGATTACCAATAACTCAATGTCTGTCACCCAATCGGTCGCCGGGCACGCATCGGCAACAACTCCAGGGAGGACGCGGACCATCGCAATGCGGCCGCCCCGCCCTCGGCCAGTCCCTTAATTCCAATCCCAAGTTGGTATGGCAGGGTCCTGAACGCACCGGTCAATACATCCCGTGTTGTTCGACGTGCATCTCAAGGAGAGGGCAATGAAGACGGATCCCATCGAGCTGGTCGATCTGGGCGATGCCACGCAAGAAACAAAGCAGTTCCTGCCGTATCCGGTCTTTTTTGACAATGTCTTTGGCTTGGGCCTGGTGCCGGAGATTGGCTGAGGGCTGCAACGCGACCGTCCGGGTGCATGCGGCCGAATGCACCCGGATATGTGACCGCCCGAGCCAAACAGCAGGGTCGAATCGAGCAAAGCAGCAGTCTATGCGTGCTCCATCCGAACTTCGGCAAGGCGCCTAGAATTCCTTTTCGAGGCGGATGTAGTAAGAGCGCTGCTTCAGTTCGCCCTGTGACGAGTCAAAGCCGCCGGCGGCGCCGATATCGGCAAAGCTCGGCTGTTCATCGAACATGTTGACCGCCCCCGCCCAAAGCTTCAGTCCTTGCAGTCGCGACTCGCCGGCATACAACAGCCCGAAGTCCAGCGCCCCCTGCAGATCGAACAAAGTCTGTGCCTCAATGGTTCGGCCGGTGCGCACGCCGGCAATGGCATCGTCATAAGAGGGGATGTATCGCGCGAACATGGCGGCGCCGAATGCTCCGCGCTTCCATCTCAATGACAGGACGGCGCGCCAGTCGAGAATGGAGCCGAGCTCGCTAGCCAGATCGACACGGTCCACTGGCGCCTGGCCCGGCACATCGGTGGACTCGAACCGATCGAACCACGTCGCTTGCAGTTCCGGCGTGAAGCGTCCGAGCTCGGTCAGGAAATCGGCTTTGATGCCGAGATCCACGCCGGCAGTCTTCACGCCACCGATATTGATGCGCGACGAATCGATGGATCGCAGTACGCCAGCCCGACCGGCTTCGGTGGGTGGATCGCGCACGATACGGTCCTGGAACAGTGCCTCGTTGGCCAGCATCAGCTGCGGCGACAACGAATCCACACGATTCTTCATATCGATGCGCCACCAGTCGGCCGAGATATTCCAATTCCACGCCGAGTCCGGACTGAACACCACGCCGGCCGTGAGGGATCGTGCCGTGACCGGCTCGAGTTCGCGATTACCACCCATGGTCAATGTGACGGCGGCCAATTCGCCGCGTGCCGGATCTGTCACGGCCGCCACCGTCGAAATTCGCGGCAGATACAATTCATACAACGACGGTGGGCGGAAGCTGCTGCCGCCAGACACGCGCACGCTGAAGTCACGGTGCGGCTTCCATATCAAGCCCATCTGTGAGCGCAGCACTCGGCCGAACTCGCTGTAATCGTCCAGGCGAGTGCCGGCGGTGACCGTAAGCCTCCCGCAAACCGGGCAATGTCGCGCGCAGCTTGTCGCTGACGAAGGCACGCGCAGTTGGGCGAAGCCCGAGACCATGTCGCGATCGCGATCGAACGAGCCAGCGAATTCATTCGAAGCTCGCATCATCTCGGAGCGCCATTCGCCGCCCAACACAGCAGTGATGGGACCGCCTGGCAAAGTCCAGATCGGACCTTGCACGAATCCCGAGAACTGCTGACCGCCGGAACTGAACTCGTCCACGTCCGGCGGCAAGCGCAAGCTCTCCGACAACCTCGCATCGCCAATCGGGCCGGAGGAGAAAGGATTCAAGGCCTGCGATGGATCGGGATTGGCTGACGCGCGCATTGCCGCCACCAGCGCATTGTTGAGCGCAGCTGTCGCTTGCTCATCCGAGCGCAGCGCCGACAGTTCCCAGCTCCAACGATTCCAGTCGCCGTGCAGGGCCACAGCCCAGCGCAGCCACTCCGAATCGACCCACTGCGTTTGCGACGAATATTCCGTGAGCAACCGATTGACCGCCACGGTTCGACCGAAAGGATTGTATGGATTGCCCGTGCCCGCCGGACTCGGGCCCCGACCGCCATAGCGACGAAAATCCCGATCGCGCCATCGCGGATCCGTTATGACTGCAACATGCTACGGGAAGGCTGCTCTTGCAAGGACTGGCGAATCTCGTGAGCACCGGGCGTGCCCTGGGCGAGCGCATGTTCCATATTGTCCGCATACTTCGCGACGCGCTTGGGTGGCAATAGCGGTTCGTTCGGATCGACGTTCATCTCGACCAGCGCCGGCCCGGGGTGTGACAAAGCCTGCTCGAGCACATAACCGCAGTCCTCCGGCAGCACGACCCGATAGCCCTTGATGCCCATGGCATCTGCGACGGCGGCGAAATCGATGGGCTGCAGGTCGCACTCATACTCGGGGTTGCCCAGAAACATCATTTGTTCCCATTTGATCTGGCCGAGCGTGTTGTTCTTGATCACGACCACCTTGATCGACAGGCCATAGCGTACGATCGTGGCCAGCTCACCCAGCAGCATGCTCAAGCCGCCGTCACCGACGAACGCGACGACCTGACGCTGCGGATGGAGCAGCGCTGCCGCGATGGCATAGGGCACGGCGCAGCCCATCGACGCCATCATTCCCGAGCCAAAGAATATCTGCTCGCCGACGGCGTCGATATAACGTGCGCACAGGCCGGTGTTGTGGCCGGAATCCCAAGCGACGATGGCGTCGTCGGCGAGTCGCTCGCTCAACTCGATGGCAGCGCGACCGGGCTTCATCGGATGCTGATCGGCCATCGCCGATTCGCGCAACACGCGACGCCATTCCCTCATCCCATCCTGAGCTCGCTGCAAGAACTCACGCGACTGCTTCCGTTGCAATTGCGCGTTGAGCATTTCCAGCACCGCACGCGCATCGCCGACCAATCCAACTTCGGCCGGCGCACGCAGGCCAATGCGAGCAGCGTCGCAGTCGATCTGCACGACGCGCGCCTGACCCGGTTTTGGGTAGTACTCGATATAGGGGAAGGTCGAGCCGACGATCAGCAGCGCGTCGCATTGTTCCATGGCCTCGTGCGAAGGACGCGTGCCGAGCAATCCGATGCCTCCCGTGGTCAACGGGTGCGTGTCCGGCACCACGGCCTTGCCCAACAGCGCTTTGATGATCGGCGCACCGAGCAAGTCTGCGGTACGAAGCAACTCCTCCTGCGCACCCGCCGCGCCTCGACCGGCCAGGATCGCGACTCTGGATGCCGAGTTCAACACTTCGGCCGCACGCTTGACCTGGTCGAGCTGTGGCAACTGCATCCCTTCAGCAGCCACGACGGATGTGTGATGCGGCTTGTTGCGCGCAGACGGCTCAGCTTCTTCCAGCTTCTCCTCTTGTACATCGACCGGAATCGACAAGTGCGCGACGCCGCGTTTCGACAGTGCCGAACGACACGCAAGCGTCACGACGTTCTCGACGTGCGCCGCACTCATGACACGAGTGCTGTAGACCGCCACGTCAGCAAACAAGCGCGACTGATCCACATCCTGCTGTGTATAGGTGTCGATGAGATCGTGATACGGCAGACCGGTAATCGCAATGACGGCGGCGCCGTCGCCCTTCGCGTCGTAGAGACCATTGAGCAAATGCACGCCGCCCGGGCCGCTGGTGGCCAGACAACAGCCGAGCCGACCCGTGAGCTTGGCATGCGCCGTGGCCATGAAGGCTGCCGACTCCTCGTGCCGCACCTGGATGAAGCGCATCTTGTCCGGATGCGTACGGATCGCCTCCATGATGCCGTTGATGCCATCGCCGGGCAGGCCATAGATCGTGTCGACACCGCAGTTCGCCAGCGTTTGGATCAGCAGGTCGGCCGCATTGCTCATGAGAATCTCCTTCGGCTCGTCTGTCAGCAATGCACGAGTCGCCGCGCATTGTTCCAGGAACGTGCGCTGTCAGAGAGCGACGATGTCGCGCAGGTTGAAGTTGTACAGGCGGATCTGGCGCGAAGTCATCGCCGCCGGTCGCGTGCGATCGCCGTGAGGGCAAGGCCGGCTGCAAAGGCAGCGTACACCGCAACCATTCCTTTCGAGCTCACGTGCTTTTCGAAGCCCGGCCGAAGCCGGCGCGGCGTTAAGTGATAATCGACGAAATAAGCTGTGGCCGCGCTGGCTGCGGCTTCGGCGCAGTGTTGTAGCGCAGGCTTCCTGCGCCTGCTGCCGCCGAACACGACCTCGTGCAACACACCCCAGAAGATCGAAGTGGCGTGATGAATTGCATAGCCAGCCGCTGTGTGACGCAAGCTGGTCTCGCGGGTATAAGCCTCGGACTCGCCCCACAGCCACTGACTCGGGCCATTCAATCCGCCGGCAGCACTGCCCTCGTGCAGCTTACTGCATGCCATCAGCGTCGCCGCGGAAGCCACACTCGCTGCACTTCCAGAAACGACAGCGTCGCTTACCACTCGTTTCACCATGGAACGTTGTGGGTTGCGCCACTGGGCGAGCCGGCGAATCGGCTTACGATACGGAACCTTGCTGAACATCATCAGTTCAACCTCGCAAGCAGCTTCCGGGTTCCGTCATGGTCATCCTCATCACCGGCGCCACAGGATTCATCGGACGCCGACTGACCGGAGCACTGCGTGCGGCTGGCCATCGGGTTGTTACTATCGGACGTCACGCTGCCGGAGCAGACGCAATCGCCGCGGACTTCACTCGTGATTTGACCCCGGCCATCTGGGCGCCTCGCCTCGCTGGCGTCGACGTGGTGGTCAATGCCGTCGGTATTCTCCGAGAGCACGGCCATCAGACTTTTGAAAGTATTCACACGCGAGCCCCACAAGCTTTGTTCGCCGCGTGTGAGGCGGCCGGCGTAAAGAAGATCGTGCAAATCTCGGCGCTAGGTGCTGACCACGGCAGCACCGGATATTTCACGAGCAAACATGCGGCGGATCAGTATCTGGCGTCGCTGCCGATCCCCTGGACCATCGTTCAGCCGTCGCTCGTCTTCGGCGCGGGCGGCTCGAGCGCCACATTGTTCACACTGCTCGCCAGCCTGCCCATCGTGCCGCTGCCCGGCGGCGGACATCAGCAGGTTCAGCCGATTCACATCGACGACGCCATCGCGGCGATCCAGGAAATCATCGAAAGTTCTGCCATCGAGCAGCGGCGCATCGCGTTGGTCGGGCCAGCGCCGATCAGTCTGAAAGATTTTCTGCAACGTCTACGCGCGCGGCTACAATTGCCTAGCGCAAGATTCATGAGCATTCCCGCCGGCATAATGCGCGCGTCCGCGGCGGTGGCCGAGTACCTGCCTGGTTCGCTACTGGATCGAGAAACATTGTCCATGCTCAATGCCGGCAACACGGCTCCGCCCGACGACACACAGCGGCTGCTGGGTCGACCGCCACGAGCGACCGAACAATTGATCGGCGACGAGCAACGCGATGCACTGCTGATGGCTGCTCAGCTGGCTTGGTTGCTGCCGCTGCTGAGATTCAGCATCGCGCTGGTCTGGATCTGGACCGGCATCGTATCGCTCGGTTTGTACCCTACACAGGACAGCTACGAACTGCTGGCTCGCGTCGGCATCACCGGTGTGCTGGCGCCCGTGATGCTCTACGGCGCCGCCGTGCTCGATCTGCTGGTCGGCATTGGCACAATGGTCCTGCGCCGCCGACGATGGTTGTGGCTGTTGCAGCTGGCGGTCATCGGCGGCTACACGGTGATCATTACTTTCAAGCTGCCCGAGTTCTGGCTGCACCCGTACGGGCCGCTGAGCAAGAACCTGGTGATGCTCGCCGCCATTTATCTGCTGTACACGCTGGAATCGCGTCGATGGAATACCTCGTCGTAAAGTGGCTGCACATCCTGTCCTCGACGCTGCTGTTCGGCACGGGGCTGGGCTCGGCGTTCTATATGTTCTTTACCAGCCTGACGCGCGACGCCCGGGTCGTCGCCACCGTCGTGCGCTATGTGGTCATCGCGGACTACGCGTTCACGACGCCGACCATCATCATCCAACCTCTGACGGGTCTGTACCTGATTCATCTGGCCGGCTTTCCGCTGTCGAGCACCTGGATCGCCGTCTCGATCGGTTTGTACTTCCTCGCCGGCGCGGCGTGGCTACCGGTGGTGTGGATGCAGATCAAGATGCGCGACATGGCCATCGCCGCAGCCGCAAGTGGCACCGAATTGCCACAGCGCTACTGGACCTTCCTGAAGTGGTGGGTGGCGCTGGGAATCGTCGCCTTCGCGGCGCTGGTCGTCGTGTTCTATTTGATGGTGGCCAAGCCGGCCTGATAGCGCTGTTGCTGGCGCTCGCCGCGATATCGCAGCGTTCGCGCCAACTCTTCGAGGATGGGCAAACCCGCGAGTGTGATGAAGCTAGCCAGCAGCCACAGGCGAGTGGAGTCCGCGCGCAGCAGCGTCAACGAGGCGCCACTCAGCCCTGCGCTGATCTCCTGCCAATTCAACACGCCAAAGATCGCCAGCGCCACGAGCGGCAGCACGTCCATGAAGCCGTGCACGAGCTGTTCAAACGGCGAAATGTAACGCTGCCCATCCGTGTAGGAAACATCCAGGTGCGCCAGCACCGAGTGCGCCAACACCGCCACGAGCATCACGCCGAAGACTAGCGCGTTCGGCTCCAGCAGCGCACCGGCCGCGATTGCGATCAGCAAGGTCAGGAACTGCAGCAGATGAAACCAGGATTCGACGCTGCCCGAGGTGTGCTCGATGTCGGTCCGGCGATGACACAGATAGTCGGCCGCGCCCGCCAGCAGCCAGAGCGGATAAATTCCCCACCACAACAATGTTTCCAGCAAGGCTTGCAGGCCCATGGCCACGCTCCGCAACCGCAATGCATGAAATTCTTCCCGTATCGATCCGGTTCCCTGCCCAGGAACCATCACGCCGCTGCCACATTCTTTGCACATGGCCAAACGACGCAATTCCGCCACCGCGCTGCTGATCCTGGACATGATCTCGGAGTTTCGCTACCCGCACGGCGAACGCATCGTGCGTAGCGCACGCAAGGCAGCGCCGAACATTGCCCGACTGCGAGAGCGTGCGCACGCGGCCGGCGCTCCTGTGATCTATGTCAATGACACTGCGGGCAAGTGGGAATCAGACCAGAAAGCCTTCATCGATCGTTGCATGCAGCCCGAGTCGCGCGGGCGCGAGATCGTCCAGCTGCTGGCGCCGACGCCGGAGGACTACTTCATGTTCAAGCCGAGGCACTCCGCTTTCTTCGGCACGCCCCTGCACACGCTGCTACAGCGACTGAAGATCGACAGGCTCATCGCCACCGGCATCACGAGCCATCAATGTGTGTTGTTTACCGCCATGGATGCGCACGTTCGCGAGTTCGAGATGATCATTCCCGCCGACTGCCTTGGCGCGGGCGCAGCGGCGGACACCAAGCATGCGCTGTATATCTTTTCTCACGCGCTGATGGCCAAAGTCATTAGCTCGCGGCAGCTGCGCTTCTAGGTACACCTCGCAGGCAGAGCCTCTCGAACACCAGGTCGTATCAGGACTGAGGTTGGCTGCTCGCTTCTTTCAGGAACTCCGCGAGGTATGGCGCAGTCCGGCTACGCTTCGATCTGGCGATATGTGTGGGAAGGCCGGTCGCGACGATGGAGCCACCCTCATCGCCCGCGCCGGGGCCCATGTCGATGACCCAATCGCTGCCCGCGACCACGCGCATGTCGTGCTCGACGACGACTACAGTGTTGCCGGCCTCGACCAGGCGCTCGAGCTGCACGACCAGTCGTTCGACATCGGAGGGGTGCAAGCCGGTGGTCGGCTCGTCCAACACATATAATGTGTCGCCCTTGGACAGGCGCTGCAGCTCGGTAGCCAGCTTGATGCGCTGAGCTTCGCCGCCCGACAACTCGGTCGCCGCCTGGCCGAGTCGCAGATACCCCAGCCCGACTTCGCGAAGCACCTCCAGCGAGCGATGGATGTGCGGCTCGTCCTCGAAGAACTGCCACGCCGTATCGACCGTCATCGCCAGCACTTCGGCAACGTTCTTGTCGCGATATCGGACCTCCAGCGTCTGCGCGTTATAGCGGGCCCCATGACACGTCGGACACGGCGCGTACACGCTCGGGAGGAACAGCAGCTCGACCATCACGAAGCCTTCGCCTTCGCACGTCTCGCAGCGCCCTTTCGCGACATTGAAGGAGAAGCGACCAGCGTCGTAACGACGCGAGCGCGCGGTCTTGGTCGCTGCGAACAGCTTCCTGACGTAGTCGAACAATCCAGTGTAAGTGGCGAGGTTGGACCGTGGCGTACGGCCGATCGGCTTCTGATCCACACGCACCAGTCGCTTGATCCGATTCATGCCGGCCGTGATCGTGCCGCCCAGCGTGTGCACGACCGTGCGCTCCAGCTCGCTGCCTTCTTCTTCGTCGGGAGCAACTGCCTGGCCGAGATGCGTGGCAACCAACTCAACCAACACCTGACTCACCAGCGTCGACTTGCCTGAACCCGACACTCCCGTGACGCTGGTCAACAGGCCCAGGGGGAATTGCGCATCGAGCTCCTGCAAGTTGTTTCGCGACACGCCGCTGAGTTTCAACCATTCGCCCGGCCCTCTTGGCTCGCGCGGCGGCAGTTTGAACTCGGAAAACAAGAAGCGACGCGTGTGCGATGCCTCGACCGACGCCAGACCCTTGGGTGGACCGCTGAACAAGATCTGTCCGCCGTGCTCACCCGCCGCTGGCCCCACATCGACGATCCAATCGGCATGGCGAATCACATCGAGCTCGTGCTCGACGACGAATAGCGAGTTTCCGGCCCGCTTCAACTGGTCCAGCGCCGCCAGCAATGCTTTCGTATCCGCCGGGTGCAGACCTGCAGATGGCTCATCGAGCACGTACACGACCCCGAACAGATTCGACCGCACCTGAGTGGCCAACCTCAGCCGTTGCAACTCCCCGGGCGACAACGTGGGCGTACTGCGCTCCAGCGACAGATAACCGAGCCCCAAGTCGAGCATCACGGCGACGCGCGCTTCCAGATCCTGGACGATGCGTTGGGTGACCAGCGCTTTTTCCGGATGCTCCGCCTCGAGCTTGCGCCAGCGCGGCGCCGTGCCCGACGCGTACGGTTGCAGGAGCTTCGCCAGCTCCTTCAGCGGCAGGCCGGACATCTGCGCGATATCCAGATCGGCAAACTTCACCGACAAGGCTTCGAGCTTCAGCCGTTTACCTTTGCAGAGCGGACAGTCGGTGCTGACCAGGTATTGCGACACCCGCTTCTTCATCAGCGCGCTTTCCGTGTTCGCAAACGTGTGCAAGACGTAGCGCCGCGCGCCAGTGAACGTTCCTTGATAGCTCGGCTCTTCCTTACGCTTCAAAGCGCGACGCACCTCGTGCGGCTCGTAGCCTGCATATACCGGCACCGTCGGCTGCTCGTCCGTGAACAACAGCCAGTCGCGATCTTTCTTCGCCAGCTCACGCCAGGGCTTGTCGATGTCGAAGCCGAGCGTAACCGCGATGTCTCGCAAGTTCTGTCCGTGCCATGCCGGCGGCCACGCGGCGATAGCTCGCTCGCGAATGCTGAGCGAAGGATCGGGGACCATCGATGCCTCGGTGGCATCGTAAATTCTGCCCAGTCCATGACATGTCGGACACGCACCCTGCGGTGTATTCGGCGAGAACGATTCAGCGTACAGGAGCTGCTGGCCGCGCGGATAATCGCCGGCTCGCGAGTACAACATGCGCAGCAGATTCGACAGCATCGTCACACTGCCTACCGAAGAGCGAGTCGTCGGCGAGCCTCGTTGCTGTTGAAGGGCGACGGCCGGCGGCAAGCCGTCGATTTCATCGACCTGCGGCACGCCCATTTGATGAAACAACCGCCGCGCATACGGCGAGACCGACTCCAGATAACGCCGCTGCGCCTCGGCGTACAGCGTGCCAAACGCGAGCGAGGATTTTCCCGACCCCGACACACCGGTGAACACCACCAGCGCATCGCGTGGAATCTCTACATCGACGTTCTTGAGGTTGTGCTCTCGCGCGCCGCGGACACGGACCATCCCGTCCAGGCGTGAATCGGTCTTCTTCATTGTGGAATAACGACTGTGAGTGCGATTGGTTTCGGCCGGGCGCGGCGTCCTACGGCCCGCAAGCACCCGTCACTAAACCCGCGTGCATTCTCTCATGAACCGCCAATGCACCGTGCTGCTTGGAACAATGGCGTTCGGCGTCACTGTGCCCGCCTTTGCGGAGCACGACATCGAATTCGTCCAAGAGCATCTGCCCGAAACCATGATGGGCAATCGGTACGCAGCGCTCCCGGTGTGGGATCTCGGCGTCGCGACTGAGAACACTGCGTATCAGCTTCAAGCCGCTTATTCATCCACGACTGCGGAGGACCTGAGTATCGCAGGGCCCCTGCTCTCCTTATCGGCCAGCCGGTCCACGAGTGGCGAAACCCGACTGGGGGCCTTCGGTTTCTACGATCCCCTGCGTCTGCGCACGACCCACGACAGCCGTCCCTTGCAAACATTGTTTGCACCGGACACGCCGATCGCACGCCCGGTAGACGCGGAGTTCACCAACCTCGACGGCACCGCGGTCGACTTCGGCGCCGGCCTGTTCTGGTCCCGGCATCGAGCAGCGGGTTGGCTCGGCGAACACAGCTGGGTCGCCGGCTTGCTCTGGCAGCGAGTCGACTTGCGGGACTATCGTTTCGATTATCTCGTCACCGCAGGCCCGCAATCGGGACTGCGGGGGCAGATCGATTTCGACACGCATTACGATCACTTCACGCCGTTCATGGGCATCGAACTGCCGCGCGCACGAGGCGGTTGGTTATTCACTCCCCATGCGTTGATCGCATACCCAATGCCCAGACACGGCGTCCAGGGACACATCACCGGACCTGGCTTCGATATTTCCGGCAACACCGCGAGCGCCGGCAATGGCAAGCACTTCGGCGATCCGTCCGTCACCCTGGGCCTGACGATCACTTACCTGCCGGCGCATCTGTCGATCGATGCGGGCACGTTCTTTACACAGGCGTACCTGGAGCAAAAGATCCATCGCGGCATCGAGAGCAACTGGCTGCTCTCGGTCTCATGGTCGCCAGCCGTCAGGGAATAAAGCAACGGGGAACAGATTACTTTCTGAAGAACATCAGGATGATCGAGATCAGCACGCTGACGATGATCATGGTGGTCAGCGGGAAGAACATTTTGAAACCCGGCCGGTCGATCATGAAGTCGCCGGGCAGGCGGCCGATGGGCAGCTTGGAGATCCACGGCCAGGCGAGGCCGACCAGGGCAATGATCAAGCCCAGAACGATCAGTGAGCGCTGCATACGACGTTCTCCACGTCCCATTCTCGCGCCGATCATAGGCGATAGCACGCGGCAGGCGAAGTTGGACCTCAGTGCCCGCCGGGCTCTGCCAGTATTGGTGCACAGCTGCATGCAGTCGAATGCAGTCGTTCACCCTGCGCAACTCGTGATGCGCCTCTCAGTTTGAAAACGCTGACAGCCCTCGCATGCGACTGTGAGCAAAAGCCGTCGGCATACTCCGCCCGCCTCAGCAGCGCAGAGCGGGTGCTCACGCCTGGGGCGCATCAAGGAGAGTTTCTAAATGCGTAAGCGAATGGCTTTGAACGGATTGGCTCTGCTCGGCTTGCTCGCGAGCACGAACGTTCTTGCCGAAATTCAGCCGGGCTTCTACGCCGGCGTGGGCGTCGGCACGGCCACGATCGAGCTCGACACCATCGAAGTCGACGACGATTTCGATTTCAAATTCGACGCGGACGACACGGCGTTCAAAGTGTTCGGCGGTTACAACTTCAACCAGTACTTCGCCATCGAGGCCACATACTATGACGGCGGCGAGCAGGAAGAGACCATCATCAGCTTCCCCGGCTTCAATAGCTCGATCGAAGTCGGCACCAGCGGCCTGATTGCGTCGGCCATCGGCCGCGTGCCCCTCGGCGATCTCTTTTCTCTGTACGGCAAGCTTGGCTTCGCTTCATATGACGCCGAAATCAAGACCCTCGTGAATGGCGATGTGGTGTTCGAGGAAGACGGCAGCGACGACGACGTGGCTTACGGCGTCGGCGCCTCGTTCAACATCGGCTCGCAGTTCGAGCTACGCGCCGAATACGAAGCCATTTCCTTGTCCGACGGCGACTTCACCCTGCTGTCGGTGAACGGACTGTTCAAGTTCTGATTGCGGTCGAGCGTCAGCTCGCGCCGGGCCACGGAGGGCCCGGTCAGAACGTCAGCACGATCTTGCCCATGAAGCCGCCTGACGCCATTGCTCGCAACGCTTCGGAATACTGCTCGATGGGATAGACCCGATCGATCAGCGGGCGCAAGCGATGCCGCGCCATGAACGCATTCATTCGCACATAGTCGGCGCGCGATCCCACGAATATTCCCTCGGCCGTCGCCGACTTCTTCAGTATTCCCCAGGCGGGCAGCGAACCGTCATAGCCGGTGATTCCGCCAATGATGGCAAGCGAGCCGCCATCGGCGAGGCTGTCCACTGACTGCACGAGCGTGCTCTTACCTACCACATCGAGCACGAGATCTGCACCGCGGCCGTTGGTAACACGCAGCACAGCCTTGGCCCACTCCGGCTCCTTCCGATAATTGATCCCATCACGCGCACCGAGTTTGAAGGCGTGCGCCAGTTTTTCATCCGAGCTGCTCGTGACAATGACGCGTGCACCCGCGGCAACCGCGAACTGGAGTGCAAACGTCGACACACCACCCGTTCCCTGCACCAACACCACGTCGTCCTTTTGTGTGTTGGCGCGACCGATGACTGCACTCCACGCTGTGAGCGCTGCCGTCGGCAGCGTCGAGGCTTCTTCGTAGCTGAAGTCCTTCGCAATCGGCACGACCGCTCTTGCATCGAGCGCAATGTATTCAGCCGCGACCCCCTCGATAGTCCAGCCGTACACGTCGTCGAGATATCGTTCCCGATAAGGGCCGTCCATCCAGTTTCTGAAGTACGTGCCAGTGACGCGGTCACCCTGGTGAACACCTTTCACTGCACGGCCGACAGCAACAACTTCGCCTGCCGCATCGGATACGGGCGTCTTTGCTGCATCATCGAATGACTGTCGATCCAGACGCGAAAGCTCGCCGCGATTCAGGCTGATCGCATGCACGCGCACCAGCACCTGCTCATCGCCGAGGGTCGGCAGCGGAGCCTGAACCAACTTCCATTCATAGCGCTCACCGCTCTTCTCGACGACGATCTTGCGTCCCTTGGCTGGCAGCTCGGATGCTTGTGCAATGAGAGCAAGCGCTGCGCCGACAGCGACAGCTGCGACGCGAAGCAGGCGGGAGGTTGATGACATCATAGACGCGCACTGTCACGCCGCGACTGGCTCTCAAAAAGAACCACTTCGGCGCAACCTCACGGATCCACTTCAGGGAATCATCGGCCGCCGAAGGCACGCGCCAGCCGGACCAACCCCTCCTGGATCTCGCGCTCGCCCAGGCTGCTGTAACCAAAGACCAACCCGCCGCGCCCGGCTCGCCCGATCTGAAATCGGCGCAGCGAATATACGCCGGCGCCGAGACGACTGGCCCGCTCGACGATGGTGTCAGCATCGATTGGCGATTGAGTGAACGCCGCAAGGTGCAAGCCCGCAGCCGAGGGCACGGGAGTCAAATCGGCGTGCAGATACTTCTGCAGTCCATCGAGCAGCGCCTCGCGCCGGCCGCTATAGATCTGCCGCATGCGACGCACGTGACGCGCCAGATGACCCTCCCTGATGAAGCTCGCCAACGTTTCCTGCAGCAGCGGCGAGCACTGCCCATCGGCGTAGTGTTTTGCCGCCACCAGCGCCGGGCGTGCCCACGACGGCGCCACCACGAATCCCAGGCGCAGGTCCGGAAACAAACTTTTGGAGAACGTGCCGACATAGAACACCGAGCCGGCCCCATCCAGTGTCTGCAAAGCGTCGAGCGGCCGTGCCCCGAAACGAAACTCGGCGTCGTAATCGTCTTCGATGATCGCGGCGTTGTTCGCACTCGCTAAAGCCAGCAGCTCCGCTCGACGGCGCGGCGACATGACCGCGCCCGTCGGAAACTGGTGCGACGGCGTCACATAGATCAGGCTGGCCGTAGGCGGCAGTTTCTCGACGATCAAGCCTTCCTCGTCCACCGGGACCGGAACGATCTTTGCGCCTGCCGCCATGAACGCCATGCGAGCCCGCTGATAACCCGGATCTTCCATCGCGACGACATTGCGCTTCGGCGCGAGCAGAATTCGCGCGAGCAGATCGAATGCCTGCTGCGCGCCGCTCGTTACGACGATGTCGGCTGAATCGCAGGCAACGGCCCGTGCAAACGAAACATGCTTGGCGATCGCTTCGCGCAGCGACATTCGCCCGGCCGATGTCTCATCGACCGCCGCCTGACGGGCAAAGGTACGCAACGCTCTGGCGGACAGGCGGCGCCACGTCGCCATGGGAAACCTGGAAACATCGGGCAAGCCCAGGCGAAACTGATAGCGCACCGTGCCTGGCGCCGGCGAACCGTCGAACAACGCTGGCCGCTGCCAGAACTCACCGAGTTGACGCGCGCGTTTCACATCGGACTTCTGTTGATTTGCGACGCGAGTCACCCGAGGCACGACATCCGCCACGTAGGTGCCTGCTCCGTGCCTCGTCGTGATGTACCCTTCGCTCAGCAACAAATCGTAGGTCGCAATCGCTGTGTTCCGTGAGACGCCATAGTTGCTAGCGAGTACGCGCGTCGCCGGCAAACGCAGACCAGGGCGCAGACGGCCTTCCAGAATGGCAGCCTTCAACTGCCCATGCAGCGCACGCAAGCGCTCACCCGATTTGCGCGGCGGAATGCGGATCGGCAGCTCGAGAATTGGATCCATCGAAGTTCGCCTTTTTGGCTCTTTAGGGGAGCCGGTTTCGAGCGCATTCTGGGCGTTGTCAGCCACTCTGAACAAGCCATTCCCATGAACAAATTCGCAATCGGCGCCGCGCTCGTCATGACCGTGCTCGGCGCAACCAGTCAGGCCGCGGACCCCAAGCCCGCGGTCGTCAAGCCGCTGCTGACCGAGCCGCTCACTGGCGTTCCGGGCAAGGAAGTCACCGTCCTCACCGTCGAATATCTGCCCGGTGGCGCGTCGGCGCCGCATCGGCATGACGCCGATGTGTTCGTCTACGTGCTGGAAGGCGCGGTCGTCATGCAAGTGGATGGCAAAGAGCCGGTCACCGTGCGCAAAGGTGAAACGTTCCGCGAGAGCCCCAAGGACATTCACCGTCAGTCCATGAACGCGAGCAAGACCGAGCCGGCCAAGTTCGTGGTGTTCGTGGTCAAGGATCAAGGCAAGCCGGTGACGCGTCCGCTCGACGGCGGCTGAACGCAGCCACGGCCAGGGGCTAGCGCAATACAAACATTGTGATATTGTGCGGGCCGACTTGGTTGTTATAGACCCTGGCCGTGGCACTGTCGTTCTTCACATCTCATCCTCATCGCCTGCAGCGACGCCTGAGCGTCGTGCTGTCGATGGTGATTTGCGTGTGGATGTTGGCGACAGCCACTCACTTCCACACTCCGCTGGATGATGTCGACACCCATCACGGCGCGAAAGAGTTGTGCGGATTCTGCGCCTCTCTTCCGGCCGGCGGCGCCGCGCCCACGGTGTGGACTTTCGTTCCCACGGAACATCGCCAGTTCGTGCTGGCGCCCGCCGAGATCCTGCCGGCCGTTCCGGCCGTTGCCGCTGCGTCGTATCGCAGCCGCGCACCTCCCTTCGTTTAACCGTCGCTGATTCCAATTCGAATCCGCAGCTTGGCGTGCCCGTGGGCACCTGAGCCGCCTGGCCATGCCATTGGCGCGCCTCCGAAGACAAACAGCCGTCTTCGGGAACGTCCGCCCGTGGCCTCGATACTTACAACGGTGCGACGTGCCTACTCGTTCTTTGCAAACTCTCGTCGGCAGATCTTTGCTGCTGACACCCTTGGCTCTCGCCGGCCCGGCGCCGGCGCAAACAATTCTGCAACCCGAGGACTCCCACCTCGAGGAAATGCTGGTGACCGCTCGCAAGAGCGCCACCGCGGCCTTGCCCATCAATGTGGCGGCAGACTCGGTCGAGCGCAGTCAGATCGAGGCGATGAATGTGATCAACGCCGAAGATGCCCTGCGCTATGTCTCCAACGTGCAGATCCGCAAACGCTACATCGGCGATGCGAACGGCGCTCCCGCCTCGCGCGGGACCAGTGCTCCGCAGGCGGCGCGCAGCCACGTGCTAATGGACGGCATTCCGATTTCCAACCTGCTCGGCTCCGGCTTTCTGTTTGCGCCCAAGTGGGGACTGCTGGCGCCCGACGAGATCGAATCCATCGATGTGATGTACGGTCCGTTCTCGGCGCTGTACAGCGGCAACACGCTGGGCACGGGCATCTTCGTCACGACGCATATGCCCGACGACTTCGAAATGTCGCTCGGCGCGCTCGATGCGTACCAAAACTTCCGTGGCTATGACTCCGATCTGAGCCTCAACAGTCAGCGTTACGACGCATCGATCGGCTCGCGCCTCGGCAACGTGTCCTGGGCGGTCTACGCCAATCATCTGAAGGCCGAAGGCAATCCGGCCAACTTCCTGACTCTCCCTGTGAGCACGGGCACGCCCGTCACCGCCACAACGCCGGTCGACTCGACCGCGGTCGGCGGCGCGATCCGCGAGACCGACGCCGGCGGCATCGATCGTTATCTCTTCGGAACCAGCAGCACCTTCGACGACACCACCGACGTGGTGAAAGGCAAGCTGAAGTGGGGCATCGACGCAGACACCCGGCTGTTCGCAACGCTGGCCTACCAGGAGGTCAGCTCCAAGTTGCTCAATCACGAATCGTATTTGCGCGACGCCGCGGGCGATCCCATTCTGCGGGGCCGCGTGCGGATCGACGACCGTGTATTCAATCTGAACAACTTGTCGATCCTGCAACTGAATGTGACCGCGAGTCGCAATCTGCTCGCGGGCGCGACTCTGCAGAAGCGTTTCGACCCGCATTGGCTGATCGAAGCCTCGGCATCGGGATTCGATGTGCTCGATGGCGACATTCGCACGGCCACGATGGCCAATGCACCCAACGGCCAGGTCAACGAAACGGACGATCAAGGCTGGCGCAATGGGGCTGTGCGCGCGATCTACACGCCCGCAATGGCAAACTGGTTGGGCAAGACCATCGTATTCGGCGCCGACTACGGACGTTACTGGAATCAGAACAGCGCCTATCAGTCACCGAACTGGCGCGCCGGCACTCACGGCGCGCTCGCCGAACGCAATCGTGGCGAGACACGCCAGACCGCCCTGTTCGGCGAAAGCACCTGGGGCCTCGGCTCGAACGTCGATGTGACATTGGGGTTGCGCTACGAAGACTGGCAAGCCAGCGACGGCCTGCGCACGCTCGGTGCACTGTCCATCGACTATCCAGAGCGCAGCGATCAGAAATGGTCGCCGAAAGCGACGCTGACCTGGCGCACGACGCCCGAGCTCACCTTTCAGGCACGCGCGGCCAAGGCGTATCGCTTTCCGACCGTCACCGAGTTGTTTCAATCGCGCACCACCGGCGGCTACCTGGTGCAAAGCGACCCCAACTTGAAGCCCGAGGACGCGACGACGTTCGACGTCTCGCTCACGCGTCGCTTCGATTTGGCGGGCGGCCGCGCCAAGGCGTCTGCGGCCATTTTCTCGGAAGACGTGAGCGACGCGATCTTCAATCAGTACAACGTGTTTCAACAGGCCACGTTCAACACCAGCATCGGCCGCGTCCTGACCCAGGGCCTGGAGCTGAACCTGGCCGCGTTCGGCATGCTCGTGCAGCGCTTCGACCTGGATGCGAATCTGGTCTATCAGCACAGCGAAATTCGCGACAACGCCAACAACCCGGCCACGGTCGGCAATGACTTTCCGCGAATTCCGAACTGGCGCGGCAAGCTGCTCGCGACCTGGCGACCGCTCGGGCTGCTGTCGGCCAGCGTCGGCCTCGCTTACGAAGGCAAGCAGTACAACCTCATCGACAACAGCGATGACCGCTCCGGTGGCTACGGCTACATGAGCGAATACTTCCTGGTGGACCTGAAGGCGAGCTATCGGTTCGCCGGCAACGTCGAGGCATCGCTCGGCATCGACAACGTCACTGACGAGCTCGTCTTTTACTACCACCCCTACCCACGCCGCACGTACAGCGCATCGCTGCGGTGGAGGATGTGATGAACGTACTCGCCATGACCAACGTGCAAAAGAAATTCGGCGCGCGCACGGCGCTCGACGGCCTCGATCTCAAACTATCGTCTGGTGAAGTCTTCGCGCTGCTCGGGCCGAACGGCGCAGGCAAGACCACGACGATCAATCTGATCCTCGGCTTCCTCAAGGCGGACGCTGGCCTCGTAGACGTGTGCGGGATCGACGCCGCACTCGAACCACTGCGAGCGCGCCAACACATCGCTTACATCCCGGAACAGGTTGCGCTGTACGCGACGATGTCGGGACTCGACAACTTGCGTTACTTCACGACCCTCGCGGGGTTGACGCTCGACGCCGAACGCTCGAGCGAATTGCTCACAGAAGCGGGGCTGACGGCCGAAGCACAGCATCGCCCCGCGCAATCCTACTCGAAGGGCATGCGACAGAAGGTCGGCATTGCAATCGCCATGGCGCGCTCGGCGAAACTGTTGCTGCTGGATGAGCCCACCTCCGGGCTGGACCCGAGCGCATCGGCGGAGTTTTCTCGAGTCGTCAGAGCAGCGGCTGATCGAGGCACCGCCGTGTTGATGGCGACGCACGACCTGTATCGCATCAAAGAGCTGGCCGATCGCGTCGGCGTACTGCATCGAGGGCGCGTCGCCGAAGACATCGATCCGGCTGCGCTCGATCATGTCGCGCTGGAACAGATCTACATGGAGCGGCTCTCCACATGATGCTGTCATTGATTCGATTGGAATGCTCTTTGTTGCTTCGAGAGCGACGAGTGAAATGGATTGCCGCCGCACTCTGCGCGCTGATGGCGATGACCTTCGGCATCTCCTTCAAAGAAGCGACGCGCACAGCCGATGAAGCGGCGCGCATGACGACCACCGAGCGCGCCCGCTGGCTCAATCAGGATCCGAAGAATCCCCACAGTGCCGCTCACTATGGCGTGTGGGTGTTCAAGCCGGCGTCGCCGCTCGCAACCTTGGACCCGGGAATCGAGCCCTACGTCGGACGAATGATTCGCATCGAGGCGCATCGCTACAACGATGCGCTGTATCGATCGGCGCAGGAGCGCTCGCCGCTATCGAGAGCCGGCCTTTCGACCGTCGCGGACGTCACGCAATTGCTCGTTCCCTTGGCCGCACTCCTGCTGAGCTTCGCGATCTTTGCGGCGGACCGCGAACGAGGCACGTTGCGTCTTGCACTCGGCAATGGCATTGCTCCGGGACGCTTGTTGTCCGCACGCTTCGGCGCACTGGCCGTGACGACGACGTTGATTGTCGGCGTGCCCGCGCTCCTGCTGGGCGCAATCTCCATTGCGGCGCTGGATAGCGCGGGCTGGCACTCATGGCCACGTTTGATGCTGTGGACGCTCGCCCAAGTTGGCTACGCCGTGTTCTTTCTGCTGGTCGGCTTGCTGGCATCGCTGGTAGCGAAGACCTCGCGCGCGGCGCTGACAATCGGACTGCTCAGCTGGGTCGCTCTTTGCGTCGTGCTGCCCCGACTTACGACGGCCGCAATTGAGTCTGTAGCGCCAACGCCTTCGTATGCAGCGACGCGCGCGAAGATCGAACAACAGATCAAACTTTATAACCGCGCCGACCTGCACCAGGAGCGTCAGAACGACCTCCTGCAGCGCTACGGCGTCGCGAACGCTGCCGAGCTGCCGATCGATCTGCGTGGCGCGATGATGCACGATCGCGAGCAGCACGATTATTCCGTCTTCGACCGCGAGCTAGGTGAGTTCTTCGCTCGCCTGGTACGGCAGGACCGCTTGCAAGGCTGGGCGGGGCTCGCATCGCCGCTGCTCGCTATCCAAGCGGCGTCGGCAGGCCTGGCCGGCAGCGATTTCCGTCGTCACAGCGACTTTCTGCGGGCGGCCGAAAACTACCGCCGCGTTCTTTCCGACACGATAAATCTGGACCTGGTCGCTCATCCCACCCAAGGCGGCGTGGCCTACCTCGCAGCTCGCGATGTGTGGGAGAAGGTTCCGCCGTTCGTCTACCAGCCCGCGCCATTCACGCAATCGTTACGTGAAATCGCCACTCCATTGGCGCTGCTGGCCATCTGGGTGGCGGCAGCAGCCATGGCCGTTACCTTTACCGCACAGCGAGTGAAGCCATGAGTGCGACTTTCCGACGACTGCTGTTGCTGGAGCTTCGCGAAACACTTCGACAGCCTTTGACGTGGGCTGTGTTCGTTCCACTACTCCTCGCAATGTTCATCGGAGCAGCCACTGGCGCCACGCACGTCGAACACGAGCGCCGCCTGCTACAAGTCATCGCGACCGAGCAAGCGGCGGCGCTGGGTGAAGCGAAAGCGGCCGCCGAACGCTATGCGGTTCCATCGGATCTGAAAATCGAATACCACCGCGATCCCACCGACGCGTTCGGCTACATGAACTGGTTCCTGGTGACACATGCTGTGAAGCCGCCCTTGCCACTGGGCGCGCTCGCGCTGGGCCAGTCAGATCTGTATCCCAGCCACGTGAGGATCGACTTCAACTCGATCTTTCCCGATGCTGCTTACGATCCCGGCAATCCGCACGAGCTGAAGCTGGGTGCTTTCGACCTGGCCTTCGTACTTATCTATCTGTCGCCACTCGCCTTGATCGCGCTGACCGCGACTCGCCTGACCGGCGAGCAGGAGAGCGGAATTCTGCGCCTGATCGCCGCCCAGCCGATCGGGCCAAGATTGGTCGCGGCTGCGAAGTACTCGGCCATTGCGATCGTTTCGGTGGCAGTCGTAGTCGGCGGCGCGGCATTGGCACTGGCAGCTCAGAGCCAACTCATCTTCGAGCCGCCGCTCGGTCTGATCGCGATCTCGATTTGTTTGTGGGTATTGCTGTGGATCGCCTTGGCCGCGTGGACCGCCTCGTTCTGGCGCGGCGCCATCGGTTCCATCGTGACTCTGGTGTTGTTGTGGGCAACGATGACCGTGCTGCTACCCGCCGGCGCGGCGCTGCTCGTCGAAGTCACCCATCCTGCACCATCACGCATCGCCTATATCGATTCGAGCCGCGAGGCGATGGATGGTTTCTACGGGGACGAAGCCGAGGTACATGCTGCATGGTTCTCGCGCTTCCCTGACTTTGCTACGTCGGCTCCCGAGGCGGTGAAGAGCGCGGAAGTCAAGCGCTTCGCGCGCGACGACTACTATCGACGCTCACTGCTGCCGCAACGCGAGCAGTTCGAGACGCGCACACAAGCCGTACTGACAACCGGCGACTGGCTGCGTCTGCTGTCGCCGGCAATGATGTTGGACAACATGCTGCAGACGGCTGCGGGCACAGACATTCGGCGGCACGCGAACTTCCTTGCTTCAGCCGACGCGTACAGCGAACGACTGCGAAGATTCTTTGAACCGCTCGCGCTTGCGAATGCAGCCAACCCGCGGCGCAGCTGCGATCAATGCCCCGGCCGGCTCAACTTCACTCGATACGAGGACGTGCCCGTGTTCGAGCCAGATATGAGCGTCGGCGCGGGCCTGCGATGGAGCGCCTGGACATGCCTCTATCTTGCGGCCCTAGTTGCATTGTTCAGCGTGGCGGCAAGCCGCCGTCTGCGGGAGTGGCCATTGTGAGCGACCAACCCAGCTGATCTAGATCAAGGTTCGAGATCGCGCGCCGGGATACGGTAGCGCCATGAGCCAATGCCTGACGTGCGATCTCGACCTGCTCCGCCGCTACGACCAGCCCGGACCGCGCTACACGTCTTATCCAACGGCGCCGCAGTTCGGGCCGCATTTCAAGGAAGAAATGCTGCGGGAGTACATACGCCGTAGCAACGAAGAGCTGATTCCACGCCGGCTGTCGTTGTATGTGCACGTTCCCTATTGCTCGAGTCCGTGTCTGTACTGCGGCTGCAATCGTGTCATCACGCGCGATCGCACCGCCGGCACGCGCTATGTCGAACGGTTGATTCGGGAAATCTCGCTGGCCGGACCACTGTTCGATCGTGACCGTGAGGTGATCCAGGTGCACTTCGGCGGCGGCACGCCGAACTTCCTGCGCTCAGAAGAGCTGGGGGAGATCATGCGCGCCCTGGGCCGGCAATTTCAGCTCAGCAACGCCGCGATTCGCGATTTCTCGATCGAGATCGATCCACGTTTCATCGACACAGCGGATGTCGCGGCCTACGCGCAGATGGGCCTGAACCGCGCCAGCCTGGGCGTGCAGGATTTCGATCCCACCGTGCAGCGGGCCGTCAATCGCATCCAAAGTGCGCAGCTCACGCAGACTGTCATCGACGCATGTCGCCGCAATGGCTTTCGTTCGGTCAACGTCGATCTGATCTACGGCCTGCCTCATCAAACGCTCGATGGCTTCGGCCGCACACTCGACACCGTGCTCGAATTCCGGCCCGATCGGCTCGCGGTGTATGGGTACGCGCACATGCCTCACGTGTTCAAGCCGCAGCTGCGCATCGACGCCAGCGCCCTGCCGAATGCCGGCGAACGGATCGCACTCCTGTCCCTTGCCATCGACAAGCTCACCGCTGCAGGCTATGTCTATATCGGCATGGATCATTTCGCTGTTCCCGATGACGACCTGACGCGCGCCTACGATGCCGGAACGTTACAGCGAAATTTCATGGGCTATACCACGCACGCCAACTGCGACCTGGTTGGCTTGGGCGTCAGCGCCATCAGTCACATCGGCGACAGCTTCAGTCAGAATCCGCGGGATCTGCCCTCGTGGGAAAAGGCGCTCGACTCGGATCACCTGCCTGTATGGCGCGGCCGTCATTTGGATCTGGACGATCAGGTGCGCGCCGACGTGATCCAGCAGCTGATGTGCCGGGGCGCGATCGACATCGCGGCCGTGGAACGGC
Source organism: Peristeroidobacter agariperforans (assembly GCF_004138335.1). Taxonomy (GTDB): domain Bacteria; phylum Pseudomonadota; class Gammaproteobacteria; order Steroidobacterales; family Steroidobacteraceae; genus Steroidobacter; species Steroidobacter agariperforans. The sequence goes on along the minus strand of NZ_RYFW01000004.1, from coordinate 22,267 downwards.
GCTACGATATCGACTTTCACCGTTACTTCGCCGACGCCCTGGCGCACGTGCAGCCGCTGGCGAAGGATGGTTTGGTGACGTTGGAACGGCTGCGCATTTCTGCGACGTCGCGCGGGCGACTGCTCTTGCGTATCATCGCAATGTGTTTCGATCGATACCTCAATCATCGGCTCCCCGGCGGAGCCACTTATTCCAGCGCGATCTGACCTGCCGTTTCCCGTCGGCAGCGCGAGTGTGCTGCCATGAGTGACGCGAGCCGCCGCCCCACTCCCGGCATCGCTGACGACGGCGACGAATTCCATTTCTGCAGCACCTGCGCATTCTCGGCAGCCTGTCTGGAGAGCGGCTATGACAAGAGCCTGCTGCGGGATCTGCACGTGCTGGTCGAGCACATCGGACCGTTCCACGAAGGCGAGCACATCTTTCGTGAAGGCGATCCGTTCACGGCGATCGCAGCGGTGCGCTCCGGCACCGTCAAAACATACGTGACGGATCATGAAGGGCGCGAGCACGTACAAGGCTTCTTCCTGCCCGGCGAGGTCATCGGACTCAACGCCATCTCGCAGGCCCGCTACCCCAGCAACGCCGTCGCGCTCGACTCGGTCATGCTGTGTCGCTTCTCCTTTCCAAACATAGCCGCGCTCGCAACGCGCGTGCCCGGCTTGCAGCAGCAGCTGTTCAGGCTGCTGAGCCTGGACATCGGCAAGGCCGCGCTGCTGTCCGGAAACTTTTCTGCCGATGAGCGGATGGCGGCATTCCTGGCCACATTGTCGCGGCGTTATGCAGCGCGCGGCTTTTCGCCGAATCGCTTCTTGCTCACCATGACGCGGACGGACATCGCCAACTATCTGCGTCTGGCATCCGAGACGGTCAGCCGTGTGTTCCGGCGCTTCCAGGACGACGGCATGATCCACGTCGAACGGCGCGAGATCGAGCTGAAGGATCGCAAGCGCCTGGAAAAGCTGGCCGAAGACGTGCTCCGGAACACCTGACCCGCACCTGACCTAGATCAGGGCGAGCGAAGCCGGCCCGGCCGCATCATCCCTCCACCAATGAGTGGGAGAGGGTCCATGAACGCGAGTCGCAGGTTGTGGGTGGGACTAGGAGTCCTGCTGCTGCTTTCCTTTGCCGTCCTGCTATGGGTGGGCGGCGAAATCCATCGAGAGATGCCACCGGTGCCATCGGCAGTCGTGACCGAGAATGGCCGGACGATCTACACCCGAGCCGATATTCAGAAGGGTCGGCAGGTATGGCAATCCATCGGTGGCCAACAGCTCGGCTCCATCTGGGGCCACGGCGGTTACGTCGCTCCGGATTGGACCGCGGACTGGTTACGTCGCGAAGCTGTCGCGTGGCTGGATATCGATGCACAACGTGAGACGTCGCAGCGTTACTCACAATTGCCCGAAGACACTCAGGCCGCGTTTGCCGCGCGCCTGCAACCTCGCATTCGCAAGAACACTTACGACGCGAATACGGACACGGTCACGATCCCAGAGGACCGGGCGCTCGCAATGGCGCAGGTCGCGGCTCATTACGAATCGCTGTTCAGCAACGATCCGCAAACATTGGAGCTGCGCAAAGCCTATGCGATGAAGGACAACACAGTGTTGTCCGCCGAGAATCGCACCGCCATGACGGCGTTCTTCTGGTGGTCTGCGTGGTCGGCTGTTACGCAGCGGCCGGGCAAAGCCATCACTTACACCAACAACTGGCCGCATGACACGCTGGTCGGCAATGAACCGCCGGGCCACCTGTTCATGTGGACCGTGTTCAGCGTGTTGTTCCTGATCGCCGGCATCGCGCTGCTCGGTTGGCATCACGCTCGCCATAAGGATGAGGCGCCGCCCGAACTGCCTGCGACCGACCCGCTGGCGATGATCCGTGTCACGCCTTCCATGAAGGCCACCGGCAAATACTTCTGGCTAGTGGTCGCGCTGTTCCTGACGCAGATCCTGCTGGGCGCGATCACGGCGCACTATCAAGTGGAAGGTCAGGAAGCGTACGGCTTTGCGCTTGCCAACTATCTGCCTTATTCGCTCAGTCGCACCTGGCACACGCAACTCGCCGTGCTGTGGATCGCGACTGCGTGGCTCGGCATGGGTTTGTACATCGGCCCCGCGATCTCCGGGCACGAGCCCAAGTATCAGCGGCTCGGCGTCAACTTCCTGTTCACCTGCTTGATCATCATCGTGGTCGGCGCGTTTACCGGACAGTGGCTGGCGGTGATGCAGAAGCTCGGCCTGGACAAGAACTTCTGGTTCGGCCACCAGGGCTGGGAATACGTGGACCTGGGCCGCTTCTGGCAGATCTTCCTGTTCATCGGCCTGGGCCTGTGGCTGACGCTGGTGGGCCGCGCGCTGTGGCCGGCGATCCGCAAGGGCGGCGAATCCAAGTCCATCATCGTGCTGTTGTTTCTGTCCACGGTTTGCATCGGCCTGTTCTACGGCGCCGGCTTGATGTGGGGCGAGCACACGCACCTGTCCATGGTCGAGTACTGGCGCTGGTGGGTCGTGCACCTGTGGGTCGAAGGCTTCTTCGAAGTGTTCGCGACCGCAGTGATTGCGTTTCTCTTCACACGCCTGGGACTGCTGCGCACTAGCACAGCGACTGCGGCGGTGTTGTTCGCGACCATCGTGTTCATGAGCGGCGGCGTGCTCGGCACTCTGCATCACTTGTACTTCACGGGCACGCCAACGGCCGTCATCGCACTCGGCGCCAGCTTCTCCGCGCTGGAGGTGGTGCCGCTCGCGTTCGTCGGCTTCGAGGCCTATCAAACATTCAAGCTCGGCTCCGCGACCCCGTGGATGCAGCGTTATCGCTGGCCGATCCTGTTCTTCACCGCGGTGGCGTTCTGGAACCTGGTCGGCGCCGGACTGTTCGGCTTCCTGATCAATCCGCCGCTGCCGCTGTACTACATGCAAGGTCTGAATCTCACCCCGCTGCATGGACACACCGCCTTGTTCGGTGTGTATGGCCTGCTCGGCGTCGGTCTGATGTTGTTCTGCCTGCGCGGTTTGAAGCCGAACGTGGTTTGGGAGGAGCGCGTGCTGAAGACCAGCTTCTGGGCGTTCAACATCGGGCTCGCTTGCATGGCTGCGTTCACCTTGCTGCCCATCGGCGTGATTCAGCTCAACGCGGCGATCGAGCATGGCTACTGGTACGCACGCTCTGCCGAGTTGATGCAGAAGCCGATCATCCAGCTGCTGGTGTGGATGCGCGTTCCTGGCGACACGATCTTCAGCGTCGGTGCTTTGTCACTCGCCTGGTTCGTGCTCCGCCTGTGGATCGCGCCCAAGCAATCGAAGCTGGTGGTGCCGGAAGGAGCGCAAGTCGCGAAACGTTGAGACAGGACCATGAACACAGTCACCCTGCCCGCCAGCACCTTGCGCACCATCGCGGCCGCCCCCCACCGCTTGATGTTCTTCATCGGCGCAACCAACACGTTGCTGGCAATGGTCTGGTGGGCCTGGTGGCTGATCAGCGCGCGCTGGCTCGGAGGAACCAGCGCGCAACCCATGGTGCCGCCAGGATGGCTGCATGCCATCGTCATGCAGTACCAGGTGCTGCCGGCCTTCATGTTTGGTTTCTTGTTGACTGTGTTCCCGCGCTGGATGGCGTTACCGCCGCTGCGACGTGGGCACTACGTTCCCGTCGGCATCGGCATGTTTGGCGGCCAACTCATCACACTCGCCGCGCTGGCGGGGCTGGGCGATCCCAACTTGTTACTGAAAGTCGGCGCGGTGCTCACCACCAGCGGCTGGCTCATCGGAACCCTCTGGCTGGTGCGACTCGTTGCGCAGGAAGGCGGCCGCACCTGGCACGCCGTGAGCTGCGCCTTTGCACTCGGCTTCGGTTTGCTCGGCCTGACGCTTTACTCAGCGTTCCTCTTTGTGACCGACCCGCGGGTGGTCTTCGCCGCGATCAAGCTGGGTACGTTCGCCGTGCTGCTGCCGATCTACTTCACCGTCTGTCATCGCATGATTCCTTTCTTTGCCGGCTCCGCGCTCCGCAACTATCAGCCGACGCGGCCGATGTGGACGCTCGCGCTGTTCTGGCCGCTGACATTGATCCACCTGTGGCTGGAGCTGCGCCACGGTTACGCCTGGCTGTGGCTCGTCGATGTGCCGATGGCGGCAATGACAGGCTGGCTGTTGTGGCGCTGGTGGCCACGACGAACACAAATGCCGGCTTTGCTTCGAGTACTGTTCGTTGGCTTTGCGTGGTTGCCAATTGCGTTCGTGCTATACGTCCTTCAGAGCGTGCAGTTCGCAGCGACCAGCGAGTTCATCCTTGGGCGAGCGCCGGCGCACGCGCTGTTCATTGGCTTCTTCGGCAGCTTGCTGGTCGCAATGGTCACTCGCGTGACCCAGGGGCACTCGGGCAGGCCGCTGGTGCTCGGCAAAGTCGCAGCGTTCGCTTTCATCTGCATTCAGCTGGTCACGCTCACCCGCATCGTGGCCGAACTGGTGCCGGACTCGCTCGCCATTCAAGCAATTGCCGCCCTCGGCTGGCTCGTGGCGTTCGTGCCGTGGGTGTTACGATCAAGCTGGATCTATCTGACGCCTCGCGTCGACGGTGCACAGGGATAATTTGGGGATGATTGAGTTCTATCCGCAGATCAAATCGGTTCATATCGCAGCGGTCATGGCCAGCGGCCTGCTGTTCTTCCTGCGCGGCGCTTCACTCCATGCCGGCATGAATTGGGCGATGGCGGCGCCGGTTCGTTACCTGACCTACGCCATCGACACGACACTGCTGACGGCCGCGCTAATGCTCGCGACCATGCTGCATCAGTACCCCTTCGTGCACGGCTGGCTCACCGTCAAAGTGCTGTTGCTGGTCGTTTATATCGTGCTGGGCACGTTCGCACTGAAACGCGGCTCGACTCGGAAAGTCCGCGTGGCGTGCTGGGTGGCAGCGTTGATCGTGTACGCGTACATCATCAGCGTGGCTCGCGCGCATAACCCAGCCGGAATATTCACTCGGCTGCTGGCGTGATCGTGCCGCTCCGGCTCAGTGCAATCTCGCCTTCCGAGCGGGCACGGAGCCGCGTGGCACGACCAGCACGTCGCAGTCGGCGGCATCCATGACCTGACTCGCGATGCTGCCGATCAAGGCTCGTCGCACACGACCGCCGTTCGTTCCCATCACGAGCAAATCGGGTTGGTACATTTCGACGGCGCGCCGGATGGCTCGTGCGGGATGGCTGTCGCCGATCACCACTCCATAGCGAGTGTGATCGGCACTCGTGCGTTTGAGTAGCTCACGAATCTCCGCGGCCGCTTCGCGTCTCGAGTGATTGACGTATGAGATGACTTCCTCGGTGCCGACGCCGGCGGAACGCATCATGCCTTGATACGGAGGCTCGGAGACGTGCATCACCATGGACTGCGTCCGAGCATTCAAGATCAGCGCCTCGGCTGCTTGTACGGCTGCAGCGGACTCTTCCGACACATCGAGCGCCAACATCACTTGCTGGTACCCGGCTTCGGCGGGCCGTCGCACGATGAGCAGCGGGCATTGGCGCGTGTTGAGAATCTTCTCTGCGATCGTGCCCTCGAGCACATCACGTAGCCCACGCTTGCGATGCGGACCGATGACCACCAGATCGACTTGATGCTTGTCGATCGAATCGATAATCAACCGGGCCGGGCCGCCGGTTCGAACCGCGACTTCGGGCAATGGGCCGAAGCGCCATTCGGGAGCGCGAGCTCGCGACTTGAGTCCTGTGATGGCCAGCTGCAGCGCCTGCTCGAGATTGAGCTCCGAAGTCGTCGGCGAGACGACGTGCAACAGAGACAGCTGTGCTTGAAGTTGCTCGGCGAGCATCCCCGCACGATCAATCGCCGCTTCGCTCTTTGGCAACAAGTCAGTCGCACACAACAGCCTCGGCATCCGCACGCCCTCCTCAGTTGAAATCGCTAGTGCGCCCCCACGTGCGCAGACTGGACGGACTCGATTCGTATACGACGCACGCCGCCCGGCATGAGCCACTCGACTTCATCGCCTTCCCGATATCCGAGCAGCGCAGTTCCAAGCGGCGCAAGCACGGAAATGCGACGCGCACTCACATTGGCCTCGGCCGGGCCGACGAGCGTCAGCTCCTGCCGCGCGCCATTGCTCAGATCGAGAATGCGCACCGGCTTGTGCATCGTGACCACGTCGGCTGCGACCTGTTCGGGCTTCAGCACTTGCGCGCGCTCCAGCTCCAGGCTCAGCTCTTCGAGATGCTCCTGATCATGGCCACGAGGGGCGCGAGTCGACAGCAGACCGCGCAGCACGCGGGCATCGGGCTCGGAAATCACGATCGGATGATCACGCATCATTCCACTCCTACAAGGTTCAGCGACCATGGTGCAGGCTTTGCTCAGTTCGATCAATTAGAATTATTCTCGCGTTTCGTTCGTTATGGTCGAAGCTTCTTACTTGCCCGGGAGGCAGCATGAGCGCGGTGATCCGAAGGCTCAACTATCAGCACCTGCTTTATTTCTGGTCCGTCGTTCGTACGGGCAGTCTCACGCGCGCGTGCGAGGAACTCGCACTCGCGGCGCCAACGATCAGCGCGCAGTTGCGCACACTCGAAGAGCGCCTCGGCGAGAAGCTGCTGGTGAAATCTGGCCGTACGCTGGTGCCGACCGAAGTCGGCCGACTGGTCTACAGCTACGCGAACGAGATTTTCGGGCTCGGCCAGGAATTGATGGAAGCCCTGGAGCAACGCCCATCGACGCGACCGTTGAAACTGCTGATCGGCATCGATGACGTGCTGCCCAAGGAGATCGCCTATCGAATCGTCGAGCCGGGCCTGCAGTTGAAGCAACCGGTGCGTGTCATCTGTCGCGAAGGCACGCTGGAGCGTTTGGTTGCCGATCTCGCAATTCACGAAATCGACGTGGTGCTGTCGGATTCCCCGGTGACGCCCTCGCTCAACGTTCGCGCCTACAGCCATCCGCTCGGCAGCTGCAATGTGTACTGGATGGCGACGCCAACGCTGGCGAAGACGCTGCGCCGTGATTTTCCGAAGTCATTGGACGGAGTTCCCGTGCTCTTGCCCACCGATGACACGGCGATTCGACGCGCGCTCGATCAATGGCTCGATCGCCAGAGTGTGCGACCGCTCCTGCTCGGTGAATTCGAGGACTACGCGATGCTGCGTGAGTTTGCCCGTGAGGGTCATGGCTTCGCGCCCGTGCCGTCGGTGCTCGAAGCGTCGTTTCGCCGGCAGCATGGTTTCGTGCGCATCGGCCTCGCAAAAGGCGTGAAGGCGGAGTTCTATGCCATTTCCGCAGAACGCAAGATCAAACATCCCGCCGTGGCGGCGATGACAGACAACGCCCGTCAGTTGTTCTCGCAAAGTTGAGCTGGTGAGTTGCCCGAGAACGAAACATGAACTAGCCTGCCCGGTACCGATGCGCATGCCACTCACCTCTCAGACGCGGAATTTCAGCATGGGCGGGCCCGTGTGGCTTGCGCTCGTCGCCGTGGTCTGGTGGGCGGCACTGCTGAATCCGTCGCAAGCGCGGACTTTCTCGACGGGTATCTTCGATGGTCTCGAGCTGCCGGCCGCCACTGTTTCGGCGGATCGGCAGCTATCGCTACAAACAAGCGATCGACGGCGTACGGACTCGGCGCGTGACGGCAGTTCCTCCGCCGTGCTCGCGCCGGCAGCCATCGTGCATCTTTCTGTCGAGCCAACTCAATGGTTCGGCGCGACCACTCATCGGCCGATCGCGCGGCCGATCCGCTCTCCCGCTCAACCCCGAGCGCCTCCCGCAAACACCTGATCGGTGTCATTTCGTTCCGGTAACGACACCGCTTCGTGCAGTGACGGCCGGCATGCGCGTGCGTCGCGCAGATCGAACGGGAGCAATTCATGGTTATTTCCAAATGGCGGCTCGTGCTCTACGGGCTGATCATCCTCATTGGCAGTGCTGTCGCGTTACCTAGCCTGCTTTCTTCTCAACAACTGGCGGCATGGCCGGACTGGCTGCCGCGCAAGCAAGTCGCATTGGGCCTCGACTTGCGCGGCGGCGCGCACCTCGTACTCGAGATCGACGAGCGCACCCTGCAAAAGGAAATCGAGGAAGAGGGTCTCGACGCCGCCGCTGCAGCGGCGCGTCGGCAGTCGGCACTCCAGCAAAGCATCGAGATCGTCCGACGCCGCATCGATGCCATCGGCGTCGCAGAGCCGACCGTTCAAGCGCTGGGCACCGATCGCATCCTGGTGCAATTGCCCGGGATGCAAGATCCCGCATCGATTCGAACCTTGCTCGGTAGCACGGCGAAGCTGACGTTCCATCGCGTCGAATCGTGGAGCGTGCCCGGACGAGGAACGCCGCGCATCGGAACCATCCGCGTTCCCGCCGCAGACGAAGACATCGAATACATCCTGCAGCAGCGGCCGATGCTCCAGGGCGAGCGGCTCGTGCAAGCCAACGCCAGCTTCGACACGCAGACCAGCCAGCCGGTGGTTTCGTTCCGCTTCGACGATGTCGGCGCCAAGGAGTTCGCGAAGATCACCACCGAGAACGTCGGTCGACAGTTCGCCATCGTGCTCGATGGCAAAGTCATCAGCGCTCCGAGAATCCAGGAGCCGATCATCGGCGGCTCGGGCCAGATCACAGGCAACTTCACGGCGGCGGAAACCTCCTCGTTGTCCGCTCTGCTCCGCGCAGGCGCGCTGCCTGTGCCGTTGCAAATCATCCAGGAAGGCATGGTGGGCCCGGATCTCGGCAGCGACGCGATCCGCATGGGCGCAGTCACCGGCGCAGCGGGCCTGCTGCTCGTCCTTGCATTCATGACGGTGTTGTATCGAGGCTGGGGCGTGGTCGCCAACCTCGCGCTGGTCGTGAACGTATTTCTGACCCTCGCAGCGTTGACATTGCTCGGGGTCACACTGACGTTGCCAGGCATCGCCGGCATCGTGCTCGGCATCGGCCTGGCGGTCGATGCGAACGTTCTGATCAACGAACGTATTCGAGAGGAGACGCGTAACGGCAAGTCGGCCGTGGCGGCGCTGACTAATGGCTTTCAGCGCGCTTACGCGACCATCATCGACTCCAACGTCACCGCACTGATTGCGACGGCGTTGTTGTTCTGGCTGGGCTCGGGGCCAGTGCAAGGCTTTGCCGTGACGATGGCGTTGGGCATCGCGATCTCGATGTTCACCGCGGTCGCCGTCGTGAAGGCGATCATGTCGGTGTGGGTACGATGGCGGCGACCGAAACAATTCGTCATCCGTTCGCTGCTGCCTGCGCGCTGGCGCAACGCAACTCCCAACTTCCAGTTCATGCGCGCGCGTTTCATCGGCCTTGGCGTATCGCTGGTGTTGTCGCTTGCTTCGCTGATGCTGTTCATCAAGCCGGGGCTGAACTACGGCGTGGACTTCACCGGCGGCACGATCATCGAAGCTTCTGCGCCGGCGACCATGCAGCTGGCGGATGTTCGCGCCGGACTGGAGCGAGCCAATCTCGGCGAGGTGAGTCTCCAGCAGGCCGACGCCGATGGCACGACCATCCTGGTCCGCATTCAACAGCAGCCGGATGCCGGAGCGGCGGCGCAGACCGAGATCGCCGAGCGCGCCAAGGCGGCCATCTTGGAAGCGGAGCCGACGGCCAGTTTCGATCGAGTCGACATCATCGGCCCGAAGATCAGCGGCGAGCTGACCGATGCAGGCATTCTCGCCGTGCTGTTCGCCAGCGTCGCGATGTTCATCTACATCTGGATCCGCTTCGACTGGCATTTCGCCGTGGGCGCGATTGCCACGCTGGCGCTGGACACCACCAAGGTCATCGGCTTCTTCGCCCTCACCGGCCTGGAGTTCAACTTGACCGCGATCGCGGCGCTGCTGACGTTGATCGGCTACTCGGTCAACGACAAGGTCGTGGTGTACGACCGCATGCGCGAGAACCTGCGCCTGCATCCGGAGGTGCCGTTGCGGCAGATCATCGATCGAAGCATCAACGAAACGCTGGCTCGCTCGATATTCACCTCGGTGACCGCTTTCCTCGCCATGGTGCCGATGGCCCTGTGGGGTGGTGCAACGGTTGCCAGCTTCGCCGTGCCCATGGTGTTCGGCATCGTGGTGGCGGCCAGCTCGTCAGTCTTCATTGCCGCACCGATCCTGCTGTTCCTCGGTGAGCGGATCAAACATCGCCCGCCGCTCGTACAGGAGGCCACTCCATGAGTACAGCAGCGTCGCGTCAAGCGCGTCGCTGACTTTGCTTCCTCTTCGGCCGACGGGTGACAGTCGCTTGCACCCGTCGCGCCGATGATTTCGTCACATCGAGCACCGAGCGCAAGCTCGATGCTTGCGTCTCGATGTATTGCCAGAGCTGATTTGCAACCGGGCCTTGCGGCCGATCGCGGCGGCGCGCCGCGACCAACTCCTCGGTCACACCAGGGAAGTGACGACCGAGCATGCAGAGCAAGCGGCCGTCTCGCAATTCTTCCTCGATCAGGAATCGCGGCACATGACCCCACGCCATGCCGCGCAGAATGAGCTCCTTCTTCATCTGATGATCCGCAACGGAACATTGATGCGCACCTTCGACGACGAAATAGCTGCGTTCAGGCGAGTGACGCGCCGTGTCGCGGATGATGCATTGAGTGAAGTCGCGCATCCTCTCCGGTGAGATGGACGGCGTGATCGGGAATGGCAAAAATCCCGGTGCGACTACCGGCACGACCGACACCGTGCCGAGATCTATCCATTCCAGTCGTGGATCGGATTTGTCGACCCGATGCAGGATCAGGTCGGCCTCGTCATCGAACAATCGCTCGCAAGGTCCGGTGATCGCCTCGTAGTCGAGGTGCAGACGTGTCGCCGATCGCTTCGTGAAGAACACGCTCAACAATCCGAGCAACTGCGGACGTGGACAAAGATCGCCGATCACGACGCGCAGCTGTGTCTCTTCCCCCAACAAGAGCTGCTTGGCGTGCACACGCAGCCCTTCCATCTCCCGCAACAACGACTGCGCGCGACGCTGCAACGACAGCCCCGCTTCCGTCGGACGCACGCGATAACCCTCGCGGTCGAGCAGCTTCAGCCCGAGCTGACGTTCGAGCTTGGCGACCGCCGCGAATACGGCTGGATGCGAGCGATGGAGCACGGTTGCGGCGGCCTGAAAGCCGCCTTCCCGAATAACGGCATCGAAGCACTGCAGGTCGTGCAGAGTGAATGGGGTCATTGTCTGTGTACCTTACAGAGTTCTCCTGAACTTTGTAATATCTGCGGCCACGGCCGAGCCCTAGCATCTCCTCACTGTCACTCAAGTAAGGAGCTGCACATGTCCGACTCACTCTCTTTCGTAACCGCCGGCGACGGCGCCCGCATCGCGTATCGCATCGACGGCTCTAGCGACATGCCGGCGTTGATCCTGTCGAACTCCATCGCGACGACACTGCACATGTGGGGTCGGCAGATTCCGGAGCTGTCGCGCCACTTCCGCGTGATTCGCTATGACACTCGCGGCCATGGCGCATCCGACGTCCCGGCCGGCGCTTACTCGATCGATCGGCTGGGTCGAGATGTCGTTGAGTTGATGGATGCGCTGAATATCCAGCGCGCACACTTTCTAGGGCTGTCGCTCGGCGGCTTTATCGGTCAGTGGCTAGGCATTCATGCGCCAGAGCGCATCGACCGGTTGATCCTCAGCAACACGTCGCCGTATCTCGGGCCCGCGAAGCCATGGGACGAGGCGATCAACTCGGTCCTGCAGTCGAAGGACATGACCGAGCGCGCCGAGATGTTTCTGCGCAATTGGTTCCCGGCACCCATGCTCGCAGCGGGCGGTCCGGTGATCGATGAATTCCGTGCGATGGTGCTGGCGACCAGCCGCCAAGGTCTGGCCGCAAACTTCGCCGTCGTCCGCGATACGGACCTGCGACGGACGATCTCGCTGATCACCCGCCCAACGCTAGTGATCGCCGGCGAGCATGACCCCGTCACCGCCGCAAGCCACGGCCGCGCGATCGCGGAGACGATTACGGGCGCACAACTCAAAGTGCTCCCGACGGTGCATCTGCCGAATGTCGAGCTCGAGAAGGAATATATGGAGGCGGTGCTCGGCTTCTTGCGCGCTCGGCGATGACAGATGGCGGCCGATATGCTCGGCTCGTTGTCAGAGCACCGGCAGCCGCAGTTGCGACGACCGCCGCCGATCGAAATATATCGTCTGCACCGTCGGCACTGGCTCGCGCGGTGCACCACCGCGATTTCTTCGGCGGTGAACCTGAGGCGTGGGTCAGCCACAGCAATCAGCCCGAAGCACTGCTCGACTTTCTAGCCCTCGATCGCAGCCTGCAATTCGAACGGTCGCGAGTCCCGCAACACATGGCGTACCTGGCCATGTGATTGGAGCTTCCGCGCGCCCAGTGCTCGAGCGAGGGATTTTCACAACCACTCTCTGCCGACCGATACAGACGTTACGGCGTCTTGCGGCGAGCGATCGCGAGATCACCTGGCGCGCATGGCGCTGTTCAAGGTGAATACGGGTTGCCGCGAGCAGGAGGTCTGCGGTTTACGCTGGGACTATGAAGTGAAAGTACCGGAACTCAACGCGTCCGTTTTCCTCATTCCGAAAGAGCACGTGAAGAACGGCGAGGAGCGCCTGGTCGTGCTCAATCGGGTGGCGAAGTCGGTCGTGGAGAGTCTGCGCGGTCACATCCGACTCACGTGTTCGTGCACACCTCCAAGAAGAAGAGCGAGCCGCCACCAGTGAAGAAGATGAACAACACCGCATGAAAGTCAGCCCGTGAGCGTGCCGCCGAGAAATGGGCTAAACGACACGGAGAGCCGGCATCGGATGGCTTCAGGAGGGCTCGAGTCGATGATCTCAAGCACACGTTCGGTCGCCGTCTGCGAGCGGCCGGCGTGACGTTTGAGGATCGTCAGGACTTGCTCGGCCACCGGAGTGGGCGGATCACCACGCACTACTCACAGGCTGAGCTCGGCAACCTGATCGCGGCTGCGGATAAAGTTTGCGCGACGGAGTCTCGCAAGCCACCTGCAACCACATGGCTACGTCGGCGCGTGAGCACAGGGAACACTTGAGCGATGGACGCGCACGCCAAACCCAGCAAACGCGAGACCAACAGGCTATCTGTAGTCACAGCAAACAAACTCTCACGAGTGCGCGAAATAAATTTCGCGACGCGCGAGCGGCATCAAATAGGAAACATCGACGGGGGATGGAAATACAGCTTGATTTCAAGCGCGCGGAATGTTTGTGAAAAAGTCCCGCAAACTCCCGCAACCACATGGCTGTGGTGTCGCGCGAGAGTCGTAAGTGCTTGAAGAATGGCGCGCCCGGAGAGATTCGAACTCCCGACCTCATGGTTCGTAGGCAGAGGCCATAATTACGACCAAGCCCGACTGAGCCCGCTGGAGCTGGTTTTTCAGCGGCTTAGCGCGAGCTATCCTACGCCTGACTACGCTGCAATCCCTCTGAACCCGAGCGGTCGTGGTCACGATCTGGTCACGTTTTTATCGGACCGATTCGAGTATGCCGACTCTAAAACTTCGACAGGACATCGTGCGCACCCTCCCCTTTGTGGGGCCGGGCGGCAAGCACCAATGCATCTATTGGGACGAGGCGTTGGAGTGCTTCGGCGTGCGGGTCTACCCCAGCGGCCGGCGGGTGTACGTCTGCGCGTATCGCGTGAAGCGGAGAAAGCGCCTGGCGCGTCTGGGGCGCGCTGATGCTCTCGCACTGGACCAAGCACGCAAGAAAGCCGTCGCGTATCTCGGAAAGGTCGCAAGCAACGAGGATCCCCAAGACGAAGCCGATCATCTGCGGACATCCCAAACGGTCAAGCAACTGGTTGCGGAGTACATCGAGGGTCATGCGAAACCCAAAAAGCGCTCCTGGAAGAACGACAAGTCGTGCCTGGAGCGCATGCTTATACCGAAGTTCGGCGCCCGCCTTGCTGTCACGATCATCTCGGCGGAAATACAGGAAATCCACGCACACAAGGGTGTGACCCACCCCAGACAGGCGAACCGATTCGTCGAGATCGTTCGCAAGATGTTCAACTGGGCACCGTCGGCCGGGCTTCTGCCAAAGGGGCATGACAATCCAGCTGTAGGAATCGTCCCCTTTCCCATGCGCAAGCGAAAGCGGTTCGTTACGACGGTCGAGATGCCCCGATTTGTGGAAGCACTCGAGCAGGAGAGCAGCGAGTACGGTCGGCATGGCATCTGGCTCCTGCTCTTCACGGGCCTGCGCACCACGGAACTTCTGATGGCGAGGTGGACGGACGTCGATTGGGAGATGGGGACGCTGTTCATTGGAATGACGAAGAATGGTGACCCGCTCCTCGCGCCGCTCAGTGATGCCGCCATAGCGCGGCTGCAGATGATTCCGAGGATCGCAGACAACCCGTACATCATTTGCGGTCGAAACCCCGGCGATCACTTCAAAGCTCTCGGTCCCGTACTGGAACGCGTCCTCGCCAGGGCCAAGCTGGAGAACATCACGATTCATGACTTGCGGCGGACGGTGGGTTCGTGGCTCGCGCAGGGCGGCCAGACGCTGCATCTCATTGGTGACGTTTTGAACCACCGGGATCCTAAGACGACTGCCGGCTACGCATATTTCCAGACGCAGCAACGTCGCGATGCTCTTACGAGCCATGCCAACAAAGTGCTTTCGTATGCAGCTCCGAGCGTTCGGGCGGCAGCTACACCGAAAGCAGTATCGGCTCAAAGCTTGCTGCCTCATGGGATGGTATGTGCAAATGACTCCAGTGAGTCTGGCTGCGTCCGCAATCGACACTACTTCAAGCGCGAAACTCTCTACGAACTTGTTTGGACTGCACCGGTAAGCGAGGTCGCCAAGCGAATCGGCGTATCCGATGTCGCCCTTGCGAAACTGTGCCGTCGAGCGGCTATACCACTCCCGTACCGAGGTTATTGGGCCAGGGTCGAGTCGGGGCAACCCATCGGCGCCGATCCTCTGCCCCCTGCACCGGCGGGCTTGCCGACACTATTGAGAATTCGCGGCACCGGGGTGCCGGTGCAGTCGACCGCTGCCGTACTACGCCCCCCCATCGATTTGCCAAATTCTGTTGCCTCGCCTTCAGCCTCAGATTCACAGATTCATGGTTCTCCGACGCCCGTTTTGGACGGGCTTGCTCACTCGCGAGCCGTGTAAGCCGCAGGTTCAAATCCCTTCACCCCGACCACGCGAACCGGTGGCCAACAAGGCCGCCGGCTGAAAGGCGCAATGCGCCCATAAGCTCCCATCCGCCTTCTTCGACAGCCGAATACGGTCCGGAATCAGAGTGCGCAGAATGGCCCGCGCCTCCTCGCATGCTTGCTGATCCCCTTGCAGGCCCAGCGCGATCCGCTCCTCCAGCAGTTCCGCCGTGCGCGGTACCGCCGAGAGCATCTGAGCCACATCCTCGCCGTCGTTGAAACCCGCCAACAGTTGCCGGCGCTTGATCTCGGCTCGATCGATCGCCGCCTGCAATTCATCCGGCGCCATGTCTGGATCGCCGTCCCGCAGACGCGCACGCAGTCGCACCAACCGCGCATCCAATTCCTGCAACTCCCGAGGCGCTTCAGCAGACCGAGCCGCGTTCTCCTTGAACAGTTGCAACAAGTGACGTTGTAACTCGGCGACCATGGCTTGGACGCGTCGGGGTTCTCGCAGCTGCTCCCGAATCGGCGCCAGGACGATCGCTTCTGCGGTATCGCGCCGAAGACGAACATCGTTAGCGCAGGCGCGTCCATGGAGATAACTGGAGCAAACATATTTCACGCGATCACCAAGCACGTAGTTGGCGCCACACATCTCGCAATACATCAACCCGCTCAGCAGGTACTTGATCTTGCCACCTGTCTTCAGGCGCTGGTCCTGATTGGTATGTGCGCGCATGCGCGCCTGCACCTGCTCGAATGTAACGTCAGAGACTATTCGTAGGCTTTCGTCGTGGTGACTCACCCACTCCGCCTCCGACCGGCGACGCCGCTTGTACTTGCCGGAATCCGGATCTCGGACGAACTGCGAAACATTCCACCTGACGTGGCCGGTGTAGAGTGGATTTCGAAGCATCGTTCGGATCGCCGATGCGACCCAGCCGCGGCAGCGCCGAACTTCTCGTTTCCACGTCGAGCCGGGACTCGGCACGCCGCGTTCGTTCAGTCCTCGCGCAATCGTGAAATAAGAGATACCGCGGGCGTAGCCATCGAAGATCTCAGCCACGATCTTGGACTGCGTCTCGTCGATCTCAAGAACAGTGCCGACGCGCGCGGGATTGCCATAGGCGTCCTTGTTCGACGGATCGAGGATGGGCTTGAGGCTATATCCATAAGGCCGCCCGCCACACCAGAAATTCTTCATCGCCTGGCCGGTGAGCCCACGGTGCACTTGCTCACGCAATTCATCGAGCCGCATCTCGTTGATGAGATTCTTTACGCCGCGCTGGATCTTGCGAGTCGCCGCCTTGGTCTCGGAGTCATATCCGTCGGTGACGGCGATGAGGCGGATACCCGAGAACTCGAGGCGGCGAATGACACGTTCACTCTCGACCTGATCGCGCGACAGGCGGCTCAAATCATCAATCACCAGAACATCGATCTCGCGATTGGAGGCGGCCGCAAGCATGGCCTGATATCTGGGACGATTGCTGTCCGCGCCACTCATCGCCTCATCTGCATACGTTTCAGCGATGCGCCATCCTTCTGCGTCTACACGGCGTCGACAGTTCCTGAACTGGTCGTCGATGCTCGCTGAGCGTTGCTGATCGGAACTATAGCGAGCGTACAAGGCAACTCGCGGCGTCCATCCTGGCTGCAATACCGCGCTCACGATTCTCTCCTTACTAAGGCAGCTGCGTACCCGTGACCGAAGTTTGGTGGGCGGTCGTCTGCGACTCGGCCGGTGTGCGCAGGTCGCTGCGACCAGAAGCCGAACGCCGTGCTTGTCGATGCTTCGCGAAGTACGCCCTCGCGGCCGCTCGCGCGTAAACAGTGGCGAGTTCGTCGAGCAACTCGGGCGCGAGCGGTTGCACGTGTTGCCTGCCGGGGTTGGGTTGTACATCGTCCATGAGAACCTCCGCCGCCGTTCTGAACGCTTGAAGACGTGTTGTCACGACCTACAGCGTTACTCAGCCGAGCGGGAAGATCACTACCCTGTTTCGCGGAAAATTCGGCGCATAACGGCACCCCTAGCGTCGCCGCTATTTCGCCGATAAATCGGTGAAACTCAACTTTCATCGGCCACGGACTGCATCATTTGACTTGACCGGGCGGCTCTCGCTTCGCTGCGCGTCCTATCTCCTCCAGACAGTCGATCTGTCGGATGATGAAACGCTGCGCCGTCTTGGATAGTCCCTGGAGCCGCTCGGCATGCCGCATCGCTCGTGGCGAGAGCCGGCGGTTCGGCGGTGGCTTCCGCTCTGGCACACGCCCGATTACTTCATCCACCGAGATCCGGTACAGCGTCGCGATTCGCTCCACGATCATGACCGACGCACGTCGATCGCCGAGTTCATAGGCGAAGACCGCCTGTTGTGACACGCCCAGGGCCCGGGCGAACTCGGCTTGGGTGTAGCCGCGTGACTTGCGCAACTGTGTGATTCGGCGCCCCAGTGCGGCGAAGTAGGCGCGACTGTCGGCTTTGATCGTCGACTTGCGTGAGGCGGGCGCGTCGCTCATGCGCCCTCCGCCGGGCGCTGCGCCCCTGCCGACGTGTGAAACTCCCCAGCCTTGTATCGCCTGACGAGAACCTCCAGCCGTTCCATGCTCTCGCGGATCAGCATGGAACATGTACGCGCCACATCCGCGTGCATCGTGCCGTCATCGTCATCGGAGTAGAGCAGCACGTCGTAGAGCATCCTGAGGATGCTGTGGACGTACATGAGCTCCGTACGCTCTGCCTCGATCAAGCTCGCGAGAACTTCGGTCGGGTCCGGCGAATTGTTGGGCGCGCTTGCAGTGCTGTTTGAAACATCCTTATCGGGGGCATCTTGTCCGCCGCGGTCTTGACGCTCCGTACCCTTTTGGCGCCTATCGGCCATACGCGCCTCCGTAGACCCACGACGGTCGGCGGTGAGATCGAAGAACGGAGCAATGGATTTTTGGATTGAGTTGGCGAGGTCTGATGTTGGCTCGGCGCTTCACGATCTTGGCGCCGACATCATCGGTGACGCGGTCCGCGTCCCGGGCTCACCACTCGCTAGGGAAAAGTGCGCACTCACCGCGCGGCCCTCTGGTTAACGAGCTGATGACAGTGCCCGATCACCTGCCCCAGTGCACCGATGATTCCGTTGAGTTCGCGCTCTAAATCGCGCAGCTGTGGAACTATCTCATCTATCTGGCCCGCCTTCTGGTCGAGAAGCACATAGATGATCGAGCGAACTACGTGTATGCCCGGGCGCAACCATCGTTGCTGCGCCTCACATCCCGTCGCGATATCAGCGCATTCGCTCGCGAAGATCTTATAGGGCGTAATGCCGAGCTGGATGAGCGCGGCGTCTGTCTGTTTCAGCAGCTGACACACCAGTCGGCAGCACTGCCACAGCTCCGGTTCGTCTCCCTCATAGTCGTAATACTCGAATAGCGTTCGATAGGTGATCTCGGTGGGTTTGATGAGCTTGGCGACCTTGGCGCGGCATGTTTCAACCAGATCCGTGATGCTCTTGGCCTCGACCGTAACTGGCGCACTGGCACGCACGCGCTTGCTCTGAGACCGGTCGGCCTTCCTCGACTTACGGCCTTTCTTCGCTTTCGGCGGTGTACGCTTCATGGCTGGCCACCCCGGGACCGACACAGCCGTTCGATGATTTCCGCGCCGCCGAGCAATCGTTCATGCAACGCGGCCTGCCCTTCGTGACACTGTCGGGCGGCATCGCGTAGACCCTCGGCCGTGAACAGTGCCTGACCGACGTCATCATCGGTTGAGTAGGCTTGCGAGAAGAACTTTCGGTGGGTTTCGCGGACCGCATGGCCGAGCGCACGAGCGTGTCGAAGCGCCTCATCGTTCCCCTGAATGCGCCACCAGGTCTCCGTCTGCCGCACGGCTTCGAGCAGCGTAATGAGTCCCATGCCGATGACGACCATGTCGTCGCGTTTGGCGCGGGTCATGACTCATCTCCCAGCTGGTGCCAGGCCAGGATGTATCGGCGGCGGAACTTTCGAGGATCGATGGCGGGTGGAGTGGTCGGCGGCGCGCTGTGTGCCGCGGCTGCCTCGGATGGCCTCGTAAGCTGCCAAACCGCGGGGGGATATGGCTGGGGCCGAGGGTCGGAATCGGCACGCTGGCCCGACTGATCGCGTGAGATACACGCACGCTCCCGCGCAAGCGCCGGGTGCGCCATACTATGGGTAGCCATAACTGCCTCTAACTCAGGCGTTGTGGTTAGGCCCTACGCGGATTGCGATCCGCAGGACGACACTATCTCTATAGCTCGGGACAAGTCCAGCGGCTCCGATGGTGGGGCCTGGCTCAATGCATTGTTCGGACTTCTCTCGCTCTTACTGCTCCATACGCTGGCCGATACATAATCATGGGCGATTCGCTTGGGTCGACGGACGCCGATAGACAGAGTCGGCCAGGGGAGATTGACCCGGCGATACTCCATGAGATTCTTGAGCTACAGGTTGGGACACTTGCCGCACCGGCAGCGCCATCCGATTCCCAACAAAGATAACAAACACAAGAAAAAGCGAAGCCGCCAGAAAAAGTCCCAGGTATGCCGCACAACTCAACAAAACACTCTCATTCCGCCTTCGGTAAGCACGTTCACGCAGGGTTGCATCCTGACATGGTCGTATCAGGCGATAGACCAACCATAAGGCGAACACCATCGCAGAGAGCGGCTGCGACAGATGCGAAAGAAGTTCGGGAGCACTAGTCACAATGCTTTGACTCCGGTCTAGTGCTCGGCCGGCAAGCTCTGGACAATGTGCTCCCAGCGGTCAGAGCGAAAGTGCGCCGTGAACCCGTCGAACTGCGGGCGATAGCGGCAGTATCGACGGCCCAAGCAGGTCTCGCCTCGCAGCCGCGCTGTCGAACTGAAGAGTGAAAAAAGCTCATGCCAGTCAGCACCGTTAGGAATGACTACTGACAGGAAATTATGATTACGGAGTGATGCCTGACAAGCCGCAACGGAAAGCGCCCAACTAATGGGCTTCAGTTGCCCCGCATCCGGGCGCGAGTTCTTTCCGGTCTTCAGTTGCGGGGATTCTTCTTTTCGCGCTCCATCATCTGGCGCAGCCCCTTGACCTGGACGCCCGAAGCCGCCCTTGTAAAGGCCTCTGCTCGTTCATAGCGAGGCACCCCAAAGAATCTCACTGAGTCTCGGACCATGTATGTCGCCATGACGTATGCAAATCGCTGTCTCCCAGAGACGTTATGACGCTTAAACTTGTATGCCCGTGTCGTGTGCGCGATTCTCCCGAGAATTCCCAGTGATACAAACGGATCTCCCATTACGACTCTTAGCGCATAGTCTGTTAATTCCGCTCGTTGTTCGTGAAGTAACGAACGGGGCAACTTCATATAGATGAAGAATCGAGCGTCCGCATAAGCCCCTCCATACTTCCTGCCCCCGCTCTCTTCGTCCTCATGAGCGATTGTTTCGTCGGTCGGGAGGAGTTCCTCGATGTTCATCCCCGCGTTGCGTAGCCGAGCCAGGCAGGTAATTAGTTCCGCCGCCGCGCGCGACGCATTCCGCATGTTAGACGCCATTTCCTTTGCAGACGCTTCTCTTACTGGCAGCAAGGCGTCGACAACTGCGTTCAACACGATGTGGGCAGCGTCGGCTCTTGCCAACTTCCCGCTTGCCTTGCTTCGCCGCCGATGTGCCTGAACATCCTTGTTGAGCCGCACCCAGTGTTGTTCAAGCGAAGCCTTTGGAGCGAGCAACCGCTTCAGGATTACACGAAGAATTCGCTCGTTCAGATTCCGCCTTTGGAACGTCAAATTGCGCCATGGCCAAAGATATGTGGCGTCAAATCGCCCCTCGTCATCGCCGTAGTAGCCTTCCAGATGTTCGAGCAAGTCATGTAGATCTTTTGGAACAGGGCTTGTCGCCATCTGTTCGTCGGTTGTCCGCCCACGCATCGAAGTAGGCGAGGGCAGCGTCTCCATCACTGACAGCCCTGCGGCCTTCTTCTTTTTTTGCATCTGCTCCAACTCCTTACGTACACAAAGCGGAAAGCGTAATCGCGCAGAGGTGTGCGCATGCCGGCCGCGCTTATCATCTTTTGTCAGAAACATCGACACTGGCCAGGCGCGACACCCGTTGTTTACACTTCGCTTGCGCACGCAGCTCAGTAAAACAACCAAGAACCGTCGGGCTAAAACAACAGCAATTGCGGCAAAGGAGATTCCGACATTATGCCCAGCCTGACTGTTCGATCAATGGCAGAGATGCTCCGATTGCCCGCGTACGAACAGCTAAGGATTCTGGCGGAGCAGAAGCATCCAAAGCAGGCGCCGCAAATATTCCGAACGCCTTATTATCAACCCGCAATAGCGGGCGTTCGCTCCTACTATGCCAGCGGTAACGACCGGTCGAAGCTCTCTGCGGCCAAGAGCAAGGCCTTGAGCGCATCGCAGCCATCTCGCCGAGATAATCTCATCAGGGTTATCGACAAGTTTGAGACAACGCCAGCCGCCTTGCGCTCGCTCTCAATCATGAAACATACCAAGTACACAGCGGCGATCGGGGACCTACAACTGCGACTTTCACCGGATATTCAGGCCTTGGATGGTGAAAAGCCGGTTTTCATCTATTACAACTGCCGATCAATCAAACTGGACGAAGAAGCTGCAAAGCTAACACTGGAGATCGCACATTGGGTCTTAGATGAGAACGGGATTAACGTAAAGCCAATTCAAATCGAGTACCTCGATCTTGCAACCGGAGTGCTACATCAGGTGAAGACGAGGAGACCGACCACCGTCAAAGCACTCAAAAACAATGCGAGAATAATAAGCGCATTGTGGCCAACCATTTAGGTCTACCAAGACGGCGTGACGATCATTTTTAACTTGAAGTTGTCTGCCGACCGCATTCGCTCACGCGATCATACGCGCATCTGGCACCCAGAATTCGACTGGCGATCTCTACCCGAAGACCAGCAGAGCAAACGTTTCGACGATGATAGCCGGACACGGAACCATGCAGATGATCCTGCCCCGGTTTAGCGGACACCCGGATAAGCGAGTTAATATCGCTATCTGAGGGTGAGAGATGAAAGGCAAGAAGATCGAGAAGCAGGTCCGGAAGCAGTATAGCCCGGAGTTCAAGAAGG
>NZ_RYFW01000003.1 GCF_004138335.1 Peristeroidobacter agariperforans | reverse complement strand
GAAGGAGAAGCTCAAGGCCGGGTTGATTCGCTCAGAGGAACCCACCACCACGATTAACTGAGGACCGGGCGGGTGGGTGAGGAATTCTCAATGACCGCAGATGGGGAAATTTGAATGACCGTTGACAACGACCGCGGAATCGACGCAGCCGAGCGAGAAGCTCTTTAGCGCTTGGGCCATTCTCGATCACCAGCGTTCGCTTACCAGCCGCGCGCAGCACGACGTCATCACCCTCATGGAGGTTTAACGCCTCAACGATTGCTGCGGGCAGCCGAATCGCCAGACTATTGCCCCATTTGGAAATCCGCATCGCTCGGACCCTTGCGGAAACATAGATCATACGAAGTACATCCAGCGATCCGCCCTTGCGACCAAACTACGAGCACTAGATGCTAACGTATTCGCCGCACTTGCGGTCCGCGCTGTTTGCCAAGAGCGACAAGTCTCGCGATACGTGATATGTATCTAGGTGACCGTCGCGCTTAACGTCCTCACGCTGTGAACATAAGAAGATGACTAACGCGGCGTCAAAATCAGCCAGTGGCGCACCGATACCGCGAGGCACACTATTGATGGACCTCCTCGAGCATATTCAACAATTGCCAGAACAGCCGCCCGGCGAACTGACCGAATCAGATACTCGTGCTCGATTCATTTCGCCCACCCTTCAGTATCTAGGCTGGTTGGCAGGAGACATTCGCCGTGAACCCTATGCTGGCTGGACCGACTCCCGCGGCTATATTGACTATCTGCTTCTACTCAACAGCAAACCGGTTATGGTCGTTGAAGCCAAGAAGGCTGGTCGTAGCTTTGGGGTTCCGCGAAGCCTCGCATCGCAGAGAATTACTTCTTACAAGAAGCTTCGCGCCACTGCATCGGAAGATCTTAAGGAAGCGTTGGACCAGTGTTTGAGGTACTCCCAGCACACAGGCGCTAGGTATGCGTGTGTCACAAATGGATGCGATTGGTTGGTCTTCAAGCCGACGCATCCGGGCAGATCCCTTCCTGATGCTCGCGTTGTCATATTCAACGGCAAGGATCAGATTCTGAAAAGGCTGGACGAATTCATCGACACGCTTTCTCCCACTGCAATTGAAACCGGGAAATCCGAGAAAGGCCTGCTGGGGCGAGAGATTCAGGTTCCGGAGTTCGCGAAACGTCTTGCAGACGCATTCCCCTACACGCGAGACCTCACAATTGAAGAAGCCGACTATTCTGCAATTCTGGACCAGATTCTGAGCCGATATGTGTTCGAGCTTACTAGCGAACAAGACTTTCACGAGTGCTACCTGCCTGCAAAGGGAAACGCCTCCGTTTCGAAAGGGCTGACGCAACTGGTCGAGGGTAGGATCAACGCGTTTCGAACGCCTCCTAGTCAAAGCAGGTTGGAGTTGGATGCTGGGGACGTCGGCAAGTACCCTCTAGCAGATCACTTGACGGGTAGGACTATCATTCTCCATGGGGACGTCGGGGTCGGAAAAACGTCGTTCTTGAGGAACCTTGAGCTTGAGTTGCGCAAAGATGCACAGTTAGAGAAGGCTGTTTGGGTAAAAGCGAATCTCCTGCCATTTGTGGACCGGCCATTCGTTGCGGCCGAAGTTGACTCATTGTTAAAGCTATTATGTTCCACCCTTCTCCAAGAGCTCTCCAGAGTCACCGCCGACCTGAATCAAAGCTACGATCCTGATGTTTGGGATCACCTGAGAGATATCTACAACTCAGAAGTCCGCAGGTTTCAAAGGTCCCGCTATCCCGATTCCGACGATTCAGACAAAGAATATATACAAGCGGCACGGCAGTACATTTGGGATCTTAGCAATAAGGACCCTCAGGATCATTTGGTTCGCGTCATCAAATGGCTCACCAAAAACCGAGGAATGCCAACGTTCATTGTCCTGGACAACTCTGATCAGCTCGGACTCGATTTTCAAGAGTTCTTGTACAAAATTGCCGAGACGATCAAAGGATCAACTGCTGCCATAGTAATTCTGGTGCTGCGCACCGAGGCACTTAGTTCTCATGGAATCCGAGAGCATTCTCTCGCCTCCGTGCGTGAGCAGTACCTTATAAACAAGGCGCCACTAGCCGTGGTTCTTCAGCGCCGTTTCGCCCGGATCTTGAACTCGCTCCCCGTGGCTGAGGTTGCTTCGCCGATGAAGGTCGCAAGAGACAGAATTACTGTACTCATGGAAACTCTAAATCGAGAGGCCACACTTGGTAGCGAAGCGTTTCAGCTAGTCGAGGCCGCTGGCAATGGAAGTCTTCGCGACAGCTTGCGAGCTGTCGCCGCAATCTTTCGATCGTCTCCAGGAGCGATGGATCGGCTGGTGGCCGAGCAGTATGAAAACGGCCAAACAAGACTGGCTGTTGCACAGATCTTGCGCGCGCTTATGAAGGACGATGCCGGCATCCCCGAAGGGACGAAGCTTATCCCGAACGTCTTCAATGTCGAAGCACAGCTTCGTGTGCCTTATACCCTAGGGATTCGCCTGCTTCAGCAGGTGCAATCCAAGTCTTCGTACGGCGAGTATTCGGTAGAGAGCCTGTTGAACGACTTTAGCGTTGCAGGAATCGATAGAACCCTACTACACAAGGCACTTGACAGACTTCGGGCCGACCGGTTCTTGAGCGTACCCCACATGCTTAAGGAACTGCGGGAGGTGGACCCACTTCGCGTAACGAGGTTGGCGGACATCATCTTAGACACGATCCTGCGAGAGCGCAGCTACTTTGATCAAATGGCATTCAGAACGTACATCTACGAGAAGCAAACCTATCTCGACATCCGATCGGCTTGGACATCTGTTGCGCCTGAGCTGAGAACAAAGTTCTACGCCATAGGGCGGTTGTTTGGCAGGATGGTCATCGCTGATGATGAAGTTCTACAGATGCAAATGGACGCCGCGCTGCTCGAACCAATCGTTGCGGCACCTCTGCCGGGACTGCTCGCACCGGATTCCGAGTACCTGAAGGAATGACAAGACGGAACATCGCGGGCCGAACTTTCGCTTGCCTTCACCCCAATCACACCTAGGCCAACTGGGCTGAGCCTAGGCTTGAATAGCGTCGGCAACTTCGGCGGGCTGCCGCTTAACTACTCCTATTGCGGGACCGATGGCGGGTATCACGTCGCACTGCAAGTTTCTAAAATGCTCCATCACTTGTTCGGTTGCAAATGCACTTCGATCCTTTGTGATGAAGATCCGAGAGCCCTCGGCTTGGTGCGTTTCCAGGCCCGATTCGACTGACGCGAACACCACGGCATCCTGCGGCTCCAAACCAAACTCATCTTGAGCGGCAATCGATCGTGTGATCACGCTCTCATTCAAGGGAAGAATCGTAGAGCATTGGATCAAGCGAGAGAGTGTGGCTCTCAATCGGCTTGTCTGCGCAACTGCGCTAGCAGAGAAAACGTCAGAAATTGTCTGAGACGCTTGGACGAGATCGGCGTAGTCCTGCGATCGCGCAAGCTGCTTGAGCTGCCTGTCGAAATCATTTCTCGTTTGGTTCCGCTGTTTGCGCCACCGAGCGTATGTCTCAAACGGCTCGGTGAGTGAAAACGCGGGAATAAATAACTTGAGCTCTTGCTTCTCCGCACTAATAACGATCAACTCTGCTTCCTCTGCTTCCTCTGCTTCCTCCTGAAGAGCAGCGAGTTCAATTACGAAATTAGTCTCGACGAAGATCATCATATGCGGAATTCAGATCGAACATCTCCAAAGTGCATCTTTTTGTAGATTCCTGAATCCAAAAGCATCTTGTCTGGAGGGAAATCTGGATCCGGCTTCCGAATGCCAATTGCAAGATCTCGCAACCACGAGTGCACTGCGATTTGAATGCTTTCTTCGCCCACAAATGCACTATCGTCCAACCGCTTTAGGTACAGTTGGAACACTGGCTTAATGGGAACGGAAAAATCAGCAGGAGCGTCGAGTGGCGTCTCTTTCCGCCAAATAAATATCGAAGTTTTGAAGGCAATCGCCAAGAATGGGACATCGGCGACCATCTTGCTCTCGACTAGATTTCTTCGAAACCGAGCCGCCGCCGTCGGAGATGTCTCTTTCGCGGCCTTCGTCTCAACGACAAGGATGGGGCGTTCCCCTTTAGAGAAGACAATGATATCTGCGGTCTGGGTCATACGCCTGCGGAACGGATGCGGTTCTGCGCAGTATATCCTGCTAGCCACGCGGCTGCTCATCCGGGAGCGGCGCACGGACCGCTTGCGCGACGTCGAGCCGCCCACCCGACAATAAGTGCTAGAGGGCTACCAGCTCGGCGATTTTGGTGGCAATTACTGTCATTGAGTCTTCTTTTGTATCCAGGCCGCTTCGGGAGGCAAGCAACGGGCTGACGTTGCGGAGAGCTTCATACGTCGTGTTGTGCACGATGGGAACAAGCCGGTTCCCCGCCAGGAGGGCCGAAAGCTCCTTGTCGGCGACGCTCTCTTTGGGGAGGCGGTCCAGCAGCGCAGGGGTCACCAGGACGAGGCCGATGCGCGAGGCCGCCAAACCCTTGTCGATGGCGCGCATCATCGGCACGCCGAGGCCAAGGTCTTTCTCGCTGAACCAGACTTTGACACCCGCCGCCTCAAGCAGATCGTGCAACTGCTTGGCGGCCCCCTGTCGGTCGTCCCACGCGTGACACAAGAAGACGTCGCGAAGATCAGGCTGCTCCGCCGCCTTCGCCTCAACGGCAACACGGACTGGCGTCAGCGACTGCACTTGGGCTGGCGTATACGAGACGGAGGAACCGGCTCGCGACCAGCGCGGCCGTGCCCCACTGGAGGACCTGCTAGTACCACCGCCGCCGCTGCTATAGCCCCCTCCACTGCTGTTCGAGGAGGAGTAGGACGGGCTGTAGCCGCTACCGTAACTACCACTATAGCGGTAGCTACGGCCATAACGGCATGCCGGGCACTCCGCAGCGGCCGCCGCTGATTTGTGCCCACGTACTGGTGCTGTGCATTTAGCCAACTTCACTCCTGATGTGAATGTTTGTAAGTTGCGGTCTCTCTGCAGGGCCAATAGGCCTCTGATATTGAGAGAGGTCAAAAGACTTGACCGGTTAGCGATGCCCAACCAACCCCTTCAAGACGGTGAAACCGCGTGACGGTAACACCAGGACGGATGCGTAGACGCAGCCGAAGGAAGTCCGCTTTCCAGCCGTTGGAATCCGAACTTGGATCACCCGAGCAGAAATGTCGGTGCGCGCCCTGTTCCGATTGAATCTCGTCGTGGCCCAGTTACGAAAGCAGACTCCTTGCCGCGTGGCATGTCGCCACAGAGGTTCCTAAATGTCTGCTGACAGCCCCGAAGCAAACCGCCGCATTCTGCGTCGGCCAGAAGTCGAAGCCCGATGCGGGTTCAAGCGCGCTCATCTCTACAAACTGATCGAGGAAGGCAAGTTCCCTCGCCCGGTGCGGATCGGCGTCCGAGCAGTTGGCTGGGACTCCGTTGAGGTACATCAATGGATCGCCGACCAGCTGCAGCGACAAACCTAACTGTCGCGGGCATAAACGTTCGCGACGTAGCGCCCGCGGCCATCGCCATGGCCAAGATCTAGGGAGGTCGCGATGCGCGCCTCCCGCAGACTCAAGCCTTCATGGCGATACGCCTGCATACGCTCCTGCGCGAACGCGTAGCGGGCAGCATGACTTTGGAGCCCGGCTCGGCTGCAGAATTTGCTATATACGCTCGCTGCTTGTTTTAGGTCTTTTGTTTCTACGCCTTTGGCGCACGCCAAGAGATAGCGCCGTCCACTCGCCTCCAGTATCTCGCGCGCACGCTGCACAGCTGCCAGCGCCCGCCCGACGTCCGCCGGATGTACTTCGCGCATGCGGCCGCCTTTGGTGCCCTCGATCATGCGCGCACAGCCTCGCTCGGTAAGCTCGCGGTGCAAGCGGAGAAGCGTATCGATCCGGCCGGCACGGATGGCTTCGATTTCGCGAAGTCCAAGTGCTCGCTGCAACTCCAAAATTGCGCCAATGTCCGGCCTGCCCAATCGCTCCGCGCGTTGCTGAAACGACCGAATCTCCGCATCTGACAGCGGCTCCTTGGTGCCCTTGCGGCTGCCCTGGGGAATTCCGAGCGCTCGATTGCTGTACGCGGGATTGTCCGCCAATCCTTGCTTGCCGATGTGCCTCAGCACCGCACGCAGATGGCCCATTTCTTTGTCGACCGTTCGGCTTCCGATGCCGTTCGCGAGCCGATGGTCCACGAACGCCTGCAAATGCTTGCCGCCAATCTGCGCCGCGCAGTGAATCCCGAAGTTTGTTTCCCGCATGACCCTGGCGAACGTTCTGAACGTTCCGCTCCGGTCCTCCTGCGTTAGATGCGCACGACCCAATAGATAGTTGATCCTCTGAAGATCCGCCTGCAACTCAGTTTTCTTACTCATCACTCTCCTACCTCATCACTACGATCTGCACATCCGGGCAATCCCGGCAGGAAACATTTCCTGCCTTGATCCATCGCGAGCAGCCGGATGTGCTAGTCCGGTCTGTTGAGTTTCGTGGCCTCACAGCAGCACGTGCCGGTGGCATGTGCTGCTGCTCACGCGTATGCATGAGATCGAGGCTGCCCTTGGCGGGCCGCTCGCGGTGGCTGACATCGACATCGACAGAGGGAGCTTCGTTGCGAAGCTATGGTTGATTGCGTCCGTTGCAGACGCGGTGCCACTTTCTCGCATCGGCGAAAATGCGTTGCGGTGACAGTGAGTTGCGGCAGTGGGCCGTGTGCGTCACTTTCTCGGCTTCGCCGAAGACAGTGACGCACGCGTAGAGGAATGCTGCTGTTGGCGCAGCTTTGTTGTACTTACATTGTTAGAAGAATAGTTGCCGCAGGAGTCCACCGCTGGACAGCGGATTCGAGAAGAAAGGCGTCAGCGCCCGAGTGATGAATCATGACCACAGCCTGAATGGCTGCGCAGCTCTGCCTGGTCTAAAGCTGCTTGGGGTTGCCTGCAAACGCAGGCGGGGGTTACGACGATACCCTCGTCGTCAGGGAATATTCGTCGAGGTCGAGAATGCGCCAGCGGCTAGCGATCTGCAAACTTTCATGGTGAGTCCGCGCGCTCTGTGTCTGCTGAGTTCCGCCGAAGGCCGCGCGGCAGCGATTGACGATTCCGGTCGCTGAACTTTGCGCAGGTGCGGCGCTCGACCGCTGCCCGCGCCCCTGGACCACTTAGCGACTCTCTCCCCTGGTAAACCTCTTGGTCCGGCTGCGGCAAGGCGCTACCGTGCCGGTGAGTTCAGAACATCGGCAGACTGAATGGCTCCGTGTTCTGTGAAGGCATACGGCAGATGCTTCACGTTGTACCCCCAATCTTTAAGATCGCAATTTGCGATCTTGAACGTTCGGCCTCGTCGCGGGGTTTTCACGCGGTAGATCGCTGCAAGGTCGCGATCCAGGCTGCCGCCCTCCCTATGCAATTTGCCCCAACTCGATAGGCTGGATCTTCGGGCGCTTCCTCTTCTGTGCATGCCAGAGATCGTAAGCCACCTGCATGCGCATCCACGTCTCCGCAGAGCCACCCAGTGCTGCGGCAAGTCGGATCGCCAACTCGGCGCTCACGGCCGCCCGATTGTTCACCACGCGAGAGAGCATGACGCGAGACACGCTGAGTCGCTTGGCGAACTGGGTCACGGTCATTTCGCGGAGCACGGTGTCCCGCAGGACGCTTCCGGGATGGGGCGGGTTATGCATCTTCATCATGGATGTTTGCTGCTGATAGTAATGTGGCGGATGGTCCGTATAATCGTCGCATCTCCCCGCCGGGCTACGGACGGCGGAAAAAGGGGCTAAACCTTCGGGTTGGCCCCTTTACCTTTTCTGAGGCACTCAAATGGCCTCAGACGTGCGTCTGAGGCCGTCCGGTTATTGACCGACTTCGATGCGGTCCCTTACCCCTCCCCCATTTCACACCGCCTCACGATTGCCGTGGCCATCATTTAGCACCGCCTTGCGCGGCGAAGTACTCGGTAAGCGCCGCCAAAACCTCTTCGACGAGTGTTCGAGCCGTCCGGATGACGGACGCGATGGCACCTGGGTATCGCTCGATGTTCTCCGGTTGCACTAAGTCTTCCGCGACCTTGAGGAGATCAATTGCTTGCTTCAGGCAGACCAGCTCATCCGTGATCGGTCTCTCGTCGGCGCCACTCATTTGGCACCTCCTGAGCGACCGCCGTTGCTGTCTTCGAGCACGTCGATGATCCGGACGACGAAGCGCTGCTGCGTCTTCGACAGCGCCTGCAACCGCTCTGCGTGCCTCACACAACGCGGAGACAGTCGCCCCTTTCGCTCGTGTAGCGGCTTGGACATGCGGACGAGGTCCCCGACCGGGGTTGAAAATATCCTCGCGAGCTTGGCAAGCACGAGGACCGAGATGCGACGATCGCCGAGTTCGTACGCGAACACGGCCTGCTGTGATACGCCGATGGCGCGCGCCAGCTCCGCTTGCGTCATGCCTCGCGACTTGCGAAGCGCCATGACATGCGCGCCGAGTGATTTGAAGTAGGCGCGGCTCTCCTGCTTGATCATGGCCGTACCTCCGTGTCGGCGACCTCAGACGCGATGAAGCTCACCGCGTCCGCCACGTCGTCGATCATCTCCACGACGACGCTGACCGCGTCGGCCAAACTAAACTCGAAATCCTCCTCATACTCTGCGACGTACTGAATACATGCCAGAACGGCGGCAGCCTTCTGCAGACGCCGAACCTGACCGTTGAGACGCTCTCTGACCGAATCCTCTTGGTCGCTCATGCCGGCCCACCCAGCCGCCCGACAATGGGCGGCGCATAGGCAGCCAGCGGCGACGGAGTAATATCTCCCGTAACCATGACTTGCACCTCAGATGCGGTTGTGGCCAGGTCGTCGCCGGTGTTAGCGCACCGGCGACGACCGCTCACGGCAGCAGGCAGTCAAAAGCGGGGGTATTTCCGGGGGGAACTTTCTTCAGTCTCAACCGCGAATCTTGCGCAATTCAGCGCGGATCCGCGCATTTTGGAGGGTCGCCGCCTCCACCATCACCTGTTCCTGGCACGAAGTCTAGGTCCGGCGCCGTCGCACTTCACATAGTTGCTAGATCGATCCCTAACCAACGAGCAGAGTCACAGTTGGCATGGCATTGAGGGCGTTCGTGTGGAGTGTGGGACACTCCTGGCCGATCGCCGACCGACGCTTTCGATCTAGAGCAGCCACTGAAACGATATCCGATTAGATTCGCTCCGGCGTTAGCCGTTGCTGACGTTACTTTTCAGTATATGATTGAAAATCACCTTAAACGCTGCGCATCGCGAGCCGCTGGGTCAGGGAGGAAGAACCATGTTCGAACGATTGGGCCGCCGAGCCTATCAGATGAGTTGTGAGCTACTCATCGCCCTGGCCGCAATGTGGTGCACCACTGCCGCAGCACAAAATGCTAACAAGAGCGACACATCCAATTTGTCATCACGAATAACACGAGTGAATGTATGTGTTACAGCCGAAGGCGTTGTTGAGAGCGCGAAGGTAGTTCGAAGCTCAGGGAACAAGCATATCGATGAGGGTGCGTTGAAAATGGCCTATGGTGGTAAATTCCACCCAGCAACGCGCAAGGGCGAGGCCGTGCCAGCATGCATGGACATGGATGTGAGATTTGTGCTCAAGGACGAGGAATCGGCGGAGGCTCCGACAACCGAGAAGATCATGCAGGACGCGGTGAAGTAGCGCTGGACGCATATTCGCCTGCATCGACGGATGACCGTTTTGGGCCGATGCCGTGTGAAAACTCTCAGCCCATCTCCGGGCGGCCTCACAAAACAAGAGGTAGAAGCGTCCTCGCAGTCTCTGAAAATCCCGAAAGGACTCCCCGAGCCAGCGCACGCAAAGGCACGCGCGGCCCGAGGCTGTCAGCCTGAATCAGGACTCCTGCGCCAGGATGTCATCGTACTCGACCCCGGCTCAATACATCACCGGGCCATAACGCCCAATGCCATGCGAGATGTCGCTAGCTTCGAGCACCAGTTCATCGTTCATGTAGACACGCAGTTGCGCGCCCACCGCTTCGAAGCGAGCGCGGTACCAAGTATTGCCAGCCACGGTGAAGCTAGGCGCGTGACAGCCGCTGCGACTCTTGGATCGCTTGCTGCGGCGTAGAAAAGAACCGTGCTTCGAGCTCCGCGACCGAGAGCGGCTTGGCCAACAGGAAACCTTGCACTTCGTGGCAGCCCCGAGCCAGAAGCCACTCCAGCTGCCCCTGCCGCTCCACACCTTCGGCGGTCACCACCAGATTCAAGCTGTGCGCCAACGACAAGATCGCGCTCGCCACCGCCGCATCGCCTGGCGAGTTATCGATGTCACGCACGAACGCCTTGTCGATCTTGATCCGGTCCGGCGGGAATCGCGTGATATAGGCAAGCGATGAATAGCCGGTGCCAAAATCATCCAACGCAATCCGGCAACCCAGCTGGCGCAAGCGCTTGAGTGCGCCCTGCACCGTCGCCGAATCCTTGATCAACAACGACTCCGTCAGCTCGACTTCGATCAACGACGCCGGCACATTTGCCGCCCTTGCTTCGGTCTCCACGACCTTGGCGGGATCGCCGTGCAAGAGCTCCTTGCCAGAGCAATTGATCGCAACCGGCAGCACGATGCCTCGATCCAGCCACTTGCGCAGTTGTCGACACACAGCGCGCACCACCCAGCCGCTCATGTCCAGGATCAAACCGCTGTCTTCGGCGATCTCGACGAAGCGATTCGGGGATATGTCGCCGTACTCGGCATCGCGCCAGCGAAGCAACGCCTCGACGCCGACCAGCTGACGATCCTGGATCCGGAACTTCGGTTGGAACACCAGGCTCAGCAAATCGTTGTGAACCGCCTTGCGTAGTCGGCTTTCCAGTTCGAGCCAGTCCCGCATCCTCGCGCTCATAGCGGGCGCGTACGAAGCAACGGCGCCGGAGGTTGCCTTGGCGTGATACATCGCCGTATCCGCATGTTTGAACACCGTGGCTACGTTCGCACCATCATCTGGATAGACCGCCACGCCAATGCTTGGCGACGAGTAGAACTCGAGCGCATCGTGAGTAATGGCAAGCTTGAAGGCTTCGGCGCATCGGCGTGCAATTTCTGTCGCGGCTTCGCGAGCAGCAGCCCGCCGCATCACCACGACGAATTCGTCGCCACCGAGTCGCGAAATCAATACTCGCTCCGGCTCGATACTGAAATCATTGACCGTGCGAACCAGTCGATCCGCGAAGGCGCGCAACACAGCGTCGCCCATCGCGTGACCGAATGAATCGTTGACGCGCTTCAGGCTGTTGAGATCGATGTAGACGACCGCCACGTCCTCCTGCAACTGCTCGGCGGCAGCGAACATGGTCGCGGCGGTTTCCATGCAGCGCTGCCGGTTGGGCAACCCCGTCAACGTGTCGTAATAAGCCAAGCGCTCGATGCGTTCAGTGCTCGCAATCAGCGCTCGCGCGCTGGCCGCGTTACGCAGAATGTATTCGAGACGCCTGGGCAAGAGCGCCCAATTCACCGGCTTGGAAACGAAGTCGGTGGCTCCCGCCTCGAACGCCAACGTGATGGCCTGCGAATCTTCGTGGCCAGTCACCATGACGATCGGCGTGGTCGCAAACCGAGCATCTGAGCGCAGTCGACGACAGACGTCATACCCATTGAGGCCGGGCATATCGACATCGAGCAGCACGATGGACACTTGGTGGGTCAGCGCGGCCGTAAGCGCATCTGAGCCATTGTCGAAAGCCAGCGCGTCGAGGCCCACCTCTGCCGCGGACTCCTCGAGCAACACGCGTCCGGTGGATTCGTCATCGGCGATGATAGCCAGGCCGGGGTGTCGGTCTGCCGTGCTCATGCGCTGGCCTTTAATGTCAGCCCCAGCAAGGCATCCATCAGTGGCGCATGCGCCGCCTGTATCACCTCATGCAGCTCGGCGGCCTGCTGTTGCTCGCCGGCGATGCATAGTTGCTCCAGATGACGCAGCTCCTGGCCGTATGCCAACGCGCCCACGTTCGAAGCACTCGATGCCAGCTTGTGACAAACCCCAGCGGCGGCCGTCAAATCCTGTGACTTCATCGCGGCGCTCAGTTGTTCGAGCGACTCCACCGATCCCGTTCTGAACAGTTCAACGAGCTTGGCGTACAAGTCCGTGTGACCACGGGCACGCAGCTTTCGCATCGACGCGACCGCTGCCGCATCGACGCTCGCAAGCGCATTCTGCTTCGCAGGCGCGACGGACAATTTGATTGCCGCTGCCGCTATATCGGCTTGCGGTGCAGCCACCCACTTGCGCAACAGGCGCGCGCACTCCTCCAACGTGTAAGGTTTGGTGAGAATGTCGTCCATGTCGGCACGCAAACATCTGTCACGATAGGCGATCGCATCGTGCGCGGTAAGGGCGACGATCGGCGTACGTTCGCCCTGCTTCGCTCGCTGTCGAATCAACCGGGTCGCAGTGAAGCCATCCATGTCGGGCATGTTCAGATCCATCAGGATCAGGTCGAAGCGCTCGCCGGCGCCGCGCGCCACGGCTTCGTTACCGCTCTTCGCCCACACGCTCGTACACCCCAGGCTTGCGAGATACCCCTCGGCAACCGCCGCATTGACCGGCTCATCCTCGACGAGCAGGACGTGGCCTTTGATCGATGGCGCATCGCTCGTCAGGTCGCGAGACGACTGTGCCGGCGCCAGCTCCACTCCAGTAACGACTGCAAGCGCCTCACGCAGGGCGATCCGGTGCACGGGCTTGAGAACGATAATCTTCTCATCGAGCAGCGCGCGAAGATTGTTCGACTCGGCCTCGGCGTTGGTGGCGATAACGATGAGCCTCGGCCACGACGCCTGGCTCGCCAGCAAATGCTTCAGGTCTTCCGCATGCGTGCTGGCGTCGAGAACCGTGATCTCGTCCGACACCGTCGATGCACTATCGGCGGGCGTTAAGCCCAACGACGCCACGTGACGCGTGAGCGACTCCCGCAGTGAGGTGCGACGCGTGAGGATACGCACGTTACGGCGAGGCAAAGCCGCGTCGGGCGTCGCAGGCGTGGCAGCAACCGCTAACGGCAAAGACAGGTGGAACGTTGAACCGACCTGCGGTGCACTCTCCACGGTGATCTCGCCGCCCATGATGTCTGAGAGCTCGCGACAGATCGCTAGGCCCAGGCCTGTGCCACCGAACTTGCGAGTCGTCGTCTCATCGGCCTGCGAGAAT
The DNA here is from genome assembly GCF_004138335.1 of Peristeroidobacter agariperforans. GTDB lineage: Bacteria > Pseudomonadota > Gammaproteobacteria > Steroidobacterales > Steroidobacteraceae > Steroidobacter > Steroidobacter agariperforans. The sequence goes on along the minus strand of NZ_RYFW01000003.1, from coordinate 823,726 downwards.
GGCTCGAAGATGCGCTTTACGGCCGCTTCGTCCATACCGATGCCGGTATCGGTCACGGAAATTCGCGCGACCGCCCGATCCTCCGCTGTCACCGTCACGTCGGCCCGCACGACGACTTCACCCTGCGATGTGAACTTCACCGCGTTGCCGACGAGATTCATGACGATCTGCCGCACACGCAGTGGATCACCGAGCAGTACTCGTTCGCCATGCACGGGCGGACACACGATCAGCTCGATGCCTTTGCCCTCGGCGGCCCCCGCAAACAGACTGGTGCACTCTTCCAGCACCTGTCCAAGGTCGATGGGCAGCGCTTCGAGCGCCACCTTGCCCGCACGGATCTTCGACAGGTCCAGCAAGTCATTCACGATCTGCAGCAGGATCTGCGCCGAGGAACGAATGGTCTTGGTGAGATGCGATTGCGTCGCCGACAGCTGCGTCCGTGACAACAGTTCGGTCATGCCGACCACGCCGTTCATGGGCGTGCGCAGCTCGTGACTCATGCGATCGAGGAAGTTGCTCTTGGCTTGCGCGGCCTCGGCAAGCTGGCGATTGCTTTCGACGAGCTCCCGCGTCCGCAGCTTCACTTCGGCGTCCAGCAATTCGCGCTGCTGCACCACTGCTTGATATTTGCGACGCTGTCGGTGCGCTCGATACAGAATCACACCGAGGATCAGGGCCGCGTACACGGCATAAGCCCAAGGCGATTGCCACGGCGCCGGGGCGCGATCGATCGTGAGTCTCAGCGGCTGCTCGCTCCACCCGGATTCGGAGGTCGCGGCTCGAACTTCGAGCACATGCTCACCTGCAGGCAAAGTCGTCAAGGTCACTCTGCGCTGACTGCCCAGATCGATCCAGTCATCGCTCAAGCCTGGCATGCGGTACGACAGTCGATTGTGCCGTGTCGAGCCGAAATCCAGCACGCCGAAATCGAGCGACATGATGCTGTCTCGATAGCTCAGCGGAATGCTCCCCAGCAACCAGAATGGCGTGCCACTGCGCATGCGCAGGCCAAGGACGTCGACGTTCGTGAGTGCGAGCCGCGGCGGCTGACGGTTCTTGCTCAACCGGGTGGGATCGAAGATATTGAAGCCGCCCGGACCGCCGAAACACACGCGGCCGTCGCGCAGGCGGTGATAAGCGCCGAAGGCAAACTCCTCGCCTTGCAAGCCGTGCTCGCGATGGTAGACCTTGATTGCGCCGCTGCCGGGATCGAAACGCATCAGACCGGCATTGCCGCTGAGCCACAGCGAACCCGCGTTGTCGGCCACGATGCCATACAGCGTATCGCTCGACAGCCCTTGCTCGCGCATCAATGTTTTGAAGCGGATCTGCTCCGGGGCCGCGGACGAGCCAATAACCTGTGCCAGGCCACCGCCGTCCGTTGCGACCCAGACGCGGTCGCGTGCGTCGACGGTCACGCCGTAAATCACGTTCACTGCCAGCGACGCGGTGTCATTCGGATCGTTCTTGAACACCTTCACAACATGCCCATCGGCGCGCGCGAGGTTCAGGCCGTTCGTGGTGCCGATCCACCAATGGCCGCGACCATCTTCAGCGAGCGAAGTCACCTCGGCGGAACTGACGTCTCCAGGCTGGGCGCCGAAGGGCAATTGACGAATCGCGCCGGACGCCGGATCGAGCACGTTCAATCCGCCGCCGAAAGTGCCGATCCAGATCTGACCGCTGCGGCTTTCCGTGATGTTCATGATACCGGCAGCGCTGGTCGCGCGCGGGTCACCCGCTTTCACGGGGATCGATTCGATACGGCCGTCCGTGGTCAGCTTCTTCAAGCCACCGGTCATCGTGCCAATCCACAACGTGCCGAGGTGGTCCTGCAGGAGTGACATCACGCGCTCGTCGCGCAGAGCTCGGGCATCATTCGTGAAGTTGTCGAGCGAGATCGCCTCGTTCGTGCGCGGATCGATCTGACGCAAGCCGCCATCGAGTGCGGCAATCCAAACGCGGCCATCGCCAGCATCGGCGAATGCGTTCACCGGTCCGCTCCCCACCCATTCCGGGCGCTGACCGCCGAGTTCCCAACTGCGCGGATTCCAACGGCTCACGCCACCGGTGCGCGTGCCGATCCACATCACCCCAGCCTGATCTTCGTACAGCGACATGACGAACGAGTCGCGCAACGACTCGGGCTTGGTATCGTCGTGTCGGAAGTGCGTGAACCGACCGCTGGCGCGATCGAGCAGCTCGAGTCCATCCGCCGTGCCTACCCACAAACGTCCGGCCTGGTCTTCGAGCACGCTGCGAACATCATCGTTGCTGAGCCCGTGGGAGTCGCGACCCTGGCGATATGCAGCCAGCAGCCCACCTTCGCGATCCAGCCGCGTCAGGCCGATCTTGTAGCTACTCACCCACACCGCACCGCTCTTGTCCTCGAGCACGTGCGATATTTCTTGGCCGATTAGCGAGCCGGGCGCGCCGGCCGGAGGGCCGAATGGAACGATCGATTCATCCCGGTGCCGCCACAGGTCGAGCCCGGCCTGCGTGCCGATCCAAACATCCCCCGAGCGGGCGAGCGACAGGGTGAAGATGCGATCGCTGCTGAGCGCAGCCCGACCGCGGCCTATCGAGCGTAAATGCCGAATGCTGCCGGAAAGAGGCTCGAGCACGTCGACGCCTGCATCGCTGGTGCCGATCCAGACCTGCCCGCGCGCGTCGATCAGAAGCGAGCGGACGCTATCGCTGGCCAGCGAGTTGGGATTGGACGGATCGTGACGATAGCTGATGAACGTGTCGGACTTGCGCTGCCAGCGCGCTACCCCGCCGTCGCGGATCGCGATCCAGAGATCGCCGCTCGCATCCTCGGCGATGTCCCAGATGTAATTGCCGGATAGCGTGCCCTGCTCGCCGCGAACGGCGGCATAGCGGTGCAGCAGATGACCATCGTAGCGGACCAGGCCATCCTCGGTGCCCAGCCAGACAAAGCCCTGCGAGTCCTGCAGAGTGACCATGACCGTCGACTGCGGCAAGCCCTCGGCGGTAGTCAAATGTTCCAGAATGAGCGCCGGAGCATCGGCCGCGCTAGCGATCGATGCTCCGAATAACCAACCAGCGATGATCAATGACGCCCGCCAGGCGCGCGTCAGCGGATTTGCGCTCACGGGCACAGCTTGCCCGATGTTTCCAAACACAACCGCTGACTGGTTGGAGAATCAACAGTCACGGCGCCAGGACTGCACGACGCGCGTCACAGTCCTGTGCAAATATCGATTATTCGTTCGGCACCCACGAAGCGATGGAAGCCGAGCGCGCGCCGGTGGCGTAGCTCTGGGACAACGCTTCCCACCACGCCAGGCCTTTACTCCAGGTGTAGCCCTTGCTCCAGGTAAAGCCCTTCGACCAGGTGAAGCCCTTGCTCCAGGTATAGCCCTTGGACCAGGTGTAACCCTTGCTCCAGGTGTATCCCTCGCTCCACACGTAGCCCTTGCTCCAGGTGTAGCCCTTCGACCAGGTGTAACCGTCGGCATCGACCGCGTCGCCCCAGGCGGTGCTGTCCATATCCATGATCACATAGTTGCCGGCGTCATCGATGTTGGCCGGGCCGCCGAAGTGCGCGCTGCCGTCCAGATCGGCTTGCAGATCCAAGCCGCGATTGGCGCAGCCGGTCGCCGAACTGTTGACCGCCGCGACGGCGTTGATCAAGCCTGCGCCCTGCTGAAACACGCTGTAGGCGAGCTTCCCGTGCTCATCGATCGCAGGCCGCGTCGAAGCCAGCAGACGGCACTTCACCGTGTCCGGCGTCAAGCTCGGATCGGCTTGTAACATCAGCGCGACGACACCCGTGGTCACCGCCGCTGCTTGTGACGTGCCCGACATCGTGAACAGATTGCTCGCGAGGTTCATCGAGTCCTTATCCAGGTTCGCCAGATAGCTGCTGCTCGGCATGGAAGACGCGATGTGACCGCCCGGCGCCAACAACTCCGGCTTCACGAAGCCTTCGTAGGTCGGGCCGGCAGATGAGAACGAAGCGAGACGATCGTCAGTCGCGTTGTACGGCGTATTGTTGTCGGTCAACGCACCGACCGTGATCACGTATGGCACGTTGCCGGGCACGGAGATCGTCATCGGGCTCGGGCCTTCGTTGCCCGAGGAGACCACCACTACGATGCCCGCGCGCCACGCGGCCATGACGGCCTGATTCAACGGATCGTCCCAGTAATTCGACACCGGCGGCGCGCCGAACGAAAGGTTGAGCACGCGAATCTTGTACTTGGCGCGATTGGCGACAATCCAGTTCACGCCGGCGATCACGTCGGTATAACGGCCCGCGCCTTCGCCGTTGAAAGCGCGCACCAGCACCAGGTTCGCCGACGGCGCGATACCGGAATAGCTGCCATTGAGGGCTTGCGAACCGCTAGCCGCGATCGCAGTCACGTGTGTGCCGTGACCATAGGGATCGTCTTTGATGGCACGATTGCCATCGGTCACATCGACCGACGCCAACACGCGGTTGCCGTAGTTCTGGCTCACGTCCTGCCAGAAACCAGTATCGAGCACAGCAATGGTCACGCCCTTGCCCGTGACGCCGGCGGAGTGCAGCGAATCGGCGCCAATCAGCTGCGGATAGTTGGTCTCATAAAGCAGGCCGAGCGTGTTCAGGGCTTTGCCATCCTTCAACTGCTGTTGGGCGCTCAACTGCCTCACCAGCGGCGAAGTGAGCGTGCTGGTCAGATAGCTCTGCAGCAGCGGCGACACGATAGGTGTCGTGGCTTGCTGAGTTAGCTTGATGAGCGAGCTGCTGCCCAGTACTCCGCCCAACGAACCGAACAATCCGCCGCGCGGGCTCACGTCGCGATCGTCGAACACACGGACACTCGAATCGGCACGCAGCGTGGCGACCTGGTCCGGCGTGAGATGCGCTGCCACGGCATTGATGACATCCAACTCACGCTCGGGCGCGACGCCCACTGAGCGCAAGCGCTCAGAGGCGGCTTCTGCCGATTTGCTCTGGACGATGTATGACGAGCGGACGGGCGCCTCTGCCATCGCAGTTCCGGCGGCAACCAACGCAGTCAATATCAATGCAGTCGAACGCATTCGCATGGGTGACTCACGAGTGCGGGACGGCTGTGTCCCGTATTAGCTATTTCACTCGAAAGCAGCGATGTCCGCGTCGTAGTGGTCGCGCGAAACCTGCGGGTGCTTGCGACGCAGTTCGCATAATGGGGTGTTAAATTCCGCGTCGTTGCTGGTTCTGTTATATCGCGGCAAATACGTCGCCACTGCCGTAACGGCAGCCCATTTCCACGAGCGCGTCGCGCAGTTCCTGGGTGTCGACGCCGGCCGCCATCGGCGCCAGCCCGAGAGCATGAGCAATCCCCATGGTCGCTCGACACACTTTGCGCGCCGTCTCATCTCGCAACAGCGCAGTCGTCCAGGAACGATCCAGCTGCAAGCCCGAAATGGGGGCACTGGCCAGAGATGGCAAAGACGCCACAGCGCGCGCCGCTTCGTCCACGACGATCTGCACTCCCCGCTTCTGCAATGCGCGCAGTGCGTGAACCTCGCGAGCAACGAACGCCTTCTCGGCGATGCGCAGCTCGAGTCGCTCCGCGGGTAGAACATTTCTCGCCAGCACCCGCTCGACATCCACGACGAATTGCTCGTGAAAAATATGATCGCGCAGCGGACCGAAGGACACTTTCACATCCTGCGAATAGTGCCGCGACTGCTCAGCGAACTCGTCCACGAGCGCATCCAGCGCCATTCTGGACAACTCCACCGCCAGACCGGTGGCGACCGCGATGCGCAGGAACTCGGCAGGCGCAATGTCACCCCGCAGCGGATGATGCCAGTTGAGATACGCGACGGTGGCCACCTGCGCGCCCGTGACCAGGTCATGACGGCCGACGTAGCGAAAGCGAATGTCACGATTGGCGATGGCATCGCGCAGCTCGCGCCCCAGATCGAGGCGCGACAACGAGCGCATTTGCATGGCTTCGCTGTAGAACGATGGTCGCGTAGTCGCTGCTCGCCGGGCCTCTCCAACAGCCGTGCGCGCGTGCTCGAGCAGACCCTCCGCCGAGGATGCATCCACCGCCGACAATGCCACGCCGATATGCGGCATGAGTCTGAATTCAACTTCGCCGGATGGAATCGGCGCTCGCAAGTCCAGGCTCAGCTCCTGAAGGCTCGCTTCGACCGCATCGTGATCTGCTGTATTTAGAACCACCGCGAGCTCGTTCTCTCGCAGCTGGCCCGAGTAGTTGGTCTCGGCCGCGCCGAGACGGTCGTTGACTCGGGCCATGACGACGCTCATGACCTCTTCGGACACGGGCACGCCCAGGGTCCGGGCGATCTCGGAGATTCCTTCGAGATGGACGACCGCGCAGGCGATTGGCATCTCACGCAGCACCGACGTGGCCAGCGAATCATTCAAACGGCGCAAGAAACCGCGACGGTCCAGTCCGAGCCATCGAGGCTCATCGGCGGCGACGTCACTTTCTCGGTTCGACTCCGACAGCACCGGACGAATCACGCCGATGGCGCGGTTCGGGCCCTGCGGAGAGATTCTCAACTCATAACTATGCCCATGCTCCTGAAAGCGTGTTTCTACAGGAGCGCGGCCGGCGATACTCCGGCGTAACAGGCGTTTGATGAGCGCCGCCGTGGTCGGCGACCAGATCTGCTCGACCTTGTCGCCCGCATCCATGCCCTCGCGACGAAAGTCAGGCACGGCCTGCCCGCCCGCATGCGCGACGACCGTGCCGTCGCGATGCATCAGGAATACCAGATCGGGCAGCAACTCGATGAGAACTGCGGACATCAACCTACGTTAACGACCCGCTCCAACGCGCACCGTGACCTGCCTCTAACGCGAGCCCAGCCCAATCAGGATCATCTCGAAAAAGGGAACTGCGTCGCGCCGCTCAGCACCGATTGAGCAGGCAACCGGTCGAGCCGAGTGACATAAGCAGCGCGCCCTCAAGCGACGACGACGTTCGATGCGACCTGTACACCTTGTTTGATCGCAAGCGTCACCGGCGTGCGCTCGATGATATCGGCGAGCCGTGCGCGCTGCTCCTCACTGATCGGAGCTGAGACCGAGACATCGCGCCTGATGCTCGGGGCGGTGTCCTTCGCACGTTTATAGTCGAGCGTCACGGTGACATTCCCCAGGTCCCAGCCCTTGCGATCGGCATACATGCGCAGCGTGATCGACGTGCACGATCCAAGTGCTGCGAGCAGGTAGTCGAACGGCGCCGGCCCCGCGTCGCCGCCGTCACGGTCCTTGGGCTCATCGGCTTTCAGCTGGTGCGAACCGCAAGTGACTTGTTGAACGTAGTTCGGATCGCCCGCTTTACCGACGACCGTAACTTGAGAAATGATCATGCTCGCCTCTTTTGATTGACGCGACTGGGCCGCATCCCGATAGACCGAATCTTCGGTCGGTTCGCCACGATCGGCAACCTTTTCATGCAGCCGCCAGCGTCGCAACCGTTACGGGCATCGCATACCATTGAGGGATGCTCCAGGCCACGACCTCCCCCGCCGACGACACGCCGCCCGTGTCGGCGCTATCGCCGTTCCGGTTTCCGGTGTTCCGGTCGATCTGGTTCGCGAGCGTCGCTTCCAACCTGGGTGGGTTGATTCAGACGGTGGGTGCGTCATGGATGATGACGTCCATCGCGAAATCGGCCGACATGGTCGCCCTGGTGCAAACCTCGGTGGCGCTGCCTATCGTGCTGCTGTCGTTATTTGCCGGTGCAATAGCGGACAGCCTGGATCGCCGCAAGGTGATGCTGGGTGCGCAGATTTTCATGCTGGTCGTGTCCACAGCGCTCACCGTGTGCGCATGGATGGGGCTCATCACTCCCTGGCTGCTGCTGATGTTCACGTTCCTGATCGGCTGCGGAGCCGCATTCAACGGACCAGCGTGGCAGGCATCCGTGGGCGACATGGTGCCGCGAGCACATCTCGCGGGCGCGGTTGCCATCAACAGCATGGGTTTCAATATTGCTCGCAGCGTCGGCCCGGCCATCGGCGGCGCAATCGTGGCGGCAGCGGGCGCGGCTGCGGCCTTTGCAGCGAACGCTGCAAGTTACATCGCGCTGATCGCGGTCCTCTCACGCTGGCGCCCTGTCCGCCCACCTCAACTGCTGCCTCGAGAAACGTTGGGCATCGCCGTCGCGGCGGGCATTCGTTACGTCTCCATGTCACCCTCGATCCGGCGCGTGCTGCTCCGAGGCGCCGTCTTCGGCATGGGCGCCAGCTCGGTGATGGCGCTACTGCCGCTCGTAGCAAGAGATTTACTCACTGGCGGCCCACTGATGTACGGCCTGCTGCTTGGCGCCTTCGGTGTCGGTGCAGTGGGCGGAGCACTCAGCAGTGCTCGCTTGCGTCAGCGACTTTCCTCGGAAGGACTGACTCGCGCAGCCTGCGTTGCATTCGCGATTGCCGCGGCCGTTACAGGCGTGAGCGAATGGTCGCCGCTGACAGTGACGATGATGATGATCGCCGGTGCGTCGTGGGTGCTGACGCTTTCGACGTTCAACGTTTCGGTCCAGCTCTCGACTCCGCGCTGGGTCGTCGCCCGCGCATTGTCGTTGTATCAAGTGACCACGTTCGGCGGCATGGCCGCCGGCAGCTGGCTGTGGGGCGTGACGTCTGAAAGCGACGGCGTTAGTCTCGCATTGTTTGCCGCCGCGTTGGTCATGGCGATCTGCGCCGCACTAGGCTTGCGCCTGCCGCTTTCGGAGACTGCCGATCTGAATCTGGATCCATTGCGCCGCTGGCAAGCGCCGGAAACCGCCGTGCCCGTCGAGGCGCGCACCGGCCCGGTCGTCATCACGATCGAATATCGGATTCGCGAAGAAGACGTGCTGGAGTTTCTCGCGGTGATGGCCGAACGCCGGCGCATTCGTAAACGTGACGGCGCGATGAACTGGATGTTACTTCGCGACCTCGCCGACCCTGCAGTCTGGGTGGAGCGCTATGCGACGCCGACATGGCTCGAATATATCCGACACAACAATCGTATGACGCAGGATGACGCAGACATCCCGCAACGCCTGCACGAGCTGCACCAAGGGCCAGGGTATCCCACGGTCAAGCGCATGATCGAGCGACAGACCGGCGCACTGCCGGCCGGCCATGTCTCGACATCTCACGACCTGGCCGAGCCGCTGACCGATCCGTCGCGCTCATCCTGAAGCTCACATCGACCGCGCATTACAAGCGCCCCCCACGCTTGTTTGCTAGCATCGATGTGCTCATCAAAAAGGGGGATTCATCGTGCCGACTCTGTATCACTGCGCCGACGCTCGTTCGCTCCGTGTGCTCTGGGCGCTCGAAGAACTCGATCTGCAGTACGAATTGAAAGTCCTGCCCTATCCGCCGCGACAGAAGGCGCCGGAATTTCTGCAGATCAATCCGGTCGGCACGGTGCCCTATCTCGTCGATGGCGATACTACGATGAACGAGTCCACGGCCATCCTGCAGTACATCGCCGTCAAGCACGGCGATGGCAAGCTCGCCGTCGCTTCGAGCGATCCTGCGTATGGCGCCTGGCTCAACTGGCTCGCGTTCGGCGAAGCGGCGTTGACCGTTCCGCTCGCGGCGGCATTGCGCTTCAGTTTTCTCGAGCCCGAAGACAAACGTCAGCCGGCGCTCGCCGAAGGCTTTCGCAGCACCTTCTTCGATAAACTCGGCGCCGCCGAAGCCGCCTTGGCGAACTCGAAATTTCTGTGCGCCGATCGCTTCACCGTCGCCGACATCTCCGTCGGCTACAACCTGCACCTCGCCGCGCGCATGCGCCTGCTCGAGCGCATGTCGCCGCGAATCCAAGCCTATTTCGCAGAGCTGCAGGCCCGCCCCGCCTATCAACGCGCGAAAGAGAAGCAGAAGGCCGCATAGGCCAAACCCCTAAATCAACCCGCGGTCGGCGGCAGCGCCTTGTATGTCGCTGCCCGACCCGCTATCTTCCCGCCCCGTCATTGGGGAGTAGCCGCCTTACGCAACGTAAGGAGCCGACGTCAACAGACTTGGTCGTAGACCATGGCGTCGGCGGCATCAGCCAGGCGAGACCTTTGACTTTGCGACCACGGCCGGGGCCGGCGGTGGACGTGGAGTCATGGGTATTGCGCCGCTGGCCCCGGGAGTCTCGATTCGTGGAAGCTTTGCTCAGCTCACTCGGCATGGTCGCGTTCGCCGAGATGGGCGATAAGACGCAGCTGTTGTCTTTCGTTCTCGCCGCCCGGTTTCGTGGCCAGCAGTGGCCCATCATCGCCGGCATCTTCATCGCCACCATCGTCAATCACGCACTCGCCGCGCTAGCCGGCGATTGGGTGGCCATGAAAGTCAGCCCTGACGTGATGCGCTGGGTGCTCGGCGTCGCCTTCCTCGCCTTCGCCGCGTGGGCCTTGGTTCCCGATACGCTCGATGAGACGGACGAAAGGAACAACAAGCATGGCGCCTTCCTCACGACGCTCGTGATGTTCTTCATCGCCGAGATGGGCGACAAGACGCAGCTCGCGACCGTCGCGCTCGGCGCTCAATTCGGCAGTCTGCTCGCGGTCACGATGGGCACCACGCTCGGCATGATGGTGGCGAACGTTCCCGCCGTCCTGCTCGGCGAAACCCTGGCGAAACGCTTCCCCCTGAGCAAAATGCGCTTTATCGCGGCCGCCATATTCGCGATCTTCGGCGTGCTGATCCTGCTCAAGGTGAACTTGGGACTGGGATTCGGCGGCGTGTAATCGATGGCGCGTCATCCGCGGATATCGCCATCGACATAGAGCCAGCGCTCACTCTCTTTCACAAAGCGGCTGCGCTCATGTAGCCGCGCCGCGGAGCCGCCGCCGATTCGAAAGCGGGCGATGAATTCAACTTCTGCGCTGTCCGGTCCAGTGACGCGGCTATCGACGATTTTCAGCCCGAGCCACTTCTGATTGCGATCGAACTCGACCGATTTGGGCCGCTGCGTGCTGTGCCACGTCGCAAGCAGATAGGGCTCATTGCACATCACGAATGCCGAATAGCGCGAGCGCATCAGCGATTCTGCATCGGGCGCGGGCTCGCCGGCGTGCCAGCGCCCACAACAGCGCTCATAAGCGAGGGACGAGCCGCACGGACACATTGTTTCTGTCGGACGCTTCATCGCGGAGTCGCGCTCTTCAGTGCAACGGTTCCAGTGCGCTCCTGAAAGCGCCGAACCGCGGCGTCGATGGTAAAAAAGAAATGGTCGCCGCCCAACGCACTATACAAGCCCGAGCGCCGCATGACCTCTCGCACCGGCGCCTTCACGCCAGCGATATAGAACGTAATGCCCTTCTTCTTGAACTCATCGGACAGCTGATGGAGCGCCGTGTCCGCGGACGAATCGAGATCGTTCACTGCGCTGGCATCCAGGATCAACGCCTGCAGCTCGCCCTCATAGCGATCGCAGATCTCGTGCAGGCGCTCTTTCAAGAACACCACGTTTGCGAAGTACAGCGACGCGTCGATGCGCAGGATGACCAGGCCGGGAATGGTTTCCGCTTCGGGAAAGTGCTCCACATTGCGGAAGATGTTGGTGTTGGGCAGCCGGCCGAGGATGGCTGTGTACGGCCGCGTGTTCAACGTGATGAACAACAGGATCGAAGCGACGATCCCCAGCAGCAGCCCGGGCATCACGCCGAATACAAGGGTCGCAAGGAACGTGAAGACCAGCAGTAATCCCTCGGTGATCTTCACGTTGAACAGGTATCGGATCTCGCGCGTATCGATCAGCCGCAGCGACGACACGACCAGAATAGCTGCCAAGGCGACATTGGGCAGATAAGTAAACAGTGGCGTGAGGAACAAGGCGATCAACAGAATGCACAGCGCCGTGACGATAGCGGCAAGCGGCGTCTTCGCCCCCGCTGTCGCATTGAGCGCCGACCGCCCCAAACTGCCGGACACGGCGTAACCCTGCGACACGCTGGCACTGATATTGGCCAGCCCCAAAGCCGTGAGCTCACGATTCGCATCGATGTCATAACTATATTTGTTGCCGAGCGACTTGCCGACCGACACCGTTTGCGCGAAGCCAACGAGCGCCATCGTCAACGCCAGCGGCAGCAATTGTTTGATCTGCGCCCAGTCGAAATCGGGGACGCTGAGATGCGGCATGCCTCGCGGCACATGACCCAGCACAGCGACGCCATGCAGATCGAGGCGGAACGCGAACGACAACACTGTGCACACCACGACCATGGTCAACGGCCCCGGCGCCTTGGGAGAGAGCTTCGTGAAACCCAACAACAGCAGAATGCAGCTGAGGCCGATGGCGAGCGTGGCCAGATTCGCTTGATCGGCTCGCGACACCACGTCGATCACAGCCTCATACAAATAGGGAAACCGATGCTGTGGAATGCCGAGAATGTGATGCAGCTGGCCCAGTACCGTGATGATGGCAATGCCCGACGTGAACCCCGCCAGCACGGGATAAGAAAGAAAGTTCACCAGGAACCCGAGCCGCAGCCCGCCCATCAGGAGCTGCGAGACGCCGATCACCGCCGTAAGCAAGATAGCGAGTGCGATGTAAGTCGCCGTACCGGCCGTCGCGATCGTGCTCAACCCGAGCACCAGCATCAGCGAGTCGACGGTCACGGGGCCCGTCGATGTCTGCCTGCCGCTGCCGGTCAGCGCGTACATGATCATGGGCAGGATGGATGCATACAAACCCATCACAGGGGGCAGCCCCGCGAGCAATGCGTATGCAATGCCTTGCGGCACCAACAATGCCGCGACGGTGATGCCCGCGAGCACTTCCGTGCGCAGCTTGAATTTTCCGTACACCGCCTCCCCGCCCGCTAGCGGGAACAAACGTTTCAGCAGCGCGCGCCAGTCGCGCACTTCGGCGGTTTCTCTGACCGCGGCGCCCGCCTGCTCGACCGCCCGTTGCACGCTCGCGCCTTGTTGCTTTTCGTGGTGCTGGACGTAATGATCGGCGGCCGCGAACAGCGTTCGCTCGCTGGCCGAATTCGGCGACGGCACCTGCAAGGCTTGCAACATCAGCTCGTACGGACCGATTTTGATGCGCTCGCCCGGGTGCACGACGTGTCTTTGAATACGATGCGAGCCGACGAAGGTGCCGTTGGAGCTGCCGAGATCTTCGATGATGCAGCCGCCCGCGTCGCTGATGAGCACGGCGTGCTTCCAGCTGACCTGCGAGTCCTTCAAGTGAATGTGGCTGGCGGGATCGCGGCCGATGGCCATGGAGCCGGCGGTCAAACCATAGTCGCGGTGGGAGCCATCGACGCCTCGCACGGTGACTTTGTTCACGCCCGCTCTCGTTATTCTCCCCAGCACGGAATGATACGCCGAGCTGCGGCGATGTGACTACGGACCTTTTATATACAACTAGCCGTCTTCGCGCCGGAATGGATACCGGTCGCGGATGTGCTCGTTGAAGTACTCGCCCTTGGAGAACGAGCGGCGCATGGCGGCATAGGTGTCGTCGGCAACGCCTTCGTAAACGTAGCGCCGGCCGGAGCGGAACAGGACACGCAGCTCCCGCTTGCCGGCGTCGTACTCGAACGACTGAATCACCGTCGAAGGCATGGGGGCGAAACGTGCATTATTTCGCCGGGGTTCCGCCAGCCGGTGGCGCGCGGCGCGCACCGGCTACAAGCCCTGGAGCGCGCCTTGCGGATTCGCCTTATTGATCGTCACGCAGACGACTTGCGTAATGCCGCGAAAGGCCCCATGGTGCATTCGTGGGGCGCCGCTGTGGAGCTTTCCCCGACGGGAACAACTCGACAGGCGCCCGAGTACTTTCAATAGGCCATTTAAAGGCTTATGGGACGAAGGAAGCTCGCATGCAGATACAAGTGAACCACGACAATCGCGTCCGCCTCGCCGAAGACACTGCCGAACGGCTGTCTAGAACGGTCGAGGACTATCTGGCGAAGTTCGCCGATCGCATTACCCGGGTGGAGATGCACCTGGGCGATCTCAACGGCGGCAAAGGAGGCCCGGACAAACGCTGCATGCTGGAAGCACGCATGTCGAATCTGCAACCCATCGCTGTGACTCACCACGCCGAGACCGTCCAGCTTGCCATCGACGGCGCGCTGGAGAGGCTCGATCACGCCATCAGCCACGCCATCGGCAAGCGCGAAACGCACTGACGATAGCGCCGCGCGTCAGTAGACGCGCGTCTCACAATCCCGCTGCTCGACGTCGCAAGGAAGCGATCGTCGGCGTGGGCTACAGCCAGGTCGACCCGAGCAGCCTGCGGAAGTTGCCGCCCAGCACGGCGAGCACGTTCTGCTCGGAATAGCCGCGACGGAACAGAGCTTCCGTCAAATCGAAGACCTTCTTCGGATGATCGAAGCCCTCGATGTCGATCTTGTCGCGGAAGCCGTAGCTGGCTTTGTATGAACCGCGCAGCATCTTCAGCTGATCCGGCGGCATGTCGTCGTAGCCATTGAGATCGGCATCCGAGCCGATGCCGACGTGCTCGATGCCAACCAGCTTCACGACATGATCGATGTGATCGACGAAATGTTCGATGGTCGTGGGCTCTTTGTCGCGCACGAACATGCGCACAGCGGTGATGCCCATCACCCCGCCCTTCGCCGCGAGCTTCTGAATCGCCTCGTCACTCTTCAGGCGCGGATGGTTCAGGAGAGCGCGGCAGTTGGAGTGCGTAATGGCAATCGGCTTGGGCGAGATCTCGATGGCATCGAGCGTCGTTTTGTCGCCGCAGTGGGACACATCGACAAGCATGCCCACTTCGTTCATGGCCTGAATGATTTCCACACCGAAGTCGGTCACTCCGCCATCGACACGCTCGGTGCTGCCGCTGCCCAGCAGGTTCTGCGCGTTGTAAGTGAGCTGCGAGCAGCGCTGGCCGAGTTGATAAAACGCCTTCACATCCTCCTTCTTGCGGAAGTGCTCGGAATTCTGGAGGCCTGTGATCACGGCGACTTTGCGCTCGGCTTTGGCGCGATCGATGTCGGCCGCGGTATTCACCAGTGTGAATACATGCGAGTTGCGCCCGACGTAGCCTTGCCAGGCCGCGATGAAGGACAGCGTGTCTTCCACCGCCGACGGCCCGCCGGTGCCGATGGAATTGTGGAATGCGGTGATGCCGGAAGTCCGAAACATCTCGGCTTCGGCATCGGTCATGCGGCCGGCATAAGCTTCGGGCGCGAAGTTGATCTTCAACGGCCCGAGCATGTCGATCACGATGGCCCGCTCCACCGCGCGCATGGTCTTTGCCGAATATTTCGTCGGCGAGTCCGCGAACGCCTGGTACTGGCCCATGTTGATCATCGGCAGGCCCGTGCTGAGCACGGTCGCAGCAGCGGCGGACTTCAATACGGAGCGGCGAGTGATCACGTCGAATCCCCAAGGCTTTTGTGGTGGCTCCGCAGCGTATCGCACGCGGGATCGCGAAAGTCGCGAAATCGCGATCCATGCGACTTGGATGGGCTAGAATCTCCGCATGAGCTCGAGCGACGTAACCATCTACCACAACCCCGCTTGCGGGAATTCTCGCAACACGCTGGCGTTGATCCGTGAGCGCGGCATCGAGCCGCAGGTCATCGAGTATCTGAAGACGCCGCCGGACCGGAAAACGTTGCTGGATCTGCTCAAGAAAACGAAGCTCACGGCGCGCGAGCTGCTGCGAGAGAAGGAAGTCGAGAAGCTGGGCTTGGGCGACTCGTCCAAGTGGAGCGATGCCGAGATCGTTGATCAGATGCTCGAGCATCCTATCCTCATGAACCGCCCGATCGTGATTACGCCGCTCGGCGCGGTGCTCAGCCGTCCGCCGGAAACCGTGCTGAAGATCCTGCCGCCCAAGGCCTGACGACAGGATCCTCGCTCGACCCGTTACCAAACGTACTCGAGCTGCGCCCAGAACTTCGTCGTGTCCTGATACGCGGCGGGCGTCTGCCCTTCGTGTGCTTCGTATAGCGCGACCTTGAGTAAGCCGACGAAGCGCTGATACTTGCCCTGCAACTGCAGATCGACCTCCTCGCCCAGATCCTGCGACAGTCGCTCCGACTCGAAGTTGCGATACACGACGGTTGCAGACAGCGTGTCCAACATCGCCACGCCCTTGGCGAGATAGCCGACGCTCACATATTTATCGTCGATCCCATTGACGGGTGTCGTCAGGAACTTGTCGGCCCAGCCGTGGAACTTGTGCATGGTCGCCAGTGGCGTCGAGAAGCCGACCGTGCCGTTGCCCTCCATCACTTCCTGCCCCAACGTCAGGCTGTATTGGCGATACGTGCCGGTCAATTCGACCGAGTAGTAGTCGAGATCGAAGCTGAGCGGGTTGCTGCCGTAGTCGCTCTGCCGCGCGAACGTCGCCGCGTACGCCATCTTGAGCTTACTCAACGGACGCTCGCCCGCGAGCCTCCCGCCAAACGTCTCGCTGGATACTCGCACTGGATCCAGTGCCACCGGCACGCCATTCAGATGATCGAAGTCGAGCCAGTATCCAAATGCGCTGAGCTTGCCGAATCCGAACTGATAGGCGGCATTCGCGAGCACGCCGTCGCCCTGATACCGACCTTGCGGCGACTCACGGCCGAAGATGCGATTGACCTGGTTCAAGTAGGTCGCGTCCAGGGTGAGCGCCGTCGTTGGCTTGTTGACGATGCGCACGGCGTCGAACGTTTGCTCGTTCTGGCGCCAGGGAGAGATGCCTACGAAGCGCTGGTCGTCGAGTACGATGCGCTGTCGACCGAGCGTCATCGTCGTGCCAGGCAACGACGTATTCACCAACTGCAACCGGTTGATCTCCTCACTCTCCGGATCGGTGATGACCGGATAGTTGAGATTGCGGGGACGCGCCGGATCGTCACGATAGCGACCGGCCAGCTCGGTGATCACTTCGCCTTCGGCCAGGAAGGTCGTGTTCCATGCTTTGCCGGTTTCGAAACCGAGGCGCAGGCGCAATGTTTCGGCGTCCGCCTCCTCCGCCAATGGCGTTTGATCCACGCCCTCGTAACGGAGCCGCGCATCGAAAATCGGCTTCGACTCGCTCAGCGCGCCGCCCAGAACACCGAAATCCCCGGCATGGGTCGAGCCTGGAGCTGCCATCGCCAGCACCATGCCCACGCCCAAGCCACTTCGTTGACCCCATGAACGCATTGTTTTCGCCCTCCGAGAGCGCTTGTTGACCGATTATGCGGCGTGCGTCTGCTGGCGCCCGCAAGATTCTAGAAATGCCAGGAGCTCGTTCCGATAGTGGTAGTACATCGGGTGCTCCAGTAACTGCTTGCGCGTCCGCGGCCGCGGCAGATCGATCTGCATGATCCGCCCGATCCGCGCATGCGGACCGTTGGTCATCATCACCACGCGATCGGCCAGCAGAATGGCTTCGTCCACGTCGTGCGTAACGCAGATGGCAGTCACTTTATTGCGCTTCCAGACTTCCATGAGCACTTCCTGCAGCTCCCAGCGCGTCAGCGCATCGAGCATGCCGAACGGCTCATCCAATAGAAGCAACTTTGGCGAAAGCGCAAACGCCCGGGCCAGACCGACCCGTTGTTTCATCCCGTTCGACAACTCACTCGCCTTCTTCTCGAGCACGTCGCCCAAGCCGACGCGCGCCAGGTAGTACTCGACGATGTCGTTTCGTTCCTGCTCGCTGGCGTGCGGGTACACGCGATTCACGCCCAGCTCGACATTCTCGCGAGCGGTCAGCCACGGCAAGAGACTCGGCGCTTGAAAGACGACGCCACGATCGGGACCGGCAGATGTGACTTCGCGAGCATCCAGGGTGATGCCGCCGCCGGAAACCTCGCTCAGCCCCGCCACCATGGACAGTACCGTCGACTTACCGCAGCCCGAATGCCCGATGAGTGAAATGAACTCACCCTTGCGAATATCGAGCTGGAATCGATCGACGACGGTCAGCGGCCCCTTCGGGGTCGGGTAGACCTTGGTGACATCGTAGAACTCGACGAACTTATCGACATTCTCGGCGGGCTTCGGCCGCGTTGCCTTGCGCATGGTCTTCGGCACAGGCGGTTCGATTGGAACAATCGCTGGCAACGCTCGCGTAGTGCTGGCGGCAGCGCCACGCTGCCGGCTCAAGCTCATCAAGTACTGAGAGATCTGTGCGCGGAGCCGTCGATAGGAGCCATCTTCGTTGACCGCCATCCGATCGCGCGGACGCGGCAGATCGACTTTGAACTCACGCCCCAGTGTCGCTCGCGGGCCGGGCTCGAGCGCGATGATGCGATCTGCCAGCAACAGCGCCTCATCCACATCGTTGGTTACTAGGATGACCGTCTTGCGTTGGCGCTCCCAGATGGCTTCGATCTCGTCCTGCAGGCGTGAGCGTGTGAGCGCATCCAACGCTGACAACGGCTCATCGAGCAGCAGCACCTTGGGATCCATTGCCAAAGCTCTCGCCACCGCGACACGCTGACGCATGCCCCCCGACAACTCCGCGGGCCGACGATCGACTGCGTGAGTCAGGCCGACCATCTCGATGTATTTGCGAACGTGCGCGTGCCGCTGCTCGGCCGACCACTTGGGAAACACGCTGTCGACGGCCAGAGCGACGTTACTCTGGACCGTCAACAATGGCAGCAATGAATAATTTTGAAATACCACGCCCCGATCCGGCGCTGGCCCGCTGACGGGCCGGCCCTGGAACAGCACCTCGCCTGCATCCGGCTGGATCAGGCCGGCGATGGTCGAGATCAACGTGGTTTTGCCGCTGCCTGAAAAGCCGACGATGGCGACGAACTCGCCCTCTGCGATGCTCAAGTTAACGTCACTGAGCACCTCGGCCTGTTGCTCCCCCGAGCCGTAGTTCTTTGCTACGCCTTTGAGTTGCAGAAATGACATGGCGACCTCCTTAGCGACGCACACCGAAGTCGAGCAGGCTCTGCAGCGTGTGCATGACGCGATCGAGCAGGAAGCCGATGATCCCGATGGTGAGCACCGCGACCATCAACCGCGCCAGCGAATCGGAGCTGCCGTTCTGAAACTCATCCCACACGAATTTTCCTAGACCAGGATTCTGCGCCAGCATCTCGGCCGCGATCAGCACCATCCAGCCCACTCCCAGCGACAGCCGCATGCCGGTGAAGATCAACGGCAATGACGACGGCAGCACGAGTTTGAACAGCTTGGTGGTCCACTTCAGCTGCAGCACGCGCGCGACGTTGAGCAGATCGCGATCGATCGAGTTCACGCCGACGCCGGTATTGATCAATGTCGGCCACAGCGAGCACAGGGTTACCGTGATCGACGAGATCAGGAACGACTTTTCGAACATCGGGTCCGCGGTCACATAGACTGCACTGACGATGATCGTCACCAATGGCAGCCAGGCGAGCGGCGAGACGGGCTTGAAGATCTGGATCAACAGGTTCAACGACGCGTTGATCGTCGTGCTCAGCCCGCAAAGGATGCCGAGCGGCACCGCCACCAGCGTCGCTAGCAGAAATCCGGTGAACACCGTCTTCAGGCTGGTCAGGATCTGATCGATGTACGTCGGCTTGCCCGTGTACTTCACCGGTTTTATCTCGGCATTTGGATCTTTCGCCAGCCTGGCGGCGTTGCGCTTCTCCTGCCGCTCGTAGAACGCCGCAGCCTTCTCACGTTCCGCTTGGTGATCCAGCCACAGGCTGTGCGCCTGCTTCGCGACCGCGATCGGACCTGGGATCTGGCCGAGGCTGGTTTGGATGCGACTGGCCGCCTGGCTCCAGGCGAACAGGAATATGGCAATCGCGAGCATCGGAATGCCCACTTGCCGCCACAGGCGTTCGAGCCACAGCGATTGCTTTGCTCTCACCTTCGCAGCTGGCGGAGGCGGAACTGTCTTCGCCTCGCTCGCAGAAGATGGTGGCTCCCGCGGGATGACCATGGGCGACGCAGACATCAGGTGGCTCCCTGCTTGGTCACAATGTTGCCGCTCGCAACCGCCTGGCCCTGCTTCAGCCCGATGGTGAGCTTCTGCAGATAATCATTGGGCTTGCGACCGTCGTACTCGACGCCATCGATGAATTCCCTGGTCGGCGGACGGTAGCCATCGCTATTCCAGGGAAAGTCATCCTGCTTCGCCTTCTTTTCTTCGATCAGCAGGCGCGCCGCCCGCAGATAGGGCTCGGTGAGGTACACCTTCTTCGCCATTTCGTGATACCACTGATCCGTCTGGCTCAGCGGGATCTGCCCCCAGCGGCGCATTTGCGTCAGAAACCACACCGCATCGCTGTAGTACGGATACGTTGCGTAGTAACGGAAGAACACATTGAAGTCAGGCACGCTGCGCTTGTCGCCGCGTCCAAACTCGAATGTGCCTGTCATGCTGTTGGCGATCACGCGGTAATCGGCGCCAACGTACTCCGGACGCGACAGGATCTGCGCCGCTTCCTTGCGATTCGCACCGTCGTTTGCATCGAGCCACTGACCGGCGCGGATCAGCGCCTTGAGCATCGCGAGATGGGTATTCGGATGTTTCTCCGCCCAGGCACGCGTGACACCGAACACTTTCTCCGGATTGTTCTTCCAGATTTCCAGGTCGGTAACGATCGGAACGCCGACGCCTTTGAAGATGGCTTGCTGATTCCACGGCTCACCGACGCAATAGCCATGGACCGTGCCCGCCTCCAGGGCCGCCGGCATTTGCGGCGGCGGCGTCACGGAAAGAAATACATCGGCCTTGATCTGGCCCGACACATCGGTCGGCGAATAGAACCCCGGGTGCAGTCCGCCGGCCGCAAGCCAGTAGCGCAGCTCGTAGTTGTGCGTGGACACAGGAAATACCATCGCCATCTTGAATGGCTTGCCCGACGCCCTGAATGCATCGACGGCAGGCTTGAGTGCGTCCGCCTTGATGGGATGAACCGGCTTGCCCTGCGCGTCAGTGGGCAAACGCGGCTTCATCAGATTCCAGACCTCGTTCGATACGGTGGTCGCGTTGCCATTCAGATCCATGCTGAACGAGGTGACGATGTCGGCTTTCGTACCGAACCCGACCGCCGCACCGAGCGGCTGTCCGGCGAGCATGTGCGCGCCATCGAGCTCGCCGGTGATGACTCGGTCCAGAATGACCTTCCAGTTCGCCTGCGGTTCGAGCGTTACATACAGCCCTTCATCCTCGAAGAAGCCTTTCTCATACGCGATGGCGAGCGGCGCCATATCGGTGAGCTTGATGAAGCCGATCTTCAGCTGCTCCTTCTCCAGCTCGAGCTCCGCTGCTGTCGCGTGCGCCGCACTCAACGCAGCGGCGGCGATCGCGCAAGCTCGAAGTATCTTTTTCAGCATGGGCTCCGTCACTCCGAAAGATTCAGGCCAAAAAAAAACGCCGCCGACTTCAGTGCACGCGCGTGGCGTGCAGTGGAGTCGGCGGCGTTGCCTGGCAAGCCCGCTGTTGGGCCGGCCGATGCGGGGCGACGAATCGTCCCGTTGTTTCTCAGGATTGCAACGACCGTGCCAGCGCCACACTCGAGCGCATGTTCCCGAAAAGTCAGCGACTTGCGAATCCGGAGCAAACAAACTTCCGACGCCGCTGGGCCGCGACGGAGCAAACATTCACAACAGTTGCACGATGGGCGTGCAGCCGATCAGGGATTGGCGTTGAGTTTCAGATAGGCAGGCAGATCGTCCGAATCGAAGCGCACGCCGTCGAAGAGCGCGTCGAGCTTGGTATCTGCAGAGGGAATATTTGTTGTTTCGCCCAGGGCCAGGCGATACAGATCCGGCCGATACGTCGCCCGCACTTGCGCGACATGCTCGGGGTCGAAAGCAACCTGTCCCCAGCGCACCATCTGCGAGTAGAACCACAGTGCATGACTCACCCAGGGGAACGTCGCGGCCTGCGACGCAGACAAGTAGAACTGCGACAAGTGCTCCGCCTCACTGCCCCGTTGCAGGTACAGGCGATTCGACAGGCCACGCAACAGAATCTCCGCCGGTGCACCGACGAAGCGCGGCTCAGCCAGCAAACGCGCCAGCTCCAGGTGGTTCTCGGGGCGCTCACACCAGAGCGCGGACTTATATAAGGAGCGCACCAGCGCCCGCAGACGATCCGGATGTCGCTGGGTCCATTCGAGCCGGCACCCCAACACCTTCTCCGGACTCAACGGCCAGATAGCAGTTGTCGGCAAAGCGATACAACCGACACCCACAGAGACGGCAAGACTGTTCCAGGGCTCGCCGACGCAGAAGCCATCGATCTGCCCTTCGCGCATGGCGTCGACGAGCAAGGGCGGCGGTATCACCACCAGCCTGACATCGCGATCCGGATCGATGCCCGAAGCGGCCAGCCAGTAGCGCAGCTCATAATTATGTGCGGAGAACGGATAGACCATCGCGAACGTGAACGACTGCTTGTTCGCCCGCTCCCGCGCACGCACGACATTTCGGAGTGCTTCACCGAGCGCACGCGGACCGGCCGACAGCGCCGCGCCTTCCGCAACCATCAAGTCCCACACGCGCAAAGATACGGTAATCGCATTGCCGCCGAGACCCAGCGACAGGGGCGCGGCCATCGGCACTTTGAGATGTCCGACGCCGAGTGTCGACGCGATGGCCATTGGCCCGAGCATGTGGGCAGCATCGAAGTGACCGACGACGACGCGGTCGCGAATGTTCGCCCAGGACGTTTCGCGCACCAGCCGCAGGTCCAGGCCTTCTTCCGCGGCGAAACCCTTCTCGACCGCGACCGCCAGCGGCGCGCAATCCATCAAGGGAATGAAACCGACGACCGTGGTCACGTCATTCATTTCAACAAACTCGACGCAGTCACGACGCTTTGCGCCACCTCGCTGAGCCGGCGGTTCTCGTTCATCGCCGCCTTTCGCAGCAGCGCATAAGCCGCCTCCTCGCTCATACCTCGCTGTTTCATCAGGATGCCTTTGGCCCGATCCACGATCTTGCGTTCATCCAGCGCCTGGCGCGCACTGTCGAGCTCTTCGCGCAGCTTGTTGAAGGCGTGGAAACGACTGATCGCCATGTCGAGCACGGCCTTCACGCGCTCCTTCTTCAAACCGTCGACCACATAGGAGCCGACGCCGGCATCGACGGCCGCGGCGATCATGTCCGTGTCGGAGCGATCGACGAACATGGCGATGGGCCGGCGCACGACGCGCGAGACCTGGAACATCTGCTCCAGCACGTCGCGGTTGGGATTCTCCAGGTCGATGACGATGACTTCCGGATCGATGTCGACGATCCGGCGCATGAGGTTGTGCATCTCACGCAGCACCGTCACGTTGTGATAGCCCCCCTCGCGCAAGCCTTCTTCAAGAATGCTGGCACGCATGACGTTCTGATCGACGATCAGAACGCGCAGAGAGGGCTCGGTTTTGGACCTGGCTTCGGGCATCGAATCATAAGGAGTGCAATGCCTGTGCCACTCCGACAACCCTTGCACTATGAGGAGGCGCGGCGCAATTCGCACCACTTTAAGTGCGCTCTGCGCAGCGCACGCACCACATCTGCGCAAACCGGTGCTCGCGACGGCGGCAAACGCAGCCCAAGTGCAGCCGGAACATCGTGGCATAGCGCTTGCAACATCGAGCACATCTTGGCTGCTCCAACGACGGGGCAGCACCAGTGACTGCCGGTAACCACCTCCGCTGATTGCGGCCTGTCGCAGTTCGCTGTCCCAACCACCCGTCTTCGAACGAGCTGTGCCTGTCCGCAGGCCTCACTCATGGGTGCAAGATGTCTGTGAAGAAGCTGGTCGTCATTGGCAATGGCATGGTCGGGCAACGTCTGCTCGAGCGGCTCGCGGCCGAAACCCCGTCGCACGAAATCACCGTGCTCTGCGAGGAGCCGCGTGCTGCCTACGATCGTGTGCAACTCACGAGCTTCTTCAGCGGCAAGAGTGCCGCCGATCTGTCGCTGGTCAGCGAAGACTTCTTCGAGCGCAATGACATCGCGCTGCATTTGAACGACAAGGCCCTCGGCATCGATCGCGAAGCGCGATGCGTGCGCACTGCGCAAGGTCGAACCTTGCCCTACGATCAGTTGGTGCTGGCTACGGGCTCCTATCCTTTCGTACCGCCCATTCCTGGCCGAGAACGGCCGAACTGCTTCGTCTATCGCACGATCGAAGATCTCGAAGCGATCCGCTCGGCGGCGGCACAAAGCAAAGTCGGCGTGGTCATCGGCGGCGGTCTGCTCGGACTCGAAGCGGCCAAGGCGCTGCGCGATCTTGGCCTGAAGACCCACGTCGTAGAATTCGCGCCACGCTTGATGGCCGTTCAGGTCGACGATGTCGGCGGTCGCGTGTTGCGGCAGAAGATCTCCGAGATGGATGTCGGCATTCACACTGGCAAGAGCACGACGGAAATCGTCGACGGCGAGCAGTGCAAGCACCGCTTGAACTTCGCCGACGGCAGCTCGCTCGAAGCGGATGTCGTGGTGTTCTCCGCCGGTATTCGGCCGCGCGATGAGCTTGCTCGCGCTTGCGGCCTGAACGTCGGCGCTCGCGGCGGTATCGTCATCGATCACGATTGCCGCACGTCCGATCCGGACATCTTCGCGATCGGCGAGTGCGCACTCTGGAACGGACAGCTGTTTGGCCTGGTCGCTCCTGGTTACCAGATGGCCAACGTCTGCGCGTCCCGCTTGCAGGAAACGGCAGAGCCGGCGTTCACCGGCGCGGATATGAGCACGAAGCTCAAGCTCATGGGCGTAGACGTGGCCTCGCTGGGCGATCCGCACTGCTCGAGCCCGGGCTCGCGCGCGTACGCTTTCGTCGATGAGCGCAAGCAGGTCTATAAGAAGCTGGTAGTGAACGAAGACGGCACGCGCTTGCTCGGCGGCATCCTCATCGGTGACGCCGACGACTACGGTGTTCTGCTCAATATGATGCTCGAGGGCACCGCCTTGCCGTCGAGTCCCGAAGAATTGATCGTGCCGAACTTCGGCGGCTCCGAACAGCCGAAGAAGGCCGGCGTTGCCGGACTGCCCGCGACCGCGCAGATCTGCTCCTGTAACAACGTCAGCAAAGGCGCGATCTGCTCCGCCATCGAGGCCGGCGCCACAACCATTGGCGCGTTGAAGTCGTGCACCAAGGCCGCAACTTCCTGCGGCGGTTGCGCAGCGCTGGTCACGCAGGTTCTGAAAGCGGAACTGGCGAGCCGCGGCGTCGCGGTCAACAACAATCTATGCGAGCACTTCCGCTACTCGCGCCAGCAACTGTTTCACCTGGTGCGCGTCGGCCAGCTGAAATCGTTCGAGGAAGTGCTGAAGAAGCACGGCCGCGGCACGGGCTGCGACATCTGCAAGCCCACCGTCGCGTCCATCCTCGCGTCGTGCTGGAACGAGTTCGTACTGAAGCGCGACAAGGCCACGCTCCAGGACACGAACGACTACTATCTCGCGAACATGCAGAAGGACGGCACCTACTCCGTCGTCCCGCGGATCGCCGGCGGGGAGATCACACCGGAGAAGCTCATCGTCATCGGCGAGGTGGCTAAGAGGTATGGCCTGTACACCAAGATCACCGGCGGTCAGCGCATCGATCTGTTCGGTGCGCAGGTCCACGAGTTGCCGCTGATCTGGCGCGAGCTCATCGATGCCGGCTTCGAGTCCGGACACGCTTACGGCAAGTCGGTGCGTACCGTGAAATCGTGCGTGGGTTCCACCTGGTGTCGCTATGGCGTGCAGGACAGCGTCGGCTATGCCATCGACATCGAGAACCGGTACAAGGGCCTGCGCTCCCCTCACAAGCTCAAGTTCGCAGTTTCCGGCTGCACCCGCGAATGCGCCGAGGCGCAAAGCAAAGACGTCGGCATCATCGCCACCGAAAAGGGTTGGAATCTCTATGTGTGCGGCAACGGCGGCATGAAGCCCCGTCACGCCGACCTGCTCGCCGGCGATCTCGATCGCGAGACGCTGATCCGCTACATCGATCGCTTCCTGATGTTCTACATCCGCACCGCCGACCGCCTGCAGCGTACGTCGGTGTGGCTGGACAACCTCGAAGGCGGCCTCGACTACCTCAAGCAGGTCGTCATCGAAGACAAGCTCGGCATCGCGGCCGAGCTGGAAGCCGACATGGCGCGCATCGTCAACACTTATGAATGTGAATGGAAGAAGGCCGTGGAGGATCCGCAGACTTTGAAGCGCTTCCGTCATTTCGTGAACAGCGACCGCACCGACGACAACGTCGTGTTCGTGCAGGAGCGCGGACAGATCCGCCCGGCGACCAACGAAGAACGCGCGCAGCGCCAGCGGGAGGCTGTATGAAGCACACTCACACCTGGAGCAGCGCCTGCTCGTTCGACGACCTGCTGCCCGACAGCGGCGTGGCCGCGTTGATCGACGGGCGGCAGATTGCGATCTTTCGAGTCGGCGACGCCATCTATGCGCTGGACAACTACGATCCGCACAGCGAGGCCAACGTGCTCTCGCGCGGCCTGGTCGGCGATCTGAACGGTGAGCCCGTCGTCGCCTCCCCGGTTTACAAACATCACTTCAATCTGGCAACCGGCCGCTGCGTCGAAGACGCCGACTACTCGGTGCGCGCGTGGCCGACGCGAGTCACCGACGGCAAGATCTGGATCAAGAGCCAGCCGCTGCGTAAGACCAGTCGTCGCAAGCTGGTCGTCATCGGCAATGGCATGGCGGGCATGAAGGTGGTCGAAGAGCTGCTCGGCATCTCCGGCCAGCCTTACGACGTAACCGTGTTCGGCGCCGAACCGGTTCCCAACTACAACCGCATCCTGCTCTCGCCCATGCTGGCAGGCGAGAAACGCTTCGACGACATCGTGCTGAACCCGATCGAGTGGTACCGGGACAATGGCGTCACCTTGCACCTGGGCGATCCGGCCGTCGCGATCGACCGGATTCGCCGTCGCGTGCGTTCACAGAACGGCACCGAAGCCGAGTACGATCGGCTGTTGATCGCGACCGGCTCCAATCCCATCATCCTGCCCGTCCCTGGCAAGGACCTGCCCGGTGTCGTGACGTTCCGCGATCTGCAGGACGTGAACACGATGCTCGAAGCCGCGCGCACGCATAAGAAGGCCGTTGTCATTGGCGGCGGATTGTTGGGCCTGGAAGCAGCCAACGCGCTGCTCAAGCAAGGCATGCAGGTCACCGTCGTGCACCTGCTGGAAACATTAATGGAACGGCAGCTCGATCCCGTTGCCGCTCAGCTCTTGAAACAATCCCTCGAGAAGCGCGGCCTGCGGTTCCACATGCCGGCGAAGACCACGGCCATCCTGGGCACCGATCGGGTCCGGGGCGTTCAGTTCGCGGATGAAACCATCATCGAGACGGATCTGGTCGTCATGGCCGCCGGCATTCGACCGAACACGGATCTGGCTCGTGCCGCCGGCTTGCGATGCGACCGTGGCGTGTTGGTCAACGATACGATGCAAACGTTCGACCCGTGCGTGTACGCCGTCGGCGAGTGCGTCCAGCACAGGAACAACACGTATGGTCTGGTCGCGCCGCTCTATGAGCAGGCGAGCGTCTGTGCGACCCATCTCTCCGAGCATGGCGTCGGTCGCTACCGAGGATCGATGCTGTCTACGCACCTCAAAGTCACCGGCATCGATCTGTTCTCCGCCGGCGATTTCCTCGGCGGTCCGGGCAGCGAGGCGCTCGTCCTGCGCGATGCAAAGCGCGGCATCTACAAGCGCATCGTGCTCGAGGACAACAAGGTGCGCGGTGCGGTGTTGTACGGCGACACTCGCGATGGCGCCTGGTATTGCGAGCTGATGAATGAAGGCCGCGATGTCGGTGCGTTGCGCGACAAGTTGATATTCGGCGAAGCGGTAGCCAGACGACAGTGAGCATCA
Organism: Peristeroidobacter agariperforans; assembly: GCF_004138335.1. Classification (GTDB taxonomy): domain Bacteria; phylum Pseudomonadota; class Gammaproteobacteria; order Steroidobacterales; family Steroidobacteraceae; genus Steroidobacter; species Steroidobacter agariperforans. The sequence goes on along the minus strand of NZ_RYFW01000003.1, from coordinate 795,998 downwards.
GGACGACGTGCCCCTATTGCGGTGTCGGTTGTGGCGTGATTGCGCAAGCCGACACCGGGCGCGGCACGATCAAGATCAGCGGCGATGCGGCTCATCCCTCCAACTACGGAAGACTTTGTTCCAAAGGATCGGCGCTAGGTCAGACGCTTGGAACCGAGGGCCGGCTGCTCCATCCGGAAATCAACGGCCAGCGCGTGAGCATGGACGCCGCGCTCGGCCACGTTGCCGCCGGGTTCAAGCGCATCGTCGCGGAGCACGGGCCTGACGCCGTCGCGCTGTACGTCTCGGGTCAGTTGCTGACCGAGGACTACTACGTCGCCAACAAGCTGATGAAAGGTTTCATCGGCTCGGCGAACATCGATACCAACTCCCGACTGTGTATGTCCTCGGCCGTCGCCGGCCACAAGCGAGCCTTCGGCGAGGACGTCGTGCCTGTGTGCTACGAGGATCTGGAGCAGGCGGATCTGATCGTGCTCGTCGGCTCGAACACTGCCTGGTGTCATCCGGTGCTGTTTCAGCGCATCACGCAAGCGAAACAGCAGCGGCCGGACATGAAAATCGTGGTCGTCGATCCGCGGCGGACCATGACTTGCGAAATCGCAGATATGCACCTCCCGGTGCGCAGTGGCAGCGATGTCTGGCTGTTCAACGGACTGCTCGCCTATCTGCACGAGCAGGGCCATATCGCGAACGAATTCCTCGCCAGCCATACGGAAGGGTTCGATGAAGCGCTGCGCGTTGCCCGGGAATCGGCCGGCGACTTGAAACAGGTTGCCACTGCCTGCGGCATCGATACGGAACGATTGCTGCAGTTCTATCGCATGTTTGCCGACCACCCGCGGGTGATCACGGCGTTTTCGATGGGCGTGAACCAGTCTTCCGCGGGCACGGACAAGGTCAACAGCATCATCAATTGCCATTTGCTGACGGGCCGTATCGGCCAGCCCGGCGCCGGCCCGTTCTCCATCACCGGCCAGCCGAACGCCATGGGCGGCCGTGAAGTTGGCGGCCTTGCGAACATGCTCGCCGCCCACATGGACCTGGAAGACGCGAGTCACCGCGAACTGGTGCAGGGCTTCTGGCGCAGCCCACGCATCGCCGAGCGCGGCGGACTCAAAGCAGTCGAGCTCTTCGACGCTATTCACGCCGGCAAGGTAAAGGCCGTGTGGATCATGGCGACCAATCCGGTCGTGAGCCTGCCTGATGCCGACAAGGTCAAAGAGGCGCTGCGCCGCTGCGAGCTCGTTGTGGTGTCCGATTGTTTCTCCGGCACCGACACCAATGCGCTCGCGCACGTGTTACTGCCGGCGGCCGGCTGGGGTGAAAAGGACGGCACCGTCACCAACTCGGAGCGGCGCATCTCACGGCAGCGAGCATTCCAGCCGCTGAGCGGCGAAGCGCGGCCGGACTGGTGGTTGATGTGCGAAGTCGCGCGACGCATGGGCTTCAACGACGGCTTCAACTACGACAATGCGCACGAGATCTTCCTCGAGCACGCCGCTCTGTCCACGTATGGAAACGACGGCGAGCGCGCCTTCGACATCGGTGGCCTGGCGAAGATCACTTCAGCCGAGTATGACGACCTGGCGCCCATTCAATGGCCAGTCCCTGAGCGCAATCATCCCGGCACCGCGCGCCTGCTGGAGTCGGGACGCTTCTATCGTCGCAATCATCGCGCTCGCTTTGTGCCGACTGCGCCCCGAGCGCCCGCGCATAAGGCCGACGCAGAGTTCCCTTGGGTTTTGAACACCGGTCGCATCCGCGATCAGTGGCACACGATGAGCCGCACCGGTCGCGCGCCACAACTGAGCTCGCATTTGCCCGAGCCGTATATCGACATGCATGCGCAGGATGCATTGCTGTCAGCAGTGAGCGATGGGCAGCTCGCACGGGTTGAAACCCAGTGGGGCGCGCTAGTGGCGCGAGTGAAGACCAGCGGTGAAATGCCGCGTGGCTCGATCTTCGTGCCCATTCATTGGAACGGGGCCTATGCTTCGGACGCGCGCGTGGGCGCATTGGTCAACCCGGTCGTCGATCCGGTCTCCGGCGAGCCGGAGTTCAAACACACGCCGGCGCGTGTCATGCCGTTTCCCGTCAACTGGCATGGATTCATCCTGACGCGCACGCCACTCGCAACGTTGGATGCGACGTGGTGGACAGCGATTCAAGGCGCGCAGTTCATGCGATATGAGATTGCCGGGCGCGGCCGTCCGCCCAGCGTCGACTGGGCGCACCAAGCACTGCAAGTGAATCATTCCGACGCGGACTGGGTGGAATTCTCCGATCCCGCCTGCGGCGTATATCGGGGCGCGCTGTTGGTCGACGAGCGCATCGAGGGTTGTGTGTTCATTTCCCCGCGCACCGACCTGCCCTCGCGCACCTGGCTGTCCAACCTGTTCGCGAAGAAGCGCATCGGCAATGCGGATCGGGCGTCGCTGCTCAACGGCGGACCGACGGCAGCGTCGGAAGATCCGGGCCCGATGGTGTGCTCGTGCTTTGGCGTGGGGCGCAACACGCTGTGCAAGGCTATCGCCCAGGATCAGTTGAAGACGCCGCAGGACGTGGGTCGGAAATTGAAAGCAGGCACGAACTGTGGCTCGTGCCTGCCGGAGATCAGAATGCTGTTGGCGAAATGAGAACTACTGGAACAGCCCTTTGGAGGATTTGCCGCCCTGGCGCAGCACCCCGACGACGATGCCTTCGATGATCAGCGACTGCTCTTTCAGGTCGACGCGAATGGGCTCGAACTCTTCGTTCTCGGGCAACAGCCAGACGATCTTGCCGTCCTGCTTGTAACGCTTCACCGTCACTTCATTGTCCAGGCGCGCCACCACGACCTGGCGATTGCGCACTTCCGGCGTGCGATGCACGGCGACGAGGTCGCCATCCATGATACCGATGTCTTTCATACTCTGGCCGCGCACCTTGAGCAGGTAATGCGCGCGCGGCTGAAAGATCTTCGGGTCGATCTGATAACGGCCTTCGATGTGCTCCTCCGCGAGCATGGGCCTGCCGGCTGCAACTCGACCAATCAGCGGCAGACCCATTTGCTCACGAAGAGAGTCTTTCAATTGAATCCCGCGCGAGGCGCCCGGGATGATGTCCAGCACGCCCTTTTTCTGGAGCGCACGCAGATGTTCCTCGGCGGCGTTGGCCGATTTGAAACCCATCGCGCTCGCGATTTCGGCCCGCGTGGGCGGCATGCCGTTATCCCGCAGGGATTCCTGGATCAGTTTGACGATCTCGCGTTGCCGGGGCGTCAGTTCGGACACACGTCACCTGTATGGATAACCACCATTTGAGTATTTATACAGGAGTCGCTCGTAAGTCCGCAAGCCCGCAGCAGGTATCCACCGAGGGCCGCCGACCGCCAGGCATTTGACAGAGGTATTTGACGATATCTGGCCGCGCCCGCCGCTAGTCCGCCGCCGCGAGCCGCTGATCGGCATGCCCGGCAGACGGCCGCGCCGCCTCTTATATTCCCGCCGCATCAGGATGGGACCTAGACCTACATGAGACGAACTCCCAAACAGTCGGCGGGCTTCACGCTGCTCGAGTTGATGACCGCACTTTCGGTGGCGGGCGTGTTACTCGCCATCGGCGTACCGGCCTTCACTGACATCACCCGAAATAACCGCCTGACCACGGCGGCGAACGACCTGCTGCGCTCGACCCAAGTAGCGCGCACTGAAAGCATCAAACGCCAGGTGCCCGTGGTTGTCTGCGCATCCAGCGATTCCACCGCGGCGACGCCGACGTGCAACGATGGGGCGTTCTCGCAGTGGATCGTGTTCGTGGACACTGATGCCGACTGGAGTCCCGATGTCGGCGAGCCCGTGCTCGAACGGCACCCTCCCCTGGATCCGACGATCACCGTTCGCAACGACCTCAACGGCATCATCAGTTACGGCGCCAACGGCTTTGCCACGCCGCCCGTGTCCGGGGGCAAACTGGCCACCGATCGCATCGTGCTCTGCGACGCGCGCGGCAATGAACTGGTCGGGACCGACAGCTCCGCCGCCCGAGCCCTGGTCGTCGAGGCCACCGGCCGAGTCCGCATCACGAAGAAACGCACCGAAGTCGCCGAGGCGATCACGGGCGCCGGCGCTGGAGGCTGCCCGTAATGAACGCGCACCGTTTCCAGAGCGGCTTCACCATCGTCGAGGTCCTGGTCGCGCTCGTAGTACTGGCCGTCGGCATGCTCGGCATGGCGGGGCTGTATGTGACGACGCTGCGCTCCAGCGGCAGCGCGCTCTCCCGCATGCAGGCAGTGAATCTCGCCGCCGACATGGCCGACCGTATTCGCGCCAATCGCCTTGCCCGCGTGGCCTACCAAACAGGAACAACCACACCGGCGAAGCAGACGTGCGTCAACAGCGGCACCTGCACCCAGGAGCAGATGGCGGAAAACGACCTGTTCGTGTGGCAGCAGCAGATCGACGACGTGCTGCCAGGTGACAACCAGCGGGGCGAGATCGTTTACACCGCAGCCACGGTTACGGCGGCGGGCCCCGTTCCGGACAACTACGTCATCACGGTGCACTGGCAGGAGACTGCGGGCGGCGGCAACCAGGACACTGATGCCGACGGCGACAGCGATCTCCGCTACGTCCTGACGATGCAGGTCGACCCATGATCAAGCTCACGAGCACTAGCCGCACGCTCTCATCGACCCGTTCACGCGGACTTCAGCGGGGCGTGAGCTTGATCGAGCTCATGGTCGCCCTGGTGATCAGCCTCGTGTTGATTGGCGGCGCAATCCAGGTGTTCAGCTTCAGCCGCCGCAACTACGAGGTCAACGAAAGCGTCGTTCGGTTGCAGGAGACTGCGCGTTATGCACTGTCGGTGCTCGAACCGGACATCCGCATGGCCAACTCGTGGGGTCTCTCCAAGGGCGCCGATTTCGTGGTGCCTGCGCCCGGATTGCCCGGAAGCAATTGCGGCGCGGATTTCGCCCGCGTCGTGTCAGCGACGCTCGAGGCAAGCAACAATGCATATTCATTCGGCTGTGCCGCTGCCGACGGCGGCGCCGTCGCCAGCGCCGACACGCTGGTCGTAAGGCGCGCCTCGGCGGTTCCTTCGACGGTAACCAGCGGCAAGCTGCTGGTGTGCTCCACCCGCTCTTCGATTCAGCTCGTCCAAGACAGCACCCCGTGTATCGCCAACCCCATCGGTCAGGTGAACGATCTGATCGTCAACGCGTACTACATCAGTCGTAACGCAAGTTATCTCACCGACCTGCCGACCTTGCACCGCTTTGGCCTGGTGAACCCGAGCACGTTGGCCGATGTGGCAATCGTGCCGGGTGTCGAGGACATGCAGATCCAGTTCGGTATCGATCCCACCGGCAATCGGGGCATCGCTCAAGGCTACGTCAACCCTGATGCAGTCCCTGCGGGTGCGCAGATCGTTTCAGTTCGTCTGTGGCTGTTGGTGCGCGCCGAAACCGAGGAGACGGGCTACACCAACCAAGAGACTTACGAGTACGGCGATCGCGACGACGCCAACGGCACGACCGACGATCTGAACGCCACTGGCGCCGCGAAGGCAGCCTACAAGCCGAATGATGGTTTCAGACGCTTGCTGGTCTCCAGGACCATCCTGATCCGCAACGCCATGGGAATCTGACAATGACACGCACGTCCTTCGGATCTCGAACTTCTCATCGCCAGGCGGGCGCCGCACTGGTCGTCGGGCTCTTGCTGCTGCTGGTACTCACCATACTGGCCATCTCCGGCGTCAACTCCACCAGCCTGAACATGATCATGGCCGGCAACACCCAGTTCGCGCAGAACGCGTTCCAGTCGGCCGAAAGCGGCATCGAATTCTCGCTCGCCGCGAACAAATTCAATCCCGATCCGAACCTCGCTCCGGAGACGCAGACCGACAACTGCTTCACCGCCGTCAGCGAAGTGAAGCTCTGCGGCATGCCGCAGCCGGCATTGCCCGGCTCGAGCCTGAAAAGCTACTCCACCTATCACTTCGAGATCGACAGCAAGGGCTGCGCCAAGCGCGAGGCGAGCGCGAGGAATATGCAGGCCCTCGCCGTCATCGCCCCAGCCGACGCCACGGTCTCCCCCGTCGCAAACTGCCCTGCCGGCAGCGGCGGATTGGGAACGAAGCTCGAATAGCAAACATCGGGAACACGCTCATGTACCAAACATTCACTCGATCGATCGCCGCTCTTCCACGCGTCGCGGCTCTCGTGCTGCTGGCGACGGCCTGCGTCGCACCGCAGGCTCGAGCACAGTCCACCAAGCCGGCGCCGACCATACTGCTGGAAAACTCCATCGAGACCTACACCGAGGCCGTAATGCTGCCGACGGGCCAGCCGGGCAACCTTACGTTTCGTAACTGCGCCGAGCCCTGCAAGCTGCGTTCTCTCGAGGTGAGCGGGGAATCGAAGTTCTTCGTCGGCCGCAGCAGCGTCACGCTCGCCGAATTCAACGCCTATATCCGCAGCACCGGCCAGCAGTTCCTGATGGTGTTCTATAAGGCCGACCGGCCCACCGTCACCCGGCTGATGGTCTACGGAAAGTTGCAATAGCGATCGTTCGGAACAGCACAGCTCTTCATCACCAAGCTTGCCGAAAAACATCCTATGAACCGCTCCATCCAATGGACTTCGAGTCACCTGCGCCGCTGGGTGCGTGTGTTGACTTGCGGCTGCGTCACCGCCGCCGCGATGACGGGCACGGCGCGAGCCGACGACTCCGAGATATATATCAACCAGTCGGTCGTGGCGCCGAACATCATGCTCATCCTCGACACCTCGGGAAGCATGAATAGCACGGTCTCGACGCAACAGCCTTTCGACCCGAGCCGCAAGTACGTGACCGAAGCGACCGGAGCTTGCAACACCATCGCCGGCAGGGTGTTCTACGCCACGAGCGGTGATCGCTCTCCGCCCACCTGTGATTCCACCAATTACGTCCCGACGACGAACCAGAAATGCCAGAACGCGGAGACGCCACTGACGAACGTCGGCTCGTACCAGACCGATCGATTCACGCAATGGCGCGGAGGGACCAACTCCAGCTGGCAAAGCATCAGCAACGGCAGCCAGCAACCGATCGATTGCAGGAGCGACAGCGCGCCCTATCCCAGAGCCGGCGTTACAGGCCCGGCGGGTACGCCGTCCTACACCAATAACTATGGCAGCTCATACTGGGATGACTACCAAGGCACGCGGGCCACGCTCTACTCAGCCGACTACGTCGCCTACTACAACCAGTTCCGAAACTACGTTTCCTACGGCACGCGGCTGTCGGTGATGCAGCAAGCGGCGCGCTCGCTGCTCACCGCGGTGACGAATGTCAACGTCGGCCTGATGCGTTACAGCACCAACGTCCAATACACCGTAGACGACGGCACCAGGAACGGCAAAGACGTGATCAACGGCGGCGGCATGGTGCTCGCACCGGTAGCGCCTATCGCAGATAATCGCGCACAACTGATCGAAGCCATCGACAAGTTCGTTCCCCACGGCAACACGCCGTTATCGGAAACGCTCTACGAGGCGCACCAGTACTTCGCCGGCAAAGAGGTCTATTTCGGCGTCAACTCCGAAGGTTGTACGGAAGCGGACCCGGACGATTGCGACACCCCGGCCACCAAGCTGCCCAGCGTGGCGTCGTCCCGCGTCGGCGGCACCGCCGACAGCCCGAACTACGCCAGCCCGGCGAATCAAGCCTGTCAAAAGAACTACATCGTCTATCTGACCGACGGTGAGCCGACCCAGGACGCCAAAGCAAACAGCTTGATCGCAGCGCTGCTGACCGCCTCCCCGGGCACCGTCAAAGGCACAGGATGTCCGACCGACGCTGGCAGCGGACAATGTCTCGGCGCCTTGTCGGAATACATGTTCAATAAGGATCTGATCTCCGGCGTAGGTGACACTCAGAATGTCACGACCTACTACATCGGCTTTGGCGACGCATTCGGCGGCGACAGCAACCCGGCGTTCACCTATCTGAACGACGCCGCGCTGCGCGGCGGCGGCAAGGCCTACAAGGCTGGCGACCTGAGCGGCCTGACGGCCGTATTCAGCAACATCTTCGATACGATCTCCGAGAACAGCGCCACGCTGACCGCGCCGACCGTCGCCGTCAACGCATTCAATCGCACGCAGACGCTGAACGACCTGTACATCTCGGTATTCCAGCCGTCGGCCGGCATTCACTGGCCCGGCAACATCAAGAAGTACAAGATCAATCCAGCCGACGATAAAACGCTCTGGGCGCGCGGCGACACCGCTGCACTCGGCGAAAAAGGCATGTTCCTCGACAGCACCAGCGACTATTGGTCGACGACCAACTCGGACGGCTCCAAAGTGGGGTTCGGCGGCGCTGGCCGCCAGATTCCTGCGCCGGCCAGTCGCAACGTCTATACACACATTGGCGCTAATCCAACCGCGGCGGGAGGCGTGCTCCTCACGAACGACGCTAATGCCGTGCACATCGATAACGATCTGATCACGGACGCAACCCTCGGCACCAATGCGACCGCGCCGCTGCGCGACACGCTGATCGATTGGGCTCGCGGCGCCGACGTAGACGATCTGGACAAGGACAAGGTCACGGACGAACAGCGCTACGACATGGGCGATCCGATGCACTCGCAGCCGGCGGTAGTCATCTACGGCGGCACGAAGGCCGCCAAAAATCAGGACGACGCGGTGGTATTCACCGCGACCAACGACGGTTACGTGCACGCCTTCGAAACCACGACGGGCAATGAATTGTGGTCGTTCATTCCCCAGGAAATGCTGCCCGGCCTCAAGGGGCTGTACCAGAACGAGAACAGCATTACCAAGAACTACGCGATCGACGGCGACCTGCGAGTATTGAAGTACGACGTCAATGGCGACGGCATCGTCACTCCCTCCGAGAACGATCGCGTCCTGTTGTTCTTCAGCACCGGCCGCAATCCGACCGTCAGCCGCTACTACGCGCTCGACATCACGGAAAAGACCGCGCCGCGCTTCCTGTGGGCGATAGGCGATACGGTCCTGCCGGGGCTGGCGCAGGCCTGGTCGCGCGGGACCGTCAGTCGCGTCAACATCAGTGGAGCCGACCAGAATTCGCAGAAGCTGGTGTTGATCTTTGGCGGCGGCTACGACCCCATCGAAGAGGGCGGCACGTACGTCTCGACGAACGCTACCGGCAATCGCGTGTACATCGTGGATGCCCTGCGCGGCACGCTGCTCTGGTCGGCCGGAAAAGCAGATACCGACCTCAACCTCGCGCGCATGACACATTCGATCCCCTCGCCGATCAACGTGGTGGATCTGGATGGCGACAGCTTTGCCGACCGACTGTATGTCGGCGACATGGCCGCGCAGCTGTGGCGCTTCGATATCTTCAATGGCCAGACCAAGGACAAGCTCGTGACCGGTGGCGTCATCGCTTCGCTCGGCGCCAAGGATGCAGCCACGCAGAACGCCGCCAGCACGCGACGGTTCTACAACTCGCCGGATTCCTCGCTGATGCAGGGAACCGGCGGTCGTCCGTTCATCAACATCGCAATCGGCTCGGGCTATCGAGGCCACCCGCTGGCGACCACCAACGAGGATCGCTTCTACTCGGTCCGCGACTATCAGCCGTTCGCGAAGCTGGAACAGACCGCTTACACCAACTACGACATCGTCCTCGATACGGAGCTCGACGACATTACGACCAACTTCAAGCCGACGCTCGCCGCGAACTCGCCGGGCTGGAAGCTGCAGCTCAACTACCCGTCGTATCAAGGCGAGAAGGTGCTGTCCTCCTCCAGCACGCTGCAGAACGTGATCTTCTTTACCTCGTACACCCCGAGCGCCAGCGCGACGAGCAACACGTGTTCCGTTGCCGTCGGCTCGAACCGGGTGTACGCCATCAAGGCGCTCGACGGCTCGCCCCTGCCCCGCCGCGACTCCGGGACCAATCCGAATCCCGGCCCGAACGATCCGCCGCCGCCTCCGCTGGGCGCCGAGGACCGCTACGACGGGCTCGACCAGCAGGGCATTGCCCCGGAAGTCACGGTGCTGTTCCCGGAGCAGGACAAGATCACCTGCTTGTCCGGCGTCGAAGTGCTCAGTGTTTGCCGGGATTTCAACAGCCGCATCAAGACCTACTGGCGCCAGACCAATGCGAACTAAAACCTGGGTGTCCGCACAACGCGGCATAACTCTGATCGAGCTGCTGACGGTGGTGGCGATCGTGGCGCTGCTCGGCACGATTGCCATGAGCAGCTATCGCAGCAGCGTGCTTCGCGCCAACCGAGCGGAGGGAACGACGACCTTGCTGAGGGTTCAGGCCGCGCAAGAGAAGTTCTATCTGAACGAGCAGGCGTACACGAACAATCTGACCCAGCTGGGAATCCCCGCGTCCACCGAACGCGGCCTCTACCAGATCCAGGTGTCGAATGTGACTGCCACCGGATATACGGTGACTGCGACTGCTGCCGGCGGGCAAACCGGGGACACCGAGTGCTCGACACTCACTATCGATTCCACCGGCAGGCGCACGCCGAGTCCGGCGACGACCCGGTGCTGGCGATAATCTCGTCAGGCGATCCGGCTTGCGTCAGACGATCCGGCTTGGTGCATACAAGGCGCGACGGGTGAAACTGTCGCGTCTTCACGACGAAAGCACGGATGTGCTTTATCGAGTTGACCCAATCTTGTATCCTCCGCGCTCGGCCAAGCTGGCAGCTTTTACAACAAAAGAAGCTAGATAGCCTGATGCACGGGAACCAGCCATTACTCTCGTGTATTAGAAGGCCGTGAAAATTTGTCGCTCTGGTCCTTTTTTATCCGACCCGAAGGGGAAAGAACTCATGAAGAACACCATCTCCACCTCGCTGAAGGCAGGTATTGCTGCGTTGGCGCTCGTTGCTGCCAGCGGTTGCGTCTCGCAGAAAGCCGTTGATGAAATCAAGGCCACTGCCGACAAGGCCGTGCAGGACGCTGCTGCTGCCAAGGCTGCCGCTGACTCGGCTGCCAGCGCTGCTCAGTCCGCTCGTTCCGCTGCTGACAGCGCGCAGAGCGCTGCCAACCAGGCGCTGCAGGCCGCTCAGGCCAGCCAGGCCTGCTGTGACGCTACGAACGAGAAGATCGATCGCATGTTCAAGAAGTCGCAGTCGAAGTAATTCGACTCGAGTTCGACCGAACAGACGCCGCGGAGCAATCCGCGGCGTTTTTGTTTGTGACGTAAAAAAGGCCGTGGATCGCTCCACGGCCTTTTGCAAATGTGGCGGACCCCACAGCCTTGGCCTGGACTAACTCGGTGGTTTAGGTGACCTCGGCCGCGGGATCCGCGTGCGCAGTTTAGCAGTGCGACCCGCTGCGCGTGGGAGCGGTGCTAGTTACCGCCGTCGATGACCTGAACGGTCGATGCGGGATGAAGCATCACCGGCTCGGGGATACCGCTGGCGCTTTCGAACGTGCGCTCGGCCTTCGCCCAATCGATGACCACGGAACGGTCCTGAGTCGCGCCCACCAGCAGCTTGGTGATGTTGGTGAGGCTGTGCGCCTCGGCGCTGTCCGTGCCTTCCAGCGGCGTGTGCACTTCCATGAAAAGCTCATCGCCGCGCCAGCCCATCTTGTATGGCTGATCGACCAGACGTACCGGCGTATTCACCGGCACCATGGGATAGAGCTCTTTAATGTCTTCCGGGAACATGCGCACGCACCCGTGGGTGACTTGCATGCCCACGCCCGAAGGCCGATTCGTGCCGTGGATCAGGTACGCGCCGCCCGGAATGCCCAGACGCATCGCGTACTCACCCAGAGGATTATCCGGGCCCGGCGGCACCGCTTTGGGCAGCGGACGTCCGTCTGCCGCATGTTCCTTGCGCACCGACTCCGGTGGATACCAGATCGGCTTCTCGCGCTTATTCACGATGCGCGTGAGACCCAGCGGCGTGTGCCAATCCATGCGTCCGACACTGATCGGATAAGTGCGAACCACGGCCGCTTCGTCCGCCTTGTGAGGCGGAAAATAAAACAAGCGATGTTCGGAGAGGCTGACCACGATGCCTTCGCGGGGCCCGTCAGGAAGAATGTAACGCGACGGAATCACCACCTCGGTGCCCGCCCCCGGCACCCAGGCATTGACGCCCGGATTGGCTGCCACGATCTCCTCGTAGCCCACGCCATAGCGGCGGCCGATGTCGAGCAGCGTGTCTTCGTGCGCGGCTACCACCTTCTGCACTTCGCCGATGACGGTGTCCTTGCCGACCGGCAAGGTATAGGTCGCTGCGAATGCGTTCGTGGTCGCTGCCAATAGCAGCGCGGCGCGGATCAGAGAACGGATCTTCATGATGGGCAAAAAGTGTAGCAGTTGCGCGCGGTCGAGAGTGTGAGCTGGGCGACTTCCCTGCCAAAGTCAAACAGACCTGTCAACTTCTTAATTATGGGGCTGCGAGCGATTTCAAGCCACAGCCGACGCCTGCTCCTTCAGCAGGTTGCTGATCTGGGTCGGCACGCCCTTGCGCGCTTCGACCAGACCGACGCGGATGGCGTTCGCAAACGACACGGTGTCGGCGCTGCCGTGGCTCTTGATCACCACACCGGTCAGACCCACCATGCTCGCGCCGTTGTACGTTCGCGGATCGAATTCTTTGCGCAGCGACCTCAGCACCGGCCACGAGGCCAGCGCACCCACATAGCGCAGCGGGTTGCGCGTGTATTCGGTCTTCAACGCGCCGACCAGCATGTTGGCCAGCCCTTCCATGGTCTTGAGCGCGACATTGCCGGTGAACCCGTCGGTGACCACGACGTCCGCTTCGCCGGAGAAAATATCGTCGCCTTCCACGAAGCCGATGTAATTCAGCTTGCTCGCGGCCAGCAAACGGGCCGCGTCCTGCACGACGCTATCGCCCTTGGTTTCTTCTTCGCCGATATTGAGAATGCCGATTCGCGGACGCTCGATGCCGTGCATATCGGCCGCGACCACCGAACCCATCACCGCGAATTGAAACAAATGCTCGGCGCTGCATTGAGAGTTCGCACCGAGGTCGAGCATGTGCGTGTGGCCGTGACGGGCACGGATGCGCGAGATGATCGCGGGCCGGTCGATCCCTTCGATGGTCTTGAGAACGAAGCGCGCCGTGGCCATGAGCGCACCGGTGTTGCCGGCGCTCACGCAAGCATCCGCCTCTCCTGATTTCACCAGGTCGATGGCGACGCGCATGGACGAGTCTTTCTTCTTCCGCAGGGCCTCCTGCGGTTTCTCGTCCATGGTCACAACCTGGGACGCTTCGCGCAGCTGAATACGCGACAGCAACGGCGCAGCCGCGCCGTTCAACAAGGTCTGAACAGGTTCTTTCAGGCCGACCAGCGTGATTCGCAGGTCGGCATCCTTCTGCAGAGCCGAGAGCGCCGCAGGCACGGTGACCGAGGGGCCGTGATCGCCCCCCATGGCGTCCACCGCGATGGTTACCGGCCGGTTGCTCAGATACGGTACTCGGAGCTAACGACGGCGGGTTATTCGTCGCTATCGGACTTTTCTTTGGTCGCGATCACTTTCTTGCCGCGATAGAAGCCATCCGGCGAGATGCGATGACGGGAATGGGTTTCACCGGAGGTCGGATCGACCGACAGCGCCGGGCGCTCGAGGCCGTCGTGCGAGCGGTGCATGCCGCGCTTGGACGGGGTCTTTCGGCTTTTCTGAACAGGCATGACTGATCTCCAAACTATCCAATACCGACATCGAGACGCTCACTGCTTGCGCAGCAGGTCCCGCAAATTCTGGAACGGCTGATGGGTGGTCGCTCCGGCCGCGTCATCCGCGTCCTCGGCGTCGTCCTCACGTTCCTCTGTCGATGCAATCTCTCCGGGCGCCACCTCGGCGCCGCAGTCCTCGCTCTCGTGCATCGGCACCAGCGGCAAGGCAAGCAGCGCCTGCTCTTCCGCCAACCAGGCCAGATCGAGCCGCGAGGCTTTGACGACCACCGGCTCGTAGCCACCCGGCTCGTCGCTGCGCTCGGCATCGACGAGTATCACCTGGAAGGTGTCGTCGAGCTCGATATCCACCGGCCGCATGCAGCGCTGGCAGGTCAGCACGACCGTGCCCTGCAGCTCGCCGGCCACGGCGGGCTTGCCCTCGAACTCACTGAACTGGAATTCTGCCTCGATCGACGAACCTTCCAGGCCGCCAGCTTCGCGCACGCGCGGCAGCTCGGCAGCGGAAAATCGTCGTGCAATCGTTCTTCCCGCCCGCGCGCAGACCTCTGCATCGACGATATTGTCTGCGGGGACGGCCGGGGGTCGCGGCATGGGGCGCGTATACTAGCGGCGACCCCCCATGGTGTCAAAAAAAGAAAGGCGTAAATGTTTGTTTTCTCACAGCTTGTAATCCAGCCTGCGGCTGGGTGCCTAGACGCCGCCCTGGTGCGGCCCCAGGATCGCCCATGAGCCCCCCGGCAGCCCCCTCCAACGGCCTGAGGCTGGTGCTCGCATCCACCTCCACCTATCGACGCCAACTGCTGGATCGGCTGGGAATTCCGTTCACGGTCGCGGCATCCAATGTCGATGAGGAGCCGCTCCCCGGCGAGTCGGCCGTGGACCTTGTTCAGCGCCTGGCCCGGGCCAAGGCCGAGGCGGTCGCCCGCCGGCACACCAACAGCCTGATCATCGGCTCGGACCAGCTGGCGCTGTGTGGCCGGGATGTCCTTGGCAAACCGGGGTCGGGGGAGCGCGCCGTGGCCCAGCTGAAGTCGCTCAGCAGCCAGCGGGTGGTGTTCCACACTGCCGTGCACGTCATCAATACCAACGGGCCCAGCAACGAAGGCCATGTCGACCTGACGACCGTGCATTTCCGCCAGCTCAACGAGGACGAGATCAAACGCTATGTCATGCGGGACAAGCCATACGACTGCGCGGGCGGTTTCAAGGTGGAATCCTTGGGCGTGGCCCTGTTCAACCGCATCGAGTCGCAGGATCCGACGGCGCTGATCGGCCTGCCGCTGATCTGGCTGGCCGGCGCGTTGCGCCGAAACGGCTTCGATCTGCCTTAAGTCAGCCGTTGGCGGCTGGCAAGAACAAACCCCGACCCCTAACGGCTGAACTCCTCCTTGAGCTTGTCGATCACCGCCTGCCAGTCAGGCGGTGGCGGCGCGCTCACGGTGAAGGGCTTTGCGCCCTTGCGCTCGAAGCTCAGCGACTGCGCGTGCAGGAACATGCGCTGCAAGCCAAACGGCTTCAGCTTCGCATCCCGCTCGCGGTCGCCGTATTTCTCGTCGCCCGCGATCGGATACCCGGCATGCGCCGCGTGCACACGTATTTGATGCGTGCGGCCCGTACCCAGAGAGATATCCAACAGCGTCGCCAGCTTGCCGAAATGCTGGATCGGCTTGAAGGTCGTGATCGCCTGCTGGCCGTCCGCATGCACGCGCACCACTCGCTCGCCGCCCTGCTTCAGATTGGTCTTCAACGGCAGATCGATGGTCTTGGAGCCGAACGGCCAGCGCCCGACGACCAGCGCGAGATAGCGCTTTTCCATGTCGCGCTCTCTTAATAGAGCGTGCAGCTCGCGAAGCACGGCCCGGCGCTTGGCGATCATGAGCACGCCGCTGGTATCCCGATCCAGCCGGTGCACCAGTTCGAGCTCCTTCAGCTCGGGATGCGCGGCACGCAGCGCCTCGATCACGCCCGCGCTCAACCCGCTCCCACCGTGAACGGCCACGCCGGCCGGCTTATTAACGACGATCAGGTCGCGATCCTCATGAATGATGGCGCCCGCGACGAATTCGCGCAGTGACCGCGAAGGCGCGCTGCGTTCGGCCGCCCGCTGCTCCTCGGTCTTTCGCTGCAGGGGAGGCAATCGAACCCGATCGCCCTCGGCGAGCCGCGTTTCGGGCTTCGCGCGCTTGCCGTTCACCCGCACCTCGCCCGTGCGCAAGATCCGATAAATCAAGCTCCGCGGCACGTCCTTGAGGATGCGGCTGAGGAAGTTGTCGATGCGTTGTCCGGCATCGCCCTCCCCAGCCTCCACATAGCTAACGCCAACCCCTTGACCGGCCCTAGTTGATGACTGGGAGGGAGAATTTGTGTCGGGTGATTTCGGGGGGGCGGTGCGAGGCATGCGGGGCAGACTTGAGAAGCGCTCGTAACTTATTGATTGACCATTGATTGGACGATAGCCCTGTGATATGTTCCGCGACGATTTCAGGTTCGTGCGCGTCCAGACACAGATCTTAGACACCGATCAGTCGAGCGACGCTCGCGCACCGATACGCGGCACTCTAGTGGCTTCGCTCCGAAGGGCGCCGCATCTTAGTTGGTTCTGCTCAGACCTGTCAGGGTCGCAGACCATCGCTCGGCCGCGCGAACGGCGATGCCGGAATGACGCACCTCGTATTCCGGGTCGACGCAGCGCCTACGAGCGGGACGCCAAAGCGACAGGATAAAAAACGCGCCGGATCTTCCCGGTATTACACCAGGGGTCCGCGCAGGCAACATCGGATGAAGACATTCCCCGATCGCTCCTCCCTGCCTTTATGGCTCGCGCCCGCCGTGCGTGCTCGCCCGGCCCTTGAATCCTTAGAAGGGCCTCATGAAGAGAATGTTAGTCAACGCGACTCAGGAAGAGGAGTTGCGCGTA
The DNA here is from genome assembly GCF_004138335.1 of Peristeroidobacter agariperforans. Classification (GTDB taxonomy): domain Bacteria; phylum Pseudomonadota; class Gammaproteobacteria; order Steroidobacterales; family Steroidobacteraceae; genus Steroidobacter; species Steroidobacter agariperforans. The sequence goes on along the minus strand of NZ_RYFW01000003.1, from coordinate 779,412 downwards.
GCACTGGTTGATGGACAACGAATATACGACCTGGATGTAGAAGTCCCGTCACGGGAACAGAAAAAAGCCAACGTTTATAAAGGACGCATCACCCGCGTCGAGCCCAGCCTGGAAGCCTGCTTTGTCGACTACGGCGCGGAGCGCCATGGCTTTCTGCCGCTGAAGGAAGTCTCGAAGGAATATTTCAAGGACGGCCAGTCGCCGGGCGGCCGCGGCAACATCCGCGACCTGTTGAACGAAGGCCAGGAAGTCATCGTCCAGGTCGAAAAAGAAGAACGCGGCAACAAAGGCGCCGCGCTCACCACTTTCATCAGCCTCGCCGGCCGCTTCCTGGTGCTGATGCCGAACAACGCCCGCGCCGGTGGCGTGTCGCGTCGAATCGAAGGTGAAGATCGCGAGCAGCTGCGCGAAGCCCTCGACCAGGTACAAATTCCCGACGGCATGGGCGCCATCGTGCGCACCGCCGGCGTCGGCCGCTCCGCCGAAGAGCTGCAATGGGATTTGGATAACCTGAAGGAAGTCTGGAATGCAGTGGCCGGGGCCGCCGAAGGCAAAGCCGCGCCGTTCCTGATTTACCAGGAATCCAAAGCCATCATTCGCGCGCTGCGCGACTACCTGTCCGATGACATCGGCGAGATCCTGATCGACAACCAGGAGATCTACACCGAAGCGCAGCAGTACATGCAGCGCTTCATGCCTGCCGGCCTGCGCAAGCTGAAGTTCTACGAAGACAGCGTACCGCTGTTCACGCGCTTCCAGATCGAGAACCAGATCGAGTCGGCGCACTCTCACAAGGTCAACCTGCCCTCGGGCGGCTCCATCGTCATCGACCCGACCGAAGCGCTGGTGTCCATCGACATCAACTCCGCGCGTGCGACCCGCGGCGGCGATATCGAAACCACCGCGCTCAACACCAACCTCGAAGCCGCAGATGAAATTGCGCGTCAGCTGCGCCTGCGCGACCTCGGCGGCCTGATCGTCATCGACTTCATCGATATGGAGTCGCAGAAGAATCAGCGCGCCGTCGAAGATCGCCTGCGCGACGCCGTGAAACAGGATCGCGCCCGCATCCAGATCGGCCGGATCTCGCGTTTCGGCTTGCTGGAGCTGTCGCGGCAGCGTCTGCGTCCGTCGATCGGCGAGTCCGCGAGCATCAACTGCCCCCGCTGCAACGGCATGGGCTCGATTCGCAGTGTCGACTCGCTGGCCCTGGCCCTGCTGCGCTTGATCGGCGAAGAAGCGCGCAAGGACCGCACCGTCAAAGTCATTGCCCAGCTGCCGGTGGAAGTCGCCACGTATCTCATGAACGAGAAACGCGAGTGGCTCAACAACATCGAGCACAAGAGCGCCGTGCAAGTGGTGATGGTGCCGAACAAGTACATGGAGACGCCCGCGTACGAAATCCGTCGCGTGCGCGATGACGAAGCGGGTCTGCCGGAGAATTCGGCAATCAGTCATCAGATTCCAGTCGCTCCGCAGCCCTCCGCCGAAGAGGTCGCCAAGCGCGAAGAGCGCGCCGCCGCGGCTCAACCGGCAGTCGTGACTTCGACGGTTCCGTCGATTCCCCCGCCGCCGACCATCGCGATGGAAACAACCATTGCCCCACCGCCGAAGCCCGAGCCGGTCGAGCAGATCGGCATCTTCGTGAAGCTGTGGCGCTTCTTCTTTGGCACGGGCACGGGCACGGGCGCGGCGCCCGCGCCTGCGCCGGAACCGGTGCGTCGTGATAGCTCGCGCGCTCGCTCCGACGGCGGGCATCGCCGCGATCGTGATCGTCATGGTCGTGACCGTGGCGGTGATCGCGATCGTCAGGGCCGTGGCTCGCGTGATCGTGACCGAGATCGCGGCGGCAAGCAGGAACAGCGCTCTGACAAGCCGGCGCAAGAAGCTCGTCGCGACGGTCATCAACAGCGCCAGGATCGCAAGCCGCACGGCGCCGAAGGCGGCCGCAGCGAAGGTCGGCAACAGCAGCAACAACAACGTCAGCAACAGCCTCAGCGCGCGCCCGCCCCTCCGGCAGCCGCTGCATCGGCTGAAGGTGCAGCTCCGGCAGCAGCCGGCGCCGCTCCGGGTGGTGATGCTCAGCGCTCTGGCGAGCGTGGAGAGAGAGGTGAACGCGGTGAACGCGGCGAGCGCGGCGGACGCGGTCGTCGTGGCCGTCGTCGTCGCGGTCGTGGTCGCGGTGGCGATGACGTTGGCGGCGGCCAGGGTGGCGGCGAAGGCCAAGCCCAGGGCAGCGGCCACGGTGACGAAGGCCACACCCAGGACAGCGGGTCGGGTGACCATGCTCCGTCCGCGCCTCGTGAATCGAGTTCGGGCGGTAGCAGCGACTTCAGCAGCGGCACACCCAGCCGCTCCGAATCGCAGCCGCGCTCCGAGCCCCCTCGTGCCGAAGCCCCGCGTTCCGAAGCTGCGCACGAGCATGCGCCTCGTTCGGAGGCGCCTCGCGAACACGCACCTCGCTCTGAGGCGCCTCGTTCCGAAGCTCCTCGCGAACACGCGCCTCGTGAGCATTCGAGCGAGTCATCCCCTGCTCCCGAACCAAAGCCTCGCGAGTCCGAGTCTCACGCGCCGGCCGCAGCGTCGAGCGGTAGTGAGAAATACACTGTGTGGAGCTCATCGCCGTCGAGCAGCAGCAGCTCGTGGGGCGGTTCGGGCGGCACGCGTCGCGACGAATAATCGAGCGTCGTTCGATTAGAAGGCTGGCGGGAGACCGCCAGCCTTTTTTATTGGCCGGCGCTTTTGATTTGTATTAGCGGCGCATCGTGCGCAGCTCGGCCAACAGGCCCTGCGCGGCTTCTTCCAGCAGATCCAACACTTCCTCGAAGCCCTGTGCGCCACCGTAGTATGGATCGGGCACGAAGCGGGATGGCGCGTGCGGCGCGTATTCCATCATCAAACGAATACGCTCGTGATGAATCGCCGGCGCGCGACGGCGCAGCTCCTGCAGATTCTCCTCATCCATCGCCAGAATGAGATCGTAGCGATCGAAATCTTCGGCCGAGACCATGCGCGCGCGTAGCGACGTAAGATCGATGCCCCGGCGCCGGGCCGCTTCGATCGAGCGCCGGTCCGGCGGAGCGCCGATGTGATAATCGTGCGTGCCCGCGGAATCGATTTCGATCTGCAGGTCCGGTGCGTGGGTCGCCAATACATGGCGAAACACGCCTTCCGCGGATGGCGACCGGCAAATGTTTCCCATGCAAATAAACAGGATGCGCTTGACGCTGCGTGTTCCCATGATCATGCGGCCCGGTGTGGCCCTCGACGGTGGCGCTACGGTACGAACCATTGTAATCGCGTCCATACCCGGGTACGAATGTCGCCATTCAGCGCTTTGCTGATGGCGTGCAGCGCCGGCGCCCTAGTCGGAAATGCGAATGGGCGTTCATGGGGTGCGTGCGTACAAGAGCAGTGACATCGGCCGAGGACGGCCATACCACGGCCACTCATGCCGAAGTCAGCGCATTACTTCGCGGAGGGCGATCGCGTTCGCGCAGCGCGCCGCCCTGAATTTCCCGACGGTACGGTCCTGAAACTGATGGACCTGGGTTATCTACTGATCCGCTGGGACAGCGATGTGCTCGAGACCGCCCATCACTCCGAGCTCACCAGGGTGAGCGACGGGCGCCCCGGATCCTGATATCAGCTTGCGCCGAGCACCGCGCGCACTCGGATGAGATCGCTCTCGGTGTCCACGCCCGTGGGCGGCGGCACAGCAGCCACAGCGACGACCAGCTTCATTCCAGCTTGTAACGCCCGCAGTTGCTCCAGCTTCTCTGTGAGCTCGAGTTCCGCTGGCGACAACGCCGTGACTCGCTGTAAAGCTTCGACGCGATAGGCATAGATGCCCAAGTGACGCTGTGCGCCCGCGAAGCTCACCTGGCTCGTCAATCCTTGCAGCGCTCCGTCGCGATTCCATGGAATCGGCGCACGGCTGAAATACAGCGCGGCGCCGTCCTGGTCCGTCACGACCTTTACGACATTGGGATCGAGGAATTCGTGCAGGCTGTTGATCGGCGTCGACAGCGTCGCGATGTGGGCATCGGCGTGCCGTTCGAGCAGACCCGCCACCTGCCCCACCAACGCCGGCGGCAACAAAGGTTCGTCGCCTTGCACGTTCACGACGATGGTTCGTTTATCCCAGCCGCGCTGACTGGCAACTTCGGCGATACGATCGGTCCCTGAAAGATGGTCGGCGCGGGTCATCACCGCGATCGACTTTTGCGTACCAGGATCGATGGCCGCAGCGGCAATGCGCTCGTCATCCGTGGCGACGAGCACTTCGTCAGCCCCGCTCTGTGCCGCAGCCGAGATCACCCACTGAATCATCGGCCGGCCGCCGATATCGAGCAGCGGCTTCGCCGGCAAGCGCGCCGACGCGTAGCGCGCCGGAATGACGACTTTGAATGTCACATCAATCCTTCAGCAACGGATCCATCGGCTCGAGCGTGCGAGCCTCGTCTTCGAGCATGACGGGTATGCCGTCGCGAATCGGATAAGCAAGCCGATCGGCACGGCAGATCAGCAGCTGCTGCGCCTTCGCATACTGCAAAGGGCCCTTGCAGAGCGGACAGGCGAGAATGTCGAGCAATTTGGAGTCCATGGACGCTCCATTGAAATTAGTGAGCCGCCAGAAGGCGATCGAGCAAACGATCGATGGCCTGCGCATCCGCCTCGCCGATCGCGACATCCAGGCGCACGGCCCAGCAATTCGCGAGGCGCGAGGCATCCGCGCCGGGCGGGCATTTTACTGCATCCTTCTCGGTCATTAGCACTGGCGCGCCATCCGGAAACGCAATGTCCGCTTCGGTCAGCCGGGCGTGGTCGGGTAAAGGATGCGCATCCACGGTCAGACCGAGCCCGGTCAGCGCGTCGAAAAACGCTTTTGGATTGCCGATGCCGGCAATGGCGTGCACGCGAGATCCCACGAAACTCTGCAAATCCCGGCGCTCGCCGGTCCCGAGAGATACCGCCTCGCCGAGCACGGGTGTGGTCACGATTGCGTTGGGAAGCGCAGTGGATGACGGCGACTGTGCGCGTCGGGTGAGCACCTTCAGAGCCACGCTATCCAGACGACTCGGCGGCTCGCGCAGCGGCCCGGCCGGCAGCAGCCGGCGATTCCCCAGGCCGCGCCGCTCGTCGATGACCGCGATCTCGATGTCGCGCGCCAGGCGATAGTGCTGCAAACCGTCATCGCAGAGAATCACTTGAGCGCCGCGCTCGATGGCTCGCTTCGCGGCGGCCACTCGATCTGGCCCCGCCACGACCAATGCACCCGTGCGTCGCGCCAGGAGCACAGCTTCATCGCCGACTTCATCGGCCGAAGTTTCGCTCGTCACATCGCGAGGCCACTGCGCAGACGTGCCGCCGTAACCCCGCAGAACGATGCCAACCTGCACACCGCGAGCCCGCAGCCGCTCAGCAAGCCAGATCGTCATGGGAGTCTTGCCAGTGCCCCCGACTGTGATGTTTCCAACAACGATCACCGGGCGTGACACGCGGAACGATTGAGACCAGCCGCGTCGATAAGCCGCACGGCGAACACCAGCGACGGCACCGAACAACCAGGATAGCGGCAGGAGCAGCGCCGAGAACCACTGTGCGTGGCGCTCGTACCAAACTCGCTGGAGGAAGGCGTCCATCAACAACGCCCCATCACCCGTCGCCACCGAAGGTTGTGACGTTTACGCAGTGATGGCTGCAAAAGGCTCGAGACCTGGCGACGCGCCACGCTCATGCATTGAACTGCATCGCATGCAGCATCGCGTACTGTCCTTGTTTCGCGATCAGCTCGGCGTGCGTGCCGCTTTCGATGATCCGGCCGGCTTCCATGACCAGAATGCGGCTGGCTTTCTCCACCGTCGAGAGCCGATGCGCGATCACCAGCGTCGTGCGGTTGTGCATGAGCTCTTCGAGCGCCGCCTGAATGAAGCGCTCCGACTCGGTATCCAGCGCCGATGTGGCCTCGTCGAGAATCAGGATCGGCGCATTCTTCAACAACGCGCGCGCAATCGAAATTCGCTGCCGTTGCCCACCCGACAACAGCACACCGCGATCGCCGACCATCGTATCGAGCCCCGCCGGCAGCTCGCGAACGAAGTCCATGACCAGCGCGGCTCGAGCGGCCCGCTCGATCTGCTCATCGGACGCTTTGCGACCGAAGGCGATATTGGCGCGAATCGTATCGTTGAACAGCACGACGTCCTGGCTGACGACCGCAATCTGCTCGCGCAGACTCTGCAATTGATACTCGTGCAACTCGTGGCCGTCGACTCGAATCGTGCCCGAATCCGGCTCGTAGAAACGCGGCAACAAATTCACCAGCGTCGACTTGCCGCTGCCCGAGCGGCCGACGATGGCGACCACCTCGCCCGCCGCGACTTTCAGACTCACGTCGTGCAGGGCCGCGCCCTTGCCGACCGGGTACGTGAAGGAAATATCCTGGTACTCGATATCGCCGCGCACCCGCTCCGCAACCAGATTGCCGCCTTCGGGCTCGGCTGTCTCATCGATCAACTGGAAAATACTCTGCCCCGCCGCGATACCCTGCTGCAACGGTCCGGACACACCCACCAGCGAGCGCAGCGGTTGCGCGATGCCGACCAGAGCAACGAAGAACGCCAGCAGGTCGCCCATGCTCATGCGCTGATTGATCGCATCCGAAATCGCGATGGACAGCACGATGGCCGAGCCGGTCGCCGTCACCATCTGCACCACCGGATTCGACAAGCCCTTGGTGAGCACCAGGCGCATGTGCGAACGGCGGTTGTGCTCGTTCACGCCTTCGAACTGCGCAGCCTGATAGTTCTCGGCGTTGTAGACCTTGATGACCCGCGGCGCTTCCAATGTTTCTTTGGAGACGCGCGTGATATCGCCCATCGAGTCCTGGATGCGGTGGCTGTAGCGACGGAATTTCTTGTTGATGATGCCGATCAGCCACGCCACCAGCGGGCCCATGATCAACGCAATCGCCGCCAGGCGCGCATTGAAATAAAACAGCGCCACGATGGAGCCGATGATGGTCAGCGCCTCGCGCAGCGTGATCAATATCGAATCGGTCGACGCCTGGCCGATCTGCTCGGTGTTGTAGGTGAGCTTGGTCAGCAGCACGTTGCTCGAGTTGCGGTCGAAGTAACTCACGGGCAGATGCACGATGCGCTCGAACACCTGGCCGCGCAGCCGCTTGACGATGTGCCTGCCGACATAGCCCATGCAATAGGTCTGAGTGAAATCGCCGAGGCCACGCAACAGGAACAAACCGATCAGTGCCAGCGGCAGCCAGACGATGGTGCGCGGATCGCGATTCTCGAAGGTGCCGTCGCCGAACACTTTGGCGAACGCGGTGAAGCTGACCATGCTGATCGAGAACACGATCGCGCCCACCATGCCGAGCGCAAACATGCCGCGATGAGGTCGCAGATAGCCGATCAGGCGCTTGTAGGTCTGCCAGGCGTCATCCGGCATGGAACCCTTGGAGGCGCGCTCGGATCGTGACATGGGGACAGAGACGTTCTTGTTGTCGTCGCTATTGGCCTGCGGCCGAGCTGCTCTGGTCGTTGACTGTTGCAATGCTGATAGCCTTGAATCCGAGGCGCCCGAGCACGTCCATGGCCGTCACCACCGACTGATGCGTGCTGCGCGCATCGGCCCGGATCGTGACCGGCAGGTCGCGCCGCTCGCCGGCAAGCTTGGAAACCGCAGCCGACAAGGTTGCGGGGCTGGTGTTGATCAACACCTGGCCATTGACACGATACTCGCCGGTGGCGGTCACGGCCACCTCGATCGGATCCTTTTTCTGGTCGGCCGCCGGCTCGTTGCTGGCCTGGGGCAGCTGCAGCTTGATGCGGGACTCGTCGACGAACGTGGTCGACACCATGAAAAAAATCAGCAGCAGCAACACCACGTCGATCAGCGACGTGAGGTTCATTTCCGGTTCTTCGTGGTCCTTCTGTCGCAGGTTCATGCGGCTTCCCGCGACTGGCCTTCCAGGGCCTCGACCAGCTTGATGGCCTCTTTTTCCATCTGCACCACCAGCGTCTGCACGCGGCCGCGCAGGTATTTATAGGCCAGCAGCGCCGGAATGGCGACCGTCAGGCCCGCAGCGGTGGTGATCAGCGCCTCGGCGATGCCGCCGGCCAGGCTGGCCGGATTGCCGATGCCTGCGGTGGTGATGGCATTGAAGGTGCGGATCATGCCGAACACCGTGCCGAGCAGACCCATCAGCGGCGACAGCGAGGCGATGGTGCCGACCGTGCCGATGAACCGATCCAGCTCGTGCACCACGTGCCGGCCGGTGTCCTCGATGGCCTCGCGGATCACGACGCGATCGCGATTGCGATTGGCCAGGCCCGCGGCCAGGATCTTGCCCAGCGGCGAGTTCTGCTGAAGCGCCGCGATGTGCTTGTCCTGAATCTGCCCCTGCTCCACCCAGCGCCACACCTTCTCCGTGAGATCCGAGGGCAGCACTCGCTTGGATTGCAGAGTCCAGAGACGTTCCAGAAAAATGGCTGCGGTCACGATGGAGGCGAGGATGATGGGCCCCATCATGATGCCGCCGGCTTTCACGATTTCGAACATGACAGTGTTTGCTGTGACCGTGTATAGGGAGCCGGGTTATTCGCCGCAGTCTAGCAGCTTTCGCAGAAGCAGCATCACTGCCGGGTCCAGTACCTTCGCTGTGTGTGACGCTGCTCGCGAACTTGCACATTCGCTGCATCCATCTGCGGCTCGAAAACGACGCTGATTGCGCCGCTCGCGCCGGTGTCGTAACAGCGCGCGCCCGCTGCTCGCCAGCGCGCCACCACGTCCGGACGCGGGAAATTCCAGCGATTACGATAACCAGTGGAAAAAATCGTCACATCCGGTCGCACGGCGGCGACGAATAGCGTACTCGACGAAGTGTCGCTGCCATGATGGGGCGCAACCACGACCGTTGCGTGAGGCAGTCCCCGTTCCAGTAGCTGACGCTCGGCGTCGGCCTCGATGTCGCCGGTCAGCAGCGCGGAGCCCGCGCGTCCGCGGATCAGCAACACACAGGAAGCGTCGTTGCCACTTTCAGGGAATGTCTGCTCTCCGGCAGGCCCGTCCGGATGAAGGACAGTGAACCACACGCCGTCCCACTGCCACTGCTGCCCGCGCTCGCAGCCCGTGCTGCCCGGCGGCGCCTTGATCACCGAAGGTCCAACAGCAAGCGCGCGGACCGGCAGTCCGGCCAGCAGATCGGACAAGCCGCCGCTGTGGTCCTGGTCGCCATGACTCACCATCAGCAAGTCGACGCTGCGCACATCGCGATAGCGCAGAAACGGCAGCACAGCCAGTTCCGCAGCGCTGCGGCCAGATTGATACGACGGCCCGGTGTCGTACACCAATGTGTGTGAATGCGTCCGCACGACCGCAGCCAGGCCCTGCCCCACATCGAGCACGGTCAGCTCGAACGTACCGGGCGTTGGCGTCGGTGCGCGATAGAACATTATCGGCAAGCACAGCAGTACGCCGGTCAGGCGCAACGGCCAGATCGCCGGCAACATCAGTAACAAGACGCCGGCGACCAGCGCGACAAAGATGGGCAACGACGGCTGCGGCGCGTGCCACACCGCTAACGGCTGCTGAGCAAGCCATTCCAGCACCGGCCATCCAGCATCCAGCAGCAGTAAAGGAAGCTTGAGCAGCAACGCACCCAGCGACGGATGGATCATCGCGGCCAGGGTCCCGACCAGCACGCCCGGTACGATGAGCAGCGTGAATGCCGGAATCGCCAGCACATTAGCGACCGGCGCCACCAGCGACAAATTGCCGAACGACAGCAACAACACCGGGAGCAAGCCAATCGTCACTGCCCATTGCACACGGCTGAAGCTCGCAATCATGCCTGCGCGCATCAACCGCCCCGCGGTCGCCATGAGAATGACCAGCACCGCGACGAACGACAGCCAGGCGCCCACCGCCAGCGTCGCGAACGGATCGAGCAGCAGAATGACGAGCAGCGCCAGGCTCAGCGACCGGCCGATGGCCAGCGGCCGCCGCCACCATCGCAGACCGAAATAAATACACAGCATGACCAGCGTACGCTGCGTGGGAACGGACATTCCTGCGAGCACCGAATAGATCGCTGCGGCCGCCAGGCCGGCGAGCACTTGACCGTGCATGGCCGTCAAGCCCAGCGGCTGCGCTCGACGCCAACGGACGATGCCACCGCCGGCCCAGGCCGCGAGCATCGCGACCATACCGATGTGCAGACCGGAGATCGCCATCAAATGAGTCGTCCCGGTCGCAGCGAAGACGCGCCACTGCTGCGCTTTCATCGCGCTGGTATCGCCAATCGCGAGTCCCTGCAGCACACCGAGCATCGGATGATCGCCAACCGCGGCGGCAATGCGGGAACCTATCCAAGCGCGCGCTCGAGCGATGACATATCGGCGTGTGGCGACTTGCAATCGTCGGTTGTCGTCATCATCTCGGACGTAGCCGACCGCGCCGAACCCCTCACGAAACAAATGACCTTCGTAATCGAATCCACCCGGGTTGGCGAACCCATTGCGACGCTTCAAACGAACCGTGAGCTGCCACTGTTCGCCCGGCTGCGGAATCGATGGCGCGCGATACCAGGTCAAGCGCAGACGTTTTGGAACTTTGGCTGCCGCATCCACCACATCGAACGCGAACTGCGGATCGACTTTCGCGTCCGGCAACGAAGCGATGAAGCCACGCACAGTCAGATCCCGACCTTCGAGCGCGGGCGACAAATCATCCGCCAGCCGCGCAGCTGCATGACCCCAAGCCCACACGATGCCCAGCAGAGCCGCAATCGACGCCGTAGCAATACTAAAATCGCGTGCCTTGCGCGCTGCGCAGTGTCTCCCTACGAGCAACACCGCGAGTGCAAGCACGATGCAAACGAGCCATGCAAGCGCCGGCAAGTGCGGCAAACCATGAATCAGGCAATGGCCTATCAGAAATCCAAGAGCGACCGCACCCATCGCGCCTCCTTGCGCATGCACAAATCCGTCGCGGCTGGCCGGCGCGACTGAGATAATCCGTGTCCGCGCCCACCCCGGCTCACTGAATGCCCCGACAATTCTTCAAACCGCTCAGCCGCCAGCGCCATCGCTGGAAAGATCGCTGGTTCATGCGGCCGTTCCGCCTGCTGCTCGAGCATCCGGTGTACTGGAGCTTGAACCGGCGCAACGTGACCCGCGCGTTCGCGCTCGGTTTGCTGGTCGCCTTCGTGCCCATCCCGGTGCACTTCCTGCTCGCCACGATCCTGGCGCTGTCGTTGCGCTTGAATGTGCCCGCGGCGATCTTCGGCACATTCCTGGCCAATCCGCTCACCATGGTGCCCATGTATATGGCGGCCTACTGGGTCGGCTCCCAAGTGCTCGGCGTCACCGCTCATCCCATCGCCTTCGCCATGACCTGGGAGTGGCTGACCACACAGCTGCTGCCGATCTGGAAGCCGTTCCTGCTGGGATGCCTGGTGCTGGGCGTGACCGCGGCCGTGTGCGGCTACGTGCTACTCGGCGGCGCCTGGCATCTGAGCCTGGTGCTCAAATATCACGAGCGCAAAGGCGCGAATAACCTGAAAGCGTCGGCGAAAGCCGAAAAATAGGCTAGGAAATGAATTTCATCCGTGCAGCTGGCCGTCGCTCAACGTGAGCGAGCGTTGCAGCTGTGCGGCCAGTTCCGGCGCGTGGGTCACGATGATCAGCGCCGTGCCCAGTTCTCGATTCAATTCCAACATCAGCTCGAACACCTGGCGCGCGTTCGCCCCGTCGAGATTGCCCGTGGGCTCGTCCGCCAACACGATCGGTGGACGCGTCACTAGCGCGCGAGCCACGGCGGCACGCTGACGCTCTCCACCCGACAACTGTCCGGGCCGATGTTCGAGACGCGAGCGCAACCCGACGCGCTCCAACAACTGACGTGCCTGCGTGCGCGCCTCTTCCACTGGCACGCGACGGATGAGCAACGGCATCGCGACGTTCTCCAACGCCGTGAACTCGGGCAACAGATGATGGAACTGATACACGAAACCCAGCGCCCGATTGCGCAGATCGCCGCGCTCCTTGTCAGAAAGCAGGCTGATTTCCTGACCCGCGATCTTGACCGTGCCCGAGGTCGGCAGATCCAAGCCGCCCAACAGCTGCAGCAGCGTGGTCTTGCCCGACCCCGACGCACCGACGATGGCGACACGCTCGCCCGGATGAATCGTGAAATCGATGCCTTTCAGCACTTCCACGCGGGCGTCGCCCTGCTGAAAATGCTTGGTCAGGTTGTTACAAGCCAGAACCGGATCGGACATGAAGTTCTCTTTGTTCTCAATCGTGCCGCAGTGACTGCGCAGGTTGCGTCCGTGCCGCGCGCCACGCCGGATACAACGTCGACAGCGAGCACAGCAGGAAGGTCGTCACACTGATCTTGATCACATCCGGCCACAGCACCGTCGCCGGCAGGTCGCTGATGTAATAAACCTTCGCGTCCAGGAAATGCACGCCGAGCACCGCTTCGAGGCCGTGGATCAATGTTTCCAGGTTGACCGAAATCAGCACGCCGAGCGCGACGCCCGCGACCGTGCCGATGAAGCCGATCGCCGTCCCTTGCGTCATGAAGATGGTCAGAATGCCGCGCGGCGACGCGCCGATGGTGCGAAGAATCGCAATATCGGTGCGCTTGTCCTTCACGACCATGACTAGCGTCGACACGATGTTGAACGCCGCGACCGCGACCACGAGCAGCAGGATCAGGAACATCGCCGACTTCGTGAGCTGGATGGAGCGAAAGAAGTTCGCGTGCTTGCGAGTCCAGTCATCGATGTAGTAACCGCCACCGAGCGATAGCGCCAGCTCGCGCACCAGGTGAGGCGCGAGAAACATGTCCGTAAGCTTCAGGCGCAAGCCGGTCACATCGTCGCCCATGCGATACAGGCGCGCCGCGTCGTTCAGATTGATATAGGCGAGATTGCGATCGAACTCGTACATCGCGGCATTGAAGATGCCGACCACCTTGAACGCACGATGGAGCGGCATGACGCCCAGGGGCGTCGTCCTGCGCAGCGGCGTGACCACCACGACCCGATCGCCCAAGGACACATTCAACGTCTTCGCCAGCTCCACGCCGAGCACGATGCCGAAGTCGCCGGCCTTGAGCTCTTCGAACGACCCTTGCGCCATCTTTTCGGTGATCGATGTGACTTTGCGCTCGTAGTGGGGCAACACGCCAGTGACCATTGCACCGCTGCTCTTGGGGCCTGCCATCAGTAAAGCCTGCGCCTCGATGTAGGGCGCGGACGCCACCACTTCTGGGTGCTCGCCGATCTTCGCCGCAGTCCCCTGCCAGTCAGGCAGACCCGAGCCGAACGCGCTGATCGCAGCGTGCGATGTGAGACTCAGAATGCGATCGCGCACCTCACGCTCGAAGCCGTTCATCACCGACAGCACGACGATGAGCACCGCCACGCCGATGGCGATGCCGAGCATGGAGATGGTCGAGATGAAAGAAACGAACCGGTTGCCGCGATTCGAACGCAGGTAGCGGCGGCCGATCAGGAACTCGTAACGCTTACTCATAGCGCAACGCTTCCGCAGGCTCGGTGGCCGCGCCCCGCAGCGACGGATAGATCGTCGCCAGCACCGTGAGCACCAAAGCCGTGAGCGTGATGCCCATGACCTGCGGCCATTGCACCTCCGAGGGCATATCGGAGATCACGAACACGGTCGGATCGAACACCTTCGCGCCGAACAAACGCTCGAGGAACGGCACGATCGTAGAAACATTGAACGCCAGCAGCAGTCCGACGAGCAGGCCCAGCAGCGCGCCGAACCAGCCGATCAATACGCCTTGCGTCATGAATACGCCAACGACGGCGCGCGGCGTCATGCCGACGGTGCGCAAAATCGCGATGTCGGTGCGCTTCTCGTTCACGACCATGACCAGCGCCGCAATGATGTTGAATGCAGCGACAGCGACGATGAGCATCAGGATCAACGTCATCATGGTCTTCTCGATACGCACCGCGCGGAAGTAGCTGGCGTTCTCGATCGACCAGTCGCTCACTTTGAACTCGCCGCCGAGTGCCTCGTTGATCTGCGGTGTGCGCACGGGCGCGGCGAAGATGTCGTCGAACTTCAAGCGCAGTCCATTGGGCAGGCCATGCGTTCCCGCAAGCCCCGACGCATCCTGCAAATGAATCAGGGCGAGCACGTTGTCCTGCTCCTGAGCGCCCGCCTCGAACACGCCGCTGACAATGAAGTTCTGAATGCGAGGCCTGAGATCGATGCCGCTCACCACGCCCTCGCCCTGGGCCGACATCGCTGGCACGAGCACTGTGATCTCATCGCCCACCCGGGCATCGAGTGCGTAAGCGAGACCGGCGCCCAGGATGATGTGCTGCTCACCCGCGATCAGATCGGTGAAGCTGCCGACCTGCATGTGCGCGCCTATGTCGGAAACCTGCGACTCGATCTGCGGATCGACCCCGCGGATCAGCGCCGCTCGCATGTCCGCGCCTCGCCCAAGCATGCCTTGCAGATCGATATAAGGAGCGACGCCGACGACGCCCTCTTCCTTGCGGACCCGATCCGCGAGCGCCGGCCAGTCCTGCAGTTGTTCAGGTTCGCCGGACAGGGTGGCATGGGAGGCCAGGCTCAGCAGGCGCCCCCGCATCTCGCCTTCCAGCCCGTTCATGACCGAAATCACGGTGATCAGCGCCGCCACCCCGACGCAGATGCCCAGCATCGAAACCCAACTGATGAATGAGACGAAGAAGCCTTGGCTGCGGCTGCGCACGTAGCGCAGCCCGATGTAAAGCGGCAGGGGGTGGAACATGTCACTCCTTTCGGGCGGGCAAGGCTACCCTGGCCCGGCCGTTATGGAAACTGGCCCCGGAAATGTGAACTGCGACAACAAATTGGGGTGTCGCGCTTGGCCCTTATGTAAGCCCTGCAGTACAGTCGCCGCCGGTCCTCGGTTGCGCCGGCTGACGGCGCACAGCAGGACCGGATTGTCGTCCCAGGAGGGTGTCATGAGCTTTCAGATTCGCCCGAAACTGCGCTCCAAGCTGCCGCTGCTCGCGGCCCTGGCCGTGTCTGCGGCCGCTACGGCTGTACAGGCCGATGAGCTGACCACCCCGCCCGCTCCCTCCGCTGGCCAGCAGACCAATGTGCCGGCCCGTGGCACGTCCATGGAAAAGGTCGAAGCCCAGTTCGGCGCCCCCAGCGAGCGCCTCCCGGCCGTCGGCGAACCGCCGATCACGCGCTGGAAATACCCTGGCTTCGAGGTCTATTTCGAGCATCAGCTGGTCATCCACACGGTCGTCTCGGCCAGCTGACCGGCCCCCAGCCGCTCACCGCCAACCGCTCTCTGGTAGAGTCTTTGCCCCTTCGGGGACGCCGCGAGGCGTCGACCCGAGTGTCCGCTATTTGGAACTGACACCCGCGCCCATATTTCAGGCGAGCGATGACCGACTCCGACCGTCCGATTCTTCCCAGCCGTACACAACTGCAAGTTCGTTGGGGCCAGCTCTACGGCTCCGCAACTGCCCTGTGGTTAGCCGAGGCCGCGCGCAAATCCTCCCAACCGATGCTGGTGATCGCGCACGACGCGCGCGCCGCCAGTCGCATCGAGGATGAGCTGCGCTTTTTCTGCGAGCCAGGGACGCCGATCGAAACGTTTGCGGGCTGGGAAACGCTGCCCTACGACCTGTTCTCGCCGCACCCGGACATCGTTTCGCAACGACTGCGATTGCTCTCGTCCCTGCCCCGGCTGACCAAGGGCATCGTTATCGTCGATCTGGAAACCATGCTGCAGCGGTTGCCGCCGCAGGCATACATCGATGCGCACGCGTTCGATCTGCGGACCGGCGAAACGTTCGATGTCGCCGCGTTCCGCGACCGCCTGGCCGGCGCCGGCTATGTCTCGAGCTCACAAGTGATGGCGCCTGGCGAATTCGCGGTGCGCGGCTCGATCGTCGACCTGTATCCGATGGGCAGCGACTCGCCCTATCGCCTCGACATGTTCGATGACGAGGTCGAGTCGATTCGTAAGTTCGATCCCGAAACTCAGCGCTCCGGCGACAAAGTGCCGGCGCTGCGTTTGTTACCCGCTCGCGAATTTCCGCTGACCGCCGAGGGCATTCAGAACTTCAAGCGCCGCTTCCGCAATCGCTTCCCAGGCGATCTCACGCGCATGTCGATCTATCGCGATATCGCCGAAGGCGCGCCGCCCCCGGGCATCGAATATTACTTGCCGCTGTTCTTCGACAAGACGGCGACTCTGCTCGACTACCTGCCCCCGAACACCATCATCGCCGTCGAGCGCGAGATCGACTCGATGGCGACGCAGGCGTTCACCGAGGTCGAGAACCGTTACGAGCAACGCGGCCACGACGTGGATCGACCGATCCTCCTGCCGCGTGAAGTGTTCATGCCGGTCGCCGAGTTCATGCAGCGCATGACCTCGTATCGACGCATCGAGCTGTCGCGCGTCGAGCTGGATCCGCTGACGCAAACATTGCCCTACCAGAACTTTGCTACTCGTGTGCCGCCGAGCCTGCGTGTCGATCAGCGCAGTGAAGAGCCCGCGCGCGAGCTGGTGAATTTCGTCAGCGCGTTCCAAGGACGCGTATTGCTGGCGGCCGAATCCGCTGGTCGACGCGAGATGCTGATCGACCTGCTGTCCAAGAGCCACCTGAAGCCGCAACTGGTCGAGAGCTGGTCGGCCTTCGAGGCCGGCGACGATCGGCTCGCGATCACGGTGTCGCCGATTTCGACCGGTCTGCAGCTCGATGACCCGCCGCTTGCGCTGATCGCAGAGGAACAGTTGTTTGGTGAGCGCGCTCGGCAGGAGCGCCGTCGACGCCGGCCGGAGCGCGATCCGGAAAAGATCATTCGCGATCTCACCGATCTGCACCCTGGCTCGCCGGTGGTGCACGAGGAGTACGGCGTCGGCCGTTTCGTCGGCCTGGCGACGCTGGATGTCGGCGGCCTCACCAGCGAGTTCCTGGTGCTGGAATATGCCGAAGGCGACAAGTTATATGTTCCGGTGCAGGCGCTGGACCTGGTCAGCCGCTACACCGGCGCACCGGCCGAACATGCACCGCTGCACAAGCTCGGCGGCGATGCCTGGGAAAAGGCGCGCAAGAAAGCTGCGCAGCGCATTCGCGATACGGCAGCCGAGCTGCTGGATTTGTATTCGCGGCGCGCCGCGCGTCAGGGCGAACAATTGCTCGCGCCTGAAGACGATCTGCGTGCGTTCGAAGCTGCATTCAAGTTCGAAGAGACACCCGACCAGGCGGCCGCCATTCGTTCGGTGGTCGACGATCTCGGCAGCGGACGCCCCATGGATCGAGTCGTCTGTGGCGACGTGGGCTTCGGCAAGACTGAAGTAGCGCTGCGTGCGGCGTTCGTCGCCGTGCAGGCGGGCAAGCAGGTCGTGGTGCTCGTGCCCACCACGCTGCTCGCTCAACAGCACTACCAGACATTCGCCGACCGCTTCGCCGATTGGCCGGTGCGCGTCGAATCGTTGTCGCGCTTCCGTACGACCAAGGAAGTGAATCAGGTCATGGAGAGCCTCGAGTCCGGTCAGACGGACATCGTCGTCGGCACGCATCGTCTGTTGCAGTCGGGCGTGAAGTTCGCGCGGCTCGGCCTGCTCATCATCGACGAAGAGCACCGCTTCGGCGTCAAAGACAAGGAGAAGCTCAAACAGCTGCGCGCCGAAGTCGATGTGTTGACGCTCACGGCAACGCCGATTCCGCGTACGCTGAACATGGCCATGGGTGGCCTGCGCGAGTTGTCGCTGATCACGACCCCGCCGGTATCGCGACTGTCGATCAAGACGTTTGTTTCGCAGTGGGACACGGCGACGATCCGCGAGGCCTGCCTTCGCGAAATCCGCCGCGGCGGTCAGATCTATTTCCTGCACAACAGCGTCGACACCATCGAGAAGACAGCTCGCACATTGGCCGAGCTCGTTCCGGAAGCGCGCATTGCCATCGGCCATGGCCAGATGCGCGAGCGCGAGCTGGAACAAGTGATGCTGGATTTCTATCACCAGCGTTCCAACCTGCTGGTGTGTACGACCATCGTGGAGAGCGGCATCGACGTGCCGTCCGCCAACACCATCATCATCGATCGCGCCGATAAGCTCGGTCTCGCACAGCTGCACCAGCTGCGTGGACGCGTCGGTCGCTCGCATCACCAGGCTTACGCGTATTTGATGACACCGCCGCGCAATTTAATGACGGCCGATGCGGTGAAACGTCTGGAGGCGATCGAATCGCTCGAAGATCTGGGTGCAGGCTTCACGCTCGCGACTCACGACCTCGAGATTCGCGGCGCCGGCGAATTGCTCGGCGAGGAGCAGAGCGGCCAGATCCAGGAGATTGGTTACGCGCTCTACATGGAAATGCTGGAGCGCGCGGTCAATGCGCTCAAGTCCGGCAAGGTGCCGCAGCTCGATCAGCCGATGCACCAGGGACCGGAAGTCGATCTGCACGCGCCGTCGCTGTTGCCGGATGAATATCTGCCCGACGTGCATTTGCGCCTCGTGCTGTACAAGCGCATTGCCGCCGCCAAGACGAGCGAGGAGTTGCGAGAGCTGCAGGTGGAGATGATCGACCGCTTCGGCCTGCTGCCGCCGCCGGCGAAGAACTTGTTCCGGATCGCCGAGTTCAAACAAGCGGCGCGCACGCTCGGCTTGCGCAAGATCGACATCGGCCCGGGCGGCGGCTCGGTGACGTTCGAAAGCGACACCAAGGTCGAGCCGGGTACGCTGATCCGCTATGTTCAGCGCAACTCCCGCACCCATCGACTCGAAGGCGGCAACAAGCTGAAGTTCACGATGAACCTCGAGCAGGAAGAGCTGCGCTTCAACCAAGCCGAACAATTACTCGCCGAACTCAGCAAGGCGACGCCCACCGCCGCCGAGCTGGCAGCGGAGAAAGCGCGCGAGAAGACGATCGCCGCCGCCGCGAGCAAGGCCAATCCGCCACCGAAGGCTCCGGCGCCGAAGCCGACCGTGAGCTACAAACCCACCTCGGGCAAGCGATTCAAACGCTGAGCAACTGGTAAACTCATCGCATGAGCCATTCAGCTTTCTTCACTCGCATGGGTGCCCGCCAGCGCAAGCTGGGCGTGGCGGTGTTGCTTGCGGCATTCATGTCTGTGAGCTCCGCCGTTGCCCAACAAGCGGCGCCGATTCAGTCCTACGACGTCGAGCTGCTGATCTTTCGCAATCTCGGCGGGCGGGAGACGCCGGAAAGCTGGGGCATCGAAGCGACCGATTCGGGCCAGCAGATGGATATTCCTGACGACGAGTCTGAACCGGCAACAGCGCCAACGACCGCGGCGCCGCCGGTCGCAAGCTACCCTGCCCTGCCTGCCGCAAAGATGAAGTTGACTGCCATCGAGGAAACATTGCGTCGCAGCCGTGCTTATCAGCCGCTGGCGCATATCGGCTGGACGCAACCGGGTTACGCGCGGAACGCGGCTAAATATCTGTCGGTGAGCTCTCTGGTGCCGGCGTCGTCGGGATTGCAGGGCCAGATCGCGTTGTCACGCGGCCGTTATCTGCATCTCACATTGGATCTGGTGCTGGATGGCGCGGCGACGGGCGATGGCTCCAGCTATGTGCTGCGACAGACGCGTCGCATGCGGAGCAACGAACGTCATTACATCGACAGCCCGAAGTTTGGCGTGATCGCGATCATCACGCCGAGCACTGAATGATCAGTCAGCCTCGCGGCTGACGACGCGATTGCGCCCCAGCTCCTTGGCGTCTTTCAGCGCCTTCAGCGCCATTTCATAAACTCGTTCAGGCGCCGCATCGTGCGGCGGCACCAGCGACACCACACCGCAGCTCGCTGTCACGTAGCGCGAAACGTTCGAACGCGGATGATGAATGGCCAGGTCGCGCACTCGCCCGAGCACCGCTTCAGCAAGCTTCGACGCCTGGGCCAGATCCAGCCCCGTCGTCACGGCCGCAATCTGGTCCTCATCGAACCGGCCGCACAAGTCGCTCGCGCGGCGGAAGCAGCCGCTGATGACTCGCGAGATGCGCTTGAAGGATTGATCGGAGCCGTTCTTGCCGAACGTCTCTTTGTAGGTGAGGTAACAATCCAGGTCGAAGACCAGGAAGCTCAGGCGCCGCGACTCGCGCTGGGCGAGGCCCCAGTCGCGCTTCACCAATTCATCGAAGTACGTCCGGCGCAGCAGGCCGGTGAGCTTGTCGTCTCGCAGATAGGCGAGCATGGTCTGCGTGCTCAGCGCCGGGTCGGTCTTCTCGGTCGACTCGCGCAGCCGCAGGCGATCGCCGCCCTCGCGGTGGAAACCTGCGAAGTGCGTCACATTACCGTTGGCATCGCGCAGCGGCTGAATGTTCACTTCGTTCCAGAACATCGTGCCGTCCTTGCGGTAATTGCGCAGCGTGGTCTGCACCGACACACCCTGCCGCAGCGCCGTCCGGATCTTCTCCAGCCCTTCCTGTTCATGGTCCTCGCCCTGCAGGAAACGCAGGTTGCGGCCACGCATGTAATTGGCGTCGTAACCGGTGAGCTTCTCCATGGCGGCGTTCACGAAGATCACAGGGCGATCGGCAGCCCGGGCATCGCAAATGACCACGCCATCCGGGGCGGATTCCACCAGGCTCTGCAGCAGTGTTGCGTCGACGCTCATATGTTATGAATTCAACCGGAGATCGGGCCGTTCCATACAACCCTTGACCGCCCCCTCGCAGGTTTGCCAGTCCATCGAAGCGTGCAGCGCCTCCCGGGTCAATCCCGGCTTGCCGTGCAGGCGGGCCATGCGAACTTGACTTAAAGGATCCCCGCTCCCCCGCAAAGAATCGATGACCTGGAGCACACCTTGGCGATCGTTACACACCGAAAGCACGTCACAACCGGCCGCCAGGGCTGCTTTGGCCCGTGCCGGCATGTCGCCGATGGCCTTGGCGCCGGCCATCGAGAGGTCGTCGGTGAAGATGGTGCCGTCGAAACCGAGCCGGCCGCGCAGCTCGCTTTGCAGCCAGCGCCGTGAGAATCCGGCCGGCTTATCGTCCACCTCGCTGAAGATCACGTGGGCCGCCATGATGGACGCCACGCCGTTGTCGATCAGCCGGCGATACGGGGTGAGGTCCTCATCCATATCGGCCAGCGGGCGACGGTCCACCGGCATGGCCACGTGCGAGTCCGGCACCACGAAACCATGGCCGGGATAGTGCTTGGCGCAGGCCGACATACCCGCCTCCCGCATGCCGCCCATGAACGCGATGGCCAGCTCCGAGACCACGCGGGGATCGCGATGGAAAGCGCGATCGCCGATCACGCTGCTGGCGCCGTAATCCAGATCCACGCACGGCGCGAAACTCATATCGATGCCGACTGCGCGCAGCTCTGCGGCCATCAGCCAGCCGCATTGGCGCGACAGCAAACGGCCCGCGACCGGATCCAAGTCATATTGCCGGCCGATGACTCGCATCGACGGCAGCACGGTAAAACCCTGGCGAAACCGCTGCACGCGCCCGCCCTCGTGATCGACCGTCACCAGCAACGGCGGCGAGCGCACGGCGCGAATCTCGGCGACCAGCTGCTGGAGCTGCTCGACGCTCTCGAAATTGCGTGTGAACAGGATCACGGCACCCACCAGCGGATGCGCCAGCAGCTCGCGATCTTCCTGGGTCAGGGACTTGCCCTGCACGTCCATCATCACCGGGCCGAGCGTCATATGGGTACGTCTATGGCTTCACGAATAATGCTGCCGATTCCACGTGGGCCGTATGCGGGAACATGTCCATTACGCCCGCGGCCTGCAGCTTATAACCATGCTCATGCACGAGAATACCTGCGTCGCGCGCGAGGCTGCCCGGATGACAGGAAATATACAGCACGGTGTCGGCACCAGACTTAGCGACCACCGGCAGCACTTCTTTAGCGCCGGCGCGTGGCGGATCGAGCAGGATCTTGTCGAACTTGCCCGCCCAGGGCGCCGGTGACTGGGCTGAGCCGATGCTTTCGTCGGCCAGATTCGCCGTGAAAAACTGCACATTTCCCAAGCCGTTTCGCAAGGCGTTATCACGGGCCCGAGCGACCAGACCAGCCTCGCCCTCCACGCCCACGACCTGTCCGGCGCGCCGCGCCAGAGGCAGCGAGAAATTACCGAGGCCGCAGAACAGATCGAGCACGCGGTCCCCCGGCTTCAGCGCCAGCAGCTCGACGGCCCGGTCGAGCATCTGCAGGTTCAACGGACCGTTCACCTGAATGAAGTCGGTGGGCAGGAATTGCAAAGTGAGCTCGAAGGACGGCAGCCGATATTCCAGCGGCTCGACATCCTCCATCGGCGCTATGGTCTCGTAGCCGCCGGGCTGCAGGAACATCTGCACCGAGTGCTCGCGACCGAAGCGGCGTAACAGCTCCCGGTCGGCCTCCGTCAAAGGTTCGAGCACGCGCACGACCAGCGCGACCGCATTGTCGGCGACTGCGACTTCGATCTGCGGAACGCGATTGCGAATGCTGAGCGCAGTCACCAACTCGGACAGCGGCACGAGCAGTTGATCGATTGGCGCCTGCAGAACTTCGCAGCGCTGCAGGTCAGTGATGTACGGCGTGCTTCGCTCGCGAAAGCCAACGACCGTGCGATTCTTCTTCGGCACCCAGCGCGCCGCGAGCCGTGCGCGACGACGATAGTTCCAACTGGCCGCTTGCAGCGGCGGCAGCGTCTCCTGCGGCGTTACCCTGCCGATGCGGCTCAACGAATCCATCAGCTGCTTTTGTTTGAATTGCAGCTGCTGCTCGCCGGACAAGTGCTGCAGCACGCAGCCGCCGCACATACCGAAATGAGTGCAACGAGGCTCGATGCGATCCGGCGACGGCTCGAGCACTCTGAGCAGGCGGCCTTCATCGAAATTGCGGCCGCGTTTGATCCGCTGCCACTCCACCAGCTCGCCCGGCAACGCATCGTCGATGAATACCGTCTTGCCCTCGACGTGCGCGACGCCGCGGCCTTCGTGCGACAGATCGGTGATCTTCGCTGTCTCGGGCTGAGCAGACGCGCGGTTTCTGGCTTTCGCGTTCACGGACACGGCCCTTGCGAAATCACATCCGGCGGCGGCCCCCAGGCGGCCAGGAATTCCTGGAAATGCGGCTTGGCCTGCGCCGCGAGCACATCGCGCACGCGCGCCACTTCGCCGTGATATTCATCGCGCATCATCCGACCGCGCATCAGCTCGAAACGCAAATAGATCAGGAAAGTATTCAACACGTCGGTTTCACAGTAGTTGCGGATGACATCGAGCTGGCCGTCGAGATACGCATCCCAGACTTTGTCGCCGCTCATGCCCAGCTTGCCCGGCAATCCCAGGAGCATCGCGGCCGCCTGCAGGCTCACGCGCGCCCGACCCTGGAAGCTCGACAGCACATCCATCAGATCCAGATGCCGCGAGTGATAGCGGTTCAGATAGTTGTTGAAGCGGAACGATTGATCTTCTTCGCCCGACTCCCAATAGCGCGGCGCGACGATGCCATGCCGAAGCGCGCGATAGTGCAGCACCGGCAGGTCGAAGCCGCCGCCGTTCCAGGACACCAGGTCCGGCGTGAACTTGTCGATGCCGTCATAAAAGCGCTGGATGATCTCTGCTTCCGACGCGTTCGGATCGCCGAGCGACCAGACCTTGAATGTGTCACGCGTGCGCAGTGCGACGGAGATCGCGACCACGCGCTGCTGCTCATAGGAAAGAAACTCGCTGCCGGACTCCTCACGCCGCTTGGCTTGCATGACATAGCCGACCTGCTTGTCGCTCAGGTCGCCCAGATCGTAGATGCGCCGGCCGAGCTCGACGTCGGGAATGGTTTCTATATCGAAAACGAAAACAGCCATGGATGACGTCTCAGGTGTTGGTCGTTGGGGGATGGTGGTCGACGAGCTGACAACCGCCAACGACTGACGGCCAACGACTTGCCGTCATCTCCCGGCGCGGGCCTGCAGCATCAGGCGCTTCATCTCCGAGACCGCCGTCGCCAGGCCATGGATCACGGCATGCGCGACGATGGCGTGCCCGATGTTCAATTCGACGATCTCGGGAATGGCAGCGATCGGCTGCACGTTGTGATAGTGCAGGCCGTGCCCGGCATGCACCGTGAGCCCGAGCTTGGCCGCGTAACGGGCGGCGACCTCGATGCGATTGAGCTCTTTCGCGCGCTGCTCGCCGAGCGCTTCGGCATAAGCGCCGGTGTGCAACTCCACCACGGGTGCGCCGACACGTACCGCAGCTTCCAACTGCGTGGGCTCGGGGTCGATGAACAGAGAGACACGGATGCCCGCCTCTTTCAGCTGGGAACAGATCTTTTTCAACGAGTCCTGCTGACCGAGCACGTCGAGACCGCCTTCGGTCGTGACTTCGGTCCGCTTCTCCGGCACCAGGCACACATCGGGTGGCCGCACTGCCAGTGCTATCCGCACCATTTCATCGGTCGCCGCCATTTCCAGGTTCAGCCGCGTCTGCAGCGCGTCCTTGCACATACGGACATCCCGGTCCTGAATATGCCGACGGTCTTCGCGCAAATGAATGGTGATGCTGTCCGCCCCCGCCTGCTCGGCAATCAAGGCCGCAAACAGCGGATCAGGATAGGTAGTGCGGCGCGCCTGACGGAGCGTCGCTACGTGATCGACATTTACACCGAGGTGAAGCATTCGAGAATGCTGTCATTTTCCCTTTCTCAACGCCAGCATCACGTGGCGGGTGCGCAACTCGCGGCCATCGAGGCAGCGGTCCAAAGCGGCGCGCAGCAAACGTCGGGCATCGGCACAAACTGCCGGATCCGACAGCTCCTCGCGTCCGAGCGACAGCAACGTTGCGCCGGAATAAACCACGGTGCTCTCGGCAATGCCTTCGACGCGCACCGGGCCCTGTTCCATCCGGTAATGATAGGAAGCACCCGGATCGAGCTGCGTGCCGTCTTGAGCATCCCGCTCCAACGCGAGGCCATAGCCGATGGCTTCGAGCAGGCGCTTTTCGAACAAGCGCAGCGGACGGATCGCATCCTCGAGCTTCAACTGATCCATCGTCTGGGCATACAGCGCGAAGACCTCGGGATGGCTGTCATGCCTTGCGAACAGCTTCAGCAGCAGCTCGTTCAAGTAGAAGCCATGCACCAGACGGTCCGCCGGCAACGGCGTCATCGCGCCATCGAACTCCGCGCCGGTGAGCTGCCCCGCCTCGCCCCGGCCGCTCCATGACACGAGCAAGCGGTTGAACGGCTGCAGGATGGGCAGCAGCGACGCGCCGGCTTTGGCGCCGCCGCGTGCGCCGCGCGCGAACACGGAGACTCGCCCGTGATCTCTAGTAAATAACTCCAGAATCCGGCTCGTATCCCGATACGGCCGGTGGTGCAGCACATAGGCGGGCTGCAGTTGAATGCGGCGAGCGTCGCTCACGCTGCCTCACATCTCATATCCCAGCTGCTTCAGTGCCATCTCGTTGTCCGACCAGTTCTCCTTGACCTTCACCCACAGCTCCAGGTGTACGGGCCGGCCGAACAGATTGGACATTTCGATGCGCGCCGAGCGGCCGACTTCCTTCAATTGCGCGCCACCCTGGCCGATCACGATGGCCTTCTGACCGGTGCGCTCGACCCAGATCACGGCGTTGACCAGCAGCCGGCCGTCTTCTTCCTTGAATTGCTCCAAGGCAACGGTCAGTCCGTACGGCAGCTCCTGCCGCAGGCGCAATGTGAGCTTCTCGCGCACGATCTCGGCGGCCTGGAATTCCGGGCTGCGATCGGTCACCTGATCGGGCGGAAAATGCGGCGGCGACAGCGGCAAGTGTTTCGCGATGATCGACGGCAGCTGTTCGAGATTGCTGTTTTTCAGCGCTGACAGCGGCACCACTTCGACGAACTCGGCGCGACGATTGAGCTCCTGGATGAACGGCAGCAGGCGCTCGCGCGGCGTCACCTTGTCGACCTTGCTCAACACCAGAATGATCGGACGCTTCTGCTGTTTGAGCGCCTCGAGCACGCGCTGATCCTCTTCACTCCAGCTCAAGGACTCGACCACGAACAGGTTGATGTCCGCATCTGCCAGCGATGACAGCGCGGCGCGGTTCATGTGTCGGTTCATCGCGCGACGCGCCGAGGAATGAATGCCCGGCGTGTCGACGAAAATGATCTGCTCTTCCGGCCGCGTCAGGATGCCGAGAATGCGATGACGCGTGGTCTGCGGCTTGGGGCTGACGATGCTGACCTTGCGGTGGAGCAAAGCGTTCAGCAGCGTCGACTTGCCCACGTTGGGCCGGCCGACGATGGCGGCGAAACCGCAGCGATAGTTGGTCGGGACATCGTCGCCGGCATCGGCCTCATCGGCGCCGTCGTCGATATCCTCGAATTCAGGGGGATCCTCATGCATCGCGCTTACTCATCGATCGAAGGTCATCAGGGCCGAGGGGTGATTCCCTGGCTCTCGTGAAATGCTGCCAACAACAGTTGCGCGGCGGCCTGCTCGGCCCGGCGCCGGCTGGCGCCGCTCGCCGATACTTTCAGGCCCAGCGAGCTGACCGCGCAGCGCACCTGGAAAACTTGATTGTGCGCCTCGCCGGAGATGGATTCGACTGCGTATGAAGGCAAGGGCAATCCGCGTGCCTGCAGCGCCTCCTGCAGACGCGTCTTGGGGTCTTTGAGCTCGGCCGCGCTCGGCAGCCGGTCCAGCCTTGGCACGAACAAGCGCTCGATCACTCCGGCCGCGGCCTCGAAGCCACCGTCGAGATAGACCGCGCCGAACAGCGCCTCGAGGGCGTCGGCCAGGATGGATTTGCGTCGGAAACCTCCGGACTTCAGCTCACCCGACCCGAGCCGCAGCTGGCTGCCCAGATCGATCTCGGCGGCGATGACGGCCAGCGCCTCGCCGCTCACCAGGCTGGCGCGGAAGCGGGACAGGTCGCCTTCGTCGGCGGTCGCGAACTCATGGAACACCAGCTTGGCGACGACGCAGTTGAGGACCGCGTCGCCGAGAAACTCCAGGCGCTCGTTGTGCGAGCCGCCGGCGCTGCGATGGGTAAGCGCCGACTCGAGCAGGGCCGGGTCGCGGCACTCGTATCCAAGCTTGTCACGCAGCCATTGGGAAGCAGTCTTCAAGTCCCCGCCATCGCTCCGCTGCCAGTGGTGATCGTCTTGTCGAAGTCGACGACCAGCGAAATGTTCGAGACAAAAGGCGCCTCGGCACGATACCAGGCGCGCATGGTGTAGCCGCTGCCCGCACGCTTGATCTCAATGTCCTTGGGATCGAGGCTCTTGATGTCTTCGACGATCCAGCGACGGCCCATGGCGTCACGCAATGCCTGCGGGGATCCGCCGCTCTCTTGGGCGGCCTGGTTCATCGCCCGGATGACAGCCATGTACTCCATGTACAGAGGAAACAGCCGGATGCCCCCGTACAGGCCAAAGCCGAGGATGGCGACGATGATCACGATGCCGAGGAATGTGGCGCCACGCTGACGAGAACGCATGCACGGAACTCCGTTAAACAGGCCGGGTACAGGCCAGCATGGCGCGAAAGATACTCCAATCAGTGGATTGGAGCGCCGATCCGGTCCCAAATTGGCGCGTTCGGCAGGTCCCAGTTGAGCCAGATCCGGACCGCTTTACCCACCAGGTTGCGCTCCGGCACGAAGCCGACATCGAAGAACCGGCTGTCCTTGCTGTTGTCCCGGTTGTCGCCCATGAAAAAGTAATGGCCGGCCGGCACGATCTCGTCGTAGTCCCGGCCCTCGCCGTCATACCGATCCCGCATGTACAGCACGCTGTGATCGACGTTGCCGAGGTGCTCGGTCGCCCTCATCGCCCGGGTGCCGTGTTCGTTGTAGGGCCCGTTCAATTCGGTCGGTACGCGCTCGCCGTTGATATACAGGTTCTCGCCGCGCACCACGATGTGGTCGCCCGGCAGCCCGACCAGCCGCTTGATGTAGTTGGTCGCCGGATCTCGCGGCAGGCGGAACACGATGACGTCGCCCCGCTGCGGATCGCCGATCGAGACGACCTTGGTATTGATCACCGGCAGGCGCAAACCGTAGGAAAACTTGTTGACGAAGATGAAGTCGCCGTCCAGCAGCGTCGGCATCATCGAGTCGGACGGAATGCGGAACGGCTCGAACAGGAACGAGCGGATCAGCAGCACGATCAGGATGACGGGAAAGAACGAGCGCGCGTATTCGACCATGAGCGGCTCGCGAATGTTTTCCGGCGCCACGCCTTTGGCGCTGGCCGCAGCCACCCGCTTCGGTTTGAAGGCCAGCGAGTCGATACCCCAGATCAGGCCGGTCAGCAACGTTGCCGCGACCAGGATGAACGAGAAGTCGAAGATCATGCTTTGTCCACTTATTCTTTCTTGGCCTTGCCAACTTGCAGGACAGCCAGGAACGCTTCCTGCGGGATTTCGACCGAGCCCACCTGCTTCATGCGCTTCTTGCCTTCTTTCTGCTTCTCCAGCAGCTTGCGCTTGCGCGAGATATCGCCGCCGTAGCACTTGGCGAGCACGTTCTTGCGCAGCGCTTTCACAGTGGCACGCGCCACCACGTGACTGCCGATCGCCGCTTGCACGGCGATCTCGAACTGCTGCCGGGGAATCAGCTCTTGCATCTTGTCGACCAGCTCGCGACCGCGATGATAAGCGTTATCCCGATGCACGATCAGTGACAACGCATCGACGCGGTCGCCATTGATCAGCACGTCGAGCTTCACCAGCGGCGCGGTCTCGAAGCGGTTGAATTCGTAGTCGAACGACGCGTAGCCGCGGCTCACCGACTTCAAGCGATCGAAGAAGTCCAGCACCACTTCGGCCATCGGCATTTCGTATTGCAAAGACACCTGGTTGCCGACGTACAGCATCTTGGTCTGACGGCCGCGCTTCTCCGTGCACAACGTGATCACCGCGCCGACGTACTCCGGCGGCAACAGAATGTTTGCTGTGATGATGGGCTCACGCAGATCCTGGATATCGTTGCTCGGCGGCAGCTTCGAAGGATTGTCGACATTGATGATCGTACCGTCGGTTTTCAGAATCTCGTACACCACCGTGGGCGCGCTGGTGATGAGCTCCAGGTTGTACTCGCGCTCCAATCGTTCCTGCACGATATCCATGTGCAGCAGGCCCAGGAAGCCGATGCGGAAACCGAAGCCGAGCGCCGTCGAGACTTCCGGCTCGTAGTGCAGGGCCGAGTCATTGAGCTTGAGTTTGGCGAGCGCGTCTCTGAAGTTTTCGTAATCGTCGGACTGCACCGGAAACAAACCGGCGAACACGCGCGGCTGCACCTGCTTGAAACCGGCCAGCGGCTCGCTCGCGGGCCGATTGTCGAGGGTGATGGTGTCGCCCACCGGCGCGCCGTTGATCTCTTTGATGCCGGCGATGACGAAGCCGACTTCACCGGTCTCGAGCGTCTCGCTCGGTCGGGACTTGGGCGTGAAGCGGCCGAGCTTGTCGACGGTGTGCGCGCGGCCCGTCGACCACATGCGAATCTTCTGGCCCATGCGCAAGGAGCCGTTCATCACGCGCACCAGCGATACGACGCCGACGTAATTGTCGAACCACGAGTCGATGATCAGCGCCTGCAGCGGCGCGTCCGGATCGCCCTTCGGCGGCGGCACCCGCGCGATCAGCTGCTCCAGCAGCTCGGGCACGTTCTCGCCGGTCTTGGCGCTGACGCGGACCGCGTCCTCCGCCTCGATGCCGATGATTTCTTCGATCTCCTTGATGACCCGATCCGGCTCGGCTGACGGCAGATCGATCTTGTTGAGCACCGGCACCACTTCGAGGCCCTGCTCGATGGCCGTGTAGCAGTTCGCGACGCTCTGCGCTTCCACGCCCTGCGCCGCGTCCACGACCAGCAGCGCCCCTTCGCAGGCAGCCAGCGAGCGCGACACTTCGTAGGAGAAGTCCACGTGGCCCGGCGTATCGATCATGTTGAGCTGATACGTCTGGCCGTCGCGCGCCTTGTAGCGCAGCGACACGCTTTGCGCCTTGATGGTGATGCCGCGCTCCCGCTCCAGATCCATGGAGTCGAGCACCTGCGCCTCCATCTCGCGCTGTTCCAGACCGCCGGTCAACTGGATGAAGCGGTCGGCGAGCGTGGACTTGCCGTGATCGATATGGGCAATGATCGAGAAGTTGCGGATCAGCTTCATCTGCAAGGGCTTGTAATTGCGGGCCGGGGGACTGGCCGGCGGCCGCGGATTATAGCGGGGGTTGGCGGCCGGCGGTTGGCCGTTCGTGAGCAGCCGCCTAGCGGGCGATCTGCCGGACCCGCTCCCGGTCCAGGCGGTAGTTGCAGACGAAGTCGCCGTCGGCCAGCAGGACTGGCACCCGATGGCCGTATTTACGGGCCAGGGCCGGGTCGCCGTCGACATCGACCACGCTGACCCGGGCAGCCTCGGCCGGGCTCAATTCCTCGGCCAGCTCTGTCAGCAATTGCTCGCACAGGCTGCACTCGGCGCGGCTGAGCACCGTCCAAGTGGTCACTGCTGGGGCGGAACCGGCGTCGCGGGCGTGGGGGCGGTCTTGGCCTCGTCCTTGGTGACGCTGGAGGCGATCGCTTCCAGGGTGACCGGGGGCACTTCGCCTACAGCCGTGACCTGATGGCCATCCAGTGCCCTCGAGAACGCAAAGGCCGCTCCGACCTTGGCCAGGCCCCTCATGGGCTGCGCCTGCGGATCGGACGGCTCGATGAAGACCGACACCGACGCCAGGCCATCCGAATACACCAGGTGCTGCACCGGAACGTTGGAGCCGGCGATCAGTTGAATGCGCCACGCCGTCAGCCGGAAGCCCGCGGGCAGGCGAATCACGCCCCACCCTCCGACCTGACCCGCAGCCAGCTGCGGCTGCACGTCCTGCCGGATCCAGCGAAAACCTTCGCCGGAAATCGATGGCTTGAGACTGTCGGCGGGAATACGGTCGCGGAAGTTCAGCTCCGCGAACAGGATCTGCTCGATGACATTGCCTTCGCGATCGCACAGCTGCGACTTCAGCGGCATCGCCGTTTCATCGTCCAGCCACAGGCGATAGCCATAGCGGAACTGGTCGCGCGGGGTGACATTGATCACCTGCGTGCGCCGGCCCAGGGCCTTGGTGAACGGGCCGCGCTCGATGTTGTAGTGAGCTTCGAGCTCCTCGTTGTACGCCGGCACGGCGGCTAGCAGCGTACTGTCGTCGGTGCGCTTCTCCACCAGCACCGTGCGACGGTCCGGCAGATAGCAAACGACTTCGCTCTGATTGCGGATGATCTCGCGGCCGCTGCCGTCGAGCGACACCAGCCGCTCGGTCACCTTGCCCTTGTCGACCCGGTGATAGATGCGCATCGCTTCCCGGCGGGAATCGCGCATGTGGAAGAAACGGCCTTCGTAATTGCGGGTGGCGAGCGCCTCCGACATGCGCTCGAGCCACTGGCGGGCTTCGCGATCACCGGCATTCGCCGTGGACGCCACCGTCAGCAAGGCGGCGATCAGCGTGACAGGCCATCGAATCATCATAGAGACAGTGGCGCGCTGTGATGCCATCAACGTTCCGCGGAGCCTTCGTCGCCGATGGAAATCTTGATCTCGCCTTCGCCGGACTCGAGGGCTTGCGCTTCCTGGTCATCGGCCAGCACACCGCTCAACACCGAGCGACGGCCGAGCGGCGATGAATATTCGCTGTGCGCGACCACGTAGTTGGTCAGGCGCGTTGCCGGAATGAAGGGGGACTGGGTCGTCGAGGTCGGCACCACATAGCTCGACTCGGCATCCGATGCGACCACCGGCTCGTTCGCCGCAGGCTGATTCGCCGCGACCAGCGGAGTGCTCACCGCACCGAGATCGGACTGACCGGTCGGCTGCATCGTCAGCACGGCAACCGCAGCCACACCGGCGGCAATGGCCATGCCGGCTGCGGGACGTAGATAGCGAATGAGTGCCGGAGACATCCCGGCAGCGCGCTCGGCGGCCGACTTCTGCGCGACCTTCGGACGGGCCACCGGCACCGCCGTCTCGGCCTGGGCCGGTTCAGCGGCCACCGCCGCCATGACCTTGCTGGCGAAATCGCGCGAAGCGACCGCTGGACGCTCGGCCCGCATCGCCTCGCCGATCAGCGAGTAGCGGCCGATGGCGGCACGCAGCTCAGCCTCCCGCCCCACCCGCTTCAACAGCAGGTCGAGCTCCGCCGGCGGCAACTCGCCGTCCAGGCAGGCAGAAAGCTGTTCGTTCAGAGCATCCGTCATGCTGTCACCACGATGGTTCATCGCCCATCAAATTTGCCACAACTCCACGCCCGTCGGACGGCTCATCGGCTCTGCCTCGATCATTTAATCGAGCAGCGGCTTGAGCTTTTTATCGATGGCCTCGCGCGCCCGGAAAATCCGCGACCGCACCGTGCCCACCGGACAATCCATTGCTTCGGCAATCTCCTCGTACGACAACCCTTCCAACTCGCGCAGCACGATGGCGGTGCGCAGGTCTTCGGGCAGTTGCTCCATGGCCTCCTCGACCACGGCGCGAATCTCGTCCGTCAGCAGCACCCCTTCGGGGGTGTCCGCTTCCTTCAGTTTCGCCTGCCGGTCGTACTGATCCGGATCCTGCAGATCCAGATCGAAGTCCACCGGCCGGCGCCGCTGCGACACCAACGCGTTTTTCGCGGTGTTGATCGCAATCCGATACAGCCATGTATAGAACGCGCTGTCACCGCGAAAAGATGCCAGCGCCCGATAGGCCTTGAGGAACGCCTCCTGGGCGACGTCCTCGGCTTCGGCGGCATCGTTGACGAAGCGGCCCACCAGCTTCAACACGCGATGCTGGTACTTCAGCACCAGCAGGTTGAACGCCGTCTGGTCGCCCGCCTGTACGCGCCGGACCAGTTCCTGGTCGGTGTCATCCGCGTTGATCGCGTTGGTCGTCAAGCGCCCACTCCCTGCCCGGTCGGCGGAAGCGCGCACATCGGCAACGCCACGACTGCCCTCATAGACTGACGAACCGCGCGAAAGTTCGCTGCGACATAAGTGTTCCTGAACACTCGCTGAGCGATTGCGTGACGAAGTTCAAAAATCATCGTCACGCACCGGCCAAAGCGCATAAAGAGACTGATTCCAGTCGCAACCGGGCGTTCAGACGACGTAATTCTGCAGGTAGTACGTCGCCCTTCAGGATCAGCATCGAGCGGGAACGGGGGCGCGAGCCCGGAGTGTGCCAACGGAGCCACACCCAGCGGCTGCCGATGCGCGAGTCGGCGGACAGCGTGGCCGGAATATTCGTCCGTGTGGCAGTGGCGAGCAGCCAGCTGCCATCGGACAACCAGCTGACCGCCGTCAACCGGTCCGCCCCGCCGAGCCATCCTTGCCACCACAGGCCGCTGCCGACGACGGCGGCGGCGCTGACACAAAACAGTGCGGCGGACAGCGGTGGAATGGGCAGTAGCATGGCGGCGGCCGCGACTCCCAGCAGCGCGAGCGCACCGAGCCGCCGTTCGGAGCGGCGGCTCCGTACGTCAAGCGTCAGCGTTGGGATTGCGGAGTCTGGCAATGACATGCGCCCAATCCGGATCGTCCGGGACCTCTCGTTGCACTACGTAGGCGAACAGCTGCGGGTCTGGCGCCTCGAGCAATGCTACGAAGGCCTGTTGTTCGGCAGCCGGGGCGGAAGGATACCGTTCCTTTAGATAGCGTTCGAGCAGCACGTCCAACTCGCGCATGCCCCGCCGGCATCGCCAGCGGAGCTGTCCCACGGTTGGAGTCGTGCTCATCAGTGCTTGCGCTCGGCGATCTTCTTCTTGATCTCGGCGATGGCCTTGGCCGGATTCAGGTCCTTCGGGCAGGCCTCGGTGCAGTTCATGATGGTATGGCAGCGATACAGCTTGAAGGGGTCTTCCAGCGCATCCAGCCGCTCGCCGGTCGCCTCGTCGCGGGTATCCACGATCCAGCGATAGGCTGCCAGCAGCGCCGCAGGACCCAGGTAACGATCGCCGTTCCACCAGTAGCTCGGGCATGAGGTCGAGCAACACGCGCACAGAATGCACGCCGCCGGACGATCGATCTTTTCCTGATCTTCCTTGGACTGCAGGCGCTCGCGATCCGGCGGCGCCGGCGTGCGCGTCTGCAACCACGGCTTCACCGAAGCGTACTGCGCGTAGAAATTCGTGAGATCGGGGACGAGGTCCTTGATCACCGGCATGTGCGGCAAGGGGAAGATCTTCACCGTCCCTTTCACATCCTCGGTCGCGCGCGTGCAGGCCAGCGTGTTCACGCCGTCGATGTTCATCGCGCACGAGCCGCAGATGCCTTCGCGGCAGGAGCGACGGAACGTCAGCGTCGGATCGATCTCGTTTTTGATCTTGATCAGCGCGTCGAGCACCATCGGGCCGCAGGTCGCCATGTCCACTTCGTACGTGTCGTAGCGCGGGTTCTGGCCCGACTCCGGATCGAAGCGATAGATGCGGAAGGTCCGCACGTCCTTGGCGCCGGCCGGCGCAGGGTAGTTCTTGCCGACACCGACAACCGAATTCTTGGGAAGACGGAATTGCGCCATGATCAGTACACCCTCGCCTTGGGCGGAACGACTTCTACGTCGTCGGTCAGTGTGTTCAAGTGCACCGGGCGGTAGTCGAGCGACACCTTGCCCTGCGGGTCCACCCACGAGAGGGTGTGTTTCATCCAGTTCACGTCGTCGCGATCCGGGTAGTCCTCGTGGGCGTGCGCGCCACGGCTTTCCTTGCGGTTCTCCGCGGAGGTGATGGTCGCCACCGCCTGGCTCAGCAGGTTGTCGAGCTCCAGCGTTTCGATCAGGTCGGTGTTCCACACCATGCCGCGATCGCTGACGTTCACCTCGTCGAACGACTGGAACACCTGCTGCATCTTCTCCATGCCTTCCTTGAGCGATTCGGCCGTGCGGAACACGGCGGCATGGTTCTGCATCGTGCGCTGCATGTTCATGCGAATGTCCGCGGTCTTCAGCGAGCCCTTGGCATTGCGGAACTTGTCGATGCGGCTGACCGCGAGATCGCCCGCATCCTTGGGCAGCGGCCGATGTCTGGTATTCGGCTTGACGATCTCGGCGGCGTGGCGCGCTGCTTCGCGGCCGAACACCACCAGGTCGAGCAGCGAGTTCGACCCGAGACGATTCGCGCCGTGCACGGACACGCACGCCGCTTCGCCTACGGCCATCAGACCCGGCACCACCGAATCGGGATTGCCGTTCTTCAACGTCACGACTTCGCCGTGATAGTTCGCCGGGATGCCGCCCATGTTGTAGTGAACGGTCGGCAGCACCGGAATCGGCTGCTTGGTGACATCGACGCCGGCGAAGATCTTCGCGGTCTCGGCGATGCCCGGCAGACGCTCGTGAATCACTTCGGCGCCAAGGTGCTCGAGGTGCAGGTAGATGTGATCTTTGTGCGGACCGACGCCGCGACCTTCGCGGATCTCCATGGTCATGGAGCGGCTGACCACGTCGCGTGACGCGAGGTCCTTCGCGTTCGGCGCATAGCGCTCCATGAAACGTTCGCCCTGCGAGTTGCGCAGAATGCCGCCCTCGCCGCGCACGCCTTCTGTGATCAAACATCCGGCGCCGTAGATGCCGGTGGGATGGAACTGCACGAACTCCATGTCCTGCATCGGCAGGCCAGCGCGCAGCACCATGCCGCCGCCGTCACCCGTGCAAGTGTGCGCGGACGTACACGAGAAGTAAGCGCGACCGTAGCCGCCCGTCGCCAGAATCGTTTGATGACCCAGGAAACGGTGCAGCGTGCCGTCCGCCATGTTGATGGCGACGACGCCACGGCACTCGCCGTTTTCCATGATCAGGTCGACGGCGAAATATTCGATGAAGAACTGCGCTTCGTGGCGCAGCGCCTGCTGATACAACGTATGCAGCATCGCGTGGCCGGTGCGATCCGCGGCGGCGCACGTGCGCTGCGCAGTGCCCTTGCCGTAGTGCGTCGTCATACCGCCGAACGGACGCTGATAAATGCGGCCGTCATCGGTGCGCGAGAACGGCACGCCGTAGTGCTCCAGCTCGATCACGGCGCCGGGCGCCTCTTTGCACATGAACTCGATGGCGTCCTGGTCGCCGAGCCAGTCCGACCCTTTGACGGTGTCGTACATGTGCCAGCGCCAGTCGTCCTCACCCATGTTGCCCAGCGCGGCGCTGATGCCACCCTGAGCGGCCACGGTGTGGCTGCGCGTCGGGAACACCTTGGTCAAACACGCAACTGACAGACCGGAATGCGCCAGACCGAAAGTGGCGCGCAGGCCCGCGCCGCCGGCGCCGACGACCACGACGTCGTAGCTGTGGTCGATGAATTGATACGCGCTCATGCGGCGCTCCCGAATGCAATGCGCAGCACGGAGAAGATACCGAGAGCGCCGAGAAGGAAATGGATGAACTGCAAGAGGATCTTGGTAGCGATCTTCGCGCCGTGGCCGGCGACGTAGTCTTCGATCACTTCCTGCACGCCGAGCATCGAGTGATACAGCATGGTGCCGATCAGCAGCGACAACAGCACTGCGTTGACGGGCATTGCGATCCACGCCGTGACGGTCTCATAGCTCGTGTCCGGCATGCGCACCAACGCAAACACGAACCAGAGGCCGAGCAGCACCAGCGCCACCGAAGTGACCCGCAGCGTCCACCAGTGACCGACACCGTCGCCCGCCGAGCCCAGTCCCAGAACCCGTCCTATCGGACTGCGCAGACTCATACTTCACCCCGGCGCACGAGCACGAACCACAACAACGCGGTCAACGCCACCGCTCCCAGGAACGCGATCCAGCCGCTGGTGCGCGCCTTCTTCTTCTCGAAGCCGTGCCCCGTGTCCCACGCAAGGTGACGCACGCCGTTCAACAGGTGATAGAAGAACGCGAACGAGAATCCGACCAGCAGAACCTTGATGAGCGGATGCGCGAACACGGCCTGCGCATCTGCGTAAGCCTCCGCGCCGCTCGCGGCAGCGACCAGCCAATAAACAAACAACAGCGTACCCACGCTCAGCGCGCAGCCGGTGACCCGGTGCAGGATCGACAGCGTGTTGGTGTACTGCCATCGATACATCATGAACGGCGATAGCGGCCGCTCGTACTTGGGATTGCTCATGTGAGGTGTGGTCTCAAGTCGGAAAGCGGATCAAAAATCGATGCAACGGCCGGCCTTTTCCCAATCGCCGAAGCGCGTCGGCTCCGGCCCGTCGCGACCGCCGATTTCTTTCGGCGCGACGTGCTCGCCAGTGGAACCTGCAGTGCGTGGCTCGGTCGAAACGTCCGCGTGCGGGCCCTCGGCCCCGGCGTTTGAATCTGGCCGCGAATTTGTATCTGCCATTGAACCGGACGATGATGGCGGTGACCGTTCGAACGGCCGGTAGTGTGCCAGAAGGCCCCCGGGCCCGGAACGGTGCGCTTTTCGTTTGTGGCGAGGCTTGATTTCGGATTTCACGAATGTCTGCCCCTATTTCCGGTACTTTTGTCGCCCCCCTGACCAGCCTCGCCACAATTATGGTGAGCGGCGCGGACGCCCGCGCATATCTGCAAGGTCAGCTGACGGCCGATCTGGACACACTCAGCACGAATCGAGCGCAGCTCGCCTGCTGCAATTCCCCGCAGGGCCGCGTGCAAGCGGTGTTTTGGACGCTGGCACGGACCGACGGCATTGCATTAGTGCTGCCCGCGGCCCTGATCGATAGCACCGTGCTGCGCCTACGCAAATATGTGCTTCGGGCCAAAGCGAAGATCGAACCGGCGAAACATCTGCACATCGGTGTCGCGCCTCGCTCCGCCCTGGCCGCGGATGTGACTTTGCCTGAAGCCGGGTCGCACCATGAGATCGACGGTGTGAGCTATTTCACGTTACCCGGCATGGAAGATGTGATGGTGCTCGGCCCGCTCTCTGCCGCTGTCGATGCGGCGAGGGAACATGAATTTCATTTGTCACAAGTGCGCGCCGGCCTGCCGCAGGTCTATCCAGAAACTCACGAAGCGTTCGTCGCGCAGATGCTGAACATCGACCTGCTCGGCGGCATCGACTTCGAGAAAGGTTGCTACACCGGCCAGGAAATCATCGCCCGCGCCCATTTCCGCGGCACCGTCAAACGACGCATGTTTCTTTTTCACAGCACCGGCGCGGCTCCCGCGCCCGGGACTCGCGTGTTGGCTGGGGAGCAGCATGCGGGCGATGTGGTCGATGCCGCGGCCACGGAGGCTGGATGCGACGTCCTCGCGGTCATCAGCCTCGCGCAGCTCAACAGCGAGTTACACCTTGATGGGCAGGATGCCGTGCTCTCGCGGCTGCCGATGCCATATTCGCCGGAATAAGAGGTTTAGCAAGGAAGACTACGGCGACGCCCGCGCTCATCGCCCGGCGTCGGTGGCACAGCCCTCAGATGTCTTTCGCCTGACGGCGCCCACAAATGAGCGGCCGATTGATAGCTGCGCCATCAGTGAACACGACTCGCCGCGGGGCGAAACCGTATAAAGCCGTTTCCGCGGAAACGTTGAATTGGATCCAACAATTGCGACGGCGCAAATGCGTCCACAACCCCATCAGCGCTTCCCCTCGGGCCTCCCTCCGCGCCCAGCGAAGCGCAGGCGCCCGCGAAAGCGCCCGCGCTCAATGCTGACCAACGCCGGCAACGATACAAAGCATCGAGTCGCGCATCTTCGAGCTGGGGAAAGGTGGAGGGTCTCGGGAAGTTCGCAACCACGGTGACTCGGCCACCGCCGCCATTCGAGCAAGCCGTTGCACGTTCGCAGTACCGATGAGGACGCGCGTTGCAGCTCGCAGCGCGTTAGCGCGCAGCGAGCGATACGGAGCGTGAAGCGGTCACTGACCAAATCGTGCGGTAGCCATCGAAGCAAAGTCAGCCGGCAGTGAAGACGCTCGCGAGTTTCCCGAGACCCTCCACCTACGCCCCAGCTCTGCCGACAGGCTGCGCGCAACGCGAAGCGCAGCGCGCAGCGAAACGCGTTAGGCCTCGGGCCGCATGTACGGGAAGAGCAGCACGTCGCGAATCGACGGTGAGTTGGTGAACAACATCACCAAGCGATCGATGCCGATGCCCAAGCCTGCGGTCGGTGGCAAGCCGTACTCGAGCGCGCGAATGTAGTCGGCGTCGTATTGCATCGCCTCTTCATCACCCGCCGTTTTGCGCGCCAACTGATCTCTGAACCGCTGAGCCTGGTCTTCGGGATCGTTCAGCTCGGAGAAGCCGTTGGCAATCTCACGCCCGCCGATGAAGAACTCGAACCGATCCGTGATGAACGGATCCGAGTCATTGCGCCGTGACAACGGCGACACCTCGGTCGGATAGCCGTAAACAAACGTCGGCGCGAGCAGCCGGTGCTCGGCGGTCTTCTCGAAGATTTCGATCTGCAGCTTGCCCGGGCCATCGCCCTGCCCGTACGGGATGCCCAACTTATCGCAGTGGGCACGCAGATATTCCACATCCCGCAGCTTCGCGCGCTCGATGCCTGGATTGAAGTGTACGACCAGGTCCTCGACCGTCACGCGACGGAACGGCTGACCGAAGTCGAACACCTCGCCCTGATATTCGATCTGGCGCTTGCCGAGGATGGTGTCGCACAGGCCCTGGCACATCCGCTCGACCAGGTTCATCAGGTCGGTGTAATCCGCGTACGCCTGATACAACTCCAGCATCGTGAACTCGGGGTTGTGCCGGGTCGACACGCCCTCGTTGCGGAAGTTGCGGTTGATCTCATAAACACGCTCGAAGCCGCCGACCACCAGTCGCTTCAGGTAAAGCTCCGGCGCGATGCGCAGAAACAAATCGATATCGAGCTGGTTGTGGTGCGTGACGAACGGCTTCGCCACCGCGCCGCCGGCGATCGCCTGCATCATCGGCGTCTCGACTTCGAGGAAGTCCAACGCATCGAGGAAGTCACGCAGGTACTTCACCAGTCGCGTACGCGTCTTGAACGTCTGCCGGCTTTCCGGGCTGACGATGAGATCGACGTAACGCTGGCGATAGCGCGTTTCCTGATCCGACAAGCCGTGCCACTTGTCGGGCAGCGGCCGCAGCGATTTGACCAGCAGGCGCAGCTTCTCCACCTTCACCGACAACTCGCCCGTCTTGGTGATGAACAGCGTGCCCTCGGCGCCGAGCACATCGCCGACATCCCAGGTCTTGAACTCGTCGTAGATCTCGCCGACCGCAGCGCTCTGGATGAACAGCTGAATCTCGCCGCTGCGATCCGCGATCTTGGCAAAGCTCGCCTTGCCCATGACGCGCTTGATCATCATGCGACCGCCGACCTTCACACGCACCGTGTTCTGATCGAACCAGGCCGGCTCACGATCGCCGTAGGCCGTCAGCAACTGGTCCGCGAGCGCGTCTCGACGGAAATCGTTCGGAAAGCCGTTGGCGCCCGGGCCGCGCAGCTTGTCGAGCTTGGCGCGCCGCTCGGCGATCAGCTTGTTTTCATCGACCGCTTCGGCAGCCGGCGCCTGCGGGGCCTTGGAGTTTTCAGACATGTCTTATAGCCCCTGCTTCAGGCTCGCTTCCAGGAACGGATCGAGATCGCCATCGAGCACCTTGTCGGTGGCGCCGATTTCCACGTTGGTGCGCAGATCTTTGATGCGCGACTGATCCAGCACGTACGAACGAATCTGGTTGCCCCAGCTCACATCGGACTTGGCGTCCTCGAGCACCTTGGCGGCGGCGTTGCGCTTGTTCACTTCCAGCTCGTAGAGCTTGGCCTTCAGCATCTTCATCGCCTTGTCGCGATTCTTGTGCTGGCTGCGCTCGGCCTGGCAGGCCACCACGATACCGGTGGGCATGTGCGTGATACGCACGGCCGATTCGGTCTTGTTGACGTGCTGACCGCCGGCGCCGCTGGAGCGATACACGTCGGTCTTCAGGTCCGCGGGGTTGATGTCGATCTTGATGTTGTCATCGACTTCGGGCGAGACGAACACCGACGCAAACGACGTGTGCCGGCGCGCGTTCGAGTCGAACGGCGACTTGCGCACCAGGCGATGCACTCCGGTCTCGGTGCGCAGCCAGCCGTAGGCATACTCGCCGGTGAAGTTGATGGTGCAGCTCTTGATGCCGGCGACTTCGCCGTCGCTCACCTCTTCGACCTCGGTCTTGAAACCGCGTTGATCGCCCCAGCGCAGGTACATGCGCATGAGCATGCTGGCCCAGTCCTGCGCCTCGGTGCCGCCGGCGCCCGCCTGGATGTCCAAGAAGCAGCTGTGCGGATCCATCTCGCCCGGGAACATGCGCTGGAATTCCAGCTTCTTCAGCTGCGCATCGATGGCGGCGAGGTCGCGCTCGACATCGGCGATCGCTGATGGCTCGTTCTCGGCGATGGCCAGTTCCAGCAGCTCCTCGGCATCCTTCACGCCGTTGGTCACCTTATCCAGGGTGCCGACGATTTGCTCCAGGCGCGCGCGCTCCTTACCGAGCTCCTGGGCGCGGTCGGGCGTATTCCAGATGGCAGGATCTTCCAGCTCGCGGCTTACTTCCGCGAGACGCTCGCTCTTGGTGTCGTAGTCAAAGAAACCTCCTGAGCGCCCCGCCGCGCTCGGTGAGGTCTTCGATGGAACGGCGGATGGGATTGGTTTCCATGTCTTGAGCGTGGCTTCAGTCGCGGGCAATTCAATTGCGGAAGGCGGATCCTAGCAAAATCGGACGCTCAAAGGACCCGCAAATACTCCACGACCAGCTGCAGGCGCTCCGAGCCGTTGTACCGGTTCACGTCCAGCCGGAAGGCCAGCTCCACCCGGGAATCGGGTTCGACGTGCGGCGCATCGTCGTGATCGAAGTGGCGGAACGCGATGGCCTCGCAGCTGCTGCTGCCCAGCGGCCCATCGCGCGACACGCTCCGCACCTCCAGCTTCAAGTGACGCTCGCCCAGAATGCGTACGTTGCGCACCTCGAAGCAGCCATCGAACATCGGCTCGGGGAAGTTCTGGCCCCATGGGCCGGCCTGTTGCAGCAGCCGTGCGACGTCCAGCGTCAGCTCGTCGTGCTGCAGGCTGCCGTCGGAATGCACGATGCCGATGGTGTCGTCGATGCTCATCCAGCGGCGCACTTCGGCGTCGAACTCGGCTCGGAACGTATCGAGCGTCGCGGCCGGCAACGTCAGCCCCGCCGCCATCGCGTGGCCGCCGAACTTTTCGATCAACCCCGGATGGCGAGTCGCGACGGCGTCGAGCACATCGCGAATGTGCACGCCGGAGATCGAGCGCGCCGAGCCCTTCAACGTGTTTGCATCAGCACGAGCCAGCGCAATGACCGGACGGTTGACCCGCTCCTTGACGCGCGAGGCGACCAGGCCCACCACACCCTGGTGCCACGATTCATCGAACAAACAAAGGCCGAGCGGCAGCTGCGGATCTTCGGCGCGCATGTCGGCGATCGCCAGCAGCGCTTCCTGCTGCATTTGCAGCTCGAGCTCCTTGCGATCGCTGTTCAACTGCGTCAGCCGGGCCGCCAGCAGGCGGGCCATGTTGGGATCGTCGGTCAGCAAACATTGAATGCCGATCGACATGTCGTCGAGCCGGCCGGCCGCGTTCAAGCGCGGGCCGATCTGGAATCCGAGATGAGCGGCGACCACTTGCGATGGAATGCAACCCGCCGCCTCGACCAGCGCGTGAATGCCCGCAACACATCGACCCGCGCGGATGCGGCGCAAGCCCTGATGAACCAGGACGCGATTGTTTCTATCGAGCGGCACGAGATCCGCAACCGTGCCGAGTGCGACGAGATCGAGCAACTCGGTGACCGCCGGCGGATTGGTGCACAAGCCGCGCTCCTGCATGGCCCTCGTGAGTGCGGCCATGAGATAAAACGCTACGCCGACACCGGCCAGCGCCTTGCTTGGAAACATATCGCCCGGCGCATTGGGGTTCACGATCGCGTCCGCGGCCGGTACTGTCGCGGGCGACAAGTGATGATCGGTAATCAACGTCTGGATACCGAGCGAAGTGGCCATGGCCACGCCGGCATGACTGGAGATGCCGTTATCGACGGTCACGATCAGCCCGGGTTTCATTTCCGCGGCGAGCCGCACGATCTCCGGCGTCAGGCCGTAGCCGTACTGAAACCGATTGGGCACCAGGAAGTCGACTTGCTTGAACCCGAGCCCGCGCATCTGACGCACCACCAGCGCGGTGCTGGTCGCGCCGTCGGCATCGAAATCTCCGACGATCACGATGCGACTGCCGCGACCAAAGTGGTCGCAGAGCAAATCGACCGCGGCTTCGATGCCACCGAGGCGAGTGACCGGGATCAAGCGCGCCAGGCCCAGATCGAGATCGTCGGCGACGTTCACGCCTCGATTGGCATACAGGCGTTTCAGCAAGGGGTGCAGATCGCCGGGCAGCGCCATCGCCCCACCCGCCTCGCGGCGACGAATAGTGCGATTCAACATGCGGCCCAATTCGCCGGCTGCAAATCACGACGCCACAGCTTGAACATGGCAGCGCGGTCGGTGATGACCTGCCAGCCGTCGAACATCACGGTGAGCCGGGCGATCGCGCCGCTCATCAAGGCGCGACTCAGCGGTGCAAGCCACTGTCCTTCGAGCGCCTCGACACGACCTTCATCGATGCAAGCCAGCGTCGGTCCGCTGATTCGAGAGAGCAGCGAAGCTGCATCCGCCGGCTGCGGCTGCACCGGCCGATCGTGCAGCCGATAGATGCCACGCAAATAAACATCATCGCCGCAGCCAACCGGCAGTGCCTGTGCACTTGCGTGTGCGCTTACGTCACTCAACATTCCTTCCCCGTGCAACCAGATCGCATTCAGCGCCGGCAAGCCTCGCAGCTGACGCTGCGAGTTGACCGGATGCTCGTGTAACAACATTTGCAGCTCGGTCATCAAACGCCGCAGCCCGCCCGCGTCGCGCCCGCTCGGCAGGATGTGTTCCGCCGGATTTGCAGCAGCAAACTCGGGAGTGACCGTCTGCACTTGCAACGGCGCTTCGCTGCGCAGGAGCCATTCGCCGTCGGCGCCGTCGTGCAGCTCGAAGCCGGTGGACTGTAGATGATCGGCGAACGTCGGCGCCAACGAATTGCGTTCAGCAATGCTCATGCGCGCTTGACCGTGCAGAGGCACCGTCGTCAGTCGATCCAAACCCGCGGCGAAGTGTATAGGCTGCGCGCGCAGCCAGAAACCGCCGGCTCGCTCACCAGTAAGACCGGTACGCACGACCGCGGCACTCGGATACTTATCGGCAACATCGTGCAGTTGAAGTGCGTCGAGGATGGCCGCATGCAATGCATCCTGGCGGGCATCGATCGGTCGCTTGCTCACCGAACCACGGCCGGCGAGACGCGCGAGTTGTGGCCACTGAGTGGCGCCGGCCTCGCCTCCCGCGCGTAAGGGATTCAGGCCAGAAACGATCAAAGTCAGCGTCTTCAACATCTTCAGCGCAGCGGCTTGCGACCTGCGCTATGGTAGCCGAATGAAACTCACCGACGAGAAAATTGCTGGCATCAACTTGATCCGCTCCTACGCCCCCGGCGAGGTGCGCATCGGCGAGTCCGTGATACGCGGCAGCTGCCTGGTGAAAGCGGATCAGATCGTGAGCGACTGGCGGCCGCAGAGCGTCGCCGAGTTGACGCTCGACGATCTGCAACCGGCGCTGGCGATGCAGCCCGAAGTGATCGTCATCGGCTCGGGGCCGAAGCAGGAATTCCCCGCGCCCG
This sequence comes from Peristeroidobacter agariperforans, assembly GCF_004138335.1. GTDB lineage: Bacteria > Pseudomonadota > Gammaproteobacteria > Steroidobacterales > Steroidobacteraceae > Steroidobacter > Steroidobacter agariperforans. The sequence goes on along the minus strand of NZ_RYFW01000003.1, from coordinate 734,756 downwards.
AAGTGCTGGGCGCAGTGATGTCGCGAGGCATCGGTTGTGAAGTGATGGATACGGGCGCGGCGTGCCGCACCTATAACATTCTCGCGAGCGAGGGACGCCCCGTCGTAGCGGCGCTGCTGCTCAAGAACAGCTGAAGAACATTCTCCCGGTCACCCTGATAGCCAAGGTGACCGGGAGAAGACGCGAGGGACTGAAGATCGTTCGACCCAACTCGCCTGGCTGCTCCACTGGAGTCGTCGCCTGACGGAATATTCTTTTTCTTTTGCTTTTGTTCTTCTTCGCGCTGTTTCCTCGAATCCCCCTCCGCCCCCGCGTCTTCTCCCCGTCACCCGGCTGGGTGGTATTACCGACGACACGTTGGGGGCGGATTTAGACACACGATCGCGCAATGCGCAACCCTTGTTCGCTTCGCGAAAACCCCGGGGGCCAAAGCCTCATCTCGACTGCAATGATCGGGCCAGCGCCTGCGACGCGTTTGCCGCTCACCGTTGCGGCAGCAATGTCAGCGGATTGCCCGGCGTGCCGTTGATCCGGATCTCGAAATAAAGCTGCGGCGAGCCCTGCGGCCCGTTGCCCATGGTCGCGATGCGCTGTCCTGCGGTGACAGCAGCGCCTTCCTCGGTCAGCACCGACTGCAGATGTCCGTAGGCGCTCAAATACGTTTCGTTGTGCTTAACGATGATCAACTGGCCATAACCCAACAGCCCGGAGCCCGTATAAACGACGCGGCCAGGGCCAGCGGCGCGCACGTCCTGGCCGAGCTTCCCCACGATCATCAGCCCGTTGCCGCCGTTAGGACGCGATGTGAGCGTGGCGGTCCCATCGCCCACTGGCCATTGCCACTTCACGGGCGGACCGGAGGGAATCGCGGGCCGTCGCGGAGCAGATGGTGTGGGTCGCGCCTTCGGTGGTGTCGCTCTACGTGATGAGGTCCCTGCTTTTGGTGCGGGAGAAGCGGTGCGCGCGCCTCTGCCAGGGGCGGAGAGCCGCAACGTCTGGCCTGGATAAATCACATAATCCCGACCGATGCGATTCCACCGCGCCAGGTCTTTGTAATCGAGCTTGTGACGAAACGCGATGGAGTACAGGGTGTCGCCGCGCTTGACGGTATAGGTCCCGGTACGTTCCGGATTTGACGCGCAGCCCGCCAGCAGGGCCAGCGCGATCAAGCATGGCGCGAGCCGCAGGCGCCACACGGAAATCAGTTCAGACCCTTGAGCAGCGGCACGAAACTGACCAACCCGAGTGTCTCCTTGTGAAATTCGTCGCCGCGGCGTTCATCGACACGGCGCGTGATGCGCACCAATTGCTGGCGGCCTTCCGGCCCGACCGGCGCGATCAACCGGCCACCCGGCGCCAGCTGTTGAAACAATACGTCCGGAATCGCGAGCGGCGCGGCCGCCATCAGAATGGCGTCATAAGGCGCGTGCCCGCTCCAGCCCTGAAAACCGTCGCCGTGACGTAAATGGACATTGGAGATATTCAGTTCCCGCAACCGCTGCCGCGCGCGCTCCTGCAAGGCGCCGATGCGCTCGATGCTGTAGATGAACCGAACCAGCGGCGACATCACAGCTGTTTGATAACCGCAGCCGGTGCCGATCTCCAGCACCTTGCCCGGCGTGCCCGCTTCGATCATCGCTTCCGTCATGCGAGCGACGACGAATGGTTGTGAGATGGTCTGGCCGTGCCCGATAGGCAGCGCTGTATCTTCGTATGCACGCGTCGCGAGCGCTTCATCGACGAACAAGTGACGCGGCACGTTGCGGATCTGATCGAGCACCGCTGCATTGGCGATGCCTTGATCGCGCAGACGCTGAACCAAACGTTCGCGCGTGCGCGCCGACGTCATGCCGATGCCGGCACGATTCCCGCTGTTGTTTCTCGGCGGCGCGGGTGGCTTCATTCAGGCCGCCCCTGCAGCCAGTTGCGCATGTCGTCGAGCATCGAGTGGCGCGTCAGGTCGATCTGCAGCGGCGTCACCGAAACATAATTATTCGCGACCGCATGGAAGTCGGTGCCTGGGCCCGCATCCTGACTGCCGCCGGCCGGACCGACCCAATACACAGGACGTCCGCGCGGATCGGCCATCTTCACGATGGGATCGGAGCGATGGCGGAAGCCCAGCCGTGTCGCCTGGTAGCCGCGCAACTGATCGTAGGGAACATCCGGGACGTTCACGTTCAGAATGGTCGCCTGGTGCAGCGGCGAACGCTGAATGCGCATCACCAACTCGGCAGCGACGCGCCCCGCCGTCTCGTAGTGCACGCCCGAGTCTGGCTGAATGACCAGCGACACCGCCATCGCAGGTAACCCCAGAAAACGTCCCTCGACGGCGGCGGCGACTGTGCCGGAGTAGATGACGTCATCGCCCAGATTGGGGCCGTCGTTGATGCCGGAGACCACCATGTCGTGATCGTCCTCGCCTTCGAACAACCCCGAGACGGCCAGGTGCACGCAATCCGTCGGCGTGCCGTTGACCACCAGGAAGCGGCGCTGGCCGAACGGCATCACGCGCAACGGCACGTCCAGCGTCAGTGAGTTACTGGCACCGCTGCGGTTGCGGTCGGGCGCGACCACAGTTATGTCGGCAAGCGGCGTGAGCGCTTCATCGAGGGCACGCAGGCCCTCGGCGCGGTAACCGTCGTCGTTGCTGAGAAGAATCTTCATGAATTCATGAAAGTGGGCGGCGCGGAACTATACTGGAAATGTCGCGTCGACTTCATGAGGCCGACGCCTGGGTGAGCTCGGATGCCTTTTCGAGGCGACCTAACGTCGCCTCGAACCGGGCGAACGACAGTACACGGACGTACTGGCTGGCCAACGCTCCAGGGATGGCTGCTTGAGGTGACGCCGAGGTGAGCGACGATCCGGATCATGACAGCCAGACCTTTCGGGAGGCGATGCGCGACGTACGCCGGTTGCGTGACACCAGCAAGCGCGCACCGCCCGCGCCCAAACCGCCGCCTCGAGCGCGCTTTACTCGGGCAGATCAGCAAGAGGTGTTGAGGGAAAGCCTGCTCCCGCCGAGCGATGAGGCCATGCTCGCGACCGGAGACGAGCTCAGCTTCCGCCGGCCGCATATTCCCGAATCGGTGCTGGTGAAACTCCGCCGGGGCCACTACACCGTCGACGCCGAGCTCGACCTGCACGGCATGACCGGCGCCGAAGCCAAGGCGGCCATGCGCGAGTTCCTCACTGAAGCCGTGACCCGGCGCATGAGCTGCGTTCGTATCATTCACGGCAAGGGCCGTGGCTCCGGACCGCGTGGCCCGGTGCTGAAGAACGTCGTCAACCAATGGCTGCAACGGATCGACAACATCCAGGCCTTTGGCTCGGCCCGACAGGTGGACGGCGGCAGCGGCGCCGTCTACGTGCTGCTGCGAGTGAAGTGAGCGATCAAACATCTGCTTCGGGCGTCTCGGCCTGGAACGCGTTGCCGATCAACTCATGCAGCACGGCGGTCGCGAACGAGCCTCGCTGCAATCGAAATTGCAGATGCACGTCCGCCCCCTCGATACGCCATTGCAACTCTCTCACCGGCACGCGCAGCGGCCGGCGTTCAGGCTCCATTTTCGCTTTCGCCAGGCCGGCGGCCAGTACCGCGAATCGCTGTGCGGTCTCGATCTCGAGACTCGCAACCGCGCCCTTCGATAGCAACGAATCGCCGTGCCACATCGGCCCGGTGGGATGCACATCGAGTCGCTGGCAACGCTCACGCAGCGTGTCGTCGACGACTTCGGCAAGAAAAAAACTGCCGCTGCCGTTCAGGTTCACCACATCGCCATCGAGCAACTGATTCCAAGTGCCGGCATTGAGCCGCTCGGCGAGCACTGCATTGAAAATCACCGAGCGTGCTGCTGACAGTGCGAAGCCACGTTCCATTCGCTCCGGCGCCGGCCCACCCTCGAACCACGCAACCGCACTGGAGATATTCGAGCCATTGTGGCCAAAGCGCTGCGGACCGAAATAATTCGGCGCACCCGCGGTTGCCAGTGTTTGCAGCCGCTGCTCGAGCAGCGCCGCATCGCCGGAGAACTCGCGCAGCACGATCTCGAAATCGTTGCCCTTCAGCGCGCCCCGCTTCAGTTTGCGTCGCGTGCGTTCCGCGCCGATGACTTCGAAGCCGTCGCCAGTGACACCGAGCCAATTGGGAACCGCCGAGCGGCCCGGCACGGTGAATGCCTGCTCGGCGACCGCATCGCGATCCTTCAAGCCCGCAAAGCCGACATCGCGCGGATGTATCTTGCCGACGCGCGCCAGCTGCTTGGCGACCCACATCGTGTTCGCACCGCGCTTGCGGACTTTCAACAGCAGATGATCGCCCTCGCCGTCCGCGTCGAAGCCGAGCCATTCGCGCACGACGAAATCTTCCGGCGCGACACGCAAGCGCGCACTGCCAGCCGGCCCGCCGTGGGCGCAGGGCAGATTCATGAGGTCGACGAAATTCATCCGGAGATATGCTCGATCAGTGCGATGGCCTGACACGCAAGGCCTTCGGCACGGCCGATGAAGCCCATCTTTTCGCTGGTCGTGGCCTTGATGTTCACGCGAGTGATATTGATGCCGAGATCGGCGGCAATGTTGGACCGCATCGCCTCGCGATATTTGCCCAGACGCGGCGCTTCGCAAATGACGGTCGTATCGACGTTGACGACCACGTAGTCTCTCACCTTGAGCAAGTCTCGGACGTGGCGCACGAACGCTCGGCTGTCTGCGCCTTTCCAGCGCGGATCGGTGTCTGGAAAGTGCATGCCGATATCGCCGAGGCCGGCCGCACCGAGCAATGCATCGCAGATCGCGTGCAGCAACACGTCGCCGTCCGAATGCGCGAGGATGCCGTGAGTATGTGGAATCTTTTCGCCGCCGAGCGTCACGTGATCGCCGGCAGTGAACGCATGAACGTCGTACCCCTGCCCGATACGAAGTTGGCAAGTCATGTGGCGCTCCGTGATTTCAAAATGCGCTCGGCACGCGGCAAGTCTTCGGGCAACGTGATCTTGATGTTGTCGGCATCGCCTGCAACCAGCTTCGGTTGCACCCCCAGCGCTTCGACCGCCTGAGCCTCATCGGTCACGGCTGTTCCTTTCGCCAGCGCACTCTGCAATGCCCTGCGCAAGAGGTCATGACGAAACATTTGCGGCGTGAGTGCACGCCAGAGTTTCTCTCTGGCCACAGTTTGCACGACCCGCCCGCCGTCATCGGCGCGTTTCAACGTATCCACGACCGGCGCGGCGAGCAATCCGCCCACGTCGTCGTTGCTCAATTCGTTCAGCAAGCGATCGAGGTCGCCGACCGACAGACACGGTCTCGCCGCATCGTGCACGAGCACCCAATCATCCGGTGCTGCGCGGTCCTGCAACGCTCGCAAGCCAGCTAGCACCGAGTCCATGCGCTCCGCGCCACCGATTGTCGTAGCGATCTTCGTATCGCCTGCAACGGCGATCTGCGGCCAGCGCTGATCCTGTTCAGCAAGCACGACCACAATCGCAGCGGTGCGCGCCTGCGCCAGGAACGGCGCGAGCGACCACTCGATCACAGTGCGGCCGGCGAGCGGCAGGTATTGCTTGGGCACGGCGGCACCCATACGGCGAGCACTGCCAGCCGCGGGCACGACGACCCAGAACCTCTTATCCACTAAAAGGAACCTCAGTCACCCGAGCCAAGGATCGGGCGCTAGTGTTTGTTCGGCGTGCGAGCCTGAATGACGCTGGCAGGGCTGTTGCCGCGCGAGCTGCCACTGCCGCTCTCTTCCGATTCGCTGGGCGGCGCCGCCGGCGTCGCAGGATGAACGGTCGGCTTGGGCTCCACCACCTGGTAGAAGGTCTCGCCACGACCGACCATGCCGAGATCGGTGCGCGCCCGCTCCTCGATGGCGACCGTGCCCTTCTTCAGGTCCTGCACTTCCGCCGCCAGCGTGCGATTGCGCTCCTTGAGCTCGCGGTTCACCTCGCGCTGCTTCTCGATATCGGCGCGCAACTGATAGACCTCACGCATGCCGCCGTCGCCCAGCCACAACCGGTACTGCAACAGCACCAGAACGATGACCAAGGCGGCGGCGAGAATCTTCATGCGCGTCGATCAGATCAGCACGACATGCCAGGCGGCGGCACCGGCAGCGCTTCGATGCCGGCGTACTTCGCTTCGCTGCCCAGCTCCTGCTCGATACGCAGCAGCTGGTTGTACTTCGCGATGCGATCCGAACGCGACATCGAGCCCGTCTTGATCTGCGTGGCGCGCGTCGCAACGGCGATATCGGCGATCGTCGCGTCCTCGGTCTCGCCCGAGCGGTGCGACACCACGGCCGCATAACCCGCGTCCACCGCCATGTCGATGGCGGCCACGGTCTCGGTCAGCGTGCCGATCTGATTGACCTTGATCAGGATGGCGTTGGCGATGTGCTTCTCGATGCCCTGCTTCAGGAACTTGGTGTTGGTGACGAACAGGTCGTCACCGACCAGCTGCACCTTCTTGCCGAGCCGCTGCGTCAAGTGCGCCCAGCCGTCCCAATCGTCCTCGCTCATGCCATCTTCGATGGTGACGATGGGATAGCGGCCCACCAGGCCTTCGAGGTAATCGGCGAACTGCTTCGAGTTGAACTTACGATTCTCGGACTCGAGGTGATAGATGCCGTCCTTGAAGAACTCGGTGCTGGCCACGTCCAGGCCGAGGAAGATCTGCTTGCCGGCCTTGTAGCCGGCGCGATCGATGGCTTCGAGAATGGTTTCCAGCGCCGCTTCGTTCGACGGCAGGTCGGGTGCGAAGCCGCCTTCGTCGCCCACCGAGGTCGCGAGCTTGCGCTCGTGCAGGACTTTCTTGAGCGTATGGAAGATTTCCGCGCCATAGCGCAGCGCTTCGGACAGCGACGGTGCGCCGACGGGGAGAATCATGAACTCCTGGATGTCGACGCTGTTGTCGGCGTGCGCGCCGCCGTTGATGATGTTCATCATCGGCACCGGCAGCGTCTTCGACGTGCCCAGGCGACGGAACAACGATTGTCTGGTTTCTTTCGCCATCGCGTGCGCGTTGGCCATCGAGACGGCGAGCAAGGCATTCGCGCCCAGGCGCGACTTGGTCTCGGTGCCGTCGAGCTGGATCATGGCCTGGTCGATCGCGGCCTGGTCGCCGGCATCGCGGCCCACCAGCAGCTTCTTGATCTCGCCATTCACATTGGCGACCGCCTTGAGCACGCCCTTGCCGAGGTAACGCGATTTATCGCCATCGCGCAGTTCGATGGCTTCACGCGCACCGGTCGAAGCACCGGACGGGACTGCAGCGCGACCCACCGCGCCGGAATCCAGATATACATCGGCCTCCACGGTCGGATTGCCGCGCGAATCGATGATCTCGCGGCCGCGGATGTCGACGATCTTGCTCATAACAAACTTTCCTCGTATGGCCGTGACTTCACGGCTTGGTCCAATTCTTTAAGTGTTGTCAGCAACGCTTCCATGCGCGCCAGCGGCCAGGCGTTCGGGCCATCGGACAAAGCTTTGGCGGGATCGGGATGCGTTTCCATGAACAATCCGGAGACGCCCGCTGCCACTGCAGCGCGCGCCAGCACCGGCACGAACTCGCGCTGACCGCCGGACGACGTGCCCTTGCCGCCCGGCAATTGCACCGAGTGAGTCGCATCGAACACGACTGGCGCGCCGGTCTCACGCATCACCGACAGCGAGCGCATGTCGGAGACCAGATTGTTGTAACCGAACGTGAAGCCGCGCTCGCACACCATGATCTGCTGATTGCCGGTGGAGCGCGCCTTCTCGACCACGTTGCCCATTTCCCAGGGCGACAGGAACTGGCCCTTCTTGATGTTGACGGGTCGATTGTGCGAGCAGACGCTCACGATGAAATTGGTCTGGCGGGCCAGGAATGCCGGCGTCTGCATCACATCGACGACCGAGGCGACTTCAGCGAACGGCGTGTCCTCGTGCACGTCGGTGAGCACGGGCACGCCGAGCTGTTTCTTCACCTCGGACAGAATGCGCAGCCCCTCTTCCATGCCCGGGCCACGGAAGCTCTTCACGGACGAACGGTTCGCTTTGTCGAACGACGACTTGAAGATGAACGGCACGTTCAAGCGCGCGGTCAGCTCCTTGAGCTTGCCGGCGACGTCGATATTCAGTTGTTCGCTCTCGATGACGCAGGGGCCGGCAATCAGGAAAAACGGCTTGTCCGGCCCGACGTCGAAGTTCAGCAGTCGCATCGTCTTCAAATCTCTCTTCAGGCGCCGCCGACAGCGACGCGCTTCTCTTCGGGCTGCTGGCTCTGGTGATAAGCGCGCGCAGCCTTCACGAAGCCGGAGAACAGCGGATGACCGTCACGCGGCGTGGAGCGGAATTCCGGATGGAACTGGCTCGCCACGAAGAACGGATGCGACGGCAGCTCGATCATTTCCACCAGCCCGTCGCGCGAGAAGCCGGAGAAGCGCAGGCCCGCGTTCATCAGCTTCTGCAAATAACGGTTGTTGAACTCGTAACGATGGCGATGACGCTCCATCACCGTGTCCGAGCCATAGATCTGGTGCGCCTTCGAGCCGTGCGACAGCCTCGCTTCCTGCGCGCCCAGGCGCATGGTGCCGCCCATGTCCGACTTCTCGGTGCGCTGCTCGACGTTGCCCTTCTCGTCCTGCCACTCGGTGATGAGTGCGATGACCGGATGCGGAGCGCCCCGGTTGAATTCCGTTGAATGCGCGCCCTGCAGGCCCGCGATGTTGCGAGCGAACTCGATGATCGCCAGCTGCATGCCCAGGCAGATGCCGAGGTAAGGAATCTGGCGCTCGCGGGCAAACTTGATCGCCGCGATCTTGCCTTCGACACCGCGCTCGCCGAAGCCGCCCGGCACCAGGATGGCGTCGACGCCTTCGAGGCAACCGGTGCCGTGCTTCTCCACGTCCGTCGCTTCGACGAACTGTATGTTGACTCGCGTCCGGGTGCGCACGCCGGCATGCGTCAGCGCTTCGGTCAACGAGATATAAGAGTCACGCAGGTTGACGTACTTGCCGACCATCGCGATCGTAACCTTCGCCTCCGGATTGGCCTTGGCGTTCACGACCTGCTTCCACTCGGTCAGATCGGCTGGCGGCACATCGAGGCGCAGCTTGTCGACCACGATGTCGTCCAGGCCTTCTTCGTGCAGCAGCTGCGGGATTTTGTAAAGGTCGTCCGCGTCCACCGCGGTGATGACGGCGCGCTCTTCCACGTTCGTGAACAGCGCGATCTTACGCCGGTGCTCGGCCGGCACTGCATTCTGCGAACGGCACACCAGGATGTCGGGCTGGATGCCGATGGAGCGCAGCTCCTTCACCGAGTGCTGGGTCGGCTTGGTCTTGATCTCGCCCGAGCTCGGGATGTACGGGATCAGGGTCAGGTGCATGTAGAGCACGTTGTTGCGGCCGAGCTCGACGCCCAGCTGACGAATCGCCTCGAGGAACGGCAGCGACTCGATGTCGCCGACCGTGCCGCCGATCTCCACCATGCAGATGTCGGCGTCGCCGGCGCCCATGCGGATGCAATGCTTGATTTCGTCGGTGATGTGCGGAATGACCTGCACCGTTGCGCCCAGGTAGTCGCCCCGACGCTCCTTCGCGATCACGCGCTCGTAGATGCGCCCGGTCGTGAAGTTCGAATTACGTGAAGTCGTGGTGCGTACGAAGCGCTCGTAGTGGCCGAGGTCGAGATCGCTCTCGTAGCCGTCGGTGGTCACGAACACTTCGCCGTGCTGGAACGGGCTCATGGTGCCCGGATCGACGTTGATGTACGGATCCAGCTTCACCATGCTGACCTTGAGGCCGCGCGATTCCAGAATGGCGCCCAGGGAAGCCGCGGCAATGCCTTTACCCAGCGAGGAAACAACACCGCCGGTTACACAGATAAAACGCGTCATCGTAAAGCACCGTCGCAAACAAGAAGGGTGGGATCTGGATCGTGACGCGCCTGGTCGAAGATGGGCGCATCAATGAATCACGACGGGAGCGCAGTGTATCTCAATACGTTGCGCGCGGATAGCGGAGAACGGATAGAAATCGTCTATACGTTGGGGTGGCGCCCGACTATCGTCGGTTTCTGCTCCCACACGATCGACACCGCAGGCTCGCCGTCGCGCGCGGCGAACTCGTCCGCGATCCACAAATCGCCGACAGCCATCAGTTGCTTGCCGGCGTAGAGGAGCGGCAGGCGCTCGCGCCACCACGGCAGGACCGCCGACGCTTGCAGCAGCTTCTTGAGCTTGTGGTGAATCGCGTGACCGACGGGCTGAATCGTCTCGCCGCCCTCGCGAAAGCGCACAGTCAACGTTGCGGGCAGCTTAGCAGCGCTGAGCCGTCCCGGCTCTCCGGGAGAGATACGTAACGAGCCGAGGCCCGCCGGCAGTTGCAGGGGCGCGTGGGTAGGCCATTGCATCGTCTGCTCGGTATCGAACGCCGGCAACTTTTGCTCGCAATAGAGCCAGCCGCGATGGCGGCGCATTTCCCACCCGTCCCAGCCGACACAAGGCACGCGATCCACGCTCGCGGCCAGCATGTCGTGCTCCATGCCTGCCAGCTTGCGCGTCGAAGGAGCACGAGCACCTCGGCGGCGGATCCAATATCGCAACAGATTCCGGCGACGCTCCGGATTGAGCGCACTCAATGCCTCGACGCTGAGACATTCGCCCTCGATGGCTGGCTCGGCATCGATGGCCGCCAGTTGCTCGAGCGCCCGCCAGGCTTCTTGCAAGTGCTGCGAGGAGCGCAGCGCCGTTTGAGCCGCGGCCGGCCATCGCTCGCGAAGCGCCGAGACGACTCGATGCCGGACGAAGTTGCGATCGAGCGCCAGGTTGGTGTTGGACGGATCGGTAAGCCAGTGCAGTCCTTCTGCCCTCGCCCACCTCTCCAGATCGGCTCTCGTGAAATCCGAGAGCGGCCGGAGCAACGCGCCGCGAGCGAACGGCTCGAACACTTGCATCGCGCCGAGCCCCAGCACGCCGGCGCCTCGCATCAAAGCGAGCAGCATGGTTTCCAACTGATCGTCGGCGTGATGGCCGACTAAAAGATACTCGCCAGGACGCAGCTCTCTGGCGAAAGCAGCGTAGCGAGCTGCACGCGCAGCGGCCTCGAGACCAACCTCATCGATGCTTGTGACCGCGACACGCATGGAGGTGAATTCAACTTGCAGCGCCTGTGCCTGACGTTCGCAGTGATCCCGCCACAGCACCGAGTCCGCGTGCAGTCCATGATCGATGTGAACGGCGCGCACTCGATAGCTGTTGGGCTCGGCCGCGAGTCGAGCGAACGAGTGCAACAACACCGTGGAATCGAGCCCGCCGCTGAAAGCGACACAAACGGCGGCGTCGGGCGGCAGCAATGCCCTGCCCCCGCTTCTGCCTTGCACTCGATCTTGCAGCTCACGTGGAGAGAACATGAGCCACGCCACCGTCAGCTGACGCTATAAACTCCGTAGCCGCGCAGGCGCTGTTCGCGCGCCTTCATCAACTGCTCCAGCGGCTTGGCCTGCAGGTCGTTGAGATGACGCAATAGTGCGTCCTTCAACGTATCGGCCATGGCCTGCGGATCGCGATGCGCGCCGCCCAGAGGCTCCCTCAACACTTCATCGACGATACCGCCGAGCTTGGCGATGCGCTCGGCGCTCACGCCCATGGCTTCGGCAGCAAGATCCTTCTTATCGCCGCTACGCCACAGGATGCCGGCGCAGCCTTCGGGCGAGATCACCGAGTAAATGCTGTATTGGAGCATCAGCAGACGATCGCCGACGCCGATGGCGAGCGCGCCGCCCGAGCCGCCCTCGCCGATTACGACGCTGATGATCGGGGTTTGCAGGGTCGACATCTCGAACAGGTTGCGCGCGATCGCTTCGCTCTGGCCGCGCTCTTCGGCGCCGACGCCGGGATAGGCGCCCGAGGTGTCGATGAAGGTGATCAAGGGCACCTGGAAGCGCTCGGCCATGTGCATCAGGCGCAGCGCCTTGCGATAGCCCTCGGGCTTGGGCATGCCGTAATTACGGCGCACGCGCTCCTTGGTGTCGCGGCCCTTTTGCTGCCCGATGATCATCACCGGCCTGCCGTCCAGCCGCGCCACGCCGCCGACGATGGCGTGATCGTCGGCATACATGCGATCGCCGTGCAGCTCCTGGAAATCGGTGAAGATCGAGCTGATGTAATCCAGCGTGTACGGACGCTGCGGATGACGGGCCAGCTGCGCGATCTGCCACTGGCTGAGGTTGGAGAAGATGCTGGTCGTCAGCGCCCGGCTCTTGGCGCGCAGACGAGCGATCTCCTCGCCGATATTCACCTCGGCGTCGCTGGAGACGAACTTGAGCTCGTCGATCTTCGCCTCCAATTCGGCGATCGGCTGCTCGAAGTCCAGGAAATTCATTGCCATGCAAACAGTTGCCTCATCCTTTGGAGGCGCGAACATAGCGGGGGCCAGCGCGAAGGGCAAGCTTGGAGCCCGCTCCACGTAGGCGGCCCGCCGCCTGAACGGCGGCCACGGCCGACCTTACCGTCCCCGCCCGGTTGACCCCGTTGCCGCATCGGTGCCGTTTACACCCATCAGCCACCCAAGCGGAGCTGATATGCGCCCGTTCGTGCCCCTCATGATGCTCGTCGCCCTGTCGATGCCGCTCCAGGCGCTTGCCGGGCGGGACCATGCGCCCTCCTATATCTACCGCCTGGCCGGCGTCGAGATCTTCGACCGGACCGCCGGCTACACCCTGCCTGTGCACGTTCACGAGAACCGGCTGTATGTCGTTGGGGAGCCGGGGCATCAGTACGAGGTGCGGCTCGATAATCGCACCAGCGAACGCCTGCTGGCGGTCACCAGCGTCGACGGCGTGAATGTCATCACCGGCAAGACCGCGGACGAACGGCAGTCCGGCTACGTGCTCGATCCCTGGGACGGCGTGAACATCGACGGCTGGCGCAAAAGCCTGGACGAAGTCGCGACCTTCTATTTCACGCGACTGAAGGACTCGTACGCCGCGCGAACCGGCCGGCCGGAGAATGTGGGAGTCATTGGAGTGGCGGTGTTTCGGGAGCGTCGCCCGTGCTGCCGTCCGCATCCCTATCACGACCGGGACAGCGTCACTTCACAAAGCGCGCCCGAGCGCGCCGAAGCACCGCCTGCCGCGAACGAATCTCTTGCGCGCAGTCCGCAGGACCTCGGCACCGGCCATGGTCATCGCGAAACATCACCCGCGGAGTACGTCGACTTTCAGCGCGCCTCACACGTCCCGAGCGAGACCATCGTCATTTATTACGACTCGCGCAAAAACCTGGTCGCTCGCGGCGTCATTCAGGACTCACGCCGCTACGCTGAACGAGACGATCCCAATCCGTTTCCAAACGGAATGTTTGCTCCCGACCCTGAACTCTAGGATTCGGCATCCGGCGCGCCGCCCGCCTTGGCGAGATCCTGCTGATTCACTTTGTCGACGTTGAATTTCGCCAGGCGCTCTTTCATGGTCTTGAGCACCTCCGGCAATGGCGGCGGCTCGTCCTTGATCCAGCGCAGCGGATTGATACGAGCGACGACGAAGGCGCGCAGGTATGGGCTGACCAGGCCGCGCTCTTTCAACTTCTCGATGACGCTCATCACTTTCTCGTCCAGCTCGAACAGCTGGTCGGCGTACTTCTGATGAACCTTCAGCGACGCCTGCAACGTCTCCGAGGAGAACTCTTCGAGCCGCCGCAGGATGGGATGATAGGCACCGCCTGCGAAGTTGCCTTTGCGCTCGTAGCACAGGCCGAGTGTCACCAGCGCGGCTTCTTCCAGATAAAACGCGAAATCATTTTCGGGCCGGCGCGGATCTTCTTCGATCAAGCCTTTGTAGATCCGAATCACCTCGAGCGCCCGCTCGCGCAAGTTGTGCGCCTTCTCGGTGTTGAGCGCCAGGATCTGCCAGGCGATTTCGCGCTTCGGCACGACCAGCGCGATGATGGACTTGGCGCCGAGCCGACGCATGGCTTCGAGCCGGTGCCGGCCATTCGGCGTCCAGAAGCCTTCTTTCGGGGCGGTGATGGCGATCACCGGGTCCAGAAACAAACCGGTGCGATCGATGACGCCGGAAAGTTTCTTGTAGTGCGCATCGGACAGGTCGCGCTGAAACGGCGTGGGCTCGACCTGGTCGATGGGTAGCGCCGCGAGCAGCAGCGGATTGCGGCCGAGCGGCTCGCAGTAGCTGCCGATGACGTAGCCGCCCTCACTCTCGATACGCTCGGCGACCGCCGCAGCTTCGGCCGGCAGATTCTCCAATCGACATTCGGCGGGCATGACGCCACGCGTGCGCGGCGCGGCTTTTTTCGGTGTCTTACGCTTCGCGGGCGCTCGCTTACGCTTGGCCGTTGTCTTGCTTTTGGTCGCCACGACTACTCCCTGCAAAGTATGCACACCGGTCGGCATACGCAATTGCAACTTACAGAAATCCTACGCGGAACCCGCCAGCAATTCATGGCGTTGTTTTTTCGGACCGGGCGGACGTCTTGCCTGAAGTCTACCCGTACCTGTCGAAGTCCGAGGAGGTCTCCCAATGCGAAACGGCGCTTTTGACTCCCCTATCCGGCACCTGCGCAAGGATCTGCAGTGCGTAGCCCGCGACGCCGAAGAATTGCTGCGCGCCACGGCGGATGTTACCAACGAACGCGTTCAAGAAGCGCGTTACCGCACCCAGAAAACCGTGCAGCGAGCTTTCGATAATTTGTACGACCGTCGGATGCAGCGCCGCGTCCGCAAATACGCCCGCTACACGGATGCGTATGTGCGCGATCACTCGTGGGCCATCATCGGCGCGGTCGCCGGCGTGGCGCTGGTCGTCGGTCTGCTCGCCCGTCGCGACTGAGGCATTCCATGAGCCAGACGCACGAAAGCAAGGTATGCGACGCGATCAGCGATCCCACCAAGGAATATCGCAAGCCCATCGATGTGGTTCGAGATAATGAGCTCGACGTCGACGAGAAGTTGCGCATCCTCGAGTCGTGGAAAAAGGATGCCGAGCTGTTGTCAGTCGCTCAGGATGAGAACATGGCTGGCGGCGAACGCCCGCAGCTGCAGGACGTGTTGCTCGCCATCCAGGAATTGGAGCGGACCCGCGGCTCGATCAATTGAGCCGCGGCCGGGCTTGCAGCGCCTGCTCAGTTCTTACCGAGATTGAGCAGGTTGGCGGGTGAGTATTGATCGGTAAGGATGCGCGCCCCGCGCTCCCAGTCCTGCTTGCGCGAGAACAAGGGCAATAGCTTGCTCGCGCTGATACCGAACGAGTCGAAGGCTTGCTCGAAGCGCCTGCTGTTGGCCCGCAGCTGATCTGCACTCGGTAACGGACCATTGGCCGCGATGATCACGCGGTTCTCCTTCTTCAAATTGAAGAACTCCGGAAACACCGACGCATAGGTCGTCGACTCGTGATCGTAGAGCCGGCTCGATGAGAACGTGTTGGCCGCGAGCACGCCGCCCGGCGCCAGCAGCGCCTTCACTTCCTGCAAGAACTCCCGCGTCAGCAGGTGCTCGGGAATGTACTCATGGTCGAAGGCGTCGAGCATGATGAGGTCGTAGCTGCGCTGCTCGCGCAGCGCCTTCTTCACCTGCACGCGACCGTCCGCTTCGATCACATTCAGTGCGCTGTTGTCACCGAGATCGAAATAGCGCCGCGCGACCTTGACGACCGCGGGATCGATCTCGACCACATCGATGCGGGCCTGGGGCGCCAGCTCGTGCAGCGCGCGTGGAATCGTGCCGCCGCCGAGGCCGATGATGAGCACTGACTTCGGCTCCGGCTTCACGAACAAAGAGCTCAGCATCATCTGCGGATAGTTCATGACGATGCGGTCGGGGTGCTTCACGTCCTGACAGGTCTGCCGGCCGATGCGGCAAAAGCGCGTGAAGCAGATGCAGCGCACGTCGCCCGTCTCGTAGACGAGCACTTCACGATATAGCGAACGTTCGGAGTGCAATAACTTCATATTGTCGGCGCTCGCCGCAGGGGCCGCGAGCAAGCCAGCGACCGACAATAGCAACGCTTGCCAGCTACTGCGCATTCGCTTCTCCGCGTACCAGGCAGGCTACCGCCCCGATGACGCCGGAAATCGCCATCAGCGCGAGCAGGATGTGGTTCACTTCCATGATCAGCACCAGATAGAAGGAAGTCAGCAGCGTGCCGGCAGCGCTGCCAAAAGTCGACACGAAATACAGCTGGCCGGCGTGGCGGCCAGAGCTGGAGCGGTCCGGGACGATCAAGCGCACTGCGTACGGGGAAATCATCCCCGAGAACACCGTCGGAATGAAGAACAACACGGTCGCGCCCACCAACGAGCCGAAGCGGGGATCGGGAATCGCATTGGCCACCGCGTCGAGCAGCGGCACGGCGAATAGCAACAGCGGCAACACCGTGAGCGCGGCGACGATCAGAATGAGCCCGAGCTTGCGCACCGACGGAGCGCTCATCGACAGCCGGCCGCCGGCCAGATAACCGATGGACAACGCCAGCATGAACACCGTGATGATGGCGCCCCACACGTAGATGCTGCTGCCGAAGGTCGGCGCGAGCAAGCGCCCGCCGAGCAATTCCACCGCCATGACAAAGAATCCGGACCAGCCTGCGATCAAGTAGCTCAGTATCAGCTGCATACCCGCGGTCTTTTTTGGAAGAAGGAATCAATGCTCCGCTTTGCTGGCGGGCGGCGGAATTTCACCCGATGCGGCGACGATTTCAAAGGAATCCTTTTGCGTGCCTCGCACCCTCGGCGCCGCACCTCGCATCCACACCTGGCTGGAGAAATCGCGTGCTTCTCCCGGAGGAACGACGATCGAGATCCAGTGCTTGTCCTGCCACACCACCGCGCAGCCGGTCGGATCCAGCGCGCCTTCGTAACAATCTCGACGCGTCACCAGCAGCGTGATCGACTTGAGCAGCGCGTCCGACTTGTTCTCGATCCGGCCTCGCAGCTCGAAAGGCGCCCCGCCGCCCGACATCGTCAGATCATCCACACGCACCTGGTCCGGCATGATGATCTGCAACACCGCCGCCGGCGATGTCGGCCGCCCGCGCTGCTGAACCTGCGGGCGATCGTCGTCCACGGGCACACGTAAGCGTTGAACCACGGCCCATGTCAGCATCGCACCGAGGATCACGCAGCCAATGACGCCAATGGGGCGATAGCGGGGCACCGCGAGCGCAATCAGGATGAAAATTGTAGCGAGTATCCAGTACACACTGACAGCATACCTCGTCCATCCCGCCTCGTGCCGGAACCTAGTCGACCGACGGACGTTCTAGATCGGGCTGACGCATTGGAGGAGGACTCATGGGATCACCGCGAAACGAAGGCGAAGGCAACAAGTCCGCCGATCGCAACTACCGCAAGGCGACCAAAGAGTTCGTCGAGTCCGAGCGTGGTCAGCAGGAAATCGCCAACGCCGGCAATGTATCGCCGAGCGAGGAACAGGACATTCGTCGCGCCGAGGAGCAAGCCAAGCAACGCGCCAAGGATCACGATCCAGCGGAAGTGAGCAGCCACTCCGACGCGACGACGCGAGAAGGCACTAGTAGAGAAGGTTCGTCTCGGAATTCACGACCCGCACATTAGACCGACGGATGGGTATGACTCCGTCGGCCTAGCAGGCCGTGAATTTCGAAGCGGTGTGACGACCCAGCGATTCTGGGTTGTCCACCGCTTCCTTTTATGGGCGTGCTTTTCTTTGGCAGCAGCTTCGTTCACCATCGCCGCGGGCCCACCAACAACACCATAAAGTGAACGATAGCGCGGGGATCGCAGCTGCCGAGACCACAGCCAGACAACGCCTCCGCGCAATTCTCGGCGGCTCCGTCGGCAACCTCATCGAGTGGTACGACTGGTACACATACGCCGCTTTCGCGATTTATTTCGCGCCGAGCTTCTTCCCGACCAGCGATAGCACGGTGCAATTGCTGAACACCGCGGCGATCTTCGCCGTGGGCTTCCTGATGCGTCCGATCGGAGGCTGGGTGTTGGGCCGCTATGCAGACCGTCGCGGGCGCAAAGCTGCGCTGACTTTGTCGGTCACGCTGATGTGCCTCGGCTCGCTGATCATCGCGCTCACCCCGACCTATCAGACCATTGGCGCCGCCGCGCCGGCCCTGCTCCTGATCGCGCGCCTGCTGCAAGGCTTTAGCGTTGGCGGTGAGTACGGCACGAGCGCGACCTATATGAGCGAGATCGCAACCAAGGGCAGCCGCGGTTTCTATTCAGGCATCCTTTACGTCACGCTGATCATGGGCCAGCTGCTGGCACTGGCCGTGCTGATGGTGTTGCAGTTCTTCGTGCTCGACGCGCACCAGCTGGAAGCCTGGGGCTGGCGCATTCCCTTCATCATGGGCGCCGCCGCCGCACTGGCCGCGTTGTATCTGCGCCGGAATCTGCTCGAGACCGAGGCGTTCAAGAAAAAAGCCGCAACCGCCGAGGCCGGTCAGCTGACACTACTGCTGCGACATCCGCGCGAAGTGCTCATCGTCATCGGGCTGACCATGGGCGGCACGCTGTTCTTCTACACCTTCACCACTTACATGCAGAAGTTCCTGGTGAACACGGTCGGCCTGAGCAAAGGCGAATCGACCCTGGTGTCGAGCGCGAATCTGTTCATTTTCATGCTGCTGCAGCCGTTGATGGGCGCGCTGTCCGACCGCTACGGCCGCCGCCCGATGCTGATCGCGTTCGGCGTGCTGGCGCTGTTTGGGACGGTGCCGCTGTTGTCGGCGCTGTCACAGGCGCACGATGCGTGGACGGCTTTCTTCCTGATATTCATCGCGCTGACGATTTCGTCGCTGTACAGTTCCATCAGCGCCGTGGTGAAAGCCGAATTGTTTCCGGTGGAGATCCGCGCGCTGGGCGTGGGCCTGCCGTATGCGATCACGGTCTCTCTGTTCGGCGGCACCGCTGAGATGATCGCGCTGGCATTCAAGAACATTGGCCACGAAGAGCTGTTCTATTGGTACGTGACAGCCTGCGTGTTCGTCTCGCTGCTGGTTTATATCTTCATGCGCGAGCCGCAGCGAGAGTCACTCATTTAGCAAAGGATTGGGCATGTCCGAGGTATCACCCGAAGCCGTCGGCCTCGCGAGCAGCCGCTTGCAGTATCTGGACCGATACATCCAGCAGCGCTACGTCGAAATGGGACGCCTGCCCTGCGCGCTGACGCTCATCGAGCGACGCGGCCAGACGGCGCATTTCAGCGTACAGGGGCAGATGGATCTGGAGCGCGGTCGGCCGCTGCACCAGGACACACTCTTCCGCATTTATTCCATGACCAAGCCGGTCACCAGCGTTGCGCTGATGATGCTGGTCGAGGAAGGGCTGATCGCCCTCGACGATCCGGTGCACCGTTACATTCCCCAGTGGCGCAACCTCGGCGTGTACGAAGGCGGCTTCCTGGAAACGTTCCGCACGCGGCCGACCAAGTCGCCGATGCGCATCATCGACCTGCTCCGTCACACCTCGGGCCTGACGTATGGTTTGCAGCAACGAACCAACGTCGATGCCGCGTACCGCAAGTTCGGCTTCGGCGATCCCGCCGGCGCGAGCACCCTTGAGGCGATGATCGAGGGTCTGGCGAAGTTTCCCCTGGAAGCTTCGCCAGGCGAGGTCTGGAACTACTCCGTTTCCACCGATGTGCTCGGCTATCTCGTCGGCAAGATTTCAGGCGTGCCGTTTGAAGACTTCCTGCGTCAACGAATCTTCGCGCCACTTGGCATGGCAGACACGGACTTCTACGTGCCGGCCGCGAAAGCATCGCGGCTTGCTGCCTGCTACATGCTCGACAAGAACGGTCGATTGCGATTGCAGGACGATCCCGCGAGCAGCGGTTACCTGCGGCCGCCAACATTCATCTCCGGTGGCGGCGGCCTCGTATCGACAGCCGCCGATTATCTGCGCTTCTGTCGCATGCTCTTGAACGGTGGCGTGCTGGACGGCACTCGCCTGCTCAGCCCGAAGACCGTCGAGCTCATGACTGCCAATCATTTGCCCGGTGGCAAAGAGCTCCCGGACATGTCGGTCTCGCTGTTCAGCGAGGCGGGCTATTCGGGCGTGGGCTTCGGACTCGGCTTCGCGGTCACCACCAACCCTGCACGCACGCTCGTTCCCGGCAGCCTGGGCGATTTTTCCTGGGGCGGCATGGCGAGCACATACTTCTGGATCGATCCGCGCGAACAGCTGATCGTGATCTTCATGACCCAGTTGATCCCGTCGACGATCTATAACCTGCGTCGAGAATTGCGCACGCTGGTCTATTCGGCGTTCACATGAACCCGCTCGTTGCGGCATGATGCGCGCTTCGCGGCACGGAGAAGAACGACGCATGCGCTTCCAAGCGATTTCCCGCACGCTGGCCTGGGCAACGATTTCGTTCGGCCTGTTCCTGCAAGCCGACGCGAGCCTCGCGGCCGAGACTGAATTCGTCGTGCCGCCCGCACCGGCACGCACCGAGGGTGACGGCCCCTACTCGCAGCTCATCCTGCGCAGCGCGATTGTCATCAACGGCACCGGCACGCCCGCGTTCGGCCCGACCGATATCGTCATCGAAGGCAATCGCATCGTGGACGTGTTTCCGGTCGGCTCGCCCGGCGGCAGCAAGGAACCGCCGAATCGGCCCAAGCTGAAACCCGGCGGCCGCGAGCTCGATCTGCGCAACCATTATGTTCTGCCCGGCCTCGTCGACATGCACGGTCACATCGGCGGCAAGGAACAAGGCGTGCCGTCGGAGTATGTATACAAACTGTGGATGGGCCACGGCATCACGACCATCCGCGATCCCGGCTGCGGCAACGGCGTCGAATGGTGCACCAGTGAGACGCGTCGTAGCGAACGTAACGAGATCACTGCGCCACGCATCTTCCCCTATGCCTTCCTCACGCCCGAGAAGCCCCTGACCACGGCCGACGAAGGACGCAAGTGGGTGCGCGACATCAAAGCCAAGGGCGCGGTCGGCATGAAATGTTTCGGTTATCGGCCGGAGGTACTGCAGGCGATCTTCGACGAGCTGAAGAAACAAGGCATGCGCAGCGCCTGCCATCATGCGCAGATGGACGTGAGCCGCGTGAACGTGCTGACCACCGCGCGTTGGGGCCTCACGACCATGGAACATTGGTACGGACTGCCGGAAGCGCTGTTCGACGACCGCACCGTGCAGCACTATCCGCCGGACTACAACTACTTCAACGAACAAGACCGCTTCGCCCAGGCCGGGCGCTTGTGGCGCCAGGCCGCCAAGCCCGGCAGCGAAAAATACGAAGCCGTGATCAAGGAGCTGCTGGCGCTCGATTTCACGATCGATCCGACATTCACGATCTATCTTGCGTCTCGCGACTTGATGCGCGCTCGTCGCGCCGACTGGCACGAGCAGTACACGTTGCCCCAGCTCTGGGACTTCTACACGCCGAATCGTGACAACCACGGCAGCTTCTTCTTCGACTGGGGCACCGAGGACGAGGTCGCCTGGCGCGATAACTACCGCCCCTGGATGGCGTTCGTGAACGATTACAAGAATCGCGGCGGTCGAGTCACGGTGGGATCGGACTCGGGCTTCATCTATCAGCTGTATGGCTTCGGCACGATCCAGGAATTGGAGCTGCTGCGTGAAGCGGGTTTTCATCCATTGGAAGTGCTCCGTTCGGCGACACTCAGCGGCGCGCAGGCGCTCGGCGCGGCAGATCGCCTCGGCTCGGTCGAGCCGGGCAAGCTCGCCGACCTCGCCGTGCTCGATGAGAATCCAGTCGCCAACTTCAAAGTAATGTATGGCACCGGTCACATTCGTCTCGGCGATGACGGGCGCGCTCATCGCGTCGGCGGCGTGAAGTACACGATCAAGGACGGCATCGTGTATGACGCGCGAGGCTTGTTGAAAGACGTGCGCGATATGGTCGCCGCAGAAAAGCAGAAGCGCGGCGTCACCCAGCTCGCGCAGCCGTAGCAGGCCGTTCAGTTCATTTCGGCAAACCGACTCCGCCGACCGGCTCGACGGTCACGCCATCGCTGAAGCCCGCGATCATTGGCCGGGCTTTGGCGATGGTCGCCTGCACCGCCGGCAGTTTCAGCGAAGCGGTGTGGCTGTCCTTGTGGTCCCAGACCTCGGTGATCCAGATCGCGGTTTCGT
Organism: Peristeroidobacter agariperforans; assembly: GCF_004138335.1. Taxonomy (GTDB): domain Bacteria; phylum Pseudomonadota; class Gammaproteobacteria; order Steroidobacterales; family Steroidobacteraceae; genus Steroidobacter; species Steroidobacter agariperforans. The sequence goes on along the minus strand of NZ_RYFW01000003.1, from coordinate 712,645 downwards.
CTTTCACATCGCGCGCGACAATGTAGCTCAGGCACCCCGGCATGCTTTCGGTGCCTTCGAGCAGCAAGCCGATCAATTCCTCGCGCTTGCCCGGCGCGGCCGTCATCTTGCCAATCAAACCGAACATGGGTCCTGCTCCTGTCTGCGATTTGTGGCCTGTCGTCGGTAGCGCACAGCCGCCGACGCTTGCCATCATGGCCACGGTGAATGTTCTTCGCCCCAGCGCCATTTCATTCCTCCGTGGCATAAGACTTATGCGTGGATCTTACATGGAGAACGAATAGGCTCGCAGTTGCGCCGGCGCGCGAAAGCCGCAACACTTTCGCGCCATGAAAACTGCGCCCTGTTTCGCCCCATGACCTCGACGCGCAAGGCGCCGTCGGACGGCGGCGGCATCGTCTATTCCACCGGCATCGGCGAGCGCTGCCCGAATTGCCTGCGCCCGGTGCGCGAGTGTGTCTGCAAGAAGGGCACGCCGGGCAAGACCACCAGCGACGGCGTCGTCCGTGTCAGTCGTGAGACCGCCGGCCGCAAAGGCAAAGGCGTCACTGTGATCACCGGCCTCGGCCTGCCACCCGATCAGCTCGCGGCCCTGGCCACCGAGCTGAAGAAGAAATGCGGCTCGGGCGGCGCGGTCGACAACGGCCGCATCGAAATCCAGGGCGACCATCGCGACAAACTGGTTCAGGAGCTGACGCAGCGGGGCTTCAAAGCCAAGCGCGCCGGCGGCTAGCACATCGATTCAACCGCTGCCCGATCGGCAGCTTCAATGGAGACCTGCATGAAATCATCGTCCCTGCTCGCCCTGGCAGTCGCAGCCGCCGCGCTGACTGCAGGCGCCGTGAGCGCCGCTCCGGTCAAGTACAACATCGATCCGAATCACACCTACCCGAGCTTCACCGCCGACCACATGGGCGGCTTGTCCAACTGGCGCGGCAAGATCAACAGCAGCTCCGGCACTGTGACGCTCGATAAGGAAGCTCAGACCGGCACGGTCGATGTGAAGATGGACATGTCGGCGATCGACTTCGGTCACGAGAAGATGAACACCCACGCCAAGTCGGCGGAGATCTTCAACGTCGAACAATTCCCGAACGCGACCTACACCGGCAAGCTGGTGAACTTCAAGAACGGCGCCCCCACCGAAATCGACGGCAGCCTCACGCTGCACGGCGTGACCAAGCCGGTGAAGCTGAAGATCAACAGCTTCCTGTGCAAGCCGAACCCGATGAACAAGAAAGAAACCTGCGGCGCCGACGCGAGCGGCAAGATCAACCGTGAAGAGTTCGGCGTGGACTACGGCAAGGGCTACGGCTTCAAACAGGAAGTCGAGCTGCAGATTCAGGTCGAGGCCGTGAAGGCCGACTGAGTTCGATCGATTGGCGTGCGGCGATTCGTCGCCGCGCGCTCACCTGTCACGCCAGTCATGGAAGCATCAGCGACACCTTCAGTCATCTCGACGTAGCACTGTATTTCGGCGACAGCTTCTTCAGATACTCGGCTTCGAGCTCGCGACGTCGCTCCTGGAAGCGGTCGGGACAGACTTCCTTGGCGAAGTTCGCCGTGGCGAGGTCGTTGAAGCTGACCACCAGGTCATCGCCGACCGCGACCGGCTCCCGGCAATCGACGAACGCGATCGATGATGCAACGATAGCATCGCCGGGCTGGTAGTTGCCCTTCCAGGACTCGATCACCGCGAACTCGAACGAGAAATCCTTGTCGGCGCCGACGCGGCGAAGCGCACGGATTCGAAGTACGTTCGCCCGGTTCGTCAGCAGCCACTCGACCGATTTTTTCACCTTCGCAGGATCGACCTTCGAGGCCGGCTGACAAACACACGCGTTGGACAGCTGCGGAAAGGCCAGGCTGGCCACCACGATCCACCAGTACCGCGACGAAGACACAAAAGACATGCCGACTCCCCTCGACTCCCGAATACACCAAGTCACAACACTCTCGAGCCGCTCCGTGGCTGTCATTCCCCATATCCCGCACGGGGTTCACGGCATTAGCCATAATTCGATCGCCACACGAACGGCGGCTGATTGAGCGTATTTCGCAGAGCTCGCCACCAATGGATGTCGTTGGCGCGACTCATTTGTCGAAACAACGCCGCCGGTATACCAGCAGTTTTTGAAAAACGTATAACTGTTTTGTTAGAGGCGAGACGCAGGTGGGACTGCGGCGTCATTGACACCGGTGTCGTAGACTCGACAATGGATAGCGGAGGCCAAATCAGCTCGACGACGCGGCTGTTTCTCTCTGCGCGGCGCGCTCACCCAGAATCGAGCAGGCCAACGCTCCGACCACGAATACAAAGCCCACCCACGACATGAATCGCGGCGGCACCAGGGTCCACGCCGTGGCGCCGATGCTCGCGCCGACCGCCATACCGAGGTAAGTCACGGACGAATTCAGCGCAATGGTGGCTGCGGCGAGCATGGGAGCGACGGCGACCAGGCGCGCCTGCTGCACGGCTGGAAAGCCCGAGCTGCCGAGGCTCCATAAGAACTGGGCGACATAAATCGTCGCGGCCCAGAACGAAAACAGCGGCCACAGCAACAACATGGTCGCCGAAGAAATGTTACAGCGGTACGCAACCAGGGTCGCACCGAACCGCCGCACCATCCGAACGCTCAGCAGATTGCCGAGCAGCGCTCCGCCACCGGCAGTGAACAACAGCAGCGCCAGCGCCGCCCCCGCAATTCCTTGCACCGACTTAACGATGGGCGCGATGTAACTCATCATCACGGCGCTGCCCATGTTCGTGAGCGCTGTAGCGGCGGTCAGCCAGCGCAGCGCGGGCGAGCGCAGCACCTGGAACCAACGTACCCAGTTGAGCGGCGGCACCATGACATTCGGCGGCACCGAGCGCCAGATGAAAAACGCAATGACGGCACTCGCGATGCCGATGAATGCAAACGACATGCGCCATGACGACACCGACGCGATCAACACCGAAATGGGATTACCGAGCACCGCGCCGACCGACCAGCCGATCATCAGCTTCGCCAGCACCGGCGCCCGCTCCTTCTCCGGCATGAGCATGCTCAATGTCGCGGCGACCTGCGGCGTGTAGACGGCCGAAGTGACGGCCGCGAGCACGCGAGCCAGCATCAAATGCTCGAAGCTTTGACTGAGCGCAGCCAGCAGGTTCGCAAGCGCGCAGATCGCCATCGAACCGGTGAGCAGCTTACGTCGATCGATGCGAGAGCCGAGCGTCGCCAGCGTCGGTGCGCAGACGGCAGCGGCAATGCCGAAGGCGGCAATCAGCAGACCCGCCTGCCCGATGGGAATCTGCAGCGAAGTCGAAATGTCGCTGAGCAGGCCGCCGACGCTCAGGAAGCTGGTGGCGACGAAGAAGTTGCCGGCAATGAGGACGAAGAGGCGCACGGAACAGCGGTTGACGGTTGGGGATCAGGAGTTGGTTGGAGATGCGCTAGCCCGCGCATCATCTCCGACCAACAGCCAATCGCCAACGACTAACCACCGTAAATCAGCTTGAAGCCATCGTGACCGCACAACTGCGAGAGCCGCTCGGTCAGCTCGCGTGTCGGTTTGACCTGCCATTCTTGAGACAGCACCAGCTCGGCTCGCGCAGCGGAACCGGTGTAGTAAACCGCGACTGCGCAGCGACCGCCACGGAACGGGCGCAACGTCTGTTCGAGCTGCTTGAGAAAGCCGCGCTGGCCGGCTGCATCGAGCCCGGGCGGCCAGCGGATCGCCAGGCGCTTGCCGTGCAGCTCGCGAGCCTGATCGATGTCGATGACCTTCTTGGCGTTGAGCCGCCAGCCTTCGATGTATTCGTCGAACCGCAGCTGGCCCTCGACGATCACGATCGCGCTCTTGGCGATCACAGTGCGGTACTGCTGCCACTGATCTTCGAACATGGACGCTTCCATGCGGCCGCTGCGGTCGTCGAGCGTGAAGATCACGCGCTGGCCGCGCTTGCCGACATCGAACACCATGCCGCCGACGGTCACCGGCTTGCCTTTGAACTGTTGGAAGCCGCCCTCGCCGCTCGAGGGCGCAGGACGATCGCTGGTCAGGTCGACGATGCGGCCGCTGGTGATGGGCTTCACCTCCGCCTCGAACTCCTCGAACGGATGGCCGGTGAGATACAAGCCCAGCGTGTCACGCTCGCCATCCAGGCGCACGCGCCGGCTCCAGTCCGGCAGTACCTCGGTAACGACTTGGGGGGCCGCCGTCGGGCTCGTATCCATCAGGCCGAACATGTCGTTCTGGCCGACTGCTCGAGCGCGAATCGTTTGATCCGCGAGCTGCATCGCCGAGGGCAGCGAATGCATCAGCGTCGCACGGTTGGCGCCAAGCGAGTCGACGGCGCCGGAGCGGATCAACGCTTCCAGCACGCGACGGTTCATTCGATTCGCGTCACTGCGACGGCACATGTCCGGCAGGTCGCGATACGGCTCAGATTTGCGCGCCTCGACCAGCATGTCGACGACGTTCTGGCCGACGCCCTTGATCGCGCCGAGGCCATAACGAATCGTGCGATCGTTCGATACGGTGAACATGAACTGCGAGGAATTCACATCCGGCGGCTCGACCTTCAGCTTCATACGCCGCGCTTCGTCGATCAGCGTCACGACCTTGTCGGTCTTGTCCATATCGGAAGACAACACCGCCGCCATGAACGCTGCAGGATAGTGCGCTTTCAACCACGCGGTTTGATACGTCAGCAGCGCGTACGCGGCCGAGTGCGACTTGTTGAAGCCGTAGCCGGCGAACTTCTCCATCAAGTCGAAGATGTGCTCGGCTTGCTTCTGATCGACGCCGCGCGCGGTCGCGCCCGTCACGAAAATGGTCCGTTGCTTGGCCATTTCCTCGGGCTTCTTCTTACCCATGGCGCGTCGGAGCAAGTCGGCGCCGCCGAGCGAGTAGCCGGCGAGCACCTGCGCGATCTGCATCACCTGCTCTTGATACAAGATGACGCCGTACGTGGGCGCGAGCACCGGCTTCAGGTCGGGATGCAGATAGTCGATAGGACCGGTCGTGGTGCCACGCTTGCGCGCGATGAAGTCGTCCACCATGCCCGACTCCAGCGGGCCGGGACGGAACAGCGCCACGAGTGCGATGATGTCTTCGAAGCAGTCGGGCTGCAGACGCCGGATCAAGTCCTTCATGCCGCGCGATTCCAGCTGGAATACGGCGGTGGTCTCGTAGCGCTTCAGCAAGTCGAACGTCGCGACGTCATCCATCGGCAGCGCGTTGATATCGAGCGGCGGCTCGCCCTTCTCCGCGCGTTGCGCATTGATGACCTTCAGCGCCCAATCGATGATGGTCAGCGTGCGCAATCCCAGGAAGTCGAACTTCACCAGGCCCGCTTGTTCGACGTCGTCCTTGTCGAACTGCGTGACGACGCTCTGACCGTTCTCGTCGCAGAACAGCGGCGAGAAATCGGTGAGCACGGACGGCGAAATGACGACGCCACCCGCGTGCATGCCGGCATTGCGCACCAGGCCTTCGAGCGACATCGCCATGTCGAGGATGGCGCGGGTCTCCTCTTCGTTCTGATATCGACGCCGCAGCTCTTCTTCCTTCGCGAGCGCGTCCTTCAGCGTGATGCCCAGCTCGAATGGAATCAGCTTGGCGATGGAGTCGGCGAAGCCATAGCTCTGGCCGAACACACGCGCCACGTCGCGCACCACGGCCTTCGCCGCCATCGTGCCGTACGTAATGATTTGCGAAACACGCTCGCGGCCGTAGTGATGCGCGACGTAATCGATCACGCGATCGCGGCCGTCCATGCAGAAGTCGACGTCGAAGTCGGGCATGGAGACGCGCTCGGGATTCAAGAAACGTTCGAACAGCAAGTCGTAGCGCAGCGGATCGATATCGGTGATGCCGAGGCAGAACGCCACCAGCGAGCCTGCGCCGGAGCCGCGCCCCGGTCCCACCGGCACGCCATTCTCTTTCGCCCACTTGATGAAGTCGGCCACGATCAGGAAGTAGCCGGGGAAGCCCATCTGGATGATGACGCCCAGCTCGATCTCCAGACGTTCCTTGTATTCCTCATCCGAAATGACGCGCCCCTGCACCGGCGCCGCCTTCAGCTGCACCAGGCGCTGGGCCAGGCCGTTACGCGATTGCTCACGCAAGAAATCGTCGACCGGCATGTCGCCCGGCGTCGGGAACTTGGGCAGCACGCTCTTGCCGAGCTTCAGCTCCAGGCTGCAACGGCGCGCGATTTCGACCGTGTTCTCGAGCGCTTCGGGCACATCCTTGAACAGCTCCGCCATTTCCTTCGGCGACTTGAGATATTGCTGCTCGGAGTAACGACGGCGACGCTTCGGATCGGCGAGCAATGCGCCGTCGTGAATGCAGACGCGCGCCTCGTGCGACTCGAAGTCTTCTTTGCGAATGAAGCGCACATCGTTGGTCGCAACCACCGGAATGCCACGCTCGACGGCGAGATCGAGTGCGCCCTGCACGTGACGCTCGTCGCCCTCGCGACCGGTGCGCTGCAGTTCCAGGTAGAAACGATCGCCAAACAAGCTGAGCCAGAAATCCAGCGCGTTGTTGGCTTCGTCGAAACGGCCATTGAGGATGGCGCGGCCAATATCACCTTCGCGCGCGCCGGACAGCGCGATCAGCCCCTTGAGGTCTTCAGGATTGAGCCAGCTGCGATCGATGGTCGCGATGCCCTTCTTCTGACCTTCCAGATAGGACTTGCTGACCAGCTTGGACAGATTGTTGTAACCGACCGGGGTCTGACACAGCAGCACCAACGAGGACGGTTCCGCCCGCTCGCCGCTCTCATGGACGCGCAGATCGACGCCGATGAGGGGCTTCACGCCGGCGGACTGCGCCGCCTTGTAGAACTTCACCATCGCGAACAGATTGCTCTGATCGGTGAGCGCGACGGCTGGCATCTTCGCGGCCGCGACCGAATCCATCAGGCCAGGAATGCCCTCGCCTTCGCTGGTGATGCGCACCACGCTGTCGACCAGCGAGTATTCGGTGTGCAGATGTAGATGGACGAACGCGGACACTAGAGCCCGACCACAGCAGCATCGGGCGCCATCTCACCCATGTCGGCCAGCGTCAGGCGCCGCTCACCGGCGAGCCGCACCGGCTCGAAGCTGCGCCGATGGATCGGCGTCGGGCCGTGACGCTTCAGCGCCTTGTAGTGCTGCGGCGTGCTGTAGCCCTTGTGAGAAGCAAATCCGTACTCGGGATAGAGCGCGTCCAGCTCGACCATCATGCGATCGCGCGCCACCTTGGCGAGAATCGAGGCTGCGCCGATGCAGGTCCTGAGCGCGTCGCCATCGACGATGGCTTCGTAGCTGCACTTCATCGGCAGTCCGATGAACGACGGACACAGATTGCCGTCGATCTGCACGTGTCCGGGATGGATGTGCAAGCCGATGAGCGCACGACGCATGGCCAGGTGCGTGGCCTGCAGGATGTTGTGGCAATCGATCTCTTCAACGTCGGCCCAGGCCACCGACCAGGACAGCGCTGCGCCGCGAATCTTGATCGCGAGCTCTTCGCGCTCTTCGGCTTCGAGCTGTTTGGAATCCTTGATGCCACGGATGCGACGACGCGGATCGAGGATCACCGCCGCGGCGACCACCGGCCCCGCGAGCGGTCCACGACCAGCCTCGTCGACGCCCGCGACCAGCCCGGGCGCCTGCAACGGCAAGGCCATCGTCCGTTGAGATGCTGCCCGCTGAGATGCTGCCATCGCCTTTTTCTACACCGACAACCTACGCTTCACCAACAAGTCCACGATCGCGTCCGCCGCACGCGCACTGGCGTCGCGCCGGAGCGTCTCGTGAATGGTAGCGAAAGTTTGCACGAGCTCATCGCGATCGGCACGCTCCAATTGCTGAAGCACCGCGGGACCGAGCACGTCGGCATGAACCTCGGCGTTGAAGAACTCCGGCACCAGCTCCCGGCCGGCCAGCAGATTGGGCTGTGCGAAGAACGGCGCCTTGAAGAGTTTCAAATGCTTGAGCAGGAAACTTGTCAGCAGCCCTAAACGATACGCCACCACCATCGGGCGCTTCACCAGGGTTGCTTCCAGGGTCGCCGTGCCCGAAGCGAGCAACACGACGTCGCTGGCCGCCATCACCGTCTGCGCATGGCCGTTGATCAGCGTGACCCGGTCGAGCAGCGCCGGCGTGTTGCTTGTGGCGCGCTCCAACGCTTCCTCGAAAATTCGTCGCGCCGGCTCGCTGGCGAGCGCCGCGATGAAGCGCAACTGCGGCCGCTCACGAACCAGCCACGCCATGGTCTGAGTGAAGTCCGGACTGAGCCGCGACACCTCGCCTTGCCGGCTGCCTGGCAACACGGCGACATACTGGCCCTTCTCGGGCAGCGCGAGCTGATAACGAGCGGTCTCGGCGCTCAGGTGCATCGGGACGACATCAGCAAGCGGATGGCCGACGAACTCGGCGTGTACCGAATGCGAGTCGTAAAACTGCTTCTCGAACGGCAACAGGCACAGCACCAGATCCACGGCCCGGCCGATCGTGTGCACGCGCCCCTGCCGCCAGGCCCAGACCTGAGGGCTGACGTATTGCACCGTGGGAATGCCCGCTTCCTTGAAGTGCGGCGCGATGCGCAGATTGAACTCCTTCGCATCGACGCCGACGTAGACGGCGGGCCGCTCGGCCAGCACGCGGTCGATCAATTGGCGACGAATGCGCAGCAGCCGCGGCAGGTGGGGAATGATTTCGAACAGCCCCATCACGGATAGATTTTCCATCCGGTCCCAGGCCTCGCAGCCTGCGGCGACCATGCGAGAGCCGGCGATGCCGGCGAAGCGAGCCTGCGGAATCCGCTGGCGCAGCGCTGTGATGAGTTGAGCACCGAGGTTGTCGCCCGATGCCTCGCCGGCTACCAGAACGATCAGGGGTGCGGCGTCGGGATTAGCCACTTAATCTTGTTACCTGACGATGCCCACTCGCTCGCGCCGGGGCGTGGAGTCGTTGAGGAAATCGATCAGCGGCTGCAGCTCGGGTTGGTTCTTGGCCCGCTGCTCGATCTGCTCGGTGGCTTCGATGAGCTTCAGTTGCGAGCGATACAGGATGCGATAGGCATCGCGGATGTTTCGGATCTGCTCGGCCGAGTAGCCGCGACGCTTCAGTCCTTCCGAATTCACGCTGTGCGGCTCGGCGGGACGCCCCACTGCCATCACGAATGGCGGCACATCGCGTGTCACGGCGGTGTTGTTTGCAATGAACGCGTGCGCGCCGACCTGGCAGAACTGATGGATGCCGGCGAAGCCGCCCATGTGCACCCAGTCGCCGATGATCACGTGGCCGCCGAGCGTGCCGTAGTTCGCGAGCACGCAGTGAGAGCCGATGACGCAGTCGTGGCCGACGTGCGCGCCGGTCATGAACAGATTGTCGCTGCCGATGCGTGTGACCAGCTGATCTTTGGTCGTGCCACGATTGATCGTGGTGTTCTCGCGGAAGGTGTTGCGGTCGCCGATTTCGAGCCGCGTCGGCTCATTGTTGTATTTCAGGTCCTGCGGCGCGGCGCCGATCGAGGCGAACTGAAAAATCTTGTTGTCGCTGCCGATCGTCGTCGGGCCGTCGACCACCACGTGCGGCCCGATCCAGGTGCCCGCGCCGATGACGACACCGGCGCCGATGACGGTGTACGCGCCAACTCGCACATCCGGCGCGAGTTGCGCGCTGGGATCGATCAGCGCTGTGGGATGAATAGCCATGCAACTACTGTTTATTTCCGTGTTTCGCCGGGGGCAACCATCATCTCCGCGCTGCACGCTTCCTGGCCATCGACCTCGGCGATCGTGGAGAACTTCCAGATGCCGCGGATCGAGCGCTCCAGCGTCGCCTTCAGGATCAATTGATCGCCCGGTTCGACCGGCTTGCGGAAGCGCGCCTTGTCGATGCCGACGAAGTACAGCTGACGGTGCTCGTCCGGGTACACGCCGGCGGTCACAAACGCGAGGATGCCGGCGGTCTGGGCCAGCGCCTCGAGAATGATCACGCCCGGGAACACGGGCCGGTGCGGGAAGTGGCCGGGAAAGAACGGCTCGTTGATGGTGACGTTCTTGAGCGCGCGGATGTGCTTGCCCGAGACGCACTCGAGCACCCGGTCCACCAACAGGAACGGATAGCGGTGCGGCAGGCGGCGCATCACCTCGTGAATGTCCATGGTCAACACGTCGCCGGCGGTCTGGCCTTGCTGTGGTGTGCTATCGGTCATCGGAAGCCTTGTTATTCCCCACGCGGATCGTCAGTTTCTTCGGGCCCGGCAGCGTCATCGGCGGCCGCGCCCCGCTCCCGGCGAACCTCACGGACGAACTCGTCCAGGTGCTGGAAGCGGGCGGCATTTTTGCGGAAACGAGTCGTTTCGTCGACCGGTATGCCGCTCGAGTAGTAGCCGGGCTTACGGATGCTGCCCGACACGAAAGATTTACCAGTAATCACCACATCGTCGCAGACGGTCAAATGACCGGCCACGCCGACCATGCCGCCGATCATGCAGCGCTTGCCGATGGTCGCGCTGCCAGAAATACCGGCACAGCCGGCGATGGCGGTATGGTCGCCGATGCGCACGTTGTGGCCGATCTGGATCTGGTTATCCATCTTCACGCCATTGCCGATGACGGTGTCGTCGATGGCGCCCCGGTCGATGGTGGTGCTGGCGCCGATCTCGACATCGCTGCCGATGCGCACCGTGCCCACCTGCGGGACCTTGAGCCACTCGCCCTGATCGGGCGCGAGACCGAAGCCGTCGGCGCCGATCACGACGCTCGGATGGAACAAACAACGATCGCCGACGACGACGGCGCGACACAAAGTCACATTCGCGGTGAGTCGGGTGTCGTCGCCAATCGTCACATCGTCCATGACGACGCAGCCCGGCCCGATGACCGTGCGTGCACCGATTTTCACATTCGCGCCGATGACTGCGTGCGGACCGATCGATGCGCTCGCGTCGATCAGCGCCGAAGCCTCGATCACCGCCGTTGCATGCCGGCCTGGCGGTGCAGCGGGCGGCGGATATAACAAAGCCGCGATGCGCGCATAGGTCGCATACGGATTCTTCGCGAGCAGTGCGTTCACGGGGCAGGCATCGGCCAGCCTCGGATCGAGCACGACGACACCCGCCTTGGTCTGCTGCAGATGACGGCGATAGCGCGGATTCGCCAGAAACGTGACGGACGCGGCGTCCGCACTCTCCAGCGCAGCAACCCGCGACACGCGCAGGTCAGGATCGCCTTTGAGGATGCAGCCAAAGCGGACGGCGAGCTCGCCCAGGCTGAGGCCGGGCTGCGCAGACATCGCCGTCGCCCGGCTCAGCGGCGCAGCCCGGAACGGCTGCGCGCGGATTGAATGGAATTATCCATGGATTACTGCTTCGCCGGCGGCGAAGCGGGCTTCGCCGGCGGCGTGGCCGGCTTCGGGCCGCCGCCCGTCTTGGCGCGAGCCTGCAAGGCAGTGAGGATCTGCGGAGTGATGTCGAGCGACTCGTTGACGAACAACACGCCGTCGCCCACCACCAGGTCGTAGCCCGATGAACGTGCGAAGGTCTGCACTTCCTGCAACAGCGAGCGCTGCAGCTTGCCCAGCTCTTCGTTACGGCGCACGTTCAGGTCTTCGACGTATTCATTCTGCTTGCGAGCCAGGTCGCGCTGACCTTCGCGCAGTTCCTTCTCGGAATTGCGACGCTCGTTCTCGGCCATCACCGCGCCGTCACGCTGCAGTTTTTCTTCCTTGGCCTTCAGATCTTTCTGCTGAGCCGCCATCTCGCGCTGGCGCGGCGAGAACTCATCCTGCAGGGCCTGCATGGCCGACTTCGCCTGCGGAGCCTCCTCCAGCAGCCGCGGCACGTTGACCACGGCAATCTTCAGCTGCGTCTGGGCGCCGGCGACCGGCGCAAACAGGGCGACGGACAGCGCCAGCGGAGCGAGCAGAAAAGCAGGAATGCTCAAACGTGCCATATCCAACCTCGGAAAAAGTATCCCAATTTATCGTAATAAGAAGCTAACAGCCCGCCGCGCGATCGTCAGAACGCCTGGCCGATCGAGAACTGGAAGCCCTCGGTTTCGTCGCCGTAGCGCGCATTGGTGTCGCCACTGACCTTCTTGAGCGGCACCGCGTAGCTGAACCGGAACACGCCCAGCGGGGCCAGCCATTGCACGGCCACACCGGCGGACTGCCGGAGCTCATCATAACTGAACCCGTAGTCCACTTCAGTCACCTGATCGGGCCCGTAGAACTTGATGTTCTGATCCGAGAACACGTTGCCGATGTCGTAGAACAGGCTGAAACGGGCGCTATTACGCCATTTTTCCGGCATCGGCAGCAGCAGCTCGGTCTGGGCGATGGTCTTGATATTGCCGCCATACGGGCGGCCGAAGTTGTCCTTGGGACCCAGGCGGCTTTCGCGGAAGCCGCGCACCGAGTCCGGGCCACCGCCAAAATACTGACGATACGGCGGCAGCGCGGTGGTGTCGCCCAGCGCTTCACCATAAGCCAGCTCGAAGTTGATCATCAGCGTCAGGCTGCGCCAGATGGGCAGGAACTGCAGGTAATCGTACGACGCGGTCCAGAACTCGACGTCGCTGCCCGGCACCGTGTAGCCGATATTGAAACGATGACGCGCGCCGCGGTCCGCGAAGATGGCTCGGTTGCGCGAGTCATAACGCCAGCCCATGTTCAGCTCGAGCGTGTCGAACGAGCTGCTGTACAAGTTGTATTCGAAGCTGTCGTCGCAAGCTCCGTCGACCACGAACTCCACGCAGCGGGTCTTGGCGTTGCCGTTCGAGCGCACCCAGTCGGTCGCCTGCGTCGCGCTGCCGCCTTCGCTGGTGACGAGCTCGGCACGCTGGGCCGACAGACCCACGCCGAGATATTGATATTCGGTGATCGGCCAGTCGTAGTTGATGCCCAGCGTGATCGTCTCGGTATCGAAGTCCGAGGTCGCCGATGTGAACTGCGTGACGTCGCGATAGCCTGCCGAAATCGTCCGCTGCACTTCATCGATGGTCGTGTAGCGATCGGTGTGCGAGAAACTGAACGCCTTGGCGTAACGGCCGGAGTTGATCTCCGCCGCGATACGGTTGCCCGTGCCCATGAAGTTCGAGTGCACGAAGTTGCCGTTCAGGATGATCGACTGCGACTCGGAGTAGCCGATGCCGCCGCCGAACTGGCCGGGCAAGCCCTCCTCGATCTGGAAATCGACGTCCACCAGGTCGGCCGCGCCCGGCACCTGATTGGTCTCCACCTCGACCTTTTGAATGAACGGCAGACGCTGGATACGTTGTTTGGAACGCTCCACCGCGGCGTTCGACAGATATGCGCCTTCGAACTGGCGCATTTCGCGGCGGAACACCTCGTCGTTCACGCCCGAGGTGCCGTTGAAATTCACACGGCGCACATACACGCGGTTCTTCGGATCGACGACGAACGTGAGCGAGATTTCCTTGGTGTCGTTGTTCGGCGTCGGCACCGGATCGACGGTTGCGAACGCATAGCCGTCGATGCCGAGGCGCAGCTTCATCGCTTCCTGGGTCGCGGTGATCTGCCGCAGCGAATAGGTGTCGCCGGGCTTGAAGAAGATCAGGCGGCGCAGCTCCGACTCCGGCACGACCATGTTGCCGGCCATCTTGATCTCGGAGATCTTGAACACATCGCCTTCGTCGACGTTGACCGTGACGAAGATGTCGTCCTTCTCGGGGGCGATCGCGACCTGCGTCGAGGTCACGTGGAAATTCGCGTAGCCGCGGTCCATGTAGTACGAGCGCAGCTTTTCCAGATCGCCCGACAGCGATTCGCGCGAGTAGCGATCGTCCTGCTTGTACCAGGACAGCCAGTTCGGCGTGTTCAGCTCGAATTCTTCGCGCAGATCTTCGTCGGTGAACGCGGTGTTGCCGGCGATGTTGATCTGGCGGATGCGGGCGCGCTTGCCTTCGTTCACGTCGATGGTCAGCTTGACCTTGTTGCCCGGCACCTCCTCGACCTTGGTGTCGACGCGCACCGCGTACTTGCCGCGGGAGAAATATTGATCGGTGAGGTACTGCTTCACCTCATCGAGCACCGACTGATCGAAGGTCTTGCCGGTGGCGAGACCGACGTTGCGCAGCGACTTCTGCAGGTCCTCGGTCTTGATGTCCTTGTTGCCCTTGATCTCGAAGCTCTCGATCGAGGGACGCTCGAGCACTGCGACCACCAGCGTGCCGCCGTCGCGACGAATCTCGACGTCGCGGAAGAAGCCGGTGTTGTACATGGCGCGCAGCGCTTCCTGAATGCGGCGCTCGTCGATCTGATCGCCGATGTTCACCGGCAGATAGTTGTACACCGTGCCTTCGGAAATGCGCTGCAGGCCTTCGATACGAATATCGCCGACCGTGAAGCTGGACGGCGACGCGGCGGCGACTTGCGCGACGGCGACGCCGGGCCAAACGCCTGGCACAGCACCTGCCGCTGCGACCGCGAGAGTCGCGTGGATGATGGACTTCAACCGCATCAGCCCTATGCCCCTATTTTCTCTTTTGCCATGTTTATATCGGAATGGGCCGCCACGCTGCCCCGACCCTGCATCATGTGCATCACCGGCGCCATTAATTCAGATGTCGCACGATGTCGTTGTAGAAGGCCAGCGTCATCATCAGGATCAGCACCGCGATGCCGATGCTGTGCCCGAGCTGGAGTGCACGTTCTGAGACCGGCTTGCCCTTCACCAGTTCCGCGAGCTGATACACGATCTGACCGCCGTCCAGGATCGGAATCGGCAACAGGTTCAGCACGCCCAGGCTGATACTGATCAGCGCCAGGATCCCCAGGAAGAAGCGCCAGCCCTGCCGGATCGCGAAGCCCGCCGTTTCGGCGATGCTGATCGGTCCGGAAATAGCCTTCAGGGACACGTTGCCGGTCACGATCCGGCCGACGATGCGCAACGTGAACACCGAGGTGTCCCAGGTCTTCGTAGCCGCCTGCCCCACCGCAGCGAACACACCGTACTTCTGCAGCGCCACCATGTCTTCGAAAGTGCGGCCGGTCTGGATGGGCTTGTTCTCCGGCCCGATGCCAATCAGCCCGATCGGCTTGCCCGCCTGCTGGCTCTCACCGATGGTCAGCGGCACCGACAGGATCTGTCCGTCCCGGCGGATCTCCAAGGTCACGTCGCGGCCCGGGTACGGCTTGACCCGCGTCACCAGCTCGCTGAAGTCGGCCACTGGCTGCTGGTCCACTTTCAGGATCTCATCGCCGACCTTCAGGCCGGCGCGAGCAGCAGCGGTATCGTTCATCACCGTCGCGACTACGGCGGGCACTCTCGGCCGCCAGATATCGAAACCCAGGCCGGGCATCAGCGCGTCGGGCTGCGTGAGCTCGCGGCTGCGATTGCCGGCATCCAGGACCAGGTCGCGCTCGCTGCCATCGACACCACGGACGCGCATGTGAATCTGGCCGTCATCGGTGAGGTCTTCGATGATGCCGAGCGTCGCTTCTTCCCAGGTATCGGTGGGCTGGCCGCCGACGTTGACGATGTGATCCTCGAAACGAAGGCCGGCCTGCGCGGCGATCGAATTGGGTTCCACGTCGCCGACGATCGAGCGCGGCGCCGGCACGCCCGCGGTGAACAGGATCCAATACAGAAACACCGCGAAAAACAGATTGAACATCGGCCCGGCGAGCAGCACGGCAATGCGCTTCCACACCGGCTGGCGAGTGAACGCACGCGGCAGGTCCGCTGCAGGCACGTCGCCTTCTCGCTCGTCGAGCAATTTCACGTAGCCGCCGAGCGGAATGGCCGCGATCACGTATTCGACCTGGTCCTTGTCGCGACCGACGCGCTTCCACAGCGGCTTGCCGAAACCGATCGAGAACCGCAGCACCTTGATGCCGAGCCGGCGCGCCACCCAGTAGTGGCCGAACTCGTGCACCGAGACCAGGATGCCGATGGCGATGATGAATCCGACGATGGCGATGAGCCATTCCAGCGGACCGCTCGGGGTAATCATGCACACACTCCCGCGGCCGCCGTCAGGGCCGCTTGCGCCTCGCGACGCGCCCAGTCATCCGCGCCCAACACATCGTCGAGCGAGCTCGCCGGCAGCGTCTGGTGACGCGCCAGCACGCGCTCGATCACTTCCGGAATTTCCAGGAATGACAGCCGGCGCTGTAAGAAAGCTTCGACAGCGACTTCGTTCGCAGCGTTCAATACTGCCGGAGCAGTGCCGCCCGCTTCCGCCGCAGCACGCGCCAGCCTCAAGGCTGGAAAGCGGGTCGCGTCGGGAGCTTCGAAGTCCAGGCGCGCAGCCCGCAAAATATCGAGCGATTCTACACCGGAGGCGATCCGCTCCGGCCAGCCGAGCGCGTGCGCGATCGGCGTGCGCATGTCGGGATTGCCCAACTGCGCCAGCATCGAGCCGTCGATGTATTCGACCAGTGAGTGCACGATGCTCTGGGGGTGCACGACCACCTCGACCTGCGCCGGCGGCAAGGCAAACAGCAAACAAGCCTCGATCTGTTCCAATCCCTTGTTCATCAGCGTGGCCGAATCCACCGAGATCTTGCGACCCATCACCCAACGCGGGTGCTTGCAGGCTTGTTCAGGCGTGACCGCCCGCAGCGCGCCGGCAGGGGTGCGCAGGAAAGGTCCACCCGAGGCCGTCAGCAGCACGCGCCGGACATCGGCACGGATCACGCCGGCCTGAGTCGCACCAGGCCCGCTCATACATTGGAACACCGCGTTGTGCTCGCTATCCACGGGCAACAACGTCGCCCCGCCTTCCCGCACCGCCTGCATGAACAAGGGGCCGGACATCACCAATGCTTCCTTGTTCGCGAGCATGATCCGCTTGCCGGCGCGCGCCGCCGCCAGGCTCGAAGGCAGGCCGGCCGCGCCGACGATGGCAGCCATCACTGCATCGACCTGCTCGTGAGCCGCAACTTCACTCAGCGCCGCTTCTCCGACCAATACGCGAGTCGTGCAGCCCGCGGTGTGTAGTTCCGAAGTGAGTTTCACGGCCGCGACCGGGTCGACCACAACCGCAAATTGCGGACGATGGGCAAGACACTGCTCACGCAGCCGCGCAATGTTGTTGTGAGCGCTGAGCGCGAATACTTCGAAACGATCGGGATGACGAGCCAGCACGTCGAGCGTGCTGAGGCCGATGCTGCCGGTCGAGCCGAGCACGGCCACTCGCATGCGGGCCGCGCTCATCGCAGCAGCCCCAGCCGTTCCAGGCCGATGAGGAACACGGGCGCGGCGGCGGTCACGCTGTCCACGCGATCGAGCACGCCGCCATGGCCGGGCAGCAGATTGCCGCTGTCCTTCAGGCCCGCGTGACGCTTGAACATGCTTTCGGTCAGATCGCCGACCACCGAAGCAATCGCGACCAGGATGCACAACGCCATGAAAGGCACCGTGTCCATGCTGAACCACCACACGCCGAACGCCGCCATCAGCGCAGCGGCCGCCAGCCCCCCACCGACGCCTTCCCAGGTCTTGCCCGGGCTGACCCGCGGCGCCAGCTTGTGCTTGCCGAGCGCGCGCCCGGCGAAATATGCGCCTATATCCGCCGCCACTACCAGCAGCAGCAGGAACAACATCAATTGCGGACCCTGCGCGTGCAGCCGCACCAGCGCCAGCCAGACCGGCACCAGCGCAAACAGGCCGGCGACGGCGGCCGTCGCGCGATTCACGCTGGCCGGCGCGAAGGCGATCCACAGCAGCGCCAGCACCCACCAGGCGAGCGAGGCATACAGCAACAGACCCGATTCGACGCTATCGACCCCGACATACCAGGCCAGCCCCAGGCAGGCGGCAATGAAAGCCACGTAGCCCAGCCGTGTCGAAGTGTGGGTGAATCCTGGAAAGGCCGACCACTCCCAGGCCCCGGCCGCCACCAGCAGCGCCAGCACGGCGGAGGTGATGGGATGGGGAACCCAGAGAATGACGAAGATGACGAAGGGAGCCAGCACCAGCGCCGTGATCACCCGCTGGCGAAGCATCAGCGCGCCCCCACTTGGCCTGGTGTCAGGCCAAAGCGCCGCTGCCGGCGCGCGAAATGCTCGATGGCCGCGTCCAGCTCGCGGGCGCCGAAGTCGGGCCAGAGCGTGTCGCAGAAATACAGCTCGGTGTAGGCGAGATTCCACAGCAGAAAGTTGCTGATGCGCTGTTCTCCGCCGGTACGGATGAGCAGATCGGGATCCGGTAGCCCTGCCAGCGCCAGTTGCGCGCTGACCGCCGCCTCGTCGATGGCGTCGCTCTGTATCTCTCCGGCAGCACAGCGGCGGGCAAGTTCCCGGGTGGCGTTCGTGATATCCCACCGGCCGCCATAGGCGACCGCGATCGCCAGCGCCATCCCCTGGTTGTCGGCGGTCAGCCGCATGGCTGCTTCCATGCGCTCGCGCAGTGCGGTTGACAGCTGCGTCAGATTGCCGATGAAACGCAGCCGCAGACCGTTGCGGTGCAAGCTCTCGATCTCCTCATCCAGCGCCTCGAGGAACCGGTTCATCAGCATCGAGACTTCTTCGCGCGGCCGCTGCCAGTTCTCGCTGGAGAACGCGAACAAGGTGAGCGCTTCGACGCCCCGCTCGGCGCAGGCTTCGACGATCTGCTTGACCGTGCGGACGCCCATGCCATGACCGGCCGTGCGCGGCAGCGCGCGAGCAGCGGCCCAACGGCCGTTGCCATCCATGATCACCGCGATGTGCCGCGGAATGCCGCCGGAGGTTGAATTCTTCACGAGCGGGTTCGGCTCAGATCTGCATCAGCTCTTTTTCTTTTTCCTGCAGCACCTGCTCGATCTCGGCAACGTACTTGTCGGTGAGCTTCTG
Source organism: Peristeroidobacter agariperforans (assembly GCF_004138335.1). Classification (GTDB taxonomy): domain Bacteria; phylum Pseudomonadota; class Gammaproteobacteria; order Steroidobacterales; family Steroidobacteraceae; genus Steroidobacter; species Steroidobacter agariperforans. The sequence goes on along the minus strand of NZ_RYFW01000003.1, from coordinate 693,851 downwards.
CACTTCTTCGCCGGCGCGACGCTCGTCGTCCTGCGACAGCAGCTTTTCCTTGAGCATGTCCTTGATCTCGGTATTCACATCGCGACGCACGTTACGAACCGCGACGCGCGCGTTTTCCGCTTCGTGACGCACGACTTTGGTGAGATCGCGACGGCGCTCTTCGGTGAGCGGCGGCATCGGCACGCGAATCACCGTGCCCGCGGTGTTCGGCATCAAGCCCAGATCGGACTTCATGATCGCCTTCTCGATCACACCCACCATGGTCTTTTCCCACGGCGTCACAGTGATGGTGCGCGCATCTTCCAGCGCGACGTTCGCGACCTGATTCAACGGCACTTCGTTGCCGTAATACTCGACGCGAATGTGCTCGAGCAGGCTCGGGTGCGCGCGGCCGGTGCGCAGCCGCTTCAGCTCATTGCGAAACGCGACGACGCATTTCTGCATACGCTCGACGGCGTCTTTTTTTACGTCTTCTAACATGTGAGTTCTCCGGACTACCCGTTGGTGACCAACGTACCGACGTCTTCGCCGCGCACGATGCGCAGCAGTTCGCCGGGGGTGTTCAAATCGAATACGCGCAGCGGCACGTTGTTGTCGCGGCACATGACGATGGCGGTGGCGTCCATCACGTTGAGACGATCCGTCAGCACTTTATCGAAGGTGAGGCGCGCATAACGCGTGGCGTTCGGGTTCTTCATCGGATCGTCGGTGTAAATGCCGTTGACCTTGGTCGCCTTCAGCAGCAGGTCCGCTTCGATCTCGATGGCGCGCAACGAGGCCGCCGTGTCGGTGGTGAAGAACGGATTGCCCGTGCCCGCAGCGAGAATGGTCACCCGTCCCTTCTCCAGGTGGCGGACGGCACGCCGCCGGATGTATTCCTCGCAGACCTGGTTGATCCGGATCGCCGACATCACCCGGGCGTGCATGCCGAGCGCCTCGATCGCATCCTGCATGGCGAGCGAGTTCATCACGGTCGCCAGCATGCCCATGTGATCGCCGGTCACGCGGTCCATACCGGCGCGGGCCAGGCCCGCGCCACGGAAAATGTTTCCGCCGCCGATGACCACGGCTACCTGCATCCCGAGGCCCATCACCTCGCGGATCTCCATCGCCACGCGCTTGAGGAACTTGGGATCGATGCCGTAGTCCTCCTCGCCCATCAGGGCTTCGCCGGAGAGCTTCAGGAGGATGCGGCGCAGGCCGTTCGGGGCGGGGGTGGCTACCATGAAAACCTTGGTGTTCAGATAAAACTGCCGGCCATTATAAAGAACCCCGCCGAAGCGGGGTTCAAATCGTAATGTCTGAGCGGGTCGGAGGTTACGCCTTCTTGGCGCTCTCTACCTGCTTGCGCACTTCCTCGGCGAAATCTTCCTGCTTCTTCTCGATGCCGGCGCCGACTTCGTAACGCACGATCGACAGCACTTCGCCGCCCGCCTTCTTCAGGTACTGCTCGACCGTCTGTTTGTCGTCTTTGACAAACGGCTGGCCCATCAGCGTGATCTCGTTCAGCCACTTGCGGACCTTGCCCTCGACGATCTTCTCGAGCAATTCGCGCGGTTTGCCGGCGTTCTTCGGATCCTGCGCGGCCTGCTCGACGAACACGCCCTTCTCCTTGGCGACTTCGTCGGCCGGCACTTCGGAGGCCGTGACGCGCGCCGGATTGATGGCGGCCACGTGCATCGCGATGTCCTTGGCGACCGCCTCGTCGCCGGACTTCATCACGACCAGCGCACCGATGCGCGTGCCGTGCAGGTAAGCGCCGACCACGGCCGGGGCTTCCACGATCTGGAAACGACGGATGCTGATGTTCTCGCCGATCTTGGCGATCAACGCACGGCGGGTTTCTTCGATCGACTGGCCGCCCGGAATGGCCTGCTCGCCCAGCGCGGCCACATCGGCCGAACGCTTATCGAGCGCCACTTTGGCAACCGCGCTGGCGAAGTTCTGGAAATCCTTCTCGCGCGCGACGAAATCCGTCTCGCAGTTCACTTCGACGATCGCGGCGCGCTTGCCGTCGGCCGAGCGCTCCAGAACGATCACGCCTTCGGCGGCGACGCGCGAGGCCTTCTTGTCGGCCTTGGCCAGACCGGACTTGCGCATCGCTTCCGCGGCGGCGTCCAGGTCGCCATTGGCTTCGACCAGCGCCTTCTTACACTCCATCATGCCTGCGCCAGTTCGCTCGCGCAGGATCTTGACTGCTTCAGCTGTAACGGCCATCGCTCAATTACTCCGTCGGCTTGGCAGCGGCCGCGGCAGGGGCAGCGGCAGCGGCATCGGCGGCCGGCGCGCCAGTCGGCTTGCGCTTGGCCAGCGCCGCCTGACGGCGCGCCATGAATTCTTCAGGGGACACGTCGCCTTCGACGTCATCGACCTCGGCAGCCACCACTTCCTCGACCTGGCCTTCGGCCATCTTCTCGGGGGCGCGGCGACGCGTCGGGGCTTTCTTCTTGACCGAAGCAGCCGGACGGCGGTCACGGCGCGGCGCCGGAGCACCACCCGCGGCCTTCGGCTTCGGCTTGCCCTCCTCGTCCAGCTCGACGAACTCGTCTTCGCCCGCCGGCACTTCCGGCTGCGCCGAACGGCCGTCCAGCACCGCATCCGCGACGCCTTCGGCGTACAGCGAGATGGCGCGCATGGCGTCGTCGTTGCCCGGCACGACGTAGTCCACGTCATCGGGCGTGCAATTGGTGTCGACGATGGCGACGACCGGGATGCCCAGCTTCTTCGCCTCGTGAATGGCAATCTTTTCGTGACCGACGTCGATCACGAACAGCACGTCCGGCAGCGACTCCATCGCCTTGATGCCGCCCAGGCTGCGTTCCAGCTTCTCGCGCTCGCGACGCAGGCCCTGGGCCTCGCGCTTGCTGTGCTGTTCGAGCGTGCCGTTGGTCGCCATCTCATCGAGGGTCGTCAGACGCTTGATGGAACCGCGCACGGTCTTGAAATTGGTGAGCATGCCACCCAGCCAGCGGTGGCTGACGAAAGGCATGCCGGCGCGCTGCGCCGCTGCTTTCACCGCCTCGCGGGCCGAACGCTTGGTGCCGACGAACAGCACGCGGCCGCCGTCCGCCACGACCTGGCGGATGAAGCCCGCCGCGTCGTTGTACATCGGCAGGGTCTTTTCGAGGTTGATGATGTGGATTCGGTTACGCTCGCCGAAGATATAAGGAGCCATCTTCGGGTTCCAGAAGCGGGTTTGGTGTCCGAAATGAACGCCCGCTTCCAGCATCTGTCGCATGGACACGCTGGTCATCGCAAAACTCCTAAGGGGTTGAGCCTCCATCTGCCCCAGCTGACGACCTGTCTTTATCGGACAAGCACCCCGTCAACTGTGTCGGTCAGATGTGAGAATTCAGGTTAAAGAGAGAGAGATTCGTTGCCAAAAAAACGCGCGCTTTATACCATAAACTCCATGATCGTTCACAACTTTTTCCAGCTGGCGCTAAACCCATGATGCGTGGGCTGTTGCAGTCGCTAAACCGCAAGGTCGCAGGCGTCGAAGAAAGCGCGGCCTCCCTGACTTCCGCCCCAAATGCCATGCAGGTGACGATCAAAACTCCCGCCGAACAGGAACAGATGCGCGTCGCTGGCCGGCTGGCCGCGGACGTGCTCGACATGATCGGCCCGTACGTCGTGCCCGGCGTCACCACCGAAGAGCTCAATGCCCGCTGCCACGACTATATCGTCAATGTGCAGAAGGCCGTGCCGGCTCCGCTGAATTATCGCGGCTTCCCGAAGTCGATCTGCACCTCGGTGAATCACGTGGTCTGCCACGGCATCCCGAGCCCGGACAAGCGCCTGAAACAGGGCGACATCATCAATCTGGACATCACTGTCATCAAAGACGGCTGGCACGGCGACACCAGCCGCATGTTCGCCGTCGGCAAGATCGCGCCGGCTGCGCAGCGGCTCATCGATATCACGCATGAAGCCATGTGGACCGGCATCCGTCAGATTCGTCCCGGCGCCCGACTGGGCGATCTTGGTGCATCCATCCAGCAGTTCGTGGAGCCCCAGCACCTGTCGATCGTGCGCGAGTATTGCGGACACGGCATCGGCCGAATCTTCCACGAGGATCCCCAGGTGCTGCATTATGGCGAGCGAGGCCGCGGCGTAGAGCTGGTTCCCGGCATGACCTTCACGGTCGAGCCCATGGTGAATGCCGGCAAACGCCACGTGCGGCTGCTGCCCGACGGCTGGACCGTCATCACCAAGGATCATTCCTTGTCCGCACAATGGGAACACACGGTCCTGGTGACTGACACCGGCTACGAAGTGCTGACGCTCGGCGCCGCTCAGCGCTGAGTATCATTAGCACTCCTTTCGTTTCTCAGCCGGTCTCTCATGCCTGTCGTCACTCCGGATGACCTGGAAGAGCTTGCCTCGCCCACGCAGGCGAGCGATCCGTCGTGGGACTATCTGGCAGCCATGCAGCCGCAGCTGGCGGCCAATCCACAGGACGTCGCGACCTTTCGCACGGCCCTGACCGAAGGCGACAACCGCCTCAAGCAGCGCTTCCTCGATGACGAGCCGGTTGAGCGCCTGGTGCGCGACCGCGCGCGCCTGGTCGATGCTTTGTTGAAAACCGCGTGGTCGATGCACATCGGCGAACACGTGCGCGACGTTGCATTGATCGCGGTCGGCGGCTACGGCCGCGGCGAGCTGAACCTCTGCTCCGACATCGACATCATGATCCTGCTGCCCAAGAGCGAATCCGCACCGTGGCAGGGCTCGCTGGAAAAATTCCTCACCTTCATGTGGGACATCGGCCTGGAAGTGGGCCATAGCGTGCGCACCATCGACGACTGCCAGCGCGAGAGCGCCGCCGACGTCAGTGTCGCAACGACCATGATCGAAGCCCGCCTGCTCCAAGGCCCCGAGTTGTTGTTCGAAGCCATGCGTCGCGCGCTCGCTCCGGAGCGTGTGTGGCCGACGCGCGATTTCTTCGAAGCGAAGGTCAACGAGCAGACCGCGCGTCACCATCGCTACTACGACACCGCGTACAACCTCGAGCCGAACGTGAAATCGAGCCCGGGCGGCCTGCGCGATATTCAAACCATCGGCTGGGTCGCGAAGCGCCACTTCGGCGCCGAGTCGCTCGATGAGCTGGTCGAGCACGGCTTCCTCACCCGTAGCGAACTGCGCAAGCTCAAAACGGCGCAGGCGTTCCTGTGGAAGGTCCGCTTCGCGTTGCACGTCCTGACTTCGCGCCGCGAAGATCGCTTGCTGTTCGACCATCAGATCCGGCTCGCGAAAATGTTCGGCTACGAAGACGCGACCTACACGCTCGCGGTCGAACAGTTCATGCAGCGCTACTACCGCACGGCCATGGACGTGAGCCTGCTGAACGAAATGCTGTTGCAGCTGTTTCGCGAGGCCATTCTCACCGATCCGAACGTGCCGCCGGCGCCGGTGAACGCACGTTTCCAGATCCGCAACGACTTCCTCGAAGTCACCTCGGACGACGTGTTCGATCGCTATCCGTCGGCCATGCTGGAGCTGTTCGTCATCATCGAGCAGAACTCCGAGAAGATCCGCGGCGTGCGCGCAGAAACGATCCGCCAGCTGACGCGTCACCTGTGGCTGATCGATGAAGAGTTCCGCCAGCATCCGCGCAATCATCGGTTGTTCTTCGAGATCCTGAGCGCGCCGGTCGGCGTGACGCACGAGCTGCGTCGCATGAACCTGTACGGCGTGCTCGGCCGCTACATTCCGGCGTTCGGCCGCATCGTCGGCCGCATGCAATACGATTTGTTTCATGCGTACACGGTCGACGCGCACACGCTGTTCGTGGTCAGCAATCTGCGTCGCTTCGCGATGCCGAAGTACGATCACGAGTTCCCGGCGTTGTCTCGCATCATGCAGTCGCTGCCGAAGCCGGAGCTGGCGTATCTGGCTGCGATCTTCCACGACATCGCCAAGGGCCGTGGCGGCGATCACTCCGATCTCGGCTCGGTCGACGCCGAAGCCTTCTGCCTCGAGCAGGGCCTGTCGCGTTACGACGCACGCCTGGTCGCCTGGCTGGTGCGCAACCATCTCGTGCTGTCGGTCACCGCGCAGAAAAAAGACATCTCCGATCCGAAAGTCATCAACGAGTTCGCCCGGCACGTCGGCGACCAGACGCACCTGGATTATTTGTATGTGCTGACCGTCGCAGACGTGCGCGGCACGAACCCGAAGCTCTGGAACAACTGGAAACAGTCGTTGTTCGCCGAGTTCTACGAGCGCACGCGTCAGGCGTTGCGCCGTGGCCATGAAAGTCCGCTCGATAAAGATGAGCTGATCGCCGAGACGCAGGCGCGGGCCAAAGACCTGACGACGCGCGCGGGCGTCGGCGAGATCCTGCGGCAATCGGTGTGGCAACGCTTCACCGAAGATTACTTCCTGCGGCATACGCCGGAAGAAATCGCCTGGCACACGAAGATGCTGGCGGAGCGCGATAACGGCGATCAGGGCTCGCTCGTCTCCGTGCAGCAGCTTTCCGGGCGCGGCGGCACGGGCATTTCGACGTACACGCCGCAGACCCAGCACAGCTTCGCTCGCACCACCGCCCTGCTCGACCAGCTCGGCTTGAACATCGTGGACGCTCGCATCACCCCGACCGCCGACGGCTTCAGCCTCGACGTGTATCACGTGCTGGAAGATACCGGCGCGGAGATCACCGATCCGGCGCGCATTCGTGATATCGAGCAGCAGCTCGCGCACGCGTTGTCGAAGCCCGACAACGTTGCTGTGACCGTGACTCGTCGTGCCCCACGACAAGTGCGCATGTTCACGACCGCGACGCAGGTTACTTTCAGCGAAGAGCCGGTGAACGGCCGGACCATCGTTGAAATCATCGCCGGCGACCGGCCTGGCCTGCTGTCGCAGGTTGCCAAGGTGTTCATGGCCGCCGAGGTGAAGATCTTCACCTCGAAGATCATGACCGTCGGCGAGCGCGCCGAGGACGTGTTCTACATCACCGACGACGCCGGCGGACCCTTGAGCGCCCAGGCAAAGCAGCAGCTGGCGCAACGAATTACCGAAACACTCGACCGCCGCGTATGAATCCCGCTCTGAACAAGCTGCAGCCGTATCCCTTCGAACGGCTGCGGACGCTGCTGGCCGGCGCTCAGCCGCCCGCCGATCTGTCCTGGATTGCGATGTATATCGGCGAGCCGAGGCACCCGGCGCCGCCGTTCGTGATCGACGCGCTCACTCACAACATGCAGGGGCTGGGCAGTTATCCCCTCACCGCAGGCATTCCGCAGCTGCGCGAGTCGATCGCCAATTGGTTGACCCGCCGCTTCGAGCTGCCTGCCGGTTCGATGTCGCCGGAGACCATGGTGATACCGGTCAATGGCACCCGCGAAGCGCTGTTCGCATTCGTGCAGGCCATGACGAATTCGAGCAAGCAGCCGCTGCTGGTGATGCCGAACCCGTTCTATCAAATCTATGAAGGCGCGGCGTTGCTCGCGGGCGCCGAGCCCTACTTCATGCCGAACGATGCCGCTCACTCGGCATTGCCAGATCTGGACAGCGTGCCTGCGGACGTCTGGAAACGTTGCCAGATTCTATTCCTGTGCTCGCCCAGCAATCCGACTGGCGCCGTGGCCAGCATCGAATATCTTCAGCACGCACTGCAGCTCGCGGAGCGCTACGACTTCATCGTCGCGTCTGATGAGTGTTACAGCGAAATCTACTTCGATGAAGCCAAGCCACCCGCAGGCCTGCTGCAAGCCGCGGCCGCCGCCGGCAATACTTCATACGAACGCTGCATCGTGTTTCACAGTTTGTCGAAGCGCTCCAGCGTGCCTGGCTTGCGCTCGGGCTTCGTCGCTGGCGACGCCAAGCTGATCAAGCCGTTCCTGCTCTATCGCACATATCACGGCTCGGCCATGCCGCCGCCGGTTCAGTTCGCCAGCATCGCGGCGTGGAACGACGAAGCGCACGTGCTCGAGAATCGCAATCTGTATCGCCAGAAGTTCGGGGCCGTTCTGCCCATCCTGCGCGAGGTGATGCCGGTCGACATGCCCGAGGCCGCGTTCTACTTGTGGCCTGAGGTCGACAACGATGAACGCTTCACGCGCGAGTTGTTCGAGCTGCAGCACATCACGCTGTTGCCGGGCAGCTACATCGCACGCCCCATGCCTGACGGCACCAATCCGGGGCGCGGCCGCGTGCGCATTTCACTGGTCGCGAAGGTGCCCGAGTGCATCGAGGCCGCGTCGCGCATTCGCGAGTTCGTCAAGAGCAGGACCTGAAACAGACGACAGGGGCACTGACTTTAGTCAGTGGTCGGCGCTCGGTTTGGGATACAATTCCGCCCATGACCGAGCTAGCCAATATCATCAATGACGCTTTCGAGCGTCGTTCCGAATTCAATCCCAAGAACGCGCCCACCGATGTCCGCGGTGCAGTCGAAGAGGCGTTGACGCTGCTCGACAACGGCAAGGCCCGGGTCGCCGAAAAGCGCGACGGCAAATGGGTCGTCAATCAATGGCTGAAGAAGGCGGTGCTGCTGTCCTTCCGGCTTTATGACAATCGGCCGATGGAAGCGGGCTTCACGCAGTTCTTCGACAAGGTGCCGCTGAAGTACTCCGATTACGACGAAGCGCGCTTCCGCGCCGAAGGTGTACGCGTCGTGCCGCACGCCATCGTCCGTCGTGGTGCATTCGTGTCGCCGAATTCCATTCTGATGCCCTCCTACGTCAACGTCGGCGCGTTCGTCGGCGAAGGCACGATGGTCGACACGTGGGCAACCGTCGGCTCGTGCGCGCAGATCGGCAAGAACGTGCACCTGTCGGGCGGCGCCGGCATCGGCGGCGTGCTCGAGCCGCTGCAGGCCAATCCGACCATCATCGAAGACAACTGCTTCATCGGCGCCCGCTCCGAGATCGTCGAGGGTGTGATCGTCGAGGAAGGCGCGGTCATCTCGATGGGCGTATTCATCGGCGCCAGCACCAAGATCTACGATCGCGAGCGCGATGAAGTGACCTATGGGCGCGTGCCCGCCGGCGCGGTCGTCGTGGCCGGCTCACTGCCTTCGGCGACCGGCAAGTGCGGCCTGTACTGCGCCGTGATCGTGAAGCGCGTCGACGCACAGACGCGCTCCAAGGTCAGCTTGAACGAGCTGCTGCGAGATTGATCTACTTCGGGTACTTCGTCACCAGCAGGCTGTAAACAGTCTCTGCGCCGGTGACGAAGTTGCCCATGCGCATGTTCTCGTCGAACGTGTGCTGATTGTTATCGGCGTTCACCGTCGGCACCAGCAAGAACGGTAAGCCGAGCGCCTCGACCAGCACGTCGGTCGGCACCGTCCCGCCCATCATCCTGATTCGCACCGGCTCCGCCTTCGGCGCCGGAGCAGTGGCTGACTTCAAAGCAGCCATCGCCCAGCGCCCGACCGGCGCATCCATCGGCACGCGCGCCGCGGCTTCCACACTCCCGAGCTTGAACATTGCAAGCTTGTCGTACTTCGCACGCTCCTCTTTGGTCGGCGCGGCGTCGACCAGGTGATAGCCCTGCTTCTCGATGTGACGTTTCAACAACTCGAACAGGCGGCGACCGTCCGTCTCCGGCGTGGTGCGAATGTCGATTTCAGCGATGGCTTCGCTGGGCACGATGTTCGACGCCTTCGCTCCAACCGAAGCCGAGGCCATGCCTCGCACGTTGAGCGATGGATACTGAAGCGCTTCCTGATAGGTCGCACCGACGCCCTCGGCCTTCGCGATGCCCGCACGCTTCAGCAGCGCGGCCTCGTCGTCGCCGGTCGCTCTGAGAATCTGACGATCGGCGTCCGTGAGATCGATACCATCGTAATAACCCTCGACCCGCACCCGGCCGTCGTCATCTTTCATCGACGCGAGCAGCGAAGCGAGCCGCAGCGCCGGGTTCGGCACATAGTTGCCAAAGTGACCGCTGTGTAACGGCGCGGTTGGACCGAACACCGTCAACGTCGCCTGCGTAATGCCGCGATTGCCGAACACGAGCGTCGGCTTGCCGGAGCCGTGCAGCGGACCGTCGAGTACGATCAATGCGTCCGCTTTGAACAGCGGCGCGTTGGCTTTGACGGTCGCGGCAAGACTCGGCGAGCCCATCTCCTCTTCGGAGTCGAGCAGCACTTTCACATTGATAGCCGGCTTCTTGCGCTGTGATTGGAGTACATCCATGGCCGTCAGCAGCATGACGATGGGCGATTTATCGTCAGACGCGGAGCGCGCGAACACGCGCAGCTCCGGGTCGAACGGCTTTGCAAACAATCGCTCGCGCGGAACCTCTTGCCACGCGCCCTGCGCGTTTCTCTCCTTCACGACTGGCTCGAATGGATCCTTCTGCGCCCACTCTTCTTTGACGATGGGCTGACCATCGAAGTGCGCGTAGAACAGAATGGTCGGCGCGGATGCCTGCGCCCCACTCAGCTCGGCGAGAATCATCGGCCGCCCGGCCGGATTGTCGAGCCGATGCGTTTTGAAGCCGCGCTTCTGAAAGCTCGTTTCGAGAAAGGCGACATTACGCTGGATGTCGCTCGGCTCGGCCGCAACGTTCGGCAGGCTGAGTAACTCGAGATATTCAGGGAGGTTCTTCTGCGTGGCCGTGGTGATTGCAGTCGCCTGCGAGCCGGCCAGCGCATTTGCCTGGAGCAGCAGAACGCAAAGGCCGGCCGCGATGCTGTTCAGTCGGTGCATCAATTCGCTCCCGTGCTCTCTACCGCGCGACTGTCGCGCTTGCCGCCCCACTGCACGTACATCAAGCATTCATCGCTGAGACAACTGTCGACGTGCGTCTGATTGCCAGGCTGGAACCAATAGCTGCCTGGACCGAGCAGCTTGGCAGTCTCCGCGGTTTCGCCGGGCTGCCAATGCTTCATCTGGCCTTTGACGACGACGAGGTCGTAGTCCGAGGAGTGAACGTGCATGCGCCCCTCGCCTCTGCCGAACTTCATGAGCATGGATGACGGCCCGTTCGCTGGATCGCCGCGGAGGATGGCGACCTCCGGAGACCCGGGCCGTGCGGGATCCATTGGCTTGAACACAGCGCCTTCGATCGGAGTCACGATCATTTGCGGTCCGGACGCCGCGTAGATGCCGGCAGCGAAGCCGAAAACAGTACATGCGACCGACAGGAACATCGCGCGACCAACCATAGCAGGCGCCCTCCGATAGATCGGCGCATCATACGATGTCGCGACGGCGGAGGAATCCAGGCCGAGTCGGCGGACCGCTATCGCGCGGCGGACCGTCGAAATCGACCGCCCGCGGGTCGAATCGTGGGAAATTATTTCTCGGGAGTGCCGGCTTCGGCGGCTTTCTTCGTGTGTCTGACGTCTTCGCCGCTGGCGACGAACAAGACCTGCTCGGCGATGTTCTTGGCATGGTCGCCGATGCGCTCCAGCCCTTTGAGCGCGAACACGGTATCGATGGTCGCGCCGAGGAAACGGGCGTCTTGCATGGCGAGCGTCAGGATCTGACGAAGCGCGGCGGCGAACTCGTCGTCGAGCTCCGAATCGCGAGCACGCACTGCGCTCGCCATCTCGGCATTCGATTCGTCCAGAGAACGGACCGCATCCCGAAGCATGCCGGTGGTCAGCTCCGCCATGTGCCGCAGGAAACGTGCGACTGCGAGCACCGGCCCTTGTGGCTCGCCCGTGGCGACGCGAGCGGCGAACTTCGCGATTTTTTTCGCTTCATCGCCCGCGCGCTCCAACTCGACCGTAATCCGGGAAGCGGCCTTGGCCATGCGCAGATCGCTCGCCATCGGCTGATGAAGCGCGATCAGCCGAAACGCCTCGCGATCGACGAAGCGCTCCAGCTCGTTGACTTTCTTTTCGCGGGACAAGACCAGATCGGCGATCGTGGCGTCGCCATCGAGCAGCGCACGCACGGCGGCCGAGACCTGGTCGATCACCAGCCCGCCCATGCCCACGATCTGCAGGCGCAGGTCGGAGAGCGCGGCATCGAATGCCTTGGCGGTGTGGCCTTCCACGGGATCGGAGCCGCCCATGTTCATGGCGATCGACGTTAGCCGTAACGACCGGTGATGTAGTCTTCAGTCGCCTTCTTGCTCGGGTTGGTGAAGATCTTGGCGGCCTCGTCGAATTCGATGAGCTCGCCCAGATACATGAAGGCGGTGTAGTCGGAGACACGCGCGGCCTGTTGCATGTTGTGAGTCACGATCAGCACCGTGACCTGATCGCGCAGTGTGGAGATCAGCTCCTCGATCTTCGCCGTGGCAATGGGATCGAGCGCCGAGGTCGGCTCGTCGAACAGCAGGATTTCCGGCGTGGTTGCGAGCGCGCGGGCGATACACAGACGCTGCATCTGACCGCCGGACAATGCCAGCGCCGAATCCTGCAAGCGGTCTTTCACTTCATCCCACAACGCGGCGCCACGCAGTGCCTTTTCCACTTCCTCGGCGAGCGTCGCGCGATTGCGCACGCCACGCAGACGCAGGCCATAGGCCACGTTCTCGAAAATCGTCTTGGGAAACGGGTTCGGCTTCTGGAACACCATGCCGATGCGCATGCGCACTTCGATCGGATCGATGCCCGAGCCGACCAGATTGATGTTGTCCGGGTGCAGCGTGATGCTGCCTTCGTAGCGCGTGTCCGGCTGCAGATCGTGCATACGGTTGAAACAACGCAGGAACGTGCTCTTGCCACAGCCGGACGGACCGATCAGCGCCGTGACCTGCTTGTCCGCAATGGGGATCGAGAGGTTCTTCAGCGCGCGGTTCTGGCCGTAATAGAAGTTCAGGTTCTCGACCTGCGCCTTGACGCTGGTGATCGCACGCGACTGACGAGTGTCATCCACCGCGATGGAAACGCGGGGCGCCGCGACTCCCGCCGGCGGTTGGCGTGCAGGTTCTTCGTTACGCAAAGTGCTCTCCGGGGTGCCCCGTGTGCTCGTGGTGTCGATCATAGGTCACCAATTGATCTTCTTGCGGAAGCGGTAGCGAATCCAGATCGCCACCGCGTTCATGAGCAGCGTCATGCCGAGCAGGATGGCGCCGGCCGCCGCCGCGTTCGCCTGGAACGCCTGGTCGGGACGCGACACCCAGTTGAACATCTGGATGGGCATGGCCGTGAATGGATCGCTCAACCACTGGAAAGAGATAAACGGAAACTCGCTGGTGATCGGCGACGACGGCAGGAACGCGATGAAGCTCAGCGCGCCGATCGTGATGATGGGCGCCGTTTCGCCGATGGCGCGTGACAGGCCCAGGATCATGCCGGTGAGAATGCCGCCCGTGGAGTACGGCAACACGTGATCCTTGGTCACTTCCCAGCGCGTGGCGCCCAGGCCATACGCCGCCTCGCGAATCGACTTCGGCACAGCGCGAATCGACTCACGCGTCGCGACGATGACGATAGGCAGGATCAGCAGCGCCAGCGTCAAACCGGCAGCGGCAATGCTCTGCCCCAACCCGAACTGATACACGAACAAGCCCAGTGCCAGCAGGCCGTAGACGATGGACGGCACGCCGGCGAGATTCGTGACATTGATTTCAATGATCGCCGTGAACCAGTTCTTCGGCGCGTACTCTTCCAGATAAATCGCCGCGGCCACACCGACCGGCACCGCGCAGAACGCAGTCACCAGCATGATCAGCGAGGTGCCGACCCAGGCGCCCAGGATGCCGGCGCGCTCGGCGCGGCGCGACGGAAAGTTGGTGAAGAAGTCCCAGCCGAAGCGCTCCGAGCCGTCGAGCACCAGGTTCATGAACAGCACGGCCAGGATGCCCAGACAGGCGAACATCAGCACCAGGCCGACGATCACGAACACCTGATCGAGCATCTTGCGCCGCGACAGGCCGGTGCGGATCGAATCCGGGTTCAAATAATCCGGAACGTTTGCGGTGGCCATCAGTACGCCTCGCGGAACTTACGTGTCAGCGAGAAGCCGATCACGTTGAAAATGAGCGTGATCAACATCAGCACCAGACCGGCGGCAAAAATACTCTGATATCCGATACTGCCGTGAGGCAGATCGCCCAGGCTGACTTGCACGATATAAGCGGTGATGGTCGCTGCCTGCTCGCGCGGGTCGAAAGTGAAGTTCGGCTGCATGCCGGCGGCGATTGCGACGACCATCGTCTCACCGACGGCGCGCGAGATGCCGAGAATGAACGCGGCCGCGAGACCGGAGAATGCACCTGGCACAACGACGCGGAGCGCCGTCTGCAAGCGAGTCGCGCCCATGGCGTACGAGCCTTCGCGCATGTAACGCGGGACGGCGCGCATCGCGTCTTCGCTGACCGACGCGACATAAGGAACGATCATCAAGCCGATCACCAGGCCGGCGCTCAGCATGTTGAAGCCTGGCAGCTCGGGCATGAGCATCTGTAACAACGGGGTCACCGCCGTCAGCGCGAAGTAGCCGTACACCACCGTCGGCACCGCGCCGAGCAATTCGAGGATGGGCTTGACCGTCTCGCGCAGCCGGTGCGACGCGAACTCGCTCAGGTAGATCGCAATGATGGTGCCCACCGGCACCGCCACGATCAGCGCCACGATCGTGGTCGTCAACGTGCCCGCCACCAGCGGCAGGATGCCGTAGTGCGCGTCCGCGAACAGCGGCGTCCACATGGTGTCGGTGAGGAAGTCTTTCAAAGAGACGTGATCGAAGAACGCAGCCGATTCCGTCAACAGGATGACGACGATGGCCAGGGTCGTGAACACCGCGACCAGGCCGGCCGCGAGCAGGAACGTCTCGACGATGCGGTCCCGGATCTTGCGGTAGCGCAGGCCGCTGCGCGAAACCAGATCGTTGGACTTTGTAGCCGCAGTAGAAGCCATAGATACCCGCTTACCCGTGTGTCACGCCGTCAGGCTGTGCACCGGCCCGTCCGCGAAGGGCGCATTGTAGTGATACGGCGCGCCTGATCCCAGCTCCAGCGAGGCAGAACTCCCGGCAAGGGGAGCACCGGGAATCCCGCCCGCTGGTTTACCTTATCGATCGCCTAGTAATCAGACGGGGATTAGAGCTTGCCTTCGCGCGCCAGCAGCGCGTCGATGGTCACACCCACTTCCGGCACGCCGCCGAACACGGTGCCCAGCTTCTTGTCGCCGAAGTGTTTCAACGCCACCTTGTAAGCCTCGGCCGGCAGCGGGACATAACCCACTTCCTCGGCGAGTTTGGCGCCATCGGTCAGGTAGAACTGGATGAACTCCTTGACTTCGGCGCGGGCGGCGGCCGTGTCACGTACGTAGATGAAGAGCGGACGCGACAGCGGGTTGTAGCTGCCATCGTTCACGGCTGCGATGCTGGGGCCGATTTCCTTGCCCTGCGGATTCACGATCGGCACCGCACGCATCTTGTCCTTGTGCGCGATGTAGTACGCGTAGCCGAAGTAGCCGATGGCGTTCTTGTTGTTCTCCACGCCCTGCACGAGCACGTTGTCGTCTTCGCTCGCGGTGTAATCGCCACGGCTGGCCTTGGCCTTGCCGTTCACGGCTTCGGTGAAGTAGTCGAACGTGCCGGAGTCGGCGCCCGGGCCGAACAGCATCAGCGGCTGGGCCGGCCACTCGGAACGCACCTGGTTCCACTTGGTCACGCGACCCTGCGCACTCGGCTCCCACATCTTCTTCAGGTCAGCGGCGGTCAGCGACTTGACCCAGTCGTTCTTCGGGTTGACCACGACCGTCAGGGCGTCGAACGCCACTGGCAGCTCCAGGTACTTGATACCGGCCTTGGCGCAGGCTTCCATCTCTTCCTTCAGGATGGGGCGCGAGGCGTTGGAGATGTCGGTCTCGCCACGGCAGAAGCGCTTGAAGCCGCCGCCCGTGCCCGCGATGCCTACGGTGACGCGAACCTTGCCCTTCTTGCTGATCTGGAATTCTTCGGCGACCGCCTCGGCGATCGGAAACACGGTGCTGGAGCCGTCGATCTTGATGACGCTCTGCGCGTGTGCCAACTGCGGCGCGGCTACGGCCGTGAAGCCCGTCAGGAAGACCGACGCGCCCAACTTGTGCCACAACTTCATTGATTTGAACCCTCGTTAGAAGAGTGCGGACCGAAAACAGGAGAATCCAGCTAGCTGGCGCGGAGTGTGACGGCCTTCGATGACAGTCGTATTACAGTGGGCCGGCGGCGGCTGCGATTTCGTCATCTGGGCGTAACAAGCCGCTGACCGTCGCCCAAAATTCGTTTTGGGGTAGCGACTTAGCGACACCCCTTGCGAGCCGGGGTGCGCCTGGATATAAGACCGCGCCCACTTCCCACCGCTCACTTCTCTCCCAGGAGTTCACGCCCTTGCCCACGCCCGCCGACGACCCGACTCTGCTCCTGACCCAGGAACTCATCCGTCGTCCCTCGGTCAGCCCCGAGGATCAGGGTTGCCTGCAGATCATTGCGCAGCGTCTGGAGGCCGCCGGCTTCCGCGTCGAGCGCATGCCGTTCGGTCCGGTCGAGAATATCTGGGCCCTGCACGGCACCGGGCGCCCGCTGCTGTGCTTCGCCGGACACACCGACGTGGTGCCGACGGGTCCGCGGGAAGAGTGGCACACCGATCCGTTCGAGCCGGTGGTCCGCGACGGCATCCTGTACGGTCGTGGCGCCGCGGACATGAAGAGCGGCCTCGCTGCCATGGTGGTCGCCACGGAGCGCTTCGTCGCCAAGCACCCCGATCACAAAGGCACCCTCGCCTACCTGCTGACCAGCGACGAGGAAGGCCCGTCGGTCGACGGCACTCGCCGCGTCATGGAAGTGCTCGAGGCGCGCAACGAGAAGATCGATTACTGCGTGGTCGGCGAGCCGAGCAGCACCGACAAACTGGGCGACGTGATCAAGATCGGCCGGCGTGGCTCGCTGTCCGGCAAGCTGACGGTGCACGGCGTGCAAGGGCACGTCGCTTATCCGCATCTGGCCGACAACCCGGTCCACGCCGTCGCGCCCGCCTTGGCGGAGCTTGCGGCACGCACCTGGGACAAGGGCAATGAGTTCTTCCAGCCAACGACGTTCCAGATCTCGAACATCAGCGCCGGCACCGGCGCGCCGAACGTGATTCCGGGCGAGCTGAAGGCGCGTTTCAACATCCGCTTCTCCACCGAGCAGACGGTCGAGAAACTGCAGTCCACGATCACCGAGATCCTGAACCGTCACAAGGTGAACTACACGCTGGAGTGGTTCGTCTCCGGCCTGCCCTTCTTCACCGCGCCGGGCGCGCTGTCGAAGGCAGTGGTGCAGGCGATTCAGGAAAAAGCGAATCGCACTCCGGAGCTGTCCACCACTGGCGGCACCTCAGACGGCCGCTTCATTGCACCGACCGGCGCGCAGGTCGTCGAGCTCGGCGTGCTCAACGCCAGCATTCACAAGGTGAACGAGAACACCCGGGTCGATGACATCGTCACGCTCACGGATATGTATGAGCGCGTGATGGAGTTGATGCTGGCGAAGTAGCTGCCGACCGGCCCTCGACCGGTCAGTAGTTGTTTGTTTTTCTCGGGCGGGCGGCGATATTGACGATCACCGCCCAGCTACCGAGCGCCACCAGCGCGATCAGCACCCACCAGGGCATGGACAGACCGAGCAAGCTCCAGTCGACCTTGCCGCACTCGCCCGAGCCGAACAGCACTTTGTTGATCACGTCCGTCAGGGGCATGATCTCCAGCAGATAGTTCAAGTCGGCGCCGCAGGCCGCGACCGAACCCGGCGGCTGCGCCTGGATCCAGATGTGACGCGCGGAAATGCCGATGCCGACGAGCGCGGCCAGATCGATCAGCACCCCGTACGCCAGCGCCCCTTTGCTCGATGAGGGATTGTGAAGCGCGGCGATCAGAAACAAGACGCCGACCGCGATCACCGCGACACGCTGAAAAATACAGAGCGGACACGGCTCCAGCCCGAGCACGTGCTGCGCATACAGCGCATACCCCATCAGAGCCGCACAGGCGAGAAAGCCGAGCGCGTTTCCCGCGCGACGATTGATTGTCAGCATGAATTATCGGGCTGGCGGAAGCGATTCCTGCTGACGCTGTGAGCGCGACTGCAGATGTTTCTCCACGTCTTCCATGGAGAGGTGGCGGATGTCCTTACCGTGAACCATGTAGACCACGTATTCGCAAACGTTCTTCGCGTGGTCACCGATGCGCTCGAGCGCGCGAGCAACCCACAGCACATCCAGCGCCCGGCGAATGGTGCGCGGATCTTCCATCATGAAGGTGATGCACTGGCGCTGGATCGCTTCGAACTCTTCGTCCACCAGGCGATCTTTTTTCGCGATGGCGACGGCGCCTTCCGGATCGAGGCGTGCGAACGCATCGAGCGCTTCGTGCACCATGTCGCCGACCAGCCGGCCCAGGTGCTTGATCTCGCGATAGCGATCCGCCGGCCGCTCCACTGCCGCCAGGCGCGAGCCGATATAGCCGATCTTCTCCGCTTCGTCGCCGATGCGCTCCAGGTCGGTGATGGTCTTGATGACCGCCACGATCAAGCGCAGATCGGACGCGGCCGGGGCCCGGGTTGCCAGAATCCGGCTGCAATCGTCGTCGATGGCCACTTCCATGGCGTTCACTTTCTGGTCGCCGCGCGCTACCTGCTCGCCCAGGCGGCTGTCGCCCTGAACCAGCGCCGTGACCGCCTGCTTGAGCTGCTCCTCGACGAAGCCGCCCATTTGCAGCACGTTGGTACGCACGCGCTCCAGGTCGTCGTTGTAGCGACTCAGGATGTGATGAGAGAGATCGGACTTTTCCATGACATCACCTTTAAGATCGCTGGCTGTATAACCCGCGGACTGGGAAAAGAAAAGGGCGGAGAGCGCCATCCGCCCTCCGCCCCGCGGACTGTGCTCGAATCAGAACTTGACGTTGAAATCGACCTGCAGACGATCGTAGTCCACGTCGAGCTGACCCAGGCTGTTGGCAAGCTCCGCGTTGCGCTTGTTCAAGAAGTACGTGGTGTTGATCGTCCAGTTGCGCACCGGCGCGTAAGCCCCGCGCAGCACCCAACCTTCGTTGTCGGAGAAGCCGCCGGCGAAATCGGAGTCGATCAGCTGTGCGAACAGTGCATCCTTCTCGATCTTCTGGTAGCCGGCGCCCAGTTCCCAAGTGCGATAGTTCGACGCCTTGCCGAACAGCACACCGGCGGCCCAGGCCAGGTTCTCCTCCGACGGATCCTGGTTCTCGGCAACGTCCGCCCACACCGAGAACGGCAGCTCGCCGAACTGGGTGTTGAACTCGGCGCTCAGGTTGATGACTTCGTAGTCATAACGCAGCACTTGAGTCGTCGTGGCGCCGCTGACGATGGTATCCGTCGTGTTGTTGTTCGCATTGGCGTTGTAGAACGGCGAACGACCCACCGCCGCGCTCAAATCGTAGTAATGAGCGGCGAGCATCAAGCTGCTCGAACCTATCGGCAAACGCGTGCCGATCTGCAAGCCGTGCAACATGGTATCCGCGGTGCGCGTGTTCTCGGTGCCGGACTGTTCGGTCAGCCAGTAGTTGTACGCGGTGCCGAAGAACGTGCCGCTCTGGAAACCGACCGCCAGACCTTCCGGCGTGATGTCGTTGTCCCAGAACAGACTCTGGCCCGGCTTCACGAACGGCTGCTTCATCTTGCCGCCGATCAGGTTGCCCCACGAGGCGAACTTCCAATCGAAGTAGGCGAGATCGAGGTCGAACGGCTTCTTCGTGAACACGCTGTTCAGGCTCTGGTTGCCGGAACGCGGATCGTTGCTTTCGGCGGTCGTCATGCCGATGCCGACGGTGATGTTGTCGGTCGCCTTCACGGTCGCAGCCAGACGTGCGCGGATGCGATCGCGATAACGATCGGCGGTTGGCACGAGCCCCACCCCCGAAACATTGCTGAGCGTTTCATCGCTGATGTACTCGTAGCGATAGCGCACGTCGCCGGTGAATGCGACCTTACCGGCCCAATCCGCGCCCTTGGTTTTCGCGACCTCGACCGCCTGCTGCGCCGTTTCCTTGCGCAGGCCGCGCGCCTCGCCCTTCAGATAATCGTCGTTGGCCAGCAGCTTCTCGTCCGTGGCCTTGAGCTGTTCGTTCTCCGACTTCAGCTGCGTGTTTTCCTGTTCCAGCTTGTCGACTCGCTGCATGAGCGCTTCGAGCTGCTCACGGATCTGCGCCAGCTCATTGGGACTGGCTGCCTGGACGCCCATCGACACCGAGGACAGTGCAGTCGCCAGTGCGGCTGCGAGCACGAGGTTCTTCACATTGCTCTCCGTTCGTTGTTAGGGAAAACAAGGCCGCGACATGCGGGCGTTGCCCCAAGTGAACTTAACGGTGAGCGTTATACGGCCGACTTATTACAGTAATGTTTCAGCAGGCCGCCTTTGGCGCCCGTTAATTTCAGTTGCATTACGACGACAGGCGCCAACTATTACAAGCAGCAACAATACGGGCGCAGGCATGGCTCGAGCAGAGGGAATATCCCAGGCAGCAGGACGCGAGCCCGGTCTCCCGGGCGGAAAAGGAATGAATCAAGCGGTGGCGAGGACGCCGGCGCTGCGTGAAATCACGCGAGTGCGGGGAAAATGACAGGTGAAGGTGCTGCCGACGCCTTCCTTGCTCTTGATCTCGAGCGTGGCGTCGTGGCGCTGCAACGCATGTTTGACGATGGCCAGGCCCAGGCCCGAACCGCCCATGCTGCGCGCCCGCCCCGGGTCGACCCGATAGAAACGTTCGGTCAGACGCGGAATATGCTCTTCTGCGATGCCGACGCCGGTGTCTCGGACCGACAGATGCGCGCCGGCATCGTCGACCCACCAGCGCAACTCGATGTCGCCTTCCGCCGGCGTGTATTTGACGGCATTGGTAATCAGGTTCGAAGCCACCGAGTGCAGCTCCGACTCGACCCCTTTCAACAATGCATCGCTTTCCAGTTGCAACCGGACATTGCGGGGCCGCTCATCGAGGGCCATCACTTCCTTGCGCAACAGCGCGAGCATGCCGGCCATGTCGACCGCGCTCTCTTCCTGCGTGTGCTCGCCGGATTCGAGCTTCGACAGCTCGAGCAGATCCTTGATGATGGTCCGCATGCGCTCGGCCTGCCGGCGCATCTCCAGCACCGGCGTATTCCACGCCGGATCGAGCTCCTCGTCGTCGGCCAGCGCATCGAGATAACCGCTGATGACGGTCAGCGGCGAGCGCAGCTCGTGCGATGCATTCGCGACGAAGTCCTTGCGCATCGACTGCAGCTGCTGCTCCTGGCTCACGTCGCGCACCATCAGCAACTGCCGTTCGGCCGTGCCGGTGCGCACGATGTTGAAAGCCAGCCAGCGATCGGTCTCCAGGTCCTGCACGATCGGGCCTTCGCTCGGATGACCGGTCTTCAAGTAATCGACGAACGCGGGATGACGCACCAGGTTCTCGACGCGGATGCCGACATCGCGCTTGCGCCGCAGCCGCAGCCATTCGCCGGCGCGGCCGTTGAACCAGAGGATTTCATGATCGGGACCGAGCAGCACGGCGCCCTCGGGCATCGCGCTGGTGAGGCGGCGAAATTCGCGCAGCAGGCCCGTGACCCGGGCCCGATGAAACTGCTTGCGTCGATAGATGCGGCTGATGATGGTCACGACTTCTCCCCACACGCCGCTGATGTCCGGGGGCGACTCGACGCGGCGGTGGCGCAGCCAATACTCCACGCGCAGCACGTTCCACAGCTGCACGATCGAATAGATGCCAAAGGTGATCGCCAGGGCCAGCGCGACGCGGCCGAACATCAGGCCGATCAGGAACGCAACTGCCAGCGCGATGCCGAGCCGCGATACGGATCGCCAGCCCGACGGCGAAAAAGCGCTGAGTATTTTCTTCAACGGCTACTCCGCGCGCGTTGAGAATCGATATCCCGAGCCTCGCACGGTCTGAATGAAACGATCGTAATTGAAAGCTTCGAGCGCCTTGCGCAAGCGACGGATGTGCACATCGACCGTTCGTTCTTCCACATAAACGTTACCTCCCCAGACGCGATCGAGGAGTTGGGCGCGACTGTACACCCGCTCCGCATGCGTCATGAAGAAGGACAGCAACCTATATTCGGTGGGGCCGAGCTGCACGGTGCGATCGCCCACGGTGACGCGGTGGCCGGCCGCATCCAGCACCAGCCCTTCGGCCTCGATCAGCTCTTCGCCGCTGCCATTGGTCGACCTGCGCAAAACCGCATTGATGCGAGCCAACAGCTCGCGCGGCGAAAACGGCTTGGTCACGTAGTCGTCGGCGCCGCTGTCCAGGCCCATGACCTTGTCCTGCTCTTCGGCACGGGCGGTGAGCATGATCACCGGCACTTCCTGGGTTTCCTTGTCGCGCTTCAACGCGCGGGTCAGCTCCAGGCCGCTCATGTCGGGCAGCATCCAGTCGATCAGCACCAGATCGGGACGCTGGTCTGCGATGCTGGCGCGCGCGGCGCTCACGTCCGCCGCTTCCCTCACCTCGAAACCGCTACGTCGCAATCCGAAGGCGATCATCTCGCGGATGGGCCGCTCATCCTCGACGATCAGAATTTGCTTGGTTGCCATGAGATAAGCGAAGTGGCCTTGAATTCAATGACATGGGTGACGGGGCACATTACAGCAATGAAGTATTACAGTCGCATGACGCGCCTCGGGGAAATTGCCCGATAGATGACAAAGCTGCGAACCCCGGCAGAAATCGAGCGGCTTTGTTGCAGGCTGCTTACAGCCCGGTGAGCCTCAGGTGCCTTTGACGTGCGCGACCTGATCGCGCACGTAAACGGGCTCGGCTTCGGTCGCGGGCCGGCCGCGGCCGGCGCGAAATTCCGCTTCCGCCAGCAATGCGATGTCGCTGGCCTTGGGCAATGCCGCTTCATAAACGGTGCGAGCGCCGGTCGCCAATCGTGCGCGCAACTGCGTGTACGCCTTGAAACCCGTCCCCGCCAGAACGGTGTAGTTACCTTCGACGACCTCATCCGGCGCATCCACCCGCTCTGCCGAGAGCGGCGTAACCAACTCCGCGCCGTGCTCGCGAGCGAAGCTCGACCAGTACACCTGATTCATGCGGGCATCCATGCACACCAGAATTCGATCGTCCGGCTGCGCGACTTGCTGAGCCACGGCGGCGAGATTCGAAACGCCGACGGTTTGCAGGCCCGCGCCGAACGCCAGCCCCTGAACGACGCCGACGCCGATGCGCACACCGGTGAACGCGCCCGGCCCACGCCCATAAGCGATGCCGTCCAGATCGGCGAGGCGCACGCCGCCTTCTTGCAGCACCGACTCGACCATCGGCAACACCAGATCGGCGGCGCCCCGCGGCTGCTCGCTGCTTCGCTCAACCACTTTGCCATCCAGGCGCAGAGCGACGGAGCAACGTTCGGTGGCCGTATCGATTGCAAGCAAACGCATGAAACTACCAATCAATGACGGCGGAAGGATTCATCGCAGCCGGATCCGGAGCGAGCCCGATCGCACTCAACCGCTCATATAAGAACTGTTGGACGTCGACCAGATTCTCGGTGCGCGGCATGGACGGCAGGCTGTCCAGGAAAATGCGGCCGTAGCCCTTGGTCCGCAGGCGCTCATCACACAGCATGATGACGCCGAAATCGTTCGGGTCGCGCATCAGCCGGCCAACGCCCTGCTTCAACGTGATCACCGCTTGCGGGATCTGCTCTTCGAAGAATGCATTGCCGCCGCGACGCTCGATGGCATCCAGACGCGCCTTCAGCACGGGATCGTCCGGCGCGGCGAACGGCAGCTTGTCGATGATCACGACCGACAGCGCCGCGCCCTTCACATCGACGCCTTCCCAAAAACTGCTCGTCCCCAGCAGCACGGCATTGCCCCGCTCCCGGAACTTCGACAATAGCGCTTCGCGGGGCGCATCGCCCTGAACCAGCACCGGGAACGGCAAAGCCGGCCCCAAGCGAGCCAACAACAAGTCCGCCGCTTCACGAAGCGCGCGATGACTCGTGAACAACATGAAGGCGCGCCCACCGCTTGCTCTCAAAACGGGCAGCGCGGCGTCGACGACGCTCGCTGTGTGTCGCGGCGACGAGGGCGGAGGCAATCCCTTTGGCAGATACAAAAGAGTCTGCGACTCGTAGTCGAACGGACTGCCGTAGCGTGCGGTTCGCGCGTCACGCATGCCAATCCGCTGCATGAAGTGATCGAAGCTTTCCCCGATCGCGAGCGTCGCTGACGTACACACCCAGGCCGCGGCGTTCGCTTGCACGAGCTTGCCGAGTTGCTCGGCCACGTCGAGCGGCACCAGATGAAACGACACGCCCTGCCCCGAGCTTTGCGCCCAACGCACGCTCGGCACCGCCGCTTTGCTCTCTTCTTCGATCATCGAGTTCAATCGGTCCGCCAGGTCGGCGGCGCGCCGGCGCAGATTGGCCAGTCCCGTGTTGTCTTTGGAGGCTTCGACCAGCGACTGCGTCAGATCGTCCAGTGAAATCCGCAGATTGGCGAGCCCTTCGATCGTGAGCGAAGGCCAGTCCTTATACTCGCAACGCTCGCGCTGGCTGCGCAGCGAATCCTGCAGATCGATCAGCTGTCGATCGATGGTTTGCGAGAACGCCGCAGACACAGCCTGCTGAGGCCCGGCCAGTAACAACTCGCTGGCGAGATCGCGCGCCAACGATTGCAGCTGACGGCTCGAAACCGTGAAGCCCAGAAAGTTCGCAGCCACTTCGGGCAGCTGATGAGCCTCGTCGATGACGATGGCGTCGGCGCCCGGCAGCAGATCGCCGAAGCCTTCTTCTTTGAGCACCAGATCGGCCATCAGCAAATGATGGTTCACGACCACGATGTCGGCGCCCTGCGCATTGCGCCTGGCGTTGACGACGTGGCAGCGATCGAACGAGGGGCACTCGGGGCCCAGACAGTTATCGCGTGTCGACGTGACCCAGGGCCACACCGGATCCGAATCGCTGAGCTGCGCCAGCTCGGAGATATCGCCTTCTTTGGTGACCTGCGCCCAGGTGCGCACTCGGTTCAGCGCGGCGGCGACTTCACGTCGAAGACCGCGAGAGACGGCTTGTTGCTCAGCCATCTCGAGCCGGTGCACGCAAAGATAGTTCGCGCGCCCTTTCAACAGAGCGACGCGCGCCGGACGACCGATCGCCGCCGACACGGTCGGCAAATCGCGATGGAACAATTGATCCTGCAGATTGCGTGTGCCGGTGGAGATGATCACTCGCCGGCCGGACAGCAACGCAGGCACGAGATACGCGAACGTCTTGCCCGTGCCGGTCCCCGCTTCGACGATGAGCCGGCCCTGCGAGCGCAGCGCCTGCCACACGTGCTCCGCCATCGCGATCTGCTCATCGCGCGTCGCGAACCCAGGGATTGCCGTCGCCAGCGGTCCCTCGGCTCCAAAGATTTCCTCGAAGTCCTGCATCAGTTGAAGGTAGCTCTAAATCGCGCCAACGCGGTGGCTCCGGGCGCCAATGGATTGTCCAGAGTCCAGCGGATGTGCGTGTAACGCGCCGGTGGTGCGCGCGTGCCGTCAGTCTGCTTCAGGCTCTCGGGCCGGCCAAAGGTCTGGCCGCCATCGATCGAAAACTCGATCTCCGCCCCCGGCCCGGCCGCGGATCCCGGCAGGTAGGTGGTATTGGCTGGAATCAATTGACTGACCTGGACCTTATTGGCGAAGACCGGCGTTGGATTGGTGATTCGTACTGTGTAGTAGACGACTTGCCCTTGCGACAGCCGGGTTGCCGGCGCCAGGCGAAAGGTCGGGCGCTCCGCGGGGCCCGTGGTCTCGCGAACCTCCGCCACCAGCTGGGTGCGCAGCTCCACCGCCTCGGTAGCCAAGGTCGGGGTGGCGAACGTTGTCAGCCACACAACTAGTAAAACCAGGGATTTCATCAAGATACGCAATATTCCTGCGTCAGCCGCTGAGCACTCGTGTTACGGAAACCCGACAAGCCATGCAGCGCGGAAGGCGCTGGGTATAATCACTGGCACTAATACATCTATGAGTTTTCATGAAGTCGCGAGGTTGCCGCTCTAATGACCACGTCTAACGCATCCCTCAAACGCTGGGTGGAGGATGTCGCCCGCCTCACTCAGCCGGATTCGATCCACTGGTGCAACGGGTCGGATGCCGAGAACAGCGCACTGATCGAAGCGATGCTCAAGAGCGGCGATCTTATCAAGCTCAACCAGGACACCCATCCCAATTGTTATCTGCACCGCTCCCATCCCTCGGACGTGGCGCGCGTCGAGCATCTGACGTACGTCTGCACGCGCAATAAGGAGGATGCGGGCCCGAACAATCACTGGATGGATCCCACCGAAGCCCATCGCAAGATCGACGGCTTGTTCGCCGGTGCGATGAAGGGCCGGACCATGTACGTGATCCCGTACTGCATGGGCCCGATCGACTCGCCGTTCGCCCGCTGCGGCGTCGAGATCAGCGACAGTCCGTACGTCGTCGTCAACATGCGCATGATGACGCGCATGGGCGACCCCGCGCTGAAGCGCATCGAGCGCGAAGACAAGTACGTGAAGGGCCTGCACTCGATCGGCGATCTGAATCCCGACCGCCGTTTCATCATGCACTTCCCCGAAGAACTCACCATCAAGAGCGTGGGCTCTGGCTACGGCGGCAACGCCCTGCTCGGCAAGAAGTGTCACGCACTGCGCATCGCGAGCTACCAGGCGCGCGAAGAAGGCTGGCTCGCCGAGCACATGCTGCTCATGGGCCTGCAGAGCCCCGAAGGCAAGACGCATTACATTGCCGCGGCCTTCCCGTCCGCGTGCGGCAAGACCAATCTCGCCATGCTCGTTCCGCCGAACTCGATGCCCGGCTGGAAGATCTGGACGCTGGGCGACGACATCAGCTGGCTGCACGTCGATGACGAAGGTCAGCTGCGCGCGATCAATCCCGAATCGGGTTACTTCGGTGTCGTGCCGGGCACGAACCGCAAGACCAACTGCAACGCCTACGACATGATCCAGCGCGACACGATTTTCACCAATGTCGCGGTGACCGAAGACAATCAGCCCTGGTGGGAAGGTCTCGAGACCGGCAAGCCCGCGCTGGATTGGCAAGGCAAGCCATACACCGGCAACGGCCCGGCGGCTCATCCGAACTCACGTTTCACCGTCTCGGCGAAGCAGAACCCGATTTACTCGACGCTCGCGGACGCGCCGGAAGGCGTGCCGATCTCCGCGATCCTGTTCGGCGGACGTCGCCGCGAAGTTGCTCCGCTCGTTTACGAAGCGCGCAACTGGGCACACGGCGTGTTGGTCGGTGCGGGCATGGCATCCGAGACGACCGCCGCGGCCGTTGGCCAGATGGGCGTCGTGCGTCGTGACTCGATGGCGATGAAGCCGTTCGCCGGCTACAACTTCGCCGATTACTTCGGCCACTGGCTCAAGCTCGGCAGCGGCAAGAACGCCAGCAAGCTGCCGAAGATTTTCCACGTCAACTGGTTCCGCCAGGACCGCAACGGCAAGTTCATGTGGCCCGGCTTCGGCGAGAACCTGCGCGTGCTGAAGTGGATCGCCGATCGCTGCGACGGCCGAGCCGAAGCGATCGAAACTCCGATCGGCCTCGTGCCTCGCAAGCAGGACCTGGACGTGAACGGCCTCAACATGGATGCGTCCACGCTCGAGACCTTGCTGTCCATCGACCCCGCGGCCTGGCGCCAGGAAGTCGATGCGATCGGCAAGTACCTCGACGAGTTCGGCAGCCGTGTGCCGAGTCAGCTGCGGGAAGAGTTGAAAGGTGTCGCGAAGCGATTGGAAGCGGCGAACGCCGCCTAACTCCGGCGCATGAAACAAAGCGGCGGCGCCTCACGGCGCCGCCGCTTTTTTATTTGCTGATTACAGCGAGCCCGGCAGCGTCCAGCCCTGGTACCACAGGTTCGAGCCGTTCGGGTTCACCGCGCCCAGGAAGTTGTTGGCTTCGAGAAACGTAGTGTCCGCAAGGCTTTCCGTGTGAGCAGCCTTGAACCCGGCCCAGTCGTAGTTCGCGCCCAGCGTCGCCTGCGCCACCGCAGTGGTGTAATTCGCCGCCAGCGCCGGATCCACAGCGAACACCGTGGTCTGATTCAGCACCGCATCGCCGAACGCGCCGCCGGCGCCGCAATTGACGATGACGTTATCGAAGTACATCGAAACGTTGCGATTCGCCTGCGCTCCGGAGCCGCTCACCACGACGCAGCTCGTCACGGTGCTGCTCGGGCGCAGCGTGATGATGCCGTTGTGGAAGAAGCCGCCGGTGCGGGCCTTGAGGTTCAGCGCGGTCGCGTTCGCATCGACCGTGTTGACCAGGAACGTGAAGTTGGCCAGCGTCGGCTTCGACAGCATGGGGCTGGTCGTGCTGCCATCGGTGTCCGCTTCGACGGCATTGCCGTCCGTGTTCGCGCCGGCCTGGTTGACGATGGCGTACTGGATGTTGCCCTGATAGCCCTCGTCCCAGTCGATGGTGTCGTCGAGATTGTTCGTCAACACCAGGTGCTTCATGTTGACCGTCCCGCCATACATCTCGATGGCGTCGTCCTTGTTGTTGTGGACCTGGATGTAATCGACCACGGTGCCGGAACCGACGCCGACGAAGGAGATGCCGTTGATCTCATTGCCGGGCGCGAACTCGTAGCCGCCTTCCGCGACGACCACATACCGCAGCGAGCCGCTGTTGTCGGCGTTGTTGTAACCGCCGGCGAAGCCCGACTCGCCCTCGGCGTCGACGTTACATGCGACGCTCGAAACCGTGCCGCAGGTGTTGTGCTGAGCATAGCCGTGAATGATCAGGCCGCCCCACTCGCCGGTGCCGTCGTAGTTATCGTCCTCGGAGCTGAAGACGATCGGCGCACTGGCCGTGCCTTCCGCCATGATCTTCGAGCCGCGGGTGATGATGATGTTGGCGAAGGTACCCACCTGCGCCTTGATCTGCGTGCCGGCCTCGATGGTCAGCGTCACATTCTGCACGGCGAGGCCGTTGGCCAGCGTGCCCGGCGTCGCGGACATTTCACCGTTGCCGTTGCCAACCGTCACTCGGTCGGCGAGATACCAAATTGTGTCGGCAGTGAGAATGGTGCTCGACGAAATGGACGACGGCAGCTGGCAGACGTTCGTGCCAGTAGAGGTCTGCGGGCGCGACGTGGCGAAGCTCGGGCAGGTGGACACGCCGTTGCCGGGGTTGGTGGGATTGTTTGGCGCCTCGTTGATCGTATCGCCTTCAATCGTCAAGGAACTACGATCGCCATCCGAGCAGGCGGACAGCCCCAAGGCGCTGGCAACCGCCGCCGCGACCAGGACCAACTTATTCGAACGCATGATGACTCCTCTAACTATATGAACGGTTGCTGTCGCAACGACCTGCTGCGGATCAGAACTTCCAATCGAAACCAGCTTCGAACTCCGCGCCCCGGCGATAGCTCTGGAAAGTCTGGCCGCCCTGCGTGAACTCGACGTCCGAGTCCAGCAGATTGATGGCTTTGAACTTGAGCACGAAGTCATCGAAGACCTCGTAGCGATAGTTGAAATTGAGGCTCAGGCGCGGCTCTTCGATGATGTCCGGATTGCCCTGGATGCCCACGTCCTGGATCGACTCGCCGTTCTGGTTGAGCAGCAGCGTGTACTGCTGACGCGTGCCGATGTTGTCGTAACCGATGATCAGGTTGGCCGTGTAGTCGGGCTGGCCCTGCAGCTTGCGCGACGCGCCGTTGGCGAGATCCACATCGGATTCGATGTAGCTCGCGTTGACCGCTACGAACAATGTGTGCGTGTACGCCGCGTTGAGACCGAACTCCTTGCGGCCATCGACTTCGACGCCGTAGATCGTCGCGGCATCCGCGTTCTGGAAAGTACGCGTGTTGCCCGCGGTACCCGAAGCGGTCACCGCGACGCGTTCGATCGGATCCTTCAGATCTTTGTAGAACAGCGCGACGCTGGCGTTGTCGGCATCGTTCCAATACTGCTCGAAGCGCAGGTCGTAATTGTTGACTTCGGAAATCTTCAGCAGCGGATTGCCGCGCACGCGGAAGTCGAACTCGTTGTCATAGAACGTCGCGTTCGATGTTTCCTTGAAATCCGGCCTTGCGACGGTACGCGACGCGGTGGCGCGCAGCTGGCTCTTGTCGCTCATGTACCAGTTGAAAGACAGCGACGGCAGGAAGGAGCCTTCGTCGATCTCCGAGCGCACCGCTTCCTGAGCGCCGGCCAGCGTGAACGTGTCGGTCGTCTGCTTGAACTGCTCGTAGCGGCCGCCGCCGACGATCTGGAAATCGCTGAACTTGTAGTCGTAGCTCACATAGCCGGCATACAGCTCGAGCTCGGCTTGATACGAATCGCTGGGCAGCGTCTTGTCGTCGAAGGCATAGCCGGTCGCGGGATCGCCCGTGATCGTATCGCCATTGATGACATCGCCGACGCTCAGGTTCGGTGCGTTGGTCTCGGCGCCACGGAATCCGTAGCTGCGTGATTCGGATTCGCGCTCGCGCGTGATTCCCTGCAGACCGGCCGACAGCGTCGAGTCGTCGAACTCATAGCTCCAGTCGGTCGACACATCCAGGTTGTCGTCCGTCAGGTCGTCATAGCGACGCAGAATGTCGGCTGTTTTCAGGTTGTAGATGCCGGTGCCGCTGCCGGCGCCGTCCGTGATCTGGCCGGTGACCGGATCGATGTCATCGCCGGTGCGCAGGTCATAGCGAACTTCACGACGATCTGGCGCGTCGCGCTCGGCGCGGCTGCCCGTGACCTGCCACTTCGCGAGCAGATTGCCGAGGGTGTGCTGGCCGCTGAACTGCTGCGCAATGAACATGCGCTCGATCCATTCCATGCTGTAACGGTAGGACGGCACCAATTCGTCGCCGTCGAAACCGTCGGAGATGCGCACCGAGCTCTCGGTCGAACGCGACAGCAGCGAATTCGACGCGAAGCTGTGATCGCCGATGCTCCAGCCCAGCGACAGCAGTCCGCTCATATCGGAGTTATTGCTGTGCTCTTCGAACTTGAAGTTATCGAGCAGGTCGCCGCCGCTGCCGTAGGTGCGCGAGACGCCGTCCGTGCGCTGCGACCAGCCGTTGGTGAAATTGGCGGCCGCGAAGTAGCCGAGCTCCGAGTCGCCGATGCCGAAGGTGTCCCCGTAGTTGAGGTTCAGCGTGCCCTTCGGCCCGGCGGTGGTGGTCTTCGGATCCAGATTGTCCTTGATGAGCAGGCCGCCGGCCTGCTGCAACTTGCGAATCGTGTTGGCGGACAAATCGGTGCGATTGATCGCGTCCGAGATCAGCGGCAGCAGGCCATCCTGTTCGCGACTGCCGTCGTCGATGCCGAAGAAATCGAAGTCGCCGCTGATCGGATCCGAGTTGACCCTATCGCCAGTGAGATCGGAGTTGTAGCCGATCGATGCGCTCACCGAGCCGCCGGGCTGATTCGGGAACGTACGAGTGTTGATGACCAGATTGCCGCCGGTGCTCTCACCCGGCATGTTGGCCGTGAAGGTCTTTCTCACGTCCAGCTGCGAGACCATGTTGGTCGGGAACAGATCGAGCGGCACCGTGCGCTTGGACGGATCGGTGCTCGGCATGGTCGCGCCGTTGAGCGTCGTCGAGACGTAACGATCGCCGAGACCGCGGATGAAGACGTAGCGATCTTCCTGGATCGTGATGCTCGGCACGCGCACGACCGACGCTGCGACGTCCGAGCCGCCTGCGCGCGCCAATGCTTCGGCATCGATGATATCGACGATGTTCGCTGCCGCCTGCTCCGTCTCGCCTCGTTCGCGCTGACTCACGACAACGACTTGTTCCACGTCGGCGGGCACGACATTCACCGCCGCCGCGCCTTCGCCGGCGAACGCCAGGTTCTGCTGTGCGTTGATGCCGCTGACGACGCGCACGTTTTGCCGGAGCGGTCCGCCCGTGATCATCGGGTGACTCACTACGATTTCATAAGAGCCGCGCGGCAGTTCCAGCGTGTAGCGGCCGTTCGCATCGGTGGTCGCCAATGCACGTGCATTGCGAACTGTGACGGTGGCGTGATCGAGCGGCGTGCCGTTCAAAGTCACAACGCCGGCGAGAGAGCCGGTCGCCGCGCCGCTGCGCTCGGCAGCCACCTGATTCTTTGCATACGAATCGATCGCAACCGTCGGCTCCGAGTTCGCCGCGAGCGTGACGGTGATGTCTACGTTCTGGCCATTGGCGGCGTCGAAGCGAAACACATGCACAGGCTGACCGGAGGCCAGCACCTGCACACTGTGAGGACCGGCGCCGAGATCGAAAACAAAGCTGCCGCCGGCGCTGACCGGCTGCGGCGCGCCGCCGTCGAGCGAAATCGCCATATCGGTGGCGAGCGCGCCATCGCGGAATACATGGAGCACCAGTTCATCGTCGGCCGCGGCGGCGTTGGCCAAGCAGGTCAGTACCGCTGCGGAAATGAGGTTCTGGCTGAATTTCTTCATTGAACGGGCTCTCGCCATCGCTGTTCGAGAAGATCGTTCCCGGCGAGAACGATCCTCAGCTTGCTACTAGGTTCGGTGATTAATATGAGTGCCGGTCGCGCGGCGGCACGATGTTGATGATGCTGAAGCCAAGCCGCGCCGCCGTCGTCATATGAGGCGCAACCTTAGGGCGCACGTCTTACAAATGCGCTACTGAAATGTGACAGTCACATTACGTTGCAACGATTAGCGAACGACGCAGCCGTGCGGTGGCCGCGCGTAATGTGAAGTTGGGACGGGATTTCTTGCGGGCAGCCGAAGAGCGGCCGCGGCGCGACGTAACAGAAACGAATTATGACGGTGAGATTATGGCGCGGGCGGCGCGGTCAGCTGTGCTCTGACCGCTGTGGCGCGCTATTCTTCGCAAACGTAGCGAACGGTCAGCGACGAATTGTTCTCCGGCACGCGGCCGAAGCCGATCAGGCCCTCGCCCTTCAATTGCATCGTATCGCGGCGAACGAAGGCTTCTTCGCCTTCGCGCGTGGTGACGAACGTGCCGTTGGTGCTTTGATCGACCAGCTGAAATTTGTTGCGGACCAGCTCGATCTTGGCGTGCAGACGTGAAATCAGATTGCCTTTCACGACAATGTCATTTTCTTCGGCACGACCGATGGCGATGTTCGCACGGTTCTCGTCGACGACGATCTCCTGCCCCTGAAACCGCAGACGCAAGCGACGCGCACGTTGCTTGTCGCGACTCGCGGCCGAGTTGCCTAGCGCGATAGCGGGCAACATGCTGGTGGCATCTTCCTTCTGCCACAGCACTTCGAACAATTCGTCTTCGCTGGTCTTGCCCTTCAGGGTGGCCACGTCGATCTGCCGCACGGCCGACTGCCACTCGGGCGCCAGGCGCTCGACCATGGCGCTGGTGATCATGATCTGCCCGGCCTTGGCCTGGCTGGTCATGCGGTTCGCAGTGTGGACGGCGGCGCCGAAGATATCGCGGTTCTCGAGCACCACCGGCCCGAAGTGGCCGCCGATGCGGATGGCGATGGGCTGGCCCTCGACCTTCAGCTCGGCATGAATGCGAATGTCGTGTTGCATGCGGCTGCCGGCGTTGATGGCGTCGTTCGCCGTCGGGAACGTCGCCATGATTTCGTCGCCGATGGTCTTGATGACCGTGCCGTGATTCTGCTCGGTGGCCGCCCGCATGATCTCCACGCAGGTCAACACCATATCCCGGGCGCGCAGGTCGCCCATGACTTCGTAGATTCGCGTGCTGCCGACGACGTCGGCAAACAGAATGGCTAGTTCGATGTCCTTTCCCATGACCCCTTGGCGCTCATCGTCGTCGTCGTCTCCCGCCTCGTCGCCGCCCCATTGGTATCCTTGCTGCTTCGCTTGAGGTTCCCGGCCGGCACCCGAACGGCCGGGTACGGACGGCAGTATATACGACAACGCTACATAACCCCGCAGGATCCCTACAAATTGACGGGCTGCCGGGGTCGACAAAGGAGTTCGGATGCTCGAAATGGTTCCCCCCCACGCCCGGCGCCGCCTCGCTGGCACCGGTCACGCCGCCAGTTTTTTGGCACTGTTGGCCCTCGGCGTTCAGCTTTCGGCCGGTCCAGCCATCGCCCAGGGCACGCAAATCGCCGACTGGACCGAAGCAGAACTAGCCACCGCCGGCGCGCTGCGCGACCGCGCCCTGAAAGGCACTTCCGCCTTCGAGCACGTAAGCTCGCTGGTCACCGAGGTCGGCCCGCGGCTCGCCGGCTCCCCCGGCGACGAGGCGGCCGTGCGCTGGGCCATGAACCGGCTCGGCAAACTGGGCTTTACCGGAGTGCGCACCCAGGACGTGCTGGTCCCCCGCTGGATCCGGGGCACGACCGAAGTCACTCTGCTGGGCCCGGCTCCGCAGCCGCTGGTCGCCGCCACTTTGGGCGGCAGCATCGGCACCGGCGAGGAAGGCATCGAAGCGCAGGTGGTCGAGGTCGACTCGCTCGAAGCACTGACCGCGATGCAGGCCGGCGACATCAGGAACAAGGTCGTCTTCATCAACCAGCGCATGGAGCGGACCAAGGACGGCGCGTCCTATGGCACGACCGTGAAGAATCGCACTCAGGGCGCGAGCGCGGCCGGCAATCTCGGCGCGGTCGCCCTCGTGATCCGATCCGTCGGCACCTCGGACGAGCGCTTCGCCCACACCGGCCGCATGGTGTACGACGTGAGCGCCCCTCGCATTCCGGCGTTCTCGTTGTCGAACCCCGATGCCGACACCTTGTCGCGTCAACTGAAGACAAACAAACAGCTGCGGCTGCGCCTGAAGTCGACGGCGCGCGAAATGCCGCCGGCCTGGTCGGCCAACGTCATCGGCGAGATCCCCGGAACGGACCGCGCGGGAGAAATCGTGTTGTTGGGTGCGCACCTGGACTCGTGGGACCTGGGCCAGGGTGCGCTGGATGACGGCGCCGGCGTGGCCATCGTCGTCGAAGCGGCCCGCTTGATCTCGCGCCTCGATCGCAAGCCCTCACGCACGATTCGCGTAGTGCTGTTTGCCAACGAAGAGTTCGGCTTGTCGGGCGCAAAGGAGTATGCGCGACTGATCGGCGATGAACACGCGAAACACGTGCTCGCGATGGAAGCCGATACCGGCATCGGCCCGGTGATTCGGCTCGAGTCGCAGGTGGCGCCCGAATCTCTTGGCGCAATCGAAAAGATGCGTGCAGCGATGCAGCCCTTGCCCATCGAAGGCGGCAGCAACAACGCCTCCGGCGGCGCGGATCTCGGCCCGCTTCGTTCTCTGGGCGTCCCGGTGCTGGATCCCGTGCTCGATGCCAGCTTGTACTTCGACGTGCACCACACGATGAACGACACGCTCGCGAAGGTCGACGCCAAAGTGCTCGACCAGACCGTCGCCGCTTATGCCGTCGCCGCCTACCTGGCCGCGACCAAGCAAGGCGATTTCGGTCGGCTGGCGCCGGTCCCGTTCAATCGCTGAGCGGGTTGGCTTTTCCCCCTCCCGTACGCGGGAGGGGGTCAGGGCGTGGGTCTTCCGCTCCGTGATTCAGCGATCTCGGTGAAGTCCACATTCATCACCGGATACTGGCGCCACTCGCCATAATCGAAGTGCCACCACTCGTTGACGTAAACATCGAAGCCCTCCGCTTCCATTGCATTCTTGAGCAGGTCGCGACGCCATCGCTGCAGCGACGTGCCCCCCACATACAAAGGTGACGAGCGCGCCGAGGGCTCGTCGTACCGGCCCGGCATATCCACGATCTTGCCGATCGCCAGGTCGAACATGCTGATGTCCGCCGCGCAACCGCGATTGTGTCGCGAGCCCTGCGAAGGATCGGCGACGAACGGCCGGCTCTCCGGCGGCACGGCATCCCAGAACATCCGCGTCGCGTACCAGGGTCGATAGCCATCGATCAGTGCAATACCGAAGCCCTGCCCGGCAAGCTTGCGATGCGCACGAATCAATCCGCTCGCTGCCGGCCGTTGCAAGAAGAAGCGCGGCGAATCGTAGAACGGCGCCCCCATGAAATTGTCAGTCGTCGCATAACGCACGTCGAGCTTCGTGCTTGGCTCGAGTGTGTTCACTTCGACCAGGTCCGGCTTGCGGAGCCGACCCGATTGCGAAGGCGGCGACATCTTGCGGGCACCGGCCAGAAGCCCAGCGATGTATGGCGCGTTTGCGCGGCTGCGCACTTCCGTCTCGGCACCGAGGTCGACTCGCGGCATGACGACGCCACTGAGACTCGCAGCCTCGGCGATGCCTCGCTCGTTCCGCATGAAACGCAACTCTTCATTGGCGTACAACCCAACGGCCGGGAATCGATAAGCATCCTTCCCTGCCCGCTCCAGCTTGTAGTGCTGCGACCACTCGACACGTGCGTAGGTCTCACCATCGCGCTCGTAAACGCGCAGAATGTTGTGCGCCCAACCGTACTCACCGATCAAGCCCGCGAGCTCTTCAGCCGGTTCAGGCGGTCGTTCCCAATTCGTCCGTCGATACGTTGCTCCGCGAAATGTGATCGCGCGGGCTTTCGTATCGAACTGCACTTCATCACCAGCTACCGCGACATCGTCGACAACGAGCCGGCCGCCGCGCTGACGTAACTCGCCCGCCACTTCCGGCGCTTCAATAAACACTCGTTGATCAACCGTGCGGATGTCCAGGCTTCGAGCGCCATCGCTGTAATGACCTTGCAGCCGGTGCGCGAGACCGACGGAAATATTGTTACTCGCCTCTGACGTTGGCCGACGCTGCTTCGTGCGCGCGGCCATGACCTGTCTCGCTGTGATATCACGCACGCGCTTCGCCACCGGTTGCGCGCTGTCGATTGCCATCAAGGTGATTACGGCGAAACTGTCGGCGGGAAACATGGACAGATCTGCTGTGTAGCCGTACACCCCACCGCTCAACGAGACCACCTCGCGACGATCCAGCACGCCTCGCTCACCGCTAAGTGATGCAGCGTCGCGAGCGAGCAAATCCTGGGCGAATCGTGCGACATCCTGCATGCTGGACTGTGCCCCTATCGATGCCGCGACGCCAGTATCGAACACCGCCGGCGCGAATCGCTCCCCGTCGAACGGCGCCACCACTGCGTGTGCCAACGACTGTTTGTCCGCTCGCAGGGACGTGTGCGCCATGGCGCGTGGAGTGAAAACTGCTTCGGCGAGCAGCTGGTCGAATGGCTTCCCGCCGATCACTTCGACCACCCGAGCGAGCACTGCGTAGCCCGCATCCGAATGTTTGACAGCTGAGCCGGGCTGCGAGACCAGCGCCGTCGCATTCAAGCTCGTGACCGTTTCAGCGAGCGTCGCGCCTCCGAGATCCGCATGGCTTCCTTTGGGCGGCATGCGCACCAGGCCACTGCGATGTTCGAGCAAGTGTCGGACCGTAATCTCGCCGCCGAAGGTATTGCGAGGCTGAAAGGAAGGCAGGTAACGAGTGACGGGCGCATCGAGGTCGACCGCGCCACGCGTGGCAAGCGAGCGCACTGACTCTGCGGTGAATTCCTGCGTAAGTCCGCCGATTCGATAGATGGTGCTCGCGTCGACCGGCACCTTGCCCGAAGCGTCCGCGTGCCCGACACCGCCCGACCAGACGAGACCGTCACGCGTAACGATGCCGACCATGATGGACGGAATATCGCGGGCGGCGCGCTCCTGCTCGGCCACGACCAACGCCGCCTCGCCCGCTCGCTGCCAGATCCCGTCGGTGTTGCTGGACGCCGCTGTCGATATGGCAGGCATCAATGCCGCAGCCATGACCACGGATCGCCACATACTTCTTCCCCTCTTTCTTGTTGCTTCCCTGGGAAGCGCTCGGGGGAATTCTACCGTGACTGCTCCCTGCGATTTCTTTCCTTTCTTCCCTCGCTTTCCCTATTTCCTTCTGCGCCCAGGGGCGCTAGGCCGCCTGAACGATTCGCAAGGCGTCGAGCAGCAACTCCGCTCCCGCCGTCGGTTGGCTAGCGCCTTCGGACAGATAGCGGCGCCACGAGCGCACTCTGGGCAATCCGGCATACAAGCCCTGAACGTGCTTCACCATGCTACGCAGTCGATGTCCCTCCGAGAGCCGGCTGCGCACATAGTCCGCATACTGCTGAATCACCAGCTCGCGCGCCGGCAAATCCCAGCTCGGATCGAATACAGCCTGCTCCAGCTGCGCCAACAGATACGGATTCGAATAAGCCTCACGCCCGATCATCACGCCGTCGAATGTTTGCAAATGAGCCTGCACTTCTTCGACCGTGCGGATGCCGCCGTTCAACACGAATGTGAGATTGGGAAACTCAGCGAGCAACGCGGCCGCGACATCGTACTTCAACGGCGGGATCTCGCGATTCTCTTTCGGGCTCAGCCCCTTGAGAATTGCCTTGCGAGCATGCACGACGAATACCTCGCAACCCGCCGCGGCCACCGTCGAAATGAAGTTACGCAGGAATTCGAATTCCTCAGCCACCTGCGGCATCGGCTCGATGCCGATCCGGCACTTCACCGTCACGGGCACACTCACCACCGCTCTCATGGCACTCACGCACTCAGCCACCAGCGCCGGCTCGCCCATCAAACACGCGCCAAAGCGTCCGCTCTGCACGCGATCGCTCGGGCAGCCACAGTTCAGATTGACCTCGTCGTAGCCCGCGTCCTCTCCCATCTTCGCCGCAACCGCCAGCTCCTTCGGATCGCTGCCACCCAACTGCAGGGCCACGGGATGTTCGGCCTTGTCATAAGTGAGCAGCCGAGCGCCATCGCCTCGGACCAGAGCGGCCGAGGTCAGCATCTCCGTGTATAAGAGAGTGTTCGGGCTCAACAGGCGCAGGAAATACCGACAGTGTCTGTCGGTGTAATCCATCATGGGAGCTACACTCACCTTCCGAGCCTTTGAAAGGCTGGAAATCTCGTTCGAAATGGCTTTTTTTCCAGGGTTTTCCATTCGTGGCGTTGGTGCGGAATTTCTAGGGATTCGGGGGAGTATTTAGGTTGCGGGGGCTACAAAAAGGCGACATAAAACGCTTGTAGCCCCGATGTGATCGTAACATGACGCACATCCTTGCGAGAAAGCAGGCCGACGGATCGACCCGATACACGGCGGTAGTCCGAATCCGCCGGAACGGCAAGATCCTCTATCGGGAAGCCAAGACGTTGACCCATAATGCTTCGGTCATGAAAAACTTTTTGGTTCTTGGGCTATGCTGGTTTGCCTTCAATGCCGAGGCCGGGTGCTCAAGCGATACTGAAGGGAAAGCCCCGTACCCGACCCGCACGATCACGCTGCAGAAGCGATATCTGAAAGAGTTCTACTACTATCGCGCAGACCATTACGCGATCGTAGTAGATGCCGAGACATTGATTCGAAGGCTGGAAGATCAGGGGCACCGTCGTTCGGGTCATGCCGATAGAATGCTTCAGGATATTCGCAACCGCGTGCCGGCCGGTCAGTGGAAAGATCTCTTTGCACTGCTCATGAAGGACGCGTTGTATCTTATCGATCTGGAAATTCTGATCGCGGACATCCTGGAGAAGGGCGAGGCGATGCTGATCGATGCCTGGGAATTGCCCCAGTACGAGCGGCGGTTGGTGCCTGCAATCGTAATGACGTCGATCAACAACGGAGGGTGCGCAGGAAGAGAATTCCGCACGTCCAATGGGGACTTGTTGTTCAGCGTAAGGGACTCGGTCACCGATTGATCGGACTGCGATGATCGACACATGCTCGCCGCAGGGTGCGAGCACTTTTGCCCGTTTGTTCGCCTTTGCTATTGGTCGCACGCTTGCTACGGCCAAGTTGGAAGTATCGCCGATAATTCGGCGATACTCCCAACCACAGAGACCGCCGGCCGTGTTGGTAGCCCCCTTCCCGCGAAGGTGCGGCATCGGTCGAGGGCCGCGCGCCGGTCGAGGTGTCCAGGCGTGGACTCCCGACTCGCATAGGAGGAATTCGAGACCGTCGCGGTAAGATCGCTACCGGCGCACGACAGTGCGGCGGTCACGTCCATCAGGAATAGGTGGCTACATGGGTCTTACCAGCAGCTTTCCCCACATTGCCCTGCTGCTCTCAGTAGTGCTTCTACCCTGGGCTAGTGCCCACGAGGCCGCGCCATGGCGCGATCCGTCGCCACACAAGGTGAGGTTCACTACCGTTGCAGAGAACGTTCAGCTGGAAACACTCGATTGGGGCGGGAAGGGGCCGCCCATCGTGTTACTCGCTGGCGGTGGCAACACCGGCCATGTGTTCGATGATTTCGCGCTGAAGCTTCGTGAGCATTACCGAGTGTACGCGGTGACACGCAGAGGTTCTCCGCCTTCCAGCATTCCAGAAGATAGTTACTCCGCCGATTGTTTGGGGGACGACGTGGTCGCCGTCATCACCGCGCTCAAGCTGACCAAGCCCATTTTGATGGGACATTCCTACGCTGGATTCGAACTGAGCAATGTCGCTTCCCGCTACCCAGAGCAGATTGCGGCAGTGGTCTACCTCGATGCGTTCCATTCGCTAGACCCCGACTACGAAGCAGAAGGGTTCTACAAAATCGTCGAATGGAAACGGCAGCTGCGAGACTTCGAGCAGAGGTTCGATGAACTCCTGGCTGAGCCCTGGGACTCGCGCCCGCTCGCTGGGCATATGCTTCAGGAAAATCTACCGCAGCTTCAAGCCATTCTTGAAAGGCTGATCAGAATCGAAGACGGCCGTCCACCGCGACCGGATCCGACGCCGGCCGACCTTGACAGCTTTCGTGCGCTCCAGGCGTGGTATGCACGGGGAGCAAAAGTTGTATTGCCCGAGGCGGAGTTCCGAATGATGCAGGCCACGGATGCGGACGGCCGCCCCGTCATGAAATTTCGTCGCCCGCCTTTCGTTGGCCCCCAGATGGAAGCGGCCAAGCGCAAATACACCGATGTTCGCGTGCCGGCGCTCGGCATCTTCGCTGCCATGAACGATCCAGGGACCGTCGCTGACGGCGATCCGGAAGCGCGCTCGAATGCTGAAGCCTACACCTGGTTCCAAAATGAGCGAACCAAGAGACAAATGGCACTGTTTCAACGCGACCTTCCTCATGCCCGGGCGGTGCGCCTCGAACGAGCCGATCACTATGTTTTCCTGTCGAATCAAAAGGAGGTGTTGGAGCAGCTGAACGCCTTCACTGCGACACTGCCGTGAGCACCAGCACCACACAGCCATAATCCGGCTCAGGAAAGAGGCCCCGCCATTCTCCACTCGCGCGGCCACCAAGGAGTGGGACCGGCGCTAGAGAAGTCAGCTGGAGAACTCCCTCGCCCTCGCGGGCGCGGCACCAGTAGAGCTGACGCTGGCTACCCTGATCCGCTGGTACATAGAAACCTTCGAGACCGTCTCGCCATGGTAACGGTCGAAGCGGTCTGCACTCGAGTTCTTAGAAGCGCATCCGATCGGGCAATTCAACCCGCTCGCTGTCACACCCGACGTCCTCGCCCCTCAAGGTCGCGTCTGTTTGCGGAGCTCACCAACCTCGCCTTCCGAAGTGGGTGCAGGAACACCGATATTGAAACCCTGGTACATCTTGAGTGAGTCCCATGCGCCTCGCGCTTGGTTCTCGCGATCAGAATCAACTCGACGCATCAGAGCTTTTCGGATTGCGCCAATTGGCGGTCGCGCTATGGTCCTCGGCGCAGTGCTGCACCTCGACCATATAGTTCATGTCCCGCGCTTCTACATGCCGCGTCGCAGGCCGCTCGAGACGAACTGGCGACACGAGCTGCGGCGATGGGCGTTGCATCTGCTCGTGTTGCCACCTGAGCAGGCGAAACCGTGGCCTCGGTGCGTTCAGCTTTTCGTCAATCCACTTTTCTTGTGGTTGGCGTGCCAACTCAAAGTACGGATTCCTCGTAGCATGCGTAGCTGCGCGCTCGGCCTGGCCCTGCTCGCCCCCGCACGCGTTTCACCGTCGGCAACCTCCGGCCAACGGCATTCGCGGACCCTCCCCCAATGCTGGACTAACCGCCGCCGCACCTTCCACTCGCATCACATTCCCTTCACAGCATCTCTTTTCACGCAATTCGAGGCCGCCTCCGAGTCCATTCATCGCGCCTGGTCGCACAGCGGGTTGCTGGTACGCCTAGGCACGATGGTCTTTGCGATTGCGTTCCTCGCAATCGCTGCATCGACGCCGCTGTCGCTTCATGAACAGCTCATGATGTTGGTGTCGATGTGGGGCATGACGCTGATCGTTCGTCGGGCGGCAGGACTGGCCTCAGGAATCATCATGATGGTCTTTTCCATCATTGCCTCGTCGCGCTACATCTGGTGGCGCCTCACGCAGACGCTGGGCTTTGATTCGGCGACGGAAGCGCTCTTTGGCGCCGCGTTGATCGCGGCCGAATGCTACACGTGGATCGTGCTGCTATTGGGCTATGTCCAAAATGCGCGACCGTTGCGCCGCAGTCCCGTCGCCCTGCCGGAAGACCGCAATTGCTGGCCGACAGTGGACGTGTACATACCCACGTACAATGAGCCTCTCTCAGTCGTAAGACCGACAGTTCTGGCCGCGCTCAACATCGACTGGCCCGCCGACAAGCTCAATATCTACGTCCTCGACGACGGCAGGCGCGCCGGCTATCGCGAGTTCGCCGGCGAGGCGCAAGTCGGATACATAACTCGTTCGGACAATGCACATGCCAAGGCCGGCAACCTCAATCACGCGCTGCGGATGACTAATGGTGAGTTCATCGCAGTTTTCGATTGCGACCATATTCCTGCGCGTTCGTTTCTCGAGACCACTATGGGGTGGTTCCTTGCCGACCCGCGCTGCGCGCTACTTCAAACGCCGCATCACTTCTTCTCTCCCGATCCGTTCGAGCGGAATCTCGGCACGTTTCGTCGAGTACCGAACGAAGGAAGTCTCTTCTATGGCGTCACTCAGGATGGCAATGACCTGTGGAATGCAGCCTTTTTCTGCGGCTCTTGTGCTGTGCTGCGCAGGAATGCCCTCGAGGAAGTCGGCGGCATCTCACTGGAATCAGTGACTGAGGATGCGCACACGGCACTCAGGCTGCATCGACGCGGCTATACGACTGCTTACCTACGGCACGTGCTGGCAGGCGGACTCGCGCCGGAAAGTCTGTCGGGGTACATCGGGCAGCGTATCCGGTGGGCGCGCGGGATGGCTCAGATATTCCGACTCGACAATCCACTCAGTGGCAAGGGCTTGGATGTGTTTCAGCGCCTCTGTTACGCCAATTCCATGCTGCATTTCTTTTCTGCGGTTCCACGCCTGATCTTCCTGGTCGCGCCGCTGATGTATTTGTACTTCGATCTCCACGTCATCAACGCAGCGGCGCTGACGCTCGCTGCATATGCCGTGCCCCACATGCTACAGGCGAATCTTGCCAACTCGCACATGCACGGCCGCTACCGACATTCATTCTGGAACGGAGCTTATGAAGCGGTAGTCTCCTGGTACATCGCATTTCCTACGTTCCTCGCCCTGCTCAATCCAAGACGCGGAAAATTCAACGTGACGCCGAAGGGCGGCGTCGTCGAGCAAGACTTTTTCGATCTGCGGATCGCGGCACCGTATCTCGTGCTGGCGGTGCTCAATGCGGTCGGGGCGCTTCTCGCGATCCCTCGGTTGCTCGCATGGAACGCGTTCGAGGCCGACACTGTCGTCGTCAATCTCATCTGGACGATTTTCAACCTGATCACGCTCGGCGCCGTGCTCGGCGTCGCAGCCGAGATCCGGCAGGTGCGCGGAGTCCAGCGAGTCTCACGGCGCATGCCGGCGCTGCTCTACACCTGCCAGGGCGCGAAACACTCAGGCGTCATTGAGGATTTTTCGATGCGCGGGCTTGGCCTCACGACTGCGGCGTCACATGGCCTGCAGCCCGGCGAGTCGGTCACGGTTGCGCTTGCCGATGGCGACGCCGAGCACATGTTTCCCGGAACGGTGGTGAGCACTCAAGCGAATCGCCTGAGTATTGCACTGCACGCTCTTCCGATCGAAAAGCAGCGGGAGTATGTGCGCTGCACGTTCGCCTCGACAGACGGTTGGGTCGACTCTGCGACAAGCATCGATCGGCCTCTGGCGAGCTTCGCGGAAGTGCTGCTCGTCGCAGTCACAGGGTATGTGCGCGTGCTGCAGGTTTTCTCTATGGGTCTGCTCGCTTGGCGCGGTGGGGCGCAATCCCGGGCCTTGTGAGTGGGAGTCGGCATGGGACTCTGGAGCGCCTACTTTTTCTCGAAATTGCTGCTCTATGCGGCCGGGTACATCGGC
This sequence comes from Peristeroidobacter agariperforans, assembly GCF_004138335.1. GTDB lineage: Bacteria > Pseudomonadota > Gammaproteobacteria > Steroidobacterales > Steroidobacteraceae > Steroidobacter > Steroidobacter agariperforans. The sequence continues at coordinate 649,796 of NZ_RYFW01000003.1, read as the reverse complement.
TTCGCGCCGTGGCTCAATCTCCTGTTCGCGGTGTTCACGGCGTTGCCGACGCGAAACGCGCGCCAGCGCGTTGTCAAGAATGTGTTCGCCGTTCCCATTGGCATTGCTCTGCTCTATCACGACTCCTGGCTCCCTCCAGTCGATCGCGTGCTGTCACGGGCGCAAAACGTAGCCTCGTTCACCGTCCCCTATTTGATCGAGCTCCTTGGTCGGTTCATCAATTGGAGAGTGCTCGCTGCATTGGCGGTGATGCTCGCGGTGTACGATCTCGCGAGGCGCAAGCTGCGTATGAGTACGTTCGTCTTTGTCGGTATCCTCATCACTATACTGGCGCCGGAAAGCGGCCTGCTGCTCGTGCCGAAAATAAGCTCGAATCCAGTCGCGCCGGCGGGGACATATACTGCCCCGGACCCGCGCAGCATGTCGCCTAAACAGCTGGACGAGTTGTTGTCCGCATTCTACGAGGCAGAGCGTTCACGGCAGGTCGCTTACCGCCAGGGTCAGCAGACTGCGGAGCCTTACGACATCCTACTGGTGCACGTGTGCTCCTTGTCGTGGGATGACCTCGAGGCAGTGCGCTTCACCGGCAACGCGCTATTCGACCGCTTCGATATTCTTTTTGCAGCGTTTGATTCGGCGGCGAGCTATAGCGGTCCGGCCGCGATACGACTCCTGCGCGGCAATTGTGGAGCGACGACGCACCAAGGGCTGTACAGCCCCGCAAGGCCCGAATGCCTGGTCATCGACGGCTTACAGAACGCTGGGTTCGAGCCTCACTGGTTGATGAATCACGACGGCCACTTCGGCAACTTCCTCGATGACGTGAGCGAGCGCGCCGCCTTCCCCGCCGCACCCGAGAATCCCGCCGAGGCGGCCGTGGCACAGCGTTCGTTCGACGACTCGCCGATTTACGATGACTATTCTGTTCTGTCCCGCTGGTGGCGCGAGCGCGCGGCCAATCCCGCACCGCGCGTCGTGCTGTACTACAACACCATCAGCCTTCACGACGGCAATAAGGCACAAGGCGATCACGCCAGCTCATCCTATGCAGCGCGCCTCGCACGATTCACCAATGACATGAGCAGGGTCTTGGATGAGTTGGGGAAATCGGGCCGACGAATGATCGTTCTTTTCGTTCCGGAGCATGGCGCTGCAGTGCGTGGAGACCGCAGACAGATACCAGGACTGCGCGAGATCCCTACTCCAGCCATTACGCGTGTGCCGGTCGGTGTCGTACTTCTCAACGCGGCGCAATCGCCGGCGCGCGTGCAGCAACGCGTCGACACGCCGACGAGCTATCTCGCGCTGAGCGAATTGCTGTCGCGCTTTCTTACCGATGACCCGTTCGAGAAGACGACCGATCTGGCCGCCTACGCAACGAATCTCCCGTCGAGTGAGCCGGTCGCCGAAAACGACGGCACCGTCATCATGCGAGTCGGGAACGATTACATGATGCGCACGCCAGACGGTGAGTGGTCGCACTGGGCCGCTGCGCGATAGCGCATCGTACTCTTCAATAATCGCTGAAGAGCGTTACCGGTCGTGGCGGTTCTGCGAGCGGCGGACCGGGTGAGCCGATGATGTGTCGCAGATAGATCATGTACGTGGTGGGTTCGTAGAAATCCGCGCGATCGATATCCAGCTTGGCCCCGACCACCATGGCGCGCGAAATTTGCCATTCGACGGCCGCATACCCCGAAAGACTCAAGCCGCTGCCGCGACTGTTCGGAAAATTTGGTGAGTCGAACCCTGAGGGCAAAGGCGATGCCGCGGCCCGGCTTTGCAGTTCTGGATCGTCGGGATAGAAGGCGGCTTCGTCGACCCGGCTCAACGTGTACGAAACGGCAGCACGCACCCTATAACTCCAACGGCCGGAGATTCCCTGCACCTCGATCGGCGCGGTGAGACTCAGATAGGATTGCGGGCTGTAGTAGCCGCCGTTCCCAAACGTATGGTTCTGCAGGTTTCGATCGTAACTCCAATAATTGATCGTCGTGCCGATAAAGGCGCGGGTTTCCTCGCCGGAGAGAAACTTCCAATCCGCGCTCGCCCTCATCTTGAAAAAGCGGTTGTCCGGGACGCGCGTGCCGGTCAGCTCTGCAACCGCCAGCGTTCCCGAAAAACCGTAACGCTCACGAAAAAGCCCAATCCGAGCGAACGGACCGGTTGCTACCACTCCGCCCCACTCGACTCCGCTGATTGGGTCGCGCAGTCCACCGAAGGAGAGAACGCTGCTCGTTACCGCCCTGCGCGCGAAGCCCAGACCGAGATCCAATGACCCCCAATCCGGCGTCCATTCGACGCCGCCCACGAGGTTTGGCAACAAAAAGCCTCGCGGCGTGGAGCCGAAATCCGCATGCAACGTGTCGCTCAAGTACTCCACGCCGAAGCTCAACCCTTTCTGCGCCTCATTGACAAACGCACGCTGCGCCTGAGGTCCAGCGGCCTGGATCGTTCCCAACAGCGCCGCGGTGTCGAAGGAGCTACTTAGTTCACCCGCATCAATATCGATTGCATCCATCCGGAGGGCGAAGCGTCGGCCGTCGTCCATCGTATGCGCCCACGCGGCCGGTACCGCAGTCGAATCGAACCTCGATATCCCTGGTTCTCCGGGTTTATGGCGCGCCTCGAAAGCTGCTTCCACCCAGCTCTGCAACCGCACGTCGATATCAACCTGCGCAAGTTTCGCCTGCGTGGCGGTCGACTCATCGCCCGTACGCAGCGCTTGCGTGTAATAGTCTCGCGCCGCGACGTACCTTCGCTCATCCTGAGCAACCCGACCGGCCAGCAGCAACGCATCTGCGCGCTGGGGCGCCGTCGCGAGAACAGCTTGCACAGTTCGATCAGCAGCGGCCACATCGCCGCTGGCCAGCTGCCAACGCGTAATTCGGAGCTGGAGATCAACGTCGTCCGCGTGTGCCTGAGTCTGCACCGCCTCGAGTTGCTGCCGCGCAAGCGCTGTTTGCCCAGATTCAGCGAGAGCGCGAACCAAGGTAAGGCGCGTATTCAGATCTTCGGGCTGCTCGCTGGTCAGCACAGTCAGGCGGTCGCGTGCCGCATGAGGCTGACTGTCTGCGAGATCGAGCTCTGCGCGAGCGATACGAAGTCGTCGGTCCGCGGGGGCTCTTTGCAGCGCTTCGTCTAGCAAGCGTTGGGCGGATTCGAGGTTGCGTTCGCGCTGCAGTGTACGCACACGGAGCAAGTCGAGCGATCCTTGTAGATGCACGGTGGAAGCGCGCTGCTCCTCGGTCAGCTGACGTGTCTGAAGCCGTTCGAGCGCTGCGCTTAGCCGCTCGGTGTCATCCGCGCGATCGAACACTTCCGCGCAAACCAGCAGTTCCTGCGGCGACCAAGCTAGACCCTCCCGAGCGTCGCAAGCAGAGTGGTGAGTAGCCAAATCGATCGCGCGGCGTGAATCGCCGATTTCGATCCAGGCGAACGCAACTTGGCGCATCCGATCGGCGCTGACCCGGGCGAGCGGTTCGACCGCGACCAATGTCGCGCGGGCGCCGTCAGCATCTCCGGCCGATTTGAGGCGTCGTGCGCTCGCACTCGCCACCTCGATCTGCGCCCTCGCGTGCAACTGATTGATCGCCTCGCTTCGATCATTCGCGGCAATGTTTTCGATTGCGGCAACGGCACCCTCGTAATCGTCGATGCTGGCGAGATACAAGCCCTGCACATAGCGCATCTCAGGATCGCTCGCAGCGAGCCGAACGCCTTCGTCGAGAACCGCACGAGATTGCTCCGCGCTGCCCTGTTGCGCGTGAAGCCTCGCGAGGCGATAGCGATTCCATGGATCTCGTGGCGCGAGGACGATGGCACGCTCGAGATCACTGATGGCTTCTTTTGGGTGACCCTCTGCCTCACGCGCCTGTGCGCGCCGTGCCAATGCCAGGGCCCACAGCTCATCGCCCGACCTCGTACTTCGTGCGCTGGAGGCCGCACGCGAACTTAGCAGCGACAGTGCTTCAGCTGCGCGATCGTTGTTGGCGAGCCAGCGAACGGAGGTTTCAAACAGCCAATCGGAGCCGGGTTGCAGTCTACTCGCAGCCATGAGCAGTTCCCCGCTGAGTGCAGGATCACTCAGCGACTCCATACGGCTCGCAAGCGGTATCACGGCTTCGTACTCTCCGCTGCGGAGGGCTACGGCCGCGTGTAGCTGCACGGCTGCGAGCTCGAGCTGACCGGCGCCTTGCGCTTCGCGGCTCCGGATCATCCACGCGGCAGCGAGCGCTTCGTTCTGCATGGGCGTCCACTTCGGAAATTGGCCGGCGAGGAGCTGCGTGAGCGCCTTGCCCTCCGCGGCCAGAGCATTCGAGTCCGGCAGTGCAGTTAGAGAGGTGTTGAGCCTTTGCAGATTTCGCTTCTGTCCATCGATATCTATGCGCGCAAGACGGCCGCTTGCGAGAAGCTCGGCCTCTTCCGACGCGAACTCCTGGGCACGCAGAAGCTCACGAACAGCCGCGTCGCTCGGATGGCGCTCCAGATATTCCCGAAGAACGCGCGGTGGCACTCGATTACCTGGCTTCTGCATCGATGACGCGAGCAGAGCATCGATGTCCGCAACCCGCACATCGTCTCTGCGGGCAAGCGCGCTCAATATTTCGCTGGCCTGTCCTGCGGTCCCTTCGTGGTAAAGCAGAAGTTTCGCGAGCGCGAGCTGATAACGCGGATCGTCGCGATGAGTCTCGGCCAGCGCCTTCAATCCATGGTAAGCGGGCGTCCACCCGGATGGCGTTCCTGCAAGCAGCCGGTAGTACTCAGTGCTGAGCATTCCGCCCGGTGCGCCGTTCGGGAATAGTTGGTCGAGCTGCCGCCGCGCCTCCTCCCCGTGCCCCGTCTGGATCAAACGCGCCACAGAAGCAAGTTGCAGACGGTCGCGCGTGGCGAATCGGTACTCGATTGCAAAAGTTGTGGCAAACGCGGAGGCTGGAAAACGTCGATTCAGGCGCTCGAGCACGTGCTCCGCCGCGCGTATGTCGGACAAGCGCAGATTAAGCTCTCCAAGCTCGAGCAGCACCTCAGGAGAGTCCGGCCGCGCGGACGCAAGCTTCTCGAGCGCGAGCCTCGCAAGGTCGCCGCGGTCACGTGTTTCCCATACGCGAGCGTTGTGCATCAGGGAATCCACTGCCATTTGCGAGGAATTCTGCGCGCAGATGGCAGTGCTCGCGACGACGAAGCAGAGTGTCACGAGGGCGCGGGCTAGCACGGTTGCACCCAATTTACTTTGAGGAGTGCCGATCGCTCGAAGCGATAACGGCCCTCCAGCCAACCAAGACCGAAGAGGCTCAGGGCATCGTTGTAATACGCTTGGTTGCTCTGCAGTAACCGCGCCTCGACTCGCGCGCGGTGCTTGCGCTCCGCATCATCCATTGCGGCGTTTCGAAACATGGGCAGAAGTGCTGCAGAGAAGCCGAACGATCCATCCCCGGTCGTCGCCAGTGTCTTGGTATTTATCTTCTCGGGTGGCAGCGAACGCCGGGCGACGCTCTCGATCATCGGCGCAAAATGAGCTGCCAACTTCGAATAGGCCGGGTCTGACTCTGGCAGCGTTCCGGCCCATAGATAGACCCGGATGGCGTCATAGCTGCCGACCCCTGCAGTGGCCCGATCCGTCGCAAAGCCTTTGCCCCTGCGATACTCGACCCAGTCTGCCGCAAAACCCCGCGGCGCTGCCCCCACGATCATCTGTTCGGAGGTTCGAGCGATCTCGTTCCAGACGTCCTGCCCCGTCTGACGCTGGATGCCCCGAATGATTTGCAGCGGTACATAGCTGGGGTTCAGACGCCAGACGCCGTCATCGACGAATCCGTGCGGCCCGGGCAACAGCGTCGCGCCGAGTGCCGGAATCGAAGCGATCTCGCGTTCCACGATTCTCGAGGCAAGCGCACGGCCGAGGATTTCGTACGAGGGTTGCCCCCAAAGCCTGGCCGCCTCACCGAGCGTGTACGCCATCAACAGGTCTGCGTCTGCAGCGGCGTTACTGTCCAGAACTCCCCACGTACCGTCCGCTTGGCGCCCCCAACGCCACGCAGGAAGCGAACGCGTCAGATCGCCGCCCGCGAGATTGTTCGTGGTCCATTGCAACAGCACTTCGAACGTGTGCCGATCGTTCCCGATAAGCGCGAAGAACAGCGCATACGCCTGTCCCTCCGACACCGTTGCCTTCTCGGGTGAACTCGCATCGATGATGCGACCGTCTTCGCTCATGTACAGCTGCCTGAAACGCTGCCAAGCGGGCCATGAGTCGCATGCGTCGTTGGATGCTCCGAGAGCATCGCCCGTCGATAGCAAACTCCATACAGCGAGGGCGCTGGCGTGCAAGATGCCCCGCGCCTTGTCGCTGCGCCGGGGGCTCGCATCCTGCACGCCGCTGGTGTCCCGTGAGCGGCTCATTTGCGCGGCGCCTCACCGAGACGTATGGCCGCACGCCGTTGCAGCCAGCCGTAGAGCCAAAGCGCGAGAAGGACGGCGAAGACAAGAGTGAGTGAGATCAATAGTGAAGGTCGATTCGAGAGATGGAACCACACCCACTTCCACCATGGGAGGTCACCCACGTAATAGACCGAATCGCCCTGATAGCTCTCTACGGCGCGGCCCCGCACGATGGCGAGATCGCCACGAATGAGACGCACCTTACCGACGTCTTCGAGCGCGTCCGTGAGCGCATGAGCGGCGTCTACGTCCGTCCCAGTGAACGCGACGACCGATCTGTCTTTGCTCAGCGGAGACTCGAATGCGACCAAGGCAGCCACTTGTCCAGCAGCCGAAACGTTCACCTCAGAAGGCACGCTCGTGACCTGCTCGGCGCGCGCCAACCCCACGCTGAAGATCGGAGCAGTCTCAGGCTCTCGAAACTTGCGAGTGCGGCGACTGATGACCAGCGGCAGGTTCTGCTCCCATTGCGCGAGCAACTGATTGGAGTCCTCACCACTCAGAATCAAGAGATCTACGTTGCGCGCCTGCCGCGCCTGCATTGGATCCAGCAGCCCATACGCAATCGCAGCGGCACCGGTGTGTCGACCCATTCGTCCGAGCACGAAGAACAGCTGTTCGATGCTCTCGAGGGTCGGATTTCGCGGCAGCACGACTGCTGTCTCAGCAAGATCGGCATAACGTGTATACGGATAGCCCGAGCTGGCAAACAGTGCCAGGTCCGGCAGTACCGCGTAATGATGGAAGGAAGAGATGTCGATGGTCGAATTCGGATCGATTGCAGACCGTGACGTGTCCGTGAAGACATCGTTGCACAGACCGGTTCGTTGGCGTTCGAGGGCGAACTGAAACTGCAGCTGAACATCGGGACCGAGCGCGAAGGCGGGAATGAGGAGTTCATCTTTGCGCTGCTGGCCCGCTGCAAGTCCGCTTGCCGGATCAGGCTCCAACGGATAAGAGCGGAGGAATCTGTCGTTCACGCTCACCCGCAGCTGCGCGTTGCGCCCCTCGCTCGTCATCGTGTGTCGGTAACGAAGACTGAGCGGTATGCCGGTCCGATTCCACGTGAACAAGTCGGGCGGCAGGCGCAGATCGACCGTAATGAGCGGGGGCGAGATACCACTCACCTGTAGCGAATCCGCAGAGTCGACCAATTCGCCGAGCCTGACGGGACGATCCGAAGGTATCCAGCGCGGTGTCTCATAAGCCTTGCGACGCGCGTACTTCACTTCGGAGATGCTTGCCGACGGACCCGTCAGGACCCCATTACCCAGCACGAGTCCCTGCACGGCCTTCAGAAGCTGCGCATCGTCCTTGCCTTGTATCAGCAGGATCTTGATCCTTGGATCCTCTGGATGATCCGCGACGCTGATCGTGGGCGACTCGACATCCATGACCGGGAGTGAAGACGGACGTGCCGCATTGGTTGCAAACGCGAGCGCGTGTCGATTCGGCAGTGAATTCTGCTGCGGTGGAAATCGCGCTCCGCGGTAGTCAGCGAGAGCACCGAACCATGATGCGACGATGCCTGCACTGCGCAGCATGCTGCGCGAGGGATTGTCCGGCAGCACGATCGGCAGTACGAGCCGGCTGTTCTTGCGCCGATCGAAGAAAGGCGCCGGCAGCAACGCGAGGTCATCGCGCAACTCCAATGTACGCACGCGCAACTCGATCTCACTGTGCTCGCTGATCGTCGCCCACAAAGACGAGTGCTGTGCGTCCTCGCATTCGCGCGTGTAATGGCCTACCAGGTCGAAGCGAATCTCGTTGAAGTCGCTGAAGTAGCGAGGATCAAGCGGCACCTCGCGCTCGATCTCGCGTCCGGCTTCCGCTTTCGGCAGCGGTAGTGCTGCTTGAACCTGACCATTCAGAATGACGCGCACATGCGACAGCTCAGAGAGCATGGCGGGCGAATAGGTCATGCGCAAACGCAACTTGGCCGCGACGATCAGCTCGTCCATCCCCGCACCGACAGATACGGCCCCCACCGGCTGCCCTCCACGCAACTCCATGGCGCCTGCACCTAGCGACGCAAAGCTCAGTTTGACCTGTCGGATTTCCGTGACGTCGTGCGACGCGTGAGGCGACGATGCGTCTTGCGCGACTGCAGTGCCGCCGACGCAAACGACGATCGCTGCAAGCAAGCAGCTCGCGACTCGCCCGCGGAGAGCAGGAACGATCTCCCCTTGCGCCTGAATGAAGGTTGCGCTCATCTTCCGACGCGCGCCGTGAGCGCCTCCAGCGCAGAGTATTTCTGTCGCGCGCTATCCGTTGCGTTCTTGGATTCGACCGCAGCTCGGTAGGCCTGAGCCGCAAGCTCGAGATACAGATCACCGAGCTGCTCTTGCAGCCGCGCGGGATCCGTTTGTAGGGTGAGCGCCGATCGCAATGCGCCGATCGCACGTTGCGAATTTCCCTGCCGCTGATACACCGCGGCCAGCTGTACATAGGGCTCAGGCAACCGCGGATACTCCTGAGTCAGACGCAGGAAGACGCGCGCTGCCTCATCGAGCTTGTTCGCATCGGCCAATCTCAACCCTTCTCTGAACTGTTGCTGTGCGCGACCTTCGCTTGCGTGCGTCGAGGCGGATTCGTCAGCGATGGCTGCCTCCCCGCCCCATGCGCGAAATGTCGCGAGGATCGCGCAGCCTGCAACGTTCAGCAGTAGCACTCGGAAACTTGGCCCGCGCCCCCTTCTGATCACGGCCGATCCTCACAGCGACTGTACGTGCTGTCGCGATAGTCGTTGCTAACGACGCGTGAACCTACGAGGTTGCGAAAGCACGGTCAATTCGTGTAACAGGACGGCCAGCTCTATGTCGCACGCCTTTCTATTGAGTACGCAACCGTCGTCATTTTGAGGAGTGCTCGTGCTGGATCGTTTTCCCGTCCCGGGGCCGGTGTCGGCGAAAATGACTCTGAGATCACGCTGCCCGAGAACACGAGGCCTGACAGTACCGCAGCCTTGTCGCAAAGCGCGTTCTTGCCAGTCAATGAGTTATGATGCTCCGCGGTCGGGCTAATTGAACCGTACCCGCCATGGGGTCGCAGATTGCGTGCATATCGATTACCCGACAGGTTTCACTAACAAACTCTGCAATTTATATCGTTTGAACCTGCTAACAATCGCAAATAGAGAACAAATCGAGTCTCACTGCCTGCGGTGGGAGATGCCTGTTGAGTACACCGTCACGTTGCCAATCGCTCTCCGCGATTGCCGTCAACTCTCATGCCGCTCTCGTTGGCGGCATTGATGCCTTTTACGGCCGGATGATGGGGATGGTGAATGCGAATGTGGCCCCGGGGCCTTCGGGCGCTGACTCCGCCCAAAGTCGCCCGGCGTGGCTTTCGACGATGGAGCGGCTCACGGAAAGGCCGATGCCCATGCCACTGTCCTTGGTGGTGTAGAAAGGCTGGAACATCTGCTCGACGGATGATCCCGGTGGGAATCCGACACCACGATCGTGAACGCTCAGCTGCACGTTGCCGGAACCATCGTTCGAGGTGCGCAGCGTAATCAGACGTGGATGGTCGACACTGCTCATGGCGTCGGCAGCATTGCGGATCAGATTCAAGATCACCTGTTGTAGTTCAGCGCGGTTGCAGTCTGGTCCGTTACGCGCGGCGACATGAAAACAGCGCCGCTCACCACGTTGAGACCCCTTATCACCTCGCCGGCAGCGGACAGCTCGACGCCCCGATGACGCTCATCGCCGACTTGCACATATGCGCCGGCCTGATCGAAATTAAATAGGGTTTTCGCACGTCGAACACGGCACCGACGAGATTGAAGCGCTCCTTCAGCTCGTATCGAATTCCCGCCTCCTGCTGCTCGGTCCGCGCGGCGTCGAGGATTTCACCGCGATTGATCGCGCTCGCCGGAGCGACGCCTGAGTTCTCGAGGCCACGAGTCACGGCCCCGAAGAGCACCACCTTGCGCAACGCAGACCAGCTAAACGAAGCGTTGTACAGCCATGGTTCTTCGTCGCTGCGCGCGATGCCCTGCGTCGGATGCGCAATGCGCCTCTCGTACGATGTCTTCTGGATGCCCAGCGATGACTCAAAACGCCCGGGAATGTTCAGGTCATACGAGACACCGCCAGTCCATTGCGTGACTCGGTCTGCGGACTGCGGACCAAACGAGAATTCCGGCCGCTGTACGGGCTCGACCCGCCCAATGAACGCCTCGCCAAGGTCAACAACATCCGATCCGCCATAGCGCGCCCGAACATTCCGCGTGCGCACACCGAGATGCAAACGATGCTTTATTCCCTGACCTTCGAACGCGCGCGAGACACGGACTTCCCCGGAAGTCGAGGCCGTGAAGTAGTCAGGCTGCGCCACGAAAACGTGATTCGCAAGGCCGTCTACCTGCGTATCGAGGTACAGGTCGGCGAAGTTTTTGTTCACCACTGACCTGGAGTGAAACACGCCGGCGCGCACGATCCATTGATCAGCAAGGACTGCGTTCGCCAGCGCGCCGAAATGTTCCGCGAAGCTGTCTGCTTCGGCCCATTCCTGGCCGAAGTTCCGTGCGTCGATACGTGGCGGCAGGTGTTCGGCCGATCCGTAGATCGTCGGAACAATCCTCTTATGCTTGACGGTGCGCTTGCCCCAGAATGCCTGCAACTCCAGGTTCTGCGTCGGACGCCATTGCGGCAGCAACCCGGCCGCCGCGATCTGCCGGGTCTGGTCGGGAATGGGCTCATCGTCGCGATATGCCACTCCCGCGGCGATGCCGCCTTTACCCAGTGGGATCGAACCAGCCCTACCCCGTCGAACGGACCGGCATAGAGAATCGAAGTCAACGAGGGCTCGTTCGCGATCCCGCGCAACGTGTAATCAACGATGCCGGTCGGAGCCGGCCAGGGAAAGCCGACGGCGGAGGAGCCAACGCCGAGCTTCACTGTTGCATAGTGTCGCGCGCTGTCGCCGTTCGTCGCATGGCGTCTCCGGGCATACCGTCGTACAGTGTCGATGTTTCGGACGGCGTCACGCCCAGACGATCACCCTCGGAAACGAGGGTGAGTCGACTACTGCGCCTTCGATCTGTTTTTTCGACGCTTCTCTGGAAACTCGGCGAGGCTGTGTTCCGCGAGCAGCCAGACGCTGACGGCGTTAGTCTGAATCCGAAGCGTTGCTCGAATCCGTTATCCCGATGTTGAATTGATCGGCAACTCGCATAGGAGGAATTCGAGGTCTCGCGATAAGATCGCTACGCACGACGGATGTGGCAGGCACGTCCAGCAGGAATAGGTGCCAAATGGGCCTTACGCGCAGCTTTCCCCGCATTGCTCTGCTGCTCTCGGTATTGCTTCTACCTTGGGCTCGCGCTTCCGAGGCCGCGCCATGGCGCGATCCGTCGCCACACAAGGTGAGGTTCAGTACAGTCGCAGAGAACGTTCAGCTGGAAACACTCGATTGGGGCGGGAAGGGGCCGCCCATCGTGTTACTCGCTGGCGGTGGCAACACCGGCCATGTGTTCGATGATTTCGCGCTGAAGCTTCGCGAGCATTATCGACTGTACGCGATGACACGCAGAGGTTCTCCGCCTTCCAGCATTCCAGAAGATAGTTACTCCGCCGATAGCTTGGGGGACGACGTGGTCGCCGTCATCAAGGCGCTCAAGCTGACCAAGCCCATTTTGATGGGACATTCCTACGCTGGATTCGAACTGAGCAATGTCGCTTCCCGCTACCCAGAGCAGATTGCGGCAGTGATCTACCTCGATGCGTTCCATTCGCTAGACCCGGACTACGAAAGCAGAAGGGATCTACAAAATCGTCGAATGGAAACGGCAACTGCGTGACTTCGAGCAGAGGCTCGATGAACTCATGGCTGAGCCCTGGTACTCGCGCCCGCTCGCTAGGCATATGCTTCAGGAAAATCTGCCTCAGCTTCAGGCTATTCTTGAAAGGCTGATCAGAATCGAAGACGGTCGTCCACCGCGACCGGATCCGACGCCGGCCGACCTTGACAGCTTTCGTGCGCTCCAGGCGTGGTATGCACGGGGAGCAAAAGTTGTATTGCCCGAGGCGGAGTTCCGAATGATGCGGGCCACCGATGCGGACGGCCGCCCTCTCATGAAATTTCGTCGCCCGCCTTTCGTTGGCCCCCAGATGGAAGCGGCCAAGCGCAAATACACCGATGTTCGCGTGCCGGCGCTCGGTATCTTCGCTGCCATGAACGCCCCGGGGACCGTCGCTCAAGGCGATCAGGAAGCGCGCTCGAATGCTGAAGCCTACACGTGGTTCCAAGATGAGCGAGCCAAGAGACAAGTGGCACTGTTTCAACGCGACCTTCCCCAAGCTCGGGTGGTGCGCATCGAACGAGCCGATCACTATGTTTTTCTGTCGAATCAAAAGGAAGTGCTCGCATAGCCGACTGCTAGGGAGAATTGCCCCTCGCAACCGATCCACGATTCCAAGACGATTCCCGCGCCATGGTTCCGGCCCCAAGCTCCGCTGCCATGCTCTCGGGTATCTTCATACTTCTCACGTTCTGCTTGTTTCGATTCGATTAGTCATCGTATTTCTGGCTGCTCCAACCCCATTGCCCAGCCCCCACCTGACACCTTGATCTGGATCAGCGCGCGCCCCACATCCGGAGTCTATGCTCCGGTCGTCTTCGGCGAACGACCTTCCAGGCGCCGAGCGCTTTACTCGTTACCGACACCTCGAGGCAGATGTCCAACACTACCCTCACAGATGAAGAACGTCGTGCCGCCATAGTTCAGCAGATGCGCGAACAAACCGGCATCGATGAAGCAATGATCGAACAGCTCGTTCGCGGGTTCTATGCTCGCATCCGCGCTGATGACCTGCTCGGGCCCATCTTCAATTCGCGCATTGAGGACTGGGAACCGCACCTGCAACGCATGTGCGCATTTTGGTCGTCTGTCGTGCTGTCGAGCGGCGCCTACCACGGTCAACCGATGCGCATGCATCTGCCACTGCCAGTCGACGCCAGACACTTCGATCGATGGCTCGATCTCTTCGAACAAACTGCGCGTGATCTGTTCAGTGATCACATCGCAGGATACTTCGTGGACCGCGCGCGACGTATCGCAACGAGCCTCGAACTCGGCATTGCCACCAGTCAGGGCGTGCTACTTGGCAGAGGCGAAAGATTCATCCGCCCGCACCTCGAGGGAACTGGAAACGACTAAGGCGGACTCGTTGGTGCAGCGACCTCACGCCTTCACAACAACGCACGTGCCAATCGGGCCAGCCGATGGAACATATTCGTAACCTCCGCCGTGGCCACGCACTGTTCGTATCACGGTGGGATTAGCAGGCGACGGCTCGATCTTGCGGCGTAGGCGAGTTATGCGCAGGTCGATTGCGCGGTCGAATATCTCTCCCGGGTCGGTGCCGGACAAGGTCAACAGTTGCTCGCGTGACAGCACCACGCCGGGACGATCGGCGAACGCGCATAGCAACCCGAACTCCGTGCCGGTCAGCGCGAGCACTTCTCCTTCGCTATCGACCAAGCGCCGTCGCGCACGATCCAGGCGCCAGCGTCCAAACCAGCTTTCCCGCAGACCGGGAGCTGCAGTATTGGCCGTGGCGACGGCCACGGGCGTCGGCCGGGGCACGCCCATCCGCCGCCGCAGTACGCTTCGCACGCGCGCCAACAGTTCGCGAAGGTCGGCAGGTTTCGCGACGTAATCATCGGCGCCCAACTCGAGCCCGACCACACGGTCAGCAGTTGCGTCATTGACGGTGAGCATGATCACGGGCACATCCGATTGCGAGCGCAGCCAGCGCAATACAGTCAGGCCATCCTCGTCGGGCATGACGAGATCGAGAATCACACAATCCGGCGGACGGACGCAGAAAGCTTCACGCAGGGCCGGCCCGCTCTCCAGGCTCAGGACGTCGTAACCCTGTTTGGACAGGTACTCCACGACCACCTCGCGCGTCAGTGGATCGTCGTCCACGATGGCGATACAGGATTTCACGAAGCATTCCTCTCGACTTCCAGAAGCTGCACGAGCTTTCGCCGTGCTGCCTCGTCCATCTCGGCGAGTACAGTCAGCTCGCCATCCACATTGCCCGCCAACTCGCCGAGCCGCGCTTCTACATCCGTGACCGCACGTTGAAGCGCTAGCAAGCCGAGCGTGGCGGCGATTCCCTTGAGCGTGTGGGCTTCGCGATATGCGGCCTCACGCTCACCGGCTCTGCAATAGCTGACAATTCGCGCGGATGCGGCGGATGAACTCAGATATCGGCGCGCGGCATTCTCCCACAGGCCGCGATTATCGCCCATGCGACGGATAGCGTTCTCGAAATCATAAGCGACTGGTTCTGCAAACGACGCCGACGCGCGATCCCGCGCGATGGCTGAGCGCATCCCGACACGCGCAATCCACTTGAGCAGCGTTGCGTTCAACAACTGCACGTCGACCGGCTTGCCGAGATGATCGTTCATGCCGGCATCCAGATACCGCTGGCGATCTTCGGCCATGACGCTGGCGGTCATGGCGATGATGGGAACCGTCGCGTGCGACGATTCGAGTGCGCGAATCCGGCGCGTGGCCTCGACGCCATCCATCAGCGGCATCTGCACATCCATCAGCACGGCATCGTAATCAACCTCGGTCACGCGGGTCACAGCTTCGCGTCCGTTGACTGCAACGTCGACTGTCAGGCCAGCGCGCAGCAGGAGCTCACGCGCCACTTCCTGATTGATCTCGTTGTCCTCCACCAGGAGCACGCGCCCATTCACGAACAGCGCTGGCTTTGCCGCAGCGTGCGATTCCCCTGCAGGCATCGCCGCTGCCGCGTCAAATGCGCTCAAGATCGTGTCGATCAACACCGATGGGTTCACCGGTTTGATGAGAAAACCTTCGAAGCCCGCGGTCAATGCCTGTCTCTCGACTTCCTCACGACCGAAGGCCGTGACCATGATGATGATCGCCGGATCCGGCTGCATCAGCTCACGAATGCGGCGCGCGGCCTCGATGCCGTTCATGCCAGGCATCTGCCAATCCATCAGCACCAGTTGAAATGCGCCGGTGGCAGCCGCGCGGATCGCCTCGATCCCATTATTGGCGGATGCAACCTCGAAGCCGAAGGACTCAAGGTGGTTCTGCAAGATCGACACCGCGGTGGGATTGTCGTCCACCACGAGCACGCGCATGCCTCGTAGCGATTTCAGTTGGGCGGCGTGCCTGACGACTGCGGGTGCGAGACCGAAGCGAGCGGAGAACGAGAACGTGCTGCCACGGCCGGGCTCGCTTTCCACCGCGATTTCCCCATCCATGAGATCGACGAGCCGCTGTGAGATCGCAAGCCCGAGGCCGGTGCCGCCGTAGCGACGCGTAGTCGAGGTATCGGCCTGCGAAAACGATTCGAACAGGTTCGCGACCTGCTCCGGCGTCAGGCCGATGCCGGTATCCGCCACCTCGAAGCGTAGACGGACGAAATCGCGGCCCTTCTTAGCCGTCTTCACGCGCACCACGATCTGGCCGGCTTCCGTGAATTTGATCGCGTTGCCGGCGAGGTTGAGCAGCACCTGGCCGAGCCGCAGCGGATCGCCGATGAGTTGCGAGGGCAATCCAGGCTCGACCGCGAACAGCAGCTCCAGCCCCTTGTTGGCCGCCGGCAGGTTCATCAGATCGCTGAGATTGTCGAGCACGGCGTAGAGATCGAACGGCATGGCCTCGAGCAGCAGCTTGCCGGCTTCGATCTTCGAGAAATCGAGAATGTCGTTGACGATCTGCAGGAGCGTACGAGCCGCGCCGTCGATCTTGCCGAGGTAGTCGTGCCAGCGCTCCGGGTCCTTCGTGGTCAGGCCCAAGTGGGACAGCCCGACGATCGCGTTCAGCGGCGTGCGGATCTCGTGGCTCATGTTGGCGAGGAACTCGCTCTTGGCCTTCGATGCGGCGTGCGCCTCGTCGGTCGCCTTGCGCAGCTCGTGCTCGTGGCGGACGCGCTCGCGCAGGTCGGTCATCGTTCCGAAGAGCTGCGGTTTGCCGCCGAGCTGCACGCGCGTCAACGCCACTTCGCAGGGCCGAGGCTGACCGTCGCGCGTCTGGTGCATCCAGTCGAAGCGGTTGTAGCCGCGTTCGAACGCAAGCGAGATCATTTCCTTGGCTCTCTCCATCGACGGACGTCCGTCAGGCTGGAAGGGTGGAGAGAAGGATGGAAACTCACGTGCGAACTCCTGCTCGTCTTCGACTCCCAGCAACTCTCGCAGCGAAGGGTTGGGACCCGAGAAAACATGATCCTCGTCGATCATCACCAGGCCGATGCGCGTGTGATCGAATATCGTGCGCAGGCGTTGCTGTGCCGCCTCGGCACTGTCGCGTGCGACGGCGAGCGCACCATCCAACTCGCGACGTTCTGTCACGTCCTGCCAGAAGCCGTTGAAGATCGTGCTGCCATCGTCCTGCCGTTGCGGCGTGCCCATGGTGCGAATCCACCGTAACTCGCCGGTCGTTGCGTGGCGGATGCGAAACTCCGCACGCAAGGGAGCGAGTTCGCGTGCGGCACGCAGCGTTTCCTCGTGCGTCGGTGCCATATCGTCAGCCACCACCACCGACAACACCGTCTTGGCCAGCTGTTCGCAATCGTCTGTGTGCGCGATTCCCGCAAGTACCAGCGCGCCAGGGCTCATGTAAGTAGTCTCATAGCGGCCGTCCGGCAGCACGCGAAACTGGTACACGGCGCCGGGGATATTGGCGATGATGTCGTGGAGCCGTTTCTCGGTCTTGTCCATTTGCGTGCGCACGGCACGGGCTTCCGCTTCGAGATTCTTGAGATCGGTGATGTCCTGCCAGAAGCCATGGCAGAGCACCTCCCCGTCCACGCGCGGCAACGACGTCGCGCAGGAGCGCAACCAGCGTGTTTCTCCTGTCTTGGCGTGCCGAATCCGGTAATCCGAGTGCAGTACCCGCGGACCGCTGGCAAGCGCTGCGATACCGCTTTCAATCACCGGCAGATCATCGGCAAGTACGAGTGTGACCAGTCGTCCGATGTCGGCCTCCGCTTCGGCGCGCGACACGCCTACGAGGCGATCGATGCCTTCGCTGACGTAGGGCAGCCTCGGATTGCCGTCGCGACCGATGAGAATCTGGTAAACCGCGCCGGGCAGAGTGGATGTGAGGTTTCGCAGCCGCTGATCGAAGTCGGAGACAGGGCCGCGTACATCGCGTTCGGCATTCATAGATTTGGCTGACTCGAACTAGAGCCGTCGTGACGTGTTGAACATGCGCGCACCCAGCGCACGTGCACTGGCTTCATCGCAAACCGGAATTGTCGCCAGCGACGGGCATTGCGCCAACAACTGCTCTCGCGACAGCAACTCGGCCCAGCGCGTGTGATGCACGCAGACTGCTCCCCGCTCTGTCCAACCGGCCTCGAACATATAGCTCGCATCATTCGCCAAACCGCGCGTCTGTATGCCGTAATCGTCGTAGGTGTCGATAGTGGTGCCCACCTTGGTGTAGGGCTGGCCGTCACCGCAATAGTCGGCGCGCACCATACGGACGCAGGCTGCGTGCAACTCCACGGGGTTCTCACCTCGCGCTGCCCGCGCCCAGGGACGATACCCGAAGGTCGCACACTTTCCGACCGCGCCCGAGGAACAGGTAATCGTTATCGAATACTCGCGACCAGGGTGGCCCTCGGGAAGCACCACCGGGAACCCCCAGCGTCCACCGTTGGCATCGGGTTCGCAGGCGGGCTTCCAGCCCCCTCGCCCATCCATCACCTGGAAATCGTGGTGGAGAATGTCGGGGTACTTGGCGTCAGCGACGATAGCCGCGAGCTTCAGCGCGGTTGCCTCATTCATACCCATCTCAAGATAGACAGTGGCGCCCGCAAGTTCAGCGCCGCGCAACTCACGGCCGTCGGCCAGCTTGAGCACAAAGGCGCTGCCTTCGACTGTCAGTGTCGGAGCGGGTTGAGATTGGGTGGATTCGGCGTGGGCAGGAAGCATCAGCAGTGACAACGCTGCGATGGCGGCAAGCGCGCAGTTCTTGAACTTCATGGGGCGGGCTCGTTATGTAACGATGATCCATTGACGGCAGTACGCCCGACGGGTTTCACAACCCGTCGGGCGCATGTGCTGCGAGGACTCTTAGCGAACGGCGATCGTCTCACCGCTCGGCAGAGCGACCGCGACGGGCCGGCCGGTTGCGATACGCGGAATCGACACAGGCTGCAGCTTCAGAGCCTGCGGCAGCGAGGTGTTGAGCACTGGCCCCTGCAACACGGGACCGTTGAGTACGGGCCCCTGCAACACTGGACCGTTGAGCACGGGGCCCTGCAACACGGGGCCAGCGTGCACGACGGCGCCGAAAGCCAGCGCGGCGGCGGCGGCGGTCATTGCACAGATACTCTTGAGGCTTGTCATTTCTTTGTTCCTTCATTGATCGAAGAGCGGATCTCTTCGCTGGCCCAAAGCCTAGACATAGCCTGTTTCATCCCGACTTCCGCCGCTTGAAACATGATGTCAAGCTGGCGGGAAAGCCGGGCGCTCGCTCTCCAACGAATCACCCAACCCAGGTGGGGCTCACGAAGCCGCCGTACTTCATGTAGCAGTTCCATCCAGGACAGCAGCGTACGCTATGGCCTTCGTCATCCAGTTATCATTCGCGCATACGCCTTTAACAATCCATTCCAACCGTTGTCCGAATCGAAGATCCCACGCATCATATCCGCGCGCTCGCCGTAAGCCTCGAGCTTGCGATGCTCCAATTCCACTCGCGTATATTCCTCGTTTTCCGGAATGAACCGAACCTCGACCTCCGTATCCAGCTGTTCGCTGTACTTCCAATCTGCTGTGATGCTCCAGGACAAGATAAAGCGACCTGGCGGCTCCCACACTTTTACTTTGCCCCAGTCACACTCAGTACCGTCAGTAGCGCGCTCGAACCAGCGGCCGCCCACCCTGGGCTCGATGATCGCGGTCTCTGCGGCGGTTGCGCCGATATGATGCGATGTCAGTGGCCACCATTGCCCGAAGCGACGAACGAAAATGTCGAATGCATCCTCGCGCGATACAGCGACACGAATAGATTTACGAACGAGCAGCGAAGAGTCTGCGCCGATGTTTAGTACAGAATTCATTTCGATTTCCTCCTGACGGTTCGGCGTGAAGCGGCGGCTCTCTGCGTATCGGCCTGGAATTGCCCCAGCGCGGTTTCCCACAGGGAGTCGAGATACTTGCGGAGCTCAGCGAGCCCTTCGGGGTCGGCTTGATACAGATGGCGCGTGCCGTCGACTCGGTGAATAACCAAGCCTGCCTCACTGAGGACCCTCAGATGCTGTGAGACTGCCGGGCGAGAGACCGGGACTTGGTCAGTGATTTCAGCTACCGACCCGGGCGCTGCTGCCAATAGTTCCAGAATACGTCGCCGTGTCGCATCGCCGAGCACGGACATTTTGTTGGACGAAGCACTCATAGCCACGCTTTAGTAAGCCGTTACTAACGGTAAGTATGCACTTACCATTGCGACTGTCAACAGCCGCCCCAGCAATGGACACCCGTACCAACCTCCCCTTAGGTTCTCTGTAACAACGCGTACGCGAACGACTGCTCGTTTCCGGAGGGAGTTCGATGGATTTCGCGCCGACTCTCCGTCAGTACAAAATGACTGGCAAAGAGCGCGGCGATCTCCTCTGGGTCGCGACGCGTCACTGGGAATCCGCTGCATTGAGTCGGACCATCGGCAGCAAAGCTGCCGACGATTGCATATCCTCCCGGCGCGACTGCATTCGTCGCCACGTCCACGTAGCGGCGGACATCATTCGGATCAGTGAGAAAATGCAGGGTGGCTCGATCGTGCCAGATATCAATGCTCGATACCGGAAGCATCGCACTCGTGGCATCGGCGACCATCCATTGCACGCAGTCCCCTCGCGCTGCAAGCCGCTCCCGGGTCGCGGCCAGTGATTGCGCCGACAAGTCGAGCGCGATGATGCTCCGCACGCCGAGCGCCAGCAGATCATCGATCAGTGTCGATGCGCCTGCGCCCACATCAATCACTCGAGAGCGGGAGTCCAATCCCGCTCGTCCCATCAGCTGAAGCGAAACATCCAGGTGTGGCCGATACCAGCTCACTGCCTGGGCTGCCTTTTGATGATAGGCACGCTCCCAGTGGCTCTGACGGTCGCTGATCTTGGACATCATGACTCCATGAAAGCCTCGAATGCAGTAGCCTGACTCCCGACTCACATCAGTAGGTGCTGCCTTGCTACTGCTCAAGACGCTCGGGCTGCTCGTGGTTACGGCGCTCGCCGAGATCATTGGATGCTATCTACCTTACCTCTGGCTCAAGAAAAATGCTTCGGCCTGGCTGCTGATGCCGGCTGGTTTGAGCCTAGCGCTTTTCGTGTGGCTGCTTTCCCTGCACCCGGCTGCATCCGGGCGAGTGTATGCGGCGTACGGTGGCGGCTATGTCGCCACCGCGCTGATCTGGCTTTGGAAAGTAGATGGCGTGCCGCTTGCGGCAACGGATAATTGTTCGCGATCGATCGATCTCTCAACGCTGCTGTCGCAGTTCGCCGCATGACATCATCGGGCACTCCAGCTCGACGCAGCGCCATAAGTTCACGGGCACAGACTGGAAAACGGCGCGCTATGCGACCGCTGTGCAGATGGCCACCAGTTTCGACTGGCAGATGGGCATCCCAAGCCTAAACAAGCGGCTCAGCCGTTTTTTTCCCCTTTCCACAAAACTATAGTCATTTTGTAAAGCCGTCGGTAAATTGTCGCTCGCAGGATGCGCCGCCAATGGTTAACTGGCTCCTGAGTACGACAGGGAACGTCTCTTATGAAGGTCTTGATCAGCGTCGCGGGTGCGATGCTCTCGCTCGCTAGCGCTCATGCGACCTCTGCGGGCAGTTACGACGACGCAGTGGTCAAGGCCGCGAACAAAACATCTCGCCGCGGCAGGCCCGTGGCCGATCACTAATCCGCCCGCGAAGCGACCATGGCAAAGATCTGGGAAATCGCCGCCGCGTGCTGTCTTGGGATCGTGGCGATAAGCGGAGCGGGCGCGACTTGGGCGACTGAGAACGCTGAAGCGAGCAGCTTCGTCACAATCAGATTCGACGGCGGCGCATGTGATGAACGTAATACCCGGGTGTGGCTGGTGAATGATCATACTTATAAAACCATCGCCACCACCGTGCGTTGGCGCGCCGCCGGCGGCAAAGACCTCAGCGAGGAATTTTTCGTCAGCCCGCAAACCGTAAAAGAGATCGGATGCGCTGCCGAAGCGGCGATTGTCGAAGCCAAGTTTGCGGATTTCTGAGCGCTCGAGGTAGCTGCACAGGCGTCGGATCAACGCTGAAGCGCCTTCGCCCGCTGTTCATACTGTCGCGCGCGGTTCGCCTCCCCTTTCACCTGATATAGCAGCTGTAATTCCTCGTAGATGTAGGCTCTCGGCTGCTGCGCAGCTTCACTTTCTCGCTCCAATCGCAATTGAATTGCCAAGGCGTCGTCGATGTGATTTTGGACACGAAGCACGCGTGCGATGTGCCAATTGGCATCCCGGGCACCCTGCGAATCCTCGCTCTGCTCGCGCAGGAACAGCGCCCTGCGGAAGTACTTCAGCGCCTCATCGTACTTACGGAGGTCATACAGCGCTTCTCCGGTGTTGCTGCTGATCGAAGCCTCCCACCGCTTGGCTTCCGGTTGCTCGGACGCCGCTATGACCGCCAGCGCCTCTTGATTCCACTTCAACTGATCCTCGGGCGCAGTATCGACGAACACGAACATGTGTAGCGCATCGACAGCCAGTCCATCCAGTTTCGCCTCCTTCGATATCTTTAACGCTGTAGAAAACGCATTCCGGGCGAGGCGCGCGGATTCCGGCGTCTGGGTTGTTGGATCATGGCGATGTGATGCATAGCTGCGCCCCAGCTCGAGCCAGTATCTCGCTTTCGCTTCGGCGCCGGCCTCTGCGACGTCAGGCGAAATGGCCCGGAGCATATCCCTTGCCGCTGCGAAATCCTTGCGCAGCATGTGAGTTCGAGCGATCTGTGTCTGAATGATGAGCCGATCGTCACCGACGGCGGATTTCAAAGCTTCACGAAAGCGCTGTTCGCTAACGCCGGGGTCACTGAAGTCCCAGAGAGCCGCCAGATCCACTGCCGACATGGCGCACGCCGCCGCAATTGTCGACAGGATCGCTAATGCCAGTCGACACATCCTTGCGCGCCTCGTACCCACGGACACTGGGGATAGATCCTGAATCACTGCCACGTTGTGCAGCCTTGACATCGACGCTCACACTATAACGCGCTTCGCCACCTCGTCCCAGTTCAGGTTAGCAAAGAACGAGTCGATGTACTTGGCTGCCGCCGCGCCGAAGTCCATGTGATAAGCATGCTCATACATGTCCATCACCAGCACCGGCCGTGTATGGGGTGGATTGTGCGCATGATCGGCCATCCAATAGTTTTCGAGCAGTTGCAAATGTTCGTTATAGCCCAGGACAACCCAACCCGAGCCGCCACCGAGCCCTTGTCCGATCTTACGGAACTCACTTTCCCAGACGTCGAACATACCGAACGATCTGGCTATTGCCGACCTGAGCTGCGCGGGCGCTTTGCCATCACCACCAAGGTTGCCGAAATACAGTTCGTGCAGCACGACTGAGCCCGTACGGATGAGATGTTCGCGCTTTACATCGTTATAGAGGTACGGCGGGTCTTGGGACGCCAACTGGCCTCGCAACTTTTCCCGAACGGCATTCAGTGCCTTGACGGCGCCTGCGTAGTTGTTCTCCCAGTGAGAGACGAGCAGTTTCTCCGAGAGACCGTTGAGACTCTTGGGATTGAACGGCAAAGGCTTCGGTTCGACCGTGCGCGACAGCGCGGGGCCGGTAGCACCCGCGGTGCTCTCTTGAGCGCCGACATCGGTAGCGGCAAGCATGGTGACTCCGAGAGCGGCTGTTTGCAGAACTTTCCGGCGAGTGAGGTCAGTCATACATTGGCTCCCGTACAAGGATCTGAGCAACGCGAGCGGGACAACGAACACCGCAGCACATCCTCAACGCTCGTAATCAATAGCGCGACTGTAGTTCCCGCGACGAATCCGTCCAGGACCTCCCCAATGCTGGACTCGTGCAGCAACCGGCCGAACGGCTCATGCGCTAGGAGCGGGAATACGAACGCGACATAAAAACCAGCGCCAGCGGCCGACACTCCAAGTGGGGTCGGAGCCGTGCCGCGGGCGCTGTGAGTGCCACGGTCTGCAGGGCACACGAACCAACCGGCGCCACTACCAACGCTTGGTCAATGCCACGCCAAACAAGCGAGGTTCCAGCAGTTGTACCCCGCGCGTCAGGCCGAGCTGCTCGGACTGAACCGACAGGCCTACGATGACGTCGTCATCGGCGAGGTTCTTGCCATAAATCTGCACGTCGAGATCCCAGGCCTGGTTACGGAACATGAGGCTCGCGTTGTAGTTATCCCAGCTCCTCAGCTCGTAGTCGGCAGTGTTGAAGTGAGACGCATAAGACTCGGCCTGATGGTAGTAATCCGCGCGCAGCATCGCATCCCAATCTCCACCCAATGCCAGCGTGTACTGAGCGCCGACCGACGCGGTCCACTCCGGCGCGCCCGGCAGCTGATTGCCCTTGAGATTGACGGGAATGCCGGCGTTAGGCCTGAGGCCGAAAGCGGCATTCAACGCCGCCGATCCGCACAATCCGGCGCCAGGCAGCGGCGCTAACGCCGCAGCCGGCAACGCCCCTGCATTGATCGCAGCAATGACTCGTTCCAGTGCAGCCTGGTTGACGACGCAGCCGCCTTCGAGCGACTTTGCATAGTGCAACGACGGATCGCCCTGCGTGCGATCGAACGGGTCGACGGACGTGCCCGCGGTAATCTCTGTGTCGAGATAACCAATCTGCGCATTCAAGCGCAAGGCATCGATCGGCGACCAGACCGCCTCGAACTCCAAACCGCGAACTTCCGCGTCGAGGTTATCCACGAGGCTGGCAAAGCCATCGAGCTTGCTGAACTGATAATCCTGGTAGTCATACATGAATGCGGTGAGATTGAGCGTTACACGACCGTCGAGCAGCGTGTTCTTGGCACCGAGCTCGATCGCATCGACCGTCTCCTCATCGTAAGGCGCCGCGGAGCCCAGCGTCGTCGGCGTGTTGAAGCCGCCAGCTTTGTAGCCGCGCCCCAGTGTCAAATACAACAGCGTGTCGTGAGTGACATTCCAATCCAGCGTCACGCGCCCCGTCGTCGCATTCGACTCGAGCTTTTCCGGAAGCACCCGGCTCTCATTCCAACCCGGCGCCCCCACCACGCCGCCCTGGCCCGCTGCCGCAAGCAGGTTGACGGGATAGTACACGCGGCTTTTTTCATCCTCGGTGTAGCGGGCGCCGACCGTCAGCTTCAGCGAGTCTGTCAGATTCCAATATAGCTCGCCGAACGCAGCCTGCGATTCCAACTCGTATGGCGTGTAGACGAAGAAATAATTGTGCCCGAGGCCGCTGACCGGAATGCCGGGCGTCGGATCGTAGTAGCTCGCGTTTCGGGACGCTCGATGAAAGGCGTTGGTGGCATTCGTCGATGTAAATGTGGTCGTCTGTCGATCGAGGTTCAGCGCGAACAAGCCTGCGCTGAAGTTGATTGCGCCATCGAAGCTGGACTGCAGGCGCAACTCGCCGGTGCGCTGAATATCGTCGTTGCTCGAGTATGTGAGTGTGCGCACGCCCGTACCGGGACCGCCTTGAGGATCATCGAACACCCCACCCGGCGTCACCGCCGTGTTGTTGAATCCGATGTTCGACTGCTGACTACCCCCAGCCGCGAACGCCTCATCGCTCGTGTATGAGGCAAGGAATGACAGGGTCAAGCCGTCAGTGAGATCCCATTGCGTTTCCAGCTCGAGCAGATCATTCGTCGCCTCGTAACTTGGATCCCGGTACGCCGAGGCGCGTCGCAAATCTGGATCGGCCGTCTGACCCGCGAACGTATCGCCCGTGGTCACTCCGAGCACGTTCGAAAACATGCCGCCGAACGTCGCCACGCTGTTTACCGTGCCGAAAGCCGAGGGCTGATAGATCGAGCCTTGCGAGCAGCCGCGACTCAGATAGTTACGAGCCACTGCACTGTTGACCGGCGTCGCTCCCACGGAGCTCGGCCCCGCATCTTTGATACACAGCGTTTTCGCGCCTCCATTGCGCGAATCGTCCTCCTCGAAGCGTTCATACAGCACGTATGCCCGAAAACTTTCGGTCGGCTCGAAGGCCAGCGTCACTCGCGAGGACCATAAGTCGCGCGAGTCGATGTCGTTGCCGGTCGCAAGATTCTCGGTATAACCGTCGCGTTGTAGATAGTTTCCGGCAAGCCTCACCCCGAACATTCCGCCCAACGGGATGTTGACGTGCGCCTTCGCCTTGCGCGTGTCGTAGTCGGCATACTCGAGCGTGGTCGACGCATTGAAGTCAGTCAGATTCGGCTTCGCCGTAATGACGTTCAACACGCCGCCCGTCGCATTGCGACCGTACAGCGTGCCTTGGGGACCACGCAGCACCTCCACGCGCTCGATGTCATAGAAATCGGAGACGCCAACTCGACTCACCGTGAGCGGTACGTTGTTGTGATGTGGAAGCACGCCGGAATCGCCGGTCGATCCGATGCCGTTCGCCGAGCCGACGCCGCGAATGTTGAAGTTGGGAGTGGATCCGGTGCCGCCCGAGAAGACCAGATTGGGAACCGCGTTCTGCAGGTCGTAAGCGCCGTCGAGCTGCTGCTCTTCGAGCGCCGCTGCCGAAAACGCCGACACGGCGATCGGCACGTCCTGGATGCTCTCCGCGCGCTTCTGCGCGGTGACAATGATTTCTTCGAGCGCTTTGCTTTCCTGGGCCTGCGTGCCCGCGGCGAATACGCCGCCTGCAACACCGATCAAAGCGCCAATCGCAGTTCTTGATCTCATAGTGTCCCCCTGAATGACCCGTGCGAGCGACACGCGTCGCTGCGCGCTTAGATAACCTCCGCACCATTAGCCATGCGAGCGGGTTGCCGCCGGCACGACGCTGTTCCTCGTTGTTTACTCCGTTTCTAGTTGTGGACTCGGCTGCAAGCAAGCAAAGGAGATCGATGCATATTTACTCCTTTATTGACTTACGCACCAGTACTGTTGAGCCGTGCAAGGAATGTTTTTGGCGAGATCCACGCTGTGGAATCGCGGGGCTTTTACGGGCAAGCGCAGGCTATGGCAAAGCGGCGCCCATTCAACGAGGCGCGGGGCGCTGGTACAACTCGATCAGATAACCGTCCGGGTCGCGGACGAAGTTCGTGCCATCGATCACGGGCCGCGCGTTCTGATAGCCAGCTGCGACGACACGTTCCGCCATCTTGCGTCCGTTTGGAACGACGATCGTGATCGAGCCGAACTCGATTGCTCCGGGCTTCACCTCGCCCTTGCGAATCACGATCAGCGTGTCCTCGCGAACGTTGCCAGTGAGACCCAGCAGGTATTCGTAAGGCTCGCCCTGCGCCGGGACCTTCGCTGCAACCTTGAGCCCGAGCACTTCGGTGTAGAAGTTCTTGGATCGCTCCAGGTCACTCACGCGAATGCCGAGACCGGATACTCGTATGGGCTTCGCGTCGTCGGGTCCGTTTGTGACATTCGCCCGCGGCAGAATCACGGCATTCGGGCCGGCCTGATGAGTCGCGTTCGGGTCGATATACAGCCCATCGACCACTCGGGGGATAACCTTCGCCGTGCGTGTACTCTCCGGCGGCGCGAGCGACTTATATGATTGCACCGCCGCTGCCTGCTGACTTGCATCTGGAGTCATGACGAACGCCGGCAACGCATCCACGCGCAAGGCATATGAAATGTGAGTCTTCTCGCCCTTCGCACCGCGCGGGCTGAAATCGGCGTTCCGGCGCAAGGCGTAATAAACCGCGGGCAGTTGCACCCACGTCAGCGCCTCGATGACTGGTCCGCGCGCGTTCACCCAGCCCTGGTAAACATCCTGCCATGGCCGATAGCCGCCGACGTAGCCGCTGAGCGAGCCATCTGGCCGCATCGTGAGCTTGATCTGAGCACGCTCGAGTTCCAGATCCGGCCAGTACGCGGGCTCGCGCAGCACCCCCGATATCGGCTTGGTCGAGACGATCAATCCATTCGTCACACGGGCCGGGAAGATGGCTTCGTACTTTGCATCCGGCTTGATGCTGAAGGTGTAGTCGCGGGCGATGTTGCCGTTGCCGTCCTTCACCATCTTATCGCCGCTGACGTAGAAGCCGACCGTGACCTGCTCATCGTTCATCGGATCGTTGCCTTTGCCGGCGACGACGATCACGGTCGTCCATGCACCGTTGCGCATGGAGTCGTTGAACTGCAGCGCGCCGCTCGAGAGGCGCTGCGGACCGCGATACGTCTTCCAGCATCCGACGGTCTTGTAGAAGTTGTTGTCGATGCCGCGTTCGCCATTCGGGCTCGTGAAGCCGGTCTTCGGCTTTCCGTCCAGGTCGATGCCTTCGGCGATCGTGCCGGTCACGCCGACCAGTCCGGCATCGGGCGTCGAGGTCGGATTGACATACACGTTTGCGCGGTCTTTGCCACGAAACGCCATTTGGTTCTGACCATGAACGGCGCTGCGTGTCGGGTTGGCGGGATTGCGCAGCCATTCCGCTTCTTCGCGCGTATAACCGGCGTCCACCAGGACCTTCACCCAGTCGATCTCGGGATTGGTGCCTTGCGGACAATCGGTGCCGGGATCGATGACGCCGGTCTTCGCTCCGTAGTACATCGCAGGCTCGTTCCACTCGACGACGTACGATTTCGTCCAGGCCGCCATTGCGACACATGGCGCCGCAAATGCCGCCAACGCCAACGCTGCCCGGCTGCTACGTTTCATGCTGCGCATCCTCAGGCCATGACTTCGCCGATGGGATGGGTCGTCTTCATCGAGCCGACACCGAACTCACCGATCGGCGCGCCGGCGAGCTGCATTGCCGTCAGCGAAACGCGCGTTACCGAGTCACCCTTGCCTGCGACGTGCTGCCCGGCCTTGTGCCGTCCGCCGGCCCGCCCGGCGAGGAACATTGGAATGTTCTCGATCGCATGAATCTTCGCGTAGCCGGTATCGCTGAACGCGAGCACGATCGAGTTGTCGAGCAACGTGCCCTCGCCTTCCTTGATGGCGTCCAGCTCGGCGAGAAACACACCTAGACCCTTCATCACCTCGCCCGCAAGCTTGCTCGATTCGGGTTGATAGCCGAGCTTCGCGTCGGTCGGCTCGTCGTGCGTGATCTGGTGATAGATCTTGCTCTGGCCGGCCAGGTAGGTTTCCGAGGCGCCTGAGGTGTGCACGAACGTAAACACCCGCGACTGATTACAAGCGAGCCCCATCGCGAGCAGCTTCGCCATCACCTTGGTATTGGCATTGACCACATCGACCGACGAGATCCGCGTCGGATCCTTTGGCGCTTGCGGCACCACGCAGGCCTGGGCCTTCTCCGGTCGCTGCAACTGCACGGCGAGTTGGTTCTCCATGTCACGCACCGAGCTGAAATATTGGTCCATCTTCAGCTGGTCGTCCTTGCCGAGCCCTTTCATCAAAGCATGGCGCTGTTCCGTGACGGCGGACAGCACGCTCTGGCGTAGCATGATGGACGGGTTGGGCTTCCAGTTGTCGCTGTTCGGATCCTGAAAGTCAGGGCCGAAGAGACGATGGTACAGAGCAAGCGGCGTGGCATCGGGCGAAGCGAATGTAGAGCCCGACCGCGTGGAATAGCTCACCGGCTGGCGCGACACGGACGCATCGATGTCGATCGACTTGAAGCGAGTCGATGTGCCGATCGCATCGGCGACTTTGGTGTCGAACGACGGCGCATCGAACTTGCTGGCCGACGCGGGCGCAATACCTGACAGGATCGACGCGTGCCCGGTCCAGTGAACGAGGTTCGCGCGCCCATCGCCGATCGCTCGGAATCCGGAGAAAACCGACACTTTGTCCTTGAGCGGAGCGAGTGCTTCGAGCTCGGGCATGAGCTCGTACCCCGGCCCTGCTTTTGTCGGCACCCAACGCGAGCCGCCCGTCGGCGTATCGGTGAGACCCAGCCCCCAGAAATAAGTACCGAATCTCACGGGTAGCGGCGCTCCGCTTGCGAACGCCGTGCCGTTGGTGTCGAGAAATGCATCGAGCACCGGCAGACCGACATAGACCGCCGACCCGCCAAGCATGCCCTTCAGAACCGAGCGACGATCGAAACGCAGTTTCATCGGATTACTCCGCCGTGGATTGCAGCTGTGTCACCGTTGCTTCCGCAATCGGTTTCGAAGGCTTTGCTCTCGGTGCGACCACCTGGAAGAACTCCGGACTCGTCGCGATCTGCCGGACCAGCGCCGGGTATCGGTAGCCGCTTGCGATGAATGCCTGGGTCTGCACAGCGAGGTACGCCTTGTCGCGACCGTAGGTCTTCTCACCCACTCCATACGAATACACGTTGCGCACGAGGCAGGCGGGAACACGCGGCTCGGTGCGCAGGTATTCGCCAACGCCGCGCGCGCCCTCGATTCTCACGTCTTTGATCTCCGCGCTCACATCGATGGGCGCACCATTCTCCATCGTGCGCAGCTGTCCAAGACCATCGAAATGCTCGAGCGCAAGACCGAGCGGGTCGGTGCGGCGATGACAGCCCGAGCACCCCTCGTTCTCCATGTGATCGAGCAGACGGCCGCGGACCGTGCCCTTGGTGCTGTCCTGGACCGCGGAGAAATCGACATTCGCCGGCGGCTGCGGGGTCGCCTGGCACATGAAGATCTCCAGCACCTTGATGCCGCGACGGGTTGGCGAAGAGGTGCCGGGATGCGCGTGCAGCGACAGGAATCCGATGTCGGTGAGAATGCCTGAGCGCTCCGATTCCCGAGGTAACTCGTACCGCATCCACGACTCCTTGGACGCGTACGGCACGCGATACACGGACGCGAGCGAGCGATTGAGAAACGTATCGTGCGAGGTGAACAGATCGCGATAGTCGGCCTGCTGGGCCACCAGCAGATCGAGCGTGCGCCGGAGCATCTGCTCGCGCGCCGACTCCGCCACCGACTGATTGAACTTCGGATAGATCGCCGGATCCTTCACCAGGTTGCCGAAGCCATCCATCTGGAACATATCGGCGAAGAATGCGCTCGCGCCGTCACGGAACTTCGGCGAGGCGATCATGCGCTCGACCTGCTGTTCCAGTTCGTCTTGCGAATGAATCGCGCCACTGCGAGCGGCTGCCAGGAGCGCCGCATCGGGCGTTGAATCCCACAGGAGAAACGACAGCCGCGCTGCCTTGGAATAGGCGTCGAGGCGGAATTTTTTTGGATCGGCGGGTTCGGGCTCGGCCGATTCGATCCGGAACAGAAAATCGGGCGCGACGAGCAAACTCGTCAGCGCCAGCTCGAGGCCGGCATAGAAATCGCCCGCTTGATTTGCCCCGAGCCCGGCGGTCTTCACACGACTCTGGATCTCGGCCGACGCAAGCGGTCTGCGGAACAGCAGCTCACCGTATCGAGCCAGGAACTCGCGAGCACACGCGTCGTCGGCTTTCGCCGCATCGACCGGTGTGCAGGGGACAGCGGTCTCACGACCTTTCTCATCCAGCACTTGCCCGGAGATCGACCGCGCGAGCGCGAAATACTGCTCGAAGCCGGAGGACGTGAGCGACAGCATCGCGCTACCCAATGCGAGCAGTCCTTCTTCGCGACGCTCCGGCTCGAAGCGGGCTTCGACCTTGATGGCGGGCCCGAACACGTCTGCGATGGTGTGGCGATACTGGGTTTCGGTGATCCTGCGCAAACCCACTTTTATCGCCGGCAACTGCGTCGGACCTGGGGCCGCCGCCTCGACGGCCACGACACCGAGCAGGGTTGCGCCGAGCAGCGCCCAGGCTGAAGCCGTCTTCGTGATCAACGTTCGTTCCCCCAAGTCGCGATGCCGCCGAGCAGGCGCTGCAGCGCATGGAGCCGACCGTATTACATTATTGGAGCGACCGTCAATTAGTCGCGGGCGGCGCTCAACATTCTTCACCTGATCGGAGAAAGCTACGGCCCGTTCCGCAGGGCGGCCGTTGTTTCAGGCGTTGCAAGAACACGCTCGGCTCCTTACATGAAACAATGGGCGCCCACGCCTCCGCTGCGCTCAATCGTCTTTCTCGCGAAACTTGTCATGACAAGCTTTGCAGGTTTTCCCAAGCGCCTGCGCTTGCGACTTGATCGCCGCGGGGTCATTGCCCGAGGCGGCCTGCACAAGTTTTGCGACCTCCTCGCCGAAGGCCACCTGCCCCGCCTCGAACTGAGCCGGCTGTTGCCAGATCTCCGACTTCGCCGCGGTTTGGACGTCCGATTCCGGGCCGGTGCCGGCCGGAAACCAGCGGTGCTGCTGTTTGCTCAGATCATCGATCTGTCGCGCGTACTGGCGAATCAATGGCAGCGATGGTGGGGATTTCTTGAACTCATCGTTGATGCCCTTGAAGGCCGCGCCGATATCGCGCAAGGCGGATTGGCGCCCCTCGATGACCGGCTGCGGATCAAAATCCTGGTCGGCAACGACGGTCATGGCCGCAGCGGCAAAGCCGATACCGGCAAACAATTGGAGGACGCGCTTCGAATTCATGATGGATGACGAGCTCACGCACGCTTGGTCCAGGACACGCAGTGACCACTCGCGCGCACGGGGCTGTTGAGAACCTCACAATGGGCGCAGTCATCACTTGCTTTGGCAGGTTTGAAGTACGAACACGCCCTGCACGCCTGCTTTGGATCGGCGGCTGCGTCGGTGTATTCCAGAGAGTCGCGCATGCCTTGTACGCTGTCGCTCAAGTCGTCCGGATCGACACAGGCCGGGCCCGCGGCTGCGCTCACACAGATCAATGCCGACGCCTGCAACCCGTAGGCGATAAATCTGCGACGATCATGGCCAGCCATGCCCCCTCCGCCGGTTCCAGTGAACGATGCGCTGCATTTGAATGTTTAATGGTGTGACAGTCAACTACCCCAAAAGAACCCTATGCGCCGACAGGTCAGGCAAGCCGGGAACTGGGCATTCGCATTGACACAATGGATGCCGCTGGCTAGCGTCCGCACATCGCCCGTTCCAGTTCTCGAGTCGCCCACCGATGAGCCGCAAAGCGCCGATTACCCTGACTCGCAAGGAGTTGTATCGACGCGTCTGGTCGAAGCCGATCAGCGCGGTCGCGGACGAGTTCGGGTTGAGCGGCAATGCGTTGACAAAGATTTGCAATCGGCTGCTGGTGCCCTATCCGCCTCGCGGCTACTGGACCAAGGCAGCGGCACGCAAGGCCGTGCCGAAGCCGCCGCTGCCCAATGCGCCTGATATCAAGGCCACGCACATCATCATTCCCGGCGAACGGGCCGCATCTCGTCGGGTACGCACCCGCCTCAATCCTGAAGCTCGGCGCGAGCAGCTGATCGGCATCGCTGAGCAGCTCGTCATGGAAGCCGGGGTGCACGCCGCGACGATGAAGCGTATCGCTGCCGTGGCCGGGATCAGCGAAACACTGGCGTACAACTACTTCGGCAGTCGCGAACAGTTGTTCGTGGAGCTGGCGCGGCGCGAGTTCAAGCGAATCCGCGATGCACGGCAAGTGGATGAGCAGCGATCACATGATCACTATCAACGCATCACTCGCATGACCCGGACGTATTTGCGTCACATCGGCCGCCGCGGGGCATTGTTACAAACGCTGCTGAGTAATCCCGAAGTGCGCGCCCTGCTGCGCGCCGAGCGACGCAAGGAGCAGGACAACAGTCTGCACGAGCACGCAGACGAACTGGTCTCGCTTTACGGCATTCCCAAACCTCTCGCGCTCGGCACGACCGTCGTGCTGACGACAATGTGCCTGCGTGCCGGCAAGATCGTCGCGGACGGACGCATTCCGGTCGAATCGGCGGAACGGCTGTGCCTGAGCATGATGCTGCAAGGCTCGCGCGACCTGGTCAGTCGGGAACGGCCACCTTCTCGGGCGCTCTGAGCGCCTTCAAGCAACTGCCGATGAGGCTGTGGCAGATCTGTCGCGCGGTGGTTTGATCGAGCTCACGATGAAATACGAGACGGCCGGCCTCGTCGGGGATGGCAGTCATCATCTCGATCGCCGCGTGAATCTCCTCCCGAGTACACGGCAGTTGATCGGCCGCAAGATTCGTCAAGCGCTCCGCGACCAAGTCGCACGTCTGCCGCACCTCAGGATCCAAGTGGCCGGCCATGTACAGGTCGGTCATCAAGATGTTCAACAGCGGACCGTTGCGCGCGACGTGCTCGAAATACAGCATCGCGCACAGCACGGCGGCCTGCTCCAGATCCTGGACCTGCGAGGCGGTATCGAGGCCGCCGAGCAACAGGCTGCGAATTTCCCGGCCCAGCAAACTGTTGAACAGGTTGTGCTGTGTCGGGAAGTAAGCGTAGATGAGGGCCTTGCTCGCGCCCGCCTGTCGTGCGAGCTCTTCGACCGGCAACGGCAGATAGCCCTGCTCGACGATCATCCTCGCCGCCGTGTCGAGCATCTGCGCGCGCCGGACGTCAGGAGAAAGCCGCTTCGACTTGCCAGTTTCGGCCTTCTTCTCGGACACGGGCGGTCGCGTTTTCATGCGCAGCCCTTATAGCCCGCGCCGTTGCGCCATTCAACATCGCCAGCGGGAATGCACCTTCCTTGCCTCGGTCAACTCGCAGGACGCGGTGGCCCATCCGGAATCGTCTTCGACTTCCCAAGCTGTGGCGTGTCATTGAATAGCATCACCTCATCGCCCGCCTCGGTGAAGGCAGGCCACTGCACGCCATTGGCGCAGGTGAACGACTTCGCCTGCGGACTCATCTTGTAGAACGCAATCCAGCACGAGTTCACCAGCTTGGCTACGGCGGAGTCCGCAGCATCCGCTTTGCCCGAACTGCTCATTGCCCAGCCGGACGTTTGGATCGAATCGAACGTGAACATGAGCTCGGCCGAATGAATGGCGCCATTCTTCCACTCTCCTTTGCGGAATCCAGGGACGTGCTCGAAGTGATACAGCCACGCGCCCGCGCCACTGTCGCCCGCGAGCCTGGCGACGGTGCGTGCATTGTTGAAGCCTGGCTCACCGCCGTTCGAGCCCACCATGACCGGCACGTCGATTTCCGTGCCGGCGTTCAGCGCATCGACGGTGGCGGTCGTACGAAACCGGTTGTCTATCGGCGAGGTCACCCCTCGTCGCGTCTTCTCGCCTGCAACGAATGTTTGCGCGGACACTGCACGCAGTTGCGCTGCCGTGATATCTGCAGGTAAGCCGAGGGATGCGACGGCGTCGGCACCGCGCTGTTCCGCTTCCGCCAGGGTTTGAGCGGGCATCAGCAACGCACCTGATTGCACGATCGCTTTGTGATACAGGCCCTTCGCCGATGGAATCGACAACAGGTGCATCACCATGACGCCACCGGCGGACTGCCCAGCGATCGTCACGTTGCTCGGATCGCCCCCGAACGCAGCGACGTTGCGCTTGATCCATTCAAGCGCCGCGACCGCATCGGTCAACGCAAAGTTGCCGAGCGGATCCTTGGGACCCGCCGCCTTACTGAGCGCCGGGTGCGTGAAGTTTGCCAGCGAGCCCAGTCGATAGTTGATCGCAATCGTAATCACGCCTTGCTGTGCATTCGAAGTGCCGTTGTAAGAACCAAGGTGCCCGGCGCCGAGAAACGCTCCGCCGCCGTAGAACCACAGCACGACCGGGGCCTTGGTCGCGTTGGGCGGCGCGTAGACGTTGAGATACAGACAATCTTCTGATTGCACGCCAGCGACGCCACCCCCGTTCACAGTACCGTCGCTGTTGACTGGCTGCGGACACGGCGGCTCGTTCGCACTCGCTGCCCGCTCGCCTACCCACTTGTCCGGTTGCTGAGGTGCGCGCCAGCGCAAGTCCCCAACTGGCGGTTTCGCGTACGGCACGCCGCGGAAAACGTTAACCCCCTTCTGCACCTCCCCGACGAGCACGCCCGAATCGATTGTCACCTTCACGGGCGCCGGCTTCTCTGCCGATGACTGCGCCTGCGCGGCGCTCGCGAGCATCAAAAGCGCAGCCAACAGAGGTCCTGGATGCCTCATCGTCGTTCCCCCAAGAGCGTTCGCATTCCGTGGACCCAGAGAGTGCTTCGACAATGGTGTGATCGTCAATAGACTGCGCTCAATGGCGTATAGTTATATACGTTCCGAGCTGACTTCTTCCGCACAACGGACCAACTCATGAGTTACGAAACCCTTCGTTATGAGGTAGCCGACCGCATTCTGACGCTCACGCTGAATCGACCGGAGCGCATGAATGCGTTCACGGCGCGCATGGCGGACGAATTGATCGATGCTTTCGATGCAGCCGACGCCGACGATGAGATCAAGGTCGTCATCGTCACCGGCGCAGGTCGCGCCTTCTGCGCTGGCTCCGATCTGGAACGCGGCGGCGACACGTGGAGCAAGCATGCTGACTACATCGCCAAGCAAGCTGCATCGGAACGCTACGTCGGTGACGGTGGTGGCCGCGTCACTCGTCGCATTTATGATTGCTACAAACCCGTCATTGCCGCGATCAATGGTCCGGCGGTCGGCGTCGGCTTGACGATGACTTTGGCGATGGATATTCGCCTGGCGGTCACCGGCGCGAAACTGGGTTTTGTGTTTGCGGGTCGGGGCATCGTGCCGGAGGCTTGCTCGAGCTGGTTTCTGCCGCGCATCGTCGGCATCAGCAAGGCGCTCGAGTGGTGTTTCTCGGCACGTATTTTCCGCTCCGAAGAGGCGCTAGAGGCCGGACTCCTTCGCAGCACTCATGCTCCGGACGATCTGCTGCCGCACGCGCGCTTGCTCGCTAAAGAGTTCATCGACAACTCCTCCTGCGTTTCGATCGCGCTGATTCGTCAGATGATGTGGCGAATGCTGAGCGCACCTCACCCGATCGACGCACACGAGATCGACACTGCTGCTTTGGCCGCGCTTGGCACCTCCGCGGATGCCAAGGAAGGCATCTCGGCCTTTCTGGAGAAACGTCCCGCGCAGTTTACAGATCGCGTGAGCTGCGATTTGCCCAAGTTCTTTCCGTGGTGGACGGATCGGCAGTTCCGCAAGCTGTAGCCGGTCGCTGTTGATCGTCGTAACTTACTTCACAATGCCCGCAAGAACTCCAGCATGAGCGCGTTGGTTTCGACGGGTCGCTCCTGCTGCACCCAATGACCGGTGTCCGGAATCAGCTTGACCGATTTCAAGCCAGGCACCGCTGGACGCATCGCAGTCTCGAGTGACTGGGCGCTAGCGCCGCGAATGACGACATCCTTATCGCCCGCCAGGAACAGGACCGGCGCCGTGATCTTCGCGTCAGCTAGCTGCGGGGTGGTGTCCCAATTGCGTTGCAAGTTACGGTAGTAATTGATGCCACCGCGAAAGCCTGCGTGCTGGAACTCCGCGACGTAATAATCCAGATCCTTCTGCGTCAGCCAGGTCGGCAGTCCCTTTGGCGCTCCCAATCTGGGAATCCAGCCACCGGCAACTCGTTTCGAATCTCGAACCAACGGCTGCTCACGCGGTGAGCCCGGCGACAGATATAACCGACTGAGAATCGCGCGCGGGTCCGCGTCGAACTCCTTCTCGGCCACGCCCGGCTCTTGGAAATACAGGATGTAATTGAAATTATCGCCGTGCGCCGCGCGCAAAGTGTCTACAAGGGAATGTGAACCGCGGCCGGCATATGGAACGCTCATCGCGACCAAAGCACGGAAGCGCTGTGGATGGAGCAGCATCGCGTGCCACGTGACGATCGCTCCCCAGTCGTGCCCCATCAGAATGGCGGTTTTCTCGCCCAGCGCATCGACCAGTGCAACCAAGTCGCCCGTCACGTGGTGGATATCGTACCTCTCGACGGCCGCGGGCTTATCCGACTGCCCATAGCCACGCATGTCCGGCGCAACCGCACGGAATCCAGCGCCGGCTAGTGCTGGCATCTGATGTCGCCACGAATACCACGACTCGGGCCAACCGTGCACGAGCATCACCAGTGGGCCCTTGCCCATCTCCGCGATACGCAGACGCACGCCGTTGACCTGCACGTGGCGCAGGCTCGGCTCTTCTATTTCGCTGACTGTCATACCTTCGCCTCCCCTGGCCTCTGTGCAAGCTAATGCAATCAGTGTTAGTAGCGAGCGCGCGAACAAGCCACTGACGTTCATGTGAGCACCACGCTGAAGAGATGCGCTGGAATATAGGCCGGTCCCTGGTTCGTCAATGAAATAAACGTGAGCCCGCATAGCAGACGGGCCGACGACGGTCGCGTAGCGCGCCGTCGAGCGAACGACGTTCTTCGAAGGCACCCCGCATACCTGCGCTCAGGGCTTCCGCCCTCGTCCACACTCCTGGCCTGCCAGTGCGCCCGTCGCGCTATTTCGTCGCACGAAGGAACTTCCCGCGCTCCACCGAGTTATTGTAAATCCTACTATCCGTTATGCCCGGACCCGGCGCCCGCCGATTCGTATATATAGGCGCCCGGCACTGAGCCTCATCCGAGTCTTGCAATGTCAAGTGTCGAAGAGTTCCCGCGCGCCGCACAGCGTTCGACGGAGTACGAAGCGCTGTTATCGGCGGGCCCGACTGCGCTCGACGCATTTCCAGGCGCCGTGTATCTGTGCGATCACGAGGGGCGACTGGTTGCCTACAACCGGGAAGCTGCGACCCTATGGGGTCGGGCGCCAACGCTGCTCGAAACCAGGTTCTGCGGCTCGCAGCAGCTGTTCCTCCCGAACGGCACGCCGCTGTCGCACGATGCCTCGCCGATGGCTGAAGCGGTCAGAGCGGGCAAGTCTGGTCAAAACACCGAAGTGATCATGGGGCGACCGGACGGCTCCCAGGACGCGGTGTTGATGAACATCCGAGCGCTCCGGGACCGCCGTGGCAAGATCCAGGGCGCAATCAATTGCTTTCAGCGGGCCACGGCCACACGGCAAGTTGCAGACGACTTGCGCCGCACGAATCAGGAACTCGAAGACTTCTTCGAGAACGCCGCCATCGGCTTACACATCGTGAGCGGCGAAGGCATCATCCAGCGGGCCAACAAGGCGGAGCTGAATCTGCTCGGCTACACGAACGAAGAGTACATCGGCCGGCACATCGCGGAGTTTCATTTGGACGCGCCCGTCATCGGCGACATCCTCCAGCGCTTGTCCTGCGGTGAGCAACTGGACCGCCATCCCGCGCGTATTCGTGCCAAAGACGGCTCGATCAAACATGTGCTCATCACGTCCAACTGCCGCTTCGAGCAGGGACAAATGGTGAACACGCGGTGCTTCACCACGGACGTGACGGAGCTCCACGACTCCGAAGATGCACGACTGGATAGCGAGCGACGTTTGGCCGCGACCTACGAGGCTGCCACCATTGGAATTGCGGAGACTGACGAACAGGGCACCCTGCTGCGCGTGAACGATGCTTTGTGCAAGATGCTCGGTCGTCCCCGTGCGCAGCTTCTGGGCACTACCTTTCTCGAATATACGCACGCAGAGCATCGAGCCGAGGACGCCGCCCGCTACGCGCGTCAGGTACGGGGCGAACTCGAGAACTACGCAATCAGAAAGCGCGCAACCCGACCCGACGGTACCGTTCTTTATCTGGATGTCTACAGTTCCTCTGTGCGTGATGCGAGTGGCCGCTTCCAATACGGTGTTCGCGTGCTTCAGGATGTGACCGAGGCGAAACGGCTGGAGGACCAGATCCGCGAGAGCGAGCGGCACATGCGGAACCTGCTCGAAGCGCTGCCCATCGCGGTGTACACGACCGATCGTGCGGGTCGGATCACGTTCTACAACAAAGCGGCGGTCGAACTGTCGGGTCGCACTCCCGCACCGGGCGACGAATGGTGCGTGACTTGGCGCCTATACACACCCGATGGCGCACCTTTGCCGCACGCTGAGTGTCCTATGGCAATTGCGCTGAAAGAGAACCGTGCGGTGCGCGGTGCGGAGGCGGTTGCGGAGCGCCCCGATGGCACTCGCATACCCTTCATCCCCTACCCCACGCCGCTGTACGATGCGCAAGGAAACCTCATCGGCGCCATCAACATGCTGCTGGACATCAGCGATCGCAAGCAGGCCGAGAGTCGGCAGAAAATTCTGATCGATGAGCTGAATCATCGCGTAAAGAACACGCTTGCGACGGTGCAGTCGTTGGCCGCCCAAACGGCGCGGCACGCCGAGAGCCTCCCTGACTTCGTCGGCAAATTCCAGAATCGTTTGTTGGCCGTGGCACGCGCGCACGACCTTTTGACCAAGCGTCACTGGGAAGCCGCTTCGCTCGCTTCGCTGGCCCACGAGGTGCTGGCGCCGATGGCAAGTTCGGCGCAGGACCGCATGAGCATGGCGGGACCTGCAATCGACCTCACACCCCGCGCCGCGCTGAGCCTGACGATGGCGCTCAGCGAGCTCGCCACGAATGCCGCAAAGTACGGGGCCCTCTCATCCGAGCACGGCAGGCTTTCTGTCGTTTGGCAGCTTCGGGAAGATTCCGAAGGCGTGAGGACGCTCACCATCGAGTGGTTGGAACAGGATGGCCCGCCGGTCAAACCGCCAACTCGTCGCGGCTTCGGCGGACGATTGATGGAGCGCTGTATCGAGGGCGATCTCGGTGGCGTCTTTGATCTCTCCTATGAGCCCGAAGGCGTACGCTGCCTGATGGTCGTCCCGCTCTCGCGTTGCGCAGCGCATGGC
This sequence comes from Peristeroidobacter agariperforans, assembly GCF_004138335.1. Taxonomy (GTDB): domain Bacteria; phylum Pseudomonadota; class Gammaproteobacteria; order Steroidobacterales; family Steroidobacteraceae; genus Steroidobacter; species Steroidobacter agariperforans. The sequence continues at coordinate 609,655 of NZ_RYFW01000003.1, read as the reverse complement.
TGACTTCACCGGTCTCAAGGCTCTGGTCGTCGAAGATGAGGGAGCCGTCGCGCTGTTGATCGAGGACATGCTGCTCGATCTTGGTTGCGAAGTCGTGGCGTCCGTGGCGCAACTCGATCGGGCATGCGAGGTGGCGCGTACGATCGCGATAGATTTCGCTCTACTCGACTTGAATCTCGATGGCGCCTCGGCGCTTCCCGTCGCACACATTCTTCGGGAACGCCACATCCCCCTGGTGTTCAGTACCGGCTACGGCAGGCACGGCATCGAGCAGGTTTTCGAATCCTATCCCATGCTCGCCAAACCGTTCGTCATCGCGGAGTTGCAGGAAAAGATAGCAACTGCGCTTGCGAACCACCGCATGTCGCTGGCCAGTGGCTAAACGCGTTCCGGAAGGTTTCGCCCCGAAACGGAACTTGCGCAGCGAGCAAGCGTTGCGAGACAGGACTCCCGAACGGGCTTAGCCGCTCCATGCGATCTCGCATCCCGATCCGCCCGAATTGGCTCAGGAAACCTCTCAGGGCCGTTCCACGCCACACTCGACTTCGTCCTTCCGCAGGTCCACCCGCTGAGCGCACCGAGACGGAACGGCTCGAACTCATTGAAGCATCACGTTACCTGTCTCGACGCTCTGATGAGCACGCTACCCAAGCGCGCATAGCAGAGTCGCACGTGGCGAGAGCCCTCGCAGCGGACCTGCTGAGCCAGGCACTCGGTCAGTTGTCGCCGAAGGCGGTTGGCGACCTGCTACTGAAGTCATACGCGAACCGGCACTTGTAATTGAACGGCGCGCACGTATCCCGGGCAGGCTGGGAACACTCCGCTTTCTGAAGCATTCAGTGGCTAGCGCTGAATATCGATACAGGATTGAAGATGGAAACCCAACACTCGCCAATGACACGCGAAGCCGTCTATCGCGAGCCGAGACATTGGGGCACGAGTGACGAGCGCATCACGGCCGCCCAACTCTCATACCTCAAGACCCTGATGTTGGACGCTGGCGAGCAGAGCACAGATCTCGAAGACATGACCCACGTGGAGGCGGCCCTGCGAATCGAAGAATTGCAGCGGCGAACCGGCCGCCGCTCGTGCAAGTAAAGTTAGCGACCGCTCATTGCAGATCCGGCGCCCGTGCCTGATCCACGAGGCTTGCGACAGCAATAGCGCCTCACGGCTCGATCCTGCCAAGGAAGATTCGCGTACGATATTGCAGCTCCACGAGGCCTTTGGCAGCGTGACGGTGGAATAATTCCGTCAAGCCCTCGGTCAGCAGCTCATACTCCGGGTGTCCAGGCTTCGGCGCATACGCATCCGATTCCACTCTAGCGATGAGCAGATCGAGCGTCAGGCTCTGACCGTTAGGCAGCTGCGTTTCGCGCCATCGACCGCTGCCGAACACGGTATCGAGCGCCGGCGCCCGGCGGTCTCGAACATCCCTTCCGCCCCACTTCTCCCGGTACTCTGTGCAACACCGAAGCAGCGTCTCGTTGTATTCGCTCATGAAGGGCGAAACCTCGTGCTGCCGCGTGTTCCAGAACAAACCGAGACAGCCGCCTGTCCTACTTATACGAAGCGCTTCGATGCGAAATTTCGCTGGCTCGAACCAATGAAACGCCTGGCCGGCGACGATCAGATCCATGCTGCTTGCTCGCAGCGCGGTACCCTCCGCATGGCCTTTGACGCTCGTAAAGCCGGCGTAGGCTGCAAGCTCACGCTCAGCTGCTGCCCGCATCGCATCGTCCGGCTCGACACCACTGACCAGACATCCCGCCCGAAGGAATGGCTCGGACGACAGTCCCGTTCCGCTGCCGATGTCTGCAACAGCGGCGCCCGAAGTCAGCGCGAACTCGTCCATCAGGAGAGTCGCAAGCTCCTTTGGATATCGAGGCCGCGCACGCACATAGGCTTGCACCCGGTCCGAGAAAACTGCTTGCCGTCCGCGCTCAGTCATCGATGCTCACCTTGCCATCATGGGGGCCACGCAGACGCGGCGGTTCAAGCCTTTCATTCGTGATCGCCTGCCGAAGCACCCATTTCATTGACGGTGTCGACAAATGCCTCTCGATCAGCGAGCCCAGCCCCCACGCCATGAGGATCGTCGGCAGATACCACACAAAGCCCCAATAGGGATCCCATCGAGCGGCCTTCACGACGCTGGCGACGGACAGCACGACGAACATGTGGGAAAGGTACATCTCATAGCTCAAGCGCCCCATGGAGCCCAGCCACTTTGCCCCCGGCCGACTTCTGAGAGCTCCCAGCTTCGCCTGCCAGTGAAACCCGAGAAGGAGACACACAGTGGCTACAGTCAGCAGCAGCGGCAAAACGTATTGAAGGGCGGCAATGCGATCGGTGAGCCCCATCACCGCAAGCAGCCCTGCCGTGCCGACGGCATAGAGGACACGTAGCTGCGCCATCGATACTGCTTGGATCTTCGCAGCGATCAACGCCGCCACGACACCGGCGGAGATGGCCGACATACCCGGGAGGTAAGCCTTTTGCTGCCAGATCTCGCTGCCACCCACGGTGGCCTTCAGAATGGGCAGCGATGCCGCGAACAGCGCGAGCAGGATCATCATGGCTGCGCGGCTCCGGATCAGGAGGCAAACAATCGGGAAGCCGAGATAGAAGATCTCCTCGATCGCCAACGACCAGAGGATGTCCCAGCTGCCGGGCAGATATCCGTGTTGTCCTTCGTACCAGTTGATGTGAAAGCCGAGCGCCGCGACGATCGCGCCCGAAAGAGATTGACCTTCCCGCCAGATGGTATAGCCCTGCACATCCAGTAAGTGCAGAACGCTCAGCACGGCGATCAGGACCAGCAAGCAAGGCAGGATGCGCGCAGCACGCCGCGCCCAGAATGCCAGAGCGTCCATCTGGTGGAGCTCTCTCCATCTGATCATCGCATGCGATGTGATCAGAAAGCCCGAGATCACGAAGAACACGTATACCGCTTCATGTCCACGATCGGTCAGGGCGTTCACCAACCAGTGGGGCAGGATGTCGGCGACGAAGCTGTCCTTCAGCGGGATGCGGATGCGCAGGTGCACGAGGATCACGAGCAGGATCGCCAGACCTCGCAGCGCGTCGATTCCCGGGTTTCGCATCAAGGCACGCGGGCCGCTCTCATTCGATCAACGCGGGATTCTTCATGATGAGCGCCATGGCCATCACACGCGCCAGATAGTCAGGATCGTTCTCGAAGCCCTGCTCGACTGCGCGCCACGGATTGCGTGAGCCTGTCGCGCGCATGGCCTCGTCTACCATGCGCTCACCAGTATTGTATGCGAGCAAGGCGAGCCCCCAATCGTCGAAGTGCTCGTAGAGGCCGCCGATCATGCGCATGGCCGCGTCAGTCTCCAGTGCGACGTTGAGCCGCTCATCGATATTCCCGTCGATCACCAACCCGAACCGGCGGGCGGTCGGCTCGATGAACATCCACAGCCCGGCGCCTCGTCGCGCATCGTCGCTGGGCGGGAGATTGCGATAACCCGATTCGATCGCAGGCACCGCCATCAGCTCCTCCGGTAATCCGTAATGAGCGATCGCTGCAGTAATCAGCGCCTCGTGTTCTTGCATGCGCCGCAAGCTCGCGCGTACGAAGGCCCGGCCGTCGGGAGTGCCGAGCAAACGATTGAGCTGCGCCACGACCGGCTCGTTCGCGACGAACGGAAAGTCACTGCCCCGCCGAGCGACTGCCAACATGCGCTGCGCCTGCTCGGGCGAAATCCTCCGATCTTGAATCGTCGAGGAGAATGCCATGGCGGTACCCGCCATCGTTGCCAGCACTACAGCACCAAGCGCCGCGGCGGGCCAGCGTCGATTGCTGGCCACTCCTCGCGTCAGGAGCGCTTCGACTCTTCGCCTCAGAACGCTGCCCGCCGCGGAACCCAGCATGCTGACGCAGATCGAGGTAACGCGCTGGGAGACCGCCGACTCGGCGACTTGCAGCAGGCAGCGGCAATAAGCCTGTGGAGAGACCTTCCGGGTTCCGATCAAGGCCTCGTCGCATGAGAACTCCTGGAGCTCCGCAATGCTCCTATTCAGCCAATGCACGGCCGGATTCCAGAAGAACAACAGGCGCAGCAGCTGGTATGCGTAGATCACCCGTGTATCGAGCTGTCGGTGATGTTGGGCTTCGTGCCGAATCGCCATGCGAATGTCGGCGGGCGATACAATCAAGTCCGCGGGCAGCACGATGAAGTGCACTCCGGGGATCCACAGCGAGAACGGTACGCGGACTGCCTGCGAGGACAGCACCCGCACGCGCCGACGCGTCGCGATTGTCTGCGCATCGACGATGATGCGCCGGATCCGCATCGCTTCGGCGAAGATCACTATGAGAAAGGCGGCCGCCCCTGCTACGAACAAACCTGTCGTGACGGCGCGAACTGCGTACAGAGGGGCCGAGACTTCCGACGACGCGACTGAAAAGCCAATTCGATGCGTATCTCGGGAGCTGTGGGTAGCATCACCCATTGATGCGCCGGACCAGATCTGTGCGTTTTTGGGCAGCCAATCCTCACGCTGCGATAGCAGCGACAGGCTTGGCAGCATCACGGCCGCAATCGTCAGCACGTATGCAATCTGCAGCTGGCGTCGATACGCGATTGCAGTGATCGAGCGCCCGCCAACGCCACGCAGACATGCCACTCCAACCGCTGCAAGCAGCAACAGGAGGTTCGCAACCAAGTACATGTTCACCGCGTGCACGGTCATCATCACTTTCCTTTCTTCCGCAGCAGCGCGCGGATCTCAGCAAGATCGTCCGAGCTGAGCGACTCGGTGTCGAGCAGCCGGCGCACGAGGAGCGCTGGAGTATCGTCGAATACGCTCGTCACCATCCGCTTCAGCGTGCTGCGCTGATAGTCCTCCTTGGACACAGCAGCGTCATAGAGATGTCCGCGCCCCTCCTTCGAACTGATGACATAGCCCTTCTGCTCCAGAATGCGCACGATCGTCGAGACGCTGGTGTAAGCAAGCTCTCGCTCGGGCCGCAGCTGCTCGACGACTTGCAGCACCGAGCAAGGACCGATGCGCCAGATGACGTTCATCATCTCCAGTTCGGTCGCCGTCAGCGGCTTCTCGATGGGCTGTGCGATACGCGCGACGCGGGATTTTCTGACCATGAGCTTCGATTGCGACGTGATGACACATCGTAACTAAGGAATTAGTTGCTGGCAACTAAGAGTTTAGTCATGATCCGCCGCGTGCCGAATTTGGCGCAGTCCACGGATACCTGAGGCGAACACATGGATGCACCCTCTGGCGGCTTCAGCCGCCGCACCTGCATTGGGATGTTGATGAGCGCGCTGGCGGGCTGCCGCAGCTCGGCCGCCTTACCTCCGGCATCTCAACCGGAGATCGCGATCACCATTGACGATTTCGACCTGAATGCGTCGACACCGCTATTCGATCCCGATGCCAGGAACACACAGATACTCGACGCGTTGCGGGCAATGCGGGTGCAGGCAGCCGCATTCGTGTGCGGCAGGCGGGTCGACAATCCGGACGGCAGGCGGCGCCTGGCGCCGTGGAGCGATGCCGGTCACATACTCGCCAATCACACGTACTCGCACTGGCACTACCCAGACACCGGCTTCGATAAATTTTCCGCCGACGTGCTGCGAGGCGAAGCAGTGATCGCGTCGTATGCAACATTCCGCAAGTGGTTCAGATTTCCGTATCTGAAGGAAGGAGCCACTGCCGAGCAACGCGACCGGATGCGCGCATTCCTCAAAGCCAATGGCTATCGCATGGGCTACGTGACAGTCGATGCCTCGGACTGGGCGATCGATGCTCGACTGCGCAAGCGACTGGCCGAGGACCCGCATGCGGCGTTGGACGGCTATCGCGCGTTCTATCTGGAGCACTTGTGGGATCGCACGCAGTTCTACGACCGCCTCGCCCGGGAAGTGCTGCAGCGACCGGTGAAGCACACGCTGCTGATCCATCACAACCTGGCTGCGGCATTGTTTCTGCCAGATCTGCTGCAAATGTATGTGCAGCGTGGCTGGCGCATCATCGATGCCGAAACAGCGTTTCAGGACCCGCTGTTTGCCGCCGAGCCGGATATTCTGCCAGCCGGCGAAAGCGTTCTTTGGGCGATGGCCAAGCAGTCAGGCCGGTTCGCCGACCTGCGCTATCCGGCGGAAGATGAAGTCTACGAACGCCGCCGCATGGACGAGCTGAAGCTGTGAGCCGACGCGACCAAGCTGGGCGCTCATCCCTGCCGCTCGTTCCACATGGCCATGAGCGCACACAGCAGCACCGTACTCGCCAACAGCGAGCCGAAGCCGGTGAGCACCACATCGAACTGCGGCGTCATCTGCTCCGATTGCACCGTTACGACGATCAGGCCGATGAAGAAAGTCACCATCCAGCCAAACCTGAGTTCCTGCTGGCGCTTGCCGAGCATCGCCGCGATGTGACGGTGCATGAGCAGAGCAACGATGACCAGGGCGGCAGCGACTGGCCTCCAGGCTTCGCGATCGGCCAGAAACCACAGCACGGCGACGGCGACGATGGCAACGATGCTGGTGGCAAACAGCCAGATCCAGCGCTGAGGGGAAGTCAGACGCTGCTCCCAGACCGCGATCGCCATCGGCAAGCCCAAGGCACTGCCGGCCAATGCGCACAGCACCGGCGCATGAAGTTGCGGCACTGGCGGCATTTTTCCCGCGGCGGACAACCACCACATTCCAGCGACAAAGTTATAAATCAGGACGCGGAAAACCGGCATGGTCAGCACGTTCTGCAGCGAGCCGGGGGCGCCGTTCCATCCGACGATCCACGCCCACTGAGTGGCGCAAGCCGCAAGCACGGCGAGGATCCATGAAACGAAGCTCCACGCGGGAATCAATGCCAGCAGTACGACGGCGATGCTGGCGGGAAACCAGCCGAGCAGCACCAACACCGGCGGCACGGGCAGCTTTGTACGCAGCAGATGGCGGGGCCAATCAAGCAGATATAGCTTCCAAAGCGCCAGCCCTGTGAACACGGCCGCGATGTTCCCCACACTGACCAGCACCGCATTCGGCTCGCCGATGGCAACGCCCGGGATAACACTGAGCGCGGCGAAGGCCAGGCCGAGCAGGATGATCGGAAACGAAACCTGCGGCCGGCCGGCAAGCCGGTCCCACCATGCAACCGCGGTGGGCTCCAACAACGGCAGCAACGACCGATGGTGCAGGCGGATCAGCTGCAGGAGCTCATATTCGCCCGGCACGCCGGCTTTGCTGATATGCGCCATCATCCAGCTGTAGAGCGGGATCTTGCGCCGCTGCAGGCCGCGAAACGCGGCCGAGTAAGGGCTCTCTCCGGAGCGCAACGTGTCGAGGAAATGGAGATCGTTGAGGCGACTCAGGATGACTTCGATCGGCGGCGTCCGATCCAGCTCCGCTTCCGGACGAGCCCAGCTAAACCTGGCGGCGGCGCTTTCCAGCAGCGAGTCGGACGCAGGAATGAAAGACGCGAGCAAACCGGCGAGCTGGCGCTCGACCCACTGTTCGGCCGACACGTTTTCCAGTGCCGGCGATTCCAGGATTTTTGCCAGCGCGCGACTTGCCTCGGGCGAGTCGCCCCGCTCGGATTTCAGCTGCGCGTGCAGCTCGCCGAACGCCCGTCGAACGTTTTCACGCTCGACATCGACGACGTTCGTTGGGTCGGCTGCCGAAGCTTTTGTTTCATTCACCGTACCGTGCGTCGGAGTTGTCGCGGACACCGGTGCCGGAGCGCGGACCGCAGCAACTTGCTGGCGAGCCCATTGCAGCGCGAGCTCATAGGCGGCGCGCAAATGCTCGAATCCCGCTCGATCGTCTTCGGGGCGAGTGAGTTTCAGCTTCGCCGCGTAGGCGCGCCGGATTGCAGCGCCATCTGCAGTGGGCGCAATACCAAGGATGCTCCATGGAGCATCAGGCGTGCTCACAAGAACACCTCGCCATCGACACCGTCGAGCGCCTTCATGAACGCATTCCGCGCCATTTCGATTTCGCGCGGATCCTGCCGTTCAAGCACCGCCTCGAATTGTGACATCCAGCGTCCGACCAACTCGCGACGCTCGCCGAGCGATTCCTCGAAGCAGCGGGCGGCCCGCGACAGAGCCACCCTGTTTGCATCCTGATCGCGTGGATGGATCTTCAGCGCAGCCAGCCGTTCTCGGCGCTGCTGCACTTCCTCGCGTTGCGTACCGTCCTCATCGTCCAGGATGACCAGCTGATGGCGCTCGTCGGTGAGCGGCACGTGTACGTCGATCTCCAACAAGCCGCTCACGTCATAGCTGAAGCGACAATCGATGTTCACTTCTCCGGCGCGACGCGGCGGCACCGGCACCTTCAACTCGCCGAGCTTGACGTTATCGCTGACCTGCCGCGCTTCGCCTTGGTAGACGTTGACGTGCACAAAGGTCTGCCCGTCGGTCAGCGTGGAGAATTGTTTCGAGCGGCTCGCCGGCACGATGGTATTGCGTTCGATGAGCGGCGCGAACAGGCCGCCGCGCAGCCCGACGCCCGCAACGACCTCGGAAATCTCGATGCCGAGCGTGTACGGACAAACGTCCGTAAGCACAATTTCATTCAGAGCGGCATCGCGCTGCTTCAGGCCCGCCTGCACCGCCGCTCCCAACGCGACCGCTTCGTCGGGATTGAGTCGCGAGTCAGGGAAGCGGCCAAACATCCTGGTCACCGCTCGGCGCACGATGGGCATGCGCGTCGCTCCGCCCACCAACACGATTGAATCGAGCTGACTGGCATCGATGCCGCCGTCCTTCAGCGCGCGAACCACGGGAACACGCAACCGTTGCAGTAAAGTCTCGGCAGCACGCTCGAACTGTTCCGTGCTCACCAGGTGCTCGGCATGCTTGTCGTTCCACGAGATCGACATCGTGGTTTGCTCTTCGCTCGAAAGCAGTCGGCGTGCACGCTCAGCCTCGGCGCGTACGCGCTGATAGAGCAGCTCGCTGCGAGGCGTGTCGGGTAGATGCCACTGCTGACGGCAGCTCTCGAGCATCATGCGGATCAGCACCTCGTTGAAGTCTTCACCGCCGAGGCGATTGTCACCTGTGCTCGCGCGCACTTCGATCACGCCGTCGAAAATGTCCAGCACCGAAACGTCGAAAGTGCCGCCGCCGAGATCGAACACCAGAAAGCGCGTCTCGCGCCCGGTTTCGTGAATTCCGTAAGCCAGCGCGGCTGCCGTCGGCTCATTCAACAGCCGCTCCACGCGCAGCCCCGCGAGTTCGCCCGCACGCTTGGTCGCCTTGCGCTGCTTGTCATTGAAGTAAGCTGGGACAGTGATCACTGCGTCAGTGATCGTTTCGCCCAGGTAGTGCTCGGCGTCTGCCTTCAACGAACGCAGCACGAACGCAGACAACTCCTCCGGGTAGTAGCGTGTCTGCCCCAGAGAAAGGGACCGACTCGTGCCCATGTAGCGCTTGAAAGCTGTGGCGGTTCGTTCCGGGTGTGTCACTTGACGGTCGCGGGCCGCCAGACCGACCAGAATCTTGCCGTCGTCATCGATGCTGACCGCCGAGGGCGTCAGCAGGTGTCCGAGACTGTTTGGAATGAGCTCGGCACGCCCGTTACGCCATACTCCCGCCGCGCTGTTTGTCGTCCCCAGGTCGATGCCGAGAATCATGAATGAGGCGCCCTCCGCTGACTTGCGCAAGTCTACCTGCATCGAACTGCACCAGCGTGACGGGCTTCACGGTGGTAGCCCTATCTCGAGGGCGCTGAGTACAATCCAACCATGATAGAAATTGATATCGAACATCCCGACCAGCCCGATGTCCGCGCGCTACTCGCCGCCAGCGATGCCTACATGGCGAGTCTTTATCCGGAACAGAGCAATCACCTGTTGGACCTGAGTGCACTGACGCGGCCTGAGGTCACGTTTATCGTTGCGCGATCGAAGAGCGGTTCTGCGGTGGGCTGCGGCGCGGTGGTCGGCTCGGGTGACGATTGGGTGGAGATCAAGCGCATGTTCGTCTGCCCTTCGGCACGGGGCCAAAAGGTCGGGCGGCAACTGCTCCAGAGGATTGAAGCGATTGCCGCTCAGCGCGGCGCCAGCTCGATACGGCTGGAAACCGGGGTGAGCCAGCCGGAAGCGCTCGCTTTGTATCGATCGGCTGGCTTCACCGAAATTGGTCCTTTCGGCGCGTACGAGCCCGATCCGCTGAGCGTATTCATGGAGAAATCGCTCGTTGCGGATGCGGGGTGAGGTCAGCGAACCTCGATCTCGACACGACGCGCCTCGGCATTCGTTCCCGCTCCAGTCACCGCAGCCGGCGGATCCATCACGATCTGCGATTCCGTTACGCCTTCAGCGACCAAGGCGTCTTTGACAGCGACGGCGCGGTCCTTCGCGATCTGCACGTTCTGATCGGGGTTACCACTGCTGTCCGTGTAGCCTGTGATGGCGACCACACGATCGTTTGCTCCTTTAGCTGAGGCCGCGACCGAGGCAATCCTCAGCCGGCCTTCTCCGTCGACGGTGACCTCGCCGGAATCGAAATAAACACTGGTCGACTCCGTCGCTGGACCGGTGCGCTCATTCACTGTCTGCGCGGTGCGCTCAGCGCCGCGCTGATCTGTGCGGTTCATGAATAACGATAACGCCAGCGCCGCAACACCGGCGGCGACTGCCCACGGCAGCCAGCGCGGTCTGTGCTGCTCCCTTGGACGCGCCCTCACCCTCTCGTGACCAGTAAAGGATTCACGCGTGCCGGACGATCGACTTGGACCGCCGGGAATTCCACTCAACAGATTCGACAGACTACCGACGCCAAGCGCGCCCGCGATTCGATCATCGAGCCCGACTCGTTCCAGCGAGCCGCGTTGTGAGAACAGCAGTGAACTCAGTCCGGAAGCGTCGAGTCCGCCACTGCCGACCTGTTTGCGCAACATGCCGAACACAATCGGCAAGCCCATCGCCAGCAGGGACATCGCCGATCTCGGACCGACACCCGCGACCTGAGAGATGGCGCTGGTGAGCGGACCGGTGCGATTGCCGAACACGGTGCCCGCGAGCGACTCGCCCAGGCCACGCATCGAATCCATGCTGCCGCGATTGCCGAAAATGCTGCCCAGCTTGCCGACGATGCCGCTATCGATGTGATCGTCATTGACCGCACGAAACATTTCTGCGGCGCCCGCAGGCGTGGCGACCCGTTGTATCAGCCCAGCGAGCATGCTTGGCCCCACCGAGCGAACCGCGTTGCGAGTGCCTTCCTCCGTTTCACCCAGCGATGAGCTCAGATGACGAATGACAGGACCGCCGAGCGCAGCATTGAATGACTCAAGGATATCGAAGCTCATGCTACCTCCTTCCGTAAGGGCGAGCGCTATGCGCTGCCCCGTGGTGAACCTCGCTATCCAATCGATCGATCCAGTGCGAAGCACGCTCCGGCCTCGCGAGTGAACGCGATTCTGATCGGCAGTCCCGATGGGTCAATGCGCACAAGGTGAACCTGTGAGGCGCAGACGACGGCGTGTCGCCGACCTGTCCTGCAGCAGCTGAATGCATCGTTTATCGGGAGTGCGCGATGCGTGCTCGTAGCTGTTCCGTGTGCGGCTCGCCGGTCGGTTGTCCTTCGATCCAGCGCATGGCTTCGTCGGGCTTTTCGGCCGCCCAGATCTGCACCATGTGTTCGAGCGAGCCGTCGTCCCGGCCGATGTCAAATTGGTCGGCCACGGCAATGGCCTGCGCAGGCTCGATGGCTGCGAGCGTTCGCATGGCGATCGTCGCGCTTGCCCTGCGATCGGCTGCCTCGAGTGAATTCATCCACTCGATAGCAGCGTCGCGATGCTTCGTGATCCATTGGCGCGCCACTTCGTCGCGAAGCGCATCACGGGTCTCGCCCGGCTCCTGCCGCGCCACCATGGCAATCACACGATTAGGATCAGCGCGCAGCAGTTCGGGCAAGACAAAATTGAATGCTGTTTCTCGGTATTGCACGTCTCGCGACACGAGCGCGCGCTCGATCGCAATGGCGAGCTGTCGGTTGCGCTCTTCCGCTCCCGAACCGATTTCGTTAGCCGCCGACGCACGATCCATCGTCGACGCGTGCACCGGTGTCGCCACCGGTGCGGTCGATTGTGGGTGCAGTTCGTCTACATCACCCGCGCTTAGTAAGTGCGCAGCGCTCACCGCCGTCAGCACGGCGATGAGCGCTGCGAGGCTTACGGTGAAGCGCACGTGTAATCGCTCGGCAATTGCGTGTTGCCATTCGGTCGGCTCACCTGGAATCCGAACGCGGTGTTCCCACCCGCCGCGACCGTTCCGTTATGCGGCGCGTTGCGCGCTGTGACTGTTTGTCCGCTGACAGTGAGCGCCGTATTCCACGATCCGATCACGGTATGACCCGCCGGCAACGTGAACGTGACCGTCCAGGAATTGATCGTGGCCGTGCCCGTATTGGTCACTCGCGCCGGCTCGATCACATAACCCGTCTGCCACTGTGTTTGCACGGTCGGCGCCACCGAGCAACCGCCGCCCGTTCCGCCGCCCGTCTGAGTCGTCGCGGTCACCGTATTCGACACCGCTGAAACATTGCCCGCTGCGTCGGTGGCGCGCACCTGGTAGCGGAAAGTGGTATCCGCGGCCAAGCCAGTATTCACGAACGAATTGGATGTGGCGGTTGCAATCTGCGTGAACGTGCCGCCGCTCGTGCCGGGCGCGCGCAGCACTTGATAGCCCGTGACTCCCACGTTGTCCGTCGACGCGGTCCACGTCAGCGAGATCGAACTACTGGTCGTCGAGGGCGCCGTGAGACCCGCAGGCACGCTGGGCGGTTGCGTATCGTCGCCGGGAGTTGCTCCCGAGACATACTGCTTGAGCCACACCATCGCCGGGCGCTCCTGTCCGCCCGTGGTGACAAGCCCGGTGCCATCACGCCAGGTTTGGCCAACGATGTAGCCCCACAGCGTGATGCCCTTGACGGCGCTGTGTTCCCAGAAGCCCGGGAACACATCCTGATATTTCGCGAGCTGTCCGGCATCGCTGCCGTTCGCGACGATATCGAGCTCCGACACCCACACGTCCAGCGCGAGCGTCGCGTAGTCGTTCAGCATCGTCGTGACCGCACTACGGTTCATGTTGTCGATGTTGAAGTAGTGCGCCTGGATGCCGATGCCATCGATCAGGCCGCGGGCTTTCAGCAGGTTGATGATGTTCTTATAGGTGTTGCGCACCGGAGGATCGTTCTCGGTGCCGTACTCGTTGATGAGTAATTTGGCATTCGGACAATTTTGCCGCGCAATCTGGAACGCGGTGATCACCCAGTCCCAGCCCGTCGCGCCATCGCCGCCCAGCGCGGCCTTCCATGGCAGTGCCGTCTTGATGGGCTCGTTGACCACATCGATCGCCCAGGTGTTGGGATAACGCTCGCAGGCGAGCCGGATCCACTCCTCGATCTCGGCGCGCTGCTGTTGTTGCGTGAGGCCCGTGAGCCAGCCCGGAAACTGCGAACCCCACACGAACGTGTGGAACTTGAACTTATAGCCGTTCGCTTGAGCGTGGTCATACGCCGCGTCCGCCCCGCCCCAGTTCATCTGGTTGCGCGTGCCTTCGACGGAACCCCACTTGGTCGCATTCTCGGGAGTGATCTGATTCCAGTACGTGTTGAAGTTGGCCGGCACGCTGTTGCCGGTGACGTTGCCGACGAATTTCGGCTTGCCATTGGCCATCTGCGCGAGCGCCGGCTGTGCAAACAAAGCTGCGGCGCCCAGACTCAGGACAATAGATAGGATTCGGCCAGTGACGGCCGTGCGAATAGTCATAGGAAGTCCCCCTCCATGAGAACTGAATTCGGTCAGGTCCTTTGCGTCCTCTGCTCCGCGTCGTTGCTGACGCGGGACCTGAACATACGCCGATTGTTAGCGGTACCGCAACTGTTTCAAACCGATTCGGATGGCGCCTAGGGCGCCGGGAGATCCGGAGATCAAGTGCGGACGATCTTCAGCACTGAAGCAAGCTCAGCCAGAGTGTACGGCTTGCGTAGTACGCCAAACCCTTCACTCTCGGCGCGCGCCGATGCCGCATCGGCGTAGCCGCTCGTGAGCAGCACAGGAATGTTTGCTCCGCGTTCACGCACTTCCCGCCCGAGCTCCACGCCGTCCAGCTCGCCGGGCATCATGATGTCCGAGAATATCAGATCGAACTTGCGATCCTCGGCGAGTGCGGCGAGCGCGGCGGAGGCGCTGGCGACACGCTGCACTCGATACCCGAGCGTGCCGAGCATGCGGCTGACCATTACCGCGACATCATTATCATCTTCGACCAGCAGCACCGCGCCGGCGGAGCTGTGCGGAGATGTTTTCAGTGTGGAGTCCGTAGACCCCACGGCGTTCGTCGCCGGCGGCAGTATAGATCGTGGCAGCAGCAGCGAGACGGTCGTGCCCCGCCCCACTTCGCTTTCGATCTGAACATTGCCGCCGGACTGCTGCGCGAACCCGTACACCTGGGCGAGTCCCAGGCCCGATCCCTTGCCCACCTCTTTGGTGGTAAAGAAAGGTTCGAAAACACGACGCTGCACCTCGGTGCTCATGCCCACGCCGCTGTCGATGATCGAGAGTCGAACGAAATCGCCTCGCAATCCGTCCAGATGAACCGAAGGCGCGTTGCGTGCGCGAACGATGATGACACCTCCCTTCGGCATGGCATCGCGCGCGTTGACTGCCAGGTTGAGCACGACCAACTCGAGCTCGCCAGGATCCACGTGCACGGGCCACAGCGCCTCGCTGAATTCCAACTGCACCTGGACATTGCCGCCTAGACTGCGGTCGAGCAACTCGCGCATCCCGCCAATCTGGGCCACCAGATCGACTGGCTGCGGCTGCAATGCCTGCCGCCGTGAGAATGCCAACAGCTGTCGGGTCAGCGCGGCGCCCCGGTGAGCGGCCTGACGCATGCCATCCATGAGCAGTTTACGTCGCGCGCCATCGGCGGTGTGGTCGAGCATCTCCAAGCCGCCCAGAATGACCATGAGCAAGTTGTTGAAGTCGTGAGCAACACCACCGGTGAGCTGCCCCAATGCTTCGATTTTCTGCGCCTGGCGGAGCGACTCCTCTATGCGGGCACGCTCCGACATCTGGGTGCGCAACTCCTCGTTGGTAACTTCGAGCTCACGAGTGCGCGCAAAAACCAACTCCTCCAGGTGCACGGCGGCGGCCGCTTGCGCATCGAGCAGCGCCTTCAATTCGAATTGGCGTCGACGAGCTCGCACGGCCGCCTGCACGGTACTCGTCAAGGTAATCGCTTGAACCGGACGCTCCAGCAAGGAAACATTGCGCAGTGTGCTGACCAGCTCGCGCCGCCAGCCAGAGACATTGGCGTGGACGACGTGACTGGTGAGAACGACGAAGGGCAGATCGGACCAGGCGGGCTGCTGTTGGACCCAGGCGGCGAGAGCCGTGCTGTCCTTGCGATACACCGCCTCCTCCGCCAGCAGCACGGCGGCTACTTCGGTCGTCAGATGCTTCATCAAACACGCAAGGTCGCGACAGACCTCGGTGCTCAACCCCGCACGGCTCAGCAACTCCGAGGCGGCGGAGGCATCCCGGCCTATCGGGGCAAGCACCAGAACCCGCAGTCCGTCCGGCTCAGGCGCCTCCACGAGATTCACTCTTCATCAGTGGCGTCGGATCGCCGGTGTATTGCGGCGTGCCCGAGAAGATGCCGCTGAAGTTCACGAGCGGCGGGCCGACCTCGATGCCTTGGGGGCTAAGGCGGAACTCGCGGATCGTATGCTCATGATGGCCGCTGCGCTTCTTCACGACCGATAGGGCACGCCTCACCAGGCCGCCATACTCGAAGTATCGCAGCATCAGCACCGCATCGCTCAGGTAGCTGATGTCCAGCGGCGTGTCCATCGGACCGACGAGTCCGTGCTGAGCAAGCACCAATATCGTCAACACGCCTTGCTGATTCAGATAGGTCAGCAGCTCGTGCATTTGCAGGATCAGGAAGCGACCGTCGGGCATCGCATTCAAATAGCCGTTCAGGCTGTCGATGATGATCACGCGCGAGCCATCGACTTCCACGCTCCGGCGAACGTTCGCCGCAAACTCTCCGGGGGACAGCTCGGCGGGATCGATCTGCTGGAAACGAATCGAGCCCTTTTCGAGAGCCTCGGCCAGTGGCAAACCGATGGTTCGAGCGCGCGCCTCGAGCGTGCCTCTACCTTCATCGAATGCAAAGAACACAGCGTGATCGCCGCGTTGCGCGGCTGAGATCGCATAGGTCAGCGCGAGCGAGGACTTACCGACACCCGCCGCTCCAATGAGCAAGGCATTCGTGCCCCGCTCGAGGCCGCCGCCGAGCAGGCGATCGAGCTCCGCGCTGCCGCTGGAAACGAACTCGCCGACGAACTGCGAGTGATGCTCGGCTGCAATCAGTCGAGGGAAAATCTCGAGCCCTCCTCGGCGGATCGTGAAGTCATGATAACCGCCGCGAAAATTGATCCCGCGCATCTTGAGCACTCGAATGCGACGACGTTCCGCGCCGTAGTCGATCGCAAGCTGCTCCAGCAGCACCACGCCGTGCGAAATCGAATGCAGCTGCAGCCCGCCGGCGTCCGCTCCGGACAGATCGTCCAGCAGCACGACCGTGCATTGGCGGCTGGCAAAGTAATGCTTCAGCGCCAGGACCTGCCGGCGATAGCGCAGCGGATCCTGCGCCAATAACCGCAGCTCCGAAAGACTGTCGATCACGACCCGCGTCGGATTGAGCGCATCGACGCGATCGAAGATCAGCTTCGTGGTCTCGCCCAGCTCCAACTCCGAGGGGTGCAGTATGGTCAGCTCGCGCTCCTGATCGAGGGCGCTCTCGGGCGGTATCAGTTCGAAGACGTCGACTCCCTCCAGCGACCACCCGTGTCGCTTAGCGACGAGCTGTAGTTCGAGCAAGCTCTCGGACAACGTGATGTACAAGACCGGCTCGCCCCGTCGCGCTCCTTCCATGAGGAACTGCAGGGCGATGGTGGTCTTGCCACTGC
This sequence comes from Peristeroidobacter agariperforans, assembly GCF_004138335.1. Taxonomy (GTDB): domain Bacteria; phylum Pseudomonadota; class Gammaproteobacteria; order Steroidobacterales; family Steroidobacteraceae; genus Steroidobacter; species Steroidobacter agariperforans. Next base: position 592,665 of record NZ_RYFW01000003.1, on the reverse strand, counting down.
CCGGGCGCCCTTCGTAGAGATACATCCGGTGACGGTCGAAACCGCCGCCGAGGATGTCGTCCAGGCCCGCGCTCCCGGTAGATACCCGCTCAGGCTCCGCGCCGGCGCCATTGTCGAGTGAATTTCGTTCAGTCATGCGCAGCTCCTCTTTTAAGTGGGATACGTGCGCTCCACATTGGTAGTGTCATCGACGGTGAAAACTTACAAAGTCGCCGAAAAGTTCCGATGCTCGTCGTGTCCGCGGCCGCGAGTAGCATCAGCTCTGCAACATGGTTTGAATCCGCTCGGCCAGCACGTGCATTTCGAACGGTTTGGTCAGCAACTCCATCCCCGGTTCCAGTTGTCCGTCGCCGACCGCGGCGTTCTCCACATATCCGGTGATGAACAGCACGCGCAGGTCTGGCCGACTGAGCCGCGCGAAATCCGCGATCTGGCGACCATTCATCCCGCCGGGTAAACCGACATCGGTGACCAGTAAATCAATGTGCGCATCGCTCTCGATGATCTTCGTCGCGGACGATCCATCCGTCGCCAGCAGTATCCTGTAGCCCGCCTCCCGCAGCACATCGGCGATCAGCATGCGCATGATCGGTTCGTCATCGACGACCAACAAAGTCTGGCTTCCGCACCCAATCCCGCCGTCAGCCTCGGCAGGCTCGGCACCCGGCTCCACGGCGCCGCTGTATCGCGGAAAGAGAAGCGTGATCTGCGTACCCCGCCCCACCCGCGATTCGATACTGACATTCCCGCCGGATTGCCGAACGAAGCCATAGATCATCGACAGGCCCAAGCCAGTGCCTTGACCCAGAGGCTTGGTAGTAAAGAAGGGATCGAAGGCACGCGCGACCACTTCGGGCGTCATCCCAGTCCCGACATCAATAACCCGAAGCGCGACATACTGGCCAGGTGCGACGTCTCGGGCGCGTGCCGCCTCCTCGTCGAAAATCTGGTTCGAAGTCTCGATGACGAGCACGCCGGGATTCGGCAACATCGCATCCCGCGCATTGATGCACAGGTTCAGCAACGAATTCTCCAGCTGCGAAATGTCCAGCCGGGTGGCCCACAGGCCTTCGGCGCCGCGCACTTCGACTTCGACCTGCGGTCCCATCGTGCGCCGGATCAGTTCCTCCATCCCCCCAATCAATCTGTTCAAATCGACCGGTTTGGGATCCAGGGTTTGACGCCGTGAGAACGCGAGCAGCCGCTGCGTCAACGTTGCAGCACGTCGAACGGCGTCGCGAGTTGCGTCGAGGTATTTCTCGATGCCAGGTTTGCCGTCCTTCAGCCGCTTCTCGATCAGCGACACGCTGCCGCCGATGGCGGCGAGCAGATTATTGAAGTCGTGAGCGAGGCCACCGGTCAGCTGCCCGACCGCTTCCATCTTCTGGGACTGGCGGAGCGCCTCCTCCGCGGCGCGCAGGCGCGCCTGATCCCTCAAGCGTTCGGTCACGTCGTGCACGAACTGATACGCGCCGATTCGCTGTCCCTCCCGATTGCGCAGCACATTGAACCGGATCTCATAGCTGCGCCGGTCGTTGTCGGGATCTCCGAATGCCTGCACGGTGGTGAATGCCTCACCGGCGAGCGCGCGACCCCACAGCCCTTTCACCTGCACGAGATCATCGGGTCGATGTGCGAGAACTTCGTCGATGGTCTGCCCCACTCGAGGACGAACGCCGAACACCCGCTCGAATTCGTCCGCAGAGGCGCGATTGATTGCCATGAACCGAAAATCCAGATCGAACACCTGCACGAACGAGTCGGTGCCTTCGACCATGTCGGCCAGCAAATTGCGCTCCGCCACCGTCGTAGCCACTTGCTGTTGCAACGCTTGCTCGTCTTCCTTGCGGCTCGTGATATCCGTGGCCGCGCCGAACCACTCCAACAGATCACCGTTGGCATCGAATATCGGAATCGCTCGTGAGGCAGTCCAGCCCCACGTGCCATCGGCTCTGCGCACCCGGTGCTCGAGCTCGAAAACGCTCTTGGTCGCGATGGCCTTGTCGATTGCGGCGGCGATCATCGCTTGATCGTCCGGATGAATGTAGTTGGCGAGCCAGCTCGCCCTGGGCTGCTCGGTATCTTCGAGGAAGCCTCGTCCCGCCAGCTCGAGCATTTCCGTCCAATCGGGATTCATGCGGTAGATGATGTCCGAGGTTGCCGTCACCAGCGCCCGCAAACGCTGCTCGCTTCTAACGACGCTCGCGTGCGCTTCCCCTCTTGCGCGCTCAGCCAGCATCAGTTCGGTCGTTTCGGTACAAACGCAGAACATCCCCGCCACCGCGCCGCTCTCGTCGCGCACCGGAGAATACGAAAAGGTGAACCAGGTCTGTTCGTCATAGCCCCGGCGATTCATCAGTAAGGGCAGGTTCTCACGGTAGGTTGCTCGCCCGGCCATCGCCGCTTCGATGAGCGGACTGATGTCCGGCCAGATCTCCGACCAGATATCGTAGAAGCGCGAGCCCAGCGATTGCGGGTGTTTGCTGCCGAGCACCTCGGCGTAGGGGTCGTTGTAAAGAAACCCGAGCTCCTTGCCCCAGGCGACGAACATGGGGAACTGCGACTGCAGCAGCAGCCCCACGACGGAGCGCAACGATTGCGGCCATGAAGCGGGGGGGCCGAGCGGTGAGTGGGACCAATCATGCTCGCGCATCATGGCGCCCACTCTGCCCCCACCTTGTAAGAAGCCTAGCGGGTCATTAGCCATTCGAGCGGCCCGATCCATTCTTCGGCAGCAACACTTTGAAGGTCGTACCGGCGGCATCGCTCGATTGCACATCGATGGAGCCGTGATGAGCCCGCGCCACGGAGCATGCAATGTACAGTCCGAGGCCCATATTGCCTCTGGCATTCGTCCCCGGTTCCGAGCTGTCTGCGCGCACCAATGGCTCGAAGATGCGATCTATGATGCGCTTTGGAATGGCCTCGCCATCATTGTGTACGTTGATCGCGAGCGTCTCGCGATCGCCCTGCAACGACACCAAAATTGGCTGGTCGGCGGCGCCATGTTGAACGGCGTTCTTCAGCAGATTCGACATCAGCTGTTGCAGCCGTCCACCATCCCAAACCCCCTTTACATCCCCTGCCGAGTCGAATCTGAACTCCCGATCGGAGTAGATTGTTCGCAGCTCCCCGATCACGCGATTGCAGACTTCGGCCGCATCGACGGGCCGCGGGTTGATCGGCAACTGACCGCCGAGCTTGGTATGCGCAACGTCGAGCAGTTCCTCGATCATGGTGTGTATCTGCTGCGCGCTGTCACGCACGTGATCCACCATGTCGGAGTGCTTGCGTGCCGGCGTTTCAGGCTTCTGCAGATAAGCTGCCGCGCTCAGGATGACTTGCAACGGGCTACGCAAGTCATGGCCCAGCGCGCCCATGAACAGCTCGCGAGTGCGGTTGAGCCGGTCCCAGAAGCGCTTGACCGATTCGCTCAGTGCCTGGTCGATGCCTTCATTGAACCGGGTCACCTGATCGATGGCGTCCTCGGCAGGAGCGTCCTGCTCTCGCCATCGCCGCAGCACACTGGCGCGTAGCGCACGGAACTCAGCGACCATCTCCGGCATCGAGAACCCATCCTCGAGGCGGCCGCCGCCGTGCTGCTGAGCCGCCGAATCACCGGCCTCTTCGGCGGCATCGCTATGACCCTGGGACTGGGACAGCTCTTCGTCGGCGTTCTGCGGACACTCCATATCGCTCGCGATCGTCTTCAGAATCTTGCCGGCGTGGTCTCGCAACTCCTTCGGATCCATGGAACGGGCGCAGGGCAGCGATCGCGCAAACTCCTCCCACTCCTGCAGAATCCCCGCCATATCGGCAGCAATGAATTGAGCAAGCCTCATCGTCCCCACCCTGCAATGCTCGTGCGCCTAGATAGGGACGACAATGCCTGGAGACTGCCGTTGGTGCCGTCGCAGGATTATTCGATGGCGCCCGGAACAGTGCTCATCGATGAGCAGTTCTGCGATTTAGCTCGATCGATTTAGTCGCGGCCGACAGGTGCGCAGCCGGGGCAGCTTGGACGCATCGATGATCGGGCCCGGGTGCGGGCGGAGTTGGAAGGCGCCCCTCGCTAGTCGGTCGACGCCTGCCTCGGTTCGATCTCGAGCAGCTCCACCTCGAAGATCAACACAGCGTTGGGTCCAACATAGGGCGGCGATCCCGCTTCTCCATAAGCCAGGTTGGCAGGGACATACAATTCCCACCTGGCGCCTTCCGACATCAACTGCAGTGCCTCGGCCCAGCCTTCGATGAGCGCTTTGGCGCTGGTGCTGTAAGGCTCGCCACGTGAGTAAGTGCTGTCGAATTCGGTCCCATCGATCAGCCTGCCTCGATAGTGAACTGTCACGTCATCCTCTACGGTCGGTCTATATCCGCCACTTCCCTTGGCGACCACCTTGTACTGCAAGCCGCTCTTGGTGACTACCACACCTTCCTTCCTGGCGTTTTCTCTCAGGAAGATCTCGCCTGCGCTTTTGTTTGCTGCGGTTGCCGCCGCCCATTCTGCTTCTTTCTGCTTAGCATGAGCTTCTTGATAGAGTTGAATCGTTGCGGCAATTTCTCCAGCAGACATCTTCTTCTCGCCGCCCTCGAGCACAGCCTGCATCGCAGCCGCCATGAGGGCGACGTTCATCTCGATGCCTTCGGCCCTGAACTGTTCCGCCAGATGAGCTCCGTAGGCATAGCTATAACGATCTTCCAGAGTTTTGAACTCTGGTTGGCCTTCCGGGGCCACTGCTCCTGCTTCTGCTACGTCGGCAGATGCAGGCAGTCGATTGCAGCCGCCCATGCACGCCAGAGTCAGCGCCAACACAGCGACCGCGCATTTGTTTCTTTTCATTGGGTTTGCCCGCTGAAACGCACAAAAACCCCAACCGCGAATGGTTGGGGTCCTTTTTAGAGAACCAAGCTGACAGCGACTAAAGCAGCAAACGGTCAATCTGGCTACGCATTGCTGCGCCGACCGCGCCACCGGTGCCGGAAACAGGTGCGAAGTGAGTGCCGATGGTCGTTACCTGTCTGTAAATGGTCGAGTTGCGCCTGCAGTTCGCCGCGTTGCTGGGCAATGCAGGGGCCAACGTGTCACCAGTACTGAAGATGCAAGTAACGTCCACGTTGGCAGCCACGGGGCGCTGGATTCTGACCGTGAAAACCGTATCGGGCTGAACGGCAATGACACATGACACCGCTGAGCCAATGACGTTTGCAGCGTTGAAAGAACCACCGCCGCCTTGCGAGTGACCCGAGGTACAGATTTTTGGAGCTGGATTGAGGATGCCGGCGTAACGGCTCCTCGCTTGACTGACAGCGTCGCGAACGTCAGTACCGCTTCCAGAACTCGCGGTGGTAGCAGCCGCCACCAAAACGCAACGTTGAGCAGCGGCCGTCAGCAAACCCGAGTACGTGGTTGCACCGCCGCCGGTACCGTTGCCCCACCCCAAGATGTTGTAACGCCCGTCACCACCGCTGGGCACGTAGAATCGAGCACCGATTCCGCTTTGAATGCTAACACTGCAAGTCTGGGCAAATGCGCCTGGCGACATCAAGCAGCCAAGCAAGAGCGCGGACCCAATGAGTACTTTGATGTTCACGATTACCCCCCAAAGTTTGAGCTTCCATGATCGGCACGGTCAGCCTGCATGAATTGGCGTTGACCAACCCACGCTGGGGATCTTAGGTAACCGTATTCAGGAACAATATGACCTCACTTTCCTGATCTGGACAGAAATGGCAGCTGAGGTATCCGCGTCATAACGCACACCTCTACTTCGCATCACGCGCCTGCCAATCGGAACTCGTCAGGCGAGCCCGTTCCCGCTCTTCGGGACTGAAGTACTGCTCGAATAATTGTTCGATCTGGCGCTCACGCTCGACCTCGTCCAAACCCGCCTGCACGACGTAGCGTCGCGCCTGCCAAAAACCATTGAAGCGGCTTTGCCAGGCTGCCTCTTCACGGTCGGCCGCGGCCAGATCGCGCGCGCTTTCCGCGCTCAGAAGCTCTTTACGGGTGGCGTAAATGTCGGCGCTCGACGCGCCTTCCTCACGCAGCCGTTGCACCTTTTCCGCTGCTGCCTCTTCCGGCGCCAACAGCCCCAGCGCTAGCAGCCGATCGTTCAACTGCTCCTGCAAGGCCTGCTGCTGAGTCTGTTTCTCTTCATCCGTCAAGTTCGCGTTCGTCTGAATCGCGATGGCGGCGAGCATGTGGCGCCCATTGGTATCTTCCACTTCGAACAATTTGTCAGCGGTTTCTGCGCCGAGATAGCTGCGTCGCAGCTGCACCAGTTCTTCGTAGCGGTCGGCGGGCGTTTGGTCGAGCGGTTGCCCTTCGAACTCCCTCTCTGCCAGACGAAATCGATAGTAGTTTTCCAGGATCTGCGCCGCTTCTTCTCCTGCCTGCCCCGCCAACCCGGTGCGAATCAACGTCTGCAGCTCTGACATGGCCGCCGCGTTCAGATTGGGTCCCAGCTCGTCAAATCCCTGCTCGAGTGCTTCCTTCATCGTTTGATCCGGCACCACACGGCCATTTTCATCGAGCTTCATGCTCTGCAGAATTCTGTAGATCAGCACGACGTTGGCAGACACTTCGGAGTCCTCGCCAGCGTCGGGTGCTGACTCGCTCTTGCTGAAATTCTGCCATTGCCACTTATATGCAATGGTGTCGCTGTTCTTGTCTTTAGCTTCCGCACGAGGTGGCGCACGCATCACGCTTTGTTCCCCAGGCAACGCCCAGTAGGCCAATCCACCGATCACGCCCGCCGCCGCAAGACTGGCAATCAGTATCGATTTTCTTGGCATGGGATTGGTTCGGTTGCAAAGTGGGTAGCGCCGTCCACGGAGCCGTACTACCACACCTGATTGTCAACCAACAGTCCCAATCAACGCCGCGCATCTGTTCTATTACCAAGGATCTCCATACGTACTACGTTCACGCCTCCATCGGCCAGTTCAGGCAACCTGGCAAACCATGACTGCACATGAGGTGTGGCGTTGTGAGCCTCGAAATCCGCCTGGCTCACGAAGATCTCGTAGAACACAAAATGTCCCGGCGCCTCGCGATCGGCCCGGGATCATTGTCCATGGACGCTCGTCTGTATGGCCGCAAGCGCATAGATCTCGGTCGTTCGCAGCGAACGCCTTGAGGCTCTGAGCCGCTTGCCCGACCAACTCCTTAGTCTAGAACGAGGTCGATCACCGTGGCGGAGTATGGCGCCAGCGAATGTTTCAGCGTCGAGCCCGATATCACCAGATTGGACTGCTGCACATCCGCTGAGCCTTCACCGGTGCGTGCGGCTTCGTCCTGTGGAATGCCATAGCTGTACACACACGCCTTGCCTCCTTTCTTCATCCCGGGGATGTTGATGGAAGTAGCGAGGCTGGCGCTCGGATGCTTGTTGATCAACAACAATCGTAGCGACTTGCCGCCGTCGCGGACCGCGTAGACACCCAGACTGCTGTAGTCGCTCTGGGCTGCTACGACTAACTCTCCGCCGCGCGCGAAGTGTTTGAGTAATTTGTAAACATAGAAGGTGGGATAGCGGTCGGCGGGGCCCGCCGGGTCCGCATCGTTGACGATGCCATAGTCGCCATAGCGGCGCCACCCATACAGCGACGAGCTATTGTTGTTGCCGGCTTCGCGGCCATTGCGCAAATCCCACCAGACCATCGCCTTGAACTCCGTCTGCAGAATGCTGCCGATGCTGTCGGCCAGGAACAGTCCATTGACCAGACTGGTGGTCTGCTTGCCAGGATTGCTGTAGACCGAATTGTTCTCGGTGCAAATCAACTCGACGCGGCGACCCTTGGCTCCAAGGTAATCGTCGACCATCTGCCGGAGGTTGCCAGCATCGCTGGACCAACTCGCCGCGGAGTTCAGCAGGAACAAATCGCTCTCGCCGCCTGGTCCCTGCTCGTAGCGATGATAGATGACGAAATCCGGCGTGATGCCGAGGTTGCGCAGCGTCGTCAGCATGACCGGCGTCCAGCCCAGATGAACCTCACCGGTGCGAGGATTCGTGACCGGATGGTCGGTATAGATGACCTCCGAGTCTTCGCCCCGCGCGACCACGGCGCCGACTTTGATGCTCGGATCCACGGCCTTCATCTTCAGGTAGTAGTCGCGGAATCGGTTCGCGTAGGTCACCGGATCGTGCGGCCGATCGTTGTTGTCGGCCTCCCAGGCGCCGTAGTTTTCATTGCCTATTTCCCAATACTTGAACGAGTACTTCTTGAGCTTGTTCGAATATCGGACCCACTCGGCCGCCTCCTCCGCAGTGCCTGTTCCATAGTTCACCGTGATGAAGACCGAGGCTTGCGTCGCAACCGCCACCTGCGCGAACTCATCGAAGCTCGTCGCCCACTCGAAGGTCTCACCTTCGCTGGTGTTGGTGCTCCAGTGATACACGTCCGACAACGATCCGCCCGGGAAACGCAGTACCTTGTTGTCGAGCTCCTCGAGCAGTGCAGTGGTATTCGGCGAGTGGAAGGCGGCATCCCATACTGCGGCGTTCACACCAAACAAGCGGTGATCCACGCGGCGCCCCGGACGCTGCGGATCCACGCGAACGTTGACGGTACTTGGCGGCGCCGCGAACTGCAGTCCGACATCGTCGACATAGAAGGTCGGCTGGTTTACGCCCGCGCTCTCCTGTAACCAGATGCCGGTGAGTGCCGCCGCATTCGCCACGCCGAGATCCGCTAAGGGAATCGTAACCTCCTGCCACGAGTTCGGCGCAAGCGGTCCGAGGCTCACTGCGGGTTGGGCAACGTCGTTCAACAGTGCGATGACGTTGAGCGTCTGCCCGCCTTGCGGCCCGCCGTTGATCCAGAACCGCAGCGATGCGTACGGCTGACTGGGAAATGCGTTGTGCTGTAGATAGAGCGCCGCGAACGGGCCCGCCGTGACCGCGATGGAAGTGGATCCAGTATGGACGCTGGCGGTGCTGGCTGGATTGACCGACGCCCAACTCCAGTTTTGCCAGCCGTTGATCAAGGCATCGTCATAGATACCCATGCCGTCGATACGCAGCGGCGGCGGCGGCGGAGTGCCGGACTCCAGAACGATATCGTCCACATAAAAGGTGGGTGAGTCCTGCCCCGCCCCTTCCTGAATCCAGAATCCATTGACGTCGTTGCGACTGTCTGCACCGAGCGCGCTCAACGGCACAACGACGCGCTGCCAGACATTCGGTGTCAGCACTTCGATCGGGATGCCGGGTTGCGCGACGTCGTTCACCACTGCAACGACTTGCAAGCGTTGCCCACCCGCAGCGCCACCGTTCACCCAGAAAGTCAGATTGAGTAGACCTTGCGTATCGATCGGCGCGGCCGCCGATCGAAGGTAGGCAGCCGACCACGCTGTTGGTGTAACTGCCAGTGAAGCGGCCCCTGTGTGCACGGTAGCCGCGTGAGCCGTGTCAGTGACGGCCCAACTCCAGTTCTGCCAACCCGGTGCAATGACATCGTCGTAGATGACGATATCGGCACGCGCGGCGCTGATGAAGAAGGCAAAGGTGGCCACCAGTACGGCGACGCAGCTCTGAATCCATCGAGCACGTGTACGCCCGCTAAAAGCATCCATACTTTTCCCCTGCGGCGTCTGTGAAATCCGTTTTCAGACTAAATAACACAGACATGAGCTCCATCCAATATGGATGTCGCCGGCGGCTGGGTGTTCAGTGTTTCCTCGGCCGAATGTATCCTGTACAGCTGCATTGGCCGATCTCAGGTAACTCATGCCTTCCATTCAGCTCGTCCTGCCCATCTTCCGAGACCTCGATGGCGCGACGCTCTCGGCACGCACCTTCTCCGAGGCTTGTATCGCGTCGGGCTGGCCTGAACCGGTCGACGACGGAGTCGGGCTGTGGGAGGTCGAGCATCCAACCGAGCGGACCTACCTCGTCCTCGACACCTCGACAAAGCCCACCACACTCATCGGTCGATTGGAGCAGGATGACGAGTATGATCCCGATGAGATGCTCGAGGACGATGAGCTACGTCGCAGATTCGACGAGCGCTTCGAGCAAGCGCTGGCGGCACTCCGCTCCTGCTTTCCTTTGGCATTGACCGAGGGAACCTACGAGAAGCCTTACAAGTGGCGGTTCGCGCATTTCCAGGGGCTGAATTCGGTGATTGCGCTGGAGCAAAGCGATTACGACCCGCAGTACGGCGTGCAGCTCGTGCTCCTGTTACAGCCGCTTCCTCGCAAACCGCATCGGTCCGCAATCACATCGAAGTGGTAGGCGTAACGCGCGAGCATCGTTCATCGCGAATGCACGCGCCACCCGCCGGGCGAGGCGCCGAACTGGCGTTTGAACGCACGGCTGAATGCCGCCTCGGACTCGTAACCCACTGCAACGGCAACTTGCGCGACACTGTCGTGCCCCTCGCGCAGGAGCTGCGCCGCCAGGTGCATCCGCCAGAGAGTCAGGTAGTGCATCGGTGGTTGGCCCACCAAGGAGGTGAAACGCTCGGCGAATGCAGAACGTGACATACCCACCTCGAGCGCCAGGACTTCTGCGGTCCAGTCTTCGGCCGGACGCCCGTGGAGCAACGCCAACGCACGTCCAATCTGTGGGTCGCGCAAACCCGCAAGCCATCCGCGTCGTTCCGCGGGAAGGCTCGCGACGTATTGACTCACCGCTTCAACGAACAAGAGCTCGGACAATTTCGCGATCACTGTTGCCGAGCCCATCCTCCCCGCCGCTATCTCGCTTACAGCGAAGCGGAACGAACTCTCGATCCAGGCGCCCGAAGCAGATGCGCGCACATCCAGTTTCAATACCGATGGCAATGACGCAAGCAGCGGGCTGAAAGAAGTCTCTGAGCCCAGAAAGCCGCACAGTATTTGCGTCGCTTCCCCGCCGCCGCCGTACTCGATTCGCGAGATGTTGCCGAGCTGCGGCGACTGAAGAATATTGCCGGCTGGAATCGGCGCCGCGTCCAGGTCGCTGCCGATCAAGTGTTCGTCGTTCTGTGCAAGCAGAACGAGCTCGCCGGCTCGTACGTCGAGCACCTCGCCCCCTTCCACTCGAAGCCGCATGCGCCCCTGAGCGACGAAATGAGATGCAATGATGTGACGCGGAGTGACCAGAAAGGGCTTGCAAAGATCCGCGGAGATCTTGCCTTTGATGCACCACGGCGCGGTGAACTCGGCGTCGAGAAAAACGCCGCCGGCCAGGCGAATCACACGTAAGACATCTGAAAACGCGTCCAACGGCAGCCGTCCTGTCAGGAGTCCGGAGCATGAAATCCGGCGCTCAGGTCATTCATCCCCCGCCCGCGAGTCCCTAGATTAGCACCCACCGAAAAGCGATTGTCGCTTTCGAACGAGCAAAGAGGATTGCATCATGAACGCCAGTGTCGCCGCTCTCGACCCGGGATCGAACCACAGCGCCCGCTACGCCAGACTCGTCAGTCAATCGAAAAAATCGGACTGGCAGATCGATCGCGATCTGATTCGCGATCGATCTTTCGACTTCTCGCGCAAGTTCCTGCCCGACGCACTGTCGCAGGTCGATCGTTTGACTTTTCTCGCAGAGGACGAGGCGCGCCTGCTCAGTCAGATCCAGGGTCGCACCTATGCCTATGTCTTCGGGCTGGTCGAGCGATTCATCAGCGCCAAGATGCTCGACCAGGGACGCGCCCACGCATTCGATGACCAACTTGCGCTCGAAGCGTTGGTGCGCTTTTCCGCCGAGGAGATCAAGCATCAGGAGATGTTCCGACGCATGGAGACGATGATCGGTTTGCAGCTCCCCGCAGGTTATCGTCAAACGGCCGATCCCAACGACGTGGCGCGCGCCGTGCTCGCAGCAAGCACCTGGTCGGTGTTGGCATTGACCTGTCACATCGAACTGTTCGTGCAGGCGCACTACGCGCAGAGCATCGGTCCCCGCGAGGAACTGTGCCCGCTGTTCAAGGATGTCTTCAAGTACCACTGGAGCGATGAGAGCCGACACGTCGTGCTCGATGAGCTCGAATGGCGGGACGAGCACGCCAGATTGTCGCCGGCCGAGCGCGATCAGGCAGTGAACGATCTGATTGCACTGGTCGCGGCCGTCGACGGAATTCTGCAGGCGCAGGCGCGAGCCGATGCGGACTACTTCATTCGCAATGTCTCTCGGCCCTTCAGCGCAGAAGAGATAACTAGAATTGGAGCGTCCGTGCTCGGCGCCTATCGCTGGCAGTACATCATTTCAGGCGTGCAGCACCCGCACTTTCGCCGGCTGCTGACCAGCATGACCACTGCCGCTCAAATGTCCCGGATACAGGCCGCGTTAGCGCCCATCATCGCTGGCTGAGGATGACGGCAATGACCATACCGATGTGGATGCTGCTCGGATTCGCCGCGTGGACATTGATCCTGCTGATGGCGACCGTCGGTGTGTATCGGTGGTTCAACATCCTGTTTCGGAAAGCGCCGATCGCTTCGTTCCGGAGCGATCGGCTCGAGGGCGAGGATTGGTATAGACGCGGAACCCGAGCCCACGCCAACTGTGTCGAGAACCTGCCAGTGTTCGGAGCCATCGTGTTCGTGATATCCGCCATTGGAGTTGACGGCGCCGCCGTGAACTATCTTTGCACGGCGGTCTTGATTGCTCGCGTCTGCCAATCCGTCGTCCACGTGTCCCATGCGCAGACTGATGCGCTCGTCACCGTGCGATTCTCGTTCTTCACCATTCAGTTGATCTGCTTTGTGGCGCTCATAGTCATCGCCGCGCGTGCGGGCACAGGGGTTTGAATCAAAGGCTTGCGCAAGCCAGCGTTGGCGCCCGCCGCACGCCACGATTGAGTCGCCCCTTGCCAAGGCCAGTCGCAGCGATCATCCCTTTGTCATCCCAATCCGGGTGGATGCGTCAATCCGATCCAAGACTTCGCCGGAATCGTAAGCTATCTTGTTCGATGGATTGGCTGATTACTGACGACCCCATGCACTACAACCGCGCGCTTGACGGCGTCCGCGCTTTGGCGATCCTTGCCGTTGTCTCCTTCCATTGCGTGGCGCCCTGGGGCAGCGGCGGCTTCCTGGGCGTCGACGTGTTCTTCGTTCTGTCCGGCTACCTGATCACTACCCTGCTTGCAGCCGAACACCGCAAAGGCAGCATCGACATCGGGGCATTCTATGCGCGACGTGCGCTGAGACTCTATCCGAGCTTGCTGTTAGTGCTGTGCGCGTACCTCGCTCTGGCGCCCATTCTCTGGCCCACCGACGAGCGTTGGTTGGTGGCCGCGCTCAACGGTCTATACCTCATGGACTACGCGCTCGCCTTCTCGACCGTACCGGGAACCATCGGTCATACCTGGTCGCTGGGCGTCGAAGAAAAGTTCTACCTGCTGTGGCCGCTCGTGTTGCCGATTCTGCTTCGAACGCGACGACCGATCTCGTGGCTGCTGGCCGCCTTTGTCGCAGCGACCCTGTGGCGATACTTCGTCACGTTCGAGTGGGGGTGGAGACAGGCTTACTTCCGCTTCGATACGCGGATGAGCGGCATCCTGCTCGGAGCGATCGCTGCGCTCGTGCCCGTCAGGGTGTCGCGGCCCACCATCATGATCGCGTGCACGGCGCTGGCTATTGCCATCATGGTTCCGATCATTGCGACAACGACTCGCTCCGTGCCCGTCGAGGGAGTGACGATTGGCGTCACGTTGGCAGAACTGTCCGCTTTCGTACTCATCTGTTACGTGAAAGACCATCCAAACAGCAGTCTGCTCGCCTCCGGCCCTGTGGCGTATATCGGCAAGCTGTCTTACGGGATCTATCTGTGGCACTTCCCGCTCGTGCTACTGCTACGGGATGTGCATGCCCAGCCTTGGTGGCTCACGCTGAGCGCGACATTGCTATTCTCGTTCGCCATGGCAGCGCTTTGCCTGCACCTGGTCGATACGCCCCTCAAGCAATGGCGCGAACGAAGAGAAGGACTCAAAACCGGTTTCTCGCCGAGGGGCGCCGAGACATGATCAGCCGCATCCAATCGGTCACTGTCCTGTGCGGGTTCACGCTGGCCGCTTTGCGACTCTCCAGCGCAGACGCGGCTGAGTGCGCTGAGCTCAAGCGCATCGAGCTGCCGCGAACGCAGATTACATTCGCCGGAGTCGTGCAAGCCGGCGCATTCAGCCCGCCTGGTGCCGCGAACGGCACGGCCAACTACGTGCGTCTGCCCTCCTTCTGTCGGGTGACCGGCACCTTGCGGCCGACCGCCGATTCGGACATTCGCTTCGAAGTGTGGCTGCCCATCGCGGGCTGGAATGGCAAGTTCGTCGGCGTCGGCAACGGTGCATGGGCAGGCTCGATTCTCCATGCCGCGATGATCGATCCGCTTTCGAAAGGTTACGCCACGGCTGCGACGGATGGCGGACATCAAGGCGATTCACTCGATGCCAGCTTTGCAGCCGGCCATGCGGAGAAGCTGATCGACTTCGGCTATCGCGCGACACACGAAATGACCATGGCCGCGAAGGCGACCATCGCTGCGTTCTACGGCAAAGTGGCGAACCGTTCGTTGTTTGCGAGCTGTTCCACTGGCGGCCGCCAGGGACTGATGGTGGCTTATCGCTACCCTGAAGACTACGACGCGATCTCGTCGATGGCGCCCGCCAACCCTGTCGTCGCTCTGATGGTGAGCTCGCTGTGGATCGGATCCGCTACCTCGAAGGATGTCGCAAGTCGGATCTCGCCCGCGAAATTCGACTTGGTGCACAAGGCCGCGGTCAAGGCATGCGATGCAGACGATGGCCTCGAAGATGGTCTCATTTCGCAACCGAGCCGCTGTCGTTTCGATCCCGCGGTCCTTGCGTGCAAGAACGCTGACGCACCGGATTGTTTGACAGCCCCGCAGATCGCGGCGCTGCACGCGATCTACAAAGGCCCGCGCAACCCGCGCACCGGCGAGTCTATTTTTCCTGGCTTCGAGCGGGGCAGCGAAGCGTTGCTGCCGATTCAGGCCTCCGGAACCGGGCTCTTCCCCGCCGTGTCCAGCTACTTTCGCGACCTTCTTTTCAACGATCCGAATTGGGACTTCCGGACCTTCGACTACGACAAGGACGTCACTCGTGCGCTAAGGGCGCACGGCGACGCGCTCGACGTACCCGCGAAAGGTCTCGACAGATATCTGGCCAGTGGGCGCAAGCTCCTGCTCTCGCACGGCTGGGCTGACCCGCTGGTGCCGCCAATGGCGAGCGTCAACTTCTACAAGGAGCTGGGCGGGAACAAAGCAAGGAGCGCCCGGCTCTTCATGATTCCGGGCATGGGACACTGTGGCGGCGGCGACGGACCTTTCGTATTCGACCCCATTGCGACGATCGACAATTGGGTGGAGACCGGTCACGCGCCCGAACACATAGTCGTCAGCAACCCGCCGGATACTCCCGAGCGCACCCGACTCGTATGTGCCTTTCCAAATGTGGCCACGCAGTCCGGCTCGGGCAGCACGGACAATGAGAAAAGCTTTCGATGCGAGAGATAGCTCTCGGGCAGATCACTGCTGTGCGTCCTCCAGCAGTGCGGCGGCGTCGTCCAGCCCTCGACGCCGCGCCACTTCCCCAGGCGTGTGCCCCTGGGGATTGCGAAAGGTTGGGTCAGCGCCGAACGCCAGTAGCAATTCGGCAATCTCGACCGATTTTTCCTCATCGTCGGGCAAGCAGAAAAGCGCCGGCTCGCCTTCGCGATCATGGCGATTCGCACGCTCGGGTGCTTCGGTGAGCAACTCTCTGACCCGGTCGACCGCACCCGCATAGCAGAGGCCGCGAAAGTTGCGGCTGACGGAGGCCAGCAGGTTCACCATCTCTGTTTGCCTGTTGAAAACAGCATGGGTGAGCGGCGTTCCGCCATAGCGCAGTTCGAACGGATCGATCTGCGCGCCGCGCTCAATGAGCAATCGTGCGATCGCCTCCGCTCCGCAATGGGTGGTGTAGTGCAAGGCACGAAGATTCTTCTCGTCTCCAACGTCGACTGACATGCCGAGGTCGAGCAGAGCCTCTGCGATGTCAGCGCGTTGCAGGCGAATGACTGCGAACATGGGTTCGTGATTGTGGAGGAACTCGGGATGTTTCAAAGCGAGCTCGCGCATCCTGGCGAAGCCGCCTGCAACGGTCGCGGCGAAGAAGCGCTCCTTTTCGGTGAGCTCGGGCCGGACCGCACCGTGACGAACGAGGAGCTCAACCATGTCTTCCCGACCGGCCAGCACGGCGTGCTTGATCACAGGTTCGCGCGAATAGAAATTGATACCGCGCGCATCCGCGCCGTGCTCCAGCAGCCAACGCAGTCGTTGAATGTGATGAGGCACGGCGTTTCCAAGAAGATAAGCGAGCGCGCTGGCGCACCTCTCACCGCCCAGTTCATTGGGGGACGGGCCGGTCCATTTGTGAGTTTCACCGCGTCTTGCGGATTCTGACCAGAGCAGGTCGAGCCAGAACGTAGAGTCCGCCCCGAGCGAGGTGTTGTAAAGAGCCTGTGGAACGAACGGATCGGCGCCGCGCGCGATCAGCAGGCTCGCGAACGCTTCCGCCACTGGATGCGCGACCTGACCGCCCTCGCCTCCGCCAATGACGCCGACCAGCACGTTGAAATCATTGGCGCCGTCGGACCAGCCCGCGTTGGGATCGGCGCCAGCATCCAGCAGAACAGTCGCGATCTCGAGTGCGTTGTGGGACACCGCTTCAATCGGCAGGCGCGCATACGCAAGCCGCACTAGCGGCGTCCAACCATCGAAACTACTGCGATCACGAACGGCGTTGGGATTCTTGCGCAGGATCGTGCGCACGGCATTCACGTCGTGGGCCGCCACGGCAGTGTGAATACTGTCACGGGCAATTTCGGGATGACGTTCCAGGACTCGGGCGGCGACGACGCCGCGCTGAGGTCCATCGGGCTCGTAGGTGCCCCATTTCTGGGTCGCCGGATCGGTGCTGTACCGGTTGACGGACTTCTCGAGAAAAAGCCGGACGCGATCGGCAAAGCTGCGCGCCCGATCTTCGAGCTCCTGCTTCAGCGCCGCCCAGGACGAAGCGCCGTATTCACGAGCCAGCGCGTGCTGTACTTGCCGAAGTTTCGGAGTGCCGGTGTGAGCGGGAAAGCTCTGGCGGAAGCGACTGAGCGCCTCGGTATCTCCAGCCGCGATGGACTTGAGCCAGCGCTTGGCCTCGCCACGCAGGGCGTCCAGATTGGAAAGGGACGAAAGAGAACGGGTCATGGCACCTTCCTTCCGAAAAACGCCTGATGTCCGCTTCCCAGGCCGGAAGAAGGTCGATACCGATTACGATTGCATCGAATGGGTGGGAGCAGGCTCCCTTGCCGCGGACCGGTGGCGCCCCAAGCGCACTAGGGCCATCCTAACTCGGTGAGCTGCCGGTCTTCAACAGCGCGAAGACTCAGCGCTTCTTGAGACCCACCACGAAAAGCACCAGTCCGGCGCCCAACGCGACGCCTCCTATCCAGTCCGGAACTCGATGCTCCTGTTGCACCTTGGCCTCGAACCCACCCACCTTGAAAAAGCTTTCTTCGCGCGTGTAGCTCACGCCGACGAGGAGCAGAAACGCCCCCACCGCCGCAAGCACGGCTCCCGAGATCAACGCAACTCGCATTACGACTACCTACTCGATTGCCCAAGCGCCCTTGGAATTCCGGCAAGCCACACCGGATGAGGTGTTCTGGCGCACACCGGGCGGTCACAGATATGAAACGCATCTCACCACGCCCGATTGTAGCCGACTGGCAGCGTTCCAGCGTTACGCCGAGACTCAATGGCCGCCTTGGTGTAGCCCTGCTTCTGGAACATCGGCGCCTTCAGTATCGAAGCATCGCCGGCGATCACCACATCCACGGTGGATCGGCGCAGCGCGATCTTTTCTCGAGATAGGTTGTGCCATGCTCAGGTCTTGGCCCCAGCTCCATGAGCTTCGGATCGTTATAGAGCGACCAGATCACGTGCCCAGTGAACTCAGGGGTCTCGGCGCCGCGTTCGAGTGAGCGAACTTCACTGGGTCCGACGCGATGACTTGACGCAGCCGAGGCAGGCCCGAACACATAGTGCACAGCTCCCGAGGCGGAGGTGAAGACAACGAGCCCACCTCGCTGTTGAACCGCTCAGCGACGTGATGCTCCCGATTCCATCAAGTGCTGCCTGCACGCCGATGTTCTTGGTAACACGTACGAGACAATAAGATCTCGCAGCTCTATTTGTCCTGATCGCAGCCGACAACGGGTCGAGATCACCTGCAATAGCAGGCCGGAAATTACACGTCTGCGAAACAGATTGGTTCAAGACCTGAATCGATTGATCCACATTTGGAATTGGCCTGCCGGAAAACGGCCTCTCTACACTCCAGCTCGACCCGAACTATCCAGAACATCCTATCGACACCGGCTCAATCGATGGAGGCTCGATCCCAAGGGGTGACACCGGTGTCAGAATCACGCACAATGCGTGAGCTTCTACGATTACAGGCTTCGATCGCGCGCGAAACATATATCGCGCCTTGACAACGATTCTGTTCGACAGGGGGAAGCAAGATGGCACAAGGTAACAACAAAGGGCCTCGCCGTGCGTTTTCGCGCATTCTGATGACGGGCTTGTGCGCTTCGGCGCTGCAGTCCGGTGCCGGCTACGCGCAAGAGAGTGGGAACGTTTCGCAGACCGAGCTCGAGGAAGTCGTCGTCACCGGCTTCCGTCAAAGTCTGGAGCAAGCGCTGAGCTTGAAGCGTGACGCTCCAAACGTACGCGACAGCATCGTCGCCGAAGACATCGGCAAGATGCCTGACCTGAATCTGGCCGAATCCATCCAGCGCATCCCGGGCGTTGCCATCTCTCGAGACGGCGGCGAAGGCCGGAATATCACGCTACGCGGCCTGGGCCCGGAGTTCACACTCGTGACCCTCAACGGCATGGAAGTTCCGTCGGCCACCGCCGGTCTCGACTCCTCCGGCGGCGTGAACCGCGGTCGCAGCTTCGATTTCAACGTGTTTTCTTCGGAGTTGTTCAATCGCATCGACGTCAACAAGTCGTCGACGGCATCGATCGAGGAAGGCGGCCTGGCCGGCACGGTGCAACTCTATACCGCGCGCCCGCTCGAGCAGCCCGGCTTCAACGCAACCCTGAGCGGACAGGCCTACTACAACGACGTCAACGAGGACATCAATCCGCGCGCCGGCGTGACGATCTCCAACACGTTCGCAGATAACAAATTCGGTGTGCTGGTCAATGCAACTTACACCGAGCGCAACCCGTTTCAGGACGGCTTCGGCACCGTGCGTTGGGAACGTCCCACGGGCAGCGGCTTCGCCAATGTCGGCGGAGCGATCGTCCACGGCACGCCGACTTCGGTGGACCGCGACGGCAATGTCGTCGATGTCGGCGCCCCCGGCATCAATCTGAATGATGTTTGGTTCCCGCGTTTGCCGCGGCAGGATTCGTTCCGGCACGCATGGGAGCGGCTGGGCACGGCGGTCAGCCTCGAGTTCCAGCCGACTGAAACATTCAATGCCGGGCTCACCTGGCTGCGCTCGGAGCTCGATCAGGACGTGGCCGCGCAGAACTCGTTCGCCCAATTTCGCACGAATGCCGGGCACGGCTACCCCGCGATCACGCCGGTCGAAGTCTGGCTGGATGGATCAGGACGCTACGCGGTCGCCGGCACGTTCAACAACGTGCGCCTGCGCACTGAAAGCCGCCTGACGGAGGACGTGAGCGAGTTCAACCAGTACGTCGGCGACTTCCGCTGGGATCTGAGCGATTCGCTGCGCTTGAGCGGCATGGTCGGCGTGGCGGAGAACGAGCTGACCAATCAGTTCTTCCGCCTGAACGTCGAGGCGCGAGCGGGTTCGACGTTCACGTACGACTTCAGGGACGACCCTGACGTCGCCACGATCCGCTATGGCTTCGACGTATCGGATCCGGCGAACTTCGCCTTGCAGACCAACAACGAGCTCATCCAAAGGAACATCGTCAATCGCGAAAACACCACCGCGCGGCTCGACCTGGAATGGCACGATGACAGCACCAGCGTAAAATTCGGCCTGGTGACGAACGAGCGCGAGCTGGATACCGCGAATTACCAGCTCGACTATACGGAGCCCGCGACCTTCGACGGCTTCGCTACCGTCTTCAATTACATCGATCTCGGCAACCACGGCGCCAACACGGATCTCAACTTCGTGGCGCTCGATTTCGACGCTGCGCTCGACGTCTACAACCCGACCGGCGGCACCTTGCGGCGGGGACCGGGTATCGCAACCTGGACGGTGACGGAACAGACCTTCGGCGGCTATGTCGAGGCCAATGCCGAAGCCGAGCTGCTCGGACGACCGCTGCACTTGAACGCCGGCGTGCGGGTGGTGCGCACCGAAACCGAGTCGAATGGCTTCGGTACTGGGGAAATTCCGATCGGTGTCGACAACTCGTACACGGACTATCTGCCGTCCGCAAACGTGGCTTGGGAACTGACGAACGATTTCGTGGTTCGTTTCGGCGCAAGCCGCACCCTCACCCGCCCCAGCCAGGCCGACCTCGCGCCGTCACGCGGCTATTCGGACGTGAACCTTTCGGTGAGCGGCGGCAATCCGCTGCTGATGCCGCAACGGTCGAACAATATCGACCTGGGATTCGAGTGGTATTTCGCCGCCGAATCGGCCGTGTCGCTGGCGTTCTTCCGCAAGGACATCGATTCCCTGATCGAAACCTCGCAGGAGGAAGGCGTCTTGTCGGCTGCCGATAGAGAGGCCGTCGCGCGCGTCTATCCGACGCAGCCGGCGCTGCTCGCCCCGGGCGTCATATGGACATTCAATCAACCGCTCAATCTGGATGGAACCGATGTGGAGGGCTTCGAAATCGCCTATCAGCAGCCCTTCACGTTCCTGCCGGGCTTCTTGAGCAATCTGGGGTTCCTGGCCAACTACACCTATGTCAGCTCGGAAACGATCTTCGAGTTCGAAGACCAGGCGCTCACCGCGCCATTGAACGGCCTGTCGGAGGACTCATACAACGCCACGCTGTATTACGAAACCGATCGTTGGGGCGCTCGTCTCTCGGTCAACGACCGCAGCGACTACACCACCGCCGTGCCGGGCGGCAACGGCAATCTGACCGAAGCAACGTCGGGCCTGCCGCACTATGACTTCTCGTCCTTCTACAATCTCACCGACACCATCGTGCTGACGCTCGAGGTGATCAACTTGACGGACGAGGCCGAACGCCTGTTCACCACCGGCGACGGCGACCTCAACCTGGTACGCGAGTACAACAAGACGGGCCGCGAGTTCTTCCTCGGCGCCCGCGTGAGCTTCTGAGCGTGAGTTCGAGCGCCGGCGGCCATCGCCGGCGCTCGCTTCGGGCGGAGCGCATCATCCACCTTTGATGCCTCCGGCTCGGGCGCGCGCCGGGCTCCTGATCTTCTGCCGCCTAAACCCTTAGCGCGGTATTGGCCGTCATTCTCCGCGCACCTGCTTGCGCTGCCTGGCGAACTGGTAATCCACTGCAATGCCCAGGCCGAGTTCCGTTGCCTTGTGACGAACAGACACAGGATCCCGGCGCAATTGCGTCGCCAGCTGCATCACACACTCATCCGCGTGCTGCCAACTCGTTGCCGTCCGACCCTGCAGGAAGGATTTCAGCTGCACGATCTCGGGCTCCTGCCATTCCCCCTGTGACCGGGCGGCCGCCTCGCGACGCAGTTCAGCTGCTTCTTCATCGCGAATGGCCTGAGTCAGTACTTCGATCAAAGTAGCTTTGTGCTCCGACGGCATCTCGCTCGTGATCACGAATCGAAGCGCGGCGTGCAAGACCGCCGGTCGATGTGGATGTTTCATATCCCCGCCTGCATGAGCACCCCTAAGGCACCGTAACGTGCCGACAGTGTGCGCGCTTCGATCGCCATTAGATAGGTATTAAGCATCACCGGTGCAGGTAGCCGTAATTCTTCTCTCGACGCCTGCCAGCCCGCTCTGACGGCAGGGCAACGACACCGGGCTGGCAGCTCTCAAGCCAGCAGCTCCGGGACCGTGCGGTTTGTCTCCAGGCCTTCCGAACGGACCCGCATGAAACCCTGCGGCAAGCGCCTGTCGAATGAAGACATCGCGAATCTGGCAAGTTACGTTCGCGCGAACTTCGGGAACCAGGCCGGCGCGGTCACGCCGGCACAGGTGAATCGCCAGCGCTGAAGCTTCAAGCCGGTAGTTGGGCCAGCACCATCCAGGCTCCCGAGGCAATACATACAACGCCGGCGATGCGCGCGACCCACTTGCCCCACGGTACAACCTTCTCCAGCAAGACGAGCAGCGCCAGGATCGCGATCCAGAGCACGTTCATTACGCCAACTACGAACAACAGCGCCATGAGCACCCAGCAGCAGCCGACACAATACATTCCGTGAAGAAAGCCCAGGTGCAGGCAGCCACGCACGTCGCTGCGAAATCCTCCGTGGCTCATCAAGAATCCCAGGGGCGTCTGGCACTGAGCAAGACAGGCGTTCTTGAGCGGCGTCCATTGGTAAACGCCAGCCGCAATCAGGACAGCCGCGCCCAGCAACATGTTGGCGCTTGCCATCTGGGCATCAAGCAGCGCTTGCCGCTCCAACAACCATTGAACAAGAGTTGCCGCGAGAGAAAATCCCGCCCAGGCCAGCAAATAACCCGCGGCGAACCAACCGGTCGCGGCGAATGGCTGGCTTGTATCTTTTCTTTGCCGAACCACGCGCGCGTACATGAGTATCATCGGAGCGGCAGACGGCGCCATCATGCCGATCATCATCGCCGCCCACATCACGAACACAAAGGCGAACTCGACAGCGCTCCATGGCGCGGCAGCTGGCGCCATCAATCCCATGCCGGCGGGCACCATGCGCAGCTCGCTCATGTCCATGCCATCCATGTCCATGTCGGCGGCAAGCCAGAGTAGATAAGCCCATGCGAGCGCAGCGATCAAGCCGAGGGCGCTCGCAATGATGAGGCGATCCCGCCGCAGCACTGCGTCCAGTGCGACCGGCATCAGGAAGCGTTCGACCAGCGGATCGACGCGTACAGACCGTTCTTCCCGGAATTATCCCAGCGCATGCCACGATCGCTGAATATGTTGCCCGCAGCTCCCACAGCCATCGCCATCTTGTCGGCGCTGACCGGATGGCCGAGGTTCGCCCACATTTCCCCGCTCGGATGCATGGTCGGCAAGGGATCGACGGACATGTGCAGGATGCCCGGAATTTCGGCCGAGCGTGTCTTGCCATCGATGCGGAAAGCGATGGGGACTTTGCTCACGCCCAGGTTCTTGCTGATCAGCGGTGTGAACGCCGCCATGGGACCGCCGGCGGCGCCGGTGAAGATCGCAGTCAGCGCCTCGGTCTGCTCATCATCGGCGCGCTCATCAATGTAGGTGGCCGCCGACCAATCGCCCTCTGCCATGACTCCAGGCGCCTGGAGAATCACGAAAACATTGAGCCCATCGAGCACGACGCTGCCATAGCGGCCGCTTTCGATGTGAAACACCAGCGGCACATTGCAAAAGCCCTCGGTCGGTCGCGAGGTCAACGGCGCGGCGGCCGACACCAGGCACGGACACACGACGCTGCAACTGCAATTCTCGAAATAGTCACCGGAAAGGTGCCATGAGACTGGGTCCGCCATCGCTCTCTCCCGCTTGCTTTCGGATGAGCTCTGATCGACGAAATGTTACGCCTCGCCGGGCTGGCGACAAAGTCCGACTATCGTTCGAGCCGGCTGTGCAGCAACTGATCCTCGATCAACCGGGTCGCACCTCGGCTCCAGGAGTAGTCGGCGCCCATCCGAAGCCCGCTGTCCGCAGCGGCGACGATAGCGCCCGTCCGGGTATCACGGACCTGGAACTTCACTACGTATTCCGTGCGGCTGATTCGACTCACAACCCCCACCAAGGACTGCTCGGCCCCGAGCTTCGAAGCGATCTCGGCGTCGCAACCGTTGCAGTCGCGCAGTGCGTGAGATCTAACAGCAGGCGCTGCTACGCTCTCGACATCGATCACCCTGTAGCGTCCAGACTGCGCGACGAGCTGACGAACGCTCTCCGTGACATTCGTCAAATGCGCGGCGTCGGACGACGTTGTTTCGGCGGACGACCCGCCAGCGCTGAAATCCTCGAGCTCGAAATCGAATACGGCCAGCTTGATCGGCGCCGTCGCGGCAGCGGCCTCAAACGTCACGAGCAGGCCAGCGCACAGCATCGCCCTGATTGCGGATCGTAAATTCGCGGCGGTTCCGAGTTGCACCTGAATCATACGGCCTCCACTTGCCTGACTTCGCCGTCATCTCCTGCGGACTTCAGCGGCCCGGCGCCGGGCACGCATCATTATTTTCATGATTTTTCCGCAGCGGATGTGCCCGACTCCGCCTCTTGTTGCCTGGCTCGCAACGACCCTGGCGCGAAGCGCGGTTTACTTCACGCCTGTGATTAAATACGATAAATAGGACCAGGCTACCCGAGCGGCTGTCGGGCCATTTCGAGGGGATCGTTTTGAACGCGACGCGCCGTATTGTCCGCATCCTATTGCGCCCCGTGGCCACCGCCGCTGTGCTGTTGGCCATGCTTGCGCCGCCGAACGCTGGCGCTGAAGCGTCCGCCGCAAAGGCGCAGCCCGCGCGTCCCAATGTAGTGGTCATTCTGCTCGATGACGTGGGTTTTTCGGATATCGGCAGCTTCGGCAGCGAAGTCGCCACGCCGAATCTGGATGCGCTCGCGAAAGATGGGCTGCGCTTTACGCAGTTTTACAACAGCGCGCGCTGCAGCCCGTCGCGCGCGTCGCTGCTGACCGGCGCCTATCCTCATCAGGCGGGTGTGGGGCATCTCGAGTCGATTGCCATCGAGGGCTCGAAGGGGCTGCACGGCAAGCTCTCCGATCGCGTCGTCACGCTCGCAGAAGTCCTGAAATCGGCCGGTTACTACACAGCCATGGCAGGCAAGTGGCATATCGGCATGACCCGCGGCGTCGCCCCGTGGCAGCGCGGCTTCGATCATTCGCTCGCTTCGGCCATCGGCGAGCTTTACTACCCCGATCAGCCTCAGCCCGGCGCTCAGCACGTGTATATCGACGGCCGCGAGGTTCGCGCGAATTCACCTGAAGTCGGCAGCGGCTATTGGTACTCCTCCGACATGTTCGTCGATTGGCACGCTCGGTTCATCGACGACGCCAAGCGCGAGCGCAAACCTTTCTTTCTCTATCTGCCCTTCGTCGCTTCGCATTTCCCGTTGATGGCGCCGCCCGATGAAGTGGCGAAATTCAAGGGCAAATACATGCGCGGCTGGGATGCTCTGCGGCGCGAGCGCTTGGAACGACAGCAACGTTTGGGCATCCTCCCGCCCGACGCCGAACTGCCGGAGCGGCTGAATAACACGTATGACTGGGACAAGCTTTCGGCCGAGGACAAGGATCGCTTCGACACCATCATGGCGGTCTACGCCGCAACGATCAGCCGGATGGATCGCGCGGTCGGCACGCTCGTCGCGCGACTGAAACAATCCAACGAGCTCGACAACACACTCATCCTTTTTCTTGCCGACAACGGCGGCAATGGCGAGAGCGGACCCGACGGTCGCCTGCGCGGCGACGATCCCGGCGGCCCTCGCTCGATCGTCTGGGCCGGTATGAACTGGGCAACGCTGCAGAACACGCCGTTCCAGTATTTCAAGCACTACACCGAGGAAGGCGGCATCGCCACTCCCTTCATCGCGCATTGGCCCAAGGGCATCGCTGCCGAGCTGCGCGGCAGCTTGGTAACGGACCCGAGCCATCTGATCGACGTGATGCCCACGCTCGTCGAGTTGAGCGGCGCCACCTATCCGAAAACGTTCAACGGTCACGCAATCGTTCCGATGCAGGGCCGCAGCCTGACGCCAGCATTTCGCGGCGAATCGCTCACCCGCGCCGAGCCGATCTTCTGGGAGCACGAAGGCAATCGCGCAGTGCGCGATGGCAGGTGGAAGCTCGTCGCCCGCTTCGAGCAGCCGTGGGAATTGTTCGATATGTCCGTCGATCGGGTCGAGCTTCACAATCTTGCAGCCACCCAACCCGAGCGCGTTCGGCAGATGGCCGCGCAATGGGACGCGTGG
The DNA here is from genome assembly GCF_004138335.1 of Peristeroidobacter agariperforans. Taxonomy (GTDB): domain Bacteria; phylum Pseudomonadota; class Gammaproteobacteria; order Steroidobacterales; family Steroidobacteraceae; genus Steroidobacter; species Steroidobacter agariperforans. The sequence continues at coordinate 566,605 of NZ_RYFW01000003.1, read as the reverse complement.
GCCGAGCGGAGCTACGTGGATCGATGGGTTCACGCTTACGACCCCTATTTGAAAGGCAAACCGCGGCAGAACTGGGGCGGAGGCGAAACGCCGGAACGCCCCTTGGCAATAAAGCGCTAATCGCGCGTCGAGGAAACACAGACGATGAGAATGATGACGAAGCTTGCGGCGGGGATCCTGATCGGCATTGCCGGTTTGTCCGGTCCCATGACCGCACAGACTGCAGCTCCTACGAGCGCGCCCGGCGCCAGCTACGTTGGCCCGATCGTTACGAAATGGGGCAAGGCTGTTACTCCCGAGAATGCCTGGCAAAGCTATCCGCGTCCGCAGCTCGAACGTCCGGACTGGCTCAATCTCAATGGCTCGTGGGACTACGCGATTACCAAGGCTGCCGCGGCTCAGCCGAAGCAAATGGACGGCAAGATTCTCGTCCCGTTCGCAGTGGAATCGAAACTCTCCGGTGTGGCGCGCAAGGTGCTGCCGAACGAGCGTCTTTGGTATCGACGCAGCTTCACCGTGCCGCCGAAATGGAAAGGCAAGCGCACGATCCTGCACTTCGGCGCAGTCGACTACGAGTCGCAGGTCTTTATCAACGGCGCTCCCGTCGGCGCGCATCGTGGCGGATCCGATCCGTTCAGCTATGACATCACGGAGTATCTGAAGTCAGGCGCCAACGAACTCGTCGTGCACGTGTCGGACCCGACGTCGACCGGCGATCAGCCGCGTGGCAAGCAGACGCTCGATCCCCAAGGCATCTGGTACACCGCTGTTACCGGCATCTGGCAGACGGTGTGGCTCGAGGCCGTCCCCGATCTCTATATCAAAGACGTGCGAGCCACGCCTGATATCGATCGCGGTGTGGTCTCGGTGGAAGTGGCGCTCAACGCGGCGACCAGCAACACCGACGCAGTTCGGCTCACCGCTTCGGCAAACGGCAAGGTTGTCGCCTCTACTCTCATGCGCGGCAATCGCAGCACGACGCTCGCCATTCCGGAGGCGCGTCTGTGGTCGCCGAGCGATCCATTTCTCTACGATCTCACCGCAGAGCTGGTGAAGATCGCGGATATCGGTGTATCCAGCGGACGCGACGCTCGCATTCCGCCTCTCACGACAGTAGAGCAGAACGCCTACGCGGCCGCGAAGGTGCAGTCCGATGGCGGCGACAAAGTCACAACCTACTTTGGAATGCGCAAGATTTCAGTCGGACCCAATGCGCAGGGCCGACCTGTGCTGTTGCTCAATAACAAGCCGCTGTTCCAGAACGGCACGCTCGATCAGGGCTGGTGGCCGGACGGTCTGCTGACTCCTCCCTCGGAGGAAGCGGCGCGCAGCGACATGGTCTTCCTGCAGAAGGCCGGCTTCAACATGCTACGCAAGCACATCAAGGTCGAACCCGCCCGTTATTACTACGATGCCGATCGGCTCGGCATGCTGATCTGGCAGGACATGCCCTCGGGCTCGATGGCCGATCAGTCCGTGCGACGGCAGAGCGATCGGGAGGCGACGTTCTCCTCCACTGCGATGGCCGAGCATCAAAGCGAGCTGGCGCGAATGATCGGCGCGTTGCGTGCGTTTCCGTCCATCGTGATGTGGGTGACCAACAATGAAGGCTGGGGTCAGTACGGCGCGCGCACGATGGCGACGCTGGCCAAGAACATGGATCCGAGCCGCCTGGTCAACGCGGCGAGCGGCTGGATGGATGTTGGCGACGCCAGCTCCGAGATCTTCGATATCCATACCTACGAGGAAGTGCCAACCACTCCCGTCGCACACGGCCCTCGCGCGCTGGTGGTCGGCGAATATGGCGGTGTCGGACTGGCCGTGCGCGGCCATCTCTGGTTCCCGGATCGCGACTTGAAGATCTATCAGGTGGCGCAAACCCCGGAGGACTACCTCGCCCGCTACAAGCGCAAGTTCGAGGAAATCATTCGTCAGGCGAAAGAGGCCGGTGTCAGCGCGGCTGTTTACACCCAGACCACCGACGTCGAGAGCGAGCTCAACGGACTGCTGACCTACGACCGCGAAGTCGAAAAGTTTCCGGCGGCGACCTTTGCTGAGATCGCCCGGCCGCTATTCGATACACCCTAAGCGGGATAGGCGCGTTTCGTCGCGGTCGCGGCGAAACGCGCCCCTGGGCATCGCGCGTCTTGTGATCTTCGAACTCACGCGCGCTGTCCGGTCACTGCCGCGTTCCACACTGACTATCGACTGCCTCGTCATTTACTCACGTTCACGATCGGCGGTACGGATCAGCTACCTGCCTTCGAAATGCCGCCGCTCAATCCTTGCGGGCGTTGCCGCAGCAAACAGCTGCTCAACTGGCGGTGGACGGGCAATAGCTAGAACGAGGTTGCAAAAAACAGTGCCGGGCCGCTCTGTTGTATCTGCGCTTTGCCACGCCAATCGTCGCTCGTGGACGAAACCTGGAAATTGATGTCGCGGAAGCCCAGACCGACGCTGAAATGCCGCCAGGGCTGGTAGATCACGTCCACGCCGCTGCTGAACACCTTGCCGTCGATGTCGCCGGTGTCGAGCGAGAGCCGATCCACGCGCATGCTCAACAGCCAGCGATCGGTCAGCGCCATGCGCGCATAAAGTGTCAGGAACGGCAGCGGCGCCGTCTGGCTGGCAAAGTCAGATCCGAAATTTTGCGTCGACAGGCCCGCTTCCAGCTTGGCGACGTGCGCGCCGAGGCCCACGCCGACTTCTTTATCCTTGGTGCGGAAGAACGAGTAGCCGATGCTGACCCTGAAGTCCTCGATGTTGAACGTGCCCTTGGCGACGCCGTCTATCGGAACGTTCAGATCGCCCCAGTCGATGACGCGCTGAACCTGTTTCTCATTGTCGCGGTCCAGCTTGAAATATTCCACTTCGAGCTGCCAGCGCCTGGTGAAGTGCCAACGTGCGTCGAACAGGCCGATGATGCTGCTCTCGTCCAGGCCCATATCGTCCTCGAAATCGATGAGCGCACCGGCGCCTATCGCACCGCTGTTGAGGTTCGCCGTGACGTTCGACTCGGCCCAAAGCGCACCAGCGCCCAGGTACCAGGCATCGGACAGCATGGGATGATCGGGGATACTTTCGCTGCCTTCTTCCGCAGCGGCGGAGCGCGCGAGCGATAGGAGGCTGACTGCCATCACCATCGCCACAGCTCTGGTGAGATTCTGAGCTCGCATGTCCATCTCTGTACGGTGCCCTCCAACAGGCTAGAGATGCTGCGTATGCCCGCGAATCTGTAGAGCGGGCACCTGCGAGCGGACTCATCCGTGTTGCTGCGGCAACGTCGCGGCGTAGGTCGAAGCAAGCGCGGCAAATCGTATCCGCAGTGTCCCCTTATCGGCGCGCGCTGACAGAAGCGGCAATCGCCTCGGCGAACGCTGTCGCTTGCTGTTTCAAACGGAGCGCGCCGCTCGTGGCGTCGGCACTCGCAGGGTCGCCAAGATAACCGAGCGGAGTCACGCGCTTTGCGTCTTCATAACCTTTGCGCCACGTCTCGACGTCTTTTGAAGTCAGATCCGTCGCCTCGAGCGATGCGATGAGCTCCTTGCGCACGACATCGGGAGCGGCACTCAGGAGCATCGAGGTTTCGGCTTCGCCGGCGTGCAAATCGGGATGCGCTGGCGGCTTGTCTGCAGAAACATCGGCGATGAGAAAGCCGGCATCGCTCGACTCGAGCCCGACCCGAGCAGCCAGCGGCTTCGGTACGACGTAGTGAACTCTGATGTCCGTGCCATTGTTCGATGCGCGCACTGCCTCGATGATGGCGCGGCTGTGTGCGGCGTCGTAGTGACCGGTGATGCAGTAGACCTGCTTGAAGCCCGCGGTCGTGAGGCTGCGAAACACATCTTTCATCAGCTCCGTCATCACTTCCGGGCGAATGTCGATCGATCCTGGAAACGCGCCGGTCACGCGATTCACACCCCAGTAGTACGGCGGCACGATCACGCTGGCGATGTTTCTGTCTGCGAGACTCTTCTGGATCTGCAGCAGCTGCACCGACGGGATGTACACATCCGTGGCCAGCGGCAAATGAGGACCGTGCTCTTCGATCGCGCCGATGGCCCACAGCGCGACCGCTCCGCCCTCGATGGCTTTGTCGAGCTCAACGTAAGTCATGTCCGCCATCGTTCCGGCAAACACTGAAGGCGTCGAGCCAGCAAAAGCAACATTCGCCACCGCAAGTTGAATCGCGGCGACGGTGCACGTCATGCCAACGATACTTTTCGCCATTGTTCGGACCATCGTGCGTGCCTCGACAGGTGATATCGCGAACATACTATAGATCGCGCCTGCGAACAGCCGCCGTTCGACGCCACGCACTGGGACTCATACCGAAGGCTTGCCGGAAGGCCATGTTGAAGTGAGAAATATCGTTGAAGCCCACCTGCAAGGCGAGCTGAGTGATCGGCTCTCGCGTTTCGATCAGCCGATCCGCAGCGGCGCGCAGTCGTATGCCTATCAGGTGCTGGCGCGGAGTCTCGCCGGTGAGGGACTGGAACACTCGAATGAAATGATAGCGGCTGAGGTTTGCCGCCTCCGCCATTTGCTCCAGAGTAACGGCTTCGGCATAACGGTGCTGCAACTCCCGCACGACCGCGCTTACGCGTCGTCGCGCACTGTGGTCGATTTTCGACTGGTAGCGAACAGCAGGCGTTGTATATGCCGCGGTCAGAAGCCGTATCACCGCTTCCGTTTGGTCCGCCGGGCTCGCGGCGATTCGACGAATCAACCCGTAGATAGAAAGCGTTGTACGGCTCGGAGGCAGCACCTCGGCGGGAAAGCGTTCGTTGTCCAGACCGCAGTCAGCGGCCACTTCGGCAACGAGCGTGGGATCGACGGCGATGACGGAACGGTGAACTCTCCTGGAGCCGTGCACCCAGACCCTGAAGTCCTCGGTTCCCGTTCCGAAAATGACCGCACCTCGTCCGGCTGTGACTCGACCGCTGCGCGCGGCGTAATCAAACTCACCGTCGACGACGGCGCCAATACTCGGGAAGGCATAACGCCTGTCGACAGCCCGATCGGCGCGCGCGCGGAAGAATGCCTCCCCCGCCCCGTAGACTGGAGAACGCAGCGAAAGCGCAGGGCTGTCGACTTCGACGCAGAACATAGGAAGCAATTCTCGCGACGCGCAGAGGTTGTGAGAGCGATGAGCCAAGACGAGACTTACAGCAATATTCCCCAAGTCTGCGGCAGCAGCAACTGCAATGCTCAACGTCCCCTTGCCTGAACGGAGCAATCGTGCGCGCCGAACCTACTCACCAGATCGTCGACGCCTCCTGGTTGGGCGCGAAGATGTTGGGCTTCTCGACCATTTGCTTCGGGATCGCGTGCTTTCTACAGGGGGACTTCACGATCTTCTGGCAACCTTTTCCGGAAAGTCTGCCATTTCGTCAACCGCTCGCCTTCCTCTCTGCGGCTCTGCTGGTACTGTCCGGTGCAGGGTTGTTCTTCGCCCGCACGCGACGGATCGCTGCGATCACGCAGGTTTGTTTGTTCCTCGCCTACGCTGCCTCCTGGCTGTCGGTCTTTCGGTCCGTGCAGCCCTGGCTCGGAATTGCCGAACATCTCGCAACCGTTACCGGCGCCGCCACGGTCTGGGCGCGGCTGTCGCCCCAAGCAGCTCGCGGCTGGCATTTCAGTCCTGCCGTTGCGCGGATTGCTTACGGCTGCTGCTCAATCGTATTCGGACTCGCGCACGTAGTCGCTCTCGACGGAACCATGAGCATGGTCCCAGCGTGGTTGCCAGGAGGTGCGATGTTCTGGGCGCTCTTCACTGGCGCAGGCCACTTCGCGGTGGGCATTGGCCTGATCGTCAATCGGCTCGCCGTGCTTGCCACGCGCTGGGCGAGCGTCATGTATCTCTGTTTCGCCGCCTTCGCCTGGCTGCCGGGCGCCGTGACTCATCCGGATCAGTGGCTGCGCTGGGCCGGTACGGCAATCACGTTGGTGATGCTCTCAGCCGTGTGGCTGGTGGGCGATTATTTGCGCGAGCCTCGCGGGCAAGAAACATCGAGTGGTCTACTATCGCCCGCCCGGTTGTGAGATGACGAAACCAGTCTCGGTTGCAATAGTCGGTGGCGGCATCGGTGGTCTTACTGCCGCGTTGTCCCTGTTGAGAGTCGGCATCGATGCTCACGTTTATGAGCAAGCGCGAAGCCTGGGCGAAGTGGGCGCCGGCATCCAGATCAGTCCCAATGCGTCGCGCGTCCTGCATCGACTAGGGCTCGCCGAGAACTTGGCGGCGACCGGCGTGAAGCCAATTGCCCTGCATCAGCGACGCTGGGACGATGGCCGTACGCTGCTTCGAGCACCTCTGGGTGAGCTCGTCGAGAAGACCTTCGGCGCTCCTTATTATCATCTGCATCGAGCGGATCTGCTCGATGCGCTCGCGAGCGCCCTGCCGTCGCAAAATCTGCACCTCGGTCATCGTCTCACGACGTTGGTCGATCACGGGGATTCGACAGAAGCAACCTTCGACAACGGCGCTCGGGTCGTGACCGATGCACTGGTCGGCGCCGACGGCATTCACTCTGCTGTGCGTCGCCTGGCATTCGGTCCTGAGCACCCGAATTTTACCGGCTGCGCGGCCTACCGCGGCCTGGTGCCGGCGGAGCGTCTGGCGCATCTGAATTTGGAAACAACCGCACAGATCTGGATGGGGCCGGGCAAGCACTTCGTTCACTACTTCGTGCGCGGTCGACGGCTGGTGAACTTTGTCGCCGTCGTCGAGCAAGACACGTGGACCCGGGAATCTTGGACCGACCGCGGCGACGTGTCCGACGCGCTCGCTGCTTTCGAGGATTGGCACCCGCAGCTGAGTGAAATTTTGCGCGCCAGCGACGAGACCTTCATTTGGGCGCTCTTCGATCGCAAGCCGATGGCGTGGTGGTCCGTCGGGCGCGTGACGTTGCTCGGCGATGCCTGTCACGCGATGCTGCCCTTCATGGGCCAGGGCGCCGCCCAATCCATCGAAGATGGCGCATCCTTGGCCGCGTGCCTGGCCGGCATCAGGTCCGAGCAGATTCCTGAAGCACTGCGCCGATACGAACGCTTACGACTGCCGCGAGCATCGCATCTCCAAAACTTGTCCGAGGACAACAAGCGCCGCTTCCATCTACCCGATGGCCCCGCTCAATCGGAGCGCGACGCCGTGATGGCCAGTGGAACGACCGATTGGTCGCTGCAGGCGATTGCCTGGCTATACGCGCACGACGCGGAGTTGCTCAGCGCGCGAGCCGAATGATCGTCAGCGAGTTCGGCGGAGCGGTATAGGGCATACAGCCCGCCGTCGCCGGCATGATTGAGGTCTTCGAAGAACACGCCCATCAAGTCGCGGCTGATGGCCTTCTCCTGAGCCAGATCGACTTGCACTCGAGCGGGCGCGGCGTGAGCCGTCCAACACAGGCACGACACGAGCGCAATGAGCCATCTTCCAGCGATCATGATTGCGTCAGCTCCACCAACACTACAGCCTGGCGCGGCACATCCACATCGAGCGTCGCGCGTCCTGATCTCACGGATAAGGGTTTGGATGGAGTTGGCAGCAGCTGCGATGCCTGCTCGAGTTGTTGATATTGCACTTCGTTCGGCGATTGCGGCGCCCCCATCGCCTTCCAGGCAGTAAAGGCATTTGCACGCTGCGGGTCCACGTACCACAAAGTCACGGAGCGATCACCGCGGCCGAGACCGGTGAGATTCAGAGAGACCGTCGCGTCAGCGCCGGCAAGTTCGTCATCATGATAGTTCCACAACAGCACCTGCACCTTGCGCTCGGCACGGGTGGCGAGTACGCCAACGTCACTAGCTCCGCTCACTCCCTGATTCATGATCTCTTGCAGGGACACTTGGGCACTGCTGTGCGCCTCGAGCTGCGTGGCCCCGAGCTTGCTGAACAATCGGAACACATTGAGCACCGGCAGATCGATGCCATTGGTGGCGAGCTGACGATAGCCCGCGAACCAGGGCTGATTCTCGAACGTAAAAGACCATGAGAGCACGCCGTCGAGATTGACCTTGTGTTCCTTCGCCAGCTGCCAGATGCGCGCGAAGCTGGCGGCGGTGTAGCTCGAGTACATGGTTCCGTTGCGATATGCGTTCTGCGGGCCCGGACACGCCGCGCAGCCTTCGGGGTCGCTTTCACCGATCACGATGGGCTTGCGGGCAAGCTCCGGCACGGCGGCAATCTTCGCAAAGCCGCCCGCGACATCTTTCAAGTGCGCGGCGATGCCCATGCGAACGTGCCCGTCGACGACCGTCGGCCTGCCTTTGGCGTGAAATGAAAGAAAGTCCGTCGGCGTACCGATCTCACCGGTGCTGTAATTTCGTCCGCGCGCCACGTGCGCCAGGAACCCGTCCATGAATGCACCGCCCGGCCCTGCGACGTCCGGGCCGCCCACGCGAGCGGTGGGCAACGCGCGACGAATCGCCGCGACGGAGACGTCGTGCAATCGATAGAAGTCTTCGGGTGAGCCGCGCCAGTAGGTCGGAAAGTTCGCCTCGTTCCACAGCTCGAAGTACCACTGCTCGACCTCGGCGCGTCCGTAGCGCTCGACGTTGTGCAGCGTCCACTGATGGACGAGCTCGCCCCACTTCTCATAGCTCTTCGGCGGGTAGGCCCAGCCGGTGGTGATCAGGTCATATTTGAAGCCCGGCCGCCAGACGTGCTGATAAGGCGTGCCCGGCGGTGCGCTGGACAAAGCCTGCGGCATGAAGCCGATCTGCAAGTAAGGCCGCACGCCGTTCGCTCGATAAGCATCGATGATGCCGTCGACGATCGTCCAATCGTAAACAGGCTGGCCGTCGGCCGTTTCGGTATAGGCGTTGGTGCTGCCCCATTTGAACGCGGGCGTGCCATCGCCCGTGTTCAACAGATTGTGTGCGCGAAAATAAACCTGCTGTGGCCGCAGCTCGCCCAACGCACGCAAGAGTTTTCGACCATCTTTCATGGTCGCGTAGTTCGGCTCGTCTGCGCCGAAGAAACGCCATACCGCGGGCAGCTCGCCCACCTCTCGCGCGGTGTTCACTGAGACCTGCACGTTCGACCGTTCGGATGGCGGCGACTGTGCGCCGGCGATTCCAGGCAACAAGAGCGCGAGGCAGACCGTCAACGGCCGCCAGAGTTGGATGTGCATTTCGGTGTGGCGCCCTGGTACGTGCCGAGGATCGCCGGGCAATACTCAATGCCCACACCGCTGTTGTCAACAGTTGTCTGAGTTATTCCGCGAGCGTCGCAGTGGTGTGTATTGGCCGGGAATTCAGCGCTTCAAGCGATCGAGCCAGCCACCCTCGCCTTGCGCTGCTGCGGGCAAGCGCCCCAGCTTGCTAATGCACTCCGCATACACGCCTGTTGGCTTTCCGCCGGTGAATACGTTGGCGGTCTTGACCAGCAAACTCTGCTGCTCGGCGGCTTTACACTCCAGCGTGAGTCGCTCTGCCAGCGCTTCATCCTTGTTGAGCCTGGCCGCCGTGATCATCGGCGGCAGAAACGGCACTGGAGCATCCAGGCGCATGCGCCCCGCATCCAGCGTGGCGAGAGCACCGGAGTAGTTCTGTCGAGACGATTGATAGTCAGCGTGCAGTACGAAGGCGATCACGGGCGCGCGTGGCGTCGCCAGCCATTCGACAATGGCCGCATCGCTTTTCACCGGCTCATTCTGCGCCTCGTAGTAAGCACCTGCTGCCAACTTGAAGTGTGGACTGTTCGACTTGGATGTCGCCACCTGGCGGAGCGCTTCGATCCCCGCGCGCACATCTTCGCGCGCCAGTGAGCTCATGCCAGCGATGGCTTGCTCATCGAGGTTCAGCAACTCGCCGTTATCCTTCGCCTGCTTTCTGTATTTCATTTTCTTGGTCGCCACCATGTCGCGACCGCTCGTGGCGAATTCCTGCTTGATCTGCTCGATGCGCTCGTCATTGCTCGAGTACGGCGAGGAAAACTTCAGCAGCTCATCGAATCCCTCGCGAATGAGCTTTTCGCTGCCCTTACCGCGCAGGTTGTCGACCTCGAGGGCTGCGGCTTGCGTAAGCTGGTTGTCGCTGCTGGTTTCAAGGCGACGCTTCTGCTCGTGCGCGACCATCTCGTCGCACAGCGCCTGCATTCGCTGGCTTCGCTGCACGCGGGCTTCGGCAAGCTTGGCGATGAGAGTCACGACAGCGCGGGGATCGTAGCCCGCCGCCTGCATCATCTCGAGGCCGAGGCGGTCGGCTTGCTGCTCGTCCTTCCGATTCCAGGAAGGCGCCAGGATATCGCTCCAGAACAAGCTGACATTCTGCGAATGGGCCACCCGCTTCTGATTCAGCTTGGTGTCGCTCTGCTCCGCTTTCCCCGCGCTTTTCTGGAGGCGATCGGAAGCCGCCACAATGGCCGAGTAGCTGTCGACCCCCACCGGAAATCGCTGCATGAAGCTCTTCTTGCTCGGATGCTTCTGGATCACGTGGGCAAGCTCGTGCGCCAACAGCGCCGCAAGCTCATCCTCGCTGTCCAATTTCCTCAATGTGCCCGTCGAAATGAGGATGTTGCCTTCGATGTCGGCGGCCGCAGAAAAGTTCTCCGCGGAATAGATCAACAGCCTGGGTCGATGTTGCCCCGGCTGCTTCGCCAGCAGCGTGTCGATGACGGATTGAACCGCGACGTGCAGCGACTCATCCTCGACGAACAGGTAATCATGGTGCAGGTAGCTCCGTTCAGCCTCGTTCGATGGCGCTACGGACGGCAGCTGCTGAGCACTCGTATCGACTTCGCTAGCGGCGGAAGTATCGGCCAATGAAGCTCCGACCAGCGCGGCAAGCGCGCAAGCAACCACAGCTTTCATGTTGCTCTCCTTGTGCTACTTGCAGCTGCCGATTCCGGATGAAACGGGTGTGGTTGCATCCGGAGGGGTCGAAGGCACGCCCACGATCGTGCGGGGCACAGACTCCTCGCAGGTGGACGCAGTCAGTTTCACTTCCGTCAGATCGATCCAGACCGCCCGTTGGGCGCTCAACATGATCTTGGCGAGCGCGCTGTTGACTTCGCTGCAGGCAATGACCTTCTTGTTCATCACTTCGGCGCGCGTGAGGTCCCGGTCGAACTTGCCGGCTTCAGTGTAGCCGCCGATTTTTTCCGCTCTGACTTCGACGATCTCCCGGTCCAGGGCATGGCAAGCCAGCGCCTGTCCGGCCGGGAGCAGCGACACCAACCCTGCTGCGCCAACCATCAACCTGGTGAATGCGGTCATTTGTGCTTCCCCCCATCGCATCTACGAATTCGCGCGCAAGTGTCTCGATATTTGTTGTACGAAACTGGCCGCAACGGCCAACACGATCCAGTTGGTCGGCTCCCAACCGAGCTCGATCATCCCCAGCGCCAGCGCGCTGATGAGGACAAACAAGAAGATGACCTTGCCGGTCTCCGCGGCGGCAAACCATGTGACCAGCGCGCCGCCGATCAGAAACAACATGCCGCGGGCCGTGTTGTCATGCATGAATGAAAAAGCCGCGCATCCAAGCCACGCGCACACACCGATCACGACGAAGGCCGCTGACACGAAGCCGCCTTGCTTCAGCGGACGAGAGGCCGCGAAGACCGCCACTGCGCACAGAATCGCGAGCTTGAAGAGAATCGAGAACCACTCCGGCGTGGCGCGCAGGTAGCGACCCTCGCCGGTCAACAGATTCTCCATCGCCATCGCGTGCAGCATGACGCCGGGCACCTGCCCGTGCACCGGGCTGGCCGTGCGATCCGGAATGCCGGGAATGTCAGCGCCGACGAACACAAACTTGCCCTGCAATGATTCTTTGATCAGTGCTTCATTTCTCGCACCCGAGGCATCCGAGAGGAACGACGCGGGCAGCACCGCGAAGGACATGCACGGCAAGCGGCTGTTCACGTCGCTGGCTTCGTTGGCTCGATCAGCGAGGGCCAGCATGAATTGCCAAGCCAGTGCACGCATTCGCAACCACAGGTCCGGATAGTTCACGCTGCCTGCGAAGTCGGTGTACTGACAGACGCCCGCGTCGATGTGGCCGGCAATCTTTTGAGGCACGAAGGCGCCCCATCGCACCCTCATCGGCTTTTCGAACTGACGACTCTCGCTTGCACAGGGAAGCCGATGCGCGATGCATCGATCCTGATAGAGCGCGTAGGCCGGAGTGCGTACTGCGCCAGCACGTCCGAGGCGCAACGGGTAGTAGTCGCCATAGCCGCTCCACGAAACGAGCGCCAGGCGCTTTTCCAGCGAGGCATCCAGCTTGCCCTGCTCATCGAGTCCGGGCGAGAACGAGGCGACGTCGAACTCCTCGGCCTGGCCTTTGACGCCGCCGTATTTGGGCAGGGCCGCAAAGTAGAAAGGAACATCCTTGGATCGAATGGGCTCGAGCAAGTCCGCAGGTGCGTCGTGCCGATCGGCAGCATCGGCGCGCGCCGCTGTCAACACAGCGGGAGCATTCCGATGTGGATTCTTATAAAGCAGATCCACGAACACCGCGGCCGGTGACTCGTTCGCGATCTGACGCAGCAGCATTCCCTGCTCCCCATAGCTCAGCGGCCAGCCGGGGTTCGGTTGCGATTCGAGGTAGGCCTGATCGATCAGCACCACCGTCACCTGCCCCGATCCTGACCACAGCGTCGACGACAAGCGCATGACCGTGCCGGCAGCGCGATCGCCCGTTGCTTCCTCGACTCCGAGAGGATCGACATAGGAAACGATGAAAGCCGTCAGCGCGACAATCAACGGTGCGCGGAACCGCGCTGCCCAAGAAGCAACCGCCGGCTTGATTCCATGCATGCTGCACCACCCCGCTGTTGTAGTTCTGAGATCGCTGAGATGGTCTTGGTTCTGGAGCGGCCACCTTACCTGAGATTGTTTTGGCGAAAAGATTGCGGAACTACTTAAGGTCCACAGCTGCAGCTGTGCAACATTGCGTCGCCCGTATCATTGCTGGCAACGCGGCGTTGTATACGACGATGTTCGCTCGCCACGACATCAGTCCCACTGTCGGACAGTTTTCTGAGCCTGGTTGCAATCCGTTCGTAGGTCGGATATGAAGCAGTGCAGCAGCAATCAACATAACAGCATCTTTCTCTCTGATGCTCATAAGCCAAGCCCGGGGAATTGCGATCTCGTCATGGATCGGCACTCTGTTGCTGATGTACAGCGCCAGTGCTTTCAGTGCCGATGGCGAGAAATTGTTCGCACAGTGCGTTGCCTGCCACGGCAACAAGGGCGAAGGCAACGCGACACTCAACGCCCCCGCCATCGCGGGCCAGGACGCAGCGTATCTAGAGCGACAGTTGCTCAACTACCGCAATCGCCGGCGCGGCGCTGACAAGTCCGATGTGCTCGGCGCGCAGATGCAGGCTATGGCGACGACACTCGGCGACGACGCGGCCATCGCGAAGGTTGCGAGCTATGCCGCAAGCCTGCCGAAGACCGTCAGTGCAGCGCCCGCGCCGGGAAATCTGCACAACGGAAATAACCTTTACCAAGGCAAGTGCGGTGCTTGCCATGGCGGCAAGGCCGAGGGCAATCCGGCGTTGAAAGCGCCTCGACTCGCGGGTCTCGATGCCGCGTATATAAAGCGGCAGTTTGCGCACTTCCGCGATGGGGTGCGCGGGACGGATCCGAAGGATGCGCCCGGCAGGCAGATGGCCATGATGGCCAGGACGCTGCCGACGGAGCGCGATCTCGACGACATCATCGCGTTCATTCATCGGCAGGGTCGCCCGAAATGATTCGCGCGCTCGTGTTGCTGATCGCGGCCATAGGGACCGCTGGCGCAACCGGGCCGGCACCGCCTGACTTCACGCTCAACACTTCTTGCCCGCCGGGATTCGAGAAGACCCAGGCCGGCGTGTGCGAGCTGCGCACGCTCTATCAGTTCTACGACTCGCTCGAAAATCGCGGCCTCGGCGGCACCCGCACCGCTCTGCCGCCGCACCGCGACGGATTCACACCGCGCCAGATCGATCTCGGCCGCTATCTGTTCTTCGATCCGGTGTTGTCGGGCGATGGCACCTTGGCCTGCGCAAGCTGCCACGATCCCGCCCGCGGCTTGTCCGATGGGCGTCCAAGATCGCTCGGCATTCACGGTGAGGACGCAGGCCGTGCAGCCCCGACATTGTGGAACGTTGCATTCCTCAAACGCTTCTTCTGGGATGCACGCGCGCACTCTTTAGAAGCGCAAGCTTCTGGCCCGCTCTACTCGCCGCGTGAGATGGGCAACACGCCGACCCGACTGCTCGCAAGCCTGAACGGCAACGCCACCTATCGTCGCCTGTTCCAGGAAGCATTCCCGAGCCATCGCGGCCCGATCGCGGAGCAAGAGATTTTCACCGCGCTCGCCGCCTTCCAGACCTCGCTCGTATCGCTCAACAGCCGTTACGACCGGTATGTGCACGGCTACGACGCCGCACTCTCCGAGCGCGAGATCGAGGGATTGAACGTGTTCCGCTCGTTCGTCGCGCGCTGCTCCGAGTGCCATACGCCGCCGCTGTTCACCAACGAGCAGATCGCGGTCATTGGCATGCCGGAGCCGAAAGGCCATGCGTTCGATGTCGGCGCCGAAGCCATCCTGCACAGCCCGAAGTTGAAGGGTGCGTTCAAGGTACCTACGCTTCGTAACATCACGCGCACCGCGCCGTATTCCCATTCCGGCGCGTTCGCCGACCTGCGCAGCGTCGTGGACTTCTACAACAAAGGCCGCGGCAACGCCGTGCCCAAAGACATGCACCTCTACCTGCACTGGCACATCTCGGATCCAAAGCTCACGGACACCGAGGTCGATCGAATCGTGGATTTTCTGGGCGCCTTGACCGATGAGACTTTCCTGCCGCAGACGCCGGCACGAGTCCCCTCCGGTTTGGCGCCGGCCAAGCGAGGAGAATAGAGATGAAGAAGGGCCTCATCATCGGCTTGCTGGTCGCTGCAGTGGCGTTCGGCGCCGGCACGTACTTCGGCCGCAGCGGCAAACAAGAGATGACGATCAGTTCGTCCACGCAGGGCGCCAGCTACGCGGGTGGCTTCAAGGCCGAGGGCGTCGCTGTAAAACCCGGCGACGCGATCCGGTCGGTGGCGGGTCCGGCGCCGACCAACGTCGTGGTCGTCAAGGACGGCGAATCGATCCAGGCCGCCATCAAAGCGGCGCCGAAGGGAACCATCGTCCGAGTGATGCCGGGCACGTATCACGAAACCGTGTACGTCGATAAAGACGACATCCGCATCATCGGCGTCATCGAGGCCGGCCGCCGCGCCGTGCTCGACGGCGAGAAGAAGCTCAACGACGCGATCCTGTACTCGGGCAACAACTTCGTCGCCGAGAACCTGGAGATCCGCAACTACAAGGGCAACGGGATCATGGGCCAGGCCGGCAACAACTTCGAGATCCGTAACAACGTGATCGTGGACTCCGGCGTCTACGGCATTTTTCCGCAGCTCGGCCAGAACGGCATCGTCGAGCACAACGTCGTCTCGAAGATCGCCGACGCGGCGATCTACATCGGCATGAGCGACAACATCCTGGTCGCGCACAACGATGTGTTCGACAGCGTCGCCGGCATCGAGATCGAGAACAGCCGCCACGCCATCGTCGAGCACAACTACGTTCACAACAACACGGGCGGTCTGCTCGCTTTCGTCACGCCGGGGCTGCCGATCAAGGACACGGTCGACGTGATCTTCCGTAACAACTTCGTGGTGGGCAACAACCACCCGAACTTCGGCGCGCCCGGCTCGACCGTGTCCGGCATCCCGGCGGGCACCGGCATCCTGGTGATGGCGGCCGATGATGTAGTCATCGAAGGCAACATCATTTCCGACAACAAGGTTTCCGGCATCATCATCACGGATCACGCCAACGCCCAGAACATCACGGCCGATCCGGAGTCCGAGCCGAACTCGGATCGCGTGAAGATCCTCGATAACGTGATGCTCAGGAACGGCTACGACACGATCACCGAGGCCAAGGCCCTGATGCTCGCCGAGGGCAAGGTGGGCGCAAAGAACCTGGACATCGTGCGCGTCGGCCCGAGCCCCGGCAGTTGCATCATCAATCGTCATCAGTATGTGACCGTCGGCGTGAGTGATTTCACCGAATGTGACTTCACCAACACCGCGGCCACGGTGAACTATCTGCTGCCACCTGTGCCACCGCGCGAGATCAAGCCAGGCGAGCGCGGCAAGGTCGTGTACCTCGGAATCTGCACCGGCTGCCACACATATAACGGCCGCATGATCGGCCCGCCGGTGCAAGTGATCCAGGCGCTGTACCTGGACAATCCGCAAGGCCTCGCCGACTACATCGCGAAGCCCGCGAAGAAACGTGACGACTACCCTGAAATGCCGCCGCAAGACTATCTCGATCCGCAGACGCGCCTGGCGGTCGCGCAATACATGCTGCAAGTGACGAACTGAGAACGAAGTGACTGATGATTGATAACTAATGACTGGCCAGAGGAAGACAGGCTCATGATCAATCGCAAGAACAAGCTCGCGTATGCGGTAGCCACGGTGCTGACGGGGACGGCGTTCGCAGCCGCAGTGACCAGCGCTGCCTCGGCGCAAGAAGCCACCGGCGTCGAGGAAATTGTAGTGACGGCGCAGCGCCGCTCACAGTCGCTGCAGGATGTGCCGATCGCAATCCAGGTCGTGGACAGCGCGCTGATCCAGGACGTTGCAGCGGAAAATATGGGCGATCTGAATGGCTTCGTGCCGGGCCTGGTCATCTCGGACGGCAGCCCGACCCAGCCGCGATACCAGATTCGCGGCATTCAGACCGGCGATTTCGGCGTCGGTACCGATCCAGCCGTGGGTGTATATGTCGACGGCATCTATGCAGCTCGCTCCGGCGCCTCGCTGCTCGCATTCAACGATATCGAGCGCATCGAAGTGTTGAAAGGCCCGCAGGGCACGCTGTTTGGGCGCAACAGCGCCGCCGGTGCGATCTCGATCGTCACCCGCCAACCCGAAGACGAGTTCCACTCGTTACTGCGCGTGCGCGTCGGCGAGTACGGCAAGCAGTACTACGAAGGCATGCTGAATACTCCGCTCGGCGATAACGTCGCGGTTCGCATCAATGGCGTTTATAACAAGAGCGATGGCTGGCTCGAGGACGCGGCCACCGGCCAGGACCTCATGCCCGAGGAGAACTGGGCCGGCCGCGTCGCGCTACGCTGGAAAATTTCTGACGCGACCAGCGCGACGCTCTCCTGGGACCATGACGACCTCGATCAGCTGGCACGCCCCGCAATCGGTCTCATTCCCATCTCGACGGGGCAGACGCAGGTCCCCTTCCCGGCCGATCCCGCCACTTATCTCGATCCTCGCAAGGCGCCGGTCTATAACGACGTGATCGGCAACGAAGAATCGCGTCAGCTCGACCAGGTGAACCTGTTCGTGGATCACAGCTTCGGCGCGGTCGACTTCCGTTCCAGCACTTCGTGGCGCCAGTTCGACACGGTTAATCGCGAAGACGAGGACGGCACGAATCTGATCGGCGTGTACTTCGACACAGCCAACATCGAGGACAACGAGAGCTTCTATCAGGAGTTCAAGCTCTCCGGTAGAACCGATGCGATCGACTGGGTTGGCGGTGTGAGCTACTACAAGGAGAAGGCCAAACAGATCAGCGATACCCACACGTTCACGGACGGCATCGATACTCTCGGGCTCAACCTCGGCATCTTCGAAGAGCTCAACATCGTCGACCCGCTCGGCAACCCCTTCCCGCTGTACGCCGGCACGAGCATGTTCCTCGAGCCGTTCGGCGTCACGATGCTCGGCATGCCGTGGCGGGAAGCGATGTACAACAAGGGCGACTTCGAAGCGTTCGCGGCGTTCGGCGACGTGATCTGGCACTTGAACGACAAGACCAACCTGACCTTCGGTCTGCGCTACACGCACGACTCGAAAGAGTTCACGTGGATCAATGGCCCGCACGAGACTCCGGAGCTCGACGCGGTCGTCGCGGGACTCGAGGATGTAATCGTCCCGGGAATCGAGCTGCCTTTCTTCACGGTCTTGGGGATTCCGCCCGAGGCGTACCGCTTCTCGGACATCATCTTCCAGGTGGACACACCGCCCGGCGGCCTGACCAAGAAGGATTCGTGGGATGACGTGAGCCCGCGCCTGGTGCTCGACTACAAAGTCGTTCCGAACGTCATGGTGTTCGGCTCGCTCGCCAAGGGCTACAAGGCCGGCGGCTACAACAGCACCGAGGTCGGCTCGGAGTTCGAGAACGAGGACGTGTGGAACGTCGAGACCGGCTTCAAGAGCGTGTTCCCGGACGCGGGCGTGATCCTGAACGCTTCGGTATTCTACTACATCTACGAAAACAAACAGTCGATCGCGCTGGCCAACGACATCGAAGGCTCCGACATCCCACAGTACGTGATCGATACCAGCGACGAGAAGGCGTGGGGCATCGACGTTGACGCACAGTGGCGGCCGGTCGACCAGTTCAGGCTCTATGCCAACGTTGCATTCATCGATGCGACCTTCAAGGACAAGCTGACGCGCGGCGAGGATCCGCTCGATCTTTCTGGCGAGCCGACCGGTGAGCCGTATCTCAGCGCGGCACTCGGTGCGAGCTATGGATGGGCACTCGGCGCCACGGGCGATGTGGAGCTGTCCGGCCGCTTCGCGTATCGCGGCAAGTCGCGCTGTAACGCCGATTCCGAGCGACAAGGCACGTGCGCGCTGCAGTCGGTCTTCAAGGTCGGAGAAGCGACCGAGCGCCTCGACATGCGACTCGCCTGGACCAGTGCAAGCGACACCTTCGGCCTCGCGGCTTACGTGACGAACGTGCTGGACGATCAGTACGTGACGGGCATCAACAGGCTCACGGCCGACACGTTCGGCACGCCGTTCGCGTCCATCTCCGAGCCACGCCAGTGGGGCGTGGAAGCGACGGTCTCGTTTTGAAAGCCATGGAGTCGCCGGTGGATGATTCGGTCGCCAGGTTGTTCGAGTCCCAGGCAGCCACGGCACTCAGGCTGAGACAGTCAGGCGTTGCCGAGCGGCGCCTGAAACTCACCAAGCTGCTCGCCGCGATTCTGGAGCGCAAGGACGCGCTGCTGGAAGCCGCTCATCGTGACTTGAGCAAGCATCCGACCGAAACCAACCTCACCGAAGTACTGCCGTTGGTTGGCGAACTGAAGCACGCCATCGGGAAACTGAAGCGCTGGATGAAGCCGCATCGGATCGGCGCGACGATGGCGACACTCGGGACCAGCTCGCGCGTGGTGTATCAGCCGAAGGGCCGCTGCCTTCTCATCAGTCCCTGGAACTATCCGTTGAGCCTGGCCCTGGGGCCGCTGGTCTCTGCCGTCGCCGCCGGCAATACGGCGATTCTCAAACCCTCGGAGTTCACGCCTCACACCAATCGCGTCATCAAAGACATCGTCGGCGCGGTGTTCGCGGCCGACGAGGTCGCCGTCGTGGAGGGTGCGGCGGAAACGGCCACCGCCCTGCTCTCATTGCCCTTCGACCACATCTTCTTCACCGGCTCACCCGCTGTTGGAAAGATCGTCATGGCCGCGGCAGCTCGCCATCTTGCCTCGGTGACGTTGGAGCTGGGAGGCAAATCGCCTGTCATTGTGGATGCGAGCGCCGATCTGGGCGGGGCCGCGGAACATATCATCTGGGGAAAGATGGTGAACGCCGGCCAAACGTGCATCGCTCCGGACTATGTGTACGTGCACCGTGATGTCGCCGATCGCTTTGTCGAGCTCTGTCGCAGCACCATCGCCCAGCGCTACGGCGAGACCGACGCCGCGATCAAGGCCAGCGCCGATTTTCCGCGCATGATCCACCGTCGCCACGCAGAGCGCGTCGCTCGACTCATCGACGATGCTGTGCAAGCGGGCGGTCGAATCGCATTTGGCGGCGAATCCGACGCCGATGCCCGCTATGTCGGGCCGACGCTGCTGCGAGACGTGCCGCCGGCGGCCCAGATTCGCAAAGAAGAAATCTTCGGCCCGGCATTGCCCATCCTCACGTTCGATTCTCTAGACACTGTCATCGCGGAGATCAATGCGGGCACGAAACCGCTGGCGTTGTACGTGTGGAGCAAGAGCGAGCGCACGGTCCAGGCGATCGAAACGAACACGAGCTCCGGCAGCTTGTGCGTGAATCTGTGCTTGCAGCAGTTCGCGCAACACAATCTGCCCTTTGGCGGCGTCAACACCTCCGGCATCGGCAATGCCCACGGCTTCTTCGGTTTCAAGGCGTTCTCGCACGAGCGCGCAGTGATGGCCGCCGGCCCGCTGTCGGCGCTGGAACTGCTCTTCCCTCCGTACGATGCGCGCAAACGTCGACTGAGCGAATTGCTCATCAAGTATGTGACGTGAGCGATTTCCCTGATCGTTTCCCCTGAACGTGTTGAGAGCACAACGTCGGTCGCCAACGAGCGACGCTATTCATAATTGCCGAAGAGGCGCGATCACCTAAAATTACACGGTGATCTACGATTCCTTCCGGCACTCGGGTGCCGCCTCTCGCAACATGCTGGCTGCCCTGATCGGGGGTGACGTGCTGTTCATGGCCCTGCACTGGCTGCACGTCCACACCGGCCTGCTCACCTCGGAGCTCTGGTCCATCGGATACGATCGCGGCTTCGGCGAGATGTTTCAGTATCTGAAGTACGGCGCCATCGTGCTCGCGCTCGCCTACTCGTTTCACAGAACTCGCCTGCCGGTGCTATTGATGTGGATCGGCGTGTTTGGATTCCTGTTGCTCGACGATTCGATGCGCATTCACGAGCGCTTCGGCTTGGGCATGACGGCGTGGGCGCACCTCCCCGATTTCGGCGGCCTGCGCGGCAGAGACTTCGGCGAGCTGATCTATGCTGCCATTGGCGCCGTGGTCCTCACGCCCGTTCTGGTGCTCACATACATGCGCAGCTCACCAATGGCGCGCGCCATCTCGGCCGATCTGCTCCTGCTGCTGATCATGTTGCTGGTTTTCGCGGTTGGCGGCGACACGATACATCGGCTGCTAACGAACACGATGTTCGACACCCTGGCGGCTCTGGTGGAGGACGGCGGTGAGATGCTGGTGCTGAGCTTGACGTGCTGCTACGTCCAGACACTCCGTCACCGTTCCGCTGCACCTTGTACGTATACATATCGCTGAGGGGTGATTGTACGGTCCTGACACCGGTGTCAGGGGGCTGGCCGCCGGTAGCCAATCCAGGTCGGAGATAGTCGTGTGTGCTCGAAGGATCAGCACGCAATCGTGTTCTTGCGCCTGTCGTTCCGCAGCTGTTTTCGCAGCCCGCAGCGTCGCCCGGCCAGGATCTTCTTTGTTCCAAACATCCAACGGATAGGAGATGGACAATGATTCGCAAGTTGTTTTTCGGGGGATTACTGCTGGCGGCAGCGAGCACATCCTGGGGCGCCATCAACCTGACGGCATCGGCCGGCAGTGGCCAGGTATCGCTCAACTGGTCCTATTCCGGCAGCACGCCCGTCACCCAAGAAATCTATCGCGATCTGGATTCGAACCCGAACGGACGGGTGCGCATCGCGAGCGTGAGCTCCAGCACACGCAACTATGTCGACACCGGCGTGAGCGGCGGCACGACCTACTATTACTGGATCAAGAACACTGTCAGCGGCGTCGCTGAGAATTCCAACGTGGCTTCGGCCACTCCCTCTGGCGGCAGCGGCGGTGGAACGATCTCGGGCTCGTCGTGCGGGACCGGCGGCGCGCAGACCACGGTGAATGCAACGATCCGTGTAACGAGCGGTACATACGACGGCGGTTGCCAGCGTTTCAATGCCGGCTCGGCGCTCGGCGATGGCAGTCAGTCCGAAGGTCAGCAGCCGGTGTTCAGAGTCGAGAACGGTGCAACCCTGCGCAATATCGTGATCGGCACCAACGGCGCGGATGGCATCCATACCTACAACGGCGCCGTGCTCGACAACATCTATTGGATGAACGTCGGCGAGGACGCGATGACCATCAAGTCTTCGGGCACCACCACGGTGCGCAACATCGAAGGCTACGACGCCGACGACAAGTTCTTCCAGATCAATGCCGCCTCCACGTTGAATGTGAGTAACTGCATCATTCATCGCGCCGGCAAGGCCCTGCGACAGAACGGCGGCACCACGTTCCAGATCAACGTCACTTTCGACCGCTGCGACATCAACGATATGAATGAAGGTGTGTTCCGCACCGACAGCTCGAGCAGCACGGCTCGGCTCACCAACAGCCGGCTGCACGACGCCGGCACGGTCTGTATCGGCCCGTGGTCGAGCTGTACTCAGTCTGGCAATACGAACTATTGAGCTTGGAGTGTTTTGCGCCGTGGGGCCCCGCCCCACGGCGCGCCTGCTTGCCGGGCTGACGGACTTCACACTTCCACGCGATCGACGCGGCGCCAGGCTGATTGATTCCTCAGGCCCGTGGCGGGCGGGCCGATACTTCGTGTGATGCGCTCTCCCGCCACAACACCAATGGACGCGAGCAGGCGACTTATGTCGCGCCAGATCCTGCTGGCTTTGGCGTGGCTAGGGATTGCCCTGATGCCAGGATCGGCATGGTCCCTGACGCCGAGCAAGATGCCGAGCCAATACGTGCTCGACAGCTGGCAGCTCGACAGAGGGCTGCCGCAGAACTCTCCCATGTCGCTCGCGCAGACCCGCGAGGGATATTTGTGGGTGGGCACGCAGGAAGGCCTGGCGCGCTTCGACGGCGTGCGCTTCGTCGTGTTCGATCGGCGCAGCACGCCACAGCTCGGCAGCAACCTGATCACTGCCCTGCTCGCCGATAGCCACGATCGCTTGTGGATTGGCACCTCGGCCGGCCCCGCCTTGCTGGTCACCCAGCAATTCCAGACCATCGGCGACCAGACACCGCTCGCGACCGCTTCGATCTACGACATTATCGAAGATCAGCGCGGCGATGTTTGGATAGCCACCGAGCAAGGATTGTTTCGCGAGCACGCCGGCGCCGTCGAACTCGTGCACTTGAGCAGCCGCGAGCCGACCGGCCGCATCCGTGCCGTGCTCGAAGATCGCAGCGGCACGCTCTGGGTAGCGACGGCGCTGCAGGGAATATTGCGCATCGATAACCGCCACTCGAGCCCTGCGCCGCTGCCTTCTCCGGTCCCATCGTCGGTCAACGCAAGCGCGCTGCACGAGGATCGAGACGGCTCGATTTGGATCGGCACCGAAGAAGGCCACTTATACAAACGCACCGCGAGCAATTTCCAGCGCGTGCCCTTGAGTCGAGAGCTCGGCGGGACGGTGCGCGTGCTACGACGCGACCGGGACGACAGCCTCTGGATCGCGACCACAGGCGGCGGTCTGTTTCGACTGATTGGCGCCCAGCTCACATCGCTGCGCTCGGGCGCCGTGCCCTCCAACGATGTGCGCGCGTTGCTCGAAGATCGCGAAGGCAGTCTTTGGGCCGGCTCGTACGGCGGCGGCTTGTTACGACTGCGCGATGGCAAGTTCACATCGTTCGGGCTCGACGAAGGCTTGCGCGGCAATCTGGCATGGACCATTGCACCGGGCCGGAAGCAGGACGCGTGGGTCGGCACCGATGCGGGCCTGAGCCACTATGCCGACGGCAAGTTCGAATATCTCTCGCCGCGCTTCGGCATCGAGAACGTTCGCGTCCGCACCGTAATCGAGGATCGCACCGGCGCGCTCTGGGTCGGCACTCAAGGCCGGGGCGCCTATCGATACCGGGACGGCGAGATCACCGAATACAGCGAGCGCACCGGGCTGTCCGGCAACCTGGTCAAGGCGATCATCGAAGATTCGCAAGGTCGTATCGTGATGGCGACCGACAAGAGCATCGACATCTTCGAGAACGGGACGCGCCTGCCGACGCCAGAGGCGATCGTGAAATTGGGCGCGATCACCACTGGCGCCCTGCACGAGGATACGCAGCATCGACTTTGGATCGGCACGGATGCGCACGCGTTCTATATGTTTGCAAACGGCGCAGTCACCGCCTATACGACCGCCGACGGCTTGCCCGGCAACCGCGTGTTATCCATGCACGACGACGGACACGGCGGGCTCTGGCTCGGCACGACCGGCGGGCTCGGGCGAATTCGCGATGGCAAGGCGATCTCCCTGGCTCGTGGCGCCGGTCCGCAGACAGAGACGGTGCTACAGATCCTGCGCGATCGACACGACACCTACTGGATCACCACCAATCGTGGCCTGTTCGCCATCGCCCAGCACGATCTGGAATCGTTCGCTTCCGCAGAGTCGCCGACACTCACCTATCGCAGCTATGGCATCGCCGACGGGCTGCGCACTTCCGAGTTCAACGGCGGCAACACGCGCCCTGGTTCGCTGATGCCGGACGGCTCGCTGTGGTTGCCGACCATTCGGGGCATCGTGCGCGTCGATCCGGGCGAAATCCCGGGCAATCCAATCGCGCCGCCGGTGGTCGTCGAAGGGCTGATCGTCGATGGCCAGCCGCTGTCGCTCACCGAGAATGTGCGAGTAAAGGCCGGCGCAACCCAATGGGAGGTGCAGTACACCGCGCTCAGCCTGGCGGTGCCCGAACGGGTGCAATTCCGCTATCGCCTCGAAGGCTTCGATGACACGTGGATGGATGCAGGCTCGCGTCGGAGTGCGTACTTCACCCGACTGCCACCCGGTGACTACACCTTCCGCGTACGCGCCAGTAACAACGACGGCGTTTGGAACGACACCGGGGCGACGCTGCGCTTCACGTTGTTGCCGCATTTCTACCAAACAACCTGGTTCGCGCTCCTGTGCATCGGCGCGGCGCTGGGACTGGCGGGATTGTTGTATCGCCTGCGGGTCGGCCAACTCAAACGCAACGCTCAACGCCTGGAAAACCTGGTCGCGGAACGAACGCGAGCGCTGGCGGCAGCGAAGGAAGATGCCGAGCTGGCCACGCAGGCAAAGTCGCATTTCCTGGCCAACATGAGCCACGAGATCCGCACGCCGATGAACGGCATCATCGGCATGGCCGGGCTGCTGCTCGATACGCCGCTCGACCGCTCACAACGCGACTACGCCGAAACGCTCCGCGCCAGCGCCGACTCGCTGCTGACCATCTTGAACGACATTCTGGATTTTTCGAAGATCGAGGCCGGCAAGCTCGACATCGAGCGCCTGGAGTTCGAGGTGCGCGATCTGGTCGACGATGCCGGCGCCATCATGGCGTTCCAAGCCGCGGCGAAGAATCTGCGCCTGATCGTGCACGTACGGCACGATGTGCCCAAGCGTGTGATCGGCGACCCGATGCGCATCCGCCAATGTTTGCTCAATCTGGTCGGTAACGCGGTCAAGTTCACGCAGCATGGCCAGGTCGTGCTCGATGTCAGTCGGGACGCTGCGGGCGGTGTCACCTTCTCAGTTCAAGACACGGGCATCGGCATCGCGGCTGCCGTGCTCGACCATTTGTTCATGCCCTTCACTCAGGCCGACACCTCGACGACCCGTCGCTTCGGCGGCACGGGCCTGGGCTTGTCCATCGTGCGCAAGCTGGTGGAGATGATGGGCGGCGCGATCGGCGCCAACAGCACCGAAGGTCAGGGCTCGACCTTCTGGTTCAACCTGCCGCTGCCGGTCGTTGCCGAATCGGCGGCGCCGGCCGTGAAGCGCTCCGGCCGCATTCTGGTCGTCGACGACAATGAATGCGCGCGCGAGGCCTTTGCGGATCAATTGCGACACGCCGGTTTCGACGTTGGGTTGGCGAGCGATCGCGCGCAAGCCGTGGAAATGTTGCGAGCAGAGGCGCGATTCGACCTCGCCTTGATCGATCACCACCTGCCCTCACTCGATGGCATTGCGCTCGGCGCCGAAATTGGTGGCGCGGTCGACCTTTCAGGCCTGCCGCTGGTGTTGCTCACGCCAGTCGATCGCAGCGGCGACATTCAGTGCGAGACCGCCGGCACGTTCTTCGGCTACTTGACGAAGCCCGTACGCACCAGCGCTATGCTCGATTGCATCGATCGCGCCCTGCGTCCCGCGGCTGCGCATGATCAGATCGCGGCGGCCAAAGCCGCTCCTACCGCTGAACAGGCCCGGCCTGACATCGGGGTGCGAGTGCTCGTTGCCGAGGACAACGCAGTCAACCAACGCGTTGCGCGTCGGTTCCTGGAGCGGCTCGGCTGCGAAGTCGAGATCGTGGACGATGGCGCGAAAGCGGTCGAGGCGTTGGCGCGTTCGAATTACGATTTCGTGCTGATGGATATGCAAATGCCCATCATGGACGGCCTCGAAGCCAGTCAGCGCATCCGTGCTCGAGAACGCTCCGGAGAGCGCGTACCCATCGTCGCATTGACCGCCGACGCCATGGTCGGCACGCTCGAACGCTGCCTCGCCGCGGGCATGGACGGCTATCTCACCAAGCCGCTCGACGCGGCCAAGCTCGAGCAAGTGATCGCGCGCTTCGTCATCAAACGCGCATCACCGATTCCGCCGGCCGCGGCCGCTGGCTAAGAGTTCGATCGCTCAGTTCACTCGACGCTCGCGTCCCTCCCAATACGGTTCGCGCAACACACGCCGCAGAACCTTTCCCGAGGGCCCCTTCGGCAGAGCCGATACGAACTCGACGGACTTTGGCGTCTTGAATGCAGCGATACGAGTGCGTGCAAAAGCGATGATGTCGGCGGCGTCGGCGCTCGCCTCTGCCTTCGGGACGACGATGGCCTTGACCGCCTCGCCCCATTTCTCGTCGGGCACGCCGATAACCGCGACTTCCTGCACGGCCGGATGTCCATAGATGGCGTTCTCGACTTCGGCGGGGTAGATGTTTTCCGCGCCGGACACGATCATGTCCTTGAACCGGTCGTGGATGTACAGATAGCCCTCCTCGTCCATGTAGCCTGCATCGCCGGTGCGCAGCCAACCGGCTTCATCGATGATCTGCGCGGTGGCCGCCGGCCATCGCCAGTAGCCCACCATATTGGCGACCGAGCGTGTTTCGACTTCGCCAACCTGACCCGCCGCGAGCGGTTCGCGGCTATGAGCATCGACGACGCGAATCTCCACGCCGGGCATCGCCTTGCCGGCAGCGCGCATCCGCGGACTGCCGCTAGCGATGTGATCTTCGGGCGGAAGAAAAACAATCGTGCCGGCCGTTTCTGTCATTCCGTACTGCTGACAGAAGCCGCAGCCGAACACCTGCGTCGCCTCGCGCAGCAGGTCGCTGGCAATGGGCGATGCGCCGTAAAGAATATGACGCAGCCGTCGATAGTCGACTTCCCTCACGCGGGGCTGCAATAGCAGTTGGTGCAACGCTGTCGGCACGATGAAAAGTTTCGAGACGCCCTCATGTTCGATCGCCTCGAGCACCTGCGCAGGATTGAACTCTCGCAGCACGATGGTTTTCGCGCCACTGTAGAAACCAACGATCGCCCAAGCGATGCCACCGACATGACCGACTGGCAGCGCGACCAGGTTCACATCGTCTTCCAGCCATTCGTTCCAAGCCATGCCCGTCCGCATGCCGTCGCGCCGGCCGCTCAGAATGTTTCGATGGCTGAGCATCACTCCTTTTGGAACGCCGGTGGTGCCGGAGGTGTACAGCTGTATCGCCACCGATGTCGGATCGACGGGCAGCTCTGCATCTGACACCGGCATGGCGTTGCGCCACTCGGCGTACCGTGGGAGGTCCGCGTTACCTCGCTCCATTGCGATCAAGGTTACGTCGCTTGAGAGCGCCTGACGGAAGGCGTCGAGTTTGTCGAACTGATCGCTGCCGACGAACACCATCCGAACGTCGGCATCGAGCAAAATCTGTTGCATCTCTGCTAGCGCCAACCGCCACTGCACGGGCACCAGGACCACGCCGGCCTTCGCGGCGCCAAACATGAGCTCGAAAAACTCATCGGTGCCCTTGCCGATGTATGCAATGCGGTCCGTCGGCCGGCAACTTGCGGCGTTGAGTGCATTCGCCACCCGACAGCTTGCCCGGTCCAACTCGCCCCACGAGGTAACGCGGCTCTCAAAGGAGACAGCGATGCGCTCGGGACGATACCGCGCGTGATAGCGCACGATGTCGCCCAGTACCGGCATGGCGTCGTAGTCCACTCGATCGGTCACGGCCGAGCGCTCGCCATCGATCCGTCCCCCGTGGTCGCCGTGAACCGCTTGTAGAGATAGTTGGCCGGCAAGCCCATGCGGCGACTGGCCAACGTCGGCGCCGTGTTGGGAACGGGCACCCGCTCGAATAGCGCGCCGAGCGTTCTGAGCAATCGATGTTCCCAAGGCTTCAGTTGCCATTGCCTGCCGTGCAGACCGAGCCGCTCGATCAGCCACTCCGGCAGGAGATGGATGCCTGCGCGAACCATAGTCGATTGCAGCGGCCGAAGAAACAACGGCAGCGCAGACGTCCGCAGCACGATATCCAGGAACTGCAGGATGATCGGGTGCGCCTCCAGGTGGGGCTGCATTCTTTCGAACTGTTGCTGTTGCTCGGCTCTGGATTGCGGCGCTCCGTGCGCAAGAAACAACCGGGCCGACGCCATCGACTCCCGATAGAAATGATCCCGTTGCGCGTCCGACAAGGGTCGGCAGAAGGCGGCATACGCTTCCATGAAGCCGTAACTCACCGTGCACTGGACCCAGTTCAACAACTCGGGATCGTTGGCTCGATACGGCGTGCCCTTCGGCGTCGTTCCCTGAACGCGCGCGTGCATCGCCACCACGCCCCCGATCAGCTTCTCCGCCACCGCGACCGGCGCATACACGCTCACGTGAGTCATCAGCCCGGTACGCTGCATCCGGGTCAGGGGATCGGTGGGAAAGATCGAATGTTCCCACACGCCCGTACGCACCCGTTCCTCGGCCAGCTCCAGCAGCACGGCAGTAATGCCGCCGATGAACAGCGAGATCGGGTTCTTGAAGACCTGCCAGGCGAGCGAATCGGGCGCGTACAAGGCGGGGGCGCCGCTCGGGCTCAGAAAATCCACTTGTGGAACCGCTCGTCGCTGCGGGCCACGGACGGGGTTACTCATTTGCTTTCCTTCATTCAACGGTGAACACGCACTTGCCCATCGTTTACCCGCCCGGCATGGGCTTTGAATACTATCGAGCCAAACAGGGGGCCCCACCCGGCCCTCACCCCCGGTTCGTCGGAACGGACGACTTTCCCCCCAGCCCCGCAACGGCATGATCGCGTTGGGGGACTGCAAATGAATGCGATGCCATCGAGCTCGTTCGAGCCTGGGATCATCGACACGGCGCGCGAGATCGCCGCACGCGGCCACGCCATCGGCTTGCCGATGATCGCCACCTGGGCGGACATCAGTAGCGCACGCCCGGCGACAGTGGGCCGGAACATCCCCGTCGCCGCTCTGTTCGAGTTCGCCACCGATGCTCGCGAATACTGGTTACAGCCGGACCTCGCGCTCGAAAACGCCATCGTCACCATCATTCGCTGGACCGCCGAACCGTTCTATTACGACCGCGGCGAAATCGGCGGCTGGCGCGCTCTGCACATCGCCCCCGAGCTGGAACGGCAGAAGAACCGGATGACGTTGAGCATCCGCGGCGCCATCGTCGCGCCGATTCATCTGCCGGGCAGCGTGATTGGCGCTGTCGTCTGGGCAACCGACCAACCTCGCGACAACGTGCGCGAACTGTTCGATAAACACGCCGCCGATCTTCACGTGCTGGCGTTGCGGTTCATTTCCGCCTGCAACGCCGCCATGCACGGGGAGCCGAGCATTCGTTCCTACCGGCTCACCCGCCGTGAGATCCAATGTTTGAAGCTCGCCGCCGCCGGTAAGACCGACGAGGAGATCGCCATGATCCTCGATGTCGCCATTCCCACGGTGCGCTTTCACCTCAAGAAAGCCGGCGACAAACTCGGCGAGAGCGGTCGGATACGCATCGTGCACCACGCGACGGCTCTCGGCTTCATCAGCATGCGTTTGTGATCCCGCGCATTTCAGAACTTCAGCCCGATCGTCGCGCCATAGGTCCGCGGCGGGCTCGGGAATCGGACGACCACGTTGGCGTTGCTCGCGACGGCAGTCCAATAGTATTTGTCGAGCACGTTGCGGGACCAGAGCGTAAAGGACCAGCGATCCTCCGCATCTCGCAGGCCGACGCTGACGTTCGCCACACCGTACGCAGGAATTTTGTAGAGATCGATATCCTCGAAGATGGTGTTCGACTTGCCTTGATAGCGGCCGTTCAAAGTCATCTCGAGATTGAGCCCATTGCCGAGGGGACGCAGATAAAGCAGCGAGAGACTGGCCTGGAGCTCCGGGCTGTAGATGAACTCGGCTCCGTCATAGTCCTGCGGCTGCCCGGCAGCGTTTGTGCCCACATAGTCCTTCACTTCCGTCTGCAGCCACAGCGCGGTGCCTGCGATCGTAATGCCCGACACGGGCTGCCACGTCACATCGCCTTCGACACCATAGGCTTGGGATTTCGGCACATTGTCGAGGCGCGTGAGCGCCGTATAGATGGGATCGGCGAAATAGGTGCCGATCTGCTTGTCCTCGTAGTCGTAGTAGAAGGCCGCGAGATTGGTCTGCAGGGTGCGCCCGGCTCCGGTTGCCTTCAGGCCCAGCTCATACGCCGTCAACAACTCCTGTTTCACAGGCGCGTTCTGTCGCGCAATGTTCGCAGGATTGATTGGCGTCGTGCCCGCTTTCGCACCCCGCGACACCGACGCGTAGATCAGCGTGGTATCCGCCGGGGTGAAGTCGAGCGAGGCGCGCCAGGACACGTTGCTCTCATCGAGCGTCGAGACGATCTCGTGGAACGTGCCGGTGACCGGATCGAACGTGTGACACTGGCCGGCCGAGATCGGCGCGCTCAGGATCCCGTAGTTCTGCAGGAACAACGCACGATTCACCACGTTCACGTTCGGCAGCATGCTGCCGTTGAAGTCGCGAGAGCAGCCGCGATAGTCCTGGCGATCTTCCGTGTAGCGCACGCCCGCGTTGAGCTTGAACAGATCGTTCAGGCGCAAACCGGCGTTGGTAAAGACGCTCCACGTCTCCGTGTCGATGTTGCCCACGTCTTCATAGGTGCGAAACGACCGCGCCAGGTCGGCCGCCGTGTAGCCACAACAATTGAACGGGGTCGCGAGCAGCGGCAGTCCCACCGTCCGGATCAACGACACATTGGCGTTCTGGCCGAGCAGCGTCCGGTTGGAATCGAGGATCTCGTCCTGCGCGTAGTAGGCGCCGACCAGCCAGTTCACGCGGTCGGTCTCTCCTTCGATGTGCAGATCCTCGGCCAGCGAGCGGATCTTGCCTGTCGCCTTTTGCACCAGGATCTCATAGGGCGCGCCGCTCCAGTCGAACAGCGCGTCGCGCTCGAACTCGTTGTAACTCGATAGGGACACCAGCTTGACGCTGTCGGAAAGATCCTGGTCGATGCGCAGCTTCAAACCCGTGAAAGGATTGTTCTCGCGCAGCGGCCCGGTCAGCCCTGCGCCAATGCCGATGTCGGTCGAGCGCAGGGACTCGGGCGCCCAGTCCGCACCCGTCGCATCGTTCGGCGGATTGCTGCGGATGAAGTTCACCAGCCCGGGCGCGTTGAACGGGCTGTTCGCAGTGGCCGGTGTGAAGCCGATGCCCTGCCCGGCCACGGTGTCGGACTCGTTGCGCCAATAGGTCGCGGAGAAATCGATTTGAGTGCCGTCGCCGGGCTGGATAGCTAACGACGCCCGCACGCCATGTTTCGATATCTCGCCAAGCCGTTCGCCCCGACTCGCGCTGCGCTGCCAGCCTTCGCCGCTGTTTTCGCTGCGAACGGCAATTCTCGCCTGCACCCGTTCCGACAGCGGCCCGGAGATATAGCCGCCGAAGTTATAACTTTGATAGTTGCCCACGTCGGCGGTAACAGCGGCGCCAAAGGTGTCTGTCGGCCGCGCCGTGATGAAGTTGATCAGGCCCGCCGTCGTGTTGCGGCCATAGAGCGTTCCCTGCGGTCCTTTCAATACTTCCACTCGCTCCAGGTCCATGAGCGGCCCGGTATTCATGATGGGATAGGCGTACGCCACCTCGTCCACATAGGTGCCCACTGTTGAAGTGGCGGAGAGATTGATCGTGTTGAAGCCGATGCCGCGCATCGTATACGTCGGCACGCCCTGATAGCTCTGCGACACCGTGAAGCTCGGGACCACAGTGGTAAGGTCGGCGACACTGTCGACACGCAATGCTTCGAGACTGGCGGCATCGAACGCCTGGATCGCCAGGCCGACCTCGTTGATCGACTCCGCACGCCGCTGTGCGGTGACCATGATTTCCTCGAGCGTTCCACCCGTCTCCACCGTCGATTCCTGAGCGCCGGCCGTCCTGCTGAATGCAGCCAGCCACAACAGCGACGCGAAACTCACACCCGCTCCGATTCCAATACGCATTACTCCCCCGCGGCTGGCGCCGTGACTATTCGTCTTTATATGGTCATCTTTGTATGGGTCTGGCCCTACGTTGGCAGCTCGAGCAGCCGGCGCACAGCTGTTGACCTTGATAGCAGTCAGGCCGCGGTGACCTCGCTAGGATGGGTGGCGCGGCAGGGAACTTTGGAAATAGCCGCCATCGCTGCAGCTCAGGGGGCAAAACGTGTCGCAACGTTCGGATCGAAACCCGCATCACGACACGTCGTCCGACTCGAGCACCACTCGTCGCCGCTTCCTTCAATACATCCTGGGCGGGTCCGCGACGCTGATCGTGGGCGGCACGTTCGTCGGCGCCGACGAGGCTGAGGCGTCCGTCTCTTTGCCCGAGCTGGGCGAGATCCTCGACTTCGCCGATGTTATTACGTTGGCCGAAACGCCCTACGCCAGCAACCTCGTGCTCGAAGTCACGGCCGACAACCGCGTTCGTTTCGAGCTGCCGCGACTCGACAAAGGACAAGGCATCGCGACCGCGTTCGCAATGCTGGTGGCTGACGAACTAGACGCGGACTATGCAAGAACCGACGTAGTACTCAGCGACCGCCGCGCAGACCGGCCGTTTTCCATCACCGGCAACTCCGCTGCGATCCGCGCACTTTGGAGTCCGGTCCGCAGTTTGAGCGCTCAAGCCCGCGCGCGTCTCGTCACCGCCGCGGCACGTCGCTGGAATGTCAGTGCGGGCACCTTGAGGACTTCGCAATCCAAAGTGATTGCCCCGGATGGGCGCAGCGCCACCTATGGCGAGCTCACAGCGGATGCGGCGCTGGTATTGGTCCCGCAGGTTTCCGTCACACCGAAGTCGATCGGTCAATACAAGGTGGTGGGCACCGCGCGTCCTCGCAAGAACGCCCGTGACATCGTCACAGGTGCTCAGAAGTACACGTTGGATGTCGATGTCCCAGGCGCAATGCCGACCGTCGTAGCTCGCGCTCCAGATATCAAAGGCACGGTACTTTCCTGGAACGGCAGCGCAGCCTTATCCATGCCCGGCGTGCTCGGCATCGTACCTGTGCCAAATGGCATCGCAGTCACCGCACGAACATTCAAACAGGCGTTCGATGCTCGCGATGCTCTTCAGATCACCTGGCGTCCCGGTCCCGTTCGCGGGATCTCCGACGCCAACGTCCGCAATACGCTGCAACAGATCAACACACCGCTGACCCCGGTGCTGCCTTTGGTTGGATCGCTCACCGCCACTTATGAGTTTCCGTATCTCGCACACGCAATGATGGAGGTCATGGCCGCAGTAGCCGATGTTCGCGGACAGTCCGCGGAAATCTGGTACGCATCTCAATCGCCCAACTACATCGCGTCGGAGATTGCGCAAGCCATAGGCATTCCGGCATCGAAAGTGAAGATCCATGTGCCCTTCGCGGGCGGCTCTTTCGGCCGACGTTTGTTTGGTGAAGTGGCGGTCGAGGCAGCGCGAGTCTCCAAAGCGCTCGGCATGCCGGTCAAATTGATGTGCACCCGCAACGACGATATGCGACATGGCCGGTTCCGGCCGATGTCTCGTTGCGCGATCCGCGCATCGTGGCTCGGCGGTGCGACGCTTTCCTTCGAACACCACATGGCGGCGGCGAGAAACGACTTCAGGCACGGGCTGGGCGACGCGCTGAGTGCTGCAGGCGTCAACGTAGTGCCCGACCTGTTCAATCAAGTGGGCTTCGTCACCATGATCTCGCTGCCCTATCGCTTCGGTAGCACCAGCACCAAGCTGGTGGAGCGAGAGCTCAATGTGCCCACCGGCAGCTGGCGTTCGGTGTACTCGGGCGTCATGACCGCGGCCAACGAGATCTTCATCGACGAGATGGCGCGGGCGCGCGGTTACGACGAAGTCGACTTCCGTTTGCGTCATCTCGACTCAGCAAACGCCGAGCGTTGCTTGCGGCACGTGGCGTCGGCCGGTTCCTGGGGCCGCAGGATGCCGCCCGGGCACGCGCAAGGGATCGCGATCCACGCGGAGTATCGCTCGGCCGTGGCTTATCTGGTCGAGATCGACACCACCGGTCCGGAGCCTCGCTTGTTGAAAGCCTACTGCGCTGTCGACGTCGGCGTGCCGGTCAACGTCAGCGGCCTGTCGGCGCAGATGCAGGGCTCGTTGATCGATGCCTGGTCCTCGATGTTTCGCGCCGGCAATCACCTCGACGACGGTCGGATCCGGGAAGGCAGCTTCGGTGACTTTCTCTGGTCACGCATGAACCACTCGCCGATCACCACCGAGGTGCACGTGTTTCCGGCGGAAGCTGGAGCGGAGCCCGGCGGAGCTGGCGAACTCGGCATCACCGCGGCCGCTGCCGCTTGCGTCAATGCTTACGCCCGCGCCACCGGCACGCGGCCGCGTCGCTTTCCGATTCAGGAGTTCGCCTGATGCCCGTTTACACCTTGACGGTGAATGGTGAAGAACGCGTCGTCGACGCGCCGGCAGACATGCCGCTGTTGTATGTACTGCGCGATCTGCTCGGGATCACCGGTCCCAAGTACGGTTGCGGCGTAGGTATCTGCGGCGCCTGCACGAGTCACATCGGCGGCAACGTCGCGCGTCCTTGCATCGTGCCGATCCAGAGCATCGGCAATCAACAGATCACCACGATCGAGGGGCTCGCGAATGGCGACGTGCTGCACCCGGTTCAACAAGCGTGGATCGATGAAGATGTCGCCCAATGCGGGTTCTGTCAGCCGGGTCAGATCATGACCGCAGTTCGGCTGCTCGCACAGAACTCGAATCCAACGGACGCGGAGATCGACGCCGCGATGTCAGAGAACGTTTGCCGCTGCGGCACGTATGTACGCATTCGAGCTGCGATCAAACGAGCCGCGGCCGCGATCGGATAAAGATGATCGACAACCAGTCTCGGTTCAGAGGCGAACCAAGGGGGATCCAATGAGTTCAGACCAACACCGGGCGCGTGCCAAGGTGCCGCGCGCTTCCATTCTTATGGTCCTGAGTTTGTCCGCCGGTCTCGCGACCGGCGCTCAAGCTGCCACGGACCTCATCAAGAGCAGCCGCGGCGGCTCGCAACTCTGGGACTGGTGCGAAGGCAAAGCCGACGCCGCGGTATTGCCGCCGGATCCGCGATCGCTGGTCCAGCCCGGCATCGGCACCGGTCGTGCAGTTGCCTTCAACGCGTTCTGGAAGGACTGCCACACCGATCCAGTGGCAGTGAAAGAAGCAGGCCACCCGAAGACGTGCGGCGAACTGCGCCAACGCTTCTATCGTGGCGATGGCTTGCTCGACACCGGTTCGCGCACGGTCGCTGCACTCTTCACCGGCAACAATCCCACAACGGCCGAGTCGCTGTTCGGCGCAGCCACGCTCACTGCCGCTCAATACAACTCGTTGTGGATGAGCTGGGACGGCTTCCTGCTGCGTCCGGATAACTTTGACGAACTGGTCGCCGAACGTTATGGCTCGGCGTTCGGCACGGGACGCAATCCGTATCCGAAACCCTTCGAAGATCCGAACCGCACCAATGGCGGCACCGGTCGCTTGCCGGAAATGTTCACTCAGCTACGCAATCCCGACGGCTCATGGAGTGGACGCATCGGCATCACCTGTCATGCCTGTCACAGCGGATCTGCGAATGGCGTGCAGACCCCGGGAAGCGGCAGCAGTCTCCAGGACCTGCACCTGATCCTGCGCGATGCCGTGCCTCTGGGCTATCTGCCCTCGCTCGCGTCGCTTGCGAACTTGACCCGTACTCGCGGAACGAACAATGCGAGTGACATCAATCTCGCCTTCCTGTTTCCGGATGAGGGGTTGATATCGATCGATACCGCGCTCGGGGTGCTCGCCTCCGGCTCGACGGCATCCATGGACACGCCGGCGTGGTGGAACATGGGCCATCGTCCGGTGAAGTTCGTCGATGGTGTGTTCCCAATGGATGCGCCGCGCGTCGACATGGTGTTCTACACACCGGCCTTCGGTCTGTTTGGCTCGCTCGGCGGACCGCTTTCCGAAGCCGGGCAAACGTGGATGCGTGCACACGGACCGGATGCGAACACGTGGGTCGAAGCCCTGAAGGCGCCTGCGTATCCCGCGGCGATCAATACCACGCTCGCCGAAGAAGGTGCAGTGCTGTTTCATACTCTCAACCTGTGGGCCTCGAACCGCAACAACCCGGTGCCGAAGCCGAATGAAGGCAACGGCTCTTGCGCAAGTTGCCACGGCGCCTATGCGCCGCGTTACGTGAACGATCCAGCCTTCCTGGCGACGCCTGCACTCGAGGGCATGGCCTCCTATATCACTCCGCAGCGAATCATTCAGACGGATGTGGTGCGACAACGGACCAACAACGAAGCCGTGCAGATCGCGGGCGCCAATAATTTCTTTGGGTATCCGACGACAGCGGGCACGGCCAACGATTGCGGCCCGCAAAACCGTTCGGATCTTCGCGGCAATCGCGAATTGGGCTATCTGGCTCCGCCGCTGTACGGCGTGTGGGCGACAGCGCCGTATATGCACAACGGCTCGGTGCCGAATCTCTGGGAGTTGCTGAAACCTGCCGATCGCAAACCGCTTTGGAAGCGTAAGTCCAAGACACCGCGCTGGGATCAGACCGGTCGCGCCATCATGGGTTACGACACCAGCATGGCGGCCTTCGACACGACGAAAGTGGGCTGGAAGTATGACGCGGTCCAGTGCAAGCGCCCGTCGCTCCTGGACCCGATCCCATCGCAGTATCTACGCTGCGACCCGGAGAGCGGTCTGCTGCTCTCGTGGTATGACGCCTTGCTCACCAACCTGTACGGGAACGTGATCCTGGCCTGGAACGTGCTGTTCCCGCCGACCATCACCAACTCGGACATCGAAGAGCGCAAGATCTATAACAGCTATATGTTCGGCCAGGGCAATGGCGGCCACACGTTCAATTCCGTGCTCACGGATAACGAACGCAAGGCTCTGATCGAGTATATGAAGACGTTGTGATCTTCGCGCAGGCAACGGCAGAGACGAGCGCATCGGGGCGCTCGTCTCGATCTTCACGACTTCGCGACAGTTGCCCGAAGGAAATCGAGCAACAGTCGATTGACCGCTTCGGGTTGTTCTTCGGCTAGCGAATGCCCTGCATCGGGCACCAGGTGCACGCCGTGCAACCGCGTGCACACCTTGTTCATTCCCTCGAAGGCGCCGGGCGTCTGATACACGGCCCACTCACTAGCGCCGCCGATGTAGCAGGCGGGCACGTCGATCGTTCGGCCGGCAAAGGCCTTGAGATTCAGGCCCATTCCCATGCGATAGTAATTGAGGCCGCCCTGGAACCCGGTGCGGATGAATTCTGTGCTGTACACGGTCAGGTCGGCTTCGGTCATCCACTGGCACGCAGCGATCTGCGCTTTCGACGGCATCGCCGCCGCCACGGTTGCGGCGATTCCTTTGTCGAGATCCATGATGTAGTACTCGGGCATCTGGGCGAGTTCCGTCGCGCTCCATGACTTGAGCGGATGCGGCTTGTTGCCCTTCCAGTCGGCGCTCTTGAAGTGATACATCGCTCGCAGCAAGTCGTGGACACCTTGCGGGGCATGCCACATATCCGCATTGGCTGCTTCGCTCGCACTGTACGTTGCATAGTGCTTGCGAGGACGCGGAAGCGCGGCGAGCTCTTTGTCGACATCTGTCGCAGCTACGCCGGGTCGCGGCTTGTCGGCTGAGCGGAGCGGAAGGCTCGCTGTCCCCAGGAACGGCGTGCTCATTGAGACAACCGACTGGAAAACATCCGGCCGCAAGCGCGCGCACCACTGCGCAGTGGGGGCTCCCCAATCGTGCCCAACCACCGAAGCGACCTTCTCGTAGCCCAGTGCACGAACCAATCCCAAGATATCGGCGACGCGATTGAGCATGGAGTACGGCGCCGGATCGTCATGAAACGCGACTGGGCTGGGCGCGCTGGGACCGTAGCCTCGCAGATCCGGCGCGATCACATGAAAGCCGGCGCGGGCCAAGGGCAACAATTGCCAGCGCCAGCTGTATGCGAGCTCGGGAAAGCCGTGCAGTAAGACGACGCAGGGTCTGCCAGGCGATGCGAAGCCCGCTTCGAGAATGTGCAGAGTGGCGCCGTTGTTGTTGTCGACCCGACGCGAGCGAATGCCCACAGGCAATGAGCTTTGCCCGTAGAGGACCGAGTTGTTCAGCGCCGGCCCTGGCTCGTCCTTCGCCAGGCTCGCGGCCCATGCAGGCGCTGCCACGAGACCGGTCGCGCCCTGAAGGACCCAACGGCGAGTGACTTGCTTACGCATCGAATCCCCTCTCCCTGCACGCAGCTGTTCGATTTCGAACACTCAGGCCCGCACCGGATTTCCCCGTTGCTGCTAACCGATTGATCCTTACACGATTTGATCATACGACACGGCCGCTTAGACTAGCGAGCACTGAGCAGATCGATGGGGACAGTCCGTGTGGCGAAACTATCTGAGCGCGGCGCTTCGCAACTTGTCGCGCAATCGCCTTTACGCCGCGATCAACATCGTCGGCCTGGCGATCGGACTGGCGGCGGGAATCTTCGCGGGCTTGTACGTACGTGAGGAGTTGAGCTACGAGCGATTGATCCCGGGTCACGAGAATATCTATCGCGTCTCGATGACGCGGCAAGTGCCCGGCGCGCCCGCCGCGCCCTTCAGCACTGCCTATCACCGGGTTTCGGACTGGCTTCAGAGCGATTTCCCCGAGATCCAGGCGATCAGTCGACTGTGGGTCGTCCGCAAAGCGCTGCGCCACGGAGAATTCGAAGCGCAGCAGCCCGTGGGTTTTGCCGATCCGGATTTCTTTCGTGTCTTTGCGCTGCCCGCGATCGCCGGCGATCTGGCCACCGCGCTGAGCACGCCCGATGGCATCGTGCTGACCCGCCAGGCTGCGCGAAAATACTTTGGCGAGGACACGCCCATCGGCAAGACTTTGGAGTTGGACCGCGGCACCGTGATGCGCGTCACCGCCGTGATAGAGGATCTGCCCTCCAACACGCATCTGAGCTTCACCGCCATTGCATCCAACGCGCGGCTGCTGCAGGAACTGCAGCAGCTACCGGAGTTCAACGTCCGCAAGTTCGAAGCGCACACTTATTTCAGCTTGGATCCGTCGACATCGCTGCATGCGTTGCGTGAGCGCATGGCCGGCCTGGTCGATCGCCATCAGCAATTCCCGCCCGGCATCCAGCTCCAGGTGGATGTGCTGCCCATCGCTGACATTCACCTGAAATCCTCGGGCCAGTTTCCACTCAAACCGCCTGGGGATCTGAAGACGGTCTACGCGGTTGCGGCCGTCGGCTTACTGATCGTCGTGATCGCCGCCATCAACTTCGTGAATTTGATGACATCCCGGGGATCACAACGCGCGGTCGAGGTCGGTGTACGCAAGGTCGCGGGCGCGAGCAGGCGCGATCTGATGGTGCAGTTTATCGGTGAGTCGCTGATCCACGTGACCATTGCGATGTTGGTTGCAATCGCCGCGGTCGAGCTGCTCATGCCTTACTTCAATGCCCTGCTGGATCGCAGCCCCGGCGGCGATGTCACAGCGACGATTCAGTTCGAGTACTGGCGAGACCCGGCGCTCGCGCTCGCTCTCGTTGCTGCCGTCCTCATCATCGGCATCGCGGCGGGCTTTTATCCGGCCATGCTCGTGTCCGCATTCCGCCCCATCAATGCGCTCAAGACCGGGCTGGTGCGAAGCGCCGGCTCCTTCAAGGTGCGGCAGCTGCTGGTCGTGCTGCAGTTCGGCGTCCTGGTGCTGCTGATCCTGGCCACCGCGGTCATTCATCGCCAGACCCGATTTGCTTTGAATGAAGGATTGCGCATCGATCGCAATCAAGTGCTACTGCTGTCGTTCAGAGACGCTGGAGTCCGGCAAGGATTCCAGGAAGCTCTGCGTGAGGTCGCCGGAGTCGAGGCCGTGACCAGCTCACATACCGCACCGACCAACCGTGGAACCATCCAACTCACCGCGGAGCGTGCCGGCAGCTCACCAGCAGCGCTGCAATTCACGCCCGTCGACTTCGACTTTCACGAGTTCTACGGGCTGCACCCGCTCGCCGGTCGATTGTTCTCACGCCATCGCGGTACCGATGCCGTGCCGTCCAATGGGGCTTCCGCTGCACAATTGGCACTGATCGTCAACGAAGCTACTGTGCGCGCACTCGGTCTTGCGAGCCCCGACGAGGCCGTCGGGCAGATCATAAAAATCAAGGAATGGTCGCCGAATCTCCAGTATCTGATCGTCGGAGTAATTCCTGATTTTCCGGTCGATTCGCTGCGAGTAGCGATCCAGCCGACGGTGTACTTCGTGGATCAGAGCCGGCTCGCCATGATCAGTGCTCGGTTGAACGGCCGCACCATCCCAGAAACGCTCACCCAGATCAATCGACTCTGGCAACGCATCGGCGAGCCGCGGCCCATCGAGAGCCAGTTTCTGGATGAGTATTACGAGCTGCTGTACACGGACGTGAGACAACAGGCGCGGCTGTTCAACAGCTTCACCGCAATCGCGTTGATCATCGCCTCTCTCGGTTTGTTTGGCTTGTCCGTGTTCTCGGCCCAGCAGCGCACCAAGGAGGTCGGCATTCGCAAGGCCATGGGCGCAGGCACGCAAGAGATCATGCGGCTGTTGCTGTGGCAGTTCCTGCGCCCCGTGCTGGTGGCGATCGTACTAGCGCTGCCGTTGGGAGCGTGGCTGATGCAGCGGTGGTTGAACGGGTTCGCGCAGCGCGCGTCGATCGAGGCCTGGCTGTTGATTGCAGCCGGCGCCGTGGTGGTGCTGATAGGTGCGTTGACCGTCGCCGCCCACGTCTATTTAGTCGCAAGATGGCGACCGGCCGCAGCGTTGCGGTACGAATAACTCTTGCGACGAAGTTCCTGCTCGGCACCAGGGCACCGGCTACAATCCGGCTTCCCAGTGCGTGTGCAGGAACCGAGATGATGAGAATATTGGTTGCGGGACTGGCGCTTGCCATGACCTTGTGTTTGGGCGCGTGCGCGGAGATGTCGCAGGTTCTGCAGTCGAGCGGTGTGGGTACCGCCGGTAATTCCAATCAGTCCGCCTTGTCGCGCGCGGTAAAAGAGTCGCTGGAGCTGAGCAGTACCCGAGCGGCGGATCTGCTGTCCAAGGCCGGCGGATATCAGAACAGCTCCCTCTACCGCATCAAATTGCCGGAACCCGTGCAGCCGATCGCCTCGCGGCTGCGACAGTTCGGGCTGGGCGGTCAGGTCGATCAGATCGAGAAGCTGATGAACCAGGGCGCCGAGCGTGCCGCCGTCGAAGCCAAAGGGATTTTCATCAGCGCGGTGCGAAGCATGACGCTGACGGATGCGATGGGCATCGTGCGTGGCAACGACACGGCCGCAACCGCCTACTTCCGCCAGCACACCGAAGCGGAGCTGCGACAGAAGTATCTGCCGATCATCCAAAGCAATCTGCGGCAGATCGGCTTCTACAACCAGTACCAGCAGCTGCTCAGCGCCTACAAACAATTGCCGCTGACCAACAAGCCGGACCTGGACCTGGAACAGCACGTGCTCACTCAAAGCCTCAACGCGCTGTTCACGCAAGTCGGCGAGGAAGAAAAGGCCATTCGCAAGGATCCTGTCGGCCGCGGCAGCAGCGTAATCGCCGCTGTGTTTGCTCGTTGAGCTGCTATTGCGCGGGCTGTCGGATGATGGTCTTCCATTTATCCGGCGCAGCCCGGCGGATGTCGTTCAGGTAGATCTCGTGATGCTTGCCGGCGAGCTTCAGTCCTTGGGCTTCGATAAAGCGGTGCAGCTTTGCGATCGTCGGCCCTTCTTCGCTGAACGGGCCGATGTGCAGGATCTGCGCAGCCTTGCCTTCTTCGAAGCCAGCGAACTCCACTTTGGCGAGCGCCGGTAGCGCTTTCTTTCGAGCCAGCCCCGCTCTGCACGACTCGACCAGCGGCTCGGTCACGAGCGGCGGCTGCATGATCATCAGCGTCCACTGCCACTCATCCTTACGCGCAACGCTGAACTGTGTCATGTCATCCATCCACCACAGACCCTCCAGCGGCATGACTGCATAGTCGATCGCCGCCTCGCCCTTTTTGATCGCGAACTTGATCGTGTACGCCAGACTGAAGAGCGACTCCACCGCCTCCCGATACGCGCTCGCCGTATTCGGATCGCCGGCGCCATCGATCCGCAGATAACGCAGCGTGGGGACATCGACCAGCGCCGGCTGCTTGGCCGACGCGGCGTACAGATGCTTGAGCTCTTTCTTGTAGTCGATCTTGTTCATGGCCGGACTGTATCCACGCCGCCTCATTCGTGCCACAGTTCCCCATCCACACTGCGGAGACAGACGATGAAACACTTTCTGCTGTTCTACGAAGTTGGCGCGGACTATGTGGAAAAGCGGGCGCAGTTCCGGCAAGCCCATTTGACAAAGGCGTGGGAGTCGATCGGCCGGCACGAGATGATCCTGGGCGGAGCCCTGGCCGATCCGACCGACGGCGCGGTGATTCTGTTTCGCGGAGAGTCCCGGGATGTCGCAGAAAACTTCGCGAAATCGGATCCGTACGTCCAGAACGGACTGGTGACTCATTGGTACGTGCGCGAATGGTCAACCGTGGTCGGCGAGATGGCTGCGCATCCAGTGCCGCCGACCGGCTGAAGCGTCACTCGCCCGTCTGACTGTGCGGACTATCGACGGGCTTGGACTCCGGCGAGCCCCGCTGCCGCAGAAATATACTGAACACCACCATGGACCAGATCGCCAGAAACTCGCTTTGCCAGTTCTGGAACGACTGGAACCAGAAGCGCGTGTGGCCGAAGAACTCCCATACTGAGATCTCCGCGCCGCCGTGCAGACGCTGTTCTTCGTTGAATGCCGCTGTTCCACCCATGGCGTGGGATATGAACGACACCAGGAACAGCGCAAGAAACGCCAGGCTCAGCGAGTTCTCATAAAGTCGCAGCCGCCAGCCTCCGGTTTTCACCGGACCGGGTGAATCCTTGCTGCGGTTGAGCCGCGGATCGCGATCCACTTCTTCGGGCTTGTCGGGCGACTTCGATTCGGCCGAGCCGCGCTGGTAAAGAAATACTGTAAATAGTACGTAACCGAACATCTGCAGGAACTCGCTCTCCCAGTTCTCGGCGGTCGCCTCCACGAAACTGCCGCTGCCCAAATATTCGACGAAGCTCGGTGGCGTTGCGCCATGGTCGCGTTGCTCTTCGACTTCATTGAGCCAGCCGGTCCAGGCCTGGCCCGCCCAAAAGAGCAGAAATAGCGCGAACAGCACCAGGGAAAGCCCGTTATCGCGCCATAGTCGTTTCATCAGGATCCTCCATCGTCGCGGGTACCCATTGAATTCTCGTAGGCCGAGCCAGGATCCCCGCAAGCGGAAAAAGCAAGCGGGACGCGGCTCTAGCGGTCGGCTCGCCAGGGTTTGCGGCATCCCAGCCCCCTCTA
This sequence comes from Peristeroidobacter agariperforans, assembly GCF_004138335.1. Classification (GTDB taxonomy): domain Bacteria; phylum Pseudomonadota; class Gammaproteobacteria; order Steroidobacterales; family Steroidobacteraceae; genus Steroidobacter; species Steroidobacter agariperforans. Next base: position 522,856 of record NZ_RYFW01000003.1, on the reverse strand, counting down.
TAAGATGCGCGGCCTCCATGGAACCCGTCGTCAACATCGCCGCCTACAAGTTCCTGCCGCTCGCAGGCTTGAAGGGCCTGCGCACGCGCTTGCAGGACCTGTGCAAAGAGGCGGATCTCAAAGGCAGCATTCTGCTCAGCCCCGAAGGCATCAACCTGTTCGTGGCCGGCGTCGGGCCGCAGATCGACAGGCTGCTGGCCGAGTTGCGCAGTTGGCCGGGGCTGGCGGATCTGCAGCCGAAAATCAGCCGTACCGATCACCAGCCGTTCAATCGCATGCTGGTGCGGATCAAGCAGGAGATCATCGCCTTCGGTGTGCCCGGCATCGATCCGGCGCAGCGCACGTCGCCAAAGCTCGCTGCCGCGCAGTTGAAGCAGTGGCTGGACGAAGGCCGCCCACTCACGCTGCTCGATACGCGCAACGATTACGAGATCAAGCTGGGCACGTTCAAGAACGCGCTGCCCATCGGCATCGACCACTTCCGCGATTTCCCCGAAGCCGTCGCCAAGCTGCCCGAGGAGCTCAAAGAGCAGACGGTGGTGATGTTCTGCACCGGCGGCATCCGCTGCGAGAAGGCGGGGCCGTACATGGAACAAGCCGGCTTTAAGCACATCCTGCAGCTCGATGGCGGCATCCTGAAATATTTCGAGGAGGTCGGCGGCGAACATTACGACGGCGAGTGTTTCGTGTTCGATCAGCGGGTCGGCCTCGATCCGAAACTGGGCGAGACCCATTCGACGCAATGTTTCCATTGCCAGTCGCCGCTCACGCCGGCCGAGCAGGCCCATCCTCATTATGTGCCGGGCAAGTCCTGCCAGTACTGCTACAAGACCCCGGCCGAGCAGATGACATCGAACATCGAGCGGCGCCACGAAGCCATTCGCAAGCTCACGCAGCCCCTGCCCGGCAGCCAGCCCTACGACCACTTCAAACCGGTGAACGTGCCGGTGGATTGCGATGGCCAGACGATTGTCGAGGCGCTGCACCGAGTCGTACGGCACATTCCGATCGACGTCTGGGAACAGAAGTGTGCGGACGGCTTGGTGCTCACGGCGGATCATGAGCCCGTCGCTGCTACGCATCGAGTGAAGTCCGGAGAGCGCTATCTACACCGGCTGCCCGCCGTCATCGAGCCGGCGGTGAATATGGATGTGCGCATTCTTCATGAGGACGAAGCGATCGTCGTCGTGAACAAGCCCGCACCGCTGCCTGTTCACTCCGGCGGCCGCTTCTATCGCAATACGCTGCAATGGCTGCTCTTCGACGTCTACTCGCCGCAGAAGCTGCGGCCTGCGCACCGGCTCGACGCCAACACCACCGGCATCCAGGTGCTGACTCGCACTCGCCATTTCGCCGGGCGTGTGCAGGATCAGTTCGCGCAGATGCAGGTCGAGAAGGTTTACCTGGTTCGTGTCAACGGTCATCCCGAAGCGGATGAGTTCGCTTGCGAGATGCCGATCAGCAGAGAACCCGGAAAGCTTGGCTCGCGCAGCGTCGACCCGGTCGCGGGCTTGCCGGCGCATACCGATTTCCGCGTCCTGCGCCGCTTCAACGACGGCACGGCCCTGCTCGAGGCTCGGCCTCGCACCGGTCGCACCAATCAAATTCGAATTCACATCGCCCATCTCGGCTGGCCGGTCTGCGGCGATCCGGCTTACCTCGCCGGCAGCGAAGTGGGCGAAACCCAGACTCTGAGCATCGACGCGCCGCCGCTGTGTCTGCACGCGTTCGAGCTCACGTTCCGCCATCCCGTGACCCGTCAGCCCATGACGTTCAGGGCGCCCCCGCCCGCCTGGGCTGAAGATGATAAAAGCTGAGCGGGATCAGTGCGCCGCCCGCTTCTGTAACGTCGGATAGAACTGAACAAACGTCATGTCGACCGCGGCGTGCGCTTTGTGACAAGCGAAGCACGCCGACTCCGGCATCGGCGTAGCGCTTGCGGCGTCCATGCCGAAATCGAAATAGGCCCATCGATTCTTGAAGCGGGCCGAGTCTTTCACGGACACTTCGATGCCGTGGAGATCCGTCTGCAGATACCCTCTATTGTTGGGCGCCCGCTGCGTCTCGCTGCCGCGCAACTCCAGGACGAACATCGTGCCCTCGGGCCAAACGCGGTCGCGTAGAAATGCTTCGTACGCCTCCGGCTGAACGAAAACATTGTCGAACATGACATGGCCGGTCAGAGCGGCAGCCTGAGCGGCCGGGCCGTAGCTCATCCCTAGACCAGCGCTCACGAATCGCCAACTCCGATAATCCACCGGCCGCAGTAATTTGCCGTCGGCGGAAAACTTCGCCCCTACCAGTTTTGCCTTGGCTGGCTGCGCCGGCGCGGCTGGCGCCGACCGCAATGCCATCGTCACGGGAACGGCAGCGCCAATGGCTAAAATCGCCAGCAGGACATGCATCGATCTGCGCATCGGACTATCCTTTGAATTCCAGGGGATGGGAACCGATCCATGCTGCCTCGAGACGCCGGACGCGTATTGAAAAAACACAACATCGGCCGGCCCGACGGCCTGATGGCCGCCGGCACTTTCTTTGGCGCAACTCGCCTGCAGCTTCGCTCGGGCGACTTCACTGTCAGCGCGGTGACTCATACGAATTCGCGCACCGTGCCCATGCACGCCCATGCGAACGCATTCTTCTCGATGCTGATCAGCGGCCACTATCGAGAATGGTTTGGACAGGAACATTGGGATGCGCGCCCCCTCTCCATGGTCCTGCGCCCGGCGCAGGCAGAACATCGCGACGAGATCGGACCCGACGGCTCGGTATTCCTTTGCGTAGATATCGCCCCAGCGTATTGCGATGCGCTGGCTGATTCTGGAGTTCGTTTGCAACGGCGCGCGTTTGACGATCGGCCGATGTCTCGCGTCGCTTTGCGGTTGCTCAAGGAACTGTGCGAAAAGCAGCCCGGATGGCAGAGCGTTGCTGAGTCGTTAGTAAACGAACTGGTGGCAGAGTACGCCGACGAATCACGCCGCGTAGGGCGACGAGATCCTCCGTCGTGGCTGCAGCGTGCGATCGACATGCTTCACGCCGACCCTGCACATCAATCGCTGCGCGCGATCGCCGCCGATCTGGATCTGCATCCGGTGCATCTGTCGAGAGCGTTCAAGCACTACAAGGGCATGTCGGTTTCACAATACTTGCGAGAGCTCCGGCTACAGCGCACGGCCCGCCGGTTACTCGAGAGCCGGGAGTCATTAGCTGCCATCGCCCACGACAATGGCTTTGCCGACCAGAGTCACATGACGCGCGATTTCATTCGAGCGACTCACTGGTCGCCGGCAAAACTGCGCTGTCAGTGTGAGCGACTGCGATGATTCAGTCCCTTTTTTGATCGTTAGTGGACTGTACCCATAGCGATTGCTCCGGGAGTTCCGGCAGCAGCTCCAGCTTCGCGTGCAGCAGCGCCGGCTCCAGCACGACGTTCAGATCCTGCAGCCAACGTCGCTGGCGCTGCACCTCTTCGACGACTTCCCGCTGGAGCGACTGCCACTCGGGCGGCGGCGTGACCTGCAGGAGTTGATAGGTGCGCGCGCCGCCGCTGATTTCCCGGTACGCGCTGGAGAGACGTTTCGCCTGGCCCGAAAACCGCGTCGAGATGCGCTCCTCCACACGAATCACCCCGGGAATGCCTCCGTCGCTTTGGTACTCGCTCCAATAAGTGCGCACGCGAGCCAACGATTGATCCATTCGCGGCAACAGCTGTTCTTTGTGAGCGACGAAGTCTGGCTCCAGCGCCTGAATCAGATGACTGTCCTCTTCCGGGCGCAGCGAGGACCACAGCGTCAACAAGCGGTCCGAGTACCCATCGTTGCCCTTGGTCGTCAGCAAAGCGTCGTATTCAGCGCCGATTTTCTGGTAGCGCTCGATCTGGCGCGTCGCGACTCCGCCCCACGGAGCGTCCCGTACAGACTGCAGAGTAGCAATCGCCTCTTCATGATTTCCCGCACGCCACGCCTCGGACGCTTTGGCATGTTTGGCAATGACGTCGGGCGGCGGCAGCGTTTTCGCCAGCCATGCATCGACGTACTCGGCAAAGATCGGTGTGCGGAATTCGTCGGATTGATTGAGCTGTGCAAGCTGAAACAGCTCCTTGCGTTGAACGAGTTGATTCAGCCTGTCGAAGCGCACCAGGTCCTCGCGCAGAGCCTCGACGCCAGACACACGCGGATAACGAGACGCGAACTCGTTGACCAACTTGTCGATGCTCTGGCGCTCGCCACGGTTCAAGGCCAACTGAATCGCCGCCTTCAATTTATCGATGGCCTCCAGATATAGCGCGTTGTCGCTGCGCAGACTCGTCAGGCTGCTGAAGATCCGCGAGTGGAATGGTTCGAACTGCGGAGCGCGGCTCGCGATCTGATCCACGATCAACTGATGCCGGAAACTGTCCGCACTCCACTCTTCTACCAATGAGCGTATCGGCTCTTCGTCTCGGAACATGACCAGGGGACCGGCGGTACCGCCGCGAGACGCAATGTGCGACTCCATTCTCCCGGCCCAGGCGAGCGTGTCGATCATTTGCACCGCACGAGGAATGAACGGGTGCGCTTCGCGCTGCGCTGCCAGGAAGCGAGCCGCCTCGGCGTAACGAGCGTTCTCGATAAGGCCCAACCATGTCGGCACGATGGCCTTGGTCAGCGCTTCTTCCGCCCAGGCGCTGGCTTCCGCGTCGTCGGGCTTTTGTTCGAGATAACGATTGGCGGCCGCGGCGCTCTCTGCATATTGCCCGTCGTCGAGCATTTCCTTGATGTCGCGACGATCCGAGCCGACGAGGTAGGCGATCGCGCCGGCTATGATCATCAAGGCGAGCACGGCAGTGGCGCCCCACAGAACGCGTCGACCGAAGGCGCCGCCACCGAGCGCAAGCCACACTTCCCCGACCACACTTCGCAACTTGCCCAGCCCAGTCTCGGGCGCCGTAAGCTGCGCGGTCTCCAGGGTCGGCGCACCTCGGTCGTTCACTGTTGTTGCTCCCCACGCCTCCATGCGGTCGTCGTCGATGTGAGATTGCGCTTCTGCGCTTGCGCGTGGCGAGTGGGCAGCATAGCGCACTCTCGGCGCATGACCACTGCTCGTTCTATCTATTCTGGCAGGGTCAAACGCGTGTCGGTGAGACTTGCACGAGCACAGTTGATCGCGCTGCGCGATCAACAACGAATCGCATGGCAACATGCGATTCGTTGGAGTTGTTGAATGGCGTGTCGCGACAGGCAACGCAGCCGCCCGGCGTTCCAGTTGTTTGTTTTGAGCGCGGCTCAGCGAACGATCCGTGTCAGGTCTCGAATCGAACGACTGATTGCTTTGTCACCCGCAGCAGAGAGTTGCCCCGCTTGGTTATCCCACTTCAATCGTGTCGTCCGTCCGACGCCTTTCTCATATTCGTATGACACGCCATCGTCGTCATAGAGCGTGAACTCGGCGTCCTTGCCGGGATAGACACGAATCTCCTTGAGCGCCTGCGCGGTCGCCGTACTCGGAATATCGACGCCCATCGGAACGATGGAGCCGGCGCGCACGAACAGCGGAATCACATCGACGGGTGCAGCGACCGTCACCGTCTGCCCACCCGTCAACTTCTCGTTGGTCCAGTAGTTGTACCAATCGCTACCCGCAGGCAGGTACACCTCGCGGCTCTGTTTGCCCTGCTCGGTCACGGGCGCCACCAGGAACGCGGGGCCGAACATATATTGATCGCCGATGTTGAAGACCTTCGGATCGTTGGGGAAATCCATGAACAGTGCGCGCATGAACGGCGCACCCGTGTCGTAGGTTCGCTTGCCGAGCGAATACAGGTAAGGCATCAGCGTGTAGCGCAGCTTCAAATACCGGCTGATGATGGCTTCGGCCTCCTTGCCATAAGACCAGACCTCAGCTTCTTTGCGCAGGCCGTGAGCGCGCATGGTGGGCAGGAATGTTCCGTATTGATACCAACGCACCGCCAGCTCTGGATAGTCGTCGTAGTTGCCAACGACGTTGCGCGCGTCAGACGGGTCGACCAGTGGCTTCTGCCCGGAGCGGTGATGCGGCGTGTGCCACTGCCACCCGCCGATATCGTTTCCCCAATAGGCGAGTCCGGTCGCGGTGAAGTTCAAGCCCGTCGTCACCTGCTGCTGCAAGGCTTCCCAGGTCGGGTGGATATCGGACGACCAGAACAAATTTCCGTAGCGTTGCGCCCCGATGTACGCCGCGCGCGCCAGGATCAAGTTGCGCTTGTTCGGGCGATCTCGCCGCGAGCCTTCAGCGACGCCTTGCGTATGAACCAGCGGATACAGATTGTGATACCGATCCCCCGACCCGATGCTGTAGAAGTAGCCGTCGGGCACCAGGTCGGGCTCGGTCTCATCCAGCCAGAACCAATCGAATCCCTGCGAGGCGATGTTGTCCCGGATCTTGCTCCAGAACCACTCGCGCGCCTCGGGATTGGTGCTGTCGAGCAAGGCGCCGGCGCGATCGTTGCGCACCGGCAGGCCATCGACCGGCCGGCCGTCCGCATGTTTCAACAAATAGCCTTTCGACGCCAACAGATCGAAGTAGCGCGACTCGAGCTCGAAGCGCGGCCAGACGCTGATCATCGAGCGCACGCCTTGTTCGTTGAGCGTCTTGTTCATCGCCGCCGGCGAGGGAAAATCGACCGGATTGATGTCGAGCTGGCCCATGCGAGTCCAGTAGAACCAGTCGACGACCATGATGTCGAGCGGATAGCCGCGCTTGCGATAACCGGCGGCCACGTCGAGCACTTGCTGCTGATTCTCGTAACGCGCTTTGCTCTGGATATAACCGAACGCCGCTTTCGGCGGCAGCGGCGTGACGCCCGTCAGCCTGCGATAACCGGCATAGATCTCATCCGCCGTCTCGCCCGCGATCACGAAATAGGAGACGCGCTCACCCACTCTGGACTGCCAGCTGGTGCGCCCCTGCAATCCAGGCGAGATCACGGTGCTCGAAGGATTGTCCCAGAGTATGCCGTAGCCCTTGTTCGTCACCAGGAACGGCACGCAGACCGTCTCGCCGGCCGGCGCATCGTAGTTGTGTTTGCAATCGATCGTGCGACCGCGGTGGTCGAGAATGCCTTCCTGGTTCTGACCCAGGCCATAGTAGTGCTCATCGGGGGGCGCGGGAAAGCTCGCACCGACGCGAAATGTTTTCTCGCCGTTCACGGTGTGCGGCGACAGCTCCCAGCCACTCATCTCAACGATGGTCTCGCCGCTCGGCTTGCGCACTGTGAGCGAAACGGGCGGCAGCGATGGAGCGAAGTAGCGTTGCATCTGATTCGGCGGCCCGGGGTGCGGCTGAGCTTTCACTTCCAGGGACAGCACCGGCGATGAGTAAACATCGCCCGACGCTGCGACCGCGTGCTTCCAACCCTGAGCATCCGGATTGGCAACGAACCCATAGCCTGGCGGCGCGACCGCCCGCTCTTTCTCCAGGCTCAGCGTGACCCGCACGACATTCGGCGCATAGGGCTCGATCGCGACAAAACTGCCGTTGCGATCGAGCAGCCCCAGGGGCTCGGCCGAAACGACGCTCGAACACATCAACGCCAGCGCGGTCAGCGCCGCGCGATTCATTGGAATCATGCGATTGGTCTCTCGATAGGCAAATTCGGATCAGGCGGCCTTGCAGTTGCTCTCGATGAACTGCTGATGGCTCGGCATACGTGCAACGGCGGCGTGTAGTTTACTTCGTAACCCTTCTGCTTTCTGTTGCAACTCGGCGAGCGGGATGATGTCGGCCAGCGGATCCCACCGTTGCGGCTGAACGCTTTGTCCCAACATGACGGCGACCCAGCTGGCGTCCGCGAACAGCTGCCCGTCATGCCGGGCGACCTTGCCTCGCGAACGAAACAGCTCCAGCCGGTGCGCCAGAGAGTCCGGAATCGACATGTGCTGGCAGTCGCGCCAGAACGGCTCGTCGCGACGATTGGCCACGTAGTGCAGGAGGATGAAGTCGCGGATCTGCTCGTACTCCACGATGCTGAGACGATTGAACTCCTCCTCCGCGGCAGGATCGACTGATACGGACAGCGGTATCAACGACAGGAACCGAAACACCGCCGCCTGCACGAGGTGCAGGCTGGTCGATTCGAGCGGCTCCATGAAACCGCCCGCCAATCCCAACGCCACGCAGTTGCCATTCCAGAATTTCTTGCGTCGTCCAGTAGTGAAACGCAGTAACCGCGGCTCGGCCAGAGGCTTGGCATCCAGGTTGTCGAGCAGGATGCGCGCGGCCTCATCGTCGTTGATGTAGTTCGAACAGTAGACGTGCCCGTTGCCGGTTCGATGCTGAAGTGGAATGCGCCACTGCCAGCCGGCGTGATGCGCCGTCGAGCGCGTGTACGGCGCGAAGTCTTCATTGTTTCTCTCGCAAGGCACGGCGAGCGCGCGATTGCACGGCAGCCAGTGCGACCAGTCTTCGAAGCCCGTACCCAGCGTCCGCTCGATCAGCAGTCCTTGAAAGCCGGAACAATCGAGAAAGAAATCGCCGGTGACGGTGCGGTCGTCCTGGAGCCGCAATCCCTTGATAGATCCCCGCTCACCGTCACGGTCGACGTGCACGATGCGCCCTTCATGACGCTCGACGCCCCGCTGTTCCGCGTAGCTCCGCAGATAGCGAGCGTAGAGCCCGGCATCGAAGTGATAGGCATACGCCAGTTGCGGAATGTCCTTCGACATCGTGGGGAACGGCGGCAGGAACCGTTCCTGCGCCGCCGCGATCGCCGCCGGCGCGTAGTCACTGAGCGGATGCGGATGTCCGTGAGCGTTCAGCCGCAACCAGAACTGATGAAACGAAATACCATCGATGTTCGCGCCGAACTCGCCGAACTGGTGAAAGTAGCGCTGGCCGGCGTCGCCCCAGTTCCGGAACTGAATGCCCAGCTTGAAAGTGGCCTGCGTGGCGCGCACGAACTCACGTTCATTGATCCCCAACACCTTGTTGAAGAACTGCAGCGGCGGAATCGTCGCCTCACCGACGCCGACCGTGCCGATCTCCTCCGACTCGACCAGGCTGATCGGATGTGCGCCCTTGAGCGCGTGCGCGAGCGCGGCGGCGGCCATCCAACCGGCCGAGCCGCCGCCGACGATCACGAAATGCATGTCAGAAGCTGGCCCTTACGAACACGTTGTAGCGCCGGTCCGCGCTCACCCAGTTGTGATAGGTGAGCCCGGTGTTATCCACGAAGTTGTCGACCAGAACGCGGTATGGCGCATCCGTCAGGTTGACCGCCTGCAGGCCCACTTTGAGCTTCTGCGAAACGTTCCAGGTCACCGAGCCGTCGAGCTGACCGTAGTCGTCGACCCAGGCTGGAATGTTCAGATTGGCGGCGGCCATCGTGAGCACATACTGTTCGCGCCAGTTGTACGCCAGACGCGCCTCGAAGCGTTGGGTGCTGTAGTACAGCTCGGCGTTGTAGCTGGTCTTGCTCAATCCCTCCAGCGGATAGTCGTCCAGAGCCGCGTTGTCGCGCTGGTTCTGATCGTACGGATTCGCCGCTATGTTGCGCGTGCCGCCGCTCTCGACATACGTGAACGCCGCCCGCGCTCCGAAGTTCTTCCAGAACCCGGGCAGGAAATCGAAGAAGCTGTTGTAAGCGACCTCGAAGCCCTGCACGTAACCATTGCCTTGGTTCTCCGGCCGCAGGACGCGGACCGTGCGCGTCTGACCGTTGTTGGTGTACTCCACCGAAGAGTTCAACGACGTTTCCATGAACCCTTCGAGCTGCTTGTAGAAGATCGCGCCGGTCAACGAGTTGGTGGGATTGATATACCACTCCGCCGCCACGTCGTATTGCCACGAGCGCATCGGCTCCAGATCGGGGTTGCCCGCGAAGCCGTTGTACTGGAACACGCAAGTGCCGCGCTCGGCGTTTTCAGGCAATTCGTTGCAGACGCCATTCGCCATCAAGCCGAGCCTCGCCGTGATGTTGATCGCTGGCAGCAACAGCGGAAAATCAGGTCGCGCCAGCGAGCGAGCTACCGCGAGTCGCAGGAACACGTCGTCCCGGACTTTGTAGCGCAGATTTAGACTGGGCAGAACGTCGGTATAGGTGTTCTCGTCCGTTTGCTCGTAGGAGGCGCCATTGGCGAAAGCCAGCTCGTCCGGCGCGCCGACCACGTCCGCTCCGCTGAAGGTGAGCAAGCCGGCGCCAAGATTTTCCGTTCGCACCACGCGCACGCCGACATTGCCGTCGAAGCTGTTCTTCTCGAAATGCGCGGCCACGTAACCGGCCCAGGACTTTTGATTCTGGGTATTGACCCCCAAGCCATCGTTGCCGGGCGTGCTGTCGGCATAGTCGCCGTTCCAGGGCGTCCAACCAGTGTTCGCATCAAAGGTTTTGACGCTCTGGATGGTGCTTTCAAACGCGGCCCGACTATTGAACGCCGAGGCGCTCGGAAACACATAAGCGCTCGGCGCCCGCCCGCCGTGGAACCAATCCGAGAATACCTGTTGGGTTAGAGGCACGCTCGCTTGGCCAAACGTCGTGGCTCCGCCGCCCCAGGTCTGAGCGACCCCTCCCCAGCGATAGCCCGTTTCCCGGGACGTCGAACTGTAGTCCTCGTGACGGATGCCGAAGCGGATTCGATCCAGCCAATCGCTGTTGTCGAACGTGTACTCGCCGTCGGCGCGATAGGCCCAGGCGTCGGCCTCGTTCTCCTCGTAGTGATCCATCGCCCAGCCATAGTAGTGCTGATCGGGATCGGTCATCACGCTGTTCGGTCGCAGTGCGATGCGCGGCTCGCTGCTGCCGTTCAAGCGCAGATCGAAGCCCAGCGTAGTTGGATCGGTCTGCTCCAACGTGGGCGAGCCCAGCGTCAGATCCATGATGTCCGCGTCGGCGAACGCGCGCTGCACGTCCACGTCGAAACGCCATTGATCGGCTGCACGCCAGGTCACGTGCAGGGAGACATCATGGTTCTCGCTTTCGCGCTCGTTATATCGAGCGGAACCGGCGAAGTACCTGTTGTCGATCTGTCCTGCCACCAAATAGCCGTTCGAGACCTGCAGGTTGCTGCCGGTCAGGCTATTGCCCTGCTCGGTCCACAACGCGTTCTCGTTCTGCTCGAAGGTCGCGTCGGCCATGAAATATTGCAACGACACGTCCACTCTGTCGTTCGGTCGCCATTGCAGGGCCAGCGAGCCGCCGATGCGGTCGCGATCCACGGTCAACTCACGCCAGCCGACGCCGCCCGGCGCGAGGACATCCTGGCCTTCGTAGCCGGGCAAGTTGTTGCGCCGATAGTACTTGTCGATGTGCAGCGTATGAGTCTGCGTGGTGAGTTGCGAGGCGCTGGTCGAGACCAGGAAGCCCAGCTCGCCGATGCCCGTGTTCCAGCGATCGCTGTACAGGAACGAACCCGAAGGACGCTCTTTGTTCGCCAGGTCGCCGACCGCATATTCCGCCGATGCGGCAAGGACTCGATCAGGGCTATCGAACGGCATGCGGGTGCGCAGATCCACGACCCCCGACAGTCCGCCTTCGACCATCGCCGCCGAAGGGTTCTTATAAACGTCGATGGCGGCCATCAGCTCGGGCGGAATATCTTCGAAGCCCAAGGCGCGGCTCTCCTTCGCGGAGAAGGCCGAACGTCCGTTCAGCTCGCTGCGCACCCAGGTCAAACCGCGAATCGTCACACCCGCGCCTTCGACGGCGATGCGGTCAGCGTCGCGCGCTTCCGGAATGCGGCCGATCGCGAGACCGGGAATTCGCTGCAGAACCTCGGTGACGCTGCGATCGGGCAACGCGCCGATGTCGGTAGCCGTGATGGAGTCGAGAATTTCTTCGGCGTCGGCCTTGCGCGCCTGTGATGATTTCAGTTGCTCGCGAATGCCAGTAACGACGACCTCCTCGACTTGGGACGAGGATCCCGAGGCATTCTGCGATTGCGCCGGCGACGCCGACAATGCCATCGCTATTGCCAGAGCCGGCGCTGTCGAAACCGCGCTCCGCAGTTGCAGCGCCCGGCGTACGGCGCTGGCGACGGACGATCCGTGCCCCGCCCGATATGAACTCACCTCAGCCATAACAACGTATCCCCCATTGTTTGACCCGTCGTGCCATTCACTGAGGGATTGCCATGCGCGACGCCGCGCATATTTCACGCGTTCGTCACCGTCCCCCACTCACATCCTCGACCCGTGGCTGCAGCCCGGATCGGCAATGAAATATTGTTCACTAATGATCATACGCTTTAACTCGGACAAATGTCTATCGCTCGACAAAGAAATATCGAGCGAACCTTGGACCTGCACTGCAGCCGTGTAATTTGTGGGACGGACACCCAATACAGATCCATGTCGTTCGCTCGACATTCCTCGCGGCACGGCTACCAGGCGTAGATGCTCGCCCAGGGAAAGGTGCCGCCAGTCACTGAGAAGTAGTAATAACCGTCGGCCGACCGGGTCAGCGGCAGCTGGCCGCAGGTTCTGGCTTGCCCGCCGACCGTCAACGTGCGCCCGTCGAAATTGGAACAACCCCAGCCGTTGATGGTTTGGCTGGTTCGATAGCAAACCGCGCCCGTGGTGTTGAAGTTACCGGTGTTGTTGGTGAACGAGATGGGATTGGAACATGTGCCGCCCGTGCCGCTCGTATTGAATGTCGCAGTGACATTGCGTGCTGCAGTCATCGAGACCGTGCACGTGCCCGTCCCCGTGCACGCACCGCTCCAGCCGCCGAAAGTTGAGCCACTGGCTGCGGTCGCCGTGAGCGTCACGGATGTTCCGCCCGCGTAGTTCGCGGTGCAGGTACTGCCGCAGTTGATTCCAGAAGGCGCAGACGTCACGGTGCCACTGCCGGTGCCCATCTTCGTGACGCCGAGTGAAAACGTCGTGGCCGTGCTGTTGAAAGTCGCCGTGACTGAACGCGCCGCGCTCATGGATACCATGCACGTGCCGGTACCTGAACACGCCCCACTCCAGCCTGCGAAAGACGAGCCGCTTGCGGCGGTCGCCGTCAACGTCACGGACGTACCGCTGGAATAGCTGGAACTGCAAGTCCCGCCGCAATTGATTCCCGAGGGTGACGATGTGACTGTGCCACTGCCGGCGCCCGCCTTCGTGACAGTCAGCGTGTAGTTCGTCGGAGTCCCGATGCCGGCGCCGCGCTTGATCGCATCCAGCACGCCCTGATCGATCACGCTGCCGCTGTTGCGATCGAAGATCGCGAAGCCGTTCGTCTGGCTCGGCTGCACACCGTTGTCCCAATAGTAGGTCTTGAGGCCATTCGCGGCGGCGGCTCGATTGACGTACTCGAGGTAGTACTGCCGCGCCGGCAAGCTGAGATTCGCGCGGGTGGCCACCCCGTACTCGCCGATGATCACCGGCACGTTCTGATTGACCCATTTGTTCCTCACCTGGGCAAACAGGTCGTCGTGATAAGCCTCTTGCGCCCACGTGCACGCACCCTGCGACGGATACGGCGCGCCCCAATACAAACAACTGCCGCTCGGGTTCAGCGTGAAATCGTAAGGGTCGTAGTGGTGAATCTCGACGATCAGCCGATTGGCGATCGTATCGGTCGGCATCGTGAAATAGTTCAGTCCGTGCCAGGCGTTGGTGTTGTAGGTCTGCACGACCAGGGTGCGCGACGAGTTATTGCCACCGGTGGCACGCACGGCGTTTACAAAAGTCTGGTTGTACGACTGCTGGACGGTGATGTGTTCGGTGGTCGGCGTGCCGTAGTCGGCGTGCACTTCATTGGTTCCCGCAAACAACAGACGCTCGTCGTAGTTGCGGAACGTGGTTGCGATCTGCGTCCAGTAGGCGTTTTGTTTCTGATTGACCGCGGTCTGATACGAGTACAGCGGATGTTCCTCGAGCCAGCCGCCATCCCAGTGAATGTTCAGGATGACGTACATGCCCTGGCCGTGCGCATAGTCCACGATTTGTTTGACGCGAGCCATCCAGGTCGCATCGATCGTCATCGTCGATTGATTGGCGTGACAGTCCCACGCCGCTGGAATGCGTATCGAGTTGAAACCCGCAGCCTTCACCGAGTTGATGAACGCCTGAGTGACAGCGGGATTGCCCCACGCCGTCTCGCCGCATTGGGCTTCGAGTGTGTTGCCGAGATTCCAACCGAGTTGAATCTGTGCGGCGACCTGCGTTGCCGTCGGCAAGGTCTGCGACCACGCCGCCAGAGGTGCGAGTAACAGCGCTGCCCAGAGAACCACGTTCCGTCGCAGCGGAGACCACTTGAATCCGTTCATGTGTACCCCCTGAGGATGATGTCGTCCGCCGCGCGTCGTTGACCACGCCACGGCGAGCTACGTTGCTCGTTCCGTCGACGGGCGCCACCGTGAACCTCATTGGCCATCGTTGTCAACAGGGTTTTCTTCGCTCACGCGCTGTCTCCCGAGCCATTTCCAAAGGCGCGGCGGGGACAGCCTCAACAAGAATCGTTGTGCTTTTCTGGCGTTAGCGGCGGCGCTCGGGACATTTCTGATACCGCTACCAGTCGGGTCGAAATGGTGCTACCTTTCGGCGCCGAACCGATCTCGATCAGGGGAACCCATGAATCGTCCGCCGCTGCGTCTTCTCGCATGCTCCGTGCTCGTCGTGCTCGCCGCATGCTCCTCCAAAGATCAACCCGCCGCCGAGGGCGCCAGTGCGGATCAACCGCCGGCGGCCAAGGCCGCGCGTCAATATCTGTCGCAGCCGCTGGTGTCCGAGATCTATACCGCCGATCCTTCGGCGCACATCTGGGACGGCAAGATTTATGTTTATCCAAGTCACGACATCGACGGCACGACGCCGGAAGACGATCTGGGTGCACACTTCGAGATGCGTGACTATCGCATCCTGAGCATGGACAAGATCGGTGGACCGGTCACGGTGCACCCGGTTGCCCTCGACGTGGGCCAGGTGCCTTGGGCCGAGAAGCAGATGTGGGCGCCGGACGCTGCGCGCAAGGGCGACACTTACTTCCTGTACTTCCCCGCCAAGGACAAACAGGGCGCGTTCCGCATCGGCGTCGCGACGTCCAAGTCGCCGACCGGTCCGTTCGAGCCGCGGCCCGAGCCGATCAAGGGCAGCTTCTCGATCGACCCGGCAGTGTTCACCGATGCCGACGGCCGCACTTATATGTACTTCGGCGGCATCTGGGGCGGTCAGCTGCAGCGGAACACCACGGGCACTTACGATCCGAACGGCTCCAAGACCGATCTTCAGGCGGACGATCAGCCCGCACTGACCGCGAAGGTCGCGATGCTCACCGACGACATGCTCGAGTTCGCCGAGAAGCCGCGCGACGTGGTCATCCTCGATGAGAACGACAAGCCGCTGCTGGGCGGCGATCACGACCGCCGCTTCTTCGAAGCTTCGTGGCTGCACAAGTACAACGGCAAGTACTATTTCAGCTACTCGACCGGCGACACGCACTACATCGTCTATGCGATCGGCGACTCGCCCTACGGCCCGTTCAAGTACGCCGGCCGCATCCTCGAACCGGTCGAAGGCTGGACCACGCATCATTCGATCGTCGAATGGGATGGCCGCTGGTGGTTGTTCTATGCCGATTCGCAGCTGTCGGGCCAGACACGTCTGCGCAATGTGAAAGTCACCGAGCTGTTCCACAACCCCGACGGCACGATCAAGACGATCGATCCGTTCGTGCACGAGTAGGACTCGAACCGCTACGGATTCCCCTACCCCGTAGCGGTTTTCCCGATCAGGCGGGCCCTGAAATCCGTTGCAGTTCCTCATGTCTGCACTGCGTGCAGTCGTAACAACCGAGGACAGTGTTAAGCAACGGAAGAAGCGGTCATGAGAACGAGTAGTCGAGTTACCGACGCGGAATATGTGCTCCCCGATGGCGAAGTCATCATCACGCACACCGACCCTTCCAGCTATATAACCTATGCTAACCCGGCCTTCCTGACGAGCAGCGAGTTCTCGCTCGAAGAATGCCTGGGCAGGCCGCAGAACATCGTTCGCCATCCCGACATGCCCAGAGAAGCGTTCGCCGATCTGTGGCGAACCATTCGCGCAGGCAGGTCGTGGACCGGCCTGGTGAAGAACCGACGTAAGAACGGCGGCTTCTATTGGGTACGTGCCAATGTCACACCGATGGTCGACGGTCGCGGCCAGATCGTTGGCTACATGTCGGTCCGCGTCAAACCGACGCGCGATGAAATTCACGAAGCAGAGCGCGTCTATGCCGCGATCCGCGAGGGTCGTGCGGGCGGTCTGTGCATCCGCGAAGGTCGTGTGTACGACAGGTCTTGGTTCGGCGCGCTGAAGCGCGCCATGAATCCTTCGCTGCGCACCGGCACCTGGGCAGTCGTCGGCCTTCTGAGTGCGATGCTGCTCACGATGGGCGTGGTCGGCGCGGCCACCGTCGGTTTCGGTTGGAGGACCAACCTGACCTTGCTCGCCGCCGCCATCGCGCTCGCCAACATGTTCTACATTCAATCGAATGTAGTGCAGCCGCTGATCAAACTGCAGCGCGTGACCTTCGATCTCCTCAGCGGCGATACGCACACGCCCATTCCGGCGAACGGTGTGTCCTGCATCGTCTCGGTTGCGAGGACGCTCGAGCAGGTGCGCGTGAAGCTGGACGGCGTGTTGAAAGACAACATGGCTGCGGCCGCCAGCGTCCAATCCGGTGTCGTGCAGGTCGTGGAGTCCAACACCGAGCTTTCCAATCGCACGGGCGAACATGCGGCCAGCCTCGAAGAGACCGCCGCGTCGCTCGAAGAGCTGACCGCAACTGTCACGCGCAATCGCGACAGCGCGCATGAGGCGGTCGCGCTGGCGACGCAGTCTTCTGACGTGACCACTCATGGTCGCGACGTAGTGGGCCAGTTGTTCACGACGATGACTGAGATCTCCGGTTCCTCCACCCGCATCGGAGAGATCGTCGGCATCATCGACGGCATCGCCTTCCAGACCAATCTGCTCGCGCTCAACGCCGCTGTCGAAGCGGCCCGAGCGGGCGATCAAGGTCGCGGCTTCGCGGTGGTCGCCCAGGAAGTGCGCAGCCTCGCGCAGCGTTCCGCTGCGGCGGCCAAGGAAGTGAAGGATCTGATCCAGGCCTCGGCGCACACGGTGAGTCGCGGCGCCGATCTTGCGAGCCAGGCCGAGCAGGCCATGTCCAAAGTCGTCGACTCCGTGCACCAGGTGACCGGCGTGATCAAAGAGATCGAAGCGGCGACCCGCGAGCAAGCCGCCGGCATCGAGCAGATCAACAAGGCTGTCACGCAGATGGACAACATCACTCAGCAGGACGCGCACATGGCGCAGCAGCTCATAGAGACGGCTCAAACACTGCAGGAACAATCGACCCAGATGTTGTCCGCAATCTCTGCCTTCTCGATGCAGCAGACGCACACCAATGCGCCCGCTCCCGCTCGATCGGCTTCGGCGCGCGGTGAAAAGCACTTCGCCGATGAGCGACAAGTTCGACGCGTGGCGTAAGCGCAGCTCCATGTAAAAAGCATCTACGCCGCCGCCCTTCCCGGCGCGCGGCGCATTCGATATCGTGACGGCGTCATCACCTTCTTTGGATGTCGCCCTCGGGCGACGAGTCAGCGCCGCTCACGATGGAGATACCGACGACGGTTTCAGAAACACAGCCCGGCGAGATCGGGCCGTCGCGCAGATTGACTCGCCTCGCCCGCTTTCTCGAGCGCGTGCCCTGGCTGATTCCCGCAATCAGCTTCGTGTCGGGCGTGATCGGCTTCGTGATGGTCAAGCGCGGCGCAGACCTGGCGCGCATCATCGCCATTGCCGCCCTAGCGGGCTGGCTGTGGCTGCTCATCGAGCCGTTGGTGCGACGTTTTCTGGAGCGACGCCGCTCGGGCATCGGCAAGTTCGTATCGAACTTCCTGACCCAGTCATTGCAGCAGGAAGTGCTGTTCTTTTCGCTGCCGTTTCTATTCGGCTCGTTACAGCAGGACCTGGGCCAGATCGCTTTCATCTCGATTGCTGGTGGCGCCGCCCTGCTCACCGCTATCGATCCTTTGTATGAGCGCTGGATCGCCGCCCGCGCCGCAACGCGTCTGCTGTTTCACGCTTATTGCAGCTTGATTGCAGCGGTCGTCGTCGTGCCTATGGTCGTGCATCTGTCGCTCGAAGAGGCACTGCCGTTCTCGCTCGGCGCCGTCGGTGTCTGGTTGTTGTTGACGGCGCCAATGTCGCTGCGCTCCCTGCGTTCGACCCGGCACAAACTGATCTGGGTCGCCTGCTCGCTACTCGCGCCGTTGCTGGTGTGGGTATTGCGAGCCCATGTCCCGCCGGCCGGGCTGGCAGTGACGCAAGCGGTCATCACCCAATCCATCGTCGAACGAACACCCGGCCCGCCTGTGCGCACGCTGACGACAGCGGAGCTCAGCGCCGGCGTGGTCGCTTTCGCCGCCATTCGCGCACCGAGCGGTGTCGCTCAATCCATCATCTTCGAGTGGCGGCACGCCGGCGAGATCGAACGCATCACCTCGGAAATCCAAGGCGGCAACGATAGCGGCTGGCGCACCTATTCCCGCAAAGAGATCTTCCCCGCCAATGCCCCCGGCCGCTGGATCGTCGACGTGCGAACCCCGCAAGGCCAGCTGCTGAGGCGAATGCGCTTCACGGTGAAAGACTGAAGAACCGCTTTGGTTCTCTCGGGCGCAACCTTCTGCCCGCCCGGTCACGTCCCAAGGGCTACGTCCTTATCGGCGGGGATCAGTATGCACCAGCGCAAGGAACGGTCATGGATCGTGACACTCGGGTCATTCGTCCTGTTGTTCACCACCCCAACGGCGCAGATCTTCGGCCAGCCGGATCTTCAGGGTACTTGGGATTTCGGCACCAGGACTCCTTGGGAGCGCCCCGCCGCACTAGGAACTAAACGTGCTTACACGGACGCGGAAGCAGCAGAGCTGGAAACAAAGGCTCGTCACGCAAATCTGCGAAAGGACGCGCCCATCGATCTTTCTCGGAACGCGCCGGCGATTGGCGGGCACGTCGGCGAAGAGGCCGATGAGATGGCGATGGAGCGACGCCACGAGCTCACGCGGGTCAATGGTGAGTATCGGACTGCCATCATCGTCGACCCCCTGAAGACGGCCGCATCCCGCGCCGGCAAGAGTTCGTCGACTACCATGCCAGTCTCGCGGCCAGGAACATACAAAAGGCGGACGGCCCCGAGACGCTCGATACACCCACCCGCTGCCTGCAGCCTCTGCCGGTGCCGTCCATCTTTCCCATGCCCTGGAGCGCACTGATGCAGATCGTGCAGACTGAGCACCACGTCGTGCTGCACACGGAAATGTTCCACGACGCGCGCATCGTTCCTCTGAACGCCAGACATTCGAAACGCGATTGGCCAACCTGGATGGGCGAGTCGATCGGCTGGTTCGAAGACGACACCCTCGTCGTCCACACCATCAACTTCCGGCCGGAGCAGTCGTATGCGGCGATCTTGCCGATGTCGCAGCATTTCGAGCTGACCGAGCGCTTCACACGGACCGGACCCGACGAAATCCTCTATAGCTTCGCGGTCCTCGACCCAATTGCATATACCCGCCCGTTCACCGGCGAGCGCACGCTAAAGCGCGCGGCGCCTCGCGACCGCATCCTGGAGTTCGCCTGTCATGAAGGAAACTATGCGATGACAGGCATTCTCGCCGGGGCAAGAAAGCTCGAGCAGGATGCCAGGAGAGATGCTCGATAGTCTCGCTACTGCGCGCTTGCCTGCCGCCTATAGTTGAACGCGGCGCCCCAGGTCGAGGTCTCGGTGGAGTACGTCCTCGCACCCAGT
Source organism: Peristeroidobacter agariperforans (assembly GCF_004138335.1). Classification (GTDB taxonomy): domain Bacteria; phylum Pseudomonadota; class Gammaproteobacteria; order Steroidobacterales; family Steroidobacteraceae; genus Steroidobacter; species Steroidobacter agariperforans. The sequence goes on along the minus strand of NZ_RYFW01000003.1, from coordinate 503,109 downwards.
GCGAAGAAGCAGCCGCTCCACGACAGCGTGAGTGAATTCGCAAAGCCGGTGGCAACGGGAACAGCCGCGGGCGATTCAAAGAGGCCGGTCTGCTGCCAGGTGTTCTGCCGCTGATCGAACGCGACGACATAGGGTTGGCCGTAAGCGCCATCGTCACGATCCGCGAATGCCACCAAAGTTTTACCGTGCGCGCTCAGCGTCACACGAGAGCCAAACGAGCGACGATCTGGAAGTGCCGGCGTGAGCACGGTATTCGTGGGCAGCCATTGGTTCGTCGCTCGTCGATACATTCTAATGACACCAGCGGCGCCGTCCGACGCGGCGGCGAATGGCGATCCGATCGCGAGCGTGCGGCCGTCCGCGCTCAAGTCGAAACCTTCGGCCTGCCCTTCGGGTTCGTAAGCAGTGCCGCCGAAGTGCGGCTCGCTCGCCGAGCCTTCGAACTGGGCGGAAACATTCCATGCACCCTCGTTCCCTCGCTGGAAGAGATACACCGTGTTGGCGCGATTCGGCCAGCCGCCGTTCTCCCAATCTTCCGTGTCTGCGTTCTGCTCGGCCGCGAGCACCGCCAGAGTCCGGCCGTCTTCGCTCAAACGCAGGCCCCAGCCAAACCAATCGTCACTCTGCGGAGCCGGAGCAGTCACTGCCTGTTGCTCGGCCCAGGCGCCCGCTTGCTTCTTGAATACATACACCGCACCGGCAGCCCTTTGGGCCGCGCCTTCCGAATCGACGTCTTCGTATGGCGCACCTACGGCGATCACATCGCCCGCCGAGCTGACCTCGACAGTCTTGCCAAACGACGACGAATCCTGCGCACGACTGGCCCGCAACAGGCTCTCTTGCGTCCAGACCCCACTGCGACGTTTGTAAACGAACGCCGAGCCTGGCCCCGCATCCTGACTGGGCGCGTCGTAGCCCTCGTACTGAGCGCCGACCACGAGGACGTTGCCAGAATTGCTGAGCGCCACATCGGAACCGAAGAAGTCATAGCCGCGCGCTGCAGGTGGCTCGAGCTTGGCCTCCAACTGCCAGCCGGTGCTCACGCGTCGATACACGTAGACGGCGCCGGAGCCATACCAAGGCCACTCGCTGCCGCCGAAGTACCAAGCGTCGGCGACGGCGAGCGTCGAACCGTCGCCACTCAGCGCAACCTGTCCGCCGTATTGCTGATTCTTGGACTGATTCGTGGGCTCGTGATACTCGTACTCGGAAGTAATGATGTCCGGTGTCGAATTCCACGGTGCCGCGGCCAGGCTCGCTCGTGGTGTGGGTCGGCTCAGCGGGGACGCCGAAGCGGTCCCCATCACCATCGTCAGCGCGACGCTCGCCAGGCAGACACCGATAATTCTCGTGCGCACGATGAACCCACTCCCCATGGTCGACATTTCGGCCGGCCGTCATGGCCGTAGCCTTTGAAATGTTTGACCATGGAGGTGAGTTCCTCGCCGACACTACCGATCGTTCAACGCCTGGAACCCCACGGCTGGTGGATTCGGATTCTTGTACTGCGCGGACGTCTGATCCGACACGTGAGTCACTCCCTTCACTTTTGCCCACGCCTGCGCATCCGTCTTGGTGTTGGCAATCACCAGCACGCGCCGATGGCCGAGGTTCGAAAACGGTCTGGCAGCGTAATTCACGTGCCAAGGCGAGAGCGGCTTCGGATGTTCGAGGGCAACGCCATCGATATAACGCTCGCCTTCGAGCGCCTTCATCGTGCCGGCTTCCCACACGTTGTTTGCGACGATGATGAAGCTCGGCTTGATCGCGCGACGTTTTGCATCGAGGCGACGCACCAGATCGACATTGCCGGCCGCGAACGCATTCTTTTCGGACTGCGGCCAGGAATTCCACTCGGCGAGGCTGGCCCACGGCCGGATGCCGACGGCATCCAGAAACACACCGTCGACCTTGCCTTCTCGCATCAGACCTTCGACGTACTTCACAACCCAGTCAGACCAGTCCGAGCCCGCACGAATGTCGGTCATGCGGGTGTTCGGCCACGGGCTGCGCTGGCCGTACGTCGGATACGGCCACAGCGGCACCTGGCCGATATCATTCATGTAGAACTTGGTGTCCAGCGCGCACACGAAATGATCCGGGCGCGCGACAGGATTGACATATGCGAGGACTTCGGCGCCCTTCTGGCGGGCCGTCTGAAAAGCGGGGTCTTGGTGATTGCAGCGTCCGGCGATGAGCATGCCGGTGGGCTTGCCGTACAACGGTACGTTGGTGACGTATTTGAAGGCGATGCCGAGCGGATTGGCCGCTTCAGCGCTGCCCGCGACAGTAACGAGCAACAGCGATACCGCTGCAGCGAGTGCATGCATCCGGAACATGGGCGAGGTCCCCTATCAGTTTGGTTGGACGTTGTTAATGCCGCTGAGACCGGGCGACGCAGACTCTTTTTCGGAATGTGCGCGCGTGTCCGGCTAATCATTTGGCGCGGGGAACCTACGCGCCATCTGTCTCAAGACGCAAACTGTCGCCGTGGATACACGCTAAATTCTTTCTACGGCAGATTTTCAGAGCTCAACGCTCTTTTCTGGAACGCTCACGAATCGCGTGGAACTCAGACTCCGTTCGCCACTGCGGCCAGTGGCGGGAGTTGGCGAGATCGCCGGCTATGATATGAAACAACTCCGCGTCCTGAGCCGCGCCGCGCAGATCCCAGTTTGCATCCCATGCGTCGCACGTCTGGTGATAGCAGCGCATGTAGTCCGTCAGCCACTTTTCACCCGCTGGGCGGCCGCCCTCGCGCAGATCAGGCGCGCCGCTCAGCGCCATCAGCAACAGCACCGGCACGCCCTGTCGCGCCAATGAGAAGTGATCGGCGCGATAAAACAAACCGCGCTCCGGCAACGTTTCCGGTGTGATCGTTCGATCTTGTTTCTTGGCGGCCCGCGCGAGATCGTCTTCAAGATCGCTCTGCCCCGCGCCGACCAGTAGCACGTCGCGCGACAAACCTGCCGTCTGGAGCACATCGAGCGTCAGATTCGCCACGGTCATCGACAATGGATACACCGGATTCGAGGCGTATGCCTGCGAACCGATGAGACCGCGTTCTTCGGCCGTCCACGCCGCGAACACGAGCGTGCGCTTCGGGCGAGGCCCGGCCTTGAACAGACGTGCGAGCTCAACCACGCCGGCGATTCCAAGAGCATCGTCATTGGCGCCCGGCCGAACCTTTCGTCCCTGCGCATCCGGCGCGCCGAGGCCGTATGCGTCCCAATGGCCGGACATCATCACCGTCTCGTCGGGATACTCGCTACCCGTGATCTTCGCGAGCACGTTGTTACTGGTGCTTACGACGGTCGCCACGGGCACGTCGGCGGTGAATGTCGCGCCCTTCAACAACACTGGCTTGAAGTCTGCCCTGCGCGCTTGCCGCCGCAGGTCGGCCAGATCCAGCCCGGCACTCCGAAACAAATCGGTAGCAGCAGCGCCTTCCAACCACCCCTGCAATTTCAGGGTGGGCGGGGCTCTCGCAGCGTCCGCGTGCACCAGGGCATAGTTCTCCCCGCCCGGCGCGATCACCGTCGACCAGCCGTAGCCGGCGCCTTCAGTGTCGTGGACGATGAGCGCCGCGATCGCGCCCCGCCTCGCGGCTTCTTCGTACTTGTAGGACCAGCGGCCGTAGTACGTCATGCGTCGCGAGCCGAATTTGCCGACGACGGGCTCGCCGGGCTGCGCCGAGAAATCCGGATCGTTGATCAGGTACACCGCGACCTTGCCGCGCAGATCGACGCCTTTATAGTCATCCCATTGACGCTCGGGCGCCGTAACGCCGTAGCCTACGAACACCAGCGGCGCAGCTTCGACCAGCGCCTGCTGCGCATTCCGCACGGTGCTGAAATAGATGTCCTTGGACTGGACCAGCGGCCGCACCTTGCCGTCAATCGTCATCTGCAGGGTGCGCGGTGTTTCGACCTGAGTTCGCAGCAGCGGCACGCCCTGAGTCCAGGAACCGTTGACGCCACCGGGCTCCAGGCCCAGGCCGCGAAACGTGTCGACAAGATACTTGATGGTCTTGGTCTCGCCTGCCGTTCCTGGCGCGCGCCCTTCGAACTCGTCGGACGCGAGGACGCGAACGATTTCGGACAGGCGCTTGGGGTCTACGGAAGCGGCACTCGCAACACTGGATGAGGCGATGGCAATCAGTGCCGCGAGGCAAGCGAGGTGCGTCTTCATGCAGCTAGCCTAACGCGATGGCGCCGTTGTCGGAACCACAAAGGTTTGATTTCGGTCACGGCCGGTTACAAATCATGATCTGATGCCAAACGGATATTTTTCCGGCCCATGAGGTTGGCTACCTTTGCGCCCCCAATATTGTCCAGGTGCCAAGCTCCATGCGTCGATTTACACCACTCTCCGCTGCGCTGGCGGCTGTTCTCGGCGGCGTGGTGAGCGGTGAAGCCGTCTCTCAAACACAAACCACAGCGCCCAGCGATGAGCCCATCGCCACCATCGTCGTCACCGGCTCGAATATCAAACGCAGCGGCAGCGACGCACCGAATCCGGTGCAGATCCTCAGCCGCGAGGAGCTGGAAACCTCGGCCAAAGTCACGGTGGCGGATGTGCTGCGTTCCGTCTCCGCCAACACTGGCAACGCCACCAACGAAACTACCAACAATGGCTGGGCTTCCGGCGCGGCAGGTATCGGTCTGCGCGGCTTGTCGCAGAAGAACACGCTCGTGTTGCTCAATGGACGCCGGCTTGCCAACTATGGATTCCCGGCGAATGGCCTGTCGGACACGTTCGTCAATCTCAATGCCCTGCCGATGGTGGCGGTCGAGCGCATCGACGTGTTGAAAGACGGCGCCTCCGCCGTCTACGGCTCCGATGCTGTCGCGGGCGTGGTCAACATCATCACTCGCGAGAACTATCAAGGCTTCGAAGCCGGCGGCAGCTTCAGCAGCACCGATGAAGGCGGCCTCGATACACAGCGTGCGCGCTTCCTGGGCGGCATCGGCGACAAGGACAGCGACGGATACAACGTGCTCTTCAGCTTTGAAGCGTACGATCGCGATCGATTGGACCAGGACCAGCGCGACCTCACCCGCTCGGGCATCTACACCGACTCGCCGGGCGGCCGTTGGAATGGCTGGACTGCCAAGGGCGCGCGCTTTCTGGTGAACGGCGCTTCCGTGCCGCTGCTCGATGCGCAAGGCAACTGCCCTGACGGCATGGAGTTGACCGCCAGCGCACCGATCGACGGCCTGCCTGGCAACACCTGCGCAATCAACCTCGCGCCCTATACCACATTGATTCCGTCCACCGAGCGCTACCAGGGCTACATCAACGGCACGCTGCGGATCAATGACAACATCGACGCCTTCGGCGAAGTGATCTACAGCCACATTCGCGGCGCTTCGATCTTCGGCTCGAGTCCCTATTTCACTTTGGAAGGCGGACGGTTTGCGCTGAACGCCGACAGCGGCCTCGCCGAGCCCGTGCCCGCCGTTCTGCCCGCCGGCAATCCCTATAATCCGTACGGCGTCAACACGCAGATCGAATACACGTTCTTCGATCTGGGCCAGTCGGTGAAGACGAACCGCTCGGATGCGTATCGAGTCGTCGCCGGCGTGCGCGGTCGCGGCGAGCGCTGGGACTGGGAAGCCTCAGCCTTTTCGGCACGCAGCAAAGAGGAAGAAACAGTCTCCGGCGGTTTCGCGAACCGGTGGGGATTGTTTGCAGCGCTGGCCAACGGCAGCTACAACCTGCACGATCCTTCGAGCACGCCGCTATCCGTCATCGATTCGATCCGCCTGAGCACGGTGCGTCCGGCGGACTCGCGCTTGCACGGCGCAGACTTCAAGATCACCGGCAACCTGTTCGATGTGCCAGCGGGTTCGGTTGGATTTGCGGCGGGCGTCGAGTGGCGCGAGGAAGAGGTGGTGTCACGCAACCCGTGGCAAATCGATGCTGGCTTGCAGATCCGTCCTGCGATTGCGGAAGTAGACGGCAAGCGCAATGTCACCGCCGCCTACGCCGAGTTGAACGTTCCTGTGCTCGCCACTCTGGAGTTGCAGCTGGCCGGTCGCGGCGATCATTACAGCGACTTCGGCAGCGCCTTCTCACCGAAGGCCAGCTTGCGGTGGCAGCCTTTGGATGTATTGGCCGTGCGTGGCGCGGCTTCGCGTGGCTTCCGGGCGCCCTCCCTGTCGGAGAACTCGGCCAGCACCAATATTTCCTATGGCTCCGTCGTCGATCCCTACGATCCGGACGTGCCGGGCTCGCGACAGAATCCGACGTTCTTTACCGTCGGCAACTCCAACCTCGATCCGGAGCGCACCCACAGCTATAACTTCGGTGTCGTGCTGACGCCGTGGCAGGGCTCGAGCCTGAGCGTCGATTGGTATCGCATCGAGCTCGACAACCTGATCGGCACCGACAACACCAGCACGATCGTGCAGAACAATCGTCCCGGCGACGTGGTTCGTGACGCTCGCGGCAAGCTGGTCGCCGTCTACAACCGCTATCAGAACCTGAGCGAGCTGACGACGTCCGGCATCGACGTCGAGCTGCGCCGGCGCTGGCAGACTCAAAACATCGGCGAGTTTGGCGTCACCGCCGTCTATACCCACGTGCTCGACTATCGGCGCCCGCAAACCACCGGTGGGCCGCTGGTCGACTATGCCGGCAGCAACCTCGGCGCATCGTTTTCCTTGCCGCAGGACAAGGCGACGACGACGGTTGAATGGAACATCGCCAGCGTCAGGACCGCGCTCACCTGGTATCACACCGGCGGCTACGATCAGAAAGCCAGCGCCGCCGCGTCTGCTGCGCAAACTCGCGTCGACGCTTACGAACAGTTCGATCTCTATACCGGCTGGTCCTCGGGCTCGGACAATCTGACGGTGTACGCCAAGGTCGAAAACCTGTTCGATGAACAGCCGCCGTACGACGCTTCGTTTCCGGGTATTCGCGCTCCGTATGACTTCACGCAATATGACTTGCGCGGCCGGGCGTTTCTCATCGGGCTCGACTATCGTCTTTGAAGTGCCGGAACGATGATTCTGTGAAGCGGTCGTCATCCCGTCACGACATAAATCACCACAATCGCTGGCGGTGGGCAGGGTTGCCCACCGATTTCCCAGGCTCTGGAAAGCCAGCACATGACACAAGCCGCGCCCACCCAAGCGTTTCAGGTCACGCTCCTCGGCACGCGACTTAAAGAGATCAGCGATGCGCAACTGATTGCTGAGCTGCGCGCGAAACTCAAACTTTCCCCGGAGCAAGCGGGCTCTCTGCTCACCGGGCGACGCACAGTCAAGCGCGGCGTCGACATTGCCGCCGCTCAGCGCCTCGTTGGAATATTCACGCAGATCGGGCTGAAGGCGGTCGTCGAGAATATGCCGGCGCCAGCGCCACGCGCCGCAGCGCCGGCGAAGCCGATCGTCAAGGAAGAAAATCGGCCGCCCGCCCCCGAACAGCGCAATCCGCTCGTAGCTTTGCAGGCGGTCGCAGTTCAGAATCTGCCAAAGCCGCGCGCCAGCCCCGGATATGTGCTCAGCTTGCTGGTCGTCACTCTACTCTGCGTGGCGATACCGACGATCTATGTGTGCTTCACCGCCAGCATTGCAGCCGGCTGGGTCTGGTATCTCACGCACATTCACCTGCACCTGCCACGAAGCATTCATTTGATCCTGCTCGCCTACGCTGTTCCCGGGCTGGCGGGCGCCGTGCTCTTGCTGTTCCTGCTCAGGCCAATATTCGCTCGCGGTCCGCGCGAAGGCGACGCGCTGACGATCGATGCAACCAAGGAGCCAGGACTCGTCGATGGCGTACGCGCGCTGTGTCGCGCGATCGGCGTTTCGGCGCCTCACGAAATTCACGTTACTTGGGATGCGAACGCCTCGGTGCACTTCCGCGACGGCTGGCGCGGTCTGCTCACAGGACGCAAGGTGCTCACGATCGGCATGTCGCTGGTCGCCGGCCTCAATGCTCAGCAGTTCGTCGGCGTACTGGCCCATGAGTTCGGCCATTTCGCCCAACGCATTGGCATGACGTGCTCTTTTATCGTCAACTCCGTGAACGCATGGCTGGAGCGCTGCGCTCATGGTGAGGACCCGTGGGAGCAACGCATGCGGCGCTGGAGCGATGCGGCAGACAAGAACGAAGATGGCATGTTCTCCTCGCTTATCGGCGCGTGCGCCGGAGCGACCGGCTTGGCAATTGCCGGGACACGGTTCCTGATGGCCGGACTGTTCCAGGTCAGTTTCCGACTGACCCAACACATGTCGCGACAGATGGAATTCGATGCCGACCGTTACGAAGCCCTGCTCGCAGGCAGTGACACGTTTCGCGTGACCGCACGCAATCTGCGTGGGCTGAATCGTGCGTTCGGCGAGATCAATCGCAAGAACATCGCCGCATGGCGCGAGAAACGTCTGTTGCGCGACATGCCGAAAGCCGTCGCTGCGCACTTCGCCGCGTTCGACCCGAAGCGGCTCGCTGAAATCCAGGAGGAGTTGCAGGAAGAAACGACGACGCGCTACTGGGATTCACATCCACCGGATAACGCGCGTATCGAAAACGCCGAGCAGCAGCGCTCGCCCGGGTTGTATCGTGAGGCGGCGCCCGCCGCGCTCATGTTCCGTGATTTCCGCGGGTGGTGCGAACGGGCGACACGGATCTTCTATCGCGAGGCAGGAGTCGAGTTCGAAGAATCGATGCTACGCTCTGAAGAAGAAGTTCTCGGGCTGGTGCAAGGACGCGACGGTCAGCGCGAGCAGCTGGTTCGCTTCTTCAACGGACAGTTTCAGCCGTGGCCTCTGCTGTGCCTGGTCGAACCCGCCGCCAGCCCCAAGCTACCCACGGATTGGCAGACTGCCATCGATGAAATTCGCAAACGCTCACCGGATCTGACGCGCGCCTGGCAGAAAGCCAACATGGCCGAGGAAAGCCGCCCTCTGCTGCGGATCGCGGCAACGCTGAACCTGAGCACACAGGAAGTCGCAGTCGGTGGTCCGCCCCGCACGGCGCAAGAGCTGAGCCGCGAGCTCGAGCTCGTGGTTGGGCGAAGTATGGAAAGCCACCGCGTGTTGGCCGAAGGTTTCGGCCTGTACGCCTTGCGCATCAAACATGCGATTGCGTCGATGCCAGCCGCCGAACGTCAGAAGGCTATGGCTGCACGCGCCGTGTTAGTCGAGTTGTGTGCGCTCGAACGTGAAATTTCGGGCATCGAAGAACTGACCGGCGCCATCAGCATCCACCAGGATGCACTAGAGGAAGGCGAGCAGGATCGACTGTCGGATGGCTGGCTGCAGAAGATCGCCGAGCTCGCTGCCCACGTGCTGGCAAAGGTGGATCGCATCCCACAGACCATCACTGTCGGCGGCACCGTCGGCGGTTACATTCGCAGCCGCTGCCCATCTCTGCCACCGCCCGATCGCAAGTGGGACGCCAAGCGCGTCGCAGAGGCCGCCTGGCCCATCCCTGACGTGTTTCATCAGTTCTACATGCTGGCGCTCGGCGAGCTGCTTGGCTTGTGCGAAGCGGCGGAAAAGACTCAGGGCATCAAGCCGATCCGGCTGGTGGCGTGAAGCTCACCGCCAAAGTGGGCTTGTTGTTTCGCGCGGTCACCGAGCCGATCCTGGCAGCATGCTCAAAGCCGTGACGCCGGAACACTGCGAGGACTTCATCGAGGGACGACGGTGAGCACGATACCAAGAGCCCACCGCTGGTTTGCGGATCGCTGAGCAGAGCTTTGTCTTCGGCCGCAAACGTCGGCGGCAAAGTCACTTCAGCGCCGTAACCGGACCAATTGCGACCCGACGCCCCCGTCACGAATCCTTGCGCCGCCAGCGCTCGAACGCCGCTCAACAACGGAACACTCGACCACTCGATTTGTAAGTCACATCGCGCGCCGCGCGCCAACTCGAGCGCGTGGCCGGCAAGGCCAAAGCCCGTGACGTCAGTTAGCGCGTGCACGCCCGAAAGGGCCGCAAGTTCGGGACCGGCGGTGTTCAACTTTGTCGTGGTCGCCATCATCCGCTCGTAGCCCGCCGCATCCAGCGCGCCCTTCTTGAGGGCAGCCGACAGCACACCCACGCCCAGCGGCTTGCCCAGCACCAGCGCATCGCCCGACTGTGCGTCGGCGTTTCGTTTGATGCGGCTGGGATGAGCGAGTCCCATGACCACCAATCCATAAATCGGCTCGACGGAATCGATGCTGTGTCCGCCCGCAATCGGAATGCCGGCCGCCCGACAAACCGCCGCGCCGCCTTCGAGGATTCGCCCGATCGTTGCCGGCGACAGCACATTGATCGGCATACCCACGATGGCAAGCGCCATGATCGGCTGCCCGCCCATCGCATAGACATCGCTGATCGCATTGGTGGCAGCGATGCGGCCGAAGTCGTGAGGATCGTCGACGATCGGCATGAAGAAGTCGGTGGTCGCGATCAGCGCCTGCTGGTCGTTGAGCCGATACACGGCGGCATCGTCGGATGTTTCGATGCCGACCATCAGCTGCGACGGAACCGGCAGCGCCGATGTGCCTTCAAGAATCTGCGACAGCAGGCCGGGGGCGATCTTGCAGCCGCAGCCGCCACCGTGAGACAAAGAGCTGAGCCGCGGCTCCACGGATATGTCGGTTGGACTCATGACGACCCCTTCACGGCAAGCCGATCGAGCTGAGCAATGAACGCTCGCTCGTCTTCCAGACAGCGCAAATCCAGCACCAGAGCGTCATCGGCAATGCGCCCGATCACAGGCACCGGCAAACGACGGAACTCGGCCGCCAGACGTTTCAGCGCCGAGCCCGCCTTCGCGCTCGTCGGCCGACACGTCAGCGCCATGCTCGGAATGATTTCGACCGGCAACGAGCCGCTGCCGACCTCACTTGACACCGGCGTCACCTTCACCTGCCATTGCGCACCCAGCGCGGCGGACACGAGCGGCCGCAATCGGTTGGCAAGCGCTTCGATGTCAGCGAGCGGTCGCGTCAACAATCGCAACGTCGGCAGTTCCTGCATCAGCAAATCGGGCGTGCGATACGCCAGCAATGTTCCTTCGAGGGCCGCGAGCACGGGCTTCGACACGCGCAGCGCCCGCTTCAGCGGATGACGCTTGATCTTGTCGATCAATGCCTTCTTGCCCACGATCAACCCTGCCTGCGGCCCGCCGAGCAATTTGTCGCCGCTGAACGTGACAACGTCGGCGCCGCTCGCAATCGTTTCTCGCACCACGGGTTCCTTGGGCAAACCATACGCGGCGAGATCGATAAAACTGCCGGCGCCCAAGTCGACGATCAGCGGCAACTGATGCTCGTGCGCGATTCGAGAGACTTCCGGCTCCGGCACATGAGCCACGAATCCACTGATCTTGTAGTTGCTCAAGTGCACTTTCATGAGCGCGGCGGTCTTGGGACCGATCGCACGCTCGTAGTCAGCGGGGTGCGTGCGATTCGTCGTGCCGACTTCGATTAATCGGGTGTTCGCGCTGCGCATCACGTCGGGAATCCGGAAGGCGCCGCCGATCTCGATCAACTCGCCACGAGACAAAACGACTTCGCGCTTGTGGGCTAACGTCGCAAGAACGAGCAGCACGGCGGCCGCATTGTTGTTCACGACCGTGGCTGCTTCCGCCCCGGTCAGCTCGATGAGAAGGTCCTCGACCAGGTTGTCGCGCTCTCCTCGCCCGCCGCTGTCGAGATCGAACTCGAAATTGCACGCCTCGCGCATGGCCATGGAGGCATGCTCGATGGCTCGCGACGAGAGCTGAGTGCGTCCCAGGTTCGTGTGCAGCACCGTGCCCGTCAGATTAAATACTCGACGCAGTCGCGGCGTCGCGCGTTCTTTCAGGCGGTCGGCGATCTGACGCGACAATTCACTATCCGTTGGCGACAAATAATCCCGCTCACCCAGGCGCTCGCGATGCGCGTCGAGCACGGCTCTGATCGCATCGATCACGGCGCTGCGCCCATATGTCTCGCACAGGCCTGCAACGGCCGCGAAACGCGCGATCCGATCGACGGAAGGAAAAGGACGGGTAGGCTGCGTTGCCATGGATGCGAATCCGCGATGCCTCACTGTAGCCTAGCACGCACTGCCTATCATATCGTTGGCCTTAGGTAACGCCGACAACGCCTCGTCATACTGACCTCGCTCATCCGTGCGCTCACGGGCGTAGCGACCGACCGTCTGCCGGAAGAGCGCGCCCCCGGGGCATTCCCATCGGCCTCGGCTTTGCCTGCTGGCAACCAGATGCGGGCCCGAGGATTGGTAGCGGCCGATGACGGAGTGATGCCGCAAGAGCAACTCACCGAGCAGCACGTGATCGAAACGAGCGGCGCGGTCGTGAAGCTGCCCGGTTATGAAGTTGGCGGCACAGGCTTTACCGCTGCCAACATCGAGACGCGACCGGCATCGGCCGCAATCAGGTGATTCGCATCCTCGAGTTCCTCGACAGCATCGGCGTGACCCGTCGCGACGGCGATCGACGCAAGGTGCGCCCGGATTATTTTCTTATCGTCGGCCCTGCCTCGCCCTACCAACGCTCGCTGGACAGGCCCGTTCGATCGACGGCACCATAGCCCTGGAAGAGAAACATCCCCGGCGGGGTGCCCGGACTTCAAACCCGGAGGGAGGTGCCATGCATCTTCGGTAGGTTCGACTCCTGCCTCTTCCGCCGACCCTCGCTATCTGCGCCGCACCATGGACCCGGCCCATCACCAAAGTAGGTAAGAAACACAACGAGATTGTCGCCAGACGGATGTAGAGTGAACGGGGGTTCCTGGAGATGAAGAATGAAAACAGGAGTCAAGGATTTTACCAGCCGCATTCTGTATCCGGTGCCGACCGACCTGAAGCAACGGCACTCCATGCTGACCGCGGACGGCATCGCCTTCGTTCGTGAATCCATCCAGAAAAACTACCATACGGGATGGCGGTCGAAGGACAAGTATTCCGATGCTGCTTTCGCGAACGATCTGGCTGCTCATCTTCACCGGCGCATCCAAACAGATCGCAAAACGGTCGTACCATGGCTGAACAGCATCAAGCCGCTCGAAGACGCATACGTGCTGGAGGTCGGCTGCGGAACCGGGTCGTCGACCGTGGCCTTCGCTGAACAGGGCGCTGTCGTAACGGGGCTGGATATAGATGAGGGAGCTTTGACGGTTGCTCGTGACCGCTGCAATGCGCATGAAGTCACAGCGGACATCCTGCACGGAAACATCGATGGCTTCGAGTTCCCGCAGCCGTATGACTTCGTGATTTTCTTCGCCTGCGTCGAACACATGACGCACGAAGAGCGCCTCAATGCGCTGCGGAGCGTATGGCAGCAGATGAAGAAGGGGGCAATCCTGGTCGTCGTCGAGACACCGAACCGCTTGTGGTGGCTGGACGATCACACCTCGGTAATGCCGTTCTACAACTGGCTGCCGCACGAACTGGCGTACCGGTATTCCCGCTTCAGCAATCGCGAGAACTTCAGGGAAAACTTCCTGGATGACCGCTGCGAGAAGATGGAGCACTTTATTCGCCAAGGCCGCGGCGCGAGCTTCCACGAGTTTGACTTGGCGATCGGCCCAAACCTGGAAGTTATAAGTGGCTTGCGAGAGTACCAGGGCTGGCGCTACTCGATTCGTCGCTCCAGGCGAGATCGAGCTTTTCATAAACTCCTGCGCAGCATCAGACCAGATATGCACAGCGCCTGGTTTGAACCGTACCTGGACATCGCGATTAGAAAGAACTAGCTCGAGCGTTCGGTTCAGGCAGTCGATCGTCGCGCCGTTGCTCGATGCCGTCGTGGCAGGTTCAAAACCCCACTCTTGCCGCCGATCTGCGGAACGAGGCTTGCGTGTCTGGTGAGAAACGAAACGCCCGGAAGAAGTCGTCCACGCAGTAGTCTGGCGAATTCCGCCGTAACAGCGTCAGCAGCGAACGCGCCTCGTCGACCCTGCCCGCTGCAGCAAGGCAATTGACCGCGACGGCTTGTACGTTCACATGCGCGTTCGGGCGCACCGCCCCTTTGCTGGCCCACTCCGCCGCCTCTTCATATCGCTGCAGGCGAAACAGCGCGATGGCGCGCGATGCGAGCATGGCGAACATCAACGGATCGAAAGGACTGAGCTGACGGGAAATGTCACTCGCTTCGATAGCAGCGTGGGCATCGCCTTCCTGAGACTGGACGAATCCGAGCGTATAGTGCCCTAGCGCAAAGTTTGGACTCAAGGACACCGAGCGGCGCAGCTCGTGCACGGAATCGTCGAGATGGCCGCGCAGCCACTGCGCCCTGCCCATCGCCCAGTGAGCCGCGGGATCCAGATCGTCCGCGACGATACTGTCGGCGGCCGTCGCGTAGGCACGCTCGATTTCACGATCGCGGTTCGCGCTCCAGTGCAAAAACACATTCTGGAAATGAGTGAACGACAAGCAGGCGTGGGCGCGCGCAAAGGTACGATCCTGCTGCACGGCGCGCTGAAAATAATGCGCGGCGTGGCGATTGTCCTCGTCGTTGAAGCGATACATGTGCCACAAACCACGATGGTAGGCTTCCCAGGCATCGAGACTGTTGGGCGGCTTGAGCACCGCGCGATTGCGCTCGGCAATCTCGATCTGTCCGGCGAGCGAGAGCACGATGCGATTGCCAATCTCATCGAGCGCGTCGAAGGCGCCATCGCGGCTGTAACTAAACTCGTCGGCCCAGACGATCCTCCCGGTCGATGCCTCAGCCAGTTGCGCCATGACCATGAGACGTCCGCGCTGTTCACGCACTGACCCGCTGGCGACGTAGTCGACGTTGAGCAAGCGCGCCGCTTCGTCGGGTGGAACGTTCCTTTCGGTCAGCGCGAACACACTGCCACGCGCGATGACGAACAGCACTCGGAGCTTGGCGAGCCGGGTGATGATGTCCTCGGTGAGCCAATTGGCCAAGCCGCCGCCCGAAGTCACATCCGGCGTGCGCTCGGTAAAGGGCATGACACAGATCGATGCGCGCCGCTGAGCTGCACCGAGCGCTTCGGCAACCGGGCGTTGAGATTCGGCTTTCGCGGGCGGCTGGACGATGATCTGCGGCGTCCGTCCCCTCGCCGCCCGCCAGCATTCACGGATCGGCATCCAATCCAATCCTTCGCCTTCGAAGAGGCGGATCGTCGCGGCGAGGTGCTCCTCTCCTTCGCGTACCCGCCCTGTGCGTAGCAGGCGTTGTAGCAGCAGTTCGTGGGCTCGACGCTCGAACGGCGCGAGCTGCAGCCATTTCTCCAGATACGCGAAGGCGTCATTTTGATCTTGCTCGCCGACGCGATCGACGAGTTGCTCGATCACTGCGACGTGATCGGCACGGAACTGCCGACGTTGCGCCCCGAGCCAGCTTGCGAACTCCGGATTGCGATCCAGCTCCAGCCCGGCCGCGAAGTCGCCTGCGTACAGCTCGCTCAACTCACGCAGCCGAGCAACATCCAATGTTTCCAGGCCACCTGCCCGCAAGCGGGCGATGTCGTTGGTATCGACAGAACAATCCGAGAGATCGAGAGAGACACTATCGCCGGCAGCATTGACGCGTTGTTTGGATGCGTCGTCCAGCACTGCCCTGAGCTTACTGAGGCACCATCGCAACTCACCGCGCGGATCGGTCGAAGTATCGAACAACAACTCGCAGATCCGACTGCGAGACAGCGCTTCAGGCGTCACGGTGAGAAGAGCCAGCAACCCGCGTACCTTGCGCGAAGACGGCAGCGGGCGTTCCGCGCCCTGTTTCCAAAGCGTCAGCCGCCCCAAAAGCCGCACCTGGATGGAATGGTCGGTCACCTGGCCTCCATTTCCCATGGTTTTTACCACGCCCGCTCCCACGCGCCGAGCCTAATTTCCAAACCAAGGACGGCCGAAAAGACGTCCGCTGCACCTGCACTTCCCAACGTGAGACCTCGAAACAAACTTTCAGGAGATGCCAATGAAGACAATCCAAGGCCTGCTGGCCGTGAGCGCCTGTGTGTTCGCTGCGTGGACCGGCCCGGCGGCCGCCGACGCAGTGACCGATTGGAACGAAATCACCCTCACCGCAGTGGCCTCCGGCCGGCCCGGTCCGGTGGGATCGCTGGATACCGCGCTGGTGCAGATCGCCGTGCACGATGCAGTTCAAGCCATCGAGAAGCGCTTCGAGCCTTATCACATGGAGGTTCTTGGCGCTAAAGGCAGCCGCTCGGCGGCGGTCGCGGCGGCGGCTCATGACGTGCTCGTCGGTATGTATCCGACCCAGGCCGCATCCCTCGACGCCACGTATTACAACTATCTTGCAAACAATGGTCTCACAGGCGACCCCGGCCTGACCGTGGGCCAAAAGGTCGCTGCCGGCATCCTGCCGCTACGTCGTCTGGCGCCCGAGCCATTGCCGCCGCCGTTCGTCGGCAGCACGGAACTCGGCGTCTGGCGTCCCACCGATTCGTTTCTAGGCTCGCCGCCTGCACCGGCGCCGTTCTCGCCGATGGTGGCGCCCTGGATGGCCGCAACCGATCCTTTCACGCTGACTGGCCCGAAACGATTCCGGGCAGATCCGCCGCCGGCCCTCACCAGCGAGCGTTACAAGAAGGACTACAACGAAGTGAAGAGGCTGGGCGCGCTGCTCAACAGTGCTCGCACGGCCGAGCAGACGGATCTGGCGTATTTCTATAACGACAACATTTTCGCGCAGTGGAATCGCGCGCTCCGGGCGATCTCTGCGAAACACATCAATCGGATTGGCGACAACGCGCGGCTGTTCGCGCTAGCAAACGTCGCAACGGCCGACGCCGTCATCGCCGGCTGGGACAGCAAGAAGTATTACGCCTTCTGGCGTCCGCTGACGGCCATTCGCGAAGGCGATAACGACCCCAATCCGCAGACCGCGGGTGATGTGAATTGGCAGCCGCTGGTGAACACCCCGAACTATCCCGACTACACCTCGGGGGTGAACAACGTCACCGCCGCGATGACGCGCACGCTATCGTTGTTCTTCGGGCGGGACTGGATGACGTTCGAAGTGACCAGCCTGGCGCCTAATGTGGTGCAGAAGACGCGCACGTACAGGCGATTCTCGGATGCCGTGCGTGACACAGTAGATGCACGCGTCTACCTCGGAATCCACTTCCGTTTCGCCGATGAAGCCGGGCGTACGCAGGGCACCCGAGTGGCCGAGTGGACGTTCAATCACTTCCTGCTGCCGATCGAACACCACCATCGCTTTGACGACTGAAGTCCACGGGGCTTCACAGGGCAACTTGTGAAGCCCCTCGTTCTACCAGGCCACCAACTCCACGCGACGGTTTTTCGCGCGACCGTCTTCGGCGCGATTGGATGCCACCGGCGAGGCGTAGCCGACCCCCCAAGGCTTGAGACGCGCCGCTTCGACGCTGTGACTCGCGACGAGCGCTTGAACAACCGACTGCGCGCGCCGCCGTGAAAGATCGATGTTGTAATCGAACGTGCCTGCCGTGTCGGTGTGGCCCACGACGAGCAACTTGAGTGCGGCGTCCTGTTTCATCAGCTTCGCGATTTCGCCCAGCGCATCCTGAGATTCCGGTTTGACATCCGCTTTGCCAGAGTCGAAGTAGATACCATACAACGCGACGCGCCCGGAGGCGGCAATCTCGCGAGCCATTGCGTTAGCATCGACCGCCACCTGCCCGGTCTGCATCGGCTTCACTTCGACGACATCGAGCAGCGTGAACACTCGATTCTTGTTCGCGCCGCCGACGCCGTAGGCCGCCGTCGTGTAGACGGACACATAGACATCGCCGGTCGGCCGCGCCAGTCGCGCGCCGAGATATTTCTGATCCTTGCCGCTGAAGTGCATGACGCTCGGTGGATTCAGCGCATAGCTGAAGTCGTTGCCGCAAGCCAGGTTCTCGCACTGATATAACGGTGTGAAGCCGCCGGCTTGCAACGACTGCTGGTAGTTTCGGAACACCTCTAGAGCGCTACGGCCTTCCGGCGCTCGATAGTGAAGACGAGTGATGCGGCCTTCGAGCGCCTGAGACGACGACGCGCCGCTGCGGCGGTCACGCACCTGGCCGGTGGGCACCGAGAAGCTGTCGAAGTCCTTCACCTCGTACTTGAGGATCTCCGAGCCGGCATAGCGCGATACGACCGGATGGTCCTTCGAGCCGGATACGTCGGCGGCGTGCGCCACCGAACCCAGAGCAACCATCGACAACACTACACACATCGTTTTCATTGCAGCTCCCGAAGCGCCTCAATGCACGACGAACAGCGGATCCTGCTGTAACGTCAAAGTGAAACCTGGTTGCCCGGTAAATCCGCCGCTGGAATTTTCACCGTCGCTCAACGACGCGCCGGAACCGCCCGCGCCGCCACTGCCACCTCCGCCGCCGCCTCCAGCCCGAACGCCTGTGCCATTCACCAGTCGTGTCACTACTCCACCCTGGCCGCCAGAAACATCGACTGTTCCGGTGTTCTCTACGGATGGCGAGGCAAACACTACGATGCCGCCGGCTCCGCCGCCGGAGCCGCCGCCGCCGTTGGCTTCGATGCGACCGGCGTTCGTGATGGCTCCATTCACGAGAACCCGCAACACGGGAGCGGGGGTGGCGGGGGCGCAGCCCGCGCCGGCGGCGACGGCGGCGGGTTGTCGAGGCGCCAGCCGGCGCTCTTGCAGATAACTGGCGATGAGGGTGGTTTTGCCGGCCCCGCCCGGGGCCGCCAGCCAGACGGCGCCATGACGACGCAGCCGGTCGAGCTCTTTGAGAAGCCGCCGCCGCGGGTAGACGCCGTCCGAGGCCGGGGGCGTGAGCTTGATCATTATTAGTAGGCCGCTCTGCGGTGAGCTGAACTGACCGGATGATAACGCAGACCGTAATCGGATAATCTATTGTGTCATGCAGAGCGAGCCCAAGCCCATCAAGGACAGGACCGCAGCGCTGGACGCGCTCGACCAGCAGCTGCTGGGCTTGTTGCGCGTGAATGCCAGGACGCCGACGGCGACGTTGGCGCGGAAACTGGGCGTCTCCCGCGGCACCATCGCAAACCGCATCGCCAGGCTCGAAGCCAACGGCGTCATCGCCGGGTATTCAGTGCAGATCCACGCCCACTCTCAGCCGAGCGGCATCCGGGCCTGGATCAGTATCGCGGTGGAAGGTGACAAGACTCGCGAGGTGGTGACGCGGCTGCTCGGCGAGCCCTCGGTGAGCTCGCTTCACGACACCAACGGTCGATGGGATCTGCTGGCCGAAGTGCACGCCGCCTCGATCGCCGAGCTCTCCGAAGTGCTGGAGCGGATCCGGAAGATCAAAGGCATCGGCAACACCGAGACCAGCATCCATCTGCAAACATTCAGGACCTAGGCGACGCGTCGCATCCGACCGCGCTTGCTCGAGCCCAGCGTCCCGCCGAACAAATCCTTCGGATCTTCCAGGTCGGGCACCAGATCGATCTGACGACAGAACTCGCGATGCTCACGCGTCAGATCGTGCAGGAACTTCAGCGCCGAATAGTCCTCCAGCGCGAAACCGACCGAATCGAACACCGTGATCTCGCCATCACTGCCCCGTCCCGGTTGCACGCCATTGACGACGTCGGCGAACTCGGTGACGGAGAAATCCGCCGGCATCTGTTGAATCTCGCCTTCGATGCGCGACTGAGGTTCGTACTCGACGATGACGCGTGCATCCGCCCGACGCAGAATATCCGCGTGCAACTCGGTCTTGCCCGGGCAGTCGCCGCCGACTGCGTTCAAGTGCATGCCAGGAGCAACCATCGACGGCGTCACGATCACAGCGTTGCGCTTGTCAGCGGTGACGGTCGTGATGATGTCGGCGCCGAGTGCGGCTTCCGCGCTCGACGTCGCATGTACCAATGAAATGCTTCGCAGCTCCGGCATAGCACGAAGATTCTCAGCCAGCTTCGCGGTCGCGCGCGGATCGACGTCGTAGAGCCGCAGCTCAGTGATGCCGAGCATGCGATGGAACGCGATCGCCTGAAACTCGCTCTGCGCGCCATTGCCGATCAACGCCATCGTTTTGCTGTTCGGTCGAGCCATCCACTTCGCGGCGAGCGCGGACATCGCGGCGGTCCGAAGCGCAGTCGTGACGGTGAGCTCCGAGAGCAGCACCGGATAACCCGTCGACACTTCCGCCAACACGCCGAACGCAGTGACGGTGAGCAGGCCCAGGCTGGTGTTCTTGGGATGACCGTTCACATACTTGAACGAGTACAGATCGCCATCGCTGATCGGCATCAATTCGATCACGCCCACCTCGGAATGGCTCGCGAGGCGCGCCGATTTTTCGAACTGGCCCCAGCGCCGATAGTCCGCCTCGATCTGAGCGGCGAGACGCTCCATGAACTCGCCCGGCCCGATCTGGTTCACCAGCCGCTGAATGTCTGCGATGCCGACGTAGTCGACCATTGTCCTTTCCTCGTCCAAATGCTTGTCAGGCAAGCAGTTATGGTAGGAAGGCCCGATGTCACGCAGAAGCAGGCAAGCTGCCCGGCGGCGCCCGGTTTATTGACGAAACGACAGCTCCTTTTGACGTTCCGGCAACGGGCCGTGCCGATGACAGAGATCGTTCACCGCTGCGGCGACCTGCTTCTCGAGGCCGTCGGCGACGCAGACGGTCATCATCGAAGCCCGCAGTTCACCGTCCCAGTAGGGATCCAGCGCCTCTTCTTCGAAGTCCCGGCGTAACACGATCACGGGCGTCTGGCGCGTGCGAGGATCGATGCGCATGCGGGCGATGACGCCGGCCGCCGGGATCAGCGGCAGCTCCTCCGCCAACAACACCAGATCGGGGATGGGCGGCTCCGCCGTGAGCAAGCCGCGATGAAACAGAAATCGCAGCGCCTGCTCGCCGTCTTTTACACGGAGCATCGACGCATCGGGCAGATGTCGTCGGACACCCTTCGCGATCGCCGTCCAGTCACTGCCGCTGGGTTCTGCAACGAGTACATTGATATTCATGATGGCTCATCGATATCTCACATACTGAGTACACGAGCGACTGCGGAAACTGGTTGCACCTGCGACGATCGCTGTAGAATCTGCGCATCATGAGCGAGGCGAATCAAAATCAGGTCGCTGTGAATCTAACCGACAGTCTCATCGTCGCTCGGGTCCGGGGTTGCCCCACCGAAGCGGTGTTGCAGAAATGTCAAGCAGAGGTGCTGTCGCTCGTTCGTGAGAGCGGCATCAGGAAAGTTCTCTACGACGCGCTCGATATGGAGCCGCCGCCGGTGAGCATTCCCTGGGTGCAGCGGGCGTTGGACGAGCAGCTGGTCGATGTGAAACTCCGTCGCGCCATCGTTGTTCCAAACGCCAAGCTGGCATTTCTTGCGCGCCTGGCGTTCGGCGAGGGCGACTATCGGGTCTTTTATGAAGACAGGCTCGCCGCCGTGAACTGGCTCTGCGCAGAGTGAGTAAATAAGGGAAGCGCCGCATGGCGTGGCCGCTTCTCACGCGCGCGCCGGCTGCACATTGGCGTTCAGACGGAACAAGTTCGACGGATCGTACTTGGTCTTCAGCGCCACCAGCTTTTGGTAGTTGCCGCGATAGTTGGCGTTGATGTCTTTGGCCGTCGCCTCGCGTGGCATGTCGTTGATGTAGAAACCGCGCGTGAACTTCTCCAGCGTCGACCAGTGACGGCGCGTCGCTTCAATGTGATCCGACGGATCGTCGCCATGCCGCCAGCCGGCCATGACCATCATATTGGCCATCGCGTACCTGTTGGCGAAAGCCGTTGCGTCCTCGGGCACTCGGCCGCAAGCACCGCCGCAGTGCTGGAAGAACACTGCCGTGGTTCGGCGCGGATCGCCCTTGAGTCCATCGATCAACGCTGCAATCAAGTCTGCCGGCAGCGCCGAGATGAACCCGCCCTTGATATAAGTGCCAAGCATGCGCGCATCGGCCCAATCGCCCGACCGCTGCACCTCCACATAATCCATGGCTTTGACCGTATCGCTCATGGGGGTTCCGACCTTGCGAATCGGCGCGAGCGCGCGATCGGCATCCTTCGCCGCTCCGCTGTAGCAAACATCGAGTTGCGCGACGCCCGGAGCACCGCCGGGCGGCAGCACGAGGATGGGATCGAAGTAAAGAGCGTCGGGCGCCGCCAACGCATAGTCCGCATACATCGAGAGCACGTCGCGTGCCCTCTCGACGGGGAACGTCAACTTGCCGGCAATCACCTGACGCTGCATCGGATGAAGGTTGAACTCGAAGTTCGTCACGACGCCGAAGTTGCCGCTGCCGCCGCGCAAGCCCCAGAACAAATCCGGGTTCTCACGCGAGCTCGCGTGACGCAACTGACCGTCGGCCGTCACCACATCCATCGAGTTGAGATTGTCGATCGCCATTCCATAGCGACGCGCAATGCGTCCGAACCCGCCACCGAGCGTCAGCCCTCCTACGCCCGTGTGCGAGACGGTGCCGAGCGGCGTGACCAGGCCTTGAGCCATCGACTCACGGTCGACCAATCCCAGCAGGCTGCCACCCTTCACCGACACACGCTTGGCCGTTGCATCGACCGTCGCGCCGCGATAGCTCTTGAGATCGATCTGCATGCCGCGCTCGCAGGTCGACTGCCCGGAATGACTGTGCCCGCCGCATTTCACCGCCAGCAACAAATTGTGTTGCCGCGCGAAGCTCACCGCCTTTTGAATATCGGCGGCCTCGGTTGGCTGTACGATGAGTGCGGGATATTTGTCGAAAGAAGGATTCAACAACAAACGCGCTTCGTCGTATCCGGCATCGCCTCGCAGGAGCAGCTGACCTTGCAGCGCTTCTGCAAACTCACGAACCTCTGCACTGCTGAGCGTGACTGCCCGCCCATCGGCAGTGACTGCGGAAATATCGGCAATGGGCCCGGAGCGAGCGAACGCCGGCACGAATCTGAAGGTCGGCAGCGTGGCAGCGGCCAGGATCGCGGAACTGACGAACTCGCGGCGTTTCATAGCACCCCCGGTTGATGCGCAGCACATTCGTTCTTCTACTCGGTCCGCCCGAGTAGATGCGCCTGCGCTCGAGAATGCAACCCGCGTTGCTACTACTGTCTTTGGTCAGGAGGTGCGACGGAAGGACCGATCACGATGAGCTTGTCTTCGGCTTGAATGCGCAGGTCGTCTTCCCAGAATCCGTAGCTGCGTCGGTCGCGCACCACGCGCAAGATCGAAGCCCGGTTCTCGAACGGCCGACGGCCGATTTCGTCGGGGTGCGGAGTGCGCTCGACCAGAGTCACCTGGCCGCCGGCGCTGATCAGGTCCATCACATAGGTCGCCAGGTGCGAGGACTCGATGGAATCGGCCATCAGAATGCCACCCACTCGCGAGGGCAACACCGTCGCGCTCGCGCCGCTCTGTCGCAACAACTTATCGTTCTCCGCCTCCTCGACCCGCGAGACGATGCGAACGTTCGGGGCGAGATTGCGTGCGGTCAAGGTGATCAGTACGTTGGTGTCGTCCCGGTCCGTGCAAACCAGCAGAGCCCGCGCCTGCTGTAGCATCGTTTCGCTCAACGTGTGCTCGCGACTGGCGTCGCCGAGGATGCCGATGTAACCCAGCTCCGCCGCCTCTTCGATCCGCCCTTGATCGAGATCGACGATCAGGATGTGCTGCTTGTCCAGGCCTCGCGCGACCAGTTCGGCGGCGGCGCATCGGCCCGCGTGCCCGAAGCCGCACAACACCACGTGGCCTTGCAATCGCGCCTGCAGTCGTCGCATACGAAAGTCCTCGATCAGACGCTGTAACACCAGCTGATACGCCGTGCCGACAAAGATCAACCAAATGAACAAACGGATGGGCGTGACCAACAACGCATCGACCAGCCGCGCCTGGCGCGTCACCGGCACGATGTCGCCATAGCCGACCGTCGTCACGCTGACCATCGTGAAGTAGACGACGTCCGCGAACGAGATCGCGCCGTCGTGATTGTCGTGCAGCCCATCGCGATCGAACCAGAACACGGCGATGACCAGCGCGAACATGACCAGCACCGCAGCGGCACGGACCAACAGCGTCTTGCGCACGCTGCGCTCGCCGCCGACAAATAGCCGGTGACCGGGAATCTGCAGCCGGCGGCTCAGCGCATCGCCCGCCGGATCGGCGGGCCTGTCGGAACGTCCTGCGGTAACGGCCATACCGCTATGGTACTGGCTTGGGCCGCTCCTTCAAAAGCAGCCGTTGCGCTGCCCTAACGGCTAGGGCGCACGAACCCGCGTGATCTCGAGGTTCGGATCCGCGAGTATCTCCCGCTCGCTGAACAGAATGGGCTTGGATTTCTTTTCCGAATACAGCTTCACCTGATCGAGGTAGTACGGCGAGCTCGGGTTGTCCGACTGCGCATAGGTCATGATCGAGCGCCCCCTCGGCCCTTGATCGGTGAACTGCATCCACAGGATCAGGGTCGAGCCCAGATACATCTCCGGCCAGCCCTTGCCCGGCACCCAGCCGGTCTTGTTGTGCATGAAGTTGTATTGGCCGGCATCGGCCAGGCCACCGTGCATCGGAATACGAACGTCGCCGCGTGTCTCATATTGATAGTCGCGATAGGTCGCGTCGAGCGGCACACCGGAATCCAGCAAATCTGAAATTGCCGCGTTGAGCGCCTTCGCGACGCGTGGGTCGTCGCTGTTCAAGCCCTTTGGCGTATTCAATGGATCCGCGGGATCGAACGGGACGGCGAACACTTCCTTTTGCGCCTTGTAGTCGAGATTCTCGAAGAATCGACGCCACAACACTGCGCCCGGACTATCCAGATTCTCCGTCTGATCCCAATGCTCGAGCACATCGCACGCTCCCGGCAAGCCGGCCCGCGCCGGCATCTTTCGACACAACGACACCAGGGAGTCGCGCCAGAGCTCGGCTGCGAGCACGCGATTGTCCATCGTGATCGCTTCGAGCTGATCGAGTGTGAAACGCTTCCCTGGATAACCGTCTTCGCCCTTCAGCCGGCGCTCGATCTTCAATAGGCCGTTGCGGGTGCGCAGCGAGCGTGCTGTACGCTCATCGCCGACGATCGACGGATAGCCTTCCAGTAGCTGGCGGGGATTGTTGGTCCAGTAGCTGTCGTTCGAGTTCGTGACATAGTCAGTGCGCATCAACTTCGGCAGCGCGGCGACTCCGAATGTTCCCGGCACAATCGCGTCGGCATCGCTGCCCCACTCGCACTCCGAGCGTGACCCGTCGAGGACCATTTGCCGGCGCTCCAGCATGCGGCGCCCGAGGTCTGAGTTCACGCACTTGTCGAGTTGCGCGTTCGTAACATGCGGCACGGCCGTTCGATCCGCGTAGTACGTGTTGCCTGCGGAGTCGGCAGCCATGGTGTTGAGCCAGCCGATGCCCAGATACTTGCGCCCTGCTTCATCCAGCTGCTCGACCGACTGCGCGCGATTCATGTCCAGCTGCTGATTCAACCAGCGAAAGTTCATCGCCACATCGCGCACCGCGTACGCCGTGTCTTCAGTCCAGCCGAACTCGGCACTTTGCAGCACGGTGCCGTAGTGCGTTTCCCAGAACGTGTGGCTGCGCTTCTGGAGCTTGCCGTCGGCGCCGCGAACGTCCACGGTCACGGTCCGCTGGGTCATGGCTCTCGCCTTGCCGTCATATAGATAGGTGGTAGCGGAAGCCGGCGCCAATCGAAGCTGATACACAGTGAACCGTCGTGGCGTCGCCAGCGTGTGACTCCAGGCCACATTCTCGTTGTGACCGAACAGCACGACGGGCACGCCGAGCACGCCGCCGCCGTAAACATTCAACTTGCCCGGCACGGTCAACTGCGCCTCGAACCAGCGCTCCGGCCCGTGCCACACCCAATGCGGATTGGCGAACAGCATGCCCCGGCCGTTGTCGGTCGCTTCCTTGCCCAGGGCAATCATGTTGCTGCCAGGACCTTGAGGTTGCGAGGTGATACTGGACTCGAGGTCCTTGGAGCCAGGCTTCGGCTGCACACTCTTGCTCCTGGCGCCCGCAGCGGGCGGCGCCGCTCTGACATAGTCCTGCATGAGCGCGCCGGAGCTGAGGAACGAGCTCCAATGCAGGGCGCGCAAATAGACATCTCGCTCGGTGATGGGCCGAACCCATTCAGCGCCGCGACAACGTGCATCGGGAATATTCTTGACGCCGGTTTTCGCCAGGTAATGGTTGTAGCCGGCGGCGTAGCCACGCACGAGCTGCCTCACTTCGGTTGTCGGCCCGAGCGGCGGCTTCGATCGCAATTCCTTACCGACGAGGTCGCGGTCCAGCACACTCTTCCAGAAGAAATCGCTTTGGACATTGGTGAAAGGCTCCGGCCCGGACGGGTAGGCATCCGTGCTCGGCTCGTCGGGGCCGAAATACTGCGATCGCAAGGCATTCACGGTCACCCAGCGCGCGGCGACATCGCAGATGGCGGTTTGAGCGAACGCGTAACCCAGACCGAAACCGACGCCTTCGAAGTCATCGGCCAGCACGTGAGGCACGCCATAGGACGTCGTGCGGATCTCCGCGCGCGGCGCTGCCGACGCCAGGCCGGCAAACGACAAGCCCAGCGATGCTACGGCCAGAATCGAAATGTGGTGACTGTTCATTCGTCTTGGGAACTTATCGATTTGTCGGGCGCAGCTCGAAACGGATGCCACGCATTCTCGACGCACTCAGCTCGAAGCCTGTGACCTTGCCCGACGCGTCGCGTGAGAAGCGCAACAACCCTGCCTCGCCGCTGAAGGCATCCTTCATCGCCGGTGCGAGCGGCTGAATCCTTGTTTCGAACTTGCGGCGCTCATCGCGGACTGCAAGCTTCCCCTCGTCGATCACCAGCGGCCAGGTCACATCCAGCTCCGGGCTATGGAACGTGCCGACGTAACCCTGCAGCTCTTCGGCGCTGGGCACGGCCGCCGTAAAACGCGTGGCCGGCATTTCATCGTCGTCACCGATGCGGAGCCTCAGCTCGTTCGCCGCCTGCTTGCCGGTGATCGAGAACGCCACCTTCACCGGATAGCCCTGCACTTCAAAGCTCGCCGGTCCGGTGGCGACGAGCGGCAGCGGCATCGCGCCAATTTTCAGAATCAGCGCACCCTGCTGCTCGATCACTTCCAGAATGGTCTCGGTCTTTGCCGCGAAATAGCTGCCAACGAAACGTTGCGGCGGCACAGGCTTGGCCGCCGTCTTCTTGGCGGCCGTCGTCGGCGCGCCAACAGCAGGTTTCAACACATCGGCCAGAACGACATCGGCAACCTTCTCCGACAAATCCGACGCCTCCGCACCTTCGAAATTACATAGGACCGCCACTGAGGTGTGCTGCTCGGGGAATCGCGCGAGCATCGCGTTGTATCCGACCCAGTTGCCGGCGTGATGCACACGAGGCAGGCCGCGGTACTCGTCTAGGAACAGGCCGCGCCCATAAACGACCTTCTCGCCGTTATCCAGTTGGCCCCGCTGAGTCAGACGGTCAATCAGCGACTGGCCGCCCACTCGCGGCTGGTAGAAGTTCTCATCCCACTTCACCAGGTCTTCGATGGATAAGTGCAGCGCGCCGTCTCCGGTCTGCTCCCAGTTCGACAGCGCATTCTTGAAACGAACCGTTCCCTCCGGCGCCTCGCCATCGACTGCATAACCGAGCGCTCGACCTGGGATGACTTCGGCATGCTGGTCGCGGAACTGCGCGCTCTTCATGCCCAGCGGCTGAAAGATGCGCTCGCGAGCAAACTCTCCTAGAGGCTTGCCACTCACCCGTTCGACGATGACGGCCAGCAGAAAGAAACCGCTGTTCGAGTACTCCCAGCGCGTGCCGGTGGGGAAATTGAGCGCACGCTGACGCGCGATGACGGCAAGCGCCTGTTCATCCGTCGTCACCTCCTCGACTTCCAAGCCGGATAGTGACAACAACGCTGTGTAGTCGCGCAGCCCGCTGGTGTGCCTCAGCAAATGATCGATCGTGATCGCTCGGCCGTAGTCCGGCAGCTCCGGCACGTACTTGCGCACATCGTCCGACAGCGACAGC
Source organism: Peristeroidobacter agariperforans (assembly GCF_004138335.1). Classification (GTDB taxonomy): domain Bacteria; phylum Pseudomonadota; class Gammaproteobacteria; order Steroidobacterales; family Steroidobacteraceae; genus Steroidobacter; species Steroidobacter agariperforans. The sequence continues at coordinate 475,200 of NZ_RYFW01000003.1, read as the reverse complement.
TTGCCATCCAGCTCCAGCAAGATCGCAGCTGCCGCCGCGAACTGCTTCGACGTCGAGCCGATATCGAACACGGTCGCAGACGTGATGGGCACGCCTCGCTCCACATCCGCGAGCCCATACCCCTTCGCATGAGCCACCTGACCATTGCGCATCACGCCGACAGCGCAACCCGGCCTTGCCGGATCTGCATACTGTGCGAACAGCGCATCGATCTGTTGTCCCTGGGTCGCGCTGATGCCTTCGGATGACGCCGACGCAACCCCAACGGTCAGCACCGCCGCTGCAAACGCAGGGAGTGCGCGAATCAACGATGTATTCACGGATTCACCCGGCCTAGATTTTCCTGGGAGGTACGCTGCCTGCGCCAGAACCAGAACGCCGGCGCGCCGAGCAGGATCAGTGCTACGCCGACCAAAGCCCTTCCCGGTTGCAGGACGACGGTGTTCAACACCAGGACGCCGGCAGCGAGCACGAACACGAGCGGCGTCCATGGATAGCCGGGCGTTTGAAACACCGGCCGTGCCTGCGTTTGCCGGCGCCGATAATGGAAGATGCTGGCCGCGCCCAACGCGTAGAAAATCCAGCCCGCGAAGACGACGTACGTCAGCAGTTCCTCGAAGCCACCGCACGCCGCCATGACGGCAGCCCACGCACAGCTTACGGTCACTGCGAACGCAGGCGTCTGCCAACGAGGATGAACCTCGCCCATTCGCTCGAAGAAGATCCCGTCGCGCGCCATGGCGAAGTACACGCGTGTCGATGTTAGAACGCTTGCATTGGCCGCGCTGAAAATTGAGATGAGAATCACGAGAGCCAGCGCCTTGCCTGCCTGCGGCCCGAGCACGGCTTCGATCGCCTCCGCTGCGATTCGCTCGGAGTGCGCACTCCGCTCCGCACCGAGCGCGGCGACATACGCGATATTCGCCAGCAGATAAATGCCGATCAGCGTCGCCGTGCCGATAATGATGGCTTTGCCGACCGTGCGTTGTGGATCGATCGCCTCACCCGCCGAGTACGTGATGCAGTGCCAGCCTTCGTACGCCCACATCACACCGATCAGCGCCGCGCCCATCCCCAGCAGCAACGAAGACTCGCCACTCGAAGCGAATAAGCGGGCCTCCGACAATCCACCGCCGGTCGTGAGCATGAATGCGCTCATCAACAGGATCGCGCCGACTTTGATCGCCGTCGTCCAGTTCTGCAGGTTCGCGCTTTGGCGAGTGCCAATGACATTGACGACGGCCAGCACCACCACCATGCCGACCGCGACGACGCGAGCGCCCCAGGTCGAGAGCGGCATGAACTGACTGAGGTAGCCCGCAAATGCGACCGCGAGCGTCGCAATGGTCGCGCTGGAAATCACGAAGAACAGCGCCCAGCCGTAGAGGAAAGCGATGAAACTGCCGTACGCGTCGCGAATGTAAACGTAGATTCCGCCCGCATCTGGCTTGATCGCCGCGAGCTCGGCATAAGTCAGTGCACCGAGCACCGAGAGCACGCCGCCGGCCAGCCAGACCAGTAGCGCCGGTCCCAATTGCCCGCCCGTCGATTGCAGCACGCTGGCCGGCACGATGAAGATTCCCGAGCCGATCACGGATCCCAGCGTCAGCAGGACCAGATCGCGGAATCCCAACAGGCGCGGCAGCGTGGTCTGTGTCATGACTCCGCCAGCGATGCGTTGGTCAAGCGCCCAAGCACGCACTCACCAGTTCGTCGAAGCGAGGGCCGCCGCGAATCGGATCTGCACACGGCATGCCCAGCTCGGCGCTGTGTCGTTCGAGCAGCGCATTCGCTGCTTCTTCCGACAGCGTCACGGTGTTCAGGCTCACGCCGCCGCAGCGAACGCCGGGATTGGTGCGGCGAGCGAGTGTAAGCGTCACCTCAATCGCTTCCTTCAGACTGGGCAACTCGAAATCGGGCAGGCCATGCACCGATTCGCGACCGGCCTCATGACACATCACGATTACGTCCGGCTGCGTCCCGTGCAGCAACCCGAGCGAGACGCCGGAATACGCCGGATGAAACAACGATCCCTGCCCTTCAACCACATCCCAGTGATCGGCCGCTGCGTCCGGGGTGAGCTCTTCGGCGGCGCCCGCGATGAAATCGGCAACGACCGAATCGATCGCGACGCCCGAGCCCGAGATCATGATCCCGGTCTGACCGGTCGCGCGAAACGTTGCGGGTACATCGCGTTCATTGAACGCACGCGCCAGCGCCAATGCGGTGTATTTCTTTCCAAGCGCGCAATCCGTCCCGACGGTAAGCAGCCGTCTGCCGCTGCGTCGCCGGCCCGTACCGACGGGAAACGTCTGCCGCGGTTTGCGCACATCGATGAGGCGTCGGCCCAGTTCTAGCGCAGCCGAGCGAAGCACTGGCACATCTTCGAGTCTGGTGTGCATGCCGCTGACCAGATCCAGTCCTGCCCTGAGCGCTTCGAGCAACGCCGGAACCCAATTCGGCTGGACGATGCCGCCAGCGGGCGCCACGCCGATAACCAACGATTGAGCGCCTCGAGCGCGCGCGGCGGCTGGCGTGAGTCTAGGAAGGCCGGTAGTGATCGTGGCTGTAGCCAACGCAAATTCGCCGACGCACCGGTCGCCGGCCCAATCGCGCAGCCCCATCGCGGTCTTGGCGTCACGCTCATCGACGGAATCGCCGAGGAACAGGAGGTAGGGTTGCGGCAGGGTGAGAATACTCATGCCAGGAATATGCCGTCCGGCTCGCGCCAGTAGTGTTCGTTTTAGGGAAGCTGCGCGGACGATTCTTCGGTTCTGCTCTAGCCCGCGCTCGGTTCCTCGCGGGTCAGCCGGCCGACGATCTGCTTCAGGTCGCTGTGACCGTGCGACTTGATCGCCTTGGAGATCGGGAAGGTCACGAAGTCGAACTCGTTCTCGCTCTGGTTGCGCAGTTCGGCAATGACTTCCTGGTAGCGCTCGACGGTGGACGCGACGACGGTCATGACGTAATCCACGTGCCCGAGCACGCCGTGACAGGAGACGATCTCGGGGATCTTCAACAGCGTCTTTTCGAATTGCCTGGCGCGCGCGCTCGTGTAATTCAACAGCTTGATCTGCACCTGGAATTGCAGGCAACTGGCGAGGCGTGCGATGTCGATGTCGGCGTGATAGCCGCGAATGATCTCCGCTTGCTCGAGGCGCCGCATCCGCTCGTAGCAGCGACTGGCGGACAGCCCGACGGCCTCGCTCATCTGCACCTTGCTGATGCGCGCCTCACTGAACAGCGCCGTCAGGATGCTCAAGTCGATGCGATCGATGCGGCTGGGCCGCGATGAATTCTGCGCCATGCTTCACTCCCCGGTAATGGAACGCAGTATGCCGCATGGCCCGCGTCGCTCCCAGCAAACGATTCCTCCGCCGGCTTGCGCAAAAACGAACACAACTCACGCACGCCGGGCTGCATATTCGTAGTGTCGGTCCCTCCAACACTAGAAGAACCAGGCAAGAGGATGAGATGCGCATGAACGGCTTGTCGCGAGCGGCCCTGTCCGCTGCCTTTTTACAGACCTGCGCCTTGGCAGTTCCGGCTAGCGCCGCAGATACTCCGCGCGACACGCAGGTTCTGCAGGAAATCATCGTCACCGCGACCAAGCGTGAGGAGAAGCTGCAGGACGTGCCGGTGGCCATCTCGGCGATCACTGCCGAAGACATCCAGACGCGCGGCTTCACCAACTACGCGGACTATCTCAACACCGTGCCGGGCGTGTTCTTCGAGGACGGCGGACCCGGCGTCTCGCAGATTCGCATTCGTGGCATCAGCGGCAGCGAAGGCGGCCTGCCCTCCACCACCGCGACCTATTTCGGCGAGACAGTGACCAGCGTGCTGACCAACTTCGGCGGCAAGCCGAACCTGCGATTGGTCGACATCGATCGAGTAGAGGTCTTGCGCGGCCCGCAAGGAACGCTGTTCGGCGCCAGCGCGCTGGCCGGTGTGGTTCGGATCCTGCCTGCCGCGCCCGACGCATCGGGCTTCGAAGCCCACGTCGGCGCACGTGGCTTCACGACCGCACACTCCAGCGATGCGAGCTACCACGTCGAGGGCACCGTCAACATTCCATTGATCACCGACCGCCTGGCATTGCGAGTGGTCGGCTATCAAGACGAGATCGCCGGTTACATCGACAACAAGTTCGCCGGCCAGCCGTCCGTCGACTACGGTGCTGCGCTGGGGCTGCCCGACGGCTTGCTGATCACGCCGGCGGTCCCGGCGTTCACACGCAAAGACATCAATTCCGAAGACACCTGGGGCGTTCGCGCCGCGCTCGGCTGGCAAGTTACGGATGCTCTGAAGATCGATCTGACGCACGCCACGCAGGACGTCACGCTCAACAGCGAGCCGTTCACCATGCCGGATTTCGGTGAGTACGAGCAGAGCCGCGCGCTGGATTACTTCGAGGAAGGCGGCGCCGGCGAGCGACTCGAGATCAATACCATCGTCGCCAGGTACGATTGGGACGCCGTGTCGCTCACCTCGGCCAGCAACTGGTCGAAGATGACGCGCTTCACCAACCAGGACATCACTTATCTCGCCGAAGGCAACTTCGGCGCGCCCATCCCCTGGCCGCTGCGAGATCGCAGCGTGGGCAAGCTGTTCACGCAGGAGCTGCGAGTGCAGTCGCTCGGTGAGGGTCCGTTTCAATGGCTAGCCGGTTTGTTCTATTTGAAACAGACCGCGGACTTCTCACAGTTCGTGCCGGACTACTCGTGCCCCACCTGTTTGTCCGAGGTGCTGGCCGGCCAGGACTTCGCCGCGGACGCACCGATGGCCCGCTTCTCCGAAGAAGAGCAGCGCGCCGCGTTCGCCCAAGTCAGTTACACCTTCGCGTCGCAGTGGACCGTCGGTGTCGGGGCGCGCTATCTCGAAGACGATCTGACCAGTCTCACGCCGCCGTCGGATGGCTTTCTGATCGGCGGCGCGCAGCCTGGCGCGCCCGATCAAGAAGGCTCATCGAGCGAGTTCAACCCGTCGGCTTATCTGCGTTACGAGCCCGCCGAGGACCTGACGCTCTATTTGCAGGCCGGTCGCGGCTTTCGCAGCGGCGTGGTGAATCAGCGTCTGCCCGACGCCTGTCAGGCGGCGGCCGACGCGGTAGGCGCAGGTGCGTTCACCGATCCGGATACGCTGTGGAATTACGAGCTGGGCGTGAAATCGCAGTTCGCGGACGGTCGCCTTGGCCTCAATGCAGCGGTGTACCGACAGGACTGGGAAGGCGTCCAACTCGGCGTGTCGCTCCCCTGCGGCTTCAGCGTGCTGGCGAATGCCGGCGATGTGACCAACGACGGCGTGGAACTGGAGATGGTGGCGCAAGCCAGCGATGCATGGCGCTTCAATTTTGCGGCCTCCTACACCCAGGCGGAGTTCGAGCGCGTCGAGCCGGGCACGATCTACTCCAAAGGCGAGCGCCTGCCGGACGCACCTGAAAAGAACGGCAGCGCCGGCGCGCAGTACAGCTTCGTCATGGGGCCGGAATGGTCCGGATACGTGCGTGCGGATTACGTTTACGTCGGTGAGCTGCGCTTGAAGTTTGGCGTGGACGAGGTGCTCACCCAGGAATCGTTCAATACGGCGAACCTGCGCATCGCCTTCCAGCGGCAGGACCTGTCGATCGAGCTGTTCGGCCGCAATCTCGCGGACGAACGCGGCGTCATCGATACGGGCCAACCGTCGCTCGGCGCCAGGGAGACGCTGATTCGTCCGCGAGAAGTCGGCGTCGAGTTGCGCTACGGATTCCAATGAGCAAGTGCGAGTGACGGTCAGCCGCCGTCACTCGCTTTCACTGCGAGCAGCGATTTGACGGCCGCGACGACGCGCTCAGGCACGAACTCGAAATACCGCAGCAGATCTTTGGCGGGCGCCGACTCGCCAAACCGATCGATGCCGAGCACGACGCCGCGGCGACCGACATATTTGCGCCAGATGTCCGGCACGCCGGCTTCGACGGCGACGCACGGCAACTCGAATGGCAGTACTTGCTGGCGATAGTCCGCGTCCTGGCGATCGAACACGTTGGTCGAAGGCATGGATACGACTCGAACTGGTACGCCCTCACCTTCCAGCAGCTTCTTCGCCTCGATGGCGAGCGCCACTTCCGAACCAGTCGCAATGATGATGGCGCGCGGCTCGACTTCCGGCTCGGCCAGCACGTAGCCGCCACGACAGACGTTTGCCATCGCGTCCGGATCGCGGTTTTGATACGGAACATTCTGTCGACTGAGCACCAGACTCGTTGGCCCGCTCTCCCGATCGATGGCCGCCGCCCACGCAACGATCGTCTCCAACGTGTCGCACGGCCGCCAGACATCCATGTTCGGAATCAACCGCAGCGTCGCGACATGTTCGATGGGCTGATGCGTCGGGCCATCCTCGCCCAGACCGATCGAATCGTGCGTGAACACAAAGATCGAACGGATCTGCATCAGCGCAGCCATGCGAAGCGCGTTACGGCAGTAATCCGAGAACGTCAGGAAGGTGCCTCCGTAGGGAATGAATCCGCCGTGCAAGGCCAGTCCATTCATGATCGCGGCCATGCCGAACTCGCGCACGCCATAGTAGATGTAGTTGCCGCCGCTCGCGCTGGTCACGGCGCGCGACCCGGACCACAACGTGAGATTCGAGCTCGCCAGATCGGCGGAACCGCCAATCAGCTCCGGCAGGAACGGCGCGATGCCTTCGATCGCTTCCTGCGACGCCTTGCGTGTAGCCACCGATGCCGCCTTCGCATGAGTGCGCGCCATCAGCCTGCGAATATTCTCCGCAAGCCCTTCGGGCAGCTCGCCTTGCATGCGCCGCTCGAGCTCCCGGCCCAACTGCGGATGGGCCGTGGCATACGACGCCAGCGTCTGCCGCCAGGCGCCCTCGTAGATCGATCCCGCCTGCCGTGCATCCCACATCTCATATATATGAGCGGGGACCTCGAACGGCGCATAGCTCCAGCCCAGAGCCTCGCGAGCCGCGGTGATCTCTTGCTCGCCGAGTGGCGCACCGTGCGCATCGTGAGTGCCCGCCTTGTTCGGCGATCCCTTGGCGATAACAGTCTTGCAACAGATCAGCGACGGCTTGTCGGCCACCGACTTCGCGGCACGGATGGCGTTGTCGATGGCGTCGCTATCGTGGCCATCGACATGCGGCACGACGTGCCAGCCATAGCTGGCAAATCGCCGCGGAGTGTCGTCGGTGAACCAGCCCGAAACGTGGCCATCGATGGAGATGCCGTTGTCGTCATAGAACGCGATGAGCTTGCCCAGCCCCAGCGTACCCGCCAGCGAACAGGCCTCGTGCGAGATGCCTTCCATCAGGCAGCCATCGCCGAGAAACACATAGGTGTGATGATCGATGACCTCAAAGCCGGGTCGATTGAACTGCGCCGCGAGCACTTTCTCGGCAATCGCCATGCCCACGGCATTGGTGAGGCCCTGCCCGAGCGGCCCGGTCGTTGTTTCGACGCCCGGCGTGATGCCGTACTCGGGATGCCCCGGGGTTCTCGAATGCAGCTGACGGAAGCGCTGCAGCTGTTGCAGCGGCAGGTCGTAACCGGTCAGGTGCAACAGCGCATAGAGCAGCATCGAGCCATGCCCATTCGAGAGCACGAACCGATCACGGTTGAACCACTCCGGATTGGCGGGGTTGTGACGCAGATGACGTTGCCACAGCACCTCGGCAATCTCCGCCATGCCCATCGGCATGCCCGGGTGGCCGGAGTTTGCTTTCTGCACGGCATCCATCGCCAGCGCACGAAGCACATTGACGCCGTCCTGCCGCAGCCCCACGTTACGAGGCTTCGGCCTTCGCACGTCCAACTCGGCGCTCATGGTATGGCCCTCAAGGCTCGAGTCCCGCTCCGAGGACGCACACTCAGTTCCATGATCTCTTTTAGGTTGCTCACAATGGCGTCGGGGCGCAGCTCCTCCAGCGGTTGCCCGCGGTGATAGCCATAGTCCACAGCGACGACACGACACCCGGCGGCGTGGGCTGCCTCGATGTCAGCACGCGAGTCTCCTACCAACAGCAGGTCGATGGGCTCGACCTCAGCTTGACGACAAGCCGAGTACAGCAGTGACGGGCTCGGCTTTCGATCCTCGGGCCGCTCGGGGCACAGCACGGACGTGAAGAATCCGCTGATGCCGGCGATCTCCAGCAACGGCTGCGCGAACTTGCGCTCTTTGTTGGTCACGCAAGACAACGTGAGCCCGGCCGCCCGCAGCGTGTGCAGGGCCATCATGACGCCGGAATAGATACGGCTGAGTCGAAACACGCGTTGCCCGTACAGTTCGCGAAACAACGTCGTCGATGTTTCCTGCAAACGTGCATCCGGTGTCACGCCGCTTTGTGTCAGCACCCGCTTGACGAACTCATCGATGCCTGCGCCGATGAGGCCCGGGACGCAGTCGTCAGGCAGCGGCCGGCCGCCCAGCATGATCAGCATCATGTTGGCCGCCGCGCCCAGATCCGGAGCGGTGTCGATGATCGTGCCATCCAGATCGAATGACACGGCCGCGACGCAATCGATGAGCTTCGGCATGGTTACCTCATCTCGAAAGGGCTGGCTCCAACAGCAAGTGAGCTGAACGCGGCGACCTGCGCGCCAGCGACTCCTTGCGGCGCTCGATCAGTCGCAGAATCATCGGTGTGAAGATGAGCTGCAGCGCCAGGTCCATCTTGCCGCCCGGACACACGATGGTGTTCGAGCGCGTCATGAACGAGTCGTGCAGCATGGCCAGCAGATAGGGAAAGTCGATGCCCTGCGGATTCGCAAAGCGGATCACCAGGAACGATTCCTCCGGCGTCGGGATGAAACGCGCGATGAATGGATCGGACGTATCGACCATCGGGACGCGCTGAAAATTGATGTGCGTCCGTGAGAACTGCGGACAGATGTAGTGGACGTAGTCGTGCATCCGCCGCAGGATCGTGTCGGCGACCGCCTCCGTCGAATAGCCGCGCGTGGACCGGTCACGGTGCAACTTCTGAATCCATTCGAGATTGATGACCGGCACGACGCCGATCAGCAAGTCCACGTGCTTCCAGATCTGCACGTCCTCATGAGCGGCCGCACCGTGCAGCCCCTCGTAGAACAGCAAGTCGGTCGAATCGGGCAGGTCTTCCCATTCGGTGAACGTGCCCGGCTTCTGTGCATACGGCGCCGCCTCCTGATCGTCGTGCAGATACTTGCGGCGACGCCCCTGCCCGCAGTCGCCATAGCCTCTGAACAAGCCGTCGAGCTCCGCGAACAAGTTCGCGTCCGGACCGAAGTGGCTGAAGTACTGATCGCCGCGAGCGATCGCATCGGCCATCTGCTGCTTCATGCCTGCGCGGTCGTAGCGATGAAAGCTGTCGCCTTCGATGAACGCCGCTGTGATCGCTTCGCGCCGAAAGATCTGCTCGAAGGTCCGCGAAACCGATGTCGTGCCGGCTCCAGATGAGCCCGTGACTGCGATGATGGGATGAGTGGCTGACATGGCTGCTCCCTACGCGGGACTTCTGAGCACGCTGCGAGTGCCGAACAACGGCGCCTTGAACTCGAAATCGTTGCATTCGCGGTGATAGCGCTCGATGCGCTCTACCTCCGCACGCGCACCGAAGATGAAGCCGATGCGTTGGTGCAAGCTTTCGGGTTTGACGGTCAGCACCGGCTCGCGGCCCGTGCTGGCGCGTCCGCCCGCCTGCTCGATGAGGAAGCCGAGCGGATTCGCCTCGTACAACAGACGCAAGCGGCCGGGCTTGGTCAGGTCCCTGCGATCGCGCGGATACATATAAACGCCGCCGCGCATGAGAATGCGATGAGCCTCAGCGACCACGGCGGCAACCCAACGCATGTTGAAATCGCGACCGCGCGGGCCCGAGGCGCCTTCTTGACACTCGCGCACGTAGCGCGTGATGGGAGATTCCCAGTAACGTGAATTCGAGGCATTGATGGCAAACTCCGACGTGGTTTCCGGAATACGCAGATCCGGATGGGTCAACATGAACTCGCCGATCTCACGGTCGAGCGTGAAACCGTGTACGCCGCGGCCGGTGCTCAACACCAGCATGGTGGAAGGTCCGTAGATCGCGTAGCCGGCGCACACCTGTTCGGTCCCTGGCTGTAAAAAATGCTCCTCGGACGGGTCCGTGACACCGTCAGGACAGCGCAGCACGGAGAAGATGCTGCCGACGGCGACGTTCACGTCCACGTTCGAGGAGCCGTCCAGGGGGTCGAACAACAGTAAATATTTGCCGGTGGGAAACTCCGCCGGAATCGAGTATGGCTTTTCCATTTCTTCGGACACCATGCCCGCCAGCTGGCCGCCCCACTCGTTGGTGCGAAGGAAGATGTCGTTGGTGAGCACATCGAGCTTCTTCTGCACCTCGCGCTGGACATTGACCACACCGGCGTCGCCGTAAGCGCCGGACAGCGCCCCCTTGCCGATGAGCGTCGCGATGCGCTTGCACGCGAGTCGCACGTCGTTCACCAGCGCGGTGAAGTTGCCCGTCGCATTTTCGTGACGGCGCTGTTCCTCGATCAGGAATCGGGTCAACGTTCTGGGCGCGAGCGTCGTCATGAGTGCAATTCTCCCTGTCGTGCTGTAGGTGGGGTCTCGGCGAACACACGGCTGGCCTTGATGTCGGCCGCCTCGATCGTCATGAGATCGTTCCTCGCAAGCGACGCGGCGCGCTTGGCGAACAAGCGGCTGGCTTGTCGTAAACGTGCGCGGTCCAGCGCATTGCGAATGGATCTGGCATTCGCGAAGTGCGGTAGCGCCTGGCGGCGCTCGATGTATTCTTCCAACGCGGTCCGGGCATCGGCGCTCAGCTGGTACTGCATCTGATCGAGCATCAGGTCCGCGATGGCCAGCAATTCCGCGGCGGTGTAGTCCGGGAATGCGATGTGATGCGCGATGCGCGATGACATGCCAGGGTTGCTACGAAAGAAGCGGTCCATGCGGTCCTCGTAACCGGCCAGGATCACGACCAGGTCGTCGCGATGGTTTTCCATTTCCTGCAACAGGATCTCGATGGCCTCCTGACCGTAGTCGCGCTCGTTCTCCGGGCGATACAAGTAGTAAGCCTCATCGATGAACAGCACCCCGCCCATCGCGCGCTTGAGCACTTCGCGGGTTTTCGGCGCGGTGTGGCCGATGTATTGGCCGACGAGATCGTCGCGAGTCACTGCGACCATGTGGCCTTTGCGCACATAGCCGAGTCGATACAGGATTTCGGCCATGCGCAGCGCGACGGTGGTCTTGCCCGTGCCGGGGTTGCCGGTGAAGCTCATGTGCAGAGACAGGGCTTCCGTGCTGAGGCCTGCTTGTCGACGGACGGTATCGACGAGCAGCAGTGCACAGATGTCGCGAATGCGAGTCTTTACCGGCGCGAGGCCGACCAGCTCGCTGTCGAGTTGATCGAGCACGTCGGCGACGTGAGAATCGCGGAACGCGGCTTCGAGGTTGAAGTCGTCTGCGGTTTTAGGCACAGAACTCATTGCTAGTACCGATGCCCTTCCGGCCTTCGCGTCGCATATGAGCGCATCGAGTAGCGCACTTCGCGGCCGGGCCCTTCTTCGCGCAGCAACTCGAAGCCAGGCTCCTCCTGCGGTCGCGCGACGATGAACGACAGTCGCAGCGACTCGACACCTCGGGTCGAATCGAAGGCATTGACCTTGATGTATCGATTGGGAAACGTACGCCGGCATTCATCCACTTCCCGCATGATCCCGGCCGCGTCCTTCAGGTCGAACATGGGGTTTCCATACATCTCCCAGTAGGTATTGCGCGGATGCGGATCTTCGGTGTGCTCAACCGACACGGCCCAGCCACGTTGCAGGCAGTATTCGATCTGCGAGCTGATCTGCAGGTCGGTGAGATCGGGCAGAAAGGAGAAGGTGCCTTGAGTAAGTCGCATGGCTGTGCTCTCGGATGAGTTCAGGCGGCCGCGGTCGGCGTCGGAACAAAATCAGGCGTGTCGGTGCTCGCATAGTCGAACGTGACCTCGCCCCATGTATCGAGTGCTGCTCGCAGCGGCGTGCAGTGCTTGGCGGCGTCGGCGAGAATCGCCGGTCCTTCGCGCCAGATGTCACGACCTTCGTTTCGCGCCAGCACCACCGCTTCGAGCGCGACCCGATTCGCAGTGGCGCCAGCGGCGATGCCCATCGGATGCCCGATCGTTCCGCCGCCGAACTGAAGCACTGTGTCGTCGCCGAGATAGGTCAGCAGCTGATGCATCTGCCCGGCGTGAATGCCCCCCGACGCAACCGGCATGACACCCGGCAGTCCTGCCCAGTCCTGCTCGAAGAAGATGCCGCGCTGAAGATCCTGCGGGTTGAGCGGCTCGCGCAGGACGTTATAGAAACCTTGCACCGTGTTCGGATCGCCTTCGAGCTTGCCGACGATGGTGCCCGCGTGCAGATGATCCACCCCGGCAAGCCGCATCCACTTGGAGATGACACGGAATGAAATGCCGTGATTCTTCTGGCGCGTGTACGTGCTGTGACCGGCGCGATGCAAGTGCAAGATCATGTCGTTCTTGCGCGCCCACCGCGCCATCGATTGAATGGCCGTGTAGCCGATCACGAGGTCGATCATCACGATCACCGAGCCCAATTGCTTCGCGAACTCGGCGCGCTCGTACATGTCTTCCATGGTCGCGGCAGTAACGTTGAGGTAGTGGCCCTTCACTTCGCCGCTAGCGGCCTGCGCACGATTCACCGCTTCCATGCAATTGAGGAAACGATCGCGCCAGTGCATGAACGGCTGCGAGTTGATGTTCTCGTCGTCCTTGGTGAAATCGAGGCCGCCTTGCAGCGCCTCGTACACCACGCGCCCGTAGTTCTTGCCGGACAGACCAAGCTTGGGCTTCACGGTTGCGCCGAGCAGCGGCCGGCCGAACTTATCGAGTCGTTCGCGCTCGACGATGGTGCCCGTGGCGGGACCGGAGAATGTCTTCACATAGGCCGCCGGCAGACGCATGTCTTCGAGGCGTAGCGCCTTGAGCGGCTTGAAGCCGAACACGTTGCCGATGATGGATGCAGTGAGATTCGCGACCGAGCCCGGCTCGAACAAGTCCAGGTCGTAGGCGATATACGCGAAGTACTGCCCCGGCGACGTGGGCACTGGCTCGACCTTGTAAGCCTTGGCGCGATAGCGATCGCAGGCAGTGAGCCGATCGGTCCAAACCACCGTCCAGGTAGCTGTTGACGACTCACCGGCGACGGCGGCGGCAGCTTCGCTCGGCTCGACCCCCTCCTGTGGCGTGATTCGGAACAGCGCCAGCACATCGGTTTCCTTGGGCCGATAGCCGCTGTCCCAGTAACCCATCTGCGCATACTTCAACACGCCTGCGCGGTAGCGCTCGGCTGCCGGATTCGATGCAGTGCGATCCCCGATTCTTTTCATGGCCATCGTGCCTCGTTGATGCCGCCAACCTGTGGGGCACAATGTGGCCGGACCGAGCCTATTAGGTCCAATTCGAAATAGTTGACCGCAGGATAAGAAGCTCTTATGTAGTTAACGGGACCCGAGGCTGGAGTCACCATGCGGAACATCACCTTGAGGCAGATGCGGGTGTTCGCGGCAGTGGCGCGCTACCGCTCTTTCACCAAAGCTGCGCGTGAGCTGCACCTCACGCAGCCCGCGATTTCACAACAGATCAAGCTGCTCGAAATCGAGGTGGGCCTGCCCTTGCTCGAGCACGTCGGACGGCAGATTCATCTCACGGCAGCCGGCGATGAGTTGTTGCGTTATGCCTCGCAAGTCACCGAGCTGCTGCGTGAGGCAGGCGAATCGCTCGCCGCGATGCGCGGTTTGAAACGCGGCGTGCTGAAACTCGGCGCTGTGAGCACAGCAAAATATTTCGCGCCATCGCTGCTCTCCGCCTTCGCACCCGCGTATCCGGAAGTCACGATTCATTTCACGGTGGGCAATCGTGAAGAGATCATCCAGCAGCTCGCGGCGAACGAGACGGACCTGGTCATCATGGGCCGGCCACCTCGCGAGCTCATCACCATCGCCGAGCCGTTTGCGAAACATCCACTGGTCGTCATCGCTTCACCCAATCATCCGCTCGCGGGCAAGCGCCGCATTCCGTTGGAACGATTGGGCAGCGAGAGTTTCATCATCCGCGAGGAAGGCTCCGGAACGCGCGCGTCGATGGAGCATGTGTTCGCACAGCGTGGCGTGCCGATCCGCGCTTTCATGGAAGTGAGCAGCAACGAAACCATCAAGCAAGCCGTCATGGCCGGCATGGGCATCGGCTTCATCTCCATCCACACCGTCGGCCTGGAGCTCGCCGCCGGCAAGCTGACCATGCTGAACGTGACCGGACTGCCGCTGATCCGCGACTGGTTCGTGATCCATATGCGGGACAAGCGCCTGTCCCCGATTGCGGTCGCGTTCCGCAGCTTCCTGCTCGAAAGAGGCGCGGCCATCATTCACAAGACCGCCGAAGAAAGCAGATCTATTCTGCGGGCCGCATCCGCCTAGCGTTAGTGCGGCGCGCATTCGCGGTGCCCTGCTCGTATACAAGCACCGTCCCGGGGCAGCGTCCCCGCCTGCCCGCACGCACGCCATCAGCAACAAACATTTCATCCAACTAAAGATAGAACAAACGAATATTGCTGCTGTGCCGTTGCCTGCAAGCGGCCGCTCTGCAGGTTGGCCAGCTTGTTGCAACAACCAGCCATTCGATGCTGAACCGACAACCAAGGGAGATTACGGCGTTTGAGATCCTGATCGATCCAATGCTGCGGTAGGCCGCCTCAGTGCGGAGTGGCCTGTCGTGTCGGCACGATGCCGGCGTTTTCGTGGTTTGAATGCAGAACATACAAACACACGGGAGACGACCATGGACAAGCACTCGGTTTCGTTACGACTGGCCATTCTCGGCGCGCTGGGGACCGCTGGCGCCTCGATATCACAACCCGCACCGGCCGCGCCGGCCGGCGAGAGCGTCGAAGAAGTCACAGTGGTTGGCTCCCGCCGCGCCAATGCCGTGGACACAGTCGCTCCTGTCGATGTGATTTCCGCGGGCCAGTTCGAGAGCGTCGGCGCTCCGGACATGGACAACATGCTGCGCAGCCTGGTGCCCTCCTACAACGTCGCACAACAGCCCATCAACGACGAATCGACGCTGGTGAGGCCGGCAAACTTGCGCGGCTTGCCACCCGACAACACGCTCGTGCTGGTCAACGGCAAACGCCGGCATCGCGGCGGAGTGATCACATTCCTCGGCGACGGCATTTCCGATGGCGCACAGGGGCCGGACGTCGGCCCCATCCCAACGATCGCGCTGAAGGCAGTGCAGGTGCTACGTGATGGCGCGGCCGCTCAGTACGGTTCGGATGCGATCGCCGGCGTTATCAACTTTCAACTCAAAGACTCGGTCGAAGGCGCCGCATTCGAAGCCCGATATGGGCAGTACTTCGCAGGCGACGGAGCCACATCACAGCTGGCGGCGAACATGGGCTTGCCGCTCGGCGCGACCGGCTTCGCCAACCTCAGCTTCGAGTTCAGCGATTCGGATCCCACATCGCGCAGCGCCCAACGCGCCGATGCCCAGGCGCTGATCGACGCGGGCAATGCCGCGGTCCTGACTCCAGCGCAAGTGTGGGGTCAGCCACGGATCAAGGACTCCATGAAATTCTTCGCCAACACCGGCTATGAGTTCACGGCAAACCTGGAAGGCTATTTCTTCGGCAACTACGCAACACGCGAGGTCGACGGCGGCTTTTTCTATCGCAATCCAAACAACCGCGCCGCGGTGTATTCCAACGATGGCGGCGAATCCCTGCTGGTCGCGGATCTGAATCCGGGCAACGCCATCTCCTGCCCAATCGTTGCGATTACCGACAACGCGCCCGATCCAGCCGCCCTTGCATCGATCTCGTCCGGCGGCACGTTGGATTCGGAATGTTTCGTGTTCAACGAGATGTTCCCGGGCGGGTTCACGCCACGGTTCGGCGGCAAGATCATCGATCAGTCGGCGGTCGCCGGCGTGCGCGGCAATTTTGCCAATGGCCTGCGTTATGACGTGAGCGCGGCATATGGCGGCAGCGAGGTCGAGTTCCTCATCTACAACACGGTCAACGCCTCGCTCGGCCCGAACACACCGACTAGTTTCAGGCCCGGCGTGAATCATCAGACCGACACCAATTTCAACGTCGATCTGGCCTACCCGCTGGCGATCTCTGCGCTGGCTTCGCCACTCAACGTCGCCTTTGGCTTCGAATGGCGCGAGGAGCAATTCGAAGTTGAGCGCGGTCAGCTCGAGTCGTACCAGATCGGCCCGCTGGCAGCCCAAGGCTTCAGCTCCGGCTCGAACGGCTTCAGCGGCTATGGTCCGCAGTCCGAAGGTGTGTTCGCGCGCGAAAACATCGCGCTCTATCTCGACCTCGAGGCTGATGTCACCGATAAGCTGATCTTCGGGACGGCGGTGCGCTGGGAAGATTTCGACGACTTCGGCACGACGACGAATTTCAAAGTGGCGGCGCGTTACGAGCTCACAGATACGTTCGCGGTGCGCTCGACCGTCAGCACCGGCTTTCGCGCTCCCACGCCGGGACAAGCAAACATCGTCCGCACGATTACGCAGATGGTGAACGGCCAATTGACTGAAACCGGTGTGCTGCCGCCGACCAATCCGATCGCCAGCGCGTTGGCCAGTATCGCTTCCGACGGCGAATTCTCCGCCGCGCCGCTCAAGCCCGAGGAGTCCTTCAACTGGACCCTTGGCACGACGTTCGATCTGGGTCCGCTCGGCGTCACGCTCGACTATTTCAACATCACGCTGGAGGACCGCATCGCCCTGAGCAGCCTGATCGACATCGACCGCACCGATCCGGACCAACTCGCCATCCTGAATCAGTTGAGCGCGAGCGGCGTGCCGGGCGCGTCGACGCTGACGGCGTTTCAATTCTTCACCAACGACTTCGAGACCGAAACGCAGGGCATTGACCTGGTCGCGACCTTGCCTTTCGAGTTCGCCGGCGGTCAGTCGAGCCTGATCCTGGCGCTCAACTGGACCGAGACCCAACTAAAGGAGATCACCGCCTTGGCCGACGCGACCCGCAAGATACAACTGGAAGATCAGCTGCCGGGCTATCGCGCGATCCTCACCGGCTCTCACGCCATGGGGCCTTGGAGCTTCATGGCTCGCACCAGCTATTACGACTCGTACATCGTCGCGCTGGATATCGGCGCGGACGCCAGCGGCGAATTCGATGGCAAGTACGGCGGCGAACTGCTGGTGGACATGGAAGTGAGCTACCGCATCACCGACGGCTACCGGCTCACCGTGGGCGCACAAGACATTTTCGACAACATGCCCGATCAATTCCCCAATCCCGAGCTCAACAGCGGCGCCATCTATCCCACCGGCTCGCCGATGGGCTTCAACGGCGGCTTCTGGTACGCGCGACTCAACATCGATTTCTGAATCGCGCTGAGTAAAGAACTGGGGCGGCGTGCCTCGGCACGCCGCGTCTGGCTGTCGAGGGAAAAGACGCATGAACACACCGCTCTCACGACGCACGTTCCTACACCTGGTCGGCGCATTCGGCGGCTCGACAGCAGTGTATCGCGCAGCTGTCGGAATGGGATTGCTGCCGCCGGGCACACACACTGCTCGACCCGACATCGCTCCGCTGCGCACTGGGGATCGAAAGTCGGTATTGATTCTCGGCGCCGGCATTTCCGGGCTCGCCGCTGCCTACGAGTTGAGCCGCAGAGGTTATGACGTGCAGGTGATCGAAGCGTCGCACCGAGCCGGCGGCCGCAATCTCACTTTGCGGGGCGGCGATCTGGTCGACGAGGCAGAGTACCCGCAAACCTGCGAGTTCGATCGCGATCCGGATCTGTACTTCAATGCCGGGCCCGCGCGCATACCAGGGCACCACGCGTCATTGCTCCAGTACTGCAAGGAGCTGGGCATATCGCTCGCGCCCTTCATCAACGAGAACCGCAACGCCTGGGTGCAGGACGACGCGATGTTCGGCGGCCGCCCGGTGCGTAACCGCGAATACATCGCCGACTCGCGCGGCTTCGTCGCCGAGCTGCTCGCAAAAACCGTGCGCCCCGACAGTTTCGGGGCGAACTTCGACCAGCGCGACTACCAGCAGCTGCTCGAGTATCTGCGCCAGTTCGGCGAGCTCGACAGCCGCTTCAAATACGTCAGCTCCTCGCGGGCAGGCTACGCCACGCACGACTACACGAGTCCGCCTGCTTTCAAACAACCATTGAACGCCAGCGAGCTGCTGCGCTCCGGCTTCGTTTATCTCATGAGCTTCAGCGAGTTGGATGACCAATCCGCGATGATGATGGAACCGGTCGGCGGCATGGATCGCATCATCACTGCGTTCATGGCTAAGGTCGGTCGCCTGGTGAAGCTGAGCTCGCCGGTAGAGTCCATCCGCCTGGGCGCTGCGGGCGTCGACGTGCGTTATCGTCATGCCGGCGATGTCGTCCATGCTCATGCAGATTTCTGCCTCACGTGCATACCCATGCACCTGCTGGGTCGTATCGAGCATAACTTTCCCAAGGAGTACGCCGCTGCGCTCACCGCTGTACCCCATGGCAAGCTGTTCAAGATCGGGCTGCAGATGAAACAACGATTCTGGGAGAACGAAGGCATCTACGGAGGCATCTCCTGGACCCTGCAGGACATCATGCAGTTGTGGTATCCGGCGCACGGCATCCACCGGCAGAAGGGAGTGATGCTCGGGGCATACACTTTCAGCGATGAGGTGGCCGAAAGGTTCGCGCGATTGCCGCCGGCGCAGCGAGCCGCGCTGGCGATCCAGCAAGGCGAGAAGATCCACCCCGGCTATGGACGCTACGTCGAGAGCAGCATCAGCATCGCCTGGCATCGCATGAATCACCTGTTCGGCTGCCCGGTGCAATGGAGCGAGCCGCTGCAGTCCCAATGCTTCAAGACATTGCAGGCGCCGGCCGGCAACCATTACCTCATCGGCGACCAGATGAGCTATCACCCGGGCTGGCAGGAAGGTGCGCTACATTCCGCATTCCACGCAATCGCGGATATCGATGAGCGAGTCCGCGCGGGCGCCCTCTGATCTCGACAACAAGGAATCATGATGAACCGACTGCTCTGTTCGACGGCCGCGTCACTCTGCCTCCTCGCCAGCAGTGCAAACTCCGCTGAAGTGGTGCGGCATCCACTGCTCGGAGGCTCGAAGTTTCCGATCGCGCGAGCGGTCGAGGTCCCCGCGGGCGCGACCATTTTCTTTCACAGCGGCACCACTCCCGCGCCTGCCGATCCGAAAGCGCGTGCGGGCACCGCGGCCTATTGGGGCGACACCAGGACTCAGGCTCTGAGCACGTTCGCGAAGATCAAAGAATCGCTCGATCAGCTCGGCCTGGGCTTTGGCGACGTGGTCGCGATGACGGTCTACCTGGTCGGCGATCCCGCCAAGGGCGGCCGCATGGATTTCGACGGCTTCATGGCCGCCTACTCGCAATTCTTTGGCACGGCCGAGCAACCGAATCTGCCGGCACGCTCGACCGTGCAAGTCGCCGGCCTGGTCCAGCCCGGCATGATGGTGGAGGTCGAAGTGCACCTGGTAAAACGCGGCAAATGAAGCCCGGTCCGGCGCGTCACTGCGCCCCCGGCGCTCGGCATGCTCCGATTTGCATCTCCCGTAATTACTCATACAATTAAAAAGAGCGTCGGGGCGGTAACCATTTCGCTGGCAACCGCTCTTTGACTGCGACAGCACAGGGGGATGAACGAAGTGTCGACAGGAATCAATCGTCGCGAATTGCTCGCGGCCGCAGGTGCGTTCGGTGTGCTCTCTCAGAGCACCTCTTCGAGCGCCGCTCCTGCATCGAAGAGTAGCGCTCCCCTGCTCGCTCCCACGCCGCCCATGGGCTGGAATAGCTGGAATTCCTTTGCGACGACCATCACCGAGGAACAGGCGATCGCGAACGCCGAGATCATGGCGCGCGAGCTGAAGCCGTTCGGTTACGACATCTTCACCATCGACATCCAGTGGTACGAAGGCGCCGCCAAGGGCTACGACTACAACACCAAGCCCATTCCGACGATGGATGAGCACGCGCGACTGCTGCCCGCGCCGAATCGATTCCCTTCGAGTGTAAAAGGTGCAGGGTTCAAACCGATCGCTGACAAGGTGCACGCCCTCGGATTGAAGTTCGGCGTGCACCTCATGCGCGGCATTCCCCGCCTCGCGGTGGAACGCAATCTGCCCATCCTCGGCGGCAAGTGGCAAGCGCGAGACATCGCGAACACAGCCAGCATTTGCCCCTGGAACCCGGACATGTACGGCGTCGACATGAGCAAGCCCGGCGCGCAGGAGTACTACAACAGCGTGTTCGCGCTGCTCGCCTCTTGGGACATCGACTTCGTGAAGATGGACGACATGAGCCGACCCTACGATGCGAACGCGCCGGAAATCGAAGCCGCGCAGCGGGCCATCCAAGCCAGCGGCCGGCCGATGATTCTGAGCCTGTCACCCGGCGAAACGCCGCTTGCGAGCGGCGAGCATGTACGCCAATTCGCGCAGATGTGGCGCATCAGCGATGACTTCTGGGATGAGTGGCCACAATTGAAAGCGCAGTTCACGCGACTGGAAAACTGGTCGATGTTTCGACAGCCCGGGCGCTGGCCGGACGCGGACATGCTGCCGCTGGGCCGACTGCAGATGGGCAAGCGCGATTGTCGCTTCACACCGGACGAGCAACGCACCTTGATGACGTTGTGGTCCATCGCGCGCTCGCCGTTGATCATGGGCGGCGATCTGCGACACCTCGATCCCGCGACGCTCGCGTTGTTGACCAACCGCGAAGTGCTTGCGGTGAACCAGGCGAGCCGCGACAACAAGCCAGCCGCGCTCATCGAAGAAGTCCGCACATGGACGGCCCGCGCCGAGCAAGGCGAGATGCGCTATCTCGCGATGTTCAATATCAGCGACAAGGCCGACACCAAGCCCGTCCACTTCGATCTCTCGCGCCTGGGATTGAAATCCGTGAAGGTTCGAGATCTCTGGGCCCAGCGTGACATCGGCGCGGTTCGTGAACGCGTGTCCGCCACGCTCGCCCCTCACGCCTGCCTGCTTTACGGCCTCACTCCCGTGTAGCTCAAAAAAGTGCGACGGCGCGGTAACCGATTTCGCGGCGAACGCTCTTAAGACTGCAACACGGTTACGACTTCACGGGCGACATCCGAAAGAACCATGTCAGCCGAGGCTGCTCGCGCATTGATTACCGGCTTGGTTGCCAGCCACGGCGTAAAACTGCGCCGCTTCCTGCTGCTACGAGTGCGCAATGCCGCCGACGTGCCGGACATGTTGCAGGAGGTATACCTCCGGATGTTGCGCGTGTCGAACGTGGAGTCGATCCGATCGCCGGAGGCTTATCTGTTCACGGTCGCGCAACATGTCGTTCAACAACACTCGCTGCGACAATCGGCGGCGCCGCCGTCGATCGAGCTGACCGAGATGTTGAATTCCGCACGCGCCGTGCCGGACGTAGATCCGGTGCTCGACCTCGACGCGCAACAATGTCTCGAGCAATTGCAGTCCGAGCTGGATCGACTGTCACCGAAGCTGCGCGCCACGTTCCTGCTCCATCGTCGAGATGGTCTGTCGCTCGATGAAATCGCCGAGCGGCTCGGCACCTCGCTGCCGATGGTGAAAAAGAACCTCATGCAAGCCCTGGTGCAATTGCGCCAGCGGCTGGAGCGAGGTTGAGCCATGCCGCGCATTTCATCCGCCAGGCTCAATGCGCAGATCTACTCCGAAGCTTCGGAGTGGTTCGTGAACTGTCGCAGCGGCGCGCTCGACGACGCCACGCGCCGCAAGTTCGACGCCTGGTTGCGTCAGTCGCCACAACATTTGAGCGCCTACCTGGAGCTCGCCGCGATCTGGGACGAAGGTGCCGCGCTGGATGCAGAACGTCGCTGGGACACCGACACGCTCATCGCAGAGGCGCTCTCAGATCAGAGCAATGTCACCCAGTTGATCACCCCGTCCACCGTGCGAGCCCCCGCCACGATTTCTCACGCACGGTGGGCGGCGGTGGTCGCCTGTATCGCCATCGGCCTGGCCGCGTTCGTCTGGGTCTATATGTTTCGCGAGCCCATCTACATCACGCAGATCGGCGAGCAGCGCTCCATCACCTTGCCGGATGGCTCGACGATGGAGCTCAACTCGCGCTCGAAAGTGCGCGTTCGCTATTCCGAACAGGAGCGCGCGCTGGAACTGCTGGAAGGCCAGGCGTTGTTCCGCGTGGCCAAGAACCCGTCCCGACCTTTCATCGTCACCAGCGACGGCACACGAGTGCGCGCGGTGGGAACGCAGTTCGATGTGAACAAGAAACGTGAGGGCACGGTCGTGACAGTCGTCGAAGGTCGAGTTTCCGTGCTGACGGATGTGTCCGACGCCCGCGTCGATGCCATCGCCGTCAACGTGACCGAATCGATGCCGCAGCTCCCGCAGGAGAGCGGCGCAGGCGCCGGAATTCTGCTCGCCGCGGGCGAACAAATGTCGGTCAGCGACAACGCCGCGGAAAAGATTCAACAACCCGATGTGGCGCGCGCCATCGCCTGGACGCAGAAACAACTGGTGTTCAAGGCCGCGACGCTGACCGAGGTCGCCGAGGAGTTCAATCGGTACAACCAGCGGCAGCTCATCGTGCAGGACCCGGAGCTCTACGAGTTTCACATCAGCGGCGTGTTCGCGTCGACCGATCCGGGCGCGCTGCTGCAATTCCTGCGCGAGCGCGCCGGCGTGCACGTCGTGGAGAGCGACAGCGCGATCTATCTGACGAAGCAACGGTAACGAGAGCCCGTCGCACCTCAGACGACGGCTCGAACGATGGATTGAGAACGAGCTTCGCCGCGAGCGGGGCTGGGGGATGTCATGCGAGTAAGCGTAGCGGCTGTTTGCCTGGCGCTGATGGGATTGTCCAGCACCGCGGAATCCCAAGCCGCTGTCAGGAAACAAACGGATATTCCGTCCCAGGGCCTGGGACTGGCGCTGCAGAGCCTGGCGAAGGAGCGCAGCTTTCAGCTCGTGTATGTCTCCGAGGAAGTCGACGCGCTGAATACTCAGGGCGCCGTCGGTGAGTTCACGCCCGAAGAAGCGCTCGCGAAGCTGCTCGCCGGCACCGGTCTCACCTTCAAATATCTCAACGAACACACCGTCACGATTTTGCCGGTCGCGACCTCGGCGCCCGAGCGCGAGCGGCCCATCAACGCAGAGTCCGGAGATCAACGCGTGCCACGCATCAGCAGACCTTGGATAGTCAAGAACGTTCGTCTGGCTTCAGCGGCATCGGCCGTCATGTTCGGTGTGGCGGGTGGGCCCGCCGCCGCGCAGTCTGCGGCCGCGCCACAGGATCTGGAAGAAGTCGTCGTCACGGGCATTCGCAGCAGCTTGCGCCAGGCGATGGAGATCAAGCGCGACTCGGATCAGATCGTCGACTCGATCGCCTCGGAAAGCCTGGGCAAATTTCCGGACACCAACATCGCCGAGTCCTTGCAGCGAATTACCGGCGTGTCCATCGATCGCAGCGGCGGCGAAGGTCAAGGCGTCACGGTGCGCGGCTTCGGACCGGAGTTCAACACGGTGCTGCTCAACGGTCGTCGGCTTGCGTCCGACACCGGCGCGCGCTCATTCAACTTCGATGTGCTGCCCGCCGAACTGATCTCCCGCGTCGATGTTTACAAGAGCGCGACAGCCTTGCTTCAGGAAGGCGGCATCGGTTCCGCGATCCTGCTGCACACTCCCCGCCCGTTGGAGCTCGGCGACTTCAAGAGCATTCTGTCCGCCAAGGCGCTGTACGAAGATCTCTCGGAGAACACCACGCCCGAAGTGTTCGGCATGATCAGCGACACGTTCGCCGACGGACGCATCGGTCTGCTCGCCTCCGCTTCCTATCAAAAGCGCGAGAACCGCTCGGAGCGCATCCTCACCGACGGCTACCTCACCGCGCCTCGCGACAGCATGACGCTGATCGCCGATGACCTCGCCGCGCAGGGCTATTCGGCCGACGATCAATTCTTCATTCCGCAGAATCTCAACGTCAGCCCGGTCGATGAGGATCGCGAGCGAATCAACGTCAACGCCACCTTCCAGTACCAGATCACGGACAAAGTGCGCCTGACCGTCGATGGCATGTACGACAAGTTCAACGTGTTCACCGAAGCGAACTCGCTGGGCTTCTTCGTCACGCCGTCCATCATCACCAACGCGCAGTTCGACGAGCATCGAACGGCAACGAGCATCACGCAGACCATCGATGCCGCAGTCGACTACACCCGTTCCGAGCGTGACCGCCCCACTGACATCTATGCTGGCGGCTTGAATCTCGAGTGGGACGTGAGCGACAGCGTCAATCTGTCGCTCGACTCGTCGTGGTCTCGCGCCAAATCAGGCGGCGCCGAAGGGACCAACGTTGCCGTCGTCGGCTTCCGCAAGGATATTTACACGCTCTCCTACGCGCCCAATGGCATCCCGTCGGTCACCGGCGTGCCCTCGGCGGATTACGTCGACCCAAGCCTGCCGGTGGCGCACTTCAATCTGCGCGGCACCGGCGGCGGCCCACTCGGCGGCGGCGCCGATCTCGAAGATGAAATCTACGAGCATCGCATCGAAGCGCAATGGCAGCCGGAGAGCGATGTGCTGAGACGCGTCACCGTTGGCGGCTACTACTCATCAGAGAAACAGAGCCGCGACACCCGCCTCTCGGACAACAACATCCTTTGCATGTACTGCGGCTACTTCGTGGGCATCCCCGACAATTTGATGCGGCCCTTCAGCGTCGGCTCCGGCTACCTCGGTGGCCGCGTATCCGTGCCTTCGACCTGGCAGGCTTTCGATATCGACCGCCTGCTCGCCTATCTCGAGTCGCCCGAAGCGGCCAGCGCGCGCGACGCTGCCCAAGGGTTGGCGCCTGGCAGCACGTTGGCCGAGCTCGCGGCGAGCAATGGCTTCGAGATTCATCAACGGCCGGACTCTTCGCGAGTCGAAGAAGAGGTCGCGGCACTGTATGCCGATGCGAGCTTCGAGGGCTCGCTCGCTCAGATGCCCTGGAATCTCACAGTCGGCGGTCGCTACGTGCGCACCGAGACGACGGCATTCGGTATCTCGCAGGCGCTGCAGGATCTGGTGAACAGCGGCGATCCCACGCTGTACACGACGATCCTCGGCGATGCCGTCACCGTGAACCAGACGAACAAGTACAACGACTTTCTGCCCAGCTTGAGCTTCCGCTTGAATGTCGCCGACGACGTGGTGCTGCGATTTGCTGCCTCGAAGACGCTGACCCGTCCGCCGTTGGGCGCTTTGTCGCCTCGCCTCGTCATCGGCACGACTCGCCCGGGCAACTTGCAGGCATCGAGCGGCAATCCGGACCTGAAGCCGTTCAAGTCCAAGAACGCGGATCTCTCGGCCGAGTGGTACTACCAGGACAACGGCTTCATCACCGTGGGCGTGTTCTACAAGGAAGTCGAGAACTTCCTGGTGAACACCGTCGAGAATCGCGCGCTGCCGATCGCCGACTCGGACAATCTGTTCGCGGGCGATCCGGTGTTCGAAGTCAGCCTGCTCGACAATCTGGAGAGCGCCACGGTCAAGGGCGTCGAGATCGGCGCCCAGCACAGCTTCGACTACTTGCCCGGCTTCTGGCAGGGCTTCGGCCTGGGCGCGAACGCGACGCTGGTCGAGAGCGGCGCCGAGCTCAACGTCGACGATGTGTCACAAACCTTCGCCCTCGAAGGCTTGGGCGACTCTTATAACGTCGTCGGCTTTTACGAGAACGGTCCGCTGGAAGTGCGCGTTGCGTGGAACCGCCGTGAGCGATTCCTGCGAACTGCAGTCGGCTTCGGCGGCGAGCCGACCTTCGTCGAGCCCTATCAACAGATCGACGCGCGCGCCAGTTTCGCAATCTCCGATCACCTCTCGGTGTTCGCGGAAGGCGTGAATCTGGGCAACGAAATCCAGCATCGCGTCGGTCGCTACGACAACCAGATCCTGCTGCTGGAGGAAACCGGACGCCGCTACACCATCGGCGTCCGCGCTGAATTCTGACGTCGCTGTAAGCTGAGGCCTCGGCGGGCGCTGACGCGCCCGCCTTTGTTTGCAATGTCGTTCGATTTGCTGGACGCTATCGACAGCGGGAGCACGAACGATGACCACCAAGCGCCGACGTATCGTCTGGCTGATTCTACTTGTGCCGCTGTATGCGGCCTGCTCGGTGACCTACCTCGGCCAGTCCGGCCGCTTGAGCAACAACGATTGGCGGACCGCGAGCCGCGAGCCCGTCGGCCTCGCGCCCGATCCGGTCAAGACACCCGAAGCGGTCGTGCAGGTGTACGCGGCACGCACCATCAACTGGAAAGGATACTTCGGCGTGCACACCTGGATCGCCGTGAAACGCAGCGGCGCGCCGGAATTCACAGTGCACGAAGTCATCGGCTATCGATTGCGGCGGGATGGAACGACGGTCGTCTCACGCGTGCGGCCGCCCGACGGTCGCTGGTTCGGCGCCGAGCCGGACTTGCTCAAAGATGTGCGCGGCGCCGGCGTCGATGCACTGATCGATCGCATCGAGACGGCGGTGCAGAACTATCCATACAACGATGTATATCGAATCTGGCCCGGCCCGAACTCGAACACGTTCACGGCGTTCGTTCTTCGCGACGTGCCTGAGCTGCGCGTAGATTTGCCGCCCACCGCGATCGGCAAGGATTATCTCGGCCTCAGCCCTGTTGCTCTCACGCCGAGCGGCACCGGCGGTCAGGTGAACGTCTTCGGCATCGCCGGCGTTGCCGCCGGCTGGGAAGAAGGCGTCGAGCTGAATCTGCTGGGACTGACTTTCGGCCTCGATCCGGCGAGCTTGTCGATCAAACTACCGCTGCTCGGCCGCATCGGGCCGGACGATCATGAGCCGGTGATCATCGAATAACGCTGCCGCCGTCGGGCCGCGAGCCAGGCTCCGGCGACGATGCCGGTCACAGCCATCCCATAGTGAACCAGCCACACTGCGTAGTGCCATGGCAGTCGAACCTGTTGCCACGACAGTGTGATGAGAAAAACGCTGGCAACGAACACGGCTATCGCAAGCGCCGGGTGTCGAGCGTTCACACGAGCCACCAGCCAGCCGCTCGCGACGAAGAAAGCGAACCTCAACAGCGCACCGAGCAGCCAGACGAGAAAGTAACCTTCGCCTCGATCGACGCCGGCATGCCTCAAGAACCAGTACATGTCGCCGATGTGAGCGATCAGCACTGCATTTAATTCCCGCCAGAGCAGGATGGCGCACCAGCCCGCGACCACGGCGACGATCAGCGAGCGACCGCTGTCGCGCACCGCGTCCGCTATATCAGCACTGACGGCGGCGAGCGCCTGGCGCCAATACCACCACTTCGACTTGCCTTCCTGGTGCAACTCCAGCAGGTCGCCGATCAACGATTCGGCGTGTCGGCCGCGCAGACATCGTTGTAACAACCAGGTCGCAATCCGCAGCGGTGGTCGAGAAGTCATGCCGAGTCACTCCTGAGCTGCGGAATGCCATTCCAGAGGCTTTGCAGCGAGCGCTGCGTCTCCCTCACCTGTTTCAATCCTTTGGCAGTCAACTCGAAATAAGTCTTCGCGCGCCCGCCTCTCGCAGCGGTGGCTTCACCGGTTTCGGAGCGCACCAGGGCGTCTTCCTCGAGTCGGCCCAACGTCGAATAAACAACGCCGATCGCCAGCTCTCTGCCGGTGCGCTTGTTGATTTCCTCGGCAATCGGCACGCCGTACGCCTCTCGCCCGAGGCGCAGGATCGCCAGCATCACCATCAATTCGGTCTGACTCAGATGTTGCCGCTTCATTTATTCCAAAATAGTGAATAAATGAGCGAACGTCAACTCGAGGCGCAGCTCGGCTATTTTGCGAACAGTTGTCCGATATCCTTGAACGCCTTGAATTCCAGCGCGTTCCCGCACGGGTCGAGCAGGAACATGGTGGCCTGTTCGCCGGTTTGGCCTGGAAAGCGGATGTGAGGCTCGATCACGAATTCGATGCCGAAGGATTGCAGACGTGCGGCGAGCGCTTGCCATCGATCCCAGTCGAGCACGACGCCGAAGTGCGGCACGGGCACATCGTGGCCGTCCACGGGATTGGTGTGAGCGCGCTCCTGCGACGCCGTCTTCGGGTGTTCGTGAATCACCAGTTGATGACCGAAGAAATCGAAGTCCACCCACTGCGCGCTCGAGCGCCCTTCCGCCAGCCCGAACACTTCACCGTAGAAGCGGCGCGCAGCGGGCAGATCATGAACGGGGATGGCAAGGTGAAAAGGCGCCAGGCTCATCGTGTGTCATCACGGCTCGAGGAAATTCATCCTAGCCGGCGATTACGACAGCAGACAAGAAAAATTCGTTATGCTCGGCGCGCGCCGGGTGACAGCGCTCACTACGAGGGACCTCTGCATGAAGTTTGTCCTGACTTGCCTCGCAACTTTGCCGTGGGTGGCCGGACTCGCACACGCGGCCGACTCGCAATCGTTATTCGACGGCAAAACGCTGAACGGCTGGCGCGTCGTCAATGGCTCGGCGAAGTACGAAGTGGTCGACGGCGCCATCGTCGGCACGACCACTGCAGGCTCGCCCAATAGTTTTCTAGCAACAGACCGAACTTTTGGCGATTTCGTGCTGGAGTTCGAAGCCAAACAAACCGTCGGGCCGACCAACAGCGGCGTGCAGTTCCGCAGCCAGAGCAAGCCGGAAATCATGCAAGGCCGCGTGCACGGGCCGCAGATGGATCTGGACCCTTCCGAGCGCCAATGGACCGGCGGCCTGTACGATGAAGCGATGAGCGGCTGGTGGTATCCCGGCACGCTCAACCCGCAGCCCGGCCTGTACAAATTCAACGAGTGGAACCGGATCCGGATCGAGGCGATCGGTCCGTCGATGCGCACCTGGGTCAACGGCCAGCTGTCGGCGTACGTGCTCGATGCCACTTACCAAGACGGCTTCATCGCGCTTCAGGTGCATTCCATCGACAAGCCCGAGGAAGCGGGCCGCCAGATTCATTGGCGCAACTTGCGGATCACGGAACGTCCGGCCGCCTCGCCTGCCGAAGCGAAGATCTTCGTGCGCAACACCCTGCCCAACGATCTGAGCGAGGTCGAGCGCAAACAGGGCTGGCAATTGCTCTGGGATGGCACATCGACCACCGGCTGGCGCAGCGCCAAGGGCGATGCGTTCCCCACTCGCGGCTGGAAGGTCGACGATGGCGAGCTGGTCGTCACGGGCGGCGGCGGCGGCGACATCGTCACGGAAAAAACCTTCCGCGCCTTCGAGCTGCAGCTCGATTTCAAGCTCACGCCCGGCGCGAACAGCGGCATCAAGTACTACGTGGGCGACTATGGCACCGGCGACGCGCTGGGACTCGAATATCAGCTGCTGGATGACGAGCGTCACGCCGACGCGAAGCAAGGCAAGGACGGCAATCGCACGATTGCATCGCTGTACGATATCCAGCCGCGCGGCCGGCTGATGACCAATGTCGGCCTCGCGCCGAAGGTCGGCGAGTGGCAGCACGCGCGCATCGTCGCCAAACCCGACGGCACCATCGAACACTGGCTCAACGGCGTGCAGGTGCTGACGTTCAAGCGCGGCTCGGAAGATTTCCAGCGCCGCGTCGCCGACAGCAAGTTCAAAGACATCGCCGGCTTCGGCAAGCTGGAACAGGGCCGCATTCTGCTGCAGGATCACGGCGACGAAGTCAGTTTCCGCAGCATCAAAATTCGCGCGCTTTAGAGAATCAGCGATGAGCAACACCGATCGACGCACTTTCCTGCAATCCGCCGGGCTCGCCGGCCTCGCCTCGGCCATGTCATCAGCGGCGGTTGCGCAAGGCGCGCCCACTCACGAGAACGCGAAGACCGAGGCGCCTGCGAGCAAACATTCGATCCGCTTCAGCGTGATCGGCCTGGATCACGCGCACATCTACGGCATGACCGCTGCGCTTCAACGCGGCGGCGGCAAACTTGTCGCCGTTTACGGGTCCGACCCGAAACAGATCGCCGATTTTCGCGCCAAGTTCGGGGAAGTGAAGGTCGCGCGCAGCGAGGACGAGATCCTGCAGGACAAGTCCATCCAGCTGATCGCGGGCGCGGCCATTCCCGATCAGCGCGCACCTATAGGCATTCGCGCCATGCAAGCCGGTAAGGATTACCTGGCGGACAAGCCCGGCATCACCACGCTGGAACAGCTGGCCGAGGTGCGCAAGACGGTCGAGTCGACCGGACGGAAATTCGCGATCATGTATTCCGAGCGGCTCGAAGTACGCTCGGCCGTCTATGCCGGTGAGCTGGTTCGCCAGGGCGCGATCGGTCGCGTGATTCAAACCGTCAACCTCGCTCCCCATCGCGTGAACGCGCCTTCCCGCCCGGACTGGTTCTGGGACAAGGCGCGCTATGGCGGCATTCTCACCGACATCGGCTCGCACCAGGCCGATCAGTTTCTGTACTACACCAACAGCACCCAGGCGCGGGTCGTGGCTGCGCAGACCGGCAATCTGGCGCATCCCAACCATCCGAAGTTCGAAGACTTCGGCGACATGATGATCAGCGGCAACGGCGGCACGGGTTACGTGCGCGTCGACTGGTACACGCCCGATGGCTTGAGCACCTGGGGCGATGGCCGTTTATTCATCCTCGGAACCGAGGGGTACATCGAGCTGCGCAAATACATCAACGTCGCGTCCGGACTGTCCGGTGGCAATCACTTGTACCTCGTCGACCGCAAACAGGCGCGGTACATCGACTGCAATGAAGTGGCGCTGCCGTTCGGCCCGCAATTCGTCACGGACATCGTCGAACGCACGCAAACTGCGCAGGATCAGAAGCAGGCGCTGCTGGCCGCGGAGCTGGTCCTGGCCGCCCAGAAGGCGGCAACCCCGCCAATCCTGAGCTAATTGGCCTGACCACCCTGTTAGCGATCACAACCCAGCATTGACAGGGCTCCCGCGCTGATCTAACAATCTGCTGGTCAGGCCACTTTCCAACGATGAAGGTGGCCGGCCAGGGGGAATATCCGGTCTGCGATGCCGCTTGAACAAGGCGGCACGGCTGCGCTCGCCCGCAGCAAAACCAAGCTCCTCCATTGCGATTCGGCCCACGATCCACGAGAACGAAGGAGCTGACGATGGAAAGATTTGTTACTTCGGCCAGCGCGGGAGTATTGAGCTTGTGCCTGGGCACTGTCGCTCTGGCGCAAGAAACATCCACCGCCGAAACCGGCCAACTCGAAGAAGTCGTCGTCACTGGCTACCGCGAGAGCCTCGAGGTCGCCCTGGACGCCAAACGCGATTCGGTGAATTTCACCGATTCGATCACCGCCGAGGACGTCGGCAAGCTGCCGGACAACAACCTCGCCGAAGCGCTACAACGCGTGCCGGGCGTGCAGATTTCACGCACGAACGGCGAAGGCCAGCAGATCTCACTGCGCGGCATGGGCCCGAGCTTTGCTCGCGTGTTGCTCGATGGCATGCCGGTCTCGGCTGCATCCGAAGGCAGCGTCGATCAACAAGCGCGCAACCGCGAGTTCGATTTCGATCTGCTGCCCTCGGAAATCTTCAGCATGCTGCAGGTCTCGAAGACGCCACGAGCGAGCACCGTCGAAGGCGGTCTGTCCGGCACGGTGGATCTGCGCACGCCCCGCCCCTTCGATTACAACGATTTCCAGGCCAGCTATCAGCTGCAGGGCGCGTATCAATCTTCGTCCGAAGAAGTCGATCCTCGCGGCAGCTTCCTGGTCAGCAAGAATTGGGATGGCAAGTTCGGCGCGCTGTTGAGCGTGTCCATGTCCCAGCGCACCTTCCGCACCGACGGCTGGACCTCGCAAGGCTGGACCTCCGGCCGCATTCCAAACAATCCTCCGGCGGCGGGCTATGCGGGCGGCTTCGATTGGAATCTGCCGAGCGTCAACTCGACGCCCGCCAATCAGCGCCCCGATTACGTCAACGAATCTGGATTGACCAACGCGCAGCTCGCCAACGCGCAGGTGCCGCGACTCGGGCGGCCCGAAACGCAAACCGGCGATCGCGATCGCGTCGGCGGCACACTGGCGCTGCAGTGGGCGCCCAACGACCGGCTGTTGTTCAATCTCGACGCGATCTACGCCAAGCTGGAATCGGACTTCGATCGCTACACCAACAACCTGCTGGTGAGAAACACTACGCCGGGAACCGCGGGAGTGACCGGCTTCGGCTACATCACGCCGAGCAATTTCCAGATCGACGGCAACAACACGCTGACGCACGGCACGTTGCTCAACGCGAAGTTCTGGTCGGAGAATCGCCTGTTCCAGCAAGAGTCCGACTTCAAGCACCTGGGCCTGGGCGGCTCGTGGCAGATCACCGATAACATCGGCCTGGACGTGAAGGCATCGAAGGCGGAGTCCGATTTCCGCTGGCGCATGACCACGTACTTGTTCCTGTCCCGGCCAGGCACGGTCGACATCGACGTGAACGGCGGCATTCCGCGGATCACCCCGCAGCTCGATCTGGCGGACGTGGCCAACTGGCAGTTCGACACGGTTCGCGTGCAGCCTCGCACCCGCGAGGAGGAGAACGAGAACCTGTCGCTGGACCTGAAGTTCGGCGACGACGAACGAAACATTCGCGTCGGTGCGCTCGCTAACAAGTACTACCGTGAACGCCTCGCCTACTCCTCATCGGTCGGTGTGACGCAAGGCACGGCGCTGACCCCGTTCGGTTACACGGGCGGAGCCAACCTCAACGAGTTCAACATCACCAACTTCGCCGAAGTGGTGCCGGTGAAGAACTATGGCAAGGACCTGGATGTGGTGGGCTACAACCGCTGGATCGTCAGCGACCTGGACGCCTTCAGCGGCATGATGAATCCGAACGCGCTCGACGCGGCCGCCAACCTGGACTTCCAGAACTCCGGCAGCTTCGAGGAAGAGAATCTGTCGGCGTATGTCGAAGCCAACACCGCTTTCGACTTGTGGGGCCGCACCCTGCGCGTCAATGCCGGTGTGCGCTATGTACAGACCGAGCACGAGATGATCGGCTTCATCCGCGTCCCCACGACGCCGCCGGCCGCCGGCAACCTGTTCGGACTGCGCAAGGAAGATTACGGTCGCAACACCATCGACGGCGATTATTCCGAAACGCTGCCGTCGCTCAATCTCGCCTACGACGTGAGCGACTCGGTGCTGGCGCGCTTCTCCGTCTCTCGAGCGCTGACGCGCCCCAACCCTTCCGACTTGCAGCCGTTCACTTCGATCAGCACCAGCGGCGTCGTGTCCCAGGGCAATCCCAACCTGGATCCGTACATCGCCGATCAGCTCGACGGCGGCATCGAGTGGTATTTCACGGAAGGCGCGGTGTTGGGCGGCAACCTGTTCTACAAGGAGATCACCGGCTTCGTCACCCGGCAGAACATTCCGCAGCCGTTCCGTAATGCCGGCATCGCGCTCGATACCATCACCGACCCGACCATTCTCGCGCTGCTGCCGAACGGCCTGGACACCGTCCTGCTGTTCAACACGCCGGTGAACATCGAGGCGGTGACGTATCTCAAAGGCGCCGAGCTGCTGTATCAACAGCGCCTGGACATGCTGCTGCAGGGCCTGGGCGTGACTCTGAACTTCACGCGCCTGGACTCGGGCAGTCAGACCATCCTCGGCCTGGCGGAGAACAATTACAACGCCATCGCTTACTACGAGCAGGACCGCTTTGCGTTACGACTGTCGTATAACTATCGTGACGACTACGTCGAGTGCGAGCTCAACTGCGGCTCGACTTCGCCGGAAACCGGTTTTCGGCGCGAGGCGGGCTATCTGGACTTTTCCGGTAGCGTAAACTTCGAGGCGCTCGGTCAGGCGCTGACGCTGAGCCTGGAAGCGCTCAACCTGACCGATGAAGAGGAATATTCGTTCTACGGTTACGAGAACCGTGCGAATACATTGAACAAACCCGGCCGCCAGTTCATTTTGGGCATCCGCGGCCAGTTTTAGGAAGACGACATGCGAACACGACACCCCATGAGCTCCGTTTCCCGCCGGACTTTCGGTAAGACGCTGATGGGGTTGTCGTTGCCGCTGATATTGCCGAGCCGGTTGCTGGGCGCCGAAGCGCCCAGCAACCGCATTCGTGTCGGGCAGATCGGCTGCGGCCGAATTGCGCGCGGTCACGACATGCCGGGCGTGTTGAAGTCCGGGCTCGCCGACATCGTCGCAGTCTGCGATCTCGACGCGAAGCGCGCGGCCGAGGGCAAGACGCGCGTCGAGGAGCTGTACCGCGAAATCAACGCACCGATGCCGACGGTCAGCGTGCATGAGGACTATCGCGAACTGCTTCTGCGCAAGGACATCGATGCGGTGGTCATCAGCACGCCGGATCATCAACACGCCGAGCCGGCGCTGGCCGCGATCCTCGCGGGCAAGGATGTTTATTTGCAAAAGCCCTTCACCATGACGATCGCCGAAGGCAAGCTCCTTCGGGACGCCGTCGCGCGCCACCGGCGCATCCTGCAGGTCGGCAGTCAGCAGCGCTCATGGATCCAGTTCCGTCAGGCCGCGGAGCTGGTCCGCTCGGGCCGCATCGGTCAGGTGCGCAGCGTCGAAATCGGCTTGCCCATCGATCCCACCGCTCCGGACGACCCGGTGCAGCCCGTGCCGAATGGCTTCGACTACAATCGCTGGCTCGGCCCCGCCGAGTTCGCGTATTACACCGAGCAGCGCGTGCATCCGAAGGTCGGATACGAAACACGTCCGGGTTGGCTGCGTAACGAAGCGTTCTGCCTGGGCATGATCACCGGCTGGGGCTCGCATCATTACGACACCATGCATTGGGCGCTCGACCTGGAACACAGCGGTCCGTCCCGCGTCGAAGGCACGGCAGAGTTCCCGACCAATGAGATCTGGAACGTGCACGGCGCTTACGACGTGAAGCTCACTTATCCGGGCGATATTCACGTGCATGTTTCCGACAAGCACAACAACGGCCTGAAGTTCATTGGCGAGGACGGCCGCTGGATCTGGGTGACGCGCGACGGTATGGCGACCGCCAGCGATCCCAGTTCCGGCAATACCATGCCGCCGCTCGACGCGAGCGATAAGAGCCTGCTCGATCCCAAGGGCTTGAAGGTCGAGCTGCCGCGCAGCGACAGCCATCACAAGAACTGGCTGGAAAGCGTGCGCTCGCGCAAGGAGCCGCTCGCCCCCGCGCACATCGCTCATCGCAGCGGCAGCGCATGCATCGTCAGCTGGATCGCGATGAAGCTGCAACGGCCGCTCACCTGGGATGTGAAATCCGAAAGTTTCCGCAACGACCCCGAAGCCAACAAATGGCTGTCCCGTCCGGAGCGTGCGCCGTACGGCGTGCACGGCCTGCTGGAGAGCTGAGCGGCACCATGCGGAATCTGTTGAAGTCGCTGGTGGGCGCGACGCTGATGTTTGCTGCCCTCTCCTCTCATGCCGAAGGTGTCACGGGCCCGGTGCGTCTGATCACGCTCGACCCGGGTCACTTCCACGCCTCGCTGGTTCAGAAATTCATGTATGAAGGCGTCGACCCGGCGGTGCACGTCTACGCACCCAAGGGCGACGACGTGCTCGAGCACATGAAGCGCATCGAAGGCTTCAACAAGCGTGCGGATCAACCCACCAGCTGGCGCACCGAGATCTACACCGGCCCCGACTACCTGCCGCGCATGCTCGAAGATCGCGCCGGCAACGTGGTCGTCATCTCGGGAAACAACGCGCACAAGGCGGAGTACATCCTGAGCTCCATGCAGGCCGGCTTCAATGTGCTCGCCGACAAACCCATGGCGATCACGCCGGCCGATCTGGAGAAACTCGAGCAAGCGTTCGCGCTCGCCGAGAAGAAAGGCACGCTGCTCTACGACATCATGACCGAGCGATTCGAGATCACTTCGATCTTGCAGCGTGAGCTGTCGCAGCGGCCGGAGCTGTTCGGCACGCTGCAGAAAGGCACGCCTGCCGATCCCGCCATTCGTAAAGAGAGCGTGCACCACTTCTCGAAGATCGTCGCCGGCTCGCCCCTGAAACGGCCGCAGTGGTTCTTCGACGTGCGGCAGCAGGGCGAAGGCCTGGTCGATGTAACGACGCACCTGGTCGACCTGGTGCAATGGCAGGCCTTTCCGGAGCAGGCACTCAAACCCGCGGACGCGAAGGTGCTGAGCGCGAAGCACAGCCGGACACCGATCACGTTGGAACAGTTCAAGAAGACCACGGGCGCGACCACCTTTCCGGATTTCCTGAAATCGGATGTGCAGAACGGCGTGCTGAATGTTTACGCAAACGGCGAGTTCACCTACCGCTTGCGCGATGTACACGCGCTGGTCTCGGTGAAGTGGGACTTCGAAGCGCCGGCCGGCGCTGGTGACACCCACTTCTCCGTGATGCGCGGAACCAAAGCCTCGCTCACGATTCAGCAAGGCGCAGCTCAACAATTCAAGCCCGTGCTCTACATCGAAGGCACCAAGGACGAAGCGGCGGTGAAGAGCGCCATCGAATCCTTGCAAAGCAAGTATCCAGGCGTGGGTGTGCGCCGCGACGGCACACGCTGGGCAGTCACGGTGCCCGACAAATACAACGTGGGCCACGAAGCACACTTCGCCCAGGTCACCGAGAACTTCCTCAAATACCTGCGCTCAGGCAAGCTGCCGGCATGGGAAGTGCCGAACATGCTCACCAAGTACTCGACCATCATGCAGGCGTATCGGCTCAGCCGCGCCCCGTAAGACTCCACGACCACGGAATGCGATTTCATAGAGTGGGCCTCGGCGCCATCGCGGGCGCGTGCTTGGCATTGATTCCCGCGTGGCACGCGCAGGCGCAGAGCGGCGACCGGCCGGGTGAGCAACAACAACCGCCGCCGTCCCACATCAAAACGCCTCCGGCGCCTGCGCTGAATGCAGAAGCCGCGCTGAAAACACTGCGTGTCGCGCCCGGCTTTCGAGTGGAGCTCGTCGCGAGCGATCCGCTGCTGTTCGATCCAGTGGCCACGACCATCGGGCCCGACGGTCGCATGTGGGTCGTCGAGATGCGCGCTTTCATGCCCAATGTCGACGGCGTGGGCGAAGACGCGCCGATCGGCACGATCGCCACACTCGAAGATACGAACAACGACGGTCGCATGGACAAGCGCACCGAGTTCGCCGGTGGGCTGATGCTGCCGCGCGCGCTGGCGCTCGTCGCCGACGGCGTGCTG
Organism: Peristeroidobacter agariperforans; assembly: GCF_004138335.1. Taxonomy (GTDB): domain Bacteria; phylum Pseudomonadota; class Gammaproteobacteria; order Steroidobacterales; family Steroidobacteraceae; genus Steroidobacter; species Steroidobacter agariperforans. Next base: position 437,987 of record NZ_RYFW01000003.1, on the reverse strand, counting down.
GTCGCCGAGCCGCCCAACCTCTGGTTCATGCGCGACACCGACAACGACGGCACAGCCGACGACAAGCAACTGGTCGCGAACGATTACGGCAATCCGTCCAACCCCGAGCACAGCGCGAATGGCTTGCTGTGGGGCTTCGACAATTGGATCTACAGCGCCAATCACACGACCCGTTTTCGCTACCAGCGCGGAAAGTGGCAACGCGAGCCGACAGCGTTTCGCGGTCAATGGGGCATCGCGCAGGACGACTTCGGCCAGCTGTACTTCAACAACAACAGCGTCGCGCTCTACACCGAAACGCTGCCTGCCGAATATCTGCTCCGCAATCACCATCTTCCGAATCCGCGCGGCTCGAATGTGCAGCTGGCGCGAGCCAGCGAAATCTCCGTATGGCCCGCTCGGGTGACGACCGGCGTCAATCGCGGTTATAAAATCCTGCGAGAAGACGGCACCCTGCCCGTCCTCACTGCTGCCAGCGGGCCTGCGATCTACCGCGGCACGTTGTTCCCGGAAAGCTTCCGCGGCGATGCCTTCATCTGCGAGCCGGCCGGCAATCTCGTAAAGCGGCTGGTGATCGAAGAGCGTGACGGCATTCCCCGAGTGCGCAACGCTTACGAGCGAACCGAATTCCTCGCCTCGACTGACGAGCGATTCAGGCCCGTGAATTTGTACAACGGGCCTGACGGATCGCTGTATGTCGTCGACATGTATCGCGGCGTCATCCAGCACCGCATCTTCCTCACGACGTATCTGCGCAACCAGATCAAGGAGCGTGGCCTCGAGGCGCCGCTCGGCATGGGACGCGTCTATCGTATCGTGCCGGAGAATATTGCCCGTCACCCTGCGCCGAATCTGGCGAAAGCAACGTCATCGCAGCTCGTCGATGCTCTCCATCATGAAGGCGCGTGGGTGAGGGAGACGGCGCAGCGTCTGCTCGTCGAGCGTCAGGACGCGAGCACAGCGTCTGCACTTCGACGCTTGGCGACCAATGCATCTCGACCTGCGTCGCGCGTGCATGCGCTCTGGACGCTCGAGGGCATCGACGCAGTCGATTGGGCCACCGCAGCTGCGGCTTTGCGCGATGCCGAACCTCGCGTCGCATCCACTGCAGTTCGTGTGTCAGAAAAATTTCTGACAACCGATCCAGACCGCACGGTCAAGGCATTGTTAGATCGCGCGCGATGGAACGAGCCGGCAGTCGTGCGCCAGGTTGCACTGTCGCTCGGCGAAGCCATCGGCAATCAGGCAGACGCCGCGCTGCTAGAACTCGCCCGTCAAGCGGGTGCGCAGCCTTACGTCGCCGATGCCATCGTCAGCAGCATCGCTGGTCGCGAATCCGCGTTTGTGACATCGCTGATGACGACGGACGATGAAACCGCTACTTCCGGCGCATCGTCCGTGCTCGCCGTCGCTGTGGCAACGGTGCTGCAGGCAGGCGATATCGAGGAGAGCCAGGCGCTGCTCGACCGCCTGACTCAACCCAAGACCAGTGCGTGGATCCGCACGGCCTTGCTCGATGGCGTCGATCGTCTCATTCCTCGCGCGGACGATGGCTCGAAACGGATGGCTTACCTGGCCGTCGAGCCCAAAGCACTGCTCACCTATGCAGCCAGCGGTGCGACCGATGCGCCGAGGGCCGCGCAATTGGCGAAATTCTTGCGGTGGCGTGGCTCCACGGTCGACGTGGCAGCTTCACTCGCAAAGCTGACACCTGAACAACGCGCGCTCTACGACAAAGGCCGCACCGCCTTCGCCGTTTGCGCCGCCTGCCATCAAGAAGAAGGCCAGGGTATGAAAGGACTGGCGCCCGCGCTTGCGGGCTCGCAATGGGTCAACAGCTCGCCGCAGGCAGTGGTGCGCATCGTGCTCAATGGCAAGGTGGATCAACTCGCCATGCCGGGTCTCGGCAGCGCGCTCGACGATGAGACCATCGCGTCGATCCTCACCTATGTGCGTCGCTCGTGGGGCAATGAAGCGAGCCCCATCGATCCGCGCACCGTCGAATCCATTCGCGGCGTCGTCGCCCATCGCGACGAGCCCTGGAGCGACGAAGAGTTGCAGCCGCTACGCTGAACGGGCCCGTTGTCGGCGCTGAGCGACAGCCCCGACTGAATTTGTCAACGCGGCCGGTCCCTGCGCCCCCCGGCCGGCCTACCGCAGGCCCCCTCGGGTAATCCGTTGGTCGGCTTAATCCGCTCCCCGGGCGCGAAACCCGGCTCGTCCTATTGTTTTGCCGTTTTTTCTGGCTCTATGCTGGCGGCCACAGCACGGAAGTGTGCGCAGAAGACATGCACGCGGCTCATCACCCTATTTTCGTTGTTTTATCGATCCTTACAGCGTGGTTCGGTTCCTGGACCGCGCTCGATCTGTTCCGTCGGGTGCGAGCGCATGGCGGCGCATGGCGCATGGCCTGGATCGCTGCGGCGGGCATCGCGATGGGCCTGAGCATCTGGTCGATGCACTTCATCGCCATGCTCGGTTTCGATCCCGGCGACGAAGTGCGCTACCAGGTCGGGCTCACGCTGTTGTCGCTGGGACTGGCGATCGCCACCACCGCCTTCGCATTCTTTTTCGCGTCCCGGCAGCAGTCGTTCAGTCGGCTATTGTTCAGCGGCGTGACCATGGGGGCAGGCATCTGCACCATGCACTACGTCGGCATGGCGGCGTTGATCACCGGGGTCGCTCTCACTTATGAGCCAATGTATGCAGTGCTCGCGTTCATCGTGGCGGTCAGCGCATCCACCGGCGCGCTGGTGATGGCAGCCAAGAACACGACGGGTGCGCAACGTGCTTTGGGAGCGTGCGCGCTGGGCTTTGCCATCGTCGGCATGCACTACTCCGCGATGCTGGGCGTTGAGGTCGATACAAGCTCGCTGCGCGACATCGAGCCGGCGGGTATCGATTCGATCGTGCTGGCCGTCGGCGTGGCTGCGGGCACCTTCTTCATCTTACTACTGACGTTGATCGCGGCCCTGCACGACCGCCGGGTCGAAGCGTTGGCACTGAGGGCTGCCTTGCAGAGCGAACAACAGCTGCGCGCGGTCCTCGACAATCTGCCAATCGGCGTCCTGGTCGCAGCGGCGCCCGCCGGCGAGGTGCGCTTTGCAAATGCCGAAGCGGAACGGCTGCTCGGTCGTCGCATCGACACGCAGGCGATCTGGGATCAGCAGATCGCGGGCGGCGTGGTCGATCAAACCGGCAACCAGTTGCTGCCCAAGGAATACGTTCTCTACAAGGCGATGGCGGAGAACCGTCGCGTCGGCCCGCAATTGCAGAGCTATCGCCGGCCCGATGGAGAAGTGGTGCAGTTCGAGACGACCGCCGCTCCGGTGCACGCTGGCAATCACGAACAGCTGACGGTTGCCGCGTTCCAGGATGTCACTGCAAAGCTGTTTGCCGAACATCGCGCCGCTGAGGCCATCGCTGCGAAATCGGAGGCGGAAGCTGCGCTGATGCACGCACAACGGCTCGATGCGCTCGGCCGCCTGACCGGCGGCGTCGCTCACGACTTCAACAATCTGCTGACGGTCGTGATCGGCGCGCTCGATGTCATTCTCAAGCATCCCGACAACGCCGCGCGACGCAAGCGACTCGGCGAAGCCGCGCTTGCCGCCGCCCGGCGCGGCGAACGACTCACTGCGCAACTGCTGGCATTCGCACGTCGACAACCGTTGCAGCCGCAGGCATCCGATCTCAACGTCCTGATCCGCGAATGCGAGCCGCTGTTGAAGCGCGCGACCGGAGAATCGATCTCGCTGGTGCTGCGTTTGTGCCCCGACGAAGCCGTCGCGCTGATCGATCCGGCGCAATTCGAAGCGTCGATGTTGAATCTGCTGGTGAACGCGACCGACGCGAGCGCCGCGGGTGGTGAGATCGTCGTGCAGACGCAGGTCGTCGAGCTGTCGCACACAAACGCTCCGAATCTGCCGGCGGGCCGCTACCTGGAGCTCACCGTCGCCGATCGGGGCGAAGGCATGAACGAAGCGGTGATGAGTCGGATCTTCGAGCCGTTCTTCACCACCAAATCTCCGGGCAAGGGCACCGGACTCGGCCTGAGCCAGGTGTATGGCTTCGTGCGTCAGTCCGGCGGCGAGGTGCAAGTCCGCAGCGCGCCGGGCACGGGCACGACTTTCAACGTGTATCTGCCGATCGGAGCCACCCTGCCGGTGCCCGAAGCGTCCGAACCGGTGATCAGGTCATCCGACCTCGTATGGAATATTCTGCTGGCCGAAGACGATCCGTCGGTCGCAGGCATCGTGGAAGTGATGCTCGCCGATCTTGGCCATCGCGTTGTCCGTGCCGAGAACGCCGAGGAAGCGCTGCGCATTCTGCAATCGAAGGTGCAGATCGACGTGCTGGTAAGCGATGTCGTCATGCCCGGCGATATGAACGGCGTGGCGCTGGCCAAACGGGCCGAGCAACTGCGGCCCGGCATCAAAGTATTGCTGAGCTCGGGCTACGCCGGAGAAACATTGGAAGAATCGCTCGCGCACGGCGGCGATTGGCCGTTCCTCCGCAAGCCCTATCTCGCCAGCGAGCTCGCCGAAGCACTCGAACGACTCCGCGGCCCGGGCAGCGACGATCACTTCGAGCGCCGCATGCTGCCAACCGGCTAGGGATCGAATGTCGCGGTCTCTTTGCCTTGGGTCGAATCGAGGCCGAGCACCTCTTTCAACCCGGTCGCGCCGACGAAGATGGCGTTGTGGATCTGCGCATCGGTGAGAATAGCGCCACCGAGTTTCGCGCCCTCCAGGTTGGCGCCCTTGAGCGACGCGTGCGTGAGCACGATCCGGATCAATCCCATCGGCTGATTGCGCATATCTGCGCCGGCCTTCAAGTCGGATAGGTTTGCGCCCTCGAGGTTGACGTCATCGAGCTTGCTCATCAGGCGTGCGCCGCGCAGATCCGCACCGGACAGATTCGCCTTATCCAGCAAGAGACGCCAAAGATGCTCGCCTCGCGTAGGTCTGCTTTCACCAGCACGGTCCCGCGCATCAGCGTCAGATCCAGGTTGCAGCGAGCGAGCTTCGCGTTGGCAAGATTGGCCCCGTCCAGATTCGCCCCGAACAATCGGGCGCCGCGGAAATCGATGCCGGAGAGATCGACGCCATTCGCTTGTAAATTGGAAAGATCCGTAGTGCCGGATTCGAGTTGCGATATCACCTGTTCCCGAGTCGCAGGCGCAGCGAATGACGAACTGGCGCAGAGGAGATACGCCAGACCCAGGCGAGCGACCACTGCCCTGCATTGCCACAAATTCACCCAATGTTTCCTGGCACGCACGCCTCGGTCCTATTCCACAAATGTTTCGCTACCGCAACGACTGTATCACTGTGCCGGTGTGTGCCGTAACAGTGTCACGTACTGACACATTGTGAGCTGTTGCCGTAACCACACGCCTTGCCCTTCGCTGCTCTCCTCGTTGCAAACAATGCGCCGCTGCATGTCGATTGCCTACGACCGCAGCGCGCCGTGTGCACGCGAATGACCTCATCCCGAAGTGGCATAGCCCTTGCTACAGGTCGGGCAACGGTCAACACCGTATTGGGGAAAGCCATGCGCATCAAAGAACGCCGAAATGGGCTCACCTATATCTGCTGGTGTACGGCTACAGCCGCACTAGCCGCAAGTTTCGTGCCCCGCTCCTCCGCCGCGGTCGAAGTCGCCGCCGGTGACTGGACCTTGACGGCCAGCGGCAATGTGAATGTTTACTACATCCACTCCAGTTGCGAAGAACAAACGACGCTCGGAATCACCGGCGGGCTCGCGTGCCGTGGTGCAGCTGGAGAAGACAGCACCTCCTCGGTCAGCAACGGCCTGCTTCCGGCCGCCCTTGCGATCGGGGCCAAAACGACCCAGAAGGGCCTCGACCTCTCGGTGACTTTCGGCTTCTATCCGGGCATCAGCACCAACGACGGCAGCCCGAATCTGCAGCAAGGCGCAGACCTGCTGAACACGGCGCTCGGCACCACCGCCATCGACATGCGCCAGGTGTTCATGACCTTCGGCAACGACAAGATGGGCGAGTTCATGCTCGGCCGTAACATCGGCCTGTTCGGCGCCGACGCAATTTTGAACGACATGACGCTGCCCGGCGTCGGCGCTGGCAATGGCAACTACGCGGCGCCGGCCAACACATCGCTGGGCTCGATCGGACTCGGTTACATCTATACGGACTGGCTGGGTCAGATCAACTATACGACGCCGAGTTTCGGCGGCTTGAAAATCACCGTCGGCATCTTCGATCCGCTCGAGCCCATCACTCAAGGCACGGCGACGCCCGAAGGCAGCCCCGGCTACCACGCCAAGGTTGCGTTCAAATCGGACGTCTTCTATGCATCGGCCAGTTTCATCTCACAGAAGCACGAAGGCCCGCTCAACATCGGCGACTTCGACAGCCGTGGCTTCGACGTCGGCGGCAAAGTCACCTTGGGCGATTTCGAAGTGCTCGCCTGGTACTACGACGGCAAAGGCATGGGCACCACAGCGTTGTATCTGTTCGGCGCGACGATCACCGGCCAGGAACGCGACTCCGATGGCTTCCTCGCTCAGGCAACCTACAAGTTCGGTGACGTCAAGCTCGGCGTCAACTACGGTCAGAGCAATCTGGATCTCGCCTCGGGCGAAGCGCCCTCGGACCTCGTGAAAACCAACGAGAAATATACGGCCGGCGTCTATTATTCGGTGACCGAGAATCTCACCGCGATCCTCGAGTTCTCCGATGTGCACGCCGAAGCTCACAACGGCATCGAGAACGACAGCAACACCTTCAACATCGGAGCGTATCTGTCGTTCTGAGATCGCTCGAGTTCGAACCGACGGGGCCGGCGCTGTGCGGAACTGAACGCCGCCCCCGGTGACAACATTCTCCAGCCCGTGCTATACGGCCGAACGTCCGCCATGGACGAGCGGACGCAAGCGACGCACGGGGGAAGGACATGGACGCCGACGCAGCTGTCATTCCGCTGCAGCTTCATCCCTTGGGATTCATCGAAGCATTCACGCAACTCGGCGCCAGCCTTGCCACTCTGCTCCGCGGTACGGGCATCTCGCAGTCGATGCTCGACGATCCCCGTGTGCGTATTTCATATGCACAGCAGGCGCGGCTGATCGCCAACGGGCTGTCGCGATGTCGCCGCCCCGGCCTCGGTTTGCTCGTCGGTCAGATGTTCGATTGGAGTTATTACGGCACCGTCGGCGGGGTCGTGCAGTGTAGTCCCAGCCTGCGTGCGGCCGGTGAAGCCTTCCAACGTTATTTGATGATCGCGCAACCGTGGTACGCATTCCGCGGTCGGCGCCCCACGACGTATCTGGATCTCAACGGCATGATCGTCGATCCGCTCGACTGCTTTCCTGCCGGTGGCGCACCTGCTCCGTTGCGCCAGTTCGAAGGTGAATTCCGTCTCGCTGTGCAGCTTCGCATCTGGGACTCGTGCGGCAACAAGGCAGCACCCGACACCTCCATCCGTGTGTGTCTCAACTACTCCGAGCCAAGCTACGCAGATCTGTATCGCTCGCTCCCCTGCACTTCGGTTCGCTTCGATTGCCCGCGCTCCTACATCGCCGCACATCGGCATTTCGTACTGGAACCGTTCCGTCCATTCCGACGGCGCGCATTCGATCGAATCATCCAGCGCTGCGAGCAGGAGTTGGCGGAATCGCAGGTCGAGCCGAGCTATCGGGCCAAGGTTCGCTGGCACGTGTTCGCCGGCTTCAACAAACGCCCGCCGCTCAAAGAGATCGCCTCGATGTTGAGCGTCACGCCTCGCGCCCTGACACGGCGGCTCGCCAGCGAAGGCGTCACCTTTCGCGAGCTCTCGCACGAAGTTCTCATGGAGCTCACGGCACATCACCTGCGCTGCTCGCGCTTGAGCGTCGATCAGATCGCGGAGCTGATGGGCTTCTCGTGCGCGTCCAGCCTGCGTCGCGCCATACGGAATTGGAGCGGCAGCGCTGCTGGCACTCTACGAGAAGCGGAACCGCTGAGTGCCGCGCGCCGCATCAACACAAGCCAATCCTCCACCAAAGCGGTAAGTCGTGTCATAGCGCGCTCGTAGCAGCAGTCTTTAGGATCGGCCCGGCACAGCATCACGATTGCGTCTCTACGCGGGACGCACGTTACAGGGGGACGATCCAATGCTTCACTCGTTCACGCCGCGCGTTCCGCGCCGGCGCAAGCTCTTATGCCTCAGTGCTTTGTTGACCGCCTGTTGCCTGTCGGCAGGTGTCGCTCGCGCCGATGTGATTTTCCAGGAGGCCTTCTCGGCCGGCTTGGGTCAATTCACATCGACCGGCACCGTCTCGACGACTACCGGTGTAGCGCGCCTGCGTGGCAGCCTCGGCAGCGACGATGGAACGATCACGTCGGCTGCGATCAACGCGCAGGGTTTCACGGATATTTCGCTGAGCTTCGACCGTTCCTCATCCGGCCTGGACCTTGGCGAAGCTGGCATTGCCGCTGTTTCGATCAATGGCGGCGCCTACGTCACGCTGGAGTCGAGCCGCACGGCCGCTGGACGAGTCACGATGCCACTCGGCGCATCTGCTGCAAACGCCAGCCGCATCGTCATACGCTTCAGCATCAATGCGAGCAGCACGCTCGAAACCTACGACGTCGACAACGTCTCGCTGTCGGGCACCCGCGGCGGCGGCAATCCAGACGGTCCGCGGCCGGCGCTTGGAGAATTTGTGACATTCGAGACGGGCCAGGTCCGCCCGCTCGCTTTGTCGAGCAACGGCGCTCGTCTGTATGCGGTCAACACGCCAGACAACCGGGTTGAAGTATTCGACACCACCGGCGCCACGCCGACCCTGCTGCAATCCATCGCGGTGGGATTGGAGCCTGTCGCAGTGGCGCTCGCCAACGATAACGAACTGTGGGTGGTCAATCACTTGTCCGATAGCGTCAGCATCGTCGACGTGTCGTCGCAGCCGGCGCGCATCGTCAACACCCTGCTGGTTGGCGATGAGCCGCGCGACCTCGTGTTCGCCGGGCCTTCGAATGCCTGGGCATTCATCACCGCCGCGCATCGCGGCCAGAATGCTCCGTTCAATCCGCAACTCACGACCGCGGGCGTCGGTCGCGCGGATGTGTGGGTGTTTGCTCGAAACAATCTCGGCACGAAGCTCGGCGGCGCGCCTGCCACGATACTCAACATGTTCGGCGACACACTGCGTGGGCTCGCGCGAACTGCCGATGGCAGTCGTGTGTACGCCGCCGTGTTGAACTCCGGCAACCGCAGCACCGTGCTCACGGATGACATCGGCGAAGGCGGCATTTCCAAGCCACCGCCGTTCAACGCCGCTGACGGCACCACACAGCCGGGCACCGGACTGATCGTGCAGTTCAATGGCACGAACTGGCTGGACGGCGGCGACCCGCGAACCGGCGTCGCGCCGCAGATCTGGAACAATCGCGTCAAGCTCACTTTGCCCGACTACGATGTGTTCGCGATCGATGCGACGGGCACATTACCGCAGGTCACGAGCCGCATCAGCGGCGTCGGCACGACGTTGTTCAATGTGGCCGTGAATCCGCGGACCGGTGTCGTCTATGTGAGCAACACCGAAGCGCTCAACCGCACTCGCTTCGAAGGCCCTGGCAGTCGGGCAACAACAGTTCGCGGCCACTTTGCAGAGAACCGCATTACCGTCATCAGCGGCACTTCCGTGGCGCCCCGCCACCTCAACAAACACATCACCAGCTATAACAGCAGTGTCGGCACGGCGGCGGAACGTGCGCTGAGCCTGGCTACGCCGCTAGAGATGGCAGTGAGCGCTGACGGCAGCAACTTGTTCGTCGTCGCGATGGGTTCCGGCAAGCTCGCTCGCTTCAGCACGTCGCAGCTGGAAGCGAATACCTTCACTCCCGCCGCCGCGAATCAATTGACCCTCACGGGCGGCGGCCCGACTGGCGTGGTGTTCGATGAAGCACGGGCCCGCGCTTACGTTCTGACTCGCTTCGACAACGGCATCTCCGTCGTCAACACGACGCAGTTCACCGAAGCGGCGCACGTCCGGATGTTCAATCCAGAGCCCGCAGTGGTCACCACCGGCCGGCCGTTCCTTTACGACGCCAACGCGACGTCGAGCCGCGGCGACTCCTCCTGCGCCGGCTGTCACACCTTCGGCGACATGGATCAGCTCGCGTGGGATCTGGGCAATCCCGACGACGTGCTCGTCCAGAACCCGACCGCCTACAACACCAACATTCCCATCTTCGGCCGCAACCGCAATCTGCACCCGATGAAGGGACCGATGACCACACAGAGTCTGCGCGGCCTGAAAGGCAATGGCCCGATGCACTGGCGCGGCGACCGCACCGGTGTGAGCCGGGACGGCAACGAAACACTCGAGGAACAGGCGTTCGAGGACTTCAACGTCGCGTTCACCGGCCTGCTCGGCCGCGCGACGCAGCTCAGCGAAACAGAGATGGATGCGTTCGCGAAGTTCGCGCTGCGACTCACCTACCCACCGAATCCTGTCGCCAATCTGGATAACTCGCTCACGACGATCCAGGCGCAGGGCCAGCAGATCTACAACACAGTCACTTCCGACACGCTGACCACCTGCAATGGCTGTCACGTGGTCAACCCGGCGCAGAATCGCTTCGGCACCGACGGCACGATGGCGATCGAGGGCGGGGGTGTCGATGAAGACTTCAAGATCCCGCATCTGCGCAACATGTATCAGAAGGTCGGCATGTTTGCCGAGAACACTCAGACCACCTCGCCTTTCCTCGGCGATCAGATTCGCGGCTTTGGCTTCGACAACTCCGGCGCCTCCGGCACGGTCAGCCTGTTCCTGAGCGCGCCGGTGTTCACCTTGAACGCGACTCAGCGAGCCCAGGTCGAGCAGTTCGTGCTCGCGATGCCCGCCGAGATGAATCCCATCGTCGGCCAGCAAGTCACGGTGACTCCCGCCAACGTGACCCAAAGTGACGTCGTCGCGCGTGTGAATCTGCTCGTGCAACGCGCGTTGGTCACGACGCCCCGGCCCGAATGCGAGCTGGTCGCGAAGGCAGTGATACAGAACGTTGCTAAAGGCTGGGTGATGAACAGCAGCCAGAGCTTCGTGCCGAACGCCGCGTCGGAGGCGGCACTGACACTGCAGGGGCTGCTGAATCAGGTCAGCTCGGCCGGAACGACGGTGACATTCACGTGCGCGCCGCCGGGAAATGGTTCGCGCATCGGTGTCGACCGGGATTCGGACAATGTGCTCGATCGGGATGAGACCTGAGGAACTGGCAACGGAGGGCCACGCCTATGAGATTGCTCACATTCGCGACCATCGCGATCGGTGCGCTGGTGAGTGCCGGTGCGTCCGCCGCCACTATCTTTCAGGAGAATTTCGCAGGCGGCTTGGGCACATTCACATCCAGCGGCAGCGTGACGACGGGAACCTTTGGCGCACGCACGCGTGGCGGCCTCTCTGGTGGCGCGCAGATTACCTCTGCCGCCATCAGCACCGCAGGCTTCACGAGCGTACAACTGAGCTTCGACCGCACAACGTCCGGGCTCGACCTGGGCGAAACTGCCACCGCTTCGTACTCGACGGACGGCAGCAGTTTCACTCCGCTCGAGTCCGTTCGAACTGCGAGCGGTCGTGTCACGCTGAGCCTCGGTGCTGGAGCCAACAATCAGAGCCGCGTGTTCCTGCGCTTCGCGGTCAGCGCCAGCAGCCTGCTGGAAACGTACACCGTTGCAAACATCGTGCTCGATGGCACGGGCGGCTCGGATCCCGATCCGGGCGGTGGCGTGCTGCCGCCGGTATCGAGCATCGAGACCGACGGTCCGTTCTCGACCACCGTCGACATGAGTGCCGGCTCCGGCCGCAGCGGCTGGGTCGTGCGTCCGACGACGCTCGGTCAAAACGGCTTGCGGCATCCTGTGTTCGTCTGGGGCCCGGGCGCAGGCGCGACCCCGAGCAGCTATGAATTCCATCTGCGACGCCTCGCTTCACACGGATTTGTCGTTTACTCGGAAGTCTCGACCAGCAGCGGCAGCGAGCTGCGCGCCGCCTTGGATTGGCTGGTGAGTGAGAATGGGCGCGCCGGCAGTCCCTACTACCAACGTCTGCCCTGGATCGCATGGCAGCCGGCGGCCACTCGCGCGGCTCGATCGGCACCTTCGCCATTGCCAGCGATTCACGACTGAAAACAACGATTCATGTCGCCGGCGGCTCGTTCGATGGCAACGGCTCTCGCAACTTGCGCAATCCCGCAATCTACATCTGCGGCGAGAGTGACACGACAGCAACGCCCAACTGCGAACGCGACTACAGCGCAACCACAGTACCAATCGTGTTCACCATCATGGACAACGTCGGTCACATCGACGCGGCCCGTTCGGGATTGCCGGCCATCACCGCCTGGCTGCGCTGGCACATCGGCGGCGAAACCGAGCGTCGCAGTATGTTCATCGGCGCGGGCTGTTACTTCTGCGGCGGCATCTGGTCGACGCGAAGCAAGAACTGGTGAGGCGCGCTCTCATCGCATGTGTGGTTGCGGTCGCGGCGTGGTGGATGGCTTCGAAGGAAACATCGAACCCCGAATCCACTCCGCCACCGCCGCCGCGTGTCGAACGAATTGATTCGCCAGTCGACGCAGCAATGCCTGCGCCTGGCGCAGAGGAGCAAGAGCCGGCGATTACGATCGCTCCGAAGTACGCGGCGCTGCTCGACCAGCTGCCGCCCCTGACCGCCTCTCGCCTACGGGCATTGCTCGCGGACTCCTCCGCCAGACGCGAGCGCGAAATCTCACTGCTGCTGAGCGCGGAGGAATACTCGCTGTACGAGCAACTTCGCGAGTCCGACGCGATTCAAGCTCACCTGCAAGTCTTCGCGAACCAGGTTCAAACGACGTCGCCGCTACACCCCGAACAGCAGCGTGCGCTGCTGCTCGCGAAGTTGAATCACTCAACCGCCGCGCAATTGCTGGTGCTCGATCCCGAGCTGGACCGAGCAAACATTCCAGCCATGGAGCGAGCCTACGCACGCGACCTGGCCGCAGCGGGTATCGATCATCACCAACGCGCCTTTCTCGACGAAGTGCGGCCTTTGCTAACAGCCGCGCAATGGTCTGAATTGCTCGAGTTCGAGCGTGTCAGCATCGATGACTTGCTAACGCCAGTCATCGAAGACCACTCTGCAGTACAGCCTGAGGCGCCGATCAGCGGAGCAGATAATCCATGAACCCGGTGCCAGAGCAGACGTGAACGAGTTGCCCCAACCCCCGGTAGGAGACGTGTGACCTTCAGGCTCTCGAACTAAAACAAACATTTACACCAGCATCGAACCGCCCGAGTCGAATTGACGTTCGGGTGCGTTCTTGCCCATGCATGGTATTTTCGTGATTCGTCGTGTTATATGCCTCCGCCGTCGATTCCGTGATGAGCGATCCACAGCCGCAGAGCGGAACGAGGTAGCAGCTCCCACTCGCCAGGCCGGCGCGTGCGAATCATCAACATGAACGATGCATCAGGGGATCCACATGGACAGGAAGAGCCTCCTTCACAGATGGGCCATCGGACTGGGTTTGCTGGTTCTGGCCGCCAGCGTCAATGCGCAAACGAATCCCTATCAAAAGGGACCCGATCCAACCTCCGCTGCGTTGAACGCCACCAGCGGTCCGTTCAGTGTCGCAACCTCCTCCGTGTCGAGCCTGGTCACCGGCTTCGGCGGCGGCACCATCTACTACCCGACGACGACCGGCAGCTACGCGGTGCTGGCGATCTGCCCCGGCTTCACCGCAACTGAATCTTCGATCGCGTGGCTGGGCCGTCGTATCGCAACGCATGGCTTCGTCGTGATCACGATCGACACCAACTCCACGCTCGATCAACCGCCGAGCCGCGCGACACAGCTGATGGCAGCGCTCAACTACGTCACCAATTCCAGTAGCGCCACCGTTCGCGCCCGGGTCGACGCCTCTCGACGCGGCGTAGCCGGTCACTCGATGGGTGGCGGCGGAACGTTGTATGCCGCGCGTGACAATCCTTCGTTGAAAGCGGCGGTGCCTTTGACCGCATGGAGCACGATCAAGTCGTTCTCGAGCGTGCAGGTGCCGACGCTGGTCGTCGGTGCGGAGTCGGACTCCGTCGCGTCGGTCGCCTCGCATTCCATTCCGTTCTACAACAGCCTGTCGAGCTCGCTCGACAAGGCCTATGCGGAACTGAACGGCGCCTCGCACTTCGCGCCCAACACCACCAACACGCCGATTGGCCGTTATTCGGTGGCCTGGGTGAAGCGCTTCATGGATAACGACACGCGCTATTCGCCGTTCCTGTGCGGCGCGCCCCACGAGAGCTATGCCACGTCGCTGGTGTTCTCGGACTATCGGTCGACCTGTCCGTATTGAGCGCTCGGGCCTCTGATGGCGGCTGCAATGGCCGCCATCCTCGCCCAACCCATCAGGAGCGATTGCATGCGAAGTCGGATTCTTGGCCTCGTTTGTTTGCTCGTCGCGAGCGGAGCCGCGATCTTCTGGTGGTCGCGTCCGGATGTTTCGCAATCGGTCGAGATTCGCGCGCCTGGGGAACTGCCAGCTGCGACTGCCCCAACTGGAACGGCCGAAGTCGAAGCGAGGCCTGCCGAATCTGACCACCCCGCTGAACCCGAGCCTGCGACGACGACGCCTGCACCGGAAACACCGCCTGGCAAGACCGACGGTAAAAATCCATTCCGCGTCGATAGCACCGGCAAGCTCGTCCTCGACGAACAAACGCGCCTCAACATGGAAGCGTTGTTTGCACAGACCGATCGCGCAGATCTACTCGACGCTCAGCAAGACGCCACGGCGAAGTTGCCGCCGGCGGCCGCGGCCGAAGCGACAGCCCTGCTCGAACGCTACGAAAACTATTCGAAACAGCAACGACAGTCCTATCCCCCCGGCATCGCGCCCACCACCGAGGAAGCCGCACTCGCGGAGCTCGATGGTCTGCACGCACTACGCGTCGCGCACTTCGGGCCGGAGGCCGCAAGGGCGTTCTTCGGCGCTGAGGAAGAGGTCACGCGCTCGCTGATCGATCTGATGCGCCTGGAAAAGGATCAAAGCCTGACGCTGCAGGAAAAGGCCGAGCGTGCCCAGAAGCTGCACGACCAGATCGAAGCCGGCCAACGGCACTAAAAGAACCCGTTGACCTGCGCGAAATAGATCTTCCGGTTCTGCAGATCGTTCTGGGGAATGCCGTCGTAGATGCGCGCGCCGACTCTGAGCTGCACGAACTGGAACGGCACATATTCCCAAACCAGGCTGTAACGATTCTGCTCGTCTTCGTCCACGTCGGTATCGGGCTCGAACACCTCGGCCGTCAGTTTCAGATTCTGACCTTTGCCGACCAGCCAGTTCGCCTCGATCAAGCCGACCCATTGCTTGCGCTCGACCGGCCCGAGGGTTTCGTCCGTCAAATAGTCCGCTTCGGCGAGCCACGCGATCGGGCCGGTGCGGACGCCAGCGAACACGCCCTGCATTTGTCGGTCGCCGGCGTCTGTATGATTGTTATTGAAGCCCGCGCCAAATCGCCAGACATTCTGAACGTGTTCGGCTCGCAAGCTCACCTGCTTACCTTCATCGGGCTCGGGCCCGCTCGCCGTGCCATTGGAAACGGCGAGCTGCGCGGACCACTGCGCCGACTCGTAGCCGACCTGCACGCCACGATCCGGCGTCGCGAAGTTGATGCCCGTCACCTGTCGAATGTAGGCCTCGTCATCCTCGATCCGCAATCCATACGGCAGATAGAACTGCCCGGCCTGAACGTTCCATCGCTGATCTTTCGTGGTGTAACGAGCGAACGCTTCCAGATTCTGACTGCCGCCAGGCGCGATGCGCTGGTCGATATAAACCGCCAGTCGGTCTGGAACCGCCGAGATCGCGAGATACGCCCGCAGCTCTTGGAGCTCGAATTCTGAGGTGGCATCGGCGTTGGGCACGTCGGTGTACGTCGCATTGGCGCGCAGATTCCCGCCGAGCGCGACGAACGAGCTCAACACACCCGTCCACGCATCCGTTCCCGTGCCTTCAATGCGACGCGCCGGCAATGCGCTCTGCGCCCAGCCATTGCCAAAGGCGTTGCGCATACCGCCGCCGGCTGGATTGAAATGACAGCTGGCGCACTTCAGTCCCTCGCGAACGGCGAAGTACGGCTCGGCCCGAGCGATGTGCAGACTGGAGACAAGTACGAGTGCGACCAGCGCGCAAATGTTCCGAAGCACGGTGCCCGACCTCATTGAGTCATCTCCACGGTAAAGCGCAGAACGAAGTCCCCGCCTGGCGCACCGTCCCCATCGCCATCAATCGGCCGCGCTTGCAGATCGGCCATTGCGACCGGATCAGTGCCGCTGATGTGCAACTCATATGAATCCGCACTCAGGGGCGCGAGGCGCGGGGTAATCGCGAGCACGGTGGGCTGGTCGGATCGAACTGTCGCGTCGACGGGCACTACACGTTCGTTGCCCGAGTCGAAGTTGCCGTCACCGCCGCTGGCGCGCAGCGCGATCAAGCTCGATTGCAGCAGTGAAGCATCGAGCTCGACGTTCGATGCGACGACCACATCTCGCACCGGTCCCGGCACGACCTCATCGCTCTCCGGCGACACTGCCGTCAACTCTACGAGCTCGAAGCGCACCTTCGCACTGCCGCCCACTGCAGTGTTGTTCGCCGCACCGTCCGCGATCCACTGGCGGATGACTGCGATCGTCTCCGCAGGCAACGCCGGCTGATTGAGAGGCATGCGCGCACCGACCGCCGCCGTGCCCGCCAGTTTCTGGATCAAATAACTTGCATCGGGATTGCTCGGTTGCACGCGTTGCAGAGACGGCGCTTCGACGCTCGGCGCATTCACGAGCAATGCGTATGACGCGCCCTCCTCGAGTCGCAAGCCCAATGGCGCGGCTGCACCGGCATGACATCCAGTACAGACGGGTGTGAAAACATTGTCCTGGATGGATTGAAAATCGGGCTGCAGCGTGCCGCTGCTCTCGCCTTCCGGCCGACCGTTCTCATCGAGACCACTACCGTCGCCAGCGCAGGCAGCCAGTGCACAAGTCGTGCACAGCGCCAGGAGCTTTGCCTTCCTCATGCTCTCACCCAGCTTGTTGTTCGTGGCATGAGTGCCTGCGAACCCGAGCCAGGTTCATCTGCGCACGTTGAACTTTCGGAACATCGCTCAGGTACTCATGCCTGCAACCCTGGCATCGACGCTCGTGGGGAATGTAAACATGCGCACGCACAGAACAATCCTGTCTTCGCTCGCAGTGACGATGATTGCCGTCAGCGGCTGCGGTGGAGGTGGCGGATATGACGGACCCGATCCGGCACCCGCCCAATCCGCTGCGCCAACAGCATCGATCACTGCGCCGCCCGGCGCCTCGGTGAACAGGACAGTGCCATTGAGTGCCACCGCCACCGCAGACGCGGGCGTCAATCGCGTGGAGTTTCTCGTTGACGGCGCCGTCATCGCCACCGATACCACCGCGCCCTACGAAGCCAGTTGGGACACTTCGACGATCGCCGATGGCGCGCATCAACTGACAGCACGCACCGTCGACAGTGCAAATGCTTCTGCGACCTCGACGCCGGTCGCAGTCACGGTACTGAACTCCCCGACGATCGACGTCGCCGTGAGCGCAGCCGAAGTGTTTCCACGAACCGACTCCACTGCGACGGGCGCCGGACAGCTCACATTCAATCTGGTGACGGGCGCCGTGACCGGTGGCGTCACGCTCACTGGCATTACAGCGACGTTCGCACATATTCATCAGGCCATTGCGGGCACCAACGGCCCGGTGATCGTCGATTTCGTGCAGAGCGGCACCGATCCGAATCGCTGGGATGCAGTGGCCGGCGGT
Organism: Peristeroidobacter agariperforans; assembly: GCF_004138335.1. Classification (GTDB taxonomy): domain Bacteria; phylum Pseudomonadota; class Gammaproteobacteria; order Steroidobacterales; family Steroidobacteraceae; genus Steroidobacter; species Steroidobacter agariperforans. The sequence goes on along the minus strand of NZ_RYFW01000003.1, from coordinate 420,143 downwards.
ACTTTGACCGCCGAACAGGTAACCGCGCTGCTCGCCGGTCAGATGTATGTAAACGTGCACTCCGTCGCCTTCCCTAGCGGCGAGATTCGCGGACAGATTCGCCCACAAGGAATCGTCGTTGCCATCGCAGGACTGGATGGCACCAGCGTCGTGCCGCCGGTGTCGACGACGGCAGCCGGTTTCGCCGCGATGACTGTCGATGAGGCCGCGAACACCGCGACCGTGCATGTGCAAACGACCGGAGTGGACGATGCAACTGAAGCACACGTGCACAACGCCGCGGCCGGCGAGAATGCTACGGCGCCGCTGTTCTCATTGATGAAGGACCCCGCCGCGCCCACCCATTGGTTACTGGAGGGGCAAAGCGTCACCCAGGCCGATCGCGATGCGCTCGCGGCCGACCGGCTGTATGTCGATGTGCACACACCCGCGGCGCTCGCCGGTGCATTGCGCGGTCAATTGTCATTGAATGCAGCGGCGCCACCGCCACCACCGCCGCCGCCAGCAACGACCGTGACATTGGCGCAGCTCCAGAGCACGATCTTCACGCCGATTTGTTCGGGATGTCACAGCGGCGGCGGCAGCTCGCTGCCCTCCTCGATGAATCTATCCAGTGCAGCCGCATCGTTCGCGGCGCTTGTAGGTGTCGCGAGTACAGAACAGCCAGCAGTGCAGCGAGTGAGCGCCGGCGATCCGGATGCGAGTTATCTGGTCCGCAAGATCGAAGGCGCCGCCGGTATTACGGGTGGCCGCATGCCGCTCGGCGGCGCACCGCTCGATCCGGCGTTGATCGCCAACGTCAGAACTTGGATCAGCGAAGGCGCGCAAAACAATTGACGGCGAGGACACTGCCAGTACTCATCGGGCCGTCGATGCGCGTATGCTGCCGATACCGGGAATGCTCTCGGATTAGCAGCGCGCCAACGGCCCGACATGAGCACGTTCATCGCCAACGATGCCTCGCCGAATGTTCGGCCCGCCATTGTTTCGAAGATTGTTTCTTGGGTCGCGTGTGCAGTGAGCTGCACCGCTCCGTTCGGCCTCGCGCACGCCGAGATCAAGTGGGCGGGCTCTCTGGCCGTGACCAGCGACTACATTCAGCAAGGTTTGTCACAAACGCAGGGTGAGCCGGCACTGCAAGGCGGACTGCGTGCGCAGCTCGACGAGCGCTGGACGGTCGGCGCCTGGGCCTCCGCGATCGATCGGTACTATGGGCAAGGCGCGAGCACCGAGATCGACGTCTATGCAGCGCGCGCGTGGAGACTGAGCCCGGATTGGGTCACTTCGGTGACGGCGACGCATTACTTCTATCCCGATGACTCGCCCTATGTGAGCTACGACTACGACGAAGTCACAGCGTCGCTGGGGTATCGATCCACGCTGTTTGCGACCGTCGCGTGGTCGCCCAACTATGGCGATGCAAGTTACGAAGGCTACGCGGATGACCGCTCGGCGCTGTCCTATGAGTTGAGCGCCAATCAGCCCCTCTTCGCCGGTTGGTCCGGCAATGTCGGCGTCGGATACCGCGACCTCAGCGACCTGTTCGATGAGCAGTATTGGTATGGCCACGCCGGGCTGATGCACTCGACCGACCGGTTCACCGTCCATCTCACTTATACGTATGTGGACCGCACGGCACGCGAGCTGTTCGGGCACGAGCGGGCCGCAATTACCTGGCTGGGCACCGTGATCTGGAGATTCGGTCCGCTGCATTGAACCGTCCGGCCTGCCCCGGGAACTTACCTGCGTGATGACGCGCACTCATAATGAATCGGGCCCGAGATTGACGACGGTCGCCAAACCGTCGGCACTCAGCAATAACGAAGCGGAGCTGGCGCTGATTCGTCGCGTGAGCCTGCGCGATCGCGCCGCCTTACGGGAGCTCTACCTGCTGTATCACCGCCGCCTGTCGCGTTTCCTGATGCGCCTGACCCAACGCCAGGACGTCGCCGAGGAAGTGATCAACGATACCTTGCTGGTGGTATGGAACAGCGCCGACCGGTTTCGCGGCGACTCCCGTGTTTCCACCTGGATCGTCGGCATCGCGTACCGGCGCGCACTGAAAAGCGTCCGGCGACGACGCTCGTTCGAGTTGCTCGAACTGGAAGCGACCGATTCGCTGGTCGGCGTCGATGGCGTGCAGGCCTGCGAGACCCAGGAGTGGATCGAAGAGGCGCTGGAGGAACTGCCCGTCGAACAGCGTATGTGCCTGGAGCTGGCGTATGTGCTCGGCCACTCCTGCGAGGAAATCTCGGTAATCACCAGCTGCCCGGTCAACACCGTCAAGACACGCCTGTACCACGCACGCCGCAAGCTGAGCACGCTGCTGCCGTTGCTGGCCGGTAATCCACCGAACACGCCCCAGAACAATAACCAGAGTCCGTGAGACTTCGCATGCACCCCCGAATGCACGCCAACCATGAGCACTGCTGGGAGTTGATTCCCTGGGTCGTGAACGGCCGGGCCAGCGACGCCGAACAGCGCGCCGTGCTGACGCACGCTGAAAGCTGCGCCGAGTGCCGGGACGAATTGCAGCGGCATCGCGCCCTTCATAGTCACATGCGCGGCAGCGACGATGTGATCCCGGCGCCGAACGCATCGTTGCAGAAACTGCTGGCGCGAATCGATGAGCAGCCCAAGGCAGAGCCGGCCGAATCTCGCCGCCTCAGACGGCCGTGGCTGATCGCCGCGCTGTGGCTGCAGTGGGTGGCCATCGCTGCGCTCGCCAGCGCGTTGTTTACTACAGTGCGACAGCCGGAATACAAAACGTTGTCCACGCCAACGCAGGAAATTTCCGATCCGCGAGCAGCCGTGCGCGTGGTGTTTGCTCCCGAGGTCTCGTTGAGCCAGGTCAACGAGCTGTTGCGACGGGTCGAAGCGAACATCATTGCCGGGCCGAGCGAAGCGGGGGTCTATACGCTGGCGGCGCCGGCCGGCACGGACGTACAACGGATCATCCTGACCTTGCGCGCCCATCCGGAAGTGCTGTTTGCCGAACCGAGTCAGCTCGCCGCTGGAACGGGCCAATGAGACGCCTGACGGCACTGCTCGCGATACTGGTCGTCGCCGGCTGCACGCAGCTCACGCGCGAGACGACGGATGAGGAGTTGATTCGCACTCATCCCGAACGGTTCGTGGTCATCACGTTACACAACACTGACACGACGCCCTCCGCTCGCGCTGGCTCTTCGCCGCGCGATTACGGCTCGACCATGCCCTATGCGATCGCGCCGACGACGCGGGCGACCGCTCGCCAGCTCGCCACTCATTATCGAATGAAGCCGGTGCGCGAGTGGCCCATTGCGCAACTGAGCGTTCATTGCATCGTCTACGAAATGAACGCCGGCGAATCGCAGTCCGATCTGCTGCGTCGGCTGCGCAGCGATGCACGAGTCGAGTCGGCGCAGCCGTTGAATTCGTTCGCCACGATGGGCCGCGCCGACACCGGGTCATATGACAACGGGCCCTACAACGATCCTTACGCCCGACTCCAAGGTAGCCTGACCGCGATGGGTGTGCCGCAGGCCCACGCCTGGTCGCGAGGCAAAGGCGTGAGCATCGCGGTGATCGATACAGGCGTGGACGCGTCGCACGCCGATCTTGCGGGCAGCCATGTCTCTGTCAGCAATTTCACAGGACAACGGCTGCGTCCTGCCGCCCATGGCACGGCGGTGACCGGCATCATCGCCGCGACTGGCGGCAATCGCCTTGGCATCGTCGGGGTCGCACCGGAAGCGGACGTCCATGCATTGGCGGCGTGCTGGGCGGCGGCGGCCAATCCCTCGCAAGCGGTCTGCGACAGCTTCACGCTCGCGATCGCATTGGCCAATGCCATCGAGTTGAAAGCAAACGTCGTGAACCTGAGCCTCGGCGGCCCGAGCGATCCGCTGTTGCGGCGACTGGTCGAGCACGGCCTCGCACGCAACATGATTTTTGTCGCCGCCTTGCCCGGCGCCGGAGTGGCGAACGGCTTCCCGTCGGAAATTCCTGGCGTGGTCGTCGTCGATGCGGTGGGCCACGAACATACCGCCCGAGATGTCCTGCTCGCCCCGGGCACCGATGTGCTCACCCTGGTGCCGCCCAATGGTTATGACTTTGTCTCGGGCAGCTCGATGGCGGCGGCCAATGTCTCCGGCGGCATCGCCTTATTACTGTCACATCGGCTGAAGGCCAACGAGGTCCGCGAGGTCCTGGCACAGACCGCCCCCACCGGCGACAGCATCAACCTATGTGTCGCCCTTGCCGGCCGCCAGGCGCACCAACGCTGCCAGCCCACGGTGTCCCGCGCCGCCCGTTCAGATTAGTCGACCGGGCTGTTTTTTTTCCCGCGCAGGCTTACTCTATCCCTGCCTTCACGCAGGGGGGCACATGGTCGCGCTCGCTGGCCTTCTCGAGACAAAGAACGCGCAACGCACGGTAGCGGCAGTTGCCTCGGGAGCGCTTCACCTCGCGATTTTCATTGTCGCCTTCGTCCTGGGCGGCAAACAGGAAGGCATCGGCGCCAATGACCAGGCATTTGCGCAACTGGTTCTGATCGAAGCGCCCGAGGTCGACCGCGCCGAGGGCGTCGAGCTGCGCCCCATCGAGCCGATGCAGGCATCCGTTCTGCCTGCCGAGATTTCCGTCAGCATGCCCGATCCGCCGCTGCCCGCCTCCGAGGCGGTGCGCAGCGAGCCAGAAGACCAGCAGATCACACCGCCGCAGGTCGAGGCGCCGCCGTTGCCGCCGGTGACGCCGCCGGTCGAACAACCCGAAGTGACATTCCTGGCCTCGATCCAGGAACAAACCTCGCTGCCGCAACGCCTGGCCAAGCTCGCCGAAGAGCTGCAAAACAAGCCCGAAACGCCGCTGCACTGGGAGCAGGACGGCAAGCAGTACACCGCCAAGATGATCTGGGAGCGCGCTCGGGACGGCACCGCGCTGGACCGGGTGATCGCGGAAGTGAGCGCATCGGACCAGGGCAAACTGATGTCGACTCGGATCATGCTCAAACGGCTCGCGTTCTCGCAGTTCACCCAGGTGGTGGATCGCTGGGATCCGATGGTCCAGCTGCACGATGACGTCATCGTCGGCCGTTTTCACAGCAATTCGCAGTTCAACGTGTTCCACGACTCGCGCGTCGGGCCGAAGTTTCTGGGCAAGGTCACGACCGCCGCGAAAAGTTTCGAAATGTCCGCCCGAGGCCGCGGGCGCCAGTCGGACATTTTCGCGGGCGGCATCGAGACCCGCACCAATCGCATCAACCTGCCGCAATCGCTGCAGCCCTTCGCCTGGGCCCCCTACGACCCGGAAGCCCGCATCCACCAGCTCACGGATGACACGCGCATCCGCTTCTTCGCCGATGGCAGCTACATGTGGCGCACGAATAATGCACCGGGCTCGGGCTATATGAATAAGCCTTCCGAGCATCCGGTGTACTTCGTCGGCAACATGGGCTCGACGCTGTACGTGCAAGGCATCGTCTCCGGCAACATGCTGGTCTACTCGCCGACCAAGATCGTGATCGAGGACGATCTGACTTACGCCAACGACCCGCGCCGCGACTCGAGCTCGCGCGACTATCTCGGGCTGGTGAGCGATCGTTACATCGAAATTGCCTCGCCTGGCACGACCGGCCCGGGCGACCTGACGATTCATGCGGCCATTTTTGCTGGCCGCCGCTTCGTCGTGCGCGACATCGACCATCCGCGCTCGGCAACATTGAAGGTTTTCGGGAGTCTGTCGGCCGGCAGCCTGTCAGCCAGCGAGCCGCGCTACGCCACCGAAATCGAGTACGACAGTCGCTTCGAGCAGCGACGGCCACCGGGCTTCCCGATGACCACCCGCTACGAAGCCGAGCGCTGGAGCGGTCAATGGGTCGAGACGTCGGAACGAATGGCCGACGACACGCTCTAAAGCGCAAGGCTAGGATTCGACCGGGCGAAGACAGGCGCGGAGAATTCATGCGGATCTGGGGGAATTGGGGAGGCTGGCGCCTGATGGGTGTCGAGAGAAATATGGCCCCGCGTGTGCTTTGGTTCGCGCTTGTTTCGTTGGTGCCGTTCGCGTGCCCGGCGAACGATGTCGATGTGCCGTCCGCCGTGCCGCCACCGGTGGCTAACAGCGCCGAAGATACTGTCGAGGAAGTGGTCGTCGCCGCCCCCGAGCCGCGATACGTCGCGCCCACGCTCAGGGATCGCATCGGCCGCGTGTGGGCGCCGGTCTATATCAACGGCAAAGGTCCCTACAAACTGGTGCTCGACACGGGCGCCAACCGCACCGCCGTCATTCCCTCGCTCGCCAAGAAGATCGGCACACCGGCCGGCACGAATGTGCTGAAAGTGCTCGGCGCGACCGGCTCCTCCATCGTGCCCGCCATCAAGGTCGACAGCATCGAGGTCGGCGACCTGTTTCTAGGCGATCGCCAGGTGGCGATCGTGCCCGACGTGTTCGGCGGCGCCGAAGGCGTGCTCGGCGCGGACGGCCTCAGCGACAAGCGCGTCCACATCGATTTCAAGAACGATCAGATCTCCATCCTGCGCTCGACCGGCCCGATGCGCGGCCATGGCTACACCCGCATTCCGGTGAAGCTGCGCTACGGCCACCTGCTGATGTTCGACGTGAAGCTCGCCGGCGTCCGCACGCGCGCGATGCTCGACACCGGCGCACAAACAACGATCGGCAACCGGAGCCTGCACGAGGCGCTGGCGAAGAGAAAGCGCAAAGGCGTGGAGAACACCATCATCGGCGTGACACTCGATGTACAAAAAGGCGAGACGGTGCTCGCCCCCGCCGTCGAGCTCGGCGATCTCACTCTGCGCGGCATGCACGTGACGTTCGGCGACATGTACATCTTCGACGCCTGGGATATGACCGACACCCCCGCCCTGCTCATCGGCATGGACATCATCGGCCTGCTGGACGTCCTGGTCATCGACTACAAACGGCGCGAGCTGCACCTGAGAGCGCGCAGCTGAGCCACGACAAATTCAAGGCTGCAAGGAGAGCATCTCGATGGCCAGGGCAATCGTCGGAGCAGTTGTACTGTCACTGAGCTTCGCAACGATCGCGTTTGGAGCGCCCGCGTCTGACTGGGTCGTGCCGCGCACCGTCGACGGCAGGCCCGACCTCCAGGGCAACTGGAGCAACGAAACCCAGACCCCGCTCGAGCGGATGGGCAAACAGGGCCCGACGCTGACCGACGAGCAGGCCGCTGCCCTTGAAAACCGCGCGCAGCTGGTGGAGGAGTTTCGCGACCGGCCCAGCGACCCCAACGCTCCGCCGCCCTCGAAAGGCGGCGACGGCGCGTTATCCCCGCCGGGCAACAAGACGTTCGTCGAGCAGATCGCCGAGGCGGCCGGCGGCGCAGTCGGCGGCTACAACGGCTTTTGGCTCGACCCGGGCAACAAGGTCATCCGCATCGATGGCGTCGCGCGCAGCTCGATCATCGTCGACCCGCTTGACGGCCGCATTCCGCCACTGACTGCCGAAGGCAAGCAGCGCGCCTCCGAACGCATGGCGCTGATGAGAAAATACGGCGAGTACGACCACCCCGAAGTGCGGCCGCTCTCCGATCGCTGCATCATTTCATTCGGCTCGAACGCCGGCCCGCCGATGCTCCCGAATTATTTTTATAACAACAACTACACCATCGTGCAGACGCCCGATCACGTCATGATCATGACTGAAATGAACCATGACGCGCGCGTGATCCGCATGGGAGCGACCCGGCACGCGCCCTCGCAAGTGCGGCCGTGGTTTGGAGATTCGATCGGACATTGGGAAGGCGACACGCTCGTGGTCGAGACCACGAACATCCATCCGACGCAACTGGCGCAGACTTCGCCGCTGTGGCCCTATCGTGGAGCCTCCGAGAAGCTGAAGGTGACCGAGCGTTTCACGCGAACGGGTCCGAATGTCCTGCTCTACAAGTTCACGGTTGAAGATCCCTCGACGTTTACCGCGCCCTTCAGCGGCGAGCTGCCGTTCAACCGCATCGACGAGTTGATTCACGAATATGCGTGCCACGAAGGGAACTACGCGCTCCCCGGGATCCTGGCAGGAGCCCGCGCGGAGGAACAAGCCAAGGCGGACAAGCAGCAATAGCGCATGTCGTTAACCTATGCGGGCAAATCTCGCGCTTCAGGAGTCGTGCCTCCTTCGGAGTCGCGCCCATCGTCCTCGGGCGAGCGCGGCGGCGCCATCATGCCCATGACACTGAGCAGCGCAGTGACCACGAAGAAAACACTCAGCGCGAACGGCTCCCATCTCTGCAAGTCCAGCAGCACGAGCGTGAAGTTGAGCGACACGAACGCGACGCAGGCGATGCACGAGTAGACACTGGACTTCACTACCAGCCCCATCGTGCGCAGGCGTCCCGCGTGCGTTTCGAACGGATTGGGCTTCTTGCCATAGAGCACCGCGTACACGACAGCTCCTTCCAGCAGGTAGACCAGCGTGATGGCGCCGATAGTGACGAGCCCGGCAAATCCCGAGAACGGGTGCCGCAGGATATAAATCACGAACGCGACGAACAGAAAATAACTCAACACCGCCAGGCAAACGACGAATGGCGAGACGAAGTCGAACAGCCCACGGCGTTGCAGGACGGCTTTGCGCTTGCTCTCCAACATGGCGGGCTTGTGCACGCTGTTGAATCTGATGACCGACCACACGATGAAACCCAGCGGCAACGCCTGCACGAGGAAATATCCGCCGACCAGCGCCTCCACCGGACCATCATCCCAGTCCGGTTGCTGCATGTATTTGAACAGCCAGCCCAGCAGCAACAATCCGAGCGCTGCGATGCCGATGTTCACTGCGCGGTATCGAGTGACAAAACGCTTTTGAGCGAGACCGACGTCGGTGCCCGGGTAGAGCTGCGCCAGACGTTCGGTTGGGATGCTTGCCGCCTGGCGTCGCATGTAGCGGATGAACCAGGCCGGATACAGGCCTGACATTGCCAGTATCTGGATCACGAACACCGCAAAGAAGGCATAGGCTTCGATCATGACGGCACCTCACTTTGCCGGCGGTTGCCGGCTGATGGCGCTGGCGAAGGCATTGCGCAGCTCCGAGTCGGTCACGCCTGCCTCGCGCAACTCGGCGATCGTTTCGCCGAGCTTGCGCAGAGTCCATTCCTGCAGATTGAACTTACAGTTTGCTTTGGCCTTGGGGTGGACATAGGTGCCGCGATAACCCTTGGCTTCGATGATCGAATCCCGCTCCAGCAGCTTGTAAGCCTTCGCCACGGTCTTGCTGTTGAGCTCGAGGTCGTTGGCGAGCTGGCGGATCGAAGGCAGCGCATCGCCCGGCTTCAGAACACCCGCGGTAACGGCAGCCTTGATCTGCTCGATCAACTGCTCGAACTGAGGCACGGGGTCGTCGATGTCGATGGTGATTTCCATCGGCGCGCTCGCTGTTGTACCAGTCGGACCCATGGTACAAGTGGGCCGATGGGTTAGCAAGCCCGGTACAGGTGAACGAGAAACTTCCGCCCGAGCGGCGTCGTTACTAACCCATTCAGATGCGGAGTAAGGGACATGCTCGACACCTTCATGGCGGAAACAATCGATACCGAAAACACACGGATCTTCATTCGCCGCGCCGGGGCAGGCGCGCCACTCCTGTTGCTGCACGGGTTTCCACAAACTCACGTAATGTGGCACCAGGTAGCACCGAGCCTCGCCCGCAACTTCACGGTCATCTGTGCCGATCTGCGCGGCTATGGAAACAGCGGCAAACCCGCCTCGCCCGCCGATCACTTGCCGTATTCGAAGCGAGCGATGGCGCTCGATATGATTGATCTCATGCGAGCGCTGGGCTTCCCGCAATTCGCCGTGGTCGGACACGATCGCGGTGGTCGCGTCGCTTATCGCATGGCGCTCGATCACCCGCGCGCGGTGCTTCGCGTTGCTGTTTTCGATGTTATCCCCACCCTCGAAGTCATTCGGCGCACAGATGTGGGATCTGCTTTGACTTTCTGGCCTTGGTCGCTGCTGTCGCAACCTGCACCGCTGCCGGAGAAACTGATCAGCGCACATCCCGAGGCGGTGATTGACGATGCCCTTGCAAACTGGGGGTCGGAGCCGAGCTCCTTCTCGACCGAAGCGAGGGCTGCATACGTCGATGCGTTGCGAGACCCAGAGACTGTGCACGCGATTTGCGAAGAGTATCGTGCCGCTCTCACCTGCGATCTCGCCATGGATGAGGCAGATCAAACCGCAGGACGCAAAATCGCCGCGCCCCTGCTCGCACTCTGGAGCCACGGCGGCGGCCTGGACACTTGGTACCGATCCGCGGGCGGGCCGATCGAGCTATGGAAGAACTGGGCGCTGGACGTGAGAGGTCGCGCCATCCACGGCGGGCATTTCTTCCCTGAGCAGAATCCAGCTGAAACGATCTCCGAGCTCGAAGCGTTTCTTTGTTCCGGCTGAGCGTACGTGCGGGGAGCGGGCCCTTCTGGCAACTTCGGCCTGGGCGGTGCAGGGAACAGCACATTGCAGGGACAGGATCGCCGCAGCGATGCCAATCGTTGGAGTGTGGGTGCTACGCCTTGCGGAAGCTCACCAGCGCCGGATCGATCACGCCCGCGTCCAAGCTGCCGGTGCGTGCAAACAGTGACCATAATGCGCGGACTTTCTGGGCAGTGGCGTGCACCTCGGGCCAGCTCAGCCCTGCCACCAGATCGGCGTCGTGCCAGGTCTTTTCCTCACCGAACAACAGCGGCAGGTCGATGGCGTGCGTCGCGCCCAGTCGATTGGTCTTCGAACCCCAGTGGATCTTGTACGTGTAGGCGCGGCCGCCGGCCCGAGCGTGACGCTTCGCGAAGCGATCCGCCGCAGTGGCGTACACCTTTCGCGTGATGGTGCTGATGGCCGTGCGACGAATGGTGTTGCCGAGCAGCGGCAACGCTGCAAGTTTTCGCAGCGGCTCGATGATGGGGATGAAGAACGAGCCCTCCTCTGCAGTCGAGCCGATCAGCACATCGACATGGCGCGCACATCGCGACCATGCCGAGTCCACGTCTTCCTCGGCCGGCAATGGATGATGTCCATACTGCGTGCCGAACGGCATGCTCGCCGGCCAGCCAAATCCTTCGGACGCTGCGACGACCGAAGCTTGCGCGGCGATCACGTCGTCGGTGGGCGCATCGTGAGCAACATGGCCCGCAATCTTCATCATCGCTGCGTACATCTTGCGACGACCCAGACTGATGCCCAACGGCGCGCTCTGAATGATCGCCCGTCGAAACAGATCCTTCGCACCGTCTGCAATCATCAAATGAGCGATTGCGTCGCCGCCCGCGGACTGGCCGAACAAGGTGATGTTGTCCGCGTCGCCCCCGAATGCCGCGATGTTTGCTTTCACCCAGCGCAGCGCTTCGATGATGTCGAGCAACCCGACGTTCGCAGCTCGCCCGCCGGAGCCGCCGAGAAAGCCCAGCAGCCCCAACCGATACGTGATCGAAACGACGATGACGCTCTGTTCTTCCACCAACGCGCGAGCGTCATAGATCGCCGCGTCGCCTGCGCCAAAGACATACGAACCACCGTGGATCCACACCATCACGGGCCGCTGGTCGCCGGGCGCAATGTTGTCAGGCCGCGTAACCGACAAACGCAGGCAATCTTCCGTCGTTGCGAGCGTGCGCAGCGACGACTTCATCAGCCCCATGCCGAACGGATGATCGGCCTGTGCACAGGCCGGCGCCCACCCGGTCGCCTCGATGCTGGTCGGCGATGCAGGCTCGGGCGTCGGCGGCTGAAATCGACTCGCACGGGCGTAACGGATACCCGTCGCACGAATCACCCGCCCGTCGCGCCAGCCGATGATGCGGCCCGCCGGTGCGTCGAAGGAAGGAGAAGTCATCGGCGAACTATAGCCGATGTGATCCGCTCAACTGACGGGGCTTAGGGTCAACAGCTTGTCATGAACGTATGACTTGGCTCGCTGGCAGGCAGACTCCATGGGTTCCCCCGAAGCCATCAGTGCGGCGATGGCTGAGCTGAGCGCACATCCCGTGCCGCGCATGGTTACGTCAAGGCGCCGGGCCCGAAGCAAGGTCGGCGGTCCGGCATGATCTACAAGCACGTCCACGGAATCCGCGTCGGTCCCATGCCCGCCTTTGAGCAGGACGCCGTCCGAACCGAAGCGCAGTAATGCTCGTGCTTGCCCTGCTTGCTCCGAGTCGGTCCGAGCAACGTGCTCGCCGAGCAACGCGCTGGCCTCGATCAAGTTTGGGGTCATGAGCGAACATCGAGGCAACAATCGATCTCGCAGCAATTGCAGACCCTCTGGATCCAGCAGCGCCGCCCCCGAGGTCGAGCGCAGCACAGGATCCACGACGATCGGGATGTGACACCTGTCGGGCAACTCATCGAGGATTGCACGCACGATCTCACCCGTGCCAAGCATGCCGACCTTGATGGCGCTGACGGTGTTCGAGCGCAGAGCTGTGCGCAGTTGCAGCCTCACTAGCTCCGGCGCGACCATGCAGGAGGCTTCAACGCGACTGTTTGTTTGCGCCGTAACGGCAGTGACGACGCAAGACGCGCGAGCGCCGAGCTCGGTGATGACTTCAACGTCCCGCACCAGGCCGGCGCCACCGCTGGAGTCCGTGCCAGCAATGACAAGAACATGTGCCGCGTTGGACATGCTACTTCGCTGCCTGGCGCGTCGCCTCGATCCATTCACGCGCCCTAAGCTCCGGCGTGGCGTGTCTCAGAACGTCTGAAACGACCGCCGCGCTGTTCGCGCCCGATTTGAAAACATCCGGCAGTCGCTCGACCGTGAGCCCGCCGATGGCAACCAGCGGAATCGGTGCGATCAGCCGTTTCCACTCCACGATGCGCTCCAGCCCCTGCGGCGCCCACGGCATCACTTTCAACGTCGTGGGATAAACCGGCCCGAGCGCGATGTAATCAGGACCGAACGTCAGCGCTCGCTCCAGCTCCTCGTGACTATGCGTACTGATGCCGATACGAACGCCTGCTTTCTTCAACGCTGGCACGTCCGCTTCATCGAGATCCGCCTGTCCGAGGTGCACGAAGCCGCAACCTTCATCGAGCGCAATCTGCCAATAATCATTGACGATCAAGCACGCGCCCGTCCGCGCGCACAGCGACTTGGCCGCGACTACTTGCTCACGAATCTCCGGGTCCGATCTATCTTTGATTCGCAGCTGCACCAGCTTCACGCCGACCGGCAGCAACCGCCGCAGCCACGACACGTCGTCGACGATCAGATAAAACGGATCGAGCTTCATACCAGGTGCGCCAGGCCGATTTCGGGCGTCGAAGGAATCGCAACGTCACTGGGCAGCATGGGCTGCGCGATAAATGCCGCATGACCTGCCTTAACGGCGTCTGCAAAGGCCCGCGCCATTCCCACGGGATCTCCTGCTCGCGCGACCGCCGTGTTGATCAGCACACCGTCCATGCCCAACTCCAAGGCCCGCGCCGCGTGCGATGGCACGCCGATGCCCGCATCCACGATCAACGGCACTTCGGCAAATCGGGCACGCATGGCGCGCAAGCCGGGAATGTTGTTCAAGCCCTGTCCCGAGCCGATTGGCGCGCCCCACGGCATCAGCACGCGACAACCCGCATCCAGCAGCTTGTCAGCAACGACCAGATCTTCGGTCGTGTATGGAAAGACCTGGAACCCGTCGTCGCACAGAATTCTTGCGGCTTCCACCAGTCCGAACACGTCTGGCTGCAACATCGTGCGATCGCCGATGACTTCGAGTTTGACCCAGGTCGTGCCGAACACTTCGCGGGCCATGTGCGCTGTCGTGACCGCCTCCTTCACCGAGTGACAGCCCGCGGTGTTCGGCAGCACGCGGACACCCAGCGAGCGAATGATCGAGAAGAACCCTTGCCCGGAACGTTCGTTGCTCGATTCACGCCGCAGCGACACAGTGACGACGTCAGTCCCAGACGCCTTGACCGCCTCGGTCAACACCGCCGGCGAGGGGTATCGCGACGTTCCGAGCAGCAGGCGCGAGCTCAACTTCGTGTCGTAAACAAGCACGTCAACCTCCTTGCATCGGGGCCACGACTTCGATGCGATCGCCCTCGCTGAGGACGATATCCAGCCGCTGAGTCTTTGGAATGAACTCGCCGTTCACCGCGGTCGCGATGGCGCCGTCGCAATAGCCCAACTCGCGCAGCGCCTGATCCAGCAGGTTTCCCGAGATCTCTCGCTCGACGCCGTTAAGCGTAATCTTCATGAGCCACCTGAGAACAAGATTCGCCGGCCAACACGGCGTCCGCAGCCATCTGCGCGAATGCGGGCGCGAGCAGAAATCCATGCCGGAAGAAGCCATTGATATAAACGCGATCGGCTCGCCGCACGATGCGCGGCATGTTGTCTGGAAAGGCCGGACGCACTTGCGTGCCCAGCTCAAGAATCTCCGCCTCCGCGAACGCCGGATGTAACGAACACGCGGCGCTGAGGAGCTCCAGCACCGACCTCGCCGTGACACGGCTCGAATCGTCGCTCTCGATCATGCTGGCCCCTACCATGAACACGCCGTTGGGGCGCGGCACGATGTACGCTGGAATTCGTGGATCGACCAGGCGGACCGGCCGATTGAGCGTGATCTCTTTGGACCGCAGCACCAGCATTTCTCCTTTGACCCCGCGAAGCTCCCGTAGAGCCTCCCTCGCGGCCAGCCCGGTGCAATCGATGACTACATGATCGCCCGCGGGCCCGGCGGCGTCCGAAGCACCGAAATGCATTCGCCCACCCAACGAAACAAATCTGTCTGCCAGAGAAGACAGTGCCTCGCGCGGATCGATGTGGCTCTCATCCTTGAAGAACAAACCTTTCGGAAAACGATGTTCCAGCGCTGGCTCCAGCTCGCCAATGCCACTCGCGTCCAACCATTCGTATCGGGTCGTCCTCCGACTGAGATCGACCAGGGCCGATGCGTGTCGGCCGTGCGCGACCAACAAGCTCCCGTGCTGGACCAACGACGGCAGCCGTTTCTTCCACCACGCGAGGCTCCGCTCGCCAAACGTCGCGACCAGATCGGCCGAATGATCACACTCGCACCAGGGCGCGAGCATGCCGCCGGCGAACCACGAGCAGCTTTGCGGACCGAAGCTGTCGGCCTGCTCGAACACTTCGGTGGCGACGCCGCGTTCGGCGAACTCGACGGCGCAGGTCATGCCGGCGACGCCGGCGCCAATGATCGAGACACGCACGTGGCTCAGGCCTGCTCTGAGCGAACGTAGATCTCGCCCTGCTCGCGAAACTTCACCGCCATCTCGTTCATGCCCGACTCGCGCGCCGCTGCTTGAACCTCGTGCGAGATGCGCATCGAGCAGAACTTCGGGCCACACATCGAACAGAAATGCGCAAGCTTGTGCGCTTCACGCGGCATGGTTTCATCGTGGAAGGCGCAGGCGGTGTCGGGATCCAGCGAGAGATTGAATTGATCTTCCCACCGGAAGTCGAAGCGCGCGCGTGAGATGGCATCGTCACGGTCTCGCGCGCCCGGATGGCCCTTGGCCAGATCTGCCGCATGCGCTGCGATCTTGTACGTGATGACGCCGGTCTTGACGTCGTCGCGGTTCGGCAGGCCCAAATGTTCCTTCGGCGTGACGTAGCAGAGCATCGCCGTGCCGAACCAGCCGATCATGGCGGCGCCGATCGCCGACGTGATGTGATCGTAGCCCGGTGCGATGTCGGTGGTCAGCGGCCCGAGCGTGTAGAACGGCGCTTCGGCGCAGTGCTTGAGCTGCTCATCCATGTTCTCTTTGATCTTGTGCATCGGCACGTGGCCGGGCCCTTCGATCATCACCTGGCAGTCGTGCTTCCAGGCGATGCGAGTCAATTCGCCGAGCGTCCTGAGCTCTGCGAACTGCGCGGCGTCGTTGGCATCGGCGATCGAACCCGGACGCAAGCCGTCGCCCAGCGAGAAGCTCACATCGTAAGCGCGGCAGATTTCGCAGATCTCCTCGAAGTGCTCGTACAGGAAACTCTCGCGATGATGGGCGAGGCACCACTTCGCCATAATGGAGCCACCGCGCGAGACGATGCCGGTGACTCTGTTCGCCGTCAGCGGGATGTATTGGAGCCGCACGCCCGCGTGGATCGTGAAGTAGTCGACGCCCTGCTCTGCCTGCTCGATGAGCGTGTCGCGAAAGACCTCCCACGTCAGCGCTTCGGCCACGCCATCCACTTTTTCCAGCGCTTGATAGATGGGCACGGTGCCGATGGGCACCGGCGAATTGCGCAGGATCCACTCGCGAATGTTGTGGATGTTCTTGCCGGTGGACAGATCCATGACGGTGTCTGCGCCCCAGCGAATCGCCCACACCATCTTGTCGACCTCCTCCGCCATGCTCGAAGAGACGGCGGAGTTGCCGATATTTGCATTGATCTTCACCAGGAAGTTGCGCCCGATGATCATCGGCTCGGACTCCGGGTGGTTGATGTTTGCAGGGATGATTGCGCGACCCGCCGCGATTTCGGCGCGCACGAACTCAGGCGTCACGTATTCCGGAACGCTGGCGCCCCATGAGTTGCCGTCGCGATTGGCCGCCGCTCTGAGCTTGGCACGTCCGACGTTCTCTCGAATCGCCACGTACTCCATCTCGGGCGTGATGATGCCGGCGCGTGCGTAGGCCAGTTGGGTCACACCCGCGCCCGCTTTCGCACGCAGCGGTGGCTGCTTGACAGGAAACTCGGTGATGGCCGATTCGATGCGGCGCTGACCTTCGTGACGCTCGACGTCGCTGCGAGCAAGAATCCACGGCTCGCGGACGCGTGTCAGTCCGCGCTCGATTTGAATGTTTGCTCGAGGATCGGTGTAGGGTCCGGAGGAATCGTAGACGACTACATCGGGCTCATTGGCCGAGGGGTGCAGCTTGATAGCGCGCATCGGCACTTGAATGTGCGGGTGCAAGACGCCGGATTCGTAGACTTTTCGCGAGGAAGGCAGCGCGGCTGTGCTGACGGGGACTGTGGTGGCGTTCATCTGATTCTCCATGTGGAGATCCAGCGCCGCCCCGGTGTACTAAAGCACGCGCCCACGCGACGTCCCCAAAGCAATCGAGACCGGGACCCTCGCTTTCGCGCTCAGACTTTCCTACGCCAGCATGACCTGGATCAGGTGTAAGGGTCGCCATATCGCGCACGAGCGCCAATGACCTCTCAGCCCCTATAGGGACTCCCCTAGCGAGCGCGACGTTACCTTTTGCGCGCGAGGTGCGTCAAGCTGCGTTCAAAACGCCAGCTCGCTTTGCTTGTCCGACGCTCCCCCGGAGCGCCGGATAAAACGGACCGGTTCGCCGATGCGGACGATTCCTCCGCTGAGCACACGCGCCGTGATTCCGCCGTGTCCGCGGACCGCGCTGTGTCCACCCGGCCCAAATGTTTCCTCCATTCTCGAACATGGATGGCAGGGTCCGGTACCTTCCATCAGAGCGCCGCCGATCGTGAACTGCGCGCCGTTCAGCGACAGCAGATTGATGCCGCTGACGACAATGTTCCGTCGCAACAGCGCAGGATCGATGCGAGCCTGGCCAAGGAGCTCGGCAATCACCGACAGATGCTCGCTCTGGATCAATGTCACCTGTCGCTTGCTCGACGCGCCGCCGCTGAATCGATCTCCGCTGAGCCCTCGACCTTCGCGTGCTGCCACGCTGTCGACAACGATCATGGGCTCGCGCCTCGCGGGACGGACACCGATCCATTCAACCCTGCCAACCCGCGGCACGCTCGAGAGCAAAACCTGAAAGCCTTCAGTCATGTCGGGCATCGTACCAATGTATACATTGGCGTGCGCTTCGATGTTTCTCGGTCCGAGCAGCTAGGCATCATAGCTTCCGTCATTCCTTCGGCCATGTGGAGAATCGCTACTTGCGGGTAAATTTTTGCCCAGCGCATATTCGCGGCGATCACTACAACCGAGGGGGAATGAGCCGTGCGTAAGATCCACCTACTTACCATTGTGCTGCTCGCTACGCTTGCGACGCATCCGGCGCAGGCCATTACTGGCAAATTCGTCGAAGACTTTCAGCATCCGTTCGTGGGGCTCGCCGTGTTCTATGACGAGTCGGGCGAGTTCATCGGCCGCTGTTCCGGCTCGCTGCTGTCGCCGTCATTGTTTCTGACCGCCGGCCATTGCATCGAAGGCGCTGCCAGCGCGCGTGTTTATTTCCAGCAGGATGCCGGCGCGAACTACGATCCGGAGACCGAGCTCGATCCTGTCACGGGCTATCCGGAAACCTGCCTGAGCCAGCCCTGTACGACCTCCAGCGAGCTGATCAGCTATGGGTACCCGCAGCCCTTGCCAAATACACGCGACGCGGCGCTGCTCATCCTGGATGAGCCCATCAACCTGAGCGAATACGGCGTCCTCGCGGCGGCCGGATCGCTCGACGCGCTCGCTACCCGGCGCGGGCATCAAGCACTCGATTTCACCGTGAGTGGCTACGGTCTGACCTATACGAATCCGGCCACGACGATCTCGTTCCGCGAGCGCCTCATGGCCTCCTCGCGGCTGGTGAATCTGCGCAGCGCACTCAACGGCGGCTTCAATCTGCAGACCACGAACAACCCGGGCATCGGCGGCGGTACCTGCTTTGGCGATTCCGGCGGCCCGGTGTTCTACGGCAGCTCGAGCTCGAACCTGATCGTCGGCATCACGTCCTTCGGCCTGTCGAGCAACGTCTGCGCGGGCGTCGACTTCTCGTACCGCACCGACCAGGCCGAGTTGATTGAGTTTATTCTCGCCAACGTGCCCGAAGGCGAAACGGTGAGCGTCGTGCCGCTGCCTTGATCGCCTGCTGGACCAGTTAATCGAACGCGCGGGCCCGCCGCTCAGGGAAGCCCTGAACCCCGGCGGGCCCGCTTGCTCCTTTCCCGTCGCCGCGTCCGCTTTGCGACGGACCTCTCAAAATCTACTACGGGATCACCGTAATTTTTCCGCCGCGCCTGCCGATGCAGGCCATCAGACGACGGATAACGCGCAGTGGCGACATCGTTGCTGCCAGACGCCAATGCTCAAAAAAATCGCCATATCTGAAGTTCGAACCGGGATGTTCGTGGCTTCGGTCGAGGGACCGTGGCTCAAACATTCCTTCTGGAAAACCCGCTTCCTGGTGGATGCGGAGTCGTTGGCTCGCCTGCAGGCTTCGGGCCTCGCCGAGTGCTGGATCGATACCTCCAAAGGCCTGGATGTCGCGCGCCCCAAAGCCGAGACGCCGGTCATCGAAATCGTTCCGGCGCCGCCGTCGGCGTCGAAACCGAAAGTCCGCCGCTCCATGGGCGACGAGTTGCACAACGCAGCCAATGTGTTGAAGCGCTCCAAGCAAGCGGTCAACTCTCTGTTCGCCGAAGCGCGCATGGGCAACGCCGTCAACACGAGCGAGTGCGCGCCGCTGGTCAATGACATCGTCGATTCCGTCGACAGCAACTCCCACGCACTGATCAGCCTGTGTCGGCTGAAAACCGCCGACGAATACACTTACATGCACTCTGTGTCGGTGTGCGCGCTGATGGTCTCGCTCGGCAAGCAGCTCGGCCTCGACGAGGCCACACTGCGCGATGCCGGCATGGCGGGGCTGCTGCACGATCTCGGCAAGGCAGTGATGCCCCAGGAGATCATCAACAAGCCCGGCAAGCTGACCGACGAAGAGTTCACCATCATCAAGTCGCATCCGGTGCGTGGCCACGAGATGCTGCTGGAAAGCGGCGTCGACAATGAGCGCGTGCTCGATGTCGCCCGTCATCATCACGAGCGCATCGACGGCAAGGGCTATCCCGACGCGCTGAGCGCCGACAGGATTTCTTTGATCGCCCGCATGAGCGCGGTCTGCGACGTTTACGACGCCGTCACCTCAGATCGGCCCTACAAGGCCGGCTGGGATCCGGCCGAATCGGTCGCGCGCATGGCGTCGTGGGAAGGTCATTTCGATTCGGTGGTCCTGCAGACGTTCATCAAGACCATCGGCATCTATCCGGTCGGCTCGCTGGTGCGCATGGCGTCCGGCAAGCTGGGCGTGGTCGTGGAACAGAACCCCACCAAGCTCACCGCGCCGAAAGTGAAGCTGTTCTTCTCCACCAAGTCGGGCATGCCGTTCGAGCCCAAGCTGGTGGACCTGACCGAATCGCACGTCACCGACAAGATCGTGGCGCGTGAGCCGCCGGAGAACTGGAGCTTCGGCTATCTCAACGATCTGTGGGCAACTCACGTTGCGTGAGTGACGGACAGAACTGACTCGGCGGGTGGCCCAACACCCGCTTGAACATCGCAGTGAAAGCGCTCGGACTGTCGTAGCCGAGATCGCCGGCGACATTCCCGACTGGCCGACCGGCCGCGAGCTGCGTCATGGCCGCAAGCAATCGCGCTTGCCGACGCCACGAGCCGAACGTAATCCCCGTCTCTTTGTGAAACAAACGCTCGAGCGTGCGTGAGCTCGCGCCCACCGTTGCACCCCACTCCGCGCTCGTCCTGCAGTCCGAAGGGTCTTGCAGGATTGCCTGGCAAATGCGACGCACACGAGTGTCTTCCGGCATCGGAATGTGCAGCGGCAACGCTCCGATCTCTCGAATCTCGCTCAAGATCAGTTCGATCAGATGATCCGACGGCGGCACGCGCGGCTCGGCTTCAGTAAGCGCCACCATTCGCAAAATCATTTCACGCAGCAGCGGCGTAACTTCGACGACGCAGCACTCCGTCGGCAAGTCGCTCCGAGCATCGGGACGGAAGAACAACGTGCGCATCTTCACCGCGCTGTTCGCTCGGATTTCGTGAGGCACTTGCGAGGGCACCCAGATCGCGCGCATCGGCGGCACGACCCAGATGCCGTTCGGGGTATCGACTCGCATGATGCCGGCGGACGCGTGGATGAGCTGCGCCCGGTCGTGCTGATGGCGCTCGATCAAATAGCCGGCCGGATAATCGCGCGCGAACGCGACGATCGCCTGCGGACTTTCCTCCAGTTTCCGCACGATCGCCAAGGCTGAGCCGTTGACGGGCATGCACGCGCTCATTGCTGAGCGGCTTTAGCCCGCTGCACGTCGGGCAGCCAGAGCGAGAGCACGCCGAGCAGCGGCAAAAAAGCACTGATCTTGTACACCAGCGCGATGCCGTATACGTCCGCCAGATGTCCGAACGACGCCGCGGCCAGGCCGCCGATGCCGAACGAGAAACCAAACATCAATCCGGACATCATGCCGACGCGCGTCGGCAACAGCTCCTGTGCGAACACGACGATGGCCGGGAACGCAGAGGCAATCGTGAGCCCGATCACCACGGTGAGCACTTCGGTCCACGCCAGGCTCACGAACGGCAGCATGAGGGTGAACGGCAAGGCGCCGAGCACCGAGAATTGGATCACTGCCTTGCGGCTGAAACGATCGCCGAAGTAACCGCCGAGCAGCGTGCCCACCGCGATCGAGCCGAGGAACAGGAACAAATGCACCTGAGCTTCGACGACGCCCATCTGGAAGCGCTCGATCAGATAAAACGTGTAGTAGTTGGTCAGGCTCGACATGTAGGCGTATTTGGAAAAGATCAGCAGCAGCAGGATGGTCATGCCTCGCACGACCGTCGCTCGCGGAATGGGCGAGTCCTGCTTGCGTGGCGCATGCGCACGCTGCAACCGAGGCAACCCGTGGTGCTTGTACCAAACGCCAACGTTCCAAAGGATGGCCGTCGACACCAGCGTCACCAGCGCAAACGCTCCGAGGCTCGATTGCCCCCACTGCACGACCACCAGCGCTGCGAACAGCGGGCCGATGGCCTGGCCAGCGTTGCCGCCCAGTTGAAACAACGACTGCGCCAGCGAATGCCGGCCGCCCGCTGCCATGCGAGCAACGCGTGACGCCTCGGGATGAAACACCGACGAGCCCATGCCCAGCATCGCCGCGCCGACGAGCAGCCATTCGAAGTTGCTCGCCAGTGAAATCACCAGCAGTCCCAGTGCTGTGAACAACGTGCCTGCCGGCAGCGAGAACGGCGCGGGCCGGCGGTCGGCGACATAACCGACGACGGGCTGAAGCATCGACGCCGTCAGCTGATACGCCAGCGAGATCCAGCCCAGCTCCGCGAACGTCAGGTGGTGGCTCGCCTTGAGTGCGGGATACGAGCCTTGCAACAGCGACTGCATCGTGTCGTTCAACAAGTGGCAGCAGCTGATCGCAATGATCACGGGGAAAGCGGTCTCGTCCCGCCAACCGGCAGGATCGCGAGCCTCGGCCGAAGAATTCAAAGGGTGCTCCCAGGGAGAAATCGCTGCCGACGGCACTGTCCGCAGCGGATCGGGTGCAAGTGTAAGGAGTCCGCGACGCGGCGTCCCTAACAAGATTGACACCTTTCGTCGCGAAACGGACAACCCGTGTCGGGCAGCCTACTCGCCCAGCAAGTGCAGGACGATTTCCCGCTGGTGCGGCCGCTGACGGTGCTCGAACAGGTAGATACCCTGCCAGGTGCCGAGCGCTGGTTCGCCATCGAGCACGGGGATGGATAACTGCACTTGGGTCAATGCCGTGCGCAGATGCGCCGGCATGTCGTCGGGCCCTTCGTCATCGTGCTCATAGCGGCCCGGATCCTCCGGCGCGATCTGCTCGAAGAACCCTTCCAGATCGGTGCGCACCTCGCGGGCCGCGTTCTCCTGTATCAGCAACGACGCCGAGGTGTGCTTGCAAAAGACCGTGAGCAAGCCGGTGGTGACTTGCTGAGCGCTCACCCACGATCGCACTTCCCGCGTGAACTCGACCAAGCCGCGACGGGTGGTGCGAATCGAAAGAACGTGGCTGAACTGACGCATCAGGAAATCTTGGCACCGACGGCCCGTAAACAGAACGCCACGATGCCCTCCACCAGTTCCGCCCGCCCGTCCCGCTTGGCCCGGGGTGCGATTGGCCGGATCAATGCTTCGGTGAAGGCGCCGACGATACAAGCCGCGCCGATATCGATGGATTGAGCCGGGAATTCCCGCTTCTCGACGCCCTCGATCAACAACGACTTGAACACTTCGCCGAACCGAATGCGTCCTAGCAGACGCGCCTCGTCGACTTCCTGCTCGGCCGGCTCGGCGATAAACGCATAAGCCAGATACGGCCCTTCGAGCGCGCGATTCGCAAACGATTCCACGCAGGCCCGCAGCCGCGCCGTCACATCGCCCTCACCTTTGACGATCTGCTGCAGGATTGCGATTTCGTGATCGATGGCGCTGGTGAGCACTTCGACGAATAGCGCCGACTTGGACGGAAAGTAACGATAGATGGCCCCGGCCGACAGCCCGGCACTCGAGGCCACGGCGGCAATGGAGGCGTGATTGAACCCGCCCTCGGCAACCAGGGCGCGCGCCGCCTTGAGGATGCGCTGGCGGTTATCGGCCAGGCGCTCCTCCATGAGGAAGGATCGCTTGTAGCTCATGGACCGGATCCTAGCATGAAGTGAATTGCGATTTTTTTTGTGAATCGCCATTCACTTCTTGCCTGCCCCCTCCTACAATGCCTACCGGACCGAGACACCGCGGCCAACAGGGGTTTCATGAACGTAATTGCTTCCAAGCTGCGGACCAGCAGCGACGAATACCGCGCCAACAGCGCCGCCCTGCGGGCGCTAGTCGATGAATTGCGCGAGCGGACCGCCACCGTCGCTTTGGGCGGCTCCGAAAGCGCCCGGCAGAAGCACACCTCCCGCGGCAAGCTCCTGGTCCGGGATCGTATCGATCTGCTGCTCGATCCGGGCACCCCGTTTCTCGAACTCTCTGCCCTGGCCGCCTTCGGAATGTATGGCGGCGAAGTCGCCAGCTCGGGCGCAGTCGCTGGCGTCGGCCGTATCAATGGCCGCGAATGCGTCATCGTCGGCAACGACGCGACCGTCAAAGGCGGCACGTACTATCCGATCACCGTAAAGAAACATTTGCGCGCGCAGGAAATCGCGCGTGAGAACCGCCTGCCCTGCGTGTATCTCGTCGACTCCGGCGGCGCATTCCTGCCCATGCAGGATGAAGTGTTTCCGGACAAGGAACATTTCGGCCGCATCTTCTACAACCAGGCGAACCTGTCCTCGCTCGGCATCCCGCAGATCGCTTGCGTGATGGGCTCGTGCACCGCCGGCGGCGCCTATGTGCCAGCGATGAGCGATGAAGCCGTGATCGTTCGCAATCAAGGCACGATCTTCCTGGGTGGCCCGCCGCTGGTGAAAGCCGCAACGGGCGAAGTCGTGAGCGCTGAAGACCTGGGCGGCGGCGATGTCCACACTCGCATCTCCGGCGTCGCCGATCATCTCGCCGAGAACGATCATCACGCACTGGCGCTGGTTCGTCGCATCGTCGGCAATCTCGGTCCTCGCCAAACGTTGTTTCAGCCGCAGTCGGTCGAGGATCCGCTGTACGACCCTGAAGAACTGTACGGCGTCATCCCAGCCGATACTCGCAAGCCGTTCGATGTGCGTGAAGTGATCGCTCGCATCGTCGACGGTTCGCGCTTCGACGAATTCAAAGCGCGCTTCGGCAACACGCTGGTCACGGGATTCGCGCACGTGTATGGCTATCCGGTCGGCATCATCGCCAACAACGGCGTGCTGTTCTCCGAGTCCGCACAAAAGGCGGCGCACTTCATCGAGCTGTGCTGCCAGCGTCGCATTCCGTTGGTGTTCCTGCAGAACATCACCGGCTTCATGGTCGGCCGCAAATACGAGAACGAAGGCATCGCTCGTCACGGCGCGAAGATGGTGACGGCGGTTGCGACGGCGCAGGTGCCGAAGTTCACCGTGTTGATCGGCGGCTCCTACGGCGCCGGCAACTACGGCATGTGCGGTCGCGCCTACTCGCCCCGCTTCCTGTGGACCTGGCCGAATTCGAAGATCTCCGTGATGGGCGGCGAGCAAGCGGCCAATGTGCTCGCGACAGTGCGCCGTGACGCCCTCGAAGCTCAGGGCAAACAGTGGAGCACGGCCGAGGAAGAAGCCTTTAAAGCGCCGACCAAGGCGCAGTTCGATGCGCAAGGCAGTGCCTACTACGCCACCGCACGCCTCTGGGACGACGGCATCGTCGATCCCGCACAAACACGGCGCACGCTGGGCCTGGGTCTCGCGGCTGCGGCCAATGCTCCGGTGAGCGACACGCGCTTTGGCGTGTTCCGCATGTAAGCAAGGATTGGAAACAACATGTTCACAAAAATCCTGATCGCCAATCGCGGCGAGATTGCATGCCGGGTCATCGCCACTTGTCGCAAGCTGGGCATCCGCACGGTCGCTGTTTATTCCGAAGCCGATGCCGGCGCGCGCCACGTCCGACTCGCCGATGAAGCCTATTGCGTCGGCCCTGCCGCCTCGCGCGAGAGCTATCTCCGCATCGATCGCATCATCGAAGTTTGCAAGCAATCCGGTGCGCAGGCGGTGCATCCGGGCTACGGCTTCCTCTCCGAGAACGAGAGCTTCGCGCACGCGTGTGAAGAGAACGGCATCGTGTTCATCGGCCCGCCGGTGAAGAGCATTCGGGCCATGGGCCTGAAGTCCGCCGCCAAGGCGCTCATGCAACAGGCCAAGGTGCCGCTGGTGCCTGGCTACCACGGCGCCGATCAAGATCCGGCGTTGTTGCAGCGTGAGGCCGATCGCATCGGTTATCCGGTGCTGATCAAAGCTTCCGCGGGCGGCGGCGGCAAAGGCATGCGCGTCGTCAACGCACCGAATGAGTTCGCCGCGGCGCTCGCTTCATGTCAGCGCGAAGCTCGCACGTCATTCGGCGACGACAATGTCCTCATCGAAAAGTATCTCCAGCAGCCGCGCCACATCGAGATCCAGGTGTTCGCCGACAAGGCCGGCCACACGATCAGCCTCAACGAGCGCGACTGCTCGGCCCAGCGCCGACATCAAAAGGTCGTCGAAGAGGCGCCCGCTCCCAGCGTAAACGCCACTCAGCGATTGGCGATGGGCAAAGCCGCTTGCGACGCCGCGCGCGCCGTCGGATATGTCGGCGCCGGCACCGTGGAGTTCATCGCCGACTCGCAGGGCAATTTCTATTTCATGGAAATGAACACGCGCCTGCAGGTCGAGCACCCGGTCACCGAAATGATCACCGGCCTCGACCTGGTCGAATGGCAGCTGCGCGTCGCCGCGGGCGAGGACTTGCCGTTGACGCAGGACCAGGTGCCCCTGAACGGACATTCGATCGAAGTCCGCATCTACGCCGAAGAACCGGAGAAAGGTTTCCTGCCTTCGGTGGGTCGGCTCGCCTACTTCAAAACGCCGACGCCTTCCGCTCACGTGCGACTCGACACGGGCGTCGAGCAAGGCGATGAAATCACGCCGCACTACGACCCGATGATCGCAAAGCTCATCGTTTGGGATCGCACCCGTGAGGCGGCGATCGAGCGCATGCTCGGTGCGTTGGCGGAGACACGCATCGTTGGCGTCGGTCACAATGTGAACTTCCTGTCGCGGCTGGTTGGGCACGCGGCATTTCGCGAAGGTCGCGTCGACACGGGCCTGATCGAGCGCGAGCGCGCCACGCTGATTCCGGCCGCTGGCGAGCTGCCGAAGGAAATATTTGAGGTCGCCGCCCTCGCGCAGCTCGCTGCCGAACGCGAACAAGCCGCGCAATCGAGGTCTCCGTGGAGCGTCACCGACGGCTGGCGAATCAATGGCGCGCAGAACCGGTCCTTGCAGTTCTCCGTCGGCGAACAGAGCGCGGCCGTTTCAGTTCGCTACACAGCAAGCGGCTACGTCATCGATGACGAGCCTGCGCGCGTGCAACGCACATCCAATTCGGATCTGCGTATCACGATTGGCCAGCGTCACATCAACACCGCCGTCGTGAAATCCGGCGAGCAGATGCACGTGTTCGTGCGCGGCCACCAGCATGTGCTCACCTACGTCGATCCGCTGGTGCACGCGGGTGAGGCCGAAGAAGCTCAGGGCGGACTGACCGCTCCGATGCCAGGCAAGATCATCGCCCTGCTCGCCGAGCCTGGCGCGGAAATCGCGAAGGGCGCGCCGCTGCTCGTGATGGAAGCCATGAAGATGGAGCTGACCGTGTTTGCGCCGAGCAAGGGCAAGCTGGTGAGCTACCTGTGCAATGCCGGCGATCAAGTGAAGGAAGGCGTGCCGCTGGTGGACTTTCAGGCCAGCGCCTGACGGCCAGTACCGCGCTCACATCGAACCTGGTGTGAGCGCGATGCCGCTCGATGCGGCCAGGACGATAATCGGTGCCCCACGCCCGAATAACCGCACGGGCGTACACGCCATAGGTATGTGCCATCGCCGACACTGGAACCAATGAGCGGGCCTTGCGTTCCACGGGTCTCGCGTCGGCTCGGAGCGTGTCATGGCAAAGGTCCTGGTTCTCTACTACTCCTCGTATGGCCACATCGAACAGATGGCGAACGCAGTCGCCGAGGGCGCTCGCTCCGCTGGCGCTGAGGTGGCGGTCAAACGCGTCCCCGAGACAGTGCCCGAAGATGTGGCACGCAAGTCCGGCTTCAAGCTGGACCAGCCGGCGCCGATCGCCACCGTCGATGAGCTGCCCCAATACGACGCGATCATCTTTGGCACCGGCACCCGCTACGGCAACATGACGGCGCAGATGAAGACCTTCATCGATCAGACCGGAGGGCTTTGGCTGAAAGGCGCGCTGGTCGGCAAGGTCGGCTCGGTGTTCTCGTCATCGAACACCCAGCACGGCGGCCAGGAGTCGACCATCCTGACATTCCATCCCGTGCTGCTGCACCTGGGTTTCATCATCGTCGGCCTGCCGTACGCGTATCAGGGACAGATGGGCGTCAGCGAAGTCATGGGCGGCACTCCGTATGGCGCGTCGACGATTGCTGGCACCGATGGCAGCCGGCAACCTTCGAAAGTTGAATTGGAAGGCGCGCGCTACCAGGGCAAGCACGTCGCGGAGATCGCAGCGAAGCTCGCGGGGCGCTAAGCGAAGCGGACCCACCAGTACGCCCCGCCGACGAGCACACAGCCCAGCAGCACCCATACCATGCTGAGCTTGTAACGCGTCAATGCGATGAACGCGGCGAGGCTCAGCAGCACGGCACCCGGCTCGATGGTTGCCCACTCCGGCACATCGAGCTGCATCGGGCCGGCGTCGATGCGATGCACGCGACCGAACAGCGTGTGAATCGCAAACCAGATCGATAGATTCAGAATCACGCCGACGACCGCTGCGGTGACGCAGGACAGCGCCGCGTTCAAGCCGCGATGGCGGCGCAGTGACTCCATGTAAGGCGCGCCGAGAAAAATAAAAAGAAACGACGGCAGGAACGTGACCCAAGTCGTCAGCAGCGCGCCGAGCGTCGCGGCTACCCAGGGGTTGAGTGGTTCGGCGAATCGATAAGCGGCGAGGAAGCCGACGAACTGCAGCACCATGATCAGCGGGCCCGGCGTCGTTTCCGCAAGCGCCAGGCCATCGATCATTTCGCCAGGCTGCAGCCACTGCAGATGTTCGACGGCTCGTTGCGCTACGTACGCAAGCACGGCGTAGGCGCCGCCGAATGTGACGACTGCAGTTTGACTGAACATCACGCCCTCTTTCACCAGGACGTGCTGGGATCCAAGCCACACCGCCACTGCTGCGACTGGCGCCAGCCACAAGGCGATACAGGTAATCGTTACGACAACAGCTCGACGCGTCGAGGGCTGTGCGTGCGAGAGGTGGCCCTCGGCGTGCATGCGATCGACGATGTACTCACCGTCATCGGCCACCTCGGACGCAGAGCCGTGCGAATTGGACGAGACGTACTTGCTGGCAAAGAAGCCGATCAAGGCCGCGCCCAGCACGACGAGCGGAAACGGCACGTGAAAAGCCCAGATCGTGACGAAGGCTGCGGCCGCAATCCCGACCATGAAACTGTTCTTCAGCGCCCGACTGCCGATGCGCAGGACCGCTGATACGACGATCGCGAGGACAGCGGCCTTGAGCCCGAAGAACACGACAGTCATCGCTGCGACGCCGGAATAGCGAACGTACAGCCAGCTCAGCAACAGCATCGCAAGGACGCCGGGTATGACAAACAGCGCACCGGCCACGATGCCGCCCCAGGTTCGGTGCATCAGCCAGCCGATGTAAGTCGCGAGTTGCTGTGCCTCCGGACCGGGCAACAGCATGCAGTAGTTCAAGGCATGGAGAAATCGAGACTCACTGATCCAGCGCCGTTGCTCCACCAGCTCACGATGCATGAGCGCGATCTGCCCCGCGGGGCCGCCGAAGCTCAGCCAGCCGATGCGAGTCCAGACTCTGAGCGCCTCGGCAAAAGACACCGAGCCAGCAACGCTAGCTGTTGAGGAAGAATTGGAATCGGGCGCGGTGGTGGTGCTCACGGCCGCCATTTATGGTCAGCAGCCTGGCGTTGGTCAAGCCTCGTAGGGCGCAGCGTCCAAATCGAACATCGATCGGTTACAAATGGGTCAACCCATGCCGCGAGCATCGCCTCGCAAGGAACGCTTACGATCACTCGCCTCGCTGATTGCCGCTTGAGAGCCAGACCGCAATAACTCGAGCTGCTGTTGAAGCGGGGCTCGACGCTCCGGTGGAGCGACTGTGAGCAAGTCTTCCAGTGCTGCGCGCATGCGGCGCGCAATCTGCGGCGATCCGGCGCCCGCCATGCGGATTTCGTCGAATGCGAGGTGGACGTAGTCGTCCCACGACATCACTCGAGTCACCAAGCGCACCACGCCCTGGTCGTCGCGATACCGCCCGTCGGGGAACGAGCGTGACGCCAGTTGACGCAAGCAATCGTGCAAGCGGTCGATCGACTGCACCGCCGTGGTCGGATCGAGAAAGGGAGAATCGGATAACGATCGCTCGGCGATGTCGACCAACATGCGCAAGCCATAGGCCATATCCTGATCGAGCGTGCGCTCCATCCCAAGTACTATGCAGCGTACTACCGCTTTCTCATCGAGACGTTCCGGTGAGCCGGCAACTTCAAACAACGGGGAGTCCGCCGGCACGAACTCACCGAGCATCGGCCGGAGCGTGAGTACGCAATGACTGGCCTCTGCAATCTGCACCAGCGCACGGTGATTGATCTCGACCACGACGCCTGAGTGTGGCGCGCAGATCGTCGGTCGTTCGAACTCGCGCCGCATGCTCACATTCGGATAATGCGCATCGAGCAGACTGCGCACATCGCTGCCCACCAGCTCGATCAGCGCCGACACCCGCAGCTTGCGCCCGATGTGATTCACATACCACACCAGCACAATGATGCTGACGACGACCAGCACGAAGGCAACCACAACAGCGAGTCCTGGGACGGTGCCCCCGCCATCCGTCTGCACCTCGCGGAGCGTCAGCATCGCATGCGCGAACGTACCCACGAACACGCCGACGGCGAACTGACTGGGCTTGTCCTGCAAAATCCGCTGAACGATTCGCGGCGAGAATTGACCCATGGCGAGTTGCACGACGACCATGGTGATCGTGAGCACGAGCGCGGCGAGACTGACCATGGACGCCGCAACCGTCCCAAGAATTTCCAAAGCCGAGTCTGGACCGCCGCTGATGGACTCGGGCACGAGTTCGTAGTCGAACGCCTTGTCGATCGCGATCGTACCGAACGAGAGACCCACGCCCGCGATCACGCACATCAGTGGAATGAACCACAAGCCCTTGGACAAGCGAGAGAATGGTTGCGTGCGTCTGGGTCCATGGCGGTTCATTACCGCTTAAGTCGCGGATGCGTGCTTTGGGTCCGAGTGTCGCGAAGGCTGGCAATTCTTGTGCGCCTTTTCACTACCGCGGCAAGGTCAGCTCGCCTCCCACCCACCGCCCAGCGCCTTGAACAACGTAATCGACGCATTCACCCGCGCCAGCTTCGCCTGCACCAGCGAATCCTCAGCATTCAACTGGGACGTCTGACTCTCCAACACGGTCAACAAATCGTCCGACCCCGCCTGATACCGAGTCGTCGCCAGCCGCAGCGCCAGCTGCGCCTGCTCGACCGTCTGCGACAGCAGCGTCGTGCGCTGATCGGCCGTTGAAACCGCGCTCAAGCTGTCATTCACTTCCTTCACACTTGTCAGCACCGTCTGCAAATACGTCTCCACTAACTCACGTCGGCTCGCATCGGCCAACTGCACCTGCCCTCGCAGCTCGCCGCCATCGAACAAGACTTGTGTGAGCGACGTGGCGAGCGATGCGAGCGACGCCGACCCGCCGGTCAGCCAATTCGTCACTACGCCCGTCGCACTCAATTCCATGTTCGGATACAGCGCCGCACGCGCCACACCGATGTCCGCGTTCGCCGCAACCAAGTCCGCTTCAGCCGCACGCACATCCGGTCGACGCTGCAACAGATCGCCAGGCTGCCCAGCGGCAATCGCTGGCAACTGCGTATACGCAAGCGTTTCAGTGCGGACAGTGAAGGCCTGAGGCACACGCCCGAGCAGCAACGCCAGCGCACTCTGCGTCTCCGTCAGGCTCTGCTGCAACTGAGGCACCTCGGCTTCGATGTTCAACAACGCAGTGCGCTGTTGAGCGACATCCAGGCCACTCGCCGCACCTTTGTCGTAACGAACCTCGACCAGCGACATCAGCGACCGCGCCGCTTCGAGATTCTTCTGCGCAATGGCGAGCCGATCCTTCAACGCGAGCGTCTGGAAATAATAGGAAGCCACATCCGCCTGCAACACCAACCGAGTCGACGCCATATCGTATTCACGAGCCGCAACCCGTGCCGCCGCCGACTGGACGTTCGCTCGATTCGCGCCCCACAGATCCAGTTCGTAGTTCACCGACAGCTGAGAATCATCCGACGACGCCAGCGAACGTGCGCCACTCAACTCCTTCTGCCGCGAGCCCCCGACCGACAGCGTCGCGTACGGCGCCAACCGACTGCTCGCCATCTTCGCCGTCGCCTTCGCCTGCTCGATGCGTGTTGCCGCGGCTGCGAGATCATGATTCGCGGCAAGCGCTTCCGACATCAGCTGCTGCAGCTCCGCATCTTTGAACAGATCATTCCACTCGCTGGGTGAATCGCTAGTTGCAGCTACCTTCTGGTCCGCCCACGACTCCGGCAGACCGGCATTGGGCCGCTCATACGTCGGCGTAAGACTGCAGCCGGCGAGCACCGCAAACACCGCTAGAGCCACGGCCCGTTTCATACAGGTCCTCATGTTCATTACTCCGATGCCAGGGCGACGACGGGATCCATGTAAGCCGCCTTCCGCGCCGGGAGGTAGCCGAACAGCACGCCCGTCAGCAGTGCTGAAGCCAGCGCCAGCAAAGCAGGCGTTGCCGTGAAAGCGACGTTCGTTCCCAAAGCTTGCGCGATGAAGCCCGCGCTGAAGCCTAGCGCCACGCCGATCAATCCACCTATTCCGCACACTACGAGCGCTTCAGTGTTGAACTGCAGCAGGATGTTGCTGGCGCGCGCGCCGGTCGCCATCCGCACACCGATTTCACGAGTCCGCTCCGTCACGCTGACCAGCATGATGTTCATCACGCCGATGCCGCCGACGATCAGCGAGATCGCCGCAACACAGCCGAGCAGCAACGTCAGCGTATTCTGCGTCGACGCC
Source organism: Peristeroidobacter agariperforans (assembly GCF_004138335.1). Lineage (GTDB taxonomy): Bacteria > Pseudomonadota > Gammaproteobacteria > Steroidobacterales > Steroidobacteraceae > Steroidobacter > Steroidobacter agariperforans. The sequence continues at coordinate 387,658 of NZ_RYFW01000003.1, read as the reverse complement.
GCTGCAGCCATGAACGAGCTGGTGCTGCGGATCTGGAAATCCTCGAGGTGATGCCGGGACATCAGCAACTGACGGATTTCTTCCTGAGTCTGCGCGGTGCGTTCATCCGACGCCAGCTTCACATTGACGGAACCGAGGTATTGCTGACCGAACAGCCGGTTGAAGCCCGTGGACAGCGGCACGAACGCCGCATCGTCCATGTCGGAGCCGAATGAGTTCGCGCCCTTGGTCGAGAGCACACCGATGACTTCGAACGGCGTGTTTCCCACCAGCACGAACTCCCCCACCGGATCCTCATCGTCGGGGAACAGATTCTTCGCGACGGTCTTGCCGAGCACGATCACGGTCGCATAGCTGCGAACATCGTCGTCCGTGATGAACGTGCCGCTAGCCATCGGCCAGTTCTGCGTCACCTGGTACGCCGGCCACACGCCGGTGATGTTGCTCTGATAGTCGATCGAGCCCATACGCAGCGTGGCGCGCGTCTTTCGTTCCGGCGACACGGCAACCACGTTGTCCAACTCGGCGATCGCCTCCCCATCCGCGGGGACCAGCGTGGCTATATCACCGGACGGCCGTGTCCCCGGCGCGCCAGGGAACACGAGCAACAGGTTGCTGCCCATCGCCGAAATCTGCTTCATCACGGCTTCTTTACTGCCATTACCGATGGCGAGCATGGTGACGACCGCGGCAACGCCGATCATCACACCGAGCAGCGTCAAGGCGCTGCGGAACTTGTTGGCGCGAAGCGATCGCATGGCCATCTTGACCGCCTCTGCCAAGTCGTCGAACCAGTTTGCACGCGCCGCAGTCGAGGCACGCTCAACGGCCCCGCCGGCAACCGCGCACTTGACACCCGAGTCATCGACAATCCGCCCATCCTTGATGTGCAGAATGCGCTCGGCGTGCTCGGCCACCGAAGCGTCGTGTGTGATCAAGATTATCGTGCGGCCTTCCGAGTGCAGTTGTTTGAGCAGCGCCATCACTTCGGCGCCGCTACGACTATCGAGCGCGCCCGTGGGTTCGTCGGCGAGAATGACTTCTGCATCGTTCATCAACGCGCGCGCAATCGACACACGCTGTTGCTGACCGCCGGACAGTTGATTCGGCCGATGATCCGTTCGCTCGCCCAAGCCGAGCTTGGCGAGCAAGCTCTTTGCGCGCTGCCTGCGCTCATCCTGCGCCATGCCCGCATAGATCGCCGGCAGTTCGACGTTCTCCGCCGCCGTCACGGTTGCAAGCAAGTTGTAGCGCTGGAACACGAACCCGAACGTGTCACGACGCAAGGCCGCCAGCTCATCGGGATTCAAACTGCCCACATCGACGCCGTCCACCTCGTAGCGGCCTTCGTTGGGTCGATCCAGGCAGCCGAGGATGTTCATCAGCGTCGACTTGCCGGAACCCGACTGACCCATGATGGCCACGAACTCGCCGCGCCGGATTTCCAGCGAAGCATGGTCGAGCGCGCGGATTTCAGAGTCGCCGCTGACGTAGACGCGACTGGCGTCGACGACTCGAATCAACGGGGTGCTGGCGTTCATGGTGCTCTCCTGATGTGCGGCTCAGAGGCGCGGGCCCATCTGCCGACCACCACCTTGCGGAGCGCCACCCGCCGGCGGCACCGCAGCTGCGACGACCAACTGGTCTCCCGGCAACAGGCCGGAAACGATCTGCGCCATCGAACGGCTGGTGAGACCCACCTTCACATCCCGCTCGACGACACCGTCGTTGGTCAGCACCTTTGCTTTATAAACATTGGCTCCCGCGTCACGTTGCGCCTGCAGAGCATTGATCGGCGCGAGCGGCACATCCTTCGCTTCGCCCAAGGTGAAGAACACTTGCACCGTCATCTGCGGCAGCAGCAGCTTCTCGTGGTTGTCCACGTCGATGAGCACGTTGTAGAGCACCACGTCGTTCTCGACGACCGGCGTCGGATACACTGCGCGCACCTTCCCTTGCCACTTCCTCTCCGGCATACCGAGCGTCGTGAAGGTCGCCGGCATGCCCACGGCGATGCGACTCACATCGGCCTCAGCGACCTGCGCCCACACAGTCATCACATCCATGTTTGCGACCTGAACGATGACGGGTGCGGACTGCGAGGCATTCACAGTCTGACCTTCGAGCGTCGTCTGCGACGCAACCGTGCCGTCGAGCGGCGCGTAGATCTTGGTGTAGCCCAGGTTGGCGAGGTCGCCGGCGAGCGTCGCTTCGGCGGCTTTGATCTGAGCGCGTGTCGCAGCGACGGTGGCGTTAGCGACTTTGGCCTGCGCGTCTGACTGATCCACCGTCGTCTGGCTGATCGCATCGGCCGCACGCATTTGCTGATTGCGCTTTAACTCAGTGGCTGCCAGTGCGGACTCCGCGAGCTGCTGATCGAGCTGGGCTTTGAGATTTTCGAGCGTGGCGCGATCCTTTCGAACCGTGGACTCGTATACCGTCGGATCGATCTCGGCGATCAGATCGCCCTTGGACACGCGGTCGCCGATCTGCACATGAATCTTCATGACGCGGCCGGACACCTGCGTGCCGACATCGACATAATCCTTGGGCTCGATCGAACCTACCGCGGTGATGCTCTTCTGCAGGTCGCCCCGGGTCACGGCGACCGTGCGCACGCCGGCATCGTCGTCCTCGCCGATGTAATGACAGGCTCCGGCCACCACGGCGACCACCAGTACCGCCGCCACGCCCAGCTTGCGCCAGCCGCTGAATTTTCCTGTGTGTTGCACGCTCGAGCCCTCGCCAGCCACGTTTTTCATGGGAATCAGGATGGGCGGCAAACGTGGAGGAAAATTGAAGACTTTGTGGAGTTGGCCCCCGAGTCTTGCCCGCAGCCGCCGGGCGGGCCTTAATGGCGTCCCATGAAATGGAGCATTTCGACCAAGTTATTCCTGGTCCTGGTCGCGATCAGCATCGCCGCCGTGGCCGCCATGGGCGTGTCCGCGCGTATCAGCTTCACCCGCGGCTTCATCGGCTATCTCAACGAGCAGAGCACGACCTATGTCGACTTGGTGATTCCCCGATTGGCGGAGGCGTACAAAAACGAGGGCAGCTGGGAGTTCCTGAAGCACAATCCACGGGCCTGGTATCGACTGCTCGACACTCGTCCGCGTCGCGACGGCCCGCCGCAATTCTCCGAAGTAGATTTCACCGCCGTGCAGCTGCGAATGACGCTGCTCGATGCGGACAAGGACATCGTCATCGGCAATCGCAGCCAGACCCCCGGCGCCCCGATGCGGGCCATCGAGGTCGACGGCAAGACCGTGGGCTGGCTGGCGCTCGTGCCCTATCAGCAGGCGACGGCCGCCGCCGACGTGCGTTTCCAGAAACGTCAGCTCACGCAGAACTGGCTGATCGGCCTGGGCACCGTTCTGATCGCAGCGCTGGCTGCATGGTGGTTGTCGCGCCTGCTGGTGACACCGCTCACACGGATGGCGTCGGCCACGCACAATCTCGCCAGCGGCGACTACACCGTTCGTATTCCGGTGACGTCGAAAGATGAGATCGGCGGCCTGTCGCAAGACTTCAATCGACTCGCGCAGGCGCTGGCACACAACGAGCAGCTGCGTCGCTCGTTCATGGCGGATGTCTCGCACGAGCTGCGCACGCCCCTGTCTGTGCTGAAAGGCGAGCTCGAAGCCATCGAAGACGGTGTGCGCAGCATGACGCCCGAGACGCTGGCCTCACTGCAATCGGAAGTTGCAACGCTCAACAAGCTGGTCAGCGATCTTTACGATCTATCGCTGTCCGACATCGGCGCGCTGAGCTATCGCATGACCGATGTGGATATCGGCGAGGTGCTGCACTCCACACTCGCCGCCTTTCAGCAGCGGCTGGCCGAGCGCGGACTCAAAGTGGAAGCGAACATCGATTCGCCGGCGCTGGTCAATGGCGATGAAGGCCGACTGCAGCAGCTGTTCAATAACCTATTGGAGAACTGCGCGCGCTATTCGCAAGCGGATGGCGTCGTGCGCGTCGGTTGCCGGAACACCGGCGGCGAGGTGCTCATTGAAATCGAGGACTCCGGGCCCGGCGTGCCGGCCGATATCCTGCCCCGCATCTTCGAAAGATTCGTGCGTGCGGAAGCTTCACGAAATCGCTCGCACGGCGGCGCGGGACTGGGCCTGGCCATCTGTGCCAACATCGTTCAGGCTCACGGCGGTACGATCACTGCGAGCGCGGCGCCCCTGGGTGGTTTGCTGATCAGCATTCGACTGCCGCCGCTGCGTACGTTGAAGGTGTGACATGAGCGACGGCGCTCCACAAACCCGAATTCTCGTCGTCGAGGACGAGCCCAAGCTCGCGCAACTGCTCGCGGACTATCTCACCTCGGCGGGCTATCACACGCAAATGGTCGGCGACGGTCGCGAAGTCGTGCCCGCCCTCAAGTCGACGCATTTCGATCTGATGCTGCTCGATTTGATGCTGCCGGGTCGCGATGGCCTGGAGGTGTGCAAGGACGTGCGCGCGTTCAGCAGCATTCCCATCGTCATGGTGACGGCACGGGTCGAAGAGATCGATCGACTGCTGGGACTGGAGCTGGGCGCAGACGATTACATCTGCAAACCGTTCAGCCCTCGCGAAGTTGTCGCGCGTGTGAAGGCGATCCTGCGCCGCAGCCCGCAGCAGGTGCAGGCGCAAGTCGACTCCAAGCTGAAGATCGATGAAACGCAGTTCCAAGCCACGCTCAATGGCCAGACACTGGATCTCACACCCGTTGAGTTCCGCCTGCTCAAAACATTGTCAGCCTCGCCCGGCCGCGTGTTCTCGCGTCAGCAGCTGCTGAATACGTTGTATGAGGACCATCGCGTGGTGACCGATCGCACCGTCGATAGCCACGTGAAGAACTTGCGTCGCAAATTACAACAGGCGAATCCCGGCGACGAGCTGATCGAATCGATCTACGGCGTAGGCTACCGCTTCACGCTCTAGTGCTCGCGCCGGACCGGTGGCGGCATGCGCAGCTCGTGTTTGCGCACGGAATTGAGATAGCGGTGCACGCGATCGGCGTCCGGTGTGGCCAGCAAGTCGACCGGCCGGCCGCCCAATGTTTCGTTCGGGGTACCGAGCCAGGCTTTCGCTCGCTCCACCGAGCCGAGCACTTCCACGATCGTGCGAAACAGGCCGACGAGTTGCAGCGCGCCCTGCCACTCCTCCCGCTGTGGATCGAGCACACTTTCGCCCGCCTGCAACCGGGCCGCGTCATCGACCGACACGTGCAATAGGGAAGCTAAATTCTCTGCCAGGTTGAGCTGATCCACGGCGCGCAACACCGCCTTGGTCAGCAAGGCCGGGGACAGTTGTTTCAAATCGGCACGGTCTGCAGCCACGCTCTGGCCTCATCCAGGTTCTCGAACGACCGCATCGCTATCCCACGCGGCGCTCGTGACATGACATTCGCGACGGACTGCTTGCCAAAAAATCCATTCGGGCACTTGCTCGCCGCCGCTTTCAAGCCCTGGCTCAGCGCCCGGGGCAGCCAATCCTCACGCAGCCACGCCTGTTCGTCCGTCGGGATCAACTCGAGCGCGCTGTCGTTGCCCAGAATTTTGTGTAAAGCATTCCGTCGCAACAGATCGAGAGCGCACTCGTGGACGAAGCGCAGCTGTGCGCTGGTGGCATACCGACCCCAGACCAGCACGACACACGGAATCGCCGCATCCACCGAGATCCGGCAAATCGGATTGTCCGCGATGTCCGCGACCAGCCTGGCGCCGTCGCTGGATTCCGCCCGGACCACCTCCGTGAGCTGCCGCAGGAACTCCGTTTCCCGCCCTGCCGCTGCTCCATCCGTCATTTCGTCTCGACCGCCCTCCAGATTCCACAACGGCGATCATAGTGGGATACGCGCTCGGCGGCGACCCTTGCGGATTTTTTTCGGCCCGTTCAGGCCGCGGCCGGTCGGCACTCGGGCAGCACGAAATAGAACGTTGCGCCCGCGCCCGGTTGCGACTCGGCCCACACTCGCCCGCCGTGCTTTTCGATCACCGACTTCACGATGGTGAGGCCCAGGCCCGTACCTTCGAACTCACGCTCGGAGTGCAGCCGTTGAAATGCGCCGAACAGACGTGGCGCGTAGCGCGGATCGAATCCAACGCCATTGTCGCGGACGAAATAAGCACGATCGCCCTCGACGTCGGTTGCGCCCACCCAGATCTCGGGATTGGGCCGCGTCTGCGAAAACTTCACCGCATTCGAAATCAAGTTGCGCAATGCCAGCGTGAGCAGGCCGGCATCGGCGCGCACACATTCGGACGCCAATGCGATGTGCACTTCGGCGGGCGGTTGCGGATTCACCTCCTCCACCACCTGCCGCATCAGATCGGCGAGCTCCAGCTGCTGAGTCTGCAGCTCGCGCTGACTCACCGACGCGAGCTTCAGCAAATTGTCGATGATGGCGTCCATGCGTCGGGTCGTGTCCATGATCGCATCCATGTAGCGCTGGGCTGGCGGCGCAGCGGCCTTGCCCAGATCTTCGCCGAGCAACGATGCGTAACCCTTGATCGCACGCAACGGCGCGCGCAGGTCGTGCGACACGCTGCGACTGAATGCTTCGAGATCCCGGTATGCCGCTTCCAGGCGGCGATTCGCGGTTTCCAGTTCCTGCGTACGCTCGCTCACGCGTTGTTCGAGCGTCGCATTCAGCAGTTTCACCTGTTCCTCTTGCTGGCGTCGCGCTGTGATATCGCGCAGCGACGCGAAGAACACCGTCTGGCCACGACGCAGCGTCGACGCAATCGAGATGGCCACGATGATTTCGGTGCCGTCACGTCGCAGCGCCGGCATCTCCACTCGCTTGCCGAGCACGGTGTGCTTGCGGACATGAAAATTCTTTATCGCATCGACGTGCGCCTGACGCAGGCTCTCCGGCACGATGAGCTCGGCGAGCCGGCGCCCCAGCACGTCGACCTTGGTCCAGCCGAAGGTCTGCACCGCCTGCTTGTTCCATTCGATGATGCGGTCCTCCGCATCGATGACGATGAACACCTCGAGCGAGTTCTCCAGAATGGTCGCCGCGTCGCGCTCCTGTTCGAGCAAGCGCTCGTCGGCCAGCACTCGTTCGTGCAGCATGTGCCGGCTGCGCGCCATCGCGAACGCCAGGCTGCTCAACAACAACGAGCCGCACGCGCCGACGATCCAGACGAGCCACACCGGCACCACCTGGTTGTTCCTGATCATCGCTGGCGTGGCGGCCACGCGCAGCGTCCAGCGATGCCCGCCCACCACGATATCGCGCAGGACGTGCATCGAGTCGGCGACACCGGAGTCGTTGGGCGCGCGTCGATAGAGCAGCGCGCTGGCGTTCGGCTGCTGATCGTCATAGAGCGCGAACTCCACATCGCGCGGATCGCCTTCGAAAACATGCTCCATGAGATCGCCGGCACGGAATGGGCTGTAGACATAGCCGACCAGCGCCGCGCGCCGCTCGGTCACCGACGATGTGGGCAGGTCGCGCTGGTAGACCGGCACATACATCAGGAAACCTGGCTGCGGCTTGGAGTCGATTTCCTGCACCAGGGTCACTTTGCCCGACACTGCCGCGATCTGCTCGTCGCGGGCCCGCTCCATGGCGACCCGACGCACGGCCTCGCTGGCCATGTCGAAGCCCAGAGCCTGCTTGTTCCGTTCGTCCTGCGGTTCCAGGAAAACAATCGCGGTCTGCGGATGCTCGTCGCGGCCGGCCGGATTGCTCCACGGCTTGGCGGGAAAAGCCTGCAATTGCTCGGGACTCAACTTGCTCACGACTGCCGTGAATCCGAATCCCTGCACTCCGCTCAACACCTGACCCAGGTTCAACGGCTGCGCGAAACGCCGCCACTGCTGCTCGGTGATCGGCCAGGCGTCGTTGATGAAGCCCGCGCCGGCGCGCAGCACTGCTTCACACGCCATCATTCGATCCTCGATGGCGTGCTGACTATGAGAGGCGCGTTCTTCCAGCGTGCTCAATGTGAGCGTGCGCGCCGCCCGGTCCATGGAGAGCGCAAACGCCGCCGTCACCGCGGCCCCCAGCCCGAGGATGGCTAGCGCGACCGCTCCTGGAAACAACCACCCCGAACGAGATTGTTCTTGTGGATGGTCAAACCTACCAGGCACGAATTGCCCGTCCCGTACGATCATCGGCTCCTGGTCACCGTCCCCTGACGGCCGACACTATCGCTGGGCAGCACGATGCCGCATGGGTAGAAATACGATTGTGGGGTCCACGCATCGCCCGCTGCGGCAAGGGGCAGCGCACTGACGGTCAAAGCGAGCGCGCGATCTCGCCCGCGTCCGGGCATGTTTCCAGTGTCATGATTCGCTCGACCCACGAGTCGATCGTGGCAAGGCTAGGCTGCGAGCGCGCGCGCTGGCAACAGTCGCGAAATTTTTCAATGAGGGCGGCGTCCGATGCGGGACGTTGCGGGCTGCCCGACGGCTCGTCGATCTCGAGCTTCACACGCCTGCCATCCTTCAATTCCAACTCCACGGACCCGCGTAACACGTCGGGCCCCGATGCCCCCGAACGCGTGGAGTCGGCTGCAAAATGCACTCGACTCGCGAGATCGAGCACGGCCGCGTTGCTCAGCGCGTCGTCGGTGAAATCATCCAGCGTCACTGTGCCTCGATGCATCGCCGTCGCGACCGTGAACGGCAGACTGAACTTCGCGTCGATCGCCGTCGCAGGGCGCCGCTTCTGAGCGACGGGCTCTGCCAACATGAGATTGAGACGGCTGCCGGTCAGCTGCACGCTCGCGACATTGGCCGGATCGATCCGGTGATCTCGAACGAGTTGCGCCGCTGCCTCGATGTAAACGTGCGTTCCGCGGCAAGACGGCCATGGTTTGAAGGCGATGTCGTCGATTTCGAAGCGCTCACCCAAGGCCTGCGTCAATGCCTCAGGCTCATACGCTCCTCTCGCATACAAGGCGAAGAAGCCCGCGCGGCCCTCGAACGGACGATCGAATCCCTTCACTCCTTTGCGTGCCAGCAATGCTGAAGTTATCCCGAGCTGCGCCGGAAATGCGTCGCGTACGGCACGGATGTGAGAGTGCGGGCTGAACTTCAGCTCGGCACTGCAGGTCGCCTGGCAGAGCGTGAGTGAGAACGCGTCGGTCAATTGCGATGGGTTGAGCTTCAACAGCCGGCCCACGGCAGCAGTCGTTCCGAACGCAGCGATGATCGGCGGCGGATACCAGCCATGCTCATCCAGCGGCACTCGAAGTGCGAGCCCGATACGACAGGCAACGTCGCAACCGAGCACGAGCGCCGCGATCAGCTCTTTGCCATCGATGGCAGCGAAGGCTTCGCACACAGCCAACGTTGCAGGAATCGTCGGCGCATTCGGGTGCAAGAGCGCTCGATCATGCGCATCTTCGAAGTCCAACGCGTGCGCCAGGGCCCCGTTCGCGAAGGCCGCCATCGCTGCCGGCGCTCGCGCGCCCGTGGCGAATACGGTGCTCTCCGGTCGCCCACCCTGCTCCACTGCGAGCTCGACGAACGGCTGGCACACTGGCGCCAATCCAGTTGCCGCGAGCGACACACCCAACCCATCCAACAAACAACGCTTCGCCATCTCGCGAGTGTGCTGAGGGATGTTCTCGTAGCGTGTGCCCGCTACGAAGGCGGCAAGCGCTTGGGAGATCGAATCTGTCATCGGTTACTTGGCGGCGTCGGGCTGCAGCCCGTTGGATGCATCGTTGGAAGTTCGCGCGCGTGAAATCCAATGAAGAGTCGCGAGCGCGGCGATGTAGAACGCAGCGAGCGTCCACACCAGTCCGCCAAACGACCCGGTGGAATCGTGCAAGCTGCCGATCAACGGATGCGCGAAAACGCCGGAGCCACTGCCGACAACGGTGATCATTGCGAACGCTGCCGCGGCGGCACGCCCTTCCAGCAATTGCATGGCCAGCGCCCAGAACACGCCTTGCGCTCCACCGGCCCCAAGGCACGCCAGCAAGAAAGCGGCGAAGGCGAATGTGGTACTCGATCCCTGCAGCGCAGCCGAACAGAAGAATCCGAAAGTGGCAATCGCGACCGAAATCCGCAGTGGCGTCGCTCGATCTTTCACTTTGTCCGAGCTGCGACCTGCGCTCAGGCAGCCAATACTGAAAGTAATCCACGGCAAGCTGTTGAGCATGCCGACGGCAAGATTGCCGGCGCCCGACACCTGCCGGATCATCAGCGGCATCCAGATCGTCATGACATTGATCGCCAGCACCATCGTGAACAGCACGAAGCCCAGCGCCCACACCATGGGATTGAATGCAGCTTCGCGGATATTGCGCAGGGCGCTGGCGTGCTCTGACTTGTCTGCCACCTGGCTCAGTTCAGCGATCAGCCAGGCGCGTTCTTCGTCGTTGAGGAATTTCGCCTCCGCCGGCGTGTCCGGGATCGCCTTGAGGCACAGCAGCCCCATGAGCACCGACGGCACACCTTCTAGAATGAACAACGACTGCCAGCCATGTAGATTGGCCCAGTCGACGTCCAGCAGCGCCCCCGACAGCGGCGACGCCACGATCATCGAACACGGCACAGCGACGAAGCTCACGCCTACTGCGTAGCCCCGCACACGCTTGGGAAAAATGCGGCTGATGTAATAGATCATGAAGGCATGGAAGCCCGCCTCCGCCATGCCGAGCGCGAAGCGATTCACCAGGAACCAGAACTGATCCGGCACGAATGCGGTGGACGTGGATACCAACCCCCATGCGCAAGCGATGATCGCGAATCCGCGACTGGCGCCCAAACGACGCAGCAACTCGGCGTTCGGCGCTTGAAACAGCAGATAGGCCAGCGTGAACAAACCCGAGCCCCAGCCGAACACTTCGGCGCTCAGGCCTAGCGCGTCGTTCATTTGCAGCGCCGCGAATCCGATGTTGCCCCGGTCGATGGCGAAGAAGAAATACAGCAGGAACACGATGCTCGCGACGTGCAGCATCAGTTTTCGTTCAACGCGCTTCTGAATGTCCACGGCCGCTCTCCCGACTCGTCAACGACGCGCGAGCGCCTTGTGATACTGGTCGTCCGCCTCGGCAACGATGGCTTCTGCATCGGCCGGCAACAGCAGACGATCCTTCACCAGTGCCTGGGCTGCTTGCTTCACCGACTGCACATATGCGTCTCGTGAGGCATAGCGCTCCTCGATCGACAAGCGTGGATCCTTGCGCTCTGCGCGTTCTTGCCGAGTCGCAGCGAAAGGCACGTGCAGTCCGGTCGCCATGCACAGATCGCCTTCGCCGAAGCCTGGCTTGCGCACGTTCCAGCCGGCGTTGGTCGCGAGCGGCACGCTGACGAATGGATGACGAATACCACCGATCATCAATCCATCGGCATCCGCCTGCGGCACGAGCAAGGGATAGGAGCCGATGCGCTTCGGCGGCTCGTGGCTGAAGTCGTAGTAGTGCTTCGCCGAAAACGCGCCCACGTAGGGAGCCTCGTACAACTTCGGAAAGTTGTACGCAGACTTCGCCACCAACTCACCTCGCGCCACGGTGGGGTAGCGACTGGCCGGCGGCGCTTCATCGTTCGCCACCCAACGATCAAGCGCCGTGAACAGCGCTCGCGCGAACACGCTCCAATCGATCATCGCGGGCGCTGGAGCGGCACAGAATGGCGGGCTCATGCCGGGTCGGGGCGTCGACGTGTGCTCGGTGCCCGCAAACACGAACACGCGCACGTTGTCAGGCATCGTGAGATCGCGGCCGCTCGCATCGACATACGTCAGCGTGCCGCCGTGCCAGAGCTCGTTCTCGGAATCGATATGAACAATGCGAGGACAGGTACGCGTGGCCGAGCAACGACGAATGACTCCATCGGTGCGGCCACTCAGCGCGTCGCGAGTCACGGGATAGCTGAACGGAAACTCATCGCCCCGCAGTCCCCAGCTGGTGTGTTGCGCGTCCTTGAGCCCCGGCCGAGCGAACGCCGAGTTCACGGAGTTGCGACCGGCGCCGGAGATCACGATGTTGGCGCCATCGAGGACGATGCGGCCGGACTCGTCTTCGTTGAACTCCGAGACCAGCTCCTTCAGCGTGCGCCCGGTCTGGGAGGCGCCGAGGCCGATGACTTTCTTGATCGCGGACCGCAGCGGATTGCCTTCCGCATCGCCGTATCTCAGATAGGAAACGAGATCGCGCATCGATGCCAGCGCCAGTCCGTAGACCACCGGATCCTTCGCGCGGTAGACGAACTCGAACAACGCGCCGGGGCTCGTGCCCGCGGGCTTGGTCACTTCGATACGCCAGGGATCGAGATATCGCCACGCTAGACTCGCAGGCGATACGGCAGGATCCGCGTCGCGCTCGCGCATCGCCATGGTTCCCTTCTCGTTTACGTCTGCGGCCGGATACGAGAGATAGCCGACGAAGGTTCCCTCCGCGCCTACATCGAAAAACTGTTCTCTGGTCATCCCAGTGACGTCTGCGGCAACGGGCAAGCGAGCACTGAGCGCTGTCGAGCTCGGAGGACGCGGCAAGCGACTGCCCAGCGCAACAGCCATCGGCGGCGCGTCCGTTACTGGATACTCCGCCTGCCAACCGCTCATCACGACGGTAAAGCCGGCATCCATCAAGAAGCCATCGCCTGCTTCGGCCGCGGCACTGAAGCTGCCTCGGCCGGCGCCCGGCGCCACACGATTCAACAAGCCGACGCTCAATGAGCGACCGCGATTGACCATCTCATAGAGCATGCGGCCATTGCCTTTCGCCAGATCGACGGGCTTGAGGATGACCACATCGGCATCGAATGCGACCCGACCTTGAGCGTCGCGCGGCGCCTTCTGAATATTCACGAGTCCCGCATTGACTGGCGCGGCGGGATCGACCCGATGGTGAGCGACGGCGCGAATCAACTCATATGCACCGACGGAGCCAAACGTTCGCCCTGCAAATGCCGGCTCGGTGGATTTCACTTCGAGCTCGACCAGCTCAGCCCGCGCCTGCCCCGTGAACGCGAGCATCACCCCGATCGCAATCAGCGTCGCCAGCTTCATTCGTCCATCGCCTCGAGTAGCAGTTCGTCGCCAGCAACGACATATCGCGCGTTCAGTCCTTGGCTCGCCGTGTGACGCTCGAGGTACGAGCGCACCTCTTCGAACCTCGGATCGCTCGCCTTCAGGATCTCCGGCTGCGACATCGGCCCGATGAATACCGGCAGCACACTGATGCGCGCTGGCTCACCTCGCGTCAGAACGCACTTCACGATGGCGCTGTGTCGCGAGTCAGGCGGGAAGTTGTAGGTGATACCGAAGTTCGGCTGCCACTCCGGGTGCAGCTTCTGAATCTCTCGAAATCCCTTGCTGCTTGCGTGCTTCTCGTCCATGTGCAAGTCCATCGCGAAGTTGCACAAGCTGTAGAAGATGGGCTTGCCCTGGTAAACATCGACGCCTTTCAGAATGTGCGCGTGATGGCCAAGGATCACATCGGCGCCCGCATCGATCGCGGCGCGCCCGACATCGCGTTGATAATCGGCGATCACGCCGGGAATGAAGTGAACGCCCCAGTGCAGCGACACCGCAATGAAATCGACCTCCTTGCGAAGTTTGCGAATGTCGTCGGTGAGCGCTTTGAGGTCGTCGCGGTTCGGAAATGTGTGGACTCGACAGGGCGTGCCCGGCTGGTCATGCTCGACCTGCTCGTAAATTGTCCACGCGCGCATCGGCGCACAGCCCGGGCGATTCTCTTCGGCCCAGAAGCCCATCGGCAGAATGGAGCTGTATGCGAGAAAGGCGACACGACGGCCCTTCACCTCGCTAATGACCGGCTTGCGCGCTTCGGCGATGTTCGCGCCGACACCGACGACGCTGAGCCCGCTCTCACGCAAGGCCTGCACGGTGTCGAACATCGCGTCGGCGCCCCAGTCCATGCAGTGATTCCCGGCCATGGACGCTACGGTGAAGCCCGCTCTTCGAAGTGCTGGTGCTGCGGCCTTCGGGCTGCGATCCGTGTGCCTCACCTGCGGCAAACGCGCGCCGCGTTCTGAAATCGGCAGCTCGAGCTGCATGAACGCAACGTCGGCCCGCTGCAATGTCGGCCGCACGTAATCGAACAGCGTGTCCGGATCGGGTCGGCTCGGGCCGATGTCGCCGACGGCATAGATCAGCACATCGTCCGACTTCACTACGGCGCTACACATGCAAAGTTCTCGGCGTCATCGATGCTGCCTGCACCTTTGTAGCGCGCCACCTTCGGATAGGGACACAGCGGGCGCGAACGCTCGACCTTGCCGGCCTTCACGTTGCTCGCGACGATGCGCTCGGGCGCAGTCCCTTGTTCCACCCATCGCTCGAGCGCCATCAACACATCGTGCTGGGCATCCAGTACCGGCGGATCGCCCGCGTTACCAAAGCTGTTCGGGCCCGGTCCGCCGCGGCAGTGATACATGCCGGGCACCATGAACATGCGGAAGAAGCCATCGGCCTTCTGCTCGCCCACTTTGCGCCGCACCGCTTCGTAGTAATTGATGCTGTTGTAGGGGGACGGCCCCGAATCGTCCCAGCCGTGATACAGAATCAAGCGCGCGTTGCGCTTTGCGAACGGAGTCAGATCGACGTTATCGGATATCAGCGCCTTCAAGCGCTCGCGCGCGATGGGCAGGTCACGTTCCAGAACGAACGACGCCGGATCCCAGCTCTTGTCCTGAAACACCGCGTATCGATACATGTCGGCGCCGAGCTTGCCTCGACGCTCCAGCTCCGACGCCGGCAGTAAGGTGCCGATCGCAGGCGGCGGATAAATCTCCTTGCCGGTGGCGTCTGTCAACGGCGAGAACAAACCGCGCAGATTCTCCACTTGCGCCTTGCTCAAGCATTGCCCCTGCTCCGCGCCGGTACACGCCAGGGAGGCAAAATCAAACTTGCACGAAGGCGGATGCTCGATGAGCCCGTCCTCGGCGCCATCATTCTTGTCGCAAGAGGCGACCATGCGCGCGACCGCAAACTCCATATCCTGCTGTGTCAGTCGCCCCGGAGCCGTAGCCCCGTTTGCACGGCCACTGAGCATCACGTACGTCGACATGTCGGGAAAGCTCGTGCCAGGCGCGCCGGAGACGATGCCGTCGTAGTCTTCGGGATACCTCTGCGCGGCTGTCAGCCCTTGCTGGCCGCCATTCGAACATCCCATGAAATACGAATAGCGCGCAGGCCGCGTGTAGTACGTCTTGAGAATCTGCTTGGTCGCGGCCGCGGTGAGATGTTGTGCGCGCCCGCCATAGTCTTCGATCCGCTGCGGATGACCCAGAGCCCACGATGCGTCCATCGGGCCGCCCTTGTGCCCTGTATCTGTCGAAGCCGTCGCGTAGCCGCGCTTGAGCCCGTGCGCGAGCGAGCTGAAGTTGATGAAGCCCGCATAGCCGCCGTTACCCACACCGAGATGCTTGCCATTCCAACGCGACGGCGCCGGCAACCACAGTTCGAACTCGATCTCCGTCTCGATACGCCCTTGCACGCGACAGAAGGGATCACTGACGGCGACCGCGCCGCGCGTGAGCGTGTCGTTCTCTACAGTCCACGTCGGCGCTGGCTCGATGAATGTCGCGGTGAGCTTCGTATCCTTCAACGCCAGCGCCTGCAGCGCCGAGCACGACTGATCGTCCGCATGCGCGCCACTCATTGTGACGACTGAGATCAGCAGCGCTGCAACCGATTGCTTCATGCCCACCCCCACTGCAAACATTTCTCGCCTCTCCATAAGTAAACAGAGATGGCTTCATAAGCACTTCATATGGCTCGACGCCACAAGCGTCGCGGCGGCGACGATTGTTTTCTTCGGCATTCACTTCGTCAAGACAACAGAGACAAAATAAATTTCTTTGTGCTATTACTTCTCGCGCTCGAAACGAACACACAACGATGAAATGGGGGATACATGCCGAGCCACGCTGTTTCTTTACGTCGCGCACTTCGTCACGCACTCGGCCTGGCGTTCACTGCAGTCTCGCTCGGCACACCGCACGCGTTCGCGCAGGATCAGACCGCGAGCAGCGAAGGCTTGAATGAAGTTGTCGTCACAGGCAGTCGCATTCGCGGCGTGGAGCCGACCGGATCGGCCGTCATCGCCTTGGATCGCGATGTCATCGTCGAAACCGGCGCGCCGACGACGAGCGATCTGATCAGAAAGCTTCCGCAGATCGTCGGCCTCGGTGCCTCCGAAACGGCGTCAGGCGCGCAGAACGGCGCGGCGAACGCAACTCGCGGTGTCGCTGTGAACTTGCGTGGCATCGGGTCGAATGCAACGCTGCTCCTGCTCGGCGGACGACGCATGCCGCCGGCCGGAACGCAAGGCCAGTTCACAGATGCGTCAGTCATTCCATCGATTGCGGTCGAGCGCCTCGAAGTCGTTGCGGACGGCGGTTCCGCAATCTATGGCTCGGATGCGGTGACCGGCGTTGTGAACCTCGTGCCGAGACGCGATTTCGACGGCGCGGAAAGTTGGGCACGCTACGGCGCGGCCGACGGCTACTACGATTGGTCCGTCGCGCAGATTGGCGGTTTCGATTGGAGCACGGGCCATGCGATGGCGGCCATCGAGCACACCTATCACAGCGCACTCGAAGGCAAAGACAGGGATTTCTACACTTCCGACCTGCGACGCTTCGGTGGCGACGATCTGCGCTCGCAACAGTGTGCCCCTGGCACCATTGTGGTCGGCGGTGTTCCTTACGCGATTCCTGCGAACTCGACGGGCACGGGCCTGACACCGGCCTCGTTCACAGCTAACACGCGAAATCTCTGCGACAACCTGAAGCGCGGCGACATCATTCCCGATTTGAGACGGACCAGCGCGTTCGTCGCAGTCACGCAGGACCTGGGCGATGCAGTTACCTTGTTCGCCGAGGGTTATTTCTCGCAACGCAGCTTTTCTTTGCGGGACTCACAGGTCGTCTCCAATCTCACGGTGACGCGCGCCAACCCGTACTACGTCAATCCTACCGGCGGCACCGGACCGATCACCGTTCAATATGACTTCGCCAACGACGGCGGCATTCCTGAGAATCCCGGTGAGGCAGAGTCGTGGCAAGCCGTGTTCGGCGCGCGCTTCAATCTTTCCACCACCTGGCAAGTGGAAACTTACGTCGCGCATGGCAAGAGCGAAGACTTCGTGCGCCGGACGCAAAATCTGAACACCACGCCCGGCGGCATCAACGCTGCGCTCGCTATTACCGATCCTGCGCTGGCGTTCAATCCCTTTGGCGGTGGCGGCATTTCCAATCCCGCTACGGTCGCCGCCATCCGCAATGGCATGTTCATCATCCAGGGCGACACCGACATGACAGTGGCAGCGGTGCAAGCCGATGGTCCCGTGTGGTCGTTGCCCGGTGGCGATGTGCGCCTTGCTTTGGGCGGCGAGTATCGAGACGAGGGGTTGAACGGCCTTCTCACGCAAGGCTCCGCGGTAGCGCCTGTGTACGTGCCGAGCAAAATTTCTCGAGACGTGAGCGCCGTGTTCGCCGAAGCCTATGTGCCGATCATCGGCGCCAACTCCAACACTGGACAGGAACTGGGTGTCTCGCTCGCCGGGCGCTACGAGGAGTACAGCGACTTCGGCGACACCTTCAATCCAAAAGTCGGCGTGACGTGGCGCCCGTTCGCTGATATCGCTGTCCGCGGCAGCTGGGGCACCTCCTTCCGCGCCCCCGGCCTCGCCGAAAACGATCCGCGCTCCGGCGGCTACGGTTTATATGGCGATACCCTGCCCTGCAATCACCGTCCTCCTGCAACAACCTGCCAAGGCATCGGCATCGCGGGTGGCAATCCCGATGTGAAACCTGAAGAGGCGACGACGTGGTCCACCGGCTTCGAGTACACGCCACAGGCACTGCCTAACCTGCGCGCGTCTCTTACTTACTTCAGCATCGAATACGAGAATCAAATCATTGGTCTTCGCGGCAGCGCCGGTTTGCTGACCAATCCCATCTACGCGCCCTATCGCACTCTGAATCCCACGGCGGAACAAGTGGCCGCGCTACTTGGGTCAGGTTTGCCAATCAACTCGTCCATCAATCCGGCGACCGTGACTTATATCCAGGACGGCCGTCGCCAAAACCTGGGCGAAACCATCGCGAAAGGCATCGATGCGGCCCTCAACTACGACTGGGACCTGGCCGGCGGCCAGCTGAGCGCGGGCTTCAACGGTTCGTACTTCACAAAGCTAACCACGTCCCAGGCGCCCGGCGCGCCTCAAGTCGACGTCCTCAGTACCCTCAACTTCCCCCAACGCTTCCGCGGCCGCGCAGAACTTGGCTGGCGGCGGAATGAGTTCAGCGCGCTGGCGTTTGTTAACTATGTGAGCTCGTACGATCAGGTTGGGGTCGCGGTGCCTCGAACCATCGATGCGTATAAGACGGTGGATTTGCACTTTGGATATGAGCTGTCGCAGTGGTCCGAGGGGCTGTCGGTTGCACTGGACGTGCAGAATGTTGCGGATGAGGATCCGCCGTTTGTGAATATCTCAGGTGGGTACGACCCGCAGTCGACGAGCCCGATCGGAAGATTGTTTGCGGTGAGTGTTCGCAAGGACTGGTGAGGAAGAAGAGAGGTTTGCATGGAAGGAGACCGAAGCAGAGCCGAGCGCCGCGCCCACCATCTCTTTTCTTGGAGCGTGACGCTACTACCGCCACATCGGCGGCTGTCGGGTAGGGGGTGTCTCCTCCCGGCAGACGCGAGCCACAGTTCCTCTTCGTCCCGACCACACACAAGCCGCAGTTCGCAACGCCCAAATTCCGCCTCTTGAGCAGGCCCTCATGACCACTAAACATCTGATCCTTGCAATCTGCCTCCTCTCCGCAGCCGCAGCGGCCAGCGAAACGGCGAGCGTAAAAAACATAGAGGCCGACTTGATCGGCAAGCCGCCGTCAGGCGAGTACGGCGTCGTCATCGAGCAGGATGCGTCACTGGCGACGCACACCATCTACCGCCCCGCCAAACTCGGCGCCATCAAACATCCCGTCATGGCGTGGGCCAACGGCGCCTGTAAGAAATCCGGTTTGCTGTTCGCCGAGTTTCTCGCCGAGATCGCCTCGCACGGCGTCGTGATCATCGCCGACGGCCCGCCCATTCTCGAAAAGCGCGTTCCGCCCGAGCAGCGTCGGGAACCCACTCCTCGACCCAGCCCCAGCTCACTGAAGCTCGACGGCACTCCTCTCATCGCCGCGCTCGACTGGGTCGAAGCTCGCAACAAAGAACAGGGCAGTCGTTATTTCGACAAGATCGACATGAGCAAAGTCGCGGTCATGGGCATGTCCTGCGGCGGCCTCATGGCCTACGGCGCGTCCAGCGACAAACGTGTCACCACGGTCGGCATCTGGAACAGCGGCTTGCTCGAGCCCAACGCTCCCATCCTCGCCTCGCTTCACAGCTCCGTGCTGATCGTCACTGGAGGTCCTCAAGACGTCGCACATCCCAACGGACTGCGTGACTTCGAAACGCTGCCCGCCGCGATCCCCGTCTTCCATGCCGTGCGCCCGGCGATCGGCCACCATGGCACCTATTCCGAAGACAACGGCGGCCCGTTCGGCGAAGTCGCGGTGGCGTGGATCCGATGGCAATTGCTCGGTGACGAATCGCAGGCCAGCAAGGGAATGTTCGTCGGCGAGCGTTGCTCGCTGTGCGTAAACGCCGATTGGAAAGTCCAACGACGTGGCCTCGAATGAAATAAGAATACTGACGGCGTCCCAACAGACGCCAACTGGCGCACCAAAGTCACCGCCAATATAGGTAAGTCCGCCCTATCAGGCTGCAATGCGAGGGTTCTATCGTCGGCGCTCCACCTCAGGAGAACCCCCATGACAACCTGTCCGCGTCCATTACTCTTCGCCGCACTTCTGGGTCTTCCGCTGCTGGTCTCTGCGGCCGACCCGGCCGCAACCGATAGTGCGGAGCGCGCTTTGACCAGCAGGGGCTCCGCGCCGCTCGTCGAAAAGGTGAGACGCGCCACGACGGAGTTCAAGAACCTGAGCGTCGCACTCAACGAAGGCTGGGTGGCGGCAACACCTTGCGTCAGCGGCCCGACCGCAGGGGCAATGGGAGTGCACTTTGTACTACCCGCTCGCGTCGGGGACGGAGAGGTCGATGGCGACGAGCCCGAAGCGCTGATCTACGAGCCGCTGGCGAGCGGCGAGATGCGTCTGGTGGGTGTGGAATTCATCGTGATCGCCGACGATTGGGCTAGCAAACATCCGGACGGCGCCGCACCGTCGGTCGACGGCCATCTGATGCATTTCGTGGGCGAACCCAATCGTTACGGGCTGCCCGCCTTTTACGAACTGCACGTGTGGGCGTGGGAGCGCAACCCCGACGGTTATTTCTCCGATTGGAACAAGCTCGTGACTTGTAACAAGCAGACCGCGGACTAAGCCTTATCCGCGCCGATGCGGACCAACGCTTTGCCAAGATGCTGGCCGCGCACCATGCGCTCGAACTGCGCAGGTGCGCTGGCCAGGCCGTCGGAAATGTCATCGACTTGAACGAGCTTGCCCTCGCGCAACCAACGCGAGCCGAGCCGCACCCATTCGGGAAGGCGATTGAAATAGTCGTAGACGACCATGCCCATGACCGTCGCACGCTTGCCCATCACCGGCCCGAGCGGATAGGCAGCGGGCGGCCCATCCGAGTGGTAATGATCGGCGAGGCCGCAAAGAACGACACGCCCATACAAACGCAGCAACGGAAACGCCTTCTCATAAACCGCGAGTCCGACGTTCTCGAAATGAATGGTCGAACCTTCGCCGACGGCTTGCTTGAGCGCCGCCGCCCAATTCTCGGTGCGATAGTCGATGCAGGCATCGAACCCGTAGCGTTGCGTGACGAGCGCGCATTTCTCCGGCCCACCAGCTATGCCGATGGCGCGTCCACCCAACGCACGCACGATCTGCCCTGCCACGCCGCCGACAGTCCCAGCAGCGGCATCGACAGTGAGCACATCACCCTCTTTGGCTTTCGCCAGTTGTGTGATGCCCACCCAAGCCGACAGCCCGGGCATGCCGAGCACACCGAGATGTGCCGTTAGCGGCAGTGTCGGATCAACTTTCCGAGCGCCACTCGCAGGAATCGCAGCGATGTTCGTCCAGCCGGTCTCCGCGACGACATAGTCGCCACGCGCAAAGTCCGGATGATCCGAATCGAGCACTTCAGCCACTGCCCAGCCCGGCAGAGAAGCCCCCGGCGCAGGCGCAGGTTCCCCCATGTGCTTGCCACGCATGCGAGAGCCGAGATACGGATCGAGCGACAACGCAATGACTCGTACACGCAACCCATCGCGTGGCGCTGCTGCCGGCACGGGCCGTTCGACCAACGCGAGGTCCGCTGCAACCGGACGGGCTTGCGGCGAGTGACGAAGTACGACTTCCTGATTCCCGGCTGACATGGCTGACCTTCGTTGTAAGTCTCGTACTAGCGACCGATCTCGAGCAACTCGAGCAGTTCCCCTGCGGGCCCTCGAACCGTCGCTGCACGACGCCCGCCATACACGGGCCCCGAGCGGCGCACGGGCGCTTCGATATATTCCAGCGGCAGCGCGTCCAAGTCGTTCACCGCGAGCGTCACCAAGGCGTTCGCCGGCGGCAGCGTGCCCTCCGGTCCCGATCGAACCGTCGCGCTTTCGGGATAGTCATCGACTTCGACGATCGGCAGCCGCCCCTTCTGCACCATCGTGATGGTGCTGCGATGATCCTTCGGCAGACCGAAGGCATTGTTGATCATCGAGTATGCGAGCGTGTAACTGCTGCCCACGTCCAGCTGCAGCAAGTGCTCGTACCACTGCACCGTCGCTTCGCGGTTCGGCGTCGCGAGAATGACGATGAATATGTGATCGGTGAGCGAGTTGGCCTTCGGCAGATCCGAAGTCGGCGTGTTCTCCGCGACTTCATTCAGATAAATCATCTCGCGGCCGCGCCCTAGCACCTGCATCGGGATGAAGTATGGCAAGCCCTCGAGCGCTTTCGGCGGACCGACCACATCGAAGCCGCTGCCTTGCAATCGTCCAGGCCAGCCGAAGACATCCTGTACGGTCAGCTCGTAGGCCGCCCAACCGTAAGTGCGCGTCGGGCGAAAATCCGCCGGCAACGGCGCTTCGACCAGACGAATGAAACAATGCGCCCCGCTCTTCGGTTGCAGCGTTGCGGTTTTTGCGCCGGCGCTGCGTGGGCAACCCCAGCTCGCCGCGAGATCCGCCGTAAGCGGCCCGTGATCTACCAGCTCGAGCCCCAAGCGCTCGTGATAATCGGCCAGGGCGGCGTTGAGATCCGGTGTGGTGACGACGCCGCCGACGATGCGGCCGTGAGTCAAATAGTTGCTCATTTGAACTGTGCTTTACGCTTGGCAAGGAACGCCGCGACGCCTTCAGCAAAGTCCTCGCTGCCGAACGCGGCCGAAAACATTTGCTGGGTGGACGCGTCGTCATCCGGCTGGCCATCCAGAATTCGTCGGATGATGCTCTTGATCGCGCGGATCGCTTGCGGCGAGTTACTCGCAATCACCTCGGCAAGCTGGTTCGCTTCGCTCGCGGCGTCCTCGCTAAGAAGCTCCACCAACCCGATCCGATGCGCCTCGGCGCCATCGAGCAACTGACCAGAGAACAGCATGCGCTTGGCCTGCCCCGGCCCCACCAGATCGACCAGCAGCTTCGTATCGTGCAGCGAGTACACCAATCCCAGCTTCGCGGGCGTGATACCAAACCGCGCACGCGGACTGGCGACACGAATGTCACATGCGATGGCAAGCCCACAGCCACCGCCGACGCAATCGCCGTCGATGAGAGCAATCACCGGCTTCGGCGCGCGCGCCAGCTCGGACTGAACTCTGCGAATCGCCGCCTGATTCATCTTCTGCCACGCCGGATCGAGCGCCCCCGTCGCGAACTCGGAAATGTCGGCGCCGGCGGAGAACACGCCATCGACCGCTGACTGCAGGATCACGACCTTGATGGCTGCGTCCTTCATCGCGTCATCGAGTAACGATGAAAACAAATCCCACATCGCCTGCGTGATCGCATTGCGCTTCGCAGCTCGGTCAATCACCAGCCGCGCAATCGCGCCCTGCTTTTCGAGGCGGACCGTCACGGCGGGCTCACCTTGGCAAAGTGCCTGGCGATCTCGTGCCGCGTAGTGATCCACACGTCGCGTTTTGCCGTTGCATATTTCAGGAATTCTTCGAACGCCCAGATGCGACCGGGACGGCCGATGATGCGCAGGTGCAAGCCGAGCGACATCATCTTCGGGAAGCCGGCTTCGCCTTCGCGATACAGCTGGTCGAAGCACTGCCTTGCATATTCCAGCCACTGCGTCGGCGTCATGGCCGGGTCGATCCACATTTTCATATCGTTGGTATCGAGCTGATACGGCACGATCGCGATCGGCTTGCCCGGCACGGTGGTGCGATCCCAGAACGGCACGTCGCCGGAGTAGTCGTCCATGTGATAGCTGAAGCCTTCCTCGATCAGCAGGCGTCGAGTGTTGTCCGTGTGCAAATAGCGGCTGAGCCAGCCCATCGGACGCACGCCCACGGTCTTCTGAATCGAAGCCACGGCTTTGCGGATGAACTCACGCTCGTCGGCTTCATTCATTTTGAACTGATGGATCCAGCGCCAGCCGTGGCTGACCGGCTCATGGCCGAGCTCGGCGATGGCCTTTGCAATCTCGGGATGGTTCTCGAGGCTGAGCGCCGCGACCGTCCAGCTCGCCTTCACGCCATAGTCGCGCAACAGTTTGACTATGCGCGGCGCGCCGGCCTTGATGCCGTACAGATAATTCGATTCGTTGCCGTAGTTTCGAATGGGCATCTTGAGATGAATGCCCAACTCGTCGACCGGCTCCATGCCTTTGTCGCCGCGGGCGACCGTCATCTCCGAGCCTTCTTCGACGTTGACGACGATCGACAGCGCCAGCTTGGCGCCATTCGGCCACCCGATGCGTTCTTCCTGCATCAGTGCATCTCCTCGCCGCCGGAAACATTGAGCGCTTCGCCCGTCACATACACTGCATCGTCGGAAGCGAGCCACGCGCAAGCAGCGGCGGTGTCGCTCGCGAATCCAGGCCGGCCGAGCGGGTTCTTGCGCTTCATGTTCTCGATGTAGGCTTCGACGGTCGGAAAGCCCAGCAGCTTCGAGAAATACTCGTTCTGTTTGGCGCCGAGGCCGGTCGTCACATGGTTCGGACACACCGCGTTGACGGTAACGCCATGCGCGCCGAGCTCGATCGCGGTGGATCGAGTCAAACCGACCATGCCGTGCTTCGAGCTGGTGTACGGCGCCATGTGAGGAAAGCCGGACTTCGCGGCCTGGCTCGCGATATTGATGATGCGTCCGCCCCGCCCCTGCTTGATCATCACGCGCGCGGCGGCCTTCGTGCCGAAGAACGCGCCCGAGAGGTTGACGCCAAGCACCGCGTCCCATTCGCTCGCAGTTGTTTCCAACAGCGGTTTCATGATGTAGCCGATGCCCGCGTTGTTCACCCAGATGTCGAGCGAACCGAAGGCTTCCACCGCCTTCTGCGCCAAGGCTTCGCAACTCTGCTCGGAACGCACGTCACACGGAATGGTGACGACTTTCGCGCCGCGCTGACGCAGCTCGGTCGCGATCTTTTCCATCTCCGCCGTCGTGCCGATGTCGCCTGCTCCCATGTGCTGAGCCGGCGCACCCAGGTCGGAGACGACGCAGTTCGCGCCCTCGTCGGCGAAGCGTTGCAGGATGGCCTGGCCGAGGCCTTTGTCGCGACCGGAGCCGGTCACGACCACGGTTTTGTTTTCGAAGCGCCGCATCAGATTGCCTGCGTCAGAATGAATTGAGGATTGTCCGCAAACTGTTGGAATTCAGCGGCGACCTTCTGCACGGCCTCGCTCCCCACGTCCGCGCCGAATGCATTCATATCCGGGACGTCGATCACCTCTATATAAGAGTACGGCGGCTTCGCATCGGCGCCGAGCAGCCCGGTCGCGCGGTACACCTGAAAGTCCGCAACCGATTTCAATGCACGCACGCCCGGGATATCCGTGGTCCGCGCCCACTTCTCATAAGCCGCCGCGTCCGCGCCGGGCTTGAGATTGAATAGAACGACGATTCGCATGGGGAGTCCCTCGCTTTCTAATTGATAGGTGGAGGCGTATAGGCGCGCAGGCCCGCATCCAGTTCTCGCGCGACCGCGATCAATCCAGCTTCGTTGCCCGGAGCGCCGACGAGCTGAACAGCGACAGGCAGACCGTGCTCATTGACGCCCGCTGGAATACTGATCGCCGGCAGGCCGGCGATGCTGGCCAGCGCGGTGAAATTCGATTGGCTGACAGGCGGTCTCGATGTGTGCTCGAACGCAGCTTGCGGCGCAGTTGGCAGCAACAGCACGCCATCCTTGCCGATGCTGTCGCGAAGAAGCTTTCGCGTGCGCTCGAGCACGGCCTGAGCGTCCGCGTACTGCGCCTCCGAACGACCTTCTACATAGCCAAGCATAAACTTCAGTTCCGCCGAGAGAACTTCGGCGCGCACACGGCGCGTCTCGCCGAGATGCTCGATCAGCTCTCGAACGGCCACGATGAACCCCGCAGAGCGTATGGCCAACGCATCGTCCTGAAGTTCGATATTGGCGGCCGGCCGATCCAACAGCAGCTGACGCGCCTTCTCGTATCCAGCAATCACAGCCGGCTCACACTCGGATGATTCGACCAAGCCATCGAGGAGCAACACACGCTTCGGCTCAACGGCGGGCGAAACATCCATCAACACACGAAGGACCGTGTTCAGATCCTCCAACGAGCGCGCGAGCGGCCCGATGGAATCGAGGCGTTCGCTCAAGGGCATGAGCCCCGCGGATGAGACCAGCCCCGTGGTCGGCTTGATGCCATACACACCGTTGTAGGCCGCTGGAATACGAACTGAACCAAGCGTGTCCGTGCCGAGCGAAGCGATACATAGTCCAGCTGCGATCGCTGCGCCACTGCCACCCGATGAGCCGCCGGGCGTGTAACCTTCGCGATGAGGATTCATGGCCCGACCGAACCACGGATTGTCAGTGGTCGCACCAAGCGCCGCCTCGTGCATATTCAGCGTGCCGAGCACGATGGCGCCGGCTTCCTTCAGTCTCGCAACGACGTGCGCGTCACGATCTGCGACCACCCCTCGTCGCAACTCCATGCCTGCGTTCCATTCGAGTCCTTGGACCGCGATGTTTGCTTTGATGCCGACCGGCACGCCTTCGAGCGCTCGTGCCTGTCCTCTCTGGATACGCTCGCCGCCGGCAGCGGCATCCGACAACGCGCGTTCTCGATCGACCTCGATGAATGCCTTCAGCGACGCAAGCCGCTCGATCCGATCCAGATAGCTCGCGACCACTTGCGCAGGCGTCGTCTCGCCAGCGGCATAAGCGGCTCGCAGACTTGCTATGCTGACTCTCCGCCAATCGCTCACGACTTGCGCTCGTCAATCAGTCGAATCGGTTTCTGACGCACGTCGATCTGGGTCAGCGACGCGGTCTCGCCCGCGCCCACCAGCTTCACCAACACTTCGACGCCCAACCCTTGCCGCAACACGCCGGCGAGTTGTTCCGGATCCGTGCCGCCACGGGTTTCGAGCACGACGACCATGTCGTCGCGCATCGTGCCCGGATCCCGCGTCAGGCGGCAGACATACTCGCCCGTGAGATCGCTGCGGTTCTCGATCAATGCCCCGATGGCGTGCGGGAACACATTGATCCCGCGCAGCTTGACCATGTTGTCGCTGCGGCCTTTGAAGCCAGCAATGCGGCTGAACACCATGCCGGTCTGATTCGTACCAGTCAGCTCGTGTGTGATGTCGTGCGTGTTGAAGCGGATGCAAGGCGCGATGTCGTCTTTGAACAGCGTGGTGACGACCATGTCGCCCACCTCGCCTCGTCCCACGGGCACGCCGGCATCGACATCGAGCAGTTCCAGATATTGCGCGTCTTCCCAAACATAGAGACCGTCGCGCTCAGGGCCTTCACCGGCAATCGATCCGGTATCGCCCACGCCGTACCAATCGAATGCCTTCGCACCGTTCCACGCCTGCTCGACACCTGAGCGATCTTCCGTACCGAGGTGGCCGCAGATCATGCGGATGTTGATCTTGTCGAGCACGCCTTCTGCGCGTGCGACTTCAGCGAGCTTGCGGATGTAGTCGATGAAGCCGACCAGCACGGACACGTTGAAGTCGGCCATCAACGCCACCTGATTCGCCGAACGCGTTTCGATGCCGGTGCCGGCGGAAAGGAAGATCGAGTTCGTGAAATGCGTGACCGCCTCGCGAATGTAGTGGCCGCCGTTGATCATGCCGTGCCCGTACACGGACTGCACCACGTCTGCGGGCTGCAGGCCCTGCCAGCGATACATGCGCCCCACGAGCAGATTCGTGACCTCTCGACCTTTCGGACCGAACAGCAGCGCCTGCGGACGGCCGGTGGTGCCCGAGGTCGTGTGAAAAATCACCGGTGCACGCTCTGCTCCGCCGACACCGGCGAAATCGCCATACGGCGGATGCTCGGCGATCGACTTCATCAAGTCGCTCTTGTCGTAGACCGGCAGCTTGACGATGTCTTCGAGGCTGCGGATGTCGCCGGGCTCGATGCCCTTCGCACCCCACAACCGCTGATAGAACGGAATCTGCCAGCCGCGCTTCATCAGCCGCAGGAAGCGCTGATTCTGCAGTGAGCGCAACTCATCGCGGCTCATCGCCGTGTAACGCGCAACGAAGGCGTCGCCGATGGGATAGTCCTCGAGCATCTGCCGGGCATCGAATGCTTCGAAGTACGAGGGAAACGTCATGCATCACTCCGCATGAGAGAAGAAAGACAGCGGATCCAGGAACAATTCATCATCCAGACCGTCTGCAGCCAGCTCGCGACAGAGCCCGCGCTTGGCAGCCACCTGCGCAGTGCTCATAGGCGCGGCCGGGTGGCCTAGAACATTGGGCACGTCGCGCTCGATCTTCGCGCCATCGTTTCGATGGACGACGATGCGCTGAGGCGCCAACGCATTGGGATTCGGATTGGCGTCGCGAGTGATCTCGAGCCCGGACGCCAGCGCCATGATGTTCGGATCAGAGAATGTTGCCGCCGTGAAGCGGCGCGGATCGATACGACCGTCGGTGAGCATCAGCGCAGTGAGCAGCGGCAGACACAGGCGTGCGTACGCCGATGTCATCGCAGGCTGCAGCGGCCGACCGACCAGTCGGTGAACGAGCGTCGGCACGAACGCTTCGATGCGCGCCACCGATTCCAGGTCGACGAGCCCCTCGCGACGCAGCGCGTCGAGCGTCGAAAGCACACCGTGGCTCGCTCGCCCACTTGGAAATGGTTTCACACTGACTTCAGCGATACGCCACACCGAGCCGATCGTGTTCGTGTACGTGGCGAGATCGCCGTCATCGATCAACTTGAAATAGCCGAACGGCCCTTCGAGCACATCGTGCGGCCCGGTGAGACCGGCCTTCACCAAATCGACAGCCGCTATTGCCGCCCGAGCCGCGCCAGCAATCTGCAGCGGCAACGCGATCGACCCTTCGACATGCGCCTGCATCGTGCCGGCGCATTGTGAGTAAGCCAGGCCGAGCACGTCGTCGACATCCTCCAGGCCTTCGATGCGCGCTACTGCCAGAGCAGCGCCGATGCATCCCGCCGTCGCCGGACGGAAGAAGCGCAGCGGACTGGTCGCGGCGAGACCGAGCCCACTTGCTATATCGACACCGACTGCTAGCGCAGTGAGCGCGGCTTCCGGATCACAGCCGCCGCGACGATCGATCGCTGCCAGCAAAGCGGCGGTAACCGTGGACAACGCATGCACGACGGCAGGCTCGTGCACGGCGTCCCATTCCAAACAATGAATCTGAAATGCATTCACGAAGGCCGCGCTCGCCGCTGGCAAGCGCACGTTGCTCGCCAACACTCGTGCCTCGTTGCCTGCGCCCCAGCCGCGCGCCGCAGTGAGCACGCCGGAAGCGCCTGGCGCCGTCGATCCCGCCGCTCCGACAGCTAACGTATCGGCAAGCAGCCGTAGGGTCGCCTCGCGAACCTCCGGGGGCAGCGTGTGCGGGGCTCGTGCGAAATCCAGCAGTTTGCGAGTGGCGCTCACACCAGCCCCCTCACGACTGCGGTGATGTCGCGAACGCTGTGGGCCTCGAACACCGTGCGCACGATGTCATCGATCGAAGACGAGGCCAGTCCGCCCCACTCCATCAACTCTCGCACTTTGGTGACGACGCCAGCCTCGCTCAACGGGCGCTCCGGATCGCCGAGCGTATCGCTCAACGTGACCTCGCCGGAGTCCGACGTGACGCGCGCACCGAAATGGGCTGGATATGCCGCCGTCATTTCTGGTGATTCCTCGACGGTCACCAGCTTGCGAAGCTCGGCCAATTCCTCGATGGCGGCGGGCTCGAAATCGCTGAGGCGCGGCCTGCCCCGCTTCATCACGATCGCGACCGCGTGCTGTAGCGAGAACTTGGCCTCGAGCACGCTAGCCGGATTCAAACGATTACAGAACACCAAGGCGTCGCGATAGGTGCTGACGGTGATGCGCCCGGTCAGTAATCCTCGGCTCTTGAGCTCCATGGCGGCGTCGATAGCTGGGTGCGCATGCCGGCAAGCGCCCCAGGGCTTGAAGCTCACGGCTTCAATCTTCCATGCGCCACCGAGATCGAGCGGCTTTGGCTGCAGGCAAGTTGCCGCCAGCAAGCCCTGCGGACCTTCCAATATGAAACGTGGCCCGGTCACGCCATTGCGCGCCTGACGAGCGGCGGCGACGCCGGTCGCCATGGCATGCGCCAGATGCCATTGTTTCGCCATGACGGGTTCGTGCCGCATTTGCCAGAGCCCGCCGGCCACCGAGCCCGCCAGGCCCAGCGCCGAGACGAGCTGGTCACGATCCGCTCCTAACAAACAGGCGGCGGCCGCCGAGGCGCCGAAAAACCCAGCCGTCGACGTGTTGTGCCAAAACGAATAGTGGCGCGCATCGAACATCGAGCCCACCGCGATCATGGCCTCGTAACCTCGAATCGCCGCCTCCAGCACCGAATCCAGCGCGTCACCGCCCACATCGAGCACGGTTGGCCAGATCACCGGCCCGGGGTGCAGCAGCGCGGCGCGATGCACGTCATCCATTTCCAACACGTTTCCAAGCCATGCGGCGGCTTGAACAGGCGCGCCCGACTGCGCGTTTCTCTGGATTTTTCCGACTGCCGACGTTCGCGCCCCGGCCACGCAACCCAGCCAATCCAGCAAGTGCAGGCGGGCCCGCCGGCGCACCGAACCGTCAATGGGCTGCAGAAGTCGCTCCGCCAGGCGCTCGGTTTCGCTAAGCTTGCTACTATTCATTGCAGGTGGCTCTCCACCGACAATTGCCAAATGGAGGCGTTGGCTTGGCAGCAAAGATCAAAAGATCGACGCGCAGCGCGGTTCGCAAGCCGAAGTATCAACAGATCGCGGCCGAACTGCGTGAAGGCGTTTTGCGCGGCGATTACCGGGACCTGGATCAGTTCCCGACCGAAAGTGTTCTGTGCGAGCGCTACGGCGTCAGCCGTTACACGGTGCGCGAGGCGTTGCGCTCTCTGCAGCTCGAGGGCTTGATCGAGCGCACGCGCGGCTCCGGCACCACGATTCAGCCTGCGACCGCTCGTGGCGGATCGTTGTATCAACTGTCGAGCGTCCGGGAAATTCTTCAATACGCACGCGATACCAAGTCTTCGTTCACGCCGTTGGGCATGATTGAGCTGCCCAAGGACATTGCGGCAAACGTTGGCGCGCCGTCCGAGGAGCGCTGGTTTCATTTTCGCGGCTTGCGTACACGACCCGGCCAGCCGGAGCCCATCGCGTTGACGGATGCATACATCCATCCCGACTTCCAGGGCGTGGTCGATAAGATCAAGCCCAATGGCGCCGCGATCTTTGCTCAGCTCGAACGGCTCGCGCGCGTGAAGATGACGCACGTCACTCAGAACATCAAAGCGGTGGCGGTGAGCAATCAGGTAGCGGCCGAGCTGAATATTCCGCGCAAGACGCCGTGCCTGCACATCCTGCGTTGTTACATGGGCGCCAACGACCGGCTGTTCGAGATCTCCTCGAGCTACCACCCCGCCGATCGCTTCGTCTACTCGATGCACATCGACCTGGAACAATAACTCAGCCATCGCCGAGCTCCGGCGCCGGCCGCGGGGTCCAGGCCGGCTCGCCCGGGAAACGAATGGCCGGCGCAATGTGATAAGCGCCATCGGCCTGGGCCACCAGGCCGCGCTCCGCCAGGTGCGGCTGAGCGAAAGCCTCGCGAAAATCCAGCACCGGCGCGAACGCCACATCCTTGTCGGCGAACCACTCGATCCAGGCATCACGCGAACGCGTGCGAAACGTTTGTCGGAGGAAATCGACCAGCGGCAGCTGCGCGAGCCCCGGCGGCTCGCTCGCCAGCGGAATCAACTCGGGCCGGCCCAGGGCATTGAGCAGATTCGCCGCGAATTTCGGCTCGCGGCCGCCCAGCACGATGTGCCGACCGTCGGATGTTTCATAAACGTTGTAGAACGCCGCGCCACCCAGCGATCGTTGGTTGCTGGAACGCGGCGGCTCACCACCTGCCATCGCCGTGCCGACGATGTGCGAACACCACGGCAACAGCGAATCGAACATTGCGATGTCGAGATAGTCGCCGCACCCGCTCTTCTCTCGGCCCAGCAACGCCATGAGGACAGCCGACAACCCGGTCAGTGCTGCAGCCATGTCGGCGGACGGAGCCCCCGGAACGACCGGCGTTCCATCCACACCATCATTCACTGAAATAAAACCGCTGAGCGCCTGGACCGCCAGATCGTGGGCCGCGTGATGGGCCATCTCGCCGGTCTGACCGAATGCGGAGATAGAGCAGTAAACGATACGCGGGTTTCGCGCCGACACAGCTTCATAGCCGAAGCCGAGTCGCTTCATCACGCCCGGGCGGAAGCCTTCGATGAACACGTCGGCGCCATCGATCAACGACCACAGCGCGGCGACGCCGTGAGGCGATTTCAGATCGAGCGCAACGCTCTGCTTGCCCCGATTCAAATTGCGAAACCACACCGACTGCCCGGCTTCGAACGGCGCCTGCGCGCGCGCCGGATCGCCCGCCGGCGGCTCCACCTTGATGACCTCCGCTCCCTGGTCGGCCATCATCACCGACAGCATCGGGCCCGGCAGGAACTGCGACAGGTCGACGACTTTGATGCCGGTGAGCTTGCCCATGGACTTCAGACGATGCCTCTGTTCTTGAACGCTGCGATATCCGCCACGCTGTAACCCGCTTCGGCCAGCACGGCGTCGGTGTCCGCTCCCAGCAACGGCCCGGCGCGATTCGGCAAGCGCTTGCCATCGAGCCGGATCGGGCTCGCGAGCACTCGCAGTTCGGGACGATCGGGATGCGCGACAGTGTCAATCATGCCGATGGTACGCAAATGCGGATTGTCCAGCGCCTCGTCGAGCGACAACACCGGTGCAACGGGCATATGGCCACAGAGCAGTTGGACCCAATGCGCGGTCGGGTGCTGCTTGAACACGTCATCGAGGATGGCTGTCAGCTCTTCACGATGCGCGAGCCGATCAGCCGGCGTGACGAAGCGAGGATCGCGCGCCAGCTCGGGCTGCCCGATCTTATCCACCAGCGTGCGCCAGAACTTCGGCAGCTGCGCCATCACGAACACCCAGCCATCGGCGGTGCGGAACATCTGGCTCGGCGTGACCGACGGATGCGCCGAACGCGGCGTGCGAGGAATCAAATCGCCTTCGTTCAAGTACCACATCGCCGGATAGCTCGTTTGATGAACCGCGACGGACAGCAGATCGACGTCCACGTCGCGCCCCTGCCCCGTACGCTGAGCATCGAGCAACGACGCGAGCAAACCGATCGCCATCTGCGCGCCCGTCATGAAGTCCACCATCGACAATCCAAAGCGAGTCGGCGGAGCAGTCGGCTCGCCGGTCAACGACAAGAAGCCCGCTTCCGCCTGCATCAAATAGTCATAGCCCGGCCAGCGCGTGCGCTCGTTGTCGCGTCCATAGGCGGACAAGTGCGCGCAAACCAGCGCCGGGTTGACGTCTTTGAGGTCATCGTAGGTCAAACCGATCTTCTTCGGCAGATCGCCGCGCAGATTATTGACCAGCGCGTGGCTCTGCGCCGCCAGCCGGTGCAGGATGGCCTTGCCCTCGGGGCTGCTGAGATCGAGCGTCAGCGAACGCTTGTTGAGATTGAAGCTCTGAAAGTACAGGCTCTCGTTCTCTCGCAGATAGTGCGGGCCGACAGCGCGCGCCGTGTCGCCTTCGCCGGGCGATTCGATCTTGATGACCTCCGCGCCGAGCTGCGCCAGGAACTGCGTGCCATAAGGACCCGCGCCGTATTGCTCGGCCGAGAGAATACGAAAGCCTGCGAGCGGCAAGGACTTCATGCCGGATTCCTCTTCAGCCACTGCTTGGCAATGATCATCCGTTGCATTTCGTTGGTGCCCTCGCCGATGCACATGAGCAGCGCGTCCCGGTAGAAGCGCTCGATCTCGTATTCCTTGGAGTAGCTGTAGCCGCCGAAGATGCGCATGGCCTCTTCGGAGTTGCGAACCGCCGCTTCAGAGGCGAAGTACTTCGCCATGCCCGCTTCCATGTCGCAGCGTTCGCCGCGGTCGTAGGCTTCGGCGGCATTGGTCACGAGCAATCGTGCCGCCTCGGCGCGCGTGACCATCTCGCCCAACTTGAGTTGGATGGCCTGATGCTGGGCAATCGGCTTGCCCATGGTCTTTCGGACCTGCGCATAGGCGGTGGCGAGCCGCAGCGAGCCTTCCGCCAGACCGACGCCGCGCGCGGCGACGTTGATGCGGCCGAGCTCCAAACCGCCAGTGGCCTGGAAGAACCCCTGGCCTTCTTTGCCGCCGATCAGGTTCGCGGCCGGCACTCGATAGTTCTCGAATACCAGCTCGGCGCTGTCGATCGCCTTGTAGCCGAGCTTGTCGAACTTCTTGCCGACGCTGAAGCCCGGGCCCTTCGGGCAGACAAAAAAGCTCATGCCGTTGTAACGCGGCTCGGCTTTCGGATCGGTTTTAACCAGCACGGCGAAGCAGCTGCCCTGAATGCCGTTGGTGATCCAGGTCTTGGTGCCGTTGATGATGTAATCATCACCATCGCGAACCGCAGTCGTGCGAATGGCTTGCAGATCCGTGCCCGCGTCGGGCTCGGTCAGCGCCAGGCCGCCGCGAATCTCGCCGGACGCGAACTTCGGCAGCCACTTCTGCTTCTGATCTTCAGTGCCGAAGCGTTCGACCGCCGCGGCCATGATCAGATGTGAGTTGACGATGCCGGTGATCGCCATCCAGTACGAAGAGATCGTGGCGATGATCTTCGCATACGTGGTCGCCGGCAGGCCCAGCCCCTCGTACTCCTGGCCGATCGTGGCGCCGAACAGCCCCATCTCCTTCATCTGCTCGACCAGCTCGGCCGGCCAGATGTCGTTGTGGTCGTGATGCATCACGACCGGGCGCACCTCGCGCTCGACCCAACGGTCGATCGCTTCGAGCAGAGCCTGTTCCGCGGACGCTTCGATGCGTCGTTGCGAATGTGCTGACACTTATGAATTCCCTCAGTCGCCGACCGGACCGCAACCGCGCTTCCAGATCAGCATGGTCCGGCTGAATGTACAGACGATGTCGCCGTGCTGGTTCTTGCCCGTCGTCTTGACGGTCACGATGCCCTGCTCGGGACGCTTGGCGGATTCGCGCTTGTCGATCACTTCGCTCTCCGCATACAGCGTGTCGCCGGGGAACAGCGGATGTGACATCCGGATGTTGTCCCAGCCCAGGTTCGCGACCGCCTTCTGGCTCACGTCCGAGACGCTCATGCCGACCATCAGCGCGACCGTGAACGGCGAGCACACCAGCGGCTTCTTGAACTCGGTTTTCTTGGCGAACTCGTAATCGAAGTGCGCCGGGTGCGTGTTCATGGTGAGCAACGTGAACCACACGTTGTCGGTATCGGTGATCGTGCGTCCGGGACGGTGCTCGTACACGTGCCCCACCACGAAATCCTCGTAGTAACGTCCAAAGCTCTCGCGATAGCGGCCCGGACTGATTTCAATGACCCCATCACGCATCGTGCTCGCTCCGCATGTTCATCAAACTGCCCTGATCCAGAATTCTTCGATAGCGGCGCATGATCGGTGCCTCGAGCATGCGGCCCTTGAAACGCACAGCGGCGCCGTTGGCCGCTGCGAATGCTTGTGCTGCTTCCTGCGCCTCGGCGATCTCTTCCGCCGTCGGCAACATCACTGCGTTGATTGCATCGACCTGCGCCGGATGAATCGCCGCCTTGCCGGTGAAGCCCAATTGCTTCGCGGCGCGGGTCTCGGCGATCAAACCTTGTTGATCGTCCAGCCCGATGAACGGAACATCGATGGCTCCGATGCCCGCACCTGCGCACGCGAGAATGAAAGCGCCGCGCGCGGCGAGCAGCGGCTCCCACGCCAGCGCGACGCCGAGCTCGGCAGCGAAATCACCGCCACCGAACATCATTGCGGCGACGCCCGGCGCAGCCGCGATTTCATGAGCCGCCCGCAAGCCTTGCACCGTTTCGATCAACGGCACGATCGCCGGAGCCTTGCCGCCGAACGCTGCTGTGACAACGGCGATCTCAGCTGCGCTCTCGACCATCGGAACCAACAACAGCGGCGGCGCGATGTTCGCGTTCACGAGCGCCAGCAGATCTTCCAGCCCCGCGCGCGTCTTGATGCCGTTGATGCGCAGAGCGAGGCGTCGATCGCCCGCACCCAACGCAGCGAGCGCGGCGGCCCGCGCCGTGGCCTTGTCGGATGCGGGGACCGAATCCTCGAGATCGACACAAACAATGCGGGCCGCCGAGGCCAGCGCTTTCGATGTGCGCTCCGGCTTGCTGCCCGGTACGAACAGCACACTGGCAACATCGTTTGCTACGTTCGTCATAGCGGCTTCACCGCGCCGAGGTACGAAGTCACAAGCAGCAGCAGGTAAACCGCCCATACCCACCAGCGCGTGCGGTCCATCGTGGCCCGCAGCGGCTTCTCGGTGGCGTCACTCGATCCTTCCTTGATGAGGCGACCCAGCTGCGGCCCGACCGGTTTGAAAGCAACATCGATCATGATTGCGGCGGCGAAGATCACGCCGAACAGAAATGCTTTTGCGGCAAGCCAGGTCGGAATGAGCGGTGCGCCGGTCGCCAACGACTGCGCGCCGATCCACAGATAACCGACCATGATGAAACATTTGAGCCAGAACTCGATCTTGCGATTGCGCACGGCGCGCGGTGTTTGATCGTGCAGATGTGCATCCCACACCAGCCACAACCACACCAGGCCCGCCAGCCACGCCGTTGCGAGCAGCCAGCCAGGCACGGCCCACCAACCGCCGGCCGACACCACTGACAAGGACAGCGGCACCATGAGCGCCCACGCGGTGCGCGGCACCATGTCCACCTGCACCAGCAGCTTCAACAGTGCGAGACGCTGATCGAGCGTGTAGCTCTCTCGCTTACGAAAGTGCTGTCCGAGCACGAACACACCGACGTCTGCACCGAGCCAGAGCACGAACAACAGCAGGTGCAGATAAACCAGTGTCGGGTACATCAGTGGCATCGCTCGTGCATCTCCCGTCGTCTTTTTACCTGTCGCCGAGCGCACCGGAACGGGCGCTGGATGACAGTCTCGTAATCATCATAGCGCCCATGGTATTTGTCCGGACAACTTTTTTGCAAGCAAGCTTTTTTGCACAGCATTGCAGCGCGCGTGCAACGACTGCGCGGCGCCGGCCCAAGTCGCAGGATGCGCGCGGTTACAATTGTCCATACAACTCTAAAGCATTGTGCGGCGGCGGTTTCCCGCGCCCTGCACTGGCGTGTCGGCCAGGGCACGCTTGACAAGGTGCCCGTTTAGTGCGATTTGTCCGGACAACTTTTTGCCGCGCTTTAGAACAACGGGAGGGGAATATGCGCAATCTGTTTGGCCTGGCCACAGCTCTGACGACCAGCCTCGTGACCATGCCGCTGTACGCACAGACCGATGCGGGATCCGACGAGGCCGCCTCGTCCGGCATCACCGAGGTCATCGTTACGGCTCAACGCCGCACCGAAAGCGCGCAGGACGTGCCGATCGCGATCTCGGCGTTCTCCGCCGAGCAGCTGACCAGCCAGGGCGTGTCGAACACGCTGCAGATCGGTCAGTACATCCCCAACATGGTGGCGCAGAACAACACCGGCCTCGGCTCGGCGAACGCGTTCTATCTGCGCGGCCTGGGCAACAGCGAGACGGTGGCCACGTTCGACCCGCCGGTCGGCACTTACGTCGACGACATCTATCTGAGCCGCCAGAACGCCAACAACCTGAGCTTGTTCGACGTCGAGCGGGTCGAAGTGCTGCGCGGTCCGCAGGGCACCCTGTTCGGCCGTAATACGACGGGCGGCGCCGTGCGCATGATCATGGCGGATCCGGGCGACGAGCTGGGCGGCTACGCCGAGATCGGCTATGGCCGCTACAACAAGCAAGTCGCACGCGGCTCCATCGATGTGCCGGTGTTCGACAAGCTGGCCGTGAAGCTCAGCGGTTACTGGCAGGAAGACGACGGCTACG
Source organism: Peristeroidobacter agariperforans (assembly GCF_004138335.1). GTDB lineage: Bacteria > Pseudomonadota > Gammaproteobacteria > Steroidobacterales > Steroidobacteraceae > Steroidobacter > Steroidobacter agariperforans. Next base: position 350,100 of record NZ_RYFW01000003.1, on the reverse strand, counting down.
TGAAGAATGTCACCACCGGCGATCGTCTGAATGACGACGACGGCTGGGGCGCCCGCGTCGGCCTGAAAGCTGATTTCACCGACGCACTCTCCTGGTCGGCTTCGTTTGCAAAGATCCAGGCCGATGGCGAGAACATCCTCAATTTCGAGTGCAACCCGGCGAATCCCGCCGACTGCAACGGCCGTTTCGCGAGCACCGGCCTGCGTGAAGGCGCAATCGGCGCGTCGCCTTATGCTCCGCTGGTGATCTCGGGACGCAAGGCAAACTATCTGCTCGGCGCCCGCTCAGAGACCGACCTGATCACGTCGAACTTCCAGATCGATCTGAGCCCGGACTTCCAGTTGAGCTTCATTACCGGCTACGTCGACACGACCCAGCAATACGGGCTGGACTTCTACGATGGCCGCGGCGGTCCGTCGCTGGCATCCCCGAACCCACCGGTTCGCGGCTTCACCCGTGGCGGCTTCACCATCCTCAATGACGGCTCGCACGAGCAGTTCAGCCAGGAAATCAAGTTGAACGGCAGCCTGGGCGATGGCTTCGCCGACCTGGTCGCAGGCGTGTACTACCTCGACGAGAAGAACACGACGGATTTCGCCGACATCTTCGGCGACACGTTGCTGCTCGCAGACCGCGTGCTGGACAACACGACCGAAGCGCTCGCCGGTTATGCGCAAGCCGACTTCAACGTCACCGACGAGTGGAAGCTCACGGCCGGCATCCGCTACACCGACGAAACCAAGAAGATGTCGATCCGCGACAATCGTCCGAGCTGTAACGACGGCACGATCGAGGCGACGTGCATGGACAACGTCAACCTGATCTCCCCGTCCGGCAAGCCGATTCCGCGAGAGATGGGCACCGACATGTGGACGCCGCGTTTTGCGGTCAACTATCAACCTTCGGGCGACGTGCTGCTGTTCGCATCGGCGACCCGCGGCATGAAGTCCGGCGGTTGGAACGCCCGCAGCACGCCGGCTCGCAGCGTCCTGCCGTTCGGCCCGGAAAAGGTGTGGAGCTACGAGACCGGCGCCAAGACCGACTGGTTGAACAATCGCCTGCGCGCCAACCTGACGTTCTTCTACCTGGACGTGTCCGACCTGCAGACGCCCTCGGCGCTGCTCAACGCCAACGGCTCGATGACGTTCCTGACCCGCAACTTCGCGGACTACGAGAACAAGGGCATCGAGCTCGAGCTCACGTACATGCCGATCGACGGCTTGACCACGTACTTCAACGCCGGCTTCCAGGACGACAAGTACAAGATCGACCGCAACGCGCCGGACTTCGACGAGTACGGCATCCAGTCGGTGGGCGCGCAGCAGCGCTTGTGTCAGCAACAGCTGGCGACCGGTGCGATTCCGAACGCCAGCCCCGCTGTCGCCGCCTGCGCCGCCGGCGTCATCACTGCCGATGGCCAGATCGCCGAACCGGTGCGCACTCCGGACGTGACGCTGTCGTTCGGTGCAAGCTACGACATTGCGCTGGGCGCGAGCCGCATGACGTTGGTGCCTTCGATCAACGCCAGCTATCGCACCGAGCAGGAAGTGGCGACCAACAACCTGACCATCTACAGCGGCTCGGTCACGGGCACCAATGGGACCTTCCCCTCCAACCCGTACGGCGGCGACTTCATCACCGGCTCGCACAGCCCGGAGGCGTGGTTCGTGAATGCCACGCTGACGTTGTTCGGCGCGGACGATCGCTGGCTGGTGGCGGCCGAGTGCACGAACTGCTTCAATGAGACGGCAGTCAACACATCGCTGGCCAACACCTCCTACATCAACGCTCCGATGCAGTGGATGCTTCGCACGAGGTTCAACTTCTGATGACAGCAGGCGAAAGCCGCGCCGACACCGTGTCGGCGCGGCCAGCTTCGGAATTCAAGCGGGGCTCCAAACCGCTGGTCGCGGCGTTGCTCGGCGTGGCGTGCGGCGCCTCGCCGTTGCCGTTCAACGTGCTGCCGCTGGTGATGGGCCCGATCCACAAGGAATTCGGGTGGGATTTCGCTTCGGTGAGCGCGGGCGTGACCGTGTTCGGTCTGATCGCTTCGTTCATGGCGCCGGTGTTCGGCGGGCTGGCCGACCGCTTCGGCGTCCGGCCCGTCGCCTTGTTGTCGTTGTTTCTGTTCGGGCTGATGTTCGGCGCGTTCTATTTCCTGCCCGGCTCGATCGGAGGTTACATCTTGTTCTGGGCGGCGCTCGGCGCGATCGGCATCGGCTCGACCCCGGTGACCTGGAGCCGCGCCGTCAGCTTGTGGTTCAACCGCAACCGCGGCCTGGCGCTCGGCATCATGTTGCTGGGCACGAGCCTCGCCGCGATGGTCGTCCCTCAGATCGCACAACGCGCCATCGCAGCCGGTGGCTGGCGCATGGCGTTTCCGGTCGTCGCACTGTTGCCGATACTGGTCGCGTTGCCGATCGGCTATCTGTGGTTTCGAGAGCCGCGCGCCGACGAGCGGCCCGCCGGTGTCGGCGGCGCGGATGGCAAAGTCACCGGCATCACGCTCGCACAAGCCGCGCGTGGCTATCGCTTCTGGGTGTTGCTCGGCTCGATCTTGATGATCGCGTTCGCTTACGGCGGCGCTCACATTCACATCGCGCAGATCGTCGGGCTGCACGGCTTTTCGGCTCAAGTCGCCGCGAGTGTGCTCGGTGTCGTCGCGATCGGCATCCTCACTGGACGACTCCTCGTGGGTTTCCTGTTCGATCGTTTCTGGGCGCCGGGTGTCGCCTTCCCTGCTCTGCTGTTGCCGGCACTGGCTTGTTATCTGCTGATGGGAACGGACACGAGTCTGCCGTTAGTGATGACGGGCGCGTTCCTGCTCGGCTTCGCTGCCGGCGCCGAGTCCGACGTGATCGCGTTTCTCGCTGCGAAATATTTCGGCATGGCCCATTACGGCCGCATCTACGGCGTGCTGTATATGCCGTTCGGCATCGGCTCGGCGATCTCTCCCATCATCTACGGCATCGTGCGCGATCGCACCGGTGGTTACGATCCGATGTTGCTCGTCGCGATGGTCTTGTTCGCCGTCGGTGGCGCCATGCTGCTGGCCCTGGGCCGCTACAACGACAACTTCGCCGAGCCCAGCGCCGACGCCGAGCCCGAGCTGGTCCGAGCTTCCTGATCCCAGCGCTTTGATATGAACGCTTCGATGCAAATTGCAAACGATCCCCTGGCGGCGCTTGCCGCCGCCGTTGGCCCACAAGCCCTGGTGACCGATCCAGCCGAGCTGCGCTACTACTCGCACGATGTTTATAGCGGCGGCGAGACTGCGCTCGCCGTGCTCCGTCCGAACGACAAAGACACGCTCGCTCGCGGAATCGCGGCCGCCACTAAAGCCGGCCTCGCAATCATTCCTCGCGGCGGCGGCATGAGCTACACGGGTGGCTATCTCGCACCTAGCAAGCAGGCGCTGCTCGTCGACACGGGCGCGATGAACCGCGTGCTCGATATCAACGAGACGGACATGACCGTAACTGTCGAGGCCGGCTGCACGTGGGACCAGCTGCAGCGCACGTTGAAGCCGAAAGGATTGCGAGCGCTGGCCTGGGGCACCTTGTCCGGCATCAACGCCACCGTCGGTGGCGGCATGAGCCAGAACGGCATCTTCTGGGGCGCGTCCGGCGGCACGGTTGTCAATGCGGCGATCAGTTTCGAAGTCGTGCTCGCTGACGGAACTCTTGTGAAGACCGGCAGCGACTTCTTCCGCACGTTCGGACCGGATATCACGGGCCTGTTCGCCGCCGATTGTGGCGCACTCGGTGTGAAAGCGACGATCACGCTGCAGACGGTTCGCGAAGGCACCGCCTTTGCGTACGGCTCTTTCAGCTTCCCCGAGGCCGAAGGCTACTTCAAGGCCATGAGCGCGGTCTCACGCGAGGGCCTGGCCTCCGAATGTTTCGGCTTCGACCCGAACCTGCAGGCTCAGCGCATGAAACGTGAGAGCCTGACCAGGGATGCGCAGTCGCTGGTCAACATGATGAAGGCGCAAGGCTCGGCCTGGAAGGCGCTCAAGGAAGGCGCGAAGGTTGTCGCCGCGGGCCGCTCGTTCCTCGATGACGCGCACTTCTCGCTGCACGTGATCGCTGAAGGTCGTCATCAAAGTGCGGTCGATGCCGACATGAAGGCGGTGGAAGCCATTGCCGTTCGATTCGGCGGTCACAGTGTCGAGAACACGATCCCGAAGATTCTGCGCGCCAATCCGTTCCCGCCGGTGAATTCGATGGTCGGACCGGAAGGCGAGCGCTGGGTGCCGGTGCACGGCTTCCTGCCGCACAGCCGACTGGTCGAGGGCTGGAATCGCATTCAAGCAATGTTCGCCGAGCATGCGACTGCCATGGCGAACAACGGAGTGACCACCGGCGCGTTGCTGTGCGCAGTGAATCGCTCCACTTGTTTGATCGAGCCGGTGTTCTATTGGCCGGACGAGCTGCAGGACATCCACCGCCGTTCTGTCGAAGCCGCACACCTTGCGAAGCTCAAGGGATTTCCGGCGAATGAGTCGGCTCGCGCGTTGGTCAAGCAGTTGCGCACGTCGCTCATCGGCATCTTCCGCGACTTGGGTGCGACGCATCTTCAGGTCGGTCGCGCTTATCCGCTGAAGCAGGCCAGCGACCCGCGCGCGTGGGAGCTGTTGCAAGCGGTGAAGCGCGCGGTCGATCCGAACAACCTGATGAATCCCGGCAGCCTGGGACTATGATGGATGGGCATCGATCGCCGGCAAATGCTCGCGGGCATGGTGGCAGCAGGTCTGCCCTCGTCTGCCGTCGGCGCCGCCGATACTTCGCGGAGTAACCGTATGACTGCGGTCTCTCAATACGCAGCCGTGGCTTTGCAAATCGCCGCTCGCTCGGTGGAGCGCCTGGCGGATCGCGCGGCTGCGCGTCAGCAGATGCTCGCGATGATCGAAGCGATCGGCGTGAAGCTGCGGAGCTCCAGCGTCTTCATTCAGCAGTACGGCGGCACACCAGTAAAGCTCGCGGTTCTGCCAGAGTATGTGCTGACGAGTTATCCGGGCCGCATCTCCATTCCAGACTTCGCAGCCAAGGCCGCGCTCGACATCGACGGTCCCGAGTATCAGGCACTCGGCAAGGTCGCACAGTCACAGCAGTTGTTTCTGGCTGGCAACGCGTACGAACGCGACGCTCACTTCCCCGGCCTCTACTTCCAGACGAGCTTTGTCATCGGCCCCAGCGGCGATGTCGTCCTGCGTTACCGCCGACTGAACTCGATGTTCGCGCCGACGCCTCATGACGTCTGGTCGAAGTACCTGGACATCTACGGCATCGACGGCGTCTTCCCCGTCGCTCGCACCGAGATCGGCAACCTCGCCGCCATCGCCTCCGAAGAGATTCTGTATCCGGAGATCGCCCGTGCCCACGCGCTGCGTGGCGCCGAGATCTTCGTGCACAGTTCCTCCGAAATCGGCTCGCCGCTCATGACGCCGAAGGCGCTGGCCAAGCGCGCGCGGGCGATGGAGAACATCGCGTACGTCGTGTCAGCAAACACCGCAGGCATCGAGGACACGACGCTGCCGCTCGATTCGGCCGACGGCAATTCGGTAGTCATCGACTACAAGGGCGCGGTGCTGGCCGAAGCGAATACTGGCGAAACCTTTACCGCGTTCGCCGATCTCAACCTGGACGCCTTGCGCCATCAGCGACGCAAGCCGGGCATGACCAACTTCCTGGCGCGTCAGCGGCTCGAGCCGTTCGCAGCCGTGTATGGGGCCACTGTCGGACAGCCGGCCAACGGCCTGATCGAGAACGGCCAGGTGAAGGTCCCGGACCGCAATCATTTCCTGCGCGCTCATGAACAAGTGATCGAGCGCCTCGCGAAGGATGGGCTCATATGAAACGTGAAGATGTGCCGCCGCCGTACACCGCGGTGACCCGGCACGAAGTGTTTCCGACGCCGACTCACGACGAAGCGGCGCGCTTCAACTTCCTCACCGCCTTCAACAAGTATTTGTCCGGCGTCGTCGGCCCTGGCAATAAGCTCGCTTACGAGAAGCGCGTGCTGCCCGCGTTCCGAGCCGAGCATCAGCGCGATCCGAAAGACCGCTTCGAGATCCGGCACGCGATGAACAAAGATCCATGGCATCGCTTCTGGTCGGCCTGCAAGCGCAACTCCATGGAGATGCGCCAGCAGAACGGCCGCTCGATGGTGCTGCGTCAGCTGGAAGCGCTGGATGCCAAAGCTCGTGAGTTCAATGCGGATCGACCGACACTGGAGCTCAATCCCTCGGTTGCCACGCCTCGCTATCAAAATGCGGTGGATATTCACTGCATGCCCGGCTCGTATCATGGCGAAGAGCGGCCTGGCGATGTGTCCGCCGGCGCGAACTACGATTGCGGCATCTTCGCGACGACCGCGGGTGGGCTCGGCGCGCTGTCCGATGGCGGCGGGCAGGCGCTCGTCGAATGGATCAAACGCGAGCGCCCCGGCTGGACGCCGAAGCGCATTCTCGACGTCGGCTGCACCATCGGCCACAACATCGTGCCGCTCGCGCTCGCGTTCCCGGAAACCGAAATCATCGCCATCGATACTGCCGCGCCCGTCCTGCGCTACGGACACGCACGCGCTCAAGCGCTCGGTGCGAAGAACCTGAAGTTCATACAGATGAACGCCGAGGACCTGAGCCGCTTCCCCGACGGACATTTCGACTGGGTGCAGACGACGATGTTCCTGCACGAACTGTCCGGCAAGGCGCTGCCGCAAATCATTCGCGAAGGCGTGCGTGTGCTCGCACCGGGCGGACTGATGTTGCACCTCGAACAGCCGCAATACTCCGATGAGATGCCGTTGTACGAGCAGTTCATTCGCGACTGGGACGCCTTCAACAACAACGAGCCGTTCTGGTCGGCCATGCACGCCATGGACCTGAAGAAAGTCATCGAGGCCGCCGGCCTGCCCCGCTCCAGTCAGTTTGTGACGGGCGTGCGCGCAGTCGTCGACCCTACCGTCTTCCCGGTCGCCGCATCGGGCGAGAAGGAAGATCACGGTCGCGCTGCCGTCTGGAACGCATACGGAGCCTGGAAGCCGCAATCATGAGCGACATCGATTACATCCTGCGCGCGGGCGCGCGAGCCAAGGGCAAGCGCCCTGACTTTCTCGGCGACCCGAGCAGCGAGCGCATGTTGTCCATCCTGCTCGCGGTTGTCGGTGAGGTGTCGGTGCTGAAGGAGCGGCTCGATACGGTGGAGCGACTACTCGACAGCAAAGGCACGATCAGCCGTGCTGACATCGAGAAGTATCAGCCCGATCGCGACGCCGCTTACCAGCGCGGCTTGATGACCAAGGAATACATCGCCCGCGTCATGCGCGGCGTCCAGCAGGAAATGGAGGCGATGCAGACGGACGAGAAGCCGGTCGCCGATATCAGCGTAGACCTGCGAGATAATTGATGAAACATCGTGCTGTGAGCGGGCTCATCCGCTATACCTCCAAGAAGCCCGACTTGCTCGACAAAGAGCGCGGCCGCGAGTGGTTCACCTTCACACACCACGGCGACGGCAGCGCGATCTTCCGCGCTCGCTGTGAGATCGAGGAACCTGCCCCGACCGTGCTGCGAGACATCGTGTACTCGCTCGACAGCGCCGGCCGCCCCCAGAGCCTGCACGTGCACCTCACCGTCGGTGATCGCTTCATGGGCTCGGGCTGGCTGCGTCATGAGCCGGGCAACGACAGCGGTGTGGTCGAATGCGAGAGCTTCGGACCATCGATTGGCAGGCTGTCGCAGCGAGTCGAATACACGGGCGCAATCGACGGCTTCGGCACTCACCCGGTGGCTGGCGACGCTTACACGACGCGCTGCATGGACCTGAGCAAGGGCCCGCATCGACGCGCCATTCGCGTGTTCGTGCCCTCACCCGATCATCGAGGCGCCACGCCGCCGCAGATCGCGGAAGTAGCCATCGGGCTGGAGTACGTGGGGGAGGAAACGATCACCGTTGCGGCCGGTACGTTCAAGTGCCGGCACTTCCGCTTCGTCGACGATGAAGGCCCGGGCATGGGCGGTAAACAACATCCGCACTACGATGTTTGGGTGACCGCCGATGACGACGCCATCTTCGTGCAAGGCGGCGTCGGCGGTTATATGCAGACGTGGTACGAGCTGGTGGAGCTTCAGCGCTGAAGCGCTTCCTCTGAATACGCCGCGAGCGGCGCCGGCGCGCCGCTCTGACGAATCAGCGCCTGCTTGCGGAAGAACCTCAGCAGGCCGCTCTCTCCCATGCGTGACGGCCCGAGGCCGCTCGCACCGAAGCTGGACTTTTCGGCCTCCCAGACCATCGTCGTCAACGCTCCGTCGTTGATCGACACGGCGCCCGCGTTGATGCGTCCAGCGATTTCCTCGGCTTCCTCAGTTGTACCAGCGAGCACGGCGGCTGAAAGGCCGAAGGTGCCGGCGTTCGCATGTGCTACGGCCTCGTCGTTCGTATCAAATACCGTCACGGGGATGACGGGGCCGAACGTTTCCTCGGCCATCACGAGCATGTCAGGCGTGACATCCGTGAGAACCGTCGGCCGCAAATACTTCCCGCCGCCGAGCGTTTCGACGCGTCCGCCGGCCAACAACTTCGCGCCACGTGACACAGCATCGTCGATCTGTGCCCGCACGATGTCCGCCTGCCTCGCGCTGATGAAAGGCCCGATGTCACCGACTTTGATATCGGGATAATTGAGCCTCACGGCCTGCGCCTTCTCAACCAGCGCAGCCAGGAAGCGCTCAGCGATGGGGCGCGCGACGTAAACGCGTTCGATGGACTGGCACGCCTGCCCGGTGTTCACTACCGACGCGCGCAACGCGATGCCCGCCGCGTTCTCAGGATCGGCGCTTGCGAGCACGATGAGTGGGTCTTTGCCGCCTAGCTCCAGACTCGCTGGAATAAATGCGCGTGCGGCGCTCTCGCCTACTTTGCGACCGGTGGCGACGGAGCCGGTGAACGCGATGAAATCGACGTTAGGAATCAGCGCAGCGCCGGTGGCGCCATCGCCCTCGATTACGGTCAACACGGACGCGAGCTCTGGGACTTCGACAATCGCCTTCATCAACGGACGAATGAAGCGTGGCGTGATCTCGGACGGCTTCACGATGACCGCACAGCCCGCCGCCAACGCCGGAATCGTGTCGATCATCGACAGCAGCAGCGGGAAGTTCCACGGGCTGATGACGCCTACCAGGCTATAAGGCACGAGCCGAGTCGACGTCGTGATCGACGGAATCGCTGTGCCCTGACTGGAAGCTTGATAGCGAGCGATCAAAGCCGGCGCACTCTGCACCCAGCGATTCAACATCCGGATGACGCTATCGACCTCGACTGCCGATAGTCCAGCGCGCCCCGTGTCGGCAATCAGCGCTGCGACCAGAGCCTCGCGATGACGCGCGACACTTTCAGCCAGTCGCCGCAGCGCGCCCGCTCGGCCCTCTGCGCCCTTGTCCAGCCAAGCGCGCTGGTGCGCTCGCAGGTCGGCAGCAAGCGCCGAAACAGCGTCCGCGCCAACCGGGTCAATGGAGTGATCAGCCACGCCCGTGCGCGGATTAATGACAGCAAGACTCACTGCTGCGTCCGCCAGCTCGCCACAATCTCTTCTCCCGTTGCGAACCACGCTTCCCGGCGCTTGCTCAACTGCTCGAGCAACTTCTCGAACGCGTCGATTCGATACGGCAGGCCAACGATGTACGGCGTAATGTGCAACGGAAGGACGCGACCGCCATAGCGCTTCGCTTCACCCGCCAGCCAATCGAACGCATCGCCAACCTGCTGGGCATAGCTGTCGATCGACTGCTGCTGAACCGTAATAACCTGTCGATCCGACAGCTCGTGATTGAGCGGCAAATTGACAAGGCCGTTCGAGAACGCATACGGCAGCTCATCGTTGGCCCAATCGCACATGTAGGTCAGCCCTGCCTCCTTGAGCAAGCGCGGCGTATTCCAGCTCTGCGAGCGCGCAATCGACAACCACCCAGACGGCTTCTTGCCCGCAACCGACAGCGCTGCGAGCGATCGCTCGATCAACGCACGCTCTTCTGCTTCGGGCAGACCCGTCGCAATCGCGCCGTTCATATCGGTGGAATGGGCAATGATCTCGTGCCCCTCCGCCACGATGTCTGCAATGATCTGCGGGTACCGTTCAGCGATCGCGCCATTGGTCGCCACCGACGCCTTCACACCCGCCTTCTTGAAGGCATCGAGCAGTCGATAGAAACCCACTCGCGTGCCGTACTCTCGCGCGGTGTAGTGCCGATAATCCGGATACGGCGTCACCATGTGGCCCGGCGCACGAAAGGGCTTGTCCGAGGGCGTCATCGGAAACCATTCGAGGCTCACGCACACCCACACCGCAACCGACTTGCCGCCTGGCCAGCCGACCGGGCTGCGCGAAAAGATCGATGACCACTCATACAAGTCGTGGTCATAGCCCTCGCGACGCTTCGCGTATTCGAGATACGAAGGCTCAAGCGCCATGGGCGGCCCCCTGGTAGTGATGATCGTAGTAGTGATCCGCAATCTCGCCGGCGCGCGCAATCCAGGCGCGACCATCAGCCGCGATGTGCTTGAGCACCTCGGCGAACGGCCCGATGCGATGCGGCTGGCCGATCAAGTAAGCGTGCAGCGGGATGCACATCACCGTGCCCGACTGCTCGCCTTCAGTCGCCAACCGGTCGTACTGACGGATCAACGCATCCGCGTAGTCGCGCGGTGACATGTTGTAGACGAAGAACCCATAGTGATCGTTGACTTCCAGGCTGTATGGAATGGAAATCAAGCGACCCGACTTCACCTTCACCGGTTGCGGCTGATCGTCGTGGTACAGATCGCAGGTGTAGTGCAGACCGTACTCGGCGAGCAGATCGAGAGTGCGCGTGGTGTGCGTCAACGCAGGCGCGAGCCAGCCGCGAATCGTCTGGCCCGTGGCTTCGCGCACCGTGCGAATCGAATCCTCGATGATCGCCCGCTCCTGCGCTTCGTCCATGCCGTACGTGTAGCGCGTGTTGTAAATGCCGTGGCTGAAGAACTCCCAACCGCGTCGATTGGCGTCGGCAACGACTTCCGGATGATGCTGGCAAAGCGCCACCGACAGCGATACCGAGCCCGGGAAGCCGTACTTGCTCATCACCTCGGCCATGCGCCAGTGCGAGACGCGATTGCTGTGATCTCGATGTGAGAAGCCGACCACGTCGGGGTGCGGCTTGGTCCAGCTCTTGCGGTGAGGATTGGCGGGCGGATCGATCTCGTAGTACTCGAGGTTCGGCGCCACCCACACCGCGATCTGCTTGCCGCCCGGCCAGACGATCTTCGGTCGCGCGCGATACGGCTTGAAATCGTAAAGCTGCGGATCGGCTCGTTGCACAGTGTCCATCAACGCGCCTCCAGCCACTCGATCACGACCTGCACCGGCTCGACATCGGCGTACTTCAGCTGCAGGTCCGTCAGATTCGCGAAGTGATAGCTCTCGTGTTTGTCGGCGCACGTTTCGATCGGCACGATGGTGCGAAATCCATAGGCCAAAGCATCGACCGCCGTAGCTCGCACGCAGCCCGACGTGCTGCCGCCAGTCACGACGACCGTATCCACTTTGTGCCAGCGCAGATAACTGTTCAGCGGCGTCTCGAAGAATGCCGACGGCATGCGCTTGGTGTACTGCAAGTCGTTGGGATCGATGGCGCAGCGTGGGTCGTACGCGTGTCGCTCGCTGCCGTACTTGATGTTCTGCAGTGAGTCCGGCGTGTTGGTGCGGATACCCCACACCCCGGCATCGCCAGCGTCGTCTTTGTAACCGACGCGGCTCCAGATCACCGGCATGCCGCGGCTGCGCGCCAGTTGCGAAATCGTGTTGATGTACTCGATTTGCCGCGGATCGGTCTCATACGCGGTTTTGAACATGTCGATGCGCGTGTACGCCTGCTGCATATCGACGTTGACGATGGCCAGCTTTGCCCCGAAGCCGAACTTGTTGCGGGCCGGGTTGGCCATGGTCTGTTCGAAGATCTGTCGCGCGGTGCGTCCATCGCACACCATCTTGGTTCCGATCGGCTGCATGCTCACTCCCGCGAAATCAGCGCTTAACGCGCAAGTCGCAAAAAAGGCTTGTGTAAGTAAAGTTGTCCGGACAAACTTGTGGCATGAGGATCTTCCGCCATTTCGTGCGCGTCGGCAACCGTCGCGTCCACTACCGCCGGGCCGGCTCCGGGCCGAGCCTCATCATGGTGCACCAGAGCCCGCGCAGCTCGGCGGAGTACGAGCCGCTGATGCGCAAGTGGGGCCAGCACTTCACCTGCATCGCGCCGGACTCGCCCGGCTTCGGCCAGTCCGATCCGCTGCCCGGCTCGCCCGAAATCGGCGATTTCGCGCAGCACTACCTCGACTTGCTGGACGCGCTGGGCATCGAGCGCACCGCCGCCTACGGCTTTCATTCAGGCGGCATCATTCTGGTCAGCGCGGCCAGGCGCAGCCCCGAGCGCTTCACGGCGCTGGCCATTGGCGGTTATGCGATCTGGACGCCGGAAGAAATGGCGCACTTCCGCGAGGGCTACCTGCCGCCGTTCCAGCCGAGCGCCTACGGCGAGCACCTGGTGTGGCTGTGGAATCGCATCCTCGAGCAGACCTGGTTCTTCCCCTGGTTCGACGTGCGCAACAGCACGCGTCTGCGCGTGGCTCATGACGACCCCGTTCGCACCGACGCGGTCGTGCGAGACATGCTCGATAGCGGTGACGCTTATCGCGCCGGCTACGGCGCCGTGTTGAAAGCACCAAGAGACATTCCGGCCCCGACCGCGAAAACGCCGCCTGTGCTGATCGCCGCTTATGAGGGCGATCCGCTTCACTCACACATTCCGCGACTGGGCACCTTGCCGCCGAGTTGGAGCGCGCGAGGTGTCGCGACGCCGGCCGAACTCGAAGCGGCGTGTTTGCAGCATGTGCGTCAGACGCCGCCGATTCCGTGCCCCGCTCCGCCTGAGAACGCAGATGCGGGCTTCGTCGTTGTAACGGCGCCTGGCTTCGATGGCTTGATTCACTGGAGCGGCCGGCGCGATGCGGACACTGTCGTGCTGCATGCGCCGGGACGATCGACGGAACTGCTCGATACGTCGCGGGTACTCGCAATCGATCTGCCGGGCCACGGTTTGTCGGATGATTGGCAGAACGGCCGCTCCGTGGAGTTGAAAGATTGGAATGCCGTTGTCACCGCCGCGATGAAAGCCATCGGCGTAAACAGCAAGCCCGCGATCGTTGGCGAAGGCTTGTCTGCATTCCTTGCGGCCGACGTTGCACGAAGCACTGGCGCAAATAGCTGGGGTGCAATCGACGCTCACATTCCGCAGTCGCAGGACGCACGGCGGTGGGCCGACGCGGCCATTCCCGATCTCACGCCCGATCGCTTCGGCAGTTATTTGAACGCTGCCTGGAGCGCGGTTCGCGCCGGTCACTTCTTCTGGCCATGGTTTGACGGCAAAGCAGCGAACGCTGTTCCCTTCGAAGCCGCCGACATCACACCGGAAGCGCTCGCGTTGGAACATCGCAGTCTGATTCGTGCACGCTCGGGCCGCGCGTTGCTGCGAACGTTGCTCAATGTCGATCGCGAGCAACTTCTCGCCGGCGCACCTGCTATCGCGAACTGGGAACGAGCCGCCTGGGCCACGGAGCGCGCCGACATCTGGTCACCGAAGGTTTAGGAGATTCGCATGGGAATTCGTGAAGACATGCCGGTACTCGCGCGCCACGAAGGGGTGTGGGATGGCGTCTATGTTTATTACAACGCCGCCGGCGTGAAGATCGACGAGCATCAGTCCCGCCTGCTGTGCCGTTTTCCTGCGCAGGGCCCGCATCCCTATCACCAGACCAACTTCTACACCTGGGCCGACGGCCGCACCGAAACTCGCGACTTCCCCGCTCGCTACGCCGACAAGCGCGTGTGGTGGGACAATGAACTGATCAAGGGCTGGGCTGCAGAAGTCGCGCTCGATGAATATCGACGCACGGTGATGCTGTACTGGCAGCGCCAGGGCGATCCCAGCCTGTATCTTTACGAGATGATTCAGCTGTCCGATGACGGCCAGAACCGCTGCCGCACCTGGCACTGGATCCGCAACGGTCAGTTGGAAACGCGCACGGCAATTCAGGAGCGGCTCATCAGTCGCGACTGGCAGTCGTACGAGAAGTAGCTGGAGAGGCGACACTGTCCAAGCCAACCACACTGTTCGCCAAGCTGTGGGACCAGCACGTCGTCGCCACCCTCGACGGTGGCGTCGACCTGATCGCTATCGACCGTATTTTCCTGCACGAGCGCACAGGCGCCGCTGCGCTGAACAGCCTGCGAGAGGCCGGCCGTGCGATCGCCGATCCATCGCGCGTCTTCTGTGTCATGGACCACATCGTCGATACACGGCGTGGACGCAACGATCAGACATTGATGCCCGGCGGTCAGGCATTCATCACGGAGACGCGTAGTGCGGCACGCGAAGCCGGCATCACGCTCTTCGATGTCACCGATCCTGATCAAGGCATCGTGCACGTGATCTCGCCGGAGCTCGGCATCGTGCTGCCTGGCTGCACATTGATTGCACCCGACAGCCACACCTGCACCCAAGGTGCGTTTGGCGCGCTCGCGTGGGGCATCGGCTCCTCCGAAGCCGAGCACGCGTTGGCAACCGGAGCGCTGCGTCTGTCGCGCCCGAAGACCCTGCGCGTGACGTTCACCGGTGTGCTTCCAGCCGGCGTGACCGCAAAGGACCTGATCCTCAAGTTGATCGCACGTCACGGCGCGGGCGGCGGCAAAGGTCATGTCGTCGAATTTGCCGGCGAAACTGTCACCGCGCTGGACATGGAAGCGCGGATGACCCTGTGCAATATGGCGACCGAGTTTTCGGCGATGACCGGCATCGTCGCCCCCGACGAGAAAACATTCGCGTGGCTCGAAGGCCGCCGCTATGCCCCGACTGGCGAGTTGCGAGTGCAGGCACTGAAGCATTGGCAAAGCCTTCGCACTGACGACGGCGCGCAGTTCGATGCCGAGATCCTCATTGACGCGAACAGCATCGAACCCATGGTCAGCTGGGGCACCTCGCCCGAGCACAGCATCGGCATTTCCGGCACGGTGCCCTCGGGGGCGCCGGAAAGGGCACTCACATATATAGGCCTGGAGAGCGGACAGCGCCTGGCCGGCACGCCTATCGATGCGGCCTTCATCGGCAGCTGCACCAACAGCCGATTATCGGATCTGCGTCGTGCCGCGGCGCTGCTCAAGGGCCGGCGGGTCGCGCCCGGCGTCAAGGCGCTGTGCGTGCCTGGCTCCATGCACGTGAAGCGCGCAGCCGAAGCCGAAGGTCTCGATGTGATCTTCGAACAAGCCGGTTTCGAATGGCGCGAGAGCGGTTGCTCCATGTGCTTCTACGCAGGCGGTGAGAGCTTCCCGCCGGGCTCGCGCGTCATCTCCTCGACCAATCGCAACTTTGAAGGGCGACAAGGCCCGAACATTCGCACGCACATCGCCAGCCCCGAAGTGGTGGCGGCCAGCGCCATCGCGGGATGCATCGCCGATCCGCGGGAGCTGCGACCATGACGCCGTTCACCGTACTCACATCCGTTGCCGCTCCCCTGCTTCGCGACAACGTCGATACGGACGCGATCATTCCCTCGCGTGAGATGAAGAGCACGGGCAAGACCGGGCTCGCCGCTGGTTTGTTTGCCCCGTGGCGATACCTCTCGCCCGGCAGCCGCGATCCTGATCCGGCGTTCGTGCTCAATCAGCCGCGTTACGCCGGTGCGCGTATTCTCCTGGGCGGTGACAACTTCGGTTGCGGCTCCAGTCGTGAGCACGCCGTGTGGGCACTCGCCGAGTACGGCATCCGTGCCATCATTGCCCCGAGCTTCGCGCCGATCTTTGCAGGCAACTGCATTCGCAATGGCGTGCTGCCCGTCGTGCTCGATCAGGGAAGTATCGCTGCAATTGCAGCTGTGAACGAGCCGGTGAGGATCGATCTCGCTCAACAGCAGGTCGAAGCGGGCTCGCAGCGTTGGACTTTCGCGATCGGCGCCGAGGCCAAGGCGATGCTGCTCGAAGGTCTCGACGGCATCGAGCTCACCTTGAAACATCGCGAGCGGATCGCCGCATTTCAACGAGCAGACCGGCTCGCCCGTCCCTGGATTTATTTCTCCACACAACCATGACACGCATTCACCTGAGCGAAGTCGGGCCGCGCGACGGCCTGCAGAGCATCAAACGCGTCATGCCGCTCGATGCCAAGAAGGCGTGGATTGCCACCGAAGCGGCCGCCGGCGTGCGCGAAATCGAAGTCGGCAGCTTCGTGCCCGCCGCGCTCCTACCCCAGATGGCGGACACCGCCGAACTGGTCGCCTTCGCCCGGATGATTCGCGGACTCTCGGTGGCCGTGCTCGTTCCCAATCTCAAGGGCGCCGAACGCGCCATCGCGGCCGGTGCGCAGAAGATGTCGATTCCGTTCTCCATGTCCGAAACGCACAGCCTCAAGAATGTGCGCAAGAGTCACGCGGCGATGGTCGAAGAGATTCGCGCTATCGCCGAGCTCGTCGCTGCACAACCTGCCGAGAGTCGGCCTCACTTCGAAGTCGGCTTGTCCACGGCCTTCGGTTGCACGATGGAAGGCCCGGTCAGCGAGGACACCGTCGTGCGTCTTGCTGCTGCATCCATTGCAGCCGGCGCAGTTGAAGTCGGCCTGTCCGACACGACCGGCTATGCGAACCCCGCACAGGTCAAACGCCTGGTGCGCAAGGTGAAAGCAGAGATCGGGTCGAACAAGCTCAACACGCTGCACCTTCACAACACTCGCGGCCTGGGGCTCGCCAACGCGCTCGCCGGACTCGAAGAAGGCATCACGACGCTCGATGCATCACTCGCCGGCCTCGGCGGTTGCCCGTTCGCACCTGGTGCTTCTGGAAACATTGTCACCGAAGATCTCGTGTTCATGCTGCAAGCGATGGGCTACGAGACCGGCATCGATCTGCAACGGCTGCTGGAAGTCCGCCGCATTCTCGCAGAAGCGTTACCAGGCGAGCCGTTGTATGGATTCACGCCGGACGCCGGCCTGCCGCTGGGCTTCAACGATGGAGTACGCGCATGAGCCGGCCTGCCCCGCTGAGTGGTTTGAAGGTCATCGAACTCACTCACATGGTGATGGGCCCCGCCGCCGGCGCGATGCTGGCGGCCTTGGGTGCTCATGTGATTCGCGTCGAGCCGCTCGAAGGCGACAAGACGCGCACGCTGCTCGGCTCGGGCGCCGGTTACTTTCCGATGTACAACCGGCACAAACAGAGCATCGCGCTCGATTTGAAGGCAGAAGACGATCTCGCGCTTGCAAAGCGCCTTGCAACGAGCAGCGACATCCTCGTTGAGAATTTTCGGCCCGGCGCGCTCGACAAAATCGGCCTGGGCTACGAAGCGTTGTCTGCCAGCAATCCTCGCTTGATCTACTGCTCCGCCAAGGGCTTCCTGCCGGGCCCGTACGAAGACCGCACGGCGCTCGATGAAGTCGCGCAAATGATGGGCGGGCTTGCGTACATGACGGGTCCGCCGGGCCGGCCTTTGCGCGCCGGCGCGAGCGTCATCGACGTGACCGGCGGAATGTTTGGTGTCATCGGCGTGCTCGCAGCGCTCGAAGAGCGCCATCGCACCGGCAAGGGCAAGCTCATCCAGGCCTCGTTGTTCGAGACGACGGTGTATCTCGTCGGCCAGCACATGGCGCAGTTCGCGGTCACCGGCAAGCCCGCGAATCCGATGCCGGCTCGCATTTCGGCGTGGGCCATTTACGACGTGTTCGAAACCAAGGACGAGCCGATCTTCATCGGCGTGGTCACTGACGCGCTTTGGGAGAAGTTCTGCAAGCTCTTCGGGCTGAACGAGCTGTGGGCGGACGAGTCCCTGCGCAAGAACAATGCCCGCGTTCAACAGCGCGACCGTATTCTGCCGCAGATCAGAGCGTTGATTGCCGGCTTCACGCGCGCCGAGATCATCCAACGGCTGGAGGGAACGGGCTTGCCGTTCGCGCCCATCGGCAAGCCCGAAGACATGCTCGACGATCCTCACCTGCTCGCCTCCGGCGCCCTCGAATCTGTGCAGCTCGGCGACGGCAAAACGACGCGGCTGCCGACTTTGCCGATTGCATTCGACGGTGAGCTCGTGGCGCGCGAGGCGTCGCTGTCTCAGATCGATGAGGATCGCGAGGCCATTCTCCGTGACTACCTTGGGTCGTGAAATAACTTCACGGCCAGCCGGCGCGTAGGAGATAGTCCGGGCCGGCCGTCGGCAGAAAGGGTCTGCGTATCCACTCGGCGTCCGCTCGTCGGCTATGCTGGCTGCCATGAGCTCCTACCGGTGGACATTCGTTCTGTTGGCGCTGCTGGCAACTGCGACTGTGGCCGCGCCTCGCAGCGTGCTTCTGATCATCTCCGACGACCAGGGCCGCGACCTCGGCGCTTACGGCAACCCCGTTTTGCAGACACCCGTCCTCGATGGGCTCGCGGCGCGAGGCACGTTGTTCACCAATGCATTCGCCACCGTTTCCTCCTGCAGCCCGAGCCGCTCCGTGATCTACAGCGGCTTGTACTCGCACAGCAATGGCATGTACGGCCTGGCGCACGACGTTCACAACCAACATTACCTGCCTTGGGTTCGCACCCTGCCCCAGATACTCAAGGCCGCCGGCTACGCAACCGCGCTGGTCGGCAAGAAACATATTCTTCCGGAGTCGGCGCTGCCCTTCGATGCGGAGTTGGCGCCGGAGAAGCCCGGCGTTCGTGACGTGGCGTTCATGGCAGAGGAAGCACGTAAGTTCATGGCTGCGACTGCCGGCAAGCCGTTCCTGATGATCGTCGGTTTCAGCGATCCGCACCGCGCGGCGGAGAACTTCGGCAACACGCAGGCGTGGCCGTCGGTCGAGAGGGTCACTTACGATCCGAAGAAAATCCCAATGCCAGCGCACCTGCCCGACGCGCCTGAAGTCCGCAAAGACCTCGCCGACTATTACGAATCGATCAGCCGGCTCGACAGCGGCATCGGCCTGCTGCTCGACAGCTTGCAGAAATCCGGCCGCGCGGCCGACACGCTCGTCATCTTCCTGAGCGACAACGGGCGGCCGTTCCCGGGCGCGAAGACCACGCTCTACGACGAAGGCATCCACTTGCCACTGATCATCGCGGCGCCGACACAATCCAAGCGTGGGGTGAAGAACGAAGCCATGGTGAGTTGGATCGACATCGCACCGACCATCCTCGAGTGGGCGGGCGTACCCGGACCGAAGGAATATAAACTGCAGGGCCGATCGTTACTTCCCATCCTCGAGCAGAGCCGGCCGCAGAGCTGGGAGCGCGTGTACGCGTCGCATGGTTTCCATGAGATTCAGCAGTACTACCCCATGCGCGCGTTGCGCACGCGACAATACAAATACATCGCGAATCTCGCAGCGCCGCTGCCGTTTCCCATTGCTGGGGACATCGCCTCCTCGGCCACGTGGCGTGCGATCGAAGCGAAGCCGTCGCTAGGACTCGGCGCACGCTCGCTCGACGCCTTTCTGCACCGGCCCGGCGAAGAACTCTATGACTTGAGCAAGGATCCGCACGAGCTACGCAATGTCGCGAACGATCCGGCCTATCGGCAGGTCGTGCAAAGCATGCGAGCGGATATGAACAAGTTCCGAGTGGAAACACACGATCCGTGGCTGCCGGGCACCTCCTCGCCCTTCGGCGAGCACTGACTCAGGCAAACACCGCGTCCAGGAACATCATCACGGCGAAGCCGCCGAGCAGCGAAAAGGTCGCGATGTCTTCGTAGCCGCCGCGATGGGTTTCAGGAATGATCTCGTCGCTGATGATGAACAACATGGCGCCGGCCGCCATGCCGAGCACGATGGGCATCATCGGCCCGGCAATCCACACCGCCGAGGCGCCGACCGCGCCGCCCAAGGGCTCGACCAAGCCGGTCAGCGATGCGACCAGGAACGCTTGTGACTTGGGATAGTCGATGGCCAGCATGGCCGCCGCAACCGCCAGCCCCTCGGGGATATTTTGCAGCCCGATGCCCACCGCCAGCGGCGTCGCCTTGCCCATGTCGCCGCCCGCGAAACCGACGCCGACCGCCATGCCTTCGGGAAAGTTGTGCAGCGTGATGGCGATGATGAACAACCAGAGCCGCTGTATTCGCAGGCTGTCCGGTCCTTGTTTGCCGAGCACGAAGTGCTCGTGCGGCACGCGCGTGTGTATCCAGTACAGACCGATCGCGCCGGCGAGCAGACCGGAGATGACGATCAGCACTGCCAGCGGCTTGGAAGAAATGTGCGCTTCGGCATGGTCGAGCGCCGGCTGCAACAGCGAAAAGAATGTCGCCGCCAACATGACGCCGGCCGCGCCGCTCAGCAATGCATCCTGCGCTCTTGGCGAGGGGCGCCGAAAGAAGAACACCCAGACCGCCCCGATCACCGTGCCCATGCCGGCGACAAAGCTCGCCATCAGACCACGCCAGAAAATCTCATGAGCTTGCATGCCGCGGATACTAGCGCGTCGTGCAGCGACCAGTCTTGCGCAAACTAACGATAGTTGGGCAGCACCAGCGAACCGAAACTGAGATAGACCGCATCGCGTCCATCGAACGTGCGGCCATAGCCGAACTGCAAAGGACCGATGGGCAAGTCGAGTCCGAGGAACACGCTGCCAGCCTTGATCAGGTCGCCGGTCGAAACGTCCGCGCGATCGAGCCAGGCATTGCCGCCTTCCAGACTGCCAGCCAGGTACACCGGCAGATCGAACAGCCCACTCTGCACCGACTCCGCCGGCGCCAACGGTTGACCCACGTCGACGACGATCAGACGATCGACGCCCATCTCACGAGCCACATCGATGGGAAGATTGTTGACGACGCCGCCATCCACGAGTACTCGCCCCTCGTGCTTCACGGGCGCAAACGCGCCGGGGACCGCCATGCTTGCGCGCACCGCCAGCGCCAGCTCGCCGGACTGAAACACGACCGGCTTGACCTGGCCGATGTCGGTGGCGACACAACGGAACGGAATGGGCAGGTCATTGAAGCTCTCGACCTTGCCGCGGCCAAGAAACATCCGGCGCAGCCACAGGCCCAGCTTCTGTCCGCGCACCAAGGTGGGAATGCGCTCGCGCTCCAGCACCTTCAGGACGCCGATGTGAGCTGCGCCTCGTGCCCCGCCGCCGCCGAGCACGAGCCCGATGCGCTCGCCTTCCGCTTGCGCAAGATTGCTCATACACGTCGCCAGCAACAGCAGGACACCGCGAGCCGCTTGCCGCCAATGCGTGCATTTCATGATCTGCCTCGGTATGGACGGGCACCGAGGGCTCGACTCTGCTCGCACTGGCGCCACTTTGGTGGCGCAAGTCTGATGGAAAGTCAGCTGCTCTTACGGCGGCGGGCTGACCGAACTGGCACGGCCATCGCGGGGCGCGCTAGGGACTCAACGGATAGCTCAGGCGACGGACAGCGACGCGATCCGACTGATAAGAGGCCAGCCACAGATCGTTATCGACGAGCACGGCGGCCGATACGCCGTTGAACGCCGGATCGGGACCGTCATAAGCGATCAGCTTGAATTGCATGGTCGCCGGATCGAGCTGCGCCACGCCGTAGCCCCGGTGGCACAGCATCCCGTCGGCTTTGCCGTCGACGATCTTGCGGCGTCCACCGCACGCCGGTTCGTCGAACTGCATGCCCGCGAGCAAGAGCCGTCCTTCGTGCCAGTGAATGTTGTCAGGCATGAAGCCTGGTGCAGCCGCACGACGCACGGGCTTCGACGGATCGGCGCGTGAGAACACCACGACCGAGCGCCAGCCGAATGCGACGACATAGAATTCCTTGTCATCGCGCGATGTCTCGATGCCGTTGTTTCCTGGCAGCTGCGTGCCCTGGAGCAACTTGAACTGTTCCGCGCCCGGGCGCCACTCGTAAACGCCGCCAGTGGTCTTGCCGAGCACGAAGTCGGCGATCGACGTGCCCGAATGCGTCAGCACGCTCGCCAGGATCGTTCCATCGGAGAATGTCGCGACGCTGTTGGCCGCGATGCCTTCGGGTAACAACACGCAGCCGATCCACGACAGCTTTGGCTCGTCGGCCCGCGCATCGACCAGAAATACTTCGATGCTTTCCCGACCGCCGTGATTCACCACGTAGAGCCGATGCGAAGCTGGCGCCACGGACCGAAGACTGATGCCCTGCGCGTTGAATGATTCTGCAGACGGCGGCGAAGAACAGCGCGGGAAGGCCTGCCTATCATGTTGAATCTGATCTGGCGCTCCCGAGTACCAAAGCCGCAGCGAGTGCGCCGAGCTATCCACCAGCTTCAGCCCTGCACCGTTACTGAAGCCGCTAAAGACCAGCCAGCGCGTGCCGGGAATGCGAGTGACATCCTCGGCTCGCTCGGCGCCGCAAATGAATTGGAGAGAACGGGTCGGCGCGCACCCGGTCGAGGACGAATCGCTCGCTGCGGGCTGCACCGAGCCCGCAGCGAGCCAGAGGATGAACCAGGCAGCGACTCGCACCACGACTACATCGAGAAGCGCAGTCCCAGGTAGTACGAGCGGCCGACGGCGTCGAACACGCTGGTGTCCGTACTCGTCTGCGAGCTGGACACGAACACCGAATCCTTATCGGTCAGATTGGTGATGCCCATGCGGATCTGCCATTGATCGTTGAATTCATACGAGCCGACCAGGTCATACAGGTTGTACGTCGGCACGCCGACGCCGGGATTCGCCGGTGTCGTCACCGAAGTCACATCGTCCATGGCGTGCTGATATCGCCAACGCACCGACACCGATGCGCCGCCGATGCCGTAGCCGACGCTCGTCAGCGCCTTGTACTCCGGATACGACGCGCCGATCGTGTTCGTGCCGCCGTACTCCTGGAACGGCGTATTGGGCAGCGTTTGAATCGAGAAGTTCTTGGAGTAGCCCACGCCGGTGGAGAAGAACACGCGGCCCGTGCCGAAGCCGATCTCGTTCAAGTCGGCGCTCCAGGCGAACTGCACGTCGATGCCGCTGGTCTCGAGCCCGCCGAGATTCAGATAGGGCGTCCGGATGACCTGCAACAGACCGTTCGCATCGCGAGTCAACAAGGCGCAGAACGAATTGCTGGGATCGTAGCCGGGATTCGAGCCGTCCAGGTTGTAGCACTTGCTGAGCGCCGTGAGGCCCGGAACGATGGATATCACGTCCTTGATGCTGATGTCGTAGTAGTCGACCGACAGCGTGATTCCGCTTACCCAGGGCGACTGCGAGCCCGGCTGCCACGAGAAGCCAATGTTGTACGTGTCGGCGGTCTCCGGATCCAGATCTCGATTGCCTCGGGTCAAGCCGGCGGTCGCCGTCGTCGGGAACGTGTAGTTGTCGATCACGCTCGTTGGGATGCCCTGCGCCAGGCACAGCGATCTCACGCTGGCGCCGCCTGCGCCCGTGCGAGCGGTCGAGCGGACATCGCAAGGATCGCCGATGGAAGCCGGCGGTGTGCCGAACGCGATCTGCGAACCGCTGTCGGCGGCGAACAGCTCGCCGATATTCGGCGCACGCACGGCGCGCTGATAGCCGCCGCGAATCAGCAAGCCGGGCGTCGGCGTCCATTTCAGGTCGCCTTCATAGCTGTCGACGCTGCCGCTGGTCGAGTAATCCGACCGACGAAACGCCGCGCCCACGTTCAACCGCTCGATCAGCGGCAGGTCGGCCAGAATGGGCACGTCGATCTGCGCCGCATACTCGGTCACGTCGTACTTGCCTTGCGAGGGCAGCGAAGCAATCACGGCTTCGATGTTCTGCGAGGCCAGCTGCGAGTCCGGGCTGTATCGATACGTGTTCTTTCTGTGCGAAGCCAACAACGCCAGCTTCACCTCGCCAGCAGGCATGCTGAACAGATCGCCTTGAGCGACGCCTTGGAAATTCGTTTGCGTCAGCACTTCGGTGCTCTTCGCCGTGGTCGTCATGTATGCGCGACACTGCGGCGAGATGTTGCTGCTGTTCGCCAGGCCGAACGGATTGAAGCCGCCCGCACACAGCGAATTGCCGCCATCCGGCGCGTTCAGCAGATTCTGCACCTGACTCTTCAACACGGCGTTGTAGTTGGACTGCAGATGGTTCGTGTCGTCATAGGAGCCGTACAGATCCCAAGTCCAGCTCTCGAACGGCAGGACGCCCTTTAGTCCGACCAGATACTGCGACGTGTCGTAGTGCTCATCCCATGACTTGGCCGGCAGTCCAACGTAACGGCCATTCCAGGTGAAACGCGCATTCGGATCGCTACGCGACGCGAGCAGCGTTCGCAGGTCCGCGGGAATGAACGGATTCGTGATTGGGATGCTCGTCAGCGTGCCGAACTGCGTGAGACTGCCACCGCTGCTGGTGGTGACCTCGGAGTCGACGTGCATGAACTGACCGTACAGGGTCAGATTGTCGGTGAAGTCGTAATCGAACTTGGTGTAGATGGACGTGCGATCCAGCGGGTTCTGGATCACCGTCTGCGGGCCCACCGGCATGCGCACGTTGCCGGCGATGATCGCATAGGCGCCGTCCGTCGGGCCGCGATAGTTCCGCGCGCCCGTCTGCGAGAACAACGTGCCATCGTCGTTGAAGCCCAGATTGAGCGTGTTGCCGACCGTGCTCGTCACGCCATAGCTTGCGAACAGGCTGTTGACCGCGGCCTGGCTCGGCAGGTTGGTCGCCGAAGGCACGAACGTGCCCTGGCCAATGAAGGACGACGGCGTCACCAGGTCGAAGAAATCGCGCTTGTTGCCGTTCAAGCCTTCGCGTGTCGAGTACCCGATGGACAACAGCGCCTGGCCGCGACTGTCCGCAAAGGAAGTTCCAAACGCAGCGGACGAGGTTATCTGCTCGTAGTCGCCGCGCTCCGAGTTGCCGTATTGCACGTCGGTGCGGATCCCCTCGAAGTGCGGAAGCGTGATGAAGTTGACGACGCCTGACATCGCGTCCGAGCCGTACACCGCCGAAGCGCCGCCAGTGATGGTCTGCACGCTCGACAAGATGGCGTCGGGAATCAGGTTGATGTCGACGTTGCCGGAAATATCGGCAAGTGGCAAACGGCGACCATCGAGCAGCACGAGGTTACGGTTGGAGCCCAGGCCGCGCAGGTTCACGGTGGCGTGGCCGCCCGTGCCCTGCCCGCCGTTGCCCGCCGTGCCTGAGGGCGAGAACTGCGGCAATTGATTGAGCGCCGCTTCGAGCGTGACCGCGCCCGTCTCTTTCAACGCCTCGGCATCGGCGATGACGATGGGACTGGGCGCGACGTGATTCGGATCGGAGATCAGCGAGCCGGTGACCACGACCTCTTCGAGCCCACTCGCCGCCTGATCCTGAGCCAGGGCCGTGCTTACAACCGTTGTCGCGGCTATGCCGGCGACGAGGCGCCATCGTGTCTGTTTCATTGTTCATCCCCCCAAACGTTCATGTTCCTCGCACCGTGGTGCTCGGATCTTGTCGATGTCGAACCAGAAATCAGCTAATCGCGCCCCCTCTTCATTCCGCGGCAGCGAGCGCAGCGGGCCGGCGCGCCAGAGAATCGAAATGCTGGGCCATGCGCTGTGCATCCGGCGCAATACCCGTGAA
The DNA here is from genome assembly GCF_004138335.1 of Peristeroidobacter agariperforans. Taxonomy (GTDB): domain Bacteria; phylum Pseudomonadota; class Gammaproteobacteria; order Steroidobacterales; family Steroidobacteraceae; genus Steroidobacter; species Steroidobacter agariperforans. The sequence goes on along the minus strand of NZ_RYFW01000003.1, from coordinate 324,496 downwards.
CAAGCGGAATGCGCCGACCGCCTGATAGATGGCCATGCCTCCGCCATCGAGCGTGCGACAGCCGATGCTGCGAGCGGTCTTCAGCAACTGCGTCTGCAACGGGAAATAGATGATCTCGACGACCCACTGCGATGCACGAAGCAGGTCGGCCGGCAGTGGCAGCCCGGGGTTCTTCGTCATGCCAGTCGTGGTCGCGTGCACCAGCCCATCAGCAGCGGCCATGGCCGATCGCAGGTCACTGACTGCGCGAATCTGTCGAGAAGGAAACAACTCGCTCAGCAGCGCGACCAGTGCTCGCATCTTCGGAGTGTCGATGTCGTAGATGTCCAAGCACTGCGCGCCGAGCTTGAGCATGGCGTAAGCGACGGCGGCGCCGGCGCCACCGGCGCCAAGTTGCACGACACGCTCGGCAATTGCACCTTGCAGACCGAGCTTGAAGCTTTCCGCGAAGCCCCACCAATCGGTGTTGTGCCCAACGCGGCGGCCTTCCGAGAACACCACAGTGTTCACAGCGCCCAGCGCCTGCGCGTCGTCGCTCAAGGAATCGAGCATCGGCAGGATGATCTGCTTGCAAGGATGGGTGATGTTCAACCCCGCCAGGCCTCGCTCCTGTGCAGACGCCAACAGCGCCGGCAGTGCAGTCACGCCGCCGTTGATGCGATCCAGATCGATCAGCTCATAGCGATAGTCCAAGCCTTGCGCCGCGCCCTCTTCCATGTGCAGCGCCGGTGTCAGCGACTGTTGGATGCTCGAACCGATCAGCCCGGCCAGCACGCGACGATTGCTTGCGGTGGAAACGGCGGAACTCACTTCCGTTCGCCTCCGGTCACCGCATCGATGAACTCGAACGTCTTTGCCAACGCCTGCAGACTCGCCTGACGCGTTGCCTCGGGCGAGCTGCCAATGAAGCTGTGATCGACCGCGGGAATCACCAGCAACTGCGATGCGACACCTTTCGCTCGCAGCGCCGCGTCGAAGGCGCGCGACTGGTCGACCGCAACGACCTTGTCGAGCTCGCCATGAATCAGCAACGCCGGCGGATCTTTCGCATCGACATGTGAGATCGGGCTGGCGAGCGCAACCTTGTCGGGACACTGCGCCGGCGCGCAGCCGAAGTACTTACCAGCGGCCGACACGGCATCGTCGACGCCGGGCGGCGGCGGGGGAATGGCGTTGAAATCGAACACGCCGTACCAGGCCACCACGCCCTGCACGCAGTCGGACTGGCTCGCGATGTTCTTATCCGCAGCGCTCGGCTCTACTGCTTCGACGCCGCATGTAGTCGCAGCCAGCGCCGCCAACTGCCCCCCTGCGGAGCCGCCCCACAGGATGGTCTTCTGCGGATCGACGGAGTGTTTCGCGGCGTTGGCTCGCAGCCATTTGATCGCGTTCTTCACGTCGTGAATCGCGGCTGGGAACTTCGCTTCAGCGCTGAGGCGATATTCCAACGACGCCACCACATAGCCTTTGCGAGCCAGCGAAGCGAGCACCCCGGGCCAGTTCGCGAACGCGCCGGAGTGGCGCGTGTGACCGCTCTGCCAGCCGCCGCCGTGGATATAAACAACCAGCGGACGCGGCCCCTTGGGTGCGAGCTGACGATAGATATCGAGACGCAACGGCCGGAAGCCTGCCGGTGCGCTGTAAATCACGTCGGGATAACTCTCGACATCCGATCCGAACGAGACTTTGGCTCGCGGATACCGATCGTCGAGCACTGGCGCAGCGGCCGTCTCGGCAGTTACATCGGCGCGAGCCGGCGCCGCCAGCTGCAACGCCACGACTGCTGCCCCTACTCCCAGCCCGAATCTGCGCACGCCCCTGGAACTCATGTGCTCTGGCCGCCCAGTTATGTCTGTACTAGTTCGTACATACTGCCTCGGCACAGGACCAATGGCAAGCGTCGCGCGGCAAGGACTGGTTTCAGCCCTGGGCGTCGGGGCGATAGCGCGACTGCGCGGCGATACGAATGGCAGCGTTGCTGGCGCCGTAAGCCTGGTAGTTACGTCGCTGCACGACCTCGAAGAAGAAACGCTTGGCAAACGCGCGCGTGATCAACTGGAAGTATTCGCCCTGCCCGTCGCGCTCGTACAGGATATTGTTGGCCGCAAGGCGTTCGATCAGCGCTCCATCGAGATCGAATCTTGCCTGCAGATCTTCGTAGTAGTTCGCCGCAATGGGCAGCATCTGCGCGCCGCGCTCCTGCAACAACCGGGCGGTTTTGAAGATATTGTCGGTCTGCAACGCCAGGTGTTGCACACCCGCACCCATGAATCCGTGCAGGAAGCGTGACGACAGCGTTTGCGGCGTCGGCGAACTGTTCAGCACGATACGGAATGTTCGGTCGGACGCTTCCAGGGCCTGGCTATAGACCAATCCAAACGGATCGTCGATCTCCACCTGCGCCGTCTTGGAGACTGCAAACAAGGAAAGGTAGTACAACAGCCACGACAGCATGGCCTCGTACTGCATCGTCTGAGTCACATAGTCGATGCGGAGCAACCCGACAGCCCGCGCGCCTGCTGTCGGGTCGCTGACCGAGAGGAAATCATTCTTCCAGACGTGCTGCTCTTCACCGTCCCGAATGAAATAAAGCAAGCTTTCACCCACGCCGCGAGCTGCAGGAATCTGCAGCTCTCCGGGGGCGACAGGCTGGGAAAAACTGCTGATCTGCAGTGCCTGCGCGCGCTCCATCGCCGCTTGCACGTCCTCGACACGCACGCCCATCGCACACACCGAGGCGCCATGCATGTCCGCATACGCTCGGGCGAAGCTGGCAGGCTCATTGTTGATCAGCAGATTGATGCCGTTCTGACTCCAGCGCGTGACGCGCTTGGAGCGATGCCGTCCCGTGAGCGTGAATCCCAGGGTCTCGAACATCTTGCCCAGCGGCTCGACCTCGTTGTCGTTGGCGGCGAATTCGATGAACTCGATGCCGTGACACCGGACACGCGGCGGCCGCCCCGAACCCTTGGCCAGCAACAAACGTCGCGCGACCTGATCTTCGATGTATCGCAGGGAACGCATGCCATCGACCGCGCTCGTCGACGCTGCGCTCGCCCGGTAACGATCGTTGAACACTTCGAGCGACCAGATGCCGTTGTAGCCGCGGGCCCGCAGCGCTGCGACGTACGCTTCGAGATCCAGCTCGCCCTGCCCGGGCAAGTAACGAAAGTGACGGCTCCACGAGCGCAAATCCATCTGAATGACCGGCGCGTCCGCGAGGTGTACCAGGAAGATCTTGACCGGATCGATGTCGGGCAGGCTGTCGATGGGAATGTTTCGGACCAGCGAATGGAAACTGCCTAGCACCAGGCCCAATGCGGGATGATTGGCGTCCTTCACGACCGACCAGGCTTCGCGATGATCGAAAATGTATCGGCCCCAGGCGAGCGCCTCGTAGCCGATGCGCATGCCGCGCGCATGCGCCCGCTCCGCCAGTTCATGGAAGTCCGCGACGATGCGTTGACGATCCCCCGACGTGGCCGTGGATGCGTTGCTGCCGACGATCAGCAGATCGGCACCCACCTGCTCCATGGTGTCGAGCTTGCGCTCGATCAGATTGAAGTTGTGCGCCCGAGCTGCGCCGGACATACCCTCGAAATCATCGACTCGCTGGAACGCCGTGCACTTCAACCCGAACTCGCGGATCATCCGCCCGACATCGCGCGCCGTACCGTCGAAAGCGAGCAGATCATTCTCGACCAGCTCGACGCCGTCGAAGCCGGCGTCGGCGATGGCGCGCAGCTTGGCGTCGAGCCGGCCGCTGATCGAAACCGAGGCGATGGAGGTGAACATGGGCGGCGCACTCCTGGCACTTGCGTCCGTACCGGTTCGTACACTCTACGCGCCAACAGCCTGATGCACCATCCCTGGTCGCCGCGGCTCGCCGCTGAGAGCCTGTCAGCCCTTGCGCACTTCCAATAGCCGCTCTACCGCTTCGATGATTATTTTCTTATGGCGCTTGCGGAGCTTCGGATCGGACAGATCGCGCTCGAAGATGGCGCCGAACGTATGCCGGTTCGAGACGCGGAAGAAACAGAACGCGCTGATCAACAGGTGCACGTCCACCGGGTCGAGATCGGCGCGGAACACGCCCTCCTTGCGCCCTCGCTCCAGAATGCTGGTCAGCGTGCGAATCACGCTCTGGTTCACGTCCTTGATGGAGGTGAGATTGGTCAGGTGCTTGGCCTGGTGAATGTTTTCCACGCTCACCAAGCTGATGAACAGCGGATGCGTCTCATCGTAATCGAATGTCAGCTCGATCAGCTTGCGCATGGCGGCGCGCGGTTCCATGTCGAGCAGCTTGGCCTTTTCCTCGAGCGCTCGGATATCCATGTAGGCCTTTTCGAGCACCGCCTGATACAGGCCCTCCTTGCCCTTGAAGTAGTAATAGATCATCCGCTTCGAAGTGCGCGTGCGCTCGGCAATCTGATCGACGCGCGCGCCGCTCAAGCCATTGATGGCGAATTCTTCGGTGGCGACCGCCAGGATGTCCTGCACCGAGGCCTCCGGATCGCGCGTCACTACCGGCGGTTGTTCCGCGGCGGCTTTTTTCTTGGCTGGCTTGCTCATGGCTGACCTCGTTCATTGACACTCTGTACTGCCTGGTACATAGTGAAAAATTGGACCGGTTGGTACATGACCGGCCTCGATGACTGTGCACGCTGGGGGAACGGGATGGAGAACACGGCGACAGTGGCAGTGAAAGCGGACACGAGCGTCGTGCGCAGTCGCGCACGGCTGACCGTGTTGGGGCTGATCACTGTCGGCACCATGATCAATTATCTGGATCGTGCCGTGCTGGGCGTCGCCGCCCCGTCGATGACCAGGGAGCTCGGACTGGATGCGGTGGTGATGGGCATCGTGTTCTCGGCTTTTTCTTGGACCTATGCCGCCGCTCAGATTCCCGGGGGCGCGTTCGTCGATCGCGTCGGCGCGCGGCTGTCGTATTTCTGGTCGGTCAGCATCTGGTCGGTATTCACGCTGCTGCAGGGCCTGGCGTCGGGCCTCGTTTCCTTGCTCACATTCCGCCTCGGGTTGGGCATCGCCGAGGCGCCATGTTATCCCACCAACAGCCGCGTGCTAAGCACATGGTTTCCACAACACGAGCGCGCCCGTGCGACGGGAGTTTACTCGGTGGGCCAGTACTTCGGGCTGGCGTTCCTGAGCCCCCTGCTGTTCTGGATCGTCGCCGAGCTCGGCTGGCGGGCGTTGTTCGTGATCGCGGGCATTGCCGGCCTGTTATTCGCGGCGGTCTGGCTGAAACTCTATCGCGACCCGCACGATCACCCCACCGTCAACCGGGCCGAGCTGGAATACATCGAGGCCGGCGGCGGGCTGGGCTATCGCGGCACGGCCACGCCGTTCGCCTGGCGCAATATCGGCCGGCTGCTGAAACATCGACAGGTGCTCGGCGCGTCGATCGGCCAGTTCGCCGGCAATTCCACGCTGGTGTTCTTTCTGACCTGGTTCCCGACCTACCTCGCCACCGAGCGGAACATGGGCTGGCTCAAGGTCGGCTTCTATGCGGTGATGCCCTTCATCGCCGCCTCGGTCGGCGTGCTGGTCGGCGGCTGGGTTTCGGACATGATCATCCGGCGCACGGGCTCGGCAACCTTGGGCCGCAAGCTGCCCATCCTGACCGGCCTGCTGCTCGCCTCCACCATCGTGATCGCGAACTTCGTCGATAGCGACCAGGTCGTGATCGCCGTGCTGTCGGTGGCGTTCTTCGGCCAGGGCATGGTCAACCTGGGCTGGACGCTGATCACCGACGTGGCGCCGAAGCGGCTGATCGGCTTGACCGGCGGCGTATTCAACCTGTGCGCAAACCTCGCCGGCATCATCACGCCGCTGGTCATCGGCGTGATCGTCGGCGCCACCGGCTCGTTCTTCTTCGCGCTCGCCTACATCGCGTTCGTCGCCATCGTTGGCGCACTGTCCTACATCTTCATCGTCGGGGAGGTGAAGCCGGTCGAGATGGACGTTTAATCGCGAGGTGTCCGCGGTGCGCCGGCCCCAACGGCGCCCGGCATGTTCACGGTCGAGAAGAAATCCATCCGCTTCACATCGAAGCGGCGCACCTTGATCTCATCGCCGAACTCGATGAACTCCTGGGTGCGCACCGTGAACATCGGTGCCTTCACTGCCGCTGTCGCTGGAATGCCGGTTTTTGCGAAGGCCACCAGCACATCAGACATCTTGTCGGCCAAGGCGCGATCGTAGTCCGTCCAGGCGCGAGTGGGGCGGATGCGGTTATAGACATCCTGCGTCAACAAGAAGAACGGCACCTCGCTCGTGTGATAGGCGCCGGCCGTCGCGGGATTGAGGTCGGCGATCGCCACACCCGGCTCATACGAATGCGGGTGGCTATACATGTACACATAAGTCGCCGCCTTGCCTTGCGCGACTTGTCCGAGCGCCCAGCTACGAATCGACGTCGCCATGCCGCCGTCGCGAACGGCAGCAGCGCCGACAGTCGGCACCTCCGCATCGGCACGTACCGGATAGAGTTTCAGGAACTGATCGGCCTTGTCACCGAAGTATTGCTTCGCTGCCGAGTTGAACTCATCGATGGTGCGGGCCGTGCGCAGCTCGTTCCCGCTCTCGTCGCGGGTGAACCCGATCAGCAACGGCACATCGTTCTGAGCGCCGTTCGCAAAGATCTCTCGCGGCGCCTGCGGCATGAAGTAAGCGTCGATGTTCGGTCGGAACCGCACGGTGCCGGCCGTGCCGCCCAACTGGAATTCGGCCTGCGCGGCGAGGATGCGATCGGCGGGCACGTTGCGGAGATCGGCAAGCGAGTCAACCTTGAGTGCACGCTGCAACTCCAGGCCGGACTGTTCGGCTTCGCTCTGCGAGATCGGATCCGATCCGGCCCGCAGGCCGCCACCACTCATGCCGACGATGCGATGAAACAAGCCCTTCGCGAGCGGACTGGCCTGCAGACTGAAGGCAGAGCTGGCGCCGGCCGACTGACCCATCACCGTCACCCGATTCGGATCGCCGCCGAAGCGCTCGATGTTCCGCTGAATCCATTGCAAGGCTGCGATTTGATCGAGATGGCCGTAGTTTCCCGAGGCTCGATGCGGCGAAGTCGCGGTCAACTCCGGATGCGCCATGAAGCCGAACGCGCCGACGCGATAACCGGCGGTGACATAGACGACGCCCTTCTGCGCCAGCCCTTCGCCGCCATAGTTAGGCATGCTGGCCGAGCCTATGGACAATCCGCCGCCATACAACCACAGAATGACGGGCGCCTTCTCCCCTTGCGGCAACGAAGCCGGCGCCCAGATGTTCAGATACAAACAATCTTCGCTGGTCGCCTCCTCGCCAAAGTAATGATTGATGTGGTGCGGCCGGAGGATCTGGATGCACTCGGGCGCGAAGCGGTCTGCGTTGTACACGCCTTTCCACGCTTCGCGCGCTTGCGGCTCGGCCCAGCGCCGATCGCCCGTCGGTGGGGCAGCGAATGGCACACCGAAGTAGGCTCGCACGCCAGACGGAAGCAGTTTGCCGCTGACGTTGCCGGTATCGATGGCGACCGGGTCGCCGGGAATCGGTGTCTCGACGATCTGCGCAGCGGCGCTGCTCATCCACAAAGCAGTCGTTGCCAACAGCGCGCGACACACGGCCGCACGCAGGCCCAAAGAGTTCTGCATTCAATCCCCCGAGATCAGATATTGGCGTCAGGCGTTGGCTGTGGGCTGCCCGGCTCAGGTCGACACGTGGCTCACCTTTCGGCCCGGCGAATAGATGTCCATGATGTTCCAGTGGCCAGCAGTGGGCACGGGCGCATTCTCCATGATCACATCCAGCAGGTACGGCTTGCCACAGCTCACCGCGTGCTCCAGCGCCGGCTTGAATTGATCCGCCGCCTCGATGCGCACCGAGTCCACGCCGTAAGCTTTGGCCACGGCCGCGAAGTTCGGCGAGTACGGCTGATCGTTGTGACGGAACACCGTGCCGAAGGTCGTGCCGAAGTGCGCCTTCTCCAGGCCCGCGATCGTGCCGAAGGCCAGGTTGTTCATCACCACCCACACCACAGCCGCATTCTGTTCGACGGCGCTCGCCAGCACGGCAGGGTTCTGTCCGAAGCCGCCATCACCGACGAGCGACACGACCACGCGATCGGGCCGTGCGATCTTCGCACCCAGTGCGGCCGGAGCACCGAAGCCCATCGTGGCGTAGCCGCCCGGCGTGAAGATCGTGCCGGGCTCGTAGATGGGGAACTGTTGGCCGACACCATTCTTGTTCCAGCCAACGTCGGTCGTAATGAATGCATCCCGAGGCAGCACGGCTCGCACATCGGCGAGGATGCGCTCGGGTCGCATCGGGAATTGCGAGCTTGCTTCCGCCGCGGCGTTATTACTCTTGAACTGCTTGCGATAGGCGGCGATCTCCTGTCGCAACGACTCGTTGCGGCGCGGCTGTGACAGCAACTCACGCGCAACCCGGTTGAGCACGGTCAGCGCCTGCTTCAGATCCGCAATCACGCCCATCTCCACCGGATAATTTCGACCGAGCTCGGACGGATCGATGTCGATGTGGATCAGCTTCGTCGGCGGCATGTTGAAGGTGTACTCACCTTCCCACGAACTGCAGTCGGCCTCGCAGAATCGCGTGCCCAGCGCGAGCACATAGTCGGCATTGCGACAGCTGTCGTTGATGTACTTGGTGCCCCAGAAGCCCGTCATGCCGAGCGTCAGCGGATGATCGTCGGGCAGCGCGCCCTTACCCATCAACGAATGCGCGACCGGAATACCCATGTGATCGGCGAAATCGCGCAGCTCCTTAGCCGCATCTGCGAGCAGGATACCGCCGCCGACATACATTACGGGTTTGCGTGCGCTCAGCAGCGTCTTCACGATCGTGCGAGCGGCCGTGTCGTCGATCGACGGTTTCTGATAGGTCGATGCGTTCGCCTTCACGCGATCGAACAACGTCGAGCGGGCTTCGGCGGAGAAGATATCCATCGGCACGGAAATCAGCACCGGCCCCGGCCGTCCGCTCTCGGCGAGATGAAACGCCTTGTCGACGATCTCCGGCAGATGATCCGGACGCTCCACTCGCCATGCGCGTTTGACGAAGGGACGATAAATCTCGAACTGCGAGGCGTCGGCGTGCATGTTCACCTCTTGATGAGGATGCTTGCCGTAGTAGTGGCTCGGCACATCGCCCGCGATCACGACCATCGGGATCGAATCGAGCGCCGCGTTCGCCACACCCGTAGCCGCATTCGTGAGGCCCGGCCCGAGGTGGCTCAGCACCACACCGGTCTTCCTACTCGCTCGCGCGTAGCCATCGGCGGCATGAGCTGCGATCTGCTCGTGTCGCGTGTTGACGAAGCGAATCGAGCTTTTCTCGAGTGCCGCCAGCACCGCGATATTGGTGTGCCCGCACAGGCCAAAGATGTGATCGACCCCGCGCGCTTCGAGATAAGCGACCAGCAACTGGGCTACGGTTTGTGTCATAACGGACCTCGACCTGCGAATGCCAATGCGTTATCGATCCGGATCGAGCGAGCGTCGCTCCGGGCCGCTGTAGGTGTAGGGAATCTCTTTGGGCATGGGGCCTTTGATGCGCTGGTTCAGCTGCGCCTGTTCCCATGCGTGCGACAGAATTCCCACGGAGCGCGACAAGATGAACAAGCCGCGCCCCATGGGCGGGGGAAATCCCAGTTCGGAAAAGATCACCGCGGTGACGCCATCGATGTTCATCGGAATCGCTTTGCCAGTGCGTCGACGCAACGCCGCCTCGACTTCCCTACCGATGCGCGCGTAGTTGCCCGAAACCGTGCCCTCGCGCGACGCGCTCTCCACGAGTGCAAACAAAGGAGCAACGCGCGGGTCGACGGGATGAAAGCGATGACCGAAGCCGGGAATGATCTTTCCATTGCGCGCGATGTAGCTGTCGAGCACACGATCGGTCGACGCCGCCAGGTCGTTGCCGCTCGCCGCACGAACTTCTTCGTACAACTCCATGCACTGCTGGCCGGGGCCGCCGTGAATGTCGCCGAGCACATTGACGCCCGAGGCGACGGCATTGTTGAGATCGACCCCGCAAGTAACCGCCATGCGGGCGATGGCAATCGAAGGCGCATGCGGCCCATGATCCACCGACGCCACCAGCGCGGCCTCGAGCAGCCTGCTTTGTCCCTTGGCGGGCAGCTCGCCCCGGGTCATGAGCCAGATCATGTCGGCAAACGAAACGCGCCCTATCAGCTCTTCGATCGGGTAGCCGCGAATGCCGATTTCGCCCGGGTGAATATCGATGATGCGCGTGTTCCACCAGGCTTGCGCCTTGTCGATCAGCTGCGAAGCGTCACTCATATCGCACCGGCAGCGCGGAACTTCTCGATCTCTTCCGATCCATAGCCGAGATCGCCGAGCATTTCCTCGGTGTGCTGGCCCAACGTTGGTGGCCGCAGGTCGGAGGGAACATCGGCATCGGAATACCGGTAGCCACCCTGCACGACGCTCACGTCTTTGCCGATACCGGCAACGTCCGAGACTTTGCGAATCAATTGGCGGTGCGCGATCTGTGGAAGATCAAGCGCCTGCGGCACGCTCAACACGCGCCCTGCCGGTACGCCGGCTTTGTTGAGCTGATCCTCCCAATACACGGCCGGCTGCTGCCGCAGTTCCGTCTCGATCAGTAACGTCAGCACTTCCCGATTACGCTTGCGGGATTCGCGCGTCAGGAAGCGAGGATCGCCGACCAGATCCGGCCGCTCGATGAGCTTCGCCAGCGATGCAAACTGATCATCGGTATTGGCAGCGATATTCAACAAGCCGGCGCCCGTTCGGAACGTGCCGGACGGCGCAGCCGTGAAGTTGTCGTTGCCAATGGGCTCGGGCTCGACGCCGGCGATCAGATAGTTCGACACGATCCAGCCCATGGTCGCGATGGTTGAATCGAGCATCGAGACGTCGATGAAGCGGCCTTCGCCCGTGCGTTCTCGTCCTACGAGTGCGCTCGAGATGGCGAAAGCAGCGGTCAGTCCGCCGATGCTATCGCTCACCGGATAACCAACGCGATATGGCGCGTTGTGACGATCGCCGGTAATGCTCATCACACCCGACATGCCCTGCACGATCTGATCGTAGGCCGGCGCCTCGCGCATCGGCCCTTCCTGACCGAAGCCGCTGATGGCGCAGTAGATCAACTTGGGATTGATACCCGCGAGTGCGTTGTAGCCCAAGCCGAGGCGGTCCATCACGCCGGGCCGAAAGTTCTCGACCAACACGTCGGCGCTGCGCACCAGCCGGCGGAATATCTCTTTTCCGCCTTCGAGCTTCAGATTCAGCGTCATGGATTTCTTGCCGCCGTTCTGCGCGATGAACGATGCGCCCATGAGCTGCTGGCTCAGCTCCGGATCTGCTCCGAGCTGACGCGCGAGATCACCTGTGCCCGGCGCCTCGACCTTGATGACCTCCGCACCCGATAAGGCCAGCTGATAGGCGCAGAATGGCCCCGCCAGCACATTGGTGATATCGATGACTCGGATGCCGGACAGCACTGCCGTCATGAAGACTTCCTCGCTGGGGCGCTGGCAATCCAGACACATTTGGTGTCCAGGTATTCACGGATCGCATCGACGCCGGACTCGCGTCCGAGCCCGGAACGCTTCATGCCGCCGAACGGCGCGGTGAAACTGGTGGCGCGATAGTTGTTCACCCATACGGTGCCGGCCTTGAGCTTCGCGGTCATCGACATGGCGCGGTTCACGTCCTTCGTCCAGACGGCAGCGGCCAGGCCGAATGCCACATCGTTGGCGATCCGCACCGCATCCGCTTCGTCCTCGAATGGAATCACGCACAGCACGGGGCCGAAGACTTCCTCCTGCGCGATGCGCATTCGCATGTCGACGTTGGTGAAAATGGTCGGCTCGATGAACTGACCCGCACCAAGATCGCTACGCGCTTGGCCACCGGCGATACAGCGCGCACCCGCGGCCTTTGCGATGTCGATGTACTTGAGGATCTTTTCGAACTGCGGACGCGTAGCGATCGGACCCACCTGTGTCTCCGCCACGGTTGGGTCCCCCAGCCGCAGCCCCTTGGTGAATGCAGCCAAACGCTCGACGAACTCGTCATGGATGGACCGCTGTAGCAACAGCCGAGAGCCCGCCTGGCAGCTCTGTCCTGACGCGGCGAAGATGCCTGCGAACACGCCGTTCAAAGCCTGATCGAAATCCGCGTCCTCGAAGATGATGTTCGGCGACTTGCCACCAAGCTCGAGCGTGACCGTCTTCAAGCCACGCGCGGCGAGCTCGTAGACGCGAACGCCCGCCGCCTCTCCGCCCGTAAAGCCAATGTGAGCAACATCGGGATGCAAAACCAGTGGCGCGCCAACTTCGTCACCCAAGCCTGTCACCACGTTCACGACACCGTCCGGAAAGCCGGCGCGTCGAAACAAATCGGCGAATTCGACGATGGCGCAGGAGGTGAACTCCGACGGCTTGATGACCGCCGTGCATCCCGCGGCAAGCGCCGGAGCCAACTTCCAACTCGTCAGTGTCAGAGGCGAATTCCAAGGCGTGATGATCCCGACGACGCCTTTCGCCTCGTAGCGGATGTAGGTCAGCGCGCCGCCTTTGTCGTTCGGCACGACATGGCCTTGCACTTTGTCGGCGAGGCCGGCGTAGTAGTGAAAATATTCGCCGACGTAACGAACCTGTGCATTGACCTCCGAGGCCAATTTGCCGTTATCGCGTTGTTCGATCTGCGCCAGGCGCGGCGCCTCTTCGATGATGAGATCGGCGACTTTGCGCAGTAACGCCGCTCGCCTCGACGCCGTGATTTCGCACCACGCTGGATTCGCGAACGCGGATTTCGCCGCGCTTACCGCCGCCGCCACATCGTCGGCGTTACCGCGTGCAACCTCGGCCCATGCTTCGCCCGTGTACGGATTCTCACTCGCGAGATAACTCCCGCTGCGCGGCGCTGTCTCCTGGCCGCCTATGTAGTGCCCATAGCGTCTCATTTATTCGGTCCGCAGCCGTCCGCACTCATCGAGACGATGAGAATCCCCGCGGCGGTCGAATGGTAGAGTAGCCCTTTATGGACTAACTAGTCCATACGCGTGTACCATTTGGTTCATAACGACCGCTTGGGCCGCGCATGCACCCTGAATATTCCCTCGCCTATCTCACTGTGCTGGGCATGGCCCCGCCACGGATGGTCGCCGTAGCCGCCAAGGCGGGCTACACCTACGTTGGCTTACGGCCTAGCGCCGTCACGACCGACGAGCCGCGCTATCCGCTGCATCGGGATCGCGCGATGTTGTTGGAAACGAAACGGCAGCTCGCCGCCACTGGCGTGCGGGTATTGGATGTGGAACTCATTCGACTGACACCAGACTTCGATGTTCACGAACAAGATGCGCTACTCGACGCGAGCGCCGAACTCGGCGCCCGGCATCTCATCGCGCAGGGCTCCGATTCGAACCAGGAGCGCGTCACCGAGCATTTCGCCCAACTCTGTGACGCTGCGGCCAAGCGCAATCTCACCGCCGATATCGAATTTGTGACGTGGACGGAGACAGCGGATCTCGCCCGCGCCGCTGCAATCGTTCGAGGCGCCGCCCGAAGCAACGGCGGACTCTTGATCGACACGCTGCACTTCTCACGCTCCAACGAGGACGTGGCTGAGCTTGCGAAGCTCCCGCGCTCGTGGTTCCACTACGTGCAAGTCTGCGACGCGCCGAGTAAGCCGCCGCCAACCTTGGATGGATTGATCTTCGCCGCGCGCAACGACCGATTGTTTCCTGGCGCCGGCGGTTTGGATCTACAGGGCATCCTCGGCGCCCTGCCCCCGGCAATTCCCTATTCGCTCGAGATTCCCACGGCCACGTTGGCCAAAAAGGTGGGATTGGAAGAATGCGCGCGACTCGCGATCGAGAGCGCAAAAGACTTCTTCGCGGCTAAGACCTCGCGCCCCATCCCATCGACGCCATCCTCGCGCCGCTTGCATCACTGAGAAAGCGCAGGCGCCGAGGAGCGTTCCGCCCCTCGGCGCCCGCCTGAACATCAAAAGTTCAGCTGCAAACCGGCGTAGTAGTAACGACCCAGGATGTCATACGTGCCCGGCTGCGTCTGACCGATGGTGCCTCCGACGATCGGCGGTTCCTCGTCGGCGATGTTATTGACGCCGCCGCGGAACAAGATGCCGTCGTTCAAGCGATAGGCCAGCGTTAGATCGAACAAGTCATAGGACGGCACACCGGGCGCCGGGCTCGCCGGCCGAGTCACCGCCGTCACGTCATCCATCGAGGGCAGATGGCGCCAGCGCACGCCCGCCTCGAAGTTCGTGAGCCGATACGTCACGGACGTGAGTGTCTTCCAGTCCGGCAATGGAATGCCGCCGTTCTGAGTGCCGTCGATGGTTCCCGCGAATTCCTGCCAGGCCGAGCCTTCCAGCAGTTGCACTTCATAGGAGTTGGTGAAGTTCGCAAGCAGATTCACGTCCAGATTGCCCGGGCCGAGCGGGAACTGCCAGTCGATCTGCGCATCGACGCCGCTGGTGCGCAGGCCGCCGAGATTGAAGTACGGAGTGGCGATGATGTCGACGCCGCCGGTCGTGGCATTGCGCTGAATGATCTGGCAGTAGACGTTGGCTGCATCGTACGAAGGATTGCTGCCGTCGAGGTTGTAGCACTTGCTGAGCGCGGTGCCGCCACTCACCGGACCGATCACATCGGTGATATCGATGTCGTAGTAGTCCACCGAAATCGAAACATCCGAGAACAGCGGCGCATCGAATGCCGGGCGCCACACGGCGCCGAAGGTGATCGTGTCCGCTTCTTCGGGCGTCAGATCGGTGTTGCCACTGTTGATCACGCCGATGGCCACCGTCGTGTACTGATAGGTGTCCGCAATCTGCCCGGGAACACCGGTCGCCACGCAGAGCGCTCGAACTGCTGCGCCATTGGCGCCGGTACGCGCCGACGAGCGCACGTCGCACGGATCGCCCTGCCCGGGCGGCGAACCGATCTGCGCCTGCGCCCCCAGCCGGTTGTACAGCTCGCCAATGTTCGGCGCCCGGATCGCGTGCTCGAAGCCGCCACGGAAGGAGAAGCCGCGGAACGGCTCCCACATACCGTCGGCCTTGTAGGTTTCAACGCGGCCCGAGACATCGTAGTCGGAGACACGGAAGCCCAGATTCAAATCCAGGCGATGCGCGAACGCCTTGTCCTTCAGCAGCGGCACGAGCAGCTCGAGCGCCGCTTCTTTGACGTCGCTCGATCCTTCTGCGGGATACGTCTGCAAGGTGCCGATGATGTCGAGATTCTCACGAGACGGATCCGGGTCGAACTCGAATTTGTTCTCCCGAGTGTCCAGAGTGAACGCGAATTTCAAGTCGCCCGCGGGCAGTGCGAACAGCGAGCCTTTGACGCTGGCTTCAAAGATGGTCTGTGTGAGCTGCGTGTAGTCGTGAGTCTCGGCTTCGAGATAGTCACGGCACGCCCGCGAGACATTCGTCGAATTCCCGAAGCCGAAGGGATTGAAGCCGCCGGCACAAACCGATGCGCCGCCGTCCGGCGCGTACAGCAGGGTACGCATGCGAGACTGCAGGATCGCCTTATCCTGAGTCTCGACCAGATCGGTCGAGTCGTACGACCCATAGATATCCCACTGCCAGTCCTTGAACGGCAGATCGCCTCGCACGCCAAAGATATATTGCCCGACCGTGAAGTCGGACGGGAAGGCGCGCGCTTCCAATCCCATGAAGCGCTGATTGATGGTGAAGTCCGCGTTCGGGTTCGGGCGCGACGCCAGAATAGTGCGCAGGTCATTCGGAATGAACGGATTCGTCACGGGCACGGTCGGCACGACATACAGCGTCGGCGTCCAGCCCACCTGCCCGGTCGCGGTCGTGCGGTTGTACAGAAACTGGCCGTACGCCTCGATGTGCTCCGTCACGGCATAGTCGAACTTGCCGAAGAACGACTTGCGCTCCATCGGATTGACGATGTACTCCTGATACGTCACCGGCTGGCGGACATTGTTGCCCGTCGTGCTGAAGTATTCGGTGGTCGGGCCCTTGTAGTTGATCACGCCGATCTGCCCGAACAGCGAGCCGTCGTCGTTCACGCCCAATGAGCGAGAATTCAATACGGCGCCCGGCGCTACCCCGTACTGAGCAAACACCGTGTTGAGCGCAGCCTGGGTCGGCAAATTCGTGGGTGACGGCACATACGTGCCATTGGCGATGAACGACGACAACACGCCCAGCTGATAGAAGTCGCGGTCCTTGCCGAACAGCACATCGCGATCGGTATAGCCGGCCGACAGCATCACGTTGCCGCGGCCCTCCTCGATCTGGAAGCCTGCAGTGATGCCCACATCGGTGGTGTTCGCGTCGCCACGATCGCTGATGCCCGAGCGCAGATCGATCTGCACGCCGTCGAATCGGCGCTTGGTCTTGAAGTTGACGACACCCGACATCGCGTCCGAGCCGTACACGGCCGACGCGCCGCCCGTTATCGTTTCCACCCCTTCGAGGATGAACTGCGGAATCAGGTTAACGTCGACGACAGCATTCGCGTTCGACAGCGGCAGGCGCCGACCGTCGAGCAACACCAGGTTGCGCTGCTCGCCGAGGCCGCGCAGATTCAGCGATGCGCGTCCCGCGAGCGCCACTGCGCCGATCGTGCTCTGCGTCTGGCCCTGCACGAACTGCGGCAGCTGATTCAGCGCGTTCTCGATATTGACCGTGCCGGTCTGAGTAATGGCCGCTTCGCCGAAAGTGACGATCGGGCTGGTCGATGAATAATCCGGCCGGGAGATGCGCGAGCCGGTGACGACGAGCTCTTCGACCTCCTCGCTCGCGGCGGTGCTGGCCGGCTCGGTCGCCTGGCCGAAAGCAGCACCGGCGGTGAAGACGGCAAGAAAAGACACAGCCTGCGCAGCAGCCATTGTTCTAATACGCATCGATTGCCCCCTGTCTTGACGATGTTCTCGAGCGCTCGCGCGTTTCCATTGCCCTGAAATGAAACATGGGCTCACGAGCCATGCCAGCTTCGGGGGCGAGCGGATTTGCATCGAGTGTACGAACTAGTACGTTTGTGTCAAGAGCAGTACATCGGGCAGCGCGTGCGTTGACATGTACGAAATGGTTAGTTTATGTTCGATCGACCGGCGCGGGCCACTGCGCCGGCGAACAGCAAACAAACGACGATGTAGGGGGCGTGCGAATGGATCATTTGCATGACGAGCGCATGCGCGCGGCCGCCGGTCACGAAGTCGTGACACCGATTACCTGCTCGCGCGGGCCGCCCCTGCCCTAAAGCCTTTCGATCCAGCGGTCATCAGCCTCGTTGCGCCAAGTGCGGCGCTCTCTAGTCGCGCCCATCGACGGACGCGAACAACGTGTCACGGAGATTTCGATGAAGCTCAAACTCGCCCTGTCTCTTGCGACTGCTGCGCTCTTTCTCGCCCCGCTCGCCCATGCCGGCGACGACTCCGACGACGGTCGAGGCGGTCATCGCAAGCCCCACCCTCGCGCCGCCGATCTCAGAGATTGCTGCACGGCTGGCGACGAAGATTTTCCCAAAGTCGGCGGCAATCTTGGCAACCAGAACTACAGCCGACTGAAACAAATCAATCGCGCCAAGCTGCACAAGCTTGGCGCCGTATGGCTGAACAAGATCGAAGGCGGCATGACGACCGGCACCAATCAGAGCACGCCGGTGGTCGTCGATGGCGTCATCTATATCGAATCTGCGCTTGGCAACGTGATCGCGGTCGATGGGCGCACCGGACAGACCAAATGGAAATATCTGCAGACGCGCGGCACTCTCACGCGTCGCGGCGTCGCTGTGGGCCAAGGATTGGTGTTCACGCTGTCCGGCGACAACTATGTCGTCGCGCTCGACAAGGATACCGGCGAGGTCGTATGGGAGCGGCAGCACGAAGGCTGGGGCAATGTCGAAAAGGTCGCCGTCGTTTATTACGGCGGTCGATTGTTCATCGGCACGAATGACGCCGATCGAAACGCCGCGCTGGCGCTCGACGCAACCACCGGCGACAAGCTCTGGCACTTCTGGGGCGCACCCGGCCCGGGCGAGTTCGGCAATGACACCTGGGAAGGCGACACGTGGCAGGAAGCCGGCGCGGCTCCCTGGATCCATCCCGCCATCGATCCCGAGCTGAAGACCGTCTACTTCACATTCGGGAACATTCGCGCCGGCACTTCACAGGACGGCTCGACGCGCGGCGGCGACAATTTGTTCGGCAACTCCATCGTTGCGCTCGACATGAACACCGGCGCCTACAAGTGGCACTTTCAGTCCGTTCATCACGACATCTGGGACATGGACAACGTCATGGCCCCCGTGATCGTCGACGCGAAGATCCGCGGGCGCGATCGCAAACTCATCGTCTATGGCAGCAAGTCGGGAATGTACTACATCCTCGACCGCCGCGACGGCAGCGCCCCGCTCGGCATCGACGAAGTGCCCGTGGCTCAAGAGCCGCGACAGAAAACATCGCCGACTCAGCCGTTCCCTCGCCAAGGCGCGTGGACAGAAACGTGCGTCGTCGATCAACCGCTGGGCACTGCAGTTCCAGGTAATCCCAATCGTGCCGTCCCCAACTATGAGCGTGGCTGTATCTATCCAGCCCATTGGGATGTTCCGATTCTCTCGATTCCGGGTCACGGCGGCGGCGCGGACTGGAATCATCATTCGTTCAGCCACAGCACACGCCTGATGTACACGGGCTTTGGCTACGTGGCCTCGGCTCATTCGCTCACCGAATCGAGCAATGGCTTGCGCCCGCCGGGCGAGTACCAGACCGGCGGCATCGTCGCGGTCGATCCGAGCACGAATCGCATTCGCTGGAAGAAGCGCATGCCGTACTCGCTGGCTCACGGCAACGGCATTCTCACAACCGCGTCGGATCTGCTCTTTATCGGCCAGCCTGATGGCAACCTGCTGGCGCTCGATGCGCGCAATGGCGAAGAGCTGTGGCGATTCCAGACCGGTGCGGCCATTAGTGCGAGCCCGATCAGCTATGAGATCGACGGCGAGCAATACATCGCGATCTATGCCGGCGGCACCGGCATTCCTTACGGCAACTCGGCACCGCGCGGTGACAATCTCTGGGCGTTCAAGCTCGGCGGCAAACTCGCGCCGGCACCGACTCCACCCGGGCCTGTCGTTCGCCGGCCGGTCTCCGGTGGTCCTGTCGAGGGTAGTGTCGTGGCCAACACCGTCGTTCTCGCTCGCACGTACAACGCTGCGACCAATACCGTTGGCGCGACTGAGTCGACGGCGGTCAACGGGATGGCGCCGACTCACCTGCGCGTCGCGCCGGGCACGATTGTGACCTTCACCAACCCGGCCACGAACCTCAACACCCACTGCGCCACGCAGTTCTTCGAAGGCTTGTTCAACTTCAGCCTCGCGCCCGGTGAGTCGGCGACGTATCGGTTCGATCAGCCCGGCGAGTATTTCTTCAACGACTGCTTCAGCCCGCGACCGACGGGCAAGGTGGAAGTCGTGCAGCCGACCAACAATCCATAGGGGATAGAACATGACGAACAAAGAAGCTCTGATGCGAACTGCGTGGCTTGCTGCCGCAACGTTGGGACTTTCATTGACTGCCGCCGCTGGCGATCGCGGCTATGACGACGACGATCATTACGATCGCCACGACAAGAACAGCAGCTACGACCCCGCATACAACGTTTGCCGAGGCGTCGATCCTCGTTGCTATCACGATTGGGCAGCAGCCGAGCGCGAAGGCAATCGCGTGCTGATCTACTCGCGCACCGCCGGGCCGCGACACGCAAATCTCGGCCCTCGTCTTGCGGCTGGGCTGAACCCGCCGCTCGGCGCCGGCAACGTGGTGCAGAACGCACTCAAGAGCTGGCTGGAACAGGAAGGCATCGAAGTCGACTGGACCGAAGATGTCACGCGCCTCTCCAATCTGCACCGCTACAAGGCCGTGATCTTTGCCAGCACGACTCGCGACACACTGCAGGCGCACGGCCGCGCGATCGATCCAGCATTCGCCGTCAACACCTCCACCAGCGCGCACCTGGATGCGGCGAAGACGGCGCTGCGACAATACATCCGCGCTGGCGGCGGGTTCGTCGGTATTCATAACGCGTTCGGCACGGAGTACAACTGGCCCTGGTACGAAGGACTGCTCGGCAACGCCAACTACTACGATCACGGCGCGAATCAGGACGGGATGGTGAAGATCGTCTCGCGCAACGATTCGTCCACCAATGGCCTGCCGAAGACCTGGCCATTCCGCGATGAGTGGTACAACCTCGAGCCCTTCCCGACGCGCGTGAAGTTCCTCGCGACGGTGGATGAGAACACGTTGGCCACGCGTCGCGAGCTGCATCCGGGCCACGGCGACTTTCATCCTGTGACATGGTGCCAGTACTACGATGGCGGCCGCTCCTGGGTCACGACCCTGGGCCACGATGGCGCGGCGTTCACTGACGGCTCGGGATTCCCCGGTCAACCGCAGTTCAAACAAATGATCGTGAATGGCATCAAGTCGGCGATGGGTTTGGCGCCGTTCTGCACCAGTGGGCGCGGATATTGATGAGCCTTGAGCGTGTCCTGCTGGCTGTTCTGATCAGCGTCGGCATCACTCCTCACGGCGCGGCGGATGAGCGCAGAGCTTCATTCGCCGCGCCGGCTGGACTGACAGTGGTCACAGATCGCCTCTACTTCGGCGCGTCGGCCCCCGACACCGGCTTTGAGCTGTGGATCGCGGACGGCGCCGACGCCGGTACGCGCCAGGTCAAAGACATTCGCGCCGGCTTCCGGGGCTCCTATCCCGCTTTTCTCACATCGTTCCGCGATCGCGTCTTCTTCGCGGCGGACGACGGCGCCAATGGCATCGAGCTGTGGGCAACGGATGGAAGTACGCAAGGCACGACGCTCGTCAAAGACATCCAGCCAGGCCCAGGCGCATCGACACCCAATGCGCTCACCGTTGCGGGCGATCATCTCTATTTCGTCGCCAACGACGGCTCGCATGGTCATGAGCTATGGCGGACCGACGGCACGGCGAGCTCCACCTCTCTGGTCGCTGACATCTCTCCCAGCTCGGCGGGTTCCATGCCACGTCACCTCACCGCAGCGGGCAATCGTCTCTTCTTCGTCGCAAGCGACCCGGCCGCGGGTACGGAAGTCTGGGTCACCGACGGCACACCGTCCGGTACGCGCCGAGTCAGCGACATCAATCCTGGCTCACCGGACACCACTGTGTATTCGTTGAGTTCGTTTGGCGACTTTGTCGTGGTTGTCGCCGCTGACGAGGCTCACGGCATCGAACTGTGGCGCACCGATGCACAAGCAAACGCGCGATTGATCAAAGACATCCGCCCCGGCCCGGCCGCCTCGCGACCGGGCTACCTGCAGCGACTCAACGATCACATCTACTTTCAGGCCGACGACGGCAGGCACGGCTTCGAGCTGTGGCGCACCGATGGCACTGAGCGAGGCACACAACTCGTCATGGACATTCGCCCCGGCGTCGCAGGCTCGCTGCCGAGTCATCTCGTCGCCGCGGGCGACACTCTCTTCTTCGCAGCGATGGATGGGAAACACGGCGTTGAACTGTGGCAAAGCGACGGCACAAGCAGCGGTACGCGCATCACGGCCGATCTCAACACCGGAACGGACAGCTCATCGCCGGGCCAACTCACCGCCATCGGCGACACACTCTACTTCGCCGCAGGCACGTCGGCACACGGCTGGGAACCCTGGAGCGCGAACAAGCGCACACAGGCGCTCGCGATGATGTCGGACGTGCGTGCCGGAAAGGACAGCTCCTACCCCCACGAATTTGTCGTCCTGGGCGAGCACATCGCGTTCGTCGCCGACGACGATCAAGGCCTGGCGCGGCTGTGGGTCGTCAAGCCGAATGCAGAAACGTCGCCACTCCATTCAGGAACATCTGCACGCTGATCATCACCAGCACCATGCCCATCAAGCGCTCCATGGCGATCAAGCCGCGCTCGCCCAGCGCGCGATAGAAAAACGGCGCGGCGATCAGGATCGCTGCGGTTGCCGACCAGGCAATGGTTGTTGCGAGCCAGAGTTGGAACGTGCTTTCAGCGGTTGCTCGAAGCAACAGCAACGTCGCGAGCGTCGAGGGTCCGGCGATCAGGGGAATCGCCAGCGGCACCACCAGCGGCTCGTCGCTGAGCGACTCTTCATGCGCACCGGGCGCTGGGAAGATCATGCGCACCGCGATCAGGAACAACACGATGCCGCCGGCGATGCTGATCGTCTCCTGCTTGATCTGTAACAACGTCAACGCGCGATCGCCGACCAGCATGAAGAGGATCAGGACGACGTACGCGATCAACACTTCGCGCACCAGCACCTTGCGCCGCCGCTCCGGCGGCACCCGACTGAGCACCGTCAGGAACACCGGCACGTTGCCCAGCGGGTCCATGATCAACCAAAGCGTGATGACGGCGGAAAGAATGTCCATCCACCCAGGATCTCACAAACAGGCTGATCGCGACTATGGGAGCGGCACTAACGCCGTAGCGGAAACATCGCCCGCACCTGCGGATCGCGCAGCCACAGGCCGGCCCACATGAACAGGCCGAGATAGATGCTGAAGAGCTGGTGACTGAAGAGCGGGCTGCCGGCCCGGATCTGGGTGGCCATGGCGCCGCCGAACAGGCCCATGAACAGGATGGCGCCCAGGATGTTGGTGCGGGGATAGAGATAGAGCACCAGGCACGCCAGCTCGAGAATGCCGATGGCGAAGGCGTAGCCCGGCGGCCAGCCAAGCTGCAGCAGTGTCTCCTCGGCCACGGGCAGGCCGAGCAGCTTCGGCGCAACGGAGGCGCCCAGAATAAACAGGGCGAACAGCGCAGTGAGCACTCTGCCCGTCCAGATCGTCGGTGTCGCTTTCATGGTCCCTCCGCCAGCGGCGGTGTTGGTCGAAATGAGCATTCGACCCTAGGACGCGGTCAGTAGGCGAGTTCCGACAGCCGAGGTGACCAAACTTTCATGGCTGTCTATGCGGGTTCAGCCAAATCGACGAAACAGGCGAATCAGCGAATTGACCTTGGGCTGCGGCTTCGGCTCGGGCCGATAGGCCTGGGTGCGGATCGTCTTCTCGCGCCACTCGAAATAGGACGGGCTGGACGACTTATCGTCCTCATCGTTCAAGGTGAGGCGAGGAATTCGGGCGCGGCCGCGAACTTGGTTTTGCATGGGCGCCAACTTAGGGCAGCCCTCACTCCGCCTGAATAGGGCGTCCGCTGAACCCACTCTGCGGCGCCCACGCTGTGAAGAATCTGCTCGCTCAACCTTCCGAGGCGTTGCGGTTTGAGGCACCCGTGAGTCGTTGCACGGTCAATTTCCCGCTACTAGACTCGGCCGCTTCCAGGATTGGACTGCGCCGCATGCTGTTGCTCGATCCGAAGTTTCCCAGCCGACCGGCCGCATGATCGTCCCACGCCTCATACCGGTCATTGCGTTCGCGATCGCCTTGTTGGCGTCAGCGGGTTGCGCAACCCTTGGCGGTCGCGATCCACTGCAGGTGACGGTGGCCGGGATCGAGCCACTCCAGGGCCAGGGGCTGGAGCTGCGCATGCTCGTGAAATTACGAGTGCAGAATCCGAACGACGCGCCGGTTGATTACAACGGCGTGGCCGTCGAGATGATCGTACAGGGAAAAACTTTCGCGACCGGCGTCAGCGACGCCAGCGGAAGTGTGCCGCGCTTCGGTGACACCCTCATTAGCGTACCGATCACCGCCTCCGCGTTTCGAATGGCTGGCCAGGCCGTCAACATCTTCCGGGGCGGTGGCGCCGGACCGATCACCTATGAGATGAAAGGCAAGCTCAACGGCCCGGCCTTCAACAGCATGCGATTCCGCACGCAAGGTGAATTCGATTTGACGGCGCCGGGCACGGACGGCGATGACGCCGGCTGATCACTCCCACTCGATCGTCGCCGGCGGCTTTCCCGAAATGTCGTAGGTAACTCGCGAGATCCCATCGACCTCGTTGCAAATCCGCCGCGCCACCAGATCCAGGAACTCATAAGGCAGGCGCGACCAGCGAGCAGTCATGAAGTCGATGGTCTCCACAGCTCGCAGCGCGATGACATAGTCATAGCGACGGCCGTCGCCCATCACAGCAACCGAGCGCACCGGCAGGAACACCGCGAACGCCTGGCTGGTGCGATCGTAGAGATCGTGCTTGCGCAGTTCGTCGAGGAAGATCGTGTCCGCCTTGCGGAGCAGATCGGCATATTGCTTGGTGACTTCACCGAGGATGCGCACGCCAAGGCCGGGGCCTGGGAACGGATGGCGATACACCATCTCGCGCGGCAGGCCGAGCTCGACGCCGAGTTTGCGCACTTCATCCTTGAACAGCTCCCGCAGCGGCTCGCACAACTTGAGATTCATCTTCTCGGGCAGGCCGCCGACGTTGTGATGACTCTTGATCACGTGCGCCTTGCCGGTGCGCGAGCCGGCAGACTCGATGACGTCGGGATAGATCGTGCCCTGCGCGAGCCAGCGAATACCCTGCAGCTTGGCGGCCTCTTCTTCGAACACTTCGACGAACAGCCGGCCGATGATCTTGCGCTTGCGCTCCGGATCGACTTCACCCTTCAGCGCAGTGAGGAACCGTTCCTCGGCATTGACGCGAATGACGCGCACGCCCATGTGCTGAGCAAACGTTTCCATCACCTGATCGCCTTCACCCTGCCGCAGCAGACCGTGATCGACGAACACGCAGGTGAGCTGATCGCCGATGGCGCGATGTAACAGCGCGCCGACGACGGACGAATCGACACCGCCCGACAAGCCGAGCAGCACATTGTCGCGACCGACTTGCTCACGCACGCGAGCGATGGAATCGGTGATGATGTTGCCCGCGCTCCAGCGCGCCTCGCAGCCGCAGATCTCGCGCACGAAACGTTCGAGGATCTTTTCGCCCTGCAGCGTATGGGTCACTTCGGGATGGAACTGAACCGCGTAGTAGTGACGCGACTCGTCAGCCATTGCAGCCAGCGGCACGCTGCTGGTGAACCCCACAGCCACGAAGCCTGGCGGCAGCTCATCGACCTTATCGCCATGGCTCATCCACACATCGAGCAACGCGCGGCCCTGCGCGTCTTTGTGATCGAACAGACCGTCGAACAATTTGCAGGGCGCCGACGAGGTCACCTGCGCATAGCCGAACTCGCGATGCGTGCCGGCAGTGACGCGGCCACCAAGCTGCGCCGCCATCGTCTGCATGCCATAGCAAATGCCCAGCACCGGGACGCCGCTTTGAAACACCGCCTGCGGGGCCGTCGGACCTTTCGTGTCCGTGACCGACTCCGGACCGCCCGAGAGAATGATGCCCTTCGCGCCAAACTCGCGCACCTCGGCATCCGTGACATCCCAAGGCAGGATCTCGCAATACACGCCGCTTTCGCGCACGCGGCGAGCGATCAGCTGAGTGTATTGCGCACCGAAATCGAGAATCAGAATGCGGTGCGCGTGAATATCCGAACGAGGCAAAGTATCAGCTGACACGGTAGTTGGGTGCTTCTTTTGTGATAGTCACATCGTGAACGTGGCTCTCGCGCACACCGGCGTTCGTGATGCGCACGAACTGCGGCCGCGTCCGCATCTCTTCAATGGTGCGGCAGCCGGTGTAGCCCATCGCTGCGCGCAGCCCGCCGGCCAACTGGTGCAGGATGGTGACGATCGAACCTTTGTAAGGTACGCGGCCTTCGACGCCTTCCGGCACCAGCTTCTCCAGCTCCGCGGTGGCGTCCTGGAAATAGCGGTCTTTGGAGCCGTGCGCCTGAGACATGGCGCCGAGCGAGCCCATGCCGCGATAAGACTTGTACGACGCGCCTTGATACAACTCGACTTCGCCCGGCGATTCTTCGGTGCCGGCGAACATGCCGCCGCACATCACCGAATTGGCGCCGGCGACCAGCGCCTTGGCGATATCGCCCGAGAAGCGAATGCCGCCGTCCGCGATCAACGGCACGCCGGAATCCTTCAATGCAGCGGCGACGTTGGCCACCGCCGTGATCTGCGGCACGCCCACGCCGGCCACGACACGGGTCGTGCAGATCGAGCCGGGGCCGATGCCGACCTTCACGCCGTCGGCACCCGCCTCGACGAGCGCCAACGCCGCCTCGGCGGTAACGATGTTGCCGCCGATGACCTGCTGATCGCGCCAGGTGCTCTTGATCTCGCGGACCATCTGGATCACGCCGCTCGAATGGCCGTGCGCGGTGTCGACAATGATCACGTCGACGCCGACTTCACGGAGCGCAGCGACGCGCTTCATCGTGTCCGCACCAGTGCCGACCGCGGCGCCGACGCGCAACGCGCCTCGATCGTCCTTGGCGGCACGCGGGAATTCGGTGGCCTTCTGGAAGTCCTTGACCGTGATCATGCCCTTCAAGTTGAAGTTGGCATCCACGACCAGCACCTTCTCGATGCGATGCTTGTGGAGCAGCGCCAGCACTTCGTCCTTCGGTGCGTTCTCGCGCACGGTGATGAGGCGCTCTTGCGGGGTCATGACGGTGGAAACCGGCGCGTCGAGCTTGGTTTCGAAGCGCAGGTCACGGTGAGTGACGATGCCGACCGCCTTGGAGCCGACCACGACCGGGACGCCGGAGATGTTCTTGGAGCGGGTCAGCTCCAGCACTTCGCGAATGGTCTTGTCGGGCGAGATGGTGATCGGGTCGTGGATGACGCCGCTTTCGAACTTCTTCACCTTGCCCACTTCGCGCGCCTGGGCTTCGACGCTCATGTTCTTATGGATGATGCCGATGCCGCCTTCCTGCGCGATGGTGATCGCCAGGCGCGCCTCGGTGACCGTGTCCATGGCGGCGGACAGAATGGGCAGATTGAGTCGGATCGCGCGAGTGAGTTGCGTGCTTAGGTCAGCGTCGCGCGGCAGGAAATTGGAGTAAGCCGGGACCAGAAGCACGTCGTCGAAGGTGAGTGCTTCCTCGAGAATACGCATGGGAGTGCCCGCGGGTTATCGATGAAAGCACGCCATTGTACGCGGCGGAGCCCCTTCGGTAAATGTATCTTGCCTCGAGCCGGGCATCTGGCCCGACAGGCAACGCCGGACGTGCGCACCCGGGACGTAGGCTGTAGCCTTCCGGGCATGAATCGCGAACTGGAATTCGACTTCTCCATGCCCCCGCCGGCGCCGAAGCCGCCTGCGGAGACTACGCCCGCCGCGCCGCCAGCCGAACCCGCTCCTGTGGCCAGAAAGGCCGCCACTGCGCCGGTCCGTAAGGCCGCCCGGGCGCCGGTGCGCGCGCCGATAGACGATATCGATGGGCCGACGCCCGCCTCCACCGAGCCTGAACGGGATGTCTACACCCCCGGTCGGCTGAACAAGGAGGCGCGCATGCTCCTGGAGCGGGGCCTGCCGTCGCTGTGGATGGAGGGCGAGATCTCCAACCTGTCGCGCCCCTCCTCCGGCCACTGGTACTTCTCGCTCAAAGACGAGTCCGCCCAACTGCGATGCGCCATGTTCCGTCAAAAGAACCTCGGCGCCCGCTTCACGCCCAAGGACGGCATGCACGTGCTGACGCGCGGACGCGTGAGCCTTTACGAGCCGCGCGGTGAGTATCAATTCATCGCCGACTACATCGAGGAAGCGGGCGAAGGCGTGCTCCGCCGGCGCTTCGAGCAGCTGAAAAACAAGCTGGCCGCCGAGGGCCTGTTCGACACGAACCGGAAGAAGTCGCTGCCTCGCCTGCCCCGACGCATCGGCGTCGTCACCTCTCCGACCGGGGCGGCCATTCGCGACGTGCTCAATATTCTGCGCCGCCGGTTCTGCACGATCCCGGTGTTGATCTATCCGGTTCAGGTGCAAGGCGAGAGCGCGGCGGGCCAGATCGCCCGAACCATTCGCATGGCGTCGGCGCGCGCCGAGTGCGATGTGTTGATCGTTGCTCGCGGCGGGGGCTCGCTCGAGGATTTATGGGCGTTCAACGAAGAAGTCGTCGCGCGCGCCATCTACGATTGTCAGATTCCGGTCGTGTCCGGTGTCGGTCACGAAGTCGATTTCACGATCGCCGATTTCGTCGCCGACGTGCGTGCGCCGACGCCGTCGGGTGCGGCGGAAATCGTCGCGCCCGATTGCAATGAATGGACACGCAGTGTCGACCTGCTCGGCCGCCGCGTGCGAACCGCGATGGTGCGAAACATGGCGTCTCGACAGCAACGGCTCGTGTGGCTGGAGCGGCGTCTCGCGCAAGTGCATCCCGGCGTGGAGTTGCGACAGAAGGCGCAACGTCTCGATGACTTGGAGCAGCGCTTGAGTCGGTGCATCCGGCACGGGTTGTTTCAGCGTCGAAGCACGCTCGTCGAGCTCGCTGCACATTTGAGGCAGCGCTCGCCTGCCCTGCGCGTCGCCGCCGCGCGCGGCAGATTGGAGATCGCACGCAAGACGCTGGGCACGTCTTTGCAGCGGCGCGTGAGCATCGCCGAGAGTCGGCTGCGTCACGCGGCCAGCAATTTGCGTCAGCAGTCTCCGGCCGCCCGCATCGCGACCTTGCACCGTCGAGTCGAGATTGCCGATCGGCGCATGGAGACCTCGTTGCAACGACAGCTGCGCAAGCTGGAAGCACGATTCACGCTCGCGGCCGGCAAGTTGAATACAGTGAGCCCGCTTGCGACCTTGCAGCGTGGCTATGCCATTGTCTCCGACGCCCAAGGCACGGTCGTTACTGATGCCGCGGCAGTGAACAAAGGCGACATCATTCAAACCCGTTTGTCCCGCGGCACCTTGCAAGCTCGCGTCGAGCAGATCACGCCGCATCGAGATGACGAGAACCAATGACCTCGACGATCCAGTCTCGCTTGCTTCGTTTCTCCGCTGCTTTGTTGCTTTTCGCCGGCTTCGCCGCCGGCGCCGCAGTGCTGCCGAAAGAAAGCCGCGTTCCCGGCGGCATCGCGCTCGTGCCCGTGCCGGGTGGCGAGATGGCGCCCACGGTGATCTTCAATACGCATCGGGTCGCGGTCGTTCGTCGCGACGATCAATGGGTCGCCGTTGTTGGCATTCCACTCGCAGAGAAGCCGGGGGAGCTGAAGGTCAAGGTCAGCACCACTCAAGGCACGACCGAAGTGCCCTTTCGCATCACGGACAAGAAATATCGCACTCAGTACCTGACCATCAAAGATCAGCGGAAGGTCGAGCCCAATCCGGATGATCTGAAGCGCATTGGCGCTGAGACGAAGCGCTCGGACGCGGCGCTGTCGAAGTACACCGCGCTGGAGACGCCGTCACTGCAATTGCTGTCACCCGTGGAAGGCGTGCGCTCCGATTCATACGGCTCGCGCCGCGTGTTCAACGGCCAGCCGCGCAATCCGCATTCCGGCATGGACATCGCCGCCCCCAAAGGCACGCCCATCAAATCGCCCGCCGCGGGCACGGTGGTAGAAGCCGGCGACTTCTTCTTCAACGGCAACACGATCTACATCGATCACGGCGACGGCCTCGTGACCATGTACTGCCACCTCGACACCATCAAAGTAAAACTCGGCGATCGCGTCGACCAAGGCCAGCTGATCGGCACCGTCGGCGCCACCGGCCGCGTCACCGGCCCGCACCTCCACTGGGGCGTCGCGCTGAACCGCGCGATGGTGGATCCGGCGCTGTTCATTGGCAGCAAGTAAGGCTCCATGCACCGGACTTAATCTCCGCAGATTTTGCGGAGATTAAGCGTCTCTATCTCCGCACCGCCTAATTGTCGCCAGGCCAGCGATTCGCTTGCTCAGGCGCAATTTCTCTCTCATTGCAGGGCGATCCCACCCGGACGAGGGGTCCAACGAGACCGTGTAACCATCACGCCCGGCTCCTGCGCCCCACGCTTTGCAATGAAATCATTGACTTACTTGGCAACCAGCAAGCCCTGATCGATTGAATTAACCGTTCATCACGGATTCGCCAGCTTCAGCTCGGCCAGGAAATCGGTGATCACCGGCCGGAAGCGGTCCATGTCGACCAAGAATGAATCGTGGCCCTGGATGGAAGCGAGGCGGGCGAACTGCACGGTGCGGGTGCCGTTGCTCAGGCCGTCGGCGAGCTCTTGTTGTTGTTCGATGGGGAACAGCAGGTCGGTCTCGACGCCGATGATCAAGGCGCGCTCGACGCTGAACCGGCGCAGCGCCTCGGCGACGGAGCCGCCGTGGTCGGCGAGGTCGAACAGGTCCATGGCGCGCGAGATGTAGAGATAGCAGTTCGGGTCGAACTGGCCGATGAATTTGACGGCGTGATTTTCCAGATACGACTCGACTTCGAAGTCGATGCCGAACGGATCGCCCGGCTTGCGCTCGGCGTTGGCGCGCTCGCGGCCGAAACGTTGCAGCCATTCCTTCGCGGAACGATACGTGATCATGCCGAGCTTGCGCGCCAGGCGCATGCCCTGCACGGGAATCGCATCGGACGCGTAGTTGCCTTCGAGCCAGGCTGGATCTTTACGAATCATCTCTCGCTGCAATGAGCGCAAGGCGATCGCGAATGGCGTCGAGCGCGCGGCGGAGGAAATGGAAACGAGCGCCCTCGCCCCTTCAGGAAACAAAGCGCAGTAAGCCAGGACGGTCATGCCGCCGAGCGACGGGCCGACGACGGCGGCGAGTTTTTTGATGCCCAGAGATGCGACGACTTCATGGCCGGCCCGTGCGATGTCTTCCACCGTCAGCACGGGGAACGTCAGTCGATAGCACTGACCGGTGGCGGGATTGATGGACGCCGGCGAGGTGGAACCGAACGGACTGCCGAGCGAGTTCACGCAAATGACGAAGAAGCGGCGCGTGTCGATGGGGCGGCCCGGACCGATCATGTCTTCCCACCAGCCCGGCGCGGGATCCTCGGTGGAGGATGCGGCGTGCGCCGAGGGCGACAGGCCGGTGAAGATCAGAATGGCGTTGTCGTTGCAGAAGCTCAGGTCGCCCCAGGTCTCATACGCGATCTGCACGTCCTGCAGAGCGCCGCCCCGCCGCATGGGAAACGG
Organism: Peristeroidobacter agariperforans; assembly: GCF_004138335.1. Classification (GTDB taxonomy): domain Bacteria; phylum Pseudomonadota; class Gammaproteobacteria; order Steroidobacterales; family Steroidobacteraceae; genus Steroidobacter; species Steroidobacter agariperforans. Next base: position 293,503 of record NZ_RYFW01000003.1, on the reverse strand, counting down.
GCGGTCGAGCTTGAGGATTTTGCGGGCTGAAGCCATGAGTGCCTGTCCAAGACCGTGTTGTCACCGTCAGTGTAAACCCGAGCCGTGACGATCGAACATTGCTGGGCGCTATATGCAGATTGCTGGCCGGAAGACCCGCCTTAGGTTTTCTTGTGAGAGCGCTTCGCCCTGCGCTGCTCGGTGCGACGCTGGCGCGGTGTCAGCGGATTCCTTTTACCTTTGAACGGATTGTCATCGGCACGGAATTGCACGCGCACCGGTGTGCCTTCCAGGCGAAAGTTCTTGCGGAACACGTTCGCCAGGTAGCGCTTGTATGCATCGGGGACGTGCTGGATCTGGTTGCCGTGGACCACGATGATGGGCGGGTTGCGCCCGCCCTGGTGCGCGTATCGCAGCTTGATGCGACGGCCGCGAACCAGCGGCGGCTGGTGCTGCTCCATCGCCGTCTCCAACACTCGCGTCAGCTCGGGCGTCGCCATCTCTCGCATCGACGCGTCGTATGCGTGCTTCACGGCGCGCATCAGCTCGCCCACGCCCGTGCCATGCAACGCCGAGATGAAATGAACCGGCGCGAAATCCAGGAACGGCAGGCGCAAATCCAGGCCCGCGCGGATCTCATCTCGCTTGTCGGAAGGAATACCGTCCCACTTGTTGACCGCGATCAACAAGGCGCGGCCGCGCTCTGCGACCATGCCGAACAAACTCGCGTCCTGCTCGGTCACCGCGTCGTGAGCATCGATCACGCCGATCACGACGTTCGCTGAATCGACCGCCTGCAGCGCCTTGATGACGCTGAACTTCTCGATCGCTTCCTCGACGCGGGCGCGGCGTCGCACGCCGGCGGTGTCGATCAATGTATACGTTTGGCCGTCGCGCTCGAACGGCACGAACACCGCATCGCGCGTGGTGCCGGGCTGATCGAAGGAAATCAGCCGCTCTTCGCCGAGCAGACGATTGATGAGCGTCGACTTGCCGACGTTGGGCCGACCGATGACTGCGACGCGAATGTCGTCCTGTCCGCCCGCGGCAGCGGCGCCTTCAGGAAGCTCGATGCCTTCGAACACGTCGTCCATCAGGCTCCGCACGCCATCGCCATGCTGAGCGGAGATCGCTTGAGGCTCGCCTAAGCCGAGCCCATAGAAATCAGCACCGGCCGTTGCCGAGTCGACACCCTCCGCCTTGTTGGCAAGGAGGAATACCTTCTTGTTCAGCTTGCGCAGCGTCTGCGCGATGTAGTGATCGTCCGGCGTCACGCCGGCGCGCGAGTCGACCAGAAACAGAACTCGATCCGCCTCTTCGACGGCGCGCAGCGCTTGCTTGACCATGTGCTGCTCGACGCCCTGCGCATCGACGACCAAGCCGCCGGTATCGACGACGACATAGGGAATCGAGCCGACTTTGCCGTATCCGTAATTACGGTCGCGCGTGAGGCCGGGCATGTCCGCGACGAGCGCGTCGCGGGTGCGCGTGAGAAAGTTGAACAACGTCGACTTACCGACGTTGGGGCGACCGACCAGAGCAACAACAGGCAGCATGATGAGTAATTGGAAAATATCGAAAAGGTGCGTGCTGCCTGGGCAGCGGCCAACTATTGACCGCTGTCAGCTGTTTTGACTTCGCGAGCTTTGCTTTGAAACGCGAGCAACTTGCCCGAGTCGGTCTGCACGAACACGCGCTCGTTGTCGCTGATCGCGGCGTTGGTGATGCGCTCGCCGTCGGTCTTCTGACGCGCGACGATGGCGCCCGTCTCCTTGTCGAGCCAGTGCAGATAACCCTCGAAGTCGCCCACCACCAGCGCATCGCCGTCGATGGCCGGCGCGGTCAAGCCACGACGCCTCATCGTGTCCTGCTCCCACTGCACGGCGCCGTCACTACGACGCATGGCGACCACGACGCTGTCCGCGTTGGTGAGATACAAATTCTGCTCGTCCATGGTAAAGCCGCGATAGCTCGAAGCATCGCGCGCCCACCAGATCTGACCGGAATCACGCGCCAGCATCGCGACCCGACCCTGGAAGCCGACGACGAAAATATCGTCGCCCGCGATGCGCGCCGGCGAATCGATGTCGGAGAGGCGTTCCAATTCGGTACGGCCGCGAGGCGAGTTCACGATCGTGTCCCACATCACTTCGCCATTGCGCGGGTCGATGGCCAGCACCTTGCCGTTGTCGAAGCCGGCGATGATGCGATCTCCAGCCAGCACCGGCGGCGCCGTGCCACGCAATGTCAGCCTCGGCACCTGTTCATCGACCGCCCACTTGGTCGCCCCGTCGGTCGCCGACAGGCCTTCGACGTGACCGTCGACGGTGCGGATCACGACCACGTCGTTCACGATCAGCGGCTGAGCGAGGATTTCGCTGGCAATGGCCTTGCGCCAGCGTTGCGCGCCATTGGTGGCATCGAGCGCCACGATGTCGCCGTCGCTCGAGCCGACTACTACCAGGCCACTGGCAACTTCAGGCCCCGCCGACAGCGCCAGCTTGGTCTTCGCGACCCAGTTGCGCTTGCCATTCGCGGCCCCCATCGCGATCACTTCGCCATCGTGAGAGGCGGCATACACGACACCGTCGACGACAATTGGCCGCAGCGCCAGACGCATCCGCTCCGAATCACCGCCGAGCCCTGCCGTCCAGACGCGATGCACGTCGCGCGTCGCCTTGATCTCGGTCAGCTCCGCGGGCGGATCGACCTCCTTGTCATTGTCGCAGCCGAGCATCACGAGCAAGGCCGTCGCGGCAGCGGCGATGCGCGCGCCACGATACAGACGATTCAAGGAAGTCTTCTTGTCGATCATGGCTGACCCTCGGCCGGGGCCGCCGGCTTGGTCTCGGGCGCGGCGGCTGCTTTATCGCCGCCCACGTCCTGCAGTTTCATTTCGAGCAAAGTGCGGTCGATCGCGCGATCGGCACGTGGATCGATGTTAGCCGCGAGCGCAGCTGCATACTCGGCGCGCGCCCCTTCAGGATTGCCTTTCGCAACCTGAGCATCGCCGCGAATCTCGCGAACCTGAGCGGCAAAGGCACCGGCCTTCTCCGGATCCAGCAGACTCAGCACCTCGTCATGCTTGCCTTGCTGAATGAGCACACGAGCCACACGCAGGCGCGCCACCCAGGCAAGCTCCGCGTCGGCGGACTCATCGGCGACCGCCCGCAGCAGCGGCAGAGCTTCATCGAACTTGCCGTCCTCGACGTGCTTCCTCGCCAGCAACAAGCGGGCGTGCTGTGTGTACGGCGACTGCTTGTGATCGGCCGCGAGCGAGCTCAGCGATCGGTTCGCCGCCTCCACGTCCTTCTTGTCCAGCGCGCCACGAAACTCTTCGTACACCTTGGCCGCCGCAGCAGCCTGATTCGCGGTGTGGACTTTCCAGTACTGCCAGCCGCCCAGCAGCACCAGGCCCAGCACGACGCCGCCGAGAATCCAGCTCCAGTTCTCCCGCCACCAGTTGCGGAGCGCTTCTTCCTGATCGCGATCGGTCAGATATTCTTCGACCATGACTTGCCGTCTTGAATTGTAGTAAGGGTTGGAGACTTAAGCCCAAGGTCAACGTTGTGCCAGGCGCGCGCCCAGCTCGTCGACCAGTCGCTCCCAGGCGACTTCCACCTGCGGTGCCTCTACCCGCAGGGACTTCAGACCAGCGACGCGCTTTTCAGTTTCCGAGTCGCCGAGAATCAGTGCCCAGGCCGCGCCACTCTTGTCGGAGCGCTTGAGCTGCGACTTGAAACTGCCACCGCCACAGTTCATCTCGATGCGCAGACCGGGAATTTGGTCGCGCAGATTTTCTGCAATTCGCAGCCCCTCGGCCTCGGCGCGCTCACCGGCAACGACGAAGTACACGTCCGGCGCCGGCGTCGGCACTTCGCCGTGCTGGACCTTGATGAGGTCGATGATGCGCTCTTGTCCGAGCGCCCAGCCGATGGCGGGCGTCGAATCGCCGCCGAGTTGCTCGACCAGCCCGTCGTAGCGGCCGCCCGAGCACACCGCGCCCTGCGAGCCCAATTCGGTCGTCACCCACTCGAACACCGTGTGCGAGTAGTAATCGAGACCGCGGACCAGCAGCGGATTCAACACGTACTTCACGCCCAGCGCGTCGAGGTGACGGCACAGGCCGCCGAAGTGTGTGCGCGACTCTTCGTCGAGATGCTCGGTCAGCATCGGCGCGTTCTTGATGATGTCCTGCAGATCCGGATTCTTGCTATCGAGAATGCGCAGCGGGTTGCCGTCCAGACGTCGCAGGCTGTCCGGATCCAACTTGGACTTGTGCGCGGTGAAGTATTCGACCAGCTTCTCGCGATACACACGGCGCGAGGCCGGCGTGCCGAGCGAGTTCAGGTTCAGCTCCAGGCGTTTCACGCCCGCCTTGGTCAGCAGACGCGAGCTCAGCAAAATCACTTCCGCATCGATGTCCGGACCCGGATAGCCAAAGGCTTCCACGTCGAGCTGATGAAACTGACGGAAGCGGCCACGCTGCGGCTTCTCGTGACGAAACATCGGTCCTGACGTCCACACGCGCTGCTTCTGATTGTGCAGCAGCCCGTTGCTGATCATCGCGCGCACGATGCCGGCAGTCGCCTCCGGACGCAGCGTCAACGAGTCGCCGCCCGGATCCTGGAAAGTAAACATTTCCTTCGACACGACATCGGTGAACTCGCCGATCGAGCGCTTGAACAATCCGGTGTGCTCGACCAGCGGCACGCGGATTTCCTGATACGCATACGAGCCAAAAATCTCGCGCGCCAGGTTCTCCAGGCGCTGCCAGGCCGCCGAGTCGGCCGGCAAGATATCGTTCATGCCGCGAGGCGGCTGGATCTGCTGCTGAGTCACTCGACCGGAACCTCACCACTCGCTTGCGCGCTCATCATTTCCACGGCGCCATTCGCGGTGACCACGAACTTGGCCGCATCCCGCCCTGCCCTGCGTGGCACCACCACCGGTTTATCGTTCACCTGGACCGTGACCGCGGACGCCTTGCCGAGCGTGACTCGTATTGGCGGGACGCCTGTCAGCGTGCTCACCTTGCCGCTCTCACCCAGACCGAACATCAAACGTTTGCCGGTCGCGTCGTAGATCTCGGTCCACGATGCGTCGTTGAACTGAATTTGCAGCCGGACTTGTATCCCCGCTGTTTCCGATGCCGCCGCTGCAGGCACGGCATTCGATACTGGCGGCGCCTGAGGCGCAGGCTCCGATGCGTCCGCAGGTTCCGGCGGCAACGTCGAGGGCAACGAACCGGCTTCGGTCACCGCCTCGTCCGGAACCGCCGACTGCATCGGATCGCCCGGCGACGACACCGTCGACCACAGCCACCAGCCCAGGGTCAGCGCGATCAAGCCCACGCCCGACCACAACGGCCCCGCGAGCGAGCGACGTTCCATATCGATCGGCGCACTGGCCACCGACGCCGGAATCGGCGCGGGGATTTCCTGCACACCGGTCAGCGCCTCGTAACGCTCGATGATGAGCTGCGGCGACAATCCCAACAGTGCGGCGTACTGTCGCAAATGCCCGCGTGCATACACCGCTGGTCCGAGCTGCTCGAAACGATTGTCCTCGATGGCCGCGACGGCGCGCGCATCCAGGTGCAGCTCTTCGGCAATGTGCAGCTGAGTGATCGAGCGTCGCTCGCGCTCCTTGCGCAACAATTCGCCAGGCGTCAGGGAGTCATGCGCAGGCCCGCTCGAGCCCGCTGGCTCAGGTTCATTGCTGTGACCCGCTGCATTCATCCAGGATTCCGCTCGGACTCGATCAACTCCTTGGTCTGAGCAGCCCTCGGGTATTCCAGCTTCAAACGTTCCGCATAATTCTTGGCTGCGGCCACGTTGCCGAGGCCCCGCTCGATGCGCACGCCCAACCACAGCGAAGCCGGGGTGGTGCGGCCCACTTCGATGTACCGTTCGAGGAAGCCACGCGCGGACAAATAATCGGTTTGTTTGTATTGCAGATCGGCCATCTGGAACAGCGCTTCGCCGAACTTCGGCCGCACTTGCAGCGCCTTGCGCAGATTGGTCTCGGCGCCCTTCAGGTCGCCGCCGTTGCGGGCGCAGTTGGACGCGTTCAGATACGCAACTTCGGGGGTGCGATACAACGGATTGGTCGCAGCCTCGATCATCAGCTTTTCGCCGCGCGAGTACTTGCCCTTCTGGCACAGAAAGGCGCCGTAGTTGTTCTGCACTTCCGGATTCTTCGGATCGAGCGCCAGGCCCTTCGCGAAGTGCGATTCGGCCTTGTCGCTATCGCCGAGCCGCTCGTACAGCATGCCGGCGGTGATCTGCGCCTGGGAGTTGCGCGGATTCTGCTCGACCGCCTTATCGATCTTTTCCTTGGCCTGAACCAGGTTGTTCTTGCGCAGATAGTCGGTGCCGATCTGCAGATTGATTTCGGCGGCACGCTCGTTGTCCGGGGAGCCCAACTGCGTGCTACCAGTGCTCACGCAACCGGCGAGCGCGGCCGATACCACCAGGAAAGCCACCGCCGTACTTCTCATTACTGCACCGCCACTGAGATCAGCTTCGAACCCAGACGAACTGTCGTACGGTCGTGCACGCGTCCCACCAGCTGGCCGCAGGCGGCATCGATGTCGTCGCCGCGCGTCCGACGCGTCGTCGCGATCACTCCGTTCGCATTCAGAATGTCACGGAAGCGCTCGATGGCGGCAGCACTGGAGCGTTTGTAACGCGTGCCCGGAAACGGATTGAACGGGATCAGGTTGAGCTTGGCCGGCCGGCCCTTCAGCAGGGTTACCAGTTCGTGCGCGTGCTCCGGACGATCGTTCACGCCGTCCAACATGACGTATTCGAAGGTGATGCTGCGGGCGTTTTGTTTGTTGACGTACACCCAGCACGCATCCAGCAGCTCGGCGATCTTGTGCTTGCGATTGATCGGCACGAGCTCGTCGCGCAACGCGTCGTTCGGTGCGTGCAACGACACGGCGAGCGCGCAATTCGTTTCTTCGGCGAGCTTCAACATCTGCGGCACCAGGCCCGACGTGCTCACCGTGACACGACGACGCGAAATATCGAAGCCCAGATCGTCCATGAGGATCTCAGTCGCCGGCACAACGTTGCGATAGTTCGCCAGCGGCTCGCCCATGCCCATGAACACGATATTGGTGACCACGCGATCGCCGCCGTGCTGATAGCCGAGCTCCTTGTTCGCCAGCCACACCTGGCCGACGATCTCGGCAGCATTCAGATTGCGATTGAAGCCCTGCTGCGCGGTCGAGCAGAAGGTGCAATCCATCGCACAGCCGACCTGGCTCGAGATGCACAGCGTGCCGCGGCCTGGCTCGGGGATGAACACCATCTCGATGCCCTGCTTCACGCCTTCACTCGTGTTCATCGCCAGCAGCCACTTGCGTGTGCCATCGGCGGACACCTGAGTCATCGTGATTTCCGGCACCGCGACTTCGGCGACTTCAACGAGCTTCGCGCGGAAGCTCTTCGCCAGATCCGTCATCTGGTCGAAATCGGCAACGTGGCGCTTGTACAGCCACTTCATCAGTTGCCGGGCGCGAAACGGCTTCTCGCCCATGTTCGCGACGAACGCCTCCAACTCGGTCCGAGTGAGACCGAGCAGGTTGGTTTTGGCGGTCGTCGCGTTCATGAGAGCGCCTGCAGTCGCGATCAACGCGTGCGCGGGCAGAGTTCGGTCGCCGAGAAGAAGTATGCGATCTCGATTTTCGCGTTGTCGAGGCTGTCGGAGCCGTGCACCGTGTTCTCATCGATGCTGTTGGCCAGGTCCGCGCGGATCGTGCCCTTGTCGGCCTTCTTCGGGTCGGTGGCGCCCATCAGCTCGCGGTTCTTGGCCACCGCGTTTTCACCTTCCAGCACCTGGAGCATCACCGGGCCGGAGATCATGAACTTCACCAGGTCCTTGAAGAAGGGGCGCTCCTTGTGGACCGCATAGAAACCCTCGGCCTGGGCCTGGGTCAGCTGAACCATCTTGGCGGCAATGATCTTGAGGCCGGCCTGCTCGAAGCGGCGGTACACCTCACCGATCACGTTCTTTTGCACGCCGTCGGGTTTGACAATGGAAAAAGTGCGTTCGACCGCCATGGAATCGTCCCGTTAATCAATGAATTGGAAAGAGTTTGCCGAACCTGACCAAGGCTGGTGTCGCCGGGCGGCGGCAATTGCGCGCGCGCAGTCTACCCGGCATGGCCGGGAGCAGCAAGAAAATGAGCGGGGACGCGGAGTTAGGCTTCAGGCCTAAGCACTTACACGCTGAAGCTCTCGCCGCAGCCGCATTCACCTTTCGCTTTCGGATTGCGGAAGCGGAACGCCTCATTGAGGCCCTGCTTCACGAAGTCCACCTCGGTGCCATTGATGTAGTCGAGGCTGTCGCGGTCGACAATGACTTTGACTCCCCGGTCCTCGAACACCACGTCGTTGGAGCCGACGTCGTCGGCATAGTTCACGACATAGGCGAAGCCTGAACAGCCGGTCTTCTTGACCGCGAGGCGCAGGCCAACGCCATGCCCCCTGCGTGTGAGGAAAGACTGGACACGATCGGCGGCGGCGGGAGTCAGTGAGATGCTCATAGCGTGTACAAGCGTGATGGCGGCGGCCTGCTGAATCAAGTGCGAAGGTCATGCCTTTTCGGCCGACCGACATTCCATGCACTGCTGATTATGGAATAAGCCGGGTCCAGGCTTCACTCAATGCGCGCACAGCGTCTTCGAGAATGAGAAGTCGGCCACGCTTTTCCAGCGGAAACTGCAGCGCCTGGTCCGCATCGCGCCAGCGCCAGGCTCGCAGCTGCTCGCGACTCAGCCCCACCAGGCGCTCGCTCAGCCAGGAGCCGGCGGCGATGCAATGAGGACAACCGTACGCTTCGAAACGCACCGCTTCGATTCGTTCCTCGGCGACTTGCGCACTGAGAACGAACATCGTGCCCTGCGCGACGCTGCCGGCCGTGCCACGGATGACGCCCTCGCCCGCTTCGAAGTGTCCGCCGTTGCGTGGATGCTCGAAGTGCTCGACGACGGTTGAAGAATATTCAGGTTCCATGCGGATGACCCAAGGACGCTGCTCGCTTCGCGAGAAGCTAGGGAGTCGGTGTGGATGTCGGAGCCAGGGCGCGCAGCCGCCCGACCTCGCGGCTCACGATGGCGATGGCGCGATCGACGTCGTCCTCGGTCGTGAAGCGCCCCAAGCTGAACCGGATCGAACTTTGCGCCAATTGATCGCTCCTGCCCAACGCGCGCAGCACATACGACGCTTCGTCCGAACCCGACGCGCAGGCTGAGCCCGACGACACTGCCAGCTCACGCAGCCCGAAGCGCAGGCTCTCGCCTTCGACATTGTGGAAACAAACATTGAGCACGCCGGCAACACGCTCGGTGGGATGGCCGTTCAGCTCGACGCCACCGATGGCGAGCAGCCCTTTCAGCAACCGCTCACGAAGCGCCGAGAGGCGCGTGACATCGGCCTCGCGTTCACGCTCGCCGATCTCGAATGCCAGGCCCATGCCGACGATCTGATGCGTCGGCAACGTGCCCGAGCGCAGTCCGGTTTCCTGGCCGCCGCCATACGATATCGGCCGCAATCCCAGCGGCGGCCTGCGACGGATGTACAGCACACCGATGCCCTTCGGGCCGTAAGCCTTATGCGCGGTCAGCGACAACAGATCGATATTCATCGCCTCGACGTTGATCGGCAGTTTGCCCGCACTCTGCGCGGCGTCCACATGGAATGCGACGCCTCGCTCGCGACAGATCGCGCCGATCGCGGCCACATCTTGAATTACGCCCGTTTCGTTGTTGACGTGCATGAGCGACACCAGCTGCGTTTCCGGCCGCAGCGCTTCCCGAACCTGCTCGGGTCGCACGATGCCGTCGGTGCCCGGCTTCAGCCAGGTGACCTCGAAGCCTTCCTTCTCCAGCTGCTTGAACGCATCGACCACAGCTTTGTGCTCGGTGCGTGAAGTCACAACGTGACGGCCGCGATCGGCATGAAATCGCGCGACGCCGAGGATCGCGAGGTTGTCCGACTCCGTTGCGCCCGACGTCCAAATGATGCATTCCGGGCGCGCACCGATCGCTGCCGCCACTTGCTGCCGCGCCTTTTCGATCATCGAGCGAGCGCGAGTGCCGAACGTGTGCCCCGACGATGGATTGCCGTGCGCGCCCTCGGGGCGCAGGCATTCGATCATCAGCTCGGCAACGCGTGGGTCGACGGGCGTGGTGGCGGCGTAATCGAGATAAATCGCCGGGGAAGATGATTTGTGTGAAGGCGTCATGAGGAAGCGGTTTTCCCAGCCGGGCGCCGGCGCGATTGCACGGCGGTGAGAATGCCACGAAGGATATTCATTTCATTCTGATCGAGCCGTGAACGGTTGAACAAGCGACGGATGCGCGCCATCAAGTGGCCGCCGCCGGTGCGGTCGCGGAAGTCGATTTCTTCCAGCACGCGTTCGACGTGCTCATACAGCAATTCCATCTCACGCGCGGTGGCGAACGGCACATCGGGCGGCTGCGGCGTGGGCGCGTCGGCCCGCGTCGCCAGCATGATTTCGTATGCGATCACCTGCACCGCCATCCCGAGATTCAGCGACGCGTAGTCACCGGCGGTCGGAATGGTCACGAGCCGCTGACAGCGGGACAGCTCATCGTTGCTCAGCCCGAACTTTTCCGAGCCAAACACGATGGCGACATTGCCGACCTGCGCCGCCTCGGCCACGAGCTGCGCGCATTCGCGGGGCTCGACCAGATCGAAGCTCAGATAGCGCTTGCGGGCGCTGGTGCCGACCACGAAGCCGCAGTCGGCGATCGCGTCGTCGAATTCCTCATGCACCCGGGCCGCATCCAGCACGTCGTCGGCGCCCGACGCCCGCGCGGTCGCCTCCGCATGAGGGAATGCCTTAGGCCGCACCAGGTGCAGCTCGCTCAGCCCCATGTTTTTCATGGCGCGGGCCACCGCGCCGATGTTGCCGGGGTGGTTTGGATCGACCAGGACGACACGAATACTCATCGTAATGCGCTATTCTAGCGTCCCTTCGGACGGCACGCCGCCGTCTCGCTCTTTACCACTCCCTGCCCCCTGCCCTGATCCGCGTTGGATCCGGGCTCGTTCGTCGAGGTCGTCTTTCCATGCAGCCTTTGCTCAATATTGCCGTCCGTGCCGCCCGCCGTGCCGGTGAAGTCATCGTCCGTGGCATGAACCGCGTACACCGCCTCGATATCCGCCAGAAGGGGCAGAACGATTTCGTCTCGGAGATCGACACCCAGGCCGAGATGGAAATCATCGATACGGTGCGCAAGAGCTACCCGGATCACGCCTTCCTCGCCGAGGAAAGCGGCTCGCACGGCGGCTCGATCGACAGCGAATTCGTGTGGATCATCGATCCGCTCGACGGCACCACCAACTATCTCCATGGCTTTCCGCAGTTCGCCGTTTCCATCGGCGTGCAGCGTCGTGGGCGCATGGAACATGCGGTCGTTTACGACCCGCTGCGACAGGAGCTGTTCACGGCGTCGCGCGGTGAAGGTGCGCAGCTCGATGGGCGGCGGATTCGTGTGAGCCCGCACGTGGGGTTGGAGCGAGCGCTGATCGGGACTGGGTTTCCGTATCGGACCAATCTGCACTGGATCGATCAGTACATGGCCATGTTCAAGGCAGTGACGCAGGCAACTGCGGGCATTCGCCGGCCGGGCGCCGCGGCGCTGGATCTCGCTTATGTGGCGGCGGGCAGGCTCGATGCGTTTTGGGAGTTCGGGTTGTCGCCTTGGGATACTGCCGCCGGAACTTTGCTGATTACTGAAGCCGGTGGGTTGGTGAGTTCGCTTCAAGGCACGGAATATAAACAGGGCGGGAATATTCTGGCGGGGACGCCGAAGGTGCATGCGCCTTTGCTGGAGTTGCTGGCGCCCCACGTTCCTGCGGAACTGACCTGAGAGCGCTTGCCCCGGCCAGCCGCACCGGCAACAAGCCGAGGCGGCTTCTTCTCGTAACCCGTTCCTCCCCGAGCGGGAGGAACTAAACTTTCAATTCATCGGGCCCGGCGCTCTGCCGAAGGCAGAGCCGCCGGACTCCGAGCGGTCAGTCCTGAACGGGCGCGGGCTGCTTGGTGCTGCCGTTGCTGTGCCCGTTCTGGCCGAGCGGGCTGCGGCCGTAGCCGTACACCGCGTACACCAGCAGGCCGATGCCGGCCCAAATAAAGAATGTCAGCTGCGTGCGCAGCGGCAGCGAGAACATCAGGAACGCGCAGCCCGCCATCGCGAGCGGCGCGACGATCCATACGCCGGGGGCGCGGAACGGGCGATGACGATCCGGGTCGCGCTTGCGAAGGATCATCACACCAGCCGCCACCGTCAGGAACGCGAACAGCGTGCCGCTATTCGAAAGATCCGCCAGCACGCCAACCGGGAAAAACGCCGCGAACACCGTCACCGCCAGGCCCGTCACGATCGTCACCACATGCGGCGTGTGGAAGCGCGGATGAATCTTCGTAAGCTGCTCATTGAACGGCAATAACTTGTCTCGCGCCATCGAGAAGAAGATGCGCGTCTGGCCGAACAGCATCATCAGGATCACCGAGGGCAGCGCCAGGAACGCGGCCAAGCCGATCAACTGCGACACTTTCTTCCAGCCGATCTGATCGAGCACATGCGCCAGCGGTTCGCCGCTGCACACCAGCTTGTCGGCGTTCTCCGGCTGACGGCACGCGATGGCTACGTCCGCACTGCCCGGCTCGTAAGCCAGATTCGTGGCCGGATCGATCACCGGCTGCGCGCCGATCGAGCCCACCGCGCCGCCGGCGACGAGCACGTAGAAGATCGTGCAGATCACCAGGCTGCCGATCAGACCGATCGGCATGTTGCGTTGAGGATTCTTGGTTTCTTCCGCCGCCGTCGAGACCGCATCGAAGCCCACGTAGGCGAAGAAGATCGAAGCGGCGGCACCCGCGATGCCCATGCCGGAGATCTCGCCGATGAAGCCGTTGGGCGAGAACGGCTCGAAGTTCTCCATGCTCATCACCGGCACTGCCAGGATGATGAACAGCGTCAGCGCCGCGATTTTGATGGCAACCAGGATCGCGTTCACGGTGGCGCTCTCACGCGTGCCGAGCACCAGCAGGCTGGTCACGAGCAAGGCGATAACCGCAGCCGGCACGTTCATGATGCCGCCGACGTGCATGCCGCTGGTGAAGGCCGCGGGAATGTCTATGTCGAAGGATCGTTCCATCAATCCGACGAAGTAGTTCGACCATCCGACCGAGACCGCGCTCGCCGCGACGGCGTATTCGAGAATCAGCGCCCAGCCCACCATCCAGGCGATCACTTCGCCGAGCACGGCGTAGGAGTACGTGTAGGCGGAGCCCGAGACCGGCACCATCGCCGCCAGCTCCGCGTAGCACAGCGCGGTCACGGCGCAGACGAAGCCGGCGATCACGAACGACATCATCATGCCGGGACCGGCCTTTTGTGCGGCTTCGGCGGTGAGCACGAAAATACCGGTGCCGATCACGGCGCCGATGCCGAGCATGGTCAGCTGGAACGCGCCCAGGGTGCGCGTCAGCGATTTCTTCTCGGCGCTCTCGAGAATCGATGCGAGAGGTTTGATACGCCAATTCATTATGTCGGTTTCCTCGGGTCTGTCGTGCCAGTGGTTAGACCGCAATCAAGGTGGAACAGCCGCTCCCCGTGCGGAGCGGATCATAGGCGCATCCGGCAGTGAACGTCACCCGACCTGAGACAGGAAGACGCCAGAAACGTCTGCGCACCGAGGTGGGCCGCGGAGGCATTCCCTGGCACCACAATGGGGACAATATCTGTAAAGTCATGCACCAACGCTCGTTGCATACAGAGTCGAGACCGTCGGCCGCCATGAATAATGTCTTAACCGTAATGTTCGGAGTCACGGTCACGCCGTGGAAGCTCATCGGCTACACCGGTGTGTTCCTGTTCGCCGGCCGCTGGTTCGTCCAGCTCGCCGCCTCGAAGGCCCACGGCAAGCCGGTCATGCCCACCCTGTTCTGGTACATGAGCGCCGCCGGCAGCGTGCTGCTGCTCGCCTATTTCATCTTCGGCAAGAACGACTCCGTCGGAGTCATGTCGAACCTTTTCCCGCTGTTCGTCGCGCTCTACAACTTGTATCTGGATCGCAAGAACAGGCAAGGCCGGGGCAGCGCGGCCTGATCGCAACACTTTGTTGCTTTCCTACTCTTCCTCGAGCTTCTTGCGCAGCTGAACCGGCTCGTCCTTAGGCCGGTTCGCGCGCTTGCGCACCTGGATGTTGAGCATCTCCACCAGCACCGAGAACGCCATGGCGAAGTAGATGTAGCCCTTCGGGATGTGGAAGCCGAGGCCTTCGCCGACCAGCGCCACGCCGATCAGGATCAGGAACGACAGCGCCAGCATCTTGATGGTCGGATGCCGATCGACGAAATCGCTGATCGGGCCGGCCAGGAACATCATCACCAGCACCGCAACGACCACCGCGGCGATCATCACCTCGACATGGTCGGCCATGCCGACCGCGGTGATCACCGAGTCGAGCGAGAACACGATGTCGATGATGGCGATCTGGACGATCACCGACATGAACGATGCCCCGCCCTTAGCCTCGCGCTCTTCGTGCGCGCCTTCCAGGCTGCCGTGGATCTCGAGCGTGCTCTTCGCGATCAGGAACAGACCGCCGCCGAACAGGATCAGGTCCCGCCCCGAAATACCGCGGCCCAGGATCGAAAACAACTCATCCGACAGCCCCATCACCCAGGTGATCGACAGCAGCAGCAGGATGCGCGTGATCATCGCGAGCGACAGGCCGATGGTGCGGCCCCGCGCCCGCTGCTCCGGCGGCAGGCGGCCCACCAGGATGGAAATGAAAATGATGTTGTCGATGCCGAGGACGATCTCCAGAGCCGTCAGCGTCAGGAACGCCAGCCACACCTGGGGATCAGTCAAGAATTCCACAGTCCGAACCTCACGAGATAACAGTCACGATTCAATCGTTGCGCAGGTCGGGCGTGCCGGACGCAGCCTCGCGCCGCGACACCCACAACGACGCCACGACGCCGATCGCCAGGAACCCGACGATCACACCGAGCGAGATGGCGTGCGGGATCTCCAGATGATGGTGCAGCATCATCTTCACGCCGACGAAGCCTAAGATGAAGATCAGGCTGAACTTGATGTACTTGAACATCATCATCAGGCCGGCGATCGCAAAGTACAGCGAGCGCAGCCCGAGGATGGCGAACGCGTTCGAGGTGAACACGATGAACGGCTCCTGGGTCACCGCGAAGATCGCGGGAATGGAGTCGACCGCGAACACCACGTCGGCGAAGTCGACCAGCAGCAAGGTCACGAACAGCGGCGTCGCATGGCGGGCGCCATCGACCATCGTGAAGAAGCGCTCGCCATCGAGCTTGTCGGTAACCGGATAAACTCGGCGCGCCAGCCGCACCAGCACGCTCTTGCCCGGGTCGAACTGCTCTTCTTCGCTCTTCAGCATGCGCGCCGCCGAGAGCAGCAGGATCGCGCCGAAGACATAGAACATCCAGTCGAAGGAATGGATCAGCGCCGCGCCGGCCGCGATCATCGCGCCTCGCAGCAGGATGGCGCCGACGATGCCCCAGAACAGCACTCGATACTGGAACTGCGGCGGAATCTTCATGTACGTGAAGATGATCGCGATCACGAAGATGTTGTCGACCGACAGCGACCACTCGAGCAGATAGCCGGTGATGTACTGAATCGCCGCTTCGGCACCGCTCGGTGCGTCGGGCGAGGTGCGCCAGCCGAACCAGTGATGCTCGTAGACGCCGTACACCAGCGCGGAGAACGACAGCGCCACCAGGATCCAGACAACCGTCCAGCCGAGCGCCTGGCGGACGCTCATCTCCTTCGACTCCCGGTGCAGCACCACCAGATCCAGCGCCAGGACGCTCAGATACAGTGCGAAGAAGACCACCCAGACCATCAAGCTCATGGCTCAGCCCGCTGCTGCTGTCGTTATTGCGGTATCCGCCACGGGGGCCTGGGGTTCCAAGGGAGTTACGGCAAAGCGTCGAGTTCGGAGGTGTCTTTCTTCTGCTCGATCAGGTCGAGCGCCGACAGCTTCATGTCCAGGGCCAGCGCGCCGGCCACGTAAATCGAGGAATACGTGCCGACCAGGATGCCGATGGTCAGCGCCCAAGAGAAGCCGCGCAGGGTCTCGCCGCCTTCGATCAGCAGCACGACCACCACCAGCAGGGTGGCGCCCGACGTGATGATGGTTCGCGACAGCGTCTGGTTGATCGAGGCGTCCATGACTTCTTCGGGGCTGGCTTTGCGCATCGAATGGAAATTCTCACGCACCCGATCGAACACCACGACGGTGTCGTTCAGCGAGTAGCCGATGACGGCCAGGATCGCGGCCAGCACGGCGAGGTCGAACGGAATGTCGCTGACGGCGAAGAAGCCCAGGATGATCAACGGATCGTGCAAGGTCGCGATGATGGCGCTGACGCCCATCTTCCATTGGAAGCGCCACCAGGTATAGATGCCGATCAACACGAACGTGAACAAAATCGCCAGGCCGCCCTGATTGGTCAGCTCCTCGCCGACCTGCGGACCGACCACCTCGGCGCGACGCAGTTCGACCTCGGGATCGGTCTTCTTCAGCGCGTCAGTCACCGCCTTGCTGACCTGATTCACGTCCTGTCCGTCGGTCGGCAGCAGGCGCACCGCGACGCTGCGCTCGTCGCCGAAGTTTTGCACCTGGGCTTCGTGGAAGCCGGCCTCCTGCAGCGCCGTGCGTGTGCGCTCGATGTTCGCCGCCTTCGGATACGCGAACTCGAGCACCACGCCGCCGGTGAAGTCGATGCCCAGATTCAATCCGTGCACGAACAGCAGCACGATGGACGCGATGATCGCCACGCCCGACACCCCGTACCACACCTTGCGGGTGTGCATGAACGGGTACTTGGTTACCTTGTGAAAGAACTCCATTGCGGGGCTCTCTTAAATAGACAAGTGATCGAGCTTGCGGCGGCTACCCCAGATCGCGTGGACCAGGGCGCGGCTGCCGACAACCGATGTGAAGAGCGAAGTGATGATGCCGAGCGTCATCACGATGGCGAAGCTGCGGATCGTGCCGGTGCCGAACGCGAACAGCACGACGCCGGCGATCAAGGTCGTGACGTTCGAGTCGGCGATCGTTGCGAACGCCTTTTCGAAGCCGACGTTGATCGACTGCAGCGGCGAGTTGCCGTTGCGCAGCTCCTCTCGGATACGCTCGTAGATCAGGATGTTCGCGTCGACCGCGATACCCATGTGGAACACGACGGCGGCGATGCCGGGCAATGACAGCGATGCCTGCAACATCGAGAGCAGGCCGACCGTGAGGACCAGGTTCGACAGCAGCACCAGATTCGCGATCCAGCCGAACGCGCGGTAGTACACGGCCATGAACGCGAACGT
Organism: Peristeroidobacter agariperforans; assembly: GCF_004138335.1. GTDB lineage: Bacteria > Pseudomonadota > Gammaproteobacteria > Steroidobacterales > Steroidobacteraceae > Steroidobacter > Steroidobacter agariperforans. The sequence goes on along the minus strand of NZ_RYFW01000003.1, from coordinate 276,102 downwards.
CAGCAGCAGGCCGATGGCCATGGCGCGAATGCCGCGATCGATGTTGTCCTGACCCAGGCTCGGACCGACCGAACGCTGCTCGACGATGGTCTGCGGAGCCGCCAACGCGCCGGAACGCAGCAACAGCGCCAGCTCGCGGGCTTCGGTCGCCTGCAGGCCGGTGATGCGGAAGCGATCCGACAACACGCTTTGAATGGTCGCGTCGCTGATGACCTCTTCTTCGGTACACAACGCGCCGTTGCGCGTGCCTTCGCACCGCTCGCCTTCGGCCAGTTGTTTCTTCTCGATGTAGACGACGGCCATGCGCTTGCCGACGTTGTCGCGCGTCGCTTCCATCATCGACTGACCGCCGCGCGAATCGAGCACGACGTTCACCTGGGGCGAGCCTTCGGCGAAACCGGAACTTGCGTCCGACAACTGCTCGCCGGTGGCGATGATGTCGCGCTTGACCAGGATCGGCCGGCCGTCGCGCGTATTCAGCAGCTTCGAGCCGATGGGAACGCGCTTGGTCTGGGCGGCTTCATAAGGATTGTTGGTCTCATCGACCAGGCGGAACTCGAGGGTCGCGGTGGCGCCCAGCACGCGGATCGCTTCGTTCGGATCCTGCACACCCGGCAATTGCACGACGATACGGTTGACGGCCTGCCGAGTGACGATGGGCTCGGAGATGCCCAACTCGTCGACACGGTTGCGCAGCGTCGTGATGTTCTGCTGAACGGCCACGTCCTGACGTCGTTTGACTTCGGCCGGCGTCATCGTCATTTCGATCACGGGGCCTGCGGCGCTATCGGAAGTATTCAGCAGAATGCTGCCGTCGGGCGAACGCAGAGCGTCCTGCGCCGCGGTCAAATCGTCCTGACTACGCAGGGTTACGCGAACCGACTCGTTTACTCGCGTCACCGAGGCATAAGGAACTCGCTTGTCGCGCAGCGTCGCGCGGGCGTCGCGCTCCATACGATCGATCGCCTGATCCACCGCGCCTATCGTGTCCACCTCATAGACGAAGTGCACGCCGCCCCGCAGGTCGAGGCCGAGGCTCATCGGCTTCAAGCCGATGGTGCGCATCCAGTCCGGCGCGCGTGAAGCGGTCGAAAGCGCGACCAGGAATTCGCCGTTGCCTCGCTTGGCGATGGTTTCACGCGCCTTGCTTTGAGTCTCCGCGTCCGCGAAGCGCAGGACCAGGCGATCCTTTTCGGTATACGAAGCTTCGACCGGCACGCTGTCGGCATCCAGCAGGCTCAGCACTTTGTCCTTGCTGGCCTGGTCCATGGCCGCCCGGTCGTTGCGCGACAGCTGCAGCGCCGGCCCCTCGCCGAACACGTTGGGTAACGCGAACAGCGTGCCGACCACCATCACGATGATGATCAGCCAGTATTTCCACTTGGCGAATTGATACATGGGTAATTTTTGTCGCGGCCTTCGGACCGGGCCGCAGGCCCGGCGCTACCTATCCTTGGGTTAAGCGCTCTTCAAGGTGCCCTTCGGCAGCTCTTGGGATACGGCGTGACGCTGCACTTTGATGTTGACGCCGGGGGCGATCTCCAGGGTCACGAACTGCTCGCTCACCTCGACGATCTTGCCCAGGATGCCGCCGCTGGTGACGACCTCGGCGCCGACGCCCAGGGCCGCCACCATGGCGCGATGTTCCTTGGCGCGCTTGGTTTGCGGACGGATCAGCAGGAAATAGAAGACGACGAAAATCAGCACCAGCGGCAAAAATTGCATGAGCGCGTTGGGCTGGGCCGAGGTGCCGGTCGCCTGTGCGGCAGCGGTGGAAATCAACCAGTCCATCTTGCAATGCCCCCGAAAACGAAAAACTGGGGAAGAACCCCGGGAAAGGACGAGAAAAACGGCTCTGCCGGCGCGAGCACGCGCGCACCCGGGCACCGCCGGGTCGGCAAAGAGCGGCGCATTATACACACCGCCCTTCCGGCCACTATCCAGCCCTGTTCAGGCCGCCTGTGGGCCGGGCGACTTGCCGTACACTGTCCGCCCCCCGTGAGCTATGAGGCTGATTCGGCTGCATGCTTTCCCGTGATGTCCTGATCCTGCTGCTGCTCACTTTGTTGAACGGATTCTTCGCGCTGTCGGAAATGGCGCTGGTCGCCGCCAAGAAGGTGCGTCTACAGGCAGCGGCGGAACAGGGACGCTCGGGGGCCAGGTCGGCCCTGGCGCTGATGGAAGATCCGACCTCCCTGCTGTCGGCGATCCAGATCGGCATCACCATTATCTCGATCGTCAATGGCGTCTACAGCACCAATGTATTCGCCGATCCGCTTGCCGGGCAGCTGGTGGACCTGGGCCTGCCCGCAGAGTTCGCCGAAGAAACCGCCTATGTCCTGGTCGTGCTGGTGGTGACCTTCGTGACGCTGGTCATCGGCGAGCTGATACCCAAACGCGTCGCCCTGCTGCATGCCGAATCCCTGGCGACCTTCGTCGCGCCTGCGATGCGTTTGTTCGCCACGATCATGGTGCCGTTCGTGTGGTTGTTGCGCGTGACGGTGAATCGGCTGCTCAAGTTGCTGCCCATCTCGTCTGCGCCGCAGGCGGCGGTCACTGAAGATGATGTGCGTGCGCTGGTCGCCGAAGGCACGACCGCCGGCGTGTTCCTCGCTTCGGAGCGTCGTTTGCTCGAAGGCGTGCTGGCGCTGGCCGATCGCAAGGTAGGCTCCATCATGATTCCGCGCCAGGACGTGATCTGGCTGGATATCGAAGAGCCGATCGAAGTGCTGTGGCAACGAGCCAAGGAAAGCGGTCACGCGCGCTTCCTGGTGGCGCGCGAGAAGTTCGACAACCTGCTCGGCATGATCACCCTCGCCGACCTGAGCGAAGCTTTGCACCGGGGCGAGCTGGATCCGGAGAAGGACCTGGATCCGCCGCTGCACATTCCCGATTCGATCTCGGTCCTGCAGCTGCTCGATCAGTTCCAGCGCTCCAGCACCCACCTGGCCCTGGTCACCGACGAATACGGCGAAATCGAAGGCATCACCACGCCCATCGACATTCTCAAGGCGATTGCCGGCGAGCTGCCGGACCTGGGCAGCCGCGAGCGCGCCGAATATGTGCAGCGCGACGACGGTTCGTGGCTGGTCGACGGGCACATGCCGATCGAAGAGTTACAGCAGCGTCTCGGCCGGCGCGACATGGGCGGCCGCGACTATCACACCGTCGCGGGCTTCGTGCTCGCCCGCCTCGGCCGCATTCCCAAGGCCGGCGACACGCTCACCTGGCGCGATCTGAAGATCGAGATCATGGACATGGACGGCGTGCGCATCGACAAGATCCTGCTGCGCAAACAGGCGGCCACTTGAGACCTTAAGGCGAGCCCGTCTTCTTGACCGGGAGCGGCTTGGTGCCGTCCGCCGTGACGATGGCGACGTCTTCCTTGGTCGAATGCTCTTCCAGCCACTCTCGCCAGATCGCGAGCGACACCGCCAGCAGCACCGGACCGATGAACAGGCCCACCAGGCCGAATGCCAGCACGCCGCCGAGCACGCCGAACACCACCAGCAGGAACGGCATGCGCGTCGCGTTGGAAATGACCAGCGGACGCACGATGTTGTCCACCCAGCTGACCAGGATCAGGCCCCACAGGATCAGGCCGATACCGTCGACCATTTGTCCGCGCACCAGTGCCCACGTCGCGAGACTGCCCCACACCATCGGCGCGCCGAACGGAATCAGCGCGATGATGACGGTGACCGCACCCATCAGCACCGGCGCTTCGACCCCGAAAATCCAATAGCCGAAGCCCGCCGCCACGCCCTGCGCCAGCGCGCCGAGCATCAGTGCATACACCACCGCCTGCGTCGTGTAACCGGCCGCGTCGATGTAATCATGCACTCGCGGGCCCAATATTCCTTCCAGCACGGCGCGCGCTTCCCGCATCAGCCGCGGTCCATCGCGTAACAGGAAGTACATGGAGAACACGGCGAAGAACAGCTTCGCGACGTTGCGTCCCGCTCCGCCAATGAGCCGTGTCACTTCAACCGATGACTCCTCCATCATCAGCATCACCTGGCCGCGCAACGCCTTGGGATCGGCGGAGATTTGATTCAAGATCTCCTGCGCCTGCGCGCCGACATACGGCAAGTCGCGAATGGCCTGCGGCAGCACTGGTTTGGTGGCGAGGAAATCCTGGATCGCGCCATACGCCGCGACCGCTTCCACGCGCAGCATCAGGATCAGCCAGACCAGCGGCACGACGATGATGACCGTCACCAGCAGGGTCGAAATCAACGACGCCGCCGGATTGCGACCGCCGCACATCTTCAAAATCCGCAAGTGCATGGGCCAGGCGACGTACGCGAGGATGGCGCCCCAGATCAGCGGCACGATGAACGGCTGCAGCACCGAGAAGGTCAGCAGCAGAATGCCGAGGATCAGACCTGCGACCAGCAGGCGGCGGAACCAAGGCGCGGTAGGCAGATCGGCAAGCATGAATGGGGAGCCGCTAACTCAAGCGCGTTTGTCGCATTACTCGCTGGCGTCGGTCCGCGACCGGCGCGCATAGAAATCCGCGGCGAAGGCCTCGAAACGATGCTCCTCGATGGCAGTGCGCATGGACTGCATCAAGGACAGATAGAAGTGCAGATTATGAATGCTGCCGAGCCGCGCGGCCAGAATTTCGCCGCAGCGGTCCAGGTGTCGCAAATAGGCACGGCTGTAATTCGTGCAGGTGTAACACGAGCATGCTTCGTCCAGTGGACCCGTATCGGTCTCGTATTGGGCATTGCGGATGCGCACTACGCCGGTACTGGTAAACAAATGTCCATTGCGTGCGTTGCGTGTCGGCATGACGCAATCAAACATGTCGACGCCACGGCGCACCGCTTCGACCAGGTCCTCCGGCGTTCCGACGCCCATCAAATAGCGAGGCCGATCTTTCGGCAGATGCGAGACGATGCCATCGAGCATGCGCTCCCGCTCTTCTTTGGGCTCGCCGACCGCGAGGCCGCCGACGGCATAGCCGTCGAAGCCGATCTGCTGCAACCCGGCCGCCGACTCCTGGCGCAGCGCTGTGTACATGCCGCCCTGGACGATGCCGAACAGCGCGTTGGGATTGTTGAGCCGATCGAACTCGGCCCGGCTGCGCAGCGCCCAGCGCAAGGACAATTCCATCGAGCGCCGCGCCTCAGGTTCCGTCGCCGGATACGGCGTGCACTCATCGAAGATCATCGCCACATCCGAGTCGAGATCCTTCTGCACTTGCATGGAGCGCTCGGGCGTCAACATCACCGCATCGCCATTGACCGGCGAGCGGAAGTTCACCCCCTCCTCCGTGATCTTGCGCATCGTGGCCAGGCTGAACACCTGAAAGCCGCCCGAGTCGGTGAGGATGGGCTTTTCCCAATGCATGAACCGGTGCAGTCCGTCGTGAGCCCGAATCACCGGCATGCCGGGACGAAGCATCAGATGAAACGTATTGCCGAGCACGATCTGCGCACCCATGCCAACGAGCTCTTCGGGCGTCATCGCCTTGACGGTGCCGTAGGTGCCCACGGGCATGAAGATGGGCGTCTCGACCACGCCGCGAGGAAACGTCAAACGACCGCGACGTGCGCCGCCGTCAGACGTGATCAATTCGAACTGCATTCCCATGAGCTAACGACGCTCCAGAAACATCGCGTCACCATAACTGAAGAAACGATAGCGCTGCGCGACCGCGTGCCGGTACGCGCCCATCACTTCGTCGAAGCCGCCGAAGGCGCAGACCAGCATCAATAAGGTCGACTCCGGCAGATGAAAGTTCGTGAGCAACGCATCGATCACTTTGAAGCGATAGCCCGGCGTGATGAACAAGCGCGTCTCGCCTTCATAGGGCTGCAGCGAGCCCGATTGCGCCGCCGACTCGAGCGAGCGCACGACCGTTGTTCCCACGGCAATCACGCGACCGCCGCGTGCTTTCGTCGCGGCGATAGCGGCACACGCTTCGGCGCTGACGCTGATGCGCTCGGCGTGCATGCGATGCTGTTGCAGATCGTCGACGCGCACGTTTTGAAAGGTGCCCGCGCCAACGTGCAATGTCACAAACGTCGATTCGACGCCCTTGGCTTTGCACCGAGCCAGGATCTCATCGTCGAAATGCAGGCCCGCCGTCGGCGCCGCGACGGCGCCAGGTTCTCGCGCGTACACCGTTTGATAGCGGGTCGCATCGTCGAGCTCGGCGTTGCGCTCTATATAAGGTGGCAATGGCATCGAGCCATGTTGCTGAAAGAACGCGAGCGGCTCGGTGCTCAACTGCAGCTCGAACAGATCGTCATGTCGAGTGACGAAGCGGGCTTCGACACCGCCCGGCAGCGCGACGGGCGCCTCGCTCCGCAGCGGTTTGCTCGCATGCACGTGGGCGAGGATGCGATTTCCATCGAGCACCCGCTCGAGCAGGATTTCCACCTGCCCGCCCGTCGGCTTCACCCCGTGCACCCGCGCAGGAATCACCCGGGTGTCGTTGAAAACCAGCAGATCGCCGGGCTTCAGCAGGCTGGGAAAGTCGGTAAATCGTAGGTCCCGAAGCGGCTCAGCCCGCGGAATGTGCAGCAGCCGGCCACCCGCCCGCTCTACAGGAGGGTGCTGAGCAATCAGGTCGACCGGGAGGTCATAGGCGAAGTCGGTGCGCCGCATGGGGCGCGCACGGTAGCAGAAAGATCGCCGCCTGCGTTGACTCGCAGGCGGCGCCCCGAGAGACGCAGCACCGTTCCCGGGCAGGGGGACTCGTTACGCCGGCTCGTCCACGATGGTGATGAGACCGCGCTCGCCCGGTGGCGGTGGCGGCAACGGCGGGCCACCGGGGCCGGGCCCGATCATGACGTCATCGCGCGGCCCCTCCGGCCCGTCCAACTGTTGGTGGAACATGAACGGCCCGGTGTGCGCGGCCGCCGGCGTGTCGGGAATCGTGATGTCGAACGACATCTTCTTTTTCTGGCGCAGCACATTGAGCGTCAGCTTCTCGCCGGCCTGATACGAGCCGAGAATTCGAAACGCATGCCCCGGATTCGCCGGCGTGCGGCCGTCGATATCGACGATCACGTCGCCATCTTCCAGTTTCAGGCGACTGTCGGCAGGCGCGCGCACCACGAGCAAGCCCTTTTCGGTGCCGAAGTACTGACCGAGCTTGGGCGTCAGCGGCACCAACTCTGCCGAGCCGAACACGCCGACCGCGCGGATCGCGCCGAGCGGCCCCATCGGAAAGCCGGGTACGCCGGCACTCGCGAACTTCCCGCGCACCGCCATCGGCGGCATGGAGAAGATTCGATCCGCCGCTTCCGGCGTCACGGTAGCCGTGGCGACCTTGTTGTCGCGCCGATAGCGCAGTTGCACCTTTTCACCGGGTTTCACTTCGCCCAGTTCCTTGAGCAGCACTTCGCGCGCGCTCAAATCGTCAGTGCGCTTCAGTTGCTTGTCGCCGATGGAGAGCAGCACATCGCCCGCCTTCAATCCCGCGCTCTCCGCGGCACCGCCGGGACTGACGCTGACGATCGCGACGCCCTCGGATTGCTCCTCGCCGCGCGGACCGAGGTTGATGCCCAACATGGCGCGCGGCGGACCGAAGCCGGTGAAATGCCGCATCTGGGGCACCGAGAAGTCGGACATCGACATGCTCAGCTGAGCGACTTCGCGCGCCGCCGTATCTAGCCGACGCCGCGCATCTTCGAGCTTCTTCTCGATCTCCGCCTGCGACTCCTCGGATTTCTTCTCGACTTCCGCCGCGGAAACCGACGCGGTCGCCACGGCCGCGGCAATGGCCAGTAACGCGACGCGAACCATCGTCGTCGAACGCAATGACCTGGTCGTCATAACCTTGTGCTCCCAGTGTTAAAACCAGAGTGCGCCGGCCTCGGCGTAGCGCACCTTCACCAGCGAATCCATCAACTCCACGCGCTCACGCCACAGCTGACGCGATTGCGCCTCGCTCAGATCGGCTTCGGGCGCGTTGGACAGCTGGAAATCCAGCCACTGAATGCGCTGTTCGATCGTGTCGATGGTCGCGGCCGTCGACACGCGCTCGATGCGCGGCCGCTCCGGCAGCTTCTGCAATAGCTGCTCGAGCTGCTGGGATTGCGCGACCAACTCATCGACATGCGGGACGATCTGCGGCAACGGAGCCTCAACCGTCGCGAGCTCGGTCGTCGCCCCGCTGCTCCGATCGAAATGACCCGCGACCAACGTAATCACCGTCAGCGTCACCACCGCCGCGGCAGCCGCCGCGAGCCCGATCTTGCCGAGACGGAAACGGCGGCTCTGGGGTTCAGGAACCGCGGCTTGAATCCGCTCCCACGCCAGATCCGGCGGCTCGAACTGCGGCAACGCCCGCATTTCCTCGCGAAGTGTCGACAGACGCTGCAGCTCGCCGGCGCAGATCGGGCACAGCCGGACGTGCTCGGCCACGTTCGCCGCGACCGGCTCGCCGTCCCGAAGGCCTAACAAGTGCTTGATGCGTGCGTGCATGACGTTGATCCCGCCGGTTGCTCCAGCAGCTCGCGCATCCGGGCATGCGCCCGCGCCAGCTGCGACTTCGAAAAACTCGCCGTGCGTCCTAGCAGGCGTCCAATCTCCGCGTGTGTATAACCTTCTACGTCGTGCAGCCACACCACGCTGCGCGTGAGCGCAGGCAGCGTCGCCAGAGCACGTTCCACATCGGCACTCGCCGAGGCCTGCGCCTCGGGCAGCGACGCACCATCGAGCAGCACCATTGGTGCCGTGGACTCGTCGTCGTTGTCCAGGTACAGCAGGCTGCGATGCCACGGCGAACGCAGGTACATCAAGCACTTGCTCACCGCGATACTGCGCACCCACCCACCGAAAGCCCCCTCCCCGGTATACGCGCCGATGTTCCGCAGAACCTCGATGAACGTCTCCTGGAACAGCTCATCGGCAATCGCCGCGCGCACCACCAGGCGCCGGATCAGGGTATAGATGGGTCGCTGACAGGCCCGATAAATGGCCTCATGGGCCCGCGGCTCGCCCGCCTGGGCAGCCCGAACCACTTCAGCGGCGACCTCGATACCCTGAAAGTGCGACATCGGCAGGTTTGATGCGGCTCACGGCAAAAAGGTCGCAAAAAAAGTGGTTGTAGCCGGGCAACGGCATTCCGCTATAATCGCCGCCCTTCGCTTCCCGTAGCCGGTGTGGCGGAACTGGTAGACGCAGCGGACTCAAAATCCGCCGCCCTTAAAAGCGTGTGGGTTCGATTCCCTCCACCGGCACCATCCGATCGTCCGACACCCTCCGTCGGCATCGCTAAAACCCCTAGAAAACAAGCATTTCCGCGAGACTCGGCTCGCGGACCGTGCGTTGCCGTCCGGGGGCAGCTGAGCCAACGTGGGGGTACAAACGGGGATATCGTAGACACCAATTCATCGATACCCCCATTTGGATTCCCAATATGGCGTTACCTCTGACTGAAACTGCAGTGAAGGCCGTCAAACCTGCAGAGAAGCCATTCAAGGTGTACGACGGGCGCGGCCTCTTCTTGTATGTGCCACCAACGGGTGCGCGACTGTGGCGGATGAAAAATCGATATGGCGGGCGCGAAAAGCTGCTTGCCATCGGCGAGTGGTAAGGGCGACTTCAAGCAAGTAGGATCGAGAGACATACAAATCAGATACTGACGGCGGCCGTTCCGTTTTCGAAGCAAATTCCGCGCCGGACCCTCTCCCAATGCCGCAAATGGCTCGCGTCTGCTTGCCGCCTGGAGAACTGTGGCTCGACACTGCTTCATATCCTCCCACATGAAGCGCATCGTCTTTTCGTGGACCGTCTGCTCTCCGCGCTGCGGATCCTTCGAGCCACTACATTAAGACGAATGATGCCTCCTACGCTGCCACTCCAAGCTTGTCGCGACACCAACGAGGCTACGATGAATTCTGCTGACCGCCTCGCGCCTATCTGCACCATCAGCCTGCAGCCTGCGAATTAAAGCATTGATCTCCCGCAGCTGGGGCGACGATCATTTCCACTTCGACGCCGAGTAAAGTTGCAAGACTAGGAGAAAAGCATGAAGGCCAATCAGCAATTGTGACATCGACGAAGTGCTGGTTCAGCGGATTCTGCAGTTTTTCAGCGATTCGCAGTCTGTCAGTTTGTCTCAGTGTCGGGGTCAAATCCGCAATGGCACTGCAGGTAGGCCTCGATACTGAAATGATCGCTCCCACTCACCTTCGCCAGGACGCTTTTCAATCTCGTCGTTATGCACGACAGACGTACGCCATAAACCGGCGCTAAGAGCACACTCTCTGACCATGACGGTCGGGCTGCGCCTTGCTCGAAACTTTGATTTGCAAGGCCAAGTGCCCCGATTTTCGGGTCACCACAAGATCAACCATGACTGAAATTACACCCGAGCAAGCAAGAGCCATCGCAGCTATCAAAGCAGCACCTGAGAAGGCCGGGCTCACGCAAAGGGAACTCTCACGCATGATCTCCAACTCGCACAGCGTCGTTCAGAAGATGGAGGATGGCACGCAACACGTCCGCGTAATCCACCTGACAGCGATTGCGTCCGCAACCAAAACTGACCCGATCAAGCTGTATCGGGCCACACTCCCATTTAAGGAGTGCCACGATGCGATTCCCCTTTGACACTGCTGGCGGCTGCTGGGTGGTTCACTTTCGCGCAGTACCGCGTGCGCGGAATCTACGGGCACCGACGCGTGCCACTGTCAGTACCACTTGGCAGGGGACGATCGCGAATGATTCATACGCGGCATTGAGGTTCGAAGCCGTACGCTCGACTGGCAGACGATGCGCTTCAACTTGCAGCCCGGAGTTTGTGATCGGCGGCTTTCGGCCCGAACGGAAAGGACCGTCTCGAGTTCCTGATTGTCGGCATGTACGAAGGCTCGCAACTGAAGTTCGCTTCCAAGGTACGCGCGGGTTTGGACAAGACCAAGCGGGGCCGCTTCGAAAGGCGCTTGTAGTTCACGCGGTCACGCGCTGCCCCTTTGCTGATCTGCAAAACGCTCAACGACGCGGAAAGACAATGTTGTCCAGCTGTGCCGCCACGCGATAACGCTGACTCTCAGTGGAGGCCCTCTCAACGGCAATCTCCGTTTTGCTGAGCAGGCCTCGCTGGATCAGCCACACCGTGTACGCATCGAGCGCAACCTGTTCCTCCGCTGACACCGGCGGAAAATCGTTGCGAAGACAGTAATGTTCGAATGCCCTGACAATGTTCATAGCCACCTCGTATTCTGCGGTTTGAAACGCGCTAATACTCTGATGTGAAATCAGCCGATCGAGTGTGGTTATTAGTTCCTTGAGGAAGTGATCTGCATCAGGCCTGCACTTGCAGGCACATCGAGTTCCTCCTGCGAGTTGGCGCCCGCCTGCCGCCAGCATGCGGCTGTAGCGCCTGAGCGTATGTAAACCAACCTGCTCACGAGCGTTGTCTCTGGGAACCTCCGGACGATGTTCTGTTATCTCGCGCTCTGCAGATACGAGACGAGATTGGAGACATCCTCCTTCGAATAGTTCTCGAGCAGCGCACCATGGCGCTGACGCCCGAGGGACTTTGCATCCCCCCGCCGGTCCACTTTGAACGAGGTCTGGCGGTTCAACGCATCGGGTGCCAAGATTTGCGCCCGCAATTTCTGGCGATCGTACGTGCGGCCGATGCGAGCCAGATCGCGCTCGGTCGAATGGCATGCACTGCATGCTCGGGCAAAATAGTCCCTGCCAGCGGCGGCATCGCCTCTCCGGTCCGGAGCAGCGACCAGTTCCTTGTACCGCCCTTGCTGGCGCGCATAGTGGATCCACCTCGCTATGGCAATGATCTGCTGTTCACTCAGGTCTGAGTACTGCGGCATCGGTGACAAACTGAGCGTCTGGGGGAATCCCGCGCGCACCACGGGACCGATCACGTTGCCATTGTCGTCGGCGCCAACCATGGGCGAGCGCATCAAGTCCGCTGCTTCGCCGAGCGGCTGAAGGTTGACACCGTGACAATACGCGCAGCCCGCCACGACGTATGTCTCCTTCCCATGCTGGATGAGCGAATCGTCGAGCACCGGCCCCAGGAACTCCGCGTTGTAACTTCGCCCTGCCGTTGATGGATCCGCTCCCGCGCCGCTGGTGGCGAGCAAGCCGAGGCTTCCGATGCAACACAGGACCAGCCTGCGCAGCGAGTCAGCGTTGGTTCTTTTCATCTTGGCTTCCTCAACCTCAAGCGAGCGCGCGCTTGCAGTAATCGAACATCAACTGCACTTCTTCGACACCCGAGCGCAGCGTGCCGTGCTCGAATTCGATGATGGCCGGGATGGACCATTGGTTATCTCGGATCATCCTCAGGATCTCGATGAGCGGCGCATCTCCTTCCCCAAAGGGCGTGCTACGACCGTTGTTGCGGCGGCGGTCCCCCAGATGCACGCTGGCAACTCGCGAATGGTGCCGCTCGAGGAAGCCCAGGCAATCGCCGTTCGCGGCGACGAAATGCCGCACATCCAGCACGGCCTTGAAGTCCGGCGAGTAACTGAGCGCCTTGATGAAACTTTCTTCGCTGCTCAAGGCGTCGGGATCGGATAGGTTGGCGTGGTTATGCAGCCCGAGGAACATGCCGTGTTTACCGGGAAACGAGGCCAGCCGCTGTGCCGCCGACAGCCACATGGACCCGACGCAACCTTTCGCGCCGAGCGTCTGCCCCGCCCGAAACAGTGCGTCGACTTCCGCGTCGCTCGAGTCGCGCAGACTGGTCCGGAAGTCGACATAGTAGGTGAACACTGTAATGCCGACGTCGTCGAACTCCTTTTTGATCGCCAGGTAGTAGTCGGGGGCAACGTTCAAGCGCCATTGGCGCAACTTCTCGCGAGCCTGCTCCGGCGTCACACCGGGGGTGCGGAAGTTCGGCTCCACCCAAGGCGACATCAACTCCACCATGCCCATGCCGTTGGCGAGCAACCGCTCGATGAGTAGCGGTCGATTCTCGCGAGTCATCGGCAGATCGTGGTAGCAATAAGGTTGCAGACCGAACTGCACGCCCTCGATAAGTGATCGATTGGCGCCGGCAGTTGCCGTGGTTGCGGCGGACGCGTCCCGACTGCCAAGGCTGCTGATACCAACTGCGCTCGACAGGCCACCGAGGGCCAGCTTGCCGAACTCACGTCGCGTGACATTCATCTATTGCCTCCAAGAGAGGTATTGCACATCGCTGTGCCGTTATCGGGTGTCGCATGTTGCACCCAGGGCCGCGCGAAGCACGCGACGCCTGCACCTCGAACCTGCGTTTCGATGGCGAATAGACCGCCGGCCAGCGGCTCGGCCGCCAGCTGCTTGAGACTGAGGCCCTTGCGGGCGGTGGTGACGAACAGCGTCGTACCATTGCCGCCCCCGAATGCGCACTTGGTCGGATTGCTCACGGGCAACGCAAGCTGCTCCTGAACGTCCCCACCGGCCGACAATCTGACGAGCTTCCGCCCCGCCCACATCGCGCACCATAGACTGCCCTGCTCGTCGACCGCCATGCCGTCGGGATAGCCGTCGTCGCCATCGAACTGATGAAACACCTCGAGCTCACCCGCCAGGCCGAACCGGTCGATCCTGCCGCGATAGATGCGCCGAGCAAGCGTGTCGGTAACAAACATGAGTCCCCGAGCCAGATCGAAGGCGGGACCGTTGGTGATTGCGAAGCCGCCCCAAATCGCATCGGTATTACCGCTGCTGTGAAGTCGGTGGAAGCGCCCACGCGGCTTGCGCTCGAGCAAATCCATGGTGCCGTACCATAGCGCGCCCCACGGGTCGCACGCACCATCGTTGGTGCGAAGTCCGGGACTGACTCCCGGCGCGATACGCCGGCCGACAGTGCAGCTGAAAGAGTCGAGCTCATAGAAGCCCGACGCCGAGGCGGCAATCAGGCGACCCGCGCCGGCGGGCACCAGGCAGGTCGCTGCGAACGGCAAAGTCCATCGAACTCGGCTCCCGGTCGCGGGATCCAACACACACAGTTGCGCGTGCACGATGTCCACCCAGTAAACGAGTCGATCGTGCCAGAGGGGGCTTTCGCCAAGTTCGGCCCTGGCTGCCCAGATGCATTGAGGTGTCATCAGTGCGAATGGCGCGGCAGTCCTTCGACATCGGCGATTCGAGAGTACGTCTTTTCGGTCGCGAGTCCGGCACCTTCGTCCAAGGGTCGCACGTAAGCACGATAGATCTCCTGCCATGGCGTTTGATTGTTCAATCGATTCGCGGCCGCATTCGCACGACGCCGGGACAGCTCCGACTCCTCGACCAGCAGATCGACCCGACAGCGCATCAGGTCGATGCGCATGCGGTCGCCCGTCTCAACCAGAGCGAGCCCTGCTCCGGTGGCTGACTCGGGCGTGACGTGCAGAATCGAAGGGCTGGCAGACGTACCGCTCTGCCTGCCATCGCCGATGCACGGCAGGATCTCGACGCCGCGACGGACCAGATAGTCCGGTGGCGACATGTTGACCACTTCTGCCGAGCCGGGATAGCCAAGCGGCCCGCAGCCACGCATGACCAGGATGCAGTCTTCGTCGATCGCGAGAGCCGGGTCGTCGATGCGATTGTGATAATCCTCCGGCCCATCGAACACCACAGTGCGGCCGACGAACACGCCTGGTTGCTGCGGGTCCTGCAGATAACGGCGCCGGAAAGCATCCGTCAACACCGACGCTTTGAACACCGCCGAGCGAAAAATATTACTGTCGAGAATCACAAAACCGCCGTTGGGTCGAACGGGGTCCGCAAAGGGGCGGATCACGCGCGGCTCCGAACTGGCACTGTCGGAATACAGCTCGCCGACGCTGCGCGCGGACACGGTACGTGCGGCCCCTTCCATCACTCCAGCACGCAGCAACTCACCCAGGACCGCCGGCATGCCGCCGGCCCGATAAAAATCCTCACCGAGGTAGTCGCCTGCTGGCTGGCAGTTCACCAGCATCGGAATCTCGGCCCCGCATCGAGACCACTCCGATAGCGCGAGCGGATGTCCGGCGGCCTCGGCGATGGCTTGGAGATGGATGGTCGCGTTGGTCGATCCGCCGAGGGCGGCGCATGCTCGAATGGCGTTGCGAAAGGCCGCTGGCGTGAGGATTGCGGAGACTCGCAGATCCTCGTGGACCATCTCGACGATTCTGCGCCCGGTCGAGTAGGCCATCTGTGATCGTTCACGGTACGCGGCAGGAATCGCCGCGCAACCCGG
Organism: Peristeroidobacter agariperforans; assembly: GCF_004138335.1. GTDB lineage: Bacteria > Pseudomonadota > Gammaproteobacteria > Steroidobacterales > Steroidobacteraceae > Steroidobacter > Steroidobacter agariperforans. Next base: position 260,948 of record NZ_RYFW01000003.1, on the reverse strand, counting down.
CAGCGACATGCCCAGGGCTTCGGCGAGACAATTCATGGTCAACGCCGTGCCCATGGTGTTGCAGTGGCCGATGCTCGGTGACGACGCGAGCACCTCTTGCATGAATTGCTCGAAATCGATGTCGCCGGCCTTCAAGCGATCGCGCGCACGCCAGATGATCGAGCCGGAGCCGACGCGCGTCTCTCCCGACCAGCCGTTCAACATCGGCCCGCCGGAGAGCACGATGGCCGGAAGATCGACTACCGCGGCCGCCATCAAGCCGGCCGGCGTGGTCTTGTCGCAGCCGGTTGTGAGCACAACTGCATCCAGCGGGTAGCCGTGCAGGATCTCCACCAGTCCGAGGTACGCGAGGTTGCGATCGATTGCGGCCGTGGGACGCTTGCCCATCTCGTGGATAGCATGCACGGGGAACTCGAAGGGAACGCCGCCGGCATCCCTGATACCGTCTCGAACGCGTGCGGCCAGGGCGATGTGGTGGCGATTGCACGGCGCGAGATCGCTTCCCGTCTGAGCGATGCCGATGATCGGGCGGCCGGAGCGCAGTTCTTCGGCGGTGAGCCCGTAGTTCAGGTACCTCTCGATATAGATGGCCGTCTCGACAGGATGGTCCGGATCGTCGAACCACGCACGACTGCGCAGCTTGCGAAGTGGCTTGTTCATCGCTGTTTGCCTTTGTTTCCAGGTGAGGAAGGTGCGCCCGACCGCAGCGCCCCACCACATCGCAATTCACCGTCGAGCGCGCTTTTTTTCCCGCCTGCGCTCGCAACCCGTTAGCCGTGAGGGGCCACAGCGATCCGCGGGATCGACGTGAGAGCTGCATCCTTCACCGCTCCCTCGCCCAGCTGCAGCGCATGTTGACGATATTCGCTTGGACTCATGCGCTTTATCGCGCGGAAGCGTCGGTTGAAGTTCGAGATGTTGCGGTAACCGCAATCCATGGCGATGTCGGTGATACTGGCAGTGCGGACGCCAAGCAGGCGGCACGCCTTATGGACGCGCAGAATATTGACGAAGTCGACGAACGTCTGCCCGGTCGCCGCTCGAAAGAACCGGCTGAACGAAGCTGCCCGCATGCCGAGACGCTCGGCGATCTCGGCCTGGCTGATCTCGAGCTCCAGGTTTTCGAGCACATACCGGTGCACGATTTCGATGCGATGCCGGTTCACCGGCGTGATGTCATTGTTGAGGCGATAGTCGCTGGCCGCGAGCTGCTTGCGGTCCTGGCACTTCGAGAGCAGATGAAAAACATTCAACAGTCGCAACAGGCGGTCCAGTCCGCGCTGCGCCACCATCGCATGCAACAGCTGGCCGACCTCCGCTACCGTCGGTCCATGGAAATGCAGGCCGTTGGCGGCGTCGGCCAGCAGCCGAGCTATCGCTCGCGTTTCGGGAATCCGGTCGAACAATCCGCCCAGGTCGCTTTCGCAAAACTGTACGACGATCAGCTCCGCCGAGTGGCGGCCGACGCCCTGTACGTCGTTCTGCCAGCAATGCGGTAGATTCGGGCCGACTAGCACCAGGTCGCCGGCGCCGAAGTGTTCGATGCTGTCACCTACGAAGCGAGTGCCCTGCCCACGGATGAGCCAGGTCAACTCGAACTCGCGGTGATAGTGCCAGGTGTGATCCGCGGACAGGTCTTCGCAGGAAAAGTGCAAGCAGCGGAAGCTGCTCTCCGAGTCGGTTTGGACAGATTCGAAGCGAGCATCCAATGCCTGAGGCGCGCGTTCGCGGGTCGCGGTTCGCTTCCGCACCCATGCGGTGCCAGCAATCGCTTCCGCCGCGCCCCTGCCATTGTATGTCTTCATCGAAGCTTTCATCGATTGCTCGAGTACAGCTACGCCGGATTGATCGAAGTCCAGGCAGCGTCGGCCCGACTCGAGGCGATCGCCGCTTCGATGAATCGCATTCCTCGCAATCCGTCCAACGCACCCGGCAATGGATGCTCGTCGGCCTCGCCATGCGCGCCCCGCGAAATCTCGATGAGCGCCGCGAAGTCGCGATACAACTGGCCGAAAGCTTCGATGTAACCTTCCGGATGTCCACTGGGCACTCGCGTGGCGCGCGCCGCTGCCGGACCCGCGCCGGCTCCACCACGCGAGACAATCTGCGGTGCCTGACCCAGCTTCGCGATTCGCAACTGATTCGGATGCTCCTGAATCCATTCCAACGAGGCGCGCTCGCCATACACCCGCAGGCGCAAGCCGTTTTCGTGTCCGGCCGCCACCTGGCTCGCCCATAGCAGACCACGCGCTGCCCCGTCGAACCGCAACATCATCTGCGCGTCATCGTCGAGCCTACGCCCGGGAACGAAGGTGGACAGCTGGGCAGCCACGGCCTGACATCTCAATCCCGTTACGAACTCGGCGAGATGAAAGGCGTGCGTGCCGATGTCACCAACGCAGCCGCCCGCGCCGCTGCGGGCTGGATCGGTGCGCCATTCGGCTTGCTTCTGACCGGTGCTCTCGAGCGGGGTGCTGAGCCACTCCTGGGGGTATTCGACCTGCACGACCCGTATTGGTCCAAGCTCGCCGGCGGCGACGAGCGCGCGAGCCTCACGCACCATCGGGTAACCGCTGTATGTGTGCGCGAGAGCAAAGACCGACTTGGTGCGCTTCGCTGCGTCGACGAGGTCCTGCGCTTCCGCCACGCTGATCGTCATGGGCTTCTCACAGAACACGTGGATGCCCGCGTCGAGGAAGACGCGCGCAGGCCCATGATGCAAATGATTCGGCGTAACGATGGCTACTGCGTCGATGCGGTCCGGTCGTCGTGCCTCTTGTTCCGCCATCGTGCGATAGTCCGCGTAGCTACGCTGATCGCTAACATGCAGCTCCTCGGCGCTCGCGCGCGCGCGGTCGCCATCCGATGAAAAGGCTCCCGCTACCAGCTCGAAGCGATCGTCGAGCCGCGCCGCCATGCGATGTACCGCGCCGATGAAGGCGCCCTGGCCTCCGCCAACCATGCCCAGTCGCAGTCGCTTACGCATGTTGCTTCAACCCCAGCAAGTCACCCACCAATGCATGATCCACATTGGAATTGGCGAAGTCGTCGAACGCCTTGTCGGTCACTTTGATCGTGTGCTGAGAAATGAACCTAGCACCCTCGGCGGCACCGACGGCGGCGTCCTTGAGCGCACACTCCCATTCGAGCACGGCCCACCCGGGATAGTCATAACGGGCCAGGCGAGAGAAGATCCCGCCGAAGTCGACTTGACCGTCTCCGAGGGAACGGAAGCGCGCGGCGCGCGCCAGCCAGGGTTGATATCCGCCATACACACCCTGACGCGGTGAAACGTTGAACTCGGCATCCTTCACATGGAAAGCTCGGATTCGCTCGTGATAGACATCGATGTACCCGAGATAGTCGATGTGCTGCAGCAGGAGATGACTGGGATCGTAGAGCATGTGGCAGCGTCGATGGTTGCCGACGCGCTCCAGAAACATTTCGAAGCTCACGCCGTCGTGCAAATCCTCGCCCGGATGAATTTCGAAGCACACGTCGACGCCCGCGTCATCGAACGCGTCGAGAATCGGCCGCCAGCGTCGCGCCAGTTCCTTGAATGCCTCATCCACCAGCCCCGGAGGCCGCGGCGGCCAGGGATACATATACGGCCACGCAAGCGCGCCGGAGAAAGTTGCATGCGCGGTGAGTCCGAAGTTTCTGGAAGCCTTCGCCGCCAGCAGCAGTTGCTCGTTCGCCCATGCCTGGCGCGCGACCGGATTTTGGTGCTGCGCGGGCGGAGCGAAAGCATCGAAAACACGATCGTAGGCAGGATGCGTCGCGATCAGCTGCCCTTGCAAATGAGTCGACAGTTCGGTCACGGCCAGTCCCAGCGCCGCCAGTTTTCCCTGAATCTCTTCGCAATAGCTCTTGCTGTTCGCGGCCGCGGCCAGATCGAACAGCCGCGCATCCCAGGTGGGGATCTGCAGACCCACGAACCCCAAGTCCGCCGCCCAACGGGCGATCGATTCCAGCGTGTTGAACGGCGGCGCATCGCCTGCGAACTGCGCCAGAAAGATCGCCGGACCTTTGATCGTTTTCATCGAACCCCCTCAAGACGTGTTGCGCTCGTACGGCCAGTTCGCTTGTGAGAAGACGCCGCCGTCTACCCACACCGTCTGACCTGAAATGAAAGCCGCGGCCGGCGAGGCGAGGTAGAGCACTAGCGCGGCAACGTCGTCGGGACGCCCAACTCTGCGCATTGGCGTGATCGCGGACCACGTCGCCGCATAATCGCCGGCCTCCGCCTGCGTGCGCTCGATCTCGATCGCACCCGGCGCGACGCAGTTCACTCGGATGCCATGAGGCCCGAGCTCGACTGCGGCAACCTTGGTGAGTTGCTCGATCCCGCCCTTGGACGCCGTGTAGTCGACCAGTTTTGGGAACGCCAGTTTGTTGCAGCCCGAGCCGATGTTCACCACCGCCCCGCCCTTGCCTGCCGCAACCATGCGACGCGCCGCGGTCTGCGTGTTGAGGAAACAACCTTTCAGGTTGGTGCGGATCACGCGGTCCCAGCTCGCCTCCTCCAATTCGAGCAACGACGCCCACGTCTGAATCCCGGCGTTGTTGACCAGCAAGTCCGGGGCGCCGTGCCAGAGATCGACTTGCTCGTAGAACTCATCGACTTCGGCCTTCACGCCAACGTCACAACGCAGCGCAAGGACGTCCGCACCGGCGACCCGTGCGCTGGCGGCTGTTTGCTCGGCCTCAGCTGGACTGCGGAAGTAGCTGAATGCGACGTTCCAACCCGCGCTGGCCAGTGCGTTGACGCAAGCACGACCGATCCCCGTGCTGCCACCGGTGACGACTGCGAGACGGCGTCGTGGCTCGCTCACGCTTCATTCCTCTGCAAAACCTGGTAAACGCGCTGACGCTGCTCGCCCAAACCCTGGATGCCGAGCGCTATCTCGTCGCCCGGCTTCAATGCAAGGGGCGGCTTCTGTCCCATGCCAACGCCCGGAGGCGTGCCGGTGCTGATGATGTCGCCGGGCTGCAGGCTCATGAACTGGCTGATGTAGTGCACGAGGAACGGCACATCGAAGATCATGTTGCGGGTATTGCCTGCCTGCATGCGCTTGCCGTTCACGTCGCACCATAACTCGAGATTGCTCACGTCGGGAATCTCATCCGGAGTCACCAGCAACGGCCCGAGCGGTGCAAACGTATCGCAGCCTTTGCCCTTGTCCCATTGCCCGCCGCGCTCGAGCTGATATGAACGCTCGGACACATCGTTGATGACGCACAATCCTGCCACGTGCTTCATGGCATCTTTGGCGTGGACGTAATGCGCAGGCCTGCCGATGATCACACCCAGTTCCACTTCCCAGTCACTCTTGACCGAGCCGGGCGGCAGCAGCACATCGTCACAAGGCCCGCAGATCGAGGATGTCGCTTTCATGAAGACCACCGGCTCGGAGGGAATGTCCATACCGGCCTCTCTTGCGTGGTCCACGTAGTTGAGGCCGACGCAGATCAGTTTGCCGACGCGCGCAACGGGCGGCGCAATGCGAACCAGCTCATCGAGCAAGGGCAGCCGATCAGGGTCGATCGCACGAAAGGAAGTGAAGTTGCCGGCCAGATGAGCCGCGGTGAAATCGCCGATCAAACCATGCAGGTCGCGATATCGACCCTGACGGTCGACCATGCCCGCCCGCTCTTGTCCTGGCTCGCCGTATCGAAAGAATCGCATTGTCTGCTCAACCCCGCCTGCTCAGCCAAATGGCCATGATCATTTGTCTCTTACTTCCAAGCTTACGCACCGCTCGCGTGCTCACCGCGCCTCGCTTGCCAGCAGCACGCGATGCAATGTCGCTGCCCATTCGTTCGCCATGTGGAAGAACGAAAGATGATTGCCCGGAAATGGCACCAGGCTGGCGCCCAGTTGCGCCGCTAGCGCCTGGGATGCTTCAGCGTAGAACCGTTTCTTGCGCAGCGACTCCTCGCCGACTGCCACCACCACTCGCACCTCACTCTCTTTGAGTGCGGCGATGTCTGGAATGTAATTGACCACTGGCAGCAGCTCGACTTCCATGGACACCTCGGCATTGCGCTCGGCGCTTACATACGCTGCTGAGTGCTCCTTCTTGAATGCATCTGCCAGCTTCGCGGCCTGAGCCATCTGTCCTATGGGCAAGCCCGCGAGCAGCGCGAACCGCAGGGCAGCCGCTGTCGTGCCGAACTTAAGTGACGTCTTGTATACGCTGGCAATAGACCTGCGCCATCGGGCGGCATTCTTGAGCAACGCCAGCAGGGGCGGCTCGTGAGCTACCAGCAACCGCACCGCTTCCGGATATCGTTTTGCGAGATCCAGACCAATGATGGCGCCACTGCTGCTGCCGAACACGACGGCGCGGTTCTCGCCGGCCGCCCGCAGCACGGCCAGGGCATCCCGGCTCTGTTGACTAATCTCGAAATTCAGCGGCGCTTTACTGGTGCTCCGCGCGTTCGCTCGCCGGTCGTATGTGATCACTCTGTAGTGCCGGGCGAGGAGGTCAGCCAGCGGGTAGTACCACCACGAGTCGCCACCACCACCGCAAATCATCAGCAGCGGCGGTCCGTCGCCACGCACCTCGTAGAACAGGTCATCGCCCTCGTTTGTAGCGCGACCACTCCTGGTTCGATGCTGAAACTGTGAGATCTGCATAAGTCACATTGATTGCAAAAAGCGCCATCCGTGGCGGAAGCACGCTGAACACGTGCGGATGCGCGTTTCCTTGCGCACCCGCACGGTCAGCAGGGGGCCTGTTAGAATTTGTACCGGGCGCCTATCGTGTAGCGACGGCCCAGCACGTCATAAGTTGACGGATAGGTGTTACCGCTGTTGAAGCCGAGACCCAGTCCCGAGCCAACGATCGGCGGGTCCTCGTCCAACACGTTGGTGATGGTCAAGGTGAGCGACAATTGGTCGATCAGCTCGACGCGGGTGGTCAGGTCGAAGTAGTCCTGCGCGTCGATCTTGGCGTAAGGCGCGTAGATCGTCGTGCCCTCTTCCACCTTCGAGCCGCCGATGTGTCGCCACAACAGCGAAACGTCGTATCGGCCGACAGTCAGTGTCGTGCGTTGATTCCAGCTTGTCTCCGGTTGGATCGACAAGCAGTTGTTGCCGTACCTGGAAACGCAGTCATGCGAGTCCGAGGTGGGTGTCAGCTGAGAAACGGCGCGATTCGTCCAGTTTCCATCTAGGGCGAAGGACAGCTCTCCGAAGCTCAGTTCATGACGGTAGTCCACCGAGAAGTCGATACCGTCGGTGAGCAGGCGGCCGAGGTTGGCGAGCGGCAACGGAAAGCCACCAACTTCGGAGAACGAGCCGGTCAACTCGCCGGTCAGCACGTTACGGCGCACTGCTGTGCATGCCGGATTGGTCGCTGCGGCCGCCGACGGATTCAGCGGGTCAGCGCCGAAACAGGCCAGGATCGCATCCGCAGTGGTCGGCGCGCTGATCGCATCCGTCACTTCGATATTGTAGTAGTCAAGAGTGATAGCCAGGTTGGGCAAGAACTCCGGTTGGAATACCACGCCGATGGTGTAGCTATCAGACGTCTCCACTTTCAGCTCGGGATTGCCGCCGGCCACCACGTTGACCAGGCCGCTTGGCGGCTGCGGAATCACGCCGATGCTGGCAACAGGTGCGCCTTGCGCGAGACACACCGCGCGCAGGTTTGCATTCAATGTGGGCGCGACTCCGGCGCACGGATCAGTAGCCAGATTAGCGAGAGCGCCCGTGCGCGGAGCAAACAATTCCCCAACACTCGGCGCTCTGGCGCCATGCTGGAACGTACCGCGGAACCGCAGGCTATCCACCGGCGCCCAGGTGCCGCCGGCCTTCCAGGTGTTGTTTGTGCCGGCCGTGGAGTACTCCGAAACTCGCCCGCCGAGCTCGGCCGTCAAGCTCTTGATGAACGGCTTGTCTTCGATAATCGGAGCGATCAACTCGACAAAGCCTTCGGTCACGTTGTAGCTGCCGGTGGAATCGATGACCGCGGCGGCGCCGAGGACTTCGCCTGGCGTTTGCGAAGCCAGGTCGGAACGATTGGCAGCCTGATAGTCGCGATACTCGCCACCGACGGCGCCACTGAGCTGGTTGGATGCCCACGGGGAGGAAATCCCGAGGTCCGCCGAGATGACGCCGCGAAGGGTCGACAGAGAAGTTAACGTCCCAACGGTCGTTGCAGTGTTGAAGTAGTCGCTCATCTCCGGCGTGATACTGCCGGCCGCGCCAAACAAGTTGATCGGCACACAGTTGCCGCCGACTCGGCACTCCGTCGTGCTGACCGCGTCGAGCGCGTTGACGAAGCGCGAATACAGACCCTGTCCGGTCGAGCGCGTCTGCTGATCGCTTTCGCCGTAGGTACCGAACAGATCGAAGTTGATGTGCTCGGTGATGGATCCGCGAACGCCGGCCCTGAACTGGAACATCGTTGTCTTGAACTCCTTCTCGCGCAGGCCCGACTCGACGAAGCGGCGATTGACGCTGGTCCTGAACGTACGATACGCAGGGTCAAATGGATCGGTGGTGGCTGCCGCCGCATCGCAGTCCGCTACGCTCAGTCCGTTCGCCGCACAGAACTGCGAGCGAGCCAGCGCTGGCAGGAACGGATTGCTGTAACTGATCTCGAACGACTGACCGAAGGTTCCACCCGGTGCGTTGAGCTGCGAGATCTGGTTGCGAACGAACATTCCCTCACCATAAAGCTCGATGCCGTCCGCAACTTCGTAGTGCGCTTGACCGAACAGGTTGAACCGCTCGTAGGGCACCTGATACAGGTCCTGCTCGTTGAAGTTGAAGCCGGTGAAACTAGTGGTCGCCGGGAAGCCGCCGGTCTGAGGATCGATCTGGTAGGAGCTCGCGCCAAGCGAAAAGCGGGTCGGCACGGTGGTGCCGGACAACAGCGGCTGGCCATTGAGATACGACAACGCGTACTCGCCGAAAGGGCGCTCCCCTTGATACACCGGATCGGCATTCTGATAGCCGATACTCAGCGTCGCGTTGCCCCGGTCGTCATCGAGGTTCGCGCCGAAAGTGGCGTCGACGCGGAAGTGGTCGCCGTCGCCGCGCTCGGTTCTGCTGTCAGAAACATCGAATTGGGCGCCGGAGAAATCCTTCCTCGTGATGAAGTTGATGACGCCGGAGACGGCATCCGCGCCATACGTGGTGGAGGCGCCGCCGGTAAGCACGTCGACGCGCTCGATCAGCGCCAACGGAATGTTGTTCAAGTCGGCCTGCCCGTCCAGACCCACCGGGGTCAGGCGCGCGCTGTTCAGCATTGCGATGTTGCGATTGACACCGAGGCCACGCAAGTTGACGAAGGCGGCGCCGCGCTGGCCGTTGCCGGTATTGGAACCGACGTTGCCGACCACTCCGGGAACTTCGCGCAGAAACTGTTCCGCGCTGTTCACCTGCTTCAGTTGGATCTCGTCGGCGCCAATGACGCCCACCGGACTCGACTGCTCGAGGTTCGGATTGGTGACCAGCCGGCCGGTGGTGACGATGACCGTTTCGATTTCCGTGTCGGCCGGTCCTACGTTGGTCGAAGCAGGCGAATCCGATTGCGCCGCATGAAGCTCCTGCGCGCCCGTGCTCAGGGCTAGCAGGCTCAGTGATATTGCTCGAATACGCATGTCTCTCCCCATGTTGTCAAAATAGCGGCGCTAACCGCGGAAACCAGTGCTCGAACTCTTCATCGAATCGTCAGCGTATCTCTCCGGACTCGTAGGCCACGCAGGCATTTACACGCCGGCGCGTTCATCTCGACTCACGTCAATGCAAACCATCGTCGACGGCGTCGGTTTCTGGCTGTAAGGACAGTCCCGCACCGCTCGCCGCATGGAGCAGGAGCACGGCGAAATCTCGTTCGACGTCTCCCCGCTCGATCGCGCTTTGGACCACGTCTCTGGTAAGTTGCACGAGCGGCAGCGTCACGCCGAATTTCTCGCCTGCCTTCAAGCCCAGATCGAGATCCTTGCGCAGCAGCGGTAGCGTGAAGGTAGGCTTGAATTCGAGGTGCACGAGCGCCGGAGTTTTGTAGCGCGTGAAAGTCGATCCCATGACGCTGCTGTTGATGAAGTCGAGAAAGGCGTGTCGTGTGATTCCAGCCTTCTGCGCGAGCACTGTGATCTCGGCCAATGTCTGGATGACCGTGCCCAGCAACAGGTTGTGACAGATCTTCACGATGCGGGCGCGCTCACCCTCGCCGACGTAGCTGACGCCTACGCCCAATCGTTGCAGGAACGGCCGAACCGTCTCATATGTAGCGCTTGGACCGGACACCACGACCGTGAGTTTGCCGGCCTCGACGACTTTGGCGTTGCCACTGACCGGCGCCGCCAGCATCTGCGCGCCACGTTCGAGCGCAGCTGCGCGCACCTTGACGGACATTTCTTCCGAGACGCTCGAGCAGTCGACGAGGATCTTGGGCGCGCGTTGCCCGCTCAACAGACCGCGCGAGCCGGCCACGACCTCCCACAAATCATCCGAGGTCGAAACCATCGTGAATACCACATCACAACCGGCGAGGTCAGCCGGTGTATCGACGATCTTTGCACCAAGCGCGGCTAGCGGCTCCGCTTTGCTGCGTGTCCGGTTGAATACCTGCACGCTGCATCCTGCGCGCAGCAACCGCGCGGCCATGGCAAAGCCCATGCGGCCCGTGCCGATCCATCCGATAGTCATTCGCGGCAGATCCTGAGTGGTCATTCACAACGCTCCCGTCAACGCACCTTATTTGGCATTCGCCCACGAATGCACACGTGTGCATTAACTATACTCAGAATTTCCGGTGCCGCAAGCATTTGTTGAGAGCGGCCACTCGAGAACTGTTGTTGAGGCGCCCGTAAGCTTCGCCTAATCTCACGCCCCATGAGAAAATCGCCGCCAGGGATCAAACAGATCGCGAAACGCGCCGGAGTTCACCACTCGACGGTCTCGCGAGTTCTGAATCCGAAAACGCGCAGCATGGTTTCCGAGGAGATGGCTGATCGCATCCTCGCAATCGCTGAAGCTCTGAACTACCGCCGTAACCCGCTCGCCGCGGGGTTGAAAACTCAGCATTCGTACACGGTGGGAGTGGTTGTGCCGGACCTCACCAACCCGGTCTTCCCTCCGGTGGTACGCGCAGTGGAGCGCGTGCTCGCCAAAGAGGGTTACGTGACGATGCTGACCGACTCGGACAACAGTCGGGATATGGAACGCACGATCCTCGCCTCACTTCGAAGCCGGCAGGTGGACGGGCTCATTCTCGCCACCGCGCTGCTGAACGATGAGATCATTGCCGAGTGCCGTGAGCACAAGACGCCAATCGTGCTGGTGAATCGCACGGTCGCCGATGAAAGCATCCCCAGCGTTGTGACCAACGACCTGTACGGAATCCGCCTTGCGGTCGAGCATCTGCTGCACCTCGGGCACCGGAAGATCGCTTATGTGGGCGGGCCGTCGAACACTTCTACCGGACGGGACCGTCGGCAAGGATTTCTCGCCGCGGTAGAGGAATATCGGCTGAAGGCCGATCCGAAGCTCATTGCCGACGCGCCGTCGTTCACAATCGGGGCGGGCCGCGACGCATTACGCCTGATATTGCAGAGCAAGCGTGCGTTCACAGCGGTGGTGGCCGCGAACGACATGCTGGCTCTAGGCTGTTACGACGCGCTCGCCGAGGCGAACCTCAAGTGTCCCGGCGACATCTCCGTCACCGGCTACAACGATATGCCCTTCGCGGACCGCTTCACGCCCCCGCTGACCACGCTGCATATCCCGCATGAGGAAATGGGCGCGCAAGCGGCGCAACTGCTGCTGCGCCGGATGCGTGACGCTGATACGAAGGCCGGCTCCCTGCATCTGGATCCGGCACTCGTGGTGCGAGGATCCACTGCCAAGCTGAGTAGGTGAGACGATACCCCGGCTCACACCGCCAGAGCTTTTGACCAATCCGTGGTTTCGATGGTCCGTTTCAATGCCGCCAGATAGGCGGCGGAGTACGCGCCGTCCATCGCCCGATGGTCGAAGGATTGCGCAAGGATTCCCACTGGGCGAATCGCAATGGCGTCGCCAGCGGCGCTCTCGATCACGACCGGACGCTTGCGTATTCCGTCCATCGACAGAATTGCAACCTGCGGCTGATTGATGATCGGCGCGGTAATCAACGTGCCGAACGTGCCGGAGTTGGACAGCGTATATGTGCCGCCCTTCATGTCGTCCGGATTCAACTTCCCATTGCGCGCCCTACTGGTCAGATCGAGCAGACGCACTGCCAATTCGCCGACGCTGAGGGCGTCGGCGCGATGGATGACCGGCGCAAGCAAGCCTTCGAACGCAAGATCCACGGCGATCGCCAGGTTCACGTGAGGGTGAACATGCAGCGATTCTCCCTCGACGCTGGCGTTGATGATTGGAAATTCCTTGATCGCACGACACACGGCATACGCCAAGAACGGCAGGAAGCTGAGCCCTTGGCCGCGACGTGCGCGCCAGCTTGCCTGAGCCGATTCGCGAGCTGCCGCCACTTGCTGAAAGTCAACTTCGATAGCCTGTAAGACGTGCGGGCTACGGGCTTTTGACATCACCATGTGTTCCGCTGTTCGCTTGCGCAGGCGATTGAACGGAACGACGTGACTGGTGGGTACCGAGGCGCCGGTCGTGAGCAAGTCGCGCTTCCTCACTCGCCCATCGCGGCCGGTGCCAGCAATCCCGGTCGTGTCGATGCGCTGCTCTCGCACGATACGACGCACCGCCGGGGACAATGGCCGGCCATGCGAATCGCGCTTCGGAAGGCTGCTCCATCGGCGCGCCTTGGGCGTGTTCTCGCCTTGTGCGTTGAGTGCCAATCCGGCGGGAGTTGCGGCGGCCGCTGAGGGAGTCGACATATTGTCTTGCGGCGCGCTGGCCTTCGCGCCCTGCTCCTCGATTTCCGCTAACGCAACTCCCACCGCGACTGTTTCTCCCGCGGGCACCAGGATCCGCAGCACGCCTGCGGTGGGCGAGGGAACTTCGGTCGCCACCTTGTCTGTCTCTATTTCGAACAGCACATCGTCCGCCGCAACCGCATCGCCGTCGCGTCGGTGCCAGGCCACGATGGTTCCTTCGGTGACAGTCTCGCCGAGTTGAGGCATTAGAATCTTCATGCGCGCTCAGTACTCCACCGCGATGTATTTCTTCTCGCAGAACTCGAGCAAGCCATCGTGAGCGCCTTCCCGCCCGATGCCGCTTTGCTTCATGCCGCCGAAGGGCGCGCCCGGGTCGGATACCAGACCCCGGTTCAGACCCACCATGCCGCTTTCCAGCCGCTCCGAAAGACGCAAGCCACGCCGCAGGTCGCGTGTGTATAGATAAGAAACGAGTCCGTACTGAGTGTCGTTGGCCAGTTCGATCGCTTCATCCTCGTGCTCGAAGCTCAGAATCGGCGCCACCGGACCGAAGATCTCTTCCTGGACGATACGCGCGTCGTGCGGCACGTGATCGAGCACCGTCGGGGGATAGAAACAACCTGGCTCGCTCTGCCGCTTGCCGCCCAACAACAGCCGCGCACCGCTGCCAACCGCATCGTCGACGAGTTGTTGGACGCGATCGCAAGCCGACGCATTGATGAGCGGTCCCAGCTCCATCGCTGGATCGAGTCCGCTGCCCATTTTCAGCTGGCCCATCGCACCGATCATTCGCTCGGAAAACTCCGCCAGCACAGATCGGTGCACGTAGAAACGATTCGCGGCCGTGCATGCCTGCCCGCCATTGCGCATCTTGGCAATCATCGCGCCGCGCACCGCTGCATCCAGATCGGCATCATCGAGCACGATGAAAGGTGCGTTGCCGCCCAATTCCATCGAGCAGTTCACGACGTTAGCGGCTGCCTGCGCCAGCAGCAGTCGCCCCACCTCCGTCGAACCGGTGAAGGACAGTTTGCGTACGCGCGCATCGTTCAGCAGCGCGCCGCAAACCTTGCCGGACGTTGCCGAAGGGATGACGTTCACCACACCTCTGGGAACGCCCGCCTCCGCCAGGATCTGCGCAATCGCGAGTGCTGTCAGCGGCGTATCCGATGCGGGTTTCAAGATCACACTGCATCCCGCTGCGAGCGCAGGACCGATCTTGCGCGTCGCCATGGCCGCAGGAAAATTCCATGGAGTAACCAACAGCGACACACCCACGGGCTGTAACGAAACGATGATTCGATTACCACCGCCCGGAGCGCGGGAAATTTCTCCGATGGCTCGCACCGCCTCCTCGGCGTACCACCGGAAGAACTCGGCCGCATAATCCACTTCGGACAGCGCATCCCGCCACGCCTTTCCGTTTTCGAGAACGATGAGCCGCGCCAGTTGTTCTCGGCGCGACACCATGATCTGAAACGCCGAGCGCAATATCTCGCTGCGCTCACGCGGAGCTCGTGCACTCCACGAGGTTAGAGCGGCATGGGCTGAGGACACCGCATCGAGCGCATCACTGACAGTCGCGCTTGCAACCGTGGCCAGCACGCGTCGGCTCGACGGATCGAACACATCCAATGTACGGCCATCGCTGGCCGCACGCCATTCCCCGTCGATATGCAATCGGGTTTCGAACGGATGGATCTCAGTCATAAGCCTGCAGCACCTCGCGCACGATGCGCTCGACCGATGGAATTACATGATCTTCGAGGTTGTCCGCCGCCGGCAGCGGCACATGCGGCGTGGTGACTCGCAGAATGGGGCCGTCGAGATCGTAGAAGAGCTCTTGCGAGGCGATGGATGCGATCTCCGCACCCCAGCCGCACAGCCTGGGATTCTCCTCGACCGTGACCAGGCGTCCGGTCCGGGCGACCTCGCGAAGGATGGTCTGGGTGTCCAAGGGCACCAGCGAGCGAACATCCACGACGGTCGCGGTGACGCCGTGTTGCTCGGCCAACCGGTCAGCCGCGGCGAGCGCCTTTGGGACCATCGCGGCGAGAGCGACGATCGTCACATCGTCACCGATGCGCAGGACTTTGGCTTTGCCCAGCTGATCCACCCACTCGCCTTCGGGCACCGGGCCTTTGGTCGCGTACAGGGATTTGTGCTCGAAAAACAGCACTGGATCCGGGTCGCGAACCGCCGCTGCCATCAGGCCGACGACATCGGCCGGAGTGGCGGGCGCCACTACCTTCAATCCCGGTACGGTCATCGCCCAGTTCTCCAGGCTCTGCGAGTGTTGAGCACCGAAGCGCGAGCCGGCGCCGTTGGCCGTGCGAATGACCAGCGGCATCGTCACCTGTCCGTTGGTCATGTAGCGTGTCTTGGCGATTTGATTCGCGATGATGTCCCAGCAAACCGCGAGGAAATCCGAGAACATGATTTCGGCAATCGGTTTGAGCCCCGTCATTGCCGCGCCCATGGCTGCCCCGATCAGCGCCTGCTCTGAAATCGGGGTGTCGCGAACGCGCGTTGGCCCGAAGCGATCGAGCAAACCCACCGTGGCCTTGAACACGCCGCCGGCTGCGGCAATGTCTTCTCCCAGGAACACAACGCTGGGATCGCGCGCCATTTCTTGCGCGATCGCCGCCGCCACTGCATCTCTATAGGTTAGTTCCGCCATGACCAATCCCCATTAGCCCACACTTCAGTCATCGCGATCGACTCCTCAGGCACCGAGGATGCCTTGGCAGCTTCTGTTGCCTGATCCACCTCCGCGGCGACGCTTGCCTCGATTTTGGATATGGCCGCCTCCTCGACTCCCTGCTGCAATAGCTTCTCGCGATACAACTTGATCGGATCGCGTCGCATCCATGCCGCCACTTCTTCGGCTGGCCGATACTTCGCAGGATCGGCGCGGGAGTGACCGCTGTGCCGGTACGTCTTCGCTTCGATGAGCGATGGGCCCTGCCCGGCGCGTGCGCGTGCGAGCGTCGTCTGCGCCACCTTGAACATCGCTTCCACGTCATTGCCGTCGACGATCAGGGGTTCCAGGCCGTACGCACTGGCGCGATCCGCAGCCGGGTGCTCGACTGCCGTGACCGCACCGATCGGCGTGTATTCCATGTAGAGATTGTTCTCGCACACAAACACCACCGGCAGCTTCCAGACCGCCGCGAAATTGAGCGCCTCATGAAATGCGCCGATGTTCGTGGTCCCATCGCCGAAGAAACATACGGCCGCCTGCTCCGTCCCGCGATACTGCGCAGACCAAGCCGCACCGGCCGCGATCGGCAGGTGCGCGCCCACGATTGCGTAGGATCCCATCGCTCCATGCGGCACGCTGGTCAAGTGCATGGAGCCGCCCTTGCCGGCCATCAAGCCGCATTCACGTCCCATCAGCTCGCCAAGCACACCGGTCATCGATGCACCTCGCACTAAAGTGTGCGCATGGCCGCGATAGGTGCAGAACGTATAGTCATCCTCACGCATGGCGACGCCGAACGCGGCGGCAATCGCTTCCTGCCCCAGCGCCAGGTGACTGGTGCCCTTGATGAGATTCTGAAGAAACAAATCGTAGGCGCGCTTCTCGAGCGCTCTGACCTCCATCATCTTTCGATACAGCGCCAGGCGCGTTGCCGGATCGATGGGGACGTCCGGCGGACTCGCCATCCGTGAGTGCTTTGTGTTCATAGATGCTCGTACTCGGTTAGTACTGGTTGGCGATGGGTAGGTCCTGCGCCGGAAACAATGTGATGACCCGGCAGCCGGTGTCGGTCACGACCAGCTCTTCCTCGATGCGCGCTGCAGAGTGTCCGTCGGAGGCCGGGCAGTACGTCTCGAGGGCGAACACCATGCCGGCCTTGATCTCGTGGGGACGGTCGAAGGAGATCAAGCGGCTGATGATGGGGCGCTCATGCAAGGCAACGCCGAGGCCATGCCCGAATTGCAGCGCGAACGCTTCCATTTCGTTGGGGAAGCCGAATTCCTCGGCCTTCGGAAACACGGCTGCAATCTGGTCGGTGCCCACACCCGGACGCACCATCGCAATCGCCGCGTCCATCCACTCGCGCGCTTTGGTGTAAGCATCTCGTTGCGCAGACGTCGCTCGCCCGACATTGAATGTCCGGTAGTAACAGGTCCGGTAGCCCATGTAGGCCTGGATGATGTCGAAAAAGGCCTGATCGCCCGGCCGAATCAGCCGATCGGTAAAGTTGTGCGGGTGCGGGCTGCAGCGCTCACCGGAAACCGCGTTGACCGCCTCGACATCGTCGGATCCCATCTCGTAGAGCATCTGATTCACGCGCGCGACGATCTGCGACTCGCGCACTCCGGGTTTCAGCTCTTCGTGAATCATGTGATAGACACCATCCACCATGGAGGCGGCGGTGTTGAGCAGAATGATCTCGTCGCGACTCTTGATCTCCCGCGCATCGAGCAACGTCTGCTGGCCATCGCGGACTTCGATACCCAGTCGCTGCAACTCGAATAGCATCGGAGGCTCGACGACATCGACGCCGAGCGGCATGCCCGCGACACCGTTCTCATCGAGAACTGCTTTGATTTCGAGGGCGGCGCGCCGAATCAGGCCGGCATCCGGGGGTACGGTGCCGCGCAGTCCCACCATGCCGGCGTGGCAGCAGATCGGCTGTAACCACGGCGCATAGATGCGGTGATGAGCTGCAGCGGAGCCGAAATCCCAAAGATGCGGTTCTCCGTCTCCCGCCAGCACGGCGAACCGGCACATCTTGTCTCGCGCCCATTCGCCGATCGCGGTGCTCGTCAGATAACGGATATTGTTGTTGTCGAAAACCAGCAGCGCGCCCAGCTCTGAGTTGCGCAATGCCTGCCGCGCGCGGCCGAGCCGATAGCGATGCAGTCGTCGGAAGTCGACTCGCTCCTCGAAGTCCACCGCCATCGTACCCGGCGAGGGAATGGGTCGTGTCCAGTCATGGCGCGGATCGATGTCCTCGGCCAAGATGATCTGCCTGTCCGAAACGCGCGCCACCATACGCCATCCCCTCTCATTTCGAATGCCAGAACGGACTGGAAAGTCGCGTTCGTTAATTTACGCACACGTGTGCATAATGCTAGCATCGCCCTGCGTCGTCAAGCTCACTGGCGACAACTTCGATGCACATCCGGCAACACAGGAGAGCGCAATGCTACGTCGGGTACTAGCGATCGCACTTACATGCTCAATCACCTTTGGTTGCTCGCACACCACGCAGCCCGCGGCGCGCCAACGAATCGATGTGATCGCATTCCCTTCGACCGCCACGGTCGCGCTCTACGCCGGTGTGGACCATGGCTTTTATGAAAAGGCTGGATTGGATGTACGCTTGTCACCCACTCCGAGTTCGCAACAGCTCGTGCAGGGCCTGGTAAGTGGCCAGTACCAGTTCGGCGCCGCACTGATCGACAACTTCGTCGCCTATCGCGCCAATCAACACGCGGTGGCCCGGGATCCAAAGCATGACCTGCGCGTGGTGATGGGGCTCGCGAGCGCCAGCGTCGCCCTGGTCAGCCGAGCCGATATCGAAAGCATCCACGACCTTCGGGATCGTCGTGTTGGCATCGATGCGCCCGGTACCGGTTTTGCTTTCGTGCTCTATCACATGTTGTCGCAGCAGGGACTGAACAGGGCCGATGTCCGGCTGACGGAGAGCGGCTCCACCAAGGCACGCTGGGCGGCTCTCGAGCGAGGTGAAATCGACGCGACGATGTTGACGCCAGAGTTCGCCTTGCAGGCTCAGGCGAAGGGCTTCCGAATATTGCAGGACAGTGCCCAGGCACTGCCGCCGTACATGGGCCTCGCGCTCGCAGCCGACGAAGCCTGGGCTGCGCGTAATCCCGCCCTCGTTCGTGACTTCCTGCGCGCTACGCTCGAAGCTCACGAGTGGCTGTCTCGCCCCGAGAACCGACCGCTCGCGGCTGAGAGTCTGAGCCGCGAGCTCGGGGGCACCCCACAGGAGATGTTGCAATTGCTGGAACAGCTCCTGGCCAGCGATGCACTCATCGCCGATGGCCGGGTCAGCGAGACAGGTTTGACGACTGTTCTGACCCTACGACGGCAGTTTGGCAATCCAGCGACCATGCCGATGGATGCCGCACAGTACGTCGATCTCAGTTACCTTCCGTAGCGTCCTCGGACGAGTGAGAAGGCTTGCCGTCGTTAAGCCGCTGTCGCAGCGTGGCCACATCCAACTCGCGCTCCCAGCGCGCCATCACGATGGTGGCCACGGCATTGCCGATCATGTTGGTCAGCGCGCGAGCCTCGCTCATGAAGCGCTCGATACCGAGCAGCAGCGCCATGCCGGCCACTGGAATATCGGGAATGACGCTCAATGTCGCAACCAGTGCGATGAAGGCGGCGCCGCTGACGCCGCTCGCGCCCTTGGAGCTGACCATCGCCACTCCAAGGATGGCCAGCTGTTGCGATAACGACAGCTCGACGTTGGTTGCCTGGGCAACGAACAACGCGGCCATGGTCATGTAGATGCTGGTGCCGTCGGTGTTGAAGGTATAACCCGTCGGCAACACCAGCCCGACCAGCGACTTGGAGCAACCCAGCTGCTCCATTTTCTTCATCAACGGCGGCAGAGCCGCGTCCGATGAACTGGTCGCGAACACCAGCACGATTTCCTCGCGTATGTAGGCGAGCAGCTTCAGGATGCTGAATCCGGCAAGACGCGCGATCACACCGAGCACCAACGCGATGAAGACGGCGGCCGTGAAGTAAAACGTCGCCACCAGCTTCAACAGCGGACCGAGCGAGGCGAGCCCATATCGTCCGACCGTGAAAGCAATCGCTCCACAAGCGCCAAGCGGTGCGAGCTTCAGCACCAGCCGAATGATGTCGAAGACCGCCACGCTCACCGAATCGATCAGCATCGATAGTGGCCGCGCCCTTTCGCCCATGGCGGACAGCACGAAGCCGAACAGCAACGCGACCAGCACCACCTGCAGGACGTTTCCGTCCGAGAACGCGCTCAGCAGCGTGGTAGGAATGATGTCCAGCAGGAACTGCACGACACTTTGTTGCTTGGCTTCGCCGGCAAAGGCAACGACTGCCGAGGCGTCCAGCGTTGCCGCGTCCACGTTCATTCCCTCGCCGGGGCGCACCCAGTTCGCCACCGCCAATCCGATCAGCAACGCAAGCGTCGACACCACTTCGAAATACAGGATGGAGCGCACCCCGACTCGGCCCACCTTCTTCACATCCTTCATGCCGACGATGCCGGACACCACGGTGCAAAAAATCACCGCGGGAATGGTCATCTTGATGAGCCGGATGAAGCCGTCGCCGAGCGGCTTGAGCTCGACCGCGAAATGCGGCCATAGATGGCCCAGGAGCGCGCCGACGAATATCCCGATCAGCACCTGCACGTAGCCGATCCGATAGAACGGCTGGCCGGCTTGCGTGTTATTCGCCACGGCACTCACGGAATTCATGTATTTCTGCTCCCCCGACAAATCTTGAACGCCGACATCTCACATTACCCCGCCCATCTGGCGGAATGCAAACGTGTGCGTTACAGTCGATGCTCCGACATGCAACCTCCCCGGAGTCATCCATATGCGACAGTCCCCAGTGTTCAGCCCCCGCCTCGTGCACGCGACGGCGCTCGCCTGCGTCACGCTCGCCGGCTCGGCACCTGCGCTTTGCGCCGAGCACCTGCAAGGCACTCAACGACAGCAGCAACGCGGCTACTCGCCCGGGGTGGTCACTGAGGGCGGTCGTACCGTGTGGCTGGCCGGACATTCCGCCACCGAGGATGCCCAGGGTAAGTCGATCGCATACGATTTCGAAGCCCAGGTCCAAACCGTGTTCGACCTCATGGAGCAGACCTTGAAGCGTGCTGGCGGTTCGCTCGCCGATGTCGTCACCATGACTGTATTCATCAACGATCCGCGTCTGGGCGATAAATTCGTGGAGTTGCGCAAGCAACGTTTCCAACCTGGCAAGTTTCCGGCCAGCGCGCTGATCACGGTATCGAACTTCGCACGGCCTGGTATCGTCGTCGAGATCCAGGGAGCCGCGGTAATTGGCGAGCGCGAGGGCGCAGCCAAGCAGTAGCCCTGCGGAGGCGGGCGTACGCTGCAGATTGCAGCGTGCGCCGGCACCTCGGGCAGTGAGCGCTATGCAGTCGCGCCCCACTCCCGTTGCCGCAACTCGGCCCGCCTGATCTTGCCACTGACCGTCTTGGGCAGACTGGCCACGAACTCGATCTTGCGGGGATACTTGTACGGCGCGGTTACCGCTTTAACGTGCTCCTGTAGCTCCTTCACCAACGCCTCGCTGGCAACGTGGCCGGGAGCGAGAACGACGAATGCCTTGACAACCTCGCCACGGGTGCCATCCGGGCTCGACACGACGGCGGACTCCGCGACCGCGGCATGCTCGATGAGCGCGCTCTCGACCTCGAACGGGCCGATGCGATAGCCGGCCGAGAGAATCACATCGTCGGCACGGCCCACGAACCAGAAGTACCCATCCTCGTCGACGCGGGCGCGATCTCCGGTCCGGTACCACTCGCCCCCCAGGCATTGGGCGGTCCGTTCGGGATCATTCATGTACTCCTTGAACACTCCCTGCGGAGGCCGAGGCTTGATGCGGACCGCGACGTCGCCTTCCTGCTGTGGCTTGGCGACCTGCCCCTCATCGTCCAGTACTCGCAGCTCGATCCCCGGCGCCGGCTTTCCCATCGACCCGTAACGTGGCTCGATGCCCGGAAAGCTGCCGCACAGGAGCGCCGTTTCCGTCTGGCCATAGCCATCGCGGATGGTCAGGCCGGTAGCCTCTCGCCACGTCTGAATCACCTCTGGATTCAACGGTTCACCGGCGCCCACGCAGTGCCGGAGACGGGAGAAACGATACCGTCGCAAATCTTCCTGCACGAACATGCGATAGATGGTCGGAGCGCCGCAGAGTGTGGTGATGGGGTACCGCTGTAATATCTCCAGGCTGCGCTTGGCGCTGAAACCGCTCGTGTGGTGTACGAACACAGTCGCTCCGCACAGCCACGGACCGAAGTAGCTGCTCCAGGCGGCCTTCGCCCAACCGGTGTCGCTGATGTTCCAGTGCAGATCCTCGGGCCTGAGATCAAGCCAGTAGCGTCCCGTGTTGATATGCCCGAGCGCGTAGCAGTGCGTATGCATGCACATCTTCGGATAGCCCGTGGTGCCGGACGTGAAGTAGCAGATCGCGTTCTCATCGGCTGCCGTTGCGACGGGGTCGAACTCGACCGCGGCAGTGGCCACCGCCTGCCCCAGAGCGATCCAGCCCGAGCGATCCCGGTCCACGACGAGCTTCACGCGCAACGCCGGGCAATCAGACGCAATCTGGTCCACCTTGGCCGCGTTACTATCATCGGTCACGACGCAAACTGCGCGGGAGCTGTTCAATCTGTATTTGATATCGGTCGCCGATAGTTGCGTCGTGCCTGGCGCGACTATGACGCCCATGCGCAGGCAAGCCGTGAACACTTCCCACCATTGCGGAATACGGGGCAGGATCAGAACGAGGACGTCGCCACGGCGCACGCCACAGCTCGCAAGGACATTGCAGATTCGCTTCGAAGCAACGCTCACGTCCTTGAAGGTGCGCTCGACGTGTCGGCCATGGTCGTCGATCCAAAGCAGGGCCAACTGCTCCGGTGAGCGCTGCGCCACACGATCCACGACGTCACCGGCAAAGTTGTATTTTTCGGGGCGCGGCCACTCGAAGCCTGCGCAAGTGGCTGCATAGTCGACCAGGTGATGAGTCATAACTGTGGTTCCGCTGTGATCGGTGTCGAGCCTGGCTGCGCTACTCGCATTTGAAGTTCTGGGCCTCGTCCGTGCTGCCCTTGCCGAGCCATTTGGCGGTTTTCGGATAAACGCAAAGCGGCCGCGAGCGCACCGCCGGCTTGGTCACGTCATCGCCAGGGTGTTTGGTGGCGACGATGCGCTCCGGAGCCTGCCCTTGCTCCACCCAACGCATCAGCGCGCTCAGCGCGTTGCGCTCGGGATCGATGGAAGCCTCGATAACATCGGCCGCGCCGAAGTTGTTCGGGCCCGCGCCGCTGTGACAGTGCCCCATGCCGGGCACCATGAACAGGCGGTAGAAATCGCGAATGTCGTGGCGAACATAGCGCTCCACCGACTCGTAGTAGGCAATCGACGATTGCGCCGAGATACCCGCGTCGGCCCAGCCGTGATACTGGATGATCTTCTTGCCACCGGCGCGCACCGCACTGAGATCCGGGCTGACTGCGTTCAACAGTGCGCCGAGCCGTGCGTGCCCGTCAACGGAGGCGCGCTGCAGATCGAGCGCCAGGATGTCCATGTCCGCCTTTTCGTAGATCATGAAAGGCCAGAAATTGGTCGCGAAGAAGTGCGCGTTGCCCGGGCCGGCCTCCGGGTCGAAATAGAAGGGATACCACTCACCCTCGCCGCCTTCCGAACCCCGTGTTCCTTGATATCCGGGCGCGAGACTCAGGCCATTGGATGGGTGCCGCACGTCATCGTAGATCCGTCGCACGAGATCGACCTGTCGCGGAGAAAGACACGCGCCGTTCGCGCCAGCGTCACCTTTGCATGACAGCTCGGCGGGATCCAGATCACAGTGAAGCGGTTCACTCACCAGACCATCCGTCACGCCATCCAAGCGGTCGCATTTGCGAATCGTCGCCTGTTGAAGGGCGTCTACTTGAGCCCGTGTGAGCGGTTGCCCGGAGCGCGAGATGTCTTGAGTGACGCTCAACAGGGTCAGCATCAACCCGGTGAAGTTGTTCGCAGGCGCGCCGATCAGCCAGCCGTCGAAATCATCCGAGTAGCGCTGCGCTTCGACCAGACCTTCCCGACCGCCTTCCGAGCAGCCGCTGAAATACGCACGGTCGGCGGGGCGGCTGTAGAAACGCTCGACGAATGGTTTGGCCGCGAGGCGGGTGAGATGAACGGCGCGATGCGCGAAATCCGCCACCTTCTCCGGCTGGCCGAGCGCCCATTTGGCGTCGTTGCCGAATGTGCCGTCATCAGTGCTCGCCACGGCGAAGCCCTGGCGCAACCCCTGCATCAGGCCGAAGTAGTTGATCGAGCCGGCAAACCCGCCGCTGCCCACCTGCAAGTAGCGCTGATTCCAACGATCGGGCAGCCATACTTCGAATCCGATGTTCGACGTGGGCGTGGGATGCAGGGAGCCGATCACTCGACAGAACTTCTGGAGGCCTGGCAATTCAAACGCCTGACCATCGTGCTTGACAGAGAGTGAACCGCTGTCGATCCGCTCCGCGGATGCGACGCGCATACCCGGCATGGTCACCGACCGTAGGGCCGCGCACTCATCGTTGGATTCGCCGTTCGCCACGCTTGCCAACAGAATGGCGCTGAGCAAGGCAATTCTTGGTTTGATCATGTGTTCGACCTTGGGATCCTGATGAAATTTGTTGTACGGCGCGATCGCAATGGACTCGACTTGTCGCCTCGAGCGTCCCGATCAAGTCGCTGTTGGTTGCGCGAAAGTGGTTCGAAATAAATTACGCAAGCTGTCGAAGGCCCGCTCTGCGTCCTTCTCCGAATATGCCGGCCTGTCACGCACCGTCCATCCGTGACGAGCGCCGGGATAGATTTCGCTGACGTACGCGCCGCCCCAGCTTTGCAAAGAGCCTTCGAGACGAACGATCGCGTCGCTAGGCATGTGAGCGTCGTCCTGCGCGTGAGCAAAGTAGAGCTTGGCGCGAATCCGGGGCAGCTCGCGATGCGGGCTCGAGGAATCGTCGGTGCACAGCTCGCCACCATGGAAGGATGCAGCGGCACCGATCCTGTCCGGACGCTCTGCAGCCATGTACAACGCCATCGCCCCGCTGAAACAAAAGCCGACTACGCCGGCCTTTTCACCTCGGACGCTCCGTTGTGCCAGCAACGTATCGACGTAAGCCGCGCCATCACGCCGCATGGACGAAGGCGGCAGTGATCGCATGATCTCCTGGGCTCGCTGCCAGGTGCCTGGCTCGCGGAAGTCCGCCGCGCCTTCGAACATCGGCGGCTGACCGTACGCATGGAACAGGTGCGGCAGGAGAACCACATAGCCTTCGGCCGCGATGCGCCGGGCCATGGTCTTGAACACCTCTCTGAGTCCAAGCACGTCAGTGAGGCAGATTACCCCTGGCCACCTTCCCTGCTGCTGCGGCCTGAACAGGTGGGCATGCGTGCAGCCAGCGCCAGTATCAACCGCGATCCGTTCCTCAATCATGGTCGCCAACTCAGAACAAGCTATGCAAGGGCCTCGTCACCCGAATGATGACCCAGCGGTGGTAGCGCGCACACACCGGCCTTGCACCAGTTCGTGTACTTTTTTTCCGTGGGCTGCCACGTCTCAACTCTCGAGGAGGGCTCGTCGCAGTGCCTTGTGCCACGTCTGCCGAAAGGCGCTCGAGATCGGCGCCTCTGGGGCCAGCACGTCGAAGCCGTGATACGCGCGGGGAACCACATGCAGCTCGCAGGGCACTCCGGCCAGAACGAGGCGCTTCGCATACTCGATATCTTCAAGTGCGAAGAGATCCAACGCGCCAACTCCGATGAATGTTGGCGGCAGGTCCGCGAGTTGGTCGCTGCGGGCGGGCACAGCGCGGTCCGGCACTCGATGCGATCCCGCGGGAACTCCGAGGTATGAAGTCCAACCGAAGCGATTCGCTTCTTCGGTCCACACCCAGCGCCCGAGATGCGCGGGAGAGAAATTCGTGCTGCCCGTACGGTCATCGAGCATGGGATAGATCAGGAGCTGGAAACGAATGGGTATTTCCGCCCGGTCACGAGCAAACAACGCCAGAACGGCCGCGCACCCACCGCCCGCGCTCTCCCCACCGACACCGATCCGCAGTGGGTCGACGCCCAGTCGCATCGCGTTGGCATGCAGCCATTGGAGCGCCGCGTAGTTATCTTCGAGAGAGCCGGGGAATGGCGTCTCGGGGGCCAGCCGATAGTTCACCGAGACGATGACACACCCGCAACTCTGCGCACATTCCTGGAGTACTGCCGTGTTCATCGCCGCCGAACCGAGCACGAACCCACCGCCATGCATGTGCAACAGAGCGGGCTTGCCCGTTTGATTGGGAGCCGGGTCGATGAGCATCGCAGTGACCGCCGGCCTCCCCCCGCGCGCCGGAATCGATATCTGCTTCGGCTGAGGCGCGGGTGCTGGCAGCCGCTTTTCCCAGGTGGCGGCTCTGCCCCTGAGCAGTGACAGGTTGTCCGCGTTCGGCAGCTCACCGCCGAGCTCCATCATCGCCTCGAGCGGCCCGATCAGTTGCGGATCGATCAGTCGTGTCGCGTCCAATGAAGCACCACTCGCAGTTGCGTGAGCAACGTTGCCCTGTATTGGCAGCGGCACCGTCGCCGCCACGCCCGCGGCTGCGCCCAGGATCATCGCCCGTCTGGAAATTTCGCTCATGCGCCTGCGCCCGGCATGATCACGTCAGCCGAATTGAAATATCTTTCCCGGATTGAGGATATTGCCCGGATCCAGCGCGCGCTTGATCGTCATCATCGGCGCCACCGCCGCGCCGAGTTCCTCGATCAGCAGCTGCTGTTTGCCCAGCCCGATGCCGTGTTCTCCGGTGCAGCTGCCGTCCATATGAATGGCTCGCCGCGCCATTTGCTCATGCAGCCTCTCGGCCTCGTGCATCTCGTCCGGGTTTGCTGGATCGACGAGGATGAATGCATGGAAATTGCCATCTCCCACATGACCTGCAATCGTCGCGACGAGCGGTGATTGATCCAGATCGATGCGAGTGTGCAGCAGGCATTCGGCGAGCCGCGAGATGGGCACGCACACATCGGTGATCAGCACGCGCTTGCCAGGCTGCAAGGCTCGCGCCGCGTACAGTGCATTGTGTCGCGCCTTCCACAGCGCCGTTCGATCTTCCTGATGCAGGGCAGGCTGGCTGGGAACGCCGCCGAGCGACCGCGCCAACTCGTCGAACTGCTGCACCTGATATTGCACCGACGCGGGTGCGCCGTGAAACTCGACGAACAACGTGGGCTGCTCCGCATACGCGGCGTTTTGATCCAGACGGCGCAAGGCCGTCATCATCCTGTCATCGAGGAATTCGATGCGCGCGACGCCGAGTCCCATCTGAATTGCGGTGCTCGCCGACTCCACCGCGCCTTGAATCGTCTCGAAGGGGCAAACCACGAGCGCCACCTCCTCGGGCAGCGGATGCAAACGCACCGTGAGCTCCGTGATAATGCCGAGCGTGCCTTCGGAACCGACCAGCAGCGCCGTCAGATCGTATCCGGCGGCACTTTTTGGAGCTCGACGCGCAGTGCGAATGACGTTGCCGTCGGCGAGAACGGCGGTACATGACAGCACATTGGCGCGCATGGTTCCATAACGCACGGCGTTGGTTCCCGAAGCACGCGTGGCTGCCATTCCGCCAAGCGTGGCGTCGGCGCCTGGATCGATGGGGAAGAACAGTCCGGTCCCCTTCAGTGCATCGTTCAATTGCAGGCGACGCACGCCGGCCTGCACCGTCGCCGTGAGGTCTTCGGGCCTGACCTCCAACACCTGCGACATTTCGGACGTGTCCAGACAAAGCCCGCCGGTAGACGACAACGCGTTACCCTCAAGCGACGTGCCGGCACCCCAGGCAAGCACCGGACAACCGGCGGCGCCACACAACAGCACGGCGTCGGCAATCTCCCGCGTGCTGCGTGGAAAGGCAACCAGATCCGGCAGCAGCCCCTCCCTGTGGCCTTCATCCATGGAGTGGTGCTCCCGGACAGCACGCGAGGTCGTTACGCGGGCGCCGAAGATTGCGGTGAGTTTGTTATACAACGCATCGATCGTTGACGCGTCTACACGCTTTGTCATGACGGCCCTACTCCAAGCTGCAATGCGCACATCGCGTCGAGCATCACAAGCTCATCCCCCCATCGATCACGATGTCGCTGCCTGTCATGAACCTGGCCTCGTCGCTGGCCAGCAGCAGCGCGACTTCGGCGATCTCATCGCTGCGCCCCAGTCGTCCCATCGGCTGCCGACCGATGAATGCAGCGAGCGCGGTATCGCCGCCCTGTTGCACGATCCGTTCTTGCAACGAGGGCGTCATGATCGTCCCGGGAGAAATGCAATTGCAGCGGATGCCCTGGTCGATGTAATCCCGCGCCACCGACTTGGTGAGACCAATGACGGCTGCCTTCGTGACTCCATATGCAAACCTGTTCACAGCGCCTTTCGTCGAAGACACCACGGATGCGATGTTCACAATGGAGCCTTGGCCTGCGGCCAGCATGGACGGCAGAAATGCGCTGATAGTCGAGAACATCGACATCACGTTGACATCGAAAGCCCTGGTCAGCGTCGCAGCCGTGGACTGCAGAATCGTTCCCGACGGCACGATGCCGACACAATTGACCAGCACGCTGACATCGCCGCGCTGGCCGGCGAGCTTGCGGATCGACACCTCATCGGTAACGTCGAGCTCGATCGATGTAACACCGCGCATGGCCACCAGCGCCGGATCGATACGCTGAACGTCAGCCGCCAGCACCTGTGCACCCTCTCGCGCGAATGCCTCCGCGATGCTGCGTCCGATACCTTGTGCAGCCCCGGTCACGAGCGCCACCTTTCCCGACAACCTATCCACCGCGCCTCCTTCCCAGACGAGTGCCTGCCAGCACTAAACCGCACTAACGTAGCCTGAGGCTGTGCGTGGCGACACCACGCAGTTGCGGAGGCTTGCGTACTCTATTGCGCTCGGCTGGGGTTCACACCGGGACGCGGCAACGCGAACGCGACGTACACTCCGCCCGTGGGCGCCTTGAGATTCTTGCCGCCGCCGGCCGCGATCACCACGAACTGCTGTCCATTGACCTGGTACATCGCCGGCGTTGCATTGCCCGGGAACGGCAGCGGCGCTTCCCACAACAGCTTTCCGCTGCTCTTATCGAACGCGCGGAATTTCTTGTCGAAATTGGTGGCGCCGATGAACAGCAGGCCGCCGGCGGTCACCAGGGGCCCACCGTAATTTTCAGTGCCGGTGTCTTTCATGCCGGCCGCCGCAAGCTCCGGGTATTCGCCGAGCGGAACTTGCCACAGCGACTTGCCGCTGTTCAGATCGATTGCGTTGAGCGTTCCCCAGGGCGGAGCGACCGCGGGATAGCCTTCCGGATCGACGAATTTCTTATAACCGCCAAAGCGGTACTTGGGCTGTGCGGGCGCCGGCGCGCCGCTCGATAGTTCCTTGCTTTCCCCACTGAGAGCGTATTCGAACAAGGCGAACAACTGATCCATCCGCATGCTAGGGAACGCCGGCATTCTGCCTTTGCCCTGCGACACCGTGGTAAAGAATCCAGTACGCCCGATGCGATCGGCCACGCCGACCAACGATGGTATCAATGGCGGCGACCCCGCAAGATTGTCGCGGTGACAGACGCTGCAGTGGGTTTCATACAGGCCGCGTCCCGAGTTCTCGTTGCCGGTGTTCTCCACCACCGATCCGGTCCAAGCCACATCGTTCGCGTTGACATACAGCACTCCTGCTTGCGGATCCCACGCGGATCCGCCCCACTCGGCACCCCCGTCGAAGCCAGGAAACATCACGGTCTCCTTGCCCACGCTGAACGGCACGAACTGGCCACCGCTCACGAATTGCCGAAACTGCTCGAGTGCCCATTGACGAGCCGCGGGCGTGCGATTGGTAAGTTGCTCCTCGGTGAGTTTCTGGCGGGCGAACGGCGCCGGCAACAATGGGAACGGCTGGTCAGCCGCCGCTTGCTCGCCCGGCACGGTGCTCGCCGGAACCTTGCGATACTCGATGGGGAACAGCGGCTCGCCGCTCACGCGGTCGAGCACGTAGACGAAACCTTGCTTGCTGGTCTGCACGACCGCGTCGATGGCTTTGCCGCCGCGATTCACCGTCACCAGAGTCGGTGGCGCGGGAAAGTCCCGATCCCAGATATCGTGCCGAACACCCTGGAAATGCCACAGGCGTTTGCCGGTTTGTGCATCGAGCGCGATCAAGCTGTTTGCAAACAAGTTGTCGCCGTGGCGCTCGGCGCCGTAGAAATCAGGCGTGGCCGACCCCGTCGGCACATAAACAATGCCGCGCTCGGCGTCGACTGCCATCCCGGCCCAGTTATTTGCTCCACCGGTGCGTTCTCGGGCACCTTCCGGCCAGCTCTTGGCGCCGAATTCGCCCGACCGCGGTATGGTGTGAAAGGACCAGCGTAGCTTGCCAGTGCGTACGTCGAATGCACGAATGTCGCCGGGAGCCGCTGGCGGACTTTCTGGTAGACGCCCCCCCACGATCAACACGTCCTTGTGGATGACACCCGGGCTGGTCAACGCGATCGAGACCGACTCGAACGGCAGGCCGAGGCCCTTGCGAAGATCGATCCGGCCGCCTTCCCCGAACGTCGGGATCGGCTTGCCGCTCGCCGCGTCCAGCGCGTAGATCCAATGCATGATGCCGATCAGCAGTCGGCGGTCCTTGCCGCCCGACCAGTAAGCGAATCCTCTGCTCGGCTGCCAACCATTGAAGCCGGGGTCGAATTTCCATAGTTGGCGCCCCGACGCGGCATCGAGCGCAAACACTTTCTGCGATGGCGAGACGCCGTACAGCACGCCTTCGACGATCAAAGGCGTGGTCTGCAGCCCTCCGCTCTCACCGGTGTCGAATGCCCACGCTACCTGCAGATTGCGGACGTTCTGGCGATTGATCTGATCAAGCGCTGAATATCTCTGGTTCTCGGACCCTCCGCCGCTCATCGGCCAGTCCTGCCGCGCGGGCGGCGTAGCCGCGCGCTGCGCGGGCGCCCCGGGATCCGGTGCGGCGGAACACGGAGCACTCAGACACCACGACAGCAGCGCAGCGAAGGCACTTGTCATTCTCATTCCGGGCAATCTCCGCGGGCCGCACTGAGGCGACCGGTGACAACTCGAGGCATCTAACTCGGCATTCAGAATCCTTTCCTGGAGCGCTCTCGTCAATTCTCGCGCTTCACCGGCGACCTGTACTTTTTTTCAGCAGCCGCGGGACCGGCAGGCGACGTCAGTGAGCCCGCTGCTGCCGCTCGATCTCCTCGCGCATGCGGTCTTCCTGAGCCCGCAATTCCGGCGTGAGTTCCGCGCCGAAGTCATCCGCTTCGAACACAGGGCGTATCTCGATTTCGGCATCCTCACCCGGCATCGGAGCCGGGCAGCGGCGCACCCATTCGATCGCCTGGTCCATGGACTGGACCTCCCAAATCCAGAACCCGGCCATCACGCCTTGCGACACTGCGAACGGACCATCGATGACCTGACTCTGACCTCGCGAGAACACCACGCGCTTGCCTTTACTGCTGGGCTGCAGCCCCTCGCCGGCCAGCATGATTCCGGCCTTCACCAGTTCCTCGTTGTAGTTGCCCATGGCCGTAAGCAACTCGGCGCTCGGCATCACGCCCGCTTCGGAATTCTTGGTGGCCTTGATGATGATCATGACGCGCATCGTCGACTCCTTGTATCAACCTTGAGGGGCGGCGCGGATGACCCGATCGCTTGCGCCGCTGACCGGATGAAGACGAGGCAGCGGTGGCACAGCCGACACATGCAGCTTAAATTTTTTATCGGCCTCGGCGGAGCCGAACGGCACGCTCGAGCTTGATGGGCCGCGGTCTGGACCGCCAGCTCTCGATGTACGGTTCCGATCAGCCGCTCAATGAACGGGTGCGACAGTGGCACATGTGGCAAGGTCTTGGTCTCGCTCACCTCAAGAATCCGCAGATGGACCTTCCAGGGGTGAAACTCACATAGCGGATCGTGGTCGTTGCCGAGTTGCTGTGGAAGTGCGGGTGCGCCACAACCCAGGAAGGCTCACCTGTACCGCTGAACACAGTGATCGTTTGATATGACTCTTAACCAGATGCCGCTGCTGCTGTCCCGCCGTGTCGCGAACTGTCGCAAAGCGTCGTCTCGACTGGCAGATCTCGAGGTCAAGCCGTACACTGCCAATCAGTGTGGACCACAGTGAATGTTTGATATTGAGTTGTCCCCAAGTTGTCCCAGCCCCTTTTCACAGCTCGCAAATGCTTGTCCGCCGGAACTAATGTAAGTTACTACCCCATCCATCACGACCGACCGATCGCCGCCACTACAAAGCGACAGAACGCAACAAAACTGCGGCATGACGCCCCCGATACTCACCTCTAGGATAGAAATTGATGAATCCGTATGACTTGGTCAGGTGCGGATGTGCGTTTGATTCATTCTCGTGACCGCGGGCAATGCCTCTGTCTTGAGCATGATCGGCGTCCCTAACCCACACCTCTTCTTTCGCGAACGTCAACGCTGTAGAGCCGTTTCGACCGCCTGCCCGGATGCTCAGGATGGCAGGGAGACAGAGGATGGACCCTCGCGCTACGTGACGGATCTCAGCGGATGGGAGCTACCACGCACACAAGCACTCGAAGATCAGCTGCTAGAGGAACTGGTCACGAAGACACGTGGGAGAGCTCCCACGCCCGAAGTCTTGAGGGAAGAGCTGTACGGCGTGTTCCTCAGTCATCTCCGCGAGATTGCGGGCGCAGCCGTTGACGAGACGATCGAATACTGGCTCAAGGGCCTGGCCGAGGGCTTCAACGGCACCTATCCGGAGCTGTGCGTGGAATTCTCATACCTGCAGCACGACGAGTGCGTTGATGCGCTCACGATCGATTATTGTGTCGATAACCAGGACGGAACGCGCACCCGACTACATTGCACGAATGTGAGAACGGCAATGTGAGAACGGCGCTCATGCGACACATGGATAGGTTTCATGAGCGTGGTGGCATCAAGTGTGGTCCGACTAACGTCGTTGCGGCCGAACTGAGAGCGCTGGCTCACCAACTCGAAGGCGCTAGGACTGAGCACCAGAAGCCTGTGAATTAGGCTCGGCCCTGGGCGACACCTCGCATTGGCAGTTCAATCATCCTGCGATCTAGGCCGCGCGCGACGCGGAGATCAGTGAGCCCCAGCGGGCTCCGCGGGCCCGGTGCCACGACAGCCCCACACCGCAGCCGTCCGCGACTTCCGGCACGGGCACTGGCGCAATTTGGCGGCGTCCGCAGCATGCTGGGGTATCATGTGGGGTACAGGTGATCTCTGTGATTCAATTAATCGCGCAAAATTCGGTACTTAGGAGGGACTTCGATTCCCTCCACCGGCACAGTCCTAGAACAAGCATTTCCGCGAGATTTGGCTCGCGGACCGTCCGAAGGCACCCGAGTCATGGGTACGTCATCACACACGTGCTCGGTATCGTTTATCGCGCGACCGCTGGCCACATTCTCAAGCAGATCTAGCCCGGAATACGGCGCACCATGTATCGAGTGACGCCGTCCTTCACGACGGCTTCCTCGCGGAAATGCTGGAGTGACGTACAGATCTTGGGTTTCAGGCTCGACGAGCAGGCCGTGGAGATCAAGCGCGTGTCCCCCAGGTAGGTGACGAACATCGAGTTCTTCAATGATTCGACCCAGTGGTCGTACGGCACGATGCCCGAACGGGATCGTCGGGACTGATGTACTCCTCGATGCTAGGAGGAAACAGTTGGTGCTGCTCGCGTGCGCCTGTGATGTACGGCATCCAGACCTCGAATCATTCCCGCCCCGCTGCAATTATAGGCAATCAACGGTTAGTTATGACACAGCCTGAATTTGCGATGTTGAACGTTCAGCCTGCTCCCGGCTCTGCTAGTCCATGCGAAGGCCCGCCCGAACTTTCGGAACCATCCTCGAGTAAGTTGGCATCGATACGCGCGCTCACCGCGGAGACGAGCGCGCGAACAATCAAGCGCAACAATCCGCTCACCGCCGGCCCATGCGCTCGACATATCTCCTCGCGTTCTCCAGGTCCGCGATCGGCAAGATCAACCCACGATCGAACTCCTCGATCGCACGCTCTCCGCTCACCTTTCGCACCCAATCCGGATGCATCAGCGCGCCGCGCCCCAACGAGACGAAGTCTGCCTCGCCGCGATCAATCATGCCGGCTGCCTGAGCCGGGGCATGCAGTCCGCCATTGGCCAGCACCGGCTTTCGGGAGTATTTTTTCGCCAATGCCGCGAGGCTCAAGCCGGCTCCGAACGCGGGCTGCCACGCCTCGAACTCCGTAGTGTGAATGTAGTCGAGCGGCAGCGAGTCCAATGTTTCAAACACGACTGCGGCCGCCGGCTCGCCTTCACTCCACTTGTGGGTGAAATCATTCACCTTGCCTTGGGAAATGCGCACTCCCACAGCGAAGTTCGCGCCGACTGCTGCACGCACCGCTTCAACCACCTCGACGATAAGCCGCACTCGGCGCTCTATGCCGCCGCCGTAGCGGTCGCCGCGAAGATTCACGCCCGCGGTCAGAAACTGATCGAGCAGATAGCCGTTCGCGCCATGGATTTCGACGCCATCGAAGCCGGCCTCGCGCGCGCGCACGGCGGCGTTGGCGAAACCGCGAATCGCCACCGATATCTCTTCCTGCGACAACGGCTCGGGCAACGAATAGTCGCCGCTGCCGTGATAGATAGTCATCTGCTGTCCTCGAGGCTTCACTGCCGACGGACCCCGCGTTCCACTGTTATATGGATTCCACTGCGACAACGCGCCAGCGTGCATGAGCTGCGCGAAGATGCGACCGCCCTGCCGATGCACCCCTTCGACCACGCGGCTCCATGCATCTCGCTGGGCGTCATCCGTCAGGCCGGGCTGAAATCTATAACCTTGCGAGAACGCCCGGTCCGTATACGTGCCTTCGGTGATCACCAGGCCGAAGCCGCCCGCGGCGAAGGCGGAGTAATACTCCGCCATTTGCTGAGTAGCGCGACCATCCTCTGTCGCACTGACTCGTGTCATCGGGGCGACTGCGACGCGGTTACGCAGCGTCAGCCCACCGAGTTCGAGCGGCGTGAAAAGCGGTGCCGCTGCGAGAACATCGACGCGCGTTTGGTTTTGCTGTGCGCGCATGCTACTTGCTCCCACCCGCACGCACGGCCGCGATCGCTTCAATCTCGATCATCGCCTTCGGATCGTAGAGCGCCTTGATCTCGGCGATGGTGTCCGCAGGGTACGGCTCCGAGAAATACTTCCTGCGCAGCTCGACGACCTGCGCGAAGTTCGCCATGTCCGTAACGAAGATCGTGACTTTGATCACGTCCTGCAGGCTCGAGCCGCCGGCCTCCAGTGCGCGGCGCAGGTTTGCAAACGCTTGTTCGCCCTGTGCGCGAAAGCCGCCCTCGACGATCTTGCCGCTGTCGTCCGCGCCGGCCTGGCCGGAGATGAAGATCAGGTTGCCGAACTTGATTCCCTGGGAGAGCAGGAAGGGAGCGTAGTTGTCAGGCCGGGTGATGATTCGTTCCAACATCGTTGCAATCCTCATGTGACATCGACGGGCGATACGTCCGTCGCGGACCAACGATGCGGCCGGCAGAGCAAATCGACAAACTCGAAATTCTCAGGCATAAGGTGAGCTCAACTCACCTCTGCAGACATGCGTCGACTCCCTCCTCTTTCCGCTCTCCGCGCATTCGAAGCCGCCGCGCGGCTGGGCAGCTTCAAGCGGGCCGCCAGCGAGCTCGCCGTTACGCCTACCGCGATCAGCCATCAGATCCGCTCGCTGGAGGAGTACACCGGACTGTCGCTGTTCAAGCGCGACGCGAGAAAGGTGGAATTGACTGACGCGGGCGTGCAGCTATTCCCGGTCTTGCAAGAGGGCTTCGACGCATTCGAAGCGACGCTCGCACGCCTGGTCCAAACGAAGAAGCGAGCGCAGGTGACGATCTCGGCGACCAATGCCTTCACCGTGAAGTGGCTCGTGCCGCGAATGCGCCGGTTTCATGAGCAACATCCGGAAATCGACCTGCTGCTCAATGCCTCGGACGAAGTCGTCGATCTCGTGGACAGCTCCGTCGACGTCGCGATCCGCTACGGCGAGGGGCCTTATCCTGGTGTCGCGAGCGAAGTCTTGTTCGCCGATCGCTACGCGCCGGTGGCTCACGCCAAACTCGGCGTGGCTTCGCCAGCAGACCTGAAGGGTGTGACGTTCATTCACTTTCAGTGGAAGCGCGCCCATCCGCTCAACCCGACCTGGGAGAGCTGGTTTGCACGAGCGCAGCTGAAATGGAGCGCAGCGCCCGGACAATTGCGCTTCTCTGACGAAGGGCACGCGATTCAGGCAGCGGTCGCCGGCCAAGGGATCGCACTGCTAAGTCTGCCGTTGGTGGAGGAAGAGCTCGCCGCCGGCCATCTGGTACAGCCGTTTGGACCCGTGATGCCTGGGCACACGTATCATCTGGTGATGAGATCCGATCGACCTCCAGCGCCGCACGTGAGCGCCACCGCTGAATGGCTTCGAGCGGAGGCACGCGCATTGTCTCGCTGACCCACCTGCGTTAATCGATGACGACAGCGCAGCCGAGTTGATAGCCGTGTTTGCGGATGGCGATGACAGGATTGCCCGTGGCGCCGACCAAAGTGAATTTGCGCCGCAGACGGCTCATTGGCACTTCCAGAGCCATCTTGCCCGACGTGTCGACCCAACCGAGCTGTTCGAGCAGCTGCCAGGTTTCGAGGCGATGACCCGGCGCGCGCACTAGCGCGGCGAGCACGGTCGCTTCCTGCGTTGTGAGTGGCGTCTCCCCGGCCGGACCACGCAATCGCATTTGCTGGAGGTCCAGGCTGAAGTCCCGCCGCGGTGGGTGACTCACGCGCAGGAGTCGTTTCCCCAGAGCAGCGGCCGCCGCGCAGAGCTCTTCAACCGAAACGGGCTTGGTCAAGTAGAGGTCCGCTCCGCACTCATACGCGCCGAGCTTGTCGTCCAGCCGATCGCGCACACTGACCACGATCACCCCCAGATCCGGGTGACTCTGCTTGAGGCGGCGCGCCAGGCTGACACCATTCTCGCCTGGCAGATTGACATCGACGACGACCAGATCGAGGGACTGATTGCCCAATGTTTCCTGCAGAGATTCGGCGCTTTCGACACCGATGACGCGATGTCCCCGACTCTGCAGCGCTTCGACGGTGATGTTGCGCAGCGCTTCGTGATCTTCGACGACGACGATGTTTAGGCAGGGATCCATAGCGTAAAACGAGCGCGCTGGTGAACCTGGTCGTAGCTCAGACGGACGTCCAGCAGTTCGGCCAGGTGCCGGACCAGATAGAGACCGAGACCCGAGCCGGTGTGCTTGTGGGCGTGCGGACTGCGGTAGTACTTCTCGAACAGCTTGTCCGGATCGGGCAGCCCGGCCGGGCCGGGCTGGTTTTCGATGGACACGCGAATGTGCGCCTGCCCCTCGCCCTCGCGCCGTTCGATGTGGCAATCGATGTCCGAGCCGGGCGCGGAGTACTTGAGAGCGTTGTCGACCAGATTGCTGATGACGATCTTCAGCAGGTGCCGGTCGCTCTCGACGTCGCACACGGGCCCGGTGGCCAGACGCAATCGGTCCGGCGCGGAGCAGGACGCGAGGACCTCGTCCATCAGAGCATTCACTCGACACGGTTCGCGGCGCGGCGTGAAACGGCCCTGTTGGAGCAGATCGAGTTGTCGGCAGCGCTCGACGACGGCATCCATGTCGTCGAGCGTGGTCAGTGCGTAACGCCGGGCGCTGTCTGAGGCTTCGGGCAACTGAAAGACCATCTTCACCGCGGCGATCGGTGTCTTTAGTTCGTGAGTGAGCATGTCCATGAAGCGTGCCTGCTCGGCGGCGCGCTTGCGCTCGGCGTCGAGCAGGCTGTGGGCCATGTTGATTTCCATCTCAGCGTGCCGCCGCGCCTCGACCAGGCCGCGGGTGCGCTGATGCAGGATGGCGCACATCACCGCGGCGGCGACCACGCCCTGACCCAGGGGCGCATCGAGGATCCATTCGACGCGCGCCGAAATCAGTCCCAGCAGCGGCATCACCATGATGGTGACCGCGACGGCCTGCAACCAGACCAGCCAGCAGATGATGCGGCGCTCGCGCGCAGGACCAGCTCGCATCGACACAGCAATCACCGGCGCCAGCAGGCCGAGCATCAGGACGACGTTGCCATTGATCTGCAATGCAAGCCCGGTCTGACCGAAGCCCATGAGACAGAGCTCGGCGATGAAGATGAGCAGGAAGCCATCGAGAACACGCACACCCAGAACGGATGCCGCGTAGTCGCGGAACACGTTGCGATAGAAGAGCACGCCGGTGCCGGCGGCGGCCACCACCAGGATGCTGGTGATCGTGTCTCCCCATTGGGCGTGCGCGGCAGGAAGGAAGTGGGCGAGATAGCCGTTCAGTGCAACGAACGCCGTGGTCTGCGTCGTCAGATAGAGCAGATACACCGCTGCCAGGCGTGAGCGCAGGTTGATGAGACCAAGCAGCGCGAGGACAGCCATCGACAGCATGACGCCGAGATAGATGGCATGGCTCAACTCCCGGACGAGGTCGTCGGCGCGCGCGTCGGCCGGCCCGAGCGCCCGCACGGCGAGCAGCGAACTACTGGTCGTCTTGAGCCGCAGGTAGTAAGTCGTCTCCTCCCGCAGCGGCGACATGAGGAATCCCAGCGTCGTAACAGGGCGATCCGGGTTGGCGTGGCGGTCCCCTGTCGTGCGCCGCAGCCAGGCGCCCGGCCGTGCCGCATCTGGCTCGTAGAGCGCGACTTCGTCGAGGAACGTCGGGCGAATGCGCAGCTCGAACGGTCCGCCGTGCGCCGGCGCTCGCACCGTGATGCGCAGCCAGTACGCCGCATCGGTAAAGCCGCCAACGAGGATCAATCCGGCGTCCTTGAATTCGCTCCGGAGTACGGCCTGGAGTTCCAGGTCACCGCTGTCATCCACCAGGACGGCGCGCGATGTCACCAAATCGTGAGCAGATGCAGGCGCGCTGAGCAGGAGTCCGAGCAGCAGGCTGACCAGGAGAGCTTTGAAATACACGCCAGGAGTGCAGGAAGTGCGGAGGAATCGAGGCGGCAATGGTACATGGGCGGCGCGCCCTGCCCTGTGCAATGTTTCGCAAGGTTCCGCAACATTTATAAGTTACAACACCGCCCCCCGTCGAAACATCTTACACATCGTCGCCGATCTATCGCGCATTTACCGATTTGCCTTGTCAATGGAACGTTATGTCTTCAGACTCGCTCTCGGCGATCGCGTCTGAAGCGCGGTGCGCCTGGCCTGCAGGGGGTCGCGGCCAACAACCAAAGACAAGTCCGGTCGACCGGCGTCAGCAGCACCATGCGATATACAGAAACGAAGGAAAGGAGCGCGGAAATCCTGCGCCTGACGCTGCCATTGATGGCTCAACATCGCGCCGCCTACCACCCTCAGACCTATACCATCTGGTATGAGCACGTATCGGGCATCAATCCGAGATTGAGCAACGAGCTCGAACAGCGCCTGGCCAGGAAGGAGTCGCTGAGCGACGACGATGTCTGGCGGCTGCACGCGAACTTCGTCATTGCCCGCGATGCCGAGGTGCTCGAGCGCATGCACCAGCGTTTGCAGAACTTGTTGTCGGATACGGCCACGGCCGCTTCCAGCGCCGGCATCGAGGCGACGCAATTCAACCAGACGCTGCAGATTCACAAGAGCCAGTTGACCCAGCCGCTGGCAATCGACCTGATCACCAACATCGTCGCCGAGCTCATCACCGATACCGAGCGGATGCGCGTCGTGACGCACGAACTCTCCGAACAGCTCGAGCGCTCGACCCAGGAGGCCCGCCAGCTGACCGAACAGCTGAAGCAGGCCGAACACCAGGCCAAACTCGATCCGCTGACGGGCATGCTCAATCGACGCGGACTGGAGCAGCGCGCGGAGTCCTTCGCCGAAGATGCCGGCTCGCTGCAAGGCGGCGTGATGCTGCTCGCCGACATCGATCACTTCAAAGTGCTGAACGACACTTACGGTCACCTGCTCGGCGACAAAGTGATCCGCTCAGTCGCGCAGCTGATCTGCGACAGCATCAAAGGACGCGACATCGCAGCGCGAATCGGCGGCGAAGAGTTTGCAATCTTCCTACCGGACACGACGCTCGAAGGTGCGACGGTGCTGGCGAAGCGGATCTGCGCCGCGACGGCATCTCGCTCGATACGCCGCAACGGCACGGATCAATCCGTCGATCGCGTGACCATTTCGATCGGCGTCGCCGCCAGCACCGC
The DNA here is from genome assembly GCF_004138335.1 of Peristeroidobacter agariperforans. Taxonomy (GTDB): domain Bacteria; phylum Pseudomonadota; class Gammaproteobacteria; order Steroidobacterales; family Steroidobacteraceae; genus Steroidobacter; species Steroidobacter agariperforans. The sequence goes on along the minus strand of NZ_RYFW01000003.1, from coordinate 220,976 downwards.
GACCGATTCGCTGGAAACCTTGCTCGATCGCGCAGACAAGGCCATGTACGCCGGCAAGCACGCTGGCCGCAACCGCGTCACGCTGTACGATCCGGCGATGGGCGCCAGTAGTTCTCCAGCGCAGAAATCTCTTGAGACGTGACGAGCGCACCGATATAGCCATCGGGCCGGACGAGCACCCAATCGCCGGGTGACGCGGCATACGCATTTTGGAAATGACCGCTGTCGTCGGCGAGATCGCCGCCACTGCCGACCGTGTGAATCCGCAATCCCGCTCGGGGCGGCACGCAATTTCGATCGACTTCGAAGCCCACCAGCGTCCAGTGCGGTCCGGCCAGCAATTCGAACAAACGTTTCGGCTGCCCGGCTGCTCCGCGCAACACCGCATCGGGAGCTCGAGCACCAGCACGCAAGCCCCGAGCTCGCGGCGGTGTTTCCATCGCGAGTGAAGACTTCTGATACCCGATATCCAGCTGATGGACTTCGCGGCCGCGACGGATATCGCCGCGCTTGGCCGCGTCGAGCAATTGCGTTGAAAGCCCCAACACGCTTGCGGCAATCGGCCGCCGCTCCTCTTCATATGTATCGAGCAGCGCATCCGAACGGCCCTCGGTGACCGCAGCCAGCTTCCAGCCCAGGTTATAGGAATCCTGGACGCTGGTGTTGAGGCCCTGGCCGCCCGTCGGCGGATGAATGTGTGCCGCATCGCCGACCAGAAGCACGCGCCCCACCCGATATCGATCCGCGAGCCTCGCATTCATGGAGTACGCCGAAGCCCACGACACCGATTCGATGTGGATATCCTTTCGGCCGGTGCGCTCGGCAACTACGACATTCAATCCGCTCGCCGACAGGTCCGGCTCGCCTGCGAGCGGGATGGGCGCCTGGATCTGAAATAGATCCGTGCCCGCCAATGGACACAGCGCAATCTGCGTCTCCATCGAATCGGAGTTGAAGCGATGCCACGCGTTTCGATCGAGCCCTGAGAGCGCCACATCCGCAACCAACGCGCGGATGCCGAGCGTCTTCCCGGGAAATCCGATATCGAGCGCGTTCCGCACGAAACTACGCCCGCCATCGGCGCCGATGAGATAACGCACTCTGAGGTGCTCCTCACCCTGCTCACAGCGAAGTCTCGCCGACACACCGGTATCGTCCTGCTCGAATCCCACCAACTCGCACCCGAACTCCACCGCGTGCCCAAACTCGGCCAGGCGCTCGCGCATCACCCGTTCGGTCAGGAACTGCGGGATCATGAGCGGGATGTGATAAGGCTCCTCCGGCGTAGGCTCGCGCGGCGCCACTACATTCGAGTCAACGTAGCTGCCGTCGATGCGATATTCCCGCTGCGGCGGATACACGCCTCCCAGCGCGACGATGCGATCGAGTATGCCCAGATCCTCGAAAATCTCCTGCGTGCGCGGCTGAATGCCCTTGCCGCGCGAGCCGTGAAACGGCTCCGGCATTTTTTCTATCAATCGAAAGCGCACGCCGCGCCGCGCGAGATCGATTGCAAGCGCGAGGCCAGCCGCGCCTGCGCCACAGATCAACACATCCGTCGAGTCGTCTTGCATGATGCCTGCTCCATATGTGTAATGTGCACATATCTGGAGGAACCCTATGCCGCCCGCGAAACGAGTGCAAGCTGCACATATTTCATCTCAGCAGCTCAAGGACTTACATCGATCGCTCATTGAGATCCTGGGCGAGCTCAACCGGCCGCAACGGGATGAATACATGGTGCGGGCAGCCGGCATATCGCTCGAGGGCGTGTTGTTTCCGCTGCTGGTGAGCGTCGAAAGAATCGGGCCCATCGGCCTGGTCGAGCTCGCCGATCGGAGCGGACGCGACTACACCACGGTGAGTCGGCAGGTCTCGAAGCTCGAAGCGCTGGGGCTGGTCAGGCGTGAGGAAAACACCGTAGATCGCCGCGTGCGCAAAGTCGCGATCACGCCCCAGGGCAAGACAATGACGAACCGCATCGACTCTGCTCGCGAGCGTTTTGCCCGCGCGATCTTCGACTCATGGGAGCCGCAGGACGTAGAAGCGCTGATGCGGCTCATGCGCAAGCTTGCGGATGCGTTGAAGAGCTAAAATTTTCCCCCGGTGCCCGGGACGGGTGTCGATTCGGACCAGTGTCGTTCGTATAGGCTGACCAGGCGATATCGGATCGCCTGCTCACCGCAGAGGACCAGGACAGTGAAGCACTACTTATTGAGCATCTATCAGCCCGATGGCCCGCCGCCTCCGCCCGAGTTTCTCGAACCCATCATGCGCGAGGTCAACGAGGTGATCCGCGAAATGAAGGCCGCCGGCGCACTCGTGTTCGGCGGCGGCCTCTACCCGGCGTCGACCGCGACGGTGCTGACGTTCAAGGACGGCAAAATGCTGACCACGGACGGGCCGTACATCGAGGGCAAGGAGCATCTCGGCGGCTTCGACATCATTCAAGCGCCCGATCTCGACGCAGCCCTCGAGTGGGGCCGCAAACTGGCGCGCGCGATCACCTTGCCCATCGAAGTGAGGCCGTTTCAGCACAACGGCAGCTGATGTCGCTTTCGCACGCAGACATTGCCAACATCTTTCGCGCGGAGTACGGGCGTGCGGTGGCGGTGCTGACGCGCTCTTTCGGCGACATTGATACTGCCGAAGAGGCCGTGCAGGACGCATTCACCACCGCGATCGAACGCTGGCCCAAGGATGGGCCGCCTCCCAGCCCGGTCGGATGGATCATCACCACCGCACGCAACCGCGCCATCGACCGGCTGCGCAAGGATAGTTCGCGACGCGATCGATACGAGCAAGCGGTGCTGCTGCAAACGAACGAGTCGCTCGACGAGGACGAAACCGTGCACGACGACCGCTTGCGGCTGATCTTCACTTGTTGCCACCCGGCGCTCGCGACGAGCGCACAGGTGGCGCTCACACTGCGGCTGCTTGGCGGTTTGACCACCGCCGAAATCGCCAGGGCGTTCCTCATTCCCGAAGTCACGCTGGCACAGCGCCTGGTGCGAGCGAAGGGCAAGATTCGCGACGCGGGAATTCCGTATCGAATACCTGAAGCGAGCGAACTCCCTGCCCGCCTGGTCGCGGTGCTCGCCGTGCTCTACCTCATCTTCAATGAAGGCTACGCCGCGACCTCCGGCACTGAGCTCACGCGTGCCGAGCTGTGCACCGAAGCCATACGACTCACCCGGGTACTGTTGAGCGAGCTGCCCGATGAGGCAGAAGTTCAAGGACTGCTTGCGCTGATGCTGTTGACGGATGCTCGCCGCGCAGCCCGCGTGAGCAGCGACGGCCAGATGGTGTTACTGCGGGATCAGGATCGCAGTCAATGGGATCCCGCATTGACTGCCGAAGGACTGAAGCTCGTCCAGCGCTGCTTGCGGCACAACCGGCCCGGTCCCTACCAGATACAGGCGGCGATCAACGCGGCACACTCGATTGCCGCGAGCACCGCCGAAACAGACTGGTCTCAGATCGTTCGACTCTACGATCAACTGCTGGCGATCCAGCCGACTCCGGTCGTGGCCCTGAACCGGGCTGTCGCGGTGGCGGAAGTCGATGGACCGCAGACAGCGCTGCGACTGGTAGATACCCTCGCCGACAACCTCCACAGGTTCTACCTGTTGCACGCGATCCGCGCGGATCTTCTTCGACGCCTCGGCCGCAAAGACGAGGCGGCAGTGTCGTACACGCATGCCATCGATCGCTGCGAGAACAGTGCGGAACGCGAGTTTCTAAGACGCCGGCTCGCGGCACTTCGATAGGTCCACCCCAAGACAGGTGCCCAAGCACGGGCAATGCTGGATAATCGCAGGCCGTTGGTCTGTAGCTGGGGTGATCAAGTGACGGGACGACCGGGTCGCGACGACAAGCCGCTTTACGAATCCATCATCGACGCTCAGAAGCTTGCCTTCGCGCCACTGTCATTTCACGCCGCGCTCGCATTGAGGGATCTGGGCATTCTGGCCGTGCTGGCAGAATCCAGGTCAGAGGGGCTGACGGCCGAACGCATCGCGCAGCTCGCGCGCGTGCCGCTCTACGGCGTGAAGGTGCTGCTCGAGGCCGGCGTCGTGTGCGATCTCATCGCACTCGAGGGCGATCGCTACTATCTGCGCCAGCTCGGGCATCTGGTCCTGCGCGACAAGATGACTCGCATCAACATGGATTTCGCCGCCGATGTCTGCTATCGCGGGATGGCGCACCTGCGCGAGACCATCACGACCGGCACACCGGCGGGACTGAGCGAACTGGGACCATGGAAGACCATCTACGAAGGTCTCACGCAACTGCCGCCGCAGGTTCAGCAAAGCTGGCTCGCATTCGACCACTATTACTCGGATCATATGTTTCCGAGCGCGCTGCCACTGGTGTTTGCCCATCAGCCTCGGCGGCTGCTCGATGTCGGCGCCAACACCGGAAAGTTCGCGCTCGCGTGCCTCGCGCACGATCCGCAAGTCCATGTCACCCTGCTCGATCATCCGGGCCAGCTCGAGCTGGCCCGGCAAGCGATTTCAGCGCAAGGTCAGGGCGCACGGGCAAGCTATCACCCCATCGACTTCCTCGATCCATCGCTCGAGTTCCCCGCGAATCAAGACGCGATCTGGATGAGCCAGTTCCTGGATTGTTTCGGCGAGACCGAGATCGTATCGATCCTCGAGCGCGCGCGGCGCGCCCTGGCTCCGCAGGGGCGCCTCTATATCGTCGAAACCTACTGGGACAATCAGGAGCACGCCGCCGCTCGCTACGTGCTCACGATGACTTCGCTCTATTTCGCCTGCCTCGCGAACGGCAACAGCAAAATGTATCGCTCAGAGGACATGCGTGCCTGCGTGCAACGTGCCGGGTTCCAGATCGAGCGCGAGCTGGAGCGCTTCTCGGCCAGCCACACGATGTACGTGTGCCGGCTTACGGCAACGCTCTGACCACCCGGAATCCCAGTGTGTTGTTCGGCGGGTCGGTTCGTCTCCGGCGTAGCGTAGCGCCGAGCGCTGCCGTCCATCCACGCGCATAGGATCGGCGCAGCCGGATCGCCGGCGCCTACGGCCGCACCGCCGGGGTTTCCATCTTCAACCCCTTGGCTCGCTCCATTAGAAACAATTCGATGTCCACGTACTCGGGCGCACCGAAGTCGAAGGGCTGGGCGCGCACGCCGACCAGGCAGCCGCGCAAGCGTCGTTGCAGAGAGCCCATGTTCTGCCATTCCAGTCGATACAGCGGATAGCCGGTCGGATGGCCTTGAGGAATGACGCTGCCGCCGAGGCGCGCGCCCCAGCGATCGTCGTGACAGGCAGCGCACGAGAGTTGCAGTTGACCCAAGCGCTGCTCGTACCAGGCTCGACCGTTCTCGCGAAACGGCTGCAGTCGAGAATCCGCAGGTGGCGCGATCGGCATGCCATGGGACTGGTAGGCAACGTAGGCCGCGAGTGCCAGCAGTTCATCGCTTTGATAGGCGAGCGACGCTGCACCTTGACGCTTCACGCGGCATTGATTGATGCGACCCATCAGATCGATCGGACGCTTGGTCTCCTCGTCGAACGTGGGATATCGAGCCGCAACCCCGCGCATGCTCTTCGGCGCTTCGGCATGACAGCTTGCACATGATTTGTCGGCAGAACCCTGCGGCTCGCCAAACAGGCGCTCGCCGTCGGCGACCCACAGCATGCCGGGATTGCTGGTCTCCTCCGACTGCATCGCCTGCGTCTGCGGCGACATGAATTCGAACCCGGAACGCCGGTCCTGCGGCGGGATCTCCGCCGCGACGCCGATCGACGCGCAAGCAAGCAGGCTCAACAGTACGAGCCGAATCATCACGTCACCGTGATCTCGGCGGAAGCGCTCTGCGTCTCGCCCTTGTCATCGGTCCACTCGAACGTGAGCGTGCCGGTCTCGGTCGCAACCGTGCTGAAGGCCATGTAGGGATTGGCAGCGATCGCAGGGAACAACTCGGCGGAGAAGATTTCTTGCGCACCGTATTTGCAAACGAATCGTTTGATGATGTTACGTGGCAGCGTGACGCCGTTCGGCCCCTCTCGATATCCGGTTTCCATGACGTGTTGAATCATCGCGCGGATCTCGATGATCTCGCCGCGTTTGGCAGTCTTCGGCACGTTGACGAGCGCGCGTGTCATTGCTGGGAGATGTCCTCGATGCAGGCCGCGAGCGTCACGATCACTTTGGCTCGAGCAGACCAGAAAGCCCCGTCGCTGGTCTCGGCCAGTGCGACCACGGTCTGCGAAGCCGCCAGGCGAATGCGAGTCGACACCCGGGCCCGACCGCTGCGTGGACCAAGGTGAAACACAACCACGTCGGCCTGCGGGTTCCTCTCGTTGAACAGCGCGATGCGCTTCACGTGATCGGCAGCGGTCATCGGGCTCTCGACTTCGACACTCACCGGCACCGCGTTGCCATTCTCCACCAACGGCGAGATCTCGAACTTGACGCGACCTTCGCGCACGCTGGCGCCACCCGTGAACGAGTCGATCGCTTCTTCAAGGGAGGGCCGGGAAATCTTCATGGCCGCAAGGTCCGCAGATACGCCACCAAATCCTCAATCTCCTCGGCCGTGAGGACAGGCTTGTCGCGCCAACCCTCGGCGATGCGCGTGTCCTTGCCGTTCGTGACGATGCCGTAGTAGGTCGGCATGATGCTGTCGGGCTTCAAGCGCTTCATATCGACGATGCGCAATCGCAGCTGCCCCGCGGACAGTCGCTCGCCGATGCCGGTCAGGTCCGGCGCAAGCGTCCCTTGCAGATGTGGGTCGGGAAACGGGCCGGAATGGCACAACACACACAGGCTCTTGTGCCGCTGCTGAATCAACTCGGCGCCTCGGCTCGGGTCGCCTGCCTGCCCTGTGAGCGACTTCTCGATGGCATCGCCGACCACGGCATAGGGACTCACGCTCTGCACTGGCGGAGTGGCCGACGCCACTGACGCCGATGCGAACAGTGCCCACACTAGCCACTTCATCCAGCTTTCATCCGAAGACGCCGTGAGTGATGGTCTTGAACCATGCCTCTGCGTAGGTCGCTTCCTGTGCCCGCATCGACTTGGGTGCGTCGAGCGCACTGACGCCGCCCGCGCCCGGCACATCGGTGAGCAAACCATTGGCAGGCTGGTAGACCCCGGCGACCGAGATTCCATAGTCCGGCGCGACCAGGCTGTAACAGGTATTGATGAGCTTGGGCGATGCCGGCTTCCGCTCGCGCAGCAAATCGACCACGGCGGTGGCACAAACGCGCGCCTGCGAATTGGCGGAGAACGCTGACTTGGGCATGCCGCCCGCGATGATGGCATCGCCGATCACATGAACGCCCGGCTGCAGCGTCGATTCGAACGACACTGGATCGACCGGACACCAGCCCGTCTGATCGGCAACACCCGCGAGCGCCGCGACCGCTGCAGCACGCTGCGGAGGTATGACATTGCCCACGTCGGCAACATGACTGCCGAACTCCGTAACGAACGTGCGCGTGTCAGTCTCGATGCGAGTGACATTGCCGCCGGAGGACAACGATACCCACTCGATCATTCCAGGATAAAGCTCCCGCCACGCCGCCTCGAACAGCTTCTGCTTGGAGAAAGCGTCCTTGGCATCGAGCAGGATCAGCTTGGAACGCGGCTTGTGAGTCTTGAGATAATGAGCAATGAGGCTGGCACGCTCGTACGGCCCGGGCGGACAGCGGAACGGATTCGCAGGCGCGGACATCACGACCACGCCGCCATCTTTCATGGCTTCTAGTTGACGACGTAACAACAAGGTCTGCTCGCCCGCCTTCCATGCGTGCGGCAGGACTTCCGCTGCAGCTTCGTTGTAACCAGGAATTGCATCGAATCGCAGCTCCACGCCCGGGGCCACGACCAGGCGATCGTAAGCAAGCTGCTTGCCATCATCCAGGCGCACGGTGCGCTGCTTGGTATCGACCGCGGTCACCTTGCGATGAATCACCTCGATGCCCGCGGCGCGCACACGGTCATAACCAAACTTCTGCTGCTCCAGTGGCCGCAGCCCGGCGATCACCGCGTTGCTGAAGGGACAGGCGATGTAGGTCGAGTTTGCTTCGACGAGCGTGACCGTGATGTCTCGATCTTCGCCCTTGATCAAGCGAGCGCAACTTGCCCCACCGAATCCACCGCCGATGACCACGACCCGCGGCGCTGCTTTCGTCGCCGCCCGAGCCGCAGGAATTCCGAAGGCAGCAAGCACACCCCCGGCGGCCATGCCGCCGAGAACAGCGCGCCGACTACTTTGATTTCGAGCGCGCATACCAGTCGGCAATGGCTTTGATCTCTTCATCCGAAAAACCCTTGGCGATGCGATTCATCACAGTGGCTGGGCGCGAACCCGAACGAAACGCCTGCATCGCCGTGACCATCTGCTCCGCCGTAAAGCTGCCGAGCGCCGGCACCGGGCCGCCTTCGGCCGCGACGGTGTGACATCCGAGGCACGACGCAGCGCCCGGCGGCGATGCTGCCCATGTCAAACCCGGCGCGACGACCAGTGTCGTCGCGACGAGCGTGTACAGCAGGCGACTCATGCCAGGCTTTGTTTCTTCAGCGGCAAGGTCCGAATGCGCTTGCCCGTGGCCGCGAACAATGCATTCATGACTGCTGGCGCTGCGACTGCAATCGTCGGTTCGCCGACGCCGCCCCAGAATCCGCCCGAGGGCACGATGTGAGTGTCCACCTTCGGCATCTCGGCCATGCGCATCACCTGATACGTGTGGAAATTGTCCTCCACCATGCGACCGCCCTGCATCGTGCACTCACCGAACAGCGCAGCCGAGAGTCCATAGACGAAGGAACCTTCGACCTGGCGCTCCACCTGCGCCGGATTGACCACGTGGCCGGCGTCGGTCGCCGCAACGATGCGATGAATCTTCATCTGACCGTCGGTGACAGACACCTCCGCGGCCGCGGCTACATAGCTGCCGAAGCCCATGATCTGAGCCAGTCCACGTCCCACGCCCTTGGGCGCCGGCGTGTCCCAACCAATGCCTTTCGCCGCAGCTTCCAGCGCCGCGAGATGTTTCGGATGGTTCTTGAGCAGCTTGCGACGAAACGCGAGCGGATCGACGCCGGCGGCGTGCGCGAGCTCTTCGATGAAAGATTCCAGGTAGAACGCGTTCTGGTTCAGATTCACGCCGCGCCAGAAACCGGGCGGCACCGGCGGGTTGCGCATGGCGTGATCGATCAGCAGATTCGGAATGGTGTAGCCGATGTGTCCTTCATCGCCCGTCAGGTTCAAGCCCTGAAACACGGCCGGATCTTTACCGCCCTGCATGCCTTCGGGGCGCACCGCCGCCAGAATCGACTGGCCGGAAATGCGCATGTGCATGGCCGTCACATTGCCGTCGTCATCCAACGCAGCCGTGAGCTTGCACTGTGTGGTCGGGTGATAAGCCCCGTGCAGCATGTCCTCTTCGCGCGTCCAGATCATCTTGATCGGTGTGCCCGGCATCTGCTTGGCGATCAGCACCGACTGGCGCACGTAGTCCTGGAAGTTGCCGCGCCGGCCGAAGCCGCCACCCAGATGCAGTTTGTAAACTTCGCACTGTTGCACCGGCAAGCCCGCAGCCTCCGCCGCTGCAGCCAGGCTCGCCTCGCCGTTTTGCGTCGGCACCCACACTTCGCATTTCTGGGGCGTATAGCGCGCGGTGGCGTTCATCGGCTCCATCGTGGCGTGGTTCTGATAGGGATAAGCGTAGACGGCCGAGATCGTCTTCTTCGCTCCGGTCAGCGCGCCCGGCGCATCGCCCACGGTGGTTTGCACGAAGGCGTCTTTTGCATCGAGGCCGCCTTTGAGCATTTCCGCGATGGACTCGCTCGATACGGCTGTGTTGGGACCTTCATCCCACACAATGGTCAGCGCATCCATCGCGGTCTTTGCTTGCCACCAGGTGTCGGCGACCACGGCGAGCGTCGTATCGTCGATCTGCATCACCTTGCGCACGCCCGGCATTTTGCTGACAGACGACGCGTCGAAGCTCTTCACCTTGCCGCCGAAGTAAGGGCACGCACGCACCGTCGCGTTCAACATGCCCGGCAGCTTCAGATCGGTACCATAGATCTGTTTGCCGGTGAGCTTGTCCGCCGTGTCCAGACGCGCGAGCGGCTTGCCCGCGATCTTCCAATTCTTCGGATCCTTCAGCGTCACCTCTTTGGGCGGCGTGACTTTGGCAGCGGCCGTCGCGACTTTGCCGAAACTGACCTTGCGACCGCTCGGTTGATGCGTGATGACGCTGTTAGCGGCAACGCATTCGCTTGGCGGGACCTTCCACTCGTTAGCCGCAGCGGTGATCAACATCTCGCGTGCCGTGGCGCCACCCTTGCGCACGTACTCGTGCGACTCGCGAATGCCTCGGCTGCCGCCGGTGGAAAAATTTCCCCACACCCGATCGCGCGCAAGATTTTGGCCCGGTGTCGGATATTCCGTGGTCACCTTGGCCCAATCGCATTCGAGCTCCTCGGCGACCAGCTGCGCCAGACCCGTGAGCGTGCCCTGGCCCATCTCGGAACGGGCGATGCGGATGATGACCTGGTCGTCGGGCTGGATGACGACCCATGCATTGACTTCGGCCGCATTCTTGGCGGCCGCCGCTTCGGCGAACGGCACGTGAAAGCCCAGCGACAAACCGCCGATGGCGGAGGCGGACCCGATCAGAAAACTACGGCGAGAAACCTGCGTTGCCATGCTCATGGTGTTTCCCTCACGTGCTCTGCTTGGCCGGCAGACCCGACGCGGCGAGCTTGATGGCTTCGCGCACGCGGTTGTAGGTTCCGCACCGGCAAATGTTGGTGATCTCGGCGTCGATGTCGGCATCGCTCGGCTTGGGGTTCTTCTTCAGCAACCCGGCGGCCGCCATGATCATGCCTGACTGGCAATAACCGCACTGGGGCACGTCGAGCTTCAGCCAGGCCCGTTGCAGCGGATGCGAACCGTCCTTGGACAGCCCTTCGATGGTCGTAATCTGTTGCTCAGCTGACAGCGCGCTGACAGGAAGGACACATGAGCGCACCGGATTGCCGTCGATGTGTACGGTACAGGCGCCGCATTGGGCCACGCCGCAGCCGTACTTCGAGCCCGTCAGGCCCGCCTGCTCCCGCAGCACCCACAGCAACGGTGTATTCGGGTCTACATCGATGTCGCGAACGGTTCCGTTGATGGTCAACCTGGCCATATGAACTCTCCTGGCAGTCGTGCTGGGGCCGCTGAGCGGATGCCGGAATATAAGCCGACCGCGCCCGAAGGAAAACCGCGCCGTAACAACACGCAATGACTGCGCAGATCCCGGAGGATGCGACAAGCGAGTGAGAGTTTTGGGCAAGCCTCGAGCGGCGCCGCTCTCTTATATGTAGGTCAGCCAGGAGTGCGGCCGTTCGCGCTTCTGGCGGTAGTACCAATTGCACGGCCAGATCATCGCGATCAGCAGCAGCAGCCAGATGAGGTACGTTGCTGGCAGCCCATAACGCGCATGAAGCACCGCCGCGGCGATGCCCAGCACGTAAAAGTGCACGACATAGAAAAAGAAAGGCACGCGCCCGAACACGATCAGGGGCTGCATCCAGCGCGGCACGCCATCGCGAGCTGCAATCTTCAGCACGACGAGCGACGCGAACACGCACGCGAGCGACCAGCTCAGGAACGCGAGGTCAGGTGGATACTTCGCAAACAACCAGAAATCCAGACTCAACACGCTGGTGAACTCGTAGGCATTGCCGTAGCCGCCCACCAGACGCACGGCCAGGAACAGACCCAGGCTAGCCAGCGCGAGCATCGACCAGAAACGGGACACGCGAGGCCGCGTGATGGAGTCGCGTCCGATCGCATATCCCAGTACGACGATCGCGGCCCACGGAACGATCGGATAGAGGGAACGGAATGCGCCGGTGCGTACCGGCTCGTAGAGAATGGCTTGCGCAGCGATGGGCAGAGAGGACACGTCGAGCAACGGATGCAGCAGGAGCACAGCCAGCGCCGCAGGCACGAGCACTTTGCCCGGCAGGTCACGGATGAGCGCGAGCAGGATGATGCTTGCTCCGATACAGCTCAGCACCACGAAGGAATAAAAGCCCATGAGCGCGCGTGGCAATCCCATGATGATTGCGTCTACCGCGATGAGCACCAGACCGCGAATGATCAACCGACGCGTCACGTCAGCGTGACTGACCCCACGCCCCTGCCGCGCGTGGCTGGTGAGGGCGACCATGAACCCCGCCATGAAAAAGAACCCCGGAGCGACGGGCACGCCGGTGAAGCGCGTGATGAACTGAAAGAAGTCCCCAACGGCCGGCGCCGCTGACGCCAACTCTTCGCCGCCCCGCCCTGCATTGAACATGAGTGAGGCATGATCGAGGGCCATGTGAGCGATGAGCAGGCCACGAAATGCGTCGACATACGATTGCCGTACTGTCGCCGTGGGCAACGCATCATCGATTGGCTCGACAGCACTGTTGCCAAGAGCTCGGGTCAGGGATGTCATGCGCTCACCCTAGCGTGACCTGATGCGGACGCAACTTACTTTAGTGCGATCCGATACGATCAAAAAGGATAGGCTGCCTAAAGTCGGTGCTCGTGAACGAACCGGCGAAGTATTCGAGCTACATGCTCACTCGCACGCCCGCCATCGGCACGATGCCGCGCTCCTCGAAACCGACGAACTGTTCGTATTGTTCGTCCGTCAGATTATCGATGGAAACGTACATCTCGAAGCGCGGCGAGAACTTCCACGCTGCATCTACATCGACGCGGTTGTAGCCGCGCAAGCGGACGTCTCCTGTCGCGATGGACGAATCAAAGGACGACCCGACATGCGTCGCGACTGCCGACAGAGTGAGCACGTCGACCGGATTCCAGTGCACGGCAGCTGCTGCGCTCCATTCCGGTCGATTGCGCAGCTCGCTGTCTGTGGCGGTGACGCGGCTGCGAGCGTGAGTCACACTCGCGTCGAATGACCATCGCGCACCCGCTCTGACCCGACCCGCAAGCTCGACGCCTCGCGAACGGACTCGGTTGCGATTGACGAGCTGTGGAGGTGGGCCGGAATCGAAGTCGATGGCGTTGCGAAACTCGCTGTCGAACCACGTCGCGCTCCAGCGGGCTACACCCGACCACAATTCCTGCGACAGCTCGATCTCATACGAGCGGCTGCGTTCGGGCGACAGGCGTGGATTGCCGACCAGCGGATGGCCAAGAGCATACAAGCTCGGCAGTTTGAACGCCTTGCCCCAACTCGCTGCGATCGTGAGGCTTTGAGGCATGGCGTAAGCAACGCGCATACGCGGACTGGTGACCGAGCTTTCCCCATCCGGCATGTCCACGCGAGCGCCCGCTTGTGCAGACAAGCCGATCCCGGACTCCACACGGACTTCGGCGAACGGAGCCCACGAGGAACGGGTCAGCTCGAACGAGGTGGGCGCGAAGAAGCCACCCACATCGAGTTGTCCTTCGCTCGCACCTTCTTCGCGTTGCCAGTCGATGCCATACGCCACGGACAACGCACTCGATAGCGACTGAGTGGCCGAAAGCGTTGCCGAGTAGCGCGTGAAATTGGTATCGACCACACTCGGCGGCACGCCGAATGGGTCGCGCAAGCCGGGCGCCACACCCGGCGAGTCGATGCTTTCATCTCTTTCGAAATACCCAAGAGTGAGCGATAGAGCGCCGCCGTCCAATCGATGGGTGAAACCAGCGCCAAGCAGGGCTTCCCGCGAATCGCGCGACTCCACATCGCGCAGTGTCGCGTACTTGAACCCGCCGCTGTCATCTGGAAATCCGTGCCGGGCGGCTTCCGAGTAACGTCCCGACACCGTGAGATCGGTCGCTTCGCCCAGCGACGCGTCAACTCCACCAGAGACCCGCTGCACCTGGAATTTGTTTCCTCGCACGCGCTCTCCTTCGTCAACCTCACCGAGGCCGAGATGCCAGCGTGCATACTCCGTCGGCAAAGTCGCGTGCAGCGAGACCTGGCTGATATCGTAAGCGCCGGCGGCTGCGCCGATGTCTACTTTCGAAGTCTTGGACTCGGAACGCGTGATGATGTTGATCACCCCTGCCAATGCGTCACCGCCATAGATCGCAGAATAGGGGCCGCGCGCAATCTCGATGCGCTCCACATCCGTGATGTCCAACGCAGAGAAGTCGAACGATCCGCCGCGTGAATTCGTCGGATCGTTGACCCGTACGCCGTTCAGCAGCACCAGGGTGTAATTGGGATCGGCGCCGCGTAAATAGATGGAGCCCGTGCCGCCACGGCCACCGACTGTATCGACGTGCAAACCCGCAACCCGCCGCAATACATCGGCAAGGCTCAATGGCTTTTCGACGTCGAAGTCTTCACGGCGCAGGACTGTCACACTCGCCGAGAGGTCCTGCTCGAGCGCGGGAACGCGAGATCCAATGACAGTGACCTCGGACTGCGGAGCAGCTGCGGCTGCCGCCACGATAAATAGAGCAATATTCATTTGAACGGCTGATTATCTCTTATACGAAGCGACCGCGACATCATCCAGACCGACGCGGTTCAGCAACACTTGATAGTGCGCATGCTGGCGGATGGGCGCCAAGCGGGGATCGTTGCGCAGAAAGATGAGACAGTTCGAGCGTTTGGCAACGGCGTCATCGAGCAGCGTCATGGCGTGCTCCTGCTCGCCCAGGCTGAGATAGGCGGCGGCCGACTCATACGGGCAAACATACGTGCCCGCACTCGCGGCCCTCTCGAGCAGCGGCAGCACCTTTTCCTTCTGCCCCGCATAGCCATAAGCCTGCGCCAGCATGATCAATGCGACCGGCGATCCGTCCAGTTCAGCGCCTCTTGCCGCGAGCTGCACCGATCTTTCATAGTCACCGGCGATGTAGGCGCCCACTCCAGCGCCTGAAAACACCGGCCCGATATCCGGGTGCTGCTGCATCTTCTTATCGGCCCAGTCCCGCGCTGCCTGGCTTTCGCCCACCATGAACAGCGCCCAGTTGCCCCAATCGGCCATCTCGGTGTTGAGCGGATCGAGGCGATCGGCATCCGCGAGCGCGAGCTTGACCTTCTGCGCCTCGCCCAGACCCGAGTAGTACAGCGCGAACCCTAATTCTGTCTGCGCCAGCGTCGGGTCGCGGCGCTTCGCCTTGTTCAAGGCGATCCAGGCATCCTTCCAGCGCCACGCCATCACGTAGGTCAGCCCCAGAGACGACCACGCCTCGGCAGAATCGGGCCGCAACTGCTGCGCTTCGGCGAGCGAATCGACCACCTTCTGCAGCATGTTGATCGGCGGCTCGAAGTAAGCAAACAACTGCCGATAGGCATCGCTGCGCGCGATGTATGCATCGAAGAATTTCGGATCCAGAGCAATGGCCTGATCGAACAGCCCGATGGCCCGCGGCAGGGATTCGTGACTGAGCAGATCCAGCTGACCGCGCCCCGCCACATACGCCTCGTACGCCTTCAAATTGCCGGTGGGAAACTCGTCCAGCGCGCGTTGCTCGTCCGCGAGGATCGCCACCTTCAATGACTCGGATACCGCGCCGGCAATGGCGGACTGCATCGCGAACAGATTCGTGTCGTCGGTGCGACCTTCGTAATCCTTGTCCCAGACGACCAGCCCCTTGCTCAAGTCTTCCAGCTCCACGGTGATGCGCAGCTCGTTGCCCGAAGCAATGCTGACAACGCCATCGAGCACGTACTGCACGTCGGGCAACTGGCGTCGGATGTGATCCCGCGCCTTGTTGTCCCTGAAGGTGAACGCGGAAGGCGTCGGCACCACTCTCAGGCCAGAGATCTTCCGCAGGTTACGAATCACCTCCCGAGTGACCTGATCTGCGAAAGGTCGCCAGGCATCGGGCGCATCGCCGGAAACATCGAAGGGCACGACGACGAGGTAAGGCGCTTCGGGCGTCGGTTGCGCCTGCCGTGATGCAAACGCAAACCAACCGAGCAGTGCCGCCACCAGCACCACCCCTGCGATCGCCAATGGCACGCGCCAGGCCGGCACAGCCGGCTCGGCCGCCCGATCGGCTGCGGGGGCTTCAACCGGTGCAGCTACACCTTCTGGAATTACCGTGACTGGGGCGATGAACTGATAGCCGCGCCCGCGGACCGTGAGGATCGTCTGCTGCAGCTCGCCGCTGTCGCCGAGGATCTTGCGGGCGCTCTTGACGTGATTGCTCAGCGTCGCATCGGAAACCTCGCGCCCGTCCCAGACTTCCCGAAACAGCTCCTCCCGGGACAGCACCCGATCGCGATGCCGGATCAGATACACCAGCAGATCGAAGACCTTCGGCTCCGCCGGGATGACGGCGTCGCCGTTGCTGATCCGGTAGCGGGTGGTATCGACGGTGTATTCGGCAATCTGGTATTTCAGCGGGCGCCCCTGGGGAAAGGTTATCGAATCATTACCCAAAA
Source organism: Peristeroidobacter agariperforans (assembly GCF_004138335.1). Classification (GTDB taxonomy): domain Bacteria; phylum Pseudomonadota; class Gammaproteobacteria; order Steroidobacterales; family Steroidobacteraceae; genus Steroidobacter; species Steroidobacter agariperforans. Next base: position 204,582 of record NZ_RYFW01000003.1, on the reverse strand, counting down.
ATTATCCGAACACCAAGCAGCGCCGCCGCCCTCGCAGCCAATGTGGCCCCCGATCGAACCTCGCTCGCCCTCGGGAGAATCCCCATGCCTACGCCGCTGCAAATCCTGTTGGATCCTGTCTCGCTGACCGTGCTCGGATTGTACGGAGCTTTGATACTGCTGGAAGCGCTGTTCCCCGCCCGCGCCCTGCCCCCGGTCAGGCTATGGAGAACCCGAGCCCTGGCGGTGTTCATCTTCTATTTCTATGTGTCGTCCTACCTGCCCCTGCTCTGGGGCGAGACGCTGGCGCGCTTTCAACTCTTCGACCTGCAAACGCTGAATCCCTTCGTCGGGGCCGGCATCGGGGTGCTCGCTTATGAGTTGCTGGTCTACGTCTGGCACCGGACCATGCACCGGGTGCACTGGATCTGGCGCTCGTTTCATCAGATGCACCACAGCGCCGAGCGTCTGGACAGTTTTGGTGCGTTCTACTTCAGCCCGCTGGATATCGTCGGCTTCACGTTGCTCAGCAGTCTCAGCCTGACCCTCGTCGGGCTCGGCGCGCAGGCCGTCACGTACTTCCTGTATGCCACGATGTTCCTGGCGGTCGTGCAGCACATCAACGTCCGCACGCCGCAATGGCTGGGCTATATCGTGCAGCGGCCCGAGAGCCACAGCGTCCATCACGCTCGCGGCATTCACCAGTACAACTATTCCGACCTGCCGCTGTGGGACATCCTGTTCGGCACCTTCCGCAATCCCAAGGAGTTCGTCAGCGAGGCCGGCTTCTACGACGGCGCTTCCTCGAAGCTGCCGCAGATGCTCGTGTTCAAGGATATCGCCGGCAGCGACTTCGACCCGGCGATGAAACTCGAGATTTCCAGGGCGAGCTCGCGATCGTGACCGCCGTGGTAAGGTGCGGCCCAAGACGGACCTGCCAGTGCAGGGACAGCCACCGGTGCCATGACGTACAAGCTTGCCATCTTCGATTTCGACGGGACGCTGGCCGACTCATTCGAATTCTTCCTCGCGTCTCACAACACGCTCGCCCGCCGCCATGGCTTTGCCGAAATGGACTCGGCACGGATCGATGACTATCGCGGCCAGGAGCCGCGTGAGCTAATGCGTCGCCACGGCATCCCGATGTGGAAATTGCCCATCATCGCCAGAGACTTCATGGCAATGATGGCGCGTCACGCCGACGGCATTCGCTTGTTCGAGGGGATTGCGGAGGCGCTGCATGCCTTGTCCGTGAGCGGTATAGAACTCGCCATCGTCACTTCGAATTCACTCGAGAACGTCAGACGCGTCGTTGGGAATGAGGCGCTCCAACGGGTCCGTCACATCGAGTCGGGGGCGTCCATCTTCGGCAAACGCCGGCGGCTGGAGCGCGTGTTGAAGACTTGCAACATCGCGCGACAACATGCCATCTACGTCGGCGACCAGGCGACCGATGCCCAAGCAGCGCGGGCAGCCGGCATCGCATTCGGCGCCGTGCGCTGGGGATACGCGACAGCGGCAATGCTCGATCAACACTCACCGGCGATGACGTTCGGCTGCGTATCCGAACTGCAGCGCATTGCAAAGGGCCGTGATTCAGCGCCGAGCGCGTGTTCCGAGTCGTCGTACAAAAATAGCAAGCACGAGTGATTTCGACCCGGCGACGGAACTCGCAAACGTTGATGAGCGTGGCATGGCCCGCCATTCTCATGAGAAGCTCGCGTTGATTTTTTCTGGGGATGAAAGAGCCGGCCCGCTACATCAGCGGGCCGGCGACGCAGCTCAAGGAGTCAGTCCGTGCACGCAGAGCTTGCTCTTCACCGGTCCTGCCCCGTTGTTTTGAGCCGCTTTGCCGTCCCGCGCCGGCGCCAACAGCTGGCTGACGACGCGCCCGACGCTCTTTCCTTGCCGACAGCCCTCTTTCACGGCGTGCAGGAAGTGAATGCCGCCATACACTCGTGACATTCCATTTTCATGCGCCGCGTCGCTCAAGCTCTGGAACGTGCGGGCCGCTCCCGGCAGCGTCGTGCTCACCACATCGAAGCGCATACGATCGCCAAAGTTTTGAATGAGCACTTCAGCCGCGGCAGCCCCCAGCACTGTGTGCGTCGAGGGATAATCCGGCACCGGCGGAGTGAAGAACGCCGGGGCTTGCAACGGCGTCCAGTTCTTATCCGCGTCCGTGGCCGGATTGCCGTCACGATCGGCTGCGCGAATCGCGGTAGTCGGGCGCCAGAAGCGATGACGATATTTTTCTGCGAAGCCCGTGATGTAGCCATCGGCGAGCGCGAAGTTCACCAGCGCCATGATGCGAGCGGAACGCCACACGTCAGTCCGTTCCTGGCGCAGGAGGGTGTTCGCGATGCGATTCCAACCCATGGGCGAGAACTCGAACCAGAACATGGCGAGGTCCGTCTGCTGCGCGGTTCGCACCGAGCTGTCGTTACGCCCGATCGACTTCAGAAGTTTGAAATCGCGCGCGTAATCGCGGCTGGTCAGCGCCAGCGGCCCTGGCAAGCGATGGTCCAATGCTTCCACACCGAAGGGAGTGACGTTCCCCCACCCGGGAAAGAGCGCCACCGGTCCGAACGGCGGTTTATCGAACGGCGATGTGAAGTCATAGTCGCCGGGCTCACCGTTTGGCACATACGGCGGACCGCCCGCAGTATCGGCGCCATCGCCGACGCGTCTGGCGAGATTGGCTTCAGCGCTGCGATGCCCCAGTTCGATACCCGCTTGCTTGGCCGCGCCATCCGGAATGCCGAGCAACGTCGCGGCATATGCAATTTCGACGGTGGTGCTTTGGCTCGGTGACAGGGCAACCAGCGTGTCACGCGCAGCCGTGGCGATGGCCGCATCGACGGATGCACTTGGGTACGACAACTCGATCGTGTACGGCTGATACCGACGCTCGACGCCGTTTACGGCATCGTGAATTGCCGCGTGCACGATCGCGAAGGCGCGGGAATCCATGACCAGCCCGGGATCCACCGGCAACACTTGAATCGCGACGGCATTCCACCGTGTAACAGGATTGCCGGCCGGTGAATCGGCGACTCCGCCCGCGAGCGCCGTCAAGCTGGTACACAGGGCCGCGGCCGCCAGCAACGGCGTTACAAACATCTTGGCTTTCATCGTTCTTTCCTCGGTTGATGGATCGGATGGATGTCCAAGGGCCCGCCACCCTCCCCGGAGCTGACCTCTTTGCCTGACTAAAGCCGCAACCGAAGTGAAATCAGCTCATCCAATCTCAGGGACAAAGGGACGTTGAGCCGCGAGCGGCCGCGGCGCTAAGATCTACGGCGATCAGCCCATCCGACGACGATTAGAAACGGGCGAACCATGGAAGACTTGTTCACGCTGGTGTACGCCGAACTGCGCCGGATCGCGGAGCGCCAGCTTCGTGGCGAGCGTTTTGGACATACGTTGTGCACGACAGCTCTGGTACACGAAGCGTGGTTCGAGCTTTCCAGACTCAATCGCATTCAATGGCAGAGCCGTGCGCACTTTCTTGCGTTGGCCTCACAAGCGATGCGTCGGGTACTCATCGACTATGCAGTCGCGCGCAAAACTCAAAAGCGCGGTGGTGGCAAGCCGCTGCAATCGATCGATGACGACGCGCTGGCGGTCGTGCAGGAACACGCCGAGGAGTTCGTTCTTCTCGACGAAGCATTGCAGCGGCTCGCAGCGATAAATGAACGCCACGCACGCATCGTCGAATGTCGTTTCTACGGCGGCATGAGTGTCGATGAAACCGCCGAAGCGCTCGAGATCTCTCCGGCCACGGTGAAACGCGATTGGACACTGGCGCGCGCCTGGCTGAATAAGGAGCTGGGCACGTGAGCGACGAGCGCTGGCGTCGCATCGAGGAAATATTCGGCGCGGCAATCGAGTGCGCGGCATCGAATCGCCCGACTCTGCTAGCACGAGAGTGCGGCGATGACACTGCCTTGCGCCGCGAGGTCGAACAGCTCATCGAGGGTCACGAGCGTAGCGGGCTCGTCGATACCTTGGCGACCAAGCTCGAGGCTCCGGCTCGATGGCGCTCGCGCATCGACGCGGTGGAATGGACCGATCGTCGAGTGGCACAGTACGTCGTGCTGGCGCCACTCGGAGCGGGTGCGATGGGCTGGGTCTACAAAGCCCGCGACGAGCGCCTGGGTCGAATGGTCGCCCTGAAATTTCTGCCGCCGCACCTGGTCAGCCACGAGAGCGCAAAGAATCGTTTCCTGCTCGAAGCGCGCGCGGCCGCCGCACTCGATCATCCGAATATCTGCACCGTCCACGAGATCGGCGAAGCCCCGGACGGCCAGATGTATATTTCAATGCCGCTGTACGAAGGCGAAACATTGCAGTCGCGCCTCTCGCGCGGTCCCCTCCCCGCCGCGGAGCTGACGCATATCGCCCTGCAGGTCGCCAGCGGCCTGGCGAAGGCGCACGAGCAAGGCATCGTGCACCGGGATGTGAAACCCTCGAACGTCATGCTGTTGAATGACGGCGGCGTCAAGATTCTGGACTTCGGCATTGCCCATATCGAGGACGTGTCGCTGACCGCCACGACCGGGACGGCGATGGGCACACTGGCGTACATGAGTCCGGAGCAGGCACGGGGAGAAAGTGTCGATCCGCGGATGGATGTCTGGGCGCTCGGGGTCGTGATGTATGAAATGATCACGGGCGCGCGTCCTTTTGCTGCCGAGGATGCGCGAACCTTGCGGGCCGCCATCGAGGATCGCGAAGCGGAGTCAATGGCGGCTTGCCGGCCAGACGCCCCCATCGAATTGGATGCCATTGTTCGCAAGATGCTCAGCAAGACAGCATCGCAGCGGTATGCGTCCATGGCCGATGTGGAGGCGGAGCTCACCGGGCTGATCGAGCGTGAGCAATATCCCGGCGCCGCACTCAAGCGCAATCAACCGCCTGTAACAGCTGCTGCAAGCGAGCGCCGCCACGCCGCGGTCATGGTATCGATTCTCTCGGACTACGCGACCCTGATCGAACAGCACGCGACCGAAGAAATCGAAGCGCTGATGACCAGAATCCGCAACAGCGCAGTCGATGTAGTTCGGCAACACGGCGGGCTCGTCAATCACGCCTTCGACGAGGAGATCGTCGCTCTCTTCGGCGTTCCCGCCGGTCATGAAGATGATGAGCTGCGAGCGGTACGTGCCGCGATGGAACTGCACCGGCGCGTAACCGAACTGGCCACTCAACTGCTCGGCCAGCGCGGCGCCCACGTTCGATTACGCACCGGCGTGCGTTCCGGATTGATCGTCTCGCAGCGAATGAACAGTGGGCCGCGCCGATACGCCGTAAGTGGCGCGGTCGTGCAGTCAGCTTACCGGCTCGCGATCCTGGCTGCTCGCGACACCATCCTGGTCACGCCGGAATGTCAGCGCCTGATCACTCCCTTCCTCCATACCGAGCCACAGGAGCCTGTCACATTGCTGGCTGACGAAGGCCAGGTGATACCTCATCGCGTCCTGGGTGAGTCGGGCCTGCGAGCGCGCATCGACGCCGCCGTGCACCGGGGATTGACCGCATACACCGGTCGGCAGACGGAGCTGGGCACACTTATCGAGCGATTTGCCCGCGCTCGCAATGGGCACGGGCAGATCGCTCTCATCCTCGGCGAAGCAGGTGTCGGCAAGAGCAGGCTGCTCCACGAATTGCGTTCGCGAATCATCGGAGCAGAGGTCCGCGAGCTTGGCGCTCGTTGTCACTCCTATGGAGGCACCGCGCCCTACCAACCATTCATCGACGTGCTCCGCCAGGCGCTGCAGCTCGGCCCACTGCGCGAAGACCACTCTGACATCAGCACAGTCGTCGAGCGCATTTGCTCGATCGATGCGACGCTGGTGCAATTCGTGCCGCTGTACTTGCACTTGCTCTCGATGGCGAGTGACGAATTCCCTCTGCCTCGCGATCTGCGGGGCGAGCATTTACAGCAAGCTGTGCCGGAAGCTCTGGCCGCTTTGCTGACGCGAGTCGCGAGTAGCGCTGCGACAGTGCTTTGGTTGGAGGACTGCCACTGGAGTGACGAGGGCTCGCGCGCCGCGCTTCATCGGCTGATCGAGATCGCCCCGAACCACTCTCTGTTCGTGCTCGTCACCAGCAGACCTGCAGGCGTGGAACAGATCGAATGGGCATCCCGGGCCACGCAGATCCACCTCGCCGCTCTCGATTTCAATGCATCGACCGACATCGTCCGCGACGTGCTGCGCGTTGAACGCATCTCCGCCGAGCTCGCCCAGCGCCTCTTCGAGCGCACGGCCGGCAATCCCTTCTTTCTCGAAGAGATCTGCCATGCACTCACAGAAACGGGAGCGTTGGCGACGGAGGGCGGCGAAAGCGTCGTCGCCGGCGGCGTCGCGTCACTGCAGTTGCCGGAGACCGTGCAGGCTGTCATCCGCACGCGCCTCGATGCGCTCGACAAGGATGCACTGGAAGTGCTGCGAATCGCATCTGTGATAGGTCGCGAATTCGCGCACGCGTTGCTCGCGGATGTTTTGGGAAGCAAGCACGATGTAGCGCAAGCGCTCGATCGCCTCACCCGCGCGGGGCTCGTTCAACAAAGCTGCCTCGTTCCGGACGTGGTCTACCGATTCAACCACGTGCTGACCCATGAGGTGACTTACGAGAGTCTGCTGAGCCACCAACAGCGCTCGTGGCACAAGATCGTCGGCGCCGCCCTGGAGCGACTGACGCCGCGGCAGGTCGATGAACACGCCGAGTTGCTTGCGCATCATTTCGCGCTGGCCGAAAGCTGGCAGTCAGCGATCGATCATGGCGGCCGCGCAGCGGAGCGCGCTCGCGCGCTGAGCCAGTTCGCCGACGCCCTCGCCATGCTCGACCGAGTCCGTTCGTATATTGATCGACTGCCCGACGACGAGCAGCGCGCCGATCGTATCGCCGATGTCCTGCTTCAACAGGAGCGCCTGTGCGAGACGCTTGGCAAGCGTGGGCGCCAACAGCAGATCGTCGATGAGTTGATCGCGCTGCTCGCGCCCCGAGGCACCTCGTCGCGCCTTGCGCAAGCCTATCAACGACAAGGCGATCTATTGACGTTGCTCAGGCGTTTCGATGCCGCGGATCGCGCACTGGGCACCGCGCTGCGTGTCAGTCGGGAACACGGCAACAGCGCTCTCGAACGACAGGCCCTGCGAAGTCTGGGGTTGTTACGTTGGCACGAGGGGCGCCATGAAGAAGCATTGACCATGACGGAGCGCGCGCTCGAGATCGACCGCGAGCGTTGCGATGAGCTCGCCGTCGCCGGCGATCTGGCCAATCTCAGCACCATTCTCAAAGGCATGGGCGAGCATCGGCGGGCCATCGAAAAGGTCGAAGAGGCGCTGGCCATTCCCGCGCTGGCCCAGGCGCCCGCCAGCCTGAGCTACAGCCTGCAGAATCTCGCGAACATCTACCGTGACGCGGGCGATCCGCAGCGGGCGCTGGAAGTGTTGCAACGGGCGAACGAGCTGACTCGGCTCCACTTGTTGCCGATCCAGCGATCGTTCCACCTCATGGCCATCGCCCACCTCTATTTGCAACAAGGGCAGATCGAGCGTTCATTGCAAACCTACCAGGAATCGATCGAGCTCAGTCGGCGCGCGCGTTATGCAGACGGCCTCGTGCAATCGCTGCGTGCATTCGGCGAAGTGCTGGAAGGTCTCGGCCGAGATCAGGAAGCATTGCCCCGGCTGAAGGAGGCAGCATCGTTGTTCGCGCAGCTCGAAGATCGCGCTGGCGAGGCGGAGATGTGGAGTCGGATAGCGACGATCGCCGGGCGTTGCGGGGACGTGACGTCCGCTTCGCACGCCTGGCAGAGCATGCGAGAGCTTTGTATCAAGCTGGGCGATGTCGAAGGCGAACTGCAGGCGCTCGAGGGCATCGCACGCGCAGTTCGATCCTCGGGTGGCAGCACCGAGCGCGCCATCGGGGCGGCCGAGGCGGCACTGGCACTCACCGTCACACTAGGCGCTCAGCGCCGCGAACTGGCCTTAAGGAATATTCTCGGCATCATGCATTGGGAACGTTCTGAGTACGCGCGAGCGCTGCGTCACTACGAGCTCGCGCTACGCCTCACCCGCGTGTTGTCCGATCGCGTCCATGAGGGCCTGATGCTCAACAGCTTGGGGCTCACACTCGGTCGCCTGAATCGCCATGAGGAAGCTCGCACTGCGCTCGAGGAAAGCGTCGAGCTGAATCGCGCAACCAATCAACATTTGCTCGAAAGTCACGCCTTGACGGCGCTCGGCGACATTCACCGGATGCGTCAGCGCCCAGACCTTGCACGCGCCTGTTACGAGCAATCGCTCGCGCTGCGACGTGCGCTCAACGATGTCACCGGTGAAGCTCAGTTGACACAACGCCTGGCCCAGCTCGTTACCGAACCGGAGTAACAGACATGCCGCGATTCATCATCGAACGCTCGGTCCCCCCGCTCACGCGTGCGCAGCTCGATCAAGCGGGACGCCTTTCGGTCGACGTGCTCAAGGACATGCCCGACGTGCGCTGGATTCGCAGCTACGTCTCGGATGCCGAAGGCAAGATCTATTGCGAGTACGATGCGCCGAGCGCCGAGGCGATCCGCGAGCACGCCCGCCGCGCCGGACTGCCCGTGGACCGCATCAGCGAGATTGCCCTCGAGATCAATCCCGCGATGTTCAGCTGAACTACGGTGGCGTTAGCCCCAGCGCGGCGTCTCATCCGGATTGATGCCGAGCACCGTCTTGCCCACCAACTCATGAGTGAACATCGAGTTGCCGGGATGGATGCGCCCGAGCCGTGCATCACGAAAGATCTGCTCGAGGCCGCTGCGCTTGAAGATGCCGAAGCCACCCGCCACTTCCATCGCGAGATCCACGACGCGCCACGCGTTCTCGACCGCGTTGTATTTGGCGGAAAGGATTTTCGCCGGCCAGAGCGCGCCATGATCGACTCCGCTCGACCAATCCTGCGCAATGCGTTCCAGGTGCGGCTCGATCGGGTCGAGCGCCAGCTGCATCTGCGCGATCCGGTGCTGAACCTCGGGGTGATAGATCATCGGTCGCGACAGCGCCATGGATCGCTTGCCCTGCAGCGATTGCACCGTCAGATCCAAGGCGCGACGCGCCAACCCGAAATAGATATTGCCGAACCCCAGCAGCGCCCACGCGAACACCCCCAACACGAAGTGATCGACTCCTGCGGCGCCAGCAGGGACGATGCGGGCAACGTAACGATCTGGCACGAACGCGCCATCGAGCACCGTGTCGTCACTGCGTGTGGCGCGCATCCCGAGCACGTCCCAGGTTTCGTCGATCCGGTAGCCTTCGGTGTCGCGCGGCATGAACGCATGCACGATCTTCGGCGCGCCCGGATCGCTCGTATCCATTCCGTGAATACCGAGGTAGGTCCACACCGGGGTCAAACTGCCGAACGATTTCTTTCCGGTAAAGCGATAGCCGCCTGAGACTCGCTCGGCTCGTGTCGTGGACAGCAACACGGGAATATCGTTGCCGCTCTCGGCATGGCCGGCCGCAAAGATCTCCCCTTTCATCGCAGCGTCCAACAACCACGCGAGCGAGGTGTCGCCGGCCCTGAACAGGTCCGCTGCGATTCCGGTCCAATACAGGTGCATATTGACGGCAAGCGCGGTCGGCGCCGCGTAGTAAGCCAATCGACGTTGCTGGCGCACGACTTCGGCCAGCGTCAGACCGCCCCCCCCGAAATCGCGCGGCACGGCGGCCTGCAAATATCCGCATTGCCGCAACTCCTCGAAGTCCTCGGAGAAGAAGCGGTTTTCGCGATCGTAGTCGCTCGCGCGCCGGGCGAAGCGCGCCAGCATTTCATCGTTCAGCAGCGTACTCGGGCTCATTCTGACTCTCCCAGGCGGCGGGGTGATTGTCTCTCGCCTGGGTAAAGCCACAAATAGGGACCAGAGGGCTCATCGGGTTGTCACAATCGGACCCCGTGCACTCTGGGCACGGCAAACAGGCTATCGACGGCCTGCGGCGGCGCGACCTGACTCCACAAGCGGCCCATGAGACTGTCGCCGTTCACGACGAACACGCTCTCGTCGTGGAGCACGGTTCGATTCGGCACCCAGTATTGCGGATAAGGATTGGAGCTGTCGGGCCCTGCCGTTTTGATCACGCCTGCCAGACGCAAGTGGGGTGTTGCGCCTCCCACGTCATCAATTTCCAGCAAGTGTACTGCGCTGTATGTCCAGCTGAACCGGCCGTCATACGACGGCGTATCGAACACGTTGATCGGCAGTGCCATCCGGTAGCCGTTCGTTTGCTCGACCGGCAACAGCGTAAGCGCGTGCGGATCGTCGGTTGCATCGCTCGAGGAGCCGATTTGTCCGAACACCTGCACACCCAGCGAGCGCGGCTCGGCGATGTCACTTACGTCGAAAAGCTCGACCTTGATGCCAGTGCGAGTGCCCTGCGCGTTGAGCTCTCGGCCGACGGACAGCAACAGTTCGATGCCCGCGGGTCCGACGATGGGCTGCAGATAGGTCGACACGCCGGGAATTTCGAGCTCGCCGGCAATGAACGGCTCCACCGGGTTGCTCAAGTCGATAACATAGAGCGGGTCGGTCAGTCTGGCCGTCACGACGTACGCGCGCTCGCCAAAGAAACGCACGGCGTGCACCTGCTCGCCTGGTTTGCCGATCGGCTGCGGATGCTGCGTGTTCGGCAGCTTGGCCATCGCGACCAGTCGTCGATCCGGCGTTTCGCGCAGCACCGACAGGCCGTGCACGTCGGCGCGGCTCGTGACGATACGCAGATCGCCCCGGTACTCATCCATGAAGTAGGCAGCATTCGTCCAACCAATCCTGCCGCTGACCGCGCCGCTCGCGCGATAGGTGATATCGCCCCGGTTCAGTCCGAACTTGTGTAACACAGTCATGGGCGCGCCGTCGGCAGCGACGCCTTCGCCGCCCACATACAGACTGTCGAGTGAAACGTAGATGCCGTTGACGTTGGTGCCGACGCAGTTGACATCGGTCACACGCCGCTCGTTCAAGTCGAGGGCGGTGATGACCAGCAGGTCGGCATATGCGTCCGCGGACGACAAATTGGCCGGCAACACGCAGTCGCGTGGCGTGACGAGCGGCAACTCGGCCCCGCCGTTGATGCTGTAACCGGGCAACAGATCTGCTGCGCTCGCCTCGCGGATGCGCCGCTCGTTCGCCCGCTTGGTTTCAAGCGTGTCCGCCGGCAGCACCAAACCCGCCAGTCGCGGCCGATAGCTGCTGACGAGGTAGAGCGTATTGCCGATCTTCCGACTGCCGCGCAGCCAACCGTCCAGCTCGATCTGCCATGCTTGCGACACGTTCGACGGATCGCGCACGTCGAGAAATTGCACGATGGTGCGATCCGGCTGGATTGCGAGCGCGTCGATCACCGGCTGGGCTTGCAACCAGGCCCGATAGTCCTGGCTCACGGCGGCGAGGTATTCGGTGGCGCCGCTGGCAGATTGCACTTGATACAACAGCGGCAGGGAGCTGTGCTCTCCCGCCAGGGTGAACTCGGAAACGACTTGCGTGCCGGCGGTCGTCGGATCCGTGCTGACAACTTTCAGGACGTTGCGTATCAATCCCGCGGGCGTCGCGCCTGCGGATTGCACAGGTTTGGGGATGACGGCGTACACGTGCTCGCCGTCGTATTTGACGAGATCTGCCTCATCCACCCCTGCCACCTGGACGGTGGTTCGGGAATAGCCGCCGTCGCGTCCGCCGACTGCCGCGGGTCCGCCGACGATATCGATCTCCGGCGCGCCGGCCAGGGACATCCGAATACCATTGCGCAAGGCGCCCAGGACGCTGCCGTCCTTTGTCGCATACTGCAGACCTCCGTCGGTCGATGTCGCAAGTCGCAGGTCGGAATAATCGGTGTCCAGCGGCTGCCCGCTCGAGCTCGATCCGGCGCTGCAGCCCGCCAGTCCGATCGATGCTGCCAGTGCCGTCGCTTTCGCCGCTGCGCTCATCCACTGTCCTCCAGTCCGATTTTTCCGCCAGCTGCCGGAATATTAGAAAGAGGTCGCCGGCGAATCCGTAGCGCATTTGTAAAGGTTGTCAGTGGCGCTTACAGCTGGCACGCTCTGTTAACAGGTCACGAACACGACGTACATTCGCGTAACAAATCGCAACCAAAGCTTTACAGCTGGCCGCGTGCGCTCTGGGAGAATCCCAGCTTCAGCGCGACTCGATCGCACACGCACGCAGATCACGCCAATGCACACGACACTGCGCAAACTCGCCTTGCTTCTGCTCATCGCGTCCTGCAACCCCTTGCCTGCCGGGGCGCAGGGCAAGTGCACGGCTGTGTCACCCGATTGCGTAGCCGTCGGTGAGTGGGATCTGAGCGTGGCGCTCGGTGCGGGTGTGCGCACCAACCCCATCGCAGGCCGTGCCGACATTCCGCTGGTCGTCGTTCCTCAGTTGAGCTACTACGGCAAGCGCTTCTTCCTGGACAACCTGGAACCGGGGTTTACGTTGCACGAAGGTGTCGCGAACACCTTCAACGTCATTGCCGCGCCCGGCTACGATCGCGTGTTCTTCAGCCGCGGCGACCCACAGAACGTCCTGGTCAGCGGTCCACTGGGTTCGGCGGGCGGAGGCGCAGGCGGCGGACTCATTCCCCCCGAGGATGACGATTCCCCGCCGACATATCCCAACCATCGTCGCCGCACGACCTATCTTGCCGGACCGGAATGGCTGTTTTCCTACGGCCGCTTTGCGGGACAGCTCAGCGCCCTGTATGAACTCACCGGACGGCACCATGGCTACGAGATCCGGGGCGCGCTCTCCGCCCCATTGATCCAGACCGAACATTCTCTGGTCGCAAACGCCGGCTTTACCTGGAAGAGCGCCGAGACGGTGCGCTATTACTATGGCGTCAAAGGCCTGTATCGCCCCGATGCGGCGCTCAATCCGTTCGTCAAGCTGGGTTACTCACGCGTGCTGTCCGGCCGATGGACACTCAGTGCTTTCGTTCACTATGAATATTTCAGCGGCGAGATTGCCGACAGCCCGATCGTATCGGACCCCTCTGTGGTAACTGCATTTGTGGGCTTCAACTTCAAAGTATTCTAGCCGTGCGCTGCTGTGTGGCCTGCTCGTCGCAGTCTCGGCACGGGCCGCGGCCGACGCCGAGCAGCCACCGATCGCGCTTCAGCTGCGCCCGCGTGTCTGCACGCTCGCCGACAACGACGCAACTTGTAACACCACCGTGCGTGCGCAATGGCGCTCGACCAGGAACGAGTCGCTGTGCCTGGTGATCGTGGATCAACCTCACATTCGCCGCTGCTGGGAACAACACTCCGAAGGGGTCTACAGCGTGGAAGTGGCTTTCAGCCAGGATCTCGTGGTGCAACTGCGCGATACCGAGCTCGACCGCGTGCTCGCCTCCCAAGCGATCGCCGTCATTCGCAAGGCGCTGCAGTTTCGACGCAAGCGCCGGCAACCGTGGAGCATTTTCTATTGAGCGCCAGCCCCGCCCCGCCTGTAATCCTGCTCGTCGAAGACGATCTGAGGTTGTCGGAGCTCGTGCGCACGTACCTGCAGGGCAACGGCTTCCGCGTCATCGTCGAACATCGCGGCGAGGCCGTGGTCGACCACCTTCAGCAGGACAAGCCCGACCTGGTCATCCTCGACCTCGGCTTGCCAGGCCGCGATGGCTTCGCAGTCTGCAAGGAATTGCGGAGCCTCTCGACGCTGCCCATTCTGATTCTCACTGCGCGTAACAACGATATCGATCACGTCGTGGGCCTGGAGCTCGGCGCCGACGATTACGTCGCCAAGCCCGTCGAGCCTCGCGTGCTGGTGGCGAGGATCCACGCGCTGCTCCGTCGGAGCAAGAGCAACGCGCCGCCCGAGCCTCGGTTGCTCAAGTTCGGAAACGTTTCCATCAATCCCCTGTCGCGCTCGGTGTTCGTGGGAGCCGAAGAAGTCACCCTCTCCAGCAACGAGTTCGACCTGCTGTTCTTGCTGGCCTGCCGCGCAGGAGAGATTCAGTCGCGCGAAACGTTGTATCAACAGCTCTACAAGCGCGACTACGACGGGGTCGATCGCACGCTCGACGTGCGTGTCTCGCACCTACGCAAAAAGCTGGGCGACGCCGGCGCGCCGGAAAGAATCAGGACGGTGTGGGGACACGGTTATTTGTTCGCGCCCGAGGGCTGAGCATGGCCCGCCATTTCCTGCAGCTTTACCTGGCCATCGTTGCGACGCTTGCCATCGTCAGTTGGGGGCAGGATCGGCTGTGGCACTTGTATGCGGACTCTGCCCGGCCGACGGCCAGCTATCCGTCACAAGCTGCCGTGCTGACCATCGTCGAACAACAGCTGCAATCGATGCCGCAGGACCGCTGGCCCGCAGCCATCGCGGATCTCGCCCGCAGTACGGGGCTGGATCTGGAACTGATGGAGCCGGAGGAGCTGACCGGCATCGATCCCGCCGGCGCGGAGCAAGGCAAGCCTGCGCTGTGGAGCGACGTGGACGATCGGGTCTGGGCGTTACAGCGGATCGCCGGTAGCGACCGTATGCTCGCGTTCCGATTCGTGGATGAAACATTGCGGCGCACGCCGCTGGAATGGCTGCTGGTGATCGTTTTTTACGCCGCCATAGCACTCATCGTCATGCTGTGGCTGTGGCCCCTCCGGCGCGACCTGCGCGCGCTCGAGCGATCGACGCTGCGATTCGGCGACCGCAATTGGAGCTTCGACGCCAACATCTCGCCACGCTCTCCAGTCGCTTCACTCGCCGACGCGTTCCGGCGGATGGCGCGCCGGATCGACGCCCTGATCGGCTCGCACAAAGACATGGCGAATGCGATGTCACACGAGATCAAAACACCGCTCGCGCGCATGCGCTTCGAGATCGAGCTGGCGCGCAGCGCCGAGAACCGGGAAGTACTGTTGCAACATCTCGATCACCTGAACACGGACATCGCCGAACTGAATGCATTCGTCACGGCGACGCTTGAATACGCAGTGCTCGAGCGCGCGGAGGTTGCACTGAATATCGGGCGCCACGATTTCACCCTGGTCGTCCCGGCGGTGACCGAATCCGTCAGGCGGAGCGCTCGCAATGACCTCATCCTGAGCTGCGAGGTCGCTGAAGACACCAACAGCGTAGTCTGCGACGCGCATCTCATCGAGACAGTGCTGCGCAATCTGCTCTACAACGCCACGCGCTACGCGAAACAACGCGTCAATGTAACCTTCAAAGTTGCGGCCGATAGCTATCGGCTCTACGTTGATGACGATGGTCCCGGCATTCCCGCGGCCGACCGCGAGCGCGTCTTCGGCTCCTTCATACAACTTGGCGCGCGCAGCACCTCGCACAGCGGCTTCGGACTCGGGCTGGCGATCGTCAAGCGCACCATCGAATGGCACGGGGGCGCGGCGAGCGTCGATAGCTCTCCTCTCGGTGGCGCCAGATTCATTATCGAGTGGCCGGTAGCAGGCGCGATCGACAGCTAGCGCGCGCTCACTCGAACAGGCTCACGATGCTCTGGTACTTTTCGATGTACCACCGATTCTCGTTGTTGTATCTGGGAATCGTCACCGGATGGACATCGGCGCCTACCGCTTTCCAGACACAAGGACATTTCACCGAAGCGCCTGCGAGCTGCACTCCTGGGCGGCTCAGTTCGTCGAGCTTGACCTTCATGCGGGTCAGGACACGGTAGAGCTTCGTGACATTGCGCGGCCCGCCGTTGTACGCGGCGACCGGAAAGATGCCGAGCACGGCCGGGTTGTCACGATAGGCACGGCGAATATCCGCCCGCATCCCCGCCAGCTCCAGATCCAACAGGCAGACTGCCGCTTTCATGGCGTTGAGCAGATTCGTCGCGCCTCTCTCGAAGACCGGGTCGATATTCGCGCCCCGGCAGCGCCTGACCACGAGCGCATAGGTCCCGTTTCCCCGGCGGTTGGTGAATTGCATCGGCCCGAGCGCGTTTGCGCTGGAGACGCTGTATCGATACGCCTCCTCCTGCTTCAAGCCGTACTGGCTCAGCACCTCATCGAAGGCGACCGTCTGCTTTTGCACGTAGTCGTGGTCATCCGTCTGCTCGATGACCGCAAGCGTCGTGATTACCTGCAAAGGTATGGAGTCGGCGAGCAACTCCCCAGGAAAGGCCGCACTCGGCACCTTCGCGAGACGCAATTCCTCGATCGCCTTGCGCGCGGTGGCAACGAGAAACTCTTTTCCCCCGTTGACGAACCCCGGGTCGAACGTATCTTCGGTAAAGGGCAGATAGATGATGGGCTTCGCGGTCTGGGCGACGGCGCGCCACTGCCCGCGCTTGAGGAGATTGTTGTCGAACACCGGGAACTTGCGTCCGTAGACCTTCAAGGGAGTCCCGTCCTGCGAGAAGGAGAACATCAAGCGTTCGGCGCCGGTGCCCTTCACATGCTTCGCCTGAATGCCGGGCGTGAGGGTGCGAAACTTCAACGGCCGGCGGCCGGGCTGCCACTTGATCGGCGGCCGCGGCAGCTCGATCTGGGCGACGGTCCATTCCTGCTTGATCTCGTTCCATAGCGCAAAGGCCACCGGTCGGCCGCGCAGGACCTGCTTCCTCCCCTTTCCGGTGAAGACGTATTGAAGCTCGACGTCGGCAAGCACCGTCTGCGCTTCAGCAACGAGATCCTGGATCACCTGGTGACGGGTGAGAACGCGACCCTGGACGATCACCTCCTCCGGCCCCTCCTTGGGGGGCTCCGACTCGGCGACGGCCAGGGGCAGCTCGCCCTCTTCCTGCTTCGAGCCTCCTTCCGGGCTGGGCGCCGCTTCCTCGAGCGTCGCTGCCACCTCAGCCGGAGAGCTGCCTTCCGCGTCGATCAGCGTGGGCTCGTCTTCAACGGCGCCGCCGCCGGGCGCCGCGCATCCAGAACAGATCAGCGACACCAGGATCAGGGCCAGCGCAGCCGTTTTCGTCATGCTCATCTTCCGGTTTCTCGATGCTCGATGGATGCGCTCCCATCATAGTGAATTGACTGCCCGCGAGCGCGCGAACATCCACTGCCGCCTTATCGCACGAAAACCTCGTTTGTCCGGCGACACGCGTCTCGAAGCTGAATACGCGAGGTTACGCCGATCACCGAAGGAGCAACGACCATGGCGTCACGGGTCTACATTCTTGGCGGCTACCAGACGGACTTCGCCGACAACTGGGCGCGCAGCGGCCTGGAGATCGCCGATGCCATGCGTTCGACCATCGTGCGCGGCCTGGCTGAAATCCACCTCGCTGCCTGCGACATAGAAGTCGCTCACATCGGCAATTTCGGAGCCGAGCTGTTCTGCAATCAGGGGCACCTTGGCGGCTTGTTTGCCGCCAGCGATCCGGGATTCGATGGCATCCCGGCGTCGCGGCACGAAGGCGCGTGCGCATCCGGAAGCCTGGCGCTACTCGCGGCAGGTGCTGACATCGAGGCAGGACGGTATGGGCTTGCCGCCGTTCTCGGCGTGGAGCAAATGCGCAATGTGCCGGGCGAGCAGGCAGCGAAGCTCATCGGCGGTCCGGCGATGTGGAATGGCCACGAGTACCAGCATGCTCGCTACCCCTGGGTGCAGGTCTTCAGCGACGTAGCGGACGAATACGATCGTCGTTACGGCTTGAAGCAGGAGCATCTGTCCCGCATCGCGCAGATCAATTTCGAGAACGGTAGACGCAACGCCAATGCGCAAACTCGCCGTTGGACCTTCAAGGAGCACAGTTTCAGCGCCGATGACCTCGACAATCCCATCATCGAGGGCCGCACCCGTAAGCAGGACTGCTGCCAGATCACCGATGGCGCCGCAATCGTATTTCTCGCTTCAGAAGAGCGCGCGCACGAGTATGCCAAGCGGCTCGGCAGCGACCTTGCCGCTCTGCCTTACATCAAGGGCTGGGGACATCGAACGGCGCCCATCACGTACGCCGCCAAGATCAAGACCAGCGAAGGCCAGCCCTATGTCTTTCCGCACGTGCGGGGTGCGATTACCGACGCATTCCGCCGCGCCGGCCTTGCCGGCGTCGAACAGATCGACGGCATCGAAACGCACGATTGCTTTACGACCACCGAGTACCTGGCGATCGATCATTTCGGCATCACCCCTCCCGGCCAAAGCTGGCGGGCGATCGAAGCCGGAGACATTGAGATCGGCGGGCGCATTCCCGTAAACCCCAGCGGGGGCTTGATCGGCGGCGGTCATCCGGTCGGCGCCACCGGCGTGCGAATGGCGCTGGACTGCTTCAAGCAGGTGACCGGCGCCGCAGGCGAGTATCAAGTAGCGGGCGCCAAGAACTTCGCCACGCTGAACATCGGCGGCAGCGCGACCACAACGGTGAGCCTGATCGTAGGGCGCTGAATCGGTGCACTACGAGCAGGTGACGCTGGTCCCTCACATGGTGTTCTGCAGCTCTTCCTTGCGAGCGCGCAACTGCTCACCCAGCGCCTTGAGATCCAGCTTGGTCTTGCGCACTTTGGGGAACATCTCGTTGTGCTCCTCCTTGACGTGGTGCTTGATGTATTCACCCAGGACCGTGACCTTGGCTTCCCAGTATTCCTCGCCAGGGTTGCCCGCCTCGATCTGCTCGATGAGATCCTTGGCGGAAGCGTGTTCTACAGTCGCTTCGTCGAGCAGGTCTTCTTCCTTGGGTAACGCCTGTCTCGCCGCGGGATAGAAGATCTCCTCTTCGAGCTGCGTGTGAATCTTCAATTCCAGACAGATTTTGGTCGCCAGCGTCTGTTTGCGTTTGTCGTCCCGTGCTTTCTCGAACTGCTCGAACAAATCCTCGACCAGGCTGTGGTCCGTGCGCAGCAACGCGATCGCATCCTGCGGGCGGCGCGCGGCTTTGGCTTTCGATGAACCTTTCTTACGTGCTTTCGCTGGCATCGAGCTGGCTCCATTGTTGAGATATCACGCAACGTTCGAAGGCTGCGGCGCGTTCCGCTGCTTGTGAGCCAGAGAACTTCCCGTCCAGACCCGCAGATCCCGTGGCTAGCGATACGAGCAACGGCCGCGCGGCGTTTCGGCATCCAGCGTTTCCGACCCGGCCAACGTGAGCTCATCGAAGCCGCGCTGACCGGACGCGACGCGATCGGCGTGTTGCCGACGGGCGGGGGAAAGTCGCTGTGCTTTCAGTTGCCGGCCTTGTTCCTACGTGGCGCCGTGATCGTGGTCTCGCCGCTCATCGCGCTCATGCACGATCAAGTCAGGCGACTGGAAGCGGCGAACATCGAGGCCGCCCGCCTGGACTCGACCGTTGCTCCGGCGGACCAGGAGGCGCAGGAACTCGAAATCGCCGCCGGCGAGCTCGACTTCATCTTCATCACTCCGGAACGGCTGCAGAACGTCGAGCATTTACAGCCCCTCCAGCAGCGCGAGGTGGCGCTATTGGTCGTCGATGAAGCCCATTGCATCTCGGAGTGGGGCCATGACTTCCGACCGGCGTACCTCGAGCTGGGTCAGGCGATCGCCGCGCTCGGTCATCCGCCAGTAATGGCATTGACCGCCACGGCCCCGCCTCAAGTGGTGGACGAGATCGGCGCCAGGCTCGAGTTGGACCGGCCGCTGGTCGTGCAAACGGGTATCGAGCGCGAAAATTTGTTCTTTGAAGTGATTCGCACCGTCAGCCGGCCGGAGAAGGAACAGGCGCTGCTGCAACTACTGGCGAGCGACTCCGGCAGCGGCATCGTCTACGTCGCCACGGTCCGTCGCGCAGACGAGTTGCACACCTGGTTGCGACAACAAGGCATCGACGCGGAGCGGTATCACGGCCGGATGAGCAAAGCTGCGCGGGCGAGTGCACAGAACCGGTTCATGTCGGGCCGCTGTCGGGTCATGGTCGCAACCAATGCCTTTGGCATGGGCGTCGATAAGCCCGACATCCGCTTCATCGTGCACTGGCACTATCCTGGATCGATCGAGAGCTACTACCAGGAGGCAGGTCGCGCGGGTCGCGACGGCAAGCCGGCCCGGTGTGTGCTGTTTTATAAGCTGGAGGACAAACGGATCCGCAGCTTCTTTCTGGGCCGCAAGGGACCGAGGCCCGCGGATGCGATGAAGTTGCTGAAAGCACTGAGCGAGCTGACCTCCACTGGCAAGCCCATCTCCATGAGTGCACTGGCCGAGGCAAGCAGCCTGCACCCGCGCCGCGTCACCGTTTTGATCAATGCGCTGGAAGAGCTGGAGCTGGTGGAACGCTCCGGCCGGGCGCTGCAACCGATAGGAAACTTACGCCCGGAGCAACTGGACGAACTGTTCGGCGACTTCGACGCTCAACACCAAGCCGAGCGCGACCGCCTGGAGGCGATGATTCGTTACAGCGAATCCCTCGAGTGCCGCATGCAGCTGCTGCGCGAATACTTCGGCGAAGATCGCGGTCACCCGTGCGACCACTGTGACAATTGCAGGCGGCCGCAGGAGCGGGTCCACGACGTCGAACCGGCCCCGGTCGAGACACCGACCGAAACGAAATCCCAGTTTGCATCGGGCCGGCGCGTCCGACATCGGACTTTCGGCGAAGGTGAGGTGATCCGCGCCGAGGACGATCAGATCATCGTTTCCTTCCCGCGCCGGGGCGAGAAGCGGATTCTCGCGTCGAAGCTGCGGGTGATCTGAGCCGTGTCGCAAAGTCCTCGCGAGTCAACGCTCGATTGATCCCGAATGCCGCGCGCGTCCCCTCCGCCGCTGCGACGATCGCTAATTGAACGTCGCGCGTGATATTTCCGGCAGCGTAAACGCCAGGGACACTGGTAGAGGAATACTGGCCGCACTTTACACCGCCATCATCCCCATAGTCACATCCGATTACTCGCGACAAGGCAGACTGTTCCGAAGAAGGCGTATCGAAGAACAGCGCCTCACGCGCCAGCGCGTCGCCATCGTGAAATACGATTCGTTTCAATCGGCCGCTGCGGGCTTCGAGCTTTGAAATAGCGGCAGTACGAACCTGGATGCCGTTACGCTGCAGCTGGCGTTGAGCACCCGCCGTCAAACGCTCGCCGTCGGTGCAGAGAACGATATCGGCGGTCCAAGCCGTCATCGCCCTCGCCATTTCAAAGCCACGCTTACCGTGCCCGTAAACTGCAACTGCGCGATCGCGGAACTCCCAACCGTGACAGTACGGGCATTGGAAGACACTCGTGCCGAACAGCTTCTCGATGCCCGGCACCTGCGGCAGGCGATCGAGCACGCCAGTTGCAAGAAGCAACTTGCGTGAACGTACCTCCGAGCCTCGCGCGAACTTCACTTTGAACCCTAGCCCGCCCGCGAGCGGACGAACTCCAACCACCGTTGCCGAGCGCCGCTCGACTTGGTCGTAACGGGCAAGCTCTTCGTGCGCCAGTGCGCGAAACTCTCTGGGATCGATGCCGTCGCGCGTGATAAATCCGTGCATTTGCCTGGAGGCCCAATTACGCGGCGTACCCTTATCGCAAATGAGCACCCTACGCCGCGCCCGCCCCAAAACGAGCGCCGCACTCAGTCCAGCAGGCCCTGCACCTACGATGACCACATCCCAATCTTCCGAACGTCGCATGCACCGCCCTCGCGCTCCTCACTGAGCAACTACATGGCCTCACGCAGGTTCCAAAATCTGGCGCACAAAATAGAGCGCCGCAACGGAGAGGCGCGACTGAAGATATATATAGAGGGAGGAAACAACCGCGGCACGCAGCGGCGCCCCTCGCCGACGCCGGCGCGATAAGCAAGTCGTTGATTCTACTGGACCGAGCGCTCCCTATCGAGCGCCCGGAGACGCCTTACGGAGTCCCGCGCACTGAGCAGCCGACGGGCGCTCGCGATCTGATTCGCAGGACTCCTCCGACTGACCCACTAGACCGAATGTTTGACCTCCACAGGCGCAGGTTCAAATCCCTTCATCGGAACTGCCTGCGTCCACTGAAGACTAGTGAACGCTCAGGAGCGCTTCACCGGACAGCAGCTTTCGACCCCAAAGAGGACGCTCCACTGTCTCGATCTCTGCCGGCCTTTGCTGCATTGAGCAAGAAATCTCTTGGCACGCAGCGTAAACTGGGTTGATGCCAAGTATCAGCGAGCTTGACGAAATTCCTTGGGAACGCCTAAGTCATGCCTACGGCGTGGCATCCGATGTGCCCGGGCAGATTCGGTGCCTGTACTCTGGCGCTCCGGCGGAGCGAGAACGGGCGATTGAGGAATTGTTTCCGAACATCTGGCACCAAGGCACTGTCTACGAGGCCACGGACTTTGCACTGCCCTTTCTCATTGAGCTCCTTCGTAACAAGGGAGTACCGGAGCCACAGCGCGATGATCTCGCTCTTCTCATTGCGTGCATCCTGAGTGGACGGGGTTACTGGGAGGCCCACCAAGCAGTCACGACACTCAATCCGTTCACCAAGAAGCCGATCCCGCATCCTCCCGATCTCGAACAGCGGATTACCAGGGAACGACAAATCGTTGCAGACGTTCGCGAGCGCGGCCTTGCGGCACTGGGACTGCTAGTTCCCTACTTGAAGCATCCGCACGCTGATATACGGCGGACAGTGGCTGAGGCCTTCGCGCACTATCCATTAGAAGCCAACACTCTGATTCCACACCTGCAGGATGCTCTGGGCGTCGAGAGTGACGACGAAGTTCGCCCTGAGATGGCGAACAGCCTCGACACACTCCAACAGAACTCGAGATCGACGCGGTCCTGATCACGCGCTGGAGAGACTTGGCAGCACTTCGCGGACGCTTGTCACGGACTCCGATTCCGACATCGGGTAATGCCAGCAATCGGAGCGTCGATGTCCGCTTCTGGTCCGAAAGCTGGCGTCTCGTGATCACCGCACGCATATCCGCATGAAGACTGCAGGAACACCGTGTAGCGCTTCGTCGCCACTTCCACTGAAGGCTGCTGAGCGATCTTGGGCCAGTACGTTCTCGCCGTCTTCGATCCGGCCCAGTGGGCGTACTACGCGCTCGCCTGCCACAATTCATCGCAGATTCCCCGAGATGGCGGGATTAGAATCGTGGCATCGGGTTCGGATGCCCAGCGACGTCAAAGGAATGTCAGCTCCTTGCCGAGCCGTTCGGCATCGCCTGCAAATCGCCTATGGAAAATCTTGCTCGCCCTCTGGTAGCAGCTGCACTTTGTATAGTTTTGGTTGCCGGGTGCTCGGAATCTCTGCCGCCGCCCGATGTACAGTTCCTTGCTTCAGACCTTCATTTCACGATCGGCGGTCAACACATCGTAACTCCCGCCGTTGCGATCGGCATGCCCGACCACACGTTTGACCTGAGCGAACGCAAGCCCAAACAGAGCCTCAGGGATCGGCTAACGCGGTCGGCGAGCGATCCGAAAAGACCCGCCAGAGCAGACAATCTCGAACTTGTGATCAGGCAATATGCGGGCGACTATCTAGGTTCGAGCAATATCTGTCCTTTGCTCGCGCGGAAGTGGTCGCAATCATTATGCCTCGGGACGCATGACGGCCTACTTCGACGTTTGCCTGAAAGGTTCGAGCTCTTGGACCGTAACAAGCTAGATCTCCTCCAGTATCACTGGACGGTTGGCAAGGAGCGTCAATACGACCAGGTCAAAGACATGGCCCTCCGAGCGGGCGCCACCGAAGTCGGATGCGACAAACAATCAAACTTTTGTACTGCAGTGGTCGAGGTGCTACCGGGACTGCTGGCGATCTGGACAGTGTGGAGCGACGACACGACCGGAGTGCCAGCTCGGGCGATGGCTGATACGCAAGGTACAGCCATCGTTCAGTTCGTCCGCCGGGCGCTAGGTCCCGTTGAAGATCCGACGCTGGTCGATGCAATCTAAGCTCGACCGTGGTCGAACTCACGCGGCCCAATCACCTTACGCGGATACGCGCGACGACCGCAGGAACAGGGCAAATCGCTTCTGCGCGACCAGTCCACTGAAGGCTATTGAGCGCTTTGGACTATCCGACTGGCTTGCCAACCATCGGCCGATGACTATAATGACTATCCTGACCAATTGAAGGAGAGGCATCGTGGACAACGACCTTTGGACGGTGGCAGAGGCAAAAGCCAAACTGAGCGAAGTCATCGAACATGCCCAGAAGGAAGGCCCGCAAGTTATCACCCGTAACGGGCGCCGTGCCGTGGTTGTCGTTGACGCTGCAGAATGGGAACGAAGAACAAAACGCAGCGGCAATCTCGCCGAATTCTTCGCAGCGTCTCCCCTGCGCAGTTCGGGTTTGAAGGTCCGCAGACCGAAAGATCGGATGCGCCCGACTGATCTATGAACTTCCTGCTCGATACCAATGTCGTTTCCGAATGGACGAAACCCCGCCCAGATGCCGGTGTCGTAAGCTGGCTCTCGGAGATCGACGAGGATTCGGTTTATCTCAGCGTGATCACCTTCGCTGAATTGCGCCATGGTATTGAGAGACTGCCGACGGGTAAGCGCAAGAAACAGCTGGATGAGTGGCTAAAGGGAGAATTGCCGCTCCGGTTCGAGCAGCGCATCTTGCCGGTGGATGGAGCCGTAGCCGATGAGTGGGGTCGCTTGGTTGCCCGCCACGAATCCCTCGGTCGCCCCATCCATGCAATGGATGCAATCATCGGAGCCACCGCCCAAGTGCATGCCCTTACCTTGGTCACTCGCAACACTTTGGACTTTGAAGCCTCTGTGAAATCTATAGTGAATCCTTGGAAGTAGTGCTGCTATCTGACCCGTATCCGCATTCTGATCACCAGAACAGCGCAAATCCCCTCCTCTTCGGAACTGCCTGTATCCACTAACGGCTGCTCAGTGCTCTGTTGCGCCGGTTGAGCGGAAGTGCGCCAAGCAGCAGGCCGCATCCGCAAAGCAGGGTGTTACCCCGCTTCTTGGGGCGGCCGCGCCGGACTTCCAATTCTTACGGGTCGAACGGAGTCAGCTCGCCCCGATTTGCCACAATCAATCCATCAATCTGCCTCAGTCAAGATTCATCCTGATCCGAGCCGCCTCGATCCGACGCGCTAGATGCCGCGCGGCTCGTGAACTCAAGTAGTGGGGTACAGAAACGAGATGCGTTGGACCCTTGCCATTCTCATCACAGCGGCCTTGATCGCTGGCTGCGCTCCGATTTGTGAAAACGAAGTATCGGCTGCGGCACGTTCGCCATCTGGGAAGATGAAGGCCGTGCTTTTTAATCGAGACTGCGGCGCCACGGTCGGCCTCAATACTCAGGTGTCGGTTCTGTCGGCTGAAGCGGTGTTGCCAAACGACGGGGGCAACGTTCTAATAGTTGACGACGATGTTCCCTTGGCGTTGCAATGGGAGTCAGATGGTTCGCTGAAGATAACCGGTACGCTGCCTTCTCGAATATACAAGCAAGAGCACGTCGTTGCGGGCGTTCGCATCACCTATGGCAACTACAAGCGCTCCGAGAAGACGCTGTAGAGCGGCGCGAAGCCCCCTTGCCCCGATAGTCCTCATCGCACGCGAACGCGCACCGAGACCGCCGGAACAGCGTGTAGCCCCTCACCCCGACCACATGTCCTGCACCTTTCAACAGGGCCGCAGGTTGCATGGAAAACTCCGCCCACAGCGATCCATCGGTGCTGGGCGAAAGCATGATTTCGCCCAGCATGTCGCGCAGAATCGCCCGCGCTTCGGCGGCAGCGACAATATCGTCACCCAAGCCTCGATCGATCTGATCCCGATAGTAGTCGGCAGTTCGCGGCAGCATGGCGAGCACCCGCGCGTTCTCACGCTCAGCCGGGCGGGTATCGCTCAGTTCGGCGCGCTTGGTCCCGGCACGCTCGATCGCAGCTTGCAATTCGTCGGCTGTGAGGTCCGGATCACCGCACTTCAGCCGCTCCCGCAGTCGTTCGATTCGGGCATCCAATGCCTGCAGTTCCAGAGGAAGCGCCTGTACTCGCATCGCAGCCTGCTTCACCTGCTCGGCATAAGCGACCTGCATTTCCTTCGCCATCTGGCGTACTCGCTCCGGCGCCAACAGATCACCGCGAAGTCGGCCCAGGATCGTCCGTTCGATGGAATCACGTCGCACTCGGATTTGGTTCGAGCACGCACCACCATTCCAGTGACCGCTACATGCGTAGCTCCGGGCATCGGCAATGACGTAGTGGACTTTGCACACGTTGCACACCAGCAGCCCGCTCAGCAGGTACTTTGCCCGACCGCCGCTCTTGAGCCGTTTATCGCTGTTGGCTGAGGCGCGCGTGCGATCCTGGGCACGCTCATACCACCGTCCAGCCTTCGAACTCCGCACCCTTACGACAGTTGCGGAACTGATCTTCGATACTGGCCGCCCGCTGCAGGTCGGTGCTGAAACGCGCATAGAGAGCGGCTTTCATTTTCGCGACTCCATTTGTTTCAAGTAACGATCGATGGCCCGGCGAATCTGTTCACTGACCGGCGTATCGAGTTTGTCCTTGAGCTTCAGGAGCGCGGCGTGCTGCTCGTGAGTCAGATACACCATCACGGGCTTCACGTTGACGGGTTTTGATGGCATGGCCGGTCCGTACACTTGATCGCCTGGGCTGATACTAGCCATGTTTCTTTTCATCATCAACGTTCGGCGGCGATGGATGCGGGACCTCACCGGAATCGCCACACGCATCCTCAGGGCGCGGACCCCGCGCCGCTGACTCTTGCAGAAGCCGATTGAGCGCCACGCGCGCAAAGACCCGCGCGAGTTCATCAAGGAGGTGAGGCGGATAGCTCACTTGCCAAACCGTCTTAGCGGCCGAGGTATATCGCCGTGATTTGTGGACGCCTGTGGCCCAACTCGTAGGTGATGGTCCGGCGAGCGAAGACATCCTGCAGCTGCTGCTCGCGCGTGAGTGTTCGCGATGGTGGACCGCCGGCAGCGGGGGCTTTCCAGCCCGTGAGCGCTTCATAGCGAGCCTGCGCGTAATGATGTCGCAGCCCGTGCATACGACGTAAACCCGCAGCTTTGCACTGGCTGTCGTACAGGTGCCGCTGCTGCTTGTAGCTCTTGTCCGCCGGGATGAGCGAACCAGTTCCGGCGAGCTTATGTGCTTCATTGAGCACGACGCGCTGTTCGGGCGTTGTTATCGGAATCGTTCGCGGACGTCCGCCTTTGGCCCACGAACCCCTGAGTACGACGCAATTGCCTTTGTCTGCATAGCTCGGCCGGAACTTGATGGGACATTGCGGTTTTGCCGCCGAACCGTTCCACGATCTGCGTGAGCGCCTTCATCGCGGTGTACAGCCGATTGGTGGCGCAGCGGCGGATGACGTGAGGAACTGCATCACCGAGATCAACGTCGCCATGTGAAGCAATATTGATCTCGGCATGTGCAGCAATATCGCAGACGACTATCACGTCATGAACTAGATCGAGTTCCCTGAAGACGCCTTCGAGCTGTCGCCTGATCTTCCCGATCTGTTCCTCGTTGCTCTTGAGGAATGGGATGGATTGGTGAGCAGATTGACTCTCGCTCATAGCCCACCCCCACTTGCGCGGAGATGGAGGGGACAACAACTCCCTCAACTAAGGTTGGGCGGCAGAAAGCGACAGGATCGAATTGAAAACAGCGAAACCCGCGACCCGGTCGCGGGATAATGACGGCAGCCATGACAGCACCTCTGTTGTGCGGTCGTGGTTAGGGCTGTCGTCGGTGTTCCACCACCGGCGGCGGCCCGCCCTGTTTGACAACGGTGAAGGCGAGCGAAAAGGGTCCGTCACATCGCCTACATCGGCGGCACAGCGTAGCGGACACGCTCGGCGGCGGGAACTGCAGGAACAGCACAAATCGGTTTACCGCCGCCGCGATCAACAAGTTAGGCGAATTGAACCTGCAGTGACCTCAATAGATTTGTCGGCGCGTCCACTTCCAGAACAAAGGAAGTAGATATGGAACACCCATTAATCACCGGTGGCGGGGAGAGGGTCCGGACATATGAGCTTGGGGAGGTATAAAGCCGTTCTGCGGAACCATTCCACCGAAGGCTCCAGAATTCCACATCGCTCAGTTGTAAAATTAGAGGGAGGTCTATTCACAATGACGAATCAATTGCCGCTCCTCGGTCATTCTCGGACATCCCGAGCGCTGGCTTCGGTACTGGGTTTCCTGCTATTGGTCAATCCGGTGGCGGCGACGCAAGGTGACTTTCGGGTGCTGCAGATTTCCATGCTCTGCTTCTACAAGGAACCGAAGTACAAAACCCCCTTCGTCAAAATGCTTGAGGCACGAGCCGATTTTGGTGGATGGGCAGCGTTGGATGCCGACCCGATCGCTCAATGCATACGGAAGATGGATTGGGATGCGAACTCATTCTGTGCGGACCTGGCGTCTGTGAACGCTGAGGATCGACGGGCCATCGACGCCATGTTCCGAGCGCACTCAGACGAGTTCGACACGCTGCGACCAGCGATCGAATTCATCGGTCAATACACCGACGCTCGGATGTTCTCTAGCGAGAAGGCTCCGTCGTGCCCGTTCACGTAGGAACATGGCCTTGCCCGCGTCCAGTAATGGAGAGTTGAACAACGTCCGGCCGAGAGCAGACGCTTCGTAATCACCGCACGCGTACCCGCATGGAGACCGCAGGAACAACGCGTAGCGCTTCTTGCCTATCACTCCACGGAGCACCGCTGACATCCACCGATGACCGCAGAGAGTGCAAAGCCGCCTGAACGCCTCTAACCAACCAGGATTGAATTCCCATCCATTCCTTACTAGTATGAATTCTGTAAGGACCGGAGGTGAAGCCATGAGCACAGATTCGACGTTGACCAGTAAGGGACAGACCACTATTCCTAAAGACATCCGGGAAACCCTGGGGATGAAATCCGGCGACCGGATGACTTTTACCATGCTGCCGGATGGCACCGTTCTCATGCGCGTCAAGAACAAGAGCGTGATGAGTCTTGCCGGAAGCCTGCGGAAGAAAGGGCAAAAGGCCGTTCCGGTTGAGCTGCTGTCCCGATAATGCTCGGCCTCGACACCAATGTTTTGGTGCGCTTTCTCGTTCAAGACGATCAGGCGCAGTTCGAGCGCGCGCAGAAGCTGATCGGTCGCGAGTTACGCACCGGTAGCGGTGTACTCATCAGCCTCCTGGTATTGCTAGAAACAGAATGGGTACTGCGAAGCCGCTACAGCTTGGCAAAGTCGGAGATCCTCGCCGCGTTCTCAGGACTCCTTGCGTCAGCCGAGTTGCGATTTGAAGACGAGCATTCCATCGAGAAGGCTCTGTTCGCATGGAAAGACTCGCCTGCCGACTTTGCGGATTGTCTAATCGGCGCAAGGCATCGTGCCCTGGGATGCCGCGCAACTGCTTCGTTCAACGTCAAGGCAACAAAGCTGCCAGGGTTTATTGCGGCCTGATGTCCTGCATCGGAGATACGCAATTCGAGCTACCTCACTCGAATCCGGATCGGTACCGCAGCAGGAACGGCGCAAATCCCTTCGGCGGCATTGCCTGCGTCTACTAGCGGGAGCCGTATCCCTCGCGGACTCACGGCGAAGAATGAGTCACTGCGCTCGAACATCGCTCGCGTCGATATCCGCGGTGTGATCAGCACGAACGCTCAACCTGCGCTTGGACTATCTAGTGGGACTCCGATGTCTGCAACGCGCGAGCTGAATCCATTCTGATTGTTCCGTCCTTCTCGACGATTGCTCGATCGGTTTTCAGCACGAGACCTGCGAACGAAATTCGCACTGCGCCTACCGCGACCGTCGAGCCATCGGGCCTGTTATCGATAGTGCCTGGATTGATTGTCACCCGAGGTTGATCGGTACTCTTCGATCTGATGATGACGTTGCCTGAATAGTCGATGTCGCCGTTTTCTAACGTTGACACGCGATCCGCAGAGAACTCGATCTGCGGATCTTCTTGGTGCTGCTCGCCCGAATCTCCCGGCTCGGGCTGGGCTGCCCAGACAACATAACTGCCAGAGGTGATCAGCACGGACGTCAGTACAATCCCGGAAAGCCGGCGCGAGAAGCCTGGTAAGGGATGTTTAAGCATGGCGACTCTCTCTTTCAATGGATGGCTAGATTGCCAATGGCATCCGATCGGCATACGCCACGCTGAATCGGCGGCGAGTTGCGTCTTGAGCAAAGCCTCGGCGTACCGGCGTCGTCCTGTGTCCGATTCAACGAATACGGCCGCGTCACACGCCAGCTCCTGATCGAACCGTAACCGCGCTATGGCCCAGTACATCAGTGGATTGAACCAGAAGAGACATAGCCAGATTGTGGCGATGCCATTGACGAGTACGTCGAATCGCTTCTTGTGTGCCTCCTCGTGCGCCAGCACCAAGGTGCGTTCTTCCGGGGTGTACATATTCTCGAAGTCGATCGGAAGCACGATGCGAGGACGCCAAATGCCAACGAGTACAGGGCCGATGACAGAGGCGCTGCGATACGTACCGTCCTGAGCAGCCGTCACGTTGCGCAAGGAGCGGATGAACGCTCTCTGCCTCCTCACCATGAACGCGAAGATCAACACGCAGCCCGAGGCCCAAACAACCACTCCCACCGTGGCGTAATCGGCACCTGCATAGACGTGTTTCTCTGATGACGCAGCCGAAGGGAGTGCGCTGAGCACCAGACGCGGAAAAGTGAGGCTTGCCGCTTCCAAGGATTGAGAGGGCGCCGGAAGTGACACAACGAGCGCACTAGCGGGCACAAGCAGCCACAACAGATAGCCCACTTGCGCACCGGCAAAACGCCTCAGCGGTTTGCGCGTGAGCCCTACAACGAAAATCGCCAGGCTGGCTGCGACCGTCAGCTCTGCGATCACGTACATCGGGCTAACGCTCATCTTCGAGCTCCTCGATCAGGCGTTTGAGTTCCGCGAGGTCCTTCTTGGTCAACTTCCGCTGCTTGCTAAAATGCGCCACGAGCGGCGCGACGCGACCGCCAAACAGCCGGTCCAGAAGTCCCTTGCTTTCGCGCGCGAGCCATTGGTCGCGCTGAAGCACGGGAGAGTACAAATAGCGGCGACCGTCTCTCTGAGCGCTGATAGCTCCTTTCTTCAATAGACGATTTAGCAGTGTCTTGATCGTCGGCTCCTGCCAATCCTGCCGATTCTTCAGAGCGGCCACCACGTCCTCTGTGGAGACCGGACTGGTCCGCCACAACACTTCCATCACCGCTGACTCCGCCTCGCTGATGGAAGGAAGGTCTTCCATGGACTTCTCCTGCGTTACGATTACAAGTGTAGACAGTTTTCAGTTTACACGTGTAATCAATATGGTCAAGCGGTTCAGTGCCATGGGCGGAAAAAGGGACGACCAAATCATTTCTGGCGCACACGACAACTTGAGGCGAATGGCGAAATGGCTCAAGCAGTCATCGGACGCGCACCCGCACGGAGACTGCAGGAACAGCGGGTAGCGCCTCTCCGGAATTGCCTGCATCCGCTGAAGGCCGCTGAGCGCTCTGGAGTGCTGTTCCGGGATGCCAGAGCGGCATCATCCCTTATGGCATGCAATGAGATTACGAGAGTGTGCAGGCACCGGTGTCGTTACATTGCCTTATTAGACGCCCAAGTGATCCAGCGCTTTACTTTCTTGCTGATCGCGATCGGGTTGGCTTTTTTCCCGAGTGTCGAGTATCGAGTGCTCCTGGTGGACGGCCCCGGACACCGAGTTCTATGGATATCCTCTGCCGTGGAACTCGCGCTCTATCGCATTTTCTTTGGCAAAACACATCTATGTTGTGCCACTTCTCCTGGATACTGTCTTCTTTCTCTTTGTTGGATACTGCCTCTGGCGCTGGTTGGCGCCGCGGCTCTGGCTTCTGCAGCCAATGATGCGTCGGTCGGTCCTGGCAGGAATTTGGGCGTATGGCGTCTGCGCCGCTGCGAGCGCACTGATTGTAAGCATCGCTTTCGACTTCTTTCCGAGCGCTTGGTACCGCCTTCCCATTGCGGACGTACTGAGCGTTCACGTACACCTATCCTTATGATCAGGCACGGGTGAACTCACGCGCCTGATCGTCCGCTCCTGGGCCCGAAGCCGGCCGCTCGTGTCATCGCACGCGCACCCGCACAGAGGCTGCAGGAACATCGTGTAGCGCTTCTTCGCGATCAGTCCACGTAAGGCCGCAGATATCCACACTGGATTGAGACCGCGCGCGCCTCACTCAATTGACTTGCCTAATCGATATCGAATTCGCGCGTGGCACGGTCTTGAGCTCAGCGAGGTGAGCTCGGCAAGCTCGAGCAATTGAAATACGTGACTTTCGCATCGCTGAATGCATTGACGTTGAAGCCGCCAATGCTCTTTTCACTGGGCAGCATCACGTATACGTAGTTAGCGCCCTTCGCTGACGCCGAATCCACTGCGCCCTGGGTGACGCGGTCGGCGGCCACCGCCCGATCGAGATTGCCCTTAAAGCCCCACTCCTGTTGCTCCTCGCCGAGCTTCTGGCACTGATATTCAGTCTTGGGCTCGGCCTGACCTGCCAGAACTCGCTCACCCGACTTGGCTTGATAGTCTTTGACGGTGAGCTGTCCAACCGCGGAGCACGCGGCAAGCGAGATAGCAAGAAACGCGATTGGCAGAGCTGTACGCGGCATGGTATTCCCTCGACGAATAAACGCAGCGTAGATCCGAGGTTCTTACGAAGATCTGTAGCAGTTCTCAGTTCTTTCAGCGCCCAGGCGGGCAAGGCGCCCGGAAAATACAGTTGACTGTCCCAATATGCTCGGCCCGATCCATTAAGGTCGTTACTCGGGGCAGCACCCGGCGCTTCGGTTCGAAATCTCGGGCGACCAGATGCACCCCGTGACGGCGACGCATCCACAACATCTCATCGTTTCGCGATTTTTTTCGACTCAGCAATGCGGGCGGAGCCGGATGATCTTGGGTGCATTAACGAACAGTGTTTGCGCTTCTTCTCGACATTCCATCAAGGCTATGAAGGATTCGGCGAGTACGAAGGCATACAAAAGGAAAGCGCGCGCGCACCCCAATGACGGATGGCCTGTTCCAGATTCTGGCCGCGCTTCGTTCCGCTTGCTCGAACTGGCAGCTCCAGCAGCTCACGCAGGTATGGATTTGATTACTTCGCTTCGCTGCCGCGGCGCCGGTAATAATGAACCGCGACGATGAGCAGCAAAGGTCCCCACAAAGCCAGCGGGGCATAACAGGCAACGAACAACCATCGCCATGCCCACGAGGAGAATCGGCCGAGGACCGCGTGTGTCGGGTCGACCACAACTTGCAAAACATTGGACACTAGCGGTGCAGTAATAAAGATGATGGCGATGCCCCCCGCCACCGCGATCAGGAAAGCAGGCCTTCGCGGAACATTCCTTCCGCCCAGCACGGGAACCCAGCGCGGGAAGACCTCGCCCCAACGCGCGACCAGGCCAATGGCCAGATACGCCGCGCCGCATGTGAATGCGCACAGGAACAACAGGTACAGCACGCCATACGCAAATGATGGCCCGCCGCTGCGCTCGAGCAGTGGCGGACCCAGCAGCCCGAGGTTGACACCGAAGATGTGGAACAGTCGCCAAAGCGTCGAGGGCACGGGCAGCAGAGCGATCAGCACGGCAAGCGCCCTGATGGCCTTCGGCACGCGCTGCTCGGTTCTATTCATTCGAGCCTGCAGCTTCTTTCACTCGGCGGGCGCACTCCCCGGAGACAGAGCTTGAATGCGAGTCGCGCTGGTAAGTCTCAGCAACACAACGGTCACTGCAATCGCCGCGACCGCGGCGACGTAGTAAGCAGGCGCAAGTGGACTGGAGCGCAGCCACAATGTGACGATGATCGGCGTCAGCCCGCCTGAAATGGCATACGCAAGATTGTATGAGAGCGAAATCCCCGAATAGCGAATGGTGGGTGGAAACTCGTTCACGAGCACTACCGGCACCGCCCCGACCACGCCGACGCAAAGCCCTGCAAGCGGATATACCCAGCCGAAGTACCGCGGTGCGTATGTCAGCGCGATGAAGAGCAGCAAGGAGGACGCAACCATCCCCATGCAGCCGACGAGCAGCACTCGATCGACGCCGAAGCGATCGGCGCCCGCTCCGCATAACACGCAGCCGACCGCCAGCGCGACCGTCGCCCACATGTTCGCTTGCAGCGAAGCTTGAACAGCGATGCCGTAGTTCGTCTGCGCCAGCGTGGGGGTCATCAGAATCACGATGACGATGCCCACCGTCAGCAGCCAGCTGAAAACCATGCAGCGAATCACGTTCCATCGGTGCCCCGCCAGCACGTGCCGCAGGGGAAGTCCTTCTACCAGCTGGCGTCGCTCGCGCAGCGCCTGGAAGACCGGCGTTTCACTCAGATACCGCCGCAGCCACAAGGCCAGCAGGCCAAACAGGCCGCCGACGATGAAGGGAACGCGCCAATAACCCGACAGCACCTGCTGCGTAGTCCACAACAGATTGACGATACTCGCGGTCACCGAGCCCAGCAGGATGCCAACGGTCAACCCGGCGGTCAGCACCCCGCACGCGAGCCCGACGCGCTCGGCGGGCACATGCTCCGAAACGAACACCCAGGCGCCGGGCACCTCCCCGCCAACCGCCGCGCCCTGCAAAATGCGCAAGATCAACAGCAGCAACGGCGCGAACGCGCCGATCGCGGCATAGGTGGGCAACAAACCCATCAGCAGCGTCGGGACCGCCATGAGCAGCACACTGAACATGAACATGCGCTTGCGCCCGCTTCGATCGCCGAAGTGCGCCATGAGAACACCGCCGAGCGGACGCGCCAGGTATCCAGCGGCAAAGATTCCGAAGGTCTGCAGCTGGCGCAGCCAGTCGGGCATGTCCGGCGGAAAGAACAACGCACCGATGGTCGCTGCGAAATAGACGAAAATGATGAAGTCGTAGAACTCCAGCGCGCCGCCCAAGGCGGCCAGTAGCAGCGTGCGCCCGTCCTGCGCAGATAGATTCCGAGCATGCATTGAGATATCCGGATGTGGCGTGCACTTCGACACTGAAGATTCTATGGACCGGGATCGCGAGCGAACATTCCCTAACCCGGCGAATAAGCCAGGCACTCGACCTCGACGCGCGCACCGAGCGCGAGCTCTTTGACACCGACCGCGCTTCGTGTTGGATAGGGCGGCTTGAAGAACTCACGATAAACGGCGTTGAATGCGCTCCATTCGGTCATGTCTACCAGAAATATCGTGCACTTGATGACTTGGTCGAGGGCCGAACCATGCCGCTGGAGGACCTGCTCGATATTAACCAGCGCTTGCCTGGATTCCGCTCTGACGCCGCCCGGCACGGGAGCAGGCTCATCACCCGGGACATTGCCGATCTGCCCCGAGAGATACAGCAAGTCCCCGGCACGGACCGCCTCTGAAAAAGGCAGTTTCAGCTTCTCCGCGTTTGGAGAATTGAGGAATCGGGCGCTTTCGGCAGAGAGACAGGCGCCCGCGAACGACGCTACGAGAGCGATGAGAACGAGGTTGATTTTGTACCGAGTCATGGCTACTGCTTCGCCACCCGCCCCGCACTCATGACGAAGCTGACGCGCTCCAACTCGGTGATATCTCGCAACGGATCGCCCTTCACTGCGATCAGATCCGCCGCCGTGCCGGGAGCGATCGCGCCGATTTCATCGCTCATTCGATTGTGATCGGCTCCCCAGACCGTCGCAGAGCGGATTGCATCCAGTGGCGAATAACCCGCTTGCACCATGAGCGCGAACTCTCGTGCGTTGATGCCGTGCTCGGACACGCCGCTGTCGGTGCCAAAGGCCACCTTCACACCGGCTTCTCTCGCGCGGCGCAGTGCACTGATCATGTTTGGGCCGACCTCGAGCGCTTTCTTCTTCACGTTGGGCGGCATCCACGGAGCGGTCTGCGCCTGACGCCGGACCGTGTCTCCAGCAAGGAGCGTGGGCACGAGGTATACGCCGCGCGCTTTCATCAGGCGAAGCGATTCGTCGTCCAGATACGTACCATGCTCTATGCCATCCACCCCAGCTCGCAAGGCCGCGTTGATGCCATCCGTCCCGTGGGCGTGGCAGACCACCCGCCGACCGAGGCTATGAGCTGAGCGCACGATGGCCTCGAGTTCCCCATCGAACATCTGCTGCCCGACCCCGGCCGCCGTGTTGGTCATCACTCCGCCGGTCGATGCAATCTTGATCACATCGGCGCCGCGCTGAACCGCCTGCCTGACGGCGCGGCTGCAGTCATCAGCACCCGAGCACATTCCAGGCGGGGAGAACTGCGTGAGGATCTCCGGACGATAGCCGTGGATATCCGCATGGCCGCCATGCGCTCCGACGACCCCTGCCGCAATGACGCGCGGACCAAGGAAATTTCCTCGCGCAATGGCATCGCGCAGCGCGAGCGCTGCACTTGGGTTGCCGCCAAGATCGGCAACGGTAGTGAAGCCCGCTTCGAGCGTGCGGCGCGCATACAAGACGCCATTGAGGGCCTGGTCCGTCGTAGTTTTTTTCAATGCGTCGAGTTCCGCAGTCGGTCCGTTCTGGAACGTGATGTGTGTATGGCTGTCGATGAGGCCCGGCAGAACGAAGCTATCGCGCAAGTCGATGACATTGCCCTCGCCTCGTGCGCCGTCCAGTATCTCGACGATCCTGCCGTTCGCTACGACAATGGTCTTGTTCCGTTCGACCTTTCCGCTCGCCGGATCCGCCAGCAGCAGGCCCGCTCGCACGTATGTGCGTTCGTCACCAGCTCTCTCGGACTGCTGCGCGTGGAGGCTCGACGTGTTCGCGAGCAATAACAGCGCGCCGATCCAGAATCTCGCCATGTTCATCCTCGGTTTCTATGGTTGCTTGATGGGTGGTGTTGCTGCTGGCTCGTCAAAACGTCAGATCCACGCTGACTCCGATCGTCCTGGGCTGCACCAGCGTCAGTTGCACCGCGCCCGGCCCGCCGCCGCCCAGCACGCTCGAGTAAGCGCGCTCATCCAGCAAGTTCCGGGCGAACAGACGCACCTTGAATCGCTCGAACGCAGCAGCCGCGTAGGCATCCACAAGCGAGTAGGCATCGAGGGCATAGCTGGTCGGATTGCTCTCGAATGGATATTCCGTCTCGCCTGCGTACCGGTATCCGAAGCCAATCTCACCGTTCGCGAGGGCCGCAAGCGGAAACGAGTAGCTCGAGGTGAGCGAAGCAGTCCAGCGTGGGACGCTTGGCACTCGATCACCCTCACGCGCCTGTAGCGCCGGAACGTCCTCCTGCAGCCTCGCGTCCGTATAGGCGAGATTGCCGCCGATGCGCAGGCCCGGCACCGGAATGAATGTCGAGGAAAGCTCGACGCCTTTGCTGATGGCGTTGCCGCCGTTGGCGCGATAGACGATGTTGGTGGGCGTATTCAGCTGCAGCTGGATGTCGGTCCAGTCGATATAGAACAAGGCCAGATCAACGGATGCGCGCCGCTGCAGAAAATCGGCCTTCGCACCGACCTCGTAGTTGACCAGGCGATCCGCGTCGAAGCTCGGCTCCAGTCCATCCAATGCGGGGTTCGGTCCACCCGGACGATAGCCGCTCGCAACGCGCGCATACAGCATGGTGTCGTCGGTCGGCCTGAACCTCGGACTCACCATGTAGGTGACCACATCCTCGGACGAGCGCCCGGTGTCCCGAGTGATGACAGTTGGAGGAAGGCCCGCCGCAGCGTTGACGAGGAAACCGCCTCCGTCGGTCGTGAAGTGCTGCTCGTTGCTGCTATATCTCAGCCCGGCAGTGACATCGAACCGATCCGTAAATTGATAGGTCACGTTGCCGAAGGCCGACAGGTCTCGATATGACGCCGGCCGTACGGCGCGGATCAGCGGGTTCGCAGGCGGCAGTAACGAGCCGTCGGGAGTTCGAACCGACCCGAACTGAGCGGCACGCGTGTCCTCATCCGTGTAGAAGGCGCCGAGCATCCACTGGAATGCGCCCTGGTCCGGCGAGGTGAGGCGGATCTCCTGCGTGAGCTTGTCGACTTCATGCAAGGATCTGAGGTCCGTGAGCATGCCCGGTCCAAAGAATGGGCCGAATACCAGGGAAGCGTCCGCGGCTACTTCGACATCGATCTTCGAGTAGCTCGAAAATATGTCCAGAGCAGCCCAGTCGAGATCCAGGCTCGCTGCGCCGCTATAGAAGCGCAGTTTGTAATCGCTGTACTGAGGCAGCACCGTGCTCGTGACGAATTCGCCGAAACGAGGTTGCCCGGAGGCGCGATTGACAATCACCGTGCGTCCACCGCCCTCGCCCATCGTGTCTTGCGCGAGCGCGGAGAACTCGACAATCAAGGCATCCGTCGCCTTCCACAACGCAGCCATCCTCGCGCCTTCCTGCCTTCCCTCGTCCTCGTCTTTACGACCACTGGCGGCGTTATCCATGATCCCCGCCAGTTGCTTGCGATAGATGCTCGCCCGCACGGCGAGCGTATCGTCGATCAACGGCACAGTGCCGCCGGCGCGTGCGATCCATCCAAGATCGTCGGAGCCACGAGTGGTGGTGAGCTCGAGCCCCGTCTGAAGGCTTGCCTGTCGCAGATCCGGTTTGCGCGTCACATATTTGAGCAGGCCGCCCATGCTGCTGGCGCCGTACAGAGTACCTTGAGGACCACGCAACACTTCGATGCGCTCAACGTCGTACGGCAACAGGTCAACCGACAAGCCGCCGCCGCGCGCGGCCGAAGTACTCGAACCCACTGGCGACTCGTCGATATGAATGCCAACGGTAGAATTATCGGAAGCACCGGTGGACACACCGCGCAATGTGAGCTGCGCACGGCCAGGATAGCCGGCATCGATCATTGTGAACCCCGGCACGTAGCCGACGTAATCGCTGAGCTGCTGCAAATTCAGGCGCTCCAGTTGCTCCTGCGGCAGCACGCTGATGGCCGAAGGCACATCCTGCACATTCTCTGAGCGCTTTTGCGCCGTGACCACCACTTCTTCCAGCGTCGATTCAACCTGCGCGAGCGCGAAAGGTGCAAATGACAGCGAGCTCACCAGGCCCGCTAGCGCAGCAGCGCGCGTGTTCCCGAATGACATGCCTACCCCCAGCCCGGAATTGAATTGTTGTTTGATGGAACGAGCCTTCGGCACGGCGCTCCGAGGAGCGCCGTGACCGCCGGCCGCGTCAAGTCTGATCGGGCCGCTGCTGCAACTTCTCATCGAACCATTGCAGGATGATCTCGAGCCGCTGCACTCGCTGGCTTGGCGGGCCGTTGCGAGAGAGGCTGTGCGAGGACAAGGGAAAGAGCGCGAGGCGAGCCGGCTTGCCCAACATCTTGAGCGCGCTGTAATACTGTTGGCCCTGATCGACAGTGGTGCGGTAATCCTCGATGCTCTGGATCACCAGCACCGGCGTCTTCACGTTATCGACGAGCGTGATCGGCGAGCGCCGCAGATAGTCCTCCGGATCGCGCCACGGGAAATCACGGAACCAATGCGGCACGAAGTAGACGCCGGCATCGGCGCCCGGAACAAAGCTGTACCAGTTGACTGCCGGCCGCTCGACCAGCGCCGCGGCGAATCGATCCGTTCGACCCACGGCCCATGCAGTCAACGTCCCGCCCGCGCTGCCACCGGCAATGCCAAGTCGACGTTCATCGACGTAGCCGCGCGCGACAGCCGCGTCCACGATGGCCATCAGATCGCGATGCGCATCGTCGCCCGGATGAGTGTATTGAACGGAGTTGGCGAACTCCTGCCCATAGCCCGTGCTGCCGCGAGGATTGGAAAGCAGCAGGATGTAACCTGCGTTCGAGAGCACCTGGAACTCGTGATAGAAGTTCTCGCCATACATCGCATGCGGTCCGCCGTGAATGTAGAGGATCAGCGGATATTTGCGCGCAGGATCGAAATCAGGCGGCTTGACGAGCCAGCCCTGGATGCGCTGTCCGTCGAACGATTTCGTCTCGATCTGCTCGTACGCC
Source organism: Peristeroidobacter agariperforans (assembly GCF_004138335.1). GTDB lineage: Bacteria > Pseudomonadota > Gammaproteobacteria > Steroidobacterales > Steroidobacteraceae > Steroidobacter > Steroidobacter agariperforans. Next base: position 164,797 of record NZ_RYFW01000003.1, on the reverse strand, counting down.
GAGAGCTTCACGCCGGGCAGCATGGCAAGCGCCTGGCCGGTGCGCTGACGCCAGGGCTTACCCACGCCGTCACTGGTCCACACTTCGAAAGGTTGCGTCGGCGAGCCGAAGATCGTCGCCATCTTCCCGTTGTCGGCGACGCTGATCTCGCGCAGATCGCCTCGCATGAGGTTTGGCACTTCGCGGACTTCGCCGCCATCTACGTCGACCCGATACAGCCTGGTGAGCCCATCGTCGCCGGAAAGAAATAGCAGCTCCTTACCGTTCGGCGTGAACGCCACGCGCTGACCCAACCCGTGCAGCCATGCTGCATCGGTGCCTTGCACCTCGCCGACATTGCGATCGAAAGCGCGGGTCAACGTGCGACGGCCCGTGCCGTCGGGCTTCATCACATAGAGCTCCGTCTGATAGGCGCTCTTGTGCGGATTGCCCGCATCATGGCCCGTTAAGGCAAGCAGCCCCGAGCGCGAGACGATCGCTGCGTCGTCGTTGCCCTTGTGCGCAGTGATCGCTTCGGGCTCTGCACCGCCAGCCGCGGGCACGCGGTATAGCTCCGTGTCGAACTCCACTTCCGCTTCCCACGTCGTCGGCATCGCGCTGAAAAAAAGCCACTGACCGTCGGGCGACCAAACCGGCTCCGAAGGCTCGGCATGACCGTCGGTCAGTGGCCCAATGCGTGCAGCGTCATTCGGCCGTGCCTCGGTCACGAACAATTGCGAGCGCCCATCTGGCAGAAAGCCGGGCACGCCATCCATTCGAAAGAACAGCCGATCGGTAACGAGTGCGCGCGTGCGAGCGAGGATCGCCGGGTCGGCGCCTGCCGGCGCATTCTTGGCGGCAGTTTTGGGCGCCGGCATCGCAGGACGAGCGAGATAGGCAATGCGCGAGCTGTCCGGAGCCCATGCGAACCCGCCCACGCCGCTCGGTTCGTTGGTCAGGCGCCAGGCTTCGCCACCCGACATTTCCAAGACGAAGATCTGTGGGCGCCCCTGCCGCGTCGAGACGAACGCAAGCCGTTTGCCATCGGGCGACCAGCGCGGCCGCGAGTCATCGCCCGCGCCCGTCACGAATGGCCGTGGATCCTTCTCGCCTTCGATCAGCCACAGATCGCGCTCATACTTATCCTGCGCCACATCGGTGCGGGTGAGCTCATAAACCACACGGCTGCCATCAGGTGAGATTTCGACGTCCTCGATGACTTGCAATGCATTGAGCGATGCGGGCGCAAGCGGCTCGCCGGTGGCGACAGCGCCAAGCGCCATCAAACACATCCCCATCGCCGACTGGCGTGCCAGATATTTTTTCATGTGTGCTACCTATGCGTCGTTCATCAGGCCGGCCGCGAGGAATCCACCGTCGACGGCCAGGACATGTCCCGTGACATACGCAGCCTCGCGGCTGCAAAGAAACATCGCTGAGGCGGCGGTCTCCGCCGGCGTGCCATAACGATCCAATGGAATCCTCGATCGATACGTCTGTCGCGTCCGTGGCGAATGCATGACCGCGACCAACTCGGTTTCTATGGCGCCCGGAGCGAGCGCATTCACTGTGATGCCGTAGCGTGCAAGCTCGACCGCCATGACTTTGGTCAGCGTGATGACTCCGCCCTTGGCGCTGCCGTAGGCGGCCCTGCCGACACCGCCTCGCAAACCAGCTGTCGATGCGAGCAGCACGATGCGTCCGTAGCCGGCGCGAATCATATGGCGAGCCAGCGTCTGCGACACGAGGAAGCTGCCGGTGAGATCGACGCGAATGATGCGTTCCCATTCCTCGATCGTTGTTTCGAGAAATGCCCGCTCTACGCCGACACCCGCGCTATGCACGAGGATCTGCGGAGTGCCGTCGGCTGCCACGATGTCATCCGCCCAGCGCTGCACGTCGTGAGGAGCACTCACGTCGACCGCTGCCGAGCGCGCGTGATATCCAGCCTCTCGCAGCTGTGCTGCCTTCGCTTCGGCAGCGTCGGCGTTCAAGTCCGCGAGCACGACATGAGCGCCGCCGCTCGCGAGTTGCTCGCTGATCGCCCAACCAATCCCGCTTGCGGCGCCAGTAACAACAGCCAGTTGTCCATCGAACCGCTTCATGCGCAGCTCACGCGCCCCAAACCTGTCCGAGCAACCGTCGGAAGTTGCCGCCGAGAATCGCCTCGATATTCGCATCACTGTAGCCGCGGCGAATCAGCACCTCCGTGAGGTTGTAGAACCGCAGCGGGTCGTCGAATCCATCCGTGTCGAGCTTGTCACGGAAGCCATAACTGGAGTCGTAGAGCGACTTGGCCAGCTTGATCTGCTCCGGCGGCAAATCGTCGTGCCCGTTCAGATCGGCATCCGTGCCGATCCCCACGTGCTCGATGCCGGCGATCTTCACCACATGATCGATGTGATCCACCATGTGCTCGATGGTGGTGGGCTCGCGATCGCGCACGAAATTCCGCACGCCGGTGATGCCCATGACGCCACCGGCCGCCGCCAGCTTCTTGATCGCCTCGTCGGTCTTGGTACGGGGATTGGGATTCAACGCCCGGCAGTTCGAATGCGTGATCGCAATCGGCTGCTTGGACAACTCGATTGCATCGAGTGTGGTGCGATCGCCGCAGTGGGAAACATCCACCAGCATGCCGACCTCGTTCATCTTCTGGATCAGCCGCACGCCTGCGCCGCTCACGCCGCCGTCGCCGCGCTCGGTGGATCCTGAGCCGTAGTAGTTCTGGGTGTTGTATGTCAGCTGGGCGCAGCGCTGGCCCAGGTCGTGGAATGGCTTCACATCCGCAGGGGTGCGGAAGTGCTCCGCGTTCTGCAGACCCAGGATGATTGCGATCTTTCCTTCCGCCTTGGCCTTGTCGATGTCAGCGGCGCGGTCGACGAGTTTGAGTATGTCGCTGTTGCGCGCGATGAAGCCGTTCATCAAGCCGAAAAACGTCATTGCATTGGCATGCGCATCGGGCCCGCCCGAGCCGACGGCGTTATGCAGAACGGTGACGCCGGACTCGCGCAACCACTGTATATCCTGTTCGGGCATGCGCTGCTTCCAGTACTCGAGCGACAAGCTCAGCTTCACTACGCCGAGCATGTCGATCACCAGCGCGCGCTCCATGATCTTCATGACACGTGAGGAGTATTTCCGGTCGCTGCTGGCGAACGCCGGAAACGCCGCGAGATTGATCATCGGCGCCGCGATGGCGGCCGCGGCGGCGGACTGCAAGAACGAACGTCGTGAGCGATGCATGGTCATGATGGCTTCCAGTGAAGGTCAGTAATCGAGGCCGAGCGTCACGAGATTGAAGGCGAACGCGAAGGCGGCCACCACACAACAGGCAGCGGCGATCGCGCTGTTGCCGATGCGCATCGCGCGCGGATGGGGACTGCGCCAGCTCAACCAGGCGTTCCAGACAGCCGCGATGGACAGCATCGCCACGGCCACACCGATGAGATGCAGAAGCCTCAACCAAACATCGAGCTCACTCGTGAACAGCGAGAAGTCGTTCAAGCCCTTGCGCAGTACAACAACCCAGCCGGCCAGTAGCGAAAGATTGGCGATTACAGCAACGCGGCTCAGCACGCGGGCCGGCGATGCGGGCGGTGGCAAAGTCAATGGAGATTGATAGTGTCGCCGCACGAGCGCGGCGACAGGCATGCAGATCGCGGCCACGACGAGCACCGCCACCGCTGTGAACAGCACCGGAAATATCCATCCCGACGATCGCCAGGTGGGCACCGGCAACAGGATGCCCGTGCCCGCCAGCGAGTCCATGCCAATGGCTTTGACCTGCCCGGCATCGATACGAGCAACGAGCCGCTGCGTTCCGCCGACTTCCCGCCACACATAGGGCGCAACTTCACGCCAGCGCTTGCGCACGCCATCCAGGCCAACAGCGGAAGGAATACTGATCGTGTTGTCGGCGTTGAGCGTGATGGACTGTTGCCCGACCAGGCTGGAGAGGCTGCCGAAAAATGTGTCGGCTCGTCCGCGCGAGCGCTCGTACTTTCCAGCGGCCGCCAGTTGCCGTCCATGCTCCGCTGCAGTCGGCATCGTGGGCTCCACGTCAGTATCGCCGCCGCGGGCGAAGTAGCGGCGCGTGAAGCCTCCACTCAAAGACTTCAGCAGATCGTGAACGGCGCCGCCCGCGCCGGTGCTGTTGAATGCTGCGAACCAGCCCACCCCGTTTTCCATGAACAGCTTCAGGTCACTATGAAATACCTGCGTGTTCCCGCCATGACCAATGATGCGAGGATGTTCACTGTTCACCACGATTCCCAGACTGACACCGCCGCTCAATCCCGGCATGGGCTTCGAAATGGAGTCGTGGAATGTGTGCGCCGTCGCCGCTCGTAGCAGCACGCTGTCGGCGTCCCGGGCCGCTGCAAGATGCGCGATCATGAATTGCGCCATGTCCGCGCCAGTGGCGCTGATCCCGCCCGCGGGCGCGGGGATCAGTTCGAAGTACCATGGCGACTGCGTGGCAACCTTATAGCCTTGCGACATGTGGGTCGCGAGCGCTGGTGGCAGTGGCTGGCGCGACGTGGAGTTCGTCATTCCCAACGGAGCAAACACGGCGCGCTGTAGATAATCATCGAACGTTTCGCCGCTGATCTTCTCGACCACATAGCCAGCCAGCGCCGCGCCATAGTTGCTGTAGGCGGGAATTTTTCCAGGAGGCGCAATTCGCGCGGGCATCGACGCTTTCACATACGCTCGCAGCGCCGGGAATTCCTCAGGATGGGCCACCACCGTTCCCTTCAGTCGTTCCTCGAACCCCGCCGTATGCATCATCAGGTGGCGCATGGTGATTGGTTGCTCGAACCCGTCGGACATTTCGATATCCAGGTATTCCGCAATGTCGCGATCGAGGTCGAGCTTGCCCTGCTCGACCAGTTGCATCACCGCGGTCCACGTGAACAGTTTGGAGACGGACCCGATGCGAAACAGTGTTTGCTCGGCATCCACCGGAACGCGATCTGCTACGTCGGCATAGCCGTAGCCCTGTTTCAGAATTACGCGCCCGTCCTGCACGACCACGATGACTCCGCCCGCGATGCGACCACGATCGAGCGCGTAAGGAACGATGCCGTCGAGCCACGCGTGCAGATCAGCAGCATCGAGCCGGCTCGAAGCAGCAGCAGTGTCCAGCGCAACGGGCTCTGACGCCACCGCCGTGGCCCACGACATCGCTATCGTCGCCACCAGCGAGTTGCTGATCGCGCGTATCATGGACGGGAGCTCGTCGTGGTGGACACCGACTCCGTGTAGCAAGTGTGCGAGCCTGACGCTGGCGGCGCAGCGGCCAAGGACAGATAGGCATCCGCGAACGCCGCTCGCCAGAACGCTCCGTCATGACCGCCAGGGAACTCGTGATATTCCACCTCGTTGCCTTTGGCCGTCAGCACGTCACGCAGGAAGCGATTAGCGGTAAGCAGATCGCCCTCGTAAAGGCCTGCGCTCAAATGCAATCGGATGGGAGCCTTCGGTGCTCGCGCAATTCTCTTCACCAGCTCGAACGATTCGATTCGCGGATCGAGCAACGGACCTTCCGTCAGGATGGGCTCCCCTCGCCCGGCCTTGATCGCATCTTCCGACCACCAGAACGCGCCGGATTGAGACAGCACTGCGCCGAAGGTTTCAGGGTGCCGCCATGCGATGTTGGTCGCTGCCAGTCCGCCGAGACTGAAACCGCCGATCACGGTGTGCTGAGGTTTCCTGGTCACCCGATACTTCGCGCGCACTTGTTTCATCAACTCGGTGGCGATGAGATCGGTAAACGCTTCGTTGGGATACATGTCCGCGGCGCGTGAGGCGACCGAAGCGTTGTCCACGAACACAGCAACCGTTGGCGCGATCCGGCGTGCCGCGATCAGGTTTTCCAGGATCGTCGGCACCGGTATGAGGCCTTGATAGGCGGAGCCATCGAGCAGCAACAACAGCGGGTAAGGTCCGCATTGCCGGCTGTAGCCAGGCGGTGTGTAGACGCTGATACGCCGTTCGCCCAACTTGAATGTTTCTGTTTTTCCCTGCTTCACGTCCTTGCGTGCTTGCGTCCATTGCGAGTCCTGTAATACCGGCGGCAACTCGACACGAGACCTCGATGCGAACAATTCGGCGGGATTGCGCCCTTGCGAGTCGGCGTGCAGCGGATCGGCCTTCGCGGTCGCCATCAATGCCATGGCCTGAACCATCGGCGGTCCCGCAACCACCGGTGGATTCTCCGCGACTGTGTATTCGAAGCGCGTGCCGGGAGCGAACTTGAACGATCGATACCACACATCGGAACGGCCGAGCCGGCGCAGCTCGATGACCGGCGCGATATGAAACAGCGACCAGAGCACTTTGACCTGGCGAGTGTGCTGATTGCCGCGCCAGAGCAGCGTCACCAGCATCTCGCCATCCACGTTCTCGATCAGCGGCGTTCCGTTTGCCGCAACCGAAGCCCAGAAGTCGTCGCTGCTCGCCGTTCCCGCCGCGAGGCTGCTGCTTTGCTGCTGAAGTTTGCGGCTGATCAACTCGCCAGTCGGGGCAACGTCGGCATCGAGCGGGCGGAGTATGGATATCGACAGTTGGAACGCGCCTGCGCCGCTACCCGCATTCGTGAGTTGCAACTCATAGCGATCGTGCTTCGGAGCGACGAATGCGACAACGCCACCTGCGAACCTGCGCAGCACCTTTCCATCGGAATCCAGGATCTCCCCCGCGAGGCCCTGCACTATCTGGGTGTCCACCAGACCGTGCACGAACGCACCGGCGTCCGCCTCGATTGAAAAGCGCTGGCTCGCCCCGGCTTTGAGCGTTCCGCTGAACGGCTTTGTCACATCGAGTTGCGCACCAGCGCTGGGGCCGCCAGTTCGCTCCGCGGCCTCAATCTGCATCCATCCCATCTGTAGCAGCCCGGCCATCCCGGCGGCGGCCGCGATGACGCAGCCGCGCACGCCGCCAAGCGTACGACTCTTCATGAGTTTGTCCTCTTGTGTGAACTAGAACGAGAAGCGGATGCCGGCGCTGTAAGCGCGGCCGATCACGTCGTAGTGCAATGGATTGGTGGCGGCGGAAAAGAACACGTCTCTGCCGGTGATGACCGGGTCTTCGTCGAGCAGATTGGAAACATTCGCGAACAGTTGCAGCCGTTTTGCCTGCTCGCTGAGCAAAGTGTATTGAATCGATGTGTCGAGATAGACCTGGGAGGGAAAATGGTCGACCGCGAACTCCAGCGGGGGATCCGAATTGTCGCGATTTGCCGAACCAACGTAACGCGCACCGAGATGAAGGGCGAGCGGCCCATCCGAGTAGCTGACACTGCCGTAACCGCGGACGCGCGGCAGCCCTGGCAGAGAGCCGTCGCCGGCGAGCGCGCCGGCCTGATCGATGTCCATGGAGCCGTCGTTGTAAGAAAGCTCGTCCGTATAGGTTGCCAACAGCCGCAACCCGAGCACGCCCGATGAATCCAGGCCGAGATCGCTCAGTGGCAATGAGTAGTGCGCCTCGAAATCCACGCCGCGAATACGCCTTTCGACCAGATTCAGCTGCGAGCGATTGACGGCCCGGATGTTTCCCGATCCATCACGCACGACGTAGTCGCACAGCGCTACGACCCCGGCGGCGCAGCGGTTCAGAATGTCCGGCGGCGCCAGCTGGCCGATGGCATCCTGCAACTGGATATCGAAGTAATCCACCGAGAGGCGCAGCCGCGGCACGAACCCCGGCTGCAAAACGATGCCGAGCACCGTGGTATCCGCCTCTTCCGGCTGCAGTCCAGGATTGGGTAGCAGCGTCGACTGAACCAGAAGACTCGCCCCGGTCAGTGGATCGGTTACTGGCCAGAAGCCCGTGCCCGAGCGGCTGTACAACTCGAATACATTCGGTGCACGGATGTCCCGCGAGCGGGTTGCTCGCAGCCGAATCGCATCATTGAAGGCATGCGACAGTCCTGCCTTCCAGGTCGTTACCGAACCGCTGGTGCTGTAGTCCGTGACGCGGGCTGCAACGTTCAACTCCGAGCTCCGCGCCAGCGGAAGCTCCGACAGCAGCGGCATCACGATTTCCGTGAACGCTTCCTTGACCTCGATCTCGCCTCGTACCGGCTTCTGGTTGCCGATGAGAAAACCATCGCTGGCGGAAATGCTGTCGACGGCGGTGCGTACCGAATCCTTGCGGTACTCGGCGCCAAAGGCGACCGACACCGGTCCGGCCCAGTTGTCGAAGGCAGTTCCCTGCATGCTTGCCGCGACGACATCCTGCTCTACCAAGGTAAATATGCTGGCGGTGCCATGGATATAATCGAGTGCTGCCTGCGACGGCGCGCCGAATCCAAGCACATTCAAAGGCACGCACCCTGGCGCGCCGGATCGACATACCGCCTCGCCCGAGACCGGATCGGTCACTGCATCCACCGCCTGCGCCATGTTGACCTTGATCACGTTGCCGGGATCGATGTTCTCTCGTTCACTGCGACCGTACTGATAGTAAGCATCCCACGTCCAACTCTCACCGAAGCTGCCACGCAGGCCGGCCACGGCTCGCTTGGTCTCGACCTTGTCGTTGGCTTGCACGAATCCAAAATCAGTGTTGAGTCGGCTCAGGGCAAAACCGGGCACCCCGCCCGCAACCAACTGCGCACGCTGCTCCGGCGCCAGGAATGCGTTGTCGGTGCGGATGAGAATGTCGCCGAAGTTGAATGGCTGCACCAGGTTGCGATTGTTGGCTTCCTGTTGCGCGTAGGACGCTTCGAGCAGACCTGTGACATTGTCAGAAATGTCGTAGCTGCCGCGGGCGAAGACATTGTGCCGTTTGAGCGGCACCGCGAGCACCGCCTGACTGCCGGCGTATGGACCATCCCCTCCCTGCGCGATCAAGCCGCCGCCCGAACTACCGGGATTGAACGGGGTGAGAGAACCATCTGCTGCAAACTGCATTCCTGCGAAGGGTCCGCTCAAGACCAGGCCACCTTCGGTGGCCATGCTGAGGCCGGTATCGGGAAGTAACAATTTCTGGGGCTCGCCGTTCCCCGGCGCATACGCGGGATTGATCACGATTCCCCAATCGCGTGCACCCCACGAGCGGTCGCGTTGATACTGGATACCGTCGTTGTCGAAGCCTTCGGCGGCGATCGAGAAGTGGCCGCGCCCATCGGCAAAGTGCGTACCGAACGCAAGCGCGACACGCCATTCTTCATTGTCGCCCTCCTCGGCAATGCCACTTTGCACTTCGCCTCGGAACCCTTCGAGATCGCGGTCGAAGATCATGTTCACTACACCCGCGACAGCATCCGAACCGTAAGCCGCCGATGCGCCACCCGTCACCACCTCGACCCGATCGATCAGCAGCGTAGGAATCACGTTGATGCTCACCGTGCCTACGTTCGTCGTGGGCACATGGCGCCGCCCATCCACCAGCAGCAGCGTGCGTTCTCCCCCGAGACCGCGGAGATTCAGAAAGTTGCCGACGCCGCCGGTTGCGATGGTATTGGTCGTTGGTGTTTGAGTCGGCAGGAACGCTGGCAGGTCGTTCAGATAATCGGCGATATTGGTCGTGGCGCGCGCCGCGAAATCGTCCGACCCGACCACGGTGACCGGAGTTGGGGTCGTAAAGCCGCTGCGCTGGATCCGCGTGCCAGTCACGACCACCATTTCGATGGCTTCCCTGGTCATCGCGGACGTATCGACGCCACTTTGACTGCCGTCCTCTGGCGCTTGCGCCAGACGAACCGGCTGCCGGCCGTTCGGCGTCGAGCCGACACCGGAGGTGGCATGGCCTTTCACATCGAGCGGAATCAGTGTGACGGTGCGCGCATCGATGAAGCGGTACGTCAGTCCGCTGCCCACCAGAACCTTCGTCAGCGCATCTTCAATGCCGATCGCATCGATGACCGCCGGCGCGTTGAGATCCTTGACGGCCGCAGGATCGAAGAGAATGTTTGTTTTGGTCTGATTGCCCAGGGCGCGCAGCGCCGCCGAGAGCGGTTGGGGCGGAAGCTCGAGTCGCGTTTCGCTCTGAGCAAAACATTGATCGGCGATGAGCAGCGCTGGCGCCGGAGCCAGGGCGCAAGCGATAGCGAACGACAGCGAAAGCCTGGTGCGCATGTTGATCCCCAAGCACCATCCCTGGCGTGTTATTTAAAGTCACAAACGAATCGGTCTTGGGGTAGAGACGCAGCAGACGGAAAAAACACACCTCCCCTGATGCGAAAGTCAGGCAAGGCTCAGCGAAGTGTCTCGCCTGCGAGCGATGCCGGGTCCAGGCGGGACTCGCTGGGCGGCACAGGAACGCCCGAGAGGATGATGCGGCGACCTTCTTTGCGCAGCTCCAGGCCGTGAGTTACGGCCACTGCTCGAGCCATGCTTTCCGAATCGGTGACGCGAAACACGCCGCTCACGCGAATGTTTGCAGCCGGGCCCTCGACGCTCAGTTGCAGCGTGCTGTATCGATTCATCTCCTGCATCGCCTGTTCGAGCGTGAGATCGTCGATGTTCACCAGGCCCTGTTGCCAGGCCGTGAGTTTCTCCAGTTCCGGCCGGTCCAGCACCGGTGTCGCGTGTTCGGCGAAGACGATGCGCTCTCCGGGAGCAAGCGTAATCGGCGTACTGCTAGTAGCACCCTCCGCAGTCGTGGTTGCACCGGTGGCGCCGACGCGGCTCAAGTCGATCGGACCTTCGATGCGATCCAAGAGCGGTTGATTCGGGGGTGTGACCGCAACTTTGCCTTCCAGCAGCGTGACCGCTAGCTGGGCAGAATCACGCCGTACGAGAAAAGCCGTGCCGAGTGCGATGACTTCCCGGTCGCCAGCGGTCACCACGAATGGCCAGCCCGGACGTTTGGCGACTTCGAAGAGCGCTTCGCCCGCTTCGAGGCGCACGTGCCTCCGGTGCTCGTTGTAGTCCACGGACATCCGTGTCTTGGTATTCAATGTCACCTGCGTGCCGTCCTCCAGCACGAGCGTGCGCCGTTCACCGACAGCGGTCTTCAATCCGGCGCCATTGAGATAGATTCCGAGACCGAGCACCGTAATCAACAGCGATGCAGCGATCGCGGCGAACGATACAGCACGCCTCCTTGGAACATGGACCTGGCGGACGTTCGGAGCGCGAATCTCCACATGTGCCGAGCGTCGGACCGCCGCCCGCGTTTTGCTCCATGTATCTGTCGCGTGCTCGAAGGCATACCGATGCATCGGGCTTTCCGCCAGCCAGCACTGCAATCCTCGCTCGACCGCCGGCGTACGCTCCGGGCCATGCAATGTAGCAATCCAGGCAGAGGCTTCCGCCAGCGCCTTGAGCAAGGCCGGATCATGCTGGGCGGGCTCTGACGGTTCCCCGCCGATCAATTCGTGTGATGTCGATGGAGATTTCATGGCGGCGGCAGAGCGCTGAGCGCCAGGACGTTGATGGCCTTGGCGAGATCCTTCTCCACGGTACGTCGACTCATTTTGATCTGCTTGGCGATCTCATCGTAGGTCATTCCTTCGAAGCAATGCAGGAAGAACACGTGTCGAGCACGCTCGCCCAGTTGCGCATCCAGGATCGCCTGCACGCGGCGGACGTACTGTTGACTGTGTGCCTCCTCCTCCGGATTCGGCGTCAACGCAGGCAATGCCAACTCTTCAACCGCGCGCTGCTCGAAAAGATGCACACGATCGCGTCGGCTGCGATCCACGGAAAGGTTGAGCGCAGCCCGGGCGACGAACGCTTCGGGCTCCAGAACTCGCTCTCCCTTATCGATGTATGTCAACAATCTGACGAATGCTTCCTGCACCAAATCCTCGGCCTCATCTCTGCGTCGACCGCGCCGACGCAGCATGCTACAGAGCTTATGGAAATGGGACTTGAAGACGTCCATGAAGCCAATATGACATGGACACGCAGCCGAACCCAAGCAGGGCCGTACAGGCGGCAGACATACCCACCTACCCTTAATGTAGAGACGCAGTAGAACGTGAAAACACACCCTGAATCCTCGATCTCCTGGACTCTCCCGGAGACGACATTGCGATAGCAGCGGAGTATTGCGCGACGACACGGCCGGCGTTTGCCCTTCGACCAGAGCCAGGGACTGATCAGGATCGGGACCGCGGTATCGGGGGATGGAAGTCGAATGTTGAAACGAGCGAACTGAGGACCTCCGCACTCGATCAGGTCATCGGAACGGGAGCATCCTTTTCACAGAGTTGCTGCCGCGGTCCTAGCTCACCCGACGCGGCCGACATCGATGGCGCTGCTGTGATTGGCGCCCTTATCATAGCAATCAAGGAGTTGGGAGCACCTCGCGGGCGGACTGCTTGAACCGTATCCGCCAAGGAGTCGCAGATAGAGCGCATATCGCTTCTGCGCGAACCATCCATTGAGGGCCCTGAATTCCACCCGCCTCCACTGCTCGACGGTTAGTTACTCGTTACGAACGGCCTAATTGTTCCCATCGGCGGAGGCCGTGCTGGCCTCGACTGCGGGTGCCTTGCGCGCCGACAACACGGCGCGCGGGATCGGCCGGCCGTGGAGGAACACCGTTTCGATCGTGTCGTAAGCCTCCACACTCTGCAGCGGATCGGCGCGCAGCAAGAGCAGGTTGGCGACCTTACCCGGCTCCACTGTACCCAGTTGGCGTTCGAGACGAAGCAGGCGCGCGTTGTCGATCGTCAACGCGCGGAACAACTGCTTCTCGGAGACGCCGGCGGCCACCCAGTTGTTCATCTCCAGCCGTCCGTTGAGGCCTGGCGGATTGGTGTAGATCAAGTCACTCGGGGTGTCCGACCCGAACAGCAGATGCGCGTCCGCCTCGGCTAGGATGCGCGTCACCTCCGTCGCTCGGCCGATAGTCCCACGCAATCTGGCTTGCAGCTCAAGGTCCGCGCTCCTGATACGTTCGGGCGCACCGACTGCGCCCTGTCTCGCATACACGTCAATGAGCGCGACCGGATAGGCATCAGCCACATCTGGCCGTGCGAGATAGTCAGTACTAAGCATATCGAGCAGACCGGCGATCACCTGCGTGGTCGGCTGGTAGCCGGTGCCATCGCGAACGATCGCGGCCAGGACCTCGCGCGCTTCAGCATCCAGCGCCGCATCCTCTCCTGGATCGCGCCACATTCCGTGCGCGATCACGTCTACGCCGGCGGCCACGGCGAACGCTTGAGCCCGCTTCCGATTGGCATGGATAAACACAGGCATATCGCGCGCATGAGCCGCAGTGACCAACGCCCGAACTTCCTCCACGGTAGGCGTGAAACCTCTCTCATAGATTGTTTTTACACAGATCGCGCCATCGGTAGCCATGTGGGCGACGACCGCTTCGGGCGTATGCCCGGCAGGGTCGACCACAGGCGGAATTCGCCGCTCCATAGGGACGTCGTATGAAAAGTAAGGAAAGTGAATGTATCGAATCTCGCCGTCGATGATCGCCGCCGCGCCGCAGAAATAAGCGTCCGGGCGCACCTCGCGTGCGTTCCATTGCCTGGTCCGCTCAGCACTCCCGACGAGATCGACCACTGTCGTGAAGCCGAAGAAGAGATAGCTTCTGGGATCTTGCTCGAGGGCAGCGGCGACAGTCTCGGGGTGCGCAGCGGCCTGCTGAGCCGTCATCGGCGACGGGAAACCTGGCGGCACCGCCAAATGCACGTGGCTATCGATAAGACCGGGAATGAGGTAACGATCCGTCCCGTCGATCTGCGGGGCACCGCGCAGCGGCCGCGTGCTCAATTCCGAAATTCGACCGTCAAGGATGCGCACATAGACGTGCTCCAGAGGCTGAGCACGCTCGGGTGAAACCACGGTCACATTTGAGATGATGAGGCCCGAGGAAGGAGCATGCGTTGCGCAGGCAGTCAGCCCGAAACAAGCGCCCGCCGTTGCGGCGAGAGCGATCAATCGAGTCATAACGACCTCCTTTCGGTGGCGACGATCGCATTCAGACGCAAGTGTATGGAAAAAGGTTGCTAGCGGGCGTACGAGACAGCACGAGCCCGGGTGACGACGAGCGTGGCTCGTCAATCAAGTTGCAGGCGGGCGCGTGGGAATCGAACCGAGACTGCAGGAACCGCGTGTAGCGCTTCCTCGGAGTTATCGGCAGCCGGCTAATGGCTGCTGTGCAGGCCGTGCGCCGCCGATCTGATCGGCAGCGATGTATCGATCCTCAACATGAGATCGGATAGGAATTGCGAAAGCCAAACAGTACCGGTAGCGTTGCGCCGATTGTCTTACCACGTCGGCGAGGAGTTAACGTTGCGTCATCGAACTTCAGTGCCCGTGTTGTTGGCGACGTTCTGCGTGTTCTCAGCGCTCGCCGCAAGCCAGGAACGGATCATCATTACCAGCCGGGTACCCCGCGCGGAATCGTGTACACCAGAAACGCCGTCGCCCGATACCAGCGCTGAAACCTATTCCGCCTACGCGAGCTGCGTGTTGGACCACTACGCCGGCGCGTTTAACTCGCTATACACGCGGCATCTGCGCTCATTTCCAGACGATAAGTTTGACGTCGTCATCATGTTCAAGGTCGGGGCCGACGGGTATGCGCACGATGTGTCGAGCACAACAGAAAAGATTGTGGACGCGGATTTCTTAAAAAACTCGCGGCGAGACTTCAGGTCATTCGGTTTGCTCCGCCCGCCAATACGGAGAACGAACTCAGTTACACATTCCAATTTTCCGAGCTACCGCCATAACATCACGCGCGCTGGCGCCGCACCGGGTTTATCTCACACGTACCCGCATAGGCACTGCAGGAACGGCGGATTCTTCAACGTCTAGGGTTGCGAGCGCTCGATACGGACAATGAATCCGGCCTGTTTGATTCTCACGAAAACTGCCAGGATTAGACAGCGACTCTCGCCGACTTCGCCGCGCGCCGCATGGCTATAGTCAGATGGATTGCTGCCCTGGCAACATTCGGAATCTTCTGCGCGTGGACCCTGTATCGATCCGCGCCGGACATGAGGCGAACTCGCGGCTCAGTTGTTCGCACGCGTGTTCGAGCATCACTTCCATAATCTCCGCCAAAGGATCCACCAAAGGCGGGGCTCGCTGATCACCGCCATCCACCGCATGTTGTTGTCCTCAGGCGCAAGTACTGGCCCTCCCGAAAGGAGGTGGTCACAATGGTCATCTCGATTTCCCAGACGGCGGATGATGATGGGGTCATGACCACCATATCGGATGGCCGAAACACAACAGACGAACGCAGCTCGGCACGCCTGCTCCACTTCGTCAGGTGTTTCCGGCTGACGTATGAAATAGATGTCTGCATTCTCGTCGTTGATCTCGGCAAGAAGCGAGGGGGCTTCTGCTTCAGGTATCGTGCACGCGAGGCACTCTCCGGTCGTATAGAAGGCGCCCGGCGCGTTTTTGTGGAACCTTGGGCAGTCTAGATCATCTCACGCACACTCCGAATAGTTGGAAGCATCTCGCCTTCCGTGTACCTTCGGATGCACAATTGAGCGCCCAAAAGGCAAGGAAGTGCGCTTGTTCAGCAAAAGGCTGTCTTTGACTTTCTGCGCCGCTGCCATAGCTTTCCTAACGATGACCTCGGCTGCGTGCAAGCGCCCCGCTCCCGAATCCTCGGCACCCGCCATAGAGTTCCAGACCGACAACTTCGATCTCGATGGCATTGGCTGGATGTCCGAACAGGCGGACGAAAACGGCGTGGATCTAAACGTGAGCGGATTGTGCGCGCTCGATAGCAACGTCGCGTTTCTCTTCGGAGGCGTAGGCGTTGCCGCCGGCACGATCCGCTCGTTTCTGCTGCGGACTATCGATGGCGGCAAGAGCTGGCATGAGGTGATGTCGCCCGTACTCGGCAGCGAGTTGACCCATGTCGCCTTCTCGGACCACCAGCACGGTTGGGCGCTGGCGCTGTGGAGCGTCGAAGGACCCGGCACCGTACTGCTTTTCGGTTCCACGGATGGAGGAAAAACCTGGCGTCAGCTCACTGAAGTTCAACGATCGCAAGGCCACGCTTTACCAGACGGTTTTCCTCTGAGCATGACCTTTACAAGCGCGCTGAATGGTGAGATCGAGCTTGCGTATGAGGGCGAATCTACGTCGATCGACGACACCCGGGAGGAGATTGCGACGCTCGCATCTGACGACGGCGGCGTGACCTGGAGTATGGTTCGACGCGAAACGCGCAAGCGGCTGCCGGTGGAGACACCAGCAGCGCATCACGACTGCGGCTTTGACAGCACCGATTGGGAGCTTCATACGCGTGCCGCCAATGACTCGATCACGGTTCGACGGTTCGACCGTGAGCAAGACCATTGGCGCGTCATGACGTTGCCATTACATTTCCAATACAAGCGAGGGCGTGTCCTATCGTCACCGTAGATCGGTGGGCCAATCCTTGCGGTGCAGGTACGCTGCCGTCGTTGAACGACACGGGGCTTGTCGGAACATCGTCACCAGTAGCCGTCGCCTTGAGCCTCTCGGCCATCTCTCAATGTCGATGTGGCAGCCACGGCCGATTGCATTGATGAAATCACTGAAGCTCTCGCTGATGACGAGCAAGCGAGAACGGCGAGATCGACAGTGGGCTCCTGGCCGCCATTGCAAAGGCAGAGGAAGACAAGGTATTTGGAGGGCAGTGGCGCATGAAGCGCGGCAGCAGTCCGGATACACTTTGGCGTCTGCAGAGGCTTGCGAATGCCCGCCACACATCAGAACCTGCTCATGACAACGGACAGGCGGTGTTTCACCCCTTCCCGTGCAACGGCTCGGACCGGGTGTTTGGTGCTGGCGTTGCTCGCTGTACCTGCGTGGAGCCAGTTCCCATCCACCTCTTCCACGGTCGCGGCGACCTTTAGCGCAGAAATTGACGCGATCTGTCCAGAGGCGGTGCGCGAAGCCGCGGAGCTGCGGTCGCGGATGAAGACTCCGAGGGTGCACGCACCGCCGACCAGGCCCGCTCTTCGCGAGTATCTGCTGCTGATGGAAAAGCAGGATCAGGAGGCGAGAATGTTTCTGACTTCTTCCGGACTCCGCATCAATCCAAGCGGGCCGGAGTCAGTGCGCATGCGTGAGGTGGACTCCGCCAACCTCAAGCGGCTGAAACACATCGTCACGCAGGACGGTTTCCCCACTGCCGAGATGGTCGGGCTCGATGGAGTCGGTGCGGCATGGCTGCTGACGGTACACGCTGCAGGAGATCCGGATTTCCAGGAGAATGTGCTGAAGCTGACCAAGGAGCACGTGCGTCGCGGCGAAGTCGGCAGCGATCAAGTCGCCTTGCTTACGGACGATCTTCTGAGCGCCCGAGGCAAGCCACAGCGATACGGCACCAATTTCGTAATGCGCGATGGCGAGCTGAAACCCGCACCGATGGAGGATGAAGCGAATGTCGACAAACGCCGGCGAGCGGCGGGGCTCGGCACGCTTGCGAGCTACGCATGCATCCTTCGCGTGATGTACGGCTCGCCAACATCTCGGACGCCGGGTTCTTCGGACGCCTCTGAGTGAGCCCGCGCCTGCCCGGAGCCAACCGTCTGACGAATCCTCAACCGCACTATCTCACCCGCCGGCGCACGGGCAGCGCAGGAACATCGCAAACCCCTTCTTCGGAATCATCTGCATTCACTTAAAGCTACCGCGCGCTCACCCTTTCTCCCTCTATGATGGAGAATGCCTGGGCACGAATATCGTGTGATACCTATTAGGCCAACGCTCATGACGGCCGCTCTCACTATCAGCTCCAGTGATGGCTCGATCCGTATTGCTGGGTGTCCTTTGGTTTTGGCAAAGGGCCTGAGAAAGGACGTCGCCGTGGCCCACTTGTCGCAGTTCCATCGCTCAAACACCGATCACGGGTACGGCTATGAATGGCTGTACTTCCAGGGCACCTCCTTTGGTATGCAACCTTGTGCGCTTGGGCTTTGCTTTCATCTCGATCATCTGACGGCAATGCAATTCGGAGTTTCGTTGCCCAACGCAGTGCTCGAAGATGGCTGGCCCACGCGCGAGACCATAGACCAGGAAATCTCTTTTATCCGCAAGCAACTGGCGAAGCAGTTGGGCCGTACCTTCGAGTCTGGGCAGGAGCGCTTCTCCTGGGGTGTGGTTTGGTCGCTGTTCGACGCAAAGGGAGTTCAGGCAAGCGCGGGGCTGCGATATGAGCTCTAAGCTCTCGATCGAGCAGGCTGTTATCGGCAAGGCGCCACCGTTCTCAACGCTCCGACATCGCCGCACGCGTATGCACACCGAGACTGCAGGAACGCGTGTAGCGCGTCACGGAACTTCCACTGAGGGCTGCTGAGGCCGCCAGCTCTGCTTGAACGGGCAGAGTCCAGCGACAGGCCTCGCCCCTTTGCAGTCGTTCGAGAATGTCTGGTATAGGGAGCTGCAGCAGAGTAGCGATATCGAGCCAATACCGTGCAGAGGGTGCCATGACGATTGGTCGATTCCTTGGAGCGCTGTTCTCTATCGCGCCGGGCCTGGCGCTCGCCGCTGCACCTGCGCCGATCATTCCAGATACGCCGGCCGGACACGCGTTGGCCGCGTGGCTCGACGCGTTCAACAGCGGCGATAGGGCAACATTCCAATCCTTCCAGAAGGCCCATGCTCCGTGGTTGAGTCTTGACCAAGAGATGAAACAGCGCGCGCGCACCGGCGGTTACGATCTAGTGACTATCGATAAAGGCGACAAGTTATGGATCGTTTTCCGGGTCAAGGAGAGAGCGAGTTCGGCACAGACTCTCGGCAGCCTCGTAGTTCGGTCGAGCGACGCAGATCATATCCGCCTATTGAAGCTCGCTCCCACTGGCGCCAACGCAGGGGAGGTCGTTTTGGATGAAGCGGAGCGCAGCCGTGTGATTGACGGGGCAGCCAAACTGCTGGCTCAGTTCTACCTGTTTCCGGATGTGGGGAGAACGACAGCGGAGAAACTCAGAACGCAGCAGAAGCAGGACGCTTATCGAGACATCACGGATGGTCAGATTTTCGCTATCCGGCTCACCGACGACCTGCGCACGTTCACCGGCGACAAGCACGTTACGGTGGATTTCTTCGCCAAGAGCATGCCCCCCGCAGAGCCAACCACTCGTCCCCGCCCCGACCCTGCTCGGCTCGCTGCCACCAACTGCGGTTTCGCGAAGGCTGAGCACCATCCTCCGAATATCGGTTATCTGAAATTGAATGGCTTTGAGGAGCCTGACAATTGCGGATCGACCGCGGTCGCTGCCATGACCTTCCTCGCCGACAGCGATTCCATCATTATCGACCTGCGGGACAACGGCGGTGGAGCGCCGCGCATGGCGGCCCTGATCTCAAGCTATCTATTCGACGAGCTGGTGCACCTCGACGACCTCTACGACCGCAACCAAAACATCACCGAGCAGTTCTGGACGTTTCCCTACGTGCCGGGAAAGAAGAAGGCTGGCAAGAATGTTTTTGTGCTCATATCCAATAGAACGTTTTCCGCGGGTGAAGTGTTCAGCTACGACCTGAAGAGCCTCAAGCGTGCGACCCTGATCGGTGAGACGACGGGCGGCGGCGCCCACACCGTAGCTCCGCACCGAATTGACGATCACTTCTTCATCCGCGTGCCATTCGGGCGGTTTATCAACCCGATCACCAAGACGAACTGGGAGAGCACCGGAGTCGAGCCCGACGTCAAGGTGCCGGCCGCAGATGCTCTTGATGAAGCGCTGAAACGCGCGCGCAGCGGTCACTAATTGGCGAAAGCAGACTTCCCGTAGTCAGCGGACGCGCACTCGTATCGGAAGCGCAGCCCCCCCCACAACCCGTCGCAGCGATACCCTGCGCCTGTAACAGATTGCAGGTACAATCTTCGGGTCGACCACCGAAATCATTTGTTTGGTCGAAGGAGCGCCAAATGAACCGTGTTTTTACTTGGAAAGGTCTCGCTATCGGGCTTGGACTGGTTTCAACCGCTGCGTTCATATGCTTTATCGGTGGCAATACTGATATGGCTGCAGCGCTAATCGTCGTTGCTGTAGTCGAAGGAGCCTTCCACGCAGTTCTCGTGGGATTTGTGTCGTCAAAAAGCAACCAACACGTGCCACGCGCTACATGATCGGACGGCTGCCGGCCTCACCTCCTCGTTACTCGGCACGCAGCGACTTCAACATCTTGTTCGCGTTCTCGTTCTGAGGATTCAGCAGCAGAGATTTTTCATATAGTTTGACCGCCTCGAGCTTGTCCCCTTTCGCCATATACGCGTCACCCAAGTCGTCCCAGGCCGCCCATGATCCCGGGTAAGCGTCGGCAGCCATCTCGAAATAGCGGATCGCCTGATCGGGCTCCTTGAAGTTGCGCAGAAACTGCTCCCCAAAGAATCTCAACAAGTCCTCCCGCAGGGACACCCGCTCACCGAGCCTCGCTGATAGCGATTCGTAACGCGACCTGAGTTTCTCCGGCTCCATGTACAACTCGTGCAGCGAGGGTTGATAGCCACGAAAGAAATATGTGAGACCGTCGTGCAAGGCGCGCAGCGCCATGGAGTGGTGCGACTCGTCCGCATAGCGCTTCAATTTCCACTCGAGCCCGGCGGGATTCGTCCGTTGCAACACCTCGGCCAACGAGCTTATGTCTCTCGCCTTGATGAAATACTTCTCCGGGTACGACTCGCCCGTCGCGGCCATGAACAGCTGAACGCGGTTGAACTTGCGGCCTGGCAGCGCCACGGCAGCCCGTCTTTCCATCACGTAGTCATCCCACCACCAGCTAGGATCGATCATCAAGAAAATGGTGTCCACGTCGAGGAACTCATCGATCACGCTCAGCCCGGTGAACGAATAGCCGCAATAGATCCGATACGAGGAGGTACTGAACTCGTTGTCGATGTACGGCACGAGCTCATGCTGGAGGAACTGCCGGAAATTCTCGCCACCGCCACTGCTTTTGAAGCCCTCGTCCGTCTTCCCCGTAAAGCCTTGCAATGAACGCGTCGACGATGAATCTCGGACCCTGTCGGTCTCGACGATCGCCACCACGATGATCTCCGGCACATGAGGCGTGGCGTCCGAGGTCAGGTGTTGCACAGCGCCAGTGAACGAGTGAAAGAACTTGCCGCCGTCTCTGACGTACAAGACGGGATATCGACGGTAACCGCGGCTCTGCGGATAGCTCTCGGGCAAATAGATGTGGACCGTCCTGCCCTCCTTCAGCACTCGTGACTCCACTACTCTGCGGGTCCCGATCCTGATGCCGTCCGTGCCTTCGGCCAAAGCAGGAGAGGCGGCGAAAAGCAGAGCACAGCAGAGCAGCAGACTTACACAGCGAGCGTGTTGGGAAGTATGCGAAAAGACTCCTTTCATAGCGCTGATTCCGTAGCTCGTGTACTGGCGGATCGTAAGTCAGTCCATCGTACGCGAGCCCGCAGACGCGGAGCAATTCAGTCCTGCGAGCTGATACGGGCGCTATGTTGGCCGTTCTATCGGACGCGGCCCCGGATCAGGGCTAGAGACGGAGACTGATGGACCCGATCGAGACCTCTGGATGCCGCGACTTGCGACAAAGTTCGATACCACGAAGTTCACGGCCCGCCCCGCTCGCCAGCGCACGCCTTGGCCCGCGCCACAAGCAACTCCCGCTCGCGCACATTCTGAGCCATGGCTGCTGCGCGCTCGAACTCCGTGTGAGCCTCCTTTGCACGCCCGAGCTTGCTCAGCAGATCGCCGCGTACACTCGGCAACAGGTGGTACTGCCGTAGAGCCGGCTCGTCCATCAGAGCATCTATCAGCTCGAGCCCCGCCGTCGGGCCGAAGGCCATACCTACCGCGATGGCGCGATTTAACTCGACAAGAGGCGATTGCGTGATTTGGACTAACGCGTCATAGAGCGCGACGATTCTTTTCCAGTCCGTCTCGTCGGCCGTACGAGCTTGCGCGTGGCACGCAGCGATCGACGCCTGTAGCGCGTAGGGGCCAAGCGGACTGGCGAGCGCTTCGGCACGAGCGAGCGCAGCGAGACCCCGATGCACCAGAAGCTGGTCCCAACGGGAGCGATCCTGATTGAGAAGGAGGATCGGCTCCCCAGACGGACCGATGCGCGCGCGAGCGCGTGAGGAATGTAACTCCATCAGTGCCACGAGTCCGTGAACCTCGGCATTGTCTGGTATCCGCTCGGCGAGAATCCGTCCTAGCCGCAGGGCTTCTTCGCAGAGCTCCATGCGCATCCAGTCTTCACCCCGGGAAGCTGCGTAGCCCTCGTTGAAGATGAGATAGATCACTTCGAACACTGAGGGCAAGCGGTCAGCAAGGTCGTCACCGCGCGGAATTTCAAAAGGCACGCGGGCCTCCGCCAGAGTCCGCTTCGCGCGAACGATACGTTGCGCGATGGTCGTTTCCGGCACGAGAAACGCCCGGGCAATCTCATCGGTCGTGAGTCCTCCGAGAAGACGCAGCGTGAGCGCCACTCGCGCTTGCTTCGAAAGCACCGGATGACACGCGATCAGAATGAGGCGCATGAGCTCGTCGTCAACGTCCTCGTCCATGTTCGTTTCGTTTTCAGGATGTTCTGTCGATGCGCCGATTGCCGCATCTCTTTGGATGCTCTCATGTGTCCGATCCAACATCCCACGGCGGCGGAGTTGGTCGATGGCGCGGTTCTTTGCAGTCGCCATCAGCCACGCACCGGGATTGTTCGGAACGCCGGTGTGCGGCCAACGCTCGAGCGCCGTGAGCAGCGCTTCCTGAGCGAGATCCTCGGCAAGGCTCACGTCGCGCACTACGCGAACCAGACCACCGAGCAGCCGAGCAGCCTCTATCCGCCAGACCGCTTCAATGGTCTCTTTCGTGGGTGTCTCCCCCATTTGATGGTTACACCTTATCAGTGCTGCGAGCCGGCGAACGCGTCTTTGCGAGATCCTCGGCGTGCAACACGGGACGGATCTCGATCTCTGCGTCCTCTCCCGGTATAGGGTCCGGGCAGCGCCTGATCCACTCGAGCGCCTCATGCATCGACTTCACCTGCCAGACCCAGTAACCGGCCACGAGCTCCTTGGTCTGCACGAAAGGGCCATCGATCACGAGCCGTTTTCCCCCCGAGAAACGCACCCGTTTGCCCTGGCTGCTGGGCTGAAGGGAATCTCCGGCGAGCAGGATCCCGGCCCTTACCAGCTCCTGGTTGAACTGGCTCATCGCGCCCTGTAGTTCCTCTGCCGGCATGAGGCCGGCCTCGGAGTTCCTCGTCGCCTTCACCATCACGATGACTCGCATAGCGCACCTCCGGGAGGCAGCAGTTCAACGCTTCCCTCTGAAAGCTTCGCTCCATGTGGGAGCCGCTTTACGGATCAACTCGAGGTACTGAGGCGGGATATCGGAGGGCTCCGTCATGGGGTGGATCGTGAGCACATCGGCGGAGCCCAGGCCGACCGGGCAGCGAAGCGCCCACTGCGTAGCTTCCTCGAGCGAGGGTACCTCGATCAGATAGAAGCCGCCGATCAACTCCTTGGACTCCACAAAGGGACCATCGAGGACGGTGCGCTTGCCCTTCGACACGCCAACGCGTGCGCCTTTGCGGGCCGGATTCAGCCCTTCCGAGGCAACGAGCACCCCTGCCCGGTGCATTTCCTCGTTGAACCGCATGTACGCACTGAAGATCTCGTCGTCGAGGGGCTGATCGGATGCCGGCGCTTGCGGATCAGAGGTGGCTGTAATCAGAAATCGCATCTTCGGTCTCCTGTAGTTGCACTGTCGGACCGGCTTGCCGAGTGCCCGAGGGGCTTGGTGCCGGTCTGCTCGAACACGACGAATGATTTCCGGTCCGATCGACATCCCGTGCGCCTTTTTTGCATGGAATGCCCGGGCCACGCTCGGCCCCACGAACACGAACAGGAAGCCGGTCGACTCTGTTACGCGAGCAGTACCTCGCTCGAGGATTTTGAGAATTTCTGCGTAGCCGGATCCCTATCAAACAGACGCATTTGCCGCGCCCGGAGCGGGACACGATGCCTGGCGATGCCGTCGCTTACGCCAGCGCCCTCCCATCCGCCCGCCCGCCGTATTGATCAACGGGACGAGCACCGCGCACTGATCGCCATGACTTCTTAAGAGATAGCCTCAGCCCACGCAAGTGACTCTGGCAACGACACACCAGCGAACTCCAGCTGAATCACTCGCCGAGGCTTGAGCGATATGGCCTTTCGCGACGCATGAAGAATGAGTGGCCGGAACAACAACGCATCTCCGGCCTGCACCACACACAGTTGCTTGCCGCTGCGCTCAGCCACGCTCGCCGCCTCTCCGGCTGGCAGCCGACCTAAACGATGTGAAGCAGGAGACACCCACAAGGCTCCATTCGTAGCGTCGGCCGGATCAAGATGTAGCCGTACGCTCAGCATTTGCTCGAGAACCTGCACCGGCGGCTGGACATGCACGACGCCTTCTTTCACCGACCAGGATGAGTAGCCTTCGGCTTCCTCCTGACTTGCAACCGCAATGGTCAAGTCTTGATGCCACGCCACCTGCCAATTGGCATCCAAACTCTTGTTGAAGAGGATCGAGCGGACCAATCTGGCTTGCGAACCGAGCACGGGCTCGACCAGAGAGCGAACGGCAGCCGACAAGGCTAGCGCAGCGACGCTCGGCGCTTTGGCGGCAAGCCCGCGGACGCCAGCCGGAGATTCAATCAGCAGCTCTTCCACATCCCGAATGAGATCGAGCCGAGTGCGCTCATCCAGAACGCCAGACGCTGTCGCGAATCCGTCGCGCTCAATGCTGCTCAGTTGACTCACGGTTGTTTCGATGGCGGCTAACCTGGTTTGGAACCCACTGTGATGGATCTGCGGAGACAATGCCTCGCTCCTGTTTCTTTCCCCGCTTCATGAGACAACCACAGACGCGAAAGCTGCCTAAGGGATTGACGCTGCATCTGTTCGCTCCAAGGTTTCCACGGAAACGTGATCACAGATTCCAGCCCATCGTGAACGCTCAAGCCAACCGTAATCATGAAATCCCGAATAGGTTTTGCACGGGATGAGATCCGCTGGATGGGGCCGTTCACGATGGGCTGGAATCGGTGCTCACTTTGGCCGGAATATGCAACGCAAGTCGAGAGAACGCGGTCCGTTCCAATCTGAGCCAATAACCGCAGCGATCTTGTTATTTGCGTCGGCGCGCATTGGCGCGAAGAAACTCACAGAAGCCGGCTTCATCAACAGTGCCGGCCGCCAGCTCAAGGATGGCTTGTGCGGCGGCTTCCTCGCTGGCCATGAACCGATAACCATTGAGCTCGAGAAACAGCACACCGATCACAAAGCCGCTGCGTTTGTTGCCATCAACGAACGGATGATTCGGTACGATGCCTGCCGTGTACTTGGCGGCAAGTTCAATAATGTCCGAGCTGGCGTACGCGATATGATTCAGTGGCCTTCCCAGAGCAGACTGAAGCAGCGAGGCGTCCCGTACGCCGGGCAATCTCTGTCTAAGCCTTTGATTTTGCTCATCGTGGCCTGGGGCGTTGGCCACGCGCGCGCCGGTAGTGCATCGCGACCGCGCCATTGCCGAGCGACTTCGCCATCGCGTGTTTGGCAGCCCGCTCTGCCACAGAGTCGGATGGCCGGCGATCCGGGGTGAGCGAGGAACTTGTCGTCGATCAGATCCAACCGATCCAGCTCGGTCGCGCGTTTGCCGCTACGAGGAGAGCACACCGTCGGGTGTCGCGCCCTTGAACTATTGAACGCCAGAGCACGCAAGTCGCCGGCGATGTGGTGGCTGTTGGTCCACGGGAAGTCCGTTCCCGTCGACGACACGGCGTGCCTTGGCTTGATTTTGCAACTTCACCGCCCATTTCCGCACCGTCGGGGCGCCTCGACATCGCCGCGGGCGACCGTCGGCCAGTAGCTCTTCATCATCTCTTAGTTGCTGCGGCCCCATAGCATCGCCCCACTCTCGTCCATGAGGCGCGCGAAGAAGTCGTGCGTCTCGTCGGCGGCGATTCCCTCGGGTCAGGCTCGCCGACTCCCTGAGGCCTGCTTTGCACGCACTGGCTCCAAGGATTTGTTAGCCGGTCTCGGTGCCGGGGCGAGAGACGACGGTGTTACTCATTGGCTAGATCTAAAAAGCTGCGCCTGACGCCAGCCTCAGGGGTTCACCGTATTCTTGAATCGGGAGCTGTCTGAGAAGACCAAGCGTCATCGCCGCACTTCTCCCGCCGTTGACGGCGCGTATCTTACCCTCGAACCGGCCGTGTCTTCTCACGACTACGTTTAGCTACTGGCACTTCGATCCCACAGAAATGCGCCCCATCGTCTTCAAGCTGTTCCGCAAACAACCCGACTCTCGACCGCGCTTCGAGCAGGATGCATCGGTGTCCGAAGCGCTCGAACGCCGCGTCAACGCAATCGAGTTCCAGCCGAGCAAAGGGTTTCTGAAGGACCAGAGACAGCCCAAACGATCGGGACGTCGGCCGATCTGGATCGAGCGGGCGCTTCCTCAAGCAGACAGCAAGTAGCCGCAACTGGCCTCTGCAGGTCGCCCATAGTTCTCCCCGCGGCACACGACAGATTGATCAAAGCCTGTGCGCCAGGCGAATGTCCGCCGCGCCATCAATCATTACATTATGTCTCGGGAGCGGCGCGACAAACGGCGCCGAGACATCAGTTAAGCAATCGACGGGGCGTCCATGTGGAACGTTCTTGTCGCGTCGTCCGTGTATCGATTCGAAGAGGAACCGAGGAGCGCCGGCAGAGTACGCGAAGTGCTCCTTCAACAATGGCACATCGCCAGTTGAGCCGTGCTCAGTGGATTCCCAGTACAACCTGGTAGTACACCTTCCTAGATGGAGAGTTGCTGTGGGGACGTGGACGATCGCCTTCTTGCTCGTTGCAGTCAGCACTGCGTTACTCGCCTTCACCACTTTGAGCGAAGCGACGTTTGAGATCGCCAAGGTACTGGCTTTCATCTTCGGAGTGCTGGCAATCGCTGCACTACTCGCGGCTAAGCGCGCCAGACCTGGCGAGTGATTTCGCCATCCCAGGCCGGCTCCGAGCAGCGATGCCGTAGCCGCTCTGAACTGCGATGACTACTCTTGCCGCTGCGCCTCATCAGCGGTTGAAGGCGCGGACTTGTCTTGATCCGCTCCCTGTGTCGCCGGCGCCGTGGGCGGATCCTGACGCCCGCCCGCTCCGTCCGCATTGCCCGGGCCGTTTCCATCGGAGTTGCCAGGCTCTCTGGCGCAGGCTGCGAATGCCAGCGCCACGAGGGCGAGCAGAATTGTGCGGGATTTCATTCCAGCTCACACTCGCCGTGCGGCCGCTTCGGCTCTCGGCTCATCGATCTGGAAGGCGCGCAGCAAAGGCGCGATCTGATACAAAGCCGACAACCCGACCAATGCATATATCGTTCGCGAGGCTCCAGTGTCCGGACCAAAGATGGCGGCCACCAGATCGAAATCAGCAAGGCCAACCAGACCCCAGTTGATTCCTCCGATGATTGTGAGGATCAGTGTAATGAGATTGAGGGACTTCATGAGCTGCTCCAGATCCAAGTGATACTTCACTGAACGCGAGTCGCTCCTCGTCGTTCCGCGGATCCAAAGATTCTCGATCACTCAGCGTCGGGGACTGCTTTAGGTTAATGCGAGTCGCTCGAGCAGCGGACTCGAAGCCCCGCACCGTGCGAGCATCACCCACAGAATTGCGAGTCATTCGCGGGTCGCTTACGATGCGCTCCCCGCATCAGGTGATCGGATACTGCGGCCGCGAACATCGGTCTGCTTCGCACGCTGCCTGGCGCCAACAACTGAGTTTCCAACTTGATCTGGATTGATCGCATCCACCGCTGGACGGGTGCCTGCATCGGGCTGCTGCTCGCCGCATTGGGACTGAGTGGCACCCTGCTCCTCTATGAGGACGCGTGGTTGCGGGCGACAATACCTCAAGCCGAGGAGCCGCTCGTCATGGATGTCGCGAGCGCTGGGGCTGAACGGTTGCTCGCCGATCCCACGCTGGAACTCACGAGCATCATTTTTCCAACCGGTAGTCTGGGATTGTTCCGACTGTCGTTCGCGGGGGATCGAGGCGGCTATGCGGACCAGTCCGGCACGGTCCTCGTTCGCTGGACATCGAAGTGGGAGCGACTCGAGCTTTGGTTGTTCGCCTTTCATCACGACCTGATGATGGGCGAGATCGGCTCGATGATTTCGGGTGGGCTTGCGCTCATCGGAGTTGGCTTCGTACTCACCGGAGCGCTGCTGTGGTGGCGGACTCGTAAGACGTTTGCTTTCAGGGTGCTGCCGGGCCGTTGGTCTCGGTTGCACATCATGCGGCATCACCGGGATCTGGGTGCAGTAATGAGCCCGCTGTTATTGATCGCGATGTTGACTGGTGCGATGTTGACGCTGAGGCCAGTCGCTGACTTCTTGCTTGCGCCCTTGTCCCCGCCGGGGACCATCGCTGAATCGCTCGCGGCGCCCAACGTCAAAGGCGGTCCGATCGATCGGCATTTCGATTGGCGCACGATGCTACAGGCCGTTCGCAGCTCGTACGTCGACGCGGAGCTGAGAACACTGAGTGTTCCCCAACGCGAGGGACAACTCGTGCGAGTTCGAGTCCGGCAACCGGATGAGTGGTTGCCGAACGGCCGAACGGTCCTTTGGTTCGACCCTGCGAATGGTCGGCTGATCGAATCGCGTGATGCGCATGAGTTGCCGCTTGCGACGCGCGCTTTCAATCTTGTTTACCCCATCCACGCATCCAGCGTCGGTGGCCTCGCCTACAAAGCAGTCATGACGCTCGCCGGACTTGCACTGACGCTGCTGGGAACGCTGGCAATTTACGGATTCTGGAGCTTTCAGGCGCGACGCAGAGCTGTCTTCGGATCACGGCATTCAAGTTAAAGTGCTATCCGCACGCTGCGCTCGATGAACCAGAAACTAGCTGTGATCCCGACCAGGTAGGCCGACACTCGGTACACGGATGCTGGCAATTGGCGCGCATACCTTCGCCACAGCCACACCATCGCCACCACGACAGCCACGAATACGATCTGTCCCGCTTCCACGCCGAGGTTGAACGATACAAGCACCAACGGCAGCGCGTCCTCAGGCATGCCGATCTCATGCAACGCCGAGGCAAAACCAAAGCCGTGTAACAGCCCGAAACCGAACGCTGCAATCTCCGGGCGCAGCCGCGTTGAGCGGGCTCGGCCACCGCGAGTCTTGAGGATTTCCGCCGCCAAGAAAGCGATCGACAATGCGATGCACGCCTCCACCGGAGCGCTTGCCAGGCGTAGCCAGCCGAATGTCGTGCCTGCGAGTGTGATCGAATGCGCCACCGTGAACCCAGTAATCGCTGTGAGCAGACGCTTGCGATCATCGACGAGCATCAGCAGAGAGAGCACAAACAGCAGATGATCGAATCCGAACAAGATGTGCTCGACGCCGAAACGGAAATATGCGCCAGCTATCTCACTCACGGACTGCTGCGCGGGTATAGCGACGAAAGGCGTAGCGCCATTCACCCGCAGTGTCTTGGGCGCCCCCGCGATCGGCTCGAAGCGCACGATCACATCAGTCAGTGTGGTGGCAAGATTCTCGAAGACTATGCGCCTGCCGGAGATTCCTCCTTCGCAGACGATGCGCCGGTGCTCGATGGCAGCGGCATTGACGAGCGTCGTGCGCGTCACGCCAAGATTGCGACACGGTGACGGCATGACGGCGTTGAGTGCCAGGCGCATGTCCCCTTGCGCCGGAGTCTTCCAGAGCACATCGTAGGTCGACGGCTCGATCTCGCGAATCTGCAGGAATGCAGGTCGAATCTCGTGTGCCGAGGCCGGCGCACAAGCAGTCACGAGGATCGCGAGCGTGACCAGCATCCGCCAACGCATGCGCTACTCTCCGTTCGTATGAATGGTGTCGAGCGGATGCCTGAGCTTCGGTACGTCGGCGGGTGCTGGCTGAGCAGCGTACAGTTCCGGCCAATCGACCGCGACGGAGTAACGCCGACGCAGCCGAGCAAGGAACTGCTCGCGCTGGTCCCGACGTCGCGCCTCAATCCAGTCGGATCGCAGTTTGCCGCGAATCTCTGCAAGCTCCGGGGTGCGCGCCGGTTCTCGTGTCAGTACCAATAGGAGGTGTGCGCCCAGAGGCGTGACAAGTGGGCCAAACCAACCCTCCCCTGCATGCGCGAACAGTGCATCGGCAAACGTTTCACCGAATAGCGCAGCCACACCGTGTTGCGTCGTCGGCGGCAAAGTCGATGGCAACATGGATGGATCGCCGAGCCTACTCGCATCCGCGCCTGAGCGCAGTTCGTTCAGCAATGCTGTCGCCTCCGCGTTCATACGCTCCCCGTGTACATCAGCGCTCGCCATGACCTGTCGGAACGAAATACGCTCAGCCAATCGATAATCCGCGGCATGTTCGGCCAGCCAGCCCGAGAGTTGCTCATCCGTCGGCTCTGCGCTGGCATCGGCGTCTTCGGCGAGAAATTCGAGCTTTTGCCGCATGCGTCGACGGACAATCGTGTCGTCAGCGTCGAGCCCAATCGCGATGGCCTCTCGATAGGCGATCTCCTCGTCCGCGAAATCATTCACCAGCGCCTGCAACTCGGCCCGGCTCGGCAAGCGCCCGGCAAGCAGCCGATAGCTCTCAGCAATCTGATTCACTCGCCCCTGCGAGATACTGATGAGCTCATGGTCGAGCTGAACGCTGCTGCCATGTATCAACTGATTTGCCGCGAACAAGACGAGGGCGATGCCGAAGAACTGCAGCAGCGGCTCACGCAAAGCGCGCATAAACATGGCCTTCATGCCTCTGGCAGTACGGTCGCTGAACTCGTTAGTCGGCATGCTCGGTCGGTATGAACCAGATCGGTGATGTGTAGGCACGCTCCTGGATCGCCTTTGGCAGCTTTGGGTTGGGTGCGACTTCGGCGCGGATCGCATCCCACGTGGACCAGCGACAAGTCGGATTCTCGATCACTCGTGCGTAGTAGAACGCGTGCCGGTGCGGTTCGAACTCAGGATCTCTCCAGGCGCTCTGCAGTTGGCCGGCGCCTTTGTCGCGCGAGATTTCGCATGTGCTTAGATCTACCGTTGCGCCGTTGTCGGGACAGCGCTGAGTCGTGGCATCGACCGCGCCCCCATCGGAACAGACCACGTCGAATACCTTCTCGTGCGTTTTGCCAGCGGTATCGAGCCAGCCCTTGACCATCTGGATGCGCTGAAGTGGCGCCGAATGAATATCGCGCATCGCGATTACAACGAACCGCGGCTCGCCCCCCGGCTTCCCGACCAGATCGCCGCCCATCGGCACTGCATTCATATAGGCGCTGCGAACCCCGGCGTCGGTCGCGAGATTGACTCCCTCGATCTCATAGCCCGCGAACAGCCGGACGCGGATGCGCGCACCCGTAGTAGCAAATGTTTCCTTTCGCCGGAGCGCCGCGAACAGCGACTCGCGCGTGTTCTGCTCTGCCCATATTCCAGTGAGCCCTGCGGATCCCCAGGTCGAACTGACCGGCACGGTCTTGCCCGCCGCATAGAATTCGTCCCAGCTCTTATAATCAGCCGGCGGAACGGCCCCACGGCGGTCAGGCGATCCATCCAGCGCGCCGACCTTCGAGAAGTAGTGATCCTCCTCGTAGGCGCCGGCGGAGTTGTGACTGTCGCTGCCTGCGACGAAGCCTAACTTGTAGGGATTGGCGCCGAGCTGACTCTCGAGCTCCATGCCTCGCTTCAGGGCATCGCGCGCATAGCCGCCCTCGAATTTCGTTATCGGCTTGCTCACGCCGATGTACGAGGTCATCAGTTCGAACCCGGCAAGCTCATCGTTGGGTGACAGCAGCGGCATCGTCTCGGACTGCCCCTTGGACTGTGTGATCTCGACCAACGGCTCGTTGCGCAAACGCAGCTCCGCGTAGGCGCGATCAATGGGCTGCCCATTCCACATCGTCCGTTCGAACATGGTTCCATCGGAACCGTTGCCATTGTGAGGAATCGACAATGCTTCCATGCCCTCGGCGCGCCGCTGCTCCATCCAACGCCACAGGTCCTCTGGATTCTGCGAGTCGAGCGCCGAATAGGGCATCGCTGGAGCACGATCACTCGAGAAGATGATATTCCGATGCAGGTTGCGCACCTCCGGCATCGATGTGAACTCGTAGCCGATGAAGGTCGTGAACTTGCCAGGTTCGTTGTTGCGCTCGGCGCTGCGCAGGATCTCCTGCCATGCCGATCGAGTCGCGGACAGGTCTGAAAGCTCGGGCAAGCGTTTGCCGCTGCTCAAACTGTCGGCAAAGCGTGCGAAGGCGGCCAGGATGCCGGCACGCTCGCTCGAGGACAGATCGCGCGCGTATGGGACTTTGGAATACGTGCTGCCTGGCGTATCGATCGCCTGAACCACGCCGAGGTACTCGGCGTGGTCGGTGACTGCGAGAAAGTCCAGCGGCGCGTGCGTGAGGCGCAGATCGAAGCCCATGGCGTGCTTGATCGTCCGCCCTTTCGCATAGGCGTATGCGTCGTCAGGATCTGCACGCACGTTGAAAACGTAGGCGTCGAATGAATTGCGTGTATGCAGATGCAGATCGCCGAAATAAACATTGCGCAATGGATTCGCGGGAGAGGCCGCGGCGTTGGCTGTTATGTCAGCCGCCGCCGCGCCCTGCGCTTCGACCGAATCTGTCTGTCGCGGCTGCATGCATGAAGCGAGCAACAACGAGACAGCCAGTATCGCGCTACGTTCCAGCATCAGAACGACATCCTGAGGCCGACCTCAGCTGTGCGACCCAGCGGATTCGCAGTCCACGGGTCGTAGCCGAACTCTTCCTGAGCCGGCGGCGGATCGCGGTCGAACGCGTTCGCCACGGTCGCAGAGAGCGCGAGGCCGTCGTTGAACTCGAAGCGATAAGTGAGATCGACGGTGATGAAGTCTTCGCCCTCCTCGCCATACTGCGCGCCGGGCCGCTCGTCCTTCACCGCCGAGACGTAGTTCACGCCGACTCTCACGTTGTGACGATCGAATCGGTAGTTAGCATCGACGTTCGCGCGCCATTCAGGCGCGGCCTGCGCGAAGGTGGCGAAGTTCAAATTGCCCAGCCGGTCGTCGCCCATCGAAACGACCACGCCATCGAGCAACGTAGGGCCGGTCTTCAGCTCGGTGATTTTCGTGGCGTTCAGGCCGAGCGACAGATCGCCGGGTCCCACCGGCATATCGTACCGGCTCTGGAAATCGAAGCCGTTGGTGGTCTGGCCGGGACCATTGCCATAGCGAGTGGATATCGATGAGAACGTGCCGACGCCACTCATGCCGACGGTACATCCGGCATTGAATGTCACGCGGTTCAACAGCGGCTGCGCGCTCGGATCGCAGGTCGTAATCGTATTGCCCGGCCCGTTGAACACCAGGCTCGCGATCTGATTCGGATCCGCGACCTGATCGATCTTGTCCTCGGTCCGGATGTCGAAGTAATCGACGATCGCCTGGAACCGATGACCGGCCCCGAAACCATCGCTCTGCCAGATCACGCCGAAGTTCTTGGCGGTCGCCGTTTCCGGCTTCAGATTCGCATCAGTGATGAACTGCGCGCCCAACCAGTTGCCAGCGGCTGCCGTGTAGGTGCGCGCAGCAACCGTAACGGCACCGGGCACGGCGCTCAGCGGCGGCGCTTGATAGTTCGTGCCATACGAGCCACGAAACGACAGCGGCCCCCAGACATTCCATTTGCCCGCGAGCTTGTACACGGTGGCGCCGAGACCACCCTCAAATTCCTCGTGACGTGCAGCAGCCTGGAAATCCAGGTTGGAAAGCACCGGCAGGCGCAACTCGGCGAATGCAGACTGTTGATGGCGCCCCAGCGTATCCGGAGGGTTCGGGGCGAACAGCACGAACGGCCCCGGACTATCCGGCGTACAGCCGCGGAAGTTCGGGTCGTTCGTTGGCAACGGCGATGCCGGCAGGTTCGGCCGTCCGGCGCCGTTGCCGCTGGTGAATTCGGCGGGCCACTCACACGCAAGACTGCCGTTGTACAGCGGATCGGGAATGTCTTCGCGACTCTTTACGTCGCGATATTGACCGCCCACCGCCCAACCCACTTCACCGCCGGGCAGTTGCACGCCCAGCATGCCATCGAACACCAGATCCACTGTGGTGTTCTCGTTGATCGTCCGCGTGGCGCGTGGATCGAACAACCAACGCGTCAGCTCCAGTGAGTTTTCCGAGCCCGCGGCGTAGTTCGGATTGGCCAGGCCGCGGACCGGCTGACCTGCGAATGAAGTGGAGAACGGATTCCACCACATGCAGCCATTTTGACCGGCCGCCGCTGGATTCTGTGTGCCGAAGCGCGCCGGGTCGAGGTCGGCCGCCTGGCAGTTTGGACCGCCGAAGCCGTTCAGTGCCTGCTGCAGGCGATAGCCGATCGTGTCCGGGTGAGTGTTGAACGCGTCCGAATGGTTGTAGGTCACGGCGAAGTCATAACCCACGTCCCGCGCTCCGCCCGCCCACTCGCCCAGCGTTCCGTTGATACCCGCGGACAGGCGCCAGATCTCATTGTCGATCCGATCGGGCACGCCAAAGCCCTTGCCATCGCCGAAAGCGAAGTTGCCGCCGTGACCCAACAGTCGATAAGTCACAGGCGTGAACCCCGAAGCACCGGTGATGCCGTTGCGAGCCGCAAAATCCGCGGCGTAAGGATTTTCGATCGGCACGTAGATCTGAAACGTCGAACCGGTCGCCATCGCAGGACCTCGCACCATCGGCTGTGCGGGCGATGCGAAGACCTGAGGCGAGGTCACGCGAGCGTAGGAAGCATCGGCGTGAAACTTCATGTTGTCCGATACATCCGCATTGAGCTGTAGATAGCCCCGATAGATGTCGTTGTCCTCAACCACGTTGTAATAGGGGATGTAGTTATAGGCGCAGGTGAAGTTGTTGTCGTATCTGCCCCCGACCGCTTCGCATGACTGACGAGTGAAGTCGGACACGATGCCACCCACAGGCGCACCGAATTCACCATCGATGGTCGCGGTGGGAACAGCTGGCAACGCGCCACGCGGCACCCATCCTGCGAGGTTGGTCAAAGTCGACCACGGCGCGGGGTTGTACCCGGCCCGGGTGGGATCGAGCGAATCGCGGGTGAAATCGCGATCCAGAGCGTGCAGTCGCGAACGATGCTCGTACTCGACGGACGCGATCAGATTCACCCGCCCTTCCCCGAAGCCGCCGAGGATGCCGGCGGAATAGTCGCCGTCCGAGCCATCGACGTACTTGTACTGCGCGTTCATATCGAGGCCCACGAATCGATCGCGGGTGATGAAGTTCACGACGCCGCCAATGGCGTCCGCGCCGTAGATCGTGGCCGCGCCGTCCTTGAGAATTTCGGTGCGGGCGAGCGCCAGCGATGGAATGTTCGCCGTGTTGATGTCCATGCGCCGGCCGTTGAGCAGGATCAGCGTCTTGTCGGAGCCCAGCCCGCGCAGGTTGTAGTTGACCGAGCCGATCAACGTGGGTCCGCCGAAATAGTAGGACTCGCCGGTGGTTGGCCCGGCAATCGTCAGGCTCTTGGCGAATTCGAGAGCGGTCGGCGCGCCGCGCAGCTCGAGGTCTTCCTGCGAATACACTTCGACCGGCAATGCGGTGTCCACCGCAGTGCCCCGGATGAACGAACCGGTAACGACGATTTCAGTCAGTGCGCCCTCTTCATTTGCGCCTGCCGGCACAGACTGCGCCCGAGCCGGCCCTGCGCCGGTTACACCGAATAGCAATGCCAGGCCCGAAGCCCCGTAAAACGCGAGTTTCATGATGATCCCCCTGTTGGTCGTGCTGATGATTGATCTTGATATTCATTCACACGTGAGTGAGTGTCCGAGCGCCGAAACGGCCGTCAAGCATCGCCCATGAGACCTCCCCCTGTACCGACGAAGCGACGCTCAGCCCGAAAAATCAGTGTGCGCCGGCGCTCGTTGGCTTCGTCACTTCGCGAAAACCCGCTGCCATGAAGCTCGCCATGCGCTTTTTCACCGCGGCGAAATCATCCGATTTGCAGGCGCCGCCAGAGAGCTTGTCGATTCGTCCGGTGCGCGCCAGCGTGAGCAGCAGCGCGCCGGTTACGAAGTGATATCCCCAGAAAATATCTTGCTCGGAGCAATTCGGCAGCGCGCGCTTCAACAGCCCGATCAGACGCAGCACGACTGGATCGAAGTGTTTGTCCATCAGCTCGGCGCCCCACTCCGGGGTGTTGGCCACTTGCGCGCCCAGCGCTCCGTAATTCTTCCAGTGCTCCCCACCCTCGATATAAAGATCGAGGTCGGTATCGAGAAACGCATGTAATGCGCCTTCGACGGTTGGCTTGCCGCCGGTCGCCAGGTCGTATTCGTCCAGCGCCTGCATACGACGCGTGCTGG
Organism: Peristeroidobacter agariperforans; assembly: GCF_004138335.1. Classification (GTDB taxonomy): domain Bacteria; phylum Pseudomonadota; class Gammaproteobacteria; order Steroidobacterales; family Steroidobacteraceae; genus Steroidobacter; species Steroidobacter agariperforans. The sequence goes on along the minus strand of NZ_RYFW01000003.1, from coordinate 128,538 downwards.
TCACGACAGCGCGGCGTGCAAACACGGCGTCGAACAGCTTCTTCTTGTCCTTGAAGTAATAATTCATCAACGTGTGGTGCACGCCCAAACGTTGGGCCACATCCTTGAGAGTGACTCCGTACAGCCCGTGCTTGGAGAACAGCTCCTCGGCCGTGTCGAGGATCTGCTCCATCATTTCCGCGCGCTGGTCTGCCTTACTGACACGCCTGCGGCCAGCAGAACGCCGCTTCGGCGCAGCCAGGTGCTTACCTCGGGTTTTTACCTGTGCGAGCACGGTTCAGGCTCCGTCATCCTCGGCAGTCAGAAACAAAGCATCGAGCCGTCCCCCTGCGGGCGGCGGCTACGGCCCGTGACCCAAAGTGAGCCATCAAGTTGGCCCGATGTCAATATTCACTCACACGTGTGTGAATGACAATCCGCCGGACGGAGGCCATGGCCGTGAAGATTGGCAATACGACGAGTGGCTATACTTCGTGAGCATATCGTGCGCTTATTCTGAGGAACTGTAAGGAGGCATTTGTGCGCGAACTCTTTGAGCACCTACCTCTAGCTGACGTAGAAATACGCCGTGCACTGCTGGATGAAATCGTCGCACTCGAAGTTTGCTTTGATCACTGGTGGACTGCCGAGGAGATCGACACGATAGAAGTCCCCACGACATGGTGACGAAGGAAGCTCACACGCACCCGCACCGATACTGCAGGAACACCGCGTATCCCTTCTTCGGAACTCCCTGCATCCACTGAACGCTGCTGATCGTTCGGAACCACTGCACCTGCGGCGGCCATATGACGAAGACGATTGACTGGTACGACGGCATCGCCACGGAGTGTCTGCCTCTCGAGTCGACCCGACAACTTCGGGATAGTGGCTTTGTCGTCATACCGGGGCCCGTCATTCAGGGCGGCTGCGAGCGGCTATCTAGTGCGTTCGATCATGCGATGAGGATGGCCGATCCAGCTGACGTGCGTACTGCGCGCAACGGATTTTCCACGCGCCTGGATGACTTCGTAAATCGCGGGCCGGGGTTCGACGGGATCTACATCTATCCGCCACTGCTGGCCGCATGTCGTCAGATCATCGGCGAGCCCTTTAAGCTGAGCGGTATGCGCGGCAGAACGCTCCATCCCGGCGCACCGGCGGAGGCCCATCATGTGGACGTTCCGTATCAGGATCGGGCCAATGGATGGCCCCTGGTGGGCTGCATCTTGATGGTGGATGCCTTTGATGCCGAGAACGGCGCCACGCGATTCGTGCCAGGATCGCATTTGACGCCGCACGGACCTGTTGGCGTGACAAACGACGCTCGCGAAGAGCAAATCGTCGCGTGCGGTCCGGCAGGGTCAATGATCATCTTCAATGCATCGGCATGGCATAGCCCCGGCGCCAACCGCTCGGCCAGGCCGCGGCGTTCGATACAAGCCCACTTTATTCCGCGCCATGCCCGGGCGTAGACGGACCAGGCTGCGCGGATACGTCCAGAAACCTTTCAGCGCATCGGTGATCTTGCGAAGTACATCTTGGGTCTCGGGAACGTATCGTGATTCCCGCACGCGTACCCGCCCCCGGCACTGCAGGAACCAGGCCGATTGGTCGGGCTGAAGCGCTACACGAATTCTCGATCCTCCCCCTGCGCAGTTTCTAAGTTCTAGCCGGCGCCGGTTCCAAAAAGATCTTTCCGGAAGTCCGTAAGTCATTGATGCGCGGGTGAGCGAGGGCTCTTTGTTCCTCGCGGATCAATCAGGAAGCCAATCCATCGCATCTCCGCTCAGCCTCGAGCATGTGGCCCAAGACACACCGTCATACGGTGTAGGAGCGATGCAATGATCAATGACAACCCTCACACCCCCGCCACGGGCAGCGTGGAGGGCCACCGCGTCCAGGCCCGAGGGATGGCGGCCGTGTGTCAGGGCGCCGTCGACTATTCACCCGCGCGATCCATATGGTTCACGATGATGTTGCTTGGCGCTGTGATGGGCGGTGTTGCGACGGCTACGCCTTCGGCAGTCGCACTGTTCGTGATCAGCACGGCCATCGTTCTGCTCTTCGGGCACTCGCTCGGCAGTCATCGCAAGCTGATCCACAACAGCTACCAGTGTCCGCGCTGGCTCGCCTACCTGTTCGTCTATTGCGGGACGCTGGTCGGGTTGTCGGGGCCGATCTCTTTGTTACGACAGCACGAGTTGCGTGACTACGCGCAGCGGTTGCCGAGGTGTCACGACTACCTCCGTCACGGCAGCGGGTTCTGTCGCGACGCCTGGTGGCAATTGCATTGTGATCTGCACCTTGAGGCGCCGCCCGAAATTCACATCGAAGCCGCTGTGGCGAAGGATAAGTTCTACTGCTTCCTCGAACGCACCTGGATGCTGCAGCAGTTGCCATGGGTGCTGGGGTTCTTTGTCTGGGGCGGATGGAGCTTCGTTTTCTGGGGCGTGTGTGCGCGCGTGACCGCCGGAGTGCTCGGACATTGGTTGATCGGATACTTCGCCCACAATCACGGTGAGATGCACTATCGGGTGAGCGGCGCGGCAGTCCAGGGACGGAACATCCGCTGGACTTCTCTGCTCACCATGGGCGAGTGCTGGCACAACAATCATCACGCGTACCCCGGCTCTGCGAAGCTCGGCTTGTTCGACGGCGAGTGGGACCCGGGCTGGTGGGTACTGGTCTCCCTGCGAAGAGTCGGACTCGTGTGGGATGTGCGACTGCCCGAAGATCTGCCGGCACGACCTGAACTGATGCCGCTGGATTCACCAGTGCAGATCGGTAACAGGCTTGGGCGCCGCATGCCGCCGGTCCGGATGAGCGAGCCGCGATGACCGCCACCCTACACATCGCCGTCATTGGCGCCGGTATCGCTGGCATGAGTGTCGCAATCCTACTTGGCCGGCAAGGTCACCGCGTTACTGTGTTCGAACGCCGCCAACCATCGGTACCGCAGGGCGCCGGTATGCTGCTGCAGCCGGTCGGACTGGATGCGTTGCGAGCGCTGGGGCTAGTCGCCACGATCGAATCGCAAGGGGCCCGGATCGATCGCATCCGCCGCGTGGATACGGCCAGCGCCGCCGCGTTCCGCCTGGTCTATCCATCAGGCTTGCACGACCACGCCGTGGGCATTGGCCGCCCCGCGCTCTATCGCGCTCTTTGGGGTGCACTCAACAACGCGTGCGCCGATGTCCGATCTGGCGTGCACGTTCAAGACATCGCAACGAGCGATGTCGCAACGTGGCTCACTCTGGACGACGGCGGAACATCCGGGCCCTATGACCTTGTCGTCATTAGTGATGGCGTCCATTCTCGATTGCGACTTCGTGTAACACCGACCGTTGAAGTTGCACGCCGCGAGCGGGGGGCGTTTAGCGTCGACGCGCTCTTACCGTCAGGATGCGACTCAAGCCAACTCCTGCAGATTCATCGGGGCCACGATGAATACATCGGCGTGCTCCCGATCGGTGTCGATGAACGAGGAAAACACCGCGCAACGCTGTTCATCAATCAGTCGCAGTCGCAGGTTCAGGCACTGGAGCGAGGCGACTTCGAGGCTTGGCGAATGGTGCTGGCCTTGAAGTATCCCGAGCTACGCAGCTCGCTCGACGAATTGACGGGATTCGACGCCCTCCAGCATTGGTCGTTCTCGCACGTTCGAATGCAGACTTGGCACACAAAGCATCTGGTCTGCATCGGCGACGCAGCGCATGCATTCGATCCGCAATTGGGTATGGGCGCAAACATGGCGTTGGCAGATGCAATCACTCTGGCAGCGGTACTGCATCGCGCGACGCCGTCGCAGGTGCCCCAGGCGCTCGCCACCTATCGAGCGGCACGCGAATCCCAACTACGAACCTACGAAAGAGCCAGCCGCATCATCGCACTTGCAGAATCGGATGGGGCCTTCGGTGCTACTGCCAACCGGATCGCGAGCGGCTTTGGCAGCAAGCTGCCATTCGTCAGACGCCAGATCGTCGACGCAGTATGCGGTTACGCAGGGCTCGACGTGCGGCACTGGCAGCGAACTGTTGATGTAGTACTCGCCACGCAGCGCGTGCTTTAGACTTGGCCCACTCATCCAATCGAACGAAGGTCGCGCGTTGGCACAGAAATTCTATGTGGTCTGGGCAGGACGGCAGACCGGCGTGTTCACAGACTGGGCCACCACGCATCGACAGGTCGATAGATTCGCGGGCGCGCGCTACAAGTCATTCGCGACCCGTGCAGAAGCGGAGCGAGCTTTCGCGGGCGGTGCGCCCAGGTCCACCTTCGTGCGCCGGGCTGCAAACAAGCCAAGCGAGCAGGCTTCAGTGCAAGCCGGACCATCTCCGTTCGATCTACAAATCTACTGCGACGGCGCCTGCGATCCCAACCCTGGCCGGGCGGGTTCCGGACTCGCGGTCTATCGCAATGGCGAGCTAGCGCAGCTCTGGCACGGCCTCTACAACCCTGCTGGCACGAATAACATAGCCGAGCTCAATGCGCTGCATCGGGCGCTGGAGATGGCGGAAACCGCCATCTCCAGCGGCTTAACCGTCCAGATCCTTTGCGATTCGACCTACGCGATCAATTGCATCTCGAAGTGGGCCCCGGGTTGGGAAAAGAAAGGCTGGCGCAAGGCCGGCGGTGAGATCAAGAATCTCGAAATCATTCAAGCCGCTCACGCGGTCTACAGCCGCATCGAATCCAAGGTGCACCTGACTCACGTCAGCGCGCACGTGGGCACTGAAGGCAACGAGCTGGCGGATCGCATGGCGATGTTCGCTGTCGAGAGCGGCAACAAGGAGCTGTGCGAGTACGGGGGCAAGATCGATATCCCAACAATTCTGCGCATGCGCGCGGGTTGAGACGGCTGCGATTGACAGCGACTTCACGTGCACCAAGCGCACAGTCCCCAATCACGCGCGTTTCGCGCCATTTGGCGTTACTCACGTCAGAGCTAGTGGGTGCCGCGAACACCGACCTCGGCGACTTGCCACCGGATGCGAAACATCGACGTCAGGCGCAGCTGTAATCGGAACTCGATGTATCGCGATCGCCTCGCGAAGTCCAACCAGCGCGCTCCAGTGACATCCCGCTTTACATCCTCGGCACTGAGCAACACAAGGTTGGACTCGGGCATTTCGTTGAAGTCGACGTACAATCGCTCCTTGCGCACGGTTACCTCACGCGATGCGAATCGCAACTAGCAAGCCCCAGGCGCCTCCAGCAACACGCCAGCATTCAAGTTGGTCGGCAGAGAGCAATCAATTCGTCAAGGTGCACAAAGGCTAGAGGCCCAATGACCGAGGCTGCAATCATGTCCCTTCTCACTGCGTTGCGGCGCCAATGAGAAAAGATCTATCCTGCACCGAGCAACAGTGAATATCCTGCTTGCAAGCTTGCTTTCGCCGATCACGCTCTCCTTCGTGGCGGGGATATTTGCGGCACTCATCGGCTTCGCGATCAAGGTGCCGAAACGAGCGTTGCAGCTGTTCACCAACCTTCTGCTTGTTGCCATCGGCATTGACGGCGGACGCGGTCTCGCCGCATCAGACCTCAGCGGCCTCGGCGCCGGCCTGGCAGTCACGTTTTCGCTCATCCTGCTTCTTCCAGCGCTGTCGTATGTCATCGCTCGTTACCTTACCTGCTTTTCCGTGCCCGACTCTGCCGCCCTCGCAACGCTCTACGGCTCGGTATCGTCGGCGGTGCTGATGGCTGCCTACGCTGAATCAGGTGACATGAACCTCGAGGTTGACGGCTTGGTGATGGGGATGGCGGCTCTCATGGAGCTCGGCATCTTGGTCGCGCTTTCGATCGGAACGCTCGCGCTGAGCCGCGAGACGGGAGCTGTGAGCTCGAAAGGCTCACGCATCGGCGACATCGTCCGCGGCGGATTCCCGCTGCTGCTCTTCGGACTGCTCATTGGCTGGTTGGTCGGTGATCGCCATTTCGGTCGAATCGAAAATATCGTCGATCTGATCCTCACCGGTACGCTCATGTTGTTCATGGTCGAAATGGGCATGGTCACCGCCGGCGAGCTACGTAACCTGCGAGCCACGGCTGCGCGTGCGGTGAGCTTTGCGCTTCTGATGCCAGCGGTAGGCGGATTCCTCGGCACGTTGCTCGCGACACTGGCCGGACTTTCTTCTGGCAGCGCCTTCGTGATGGGCGCCGTTGCGGCTTCGGCGTCCTTCATCAACGCGCCCTCTGTCGTCCGTGTGTCGTTTCCAACCGCCAATCCGTCGATCTATCTGACGTGTGCTCTCGGTGTCACGTTTCCGGTATTGCTGCTGGTGGGCTTGCCGCTGCTTGCGCAGTTGGCATTGCTTTGGGGACGACTATTCGAGCCGAGTGGCGGATAAGGCGTGATGCCTGTCCCGATTCTTCTCGGCCTTGCGCCAGTCCGAGCAGATGGCGCTCACGATCCAGGACTGCGATCTGATCAACGGCAAGATGCGAACCTCGAAAGCCGTCGTTCTGGGCCGCCCCAAGGACGGGCGAGGATCGGGACAGTGCGTAAATCCTCATCTATCCGATGAATTCCATGTCCTGCTTTCGCGCTATCACCACTTGGGTTTCCAACTGTTCCTTGAAGACTCCCGACGGATTTAAACGCAACAGGGATTCGGTCAGGTCTCGTTCAAACAGCGCGGCGCGATCGCCGAACGCGGATCTCGGCGATGTCGACATCGAGTAAATGTTCCCAATGATGGAAGGCACATCGCGCTCGAACTGCATCGAAAACTCTCTTACCGTGAATCGCGAAAATGTGCCTGAGCGGAGCAGCGAAGGCTCGTTTTCCGGCTCCGGATTCATCTGGGGATGTCGCGCACGAGGACCGAGGTAGCGCACGATCACCTCACCCGCCAGCGCCTCCCAGCTCTCTTGCGGTCGCCGCTGACCGGGACTGATCAGTGCCAAGCCACCATCAGAAGCAATTATTGCCGCCAGGCGGCGCAGAACGGTGTCCCGATCCATCCAGTGAAACGACTGCCCCATCGTCACGACATCGAATATCCCAAGCGCCTCAGTGACCTCCTCGGCGCGCGCGCAGAGCCACGCGATATTGCGACAGTTCGCCCTTGCACTGCGAATCCGACCTTGATTGAGCATGTCTTCACTCGGATCGATCGCAAGCACCTGTCCGACCATTTGCGAAAGCGGAATGGCGATCGTGCCAGGCCCGCATCCTAAGTCCAGGGCGCGCGATGACTGGCCGATCCCGATTGCATCCCGCACATACGTAAGCGCCTGCGAAGCATAAGGCGCGCGAAAATCGTAGAAGTGCGCAGCCTCCGAGAACGGCGAATCGAATGCACAGTCAGCCATGCAGCAATCATAACGCAAACGGTCTCAGCGCCTCCCTACGTACGCTAAACCCGCGACCGCAGAACAGCGTGTACCCTTTTGCGTGAACTTTCATGTCACGGCACGCCCCGCGCAAGGAACTCTCCGATGCTGCCGGCACTTGACCGGAGGCTTGAGGTGTTCGTGAAGCCGCGAGCCATGCTGCCAGCACGGCGACGGTCATGGCGGGCCACTGAAGCTGATCAACAGATCGACCTGCGTCCACGATCAGTGCGCCTCCTTCGCCTTACTCCCGGCAGCAATTTCCACGTCGCGCGCCACCTCATCGCGGATCAGTGCCCAATGGAACAGATTGTCGTCGTTCGGCACGTAGAAGTTGTGGTTGTAATGCGTGAGCTTCATGTCGCGATACAAGGGTCTTGTGATAGCCACGACTTCGTCCCAATACGCTGGCGCGTTGCGCAGATGCTCGACAGCCTGCTGCTGCTGACTTTCCTCGCCGCTTGATAGGTAGGCATGCAAAGCCATGGCGCCGCGCAGCCGACTGGACGATGTGCCGCCCGGATCGAACGTTACGGCCGACCTCATGACGCCATTACTGATGCCCGCCCGGGCAAGCGGTTATGAGTCGGATGCCCATAAAGACTTTCGGAACAGCACCCGCCCTTTGGATCCGCTATGGTCGTTCTCGGCCGGCGCGATGTATTCCACGGTTGAAGACCTGCAAAGGTGGAGCGAAGCCTTGAGGCGCTCCACTCTGCTGCCGCGGCACACTCTGGAGCGGATGTGGCAGCCTGTCAAAGCCGGTTACGGCTATGGTTGGTTGGTTCCATTTGAAATTGCCCACGCGCCGCAGGGGCGCATCATCGAACATGGCGGACGTGTCCCCGGCTTCAGCAGCAGTTTTAGCCTCATGCCGGACGAACAACTGACGACGATCGTGCTCACGAACAATGTCGCTAGCGACGCGATGCGGCTGGCTCGTGGACTCAGCACGATTGCACTCGGCATGCCCTATGTCTCTCCGCTCGTGCGCGAACCGGCGCCCATCGCTGCGGAAACGCTGCAACGTTACGAGGGTGATTACGAGCTTGACGGGGGGTATGGACGATGCGCGCGCACGACGGCCGCCTCTTCTCCCACGCGAATGAATACCACGACGAAATCGAAATCCTGCCGCAATCCGACACCACATTCTTCGTGCGTGATTCCGACGTGAGCCTGCGTACACAGCTGGACACATGCCGGCAAAGCGGCCGTGGGTGCGCCACCTTCGTGCCGCTCGCCTGTTTGATCACTAAGGTCGGCGCAACGTCTTTGCAACGCGAATGCCGATGGAGTCGTCGCGATGTGTGGCGGGATAAGGCACGCGCTCCGCGGTACGCAGGTTGTGCGCGAGCGTGCCCCACGATCCGCCCTTGGCGATCCGGCGTGAGCACGTGCCTTGCAGCGTCGCAGGCAAGCCCGAGTCCGGCAGCGCCTCATGCGAGGCGCTATAGCAATCTTCAATCCATTCGGCGACGTTTCCTATGATGTCGTAGACCCCAAACTTGTTCGCTGCCAGTGAGCCGACGGGTGCGGTATTGAGCCACCCGTCGGTACAGCTCAACGGGTCGAATACTTTGTACCCCGACTTGTCCATGCCCGCGTATGCAGCCATTGTGGTTTGGTCGAAGCCATTAGCGACGAGGCAGCCTCCGGCAGGATCGTCGCCCCACGGATAGACGAAGTTCTGCAACGCCGAGGCACGCGCCACGTATTCCCATTCGACTTCCGTCAGCAGTCGATAACCGCCGTCAGTCTGCCCGTTCAGCCACGCCACGTACGCCTGCGCATCGTTCCAGCTCACACAAGCCACGGGATGATCACCCCGTTGCGGGAAGCCCGGGTCACGGAAGGTCGTGCCCGCATCGTATGCCCAGTTGCCCCGGCTGGAACGGTCGGTGAGGCAGTCTCCCTCAATCGCGCGACCTGTCGCGCGCACGAAGACTTCGTACTGATCGCGCGTAACTTCATATCGGCTCACCGCAAACGGCGCGCGAATCTCATATCTTCGGGCAGGCGTCTCGTCGGGGTTGCGAAAGGGATCGGCGGGGGCAGCGCCCAGAATTGCGGTACCTGCCGGCACCACGACCATTTCTGGACAGTGCGCGCAGTCGCGTGAGCCTGTCCGGACGCTGCTCGAAGTGCAAGCAGGCACAGCGGCGACGAGCAAAAAGATGCAGACCAAACGAATCATAGGAGTTCCTGTGGCGCGCCGCGCCGACGTTCCATTGCCGCGCTTCCGTGCATGTGCAGAGCACTTATTCATGGGGCATGAGTCTAGCGGCTGATATCCGACCTCACGTCGATTTCGCGTCGAAGCGTCAGATTTACGAGACGATCCGCAGTAGGAACACGCGACGCGCTGTGCAGTGGCTGCGACAGGGATTGGAATTGCTTCGGAGGTGAATAGAGAACAGTAGCAAGAATCAGAGTGACGTCGAGCGAGCGAACCCGCAGTCTGCCCAGCAACGCCTTGCATCAAAGTGGAGTTGACATGACCGCGCTTGCCGACAAAGTTGCAATCATCACGGGTGCCAGCTCCGGAATCGGCCACGCAACGGCGAAACTTTTCGCGCGCGAGGGCGCCAAGGTAATCGTAGCCGCGCGGCGTCGAGCGCCGCTGGACGCACTGGCCGCAGAGATCGCCGCATGCGGCGGTCACGCGGTCGCAATCGCCGGCGATGTCAGGGACGAGACCTTCGCTCTCGCGCTGGTGGAAGCAGCTGTAGAGAGATTCGGCGGCCTTGATGTGGCGTTCAACAACGCCGGCGCTCTCGGTGAAATGCAAGCAACACCCGACGTTTCAGTCTCGGACTGGACCGCCATTGTAGAGACGAATCTCTCCAGTGCGTTTCTTGGAGCCAAGTATCAGATTCCGGCAATGCTTGAACGCGGCGGCGGCTCACTGATCTTTACATCGACCTTCGTTGGCTACACCGCCGGTATGCCGGGCATGGCCGCTTACGCGGCGAGCAAGTCAGGACTGATTGGCCTTACGCAGGCGCTTGCCGCCGAATTTGGCGGCAAAGGCCTTCGGGTGAACGCGATCCTGCCAGGAGGCACGGACACGCCGATGGCTCAACCCATGATCGGCACTGCGGCCGGACGCAGCTTCGTTGCAGGCCTGCATGCGCTCAAACGCATCGCGACCCCAGAGGAAATCGCGCGCTCTGTGCTCTACCTCGCGTCCGATGCCTCGTCCTTTACGACGGGGACAGCACTCCTCGTCGATGGCGGGGTCTCCGTCAACCGGACTTGAATCCATTCACATCGGATACTTGGGCCCGCTCCTCTGCTGCGCATCGTATCGTTCGCGAGCGAGGTCAAGCTCTGGAAAGTGTCTTTCGGCCCAGCGATCGAGGACCGCCAACGCACCGCTTAGCGATAGCCCAAGTCGGCTCAGCCGATACTCGACGTGGCGGCGGCGTGCCGGCATCTCGGTACGAACGATCAAGCCGTTGCGCTCCAACGCCCGCAACGTCTGCGTCAGCACCTTCTGTGAGATCCCGCCGATTTTCCGGCGCAGCTGCGCGGTGCGCATCGGCCCTTGCGCGAGTGCTGGCAGAATCAGCATCGCCCATTTCGAGGCGATCAGCTCGAGCGCATCGCGTGCTGAACAGGTCGAGTCATAAACATCACCGACTTTACGCTGCATCGTCTTCACCGGATAGGCACCTTCAGGTGCGTAATTGACGTCGGCGGACGTGCCTCCCACTATCGGAACCCGCCATGAATACCTTGATCGTGCTTGCGCATCCCGAAGCGCACTCATACAACGCGCACCTTGCGCACACTAGTCAGCGAGCTCTCGAGGCGCAAGGGCATCAAGTGCGCCTGTCGGATCTCTACGCGCAATCGTTCGCACCCGATGAGCACGCCAGACATTTTCAGCGGCGCGCCGACTGGTCCCGCTTCGATGCGCAGACCGAGCAACGTTTCAGTTCACGGGAGGATGCTCTCGCACCAGACGTACAAGAACAGATCGATCAGTTGCTTTGGGCAGATCTGCTGGTGCTGCAGTTCCCGCTGTGGTGGTTCGGCATGCCCGCAATACTGAAGGGCTGGATGGATCGCGTGTTCGTCTATGGCAAGTTCTACTCGAGCCAGCGACGCTTCCATGACGGCGCCTGCGCCGGCAAGCGCGCCCTGCTCTCGGTGACTGCAGGCTCATCGCAGGCAGCCTGCTCGCCCGATGGTCGCGAAGGCGATACGCAGCTCATCCTTTGGCCAATACACTACTCCCTGCACTATGTCGGCTATACGGTGCTCGAGCCCATGATCATCACTGACGTTCGTCGCGGCCGCGTCGCCGACGATGAAGAGCGTCAGCGGCTGCTGTTGACGGCGCGATTAGTGGAACATGCATCGAGCTTTCAAAGCTTGCAATCGCGGCGGATCGTTTCGTTCAACGCCCGAGAAGACTGGGATGAGCAAGGAAAACTTCGCCCGGGCGCGCCGGTGCACAGCCCGTTCATCCGACACGTACGCTGAAGCAGATGCTGGCAAGCACAGGCCGGCGATCGACTCCAGAAATGTCCATGACGAGAGCGCGCGGAGTGGACTCAATCCTTCAGCTTGATCGACACGGTGGTCTGCCACTTCTGCGGATCGGGTTCCTCCTCCGGGCTGTTGTGATAGATCTCCGCCCGATTCGCAAACCATTCCCCGCCCGCTTCTACTCGGGCGTCGAACGTCAGCCCGGCTTGACGCGCCCACCCGATGAGAACGCCATTCACGGTCGTGAGATCATCGTAGGGTCCGAAATATGTGATCTCCGCATAGCGCCCGGCCGGGAGAACTCCGCTCACGAACTCGCCTTGCGTGCTCACTACGCGGTCCACTGGAACCCCAAACTCCATGTCGATGTCCGGCATGGCAATGCGGTTATGCTTGAAAAATACCGGACCGGCTTCCTTCAGCCCGCGCTCACGCAGATGAGCGAACAGACGCTGCAGAATCAGCGGAATCTCTTGGTCGAACGGCAGTGTTACATGCGCCCGCGCGGCGATGTATGGCGATGCCGGGCGTTCGACGACTTTCGGCAAAGTGAGCATTCGCTGTTCCTCGAATACGGCCTGGCGAACGCTGTCCTCGGTTCATGGCGCCGACAAGGAGGCGTCCACGCGTTTTGCGTACGCGCGCTCCACTTTAGCAATCCGAACCTCGAAGTGTTCGTACCAGAGCGCTTTTCCATTGCGTTGAGCGACACGATGCTCCATCTGAGCGCGCCAGTCCAGGATGCTCTCGATACTTTGCCAGTAGGAAACGGTGATGCCGAATCCATCGGCGCCGCGCGAGCTCTCAACGCCGAGAAATCCGGGCTGAACGGCCGCGAGTTCGACCATTCGATCCGCAGTCTCGGCGTAGCCATTGTCGCCCTCGGTCCGTCGCGAGGAGAAGATGACGGTGTAGTAAGGTGGTGGCGGGAGCTTCGCGAACGAGGATGTAGTCGACATGCGGATAGGCTCCGTGTCGCCGTACATCGCCGCAAGCTGTCAGCAGGACAGCGGACGGTCGGATACGGACAGCGCACGATCGGGCGAGCTGCGTCGCGAAATACGCTGGTGGTGGATGCGGCCTGCCGGGGATGTGGCTTGGTCTATGTGTTGTTACAGTACGCTGATGATCAGCACCACCTATTGGGAGAATTGCACCACCCGCGACCTGTGCGGGCTGGACCCCGAACAGACGGTTGCGCTGCTGCCGGTGAGCGCGGTGGAGCAGCACGGCCCGCATCTGCCGCTCGCCACCGACGCAATCATTGCCCAGGGGCTGGTGCGGGAGGCGATGCAGAGGGTGCAAGAAGATCTGCTGGTGCTACCACCGATGAGCATCGGTCATAGCCTCGAGCACACCTCCTTCGCAGGCACGCTGAGCATCGCAGCTGAACCGTTGCTTGCCGCCTGGCTGGAGATCGGCCGCAGTGTGGCGCGAGCCGGTTTGCGTAAGCTCATCATTCTCAACACGCACGGCGGCAACATTCCGCTCGTACAACTCGCGGCGCTTCGTTTGCGGCAGGAACTGCAAATGCTGGTCTTGCGGGCCAATTACTTTTCGTTTGGCAGCCCGCCCGGGCTGTTCAGCGACGAAGAATTACGGCACGGCATCCATGGCGGCGAGATGGAAACATCGTTGCTGCTGCATCTCAGGCCGGATCTGGTTCGCCAGGAGCTATTGGCCGATTTCAGAGCCCTCACTCACGGCATGGCAGCGCGGAACCAACTGCTCGGCCCCGAAAAACCGATCGGGTTCGGCTGGATGAGCGAAGATCTCCACGAACATGGCGTCTGCGGAAATGCAGCGCGAGGCGATGCGAAGCGTGGCGCGATTCTGTTGTCCCATCTGGCCGAGCAGTTAGCCGCGCTGATCGCCGAGTGTCAGTCCACTCCTCTAGCCACGTTGCGACCGCAGCCCGATCGCGGTGACTAAAGAATCTCGTCGAGATTGATCGCGGGCATGAGGTGGCCGGCGCGCTCGCGCTTGGCATGCACGTAGCGGGCGTTGTGCCGATTCACGGCGCCGATCAAACGTTGACCGCCGACGACTTCGATGCCCGCACTTCGCAGCGCTTCGATTTTCTCGACGTTGTTGGTCAGCAGTTGGATGCGGGTCATGCCTAGATGTCTCAACATGCTCGCCGCCACGCCGTAACTACGCTCGTCCGCACCGAAACCCAAGCGACCATCGGCCTCGATGGTATCCAAGCCGGTATCCTGCAACTCGTAGGCGCGCAGCTTGTTTGCCAAGCCAATGCCGCGCCCCTCTTGCGCGAGGTACAGCAGCACGCCGCCGCCGGCCGCCGCCAGCTGCTTGACCCCGCTGCGCAATTGATCGCCGCAATCACAGCGAAGACTGGCGAGCAGGTCTCCAGTTAGACAGGCCGAATGCAATCGCACCGAGACCGGGGCGGACTTCGGCGCGCCGATGAGCACGGCCACGTGCTCGGACCCATCGCGGCTGTCCCGAAACAACACCAGCCGGCAATCTTCGTGACCCGCCAGAGGAACGCGCGCTTCGCTGATGCGCTCCAGCTCGACGTTCGTCGACGGCTCCCATCGCTCCAGCTGAGCTGTTGTGATGGTCAACGCGTGATCGAGCGGCGCCGACGGGACCAACAATACCGCCGGCAACAGACGGGCTTGTTTGGCGAGTTTCATGCTCGCGGTGGCGATGGCATCGGCCGCCTCCACCGCCAAGCGGCGATCCAATGCGATCGGGCCTGAATCGCTCGGCAGAACGCCAGCGAGTTGCTTCACAAACGCTACGGAGCTCAGCTGCGATCCTCGCAACAGCAGCGCACCTTGCTCAGCACTCGATGAAGAAGACGAGGCAAGCCCCAGTGCGTTACCTCGTTGGCGCGTAATCGCCAGCGACAGCCCGTCTTGCCCTGCCAATCGTTCCAGGTGCACAAGCAGAGTTGGCGTGGCTGTCTCGACGGCTGCGATGAGCATGCCGCGCCGAACTGCCCCGGAAGGCTTCGTCTCGCAGCAGTACAGAGCCCGGCCGCAACGTAATTCGTAGATGGCGCGCTCGATGGCAACTAGCGCCGGATCACCGTTAATTTCCTGCACTTCTGGGTCTTCGCAATGGTAAGGACGTGCTCGTTGACGTAGCCTCCCTGCGAGGGTCAGCGTACCGCGACCCGCCGACCGGGTCTATGACGAATCTTTACACGCAGGCATGGCCGCTCATTCGCGCGGTCGTGGACATTGCCCGCAAGGGCGAGCGCATCGAGCACGGTGCACGCTTCGCCTTTGACGGCCAGGCTCTGATTGCGACGACGACCGGCGCAAATCCGCCGATCCTGGCGTTCGATCACGGCTGGCAATCGCTGTTGCCGGGCTCAGACCCGCGCCAGGTCTACCTGGACCTCTACCTGCCGCTAATCGCAACTCGCACCGATCCACCCCTCGTACTTGCTCAACTCGGCCAGAGCCTCGATGGTTTCATTGCCACTGCAACGGGGCATTCGCACTTCGTGACCGGGCCTGCGAGCATCGCGCATCTGCATTGTCTGCGCGCGCTCAGCGATTGCGTAATCGTCGGTGCGGGCACGATCGCCGCCGACAATCCGCGCCTGACGACACGATTGGTGGATGGTCCGAATCCCGCTCGAGTTGTGCTCGATCCGCAGCTACGGCTGCCGATGACGCATGGCGTGTTCATCGATGGTCAAGCACCAACGCTGCGAGTTCGTGCGCGCGGGGTGTCCCTACCGCCCCGGCTGTTCTCCGACAACGTCGAGGATCTCGAAATCGATGCTGTCGCCGGCAAACTCGATCTGCGTGCGCTGTTGACTGAGCTGCGCTTACGCGGCATGCGCACCGTTCTCGTGGAAGGCGGCGGTGTCACCGTTTCGGCATTTCTGGCTGCTCAGTTGATCGATCGTATGCATATCGTGATCGCGCCGTTCGTCATCGGCGAAGGGCGGCCCGGGCTGCGCATCCCTTCGCCCGAAATGCTTCACGATTGCGTGCGACCGCCGCCGCGGGTCTTTGCACTCGGCGGGGATGTGCTGTTCGACTGCGACATGCGCAACGATGCGCCGCTCGAGGACGTCCCGACTCTCATCCGGCGGATGATTTAGGCCACGCCATGAAGTCCTGATGGCCCACGCTGATCAGCAACTCGCCCGCGTCCAAGTGCGCCTCGCGCCGTCTGCCCCATCGATCGATGCGCTGACACTCGGCAGGCGCTACTTCGCGAGCCGCACCCATCCAGCCTGCCATCAGTTCCCTCTGCATTGCCCGTTCCGCAGAGTCGATCTCCCAATCGCTCGGCACTACGCGCCATTCGTAGTTCAATGCTGCAAACACCTGGCGCGCATGCTCCGTGGCGTCAGGCCCCAACGCAGGCCCGAACCCTTTATCGCCTCGCTGATGCAAGTTCACGAGGCCGATCAACCACTCGTCGTCCGGATCCCGTGGTAGACACTGCACTCGCCCGTCGTAGCTCAACGAGAACAGCACCGTCGCGCCCAGCGCCGCGCATCGCGAGGCCAGCAAGGCGAACCAACTGGCCGAGACCAGATCTAGCAACGCCGAAGCAGTCACGAGCTGGCAACCCGAAAGCGGCAGCGAGCTGAGATCCGCGACGAGATCCAGGCAACGCGACGTTACGCTGCATTGAAAGCTTGCCGACTCGATGGACGAAGGTTGCCGCTCAATCAACTTCGGATCGTTGTCGACAGTGATCCAACGCTGCTCGCCGCCGAGGAGTGGGGCCATGTAGCGCACGTTCGCACCGGTGCCCGCGCCCAGGTCGACTACTTGCAGCGGTCGCAGCGGCAGCAACGAACGCAAGCCGATCACCAGCTCCTGACTGCGAGCACGAACATCGCAAGGTTCACGCAACTGCAGCCACTCGAGGCTGAACCCGGTCACCGCAACGCTCCGGCCAACCCTTCGGACATTCGCTCGGCAGCGACTCTCCAGTCCGGAAGTCGGGTGCCACGACGCCGCGCGCCATCAGCAAGGCGGCGGCGCAAATCAGCATCGACCAGTACTCGTGATAGCGCCGCCCGCAACCCCGCACGGTCGCCGGGCTCTACCAGCATGCCGGCCTCGGGCGGCACCAATTCCTCGATCGCTCCAGTGCGAGTACTGATAATCGGCAATCCGTGGACGAGGGCTTGCGCCACGGCCATGCCATAGCCTTCGTAACGGGTGGCGAGCACGAACAGATTGGCCGCACGGAACTGTCGCTGCAGCGTGGCTTCGTCAAGTTCACCGGTCAGCACGACTCGATCTTGCAAGCCGAGCGTCTGGATTTGCATTTTCAATGCACGCACGATCGCGGGGCTGCGATCGACGCTGCCCACGCAGGTGAGCGTCCAACTTTGATCCCTCAGTTCGCTGAGCGCATCGATGAGCAAGTCATGGCCCTTGCGCTCAGTGATGGTGGCGACACATAACATGCGCATCGAAGCGGCTGCGTCGTCGACCCGACCATCAGCCGCGTGCGCTCGATCTACGCCTGGCTCGACCACGACCATGCGGTCGGCCGCGACATCGTAGTCAGCCAATGCGTTCCGGGTGCGCTGACTCGTCACGACGATGAGGCGCATGGATTGCAAAGCACGACGTTCCGATATGAACAGTTCCCGTGCCAGATCGGGCGGCAATCCGGTTTCCGCCGCGAGTGGATGATGGACCAAGCCGACCATGCGCAACCGATCTTTGTGAGCGTGCACTACGTCCGGCATCGCGCCCAACGCGAGCCCATCGATCAACACCAGACTCTGTGCGGGCAACGCGGAGAGCTGTCGTTGCGCGTCGGCCAATGCCGCCGGGGTCGGAATGGGAAAACTGCTATCGAGCGCTCCGACCTGAGCGCTCCAGCCGAGCTGTCGCAACCCTGCGAGCATGCGTCGATCGTACTCGTAGCCGCCGGTGGCGGTGAGCGGATCGCCCGGCAGCAGGAGCGTCAGCGTACGCTCGTCGAACATCAGAGTTTGTTTTCGTAAGCCGCCCAAGCAACGTGCGACTCATGCAGCGTCACGCGCAACGCCTCGATGCCGCGCGCGCCGTCACCGAGCTTGCCCGCATGCACGCTGGCCGCGAGCCGATCGAAAATCACTTTGGCGAGAAACTCGGTCGTCGTGTTGCGCCCGCTGAACTCGGGCACGTCATCGAGGTTGCGATAGTTCAGCGCCGCCACGATCGCTTTCAGCTCCTCGCCGGCGCGCCCGATATCCACCACGATCGAATCCGCATCGAGCTCGCGCCGGCGGAACTCGACATCCACAACGTAAGTCGCGCCATGCAGCCGCTGCGCGCGCCCGAACACTTCGCCCCTGAAACTGTGCGCGATCATCATGTGCTCGCGAACGCATACGCTATACATCAGTCGTACCTCACCCGGTGCATGATCACCTCGCCCGGCGCGCTGCACAGCTGCTCCATGGTCCGCGGCAGGTCCCTGAAACGGCCTTCCGAGTTGATCAGTCGATCGAGAGCAGCATCACTCAACAGCGACAGGGCGAGTTGTAGCCGCGATTGTAGCGTGCGACGTGCGCGCCGCGCGGTGGCGACCGCACCGACTTGTGACGATTTCAGTACCAGACGGCGCGAGTGAAATGCTTCGCCAAGCGGCACGCTGACCTGTCTATCGCCATACCAGCTCAGCTCCAGAACGGTGGATTCGAAGCCGGCGAGCCGCAGCGCGAGCGTGAGGCCCGCATCCGAACCGCTCGCATGGATGACGATGTCGGCTTCGCCACGCGCCTCATCAGGCGATGCGAAGCCCGCGCCGAGATCGTATGCGATCGCTTTACGCGCCGGATTGACGTCCACCAGTTCCACCTCGCACCCGGGAATGCGAGCGGCCAGCCACGCTACCAGGCACCCGACGCTGCCTGCGCCGATGACGCTCACCCGATCACCGGGAAGAACGCCGGCGTCCCAGACGGCGTTCAGCGCCGTTTCCATGTTAGCCGCGAGTATGGCGCGCTCGGCGGGCACGTCCGGCGGCAAAACCTGCACGGCCGAGCTCGGAACCACAAAGCGATCTTGATGAGGATGCAGGCAGAAGACATCGCGCCCCTGGTAATTCGCGGGACCTCGCAGCACCTGGCCGACCATGCAGTAGCCGTACTTCACCGGTGTCGGGAAGTCACCTTCCTGGAAGGGAGCGCGCATGCGGGAGTATTCCGACGGCGGCACTAGACCTTTGAACACCAGCGACTCGGTCCCGCGACTGACACCACTGAAGCGCGCCTGTACGATGAGCTCATCGACCCCGGCGGCGCCGAGCGGCGCTTGCCGGATCTCGCCGCGAGCCGGCCCGGTAACCCAGAACGAATGAGAGCGATCTGACATGCTGGAAGAGTGGCCGCGGCCGCTGCTGAAAAATGCGCTGCTTGGCATTCTATCGATAATGCTGCCCGCGGTGATGCTGGCTTGGATCATGGACACTGCGCTCGAGCTCGCCGGCACGCTGCTTTCCAGAACTGTGGTTCTGATTGCCATCGGCGCCCTGCTGGTGCTACGTCCGTTGCGAGAGCATCACCCGTTCGAGCGCATTGGCGCGGCCAATTACATCACCATGGCACGTGGCTGCCTGGCGCTGCTGCTGCTGGGCATGTTGGGCATCGAATCGACACCCCAGCTCCAGGCTGCCGCGTTGGGCATCGCGATGATCAGCTCGTCACTCGACGCAGCGGACGGCTGGGCGGCGCGTCGAACGCAGATGAGCAGCGCATATGGGGCACGCTTCGACATGGAAACCGATGCCCTGCTGATACTGACATTGAGCCTGCTCGCGTGGCAGTTCGACAAGGCCGGTGCCTGGGTGCTCCTTTCGGGCTTGCTCCGCTATGGCTTTGTCGTCGCCTCTTGGCTGCTGCCGTGGCTGCAGCAGCCGCTGCCACCGAGCTATCGTCGCAAGACCGTGGCCGCACTACAGACCATAGCGCTGGTGATTGCGATCGCGCCATTCATCCAGAGGAACATCACTGCGCCGCTGTGCGCGTGCGCTCTCGCCATCCTCGTATGGTCTTTCCTCGTGGACATCGTGGCGCTCAACCGGCGCAGCTCGAATTCAACGGCGATCAGTTGATGACTCGTCTACTGCATGTCGCGGCGGCCTTGGCCGGCTTGTGGCTACTCAATGCATTGGTCACGTTTCATAACGTCTGGCCGACCGTCTTCATCAGACCCTCGAGCGAGTTGTCGATCGAGCTGGCCGGCATCCTGTTGCTGATGGCCGCTTGGATGCAGCTGGGCGGCAGGATACCGGGGCGAGTGCTTGCCGGCCTCGCGGTGCTTTTCGTCATAGGCGCGCTAGGTCGCTACGCTGAGGTGACCGCGCCCGCACTCTACGGGCGAGAGGTCAACCTCTACTGGGATCTGCCGCATTTGAGCTCGGTCGCTGCGATGCTGACGCGTGTCGCATCTCCAGGTCTGCTCGTTGCGGGGCTGCTCGCAATCATCGCGGCGCTGGCGTTGCTGTATTTCCTTGCGTTGTGGTCGTGGCGAGGCGTAAACGGCGCGCTGCAGTTGCCGGCGACTCGCTCGGTGGTCGCCCTCGCCGCGGCCGGCGTCATCATCGGCTTCACATTTGAGAACCTGGCCGCGCAGCGTCCCGCGATTCCGCGATTCTCGATGCCCATCGCCAAAACCTACGGCGAACAGTTTGCGAAAGTGGGCGCGGCGATGCTGGAACGCGGCACCGTGCGGCAGCTACCGTCTTCACCGGTCCTTTCATCTACCCTGTCTCGCATCCAGGGCAGCGACGTGTTGATCGTGTTCGTTGAGTCCTATGGGCGCGTCGTTTACGACAACCGCGGCATCTTCGAAACACTCGCACCTGCGCGCGCCGAACTGGCTCGCGCCATCGACGAGACGGGTCGGGCGGTCGTCTCCGGCTACGTGGAGTCGCCCACCTTCGGCGGCGGCTCGTGGCTTGCGCACTTGAGCTTTCTCACTGGCATCGAAATGCGCGACGCCAGCCGTGCGCAATTGCTGATGACGCAAAGCCGTCGTTCGTTCGGCCACGCCATGGCCGAGCACGGCTATCGACGAGTGGGCTTGATGCCGGGATTGAAAATGCCCTGGCCCGAAGGCGTGTTCTACGATTTCGACCGCATATATGACGACGCCGCGCTCGATTATCGCGGCCCGGCTTTCGGCTGGTGGCGCATCCCCGATCAATTCTCGCTGGCTGCGCTGACGCAACTGGAGCTGACAGTGCGAACCGGCGCGCCGAACGATCGCAAACCGGCTTTCATATTCTTTCCGACCGTTACCACGCACACGCCGTTTCGGCCGACGCCGCCCTATCAAGCGGACTGGTCGCGCATGCTGAGCACCGACCCCTTCGATGAACCGTCGTTACGCAATTCATTATCGCAATTGCCCGAATGGAACAACCTCTCGCCGAGCTATACGGACGCGGTCGCCTACGAGCTGCAGACTTTCGCGGGGTACTTGCGCACGCAACCTCGGAACGATCTGATCGTGGTGATCGTTGGCGATCATCAGCCTCCGGCCATGGTGAGCGGAGCCAACGCGTCCTGGGACGTCCCGGTTCACGTCATCAGCAGCAATCGAGCTTTGCTGGATGTGCTCGGCAAGTGCGGTTTTGTTTCAGGCCTCACCCCGGCGCCCGAGACGCTGGGTCGCATGCATCAGCTGGGACCTGCTCTGCTCCAAACATTCGGGACGTCCGCGTCGCGCTGTCCCATGGAATACCAGGAACCGAGGAGTTGATTGAGATGCTTTCGTACAGCACATCCGCTCGCTGGCTCTGCGTTGTGTTTTGGACCGCACTGCTCGGAGCGCCATCGACACATGCTGCCGATGCGCGTTATGAGCTCGACCCGGAACACTTGACCATCGGTTTTCTCGTCAGCCACATCGGCTACGCGGATGTCCTGGGCTTCTTCACGAAAGCCACCGGCTCTTACACGTTCGACGAAGCGACGCGGACGCTCAAGGACGTGCGCGTCGCGGTTGAAAGCAAGAGTGTGTTCACAGGACATGACAAGCGCGACGGTCACTTGCGCGGCTCGGACTTCCTCGATGCCTCGCGGGCGCCGCTGGTGGTCTTCACCGCCGATTCCGCGGAATGGCGCGATGACAAGACATTCGTCGTCAACGGTGAGCTGGAGCTTCTTGGCAAACGGCGTCCGCTGCGACTCACCGGCACGTTGAACAAGAGCGGCATCTATCCCATCGGCGGCGCCTCGAAGCCCTACGTCATGGGCGCCTCGCTACGTGCCACGGTGAAGCGCAGCGACTGGGACATGAACTACGCAGTCGCAAATGGCTGGGTCGGAGATGATGTCGAACTGATTATCGAATTTGAAGCGAGACGAACCGCGCCGTGAAAACCTTCAGCTCCTCGGGAGCTCATCGAACACCGCCCAACTCGTCCATCGCCGCGACGACGTGCGAGACCAATTCCTCTCGCTGATGAGTCGATAGGCCGCTCTGCTCGCGGATCCGCTCAAACAGCCGCGCCACATGACGTCGTCTCCCAGCATCGATCGTGCCAGCCAGATGCTCGCCGGCATCCACGTCCACCACCAGCGACTCGCGACGCGCGTGATTCGTCTCTGCGACCAATCGATGATGAAGGAGCGCTCGGCCGAGAATGACCCAGGGCAGATTGGGGGATGAGATCGGACCGACAATGAGCCGATGGCCGCCGAGCGGCGAGCCGAGCACTTGAACCTTCGCCAGCCGATTCGAGCCGAACATGACGCCCAGGCCGCCGACAATGGCGCCGATGCCGGCGCCGAGCAACAAAGAAGCGCCGCCTACGGCTGCGTCCACAGCCCCGCCGGCGAGTGCGCCTGTGACCGCTCCGGTCATCGAGAGCTGCGCGTTCGACAATCCGAACACTGAAAAGCTGCGCTCGGAAAACAGGTCCTCGGTGAGCAGATCGAACTCCGAGGACTGCATCTGCAAGGAGCGATGCCGATACAGATCCTGCACGACCCGTCGCGCCGAGTGTTCTCTTTGTCGAACGCGCTTGCGCAGTCGCTCAGTCAGCTCCTTGCTGAGCTGCGCTTGATCGGCGCCTTCGGCGCATGCGGCGGACTCGCTCAGTGCAAGTACTTCGATGAGCAGGTCCGCGATCTCGGTAGCGGCGCGCCTCTGTCGCGCCTTGCGATCGTTCTGGAGAACCTCGACCGCTTGCTCGAGCGATCGAGCCCACAACTGATCAACCTCGGAGAGCTCACGGAACGCACGCAGCAGTTCCAGACGCTTGGCAAAATCCGCGCGCAACGCGTCGAACACTCGCACGATTGAAAAATACTGATTCAGTGCGCGGCGCCATTCCTCCACGTGATCGCCCGGCCCGATCATATTGATCAGCGCCATGCGCGGTTGTCCGGTCCAGCGCAGGATCTCCATCTCCGCTTCGTACTCGGCTCCGTACGGATGCGCGCCATCGACAACATAGAGGATGCCCGCGCCCGCCAAGATCGGACGCAACAACTCGCATTCGTTCTGGAAGCGCGGGTCGCCTTCGTGAAGTGCCACGAACTCACGCACCACCGCCGGCCGTTCGCTGGCGCTACGTTCGTGCGATTGCAGCCATTCGATCAGCGCTCGCGGCCGCTGAAACCCCGGCGTATCGATGAGCTCATAGAGAACACGGTCGTCGTTCTGCATCCGAAAGCCGCGGGCTTGTCGTGTGGTGCCGGGATCGGGCGAAACTACGACGGTTTCATCTTCGGCCAGCGTGGCGACGATGCTGCTCTTGCCTTTGTTGGGATGGCCGACGACGGCAAACGTGGGATGTGTGCTCACGCGCCGCTCTCCAGATACAACGCAGGATCTCCGACCCGCGCCGTCCAACGCGACCATGTCGATCGCTGCGACTCGCTGGCGACATCGCCGTTCGCGCCGACCGGTACTACAACCACCGAGCACTGTGGACCAACCTTCGCGCGCAGCGCCTGGATGAAATCCTGCAGTTCGAGAAGCGGCGCCTCCCAGCCACGAACGAACACGATCACCGGGTTCATTTGGAGAGTCGCCACGCGATCGATCACGGCGGCGTCGGCCGCGATGGTTCGACTCCCGGCCTCTAGTGTCTCGACCACTCGCCATCGCAGATGCTTCGCCGTCCAAGGTGCCACGTCGGGCATCCGCAAGGCACCAGACCAGACAATGACGACGGCATCTCCACTCATGGCCGGCGCGCTCTGCGCGTTCCGATCTGGGAACGCCGCAGCTGTTTCCTCTACGTTCGAGCCTAGCTGCATCTCCTCCGCGTTCATTCGGTCAAGCAACGCTCGGACACGCGGATCATCCAACAGCAGATTGCGAGTGGCGGCTCGCAGGCGGAAGACGGCGAGCAGCAACAAACAGCAACGCGGAAACAAACCGTAGGTCGTCACGGCCGCGAGCAGAAATGGCCACCAACCTGTCAGTTCGGATGCAGCGATCGCGGTCGGCGCGGACGCGGCTAACCGGAAGAATCGCGACTGCTCGATCAGCTCGGCGGTTGGAACGGCGGCCGGCCAGAGGTCGCGCCAGGGCGTAGACAGCAGCCGAGTCAACCGAAGGATGTCTTCGCTGTCGAAGCGCAACGTCGAGCTCCAGCCGAACGCGAGATCGGTAAATGTGATCAAGCCGAGCGCACACACCAGCGCCGCAACGTTGAACGCGACTGCCGCGCACTGCGACCAAACCACTATCTGCCAACGGGCAAACCGGCTCGCGACAGGCCCCCGAGCTTGGTGCAAGACCAACAGGCTCGCTCGCTGGTCGTGTTGCCGCCCCACTCGCCTGTATGCGGCCGCCGCGATGGCCGCGGGGTTGAGGGCACCGAGTACACTCTGCAGGGCGCGCAGCCCCGGAATCCTCGGCAACATCAAAATGAGTGTCGCTGCGATCAGCGCGATCTGCAGCAGCACCAGGACGGCGAACGCCGTAACAACGTTTATTGGCCACGTGCCGTCGTATCGGAACACCGCCAGGCTGGCGCCCGCACCAGCCAGCGCGCCAATGAACAGCATCGAGAAAGTGATGATGACCCGAGCTCGCGACAGGCGGGTCGCAAGTTCGGTGTCATGGGCCGCGGATGGCGTTTCCCTCCGAACGACCTGCCACCAATGGCGCACTCGATCGACCGTGTCGGAATCGGAAATGCTCGCTGCAATCTTGCGATCCCGGTGCAGCCTTTGATCGAACGGCCGGTCCCGGTCGGCTTCCAACCAAGCAGAGATCTCCAGGGCCTCCTGGAATAGTGAGCCACGCCGGGCGTTGTGCATCCGGCGATGATACCAGGGCTGCGACCCACGCCGATTCGCGACCCGATGGTGAGGAAGTACGCCGCGCGGAGGAATGGCGCGACAGAGAGAGACTAACGAAAGCACTTCACCACAAAGGACGGGCGGAGCGGACGGGGCTCGAACCCTCGGCGGCGCTGGCGCGATCAGCAACCTGTTGATCCTACTAGTTCGTTTCGACCCTACCAGCCAGTAAGCTGAAGCGCTACACAAACTTGCGGCCGGAAAAAGTGCGAGAACTCCCGGAGGCGGTTGAGAGCAGCGCTGAAGTTCCGAGAAAAAAAGCACGTCGATCGCTTCGCCAAACTCTGCCAGGAAGCCGAAGAACGTGTTGCTCATAGGAGAAGCCTCAAGGGGCCTCTTGCCACAATGCGCTGCACGTTGTCGCGCGACGTTGCTTTGTGTCGGACAACCCGGATTGAGGGACCGGAGACTCCACCCTGGGCAACGCGGCGTTCTTTCCGAAAGCGCGCTGCTACGAGAAGAAGAAAAAGCGCGCGCCAGGGAGAGACATCCGGACCGGCGACTTGCGTAGAGTGATCGTGCAGGGCGCGTCAGCACGGTGCACGCATCTTCGCCACATCACCACGGCGTGCCTTCGGTAGCAACCACACTTGGAGAGCAGCTGATGGGCGCGCCCGTTGAAGCCAGAACCTGGAATCCCTTCGGTGGCGACGTTTATGGAGCGCCGCCGGCCACACACAACTCGGGCTCTAACGGGCCGAGCACCACGTATGTAGGTTCTTCCTCGGCAACCAGCGGCAACAACGGAACGTATTTTCAGGGATACAGCCATCCCGTCACATCCTCCACGACGGCCTGGCAACCCGTGCTCCCCGAGGACATGGCGGCCGAAGCTCGCACCCTCGCCGGCAGAGCTGGCAACGCCCCCGCCGACGATTCCTACGCACAGCTGATCGCGCTGAGCCGACTGACCCAGCAGGTCGACGGTCAGCTGGAAACCATGCTGCAACAACCGGTCGACCTCACGGCCGCGCAAGGTCAGGTCACGACGGCACAGGCCAACCATTCGCAATTTCTCAAGCATGTCTATGACAGCCTGCCGCCCGAGCAGCGACAACAGCTCTACACGCTCAACACGGCAGTCGAGCAGGCAAAAGGGCCGCAGCAGCAACAGGCCCTGGTGAATTTCAATCAAGCACTCGATGCCGTGCTGACGCCCGAGCAGCGAAAGACGCTGCTTGCACTGGAGCGCACTGTCCAAGATGCGCAGATGAACTTGCAGGGCCAGCAACTGGTCAAGCGCATCCTCGACGCGCGAGCTGGCGCAGCCGCGCCCGGACCCTACGGCGGACCGGGTAGCAAAGGCGAGCAGACACTTTCGCTTGCGATGGCCGATGGCCGCGCCTTCGTTGCCATGCGCATGCAGATCAAAGCCGATCGCAAAACGCAGGATGCATACACGCTGCTCTTCACGCCGCAGATGCGCCAGCAGCTCGCCCCGGCGCAGCAGGAACTGCTTGCGGCCACTGAAGTGCTCCAGAGCAATCCAAACGCGACCTGGGCGCAGACGCGCTTCAACCAGGCAAAGGCGGATTTCGATCGAATCTTCGGCAGCCTGGTGAATGGACAGGACCGCGAAGTCCTGAACAACTTACAGACCTATCAGAGCGCGATGCAGAATCTCGCGGCGGTCATCGGCGAAGAAGCGAGCACAGAGCGCGGTTATTTCGAACTGCTCTACCCTTCCAACCCACCCGCCGCTGGCAGCGGCCCCGCGGATCCGAAGGTTCTGGAGATCGCGCGCGCGGGGTTCAATCTCGCCCAACACAATCGCAACATGCGCAGCCTGGCCCTGCGCGCAACCACGGACTGCAACCAGGATCTACACAATCAAGCCACCGAAGCGCTGGTGCAATCGCTGCGCATGACAGCCGACTTGGACGTCATGCGCGCTCAACACAACTACGACCAGGCGCTGCTCCAAGGTCCTCGAGGGGGTCAAAACAACGGCGGCGCGGCTCCGAATGGGATGACGCTCGTTTCTTATTCCACAGGAACCGCCGCAACGGGCGGGGTGCCCGGTTCTGAGCAGACAATCGCTACCGCCAAGCAGCTTCTCGATAACGCCCAGCAATGGCGACAAGAGGTCCATGCCGCACTCACTCCTCCACCGCCGCCACCAAAAAAGAGCGGCTGGGATTACGCGCTCGATATCACCATGGGAGCGCTGCAGACGGTAGGTGGTGTCGCGATCATGTGGCTGGCCGGCTGGACCGGCGTCGGCGCCGTCGTCGGCGGTGCAATGGCTGTCGATGGCGCGGTTCGACTCGGCCATAGCATCAGCGATGCCGCCAACGGCACTGTCACCGATGCGCCCATCAGCGCCGGACTGCAGAAACTCGGCATGTCGCGTCGATGGGCCAACACTGCCGACACGGGCGTCGGTCTCATCGTCACCGTACCGGCCGGCGGTTACGGAGCTTATGCCGGCCTCGTGAAAGGGGGCATGGCGTTGAAGACGGCCAGTGGCGTCGGTCTGCTCACGATGACGGACAGCACCGTCGCCGCGGGCCGCTACATGGTGACCGGCGAAGCCGCTCATCCGTTCGCTGTGGAAGGTCTCACCGCCGTTGGCCTCACACCCACGCAGGCGAATTACGCGGTGTTCGGTGGCAATCTGCTGCTAGCAGGCGGGGCTGTGAAAGGTCTGCGTCCAGGCAACGCAACCGCGGCGCCGACCACTGCCGCGGCGGCAAGCACATCGAAGAAGACGACCACGCTCGCAACGACTACATCCACATCAAATAAAGTGATCACGATCACGGGCCTCCGAGCGCCTGGGGCACCCGCGACAGTGACGACCAACACGGGAGCCACATCGATTCCGGTGGTGGCTACCGGCACTCATGTCGGAACGACCGGCGGTGCGCCGCGGGCGCCGGCATTGGTCACCAGCAGTGGCGCATCCAGCACCGGTACTTTGACTGGCACGCGCCCGCTCATCACCGTGCGAATCGGAAATACCCTCGCCCCGCTGGATGAAACATCCTGGCAGGCGCGCCATCCCCCGCGCTGGTCTGAGAACGAGCAGCAGCGGGTCTACGCCGACGGACGCCCACGCTCTAATTCCACGAACATTGCAAGCACGACAGGCTTGCAGACGCGCAGTTCACCCTTGTTCTTGCCGAGCTCGGCAGGTCTGCCGGATGTCACGATTTTAGGCAATGGACACGTTGCGATAACGCTTGCTGCGGACATCAGGATGAGCTCGAGCCTGACCCCGGAAGTGCTGATGAGGCCCAAGGGCGCGGACCGGATCGGCCCCTACACCGGCGAGTATTTGTTCAGAGAAGTGCTGCATAAGACCTGGCATGAGACGGAGTTAGGTCGCCAGCACTTCGGTTACTTGGGCACGGACGAGGCAGTGGCGGCGATGCGGAACTCGAATACCGTCGTGATCACCATTCCCGACCAGCCGCGTGTCCGACTGCAGCTCTTCGAGTTCCTGCAGCAGCAGGGATTGGTGAACGATCCGTCGAAAACATTCGTCCTCATCCGCGGCGGCCAGGCTGGCCAGCCCGCACTCTCGCAGATGATCCGCAACAACCCGGATTGGCGAGCGAACGTGGTGCTGGTCGAGGATTCTCCGTACGGAACGCGCGTGGCCAGGGGCCCGAGCAATGGCTTCCTTGTGAATGAGGAGGGGCTGCCGATTCTAGGCCCGGATGGAGAGCCCATCGTGCTTGGCCCCAATAAGCACTACGTGCAAGCCAAGCGCAAAGAAGAAGTGGAGATTTCGGTTCTGGGTGAGCACGGCAATCGGGCCCCGGGGACCCTGGCCACTCAGGATCTGTTCCCCCGGGGCGCGGAGATCGGGAAACCGTCGTGGCCCGATTTCACCGTGGTCGACGGCGTCGCCATGCCGTGGAGGTTTGGCCATGCGATTCACCCCGGCGTGGCGTTCCATCCAGTGAATCTGGCGAGGACAGCGCGTGGAGAGGTATATCTGCACTACGTGCAAGGCGTGACTCGCGAGATCGGGGAACAGCTCGCGATCCTGGATCAAGAGAAGATGCAGCTCGCGGCGACCTACGGTGCCCCGCCCGAATCATTCCCGATGAAGCTTCATCGGCAGTTCGGGCTGGAGCTGATCCCGGACGAATCCTTCTACGACACCATGCAACGCACGATTGAACAGGCGCACATCCCGTACTCCAAGAAGATCTACACGTCGAAGTCGTACCCGTCGATCGAAGATCTCATGAATTCGCGCTACCCGCAGGAGGATGTGCCCGGCGTGTTCACGATGAACTGGTATGCGGAGCGGGCCGGTCTCTATTTACCGGGGCACGTGCAGTTCGAAGCTGCGCTGAGAAGCACATTGAACCAGCTCAGCCTCGATCTGGGCCGGTCTCCGGAAGCATTGACGTACCAGATCGACGGCTACTTACCCATCCTCAATGAAATTCCAGGTGGCGTTCAGGAGATCGCGCAGCTTCTCAACACGCCGCACATCCGGCGCTCGGCATGACCCGATGATGCACCTCACGCGTCAGGCGCGCTTGCGTCCGCGTGAGGTGGCATCGTTTGCAATCTGCTCCGTCAGCATTTCAACCAGCGGCGAATAGACCCGGTGCCGCGACCGGAGCAGATAAACCGGCTGCTCTATCCTGGGCTTGAGGGGACGCGTCTCGATCGCGAGATGCGCGTGCTCGCGCGCAACGACGGCAGAAACGATCGACACACCCCGCCCGGCGGCGACCAGATGACAAACGGCGGAAGCCGAGCTCGCCTTCAGCGCCGCATCACCGATGTCCCGGCCGGCGATGATGTTGTACTGGGAGGAAACCGGGCTGGATTCCGCATTGATGAGCCCGATCAGCTTCTCGCCCTTCAGGTCCGAGACCTGGATGGCCCGATGCCGGCACAGTTCGTGCGTGCGCGGCAGAACGCAGACGCTTTCCATGACCATGAACTCGCGACTATCGATCGTGTCGCTGGCGGATGCGAACAACGAGATACCCAGGTCGACGCGCTTGGCATCCACCGCCTCGATAACGTCCTTGGAAGCGCGTGTCACGACGGATAGATGGATGTCCGTGTAGCGCTGTGTGAACTCGCTGATCACCGCCGCGATCCACGAGTTCGACAGCGAGGGAAACACGGCCAGCGAAACGTGGCCTCGGCGGAAGTTGCTGATCTCCTCGGCGACCCTGTTGAGGTGATCGATGCCACGCTGCATGCGCAGGACCTCCTCGTAAAACATCCTGGCGGCGGCGGTCGGCATCAAGCGGCGCCCCTTGTGCTCGAATGCTTTGAAGCCCGCGAGCTGCTCGAAGCGGGCGAGGATGCGGCTGACCGAGGGCTGCGAGATACACAACCGGTTGGCAGCGTCGCTCAACGTGTTCGCTTCCATGACTGCCTGGAACACTTCGATCTGGCGGCCGCGCAACTTCATTCGGCGACTCCCACGCTCTATTCCTGCTGAACGTTCCCTAAATATAGCGCGGCTGCATACGATCGGCACGGGAGCAAGATCGGCCGGCGCTCGCCTTTCGGCAAGCCAAGCGCAGATCGCATGAATTGCGGGCGAGGCAAAGCATTCCATGCGCGTATGAATAGCCGCCAAGAAGGGATTATTTTTCCTTTTCGTCTGCCCCTACCATCGTTGTGAGTTCAAGCAGTACAAGAACCTGCTGAGGGCGGTCATGGATACCAGGCACACCAGAGGTATCAGCCATATCAGGCAGACCTCTAAAACGAGAACCATCCTGTGCGCCGGCGCGATTACGCTTGCTAACGGCACCGCCGGCCTTCATGCCCCGAGCGTTCAGGCACAAGAGCCGCCACCCGAGTCGCGGGAGGCAGAGCCGCTGGAACAAGTGGTGGTCACCGGATCGCTGCTCAGACGCTCGCAGTACGCGGAGAAATCGCCGCTGCAGATTTTGACGCGAGAAGATTTTGCAACCTCGGCGCCGGATACATTCCAGGATATCGCGAAGAACCTGACGGTTGCCGGCGGCGCCGAGTTTCAGAACGAGACCGGCAATCTGATCGGCATGTCGCAACTGAACTTGCGCGGCCTGGGCCTGGGCTCCTCGCTGGTGCTGATCAACGGACGCCGCGGCGGCATCTCCACGATCGCCGACGGCGGCGGCAATCAGTTCTTCGACATCAACCAGCTGCCGCTCGCGATGATCGAGCGCATCGACGTGCTGACCGACGGCGCTTCGGCAACTTACGGCTCGCAGGCGGTCGCAGGCGTCGCCAACATCATCACTCGCAAGGGCTTCGAGGGACTGGAGGTTTCGGCAAAGTACGCGGACTCGGTGAACGAGTCGCAGATCGTCAATCTTGCCGTTGGCAGCAAAACCGACAAGGGCACGCTCGATCTCTATGCGAGCTATCAGGATCACACGCGCGTCGACCGCACAGACCTCGACTGGCTGTTGCAACGGCTGCATCACACCGGCGATCTCAGCCAGTCCGTGCTGCTGTCGAATACCGGAGCGCCCGGAGCCTACCAACGCGCGTTGTTCGACCCGGCAACCGGCACGTATTACACGGCGCCGGGCACCAACACGATTGCCGATCCAAACTGCGCCGCTGCCGGTGGCGTGCCCAGCCCGACCCGCTGTCGCTTCGACTTTTCGGATCAGACCTCCATCATTCCGGAAGAGAAGCGCTTTCAGGTGTTCACGGAAGGCAGCTACAACGCCTCCGAGCAGCTCGAGCTGTATTTCGAGAGCAGCTTCTCGCGCAACCGGATCAATCGAACGCTGACGCCGTCGCTGTTCGAGCAAGGTCTGGTTTCACCCCGCACCGTGCCCGGCGCGGTGTCGCCTTCCAACATCCTCATCCCGGCCAGCCACCCGTTCAACTTCTTCGTTCAGGATCCGGCCAATCCGAACCGGATCGTGTACATCGACCCGGCGCAGTGGGACAACTCGATTCATCGGGCTGTCGACGTGAGCGCCATTGCTCGCCCGCTGGGCTCGCAGTTCAAGGACATCGACCGCGAGATCGGCATCGACTATTGGCGCGGCGTGGGCGGCGTGGACTTCGACCTGACCGAGCGCTGGAACACCAACTTCTCTTATATGTATGCGTCCTCCAAGCGCACCGACGATCGTGCGTACGAGTTCGTAAAGCAAAACGTGAACGAGCTGCTGCTGAGCGGGCAATGGAATCCGTTCGGCACCTCGGTTTCCAACCCGTCGTTGATCTCGCCGAAGGATGGCACGAGTGTCGCCGCCAACAGCGACGAGGTGCTGCGCTCACTTTGGCGCACGGCGCGAGACGAGGCGGAAACGACGCAAACGGTGTTCGACCTGGTGGTGCGCGGTGAAGCGTTCGAGTGGTTCGGTTCGCACATCGGCCTCGCTGTCGGCGCTCAATATCGCGAGGAGAGCTTGACGAGCTTCATCGATGCACTCACGGCTTCCGGGCAAGGGTCGTTGCAATCGACGGTGACCACTGCACCGGTTCGCGGCACGGACAAAGTCACATCCTACTTCGCCGAAAGCGTGATGCCATTCGGTCGCGCGGTGGAGCTGCAGATGGCCCTGCGCCACGAGAGCTTCGATGACGCCGGCTTCGATACCACGGATCCAAAGATCGCCGCGCGTTGGCAAGCGGCGGATTGGCTGGCGTTGCGCGCTTCGTTCGGCACATCCTTCCAGGCGCCGTCGGTTAGACAGAAGAGCACCTCGCTCGAGTCCGCGTTCATTCAGGATTCGGCGCGCATCAACGCCACGACGGGCACGCTCGAATGCGTCCCGCGGAACATCTCGAATCCGAACGTCGCTAACAACACGGTCGTGCGTGTCGTCGGCAGCGACGATCTGAAACCGCAAGAGGCGGAGAGCTATACGTTCGGGCTCATTCTGCAGCCGGCCGGCGGGCTGGATGTGAGCCTGGATTACTGGCGCTTCGACTACAAAGATCTGATCACGCCGGATGAGGGAGCGCAGGCGATCGTCACCAATGACTGCGCGGATGGCGTTCCAGACGATCCACGCATCACTCGCGATGCTGGCGGGCAGCTGCGCACCGTGAATTCGCTGTTCATCAACGCCGGTTCGGTCCTGACGCAAGGCGTCGACCTGGCCGCGAGCTACGAGTTGCCCTGGCGCCGGCTCGGCGAATTTGCACTCGGCGTGAATGCGACCTGGCTCCACCGGTTCGACATCCAGCTGGATGAGAACTCACCCAAGATCGATGGGCGCGGCAACCGCAACTTCACGAACCCGTTTCGCTCCACGCCGGTGTGGCGCGCGAACACCTCGCTGAGCTGGCACAGCGGCGCCCATGACGCGAACCTGACGGTGCGTTACATCGACAGCTATCGCAACGATCAAGGCAATACCGAAGTGGCCGACTGGACGACGCTCGATGCGCAGTACGCGTTCACGCTCTCCAACCTCCTCGCCAGCAAAACGACGTTGACGATCGGCGCGAACAACTTGCTGGATGAAGATCCGCCGAGCCTGGGCGATCGGATCCGCCCCGGTTACGACGATGTAGTGCACGACGTGCGTGGGCGCATCGCGTACGCCCAGATCGAGGTCTCGTTTTGAGCGCGCGTGCCGGATCGATGAAACACTACGACATAGTCGTCGTGGGCGGCGGAGTCGTGGGACTGGCGAGCGCGTACGGGATGGCGAAGCGTCATGCTCAGATCGCCGTGCTCGACGAGGCGGACATGGCGTTTCGCGCTTCGTGCAGCAACTTCGGTCTCGTCTGGTTTCAAGGCAAGGGCCTCGGCAATCCCGCGTACGTGCACCTGCTCGCGCTGAGCACCAACAGCTGGGCACATTTCGCTCGCGAGTTGCGCGAGACCAGCGGGATCGATCCGCACTACCACCAGCAGGGGGGCTTGAGCCTGTGCGTCGGTGAAGCCGCGGCGGAACGACGCCGAGCTCACATCGAGGCGCTGCGCAAACAATCCGGTGCCGACGGCTATCGCTGCGAGTTTCTCACTCGGGGCGAGCTGGAGCAGCTATTCGCGCCACTGCGCTTGAGCGATGAAGTGCGCACAGCCTCGTATTGCGAAGCCGATGGTCACGTCAATCCGCTGTATCTGTTGCTGGCGATGCAAAAGCGCTTCGTCGATCTGGGCGGGCACTACCACGGCGGCCACACTGTCCGAGACATCATTCCGCACTCCGGTGGCGGTTTCGTCCTGAACACCGACCGAGGTTATATCGGCTGCGATCGACTGCTGCTCGCGGCGGGCCTCGGCGTCACCGAGCTCGCACGCAAGATCGGGCTCGAGGTGCCAATCCGGCCCGAGCGAGGCCAGATCATCGTGACTCAACGCACGAAGCCGCTGTTTCCGCTGCCGATGAACGGCTTCCGCCAGACGCAGGAAGGTTCGATTCTGCTTGGCTACTCGAAGGAAGACGTCGGCCTCGACGACACCACCTCCGTCGCCGTCACCGCCAGGATCGCGAACAACGCGCTCAAGGCCTTCCCGCAGCTCGCATCGCTGCGCGTGGTTCGCACCTGGGCGGGTCTGCGCACGCAATCGCTCGACTCCTATCCGATCTACGCAGCGTCCCGTGAGTGGCCAGGCGCTTACGCGGTGATCTGCCACAGCGGCATCACGTTGACGGCCGCGCACGCGGAGGTGATTCCGGAATGGGTCCTGAATGGAAACACCCACGAGTTCATCCGGGAATTCGGCTTGGAGCGCTTCCGTGTTTAGATATTTGCAGGGCTGCCGCGGACAGCGCCCATCCGTGGCCATCACGATCGATGGAGTTGCAACAGAAGTGCCGGCGGATGAGACACTCGCGGCGGCGATGCTGCAATCAGGGCGGCTGGATCTTCGCATCACACCCATTGGGGGCAAGCCGCGCAGCGCGTACTGCATGATGGGCGTGTGCTTCGAATGTCTCGTCACCGTCGATGACCAGCCCAATCAGCAGGCATGCATGACGCCGGTGCGACCCGGGATGCGGGTGGAGCGCGGCAGACCATGAAGCGCAACTATGACGTCGTCGTGATCGGCGCCGGACCGGCAGGCCTGGCTGCCGCAACCACTTGCGGGAATGCGAGAGCGAAGACTCTGCTGCTGGATGAGCAGCCCGCGCCCGGCGGTCAGATCTATCGCAGCATCGAACGGCCGGCAATCGCGGATCGTGAGGTTCTCGGGCCGGATTACTATCGAGGCGAAGCGTTGGTTAGAGCGCTGCGCCAGTCGCCGATCGAGTATGTCAGCTCGGCAAGCGTGTGGCAGGTCACAGCCGAACGCGAGATCGGCGTGTCGGTGAGTGGCAACTCGCGCATCGTCAATGCCAAGCACGTCATCATCGCGACCGGCGCGCAGGAACGGCCTTTCCCGATTCCGGGCTGGACGCTGCCGGGCGCGATGACGGTCGGCGCGGCGCAAATACTGCTCAAGAAATCGGGCATCGTCGCTGACGGTGCAGTTTTCGCGGGCACGGGCCCGCTGCTCTATCTCACTGCCCGCCAGTACATCCGTGCGGGAGCCAAAGTCACAGCCGTGATCGATACGACTCCGGCGCGCAACTACCGGCGTGCCCTATCGCAAGGACTCGGTGCACTGTCCGGCTTCAAATATCTGCGCAAGGGCTGGCGGTGGATACGGGAGATCAAAGCTGCCGGCGTCCCGGTCATCGGCGGAGTCGCAGAGTTGAGAGTGCGCGGTGAGGAATGCGTGAGCGGCATCGAGTACCGCAGCAATCAGCACTGGACGACGTTGCAAACGGAACATGTATTTCTGCATCAGGGCGTCGTGCCGAACATCAACCTGACGATGTCGATGCGGTGTGAGCATGCGTGGTGCGACAGGCAGATGTGCTGGCGGGTCGTAACGGACGCCTGGGGCGGCACCAGCTTGCCGGGTGTAATGGTTGCCGGTGACGCAAGTGACATCGGCGGCGCGGTGAGCGCCCAGCATCGCGGCACGCTTGCGGCACTACGAGTGCTGCAGCGTCTCGCACTCATTGACAAGCGCACTAGAGACTCCGCTGCCGCGCCTCACCTGAAAGTCCTCACGGCGGAACACCGGTTTCGCTTGTTTCTGGACGTCTTGTTCACGCCCGATGAGCAGTTCATCGAACCGCAAGATCGGCAGACGCTGGTCTGTCGCTGCGAGGAAGTCTCGGCCGAACGATTGCGAGAAACGATTGCCGTCGGCTGCCAAGGTCCCAACCAGCTCAAGAGCTTCACCCGCTGCGGCATGGGGCCGTGTCAGGGCCGGCTGTGCGGACTCACCGTCGGTCAGATGCTGGCCACCCAGCTTGCCCGGCCGATGGCCGATGTCGGCTATTACCGTTTGCGCCAACCGGTCAAGCCCATTGCCCTGGGAGAGCTGGCGGCGCTGGCTCAGCCCGAGGCCGCTGCGACCGCCCCCGCTTCATACTCGAAGGTCATGTCATCGTGAATGCAGTGCTCATCGGCGTGATCGGATTGTTGCTGGCGGGCATGCTCGTCATCGGCTGGGCCGCCTCGCGCAACCAAACGACGGCGGCGGATTTCATGATTGGCGGCCGGCGCTTCGGACTCTTCATCTCGACTGCGACGCAGATCGCGGCCACATTCGGTGGCGGCGTGATGCTCGCGCAAGTCGGAATCGGGTATCGCTGGGGTTTCGCGGTGATGGTGTACTCCAGCATCGCTGCACCGCTCGGCGTGTTTCTACTCGCACGCTACTTCGCGCGCTGGTTGCGCAGCCAGGATTTCTATACTACGACCGACTGGATGTGCCAGCAGTACGGCGAGTCCAGGCTGCTGCGTGGACTCACTTCGACCGTGGTCTCGCTCTATGCGGTGGCGGCAGCGGTCGCGCAACCGATCGCAGCGGGCAAAATTCTCAGCGTTACGACCGGCCTGCCCTTCGAGCTTTGTCTGATATTGGCGGCGGTCGTCGTCATCATCTACACGACAGCAGGCGGCATCATCGCCGTCGCCTATGCGGACGTCGCGCAAATGGCCGTGATGGTGCTGCTCATCGTCGGCCTGCTGCCACTCGCGATCATCAAGGCCGGCGGCCTCTCTGAGATATTCGCCGCCGTGCCGCCGCAGAACCTGACGCTGTTCGCGCCTGGCGATCACGTCCTGCTCGGCTGGTTCCTGGCTGTACTGCCCGCCACCATGGTGAAGCAGACCTATCACCTCCGCATCTTCGGCGCAAAGAACGAGCAGATCGCGGCGCGCGGTCTGTACAACCTCGCGCTCGCCGGCTGCTTCATCGGCGTTTGGGCTGCATTGATGGGGATGTCGATCTACGCGATCAATCCGGGGCTCGAGGATCCGGAGCACGCGACCGTATGGATCGTGCAAAACCTGTTGCCGCCGTGGCTGATGATCCTCGTTCTGGGTGCGATGGTCGCTGCCATTGCAGCGGCCGCCGACTCCGCGTTACACAGCTTCAGCAGTTCCTTCACGCGCGATATCTACCAAGTGCTGTGGAACCCGAATGCAACCGATCGGCAGCTGCGCCGAGTTTCGCAGATCAGCGTCGTCGCGGTCGGCCTGGTGGGAATCGTGATCGCGATCGCGGTGCCGGTCGTGCTCGACGCGCTGCTGCTCGGCTACAGCCTCACCGCCGCCGGCTTGTTCTTCCCGTTGATCGTAGGGCGATTCTGGAAACAAGCGACACAAGCGGGCGCGATCGCGGGGATCGTCGCGGGTGTCTCGGTCACGGTGCTGTTTCATATCGTGGGCGCGTTTGGCGACCACGTACCGGCGGTGGCGGGCGGGCTCGCGGCTTCGTTGATCGCGTTGGTGGTCGTGAGCAAGTTTCACCCTGGCACCAAAGTGCCGGTTTTACAGAGGTCATGAACGATGCTCACCTGGCTTGCGGTGCGGCCATGGCGAGCGACACGGGAGGTCACGGAAATGAGCTCTAGCGATCTGCGGGTGAGGAGTCAGACAGCAGTCGATGCATTCAAGGGACGACTACTGCGATATGTTCGCCGCCGCGGCGCCAGCAGAGAAGACGCCGAGGACGTGATCCAGGAAGCGTATCTGCGTCTGCTACGGTACTCGGCCG
The DNA here is from genome assembly GCF_004138335.1 of Peristeroidobacter agariperforans. Lineage (GTDB taxonomy): Bacteria > Pseudomonadota > Gammaproteobacteria > Steroidobacterales > Steroidobacteraceae > Steroidobacter > Steroidobacter agariperforans. Next base: position 90,478 of record NZ_RYFW01000003.1, on the reverse strand, counting down.
AACACGAAGTGCAAAGCGAGGAACGCCTGCTGCTGATAGCCGCCAAAAATCTCGCGCTGGACAGCATTCGACGCCGTCGTGCCAGAGACAAAACCGCGGTCGAATACGCCGTCATCGCAGCGGCGGCGCAGAACTGGCCTGCGCCGGATGAAGAGCTGTACTCGCAACAGTGTCTGCACAACCTGCAAGACGCCTTGGCCATGCTGCCCGAGCGCTGTCGCGAGATTTTTCTGCTCCATCGCATCGACAACCTGACCTACGGCGAAATCGCTCTTCGTTGTGGGATCAGCGCGAGCGCCGTGGAGAAACACATCGCGCGCGCGTGCCTGCTCATCGATGCACGGATCAATCCCGAAGTCGAATGCCCGCCGGTTTCGAACAAAACGCGGGGCAACCGGAGACTTCCGGACCGACGATCCGCGTAGAGTCGTAACGGCGGCCGCCGCGCCGATCTCGTCGTGTGCCGCTCGAGCGTGATGGGCCATGGATGATCCGGAGGGCAGCTGATGGGCGCGCCAGTTGAAGCCAGAACCTGGAATCCCTTCGGTGGCGACGTGTATGGGGCCCCGCCGGCCACGCACGGCTCAGGCTACAACTCGCCTGGCGCAACGTATGTAGGGTCGTCATCGGCAACGAGCGGCACCAAAGCGCCGTATTCTCAGGGATACACCTATCCCTCTACCTTCGTCACCACGGCTCACCAACCCCTGCTGCCGGATCAGATGGCGGACGAGGCTCGCGCGCTCGCCGCGAGAGCCGGCAACGCGAATCCTGACGACGCGTACGCACAGCTGATCGCGCTGAGCCGACTGACCCAGCAGGTCGACGGTCAACTGGAAACGTTGTTACAACAACCGGTCGACCTCACGGCCGCACAAGGCCAAGTCACAACGGCACAAACGAACTATTCGCAGTTTCTCGAGCAAGTCTATGACAGCCTGCCGCCCGAGCAGCGACAGCAGCTTTACTCGCTCAGTACTGCGGCCGAGCAAGCGCAAGGTCCGCAGCAACAACAAGCCTTGGTCAACTTCAATCAAGCACTGGATGCCGTGCTGACGCCCGAGCAGCGAAAGACGCTGCTTGGACTGCAACGCTCGCTCGAAGATGCGCAGGTGAACTTGCAGGGCCAGCAACTGGTCATGCGCATCCTGGATGCGCGAGCTGGCGCAGCCGCTCCTGGACCCTACGGCGGACCGGGTAGCAAAGGCGAGCAGACACTTTCGCTGGCGATGGCGGATGGCCGGGCGTTCGTGGCCCTGCGCATGCAGATCCATGCCGATCGTAAGGTGCAGGACGCTTACTCCCTGATCATCACGCCGCAGATGCGTCAGCAGCTTGCACCCGTGCAGCAGGAGTTGCTCGCAGCCACCGACATCCTCCACAGCAATCCGAACGCTGCCTGGGCGCAGACGCGCTTCGATCAGGCGAAGGCGAACTTCGATCGAGTGTTCGGCAGCATGGTGAACGGGCAGGACCGCGAGGTACTGAACAATTTCGAGACCTATCAGGGCGCCGTGCAGAACGTCGCGGCGACCCTGGGTGAAGAAGCTAACGCCGAACGCGGTTACTACGAACTGCTCTATCCTGCCAACCCACCGGCGACTGGCGGCGCCTCGGATCCGAAGGTTCTGGAACTCGCGCGCACCGAGCTCAATCTCGCCCAGCACAATCGCAACATGCGTAACCTCGCGTCGCGCGCCACGACTGACTGCAACCAAGATCTACACGAACAGGCCAACGAAGCGCTCGTTCAGTCGATCCGCATGACCGCCGACCTCAACGTCATGCGCGCTCAATACAACTACGACCAGGCTCTGCTGCAAGGTTCTCCGGCCGGCCAATCACACAACGGCTTGGCTGCCAATGGAATGACGCTCGTTTCCGATTCCACCGAGCCCACGACGGCCGGCAGCGGTGTCCTTGCTCCCGAGCAAACGATCGCTGTCGCCAAACAGCTTCTAGATACGGCCCAGCAATCTCGGCAAGAGGTCTACCTCGCGCTGACGCCTCCTCCGCCTCCTCCGAAAAAGAGCGGCTGGGATTACGCACTCGACATCGGCATGGGCGTCGGTGAAATCATCGGCGGCGTGGCGCTCGGCATCATGACGAGTTGGAGCGGCGTGGGTCTCGTGGCCAGCATCGCCATCATCGCCGATGGATCCGTGCGACTCGGCCACAGCATCTCGGACGCAGTCAACGGCACTGTGACCGATGCTCCCATCAGCGCTGGCTTGCAGAAGCTTGGCATGTCGCGCGACTGGGCCAATAGAACGGACGTCGGCATCAGCTTCGTCGCCACGGTGCCAGTGGCGATCACCGGCGCGGCGCTCACCGCAGTGCGCGCAACGAGCTTGCTCATGAAGGGCGTCAACGTGCTGGGCGGAGCACTCGTGGTGGACGGCGCACAGGCGCAGGTCCGCTATGTCGCCACCGGTGATCACTACACTCCTCTTTCGGTCCAAGGGCTAACGGCCGCGGGCCTCACACCCACTCAAGCCAATTATGTGCTGGTCGGCGGCAACTTGATTGCTGTTGGTGGAATCGCCACGGTGGCATCGGGCCGCGGGCTCACCGGTCGCTCGGAGCTGGCCTTCAAGGAGTTCAGCGCAACCGACTCAGCGCAATCGACGCGCGTCGCTGACTGGTATAGCCGAGGTGCTCCACGCGACGTGAGAAATGCGCTTGCGGCGGAGGCTCTCGGCCCGAGTGCATCCAACCGCGCCATCGCTCGTCATGCCGCTACACTTCGTGGCAAGACCTTGGTGGTCGTTCGCGACGGCAGCGCTACCACCGCGCCCAATGAGGGAATCGTGGCCTCGGCGGTGCTGAAGCTCGACTCCCGAGGTTCGCTCGGACGCGATCCGCTGGGTAACAAAGTTGGCAATAAAACAACGCAGATCGTGCACGTGGCTGGAGACGAGCTAGGCAGGAAGCAGGCGATCGCGGCGTCCGTCGTGGGCACCCAGAATTTCACGCGCCAGCTGGCGCTCAACTGGTACACCACCAGCGCCGCGGATTCGAGGATGGCGCCGGGCGCAGTCGTCGCCAATCGTCGGGTCCGGCGCGACGCGGTCGAATTATTCGAGCAAATCCCTGCTGCACAACGCCCGGATAACGTCAACGTTGCGCTCAGCTCATCGCTGTCTCAAGAAGGACAACTGCGCGCGTTGAGCGAGATTTCCACCAACGACCGCTACTCCTGGGCCGACGGTACGCAGGACCTGCACTACCAGAAAACGTTCAAACGTCCGCCGGTCGCAATCGGCAGTGAGTTTCTCGGCAAGCTCTTGCATCCCATGCATCGCGATTCGTTCGTGAGTCGGGCGAGTCGATGGGCCAATCCCACCCGGCGCGTGATCGATTGGTGGGAGACGTCCCACCGACGCATGGATATGGTGCGGATGTTCCCAGCCGAGGATGGCAGCCCGGCCATGGTGGCGATAGTGAACAAACCGCACTCGCTCAGCGAGTCCACGCTGTATGAAGTTGCGAGCGCGTACGTCGAAGGTCATCCGACGCTCGCGAGAACGCCCGAAGGCCTCAACCAGACGATGGACAAATTGCGCGGCGAGCATTTCGTCACGGTCGTGGACACCGACGGCAACGTGATCGCCGGCGGCGCGCTGTCGAGACAGTTGGATGAGACGAATGCTCCCGCGGGAACCTCGCCGCCCGGCTCTCAACCTCGCGCTCCGGCGGGTACTCACTATCTCACCCACACTTTCTCCACGCGCTTGGATGGCTGGTCGCCCCTGTGGGCTGCCGCGGACAGTGTCGCCGGCCAACGCGGCGCGCGCTACCTCGTCGCCGATGCCACGATGCCCGAGGTTCTCCTGCCGATCAGCTATGAGTTGCCTCGAGTCCAGACATTGGGTTGGGGAACACTCAACCGCACATTGCAGGGCTGGGGAGTGTTACGCAATGCCGGCGCAGCCGCGAAGAACGCGGTATCCAGCTTCGCAGCGCCGGTGACCACCCCCATCACGAGCTTTGGCCGCTGGGTAATGAGCGGCGTCAACCCATACAGCTATCCCAAAGGTATCGCGCCGGGCGCCCTGCGCAGTGGGCTGCAGAAGTTAGGTTATGCCATTCCGTACATTGCGAGCGAAGTCACGCAGACCGGCGCGGGTGCCGTGCGAGTCTCGCTCATCCCGCAAATCGCCACCGGCAATGCACACCTGGTCACCAACGATGACCGCACCGTGCTTCCGTTCAACGGTTTGCGAGGCAGCCCGTCGGCCGCTCTTTATTTCTCGTGGACGGGCACGATGGTCACGCTCTGGGGCAACGGCCCCAATCTGCGCGGCCCCATGCCGGCGGATCCCAACGGTCTGCCTCCGCTGCTGCGAGTTCGGCCAGCACTGCACGATCCGCACGGCCCCAACAGCGCGGGCCTGCTGGGCACTGCTCGACTCATCCTCGGCGGCGAGGTCAATTTAGGCATGCGCTACTTCGGAAGTAACAACGGCATCTCCGCACAGTCGACGTACTCGTTCCGTGTGGGTCGCGTGAACTCCAACGTGCGCGGCGACATACCGATCCAGTCCGGCGGCCCGAAGGGGCTGTCGCTGATCGGATCGATCACCGCATTCGCACCCAGCACCAGTCACGCCATCTACTTCGGCCCGATGGGCGTAACGTTTCGCACTACGCGAGTCACGATGGCGGGAAGCACTCAAACGTCCATGCTGGATTCGGCCGCGCAGGCCAGCGGCTATCGCGTGGGCTCGCACCACACGCTGGGCGCGACGGATGTTTCGGGAGGAAGCGGCTTCTATCTGACGATGAATCCGGCGTACGGCGATCCAGATTTCCGGCCGGGGTGAGCGGCGACCATCACCTGCGGTGCACGGCGGAAACGGTGACGATATCAGCGGTGAAGAAGCCAACTCATGAGGACGACGAACTCGTGCGTGCCGAGGCCGCCGTGTGGCTGGCACGGCTTCGATCCGACCAAGCATCGCCACAGATGCAACGCAGCTTCACGGCCTGGCTCGCGGACGATCCTTCTCACGCAGCCGCGTTTCTTCGTCTCATGAGAACGTGGACCGCGGCAGGCAGCTTGAGAAGAAGGTGAGACAGAAACGCTTTAGAGGGCCACCGAGGCCAGCGTATTCACCCGGATCGTCGGCACCAGTTCCTGATAAGACAACACCGGCACGCGCCACAGCTCGATCTCGGTGAGCTTGCGCAAATGTGGCCGCAACTCCAGCAGCGTGAGCAGAACCACCGCTGTCGGCGCGTCGTTCGCTTCTACAAACGGCTGTAACACCCGGCGAATCTGCGCGGCGATCTGTTGGCTGGTCGCCGGGTTGAGCATCAATATCGTGCCTGCCGGCGTCTGCCGCAACGCCTGCCGCATCTGCTCCTCGACAGTGGGATGCAGCACAATCGCCGACAGCGAACCATCCGCGTTGGCGAAACGATGCGATATGTACCGTGACAGGGTGGTGCGCACATATTCGGTCACGAGCGCGGTGTCTTTCTCGCGGGGCGCCCACTCGATGAGGCCATGCGCGATCTCGCGCAGATTGCGGATCGAAATATCTTCGTGCACGAGGCGTTTGAGCACGTCGGTCAACCGCGGCAGCGGTACGTTACGCTGCAGCTCGCGCTCGAGGTCTGGATATTCGTCCGCCAGACGACGCAGTAACAGTTGCGCCTCCTGGATCCCGATGAACTCGTCCGCATGCGTCCGCATGACACGCAAGAGGTTCTGCGCAAGCATGTGCTCGGCAGCTGGCTGATTCGCGTTCGGCGCCGAACGCTGGCCAACTGGTATCGGCGACGTCTGCTTGAACTGTGGCTGCGCACCGGCGTTGACGTGCCCCGTCATGGCGCCAAGCCGGTTGCGGCTGTTAAGCGTGTCGCGCCACACAGGAATCTCATTGATGGAAATCGTGTATGCGCCGTGCGCAAGCGCGGCTTGCTGGCGCATGACGATGCCGGGGAACGGCACACCCAGATCGCTCTCGAGACTGTGACGAACTCGCCGCAGCTCCAAATCCAGCCGCTGAGGCGCGATGAGTCGCTCGATGCCCGAGCCGACTTCCACCAGCACGGGCACGGTCAGCGCATGGTCGCTCGTATCGAGCCATGGCCGCACGATGTTCGTACCGGCCCGCTGCATCGAAGGCATGGGTGTTTCACCCGCCGTGCTATAGCGGCGCCGGCCAGGCAGCAATGTGTACCCCAGAAATCCGACGGCCACTGCCAGCACCAGGAACTGCACTTTCGGGAAGCCCGGCACCATCATCAGGCCCACGACCACGACCGCGGCAATCAGCAGCGCACGCGGATGGACGCGAATCTGCTCCACGATCTCATTGCCAAGGCCGACGCCCTGCCGTCGGCTCGGGTCGGCGACGCGTGTGATCAGCACGCCGGCGGCAATCGAGACGAACAACGAGGGGATCTGCGAGACCAACGCATCGCCGATCGTGAGCACCGAGTAGGTATCCAGCGCGGTGCCGAGATCCATGCCCTTGCGCAGCGTGCCGACGCATAGACCGGCGATGATGTTGACCGCCGCGATGATCAGCGCTGCGATTGCATCGCCTTTGACGAACTTCATCGCGCCGTCCATGGCGCCGTACAGATGACTCTCACGCTCGAGCTCGCTGCGACGAAGACGCGCCTCGTCCTTGTCGATCAATCCGGCCCGCAGATCGGCGTCGATGCTCATCTGCTTGCCGGGCATCGCATCCAACGTGAACCGTGCGCCGACCTCGGCGACGCGCTCCGCGCCTTTTGCGATCACGATGAACTGCACGATGGCGATGATGAGGAAGACGACGAGCCCGACGATGATGTCGCCCCCCACGACCAGGTTGCCGAAGGTGAAGATGATCTCGCCGGCGTCGGCGTGCAGCAGGATCTGCCGGGTCGCGGCGATATTGAGGGACAGACGAAACAACGTCGTGAACAGCAGCAGCGAAGGGAACGTCGAGAGTCCGAGCGGTGAGCTGATATACAGCGACACCATCAACAGGATGACCGAGGCGGCCAGATTGATCGCGATCAAGGTGTCGAGCATGAAGGGCTGCAGCGGCAGGATCATGAGGCCGATCACCGCCACGACCAGCAGCGCCAGCAGCAGATCGTGCTGTCGGAGCAAGCTCCGCCAGACAGAGCTCTTGGATGCGACCATTACGCTTGCCATAGGCTGAACTCCAATACGAAATTACTCGGCGCCAGTGCCTCACGGCCTGCCGAGGTCGCGCGCCCAGCGTAGAACCGCGGCCACGGGCTGGATGAGCTCCTCGGGAATGTATTGATCGACGGGCGCGTCGGCACGCAGCCGCCGTGCCAGATCGACGTCGTGAACGATCGGAATGCCTTCTTCCTCGGCGACTCGGCGAATCGCGCGAGCCAGGTCCCCTTCCCCTTTCGCAACGACGACGGGCAGATCCGTCTCGCCTTCCTGGTAATAAAGCGCGACTGCGATGTGCGTCGGATTGACCACCACGACACTGGCCTTGCGCACATCCGCCAACATGCCGGCTTCGGCGGCTTCGCGATGCAATTGCCGGCGGCGACGGCGGATGTGGGGATCGCCCTCCATCTCCTTGTGTTCGCGCCGCACCTCCTGGACGCTCATGCGATTGCGGCGCAGGAACTGCCACTTTTGATACCACAGGTCGAACGCAGCGATGGCGATGAAGCACACGACCGCAGACCAGCACAGGATCTCCACCAACTGAAATGCCAGCGGCAGGATGCCGGAGAGCGGCAGCAAGTGAGATTGCAAGAGCGTCGGCAATGCACTGCGCGTCGTGAACCACACGACCGCGGCGAGCACGGCAGCCTTGAGCAGGAGCTTGAGCAGTTCGACCAGCGTGCGGGTCGAAAAAACGCGCTTCGCGCCCGCGATCGGATCCACTCGCGACAGCTTCGGCTTCACCTGCTCGCCGGAGAATACCGGCCCGACTTGCAGGAACCCGATCAACGCCGCGATCACGGCGAGAGTGAGCACGATCGGCACGGTCAACCAGATGACCTCGAGCAACATCTGCGAAGTCCACTGCCCTAACAATTTTGTATCGTCGAGGGCGCGGAAATCGGCGCTCGCGGCGCGCTCCAGAATGCGGTTCAACCGATCGATCATGTGCTCCCCAGCAAGCAGCATGAAGCAGACTCCGCTGATGACAGCCGCGGTCGCCGGCACGTCGGCGCTTCTCGCAACTTCACCTCTGCGCCGCAGATCGCGCAACCGCTTCTTTGTCGGTGGCTCCGTCTTCGCTTCATTCGTCTTCTGCTCTCTCATCGCCACGCCTCCTGCAGCTGGCGCAGCGAGTCGCTGAAGTCCGCCAGCGGCAGCGGTGCCGCACCGCTTGCTATCACCATCCCGTACAACAACAGCATCAGCACGAGCGCGAGCACTTTCAACGGCAGCACTACGAAGAAGACATTCAGCATCGGAGCGAAACGCGACAGCAGGCCGACTGCAATCTCGATCAGCAGCATCATGATCAAGAAGGGTGCAGCAACTTTCAGAGCAATCGCCAGCAGCTCAGCCAGAGCTCGCAGCATCAGCTCCACCAACAGCGGGCTCGCCACCGTCGGGAGCATGCTGGACACGGGCCACACGACGTAGCTCTCGAACAGCAGCCCGATCAGCGCCAGCAGTCCGCCGGTGACCAGGAACAGCACCGTAAATAAGCGCATCAGGAACGTGCCGAGCAGCGATTCCTCCTGCCCGGTCAATGGATCGATCGTGGCGGCGAACGCGAGGCCGGACTGGTAGTCGATCATCACGCCGGCTACGTACAGCGCCCAGAAGCCGACGCTCGCGAGCAGCCCGAGCGCAAGACCGATCGCCGCTTCCTTGGCCAGATAGATCGGAACGCTCGCCAGTGGCAGCGAGGTGAGCGCATCGTCCGCGAACGCGAGCGGCAACAGGGCGAACGCCAGCCCAGCGACGAACACCGTGCGCACGACCACTGGAATGCCGCTGCTGGCAAATAACGGAATAATGGAGAAGGTCACGAGCATTCGGGACATGAGCAGCGCCATTACCATGAAGATCGACTGCCATTGCTCCTCTGGATCGAACACCCGTAACCCTCACTTGATGTCGGCGATCGCGAGGAACAGCTGTTCGGTGAAGTTCATCAGCTCCGCGCCGAGCCATACCGAGGTGAGTGCGATCGCGGCCATGGTTGCGAGCAGCTTGATCCCGAATGAGATCGTCTGGTCCTGAACCTGTGTCACCGCCTGCAGCACGGCGATCACCAGCCCGACGATACTTGCCACCAGCACCGGCGGCAGCGTCAGCCACAGAACCAGTAGCAGCGCTTGCTTGACGTAGGTAACGAGTGCGGCGAGCTCCATCACGGCTCCTCGAATCGGGGTGCCTTGCGCGATCGGTTCATCGAGCTTCCAATAGCAGACGACATCGGCCCGTGCTCAGCGATAAGTCAGGATCAGTCCGTGGATCAGCTTCGCCCAACCGTCGAGCAGCACGAACAGCAACAGCTTCAGCGGCACCGAGACGACGGTCGGAGAGAACATCACCATTCCGAGCGCGACCAGCACGTTGGCGACGACCAGATCGACGATGACGAACGCCAGATAGATAATGAAGCCGATCTTGAACGCGGCCGTGAGCTCGCTGACCGTGAACGCGGGCACCAGCACCATCAGGTCATCGTTTCGCAGCGCCTTCGCCTGCTCCTCCGGCCACAATTTGTTTGCTGACTGTACGAAGAACTCGCGCTCGCGCGGCTGCGCATGCTTCCCCAGAAACTGCTGTAACGGCGCGCGTGCATCGGAGATGATGCCGAACAGCGCTTTGGGCTCCAGGGTGCCGGTGGTCATGCGCGCCTGCGCGGCATCCGCAAGCTGCAGTGCCAGCGGCGCCATGATGTAAATCGACAGCACCAGCGCCAATCCGTTGAGCACCAGGTTCGGCGGAATCTGCTGCAGCCCGAGCGCATTGCGAACCAGCGACAGCACGATCACGAGCTTTGCAAACGAAGTCACCATGATCGCAATGAACGGCGCCAACGCCAGAAAACCTAGCGTCAGCAGGACAACGACCGGATCCGGCGTGTTCAGCATGGGCCGTTCGGTTGTGCTGCTTCTCGCCGTACCGCGTCGGGCCGAGCCGCATCCGGATGATTTTCGTCCGACTCGTGCGGGGCCGTGATCGTGCCGATGCGAACGCCGAGACGTTTGCCAACAGCGATCAGCGTACCTTCGGCGATGCGCCGACCGGCCAGGCGCAGCGCCACCGTCGCGGTTGCGACGTCCTGCTGCAGCTCAACGATGTGACCGGGCTGCAGCCGCTCGAGATCCACGATCTTGAGGTGAAGCTCGCCAAGGTCGAACGTGACGGGTACATCCAGCTGCCATCGCTGCGAGTCCATCGGCTGTGCTCCTGTTGATGCATGCAGTGCGGACGAATATTCCGGTTGAAGCGTCGAGCTCGTTGCCGTGTCGATTCTGAGATCCTCGGCGGTGACGATTCGCAGCGAATGCCGCTGCGCTCGGCCTCGCCAGAGACATCGACCCGCCGAAGCGTGCAGTTCAACTGCGATACCGTCTCGCGCGATGCTGCCGCTTTCGATCCATACGACGTCTCCGGGTCGCAGATCTTGCAGCGAGTGCGCGGCGATACTCGAGTGGCCGAGCGAGAGCCGTAGCGGTACACGCAAGCTCAGGCGAGCACGAGTCGACTGGGCATCGATCGGCAACAGGCCGTGGAGCCACTTCAAGCCCAGCCAGTTTTCGAACAAGAGACAGCCCGTCGACTGCGTACCCTCACTACGCCGACGCAACACGAACGGCAGTCGGCAGGGCCAATCGGGAAGCTGCTCAACGTTCCAATGCAACGCGCGCAGCTCCAGAGCATTCGCCAGTGCTGGAACGCGCGTGAGGGCACGAGCGACGAGTCGATGCACCGCCAGGTCTCGCAATGGCGCGGGCATGAGAGTGAACGGCTCGCCGACGAGCAGCGGGTCGAGCGCGGCGAACGAGTCGAGAGCCACAACGGCACGATGCATTCCGGCACCCACCTCCGCGGCGACATGCCAGTGAGCGGCAGCACTGTCGAGCCAGTTGAGCTCGAACTCGTCGGCGCCAATGTGGAAAACGGGCGCGCCCCGCCGAGTCAACCATTCATTCAACGCATCGCGAGTCGCCGCATCTATGGTGAAAAGCGCGTCATCGATGCAGCTGAGCTGCCAGATTTCCTCATCCGCTTCGCGATGCATGGGCTCCAGCTCTTCCAGGTCGCGCGCGCTATTCACTTCGAGTCCCCCGAAGGATCGCCGTCGCAATGGAGCCCGGGCGCACCATCAACGACAACTACATCCACGCTCAGGTGACTGCTGCCCATGGCCGCGAGCAGACTGGCTCGCTGCGATGTCATCAGCCGCAATGCAGTCTGCGTTCGTGCATAGAGTCGAACGGTCAGATGCGCGCCTTCGCGAACGATTTCCGCGGCCGCGCCCGGCAGCACGTGATCGAGCATCAAGACGATGCGCTGACACTTGATGCTCTTCTCGCCGACGTACAGTGCTGAGCACGCACGCTCCAGCAAGGTGACGAGCTCGGTGCTCGACTCGGATCGCGAATCCGATAGCGCATGGCCGGTGTCACCGGACAGCGCTCCTGCGGCCCGCGGATGAAAGGCATGCGAAGGCGTCGGCTCCTGCAGCGCTCGGCGAAAGCGACTCTGCAACAGTGGATCGCCCGGACGCGACGGCACACCCGTAACAGAGTGCGTTGGCACCGTCATTGCTCGCTCAACCGTTTTGGAGTAATCCATTGCCGATCTCACTGTCGAGTGGGCCAGGTCATACCGCCGCGCGCCGCGGCACCGAGCCTGCAATGGCCTCGTCTTGCGCACGTGAATCGTCCAGCGCAACTCGCTGGACCACCCGCTGCCGTTGCATGTCCTGCAGCTGCTGCCGCAAGGCTTGTACTCGTTGCTCGGCCTTCAGCAGCCGTTGCCGAACTTGATCGACTTTCTCAGCCGCTTGCTCGCGACGAATCGAAGCCTCCGCACGAGCTTGCATCGCATCCTCCTGCCAGGCGCTCAGAGCTACGTGCGACAAGTTGTAGTCCTGCCCATGCTGCAACACACCGTCTCGATGCAGCCACTGCTGCCATTCGTGTTCCCAAAGCACTCGCTGCCTGGCGATCTGCGCAAGTTCGCTGTCGATGCTGGCGAGCTCTTCATCGACCAGCGCGAGCGCCGCGCGCTGGCGTGCGAACTCGTCCTGCAAACGCCGCAGTCGTATCTCACGAATCTCCAGCAGATTGCGCAGCTGTTCCATCAGCGACTCAAAGCCCAGCGCAGTTGCAAGACGGTGTCATCCATCGACGATTGTTCGAGGTGATCCTGGCGTAGAAACTGCAGCAGCCCCTCGCGACAGCGCAACGCCTTGTCCGCCGCAGGATCCGCGCCGTCTCGGTATTCGCCGATCTGCACCAGCATCTGGACAGAGTCGTACTTGGCCAGCTGGCTACAGGCTTGCGCGGCAAGTTCGCGTCGCTGCGCATCGACGACCTGTGGCATCACGCGGCTGCAGCTGGCGAGCACATTGATCGCCGGGTAATGACCTGCCGAGGCCAGCTTATTCGACAGCACGATGTGTCCATCGAGCGTCGCGCGCACTTCTTCGCCGATGGGATCGCCGGCCTCGTCGTCGTCGACCAGCACCGCATAGAACGCCGTGATCGAGCCGTTCGCACCCTGCCCTGCTCGCTCGAACAACCGAGGCAACGCTGTAAACGTCGAGGGTGGATAACCGCGCCGCGTCGGTGGCTCGCCAGCGGCGAGGCCGATCTCTCTCAGAGCTCGTGCATATCGCGTCACTGAATCCACGAGCAGCAGTACGCGAGCACCTTGATCACGAAAATACTCGGCGATCGCCGTCGCCACGTTGGCAGCTTTGGCACGCTCGATGGCGGGGCGATCGGACGTTGCGACTACATAGACGCAGTTGCGGTCAGCATTGGTTTCCCGCAGTGAGCGCAAGAACTCACCGACTTCACGGCCGCGCTCGCCGATGAGTCCAACGACAGTCACATCTGCGCTCGTGCCACGCGCAATCATGCTGAGCAGCGTGCTCTTGCCAGCACCCGAAGGGGCGAAGATACCGACGCGCTGCCCCTCACCGCACGTCAACAATCCATCAATGACCCGCACGCCCGTTTGCAAACGATGTGTCACTGGCTGACGTGACAACGCATTCGGCGCTGGCGCGCGCACGGGGTACTCCGCGACCGCTTCATATGCACCGTTCCCGTCGGCAGGCTCGCCAAAACCGTCGAGTACCCGACCGATCAAGGCGGGCCCGACTCTTACGGTCTGCACGCGACCAAGGTTGACCATCTCCGTTTGCGCCGAGATGCCGTCGAGGTCGCCGAAGGGCAGCAACACAGTCTCCTGCTTGGAAACACCGATCACCTCCGCGCGTAGCGACCAGGTGCTGCCCGGGTTTCTCAGCTCGCACAGATCTCCGATTCGTGCCGCGAGGCCCGCGGCCCGGACGAGCGTACCGACCGCATCGACGACCCGGCCGCGCGCTTCCATCGGCGCAACGTCCGAGAGTGCGTGGTCCAACGCGGCGGCCAGATAGTCCACTCGCAAGTGCTTTTGACTGTTGCTCGCCATCGCTCACTCTCGCGCCGCCGCGGCGGCGACTCGTCTATCGATGAAGGCGCTCATCAGCCCGCGCCGCACAGCTGCCAGCTGCACGTCCAGGCTCGCATCGATCGCGCCGAATTCGCTTTCGAGAATGCACGTGCCGGGCGCAGCGGCGGGATCCTTGAGCAGGTCGATGAACTCGACATCCGGGAACTCACGCAGCACACCCGCGAGCCACTGATTGATTGCATCGAACTGCACGGCTGCCACGCGCAGGCGCAATTGCTTGCGATGGCGCGCTTCACCGAGCACTCGCCGAATCAGCTGCTCCATCAGCCCTCGCTCGTCGATCTGGCCGAGGATCTGTTGCAAGGCGCTCATGACGGTGTTGACGATGCGCGGTTCCAAACGAAGGAACGCCAGCTCCATCTCCGCCACGGTTTCAACGACGGTCGCGGAGAACTCGGTGCGGGCCTCTTGCGACCCAGCTTCGTAACCTTCGCGGCGCGCTGCTTCGACTTGGTCATGCATTTCCGCTTTGATCGTCTCGGCATGCCGCTGCGCTGCCATGACGATCTCCTGCGCTGTGATCAACGCGGAAAATTCCTCGCCCTTGACCACGGCAGCGGTTGCGGCCGCGAGCTTTCGCTTGTCGATCGCGACCGTCATGCTCAGCATCGCGCTGCTCCTGCCTCGAACGAACCTGATTCGAACAACCAGCTCCAGTGCGGGGCCGCTCGAGAGATCACGCCGATGACCAGCTGGGTCAGACCGATACGTAGCGGCTCCGTCAACAGCGGTTGGCGCGGCAACTCCCAATCTCGGGGAAAACGCATCCGCAGCCGGCCGATCACACCGGTGGCGTGACTCGGCAGGGCTGTCATCAGCAGGGCGACGCTGGTTCTTTCCCACACTGCGCGTCTCGGCCAGACCTCCCTCTCGAGGACGGGAAAATGCGGGGGCAACGGGCCGGTCCAGCTCACCGCGAAGGCATGCGCTTCTGATCCCATGCAACTGCGGATTGCGCTCACGTCCGTTTGCCGGATCGCGCGCCTGAGCTTTTCACGCTGCAGCGTTGCCGAAACGAGGCCAGCGATGCGCGTCAAGGTTGCGACATCGAGTAAGGCCAGTCGTTTGGCGGGATCGAAGAAATCGCAGTCGAAATACTGATCCAGCTGCTCCCGGCGCAGCAACTCGGTCGATAGCGCCCGGATCCACAGCGGCGAAGCATGCAGCTCACGCGCTTCCTCCCCGGTTGGCATCGCGTATCCCAGCGGCGCGAACCAGCTCGCATGCGCATACGTGGCAGCATACAAATTGAATGCCAGCTGCAGATCGAACAGCCGCTGTTCCTGATCGGCCGCTGCGGTTTCCATCGCGACATCCGGCGCCGAGGAGTCATGCGGCCTGGCGTTCATCGCTGGGCACCTCCATGCCATCGGGCACCTCGCCTGTACGGCGCATGCGGCTTCGTTCGATCCAGCGCGTCACCGCTTCGCGTACGCGAGTCGCGTGCAGCAGCATGACGGTGAGCAGAGCCACGAAAATCCAGGGCACGATGAACACGATCCACAGCGTCAGCACGCTGCTCGAAGCGACCAGCGCACCGAAGAACCGCGTGACGGGCACCTGTGCCGGCGGCGTAATCGTCGCGCGTGCAGGAAACAAACTTACCGAGACACCATCCGCGCTCAAGCCTTCCACGCTGCGCACCACCAGGTCCTTCACGGCCGGCACGACCAGTTGCATGTTGATGTCGGCACGGTGTTTCAAGAACACCGATGCGGAGGATGGCTCGGCCGCGGCCTGGAATGGATCGCTCGCGGGCACGACGATGTGAACTCGTGCCACCAGCACGCCGTCGATCTGCGACAGCGTCTTGGCCAACTCCTGCTGCAACCCGTAGATGAAACGAATGCGCTCTTCGGTGGGCGAGGACACGAGACTGTTGCGTGCGAAGACCTCGCCAAGATTGCTGTAGTGCTCGGAGGGCTGAGCATCGGCGCGCAGCAACTCGATCGCCGTGGCAATCTCCGCCTCGGGCACCAGGACGCTGAAGGTTCCCTCCTCGCCCGCACGCTTTTGCGCATCGACGCCACCCTTGATGAGCGTCAACAGCACGTCGTTCGCTTCCGCCTCGGACAATTGCGTGTAGATCGGTTGCTTGCAAGCGGCTAGCGCTGCCAGGCAAAGCATCAACAGACAAGTCGATGCGCATCTTCGCAGCATCACGTGCATATCAGCTGCCACGATGAATCAGCGTCTGCACGCCGTTCTCGAATGTCGAGGCGCACTTGGAGGTGATCTCCATGTCCACCGTGCAGTTGATCATCGCCAGATGCGTCTCGACCAACTCTGCGCTCGTATACTTGCCTGATGCGGTCAGACGCTCGAGCGCGCGCTGCCCCGACTGCCAGCGGTCCGACAGCTGTTCGAAGTAGTAGCGCAGGCCGCTACGTTCCGGCGTGGCGGGCGCCGCCAGTCCCGCGTTACTCGCCTGCGCCGACGGTGAATACATGAGCATTGCGAACTTCTGCGCAGCGCCAGGTGAAGCCGACATGCGGCCCACGCCGTTACCCTGCGACTGGACGTCGGGCACGTAGCTCAGCGGGTTCGGTGTGATGGAGCTGTCCATGGGAACCTCAGGGTCGAACGTTGTAGTGACGGAAATACTCGACAGCGGCCGCCGGCCGCGCCTCGACGGGCTCCGGCTGTCCGCGTTGCAGCTCGAGATAGCTGGTTGCAACACTCACCGCGCCGTGATCATTTCCCCGCGCAATCACATCTTCGAGCAGCTCGTATCCGGCGGGATCCTTGATGTGAATCAACATCGTGCCCAACACGGCGCGTGCCAGCTCCGAGTCCGGATGGCGCTCGATGACATCGCGGATCGCAGCGATCGCCTCCGACATTAGGCCGCGATGTGCCTGCATCAACGCGAGTGCGACGAGCGGCGAAGGCTTGCCCGGCTTCAGCTGCGCGAAGCATTGGAAGATGCGTTCGGCTTGCTCATGCAAGCCGAACTCCGTGGCCAGGAAACCGACCTCCGCAAGGCGCTCGAGCAGAAGTGGATCGGGCGCGCGACGTCGCCGCGAACCAGCACCGACGCTCGGCGCCAGATCTGGCGACGCCGATGCGTCCGATCCGAACGACTGCTCGAGCTCTTGCTTCGACATGTGGCGCTTGCGTCAGCGACGCGACGGCGCCAGCTTGGCCTGGCCGTCCTTCTCGATCACAGAGTTCACCATCGACGCGATGATGTTGTACTTGGTGATCGCCAGGTTGGCTTGCGTCAGCTGTGCGGCCGTCGCATCCGCGGTGAGTCCATTGGTCGCCGCACCAGCGGTACTCTCCGCGGCCCCGACCAAGCCCGGCAGTCCATTCAGATTGATAGACATGATGCTCTCCTCAGAAACTTTCCATCGCCAACTCACACACTCATCGACTATGTCACGCGCATCCTCATGGATGCAGCGCATTCCACACCGCTTCGATCACTTCAGTGCACTGCTGCGTTCCTGTCACGAGCGCCGCGGTAGTTTCGAAATCCGGTGCCGGCAGCGGCTCGTGCAATCGCCGGCGAGCCTCGCCTTGCGCAGCGTTGAACATGTCGCAGTACTCGCGTTTCACGGCCCCGCTGTCATCCGCTTGCAAGCGCGTCGCGAGCTCGCCCAACGCCACGCCCGTCGGGACGGTGATCATCGCCGGGTCCTCAACGCTGCGACGTAGAACTCGAACTCGCGTCCGTCGCGCTCGAACTGGATCTTGTCCAGCGCAATGCGGTTGATGGTGAAGCCGTCGAACTGCTCGCCCTCGGTGTAGCGCTCGCCCCAGGGGCCGATCAGATAGCGCTTGTTTCGAAACATCAGCACCGAGAACTTCTGCGTCAGGCGCGCCGGTTGTTCGGCCGGCAGTGTGGCGACGGGAGCCGCGGCAACAGCAGCCGGAGGCGGCGGAACGACCGAGACCTGCAGCGCTCGCAGACCCGGAACGTCATGCGCGAGCACGCGAAGCTTTCCAGCAATCGCCTCGCTCGAGACCGCCGTCGCGCACGCGAACTGACCGGAGCCCTGATATTGGGGTTCGCACTCGACTTGAGCGAGCCGCGACATCCGCTGCACCGATTCCAGCATCTCTTCGACGCTGTAAATCTCCAGGCGCGGCGCGAAGCCCGAGGCGCGGCTCGCGCTCAATAGGCCGTCAGCCTGTTGCCGGGTGGGAACATAACCAGTCAGCAACAACTCTTCGCGCGACGTAGTGCTCGCTCCGATGGCCAACTCGCTGCCTGACGGCGCCACTCGCTTCAGCCAGGCGCGAGCCTCTTCGATCCTATTCGCCGTCAGCTCGAACGTCGGCTCGGACAATGTCGCATACGCCAAGCCGATGACACCCAAGATGCCCAGCAGCACCATCGCAAACAATGCATATGGGTTGAGCTGACGCAGGGAACGAACGGCCTGCAGCTTCGCCTTGGGTGGCTGCAAGGCGCGCTCCGCGATCGTCCAATCGCCGTTCTGCGGACCGACGGCGAAAGCCGCTTCGCCACAGCGCACCGGCACGAAGTCACCGAGGCTGGCGACTTCACCCGCCGCGATCTTGCGCTCGCCTACAGTCATCGGAGCGTCGAGCGCGCGACAGGTCAGTCCGAAATCGTCGATCTGCACCAGACAATGGCGAGGCGCGACTTGTGAATCGAACAACACCACCGAGCATTGCGGCGCCGAGCCGACGAGACAGCGCTCTTGATCGTTGAGCGCGAGATCGGCTCCTCGATGCACCCCGCTTAGAATTCGTAGTTGCCTGCTCATGCGCTCCGCCATCCGTTATCCGTGCGCCTCAAATCCTCTGGATATGACTTTGACGCAGCTGATGAGCGGTGCATCACGTTTTCGCACAACATGAGCGTTGACCCGGACGGATTCGGACCACCGCTTCAGAGGCTCGACCCGAACGAGCGGCGCGGACGTCCGCACGAGGCTTGATCGCACTCATGCATTTAGCCATACAGACGGCCGCGTCACACCGCTGCCGCGACTTCGCGCGCTGGCTCGTTCATCTCCGACGACCGGCAGCTTCAACTCGCTGATCGCCGTGGTGTTCATTACCTCGTGCAGCAGCGCTCTGAGGTCCTGACCACGCTGGTTGAAGCGCAGGCACGCCTCGGCAAGATAGAGCGGGAAAAACTTCATCGGGATTTTTCGGAATGTTTGCAAGTGCACGCGCGCATGACACCAGAACGCTTCCGCAGGATGCAGCACGAGCGCCGCACGCGTCGTTCTCGGCACGATGACGTACTCGCCTTGTACCTGGAGACAGGCGTATGCCTGCGCGTCATCGACTTGAACCACACCGCCGACGGCTACGCGTTCTCGCAGCATCGGCAGGATGCCAGCTGCCGCTCCTGGCGGAGCGGATATCTGAATGGCAGGGCCGCGTTCGGTGATGCCGACGATGATCACGCCGTGAGTCGTAGACCATCCGCGCATCATGGTGCGAGCTCCACGCGGCGGCGGCTTGCACTCAACGACGTTCAATCCATCGCAGGGCAGCCTTTCGAACTTCGCGCAGCACGCACGAGCGAGGCGATAGAAGCGCTCGCGACTGTCGGTGCACGCGTGCTCAACCGTGCATTGTGCGGCAGGCACCCCGAGCACGAATGCATCGAGCAATACTTGCTTGGCCTGCTCGCTCAGCCGCATCGAATCCCACACGGACTTCCATCGGTAGCGGCGCCCGCAGGACTGACACTTCAGTCGTCCATCGCCCAGCATCCACGCGTCCATCGATTCGCAACGCGGACATCCCTTCATGACAGCCCCTGTGACTTCGCGAGCGAGCGGTGTCGTCATCGCTCGACGCTGCGGCTACGTCACACACTCGTGTGTCCCTCCTCTTAGACGCACCGCTCCCGCCAGCACCCCAGTGGCTGAGCCGTCCTTTTTATTTCAACGTCCAGTTCATCTTGATTCCCGGCCAATTCTCATTGATGAACTTGAGCACGAAGCCGCTTTGCTCGGCGGACTGCTGCGTTCCCGTGACTTCGTTCAGCTTGTACGCCGGGTTGGTGAGCACCCTCTGATACAAGTGCATCAGGATCTGCTGGTCGTATGGAATGGGATCGGGCCCCGGCTGCCCCTCCGCGACGAAGCTGAGCGGTGTGTAATCTTCGCCCGTTCCCTTGCAGAAGAATTCGCGCGTGAAGCTACGCATCACGTCGAGCACGTGCGCTTGCTGCGCGGCTCCCAGCGAGCTGAAGTTGTACTTGGGGTCGCCGACGACCTTGTCGATGACGACCCGGAAGTTGTAATCGCTCTGATAGCGATTCAGCAGCGCCTGCTGTTGTCCGGCGTTCAGCTGCGCGAACCCCAGCGTCGACATCAGCTTCAGCTGCGCGGCTGCCGCGTCGTTCTCAATGGGTTGTTGCAACAGCCCGTCGATGACACCGAGCAAATCGTACGACGTGCTCGGGCCCATCTGCGGATGCTTGGGACCTTGACTGGCTCGCGTGAACAGCGCGAGCAGTTGGATCTGCTCCTGCGGTCGCAATCGATTGTTGAACTGAGCACTGCCCAGCATCGTGACGAGCTTGTTCGGATCCGCGCCCGCGGAATACGCCGTGATCACCGCCGCCTTGAGCGGCTCGCTCATCGTCGCAAAACCAGGAATCGTCGCGAGCCATGCATCGAGCTGTGCTTTCTTGGCCAGATTCACGCCACCCTGGTCACCCCCGACTGCGGCGTTGTATGCGGTCCCCGATGGCTGACCATCGACGACGGCAGGAGCCTGCTTGTACAGCGTGGAGGGATCGATGCGCACCTTGATTTCGGCGCCCGTGTTGATCACGTGCGGGTTGCTGGTGCCCGGTCCGGTGCCGTCGATGCGACGAAAGCCGTTGTCGTCGCACACGATGTCGAGTTGCTTGATGATCTCCTTCGGGTTTTGCTGAACGTGGCGTAGCGCAGTGGGAAAATTCTCGCCCGTCGTTTTCATGCGCTCGAGAACCGCCTGCTCCGTCGCGATTCGCCACAGACAATCATGGAAGGGCGCAGTAGGGTCCTGGGTGGTCGGTACCGCGGCTGCCCACTGCGAAACCCGCACGTACGGGTCCGTTGACGCGGTATTTGCCGCCGGCAAGGTATCTTGCGTCCGGTACTGAACTGGAAAGTCAGCAGCAGAGAAGGCCATCGCTTGCTCCTTGCAACTCGCTTCGCGTATCGGATGTGGCCGATGCGAATCGAGTGTAGCGAGCAGGCATGGCGGTATAGCGCGGTTACGCGTATGCGAGCGAAAATATTCTCACTGCCCCGACGATACCGGACCGCTGACAGCAGACGCGAGTGCTCGCCGATCAGGTCGAGTTCTTTTCTGCTCACCTGATCGATCAGAACTTCGATGCGGCGCGTGTTCTCGACGCCCTTCTCCCGTACGCGGACACAGGCATGGGGTGTGGAGTCCACGATGGCGTGTGGTACGAGCTGGACATCGTCCACAGCGGGAGGAGATTCGTCATCAGCGCGAGCAATCCTGATCAGTGCAAATGATGAGGGCTCAGCGGCGGTCAACTCCCTACTCGAAGCCACGTATCAACGTGGATGATCGTGCTCAACTATCTGAGCCGCGCATCGAGTAGAACCGCAGTACACGACAAATCGAGTCACCCCGACCATTGGTTACTAAAAAATGAATAGCTGACCGATGCCGCACCAAGCGAGCTCATTGACGACATGCATGAGGCTGTCCTCAAACGCGGCGGCATCGGCTATCTCGACCTGGAGCAAAACTGGGGGCGGTCCGTTGGATCGATCGCAGGCGCGTCAGAAGGAACAACCTGCTGCCGAGCCAATGTTAATGATGCAGCCAGACCACTTGCCTCGGCGCATCGCCGACCCGTTGCTGACTCCGCCCTTCGGCCCGAGTCATTGAAAGAAATCTGCCCTCTATAGAGGACATTCTGCATCGCCGGGCAGCCTGCGCGAGCGAAGCGTTCATCCATTATGTTTCTCTCTCACACTGGCGTGTTGCGAGATCTCCATCATCGTTGCTTCACTGGCGTCGAACACCGTCAAAGCCATGCAGCGAAAGATCGACGGGGTGATTGGGTGGAAGGAAAGGTGTGGGTGATGGCGCCCGATGGTCGCATCCTGATCGGCATGGTGGGGTACCACAAATGAGCCGAAGGTCGTTAGACAAGGGCTCGGTCCGAGCCATCGGCAAGGATCGCATCGAGTTCATGATCTGGATTGAAGGCAAGCGCTATCGACCGTGGGTCAAGTGCACCGCCAGTGAGGCGAACCTGCGGCGTGCCCAACGACAGCTCGAGCAGAGTAAAGATCGGATCGCCGAGGGCACGTTTAATCTGGCGGAGGAGTTCCCGAAGTACCGCTTCAAACACAAGCTGCCAGCACGATCACTTACTCGCGCCTGGCGAGGATCGCCCCGGAGCACGTCGGCTTCACCGCCGGCACGCTCAACGTGGATGGCGATCTGTCACGCCTGAGGCCGAAGACCAAGAAGACCTATAACAACCTCGTGAGCGCGATCCGCTGCTGCTTCGAGCACGGCTACAAAGACCATCCGCACCACCACAACCCGGCGAGCGGGTTGAAAACCTTTCGATTGGGCAAGAAGGACCATCGCCCGCCCGACCCGTTCACCATCCAGGAAGCCGAAGCCAACATTGCGCGCTCCCATCGCGAGTTCGGCGAGGCGCACGGCTGTTACGAGGAGTTCCGGTTCTTCTCAGCGCTGCGTCAGTCCGAACAAATCGCGCTCACCCTCCAGGATTGCGATCTGATCAACGGCAGGATCCGGATCACGAAGGGCGTTGTGCTTGCCCGCCACAAGGATTGCACGAAGACGGGCGAGGATCGGGAAATTGAGCTGTGCGGCCGCGCGCTCGAGGTGTTGAAGCGCCAGCTTGCGCTACGAGGGACCTACCTGCGCGCGGGTCGAATCAATCATTACTTCGTGTTCTTTCAAGACAGCGGCGCAGCGTCAAGGAGCATCAGTACGCGTACGGTCGATGGCTGTATGTGACCGAGCAACTGCGCGTGCGCTATCGCAGCCCTATCAAGCGCGCGCCTCATACATCAGCTGGTCGCTGATGATTGGCAAGAACATCATCAAGCTTGCGCAGGAAGATGGTCATAGCATCGAGACGATGTTGAGGAATTACGCCGCGTGGACGAAGGGCGCGACGGAGGCAGACATTGCGGTGATCAAACGAGCGATGGAAGCATCGCCCAAGCCGCCAGCGCACGATCTCAGCGGCACCCAACGCTCCCCATTTTCTGCCAGTAGCGGGCTGGGGCCGGCTCTCGTGGAGAAAACGTAAGGAATTCAAACAAAGGAACTGGCGGAGCGGACGGGACTCGAACCCGCGACCCCCGGCGTGACAGGCCGGTATTCTAACCAGCTGAACTACCGCTCCAGCCGCTAGAACCTTTGTTAAAACTTCGACCCTTGCGGGTACAACTCTTGTCAGGGAGTTGGTGGGTGCTGAGGGGATCGAACCCCCGACATTCGCTGTGTAAGAGCGACGCTCTACCGCTGAGCTAAGCACCCGTTCGTACTGGTCAGTACTCGCGTAACCCGCTCAATCAGAACCCTGATGACCGAGAGGTTGTTTAGACCCCCCGTTTCGAAGGCGCGCTAATTTACAGCATCCTTTAGAGCCTTACCAGCTTTGAAACCAGGAACTTTCGTTGCTGGGATCTCGATCGGCTCATTGGTGCGCGGATTACGTCCGGTGCGGGCCGCACGGGCCTTCACTACGAACGTGCCAAAGCCCAACAGCGACACCGAGTCGCCTGCCTTCAGCGCGCCCGTGACGGCGTCGAAAACCGCATCGACGGCACGCGTGGCCTCGGCCTTCTGCAGGCCCGTCTTGGTGCTCACGGCGTCGATCAGTTCCGCTTTGTTCATATCCGGTTTCCTTCTTGTAGAAAGCCTCGCTCCAGACGACTACGTCAGGAACGGGGGCGCGTTATAGCAGCGAGCGGCCGAGAAAGGAAGCGCAGTGCCGCGAATGCTGTCGGGTAATTCTAGACGCAACGCAGACCAAACCGGGCCGGAATCGTGCAATTTGCCCTGATTCCGGACCCGGTGTCGAACTGGTTAATGCGCCCTCACCTGCTTGTTGGAGCGCTTGGCGACGCGCCGCGGGCGCGGCTTGTCATTGCCACGCGACGGCTCTGGAGCGGCCGTGATCGGTGCGGGCATGTGTTTGAGTGCTACCTGCAACACCTCGTCGATCCACTTCACCGGCTTGATCTCGAGGTTGTCCTTGATGTTCTGCGGGATCTCCGCCAGGTCCTTGGTGTTGTCGTCCGGGATCAAGACCGTGCGAATGCCGCCACGGTGCGCAGCGAGTAATTTTTCCTTGAGACCGCCGATCGGCAGCACCTGTCCGCGCAAGGTGATTTCGCCCGTCATCGCGACATCCGAGCGCACCGGCACCTTGGTGAGCGCCGAGACCAGCGCCGTGCACATGCCGATACCCGCGCTCGGTCCGTCCTTGGGAGTTGCGCCTTCGGGCACGTGAATGTGTACGTCGACCTTCTGGTAGAAGTCCGGATCGAGGCCGAGCACAGCAGCACGGCTGCGCACGACCGTCATCGCGGCCTGAATCGACTCCTGCATCACCTCGCCGAGCTGGCCGGTGTGCGTGAGCTTGCCCTTGCCGGCAACGATCGCAGACTCGATGGTGAGCAGCTCGCCGCCCACTTCGGTCCACGCCAGGCCCGTGACCTGGCCGATGTGATCCTGCTCCTCGGCACGGCCGTAACGGAAGCGACGCACGCCGAGATACTTCGACAGATTCTTCGGCGTGATCGTGATGTGGTCCGGCTCGCCCTTGGTGAGCAACTGCTTCACGGCCTTACGACACAGCTTCGAGACTTCGCGCTCGAGGTTACGAACGCCCGCCTCGCGCGTGTAGTAACGAATGACGTCGAGCACGGTGCTTTCGGAAACCTTCAGCTCGTTGTCCTTCAGGCCGTTCTGCTTCATCTGCTTCGGAATCAGATAACGCTGCGCGATCGCGCTCTTCTCGTCCTCGGTGTAGCCGGGCAGACGAATGACTTCCATACGATCCAGCAGCGGCGCCGGAATGTTCAGGCTGTTCGCGGTACACACGAACATGACTTCCGACAGATCGAAGTCGACTTCGAGATAGTGATCGTTGAACGTCGAGTTCTGCTCCGGATCAAGCACCTCGAGCAAAGCCGACGACGGATCGCCACGGAAGTCCATGGCCATCTTGTCGATCTCATCCAGCAGGAACAGCGGATTGTGCACGCCGGTCTTGACCATGTTCTGGATGATCTTGCCGGGCATGGAACCGATGTACGTGCGGCGGTGACCGCGAATCTCGGCCTCGTCACGCACGCCGCCGAGCGACATACGCACGAACTTGCGATTGGTCGAACGCGCGATCGACTGGCCGAGCGACGTCTTGCCGACGCCCGGAGGTCCGACCAGACACAGGATCGGACCTTTCAGCGTCTTCACGCGCTGCTGGACGGCGAGGTACTCGACGATGCGCTCCTTCACCTTCTCCAGGCCGTAGTGATCCTCGTCGAGCACTTTCTCGGCCAGGTTGATGTCGTTGTGGACCTTGGTCTTCTTCTTCCAAGGCGCCTTGACCAGCCAGTCGACATAGTTGCGCACGACCGTGGCTTCGGCGGACATCGGCGACATGAGCTTCAGCTTGTTCAGCTCGCTCATCGCCTTGTCGCGCGCTTCCTTCGGCATGCCGGCCTTCTGAATGCGCTGCTCGAGCTCGGCGAGCTCGTTCGGCGCGTCTTCGATTTCGCCGAGCTCCTTCTGAATGGCCTTCATCTGTTCATTCAGGTAGTACTCGCGCTGGCTCTTCTCCATCTGCTGCTTGACGCGGCCACGGATGCGCTTCTCGATCTGCAGTACATCCATCTCGCCTTCGATCAGCGCGAGGATGTGCTCGAGACGCTTGCGCACGTCCTGGATCTCCAGAACTTTCTGCTTGGCGTCGAGCTTCAGCGACATGTGCGCGGCGACGTTGTCCGCGAGACGGCCGGGCTGTTCGATACCTGCAAGCGCGGTCAGCACTTCAGGCGGCACCTTGCGGTTGAGCTTCACGTACTGCTCGAACTGCGAGGTGACCGAGCGCGCGAGCACGTCCATTTCGCGCTCGTCGTAATTCTCGATGTCCTTGAACGGGCTGATGTCGGCGGAGAAATACTGGCCGGTCACCAGCTTCTCGATCTTGGCGCGCTCGGCGCCTTCGACCAGCACCTTCACCGTGCCGTCGGGCAGTTTCAACAACTGCAGAATGGTGGCGACCGTGCCGAGGCGGTACAGGTCCTGTGCACTCGGATCGTCCACATCCGCCTGCTTCTGCGCGACCAGCAGGATCTGCTTGCCGGAGCGCATCGCCTGATCGAGCGCGAGAATGGATTTCTCACGGCCGACGAACAGCGGAATCACCATGTGCGGATAGACGACGACATCGCGCAACGGCAGGACGGGCAGCGCCGCCGCAGGAGTCTTGTCGGATTCGGGAGCGTCAGGGGTATCGGTGCTCACGCGCTTTACCTTGTGGTGAGCGCCGGCACGAATCCACCGGCGCCGCGAAAAAAGAAAGACTCTAAAAGGAGTCTGGGTCGAACCGAAAATACCGGAAGCAAAGCAGCCCTGCTAGTTCTGTGCCACGCAAAAGCCAACGGGTTTTCCGATGTATGGAAAAACTGTGAGGCGGTGCGTGTCGCGACGAATGCGAATTACAGGGTTGGGCCTATTGAAATCAAAAAGGCGCATGCCCGGATAAAGAAAAACCCACCGCCTCATCGCTGAAGCGGTGGGACTTTTACTTCTTAATGATCGCTGCCGGTCGGACGGCGCTCTTCAACGGCCGCGAGACGACCATCGTCGGCGTTACCGTACAGGACATACGGCTTGCTCTCTCCAAGGATGACCTGCTCGTCGACCACAACTTTCTGCACGTTGCGCAATGACGGCAATTCATACATGGTCTCGAGCAGCACGTTCTCCAGGATCGTGCGCAGACCGCGCGCGCCGGTCTTACGTTGCATGGCCTTCTTCGCCACGGCCTTCAGCGCGTCGGTGCGGAACTCCAGCTCCACGCCTTCCATGTCGAACAACTTGCGATACTGCTTGCTGAGCGCGTTCTTGGGCTCGAGCAGGATCGACACCAGCGCCGCTTCATCCAGCTCATCGAGCGTCGCCACTACCGGCAGACGGCCGACGAATTCAGGAATCAAGCCGAACTTGATCAGATCCTCGGGCTCCACATCGTGGAACACGTCGGAGCCGTGCGGACGCTCGGCGGTCTGACGTACGTCGGCGGTGAAGCCGATGCCCGTCTTCTGCGTGCGGTTCATGATGATCTTTTCCAGACCCGCGAACGCGCCACCGCAGATGAACAGGATGTTGCTCGTGTCCACCTGCAGGAATTCCTGCTGAGGATGCTTGCGACCGCCCTGCGGCGGCACCGAGGCGATCGTGCCTTCGATGAGCTTCAACAGCGCCTGCTGCACGCCCTCGCCCGACACGTCACGAGTGATCGATGGGTTGTCGGACTTGCGCGAGATCTTGTCGATTTCGTCGATGTAGACGATGCCGGTCTGCGCCTTCTCGACGTCGTAATCGCACTTCTGCAGCAGCTTCTGAATGATGTTCTCGACGTCCTCGCCGACGTAACCGGCTTCGGTCAGCGTCGTTGCGTCGGCAATCGTGAACGGCACGTTCAACAGGCGAGCGAGCGTCTCCGCGAGCAGCGTCTTGCCGCAGCCGGTCGGGCCGATCAGCAGAATGTTGCTCTTGGCGAGCTCGACTTCGTCCTTGGCGCGTGCCTCGGAAGTCTTGGTCTGCAGACGCTTGTAGTGATTGTAGACGGCCACCGACAGCACCTTCTTGGCGCGCGGCTGGCCGATCACGTACTCGTCCAAGACCTTCTTGATCTCGTGGGGGCGCGGCAGTTTGTCGCGCGTGCGCTCGGCGCGTTCTTCGAGCTCTTCACGAATGATGTCGTTGCAGAGCTCCACGCACTCGTCGCAGACGAACACCGACGGGCCGGCGATCAGCTTGCGTACTTCGTGTTGGCTTTTGCCGCAGAACGAGCAGTACAGAAGCTTGCCGTCGTCGTGTTTGCCGCGTGAATCGTCGGACATGCATTACCCTCGAAAACCGGGACAAATCAACCACTTCTCCATCGATCGTGGTGCCCCAGCGTATTACGAAATCGCGTCACGGTCGCGACACTATTGCGTCCGGGCTATATAGCACGCGCCGCCATCAGGCTGCAAAGACGCCCTTTCCGGGCTTTTTGCAGGCTTCTCCCCGGTTGGAGAGCCCAGGGAAACCCCGACCTGACTCGCCCTATACAGGACCCTGCATGAGGCCGTCAGAGGCGGCCTTCAACGGGTCTTAGCGACCGAGCGCCGCGGCTGCCGCCAGTGCCGGCTCGCCCCGCTTTTCCATCACGCGGTCGATCAGGCCATAGCCCACTGCTGCCTCGCCGCCCATGAAGTTGTCACGGTCGGTGTCCTTGCTGATGCGTTCGACCGTCTGGCCGGTGTGCTTGGACATGATACGGTTGAGACGCTCGCGGGTTTCCAGCACTTCGCGCGCATGGATGTCGATGTCCGAAGCCTGGCCCTGAAAGCCCGCCAGCGGCTGGTGGATCATCATCCGTGAGTGAGGCAGCGCGTAGCGCTTGCCCTTGGCGCCGCCCGCCAGCAGCACCGCCCCCATGCTGGCCGCCTGACCGACGCACATAGTGCTCACGTCCGGCTTGATGAACTGCATGGTGTCGTAAATGGACAGGCCGGCGCTGACCGAGCCGCCCGGCGAGTTGATGTACAGCGAAATGTCCTTGTCCGGATTTTCCGATTCCAGGAACAGCAGCTGCGCCACCACCAGGTTCGCCATGTGGTCCTCGATCGGGCCCACGATGAAAATCACGCGCTCTTTCAGCAGCCGCGAGTAGATGTCATAAGCGCGTTCGCCGCGAGCGGTCTGCTCGACGACCATCGGGACAAGGTTCATGGTGGCCATCTATGAGTGCTGATTTTCAGTAAGTGAGGAAAGCGGGACAGCGATGTGTGGGGGCTAGTTTAGAAGAGGCAAGAGCCCCTGCAATAGCGACCGTCTCACGCCGTCCCGCTGCTCGAAATTAGGCGCCGAAATTCATGATTTCCTTGAAAGTCGACGGCTTGTCGGCGACCTGGGCGCGCTGCGCGAGCCAGTCGATCACCTGATCTTCCAGCACCGCCGCTTCCATCTGCCGGCGGAACTGCGGGTTGGAGCGGTACTGCTGCAGGGCCTGACCCTGGTCCGGATATTGAGCGGCCAGCTCTTCGAAACGCGACTGCACCTGGGCCTGGTCGACCTGGATATTGGCGTTGCGAATTACCTCGCCGATCAGCAGCGACAGCGCTACGCGGCGGCGAGCCGTGTCCTGAAAGCCTTCCGGGGGCGGAATCTGCGAAGCGTCGCGGGCGCCCATACGACGGGCCGCGTCGAGCTGCAGATCACGCACCTGGGCATCGACCATGGACTTCGGCAGCTCGATCGGATTGGCCGCGAGCAGCCCGTCCAGCACCTGCTTCTTGACGCGCGCCTTGATCGCCTCGTTCAGCTCGCGCTCCATGTTTTCCTGAACTTCCGAGCGCAGGCGCTCGATGCCACCCTCTTCCACGCCGTAGACCTTGGCGAACTCTTCGTTCAGCTCGGGCAGCTGGCGTTCTTCGATCTTGTGCACGGTGACCGCAAATTTGGCCTGTTTGCCGGCCAGATTGGCGGCGTAGTTGTCCGGGAAGGTCAGCTCGATGTCCTTCTTGTCGCCCGCCTTCGCGCCGCGCAGGCCGGCTTCGAAGTCGGCCAGCATGCGGCCGGCGCCCAGGTCGACCGGGAAGTTCTCGGCCTTGCCGCCTTCGAACGGCGTGCCGTCGATGGTGCCCTCGAAATCGATGGTGACACGGTCGGTGTCACGCGCTTCGCGCTGCACTTCCGAGTAGCTCGGACGCTGCTCGCGCAGGTTCTGAATCATGGCATCCACGTCGGCAGTGCTGACCGTCGCGGCCGGGCGCTCGACGCTCAGGCTCTCGACGCCTTTGAGCTCGATCTGCGGCAGAACCTCGAAGATAGCGCGGTATTTCAGGTCACCGCCCTGCTCGAGGTTGATCGGCTCGATGCGCGGGCCGCCGGCCGGCGTCAGCTTTTCCTGCACAACGGCTTCGTTGAACGTGCTCTGCATGACATCGCCCAGCACTTCCTGGCGGACCTGCTGGCCGAACTGCTGGCGCACCACCTTTACGGGCACTTTGCCCGGGCGGAACCCCTTCAGACGCACCGTGCGGCTCATGCGCTGCAGCCGCTCGTCGACGGCCTTTTCGACGCGTTCGGCCGGAACCTGCACTTCCATCCGGCGCTCCAGGGCCCCGGTCGATTCAACTGAAACCTGCATGGTCGAAACCTGCCTCAAGTCACGAATGAGTAATGTCTGCGGCGCCCGCCTCGATCCGAAGCACGCCCGGTTGGTGCGAAAGGAGGGACTCGAACCCTCACGGGGTTACCCACTGGAACCTAAATCCAGCGCGTCTACCAGTTCCGCCACTTTCGCGATCCCCGCCCCGGCTCACGCCCACCCACCCCCACATATATAAGGTATGAGTTATGGGACATGAGGCTTGGGCCGGGTCGGCCTTTGGCCGACCCTCCCTCGCGGGGCCGCGGAGTATACCCGAGCAGCCTCTGCCATTCGAGAACGCCGGAGAACGGGGTCGAATTTGGGTGGATTGGGGGTTCCCACCCGGTCGGAAGGACTCAGACAAACCCGGCGACGCAGGCCATGACCTGCGCCGCCGGAGAGATCACGAAGCGCGCAGGTTCTCTTTGAAGAACTCGATAGTGCGCTTCCAAGCCAGATCCGCAGCTTCCTTGTTATATCGCGGTGTCGTGTCGTTGTTGAACCCGTGCTGCGTGCCCGGGTAAACGAACGCTTGATACTTCACACCCGCCGCCTTCAACGCAGCCTCTGACGCGGGCCACGCCGCGTTGATGCGCTCATCCGTCTCCGCGAACTGAAGTAACAACGGCGCCTTGATCTTGCCCGCCTCTTCTGGCGCGGGCGGTGTGCCGTAGAACGGCACGGCCGCAGCGAGGTCTGGCACGCGAGTGGCGAGGAAATTGGCAACTCCGCCGCCGTAGCAGAAGCCGGTGACGCCGACCTTGCCGGTTCCTTGCGGCAACTTCTTCAAATAGTCGACCGCCACGATAAAGTCCTCGCGCGTCTTCGCTTGATCCAATTTCTGGAACTGCTCGCGCGCCTTGTCTTCATCGCCGGGATAGCCGCCGAGAGGAAACAACGCGTCCGGCGCGAACGCGATGAAGTTCTCGAGCGCGACACGACGAGCTACGTCCTCGATATGAGGATTCAGACCACGGTTCTCATGCACGACGAGCACGGTGGGCAGCTTGCCTTTCGCAGACGCCGGCTTCACCAGATATCCACGCAACTTTCCGTACCCTGGCGCAGGAATCTCCACGTACTCAGCCTTGATGCGCGAATCGGTTGGCGCAATCTGCTGCGCCTCGGCGAATTTCGGATTGAGCGCATCGAGAATCGCCGCGCCGCTCATGCCAGCGACCGCATACGCAGACGCGCGGTCGATGAACTCGCGTCGCGAGATCCCGCCGTGCACGTATTTGTCGAACAGCTTCCAGACTTCAGGCGGAAATTTTTGTGCTTCGTTGTTGCTCATGATGCTGCCTTCACCTCGTGGGCTTGAGTCCTTCGCGACGTTCTATAACACACTTCAGTGTTGGGCCGCGGCCTGCGCATTTTTCTGCTGTCCGGCCGGCGCCCTGGGCGCAATCTTGGTGAGCTTGCCGCCCTCTTGCTCATAATTTTGCACGCCGACCCGGCCGACCACGTTGAAGCCCTTGGCGGCGAGCAAGTCGCCTGCCCTGCCGGCGCGGCCCGAGTGGTTGGAGACGGTCACGATCTTCCGATCCTTGGGAATCCACGCCAGGCTCTTTTCCAGATCCGCCGCCTGAATGCTGAGATAAACCGGCAGGCCGCCGATCGTCGTGAGCTCATCCGGCCGACGCAGGTCGATGATCAGCAACTGCTCCGGCTGAGCCAACAGTTGATCGAACTGTGAACGCGTCAACAGGGGTGTCTTCGACTCACCTTTGCTTTGAGCAAACGCGACCGACACCACCAGGCTCACCAGCAGCACGGACCAGGAACGCAACGAGAACGAACGTGACAATCGCATGACAGACTCCAGCGGATGTAAGAAACATTCGCTCAGTCTAAGGACCCCTCACGCACCAGCGTGAGAGGTAACAATGCATTTACAGATAACGTTTCCGAGGAGGCCATGACGACATTCGCAGTTACAAATGGGTCACGTCGAGATTTGGAAAAACCGCGCCGCCCCCCGGGACGATCAATCGTCAACCACCACGTGCGAGCCGACCGCACCGCGCTGCCAATAACCCGCCGCTTTCACCCAACGCTTGTCGAAGCCACGCCCTTCGACGAGATATCGACGAATCGCACGCACCGCTTGCGTCTCGGTCGCCGCCCAGGCGAAACAACCTTGATTCATGATCGGCAGGTCGTCGAGCGCGCCGAGTAGGAACTCACCTGTCACTGCGTTCGGATCGGTTCTCCGCACCCACACCACTTGCAGGTTGGCGCGGCTTGACAGCGGCAATTCAAAACCAGGCTCGACCTCGGCAACGACCATGGCGCTCGTGCTCGCCGGCAGCTCTTCCAAACGACGAGCAATGGCCGGCAGTGCAGTTTCATCGCCAATGAGCAAATGCAGGCCGATGCCGTCAGTCGAAATGATCGACGAGCCTCGCGGACCGCCGACGCCGAGCACGCTGCCGACCTTCGCATTGGCCGCCCAAGTCGTCGCAGGGCCGTCGTCGTGAATCACGAAGTCGACCACGAGCTCTCCAGCGGCGGCATCGAAGCGGCGTGGCGTGAAGTCGCGCATGACGCGATCCGACGCACCTTCGGCGCCGGGCGGCGCAAGGTTGAGCTGACCGTCCGGCCCTGGAAAGATCAATTTGACGTGATCGTCGAAGCCGAGCGCTGCAAAGCCGCGCAACTCGTCGCTCTTCACGATGACGCGCTTCATCTTTGGCGCAATCATCTCGACGTGCGATACGGTTGTGTGCCGCATGCGCACCTCATGCCGAACGCGAGTGATGTTGGGCAGATTACTCATTGTCTCTTCCTTGTGAGATTTCCTCGGCAGCAGCCTCGATGATTCTGCGCACGCGCTCAGTCTCCTCTTCGGTCCAACCGCCGCGATGAAACATCAGCGCCGCGCGCAACGTGTGCATGGCGTGATGGAGATCTTCCGGTGGCATCTCGCCTGAAGCGGCGCGCGCAGCCATCGCCATGCGCTTTTTAACGCTGGTCAACATGGCTTCGTTCTCGCGCAGATACTTGCGGCCTTCATCGGTGATCTCGTACAGGCGCTTGCTGCCTTCCGTCGTGGTGGAGCGAACGTGCCCGAGCTCCTCGAGCAGGGTCAGCGTGGGATAGACGGAGCCCGGACTCGGCGCATATGCGCCCCCGAACTTCAGCTCCAGCTCTTTGATCAGCTCGTAACCGTGGCGCTGCTTCTCTTCTATTAAGGAGAGCAACATCAACCGGAGGTCGCCGGGCCCGAACCTGCGGCCACCGCCGCCGCCTCGTCCGCCGCGACCGCCCATCGGCCCACCGAAGAACATGCCGCGGTGTCCACCGCCACCTCGTCCGCCGCCCCAATGCCCGCAACGATGGCCGTGAGGATGGTGACCGTAACTCTCGCCCCATCGACCCCAAAAAACTCTGTGAAACATGGGCTTACTACCTTTTATGGCTCTTGAGTGGTGCACAAACGATATATCGTTTAGATGTATCTTTCAAGAACATCTTTTGAGCGTATGTGCCGTAGGCTTAGCTCGGTGGCAAGATGCGCCTCCTGCTGAGACGGCATCGCCCGATCGTTGAATGCTCACGGACCCGACGTTTTATTTGCTCGCCATCCCCGCGGTGATCCTGCTCGGACTGGCGAAAGGTGGCTTCGCCGGCGTCGGCGCCATCGCCCTGCCGCTGCTCGCGCTACGAATCTCGCCAGTGCAGGCGGCCGCCATTCTGTTGCCGGTACTGGTCGTTCAGGACGCGGTCGGCGTCTGGGCGTTTCGAAAGAACTGGGATCGTGAAGTGCTGGCCCTGATGATTCCGTCCGCGATGGTCGGCATCGTCGCGGCGTACTTCCTGGCAGCGAAAGTCTCTGCAACCGTCGTGCTCGCGGTGCTGGGCGCGATCTCGGTCGTGTTCGCCTGCTATCGCTTGTGGATTTCCCGCGGCGGTCGCGTGCCCGTTTCCAGCAACGCGCCTCGCGCGCTCGGCGCAGCGCTTGGATTTGCATCGGGCTTCACATCGCAAGTCGCGCACGCAGGCCAGCCCCCCTTTCAAATGTGGGTGCTGCCGAAGGGACTGTCGCCTCAGGTCCTGGTGGGAACCACGGCGATCTTTTTCGCGGTGATCAATTTATTCAAGATTCCGGCGTATGTGGCGCTCGGCCAGTTCACGCACGAGAACCTGATGGCCGCGGCGGTGCTGGCGCCCCTCGCGATTGCGTCCACGCTGCTCGGCGTCTGGCTGGTCCGCCGAGTCAACGCCGAGCGCTTCATCACTATTATCTATGTGTTGATGATCGTGGTCGGCGTGCAGCTGCTGTACAAGGCGCTGAGCTGAATTACTTCGCCGCTGACGCCGTGGGCTGAGACGTATTGATCAACGGCGCCACGGACATTCCGGCCGGCAAGATTACCGTGCTGGCGTTGTCGCTCTCGGCGAACTTCAACAGTGCTTGATTGGCCTCGTGCTGCAGATACTCGCGCGTGAGGCTGCCCGCGATGATCCTGTTCGACTCGGCAATGCCGCGAGCTTCGGTCACTTTGATATCTGCTTCCTTCTGCGCGATCTGCGTCTGCACTTCCATCGCTTCCAAGCGCTTCTGATTCGCGACGGCGTTGCGGATCGACTCCTCGATCGACGGATCGGTGCTCACCGCTCGCACTACGACGCGCGTGACCTTGAATACACCCGGATCAGACTCCTCGAGCTCCGCTTGCATGTTCTGGTGCATGGCGTCACTGAGCTCTTCGCGACGTGTGTGCATGATGAGCGAATCGAGCTTGGCCACTTCTTCGTAGGCGGTATTCCGCGCGACACGTGCGACCAGTCCATAAGCCGGCACCATGTAGCCTTCGTCAGACCGCTGCGACTGCCCAGCATACTTCGCATACAACTCGGCAATCGCGCCCGGCTCGGCGCGATAGTAGACGGTGATATCCATATCCCGCAGCGAGAGGTTGTCGCGGGCCTTCGGTGTGAGGTCCGTGAGATCGAGCGCCACTTCCTTCGCCGTGAATTCATCGACACGCGAAATCAGCGGCCACTTCATGAACACGCCCGGAGTCACCTCGTCCTGATCCATGACGCCGAGCGTGGTGCGCACTCCGACGTTGCCCGTAGCAATAGTGCCGAAAGAGCCGCCGGTGAACAGGACTAGCAAGGCGACTATGAGGAACAACGGCCCGAGCTGACGGAACACGGCGGTGTTGGGGTTATCGAACGACAAGATCAGGCTCCGGCGACTCCATGCCAGGATTGGCGAGCGGAGCCTAAACGGCCGCGATACGGCGCCGCCGTGATTGGAGTCACGAGGATGGCGGCCTCGGGCGCCCGACTCGGCCAGCCAAAGCCCACTGGTCTGGGAGATATTTTTACGCCCGATCAGTGCGTTAGGCTCACATTGACGGGTTGTAGTAGCGAGCTGACGCGAAGCTGTTAACATGCGCGTCCCGTCGGGGCATGGCGCAGTCTGGTAGCGCATCTGCTTTGGGAGCAGAGGGTCGCAGGTTCGAATCCTGCTGCCCCGACCAGTTCACTTTATAAATCAGCAACTTATCCCGATTCGAACCTGCGGTTTTGCGGAGTCGTCAGGTCATATCGAGCATCACTCGACTCGGAAGCAGTCCGTGGGCACTGTGCGCAACGATCGGAAACGAACCCGTACTTCCATCGAGTTGTTGTTTCCCAGTCTGCGCCCGTGCAGCGCTCTCTTAGTTGCCGCCGAGAGCTTCCTTTAGAAGCTCTTATCCATTTTCGACGTGCTTCGAAACTATTCAGCGCCTCAAGCTTCTACTTCTTTCGGAGCATCGCCGCCGTAGTGGACCACTCGCTCCGTTCGAGATCATCCCCTACCTACGTCCTGAACCGCTGAATGCCTCTCTGACAGATCGCGCGATGGTCGAAGTCAACCGCGGCAGATCGAACATCCGGCGAAGCGACCATCCACGATCAGATCTCCCTTGGTTCCGTTGATCTCAAGTTGGTAGTTGGTTCCACGTGATAATCCGCCGCGATAATGTCGTGGCCGCAGCACTCGAACTCGCTCGACCGAACCCGCCTCCTCGCCCGACATGGATCCCGAGTGATTTTCTCACGCACCACAAGGTAGCCGCATTCACCGACATGCCTGCGTGGCTGCCAGAGGGCGGTGAGATGGGCGGTCTGCATCTGACACGCGTCGACCGCGCACTCAAGGCCGGGCTGCAGATCTCACCGCTGCGAAAGACTACCCGTGACACCCTCGCGTGGCATCTCGCTCGCCCTGCGGCTGAACGAGAAAAGTTGAAGGCAGGCATCGACAGTGAGCGCGAACGTGAAGTGCTCACCGCGTGGCATGCGAAAGATCGCGGAACACCGGGGTGATATTGCAGCGATGCGACCGTACGGCCGCCTTCACTCGGAGCGCTGCGAGTCCGTCATCGCTGACTAACATCCGGCTTTGCCGCGCAGTCTCGCGCTCGGCTTGTCCCATTTCGCCGCATGGCATCGGCTCGATCCCCGCCTTCACCATGATTTCCTGCAGCCGAGAAATGCTGACCTGCGCACGGGCGCTGACCGAACCTATTAACTTCGGCAGCAGCGACGATCCGCACGAAGCCGCGCTATCGCGGCCTTACCGGTTGGAATACTTTCTACAGGTGGCCAAATCTTTGTGAGCATTGCCGAGCGTAATTCTCTTGACGATTTCTGTCGATGTTGCGGTCCCTCGTTCGTCGAGTAGTCGGAGCAACTCGATTAAGGGGAAAAACGGTGTAGCTCAGAAGTTGGCCGAGATTGAAACTCACGAGCGGAGAACCATGAGCAAAGTATTCGTCAACATTGGACTTAGCCTCGATGGCTACATGGCACCGGAAGGGATGACCATCGAGAATTGGCATCAGCCTGAGCGTTGGGGCGCCAAGTGGGGCGCGCTGATGGCCTGGGCCCTCAATCAAAAGTATCTCCGCGAGATCCTCGAGTTTGGACCCGGGGGAGAGATTGGGCCAGTCAACGACATGGTTCGTTACACCATGGAACGCACCGGCGCGAACATCATGGGGAAGCGAATGTTCGAGCAAGGCGAGATCTCATGGCCCGAGGAAGCTCCCTTTCACACGCCGGTCTACGTTCTTACTCACGAGAAGCGCGAGCCTTGGATGGTACCTGGAGGCACGACGTTCCACTTCGTCAACGATGGCCCGGAGAGCGCCCTTGAGCAGGCTAAGGAGTCTGCGGGCGATCGCGATGTTCGCATCTCGGGCGGCGCGGATGTGATCCAGCAGTACTTGAACCTAGGTGTCGTCGAGCAGCTGGAAATAGCTTTGGCACCCGTGTTGTTCTACGGCGGGCGGCGCCTCTTCGAGAACCTACGCGAGACCGGCCCGCAGTTTCGCATCGACAGCGTTCTTGATGATCCAGCCGCCACACACCTGCGCTACGTGCGTCCATGAGGCGGTCTAACGCCTGGGCCGGCTGTCCACTTCCGCTGTGAGTCGAATAGCGTTCCATGAGCAGGCATACGTGCTTGCCAAGGGCCGCCCTCAGAAACCGACTTGCGGGCTCGACGACGCGCAGCCGCGGGAGTACAGCTGCAACGTCGTGCATCCCACCATTTCGACTTGTTACTACAGTCGTATTGATTTCCAATACGATCGTGCGTATTCTGGTTGCCATGGCTAAGATTTCCTTGCGAAACGACATCGTCGCCGCCGGGCTGCGCACTATGTTCCGCACCGGCTTCAATGGCTGCGGTGTGCGGGACATCGTTGCGGAAGCCGATGCACCGCAAGGCTCATTCACGAACCATTTCCGTTCGAAGGAAGCCTTCGCGGCAGAGGTACTCGAGCTATATTTCGAGCACGTCAAAGCAATCGTCAGGGAAACGTTGGAGGACGACAGCCGGCCTGCGCGCGAACGGCTGAAGCGCTATTTGGATGTCATTACACGGCGCTTGAAGGCCGACGGCTGCACGCGCGGGTGCTTGATCGGCGACTTTAGTGTGGAGGTGGTGCAGCAAAGCGAGTTGCTGCGAGGGAAGCTACAGGCGATCTATGCCGAGTGGCTGAAGCCTTTTGCTGCATGCATTGCGGAGGCACAAAAGGCAGGTGAGCTCGCCACCGATTTCAAACCCCTGGATCTTGCTGACTTTCTGATTTCGTCGTGGGAGGGTGCCATTCTTCGTATGAAAGTTGAGCGTAACTCGGCACCGCTCGAACGGTTCAAGCGCATCGTGTTTCATACCATCTTCGCCGAGCGAGTTGAGCGATGACCGACGACATGACGTTGGCAAAATGTGATGTGCTCGACGCATCGATGGCCTATCGCGAGCTCGGCCGGCACGGTGACCCGGTCGCACTGTTCCTGCACGGTAACCCGACTTCGTCCTATATCTGGCGTCGCGTAATGACCGAAGTTGCACCGGTCGCGCATTGCATTGCGCCTGATCTGATC
This sequence comes from Peristeroidobacter agariperforans, assembly GCF_004138335.1. Lineage (GTDB taxonomy): Bacteria > Pseudomonadota > Gammaproteobacteria > Steroidobacterales > Steroidobacteraceae > Steroidobacter > Steroidobacter agariperforans. The sequence goes on along the minus strand of NZ_RYFW01000003.1, from coordinate 52,016 downwards.
GGGTTCGGACAGTCCAGTAAACCCGCCTGCGAGTACCGGTTCTTCGATCACGTGCGTTACTTGGATGCATTCATCGCGAACAGAGGCATCGAGTCTGCTTACCTCATCGCGCAGGATTGGGGAACCGCGCTGGCCTTTCATCTCGCGGCACGGCGTCCGGAGTTCGTGCGAGGGCTGATCTTCATGGAGTTCATTCGCCCGATGGCGAGTTGGCAAGACTTCCATCAATCACAGTCTGCTCGCGATCTTTTTCGCAGATTCAGAACACCCGGCGAAGGCGAGCAACTGATTCTCGAGCAGAACGTGTTCATCGAGCGCGTACTGCCCGGCTCGATCGAGCGCCAACTCACCGAGGCGGAGATGGCTGTCTATCGCGCGCCATTCCAGACGCCCGAATCGCGCCGGCCGATCTGGCGTTTGCCAAACGAGCTGCCGATTGCAGGCGAGCCAGCGGACGTTTGGCAGACGCTGAGCGCCGCTCACAGCGCGCTTGCGGGCTCCGATTATCCGAAGCTCCTGTTCGCTGCAGAGCCCGGTGCCCTCGTATCACGCGATTACGCCGAGCGCTACGCAGCGAGCCTCAAGGGATGTCGCCTCGTGCACTTGGGTCGAGGTCGTCACTATCTGCAGGAAGATCATGGCACGACGATCGGCCGTGAAGTGGCAGCATTCATCTCCACAGCGTGAGCCTCTGGAATCTACTCGATTTTCGTGGTCACCACGGACGCGGGATAGCGACTAGCGCTTCACCTTCGATCATTCAGTGAAGTTTCGCCGCTTTTCGGTCGACACTCCTTTTCCAGTCAATTCGGAGACCATCACTGGTCACGCACGACTCCCTGGCGGACGTTCGTTGCCCTGTCGATTTCTGTCGATTTTGCGGTTCCTCGTTCGTCAAGTAGTTGGAGCAACTTGATTAAGGAGCAAACCAATGCGTTTTATGATGCTGATGATCCCCGGCGGATACGCGTCCGCGGCGCCAGACAACATGCCCAGCGCCGAGGGGGTTGCGGCGATGATGAAATACAACGAGGAGCTGAAGAAGGCCGGCGTGCTGTTGGCGCTCGAAGGCCTGCATCCGCCAGCTTCCGGGGTTCGGGTCAGCTTCAAGGGTGGCAAGCCGACCGCCGTCGACGGTCCATTCGCCGAGGTCAAGGAAGTGTTGGGGGGCTACTGGATGATCGATGTGCGTTCACGCGAAGAGGCGGTCGAATGGGCACGCCGCTGCCCGGCTGGGGACAGTGATGTGATCGAGATTCGCCGCGTCCATGAGGTGAGTGAATTCCCCCAGGAAGTCCAGAAGATGGCGGAAGATTTCAGCAAGCTCACGGGGTGAGTGCCACAGGTGAGATTGACGCAGTCTGGCGCATCGAGCAGCGGAAGCTCGTCGCCAGGCTGGCCCGCTTACTGCGCGACGTCGGCTTAGCTGAAGAGATTGCGCAGGATGTATTTGTGCTGGCCTTGGAGTGCTGGCCTCGTGAGGGCATCCCGAGCAACCCGGCCGGCTGGTTGACCCAGGTCGCCAAGAACCGGGCACTCGATCGGCTGCGCCGCACTTCGCTGATCGAAGGCAAACACCGCGAACTGGCGATCGACTTGGCCGAGCTGGAATGCGAGACGCCCGGCATCGATACCACTCTCGACGAAGACATCGACGACGATCTGCTGCGACTCATTTTCACCGCCTGTCATCCGGTACTCCCCGCCGAGCAACGCGTCGCTCTCGCTTTGCGTCTGCTGGTCGGAGTGTCGACGCCTGAAATCGCGCGCGCATTCCTGGTGCCCGAGGCCACCATTGCCCAGCGCATCGTACGGGCTAAACGGACCTTGCGTGATGCTGCCATTCCGTTCGAGACCCCGCGCGGTGCAGAGCGGCGGGAACGCCTCGGCGCCGTCCTTGAGGTGGTCTATCTGATTTTTAATGAAGGCTATGTCGCGACGGAGGGCTCGCATTGGCTGCGCGCCGATCTGTGCAGCGAGGCTTTACGCCTGGGGCGCTCGCTGGCCGCGCTGATCCCGGGGGAATCGGAGGTGCAGGGACTGGTGGCGCTAATGGAGTTGCATGCCTCGCGCTTCGCCGCCCGCATCGACAAGGCAGGCAATCCGATCTTGTTGCTTGATCAGGATCGCAGTCAATGGGATCACTCGTTGATACGTCGCGGCCTCGACGGCCTAAACCGCGCGATGGTCCTGACGCTGACACCCGGTCCCTATGTATTGCAGGCAATGATCGCGGCCAGCCATGCCCGAGCGGTGACTGCTGCCGACACCAACTGGATCGCCATCGCCGCCCATTACCAAGCACTCGCCTTTGTGGCGCCTTCGCCCGTCGTCGAAATCAATCGAGCGGTGGCGGTCAGCATGGCTTTCGGACCTGCCCAGGCCCTCGCCGTCGTTGACGCGCTGAGAGGCGAGCCGCGATTGAAGGGCCTGCATCTGCTACCCACAGTGCGCGGTGATTTGCTGGCGAAGTTGGGCCGAACCGCAGAAGCTCGCGCCGAGTTCCTCCGTGCCGCCGAATTGACCGGCAACGACAGAGAGCGAGCCGTGTTGCTCGCTCGCGCCAACTGCAGCATGCGAGGAAGTGAGGTGATCTCCATCGAGCAAAGATTCACATGAGGATGCCTAAGTGAAATTCGTCGTACCGCCGTCGATCGTGACCATCGCGCTGCTATCGGGCTGTGCCACTGTTGCGCCATCGAAGCCCTCTGCCCCTCCCCAATCGGTGATCGAGGCCAAATTCGCAGCCGTCAATCGACATGCCCTCGACGAGATCGTCAATCTCTATTCGCCCGAGGCGCAGATCACCGCATCGGACTTCTGCCAACCGCGGCACGGACGCGAGGACGTGCGGCGTACCTACAAGGCTCTGTTCGACGCATTTCCCAACATCAGCGTGGAGGTACACGAATATGTCGTGCAAGGCGACCGTGTCGCCGTGCGCGTCAACATCCGGAACAAGCCGCCGGGCTTCGCGTTCGACGTGCCGATCATGAACTTCTTCACTGTGCGCAACGGGCTCATCGAGAGCGACGAGGGCCGGTTCGACAACGGTGGGCGTCGCTGCTCACCGTAGAGCCTCACCGCTATCGGCGGGTCCGCCCCTGCAATCCGACTCGAATCGGCACTGCAGAACATGTGTAGCGCTAAGTCACCTCACGCGTATCCGCATCCGGGCTGCAGGAACAGCGTGTAGCCCTTCAGCGGAATTATCTGCATCCATTGAACGCCACCGAGCGCTCAGGAGCGCTGCACCGGCCGGCTGCTTTTGCCCCCAGAGCGGTCACCTTCAATTTTCGAAAGCGCACATTGCGAAATTGCAAACGCGCTAAGCGGACCATCGCCGCCGATGTGCCGCGAGCAAAGGTGCATTACTTTTGCGAGCTGGAACCAGTGACTTGTCAGGCGACATCAATGGCAGCGCTCTATCGTAACGAGCATGCCTCTCTCGACGGAGGCGGATCCGGTGTGTCGATTCGCTGCACCCCAGCTAATGCATCGCCAAGCGGCCTTGGCAGCACTGCGATGCCCATGCTTCGCAGGCACATCTGCGCCTGAACGGTTCGGCTCGTGCTTGTGAAGACACGCCGTGAAAGCGGGAACTTATCAAGTAGCCAGGCGACATCAGGAAAGTGGGATTGAGCCGTATTCATGAGAATGAGCCCCACTGATGCCGGATCGGCCTGAACTGCACGTGCGGTTTCGGCCGAGCCATAAAGCCGGTATGGCATTCTCATCAGGCGGCGCTGAACAATGTCTGGCTCGCTAAAGGGGCACGATACGAAACGCTACGTCGGCGTCACGACGTGAAAGATCGAGTAATCGGTAGCTCGCGATCACCTCCGGCACAACAGCTGGGTGACGGCGCCCCATTCGGCCAGGACAGGAGCCAGAACATAGCCAGCAAACCAATCCGCTGACGATATCCGCAAGATTCCTTCGAGGCGTTCGTGGTTGCCGGCCAGGCGACTTTCCATGGAGAGCGCAGAATTTTCCATGGATTCCGCTAGAGCCAGCACGGCGTCGCCGGCGTCTGTGAGCACGAGTCCGTCCTGCGTCCTGCGGAAGAGCGGCTGTCCTGCTTCATCTTCGAGCGCCTTTATCCGGCGACCCACCGTCGAATGGCTCACGCCCAGGCTCCGGGCGGCCTCGCCGAAGGATCCGCCGCGGGCTACCGCCAGAAAAATTCGAACGTTCGCAACGGACCGATTCTAGCCGACAGGCAGAGCTCTCCTGGTCACCGCACGCGTACACGCACCGGCAATGCAGGAACAGCGTGTAGCGCTTCACCCCGTGCAAGCCGTCCATCCCATGAGAAACGTCGCCGATGCCCAAGCGCACCTAGAGCTCGAGCATGCTCGAGGCAAAACAGTACTGAGCGTTTCTAGTTCCGCCCCACTTTGTCCTTATGGAGCCGCCATCGGCGACGCGCGTATGCTGCTGCGGCTCCTTGAACTGCTATGTTTCCTCCGACCGGATGCCCCGTGTGAACCTCGGATTCGAGACGTGCGGCAACGCAACCCTCATCGTTTATGACCGGGGGATCCCGGTGCTCGTCACGGATCCTTGGATCGAAGGTGCTCAATACTTCGGATCCTGGGTACTGCCGTATCGCTTCACCGAGCAACAGTTGGCAGCGTTCGCATCGACAACTCATGTCTGGGTTTCACACGGCCATCCCGATCATCTCAACCTCGAGTCTCTGGCGGCGTTCCGAAACAAGACGCTGCTGATACCGCGCCACCAGGGTGGGCGGATCCTCCGCGACCTGGGCGAGGCCGGTTACCGTGCTCACGAGCTCGAGGACAACCGCTGGCTGCAAATCTCGCCGCAAGTCAGCATTCTGTGTTTCGCCGATTGGAATCAGGATGCCGCGCTGCTGATTGCATTGGGCGAGGATTGCCTGGTCATCAACCTCAACGACAGCTCGGCGCTCGGCACTCGGGCGAAGCTGCTGGCGCAGGCGAAGCCATTCAAGCGCCGGTTCGTATTCAATCTGTTCAGCTACGGCACTGCAGACATGATCAACTTCTTCACGGAAGAGGGGCATCGGATCGAACCGCTGCAGGGCGAGAAGAAACCCCTGGGATATGCATATACGGCGCTGCTAAAGAGTTGGCAGGGCACGCACACCGCGCCGTTCTCGTGTCATCACGTATTCGGGCGGACGGACTCGCGCTGGGCGGCGAACTATGAAACCCCGATCGAGGCCCACGGCGAGTGTTTCAAGCGCGATCGCGGAACGTTTATCCCCGGATATTTTTCATACGATGTCGGCGCGGATCGGATCACCGAGACTTCGATGGAGCCGGTGCCGAGAGTATTCCGCGAGCCCGCGGAGTTCGGCGACGACTGGTCGGAGCCGCTCGATCGAGACGACATCGCAGCGGTGCGCGCGTACTTTCAGAAGTTCGAGCATCTGCGTCGGAAGTTTCAATTCATCAAGGTGCGGGTCGGCGGTCAGGAGCACTGCGTCGATTTGGGCGGCCCGAAAGGTCGCGGCATCACGTTCGAAGCGCCTCGTCACTCCTTCATGACCGCGATCCAGTACGAAATATTCGATGACCTGCTGATCGGCAACTTCATGAAGACGGTGCTGCATGGCGGAGTGCGCAAGCTCTACCCCGACTTTACGCCCTATGTGGCCAAGTATGGCGACAACGGCCGTGCTTTCAGCATCAGCGAGCTAGATGCCTATTTCCGAGGGTATCGCAACGCCTCGGGCTTTCAAGGCTGGCTCGACCAGGTCCGCATAAGCTCCTCCCGCAAGCTGCGCCGGCAGGTCCTCACTGCGTTCAACTCAGCGAGTCCTGCCCTCTACCGAATCGCACGTCAAGGTTACAGACGTTTTCTTGCCTGAGGGCCAAGCAGCGTCCGCTGACCATGAAATGAACCGTTCGATTCGCAGCAGCGTCATACCACTTGAGCGCTAAGCTCATCACACGATCATCATAGGCACGGCCGCCACGTGGATTTCGCGGTCAGTGAGATGCACGGTTCCGCTGAACCGCTGCCAGACGAGTCACGTGTCAGCTCATGCAACGGCTATGGCTGTAGCGGCATGTCGATCTCGCGACTGGTTGTATCGCATACCTGTGGTAGTGGTTAGACTGAGCGCCTGGCCAGAAGGGATCTGCGCGATTTCAGCCACGCAGATCCCGGCGCGGCAAATGTCGGGATGAGATCACGATGAAGCGCCCTACTACGACGATACTTTTTACGTTGACTAGTGCAATGTCGGGTGCTTGCCTCTTTGTGCCAGGCGTCGATGCTGCTAGCGGCTTTAGCCCTGAGGCCCTGCAAACGGCGTTTGGTCAGGCGAATGATCTGAAGCTCATCATGAGCGTTGCAGGCATCCCTGAGGATGGACAGCAAAAACTGCAGACGCTCTTTCGACAGCAGGCAGCATCTCCAACCACGATCCCTCTGGCAGAGATTGGTATGGATTGGTCCTCCAGTGACGCGAAGATCCCAAATCTTCCTTGGGGACAACACAGATTTACCGCGGTATCGGACTCGCTTATCGCCATTGTCTTCGTCACAGGAGGATCGGACATCAGGTACAACGTGATACTCGCACCCCGCCACTCTCCTGATTTCTGCTTGTTCAACATCCCTTCACTTCACGAGAGCAACTTACGACTATCCGTTGTGCAGGACTATCTTCGACCCGACCGAGATCAGACGATCTCGAGCACGCCAAAATGCGTGATGGTACGCGGCGGCAATGATGACTAGTCCGCGCCCTGCGATTCCTTCACGCAACCTGACAAACGGATCATCCCTAGACAACTCCTTCGGGCCATCGAGATGGGCCGGACGAAGCTCGATATGTATCCGACGTCGTACCGCTGGGCTAATTGCGCGCGTCACTCGCCCGTCAGGCGTGACTTTTTCTGATCACTCTATGCGCCTCCTTTCGACCAACGTCTTCCATCTTGCAAGGCCAGTGCGGGCCGCCATCCACGATGGCGGCTACAGGTGATGGCGTAGTGCTTGAAAAGTCCACACTCCACCGAGTCTCTCCCGGCAGCGGGCCATCGGTCCCTGCTTTGCCTGCCGTCGTGAAGCGCCGAACAGTTTCGGGATTGCTGGAGAAGCGTCACACGCGACCCGCAGGCGTCCGCCAACGCAATCGATGCCATCCTGCGCAGTGAGCGGATGGAACACGGCCGCGCATCCACGAGCTGCCTTCACCGCTTTCCCAACTTCCCGATGGCGTGATGGTGGTCGCCGCAGGATCGGCGTTTACGCTCGTGGCCGGAGCTACCTACCGATGGACGAATGAAGGCTACGCCCCAGCCGAGCGGCTCCATCACATCGATGGACTGCTGACCCCACCCTCGACGCTCAGGACGCTGGCATGCGGTTACCGAGTGGTGTTGCATCCCTCGATCAACCGACGGCGGTAGTTGGCGAGTTCGACCGCAAGGCGCGGCTCGGCCTCATCAACTCATGCGCCAATTGACTTGCGGTCCGCGTATCCCTGCGGACAATACGCTGCGCCCCGCCCATCGCCCGTCGTTACCAGATGAACCCTACCGCCCCCGCCTCCGCTACGCTGCTCCCTGCCGATGACGTACTCACCTGCATACGTGTTCTGCGCGAGATCGAAGCCAACCGTTCGCATCTCACACAGCTCACCCGTGAGCAACGCCGCGAGTTGCTGACACTGGCCGGCCTGGTCGCAAAACCTGAGCGTCACGACTTGGTGAAAATGGCCAAAGCGTTTCGTAAGGCCGATCGGTCCGCGCGCAAGGAGCAGGACCGCAAGGTCGTCGAACAGACCGGCCTGCGCACCCAGCGGCGCTCCTCAGTCTATACGCCGCTCTGGCTACCGCCACCAGAGGGGGCTGCGTCGGTCGATGCGCCCACGCTGAATCGCGAGCGCAACTGCTATGTCTGCAAACAATCGTTCACGACACTGCATCGCTACTACGACTCCATGTGCCAGACGTGCGGCGACTTCAACTATGCCAAGCGTGAACAGACAGCGGATCTGAGCGGCCACTACGCACTCGTGACCGGTGCGCGAGTCAAGATCGGCTATCAAGCGTCGCTGAAGCTGCTGCGGGCCGGCGCGCACGTGATCGTCACGACACGGTTTCCAATCGATGCCGCCCATCGATATTCCCAGGAAGCCGACTTCGCGGAATTTCATGAGCGGTTGGAGATCCACGGGCTAGATCTACGGCACACGCCGAGTGTCGAGCTGTTCGCGCACTATTTGGCGGATCGATTGCCGCGGCTGGACTATATCGTCAACAACGCATGTCAAACCGTGCGACGGCCGGCGAACTTCTTTCAGCATCTGCTGGCTCGCGAAGCGACCGCGTTTAGTGCACTGCCTGCTTCCTGGCGCGGCACGCTGGCAGGTCACGACCAGTTGTGCCGCACGTTGCGAGACTCCGCGCAGCCCGAGGCCGGGTCGCTTCTCTCGATTGCGCACCACAACCCCGCTGAAGGGTTGATCCACAGCGCCGCCCTCTCGCAGCGACACTACCTCGATGAGGACTATCGTGGCGGTGAAACGCTCTTTCCTGCTCATCGTTACGATGAGGATCGTCAGCAGATCGATTTGCGAGAGATGAACAGCTGGCGACTGCGGTTACACGAAGTGCAGACACCGGAATTGTTGGAAGTGCAGTTGGTGAATGCGATCGCACCCTACATCCTGAACGCGCGCCTGAAGTCACTGATGATGCGCACGCCTGGACAGCACAAGCACATCGTGAATGTCAGCGCGATGGAAGGTCAGTTCTATCGAACCTTCAAGACCGACAAACATCCGCACACCAACATGGCCAAGGCCGCGCTCAACATGATGACGCGCACCAGCGCGCCGGACTTCGTGAAGGACGGCATCCACATGAATGCCGTCGACACCGGCTGGGTCACCGATGAGGATCCCGCCGCGCATGCTGCCCGCAAGGCCCAGGAAGGCTTCTCGCCCCCGCTCGACATCATCGATGGCGCTGCACGCATCATCGACCCGATCTTCGTCGGCCGACTAACCGGCACGCATGTCTGGGGGCAGTTCCTGAAAGATTACAAACCCGCGCCCTGGTGAGCCTCACAGGCTCGTTCACGAGCCCGCCTTCAAGGGCACCTTCGTCGACACCCAAGCTGTCATGGGGCGATGCGCACGTCACAGGTGAGCGGCAAGGCGTTACCGCGTGAACGACGGTCCGACCTGCCACCGGATGGCAACCTGCGATCGCTTGCCGAGCGCAAATTCAACTGCTTGTGCCTGCGAGACTGCGATACAGATTGTCGATGCAGGCTGGCAAGTCGTTGGCCCCTCAGCCACGGTGGCGAGCGCTCTAGAGCTGATCGAAGCTTCGACAATCGACGGTGCGGTGCTGGACATCCATGTTCGAGACGGAGAGCGATCACTGCCAATAGCTGCGGCACTTCGCGACCGCCACATTCCGTTTTTGTTTGCGAGCGGACATGTCTCGAAGGAGCAGCGACCTCTAAGGCTACGCCCTCTGCATCATCTGGCGAACCGTGAACGCTGCCGCACCGTCGCAAGCGCGCACGGCGCAAATCTAGGAATGCACGCTCTCGTACGCCACTAAACGAGACCTGAGTTTCGCGATCGCGGCTCCCAACTCCGCACGGGCGCTCGGCGAAGCTGGCAACTTCCGCCTGAGAAGCTGATCCGCGGCGTCATGAGCCATGCGCGCCTTCTTGTAGTACTTTCGCTTGGTCGCGTGGTCGCGGGCGTGGCTGGACAGGTCCATGAACTCGAGGGCGCGCCGAAGATCCTCTGCGATGGATTCGTTGATGCCTCGCTGGATCACGAGTAGCTCTGGAGTGTATTGCATTCGTCTTCTCCAGCGGCGTTGGCGGCGACAAGCCAACAAATACGCAAGCCATTTCTCCACGATAAGAATCGACCACCAGTGTGCGCGTTTCCGCCAGCTTTAGATACACAAATATATTTGGAACCTGCGTACGCTCAACTGCGCACTGATCGCTGGGGATCGGGTCAGCCGCTACTTTGGCCGATAGCTTTTGTTACGTGCCTCGAATGCGCGGATCTCTCGTTCCGCCTCGCTACGGTTGATGCCGTAAACCTCCTGGATCGCGCTGAGCAGCGAGGCTCGCTTGCCCGCGATCGCTTGCAACTGCTGCCCATCGAGCTTCAGCCAGCGCGCCTTCACCGTACCCTGGAACTGCGCCCAGTTGTTCTCTACCAAGATCCAATCCATATAGTCATCTCTGCTCGAAGAAAGAGGGCGCGCAGCCTACTACCGTTGGCAAGCACGTCCCAGCAGACTTGGCGTAGCCGGCCGCCTACGGCGCGATTTATTGATCTGTCTGTATCTATTTATACCGGCAGGGCGCACACTGCTTCGAGATTGCGGAGTCATCCGCATTCAGCCGGTGGCAAGAATCTCCGGCCACCACCCGCGCAGCGCTGCGTGTCGCTCGAGACGTGGCCGAGCTTACCCTCTCCTCGCGCGCTTCCTTTAATGCCGGAGACTTCATGAACATCTTCAGATTGCATTGGGGCGTCGATCGCGCGCCAGCCCGAGCGAGCGGAATAGCTCGACGGCCTCCCGCAACAATCCGACGAATCGATCTCGAAAGCATCGGAACTTCCGCAGGTCTCTGGACCATTCCCTCAATCTCTAATGCGAACATCGCTTCGCAGAGCCGCGATGATTGGCGCCACCGCGTGCTGGCGGCACGAGGCGAGCAGATTCACAGTGCAAGCCTGCATCGGAACGAGCGCAGCGCCATAGCAATCCTCGATGCGAGAGGCATCGTGATTTCCTGGCACGACAACTTGCCACGTGCCCGTCCCTACGATCCTGGCGTCCTGAGCCGCCATGTGTCGCAGTTCTATCTGGCTGATGATGTTGCGTTACACGTCCCCGCTCGCCACTTGGCGATTGCAGCTGAATACGGCGTGGATACGCAGCGCGGTTGGCGACGCCGGCCCGCCGGAGAAATATTCTGGGGAGTGACCATCATGCAGAGCATCCTGCTGAGCGACGACGAACTGCTGGGGTATTCGCACGTGACGCGGTTCGTGCGCGCGCCGGCACAACATCTCGCCCGCCCACTTCGAGCAGAACTACAGCACGCGACAGATCTCGCCATACCGGCGTAGTGCGACGACATGAGCTCGCAGCAGCGCAGGAATCAGCAGGAGACAGTGCAAGCGGGCACCGTCGTGGAGCTGTCCAGAACCAGCGGCGATGAACTGTTCATCTGCTCTCTGGCAGACTGGAATTTCATCCGCGATCTCGGCCGCACGTTCGGGTGGCACCCCGCGGGAACCACCTACCTGCCCCAGCAAGGCGAGCGCGCGCGACTCAACCCGATCAAACATGACTATCACCCCGGCGACAGTCAGGACAGCAAGCGTGTCGAAGTCGATGACTGCGCACAATGGGTTGCTGCGCTGGATCGAGCGAGGCGGTCGCCGTTCATCGCAGGTATGCTCCGAACGCACGCCCAATTGCAGGGTGCGAGCGGGACGCTCGCCGAGCAATCGTTGTATGCACAATTGCAGAGCTTCAGCGAATTTGCGCGTCGCGGAGCATTCACGATCGCGTTCAGAGATTCGCAGTAAGCACGGCCCGGAAGAAAATCGAGCGCGCGCGTCAATCAGCATGTATAGTGACTTCGGCTCGTAACCTTTCTCTTTATCTTAGTCTGGTCACCGCCGCCCGGCGCTTCTCGACCACTCGATCTAAATCGAATCGTTCTCGAACCTTGCAGGCAGCTTCATCGACGCTGTCACGTCTACCAACGTTCTTTCGATTCGATCGAACGCATTCTTTGGAGAGTTACGAATGAGCAAGATATACGTTGGCAATCTGCCCTTTTCCGTCACGGAAGACAGCTTACGCACGCTGTTCTCACAACATGGCGTGGTCGAATCGGTTGCATTGATCAATGATCGCGACACCGGCCAGCCTCGCGGATTCGGATTTGTCGAAATGCCTCGCACCGACGCAGCACGCGCAATTCAGGGCTTGAACGGCCAGGACATGGGCGGCCGCGCACTCAAGGTCAATGAGGCGCAGGACAAACCTCGTGGCGGCGGCAGCCAACGACGCTGGTGATTCGGGATGGCCCGGGACTTCGGTCCCGGGCCATCGCTCATAGGCGAAGTGCAGGGCCCGATGATCAAGCTTGAAACATCGTCGATCGAACAGCCTTTCCGCATCGATGAGCTCGTTCGCGCACCCGCGCCGGACGGCAGCGATTCGATGTGGCATCGATATGTGATTTCCCAAGGTACGAATACCATTGCAGGACTGCGAGCAGGCAAGCACGTTGACGTACTCTCGCAAGTCGAAGCGATGGTCGAGCGTTTGAATCAGCGCCGCATGGGCAAGAGACCGAAATGACGACTCCTTGATCTCGGAGCGTAGCTCCTACGTTGGAGCACCGGCTTCGGACGGTACGGACCGTGCAACTCTGCGACGCTGTTCCTCGCGCACCTGAGCGACTGTCAGGCGAGTCTGGGTAGCGATTACCGTGAGCAGCAGGTGGTCAGGTGTGCGTGGCAGGCGCAAGGCATGCAGCCGCTCCCAGATTTCGATGCGCTCGCGCGGTTCCTTCCCGGGCGATGCCTGATGTTCCAGCTCGCTTTCCCGCAGCGCCGCGCGTTCCTGCTCAGCTCTTTGAACTTGCAGGCGGCGCTCCACGGGACTGTCATGGAGAATGGCGGACGGCTGGTAAGGATGTCTATCGAAAGTCATCGTCGTACTCCTCTGCGCTACTTGTTCCTATGCTGCGCACCCCCGACCATAGAGCAGGCCGACCGTGGTGACTGCAACAAGCAGTAGCTCCATGCAGTGTGCGCGCATCCACCGCGTTTAGATAGGTGAATATTCTGTAGACCGCGTTCTTGGCGCCATTTCCGGATTCCACAGGGCGTTCAGAAAAGAGCAGCCGCCGTCGAGAAAATCGCGCCGCTGAACGTTTTATGTATCTATATGCGCCAGCCAGGCGCATAGTGGCCTCAGCTCGGCCCACCGCTCACTCCGGCCCGACTATCGCATCCGCAATGACACGGCGGCGGCACCCCTACCGTCTCACTCAAGCGGAGCTATCCATGCTGAACCACCTATCGCGCCGACTGCGTCATGTACTGAAAGCGGCCAGTCGCTCGATCTCCGTATCTCTGGAATCCCAGCGCACGCGCCAACACCATCACTTCCGACTGCCGATCGTAGCCATGACTCGCCGGCATCCTGGACCGCAAGCCTGGGCGCAACGCCTGTTGATCAGGCAAGGTACCCGAATGCATGCGACCAGCCTGGAGCGTGGTGACCATTGTTCTATCGCCATACTGGACAGCCGCGGGATGGTCGTCGCCTGGCACGACAATCTGCCTGGTGCGGCAATGTTCGATCACAGAGTCATCGGCACTCACGTGTCACAGTTCTATCCTGCAGCGGACGTGGCGCTCCAGCGAGCCGATCGGCAGCTAAAGATCGCATCCATTCTCGGCGCGGATACCCGCGAGGGATGGTATCGCCGCGCTAACGGTTCGGTCTTCTGGGGCGTTACTGTGATCGAGGCGCTGCAGCTGAAGAACGGAGAACTGCATGGCTACTCCCATGTGACACGCCACTCCAGAGATCCTCGTGGATGCGGCCACATGACCGCGGGGCGCGTCTCACGACAATTGTTCATGTGCACTGGTGTAGCGGCGGTTGCGTGAGATGAAGAATGCGTGTGAAGCGTGCTGTAAAGTCACCAATCGCTCGCCTTACCCGATGCTGCATCCGGCGCGAGCCCGCATCGCGCGCGGTGGCGAGCTTTTCGGGAATCGATGAGATCGGCCCCAGGAATATGGGGGCCCTGCGTCGGCTGGATCACGAACGATGGCGTCGGCTGTGGACGGAGCGCTAACGTCCTGCCTGCACGGGATCACGCACGTCTCGCTCTGTTCGCTTTCCAGGGATGGCTGCCATGTCGGTACCGAGCTCAGCCATGAGTTCCTGCTTGCGGCCCGCTAGTTCGACCCCCATCGCCTCCAGGTCCAGATCGCTGTCCTGAAGCAGAGGAAACAGTTCTGTTTCTTCCTCTTCGACGTGGTGTTTGACGTACTCGCCCAGGACTGTCACGGTCGCCTTGTAGAACTCGTCGGTGGCATCCATGTCCTCGAGCTTGACGATCAGGTCTTTGACGGTCGCATGTTCGACGGCGGCTTCGTTGACCAGATCCACGTCGTCATCCTCGAGCAAATCCTTGGCGGCGGGATAGAGAATCTCCTCTTCGATCTGCGCGTGCACCGTGAGCTTGCGGCAGATCTGCTCCGCCAGGCCTTGCTGTTCGGCTGTGTCGGCGGATTCGAACGTGTCGAACAGCTCAGCGACCTCTCCATGTTCCGCCGTCAGCAGCTCGACTGCATTCGCAGCCGCAACGGCTTCCTTCGCTTGCGCTTGCGGCTTCGACTTCTGACTCGACTTCGACTGCTTGACCACGGGCTGGCTCCTGAATATTGGCTGGCCTATAGAAAGGCGAGCGCGGCGGAGTAGTTCCTGAATAAGGCCCCCGGGCGACGATTAAAACAGCGTTCGACTGATCTCCTGCGCGGACCGCGCCCGACCGACAGCGGATTACTACAACGAAATAAATGAGCCGCTGCGCTAATACTCGAGGAACAAACATCTACTCGAGGAACAAACATTCGGCCGCGCCGCCAGTCAGTGCGCAGCAGGAACTTCGTCTCTTGCCGGCCGTTAGTCCGGCTCACGGGAGGTTCTCCATGCGGTCATCTCGATCTCAGCCATCCGCGAGGACCTCTCCATGTTCAAGCCATTTTCATTTTCGACCGCACTACTTGCCGGGCTCCTCACAGTCACCGCAGTGAATGCGCAGACGACCGAGTCGGCAACCAAGCGCGAAGCGGCCGACAACACCAGGTCGAACGCGACAGACCGGAACACGGATGCGAAGACCCCAGTCGATCAATCGAACGACAAGGACGCGATTGAAGTGACCGCCGGCATTCGCAGAGCCGTGCTGGACGACAAGTCGCTATCGACGTCAGCGCACAACATCAAGATCGTTACCGATGGAGATGTCGTAACCCTGCGCGGGCCGGTTGAGAGCGCCGACGAGAAGAAGCGTGTGGAAGCGCTGGCGATGAAGGCAGCGACAGGCAAGCAGGTACGCAACGAGATTTCCGTTGCTCGCTGAGCCGAAGCCGCACCTGAATTTTTTTAATCATCGAGGAATCTTTATGAAGAACGCAGTCTATGGCATTGCCAGCACCCCTGAGCAGGCCGAATCCATTGTCACCCGGCTTCAATCCTTGGGCATCGAGACTTCCGACATCTCGGTACTCTTCCCGGACAAGGCAGGCACACGCGACTTCGCCCATGAAAAGAACACCAAAGCCCCCGAGGGCGCGACGACCGGCGGACTCGCGGGTATGGGCGTCGGCGGCACCCTGGGACTGCTCGCAGGCATCGGCGCGCTGGCTATTCCCGGCGTCGGACCTTTGATAGCGGCTGGCCCCATCATGGGTGCCCTCAGTGGCGCGGCCATTGGCGGCGCAACCGGTGGACTCATCGGCGCCCTGGTCGGACTGGGCATTCCTGAACTGGAGGCCAAGCAGTACGAAGGGAAGATTCGAGCAGGCAATATTCTGATTTCGGTGCACACAGAGAGTGGCGACGAACGTTCGCGTGCCAAGCGAGCGCTCGAAGAATCCGGCGCAACCGACGTGAGCTCCACGAGCGAAGCCAGCGTTCCCAAGGACTCACGCGCCTCTGCGAAAGTCGTCAGGCCGGAATTCAGCGGCGAGGTGACGCGGGGTTCCAGCGACGTGGGCGTCACCGGTGCTGATGAAATCGACGACGGGCGCGCAGCGACCAACAGCGACCGCTCGGCTATTCCGACGAGCTCGACTCGACGCCCGCTGTAAAACAAAACAACGATAACCAAAGTCGGAGCGCCAGCGCGGCGCTCCGACTGCAGTTATGTTCCGATCACTTGAGTTGCATGTCGTTCTTGACGGACGTGACTCCGCTGACGTTGCGCGCCACCTTCACTGCAGCGTCCATATCCTCGCGTGAGCTCACGAAGCCGCTCAGTTGCACCACGCCCTTGAACGTTTCGACATTGATCTCGGCAACTTTCAAGCCGGGCTCGCCCAGAATGGCCGTCTTGACTTTGGCGGTGATGACGCTGTCGTCGATGTACTCCCCCGTCCCCTCCTTGGTCTGCGAGGACGCGCAGCCGAGAGAGGTCATCAACAGGAAAGTAGCGAACAGTGCGCTGAGAGACTTGACTACGTACATGGAAGGACACTCCCGACAGATGTGAAATGAAGGCACTGGTCGCGATGTGACGGATCTTTCGGCCAGCCACCAGGAGTACGAGCTTGCGCTCGCCCGCAACTGACGTCGGTGCGCAACCGTACATAGATCGGCGCTGACGCTCGTAATGTTCGCTAGCGCACCGAGCATTCAGCTGCGACGGAGGAGACTCCCAGAGGCAAATCCGGAGGAGCTCCCATGGATGCCGTTCATTTGACTCACGTAGCGCTCGCGGAAGTAAAACCCGGGTCACTGCTTCTCATCGGGCCGACCGACACCGATGTCGAGCAATATTTCGCCCTCGCCGTCGACGGCGCCGGGGAGCCCTCCGCGGTCCGCCTGGTGTCCTTCCGGGCCGATCGTGGCGCCCTGCGGGCAGTGCAAATCGAGCTTTCGCCCGTACAGAAGCCCGAGCGCCTGGTGCTGGATCTGGGACGACAATTTACCCTCGAGCCCAATCTATATGAGCAAGTCCGGACCGATTTTCGTGAGCCGTCTGCGCTCAAGCCAGGTGACTTGCTCGTACACGGCGCACAACAGCTGCTGGTGGTAGCGCAAGCGACAGAGACTCGGCCGCTGGCGGTTGACCTGGCCGGCGCAGAAGTGATCGAGCTATCGGTGGCATCGGTAGCGGTCATCACCCACTGGAACATCTATGTTCGTAACGCGGACGGTCAGAGAGTTTGCCTGGTCGATACCAAGTCTCACAAACAAGCGAGCACGCACTGATCTCGCGAGTGCGATCGTCCGCTTCCCGGCCGTGACCACGCCTTCGTTCGGCGTCGGGCGCAGCCTCTATATGAAGTTGCGCGCCGCGGCTCGTGCTGCCCTTTTGACTTTCTTCGCCGCACGCTTCTCCTCGAACGTCTTGGTCGGCTTTTTCTTCTGGTCTTTTCTTCGATCCTGGCCTTTGCTCATAGGTCACCGCTTCGATCGTCAGCACATTGGATGTCAATCATTGACGCAGGCCGCGCCGTGGAGATGAAAGCCCTTGTCGCATTTCCAGGCGTCGCCGGAGTAATCCAGGTGAGCATTCGCCGGCACTCGGACCGCAACGCAAGCGGCGCCCTCCCGGCGGAAGCCACGATCACATTCCCAACTGCTTCCAGCGCGTGACAGGAATGCATTCGCCGGCAGCTCGATGGGCACGCAGGCCGCCTGCGAGGACTGGAAACCGGAGGACTGGAAACCACGATCGCACTCCCAACCCGGACCGTATGACGAGTCGACCGAGTGCGCGTTGCTGGGAACCTCGATGGCCACGCATTGGCCTTGCGCCTCGCGATAGCCGCGCTCGCATCGCCATCCGCTACCGAATGAATCATCGAGATAGGCATTCTGCGGCACTTTGACTGCAGTACACGCATCGTTCATCCTGAGGTATCCCCGGTTGCACCGCCATTCATCCCCCGATGCATCCAGGTAAGCGTTCGCCGGCACGGCGATACGCGAACAGCGATTGGCGATCCTCTCGAAGCCGGTCAAGCATTCCCAGCCATACCCGGAGCCAGTCGTCATGGCGTTATCCGGCGGGGCTTCCGGCGCTTCCGCGAGGGATGGGGCAACGAAGGTCGTGAGCGCAGTCAGCAGCATCGCCAGCAAGCTTCTGCGTGTCGAGCGCATCGCAATCCCCGCAATCGGCTTGAAAGCCATTGAATGCTCCTGAGACCGGACCGCAGTGTGCGTTCAGTGCAATACAGTGTCGGTGCGCTAACGAACATAGTCCGCGACGGGATCGTCACCGGTGCAGCTCTCTAAGTTCGCTACCGCACTGACGGTTGGGCAGGCTAGCGTGCAAAGTCGCCGTTTGAATCTTTCGCTGGAGTGACGCGCGCGATCGATCTCACCTCCACGCGCACCAACAGAAGTACGCCATGGAGCAGACCTTCCTTGAAATCGTTTCTGTCTCGCCTGCCTCGATGGCAGCGGCCCACGCCGCCCTGGAACAGCTCCGCGATCATCCGTGAGGAGTTGTTCAGCATCACACGACTCGAACAGCACGCTGAAAGCCTGGCGCAGTCACAACCCGTTACCACGCAGCCACAACGCAGGCGCTCGCTCAATGCGCGTCTCAGCAATAACGAAGCGGTGCTGCTCGGGGCTTATCGAACCATTACCTTGGCGGCGAGCAAGGGCGGCAGCATCACGCCCGCCGGCGAATGGCTGGTCGACAACTATCATGTGATCGAACAACAGATCCGCAAGATCCACAGCGACCTTCCGCCGAGCTTCTATCGACAGCTGCCGAAGCTCGCTGACGGCCCCTTCACCGGCTATCCGCGTGTCTTCGGCATGGCGTGGGCCTGCGTCGCGCACAGCGACAGCCGTTTCGATCTGGACGCCTTAATTCGTTTCGTGCGCGCTTATCAAGTGGTGCAACCGCTGACAATCGGCGAGTTGTGGGCGATGGCGATCACGCTGCGCATCGTGCTGGTAGAGAACCTGCGACGCGCCGCCGAACGCATCGTGAGCGGCCGAGCCGAGCGCGAGCAGGCTGATCGGGTTGCCGATCGGCTGCTCGGAGTGAATGGACTCACGATCGATCGACAGGCGCTGTTCCGATACTTCCAGAAGCACGGCGAGCTGCCTGCATCGTTCGTGGTGCAGGTGGTGAAGCGCTTGCGCGATCAGGACCCACGCGTAACGCCGGCGCTGCAGTGGCTGGAAGAGCAGCTCATCGCGCAGGGAACGACTTCCGACCAGATGGTTTACGACGAGCATCAGCGCCAGGGCGCGACCAACGTCACCGTGCGCAACATCATCACCAGCATGCGCCTTATCTCCGACGTGAACTGGGCGGAATTCTTCGAAGCTGTGAGCCTTGTCGAGGCGGCTCTGTGCAGGCAGACCGATCTGGCACAAATGGATTTCGCCACTCGCAACTTGTATCGCAGCGCCATCGAGACCTTGTCCCGTCGGTCCGCGTGCAGCGAGTTGGAAATAACGCATGCCCTGATCGCCGCCACTCAATCAATCGCCGCCTCCGACCCCGATGAGCCTCGCAAGCGGGACCCTGGCTATCATCTCTTGGGCCGCGGGCGACGCTCTTTTGAAGTCGTCGTTGGCTACCGCCCACCGCTGAGCCATTGGCCGCGAGCCCTGAGCGACGCAGTCGGACCCATGGGCTTCATTCTTTCGGTCCTGCTGCTCGCTGCGCTCATCATCTCGATACCGCTGGCCGCACTGGCGGCCCAGGGGATCGCGCGGGCGCATCTATTGGTGTGCGCACTGCTGGGAATGATTCCCGCCATCGACCTCTCGGTCGCCCTGGTCAATCGTGCAGTTACGCGCGGATTCGGCGCAACGATGTTGCCTGGGTTGTCGCTGCGCAAGGGCATTCCGGCGAGCATGAGAACCATGATCGTAGTGCCGGCGCTGCTGACCACGCGCGAAGCTATCGAAGCACTGCTCGAACGACTCGAAGTTCACTACCTCGCCTCCTCTCACGGCGAGCTGCATCTCGCGCTGCTGCTGGACTGGACCGACGCGGCGACCGAGCACACCGCCGACGACGCAGCTCTGTTGCAGATCGCAGCTGACGGCATCGCTCGTCTCAACCGAGTCCACGAGGCTCCGTCGCAGGGCGCGCGCTTCTATGCACTGCATCGCCATCGCATCTGGAGCGAGAGCCAGCAACACTGGATGGGTTGGGAGCGCAAGCGAGGCAAACTGCACGAGTTGAACCAGCTGCTGCGCGGCGCCGTCGACACGACGTTCATCGCCGCTGATACCCGGATGCCGCTGGTGCCGCCCGATGTTCGCTACGTCATCACACTCGACGCAGACACACGCTTGCCGCGAGAAGCCGTGCGACGCCTGGTCGGTAAGCTGGCGCATCCGCTCAATCACGCCCGATTCGATGCGACCGCCGGCCGAGTCGTCGAAGGCTATGGCGTACTCCAGCCACGGGTGACGCCATCGCTGCCGATCGGTCGCGAAGGCTCGCTGTTCCAACGCACCTTCTCGAGCATGACCGGCATCGACCCGTATGGCGCGGCCGTCTCGGACGTGTACCAGGATCTGTTCGGCGAAGGTTCGTACGCCGGCAAAGGCATCTACGACGTCGATGCGTTCGAGGCGGCGCTGGCCAGCCGGGTCCCGACAGGCTCGCTGCTCAGCCATGACCTGTTCGAAGGAACCTTCGCACGCGCCGCACTCGCTTCGGACATCGAGGTCATCGAAGAGTTTCCTGCGCGCTACGACGTAGCGGCGGCACGCAATCATCGTTGGGTCCGTGGCGACTGGCAGTTGCTGCCGTGGTTGTTCGGTCGCCCCGACGCGGCTGGACGCGGCACGGGCTCGCTGCCGCTGCTCGGCCAATGGAAGATGCTCGACAATCTGCGCCGCAGTCTGTCCGCGCCGACCGCTCTGCTCGCTCTGCTGACAGGCTGGTTGCTGCCGCTGCACGCGGCCTCGATATGGACTGCGTTCGTGCTGACGGCGATTGCGCTACCGGCGCTCCTGCCGGTGTTGGCAGCGGTAGTGCCTCGACGCGGCGTCATCGCCCGCAGTCATCTGACTGCCTGGAGTCAGGACGTGGCGCTCGCCTGCACGCAGATCGGATTGCTCATCACCTTTCTCCCGCATCAGGCCTGGGTCATGGTCGATGCCATCAGCCGCACGCTGTACCGGCTGGCCATCAGTCGACGTAACTTGCTCGAGTGGGTCACAGCGGCGCAATCGCAGCTCGCCTCGCAACCGGGCCTGGCTGGCATCTACCGACGCATGAGCGCAAGCGTGCTCGCTGCGCTAAGTGCCATGGCGCTGGTTGCCTTCGGAAAGTTCGAAGCACTCTGGGTGGCGCTGCCGTTCGTGCTGCTGTGGAGCGCAGCGCCTGCGATCGCACGACGGATCAGCGAATCGCCGCTGGTCGCCGGTCGCGTGCCGGTCTCCGACGTCGACCGTCGCGGGTTGCGCCTGGTCGCGCGTCGCACCTGGCGGTATTTCGAAACGTTCGTCAGCGCGACTGACCACATGCTGCCGCCGGACAACTTTCAGGAAGATCCACAGCCCGTCGTGGCCCATCGCACCTCGCCGACCAATATGGGCTTGTATCTGCTGTGCGCCGTCAGTGCTCGCGACTTCGGCTGGACCGGAACGCTGGAAAGCATCGAGCGCCTGGAAACGACGCTGGCGACCATGCAGCGCCTGCAACGATTTCGCGGCCACTTCTACAACTGGTATGACACGCGCGACCTGCGACCTCTCGAACCGCAGTATGTATCCTCGGTCGACAGCGGCAACCTGGCAGCACACCTGGCCACAGTCGCCAATGCGTGTCTTGAGTGGATCCGCGTCCCGATAGACACCGCAGCTCATTTCGAGGGCATTGTCGATGCCATTCATCTGACCCGAGATGCCCTGCTGAAACTTCCCGATGAGCATCGCACGCAGGCACTCACGCGCCGCCAGCTCGCGGAGTCCTTGTCCGAACTAAGCAAAGCGCTCGACCGAAAAACTCCGCCAGCGGATATCACGACTGCGCTCGTCCACGCCGACACGCAAGCGACCATCCTGAGCGACGGCGCTCGAGCCCTGGCGAGCGAGCACGATGCGTTGGCATACCAGGATCTGCTGTTCTGGGCGGAGGCGACGCAGCGCTCGATCAAAAGCTGGCAACGTGACATGCAGGCCGCGGACAACGGGGACCAGAACATACCGGGACGACTGCTGGCACTGGCGGCCACCGCACGCACGCTGGCCCTGGCGATGGAATTCGGCTTCCTCCTCGACTCCGAACGCAAGTTGCTTGCCATTGGGTATCGCGTCCCGGACGGCGCACTCGATGAGAGTTGCTACGACTTGCTGGCATCCGAGGCGCGGCTCGCGAGCTTCTTCTCCATCGCGAAAAACGATGTGCCGGCAAGCCACTGGTTCCGGCTCGGACGCGAAGTCACCCCGGTTGGACGTGGCGCGGCACTGATCTCCTGGTCCGGTTCCATGTTCGAGTACCTCATGCCATCGCTGGTCATGCGCGCGCCGGCAGGCAGCCTGCTCGAACAGACCAGCCGCCTCATCGTGCGCCGGCAGATAGGCTACGGTGCATCGCTGGACATTCCGTGGGGAGTTTCCGAATCGGCGTATGGCGCGCGCGATCTGGAGCTCACTTATCAGTATTCCAACTTCGGCGTGCCGGGCCTCGGGCTCAAACGCGGCCTGAGTGAGAGTCTCGTCATCGCGCCCTACGCAACAGGTCTTGCTGCCATGGTCGATCCGAAGGCGGCGATGCAGAACTATGCGCGCCTTGCCAGTGTAGGCGCACTCGGCGCGTACGGATTCTATGAAGCGCTCGACTACACACGCAGCCGACTGCCAGAGGGAACCGATGTCGTCATCGTAAAGGCATTCATGGCACACCATCAGGGAATGACGATCGTAGCCGCCGCCAATGTCTTGTTCGACGGCAGGATGCGTGCGCGATTCCATTCCGACGCCATGGTGCAGGCTGCCGAGCTGCTGTTGCACGAGCGGACGCCGCGAGATGTGTCCGTTGCTCATCCAAGAGCCGAAGAAGTGAAAGGCGCCGCGCGCAGCGACGACCAACAGCCCACGTTGCGACGGCTGCACACTGCGCACTCCGCCGCTCCCCAGACACATATTCTCTCGAACGGGCGCTATGCGGCGATGCTGAGCGCCGCCGGATCTGGTTACAGCAGGTGGGGCGAAATCGGCATCACACGTCTGCAAGAAGATGCCACACGCGATGACTCGGGTAGCTACGTGTTCGTGCGAGACGCCGCCAGCGGCGCCGTATGGTCGGCCGGCTTTCAGCCGAGCGGCGTCGAACCCGACAGCTATGAAGTCACATTCAGCGAGGACCGGGCGGAATTCGTCCGCGTCGATACGACGGTCACCACGACCCTCGAGGTCGTCGTATCCCCGGAAGACAATGCCGAGGTCCGACGTGTCTCGATTGCGAACACAGGCAGTAGCGCAATCGATCTCGATGTCACCTCCTACAGCGAGCTCGCGCTTGCCCCACCGGCGGCCGACACGGCTCATCCGGCATTCTCGAAGCTGTTCGTCCAGACCGAGTTCGCGACCAATCTCGGCGTCCTGCTGGCAACGAGGCGCCGACGCGCCAGCACCGAGCCGGAAATCTGGGCGGCACATCACGTGGCCGTGGAAGGCACGATCCTGGGGACGCTGGAATACGAAACCGATCGTGCCCGTTTTCTGGGGCGAGGCCGCGAAGTTCATGAACCGGTTGCAGTCATGGATGGCCGGCCGCTGTCGAATACCGTCGGTACCGTGCTCGATCCGGTGTTCGCGCTGCGACAGCGCGTTCGCATCCAGCCAGGCGCGATGGCGCGGCTATCGTTCTGGACTTGCGTTTCGTCGACTCGCGCCAGCGTGCTCGACCTGTTCGACAAACATCGCGACGCCAACGCCTTCAGTCGTGCCGCGACGCTGGCATGGACACAGGCGCAAGTACAACTACATCACCTGGGCATCACGGCGGAAGAAGCACACTTGTTTCAACGTGTCGCCGGCCATGTCCTGTTCGCCGATGCTTCCCTGAGGCCCTCCTCGACGGCGATCCAGCGCGGTGCTTGCACGCGGCCCGCTCTTTGGGCCCACGGCATCTCGGGCGATGTGCCGATCGTGCTGTTACGGATCGAGCATATGGAGGACATGGCAATCGCCCGGCAGTTGCTGCAGGCCCACGAATACTGGCGCTTGAAGCAACTCGCTGTGGATCTGGTGATCCTGAACGAGCGCGCCGCCTCTTATGTGCAGGATCTGCAAATTGCCCTCGAAGGGATGGTTCGCACGCGCCAATCGCAACCACAGCTTCATGTCGACAGCACCAAGGGGTCGATCTTCGTGTTGCGCACCGACCTGGTTTCCGCTGAGACACGTGCGACGTTGTCGTCAGTTGCGCGAGCTGTATTCATCGGCGCGCGAGGCGCACTTGCAGATCAACTCCACCGTCGCGCGGGCCCCGCGGATGTTCCGGCGGGAGTGCGGCGGCCGCGACTGAGTAACAGCCCTCGCACCAATGTATCGACGCCACCACTGGAATTCTTCAACGGCATGGGCGGCTTCGCCGATGACGGGCGCGAGTACGTAGTCACTCTCGATGCCGGACAGACAACGCCCGCGCCCTGGATCAACGTGATTGCCAATCCATACTTCGGCTTTCAGACCTCGGCCGATGGCGGCGGTTATACCTGGTCGGTCAACAGTCGCGAGAATCAGCTCACGCAGTGGTGCAACGATCCGGTGACCGACCGGCCCGGTGAAGTTCTGTATGTGCGCGATGAGGATACCGGAGCGCTGTGGAATCCGACGCTCGCGCCGGCACGCGATGAAGGCGGGCCCTATCATGTTCGTCACGGCCGGGGTTATAGCGTTTTCGAACATCGCGCGCATGAGATCGAGCTCGATCTGCTGATGTACGTGCCACTCGAGGACTCCATCAAGATATCTCGCTTGCGGATCCGCAATACCTCGAGGCGAAACCGGCACCTGTCCGTGACTGCCTACGTCGAATGGGTTCTGGGCACGTCACGCGCCGCATCCGCGCCCTTCGTGGTGACGGAAATGGATGCGCAAACCGGCGCGATGTTCGCTCGCAATCCATGGAATTCGCAATTCGCTTCACGCGTCGCCTTCGCGGATCTCGCCGGTCGGCAAACGCAGTGGACCGGCGACCGCTGCGAGTTTCTCGGGCGGCATGGCACGCTCGAGCAACCGGCCGCACTGGGCGTCATCCCTCAGCTCTCCGGGCGTGTCGGAGCCGGGCTCGATCCCTGCTGTGCGCTGCAAACGTCGATCGCGGTCGAGCCAGACGAATGCATCGAGATCGTTTTCCTGCTCGGTGAAGCAGCGAGCGCGACCGATGCACGGTCGCTGCTGAAACACTATCGCAACGCCGATCTGGGTGCCGTACTCACCCACGTCAAGGATTTCTGGGACGAAGCCCTCGGCACGGTTCGAGTCAAAACGCCGGACCGCTCCATGGATCTGATGCTGAATGGGTGGCTGCTTTATCAAACATTGGTTTGCCGTATCTGGGCGCGTTCGGCGTTCTACCAGGCCAGCGGTGCATACGGATTCCGCGACCAGTTGCAGGACGGGATGGCGATCGTGACATCGCAGCCAGCGCTCACCCGTGAACATCTGCTGCGCGCAGCCGGCCGTCAATTTCCGGAGGGCGATGTGCAGCACTGGTGGCTGCCGCCGGCCGGGCAAGGCGTTCGTACGCGTATCAGCGACGATCGCGTGTGGCTCGCGTACGCCGCCGTGCACTACCTCACCAGAACCGGCGATACCGCGATCCTGGACGAAAGCATCGCGTATCTCGAAGGCGGCGCGCTGGCCCCAGGGCAACACGATGCATACTTCCAACCGAATGTTTCCGATACCGTCGCGACGTTCTTCGAGCATTGCGCTCGTGCACTGGACGATAGCCTCGCACTCGGCGCACACGGCTTGCCCTTGATGGGAACTGGCGACTGGAACGATGGCATGAATCGCGTCGGCGAAAAGGGCCGCGGCGAAAGCGTCTGGCTCGGATGGTTTCTGCACGCAACGCTTTGTGCCCTCGCACCGTTCGCCATCGCCCGGCGCGAGATCGCGCGCGCCGAGCGCTGGTTGGCGCACGCCACGACTCTACGGGAATCGCTCGAACGCGAAGCTTGGGACGGCAACTGGTATCGACGCGGATACTACGACGACGGCACGCCGCTGGGATCGGCAGCCAGCGACGAGTGTCGCATCGACTCCATTGCACAGTCCTGGAGTGTCATCTCGGGGGCGGCCGATGCCACGCGCGCCGCTCGAGCCATGGCAGCGGTCAATGAACACCTCATCCGACCGGACGACGGTCTCGCGTTACTGTTCACACCGCCGTTCGATCGCACGGCGCTCGATCCTGGCTACGTCAAAGGGTATCCACCCGGCATCCGAGAGAATGGCGGACAGTACACTCACGCTGCTGCGTGGTCCGTCATCGCCTTTGCACGGCTGGGCCAGGGGAACGAAGCAGCCGCATTGTTTGCGCTATTGAATCCGATCAATCGCACGAGCACACGGACCGCGGTGCGCCGCTACAAGGTGGAACCCTATGTAGTCGCGGCCGATGTTTACTCAGTGGCGCCGCACGTCGGACGCGGCGGCTGGACGTGGTACACCGGCTCCGCAGGATGGCTGTATCGAGCCGGTATCGAAGCCATTCTCGGTCTGCACGTACAGGGAACGCAGCTACTGTTGACGCCTTGCATTCCGAAAGAATGGCCGCGCTTCGACGTAGCCTTCAGATATCGATCGGCACGCTACGATATTGCCGTCGTCAATCCCGACGGAGTGTGTCAGGGCGTGGCTGCGGTCACTCTGGATGGACTTGCGCTGCCCTCAGGCGAGCCACGCATACAGTTGCTGGACGACGGAACCCTCCATCGCGTCGAGCTGATTCTCGGTTCAGCCGAGGTTGCGCACGTCCAATAAATCCTCGACTCGCAGCACCCCGCGGACGTGCTCCGCAACGTGCAGTGCTTCGATGTGTACGATTTCCGTGTCGACGAAGCCGCTGAGCTCGACAATGCCGGCCAGCGTCTCCACGCAAATGTCATAGCGGGCGGTGATCGGATCCTCTCCCAGCGCCGCCCTCACTTTTGCTGTGATAACACCATCCGTGATCGCCTCTCGTGTCGACTGTTGCGTGCTCATGGCGATCTCCGCTGTCACATGTCACCGAACACCACTTATGCGCCTTCCGCGGCGGGAATGCCAGGGTTCAACAGTTGTTCGATCACGGTCTTCAGCGCTCCGCTCTCGATCGGCTTGCGCATCACCGTCACGCCTCGGTACTTGGGATCGACACCGCCACTGCCATAGCCGGTCGCGAAAGCGAACGGAATGCCCTGCGCCGCGAGAGCGTCGGCAACCGGATAAGAGAGCGAGGCGCCGAGATTCACATCGAGAATCGCCACATCGAACGGCAACGTCTTGAGTGCGGCCAGGGCATCGTTGCTGGTGGCATAAGCGTGCCCGTCGAAGCCGAGCTCCTGCACCAGATCTTCGAGCAGCATGGCGATCAGCGCTTCATCCTCTACGATCAACACACGTACCATTCGGCAGCTCTGGATCAAGTGGGAGGCGTTGCCGTGGATAGCGGCATATCCATCTCGAAAAGCACCCCGGAGGGCTGGAAGGTCAGCTTGCAATCCGCACGCAGCTCATGCGTCAGCCCTCGCTCGAGCAACCGCGTACCGAAGCCCCGACGAGTGGGCGTCTGAACGGGTGGTCCGCCCAACTCGGCCCAACGCAGCTTCAAGCGGGTACCGCCTGCCAAGCATTGCCATTCGATGACGATGCGGCCGGCGGGGTCCGTCAGTGCGCCGTACTTGGATGCGTTGGTGCAAAGCTCGTGGATGGCCATTGCCAAAGGCACGACCGCTCTTTGCGGAAGCAACACGCTTGGGCCCTCGACGGTCGCGCGTTCTCCGGCATCGCAAGCGAATTCGATCAGCTGTGAGATGAGCTCGCGAATGTCGGCGCCGCGCCAGTTTCCGCGCGTCAGGATGTCGTGAGTCTTCGCCAGCGCAATGAGTCGCTTCTCGAACCGCTGCTTCAGCTCCTCATCCGCCTTGCCAGTGAAAGTCTGGTGAGCAATCGACTGGATGGTGGCCAGCGTGTTCTTGACGCGGTGATTGAGCTCGTTGATGAGCAGTTGCTGGCGGCGATGGGCCTGCTTCAGGTGGGTCAGGTCGATGAGCATGTTGACCGCCCCGACCAGACGGTGCTGCGCATCGTGCAGCGGCGTCGGGTACGGCATGAAAGGCACGCGCGTGCCGTCGGGCCGCTCGGCGAGCGCTTCGACGTTGCGCACCGACCGGTTCTCTTTGAGCGCGATCGCCATCGGACACTCATCGTGCGGCACCGGCGTGCCGTCGGGCCAGAACAGCCGCCACGATCCGCACCAGTAGCTCGTGCCCAGCTCGGGGCGTACGCCCCAGAGCTCGGCCGCCGCCTCGTTATAGAAAGTAATTGCCCCGTTTCTGTCCGTCGTATACACGGCGGCAGGCAGCGCTTCCAGCAACTCTCGCGAGCGCCGTTCGCTCTCCTGCAAGTCGAGCTGCGCCAGGTGTCGCTCGGTCACATCCAGGGTAAAGCAGCGCGTGTGGACGAATTCCCCGTCTTGCGAATAGACGTTCGAGCTGATGAGCACATGGCGTATTTCACCGCTCTTGGTGCGCAAGCGGGCAGGATACCGTTCGAGTTTCTGGTGGTATGACAAGCGGGCGAGGAGATCGTCGATGACCGCGCGGTCGGCATGGAACTCGGCAATGTGCCGGCCGACGTACTCCTCGCTTTCATAACCCAGCAAATCGAGCTCCGCCTGGTTGGCGCGCAGAATGCGCCCGTCCGGCCCTACCCAATGAAGCGCAACGACACCATTCTCGAAAAAGTCTTCGAGATCACTCTGGCTGTCACTCAACTGCTCCGCTGGGCGCTTCTCCATGACTTCGAAACAAGCGGCCCCGCCGACCAGGCCGCCTTCCGCTGCGTGCAGCAGGTTGATCCTCACCACCGCGGCGACGCGTTCACCGTTTGGCCGCTCGATGACGACCTCCTGATCGCCTGCCACCCTACCCGTCAGCGCCGCCGCCATGGGTGACTCGGCGTGGCTCATGCGGAGTCCGTTCGGCCAGTGCAGTCGATGCGATCCACAGAACCGATCCGCGTCAGGCCCCATTCGTGGCCGACGCCCCCACAATTCGATTGCTTGCCGGTTGCAGCGGACGATGCGCCCTTCGTCATCGCACACGTAGGCCGGCGTTGGCAGTTGATCGAAGATGATGTCGTCGCTTGCGATCGAAGGGGACTGCGCCGATTTCGCGGCGATTGTCGTAGGAATGCTCATGGACTCGGTTTGGCCCGCAATGAGCCTGAGGCAGCATCAATGCGCCGTGCGGACGCGAGTTCCGGGGCCGCTGAAAATCCTTCAAACGTCCCACAGCAGCGGCCAATGGTCGGCAGTCGCCCGCTTCCTCGAACCCTCGCCCGGGACCGCGAGCCTGAACCTGCTCGGCATCGTCCGAAAGGCGCTGCGCCCGGCGGTACGGGCCGCCCTGCAACGGGCGCACCGGACAGAACAGGCTGTGACCAGCGAGCACCCGATGCTCAAAATCGACGGCAAGAATCGTTCGATCAAGGTCATCGTCGAGCCCCTCGCCGATGAGCGCGGCGCCGAGGGCCGAGGCGATCGGCCAGCCGTTCTCGATGTTGATTCCGCCGGACCAGGGCAACGATGTGCCGCAGATCCTGAACAGAGTTAAGCGAGGCGAACGGGTCGAACACTTCGAGATCGATCGAATCCGTAAAGACGGCAAGCAGATCGATGTCTCGCTCACGCATTCCCCGATCAAGGATGCCAGCGGCAAGATCGTCGCCGCCTCGACGATTGCGCGTGAGTTCACCGAGCGCAAACTGATCGAGGATCATCGGAAGCTGCTCGTCGCGGAGCTGGATCATCGCATCAAGAACACTCTCTTGGTCATCAGCTCATTGATCGCTCAAACCGTCAAGAGCGCAGCTTCGCCGGCGGACTTTGCACGAATCGTCCAAGGCCGCATCCGCTCGTTGAGCCGGGTCCACGATCTGCTCAACCTGCATCAGCAGAGCCATGCCGAGTTGCATGACGTGGTGTCCGGCCAGCTGGCCGCATACCGCCCGGGCAAGGAAGATCGCATTCGCATCCTCGGCACGCAGCGCATATGCCTGACGGCGAAGGCAGCCCAAACGCTCTCGATGGCAATGCACGAGTTGTGCACCAACGCAGCCAAGTATGGCGCATTGTCGACGTCCGCAGGCCAGGTCGATGTGAGCTGGCAGGTCACGAATTCGACGCCCGATGCCCGTCTGTCGCTCGAGTGGATCGAAGGTCGGTGGAAGGCAAGTTGCTGCCGTTATGCTGCTCATACCACTCCGGCATCGCGAGGGTTGGTAGAGAACTACCTGGCCTGCGAAGTTGATGCGTCGGCTTCGGATGAGCATGCGTCGCGCAATTACGATGAAGCGATGTACGCCGATCGCGGGACCGCCCGTGGCTCCGCCGACCCGGCGCGGTTTCGGCAGTGAGTTGATCGAGCGTATCGTTCAGTATGAGCTGAGGGCCAAGGTGCAGCGCGACTTTTCCAGCCGAGGCGTACGCTGCGCGATCGAGTTTCCGCTGAACGACCGGAACGGTTACGTCATGATGACCAAAGGCGGCGCCAGTCAGCGGTCAGTGACGCCCGCTTAGCGACGAACAGCCGAGGTATGCCTGGCAGGAACTTTCCTGCAAGCAGGCAATTGATTCCCGTGTTCCCTGCTGCAGCCGAGGTATTCACGTGCCTTGCACCCTCGCGGAACAGAATCATGACGATGGCCCAGATCCTAGCCTTCGCGATCCTCGCCGGCATGATGGCGCTCTTCGTGTGGGGACGCCTGAGATATGACCTCGTCGCCGGTCTCGCCCTGCTCGCTGCTGTAGTCGTCGGTGTGGTGCCCGTCGAGGCTGCTTTCAGCGGCTTCAGCGACGATATCGTGATCATTGTGGGCAGCGCCTTGCTGGTCAGTGCGGCTGTGGCGCGCGCCGGCGTCATCGAGGCCGTCCTGCATCCACTCGCACCGAAGCTCACCTCGACCCGTGCGCAGCTGGTCCTGCTGGTCACCATCGTGACCGTGCTGTCTGCATTCGTAAAAAACATCGGCGCGCTCGCGATGATGCTGCCGGTCGCGTTCCAGATGGCCAAGCGCTCCAAAACCTCGCCATCGGTGTTTCTGATGCCCATGGCATTCGGCTCGCTGCTCGGCGGACTCACGACGCTGATCGGCACCTCGCCGAACATCATCGTTTCTCGCTTGCGCGCCGAAATCACGGGCGCGCCGTTCGCGATGTTCGACTTCGCACCCGTCGGTGTCGGACTCGCCGCCGCCGGCATCGCATTTCTCGCAATCGCATACCGTCTGCTGCCGCTCGATCGCGCCGGAGCACCGACGTTGGCCGAAGCCATGGACATTCATGACTATCTCACCGAGGGTCGTGTACGGGCCGAGTCGACGATCGCCGGCAAGACAATGGCCGACCTGCGTGGAGCCGCGGGCCCGGAGGTCGTCGTGACAGCTGTCGTTCGCGACGGACAGAAAACATCGCCGCTGCCCGACATGGTGATGCGAGAGAACGATATCGTGCTGCTGCAAGGGGAGCCGGCGGCTCTACAGCAAGCGGTCGCTCGGGTGGGCCTCGAACTGGAAGGCGAGGATCGCAGCACGAGGAGCGACAAGGCCAACGAGGAGATCGGCGGCGTCGAAGCGGTGATCGGTCCTGACTCGCTGCTCATCGATCAGGCTGTCGGAAGTCTGGCCTTGCATGCGCGCTTCAAAGTAAATCTGCTCGCAGTGAGTCGCAGCGGTCAGCGGTTCACCGAGCGACTGCGCGACATCAAGCTTCGTGCGGGAGACATCATCGTCCTGCAGGGCTCGCTCGGCGACATGCCCGCGCTCCTGCGTGAGCTTGGATGCCTGCCGCTGGCAACCCGCGAGATCAGGCTCGGCAGTGTCCGTCGCGGTGTGATCCCGATTTTGATTCTGGCGGGCGCCATGTTGTTGGCGGGCGCGGGTCTATTGCCGGTCGGGCTGGCGTTCTTCGGCGCTGCATTCCTCGTGGTGCTGTTTGGCTCGCTGTCGTTGCGTGAGGCTTATGCGACCGTCCCGTGGCCATTGCTGGTCATGCTCGGCGCTCTGATTCCGGTCAGTGAGGCGATTCGTACGACGGGGGGCGCGGATCTCATTGCGACCTGGCTGTCGACACATCGCTCATTCACTGCCGCCCTACGGAGCGCTCGCATTGATCATGGCAACAGCCATGGCGCTGACACCCTTTTTGAACAACGCGGCAACCGTGCTCGTCATGGCGCCCATCGCCGCGAGCTTCGCTGATCGCCTTGGCTTTCAGCCCGATGCATTTCTCATGGCCGTTGCCGTGGGGGCCGCTTGTGACTTCCTCACACCGATAGGGCACCAATGCAACACGCTCGTGATGGGACCGGGTGGATACAAGTTCGGTGACTATGCACGGCTCGGTGCGCCGCTATCCCTACTCGTTCTCGCGCTGGGGGTGCCGCTCATCATGATCACATGGCCTTTGACGCGATGAGGTTGCCGCGTACTTCGTATGTGCGCTACCGCACCGAGGGCAGCGAGGCGCCGGCGCATTCTCGGGATCTCTCGGAGAACCGATATTGCCCACTGATACCGCGACCGATCGCCCTTCAAGCACACCTCCGCCACGCGGAGCCATCGCGAGTCGCAGCGGCGAAAGCGAGGGCTCGCATACGGCCGATTTGAAAGACGTGCTCGCGGCACATCAGAACGCGTCCACGAAGCGCGCGCTATGGCAGCTCGCCAACACCTTCCTACCGTGCTTTCTCCTATGGTTCGCGATGTACTGGGCACTGGAGGTGTCGCTGTGGCTCACCGTGCCGCTTGCAGTTCTCTCGGGCGTGTTGCTGGTGCGCATTTTCATCATCTTCCATGACTGCACGCACGGTTCCTACTTTCGTTCTCGGCGCGCGAACGACATCGTCGGTTTTATCGCCGGCGCGCTGACCTTCAGCCCGTACCAGCACTGGCGCTGGGAACACGCCATTCATCAACGGCAGCGCCGGCAATCTCGATCGCCGCGGAACCGGCGACGTATGGACGATGACGGTCCAGGAATATCTCAGCGCGTCGCGCCAGCGTCGTCTTCAATACCGGTTGACGCGCAATCCACTGGTGCTGTTCGTGCTCGCGCCGCTGTTCGTCTTCGTGATCAAGCAGCGTTTTGCGTCCGCGAACGCGCAACGGCGACAACGCCGCTCGGTGTGGTGGTTGAACGTGACGCTGCTGATCAGCACGGCGCTGCTGAGCTCGCTATTCGGCCTGGGCTCTTACCTGCTGATCCAAGCGATCGCCATGACCGTGGCTGGCGCGGCCGGACTGTGGCTCTTCTATGTCCAGCATCAGTTCCAAGGCGTCTACTGGGAACGCAGCGACAAGTGGGATTACACGGCAGCCGCCCTGCGCGGCAGCTCCTACTACAGGCTGCCGAAGGTGCTGCAATGGATCTCGGGCAACATCGGCTTTCATCATATCCACCATCTCAACCCGCGCATTCCCAATTACAATTTGCAGAAGTGCCACGAAAGCGACCCGAGATTCGGAGCGGTCACGTCGCTGTCGCCGCTGTCGAGCCTGCAATCGCTGAAGTTCCGCTTTTGGGACGAACAGGCCAGGCAGCTCGTCGGCTATGCGCACATTCGCAAACTCGAAGCGGACCGGCGCGCGGACAGTCAGTCGGACTGCGCACGTCCGGCCATTTGAATCAATACTGAGTCATGGCCGGCAGCAGCCGATCGAATTCCTTCTTGACCACGGCGTAGCATTCGCAGGTCCTCGCCTCCAGGCCCGCGCGATCGAGCACCTTGATGCGGCCACGGCTGTATTTGATCAGTCCGGCGCTTTGCAGATTGCCTGCCGCCTCCGTCACGCCTTCACGACGCACGCCCAACATGTTGGCGATCAATTCCTGCGTCATCACCAGCTCGTTGCCAACCAGACGATCCAGACTCAGCAACAGCCAGCGGCACAGTTGCTGATCGACCGAGTGATGTCGATTGCACACCGCCGTCTGCGCCATTTGCGTCAGCAGCGCCTGCGTGTACCTCAGCAGCAGATGCTGCATGGGCCCCCCAAGCATGAATTCTTCCTTGAGAAATTTTCCGAACCACCGATAAGCATAGCCGGCGCTCTGCACCACCGCCCGGCTCGGGGTAGTTTCGCCGCCCATGAAGAGCGACACGCCGACGACCCCTTCGTTGCCGACCACGGCAATTTCCACTGAGGAACCGTCCGCCAACGTATAAAGGAGCGAAACGATCGCGGTCGTCGGAAAGTACACTGCCGGCTGACGACTACCGGATTCATACAAGGCTTCGCCCAGCGGCAACTCCACGAGTTTCAGACTTTTGCTCACGCGCTCCAGATCCCCCGCCGGCAACGCGGCCAGGAGATAGTTCTGACGAGGATCGTGAGCTGCCGTCATCGAGATGAGCCCTGGCGTACTTGAGCTCCGCGCCACCGGATTATGTGCGTTATCGTACACAACTTCACGTCGACGCAGCATCGAATCATGCAGCGCGGCGTAAGATGAAGCTTTACAACGGTGTGGGCGCCCAACGTCTGGCAACGCCGCGTTGAACATGGGGCCGCAGCGCCTAGTGCACCCCGTTTACAGAGCGACCCTCCGACAAATTCCACAGAAACAGCCAGAGCGTCTGCACGACCTGCTCCCCTTCCTGTCCGTCCGCGATGAGTGCATCCCGGTACGCCGTGTAGCGAGCTTGCGCCGGACGCGGGAGCGCCGCGTCAGCGACCTGATCGAGGGTCACGAGCTTTGCTGACAGACCGGCGCTCTGGCGATTCACGCTGTTCACGCTGAAGCGCTCGCCACGTAGCTGAATCCCTGCACGCGCCCGTCTCGAAGCACCACCGGTTGGATGTCGAAAAAGCCCAAGAACGCGCTTCCGTCTCTCCGGCGCCGCCACCCTCGCCGCGTGATACGGCCCTCGATGACCGCCGCACGCAAATCACGATACGGCTGTCGCTTTCCGACGTCCTCGGAGACATAGAACTGTGACAAATGACGGTCCACGACTTCCTCGGAGGTGTAATCGCGCCCATCCGGGCTGCCGTACCAGCAAACCACGACTCCCGTCTCGTCCAGCATGGCCAAAGAAGTCGACTGCCCATCCGCGCTCATCTTCGTGTGCAGCCGCGCCCCACGCTTCGACAACGCTCGTCGCCGCCACAAGCGAATCTTCTCGGAGCGGCTGTCAGCAAGTTTGTCTTGATCCCACTTCGATATGGATAACGATGACCAACCTGGCGGCGAGTCGCTGGCGCCTTGGAGCTTCGGATCGGAGCCTTGCCGCGCGCCGACCGACATCAGATCGGGATTGCTGTCGGTCGAGACCGCGACAACGTTCTGCCGGAGGTCGCTTGGCATTCCCCGCTTGACTTTCATGTGTTCCTCCATATGAGAACCTGTCCGTACTGTGCGCTGACGGGCATCTTCGATCAGTGCGCTAGCGAACATTGCGCCGTGAAGGCCTGATGACGCGCGCCTAGCATCGCGAACCACTGCGCGACACCCACGCCAATAGCGCAACGCCGAGTGCGCCCGAGACGATCGATGCCGCGAAAATCCCCGCCTTGGCGCTATCGATCAGATGTTGGTCGAACGCGCGACCCGCGATGAAGAGCGCCATCGTGAAACCGATACCGCCCAGCACGCTGCCGCCCGCCAGTACTCCCCAGCTCAGTCCGGGCGCACGTGCTGCGATTCCCATGCGAACGGCCAGCCAGCAAAACGTCAGTATTCCTGCTGGCTTGCCAACGACGAACGCCAAGAAGATGGTCGTCGTGAGCGACACCTCCAGACCGGTGAAAGCGATAGGCAAGCCGGCGTTCGCGAGTGCAAACACCGGCATGACGACGAAGCTCACCCAGGGATGCAATGCAATCTCGAGGCGTTCGACCGGAGGAAGGGTTTCGCGGGCAGCGGTGGCCGCTACCTGCAGCGTCTCCCGATCCTTGGTATCGCCGCTATCCGCCGCGGCATCCGGATGTGCGACCACCTCATCGAGTATTGCGTACAGCCGTTCATCGCTCACCCATCGGCGAGCCGGTGTCAGCAGCCCGAGAATGACTCCCGCAATCGTGGCATGAATGCCCGAGGCATCGATGGCGAGCCAGACGAGCACGCCCATTGCAAAATACGCATGCATGCTGCGCACTCCAATCCGCGCCAGAGTTGCTATGCAGATGATGCATACGACGGCGAATGCGACTGGCAACCACGCAATCTGCTCGCTGTAACCAATGGCAACGACCAGGATTGCTCCAATATCGTCGACGATGGCCAGTGAGAGCATGAACACGCCCAAGACCGGCGGGACGCGTCGGCCTAGCAGCGCAAGACAACCGATGACGAACGCAGTATCAGTCGCCATCACCGTGCCCCATCCCGCGCCGCCGGCCTGACCCGCCTGGAGCAGCAGATACAGCGCCGCTGGCATGATCATGCCGCCGAGCGCACCGGCGATCGACAACGCCGCTATGCGCGGATTGCTCAACTCGCCCAGCACCAGCTCACGCTTGAGCTCGACCGCAACCAGGAAGAAGAACCCCGTCATCAGGGCATCGTTGATCCACTCCCTCAGCGAGCGGACGAACTCGAACGTGCCGAATCGCAACCCGACCGGCGACTCCCAAAACTCAGCGAACGTGTGCGCCCAGGGAGAGTTGGAAAGCACGAACGCAATGAGCGCGGCAACCAACAAAACCATGCCGCCGAGCGTCTCGATGCGCAGGAACCTGCCGAACGGATGGGTCAGCCGATCCACAGGCTCTGGCGGCAACCTGGCCAGGTCCGAGAGCCGGCTTTCGTTCATGCTCACTGGGCACGCGCCGATGCGCGATGCGGGTTGTAACTTGTAGCGGGGAGGCTGTTGCGAATCTGGATCATCTTGGATGCAGATGGATCCGGATGCAATCCTGTGTCCGCGCAGTGGCGAGATACTACCGAGCCGGCCGCACTGAGTTAGCTACCGCACCGACGGCAGCAGATTTCCGGCGCACAGTTACGCTTTCGAACAGGAGTACGTTCGTTGGCCTCGCTCGATCGCCGTTTGCCTGTTACTGCCCTCGCTCTGTCAGGCGCGGTATTGCTCGCGGTATGGGGGCCAGTCAGCGTCGCAGACTCCCAGACCGAAGCGAACGAACAAAGACAAAAGTTGGAACATCTGCGCGATGTGAACGCCCAGGCACGCGATAACGCGACAGAATTACGACGTGAAATGAACGAATTGCAGGCGGAAGCAATCGACCGTGGCCTGCTGCTGACGCTGGACGACCTGTTGTTCACCACGAACGGTGTTGGATTGAGCATCCCCGGTCATCGCCGGCTCGAGGCCTTGGCCGAGTTTCTCGAGCAGCATCCGGAACGCAACGTAGCGATCGATGGTTATGCGGGTGCGGACAGGTATCGATACGATCAAGCCTTGTCCACTCGCCGCGCCGATGCTGTCAGGACGTATCTGACGAGACGAGGCATCGCTCCAAATCGATTGACCGCGCGCGGCAACGCCGACTCAACGCAGGACGATGACTACGACTTTGCGCCACGGCAACGTCGCATCGAGGTGATCATCGAAGATCCAGTGACCTCGGCGCCGCCGCTCGATGTGACAGCGCCAGGAACATAGCAATACACCCTCTTCAGAGAGCACTTACTCATGCGTCGCACTACGATCGGAAGCCGCTGGATTACCCCTGGCCGGCGCTACTCAGGCGCCTGGCGCCAGAATCCATGGATCAATGCCATGAGTAACACTTTGCACACTCGAAGTGAAACCGAAAGCGGTTCGGCCGAGGACCGCAAGCCCGCCGGCCAGCCTGGGCCGGACGACCGGCAGCAAAGAGCTGCTGTAAGGACTTGGGAAAATGAAGGTGGCAGCCTCGGCGCCAATCCGGATCGCACGCTCAGTTGGTGAGCTTGTGCGCCGTCCGCCGCGTTGATGCCGGGTCGGCGCGACGAGGCCGACGAGGCCTCGGCACGGGCAATGAGCCCAAAGCTCGCTCATACATGTCGTTTGCTCCTCGATAACATGCGCAGGACGCTAGCTCCAGCGCAGGCCCGTCCAGGATAGTGATGGCGCCACGTCGGTAGTCGATCAAACCTTCTTCTCGCAACGAGTTCGCGGCGTTCGTGATTCCCACCCGCCGCACGCCGAGCATGTGTGCCAGGAACTCCTGGGTGACATGAAACTGATTACCGCGCACCTGATCGCGATTCATCAGCAGCCGCCGCGCCAGACGTGCTCGCACCTGGTGGTAGTGCGAACAAGCCGTCGTCTGGGCCAATTGTCCCATCAGCACGTACATGTAACAGTTCAGCCGCCGGCGCAGAGCGACGTTCTTACGCAAATGCCGCTGAAAAACCGCAGCACCGAGCCGCCACGCCGTTCCGGACCGCTGGACTATCGCATGCTGTGCAGATGTGTTGACGCCCAGGATGAGCGACGAGCCCAGCATGCCTTCGTGGCCGATGCTGCCGACCTCCAGACGCGATCCGTCGCGCAGCGCGGTTACCAAGGAGATGATGCCATCGGTCGGGAAATACACGTGCCTGATCCACTCGCCCGACCCGCAGATGACCTCTGCGGAACACAGCTCGACCCTCTCGCAGTCCGCAAACAAGCGCTGCCGATCCGGCCCGGCCAATGCCGCCAGCAGACGGTTCTCGCCCGCACTTTGTTTGAAAGAATGCAATGAGTTCTCGGCTACGGCCGGAAGATGTTTCAGCCTCGCGTTGAGGGTATCCGCACCGGCGTCAGCGCGATGTACGTTGGCGCACACCCGGATGAATATTCCAAGCTGGGTCGGCGCTGCCATCGCGCACTCCACCTATGTGCGCCAACGCACCGAGATCCCCAGCGCGCCGGCGCATTCTCACCGACAGTACGAAGCTGCCGACCTGGCAGGCCTCGACCTAAACGGAGAACTTTCAATGCGCCCCTCCTCGGTTGTTCTAGGAAATGTTTACTCGCACTTGATTGTTGCAACACGTGTACACCGAAAGAGTGCGGCGCTGGTCATCGGCGTGAGCCTCCTCGCGACGCTCGCTGCATGCGCCAACACGTCGGCGCTCACGAAAGAGCGAGTCGCCCAAAGCGACGCATCGCTTCAGCAGGCACAACAGGCCGTGGGGCGATCGGAGGCCGGCGCGATAGAGCTGCAGCAGGCCAGAGACAAACTGAACGCGGCCAAGGCTGCGCTCGCCAAAGACCAGCCCCAGGAGGCGGAGCGCTCGGCCGCGCAGGCGCACTTGTACGCCGAACTTGCGATAGCGAAATCGCAGACTGCCAGCGCACGCAAGGCGGCTGACGAAGTACTCGCCAGCGTCGAGCTCTTGCGCACAGAAGCCGAGCGCACATCCCCGACGCAACGCTGATATTCCCAATCATAGGCATGAGGTCATGGACATGAAATTCAACAAACGCATCGTGCTGAGCGTGGCAGTAGCCGCGATACTCAGCGCGTGTAACGCCACCCCTGAACGCAACGAAACGCTGGAACGAGCACGAACCCTAGTGCCGGAAATGGAACAGTCGCCGCGCGCGGGTATAGCAGCAGCCGATATCGCCAATGCACGCACTGCACTGGACGCGGCGAATCGGCTCGCCGAATCCAAGAGCAGAAAAAATGATATGGAATTCGAAGCCACGAACGCCGTGCTCAGCGCGCAAATCGCCAACGAGAAGATTTTGACCGCGCAGGCAAATGAACAGGTCGCCGCTGGCACGGCTCAGCGCCAGACGGTCCTGCTTCAGGCGCGCGAACGTGACGTCCAACGCAGCGCCACTCATGCCAAGTCGCTCGAGGCAGAGCTGGCGGATATGAAACTGCAGAAGACCGAGAGAGGTCTGGTCCTGACTCTTGGCGACGTGCTGTTCGACACCGCGCAAGCGACGTTCAGAGCGGGCTCTGACGCGCCGCTCGATCGCCTCGCCGCGGCCTTGAAGGAGCAACCCGACCGCAAAGTGCTCATCGAAGGCCATACCGACGACGTGGGCTCGGACCAGAACAACATGGCCTTGTCGGAACGTCGGGCTCAGTCCGTGCAGATAGGCTTGATTCAGCGCGGCGTGGATCGCAGTCAGATCACCGCGGTGGGCAAAGGTGAAAACTTCCCTATCGCGAGCAATGACAGCGCCGCAGGCCGCCAGACGAACCGTCGAGTCGAACTGATCTTCACCGACAGCGTCGCGCCTGTCGCGACGGGATCCGGATGACCGCCCTGCTGGCTGGACGGGGCGCTGCCGCATGCCCAATGCACTCGCACGCCGGAGCACTATCGATGATCAGCCCGACCAGCGCGGAACGACGCAATCGATATCCCGACTGCTACGTTCCGGCACACACATTACCGCCACGGACGTCTCCTCCGAATCTGCGCGCCGAGTCAGCGGCAATCTGCGAGTTATCCAACTCCCTCGCCGAAAACCCAAGCGCAACCGTGCGACAGGTGCTCGACGTTGCGCAGGATCTTTGCGGCGCTGGCAGCGCCGGGCTGAGCCTCTTGCATCTGGATCAAACCGGTGCAGCAACTGTGCGCTGGGAAGCCGTTCGGGGAGCACTGTCCGCGCACGAGGCTA
The DNA here is from genome assembly GCF_004138335.1 of Peristeroidobacter agariperforans. GTDB lineage: Bacteria > Pseudomonadota > Gammaproteobacteria > Steroidobacterales > Steroidobacteraceae > Steroidobacter > Steroidobacter agariperforans. The sequence continues at coordinate 11,461 of NZ_RYFW01000003.1, read as the reverse complement.
CCGACACGCCTCGCGAAGGTAGTCCTTGCGGCCTCTGTTTAGACACTGGGATCGCCATTCTTATCTCACGGCCCCAGCGCGTGTTCGACGAGCTGGCCGATAAACTACCGTCGATCGCCGAGATCCTGACCATTCCACTGTACGACGGCGGGCGCAAGCAACTGGGCACGCTCTGGGTGGCACATCACGACGGCCAGGCGCACTTCGACAGCGACGACGTGCGTATCGCGGAACAACTGGCGGCGCAACTGTCACTGGCGCTAAAGCTGCAGGAACAAGCACGCGACCACGCCCGCGCACTGGCCTTGTTCGAGTCGCACCAACGGGCGCAGCGGAATCTGCTGACGTACGATCAGTACGAAGCGCGCGCGCTGTTCGAACAGACGGAGATCGAAAATCGGCAAGCACTCCGGTTTAAAGACGCGTTGATCGACGAGGCGCATCACCGCACCAAGAACACGCTGCAGATAGCCTCGAGTTTGTTGGCCATGCAGGCGCGAGCAAGCGCATTGGCGCAGGTGCGTGATGCTTTGCTGGATAACGCTGCCCGCCTGCATATCCTGGCAAGGGTTCACGAACTGCTGTACGCGAATGCCAACAGCACGCAGAGCGTGTTCATGCCGCAATTATTGCAGTCGCTGGGGAGCGCGTTAGGGCAATCGTTTGGCGGCACTCACCCGCACGTGACGTTGCAGATCGAGTGCGATCAAATCAAGCTGCCCGCCCAGGACGCGTTAGCGTTGTCGCTGCTCGCGAATGAGGCTGTAACAAACGCCTACAAGCATGCATTTGCGAGCGAACCCACGGGCCTGATCACGGTCTCGCTTCAGCGCACGCGCGAGAACGCCTTATCCCTTCGCATCGAAGACACCGGCAGTGGCTTTGCCTCTCCCGACGGCGGCGAGGGCACGGGGTTGAAGCTGATCCGTACATTCGCAGCTCAATTAAGTGGAACGCTCGATGTGGGACGTAGAGACATTGGCATGGGCACGCGGCTCACGCTTACCATCGCTGCCCCTGATCCACGCGCAGGCTCGGAGAGCACTGACGATCACTCGTCGCGGCTGAGCTTGAACTGCCTGACGAATCGATAATCGACCGCCGTGCCGAGACCGAGCTCCGTCGCTTTGTGCCGAACCGATGCAGGATCACGATGCAAGCGCGTTGCCAGCTGCATCACACACTCATCCGCATGTTGCCAGCTTTTGACCGTCTGGCCGTGCAAGAAGGATTTCAGCTCCACGATCTCGTGCTCCTGCCATTCCCCTTGCGACCGGGCAACCGACCGGCGATGCATCTCAGCCGCCTCGTCGTCGCGGATAGCCTGTGTCAACACTTCGATCAAAGTGGCTTTGTGTTCCGACGGCAGCTCGCTCGTGATCACGAATCGAAGCGCGGCATGCAACGCCGCCAACCGATCTGGATGTTTCATATCCTCGGGCACGGTCAACTCCCGGGCACGGCAACGCACGCCGCCTCTTGCTTGCGAAATCCCGCTTCACACGACCAGTCGTCTCCCGCGTAACCGATGAAGGCATTGGTTGGGACACGCACGGCGACACAACCGGCGCCTTGCTTGCGGAAGCCGCGCTCGCAGCGCCACTCGCTACCGCGATCATCGAGATATGCGTTCGTCGGGACGACTATGGGCGAGCACTGGTTGTCGATCCGCTGAAAGCCGCGCTCACACTTCCAATCATCGCCGGCGCGAACCAAATATGCGTTGGCAGGAACTTCGATCGCGACACATCGATCCTGCGTTTGTCTGAAGCCTCGATCGCATTGCCATCCGAAGCCGTGAATCGAGTCGAGCAAGTAGGCATGTGCCGGCACCTCGCCTTTCACACAGGATTCGCCGACCGCGCGATATCCGCGATTGCAGCGCCAGCCCTGATCGTAGCTGGAGTCCACGGCATAACCGTTCTGCGGCACTCGTACGGGCGTGCATCGCTGATTGTCATTGAGGAATCCGCGATTGCAGCGCCAAGACGTGCCCCGCGCATCTAAATATGCGTTCGCTGGGACGACCACAGCGATACAACGTCCCTCCGTCTCTCGATAGCCGCGCGCACACTCCCAACCGCTGCCATAGGCTTTCGGACGGGCATTCTCCGGAATTGCGGAATGAGAGCTTTGCGCCTGGGCGCTGGCTGCAATTTCAACGAGCAATAATGCCGTACATCCAGCAACGAGCCGACTAATCGCCCAACAGCGCAAGAGTTTCTCCAAGATACGAACCAGCCCCCAGTGTGCGCGCTTCGGTCACCTTTAGATAGGTAAATATATTTTGCGCGGGCTGTTTTGAACTAATGCACATCGCTGCGCATTGACAGATTGAGACTTCGCAGGGCGCCACGCATCGTGGGGACGCGAAGCAAATGAGCTGCAGACGTGCCGTCAGACGATTCCGATCACCGCATCGATGAGCTGCTGGAATTGGCGAGGCTGAATCCCCAAACCAGTTCGTCGACCCTGGTGCGGAGAGTCCTGGAGAGCATCAACTCCCGGCCACCACCGCAAACCGATACTCAATTCGCTAGATTGTTGCAGCAGATCTCCGAGCGTCCGCCCCACGTGTGATACCCACTACGTCCATCGATATGCGGTGTCACCCAGTCCTTTCTTCATCGAAGGCTGTGTTTAACCTGGTCTGGAGCGCTCGCTACATAGCTGAACCCCTGCACGCGCCCGTCCCGAAGCACGACCGGTTCGATGTCGATAGTGCCCCAGAATGCGCTGCCGTCGGGCCTGCGGCGCCACGCTTGTCGAGTGATTCGGCCTTCGATGACGGCGGCACGCAAGTCACGATCTGGCTGTCGTCTGGAAACCTCCTCCGAGGAATAGAACAACGACAGATGGCGGTCGACGACTTCCTGGGAGTCGTAATCGCGTCCATCTGGACTGCCGTACCAGCTGACCACGGTGCCCGCTTCATCCAGCATGGCTAACGACGCTAACGAATTTGATTGCGCATTCGCGACCATCGTCATGTGCAGCCGCGCCCCGCGCTTCAACAGCGCCCGTCGCCGCCAGGATCGAATCTTGTCGGAGCGGCGGTCAGCCGCCGTGAGCTGATCCGATTTCGACGGTATCGCAACCCCCCACTCTCGTTCGTCGCTTGGCACCGCTGGCTCGTGTTTCATACGCTTCTCCATATGACACCTGCCGGTACTATGACTTAGCGGTGCTCGCCTCTCGGTGCGCCAGCGAACATTGGGAACCGCATGCGCTGCTCGACGGGGGAATTGCCGGCACCAAACTCCCCCACTACTGACGCGAGCTCGGCGACAGCTGACCGACCATGGGGCATATGTCTGTTGTTCGGACGACGACGCCGGAAGGAGATGTCATGCCAGAGGCCAGTACGCAGAAGCGCAAGCCGAACATCGTTCTAATCTTATCGGACGACTTCGGCTATGGAGACGCGGGCGTTTATGGCGGAGGCGAGAATCGCGGCATGCCGACACCGAATCTCGATCGCCTGGCGGCTGAGGGCATGCAGTTCATGTCGTTCTATGCTCAGCCGAGCTGCACGCCGGGCCGTGCCGCCGTCCTCACAGGACGCATCCCGAATCGCAGCGGTATGACGACGGTCGCCTTTCAAGGTCAGGGCGGCGGCTTGCCCGCGGCGGAGTGGACCCTTGCGTCGGTTCTCAAGACCGCAGGTTATAAAACGTTCTTCACCGGCAAGTGGCACCTGGGTGAGTCGGATTATGCGCTTCCGAATGCGCACGGCTACGATGAAATGAAGTACGCCGGGCTTTATCACCTCAATGCGTACACCTACGCCGACGCGGAGTGGTTCCCCGATATGGACCCGGACCTGCGCAAGATGTTCGAGAAGGTGACTAAAGGGGCGCTCTCCGGAAAGGCAGGCGAGAATGCGAAGGAAGATTTCAAGGTCAACGGTCAGTACGTCAACACGCCGGACAAAGGCGTCGTCGGCATTCCGTTCTACGACGAATACGTCGAGAAGGCCGCGCTCGAGTACCTTGAGGCCAATGCCAAGTCTGCGGAACCCTTCTTCATGAGCGTGATGTTCATGAAGGTGCACCAGCCGAACATGCCGGCGCCGGAGTTCAAGGGCAAGTCGCTGTCGAAGTCCAAGTACGCAGATTCGATCGTGGAGAACGACACTCGGATCGGCCGCATCGTGGACAAGATCCGTTCGCTAGGACTGGACGACAACACCTATGTGTTTTGGACCACTGACAATGGGGCGTGGCAGGACGTCTATCCAGATGCGGGCTACACGCCCTTCCGTGGCACGAAGGGCACAGTGCGCGAGGGCGGCAACCGCGTGCCGTCGATTGCGTGGGGGCCGGGTATCAAGGCTGGCGTGCGCAATTCCGACGTCGTGGGTGGCCTCGACTACATGGCGACGTTTGCCGCTCTGGCCGGCGCGAAACTGCCGGAGAACGATCGCGAGGGCAAACCCATCATCTTCGACAGTTACGACATGTCGCCGGTTCTTTTCGGCACCGGCAAGTCCGAGCGCCAGAGTTGGTTCTACTTTACCGAAGACGAGTTGACGCCCGGCGCCGCGCGCGTGGGCCACTACAAAGCGGTGTTCAACCTGCGCGGCGATGATGGTGCGAGAACGGGCGGTCTTGCCGTCGACTCCAACCTCGGATGGAAGGGAGCCAACGCCTACGTCGCGACTGTTCCTCAAGTCTTCGATCTGTGGCAGGACCCGCAGGAGCGCTACGACATCTTCATGAACAACTACACGGAGCACACCTGGACGGTGGTGTCGATCAACGCGGCAATCAAGGATCTGATGAAGACGTACGCGAAGTATCCGCCGCGCAAGATTCAGAGCGAAACATACACAGGCCCGATCACACTTACCCAGTACGAGCGCTTCCAGCATTTGCGCGAGCAGGTCGCCAAGGGCGGCGTTGAGATTGGGCTGCCTTCCGGCAATTGAAGGGGTGCGCGTTGGATCTTGCCGAATTGCTGATCGGCGATCATCTCACTCCATTGAGTTGACGCAGCTGTACGAAGACTTGATCGAAGCTATCGACGCGCAACAATCCCAGCAGCGCGCTCACGAGCAGAACGAAGCCGAGCATGAGATAGATGGCGATCGGCCTGCACGATGAGGTCGCGCCGGTGCTCGAAGCTGCGCGGCGCCTGTGAATATGAATGCAATGAGCAGCCCCATCGCCCGTAGACCGCACCGTCGATTGCACCTACGCCGGCGATGGACTGCTCGCCATCCCTGCGGAGTCGCGCCCGCCCGACCCACCACCCGATGCGCAAGCACAACAGCACGTCAAGAACGGTACGCACGAGAAGATCGCTGCCTGGAGGATGGGCGTGGAACTCCTAAGCCCTCTGCGCTAGCTCGCGGTACGGCGCAGGGATCATCCCGCATGGGAGACGGCCGTCAGAGCGGCACCGCCGACGCACTGAGTGAAAGCCGATCCGCGGGCGCCAGGTCGCGGAGGCCGAAGGACTTCAGCCGACCGCACAGCGGCGCACCGATGGCGGCTCCCGGCAGTGATGATCCGAGCCTCATCGACGCGAGTTCGAGGGTCGACAGCGGTTGCGGGCTGACGCCGTATGCAATTTGGGCGTGCCCGCCAGCGCGTAAGCCATTGTCGGCAAACACCTTCTGGTTCGTGGAGGGGTAGTCTTCAGCGCTAGACCCGCAAGTTGTCCTAGTTTCACTGCCACCCTCCTCGACTTACCGTAACTGGACCCGTACCATCTGCGCCGCTGCTCGCAGGGACAGCGCTAATCGGGCTGCCCCGACTATTTCACCCTTTTTCCCGCGACGCGCCCGTAGCTCAGCTGGATAGAGCATCGGCCTTCTAAGCCGGTGGTCGGGGGTTCGAGTCCCTCCGGGCGCGCCAATCCGCCGCTCTCGTGTGCTCGAACTTCCTCCAACGACTAGTGTTCGCGCCGAGTTCGTATATACTCTGCGCCCCGCACGGCTGGGCCCTCTTGCAGGGTCGGCGAGCGGGAGCCACTATCGATTGCAATGGTGGACGTAGCTCAGTTGGTAGAGCCCCGGATTGTGATTCCGGTCGTCGTGGGTTCGAGCCCCATCGTCCACCCCACTCGATGAAGCACTGGTCTCGCTGTGGCTGCGTTGGGTAGTTTGGAAAGTTCTGTTACACTTTTACGTCTTCGTAGACGGCGCGGACATTCAGTCACTACGCCGCACACCACGATCACGTGGGCTGTTAGCTCAATTGGTAGAGCAGCTGACTCTTAATCAGTTGGTTATAGGTTCGAGTCCTATACGGCCCACCACTTTCCTGCTTTAGATTCCGCGACTTACGAGTTCGAGGCGACTACGAAAATTCCGCCTCTATAAAACTCTCTATAAAACTCCCTCTGTTTCGCCGGTTCGTGCGGGCTCGACCACCGCAACTTCGTGGTCATAGAGGTCGAGCATGGCGTCGGACTTGCGCCCCGCTCGCCTTCTTCTTATCGGCTCTTATGGCCTTTGCTATCGGCGATACCTCGATGCTTCAGGCCCGTGCAGCGTGAGCGCTCGCTGGCGATCATTGCGGCGATGATCAAGTTCTGCAACGCGCTGCCAAACCGTCGTCAACGACGTACCAACTCAACAGAAAATCAATCGCTGGCGGGTAGAATCGGAATGGATCGGGCCTAAGTTGGTTGATTGACCTGGTGCGTGCGCGCCAACGGCGAGAGCGGCATGCCGTGCGGGTCGCGGCTGGATGAAATGAAAATGGCCCCTAATGTTCACTTTTTAATGAATGCAGAAGGCGGCGGAATTCGCAAGCACCAAAGGCCAGGGCCGCCTCCGTCGTTTCCCGAAGAACAAATCATCAGGGGCGAATATCGCCACAATTCCGGCGTTACGCCAACGCAGGCAAGTCGGCGATCGCAGTGTCCAAGACTTCGATCTGCCTCCAACGGCTGTGGTGATCGGGATCTCAAGGCCAAAGAACGCATTCAACACGGCAACCGCGACCGACGCCTTGGCTGTATTGAGCCACGGATGAATGCCTCTACAAAATTCATGCTGGAATCCGCACGGTTTGTCCGCTATTTTGAATTCCGGCTGCTAGCCTCGCGATTTTTCCGATCGGTCGCTCTGACTGCTAATCGATCATGCGTCCGCGAGGCTATCTGACTTTGATGGGAAAATACCAATAACGCGAGTGCAAAATCGCGTCGGAACACTATGGATAATCTCTATGACCTTTCTGGTCTTGGCTCCCAGGCATTCGAGAATCTCGTTAATTTCCTGGCGTTGAAAACCTTGGGGCTCGGCGCGACCGGTTTCGGTCCAGGCGCCGACGGTGGGCGTGATGGATTCTTTGAAGGTGAAGCCCCATACCCGAGTGCAAAACAGCACTGGGAAGGCATTTGGTATATCCAATCGAAGTTTCTAAGGCCGCATCTCTCAAAAGATCCGCAAAAGTGGCTAATCGAGCAGGTGAAAGACGAGATTGCCGCCTTTACCGCCCCCCATTCAAGGCGCACTTGGCCGGACAATTGGATCATTGCTACAAACATCGAGCCCAGCGGCACACCTGAAACAGGAAGCTTTGACTCGATCCGGAAGCTGGTCCGGAAGTCGACAGGCGGGAGACGCATAAATGTGGCTGTGTGGGGCGGCCGCAAAATACTCGACCTGCTATCAACCAATTCAGACGTCGTTGACCACTTCCGCCATCTTCTGACGCCTGGGCATGTTCTGTCAGCGCTGTACAGCGAGATCGGGGACTCTCGAGCTTCACTCGAAGATATCGCTCGCTATTTCATCGTTGCACAGTTCTCCGAACATTTGTACACAAAGCTAGACCAGGCAAATTCTTCTACGGATGTGCGGCCAGGTGTTCATGACCTTTTTATAGATCTCCCGTTCAGGACGTCCGGTAATGCACGAGGGAATGGCATACTGGCCGAATTAACCAGCTCCGCCGCATTTTCGCACCGGTACAGCATTAGAAGGGAGATTCCTGAGTCCTGGGGCGCGTGGGCCCGCCAGCTTCGCAGAGCGCGAGTCGCATTGATTAAAGGTGGGCCAGGCCAAGGCAAGTCAACGATCGGGCAATACCTCTGTCAGATTCATCGCGCAAAGCTGATCCTCTCTGAGGACGCACCGCGCGTCAGCGCACAGCTCAAAAACCTCGCCAAGTCAATTCAGGCAGCTGCCCTTGCCTCCGGCTTCTGGCCCGATGCCCCTAGAATACCCATTCAGATCGAGCTGAAAGAATTTGCGCAGTGGTATTCGCGACGCAACGATTCGGAACAGCGCAGTGTTCTTGTCTTTCTGGCAGAGAAGATCGAAAGAAAGGTCGGAAGCGACGTCCTCCCGAAAACACTAAAAAGGGCGCTGTCCAAACGTTCATGGATTGTCGTATTCGACGGACTGGATGAGGTCCCAAACGACTCGAAAGATGCCATCGCCAGTGAAGTAATGGAGTTCCTAAATGACATTCTGATCGACATCGACGCTGATGCGCTTGCGCTTTGTACGTCAAGACCACAGGGGTATTCGGGCCAGTTCAGCGGCATAGACGGCCCCGTTGTTGAGCTCCTGCAGCTCGGGGAGAAAGAGGCGATCAAGTGTGCCATCCCGCTGCTCAAATTTGGACGTACGGCAGAGGAAGCAGAGACGTCCATCGCGACGCTGGAGGCTGCAATCAAATCGCCGAGCATTCGTGAACTGATGACGACGCCACTTCAGTCGCACATCATGGCCGTCATTGTAAGGGATGGAGGACGTCCACCCGAGAGGCGGTGGCAACTGTTCAGCGGCTTCTATCAGGTCATGAAGAAGCGCGAAAGTCAGAAGAACTTTCAGAATCCAGTGATTGCTCGCCTGCTTCGTGAGGAGGATCGGCTGCTCAAAGCGGTTCATATGCGCTTGGGCTTCGTCCTTCACGCAAGAGCCGAAGTTAGTGCCGGCGCCCAAACAACGTTAACGAGGGAAGAGTTTCGCCGGCTCGTGGAAGATGTCGTTAGGGAGCTAGTTGATGATGACGTGGCTAGCACAACGGCAGCTGTACTGGAGGCCACCACGGAACGGTTGGTTCTTGTCAACACGCCTGAAAGCGGTGAACACGTTCGTTTTGATATACGGCAACTTCAGGAGTTCTTTGCGGCCGAATTTCTTTATTCGGGAGTTGAGGCCAAGGAACTCGCGGATCGGCTTCGAGTGATCGGAGGAGACGCACACTGGCGCGAAGTGATGCATTTCGTGTTAAGCGCCCTTATCGAAAACCAGCGCCCGAGCGAATTCGCTTTATCGGTGCAGGTACTGCGAGGCTTCAACGAAGGCGACGAAGCAGACAGAAGCAATCTATATGCGCGCCGAACAGGCAGAGCGTGCCTCATAGCGCTGCGACTGCTTGCTGAAGGAGTATTGGAGCAAGATCGCCTTGACCGACAGCAGATCCGTCCATTGCTCGATCCCATTGGAGGACTTTTAGACCTTCGCCTATTACGAAAACACTCATCGCTGCGGCTCGAAAGATCGCGTCAATGGTTGATTGCTCTTTTGAGCGAAAAGATCGCAACGAACAGCGCTCGCGAGTACGTTGGCGCACTAGCATTGCTAGGCTGGATGTTGCCGAGCGGGGATCCGACAGGCGACTTGGCACATGTCTCACTAGTTAATTCACCCATTGAGTTGCAGCAACTTCTATTTAGCCACTGGGCTCCGCCGTATTCCTTGGAATTGCCAAGTCCCCGTCGGCTAGATATAGATAAAGAGGATCGGCCAAGCGCCTGGGTTTTGCGCGCCGCGCTAAGGATACTGAGTTCTGACAAGTACATACTTTACAGCACTGCGAGCGTAGAGCGCATGCTGCGAATCTGCGTTCAGGGAATTGATGTGCTCCCAGAAGTTGCAACGAGCGATGGTTTCGCTGAGGACATCACTGGCGCCATGGGCGCGTTTATGAATCTCTACGTAGATCAGCACCGACTCACCAGACGAGAGACTAAGGAAAACCGGACGAACTGTGGATTGGTGGTGGGGCATGTCCATCAAGCGAACTGGATTAACGGCAAGCTTCCGAAGTCATTGTCGAAAATTAGAGCCAACGCCAGCCAGGGACGGATTGGCGGTATTTTCGCCCTGATGTTCGCGTGCCTGCGGTTCGCTAAAGAAAGAACACCAGACGCACTTATGAGTTTTACTCAGCTCGCAAAAGTTGCGGGATCTGAGAAGACATGCCTGCTTCCATCGACACTGCTCGCGCTCGTTCCTGTTGCCAGTTCTTACGGACGCGATCCAGGTGGAATCAAGCACCTAATGAACGTTGATGATCCCTCAATCGAAGCACTTATTTCGAGACTTCGTGATTCAATAGACGCCCCGTTTTCACTCCTCGAGCTTTCTGACACTGCCAAGGACCCCACAGAGAGGGATTGCAGTTTACTCGCTCGCAAACTTCCATCGATTGCCATTAGCTGGGCATTCGACGTGGAGCATGACAACTGGCGCGGCCCGCTGAAATTTGTTCCCGAACTTATCGACACCATCACGGGATATCCTGAGGAAACTGTTCAGCACATCCTGAAATGGGGGGCACTTACCAGCGATCATCCAGATCTTCTACAAACAATTAAAAGCATGCCACGCAAGCTGAGCATTGAAAGCTCACGCTTAACATACTCCGTTGAAAGCCGTGTTCATCCCTTTCAATTGAGCCTCCCCGATGACATCGCTTTACTGCCGTTCCTCGCGGGTGCGCTTGCTGCCCGAGCAAGGCATGCGAAGGAAAACGATGTTGTATATAGAATGAGAAATCGCGACGTCTCTCTTTCGAAGCTGATAAGTGGATACGGACTCGATCAAATCTCCCTCAAATCTATTGCAGCATCAACTGCGTTCGATAGCGCAGCTAGGGCCGCTGCCACCGCACTGCGTTGGCTCACGCTGGCGGATGTCGAGAACAGAAGCGATGACGCCCCTCCAAAATTGCAGCTTGAGATCGATTTTTTCTTCGAGTTTCTATCGACCTCGACTGATAATTGGTTTGTATTCGCGTTTATACAAGGCGTGCTAACGAGCGCTTCGGAAAATGATCCACAAGCGAGGCACGCAGTGACTCGGCTGTTGGGCTGGTCATCGGATTCTGCGAGCAATAGAGAAGATCTAGTGGGTCTCTTGGAGACTTGGCGGGAGCGCTCGGATGCTCCGGTGCATAAAAAGCAGGCATTGGAGAAGTGGCTTGGATACGTTTTCTCGCCTCCGATCTACGCGGTCTAGGGATCTGACTACTGCCGGTCTGCTCATTCGGGGTGGGCGGGCGACAAGGGCTGGCGAGAAGCGCTCGGCTCTCGAGCCAGCGCCGTTGTCTCAGCAATGACGCAGCCGCCGTTCTGTCCAAGGGTAATCCTCCCGAAAATTAGGTGAGGCCAGAAGTGGAATTTTCTCGTAACCTTGACCGAGGAGATTCCCTTGAAGAAATCCCGATTTACGGACAGTCAGATCATTGCGATCTTGAAGCAAGCCGAG
>NZ_RYFW01000002.1:167500-1912170 GCF_004138335.1 Peristeroidobacter agariperforans | reverse complement strand
CTCGGCTTGCTTCAAGATCGCAATGATCTGACTGTCCGTAAATCGGGATTTCTTCAAGGGAATCTCCTCGGTCAAGGTTACGAGAAAATTCCACTTCTGGCCTCACCTAATTTTCGGGAGGATTACCACCCGACGCCCAGGTGTGCCCGGCATAGACATCGAAGTTGCGCAGGAACGGGAACAGCGCGTCGCTGCGGTTGGAGCTTGCGATGTCACGAATCAGCAGCTTCACCATCGCACCCCACTCGGCATTGCTCGCCCACCCCTTGTCGAGGCGGGCGATCTCGGCGGCCGCTTTGATGAAATAACCGTAGTGGAAATGATGGTCGTTGAGCTCCAGCACACTGCCATAGCTGTCGGGGTAGCCGAACAGCGTTCCCCAATTGTCGTTGTAGAAGAAGACCTGATTGGACTTGAGCGCGCCCTGACTATCGCTCGCCTTGAGCCAGCTCTGCAGCCCTTCGCGAATTTCGTTACGGAATTTTGCGGCCGCTGTGACGTCGCCCACCTGATCGGCGATTGGCGCGAGCGTCGCAAGCTTGCCGAGGCGCTTGCCGAACCAGTAGGTGTCCGGCGAGCCGTCATACACCTCCGCCTCCGCTTCGTTCACGTAGTTGGCCAGCGTGGTGCGATTGTAGGTGCCGAGATCCGGCAAGGACGGCAGCACGCCTGTGAACTTCATCCGCGTGGTGAAGGAAGTTCCTTCCGCCAGCTTCATGACGCCCCGCACGGATCCATAGGTGTGGGCAAGCAGCGCCTTGCTGCTGTTCTTCCATTGATGCGGATACAGCGCGAACAGCGTGCCGGTCTGCGACCCCTGCCTGGCAACGGTGGTGTAGTTGTAAGTGGTCACGACTTCGGCTGTGGGCTTGTCGTAGGACCAGTTCGCCTGCGTGCCCGTGACAAAGGAATAAGCGTACTGCTGGAACTTCGCGAGCGTCGCGGCCGAGTTGTCGGGCAGCACGGCGACTGAGAAGTAGTTCTTGCCGGCGAGATTGTTGACCAGCGCCGTCGTGCCGATGCCCGACCATGTCGAGCCTGCAGGACCGAACAACGCGTAATGCCTGCCATTGATCGTCACCCCGAGCACCGGCGTACTGGCGTTGCCGGACCAGATCGCCGGCACCGAGGGGAACGTCACACGGGGAGTGCCACCCGCGTACTCGGCATAGACATATGGCGAACCGTGGCCGTATGTAACTTTTAGCGAGCTTGCGCCGTTGACGGAGACGTTCGTGACGAACCAGTCGCTGAAGCCGTCGACGCGAGTGTCGATGAAGTTCGTCGTGGCGCTGTGACCGATGGTCAGATCGTCACTGCCGTTGCCATCGGTGGAGGCCGGCATCCAGCCGCACACGCAAGCTGAATTGCCCGTGATGGTCGGGCCTGGATAAAACAAGCGCAGTCCGTTCGCCTGGTTCTGTACCGCAAGCGGATGCGGATACTGCCGCTCCGAGTAGCGCAGCCACGCGGTGGAGCTCCACCAGTCATTCGTTTGTATCTTGCCGGTGACATTGGACGTCTTGTAGATCGTCGGCTGGATATCGGCCGCACCCGGCGGCAGCACGGTGGAATAACTGCCGCGGCCCGCGACGACTTCCCCGTTGAAAGCAGCAGCCTCCATGGCGGCCACTCCCGTAAGACCCGACACCAATGCAATCAGCGCCCTGCAGATACGCGTGGCGTACATATCCCCTCCTACGTCGGAAGCACCTCGTGCTGCCGATCCATGAGTTCGATCCTGGTGGCGTTTTTCGGCCTTGAAAGCGCTTACATTTCTACTGCGAGTAACGACGATGTGTCAAGCAGCACAAACTGAACGAAGTGCGGGCATCCCAATTTTCAAGCATCATCACGCTCGGCGCGTGCCCCGCACCGAGCGGCGAGTAGAAAAGAAACGGATCAGGAGCACCAATGAAGGTTATTCGGTTTGCGCATGCACTATTCGCATCGGTGATGCTGGTTGCGGCCGGAGGCAGCGCGGCCGCGAGTCAGGCAGCGGCGCCCGTCACGGCGTTCGTCAACGTTGCAGTGGTTCCCATGGACCAGGAGCGCGTGCTCGAGAACTGGACGGTGGTAGTTGTTCACGACCGTATCCGCGAGCTAGGTCCCGCCGCTTCGGTCTCGATTCCCGACAACGCAACGGTAATCGACGGCCGCGGCAAGTACCTGATGCCGGGCCTGGCCGATATGCACGCGCACACGTGGGAAGAGGAAGACTTCCCGCTGCTGCTGGCAAACGGCGTCACGACGATTCGCAACATGTTCGGTGGCCCGATTCACCTGCGCTGGAAGAAGAGTATTGTGGCGGGTGAGTTCGCGGGTCCCAACATATACACCGCCGGCCCGATCATCGACGGCAATCCGCCCATCTGGCCGGGCCCCGTAGTCGAAAACGCAGCGCAAGCCCATCGCACCGTGGCCGAGCAGCAGGCGGCCGGTTATGACTTCCTCAAGATTTATTCCCGTCTGTCGAGCGAAGCCTACGACGCCATCGTCCAGGAGGCGAAAGCGAAGAACATGGCCGTCGCGGGCCATGTACCAGACGCCGTCGGTCTGCACGCCGCACTCAGTACCGGAATCAAATCGATCGAGCACTTGTCGGGTTATGAGTTCCTGGCACGAAAAGCGATTGGACCCGGCGAAGCAGCGTCGTGGGCACGGCTCGATGAATCGCAGTTCGAGTCTATCGCGCGCGAAACTGCTAAGAGCGGTGCGTGGAATTGCCCGACGCTCGTTCTGTTTCAGCATCGAGTGGCGACCGAAGAATCCGAGTTTCTCGGCCGCCTGCTCGCCCGCGATGAAATGCGGTACGTCTCGGCAGCAACCGTGCGCTCGTGGCTTCCCCAGAACAACTTTCTGAAGAACACCACGCCCGCACGGGCCGCGAGCTCACGAGAAAAGGGCGACACCCTGCGTAAGAAGCTGGTCTATGCGTTGCACAAAGCAGGTGCAGGATTATTGTTGGGAACCGACTATGGAAATCCCTTCGTCGTACCGGGCTTCAGTTTGCACCAGGAGCTTCGCAATTTCGTAGACGCGGGCCTCTCGCCGTTCGAGGCGATCCGTGCGGGAACGAGCGGTGCGGCCGAATTCATGAACGCTCGCAACGAGTTCGGCACGGTGGCGGTCGGACGCCGCGCCGATCTGATCCTGATCGAGGGCAATCCACTGGAAGACGTTGCAAACGTGAACAAACGCGCAGGCGTCATGCTTCGCGGCAAGTGGTATTCGCAGAGCCAGCTGGCCAGCGCCCTGGACGAGCTGGCTGCACGTTTTCAACCGAAGTCGCGCTAGGCCTGCGGCGTTACGGACGCCGAATCACATCCAGCCCGCCCATGTAGGGCTGCAAAGCCTCGGGCACTTTGATGCTGCCATCGGGCTCCTGGTAGTTCTCGAGCACGGCGACCAGTGCGCGGCCGGCAGCGACGCCCGAGCCGTTCAGTGTGTGCAGTGCTTCGGGCTTGCCAGTCTCGGGATTGCGCCAGCGCGCCTGCATGCGGCGCGCCTGGAATGCTTCGAAGTTCGAGCAGGAAGAAATCTCGCGATACGCATCCTGCCCGGGCAGCCACACTTCCAGATCGTAGGTCTTGGCCGAGCCGAAGCCGATGTCGCCGGAGGCCAGCGCCATCACGCGATAGGGAAGATTCAGCCGCTTCAGCACTTCCTCGGCGTTGCGCGTCAGCGTCTCGTGCTCGGCGTAGGAGTCCTGTGGCTTCGACAGGTGCACCAGTTCCACCTTCTCGAACTGATGCTGACGAATCATGCCGCGCGTGTCCTTGCCGTAGGAGCCTGCTTCGGAACGGAAGCACGGCGTGTGCGCGACGTAACGAATCGGCAGCTCGCTCGCTTCGATGATGGTGTCGCGAACCAGATTCGTGACTGGCACTTCGGCGGTCGGAATCAGATACAGACCCGACTCGCCCTTGATGCCGAACAAGTCCGCTTCGAACTTCGGCAGCTGGCCGGTGCCGGTGAGCGACTGGGCATTCACCAGGTAAGGAACATACGTCTCGCGATAGCCATGCTCGCCGGTGTGCAGATCGAGCATGAACTGAATCAACGCGCGGTGCAGGCGCGCCAAGGGACCGGTGAGCACGGAGAAGCGTGCGCCGGCGATCTTGCCGGCGGCGGCGAAATCCATCTGACCGAGCTTCTCGCCGAGCTCGACGTGATCGAGCGGTTTATAAGCGAACTTGCGCGGCTCGCCCCAGCGACGGACTTCGAGGTTGGCGGTTTCATCGGCGCCGACGGGTACGCTCTCGTGGAGCATGTTCGGCAGGCCGAGCGTGATCTTCTCGAGCTCCGCCTGCACCTTCACGAATTCGGCTTCGGCCGCCGCAAGCTCGCTGCCGAGCGTCTCGACCTGCTTCAGCAGCGGCGCGATGTCCTGCCCCTGGGCCTTGGCCTTGCCGACGCTCTTCGCGTGGACATTCTTCTCGTTGCGCAGCTCATCGGCCCGCACCTGCCATTTCTTGCGCGATTCCTCGAGCGCGCTCAGCTGAGCCACATCGAGCTTGAAACCGCGTTTCGCGAGGTTGGCGGCAACGGCGTCGGGGTCGGAGCGGAGCAGTTTAGGATCGAGCATAACGGCGACAGTTTGCGAAATTCGATAAGGCGTGGAGTCTAACACCGAGAGTGTTATTACCGCTGTATGGGCTTGGCCGAGTCAAAATGTCGCGGCTATTTCTTGCGACGGGCCAGGGCCTCGGCGATCTTTATCTCCATGCCGCGGGGCGCGGGCTGGTAGTACTGGCGCGGCTCCATCTCGTCGGGAAAGTAGTTCTCCCCGGCCGCGTAGGCATCCGGCTCATCGTGCGCGTAGCGATAGTCCTTGCCGTAGCCGAGCGACTTCATCAGCTTGGTCGGCGCATTGCGTAGATGTAGCGGCACGTCGAGCGAGCCCAAAGTCTTTGCATCCTGCATGGCTTCGCCGAACGCCTTGTACACGGCGTTGCTCTTCGCCGCGCAGGCGAGAAACACGACGGCCTGCGCAATGGCGAGCTCCCCTTCGGGCGAGCCGAGCCGTTCGAAGACCTCACAGGCTTCCAGCGCCAACGTATGGCCGCGAGGATCGGCCAGGCCGATGTCTTCGGAGGCCATCCGCAGCACGCGGCGAGCGATGTATCGAGGATCGCAGCCGCCATCGAGCATGCGGCACAGCCAGTACAGCGCCGCGTCCGGATCGCTGCCGCGCACCGATTTATGCAACGCCGAGATCTGGTCGTAGAACGCCTCGCCCTGCTTGTCGAAACGTCGCAAGCCGCCCGAGGCCACTTCATTCGCGATGGTTTCGGTGATCACCGGCGGAGTGCCGTCGCTAGCAAGATCGATCGCAAGCTCGAGCATGTTGAGCGAGCGACGCGCATCGCCGTCGGCGGCTCTCGCCATCAGTTCGAGCGCGCGATCTTCGGCGCTGACCGCGCCCGCCTGCTTTGCAAGTGCGCGATCCAGCACCTGCCGGATATCGGCCTCGGTCAGCGAACGCAACACATAGACACGCGCTCGCGAGAGCAACGCGTTGTTCAATTCAAATGAAGGATTCTCGGTGGTCGCGCCAATGAAGACCAACGTGCCATCTTCGACCCACGGCAGGAAGGCATCCTGCTGCGCCTTGTTGAAACGATGCACCTCGTCCAGAAACAGCACCGTGCGACGGCCGGCGCGACGCGCCTCGGTCGCCTGCTCGGCCGCGGCGCGAATGTCTTTCACGCCCGCCATCACGGCGGAGAGCGCAATGAACTGCGCATCGCACTGTTGTGCGACGAGGCGCGCGAGCGTGGTTTTGCCCGTGCCGGGCGGTCCCCACAAAATCATCGAGTGTAAATGACCGCCTTCGAGCATGCGCCGCAGCGGCTTGCCGGGGCCGAACAGATGCGTCTGGCCGATATATTCATCGAGCGACGCCGGACGCATGCGATCCGCGAGCGGTCGCGCGTCGACGGCTTCCTCGAACGGCAAGTTCACGACTTCTGCGTCCCGGTCACGAGCGATACCAAAACGGTCTCCACGCGCTGCGCCCAGCCGCCGAGCCACCACCAGCACAGCGACAAGCCCGCGAGCACCCCGATGCAATTCGCCAGTACATCGCGTGCGTCGGCCTGGCGCCCCAAGCCCATCGAGCCCTGGGCAATCTCGATCAGCACGCCCATAACGCCCAGGCCGATTGCAATGATCCAGTAGCGCGCCCGCGGATAAATGCCCGCGAACCAGCACGTGAGCAGCAGATAGCAGAGGAAATGCTCGGTCTTGTCACTCAGGTTGGGCGGCTGCGGCAGCTGGCTCGATGGCAGCAGGCAGACCACAATGGCCAGCCCGACGGCGAGCCAGCCCACGCTGAGCCACAGCCGGGGAAATCGCAATGACAACATGACCTCAGTTCCTGGATGTATCGCCGATCACGTCGGCGCCAGGCGGTACGGTAAAGGTGAATCGTGACGGATCGAGGGCGGGATTGCGTTCCAATTGCGAAAACTCGAGGTTCGTGGTCTGGCCGAGCTTGTCGGCCAGCTGCATGAACTTGAGCGCACTGCCCTCGAAGCCGAGGCGCACCCATTTGAAATCGGTATCGTCGCGCTTGGGTTGCATGCGAACCCAAAATACTGCGCCCTCTTGCGAGCTCTGCGTGACGTTGAAGTTGTCCTGCAGATTGCCCTGACCACTGAGCAGCATGGCCGGAGTTGCCGACAGGGTGTCATCGAGCTTGCGCACGGTGACCTGCTCGAGGTCCGCGTCGTAGAGCCAGATGCGCGAGCCATCGGCGACGATGACCTGCTCGTTGGGCTCGCGATAGTCCCAGCGGAACCGGTCGGGCCGGCGAATCGCGAGCGTGCCGCTCGCTTCCTCGACAGTGAGTCCGTTGCGATCCGTGAGCGTTTGTTTGAACTGTGCTTGCAACGATTGCAGGCCCTGCAGAAAGCCCTCGACCTTCTGCTGACCCGCGGCGGCATCGGATGCCGCGTGCGTCACGTGAGCCATCATCGTGAGAAGCAATGCGGCCGCAAGATTCAAAAAACGCGTCATCGCCCTACTCTTCCACCGGTGGCGGCGCCAGCACTTCGCGCGAGCCATTGGACTGCAGCGGACCGACGAGGCCCGCCGCCTCCATGGTTTCGATCATGCGCGCGGCGCGGTTGTAGCCAATCTTCAGTCGACGCTGCACGCCCGAGATCGAGGCCTTGCGCGACTCGACCACGATCTTCACGGCCTGATCGTACAAAGGATCCGACTCCGCATCGCCACCCTCGCCACCTTCGCCTCCTTCGTCGTCCTCGCCTTTGAGACCAGGAATCGGCGTAGAAGGTCCCCGCAGAATCTCATCTACATACGACGGCGGCGATGCGCCCTTCAAGCTGCCGACGACGCGATGGACCTCGGAGTCCGACACGAACGCACCGTGCACGCGAACCGGCACCGAGGTACCCGGCTGCAGGAACAACATGTCGCCGTGACCGAGCAGAGCCTCGGCGCCCATCTGATCCAGGATGGTGCGCGAATCGACTTTCGCCGACACCTGGAAGGCGATACGGGTCGGAATGTTTGCTTTGATCAAGCCCGTGATCACGTCCACCGACGGACGTTGGGTGGCGAGAATCAGGTGAATGCCCGAGGCACGCGCCTTCTGCGCCAGACGCGCAATCAGCTCTTCGACCTTCTTGCCGACGATCATCATCATGTCGGCCAACTCATCGACGATGACGACGATGAACGGCAACGGCTCGAGGAATGGCACTTCCTTCGGATCGCCTTCGGGGCCCAGCATTTTCATCAACAGCGGATCGCGGATCGGCTCCTTGGCCTCCTGCGATTCCTTGATCTTGCGATTGAAGCCGGCGAGGTTTCGCACGCCGAGCGCGGCCATCAGTTGATAACGCCGCTCCATCTCGGCCACGCACCAGCGCAGCGCGTTGGCCGCTTCCTTCATGTCGGTGACGACCGGCGCCAGGAGATGCGGAATGCCCTCGTACACCGACAATTCCAGCATCTTCGGATCGATCATGATCAGACGCACGTGCTCGGCCGATGCTTTGTAGAGCAGCGAGAGCACCATGGCGTTGACCGCGGTCGATTTACCCGAGCCCGTCGTACCGCCGACCAGCAGGTGCGGCATGCGAGCCAGATCCGCGCAGACCGGGCTACCACTGATGTCCTTACCGAGCACCAGCGCGAGCGGCGACGCCATGTCATCGTAGGCTTTCGACTTGATGATTTCGCCCAACGTGACGATCTCGCGCTTCTCGTTGGGAATTTCCAGACCCACGGTCGATTTGCCCGGAATGACTTCCACGACGCGCACGCTGATCGCGGACAGCGCACGCGCGAGATCCTTGGCGAGATTCGAGATCTGGCTGACCTTGACGCCCGTGCCGAGATTCAGCTCGAAGCGCGTGATCACCGGGCCGGGATTCACCGCGACCACTTCGGCTTCCACACCGAAATCACGCAGTTTGATCTCGACCAGGCGCGACATGGCCTCGAGCGCTTCGGCCGAATAGCCCTGCTGGCGCGGCGGGGCATCATCGAGCAACGACAGCGGCGGCAGCTCCTTCGACTGCGGCGCCTCGAACAGCGCGACCTGGCGCTCCTTCTCGACGCGCTCGCTCTTCTCGACCTTCGGCGCGATCGGTTCGATCTTCGGCGGCGGACGCGAGGCGACGCGCTTCTTCTCTTCGCGAATGACTTCGCTGCGCGCTTCTTTCACTTCGCGTCCCTGCTTGATCTCACGAGCGGTGGAGAGTCGGCCCGAGAGCCACTCGAACGCACGCAGCGTCGCGCGGCCGGTGACGTCCATCACGTGAATCCACGAATGACCGATAAACAGCGACACGCCCGCAAGCCACAAGGCGAGCAGCATGAGCGTCGCGCCCAAGAAGCTCAGTCCCGAGTCGAGCCCGTGCCCCACCAGCGAGCCGAGCACGCCGCCCGCCGAATCCGGATAGCTGCGAATGGTGAAGTGCAGGCTCGCAAGACCACAGCTGGTGGCGAGCGTCAGCAAGAAGCCCAACCCGCGAAACGCGAGCGTCGCGCGCGATTGCGCGTCGTCCTGACTGCGATCCCGATACAGCAGCCAGCCGGCGAATCCGATCATCACCGGGAACAGGAACGCCGGTGCGCCGAACAGCAGCACCAGCAGGCCCGCCAGGTGCGCACCCAACGGACCGATGATGTTCGCGATCGGCCCGGGTTCGCCGGTCGTCGCGAACGATGGATCGTGGCGGTCGTACGTCAGCAGCGCCGCGAGCACGATCAGTGCGAGCGCGCCGAACACCCACAGCGCACCCTCACGCAACGAGCGCACGACGGTGGACCCCAACTCGAATCCCTTGCGAGCCTCAGCCCTACTGGCCAAATCGATTCACCCCAACCAATTGCATAAGAAAAGCTTCGTAAACCACTGATATCGAATATACATTAACTCAGGCCTGGCAGGTTGAGCCAAACCCTGAACGTAAGCACGTGGCGGACCAGCGGAAGTTGTCCGTCGATGACCGGCATCGACCCCGTCTATTTGGCGGCCGCAGGGTGCATTACATACCATTGCGCCCCTTGACCGGCCTGTGGGGCGGGCGGACTGGCGGATGAACCGCTCGGCGTTGCTATTCGCGGCCGTCGCCCTCACAGATTGTCAGAACTCTCGCGTCGACGCTTTAAGGATCGTGAAGGTGAATCATACATGAGCACTCCCCGCCACTCCCGGTTGATCATTCTGGGGTCGGGCCCCGCAGGCTATGCCGCCGCCGTCTATGCCGCGCGCGCCAATCGCAAGCCGCTGCTGCTGACCGGCCTCGAGGAAGGCGGCCAGCTCATGACCACCACCGAGGTCGACAACTGGCCGGGCGACCCGCACGGGCTCACGGGCCCCAAACTGATGGAGCGCATGCGCGAGCACGCCGAGCGGTTCAACACCGAGGTCGTGAACGATCACATCAATAGCGTCGATCTCTCGCAGCGTCCGTTCCGGCTCGAGGGCGATCGTGGCGCCTACACCTGCGATGCCCTGATCATCGCCACCGGCGCGACCGCGAAGTACCTGGGACTGGAGTCCGAGCAGAATTTTCGTGGCCGTGGCGTGTCTGCGTGCGCCACCTGCGACGGCTTCTTCTTCAAGAACCAGAGAGTCGCCGTCATCGGCGGCGGCAACACCGCGGTCGAAGAAGCGCTGTATCTGTCGAACATCGCCTCGCACGTCACGCTGGTCCATCGCCGCGACAAGCTGCGTTCGGAAAAAATTCTTCAGGATCACCTGTTCGAACGCGAGAAGGCCGGCAAGGTTTCGATCGTCTGGAATCACCACGTCGATGAAGTGCTCGGCGATGACAGTGGCGTCACTGGCGTGCGCATCGCGCCCGTCGCGGGCGGCCCGAAGCGCGATCTGGAAGTCACCGGCATGTTCGTCGCTGTCGGCCACGCACCCAACACCCAGCTGTTCGAAGGGCAGCTGGAAATGAAGGGCGGCTATCTGATCGTCAAGTCCGGCATCACCGGCAATGCGACGCAGACGAGCGTGCCTGGCGTGTTCGCCGCAGGCGACGTCGCAGATCATGTGTATCGCCAGGCCATCACGTCGGCCGGCACGGGCTGCATGGCGGCGCTCGACGCCGACAAGTATCTCGATCAGATCGATGCGGCCAAACTCAAGGCTTGAGGCCGGAAAAGCTGCGCGACCCGAGGGAGCGCGGCTGCGGTCATCCCACGGGAAGCTGACGGCGCGCGCCGACGCGCGCCCTCGCCCGGCCGATCGGTAAGCTCTGGCCAATGGCAGCCTCTCTGCAAGCGCGCATCGTCACCAGCATCAATCGCGTCCCCGCCACGCAATGGAATGCGCTGGCGCTTGGGGGCAATCCATTCGTGCGGCACGAATTTCTGCTGGCCATGGAGCAAGCCGGCTGCGTTGGTAAAGCAGCCGGCTGGTTGCCCAATCATCTGCTGCTCGAAGAGCACGGTGAGCTGGTCGCGGCGGTGCCGCTGTACCGGAAGAGTCATTCATGGGGCGAGTTCGTATTCGATTGGAGCTGGGCGCGCGCTTACGACCAGGCGGGTCTCTCCTACTACCCGAAACTCGTGAGCATGCCGCCCTTCACTCCGGCGACCGGGCCTCGTTTGTTGCTCGCACCGGGCGCCTCGCCGGCAGTGCGCGCACGGTTGAGCACGGAGCTGCTGATGTATGCGAAGTCCGAACACTTCTCATCCGCGCACCTTTTGTTCCTCAACGATGAAGATCGCGCGTCGCTGAGTAACGAAGGTTACCTGTGGCGCAAGGATTGTCAGTTCCACTGGCACAACCGCGGCTACAAAACATTCGACGATTTCATCGCCACGTTCCGCTCCGACAAGCGCAAGAAAGCATTGCGCGAGCGTCGCCGCGTTCGCGAAGGCGGCGTGACGTTTCGCACGCTCACGGGCGGAGAGATGGACGCGAAACTCTGGAACATCGTGTTCGGCTTTTCCGCGGCGACGTTCGAGTCGCACGGCCACGAGCATTACTTGAACGTCGAGTTCTTCCAGACCGTCTCGGCGGTGATGCCGCAGTCCGTCGTGATCAAGCTCGCGGAGTATCAAGGCCACCCGATCGCGACCGCGATTTTCTTTCGCGGCGACCATGTGCTCTACGGGCGCTATTGGGGCGCGGCCGCCAACTATCACAGCCTGCATTTCGAGACCTGCTACTACCAGGGCATCGAGTACTGCATCGAGCAGGGGCTGCAGCATTTCGAGCCCGGCACGCAAGGCGAACACAAGGTGCCGCGCGGTTTCGAGCCGACCACCACGTGGTCGGCGCATTGGATCGCCGATGCGCGCTTCCGACGCGCCATCGACCATTATCTAAATGATGAGCGCGCGGCGATCGATCAATATATCCTGCAGGTCGAGGAACATACGCCGTACCACCGAGGGCCTTGACCCATGCGCGGCTCGATTGTCTGGCTTTCGGAACACGATTCCCCGGACGCCTTTCCGCCGGTTGACCGAGCATTGGTCGAACCGGATGGCCTGCTCGCGGCCGGCGGCGACTTGTCGCCAATGCGACTACTTGCTGCCTATCGGCGCGGAATTTTTCCCTGGTACTCGCGCGGCCAGCCAATCCTGTGGTGGTGTCCGGACCCGCGCGCGGTCCTGATGCCGGACCAGCTCAAGGTCTCGCGGAGTCTCGCCAAGTCAAGCCGCAATCGCGGCTTTGTCACCCGCATGGACACGGCGTTTCGCGACGTGGTGCGCGCCTGCGGCAGCAGTGAGTTGCGTCCGGGCGGCACCTGGCTGTCGCCGGAAATGCGCGCCGCCTACATCAAGCTGCACAAGCTGGGCTATGCGCATTCGGTGGAAACCTGGCTCGACGACCGGCTGGTCGGCGGCCTGTATGGCGTCGCGCTCGGGCGCATGTTCTTCGGCGAATCCATGTTCAGCATGGAGCGAGATGCCTCCAAAGTTGCGCTGAAACGGCTCTGCGAGGAGCTGATTTCGCGCGGCTTCCACATGATCGACTGCCAGATGTCGACCCCGCACCTGATGAGCCTGGGCGCCCAGATGATCCCGCGCGCGGACTTCACCCAGGCGCTGGATGCGCACCTCGACGGGCCCTTTGAGCCCCGCCTGTGGAACGAGGTCGCCGTCCCGGCCGGGAACGAAGCAGGCCCTGCGAACGTATGACGAACTGATGGCGGCAAACCGCGGCTGGACCCCGAAAACAGGGACCGGTGCCGGGCAGGGTGCCCGCGTGCCGCGGGTCCATGGACGTGCAGGCGCTGCCCTCAATTGCATTGACTAGGGCCTTTATGCACAATTCGCGCGCCCTGCCGGCGGGCCCTGCCGGATAGTTATCGAGAGTGCATGTCGAAAGAAGATGCGATTCAGATGGAAGGCCGTGTGATCGACACATTGCCGAATACCACATTCAAGGTGCAGCTGAATAACGGCCACACCGTGATTGCGCACATCTCGGGAAAGATGCGCAAGAACTATATCCGCATCCTGACCGGCGACGCCGTCACCGTAGAGCTCACGCCCTACGATCTGACCAAGGGCCGCATCGTGTACCGCGGCCGCTGACAGCTTGTTCGACAGACGCACCTGCGCGCTGTCGATATTTCGCCCTCCGCAAACAACCGGCAGCTAGCTGCTGCCGATCTGCCTTACTTCGATTCCTCGAGGAGCGCCTGCTCGGTATCCGCGCGCGCCTCGACTTTGAGCTTGTCGTCCGGGCCGACCGTCACGAACGCGTGGCCGCCGCCGACCAAGCGTCCGAACAGTAGCTCTTCGGCGAGCGGGCGCTTGATCGCTTCCTGGATCACGCGAGCCATCGGCCGCGCGCCCATCTTCGGATCGTAGCCCTTGCGCGCCATCCACTCGCGCGCCGTGTCGTCGATGTGCAGCTGCACGCCCTTCTGCTCGAGCTGTGCCTCCACTTCCACCAGCAACTTGTCGACCACGCGCTGAATGGTGCGCGGATCGAGGCCATTGAACTGGATGATGCCGTCCAGGCGGTTGCGGAACTCGGGCGTGAACATGCGCTTGATCGCCTCCATCCCGTCGGTGGCGTGATCCTGCTGCGTGAAGCCGATCGACGGCCGATTCATCTCGAACGCGCCCGCGTTGGTCGTCATGACAATGACCACGTGGCGGAAGTCCGCCTTGCGGCCGTTGTTGTCGGTGAGCGTGCCGTGGTCCATGACCTGCAGCAGCAGGTTGAACACGTCCGGGTGCGCCTTTTCGATTTCGTCGAGCAGCAGCACCGAGTGCGGATGCTTGTTGATCGCCTCGGTGAGCAGGCCGCCCTGGTCGAAGCCCACATATCCCGGAGGCGCACCGATCAGGCGCGACACCGTGTGACGCTCCATGTATTCGGACATGTCGAAGCGGATCAGCTCGACGCCAAGGGCAATGGCGAGCTGACGCGTGACTTCGGTCTTGCCGACGCCGGTCGGACCTGCGAACAGGAACGAGCCGACCGGCTTGCGCTGATCGCCCAGGCCCGAGCGGGACATCTTGATCGCGGATGCCAGCGAATCGATCGCCGGATCCTGGCCGAAGATGACCAGCTTCAAGTTGCGCTCGAGGTTCTTGAGCACATCCTTGTCCGAGGTCGAGACGTTCTTCGGCGGGATGCGCGCGATGCGCGCCACGACGTCCTCGATCATCTGCGTCGTCACCGTCGTCTCGCGCTCGCCTTCGGGCTTCAGGCGCAGACGCGCGCCCGCCTCGTCGATCACGTCGATGGCCTTGTCGGGCAGCTGACGATCGTTGATGTGACGCGCAGCAAGCTCCGCCGCCGACGCCAACGCGTCATCGGCGTACTTCACGTTGTGATGCTCTTCGAAGCGCGTGCGAAGACCCTTCAGGATCTCGATCGTCTCCGGCACCGTGGGCTCCACGATATCGATCTTCTGGAAGCGACGCGCCAATGCGTGATCCTTCTCGAAGATGCCCCGGTATTCGCTGTAGGTCGTCGAGCCAATGCAGCGCAGCTCACCGTTGGCGAGCGCCGGCTTGATCAGATTGGACGCATCCATCACGCCGCCCGAGGCGGCGCCCGCGCCGATCACGGTGTGGATCTCGTCGATGAACAGGATCGAGCCCGGGTTCTTCTTCAACTCGCTGAGCACGCTCTTCAAGCGCTTCTCGAAATCGCCGCGATACTTGGTGCCGGCGATCAACGCGCCCATGTCGAGCGAATACACGGTGCTGTCGGAGAGCACCTCGGGCACCTTGTCCTCGATGATCATGCGCGCGAGGCCTTCGGCGATCGCGGTCTTGCCGACGCCGGCTTCACCGACGTACAGCGGGTTGTTCTTGCGACGACGGCACAGGATCTCGACGGTGCGCTCGATCTCGGTCTTGCGCCCGATCAGCGGATCGATGCGCCCTTCCATCGCCTGCTTGTTCAGATTGGTCGTGAACTTCTCGAGCGCGGTGCCGCCATCGGGCTCGCCCCGCTCGGCTTCGGTGCCCGGTGAGGATTCCTCTTTATCGGGACGGTCCTCGGCAATCTTCGAGAGGCCATGGGAGATGTAGTTGACGACGTCGAGACGGGCCACGTCCTGCATCGACAGCAGATAGGCCGCGTGCGAGTGCTTCTCGCTGAAAATCGCCACGAGCACATTGGCCGCGGTCACTTCCTTCTTGCCGCTCGACTGCACATGGAACACCGCGCGTTGCAGGACGCGCTGGAAGCCCAGCGTCGGCTGCACTTCGCGATCGTCATCATCCTTTAACCGCGGTGTGGTTTGATCGATGAAATCCTTCAGGTCCTTGCGCAGCCGAGCGACATCGGCGCCGCAGGCGCGGAGAATTTCCCGGACTTTCGGCGTGTCCACGATCGCGAGCAGCAAATGCTCCACGGTCATGAACTCGTGCCGCGCTTCGCGCGCCGACTGGAAAGCCTCGTTGAGACAGATTTCGAGTTCGCTGCTTAACACGGACTGACTCTCAAATACCTAACCAACTACAGAGTGGACCGCCGCCTGCGCCGGAGGTTCGGGCCTGGACCGCTGGCGGTTTCCAGACTGACAGGGGCGCGAATGGATGCGGTGAACCTCTTCACGTTTCTTCCATCGTGCACAACAGAGGGTGCTGGTGCTGACGCGCATATGTGGTCACCTGCGCGACCTTGGTCTCGGCGATTTCGAAGGTGAAGACGCCGCACACCCCTTTGCCCTTGGTATGTACTTCAAGCATAACGCGCGTAGCGGTCGTGCGATCCATGCCGAAGATGCGTTCCAGCACGTCCACGACGAATTCCATGGGCGTGTAGTCGTCGTTCAGCAGGACCACCTGATACAACGGAGGCCGCTTGAGCTTGGGCTCGGCTTCCTCGGCGACCAGTTCCCGCTCATGCCGTGTGCTCTCTTCCGTCATCAACTTAGCGCGCTACCAGTTCGCACTCTTTATAGGGGGGAACTTCAGACAATACAAGGCAGCATCCGACGCACCGCACTTCGGCGCCAGACGGCGGTCCAATCGCGATCAACAGCGGGTGTCTCGGCTCCAAAGCCGAGGCCTGACGCGGCGACGCGTCACGACGCGAGCCGAACTTGCGGACTAAGATCGATGCTGCTTTGGGCGTCGGCGCTGGCTGTCACCCCCGGATTACGGATTCGGGCATTTGCGACAGTGTTTTCATCAATGGGAACAATCTCTTGTGACAAACTAACGCCACTCCGTATCATGTCGTGTCAGGCCGCCGTCGCCGGCGCTGACACGCGGCCAGCACTGATCCGCTCCTGGCTGCGAATAGGTCTGCGAATAGGGTCGATGAGAACCTCGGTCGCTTAACTTGGTCGCGTATTCGAACGATGCCGCTGTCCGCAAAATTGCACGAATTTCAGGACCTCACGCCGCAGCAGTGGCTCGACCGGCTGTCGCGTACCGCGCCGCAGGTCGTGATGGTGGTGCTGGTGATCGCCATTGCCTGGCAACTCGTTCAGCTCACCTGGCTGTTATTGGATCGCGGGCCGCAACCTCAACCCGTTACGGCGCCGCCGCCGGTAAACGTTGCACCGGTCCGCAGTGGCGTGGACATTCAGGCAATCGTGAACGCGCATCTGTTCGATGTGGCGGAAGCCCCAGCTGCGCCCGATGCGGCCAATGCCCCGGCGTCGCAGGCGAACCTGGTGCTGTCGGCGGTTTTCGCCTCCGAGGATCCGGCCAAGGGCCTGGCCATCATCGGTGAGTCGGCGCAGGCGGCCAAAGTCTTCGCGGTCGGCAGCATGGTCCGGCCCGGCCTCAAGCTGCACTCGGTGTACATCGACAGGGTGATCCTCGACCGCAGCGGCAACCTCGAGGCGCTCTCATTGCCGAAGCGCAACTCAGCCGCGCTGGTCATCAATCGCCCGCCGACGCCCCAGCAGAATCCAGTCGCGGAAAACTTACGACGCATGGCCGAGACCAATCCGAGCGCTTTTGCCGAAATCATCCGGCCGCAGCCGGTGTTCGCCAACGGCGTGCAGCGGGGCTATCGGGTCTATCCCGGCCGTAACCGCGCCCAGTTCAGCAAGCTCGGGCTCGTGCCGGGCGATCTGATCCTGGCGATCAATGGCACGCCGTTGGACGATCCGCAGCGGGGCGCGGAGATCTTCAACACCATCGGCAGCGCCGGCCAGGTGAACGTGACGGTCGAGCGCAACGGGCAGACGCAGGACCTGTCGCTGAACATGGCGCAGATCAATGTGCCCGACGCCAACGGCGGTCAGCCGCCGCGCCCGACGCAACGCCCGAATACACCGCAGCCGCCCGCCGAATGAGTGGCCGCGTTTCCAAGAACGAACGTCTGACTTTGCGTAGTCAAGGACCGTCCATGACGATTTCTTCAACCACCCCAGCTGCAGGGAAGCCGGCGAGCGTGCTCAGCGGCAAGCGCTCCGGCCTGCTCGCGCTAACCATGACGTGTCTGCTGACCTGCGTTTCGGCCACGGCGCAACAACAGCAGCAGCAGCCTTCGCAGCAGGCGACGATCACGCCGGCGTTTCGCGATGCCGAGCTGACCGAAATCATCGATGCGGTCGCGACGATCACCGGCAAGACGTTCATCGTCGACCCTCGCGTGCGTGCCCAGGTGACGATCCGCTCCTCAACGCCGATGACGCCCGATGCGTTCTATCAGACGTTCCTGTCGATCCTGCAGGTGCACGGCTTCATCGCGGTGCCCAGCGGCGACAACATCAAGATTCTGCCGGACGCGAACGCGCGTCAGATCCCGGGCAACGATCTGCCCTCGAGCGTCAATCCGAATTCGGACGAGGTCGTCACGCAGGTCATCTCCGTTCGTAACATCAATGCCGCGCAGCTGGTGCCGGTGCTGCGTCCATTGATCCCGCAGAACGGTCACCTGGTCGCCTACCCCGCCTCCAACATGCTGATCGTCTCGGATCGCGCCAACAACATCGCACGCATCATGCGCATTGTGCAGCGCCTGGATCAGGGCGGCGATGAGGAAATCGAAATCGTGCGTCTCGAGAATGCGAGCGCCGCGGACATCGTGCGCGTCGTGAACACGCTGTCGCAGGGCGCGCAACAACAAGGCGAAGCACCAGGCATGGCGGCGAAGCTCGTCGCCGACGATCGCACCAACAGCGTGCTGATCTCCGGCGAGAAAGGTCAGCGTCTGCGCTTGAAGGGCCTCGTGATGCACCTGGACACGCCGCTCGAGTCGGGCGGCGACACGCAGGTTCGCTATTTGAATTACGCCGACGCCGAGCAGATCGCAGGCAAGCTCAAGGAACAAGTCACTGGCATTACGCAGGCCGCGCCGGGGGCCCCGGGCGCGCCAGGCGGCGCCGCCGGTCCAGCCGCAGCCCAGGATCGCAACACGACGATCTGGGCCGACAAACAAACCAACGCCATCGTCGTGACCGCGGCGCCGAAGATGATGCGCCAGATCATGGGCGTGGTGGACAAGCTCGACATTCGTCGCGCGCAGGTGCACCTCGAAGCCATCCTGGTCGAGATCACGCAGTCGCGCGCCGCCGAGCTCGGTGTGAACTGGGCTGTGTTCAGCGAAGAGCAAGGCAGCACGATTCCGATCGGCACCTTCAACCAGGACGTGGGCGGCACCAGTCTCGGCAGCCTCGCCTCCGCCATCATCAATCCGGACGTGCTGGAGTCTGGAAGCGTGGGACTGCCGACGGGTCTCACGCTCGGCGCGGGCATGATCGAAGACGGCGGCCTGAACTTCGCCGTGTTGTTACGCGCGCTGCGCAACGACGGCAGCAGCAACATCCTGCAAACGCCTTCGATCACGACGCTCGATAACGAAGAGGCCGAGATCAAGGTCGCGCAGGAAGTGCCGTTCATCACCGGTCAATACACCAACACCGGCACGACCAATCAGGGCTCGGTCAATCCGTTCCAGACCATTCAGCGCGAAGAGGTCGGCAACATTCTGAAGATCACGCCGCAGATCAACGAAGGCACGGCGGTACAGCTGAAGATCGAGCAGGAAAACTCCAACCTGACTCAGGGCGTGGCCGGCGCGGTCGACTTGATCACCAACAAGCGCACGATCTCCACGACGGTGCTGGTCGAGGACGGCGGGATGATCGTGCTCGGCGGCTTGATCACCGATACCGTGAACGAGGGCGAGGCCCGCGTGCCCATCCTCGGCAATATTCCGATCATCGGTGAGTTGTTCAAGACTCGAAACGGTTCGAAGGAAAAGCGCAATCTGATGGTGTTCATCCGTCCGACCATCTTGCGCGATGGCGTGGCCGCGGCCATCACGACCAGCGCCAAGTACAACGTGCTGCGAGATCAGCAGCTGCAGCGTAGGAAGGGCGGCAAGGTGACGCTGCTGCCCGGCGAGCGGCAACCGTTGTTGCCTCCCATCGAGGATCTGGCGAAATACGCCGACCCGACCGCGGGTGCTGCGGCGCCAGCGCCCGGCACGAATCCCGAGGAGCAGCCGCCGCCTGCGCAGACCGAGCCGCTGCCGGAGCAATCGCCGCCGCCGAAGCCGTGATCGGCTTCCCTATCTCTCAGGACAAGGTGTTGTCATGAGCGCACAAGTTGAAACTCCGGTCGTCGCGCGTGGCGCGGCGGCCGCCTCCGCAACCGCTGCATCCGCCGCCGCTCTGTTGACGTTCGCATTCTGCAAGCGCCATGGCGTGCTCGTGCAGAAGGTGAATGAAACATCGGCCGAAGCCGTGTATCGCGCCGGCGCGCAGCCCGCCGCCATCGCCGAAGTACGGCGCGTGCTCGGTGTGCCATTGCAATTGCGACGCGTGGATGGCGATTCGTTCGATCAGTTGCTGAGACAGCAATACGAGGCGGGCAACTCGGCGATGCAGGTGGCTGGCGCCGGTGTGGAAGAAGACACCGACCTCGCCCACCTCGCACAGGACCTGCCCGAGCCATCCGATCTGCTGGAAAGCGACGATCAGGCGCCGATCATCAAACTGATCAACGCCATCCTGACGCAGGCGGTCAAGGAGAACGCCTCCGATATTCACATCGAGCCGTTCGAGAACCGCCTGGTCGTGCGCTTTCGCGTCGACGGCGTGCTGCGCGAAGTCCTGCAATCCAAGCGCGCGGTCGCGCAGCTCGTCGTCTCGCGCATCAAAGTCATGTCGAAGCTCGACATCGCCGAGAAACGCTTGCCTCAGGACGGTCGCATCTCGCTGCGTGTCGCCGGTCGCGCCGTCGACGTTCGTGTCTCGACGATTCCCGCAGGTCACGGCGAGCGCGTCGTGCTTCGTCTGCTCGACAAGCAGGCGGGTCGCCTCGAATTGAATGCGCTGGGCATGGATCCGCGCTCGCAGAAGCTGCTCGATGAGCTGATCCACAAACCCCACGGCATCATTCTGGTCACGGGCCCGACCGGCTCCGGTAAGACCACCACGCTGTACTCGGCGCTCGAGCGCATCAACGACAACACTCGCAACATTCTCACCGTCGAGGATCCGATCGAGTACTACATCGACGGCATCGGTCAGACCCAGGTGAACACGAAGGTCGAAATGACCTTCGCGCGCGGCCTGCGCGCCATTCTGCGTCAGGACCCCGACGTGGTGATGATCGGCGAAATTCGTGACCTGGAAACGGCGCACATCGCCGTGCAAGCCTCGCTCACTGGCCACTTGGTGCTCTCGACCTTGCACACCAATACCGCCGTCGGCGCGGTGACCCGTCTACGTGATATGGGCGTCGAGCCGTTCCTCTTGTCATCGAGCTTGATTGGCGTGCTCGCGCAGCGACTGGTGCGCGTGCTGAATCCGGACACACGCGAGGCGTACCCGGCCGGCGAGTACGAGCGCCGCCTGCTCAACGTTCCAGAGGGCGCCCCCTCGCCCACGCTGTATCGGCCCGGCGCGGATGCGGCCCAGGGCTTCAAGGGTCGAACTGGCATCCACGAGCTGGTGCTGGTCGATGACACCATGCGCACCATGATTCACGATGGCGCAAGCGAGCAGGAGCTCGAGCGCTATGCGCGCACGCTCACGCCTAGCATCCGCGACGACGGCCGATCCAAAGTGCTCTCGGGCGTGACCACCGTCGAGGAAGTCCTGCGCGTCACGCGCGAGGATTGAGCGCGCTTGGTTAATTAATTACTCGGGCCGGGAGTTTCTTTGAGCGCTTTCGAATACACCGCGGTCGACGCTTCGGGTCGCGAACGCAAAGGCGTGCTGGAAGGCGATACCGCACGACAGGTTCGTCAACTGCTGCGCGATCAAGCGCTGTTACCGCTCACGGTCAACGAAGTCACACAGCGCGAGCAGAAGCAGCGCACCGCTCGCTTCTCCTTCGGCAGCGGCGTATCCGCAAGCGATCTGTCGCTACTCACCAGACAGATCGCGACGCTGGTTCGATCCGGACTGCCCCTGGAAGAGGCGCTCGCCGCCGTTTCCGAACAGACCGAAAAGCCGCGAGTACGCAGCATCGTCATGGCCGTGCGCGCCAAAGTGATGGAAGGTCACACGCTGGCCGATGGCCTGTCGGACTTCCCCACCGTGTTCCCGGAGCTCTACATCGCCACCGTCGCGGCCGGCGAACAATCCGGTCACCTCGACACCGTGCTCGAGCGGCTTGCCGATTACACCGAGAACCGTGAGCAGATGCGTAGCCGCACCATCAACGCCATGCTGTATCCGGTGCTGCTGTTCATCGTGTGTATCTCCATCGTCGCACTGTTGCTGACGTTCGTCGTGCCGAAGATCGTCAAGCAGTTCGAGAACTCCAAGGCCGAGCTGCCCATGCTCACGCAGGTGCTGATCGGGATCTCCGACTTCCTGCGCGACTGGGGCTGGCTCTTGATCCTGATCGGAATCGCGTTCGGCTACCTCTTTAAGCGTTGGTTGCGCGATCCAAACGCCAAACGTCGCTTCCACGCACTACTGCTGCGTCTACCGGTATTCGGCAAAGTGGTGCGTGGTTCGAACACCGCGCGCTTCGCGCGCACTTTCTCCACGCTGACCTCGAGCGCGGTACCAGTGTTGGAAGCCATGCGCATCTCGGGCGAAGTCGTCACCAACCTGCCGATGCGCGATGCCGTTCAGGATGCGGCGACCCGCGTGCGCGAAGGCGCACCGATCGGCAAATCGCTAGGCGCCTCGAAAATATTTCCGCCGATGATGATTCACCTCATCTCCAGCGGCGAGTCGAGCGGCGAGCTCGAGACCATGCTGGACCGCGCGGCCACCAACCAGGAGCGCGAGATGGACTCGATCCTGAGCACCGCGGTGGGGCTGCTCGGTCCCTTGATGATCCTGTTCATGGGCGGCATGGTGCTGCTGATCGTGCTCGCCATGTTGCTGCCGATTTTCCAGCTCAACACACTGATTAAGTGAGCCGGTTGGAGCGCCGCTGGTCCGCTCGGGCGGACCTGGTTCACCGAATCCGCAAAGACGCTATTGCTAGCGGCCCGCGTTCCCTCTATATACTCGCGCCGTAAACACCCTGGGGCGCTGCGGCAAGTTGCGGGATCGCAGTCGATGACTGAGAAGCCGGAATCCGAAGAGTTCGACGAAGAAGAGGACGATGGCGGTGCCGTCGAGTCCGAGGACCTCGATGTCGATCATTTGATCGCCGACATCGATAAGCGTAAGAAAAACGTCGCCAAGGCCGGCGAGCCGGCATGGCGGCGTCTCGAACGCATTCGCGAGGAGCGCGAGACCGCCGCGCAGCTGTCTGATTTCGACGACTATGAGATCGGCATGGACGGCGACGGCGCAGATGACGACACGCCCTCGCTCGACGAAGAAGAATAGACACGCCGCTGCCCGCAATCGTCTGACGTTCCGACAAACGTGTCGGAACCCGCGCAATCACGTGCCCGTTCCAGCTGCATGGACGGATGCACGGCATGATCCACCCCACTCCCTCGACGAGAACGCCACGTCGCGCGCCTGCGAAGGAAAGCACGCGCGAACTGCGCTCGCCGACACCGCTCGTTCGTCCAACGGCGCGGTCTCTGACAGCGCTGCGCGAAGAAGCCGAGCATTGTCGCGCCTGTCCGCTATGGAAGAATGCGACACAGACCGTTTTCGGTGAAGGTCGCGCGACTGCGCGCATCGTGCTGATCGGTGAACAACCCGGTGACCGAGAAGATCTCGCCGGTAAACCTTTCGTAGGTCCTGCGGGCAAGTTGCTCGATCGCGCGCTCGAACAGGCCGGCATCGAGCGCTCACAAACGTACGTCACCAACGCCGTCAAACATTTCAAATTCGAGCCGCGCGGCAAGCGTCGCATCCACAAGAAGCCCAACGAGCACGAGATCTCCGTCTGCCAGCAGCACTGGTTGGACAACGAGCTGCGTCTGATCGGACCAGACCTGGTGATCGCGATGGGCGCCACCGCGGCGCGTGCGGTATTCGGTCGTGCGACGGCGATCGGCAAGAATCGCGGTCACGTGATCAAAGGTCAGTCGTTGGCAAGCGAGCTCGACGCCGACGTGATCGTGACGGTGCACCCGTCATTTCTGTTGAGAGTCCCGGATGAGGATCGGGACAGCGCGTTCAAAGCGTTCGTCGAGGACCTGAAGCTGGCGCGCAAGTACGCGCCAGCCTGAACAACCAGCCTGATCAATTGGGGCGGAAATCCACTCGCTCGCTCGTGCCGGTCGGCACGCAGAAGATGCCAATGGGGCTCGAGCGACCACGCAGGACCAGCGACGGCAACGGCATTGCTCCTACGTCGACGCCGCGCTTATCGAGCAGGTTCTTGACCGCATCCGAGAACAACATCTCACCGGCTCGCGCGCGTTGACCGAGTCGCGAGGCGACGTTCACGGTGTCGCCGATGATGGTGTAGTTCATGTACGAGGCTGAGCCGATATTGCCTGCGATCACCTCGCCCACGTTGATGCCGATGCCCAGGCCCGTCTCGACGCCGTAACGGTCCTTCCAGCGATGGGCCAGATCCGAAAACTTTTCCAACATCTGCTTGGCCGCGAGGATCGAACGCTCGGCGCCATCTTCCTGCGCGACCGGCACGCCGAAGCCGACCAGCAAGCTGTCGCCGGCCATGCTGAACACGGTGCCTTCATATTCGAACGTGATGTCGGTCAGCAGCTTGAAGAACTCGTTCAGCAGCTCGACGACCGCTTCGGGATTCAGCCGCTCGGAGAGCGCGGTGAAGCCACGCATGTCGGCGAACATGACCGCGACCTGGGTGCGCTTGTGCGTACCCGCGAACATCGTATCGAGCAGCTCGGGGCTGGCGAGGATCTGATCGGCGAGCTTCGGTGAAATGTAGCGACGGAACGCGGCACGAATGAGCTCGCGACGCTTCACCTCTTCGGCCAACTGCTCCGCCGCGAGTTGCCGGCGTGCCGCGCTCGCCTTCAGCAACGAGCGTACGCGCACCAGAAACTCTTCCCGTCGCACCTGCTGGGTCAGAAAGTCATCGACGCCCGCCTCGAACGCGAGCAGCCGCTGCTTGGAGGATTTCGCAAGGCCCACGAGCGGCACGAGCAGCGTGGTCGGATTGGCTTTCAACACGCCGCACACGCGCGCAAGCGTGGTCGCGGCGGCCGCTTCCACATCGAGCACGATCAGATCGGGCGCGCGTCTTGCTACGCTGACGATGACCTGGTCGGGCTCGACTACATCGTCGATGACGATGTCCGAGCTATCGAGCAGCCGTTCGAGCAGTCCGCGGGCGGCCTCGGAGCTGCTTACCAACAATGTTCTATATGTCGCGGACAGGGTCGCGGACATCGTCCGTAGTTCCTCGTGGTCACTGCTCGTCCCCCTTCCTCTTCGGGCGTTCGACAAGGCTTCCCGGGACTGGTCAGGGATAGCCCATCTGTTTCGGCCCGACGATCAGGGCATGTCACACGGTACTGGCCGCCGGCCTGCGCGCGACGGAAAATGCGTAATGACATTGGTTTGGCGTCGCATCCTACCGACATTGGGCAACTAACGCCAAACTGACCTGCCCAACCCCGAGTTCTGTCAAAAGACCGTAAACTCCCTTGATATATGGCTCTCGACAGGATGCACGCTTGATTTCTGGATTGACGGGACTGCGCTGGCCGATAGTCGGGCTGGCCATGGCGTCGTTGGCCATGGCGAACATGGCGTTCGCCGCCAAGATCGCCTACTACGACGCCACCTATCGCGCGAGCTTCAAAGCCGGTGTCGAGCACGCCCAGGTCGAGCTCGAGCTGAAAGGCGAGAAGCTGCCGAGCAAGGTCGTGCTGCGTGCGGACGCCAAGCGCTATCGAAACTTCCGCTCCAAGGATCCGTTGGAAGTCGGCGCCAAGGAAATCGTGTGGCGCCCGCAGGGCAAGCAATCGAGCCTGCACTATGAGTTCGAGGTGAAGCACCAGCGCGCCTCGGGAAGCTACGACTCGTACATCACCCAGGATTGGGCGCTATTTCGCGGCGACAAGCTCGCACCGAACACGCGCGTCACCGCAGCTCGCAATCTTCGTTCGCGCACCACCCTCGCGTTCGACTTGCCGAAAGGCTGGTCCGCCGAGACTCCCTATGCTGCTTCCGGCGAGCACAGCTTTCGCATCGACGATCCGAAGCGGCGTTTCGATGAGCCCGAGGGTTGGATGCTGCTCGGCAAGATCGGCGTACGCAGCGAGCGCATTCACCATGTGAATACCGTGATCGCCGCGCCCGAAGGCGAAAGTGCGCGGCGGCAGGACGCCCTCGCCTTCATCAACTGGAACCTACCGAAGTTGCTGGATGTGTTTCCGGAGTTTCCGAAGCGCGTGCTGATCGTTTCAGCGGGCGATCCGATGTGGCGCGGCGGTTTGTCCGGTCCCGCCTCGATCTTTCTGCACTCCGACCGGCCGCTGATCAGCGAGAACCGCACGAGCCCGCTGCTGCACGAACTGGTGCACGTGGCGCTCGGTATTCGTGGCGATCAGGAAAGCGACTGGATCGTCGAGGGCCTCGCCGAGTTCTATTCCATCCAAACGTTGCGCCGTTCCGGCGGCATCGGTCAGAAGCGCTACGAACAGGCGATGGACAATCTGAAGAAATGGGCGCGTCGGGCGCCGACGCTGTTCGCCAAGAGCTCGACCGGCCCGACGACGGCGCGCGCCGTGCTCGTGTTTCAACAAGTCGATGCGGAGATTCGCTCGCTCACCGGCGGCGCCGCGAGCCTCGATGACGTGGCGCGAAAACTTGCCGCCGACCGCGGCGAGATCAGCCTGATTCAACTGCAAGAGATCGCGCAGCAGGTCGCCGGCAAACCGCTGCAGTCGCTGCAGCGGGACCGGCTCACGAAACCTTTGGTTGAACCAGGGCCGTAATTTTCATCGCGGTCTCGAGCGCTCGCAGTCCATCTTCGCCGGTGACGACCGGCTTGCTTCGCTCGCGCACCGCTTTGAGGAACGCTTCGATTTCCGCGAGCAGCGCGTCGCCTTGATCGAAGTTCTGCTCCTCGATCGACACCTGCGCGGGCGATTCCACCGGCGCCGCGTCCTTCTTGCGGATCACGGTCAGGATCTTCTGCTGCATGTCCACGGACAGATAGGCGTCATCCTGGAAGATGCGGATCTTGCGCTCCTGTTTCAGGCTGATGCGGCTCGCCGTCGTGTTCACGACGCAACCGCCCTGGAAGCGCAGCCGCGCGTTGACGATATCGATTTCGCCCGAAAACACCGTCGCACCGACCGCGTCGATGTGCTCGATCGGCGTGCCGACCAGTTCCTGGATCAAGTCGATGTCATGAATCATCAGATCGAGCACGACGCTCACGTCGGTGCCGCGCTGTTTGAACGGCGCGAGTCGATGCGATTCGACGAAGCGAGGCGTCTGCAATCGCTCGGCTGCGGCCAGTACCGCGGGGTTGAAACGCTCGAGGTGTCCGACCTGCAGGATGCGCCCATGGGTGCGCGCGAGATCAACGAGCTCACGCGCTTCGGCGACGGTCGTAGCGATGGGTTTCTCGATCAGCACATCGATGCCGTTTCTCAGCAGCTCGCAACCGATCGCATGGTGCAGCGGTGTCGGCACCGCGAGGCTCACGGCGTCGACGGCGCCGAACAGCTCCCGATAGTCATGCACCGCTTTCGTGCCCAACTCCGTCGCCACCTTCGCGCAGGCCTCGGCATTTGCATCCACCACACCCACCAGCGTCGAACCCGCAATCTGCGCGTATTTCTGCGCGTGGAAACGCCCGAGATAGCCAACGCCAATGACGGCGGTACGCAGCGGCGCGACGTGGGTTGCTTCTGACATTTGGCGAGAGCCCTCGAACCGTGAAAAGCAGCAATCATAACGAGTGCCGCGCGGGTACAGTGATGTACCCCGCCGCCATCGGCCGCGGCGAGCGGCAAAAAGTCGCATCTTTTTGCCAGCTCGCTCGAGGGTCGTGGCAGGATGCCCGGTCCCAAGTGACAATATGACCCGCATGAACGCCGCAGCCCATACCGATGACGATGTCTCCGACGAGCAGCGCCGAACTCGTCGACGGCGCTTCGAGCTGATCTTCGCGAGCCTGTGGCTCGCTTTCGGACTGTTCCTGCTGCCCGCGCTGATCTTCTGGGTCGGCGGCGCGCTGATGGGCCCTTACGGAGCCACATCTGATGGACAGGGGGCGGGCCTGAGCACGTTCTACGTCGACTTCTTCGGTGACCTGGCCGACGGCTCCGGCCGCGCCTGGGGCATCGCGCTCGGACCGGTGCTGCTCATCTATCTGCTGCGCGCGGTCTTCATCGGCGTGAAGGCCGATCAGGTCGAGCGCGAGCCGGTCGATGAGGATGAACCGCCCCCGCCCCGCCGTGCCGACGTTAAAAAAGAAGCCAAGCGCCCCCAAGGTCGGCCCGCCCGCGTCGAGCCGCGCATGGGCAACGATTGAGCGCGGCGAATCCACGCCGCGCGAATGAGCGAAATTCGTCACAGGGACGCGTGACGCGAGTCACACTTCCCACTGAAAAAAAGCCCCCGCCGAAGCCCGGCGTGTAGGCTGCAAGCGGTTGATACTAAAAAGATTCTGTTGCTTTTCTTTACACTTTTGGCCTGGGAAGCACGCGCATGTGGCTCGCTCGGTTATTCGGCGGCCGGAAGGGCAGAGAGGCGAAGCGGCCGGCGCGAATCGCACCCCGCATCTCCGATCGCCCCGCTCCGCCCATGAAACGTCCGCTGTCAGCAGGCGATGCCAAGCGCGGCATTCATGCCGATAAGGCGACTCCGCATGGCTTCGACCCTTACAACAGCGGTTCCTTCGAGCGTAACAACGCTTGGGAACGCGTCATCCGCCGTTAGCTGTCTGCCCGACGCCGCCTTGAGGGTTTTCCCCCTGGTAAATTCGGGTGCAAGAACTGCGGCGCGAGCCCACTGTAGATCCTCAGTCGGGCCAGTAGAGCGCGGCGATGCCGGCGACGACCGCCCACATGGCCGCCTGCGCCAGCCAGCGCCACTTGAGTGTCTTGAGCAGAGCGAACAGGCTCGCACCGGAGACCGCCGCCAGCACGGCGAACACCGCACTGCTACGGAGCAAGGCGGGGAACTCGTTGCTCATCGCCGGGTTGCTCCCCTTGAGGACCAGGAAAATGACCACCACACCTAGCAGGCCGAACGTGATGGCGGCCGCCGAGCCAAAGACGATGGCGTTGAGGACGGCGATGGGACGCATTAGTGGCTCCGGTCCCGCGTCGCAGACCGCGCGCGGAGATGCTGAACAAATCGATGGCTGACCCGCTCCAATTCGTGCAAGCCGCGAGCGGCGCGTACTTGATCGGAGTGCAGCGTCTCTCTAGCCTTGCCCATAGAATGGATCTGTCCTGCCTTGCTTACGATTCAGGTTTAGGTCGAAATCGGGACCGGCGCCGCCTCCATGGCCGCGGCCCCCTCCCCCTGATGAGGATGTGAAACAGTGTATCAGTCGCCCTCGCACGAACCCGCCAAGCAGCGGCGCAATACCTTGATCTTCAGCTTGCCCGCGCTGCTGGTGGTCTGTGCGTTACTGGCGGGCACGGCGCAAGCGCCGGTCGCCAAAGCGGTCGCGACCGCAAACTCCCAGGACCTGTCCCCGACCGAGCGCCAGCGCCGCGTCAGCAAGCTGGTCAGCAACGTGATCGAGCGCTCGCACTACCGTCAGTCGCCGATCAACGACCCGGTGTCCTCGCTGGTGCTGGACCGCTTCATCGAGCAGCTCGATGGCGGCCGCAGCTACTTCCTCGCCTCGGACATCGCCGAGTTCGAGCGCTATCGCTACCAGCTCGATGACGCCGTGGTGAACGGCCAGCTCGAGCCCGTGTTCGCGATCTTCAACCGCTTCCAGGTACGCAACAAGGAACGGGTCAAGTACGCCGTCGAGCTGCTGAAGACAGAGCCCGACTTCAACGTCGATGAGTCGTTCGAGTTCGACCGCGCCAAGGCGCCGTGGGCCAAGACCAACGATGAGCTCAACGACATCTGGCGCCGTCGCGTGAAGAACGACGCCGTGTCCCTGATGCTCACCGAAAAGACCTGGCCGGAGACCAAGGACATCCTGCAGAAGCGCTACGAGCGCGTCGTCAAGCGCACCGAACAGGTCACCAGCGACGACATCTTCGAAGTGTTCATGAACTCCTTCGCGCATGTCTTCGATCCGCACTCGAGCTACTTCTCGCCGCGCAACTCCGAGGAATACCGCATTCAGATGAGCCTGTCGTACGAAGGCATCGGCGCCTCGCTGCAGCTGGTCGACGATTACGTGACCGTGCTCAACGTGCTGCCCGGCGGCCCCGCCGCAATCAACGGCACGCTCGGCGCAAACGACCGCATCATCGCGGTCGGCGAAGGCAAGAGCGGCAAGATGGTCGATGTGATCGGCTGGCGTCTCGACGATGTCGTGCAGATCATCCGCGGCAAGGTCGGCACCACCGTGCGGCTGAACATCCTGCCCGCCGGCGCCGCCCCCGGCTCGCCGGAGAAGGTGTTGGAGCTGCAGCGTAACAAGGTGTCGCTGGACGCCCAGGCGGCGCAGAAGGAAGTCCACACCATCAAGCGTGGCGATCGGGAGATGAAGGTCGGCGTGATCAACGTGCCGAGCTTCTATCAGGACTTCGAAGCCAAATCGTCCGGCGCCAAGGACTATCGCAGCACCACGCGCGATGTGCAGAAGCTCATCAATGAGTTGAAGGCCGAGCACGTCGATGCGCTGATCATGGATCTGCGCGGCAATGGCGGCGGTCACCTCACCGAAGCGACGGCCCTCTCCGGTCTGTTCATTCCGGCCGGTCCGATCGTGCAGCTGCGCGAGACCGGGGGTCGCGTCGAAGTGCTCGACGATCCGGAGCCGAACACCGTATATGACGGCCCGATGATCGTACTGGTCGATCGCTACAGCGCGTCGGCCTCGGAGATCTTCGCCGCCGCGATTCAGGATTACGGCCGCGGCATCATCGTCGGCCAGCAGACCTACGGCAAAGGCTCGGTGCAGAACCTGTATCCGCTGGATCGTTACGCACTCGGCCCCGATCCGGGCTTCGGCCAGCTGACGGTCACCATCGGCAAGTACTATCGCGTGACGGGCGAAAGCACCCAGCACCGCGGCGTGCAGCCGGATATTGCCATGCCGACCGCCATCAGCCCCGAGGAAGTCGGTGAGAGCACGCGCGAAAGTGCCCTGCCCTGGGATCGCATTCGTCCGGCTGAATTCGCCAAGGAAGGTCAGCTGACGCCGGCCATCGCCGCGCTCGAGCAGTCGCACGAGCAGCGCGTCGCGACGGATCCGGATTTCCGTTCGCTGCTCGCCGATCTCGATGCGTTCGAGAAAGTGCGCACGCAGAAGAAGCTGTCGTTGAACCTCAAAGCACGCGTCGCCGAGCGCGAGCAGCTCGAGCAAGAGCGCCTCGCTCGCGAGAACGAGCGTCGCAAGTCGCGTGGCCTGCCCG
This sequence comes from Peristeroidobacter agariperforans, assembly GCF_004138335.1. Classification (GTDB taxonomy): domain Bacteria; phylum Pseudomonadota; class Gammaproteobacteria; order Steroidobacterales; family Steroidobacteraceae; genus Steroidobacter; species Steroidobacter agariperforans. Next base: position 1,881,404 of record NZ_RYFW01000002.1, on the reverse strand, counting down.
CCGTCGCGAAGCTCGCGGACCTCACGGGTCAGGAGCCGCCGGATGCAGTGCTGGATGAAACGGTGGAAATTGCCGCGGACTTGAGCGGCATGAGCAATCTGTATCTGTCGCGCCTGAAGGCTCAGGGCGAGAAGGAAGCGACGCCTTAACCTGCCAACCTCAGGCGCTGCTCATTGCAGCAGCGCCTGATACACATCCCAGTAGTCGTCGACCAGCACGTTCACGCCCGCTTTATTGCCCGTCTCGAGCCCCGAGACCGGCACGCCCGCCACCGGCAACGTGCCGATGGAATCCGTCAGCGGCACTGTATCCGCATCGCTGCGATAAGCCGCCACCGCGCGCAACGCATCGGTGCGCTCCTTCAAGCCATTGAGATCGTCTTTTTCGTTTTTGACGATGGCGAGCGCCTCGCGAAGCAACGCCATCAGGCGCGAGCACTCCTCACGAGTGCCGTACTTCATATCGAACACTCGCTTGGTCATCGTTTCTTTGGCGAGCACGGCGAGGCCGCCGGCCGACATCGCGGCGACCAGCTGCTGCGCGTACGCAATCACGGCAGTATTCACGATGCGCCGGCCGTCGACGGAGATTCCCTGCAACTGCGGCGGCGCCTTTTCTTCGAGCGCGATGCGGTCATCGCTCAAGTCGGTGACTTCCGTGGCCGCAAGGTCCCATTGCTCGCGCTCGGCTGCGATTTCTTCAGCAAGGCGCCGGCGACGCCCGTAGTTCCAGAAGCCGCGCATCTTCTCGAGCTTCGTCTCCTGAAGCTTGAGTTGGGCTTCCAACATATCGGCACGCGAGCGCGCCGCGGCGATGCGTCGATCGAAATCGGCGAGCTGCTGGCGACGCGCGCGATCGAACTCCAGCACCTGACGCCGCTGCTCACGATCGGCTTGCTGCTGCTGAAGCTGTTGCGCGAATCGTGCGACTTTCGCCGACGAGGCGCGCCACAGCGTACGCAATTGGAAATAAACCAGTCCATGCGGACCGGTCTCTGGATTGCCGAGAAACTCCTCGAGCTGCAGCAGCTGCTCGCTGTTGCGTGCGAACGTGGCTTCGTGTTTGTTCAGCTGCTCGATGAGCTTGTGACGCTCGTCCTGCAAGCGCGACAGCTCTTTCTTCAGCTCGGCCCGGTTCCAATACAGCTGCAGCAGCCGCTCGTCTTCAACGGGCTGGCGCGCGTTTTGGCCGAGGAGCTGCCGCAGATTGCTCAGCCGGTCGGAGAATTCCATAGCGGGCCCTGTGCGGGCGTGGGAAACGTCAGGTCGCTGCTAACGCGGGGAAGTGATGTCCGCGCTCGACGCAATAATCGAGCCATTTGTTGAGCATGACGTTGCGCAACCAGCGATCGCCGAGATCGCGCGCCAGCTGCGAGCGCAGCGATTCCAGCATCGCATGACGATGCCAGCGAGCGCACGCCTGCACTTCGGCCAACCGCGCATCGCGATACACACGAATCAACAGATCGGGATCCGCGAGCGGGCCGGCTTCATCGTCGAACACATAAGTGAGTCGCAGCGTCGTCGTATAACGGCTGCGCTCCTCGATCGCCAGGTGCAGCGGGCAATCGCCATCGACCACGGACACCTGCGAAGCCGCGGCTTTTTCCACGTCCGGCACCAGCCAGGCGAGGCGGATGTAATTGCTCTCGTACAGCGACATCAGACTGACGAAGCTGCCCGGACGGGCGCGCCAGCTGACCGGGCAATTCACATCGCTTGCTGTAAGGTCTATCGACATGGTCCGAATATAGCACAGCAGTTTCGCACTACTGCCAGTGGTATGTGACTTGCGTCACGGGGCATTTCATGTGTCTTGCACGCATGCGACATGCGTGCCATGTGTGCCTTCGCCGCGCGGTTACGGATGCTCAAGGACGCAGCCGGCGTTCGACGCCGGTCCGGTCCAGGATGCGGCTGGCGATCTCTTCGATGGAACATTCCGTGGTGTTGATGCACGGAATATCGTAACGACGGAAGATGGCCTCGGCGGTGCGCACTTCGAAGTCCACTTGTGAGGGTGAAGAGTAATTGCTGTTCGGCCGGCGCTCGTTGCGGATCTGTTGCAGACGTTCCGGCGCAATGGTCAGTCCGTACAGCTTGCGCTGATGCTTGGTCAGCGCCGCCGGCAAGCGCCCGGTCTCCAGCTCCTCGTCAGCGAATGGATAATTGGCGGCGAACACGCCGTATTGCAAGGCCAGGTACAAACAGGTGGGCGTCTTGCCGGTGCGCGAGACGCCGACCAGGATCAGATCGGCGCGCTCGTAATCGCGAGTGACAGCGCCGTCATCGTTCGCCAGTGCGAAGTTCGTGGCATTGATGCGCGTGGTGTAGGCCCCCACGTCCTGCATGCCGTGCGCCTTGCCTTGCGCTCGTGAGGATTTGAGCTTCAGCTCCATCTCCAGGGGGCCCAGGAACGCGTCGAAGAAATCCAGGAACAGGCCGTTGGCACGCTTGATGATCTCGCGCAGGTCCTCCTGCACCAAAGTACTGAAAATCACGGGCCGAACGCCCTCCGCCTCGCCCGTCGCGTTGATGCGACGAACAGCTTCCTGCGCCTTGTCAACAGTGGAGATAAATGGCAGAGTCACCTGCCGAAATGCCTGCCCATCGAATTGCGTCAGCAGGCTGTGTCCCATCGTCTCGGCGGTCACGCCGGTCTGGTCGGACACGAAAAAAACCGTTCGTCTTTCCATTCTTCTGTCGCCAAAGCTCACGCGAAGTCGCGCGTTGCGGTTAAAATCCCGGGGCTAAGTTCACTCGCTCGAGTGTCTACGAGGACCGCCCTTGACCGCTTACACAGTACCCTTCGAAAAGCTCGGACGCCACGACGTCGACACCGTCGGCGGCAAAAATTCCTCGCTCGGCGAGATGATCAGCCACCTGGCCAAGATGGGCGTGAGCGTGCCCACCGGTTACGCGACCACCGCCGAGGCGTATCGCGACTTCCTGAAGCACGAAGGACTGGCCGAGCGCATCTCCAAGGAACTGGCCACCCTCGATGTCGATGACGTCGAGAAGCTCACCGAGGTCGGCGCGAAGATCCGCCAGTGGATTCTCGCGACGCCGTTCCCGCCGCAGCTCGAGAAAGAAATCCTCGCGGGCTACGAGCGCATGGGCCAAGGCCGCGATGTCGCGGTCGCGGTGCGCTCCTCCGCCACCGCCGAAGACTTGCCGGACGCCTCGTTCGCCGGCCAGCAGGAAACATTCTTGAACGTGCGCGGCAAGGAAGCGCTGATCAAGTGCGTGCACGAAGTGTTTGCTTCGCTCTACAACGATCGCGCCATCGCGTATCGCGTGCACCAGGGTTTCAAGCACGACGTGGTCGCACTGTCGGCAGGCATTCAGTACATGTGCCGTTCCGACGTCGGCGCAAGCGGCGTGATGTTCACGCTCGATACCGACTCCGGCTTCCGCAACGTCGTCTTCATCACCGCCTCCTACGGCCTCGGCGAAACGGTCGTGCAGGGCGCGGTCAATCCCGATGAGTTCTATGTCTATAAGCCGACGCTGAAGTCGGGCCACGCGCCCATCCTGCGTCGTACGCTCGGCGCCAAGGCGATCAAGATGGTCTACGGCGAGCCTGGCAGCGGCGAGCGCGTCAAGACCGTCGATGTCCCGACCGAGGATCGCAACAAGTTCTCGATCAGCGACGCAGACATCCTGGAGCTGGCCAAGCAGGCGCTCATCATCGAACAGCACTACGGCTGCCCGATGGATATCGAGTGGGGCAAGGATGGAGAGACCGGCAAGATCTATATCCTGCAGGCTCGTCCGGAAACCGTGCAGAGCCGTGCCGGCCGCACCGTGCAGCGCTACTCGCTGAAAAAGAAATCCAAGGTGCTCTCGAGCGGCCGCTCGATCGGTCAGCGCATCGGCGCCGGCCCCGCCCGCATCATTCGCGACGTGAAAGAAATGACGCGCGTGCAGAGCGGCGACGTGCTGGTTGCCGACATGACCGATCCCGATTGGGAGCCGGTGATGAAGCGCGCCTCGGCGATCGTCACGAATCGCGGTGGTCGCACCTGTCACGCGGCCATCATCGCTCGCGAGCTCGGCATTCCTGCCGTGGTCGGCTGCGGGGATGCGACCGAGACGATCAAGGAAGGCGTGGAAGTGACTGTCTCCTGCGCCGAGGGCGATACGGGTTTCGTCTATGAAGGCGCCCTGCCCTTCGAACAGAAGGTCGTCGAACTGGACGCGCTGCCCCCGATCAAGACCAAGATCATGATGAACGTCGGCAACCCCGACCGCGCGTTCGACTTCGCCGGCATTCCGCACAAGGGCGTGGGGCTTGCGCGTCTGGAGTTCATCATCAATCGCATGATCGGCGTGCACCCGCGCGCGCTGCTCGAGTTCGATTCACTCTCCAAGGATCTGCAGCAGACCATTCGTCGTCAGATGAATGGTTACAAAGATCCGGTCAGCTTCTACGTCGACAAGCTGTGCGAAGGCATCGCCACCATCGCCGCCGCGTTCGCGCCGGAGCCGGTGATCGTGCGCATGTCCGATTTCAAATCGAACGAGTACGCCAATCTCATCGGCGGCCGTCAGTACGAGCCGCACGAAGAGAATCCCATGATCGGTTTCCGCGGCGCCTCGCGTTACGTCGATGAAACATTCCGTCCCTGCTTCGAGCTCGAGTGCCGCGCGTTGAAGCGCGTGCGCGAAGAGATGGGCCTGAAGAATGTGCAGGTGATGGTGCCCTTCGTGCGTACGCTGAAGGAAGCCGAGCAAGTAACCCAGCTGCTGGCGCAGAACGGACTCAAGCGCGGCGAGAACGAGCTGAAGATCATCATGATGTGCGAGCTGCCGACCAACGCGCTGCTCGCCGACCAGTATCTGAAGTTCTTCGACGGCATGTCGATCGGCTCGAACGACATGACGCAGCTCACCCTCGGCCTGGATCGCGACTCGGCGATTATTGCCAAGCTCTTCGATGAGCGCGACGAGGCGGTCAAGGCGCTGCTGAAGATGGCGATCGACGCGTGCCGTCGCAATGGCAAGTACGTGGGTATTTGCGGCCAGGGTCCTTCGGATCATCCGGACCTGGCGCGCTGGCTGGTCGATCAGGGCATCGAGAGCATGTCGCTCAACCCGGATACGGTGGTCGAGACCTGGCTGTTCCTGGCCGGCGGCGGCGCAGCGGCCGCGAAGTAAGCTTGTGATATATCGCGGCGGCGGACTGTCTGCCGCCGCGATCCGAGTCTGGCCGCCCGATCAGGCGCGCAGGAAATTCGTCCGGTAGTGCTGCAGCTCCCGGATCGAATCCCGAATGTCGTCCAGCGCCAGGTGGGTCGAGCTCTTTTGGAAGCTGCTGTACACCTCCGGCGCCCAGCGCCGCGCCAGCTCCTTCAGCGTGCTCACATCCAGATTGCGGTAGTGAAAATACCGCTCCAGATTGGGCATCTCGCGCGCCATGAAGCGGCGGTCCTGGCAAATGCTATTGCCGCACATCGGCGAGACGCCGGGCTCGATCCAGCGGCTCAGGAACTCCACCGTCTGGCGCTCGGCCTCCTCGACGGTGATGGTGCTGGCGCGCACGCGGGCCGCCAGCCCCGAGGCGCCGTGCTGACGGCGGTTCCAGTCGTCCATCGCGTCCAGGATCTCGTCCGACTGATGGATGGCCAGCACCGGCCCTTCGGCCAGCGTGTTCAGGTGCTTGTCGGTGACCACGGTGGCGATTTCGATGATGTGGTCGGTGTCGGGCTTCAGGCCCGTCATTTCCAGATCGATCCAGATGAGTCGAGTCGGGTCGCGGTCGGTCACGATGCGTTCTGCCAGAAGTGGGTTTCGTTGCCTCATCATAGCAGCTGAGGCTAGAGTGCCCGGCATCGCTTGAGAAGACTTCAATGCACTGGTTTACCGGCTTGTTTCTACTGCTGCTGCTGGCCTCCACGGCCACGCGCAGCTGGCTCAATCAGCGCCAGGCGGCCGCCGTGCGCCGGCACCGAGACCGCGTGCCCGAGGCGTTCGCGCAGCAGGTCGACCTGCAGGCGCATCAGAAGGCCGCCGACTATACCGTCGCGGGCGCCGGCCTGAATCGGTGGGACGTACTGCTGGATGCGCTCGTTGCCCTGCTGCTCACGCTAGGCGGCGGCATCGACGCCATCGATCGCGCGTGGCAGGCGGCGGGCCTGTCGCCCACCTGGCACGGTACCGCCGTCGTACTGTCGACTTTCTTGATAGTCGGCGCCCTCGGCCTGCCGCTGTCACTGTGGCGTACTTTTGGCATCGAGGCGCGCTTCGGCTTCAACCGCACCACGCCGGGGCTATATATCGCCGATTTGTGCAAGAGCCTGGGCTTGAGCCTGCTGCTCGGCACGCCGCTGATATTTGTGATCCTGTATCTGATGCAACAGGCGGGATCCTTGTGGTGGCTGTTCGCGTGGGCCGTGTGGGTCGGCTTTTCGGTGCTGATGACCTGGGCGTGGCCGGCGATCTTCGCGCCGCTGTTCAACAAGTTCACGCCGGTCACCGACGAAGCGCTGAAAGAGCGCACCGAAGCGGTGCTCCAGCGTTGCGGGTTCGCCTCCAAGGGTGTGTTCAAGATGGACGGCTCGCGCCGCTCCTCGCACGGCAACGCCTACTTCACCGGCATCGGTCGCAACAAGCGCATCGTGTTCTTCGACACGTTGCTCGAGCGCCTGCAGGTCGCCGAAGTCGAAGCCGTGCTGGCCCACGAGCTCGGTCATTTCCGGCTGCACCACATTCGCTCCGGCCTGATCCTGTCGGTGGTAATGGCGCTGCTCGGCTTCCTGCTCCTCGATGCCCTGATGCGCTGGGACGCCTTCTACGCAGCGCTCGGCGTGAGCACACCCTCGACGCACGCGGCCTTGTTGCTCTTCATGTTCGTGTTGCCGCCGTTCACTTATTTCCTGACGCCGATCAGTGCGTGGTGGTCGCGCAAACATGAGTTCGAGGCGGATGAATTCGCCGCCAAGCATGCGGACGCGGCGGATCTCGCCAATGCGCTGGTGAAACTGCACCGGGACAACGCGAGCACGCTCACGCCGGACAGCCTGCACTCGGCATTCTACGATTCACATCCGCCCGCGCTCGTGCGCATCTCGCGCCTGCAGTCGCTGGCGACACAGCGCTCATGAGCGACGCGATCGAGACGCCGGCGCGCGTCACGGAATCCTTTGGACGTCGCGTCATCGTCGAGACCAGCGCAGGCTCGCGCATGTCCGCCGAGCTCTTCGGCAAGCGATTGACGTGCGTGTGCGGCGATGAAGTGATGATTCGCGGACCATCGCAAAGTAGCGGCGACGTTGCGAAGGTCGTGAGCGTCGCCGCGCGCCGATCTTTGTTTGCTCGCACCGACAGCCGCGGACGCACCGAGCCGTTGGCCGCGAATCTTTCCCTCATCATCGTGATCATCGCGCCCAATCCCGAGCCCGATTTGTATATCGCGGATCGGTATCTTGCCGGCGCCGCGCTCGCGGGAATCTCCGGTGCGCTGATCGTGAACAAGTCAGAGCTGCCGGGCGCCGAAGATCCCGACTTCCAGGCCCGCGTGAACGATTACGAGCGCGCCGGTTATCCGGTGCTGCGACTCTCGGCGAAGAACGAGCCCACGGTGGCGCCAGTACGCGAGTTGCTCGTCAACCAGAGCGCCATGCTCGTCGGCCAATCCGGCGTCGGCAAATCCACGCTCACGAATCGATTGGCGCCGGAATCGGAACGCGCCACCCGTTCGCTCTCCGATTCGACCGGCGAAGGCCGGCACACGACGGTGTCGACGGCGTTGTTTCGCTTAGCCAGCGGCGGTGAGTTGATCGACTCACCAGGGGTTCGCGATTACGCGCCGCCGCCGGTGGAAGATGCGATGGTGCAAGTCGGCTGGCCGGAGATGTTGAAGCTCGCGCCCGAGTGCAGGTTCAACAACTGCCTGCACCTTCGCGAACCCGGCTGCGCGGTGCTGGCCGCGTTGGCCGAGAACACGCTCTCGGCCCGCCGTTACGAAAGTTATAAACGACTGCTCAACATCATGCGTGGGCTCGCGCCGGAATACGAACGCCGGCGCTAGCCCTAACTCCGCTTACTGCCACGCGCTCGCTTTGGTGTCCCCGTTCAAGAACGGCAGCGTGGTGCTGACCAGCTCCGGTGCGAGGAAAATGTCGTAGTGCGTGTGATTGGGCAGGATCGCGAGGCGATTCTGCGAAAGGTGCTCGCGCATCCAGCCCGCGTCCTTCAAGCCACCGCCGAGCAGCTGATAGAACTTGATGACGTGCTCGGGGCGATACATGTCGGAGTCGCCGAACACCAGCATCACCGGCATCTTCAACTTCGCGACATCGGCCTCGTAGTCATAGCCCTGCTTCATGAAATCGCCGATCGTGTCCAGCAGTCGCGGGAAATCATCCGGCTTCGGCGCCACGGCGACGTAACCTTTGTACATCGGCGTGTCCTTCATGTACTGGAAGGCCTCAGCGTTCACCTGCCCCTGCTGAGCCAGGATCTCGGGATAGAAGCCATCGGATGCATAGCCTGCGGACACGAGCACTAAACGGCGCACCCTCTGCGGATGCTGCACGGCCAGTCTGAAACCGACGCCGCCGCCCATCGAGTAACCGAGCACGTCGATCTGCTGGTAGCCGAGCTTTTGCAGCAGGCCGTTCATGTCATCGCCCATGGCTTCGAGGCTGAACTTGCGAGTGCCGAGCTCGGTACGCCCATGACCCTGCAGATCGACCAGCACGACCCGGCGCTGCTTCGTGAGCGTCGGCAGCAGCGGCGCGAACATATCGCCCGAACCCAATCCGCCGTGCAGAAGCAACAGCGGCTCGCCCTTGCCGCGAACTTCGTAGTAGTAATTGATGCCGTTGATGGCGAGGCGCCCTGACTTATCGGGTGCCTGAACGGTTGACGCTGCGGGCTGACTGTCCGCGACCGCGGGCAGGCTCGAAGTCATTAATGCCATTGCGGCTAAAGCGGGCGCGAGGATGCGCTGCATTGCTGATTCTCCGTGTCGTTGAGTGCCGATCTGTCCCAAGGACGCCCTCGCCCGACGCCTGCCGACACGGCGGATAAGAAAAACTTTCTGGAACCGCGCGCTCGATCAGGACTTGATGTTCCATCACCCTGCCAGGTGCATCGTCATGAATATCTCCTTTCCCAACGAATCCGCAGAATATCGCACCGCTCGCAACGCCCTCCTCGAGCAGGAGATCGCGTTGCGCCGGCAGATGGAAGCGGTCGCGGCCCAGCGCCGTGCACTCCCGGCCGGCGGCAAGGTGCCCGAGGACTATGAATTCGACGGACTGGGTGAGGATGGCAAACCCACCAAGATCAAATTGTCGGCCTTGTTTCGCGACGGCGCCGATTCCCTGGTGATGTACAACTACATGTTTCCTCGCCACCAGGGCGATGCTCGTGCCGCTGCCGCGAGCGGTGTCATCTCGGAGCTGCCGAAAGCGGCGCAACCCTGCCCCTCGTGCACTGGCCTCATCGATCAACTGGACGCCGCCGCTCAGCACTTCGAAGCAGGCGGCGGAAATTTCGCGGTCGTGGCAAAAGCGCCGCTGGATCAGTTGCTGGGTGTGGCGCGCGATCGCGGCTGGCGTCACGTTCGTTTGTTGTCATCGGCAGGGTGTCCGAACTTTCGACGCGACTATCACGGCGAAGACGAGGAAGGTCAGCAGGTGCCGCTCATTCTGGTGTTCAAACGCAGCCGCGACGGCGCGATCCGGTTCTTCTGGGCCTCCGAGCTGATGTTTGCCCCGCCCGATCCCGGACAGGATCAACGCGCGGCCGGCACCCTCGAACCGTTCTGGAACCTGTTCGATCTCACGCCCGGAGGCCGTCCGGACTTCGCCGAACAGCTCCAGTACGAGTGATCACTGCGGAGAGAGCGCCACCTGCCCACGCCGCTGCCACAGCCGCCATACGCCGTACGTCAGCAGCGGCAGCACATAGACCGCAATCAGCACATAGGCAAGGCCGCGGTAGCCGCGAGCGATCAAGGTCACCAGACCAAATCGCTCGGCGAGCAGCATCGCGATCACGAGTAACACGCCAGCGGCGATGAATCGAGCCCTGGCCGAAAGATCGCGCCCACGCTTCGCACGCCACACCTGTTCGATGCGCTGATTCACCGCATGCACACTGCCCGTGCCGCTCTCGAGCAACGCTGCGAAGATCATCAGCTGGAACACGCCGTGAAACACGGGCGCATCCAAACGCTGCAACAGGAAGTCCGACGGCAAGGCCTCCGCGGAGATCTCCGGGTAATAGGCCACCATGCAGATAAAGAACAAGAATGCTGGAATCATCGCCAGCGGTCCGCACAAGGCGCCGGCGATGATGGCGTCGCGATTGCTGGTGAGATGTCGGAGCACCGGCAGGATGATCACCGCGCCGACGATGTTATAGCCCGCGTACGTCACGCCCGCGAGCAGCCAGCCGTCGGTCGGCACATCCAACGCCAGGTTCGCCGAGATCCGATCGCCGAACTTGCCGAGCGAGAGCACGACGAACAAGGCATAGACGCCGTACAGGAAAAACGAGACCCATTTGAACAGCTGCTCGACCGATGCGTTGCCAAACGCCACGAACAGCGAGATGCCCAGCATCAAACACAACGTGCCCGCGAGCGGCGGCCAGCCAAACAACGCAGCGCCAATGGCGCCGGCAGCCGCACCGAACACGGCGAGAATCAAAACGATGAACAAACAATAGGCCATCTCGAAGATCATCCAGCCCCGCCCGAGCAGGTGCCGGAAGAACGTGCGGTAGTCTTCGCTGTGCGTGGCGCGCGCGAACAGGAACGTCGCGATACACACGACGCTCCAGATCACGGCCGCGAACAGCATGCCGAACAACCCGCCTTGCGGACCGCTCGGCAGGAAGAACTCGACCAGTTCGCGGCCGGTCGCGTACCCGCCGCCGATGACCACCGCCTTGAAGGCGAAGCCCGGCAGCAGGTAGCGTTGGAACCAGGAGGGTTGCATCAGCCGAGCAAGCAGTGATCGAGCAGCCGCTCGAATTCATCGCCGCCGCGAATCGGATCGGCGACCGGCACGCCCAACCGCTTGCTCTCCGTCGCCATCAACTGCCGCGCCTCGCTCTCCGACAGCTTGGACGTGTTTATGCTCACGCCGCCGCAGCGAATCGCAGGGTTGGTACGCCGACCCAGACGCAGATTCAAATCGATCGTCTCCTCCAGACTGGGCAACGGATAGTCCGGCATGCCCAGCACGTGCGTGCGGCCCGCTTCGTGACACACGACGATCACATCCGGCTGGCTGCCGTGTAACAGCCCGAGAGACACGGCGGCATACGAGGGATGAAACAACGAGCCCTGCCCTTCGATCACATCCCAATGATCCGGCGCCGCATCCGGAGACAACACTTCCGCGGCGCCCGCCTCGAAGTCCGAGACCACCGCATCCATCGGCATGCCGCTGCCGGCGATCATGATGCCCGTCTGCCCGGTGGCGCGAAAATCAGCCTTCACGCCGCGCCGCCTGAACGCCTTCGCGATCGCGAGCGCGGTGTATTTCTTGCCCAGGGCGCAATCCGTTCCGACCGCCAGCAGTCGCTTGCCGCTGCGTTTGCGACCGCTGGCGGTCGGAATCCCTCGCGGTGGTGTGCGGACGTCGATGAGACGACGCCCGTGACGCTCGGCGGCTGCAACCAACGCCGGCGTGTCGACGAGTCTCGTGTGCATGCCTCCCACCAGATCGAGCCCGGCCTCCAGCGCTTCGAGCAGCGAGGGCATCCAGCTGTCCAGAATGCGCCCGCCGATGTTGGCCACGCCGATGATCATGGAACGAGCGCCCTTCGCGTGCGCTTGCGCCGGCGTGAGCCTGGGTAGCCCGAGCGTGACGGCGTCGGGCGAGCATGCGAGCTCGCCGACGCATTGCTCGGGCGCCCAGTCCCGCAGACCGAAGGCGGTTTTCGCGAAGCCCGCTTCAGTGGTATCGCCGAGAAACAGCAGATACGGTTGCGGCAGATCCAAGGAGGTCGAGAGGTTGGCTGTTGTCACGATTCGATCAACTTATCACTTAAAACTGGAAATCGACGCTCAAACCCACGGTGCGCGGCTGAAGCACGGCGAGATCCAGGCGGACCGGCTGGTTCAAGCCGTCCACGGTCACGCCGCCGCCGGTGAAAGCGCGCTCGTCGGTCAGGTTCTTCACGAACAACCGTACTGTCACGCTATCGAACTGCACATCGGCGTTGAGGTCGAGCACATCGTACGCAGGCAGTGCGTACGCAAGATTCTCCTCTGTCCTGACGACTTCGGAAAAACGCTCGTCGACGTAGCGCCAGCCGCCGCCCACGTTGGCTTCGTGGCCGCCGAATGCCGTGAACGCGTAGTTCGCGGTCAGCGCTCCGGTCCATTCCGGCACACCCGGCAGCTGCACGCCCAGCGCGTTGGGCAGGTCCGGCGGGGTCGACTTCAACGTCGCATCCGTATAGGAGAAATTGAAGCCAAGCTGCAAACCGTCGGTGACCGAGAACAGCGATTCGAACTCGATGCCCTGGCTCTCCGCGTCGCCCGCGTTATCCAGGCCGCTCACACCGGCGAAGCTGCGGGCCTGTTGGATATCCTGCCAGTCGATGTAGAACACCGCAGCGTTCATCAGCGCCCGGCCGTCCATGAAGATGCTCTTCAATCCCAGCTCGTAGTTGGTCAGCTCATCGGCGTCCACCGACGGCGGCATGCCCGGCACGATGGTGTTCGGACCGCCCGGGCGATAACCGGTGGCGACACGCGCGTAAATCATGGTGTCATCCGTCAAATGCCAGCGCGGGCTCACGGCATAAGTGAACACATCTTCATCGGACTCACCGGGATCGTTCGCGGTGACCAGAATGGCGCCGCTGCTGATCTGCCGGAACTTCTGATCGTTCTGCGCAAAGCGCAGGCCGGTGATCACATCGAAGCTGTCGCTGATCTTCCACGTCACATCGCCGAACAGGGCGAGCTCCTTGTACTGCGAAGGCAGTTGCGCGAAGGCGAAGTACGGCAGGAAGCCTTCGATCGGCACGCCATTGACGTCGGTCGCATCGACGACCTGTTTGTTCTCGCTGTCTTCTTCGGTATAGAACGCGCCGATACGCCACTGGATCGCGCCCTCACCGGTAGAGGCCAGCCGGAATTCCTGCGTCCACTTCTCGTGGTCCAGCGTAATGTTGAACTGGCTCAGGCCTTCGTCATAGGGCGCACCCGGCAACTCGAAAATGAGGCTCAGGATGGGAAACAAGGAGCCGTACGTGATGCTCGCGTCCTGCGTCTGGGAGGTGTGCGTTTTCGAATAGCTGGTCGCAGACACGAAGTCGGCCCAGCCGAGATTCCAGTTCAGCGTCGCCGAGTAGTAGTCCACGTCCTTGTCGAACGGCTCGGCATTGGGAATCGAGGTGGAAAGATCCGGGAGGTTGCGGCTCGCGCGCACCGGATCCATGCCGGCCAGCGCCAGCGCCATCGTCGCATTGTTATCGGACTCCAGGCGCTGCCACATGCCGCCGAGCTTCAGCGAGGCGTTATCGTTGATCTGCCACATCAGCGCGAGACGCCCACCGCTCTGCTCGACGTCGTTGTAGTCATCTTCGCCGCTGTAGACGTTGTCGATGTAGCCCGGCGTGTTCTGCTGAAAGTAACTGGCGCGCATCGCGACCGATTCGCCCAGCGGCACGTTTACGCCGGCACGCGCCCCCCAACCCAGATCCTCGGCGCCGCTCACGTCGGAGCCTTCGGCACCGGCGCGGAGTTCAAACGCCTCGGTGCTCGGTTCCTTCAGGACATACTTGAGCAAGCCGCCCATCGAGCCGGCGCCGTACAGCGTGCCTTGCGGGCCACGCAGCACCTCGACGCGTTCGATGTCATACGGCATGAGATCGAGCGCGAAGCTGGTGGCGCGCGCGTAGTTGTTACTAGCGCCAAGCGGCGTGTCATCGACATAGGTGCCGACGACCGATCCGGGGCCGACCGGCGCGATACCGCGCAAGGTGATGCTCGTCTGGCCGGGGCTGCCGCCATTGCTGATATTGATGCCAGGCATGTACGCCGCGTAGTCCTGCAACTGCGTCGCGTGCACGCGAGTCAATTGTTCCTCGGCGAACGCGCTCACCGAGACCGGCACGTCCTGCACACTTTCGCTGCGCTTCTGTGCGGTCACGACGATCTCGTCGATCACGCCCGCCGCGCCTTCTGCCGCTCGCACGTTGGTCGCGCTCATCAGCAGCGCCAGGGCGCTGGTGGAGACGCCGATCGTCATCCCGCGCGACAGATTGAAGAAGTCACTCATGGTCGCTCCCCGTATATTTGTTGATGACCGCGCCATTGCGGGTTACTTCACATCGCCCCAGACATTGCTCGCGCAGTACACGTGTCCCTCCTGGTACGTGACGCTGGGATGACGGTCCTCTGCCAGAAAAACCGGTCCGTCGAGATCGACGTAGTCGCACAGCTGAGCGACCACGAAAGCCGGCGCCATGGCGAGGCTGGTGCCCACCATGTTGCCGACCATGACCTGCATGCCGAGGCGTCGTGCCTCGCGCGCCATAGCGAGGGCTTCGGTCAGCCCGCCGCATTTATCGAGCTTGATGTTCACGACCTGGAAGCGGCCACGCAGGCCGCGCACATCGGCGAGCCCCTGCACGCTTTCATCCGCCGCGAGCGGGATGGGACTCTTGAATCCTTCGAGATCCGCCTCGCGACCGCGGGGCAGCGGCTGCTCGACGAGCTTCACGCCGGCGTCGACAAAGGACGGCATGATGGCTTTGAGCTTTTCGATGGAATAACCCTGGTTGGCATCGACGCCGATCCACACATCGGAACGCAGCCTGCGCACGGCGCGCACGCGCTCTTTATCCATCTGCAGATCGCCATCGAGTTTCAACTTGAGCGCTCTGGCGTGCGGCAGCGCTTCGGCCGCACTCACGACCGCCGGGGGGCCATCCGCACTCAAGGTGAAGGTCGTCACGCACGGTGCGACGATGTCCACGCCGGCCAGACGCCACACCGGCACGCCCGCATGCTTCGCTTCGAGATCCCACAGCGCGCAATCCAGTGCGTTGCGCGCACCGCCCGGTGGCAACAGCTCGAGCAGTTGCTGTCGCGTGATGCCGCTCTCGATGATGGAGCGATGCTGCTCCAATGTTTCTACGATGCCCTCCGGTGTGTCCTTGAGGTAGTACACACCGGCTGCCTCACCGCGCCCCCGACCTCGCTCGCTGTCCAATGTGACGACGGCGACGGGCACTTCGGTGAACGTGTACCCCGAGATCCGGAACGGATTGCGCAAGCGCAACCGCTCGATCGCAACCTGCATCTGCATGGGAACCGCGGTACTCATCATCATCGCCTCGGCGGTGCTCATGATTGCCTCAGTAGTTCACATCGAACGCGATGAGATGGAACGTAAACGCGATGTACAGCAACAGCAGCAGCGACAGTGCCAGCACCACTGCCCAGGTCTTCGCATACCACTTGCGCGGACTGCGCACGACGACCCATGCGTTCCAAACACCGAGGATTGCGCCGCCGATGAAGACGACCAGCGACAACAGCTGCATCAGCCACACCCATCCATCGGAGCTTTCCGAGAGCAGCGTCAGATTGCCCATCATCTTGCTGATGGTGATGGCCCAGCCGATCATGATCACAAGCGCTGCGGTCGCGGCGATTCGCACCCAGCGATGCGCCTTGGCGTCGTCGCCAGACAAGCCGTACGCCGCGCCGTAGTGTCGACGCACGAGCGCGGAGACCGGCCACGCGAGACTGGTTAGCAACAATGAGATCAATCCGATGATCGCCGTCGGCAACAGCCAGCCCGGCGAGCGCGACGCCGGCGTGCGATCGAACATCATGAACGGCGAGACACCATCGAAGCTGAAGCGCACCACCTGTCCGTCTTTCACTTCGGCGGAGAGCAGGTTCTCGCCCTCGGCGTCGCGATAGACGAACGGCTCGACCTCGCGCCACTTGATCGGCACGCCGGCAAGGTTCACGGCCATCGACACGCTGATGGTGTTGTCCGGATTCGGAGCCACCTTGATCGGTCCGGCGAGGCCCAGCAGGCTGAAGAAGCTCGAGTCGATGCGACGCGAATTCTCGTAGACGCCCGCCATCATGCGAGCGTGCTCGGCCGCGGTTTTCTCATCGACCTTGCCATCTAGCGTCGGGCCGGGCAGATAGCGATCGGCGAACTGCTCGAACAGCGTGGCACGGACGTTTCCGGATGCGCCGCCCTTACCGGCGCTGTTCATGGAAACGTACATGCCGACGCCGTCATCGATGAATAGATGCAGATCGCTGTGGAACCAGTTGGTGTCGCCGCCATGACCGAGCGCGCGACGGCCGTTGTAGTTCTGCTCATAAAAACCGAGCAGCATGCGATGCACGCGCGGCAGGATGGTGAGCGGCGTGCCATGCATCTGTTTGGCAGTGTCTTCCTGCAGAATGCGCGCCGAGCCGAACGCACCGTTTTGCAGATGAGCGATCATGAACTTCGCCATGTCCGCGCCGGAGGCTGCCAGGCTGCCGGCGGGCGCCGGGCCCACGATTTCGTAGGGCTTCGCTTCGCCTTCGGAGGCAAGGTTGTAACCGCTCGACATCAGCGACTTGAGCTTCTCGGGCAGCGGCTGACGGAACGACGCGTGCTGCATGCCCAACGGCGCGAAGATGTTCTGTTCGATGTAGTCATCGAACGGCACGCCCGACACGCGCTGCACGATGTAACCGGCCAGCGACGTCGCATAGTTGGAATAAGCCGGCGTCGTGCCGGGCGCGAAGATGCGCTCGGGCACCCAGTGCTTGAGCAACTCGTCGTACGACTTCAACGGCGCGCCGCCTTCCTCGCCCATCAATCCCTTGAGCTGCTCTTCGAAGCCCGCCGTGTGGGTCATGATGTTCCGTAACGTCACGGGCTGGCCGTCACGCGGCGGGATCTGGAAATCGAGATATTGATTGACGTCGGTGTCCAGATCGAGCTTGCCCTGCTCGACCTGCTGCATCACCGCCGTCCAGGTGAACAGCTTGGAAATTGAGCCGGGCCGGAACAGCGTGAGCTCGGCATCGACCGGCTTGCGCGTTTTCACGTCGGCGTAGCCGTAACCCTTCTGCGCCAGGACCTGCCCGTCCTTCACGACCACCACGACCGCGCCGGCAATGTCGCCGGTCTGCAGGGCGTACGGCATGTAACCGTCGAGCCAGGCTTCGACGTTTTCGCGCGTCAGTGGAGCCGCCCCGGGTGGTTCCGCCTGCGGCACGGTTGCTTCGGTCGCCGGCCCGGGCGGCGGCAGTTGCGCGCCTTCCTGTGCCCAACCAGGACTCGCCCAGGAACACAGGGCGGCCAGAAACATCGTCAGCACGCGTGCGCGCATCGCATCCTCACCTGCATCGGGGCCGCTTCTCGGGCGGCGGTATTTTCTCCTATTGGCAATAATAGTCCTGATTGGAGAATCGTCAACCTGATCGTGCAAAACAGTTCCGGCGCGAGCCCGAGCCGGCATCCGTTACAATCAGCCGCGATGAAACCACCTAAACCCGCCGAAAAGTCAGCCGTGCAGCAACGCACCGAACGTCCCGCCGACAAGCCGACACTCGGCCGGGTGCTGCGCGGGCTGCGCACCCGCAATGACTGGACGCTCAAGCAGATGAGCGATCGCACCGGCATCCCGCTGTCGACGCTCGCGAAAGTCGAGCATGACCGGCTGACGCTCACCTACGACAAGCTGTTGCAGTTGAGCGAGCGGTTGAAGATTCGCATGTCGGATCTGTTCGCCGAGTCGAGCGAGCCCTCGCCGCAACAGGTCACCGCCCGACGCAGCATAGGAAAAATGGAGCGCGCGATCCGCGTCAACACGCCCAACTACGATTATTTCTATTTATGCGCGGAGCTGCGGCGCAAACGGATGATTCCGATCCTGACGCGCATCCGCGCCAAGAGCGTGGAGGAATTCGGCGAGCTGGTGCACCACTCCGGCGAAGAATATATCTACGTGCTCGAAGGCCAGATCGAGATCCACACCGAGTTCTACGATCCCATCGTGCTGTCGGCCGGCGAGTCCATCTATATCGATTCGAACATGGGCCACGCCTATGTTGCGGCCGAAGGCTGCGATGAAGCGACCGTGCTGGGCGTGTGCTCGAGCGCGGAAGAAGAAGATTTGATGGAGTCGCTGATGGAGCTGCACGGCGACGATCAGGTTCGTCTCGAGCCGCCGGCGGAGACGACTGCCGCCCCCAAGGTCAAGAAGACAGCGAAGAAAAAAACTGCGGTCTAGGACACCGGCGCAGCATCTGGCGCGGTGACTAAATCAGCTGAGCGTGCGCCGTCCGGCAAGCGCATGAGCCAGCGTCCCGCCGTCGACGTATTCGAGCTCGCCGCCGATGGGCACACCGTGAGCGATGCGGCTGGATTTCACGTTGTGACGGGCGGCGACCTCGGCGATCACATGCGCGGTGGCATCTCCTTCAACCGTCGTGCTCGTCGCGAGAATGGCTTCGGTGACCGAGCCCTCGCCCAGCAATGTTTCCAACTGCGCAAAGCCCAGCTCGTCAGGACCGATGCCATCGAGCGGAGATAGATGCCCCATCAGCACGAAGTAAGTGCCGCGATAGCTGCCCGACTGCTCGATCGCCGCAACGTCGGCGGGTGACTCGACCACACACAGCGTCCCCCGATCTCGTGAGGCATTGACGCAGATCGGACAAAGCTCGGCGTCAGCAAACATCCGGCAGCGCTGGCACCGACCCACGCCGACGACGGCCTTCTGCAAGGCGTCGGCAAGCAAGCCGGCGGCGTTGCGGTCTTTCTCCAGCAAATGAAACGCCATGCGCTGCGCCGACTTCGGGCCGACCCCGGGCAGGCAACGCAGCGCTTCGATCAGACGAATGAGAGAAGGTGGATAAATCATGAGCGGTTGGCGGTTCGCGGTTGGCGGTTGGGGTTGGTCCGGAGAAAAGAGCCAACAAAACCCTTTCTTCTCTAACCGCCAACCGCGAACCGCGAACCGCCAACCGCTTCTAAATCAGAATGGCATCTTGAACCCGGGCGGCAGGTTCAAGCCACCCATCAATGCCGACATCCGTTCCTGCGTCGTGCGCTCGACCTTCTGCACGGCGTCGTTGATGGCCGCAGCGATCAAATCTTCCAGCATGTCTTTGTCGTCGCTGCTCACGATCGAAGGATCGAGCGTCACGCGGCGCACTTCATGCTTGCCGGTCATCACCACTTTGGCCATGCCGCCGCCCGCCTCGCCCGTGACTTCGAGCTGGGCGATCTCGGCCTGCGCACGCTGCATGTTCGCTTGCAGCTGCTGCGCCTGTTTCATCATGTTGCCGATATTGCCTTTCATAACTGACACACTCCGTCATTGATTGTCGGTCGGCCGGATGGACTCGGGAGTGACCGTCGCGCCAAAGATTTCTTTCATGGCGCGAATATTGGGATCGTTCTCGATGGAAGCGCGGGCGTTCTGCAAGCGATCGTCCGCCGCGGCCTTGAGCTGACGCGCCGGTGTATTCATCGGCTCGGCAGCACCGGCGCCGTCGATGAACTCCAGCACCACCGGCTCGCCGTAATACGTGCTCAGCGCCTGTCTGAGCTTGTCTTCCATCATGGCTGTTCGGTAGTGCGCGCCCTCCGGATCGAGCTGCAGACGCACTTTGTTTCCATGCTTGCCCAGGAAGGCGCAGTTCACTGCAAGCTGACGCGTAATTCCGCCCAGCCCCATCTGCGCGACCATCGCATTCCAATCGCCGTTGCCGGATGCAGCCGCTGGCGCCGGAGCGGCGACAGACGCCGCGTTCGCAGTCGTCGCAACGCTGGGAGCAGGCGCCTGCGCTTGAACAGGTGCCGCCGCAGCCGCACGCACTGAGGCTGGCACACCGCCAGAACGGGCCGGCGCCGGCGCTGATGTTGGCGCGCTACCCGTGGACGCCACCACTTCCTGCGCGCTGAACGCCAACATGCGCAACAAGACCATCTCGAATCCGCCACGCGCATCGGGCGCGAGCTCAAGGTCGCGACGACCGACGATGGCGATTTGATAAAACAGCTGCGCATCTTCCGGCGTAATCGCCGACGCAAGCTTCCTATAAGCCTCGACGTCATCCGACTCGTCGATCTGCAGATCGGGCACGGCCTGCAACAGCGCGAGCTTCTGCAACAGCGCCGCGAGCTCCGCGAGCACTTCGCGATAGTCCGGGGCGTGCTCATCCAGTTCATTCACGCGGTCAAGCACCTTGCGCGCATCGCGAGCGATCAGCGCTTCGACGATGCCGAACACCTGCGCACGATCCAGCGTGCCGAGCATGGTGCGCGTGTCCTCGGCGGTGAGCTTGCCGCCACCGAACGCGATGACTTGATCCAGCAGGCTCAGCGCATCGCGCATGCTGCCTTCAGCGGCGCGCGCGACCATGCGCAGTGCGTCGGCTTCGAATGCAATGTTCTCCTGCTCGCAGATGAACTTGAGCCGGTTGAGAATCATCGCCGGCGGGAAGCGCTTCAGATTGAACTGCAAGCAGCGCGACAGCACCGTCACCGGCAGCTTCTGCGGATCGGTGGTCGCGAGCAGGAACTTGACGTGCGGCGGCGGCTCTTCGAGCGTCTTCAGCAACGCATTGAACGAATGCGTCGAGAGCATGTGCACTTCGTCGATCAGGTAGACCTTGTAGCGACCGCGCGCCGGCGCGTACTGCACGTTGTCGAGCAGCTCGCGGGTGTCATCGACCTTGGTGCGCGAGGCGGCGTCGACTTCGATCAGGTCGACGAAGCGGCCTTCGTCGATCTCGCGACAGGCACTGCAGACGCCGCACGGCGTCGGCGTCATGCCGGTTTCGCAATTCAGCGACTTCGCCAGGATGCGCGCGATGGTGGTTTTGCCTACACCTCGCGTGCCGGTGAACAAGAACGCGTGATGCACCCGCCCCGTCTGCAACGCGTTGACGAGCGCGCGCATGACGTGATCCTGGCCAGCCAGCTCGGTGAAACTGCGCGGCCGCCATTTGCGGGCGAGAGCTAGATAGGACATGCGGGAACCTTGATGGAGACGGCCCGCGCCGGCGCTTCTCCGGCGCCCGATATCACCGTTACCGTTGCTCCCTTCCGGGCCTGGCGGGGTTCGCGGCTGATCGTCGCGGAGAAACCGACGCGAGCCGCCATAGAAGCCCACGAATTCGGCGGCGGAATATACCAAAAAAAGTCAGTCAGTACTGACTGACTAAAGCGGCCGACGGTCGGCGCTGCAGTTGCAGTTCATCCTCGGCCCCGGTAGCCCGCTACGCCTTGCTCTGGCAGCCACAACCCTTCCGGGGGCTTGCCGGTCTGCCAGAAGACGTCTATGGGGATGCCGCCACGCGGATACCAGTACCCGCCGATGCGCAGCCAGCGTGGTTTCAGGAAGTCCACCAGGCGTGCACCGATGGCGACCGTGCAATCCTCATGGAATGCGCCGTGGTTGCGGAACGAGCCCAGGTACAGCTTGAGCGACTTGCTCTCGACCAGCCACTGCTTGGGCACATAGTCGATCACGAGGTGCGCGAAGTCCGGCTGACCCGTGACCGGACACAGCGACGTGAACTCGGGAGCCGTGAAGCGCGCGAGATACTGCTTGTCCGGATGCGGATTCGGCACGCGCTCGAGCTTCGCCTCCTCCGGCGACGTCGGCCACGCGACGTTCGAGCCGAGCTGCGAGACGTGCTCGGCGACTTCAGCGCCCTTCTGTTTCTTACCCTTGGCCATGCTTACAGGATTTCCGACGCGTAATCCGCCAGCCGCGAGCGCTCGCCGCGCATCAGCGTGATGTGGCCGGCGTGCGACCAATCGCGGAAGCGATTCACTACGTACGTGAGGCCCGAGGTGGTCTCCGTCAAGTACGGCGTATCGATCTGCGCGATGTTGCCGAGGCAGACCACTTTCGTGCCCGGACCGGACCGCGTCACCAGCGCCTTCATCTGCTTCGCCGTCAGGTTCTGCGCCTCGTCCAGGATCAGGAACCGATTGAGGAACGTGCGACCCCGCATGAAGTTGAGCGAGCGGATCTTGATGCGATTGCGCAGCAGGTCGTTGGTCGCCGCGCGGCCCCAGTTGCCGCCCTCCTGGCTCTGCGTCAGCACTTCGAGGTTATCCATCAGTGCGCCCATCCACGGCTCCATCTTTTCCTCTTCCGTGCCAGGCAGGAAGCCGATGTCTTCGCCGAGCGGAATCGTTACGCGCGTCATGATGATCTCGCTGAAGCGATTGCTCTCGAGCGTCTGCGCGAGCCCCGCCGCTAGTGTGAGCAGCGTCTTGCCCGTGCCGGCGGGTCCGAGAATGGTCACGAAGTCGATCTCGGGATCGAGCAGCAGATTCAATGCGAAGTTCTGTTCGCGGTTGCGCGCGTTGATGCCCCAGATGCTGTGCCGCTCGTTGCGAAAGTCGCGGATCAGCTCGAGCACCGCTTCGTTGCCATCGATCTTGCGCACGATCGCTTCGAGGCCGTTCGCATCCTGCTGATACAGAAATTGATTGACGTGCCAATCGCGCACCATCGGGCCGTGCACGCGATAGTAGGTGCGGGTCTGCTCCTGCCAGGAGTGCATGTTCTTGCCGTGCTTCTCCCAGAAGTTGGCCGGCAGCTCCTGCAGCCCCGTGTACAGCAGGTCCGCATCTTCGATGGTCTTGTCGTTGTAATAGTCCTCGGCATACACGCCGATGATCGAAGCCTTGATGCGCAGGTTGATGTCCTTGGACACCAGCGTGACGCGCGCTTCGCTATGTTCCTTCTGTAGCGCGAGCGCCTGGCCTAGGATGGCGTTGTCCGCGCCGTGGCCGGGCAACGTGTCCGGCAGACCGCCGCTCAAAACCCTGGTCTGGAAGAACAGCCGGCCCGCGACGGCCTTCTTCTGGCCGTTGATGTATTTGCTGGTCGGCAGCTCGATGCCGTGATCGATGGCGCTCTTGTCGACGCCGACCATCAGCTCATCGAGGAAACGGCTCACCTGCCGCACGTTACGCGCAGCTTCCGATAAACCCTTCTTACCGGCGTCGAGCTCTTCGAGCACGATCATCGGGATGTAGACGTCGTGCTCGTCGAAGCGAAAGATCGCGGTCGGGTCGTGCATCAGAACGTTCGTGTCCAGCACGAAGATGCGTCGCTGGCCGCGCTTGCCCGCACGACTGCGCTTGTCGGCGGCTTTGTGTTCGCTCGATTCGGCTTTGGCCATGAGGCTTGTCGATACTCCTGGTGCGGATGGCGGCTGGAGGTTAGCGGTACGGTGTTACAGAGCCTTGGCAGCTTCGAGCACGGCGTCCGCGTGACCGGGCACCCGCACCTTGCGCCATTCCTGGCGCAGCACGCCGGTTGCGTCGATCAGGAACGTGCTGCGCTCCACGCCCATGAATTTGCGGCCGTACAAGCTCTTTTCCTGCCACACATCGAATAGCTGGCACAGCGCCTGTTGCTCATCGGAGAGCAGCTCGAAGGGGAATTGAAACTTGGCCTTGAACTTCTCGTGCGAGGCGATGCTATCGGGCGAAACACCGAGGATCATCGTGTTCGCCTTCTTGAACGCAGGCGCGAGGTCGCGGAACGCCTCGCCCTCGGTCGTGCAACCGGGCGTGTTGTCACGAGGATAGAAATAGATCACGAGATTCTTACCCGCCGCCTCGCTCGATTTCCACGAGCCGCCGCCGGTGACCAGGCTGGAGAACGCGGGGACCTTCTTGCCCACCGCGATCTTGCCCGAGCCGCCGCTTTTGACCGGCGCGCTCCTGGCAGCCGGAGCTTTCTTGGCAGGCGCTTTCTTGATCGTTTGCTTCGCGACGGAAGACGCTTTTTTTGCCGGCATCGATTTACGACTTCACGGGTTCGAGAATGGCGTCGAGGTTGAGCTGATCGCACAAATCCATGAATTCCTCGCGCAACGCCGCGATGTGGATCTTGCTAGGAATGTGGACGATCATCTGTACGGAAAACATTGGCGCGCCGGTGTGCGCGGCCGCGTAGCTGCGCGTGTTCAACTCGGCGATATCGATGCCGCGCGCGCTGAAGAAACCGGCCAGGTTGTGGACGATGCCCGGCTGGTCGAGGCACACCACGTCGACTGAATACGTGACCACGTCCTTGCGCGGCGGACGCTGGTCGGTACGGCGCAGACTGACCGTGATCCCGGAGGAATCGCTCAGCTTTTTCAGCTCGGTTTCCAGCTTGGCGAGCGTGTGCCAGTTGCCGGACACCAGCAACAGCATGGCGAACTCGCTGCCCAGCGAGCTCATGCGACTGTCGACGATGTTGCCGGCGCAGTCGAGCACCACGCGGGTCAGATCGTAGACGAGACCGGTGCGATCGCTGCCGAGCGCGGAAATGACGATGAACTGCATCGAGAACCTGATTGGATTGACGGGTCGCCAGTTTACACGCACCCGCGCGCCAGTCGGAACGCGAATTCCCTGCCGGCAGCTGCCCGATCCACCGGCGGACCCGGCCGGTCTTACGTGCCTAACTGCCGTTAACTTGGTAGGATCGCGCCCCTTCCCCATCGAGGATGACCATGTTTAGCGGCAGCATCGTGGCGCTCGTCACGCCGATGCAGGCGGATGGCTCTGTGGATAACAGCGCCCTGGACCGTCTGGTCGACTTCCACGTCTCCAATGGCACCAACGCCATCGTCGCCGTCGGCACCACCGGCGAATCGCCGACGCTGAGCGTCGAAGAGCACATCGGCGTGGTCAAACGCGTGGTCGATCGCTCCGCCAAGCGCATCCCCGTGATCGCCGGCACCGGCGCCAACTCGACCCGCGAGGCCATCGAGCTGACCCGGCTGGCCAAAGATGTGGGCGTGGATGCCTGTCTCTCGGTCGTGCCCTACTACAACAAGCCGACCCAGGAAGGCCTGTATCAGCATTTCAAGGCCATCGCGCAGGCCGTGAACGTGCCGATTTTTTTGTACAACGTGCCGGGTCGCACCGTGGTCGACATGAAGCCCGAGACCGTGCAGCGGCTGACCGAATTTCCGAACATCGTCGGCCTGAAAGAAGCCTGCTCGCTGGAGCGCAATCGCGAGCTGCTGAACCGCGTCGGCGGCCGGCTGGCGCTGTTCTCCGGCGACGACGACCTGGCCTGCGAAGCGGTGCTCGCCGGGTTCAACGGGGTGATCTCGGTCACCGCCAACATCGCGCCGCGCCAGGTCCGGGCGGTGATGGACGCCGCGCTGGCCGGCAAACGGGATGAAGCCCGCAAGCTCGACATGAAGCTGCAGCCACTCCACAAGGCGATGTTCCTGGAGAGCAACCCGATCCCGGTGAAATGGGCCACCGCCCGCCTCGGCCTGATCACGGATACCGTCCGCCTGCCGCTGGTGCCGCTGTCCCGCCAACACCAGGCCTCGATCCTGGAAGCCATGCAGTCGGCGGGGATCGCGTTCGCCTGAACAAGCGTTACTTGGGAACGGGCGCGACGTAGTGTAATCTTCGCGCCCTGTACGGAGAGATGGCCGAGCGGTCGAAGGCGCTGGACTGGAATTCCAGTAACATCCTCACAGGTGTTCCAGGGTTCGAATCCCTGTCTCTCCGCCAAAACACGAAAGCCCCCTTGCGGGGCTTTTTTGTTTTGGTCGATCCAAAACGAAGCAGCGCTTTGTAATCCGAATTATCGACGCCCCGGAGCAGCAGCAGCTTCCGCGGGGAACGGCCAAGCGCCGCGGAAATCGGGTCGTATCCCTCGTTGCGGGCAACACAAAACAGGACGAAAACCGCTTATGGCTGCCGGCGCTGAACCCACGGAAGGCTCCGCGCCCCAGGTGATTCAACAAGGCTTCGGCGAGGATGCTGCGCGCCTAATTACCCGTGCATAAGAAGAGCACATGATGCGGACGATCTCGCATGACTCACGCGGCTCTCGTGGGCTCACAACACGGCCTGCCCTGGTTCAACCTGACCGGAGCAGTGCCATAAGTGGTGCTCTCGCCAGTGGTTAGAAAGGTCTCCCACTGAATGCCCTGGGGATCTTCAACCCAGCTTTTCTCGCTCTTCGCATAACAGCAGGTCGTCGCACCCTCTTCCAACACCGGGGCATCGGCGCGCTGCAGGCGCGAGTACACATCGGCGAGCTCGGCGCGATCCTCTACCTGAATACCCAGGTGCCGGATACCGGATGCTCGGCCCCGTTTACTGATGGCGAAATTGACGCGTGGGTCGTCGAGCATCCATTTGGCGTAGTCATCCTTCGTCACAGTGGGCTCGGCCGCGAACAGCGTGCTGTAGAACTGGATGGACTTGGCCAGATCATCGACGCTCACATGCACATGAAGTCGCTTCATGATCGATTCCTCGGATCAAAGACGTTTAGCAAGGAAGGTCGAACTCGCCGGACACAAGCCGGAGAACTCGGGCGTGGATCGAATCGCAAAAGGCGCGCTGTCTCGGGTAGCGACGAGGTACCCACGCGCTCGAAAGAAAGATTCGGCAGTCGTTGTCAGCAGGTAGACAGTCGTCGCGCCTTGCCCACGCGCATGCTGCTCGGCGTGCTCGACCAATCGTTGACCCAGCCCACGCGCCCGATGTTCGGGACTCACCACGAGTGATCGCAGCAATGCGTCAACACCGTAGAGCTGCACGCCAACTATGGCCACGGGCGCCGTCGCTGGGCCGACATAGAAGAAATCCTTCATAGCGTCGTCCGTGAGGTCAGAGGTCGGAAGTGACGCACCCTCCAGCAGCGGGACGATGTGCGCGCGTTGCGGCCTTGCGTGAATTTCCCATTGATTCGACATGGCTATGCAACCTTCTTTCGCTTGCTAGTTTTGGACGCTGCAGCGGGCTTGAATGTAGTGGCGCACGAACTCTCGGTGCTACCGACGCAGCAGTTCTCCGTGAGATATCCGACCAGGCTGTTCATCGCGCCAAAATCGACGCTGTAGATCAGACTGCGACTCTCGCGCCGCTGCACGATCAATCCAGCACGATGCAGGTTCTGCAGGTGGAAAGTCAGCGACGACGGCGCCAAACCGACAGCTTCACCTATCGCCCCGGCTGCCAGCCCCTCGGGGCCCCTTTCGACCAGAAGGCGATAGATTTCGAGGCGATACTCGTGTGCCAGAGCACCCAGAGCTTCGACGGCGCGCTTGGTTTCCATGTTTCTACGATATTACGACGATCTTCGTAATGTCAACCGACATTGCATAAGCCGCGTACCGCCGGACTCCGGGCTCAACTAAGGGGGCGTTTCCCGAAGCTTGCGCTGGAACCAGGCGACATCATGCCATCGGTCGAACTTGCGTCCCACGGACCTGAAGGTGCCGATGTAGTCGAATCCAACGCCCCGATGCAACGCCATGCTGGCTTCGTTCGGTTGCGCCACTCCGGCGTAAGCGTTGCAGTACCCCAGCCTGGCAAGCTCGGTGAACAGCCGCGTGTAGAGGGTTTTTCCAACACCTTGTCCCTGGTAACCCGCACTCACGTAGATTGTCGTCTCAACCGACCACTGGTACGCCGCTCGTGCACGATGCGAGTGGCCATAGGCGTACCCAATGCAGCGGCCTTCCTTCTCCGCGATGAGCCAACTCCAGGCGGACAGCGAATTCTCGATGCGCGCGGCGAACTCTTCCACCGAGGGAACGGTTGCTTCGAACGAGATCGCGGTCGTTTGCACGATGGGCCCGTAGATCGCAAGGCATGCTGCCGCGTCCGCTGTGTTAGCGGCTCGAATCGTTATTGCATCTGACATCATCGCCATCCATTGGACTGAATGTGCGCCTAGCGTAATGGATGAGCTGCCTTCGCCGGTTGTTCTCTGCGAACCAGGACCAGGATCGCGAGTCAGTGCGTGACGCCTTCCGGATTCTTAGGCGGGCACGTGTGATTCGCGTGGACGGTCACTTCGGCGGGTAGCGCAGGGACGGGCTGTCCCAGCTTTATGCGCGCTCGGACGAATTCCTCAAGCGCGTCGCAGGCGACATCCTCGGGGTCCCGTCCATCTAAGGGCAAGGTCCGCATCAGCCCAATCGCCAGGATCTCAATGCAGTCCACGGGCAGTACCCGATACCAAGCGCCATAGGTTTCGCGGCCAACAACCTGCGTAAAAAAGACCAGGTCAGATTTGTTCTTGGTGGTATCGGTCATCGTTCAGGCGAGGTACTCAAGGTCTCCGATAGGAGAGTACGCACATGCAGCCGCATTGTTCCGGCGCAGCGGCCCGCAATCCATAATCCGAGCGCTCCTCTTCCGCCGCTTTGATTCAGCCTTTCCATTGCTCCTTTTTGCCGCAATCGACAGTCAAACGCTTCGAGTTGCGAGCATGATCAGAGCGTTCGGTGGGCGTACCAGGCCACGGTTCAATCGATGAATCACAACGCGCTGTGCACGCGTCCATCTCGCGACCGGTCGCCCGCCTGGTTCTTTTTTCTGGTATTCGCGTTGTCGCTGCCATTATGGCTGGTCGATTCCCTCGGACAGTATCAATTGCTGCAAGGATTGCCGCTGACCGCCGTCATGGTCGTCTGCCCTCTTCTTGCGGCCCTGATGCTGATCGCGCTGAAGAGCGGGATCGCAGGCGTCGCCGAACATCTCAAGAGATCGTTCGACTTTCGGCGCATCACCCGGAAGGCCTGGTATGCGCCGATCTTGCTGCTCATGCCCGCGACATCCATCGTGGCCTACGGCGTCATGCGACTGCTCGATGTGCCCTTGCCTGCAACTGACCTGTCGCCCTGGCTCGTTCCCGCCCTCTTTCTGCTGTTCTTCCCCGCCGCACTGGCCGAAGAGCTCGGCTGGTCTGGCTACGCGCTGGATCCGCTGCAAGAACGATGGGGCGCGCTGCCGGCGAGCCTGATCCTCGGTTTGGTCTGGGTCACATGGCACATCGTGCCGCTCCTGCAAGTCCAGCGCACCGCCGATTGGATCGCATGGTGGTCGCTCTCTACGCTGGCCACACGCGCTCTACATACCTGGCTCTACAACAACACCGGCAGGAGCGTGTTTGGCGTCGCGTTATTCCATTCGATGACGAACGTCAGTTGGCAAATGTTTCCGAACCACGGATCGCATTATGACCCGCGCATCTTCGGCCTGATCCTGACGGTTGTGGCTGGATGGGTGACGATGACGTGGGGGTGGCGCACGCTATCGCATCGGGGCACGCGGTTAGACATTCGCTAGCCATTGGGCAAAAGCACGATCTTTCCGAGCACTCCGCCCTCGCCCAGCATCTCGTGCGCGCGGCGCGCCTCTTCGAGCGGTAACCGTTGCGCGATGAGGGGCTTGATCCTGCCTTGCTTGAGCAGCTCCAGCAGCGTAAGCAGATCTTCGCGGAACCACGCCGGTTTGAAGCGCAGCATCCACTGGATGCTATAGGGCACCATGCTCTTTCGGCCGGACTTGAACCAATTGCGAACGATGAACCCGCCCAGCTCGGCGGACTCGCGAAACGGATGGCGTCCCTCGCTGTGAGACGCCATACGCCCGGCCCGCATCTTTGACTGGAAGCCAAAGGTCACCACGCGCCCGCCCTCGCGCAGCGCGTCGCGCGAGCGCCAAAGATTGTCTCCCCCGATCCCGTCGAATACAGCATCCACACCTTCACCAGTGAGGCGATGGATCTCCTTCACGAAGTCTGACTGCTTGTAGTCGATCGGAATGCCACCGAGATCCCGCACCACCGAGGCAGCTTGCTCGGAACAGGTACCGTACATTTCAACACCGGCCAGCTTCGCCAGCTGCAACATCGCCGAGCCGACACCACCTGAAGCCCCGTGGATCAGCATGCGCTGGCCGCGCTGGGCTTTCGCCGATCGATGCAGCATCTGATACGCCGTGCTGTAGTTCAGCACAACGGCCACCGCCTCCGCAGCGTCCAACCCTTTGGGCACGGGAACAACCTCACCTTGTCGGACGCACACGTACTGCGCGTAACACCCGTGTATCGGCATCGCAGCCACGGTCTCACCCAGCTGGAGGTCCATAACGCTCGGGCCGAGCTGATCGACGCTTCCAACGAGATCCCATCCAGGCGTGTAAGGCACTGGTGGCGTTTCAGGATGAACGCCTTCGCGCGCCAGTACGTCGGGCAAACTGACTCCCGCCGCCAACACTTTTACGCGTAACTCACCCGCGGTTGGGATGGGAATATCTTCCTCGATGATCGTGATGACTTCCGGGCCACCGTAGTGAGTCACGACAACTCGCTTGTGGCGCATGGCTCTATTCCGTATCGCCGACCTTCCGTTGGCCATTCGAAATGTTCACAAGAGCTTCCAGTAGTTTCGGATCCGCCTGTCCCATCAGCGAGCTCTGCGCGGCGATCTCGCCGTCGGGCGTGACCAGAGTGATCACGCTGGAATGGTTGAAACTCCCATCGGGTAACTTTCGATATTGGATGCCTAATAGCGCGGCGATCTTTCGAACTCCGATTGCATCGGTGCGCGCCATGGTCCAACGCGACGCGTCGAGCTTTCTACTGACACTCAGCTTCCTAAGACTCTCCGCCGTGTCCCGCTCGGGATCGATTGAAATCAGCAGAAAGCGCACTCGATCGCGATCGGCAGCGCTTGCGCTGCGTTCGACGGACCGCATGGTATCGATGAGTAGCGGACACGCCATGGGGCAGTTGCCATAGAACATCGTGATCAGCACCGGATGACCGCGATGCACGTCCAGACCGTGCCGTGTCCCGCGCGCATCGGTGAGCGAGATGTGCAGGTTGTATATGGATCCGGGGCTGTCCGCACGCGCGGCGCAGACTACCAAGAGAAGCACAAAGAACAGCCGTTTCATTTGCCGCCTCCATCCCTTGCGCAGCGGAACTGGATTTCGTTCGCAGGCGCGAATCTGACGCCCTTCAAGCACAGGCGTCGATCCCGTTGAACTACGGAACGAGTCAGGGATGCCCGCAGTCGTGGCAGCGGAGAAGCTTGTCTATGAGCACGCAGCCCGCCGATGGTCAGTCGATGCAGGAGCATTGCCGCTACCCGGTAGCCGATACGAGCATTCCCCAGTGATGCACGGCTCCCCGGCCGCCCGTGATCTAGATCACGGCACCTCGAGCGCTTAACTGCTGCAACTTCATGCGAGCTCTCCGACTCGCAAGCACGTTGACGAACTGAGTGATGCGCGCATCACGGGCCAAACCCCGCAACTCTTCTTCGTAGATGCGCGCAGCCAGTTCGATCGGAGCACCCGTCTCGCGGGCTATGATCTCGGCTACCTGATCGTCGAAAACAGGGGCGTGGATCGGAGCAATTTTCTCTGGATGGTTCATCACCGCACCGGCCTGCTCTTTAGCAAGCCTATCTGAAAATCGCGTGCCTGATCATGCCGCCTGACGCGACAACTGCACAGCACGCGTAACCTGAGCGACCAAGGCAGAGAGCTTCCTCTCGTAAATGACGGCGTCGCGGAGCTCCTTGCCATTGAATCCAGCCGATGCGACGGAAGCTCGACCCGCAGCTGATTCCAGCGAGGGCAGTAACCTGCCGATGTCTGTATCGCCGGATGTGACAAAGAAGGCCGCACTCTGAATTTGGCTACGTGTCTCTCTCAGATACGCACGAATCGCAGGCGTCATCTTCGCGGTCCATACCGGCGTGCCCACGACGGTGATCGCATAGTCCGCTGGATTGTACCGAAGCGCCCCAATCCTCCCCGGCGCTTCCCGCCACGCGTCGAAGGCCGCCGTGAACTGTCCCAGCATGCCGGCGCGATGTCTCCTGTCTTGAATATTCTCGATGTCGGCGCCCAGACGCTCCGCAAGATCGTGCGCGACCCTCGCCGTGTTTCCCGTTGAAGAAAAATAAGCCAGTAACACAGGTTTAGAAGCGTTCATGCAGATACCCAGAGTCACATCTGACAACAAGTGTGACTCTACGTGCGCAGGCACTCCACTCGGGCATGCCCGGAAACCTTGAGTGAAATCGCGTAGGCACTCGGATCGCCGGACAACTTCGGCGTGATCCGCACCGGTTCGGGCTCATCATCCGCCTCGCCAGCTTGCTGGTTTCCACAAGAACGAACCGGACAAGCCCCACCATGTCCGAAAAATTAAGGAGTACCCGCAGCTGGACGGGCCATTTCCTGAGTGGGATCAGCACCGCCAAGCACTAAGCTGGTAGCAGTCGATCTCTCATGCACTTTATCCGGTCAACATGCGGAGATACCCATGAATCATCGAATGCTCATAGCGCTGGCCGCTGGGGTGCTGTTGCTCGGTGGAAGCGCCGGCTTTGCAGAGGGCCGAGACGAGACGAAACCGCCGATGCACATGCACAAGTCCGAGATGGACCACCGTAGCGATAAGGAAGTTGCCACAGAGTACAAGAGCGAGGCGACGCAGTTGCGCGAGAAGGCGGAGTCCCATCGTAAGCTTGCGAAGCTCTATCACGGTCGCACGCCGCCAAAGGGCGCCGCGAATTATGAGAACGTCGCCAAGCATTGCGAGCAGCTTGCGCTGTACTACGAAAATGCAGCCAAGGAAGCGGAAGGCGTCGCCGCGGAGCTGAGCAAATGATCTGTCCAGGGGTGGCGGGCTCACCCGGCCACCTGCAACCGTATCGGGTGATTGTATGGTCCTGCTCAACACGCGTTCGGAATACGGGCTAATCAGCCGAGCACTCCACTGGATCATCGTGCTATCCATACTGGCTCAGTGGCTGCTGGCTGAAGCCAACGAAGACTCCGCTACGATCTACGGAGCCTTCGATACCCTGATGCTACATCAGTCCATCGGACTGACAGTCCTGCTGCTGGTAATCGTGCGCTTGGTTTGGCGATTTCTCAATATTGCACCCGCATGGCCCGT
The DNA here is from genome assembly GCF_004138335.1 of Peristeroidobacter agariperforans. Classification (GTDB taxonomy): domain Bacteria; phylum Pseudomonadota; class Gammaproteobacteria; order Steroidobacterales; family Steroidobacteraceae; genus Steroidobacter; species Steroidobacter agariperforans. The sequence goes on along the minus strand of NZ_RYFW01000002.1, from coordinate 1,848,678 downwards.
CGACATGAAGTCATATGAGATCGCGGTCGCCCGGGTCGTGCACTTCGCCTTCTATCTGCTACTGTTGGCAATTCCTGTGACCGGATGGTTGCTGTCTTCCGCAGAGGATGAGCCACTTCGCTTCTTCAACTGGTTCGATGTACCGAGAATTTCCCTGGGGGGAGAAGAGACGCTCGAAGAAGTGCACGAGGTGCTGTTCAATATCCTGGTCGCGCTCGCCGTGCTCCATGTTATCGGCGCGGCGAAACATTGGCTCTCTCGCAGACTACGACGCAGACACACGGTGGCCGCCAGAGTATGAAAGCACCCATTCTTCTCGTCCTGGTTCTTTGCTTGGGCCCGACCCAGCCAACAACCGCCCATGACGGCGCGCTGCTCACCGAAGTGCCAGACGTGCGCCAGCCGGAAGATCACAGAATCGTGAGCGGCGCGCTCGACGCCGCGGATGTGGGCCGCATTCGCGCGGCGGGCGTCAAGCATCTGATCAACCTGCGAACTCCGGAGGAAAGCGTGGGGTTCGACGAAGCGCGCATCGCCACCGGCTTGGGTCTGGACTATCACGCAATTCCCATTGCCGGCGCACAGTCGCTCACGAAAGACAATGCGCGCAGGCTGGATGAGTTGCTCGAGCAAGCAGGCGATGATCTGACACTGATCCATTGCGCCAGTGGGAATCGTGTCGGTGCCCTAATTGCACTACGCGAGGCATGGATCAAGGGGCAGCCCACGGACGCGGCCATCGCCGAGGGCAGGCGCTGGGGCCTGACCTCTCTCGAAGGAGCAGTGCGGACGGCGCTACAAGATACGTCGAAATAGACGTGCAGATTCGCAAAGGTCCGCAGCGCTTAGTCTTCTTGTATGGACTGCAGATACCCTATCAATCGTTCGACGATCGAGTCGCCACGCGCACGCGCCTCTGCATCATCCGGCTTTTCAGGGTCGTAGAACCTCAAACCCCAGATCGGCATGTAGGGCAGCCCGTGCGCCGGCCGCTCCGATCTTCCATCAATCGTGCGCCTCACTTGCTCTGCAGGAAACTCGCCAGCAGGCCCCTGGGCGAGACGGGTCAGATCGGGAACTTCGATCTGCAGCAGCGGAGCCATGGGACCGTCGCCCTTTCCGCGCACCCCATGACAGCTCGTGCACAGCTGCTGGTAAATCTCCGCTCCGGACATCTGCGCCATCGCCTCCCGCGATACTTGACTGGCGCAAGCCCCGACTGATGCGAATGCAGCAACGGCAATGATGTTCGAGACTCGCACGCTGGTACCCTCCCGAGTGAGGCGGCGCACACTTATCAAATGTCTCAAGTCGCAAGTTGTTTCCGTGCTGCTCCAAAGCTGAGTCACAGGCACAAACTTCACTCGCTTGAGTCGTCGTGCTTCTGAGAAACACCGCGCAGCCCGAGATGATGAACGCCTTCTACGAAGTGAATGTAGTCGACATACGCCTCGACGTAGGCCCGTCCTGCCTCCACGCTATCGGCCGCATGTTTCCTGCGCTCTTGTGCAAGATCGAAGCGGCGTCGGATACCTGCCTCGATGGCTTCGGCCGATTCTTTCGACAGCGCAGCTGCCGAACCTGATTCCAGCGCACGATCCGCAAGAGCAATGGCTGGGTCTGCGCTTGCAGCAGGCTTCAGGCCGCTGAACGCCTCGCCTTCGCCTGCACGGTGCACTCGCACGAGCGTCTCGAAGAAGTAACGATCGGCAAGCTGCCTGGCGTCGGCTCCCAGGCTGCGAACGGCAAGTGTCTGGGCAAACGCTTCCCGGATCTCCTGCTCTCGTCCCGGCATGACCCACTTAAGTACTGCCGTCGGCTCGCCCTTCTCCAGTGCGGCACGCGCGTCACGAACGACGGGCCCGTCGATGGAGTCGCAGTGTGCTGTTGCGACCTCGCAGACCATAGAGCACACCATGACGACTGTTGTGGCGACAGTGATCTCGAGACGATTCATATGAGATCCCCCGAACGACAAGGTCAGCGAGCACCCGGAAGCATGCGGCGAAGCACGCCGTCGCGGTCGATGAAGTGGTGCTTCAGCGCTGCGACAACATGCAGGATGGCTACCCCGGTCAGAACATTGAACAGCACCTCGTGCACTTCATGCATGAAATGCTCGAGTTCCTCGTCTCCCGCCGGCCCGAGCGTACCGGAGTGTCATCGAAGGTGCGCCACAGAACTCTCACGACAGCAAGCGCGAGCAAGGCGATACCGATCGACACATGCCAGTCTAAGGCGCTCATAGCCACTGTCCCTGCACGCTCCGTGTCGTCCGCTTCCGCGAGGAGATATTGGGCGATGATTCCGAGGACGATGGCCCAATGCAGCGACCGAGCGACGAATCCGTAGCTCGATGATGTATTGCGCAGAGACATGGGTTCACCTTGGGTGGTGAGTGACTGCACGCAATTACATGCCTGCGACCGCTGGTATCAGTATCGTGACCTACTCGTAAGATCTAGCGGGCGCCGCGAGACGACGCCGCTTCAGCATGGGTCTCTTCGAGAGCAAGATTCCACCTCCGGGCCAGTAAGGAGGGCCGCTCCACAATCGAGAGCGGCCGCCGTCAAACATTCGACGTTGCGTGGGTGCATCCGATCGTGAATGCCCTTTCCCGACAGAAAAGGGTCACGGATGGCGCGATATTCACGGCGCTACTTCGGCCAATCGTTTCATTCGTGCCCGGCATCCCCACGAACCAGCAGCACCGGCACCGAAGCGGAGCGCACGACCAGCTCCGCATCGCTGCCGAGCGCCAGGCGACGAAGCCCACGCCGGCCGTGTGTTCCCATGACGATCAAATCCGCGTTCCATTGCTTCGCCGGATCGACGATCAGATCCGCTGCGCGTCCGCCGATCGATTCGAGCAGAACGACTGCGTGCCGAGGGCAAGGCGGTGCTCGATAAGGCTGCCCCATGGCAAGAACGCCTTTGCCGCGACGAACCAACTGCGCGACGCCGCGCGTCGCTACATTGTCGATCACTGCGGCGAAGCCGGGCACGCCTGAATCCAGTATTTTGCGCCACTCGCGCGCAGAAACGACTCACATTCCATGCCTTTGAGCATTGCAAGGGTCGTGAGCGTGCCTGCTTGCGTGCAGGTATCGGCGGCTACGGTAATTGAATGGGGCGCATCGCGTACGGGCCAACCGATGCGCGCGTCGATGATATGGGAGTAACGGCGCCCTTGATGAAGTACGAACCGGCGCGAATCGCCGCTGGTCGCGAGCCCACCGCGAGTGAGATGGACGATGCGCACGGCAGTTCCCGCCTTCGCCGCTGCTTCGATGCCCACGCGCCAGGGTTGCCCGTCCCGACGCGGATGTCGGGCCACAACGTCGCCGCCGAAATTGATCAGGCAGCTCACGCCTGGTGCAATGTCCTCCACTCGGGCCGCCGCCAGATCCACCGCGTACTCCTTGCCGATGCCGCCGAGATCGATTTGCATCCCCGGCTTCAACCGCAAAACTGGCCTGCGCCACTGAACATGGCGCCACCCGACGCAGGTCATCACCTCGTCGATCTGCGCCTGTGTCGGAACAGCGCTACCGCCGTCGAACGTCCACGCTTTCCGCAGCACGCCCGACGTGATATCGAAACCGCCCTCCGACATTGTGGTCAGTGTCGCGGCGAAGTCGATCAGCGCGGCGGACTCCTCATCGAGCACCACCGGGCGACCAGCGTTCGAGTTGATCATGTGCACGACGCCGTCGGATCGATAGCGGCTGAACTTGCGTTCGATACGCCAGGCGCATGCTGCCGCAGTCTCCGCGATCTGGCGCGCAAGCGCCTCCGGCGCGTCCTCGATGAGGACTTCGCACGGCGAAGCCATTGCAACGAACCGCCCGGCCCAAAAGCCAGGCTCGCGGCTCAATATGACGGATGCGCCTTGTGACGTCGTGTGCAAGGTTATAGACCGAAGCGATAGCCGAATTGCGCAATCACTGCCTTCAGGTCCGGATACTGCTCGCGAGCGAATTGGTTGCCGATCAACTGATCGCGCGAAATGCTGCCGTTCTGCTGGTAGTACTCCAGACGTGCGTTCCACTCGTTGCCGCCACTGGTGCGATGGCCGAACTTCAGCCCGACGGTCACCGCATCGAACTCACCTAACCGAAAATCGGCCGACGCATACGCTGGCAATGCGGCGCCTTGCACCAGGCTCGGGTGATAAAAATCCGCTTGAGACTGCATGTAGTAGCGCAGCTGCGGCTCGACGTAGCTTGCATCCCCGACGGGCCAACGCAGGCGAACTTCGCCGGTATGCGAGTCGATTCCCCAATCGTCCGTCATGAATCGGTACGATCCATAAAGCACGGGCGCCCCGAATGCATGTTTCACCTCGGCGTACAGGCTGTGCTTCGCACGCGAATCCGGCCGGCTCTCATAAAGATAGATTCCAGTCGGGCCCGCCACACCCGGTGCGGGCGTGCGCAGGATCGTATCGCCGGTCGTGCCATCGACGACGCTCAGGATCTTGTAGGGATCGTTCAAATAGCCACTCGACTGGCTGTATGAATAATTGACGCGCAGTACTGTGTTGCGCGATAGAACCTGCGTTAGCCCGAGCAACACGTCGAGTACGTCCTTGCTGTCGCTACTGAGTTTGTTGGAACCATCGCCCACGTCGAGCATCTGTGACAGCGGCACAGGCGCGCCGCCGACGGGATCGATGTCATCTTGCGAGTACGCGAGCCCCGCGCTCACCGTCGTATTGCGCTTATTGAAATCACGGGCGAGCGATACATTCGCTCCGAGATGGGTGTAGTCGTACTCGGTGGAGAAACCAAGACCGGCAGAGACGGTGTAGAGCCTCGCAAGCGGCTGCGTCCAACTCGCATTGAGCGCGAATCGCGTGTCGAGGAATGTGTCATCGAGCGGTGTTTCTCCCGCCGGCGTCGAGTACACCGCCCGGCCAGAGGGACTCGTGAACGTCTGCGGCAAGTCGCTTGCGATCGCTCCGCTCGCAGATGCACCGGTTAGCGTATCGGCTGTCAGCGTGAGATTCAGCAGGCGATCGTCCTCAAAGGCGCGTTGCGCACCGATGGTCGCGCTCACGTCCTGCACTCGATCGTCGCTCTCTGCGTAGTAAAGCAGTGCTGTGTCGAATGACCATCGGTCGGTCTCGCCTGCCATCACCGGCCCCGCGGCGCTCGCGCCGAGCAAGGCGCAGGTCGCGGCGGCGAGCGTGGCGCTGAGATTGTTATCGTCGTTCATGCCGATCCCCTAATTACAGCCGCAGCCACCGCCGCCGAAGCCACGCCCGCCGCTCGATGCTTCCTTGCTGAAATAGATGTGATCATCGATGGCCGCATCGATGGGGTTCGCATCCAGCGACATCTCTGGGCGCGCCAGCACGTCTCGTTGCCACGGCTCTACTCCGACGCTCGCGCAGCCTTGCAGTGCCAGGCAGGCTGCCAGCAAACTGAGTGCTTTCATCACGATCTCCCTCGTTATTGACTGTTTGTGCGATCCGCCGTGGCGTTGGCAAGCAGGCGCTCGAGCTCCGCTTCGCGCTCCTGGCGCGTGCCACTGCGAAAACCGATGTGCACGCCCGCTTGCTGACCGTCGCGCCCGATCACGTACGAGCTGGGCATGCCAGGGACTTGATAGCGCGCGGCGAGCGTGCCTCCCGGGTCGTAGACGACCTTGAAATCGGCCGGTGTTTGCTGAAGGAAGCGATCGGCCTCGGCGCGCTCGCGATCGACGTTGACGCCAATGATCACGAGGCCGCGGTCGCGGTACTTGGCCTGCATTTCATTGAGCCAAGGGAAGGATTGGCGGCACGGCGCGCACCAGGAGGCCCAGAAGTCGATGACCACGACTTTGCCCTTCAAGCGCGCCAGATCGAGCGGGTCGTCGGCCGCCAGGGTCGCGGGCGTGATCCAGGCGAACGCGGCTAACACCATGAATCGAATGAATTTGGAGCGTCGCTCAAGCTGGCCGGATCTGTTCATGAGTCCTCGGAACGACGATGGCATTGCCGTTAGACGCGCGTTCGCGGGAAATCAATCGCGCCGTCGCAACGACTTGGCCAACTCCGGGATTTCCAGGGCGACTTCGGGGGATCCCGCCGTGCGCGGATGGCGCGCTAGGCCCTGGTAAACCGCAGAAGACGAAAGAGTAATCGCTGGCTCAGCGTGCCTTCGCCATCAGCTCCATCACCTCACGATGCCGCCCTTCGTCCGCCACTTCCCGGCCCGGGCGAGGTGGCGCCTCGGCGGCGCGCTGTAGATAACGCAAGGCATCGCTACATTCGTTGCGGTCGCAGAGGTATTGCGCGTAAAAATAGTTTGGATCGATGCCGTCGGGATTGATCGTCAGCGCCTTCGACAACAGTTCCTGCGCCTTGTTATCGTCACCGAAGCCGAGCGGGAAGCCGGGCACCTTTGCGTACAACGTACCCAGGCTCGTATAAGCGGAGCCGTCCAGCGCCTTGTCATCGATCTTGAGCGCCGCTTCGAGGGCGGCACGAGACTTCTTGGCAAGACCCAGCGCACCCACACCGCCCTTCGCGCCCGCGTAGGTACTGAGCACGATTCCTTCCCAGATCAGCGGCTCGGCACGCTGCGGATTCTCCATCGAGAAGCGGTGCGCCTCGGCAACAAGCTTCTCGAACGCCTGCAGCTTGTCGCTCTTCGCCGCGACCTGGTAATTCACGACCGCCCACTGCTCTTGAATATGAGCCAGCTCGGCGTCAAACGGCGCCTGCGCGTGAGCGACGCTGACGAGCAGACCTGCAAGCGGCGCCAGGCCGCGAACGATACGAGCACTCATGAGCTTTCCCTCGGGTTGGCGATGCTATTGAGCAATGCGGACCGCGAATGGTCCGGCGGTGGAGACGAAGAACGGCTGGCGAAATCCCGGATCACGGGAAGTTTTTGTACCAGCGCCATATCGACCAGGCGCGGCAACACTGCATTCAGCCGCGCGAAGAACTTTTCCGGCCAACCGATGATCGTTTCGAGCTTGCCCCCCTGCAGCGAGCGCACGATGTGACGCGCGACCTCCGCAGGATCATCCGACGCATTGCCGAGCGCAACGTTCAGGTCATTGACCGCGTCGCTATTGAATGACGTTCGGGTGGCGCGAGGCGCGAAGTAATGGACACGAACGTTCGTGTCCGCGAGCTCGCGCCGCAGCGCTTCCGTGAAGCCTCGCAGTCCGAACTTCGTAGCGCAGTAAACGCTGTTGCCTGCGAATCCGATGCAACCGAACACGGAACCAATGTTCACGATGCTTGCCCCGTCGCTGAGCTCCAAACACGAGCTCAGCCGGCGACACAAGTCGATCGGCGCGATCAAGTTGATCGTCACGGCAGCGTCCAGCGACTCCCCGGACTGCACCGAAAGAAATGCGAAGTCGTTGACCCCGGCGTTGTTGATGAGAATGTCGATCCCGCCTCGCCAGCGGGCTGCAAAGTCACAAAGCCTCGCGCGATCCGAGGCATTCGCGATATTAGCGGCAAACACGGCGGAGCGTTCCCGCTCCGGGTGATGCGCCACGACCTTCGACAATGCCGCATGATCTCGGCCGCTCAGCAGCACCTGAGCACCTTCGTTCAGTAGCTCGGCAACCAGCGCCCGGCCGATCCCGCCGCTTGCCCCGGTGACCAGAACACGTTTGTCGTGGAGACTCATGCTGCTCTCCAGGCGCCGGCTACCGCCGGCTGTCGATCGAGCTCGTAGAAAATATTTCCGTACAATCGAAACATCACTTGCGCGCAACGTCCGACCGCTGCCCGATCCTGCTCCTCATCGAACCGATTCAGGATTGAGTAGAGATCCTGCACGTGCTGCTGATCCAACTGTCCATGGCTGCGCAGGTACGTCATGGCCTTGCTCGGCAACTGCAGCGACGCTTGAATTCGATCCGCCGCATTACATGCGAGCGCCACGCTGGCACCCTCGAGCACGAAGACCATACCGAAGAAGCCGACGGGATTGCGACGGGTGGCGGTGTCGTAGGCATACGCGACCATCGCATCGGTGGCCGACGACGGCAGGCTGTCGGCTGCAACCGCTGCATTGCCCCCTGCAGCTTGGATGTCATTCAGAATCCATTGCTCGTGCCCCTCTTCTTCTTCCGTGTAATGAATGATCTCTTTACGAAGCCAACCCAATCGGGCCGGCAAGCGCGATCCCACTGCCATCAAGAGCGGCACCGTGTGCCGGACGTGATGGAATGCTTGAGTCAGGAACGCGATGTACTCGTCGCGTTCGATCTGGCCTGCGAGCGCACGTTGGATGATCGGCGCGCCGGTCAAGTACTCGCGCGCCTGCGCGGTTCGCGAAGCGAGCAGTTCATTGAATTGCATGGACGGTATCCGTTGATTGGTCGTAAATCGAGTCAATGAGCTGGTGGTACTTCGCCGCGATCTCCGCGCGACGCAGCCGTCCATTGGCGGTCAACAAACCATTGGACAGGGTCGGCGCTTCAGGAAAGAAGGCCCAGCCGCGAATGCGTGCATAATCGGGTAGCCGCGCGTTCGCGCGTCCGATTGCCTGCGTGATCGATTCCTCTCTCGCATTGGCGCTCCCAACAATGAGTGCCACGGGGTACGGCCGAGCCTCTCCGCTTACCATTGCCTGCGCGATGGCAGGCTCGCAGTTGAGCTCGCCTTCCACCCACTCGGGCGTGACGTTGCGCCCCATGCTGGTGATGAACATGTTTTTCAACCGACCGCGCACGTAAACAAAACCGTCAGCGTCGATCGCGCCGAGATCGCCCGTGCGCACTTCGCCAGCTTGCCGCCGCGAGTCGCCCAGGTAGCCGGCCATGGTCGCGCCACTGACGCAGATCTCGCCGTTGTCATCGATGCGCACCCGTGCGTGCGGCAACGGCCGGCCTACACTGTCGGGCTTGTCGTGTTTCGGCGTGTTGAGGCAAACGACGGAGGCGCATTCACTCAAGCCGTAACCTTGGAATACCGGCAAGCCAGCTCGTCGAGCTTCCTGTAACAACGCCGGAGCCACGCCCCCGCCACCCACAGCGATGAACTTTAACGACACCGGCGCACGCCACCCATCGCGAGCGGCGTAAACCAGCACGCGGAGCAGTTCGGGGACGAGGATCATGCTTTCCGGTGACGCTGAATCAATGGCTTTCAACAGCAACGGGGCATTCAAGCCCGAATAACTCACGCCCATCGTATGACCGGGTGGCACCAGTACCTTTGCACCCATCGTCAGTGGCACATACACGCCCGCAACGTTCTCCAGCAGCGTCGCAAGCGGCAGCAGACATAGATGTGTCTGGACACCAAGCCCCGCGGTCGCCGCAACCAACGAATCAGTCACCAATTGGATGACGGCCCGTCGCAGGCACACGCCTTTGGACGCGCCCGTGCTGCCGGACGTATAAGTCACTTTGCCGAGGTCGGACGCCCGTAATCCTGCTTCGCTTCGGCAGGCCTCGCGCTTGAGCAATGCCAGTCCCGTGCGATGCGAAGTATTTACGTAAGCGAACGTGGGGTGTTCGCCCATGAAGTGCTCGGCCTGATCGGTGAGCACCCACTCGATATCGGCATCATCGAGCACGTGAGCGACCTGTTCCCGAGTGAAGGACGCCGGCAAGGGGACATTCACCGCTTCGCACGCCAGCAGCGCGAGATCGCTGAGAATCCAGCGCGCGCTATTCTCTGCGAGCAAAGCGCAGCGACGCACTCGCATCGATTGAAGCCAGCGCCGCTCCGCCGCGACCGACCGATGTACATCAGCGTAGCTGAGTCGTAGCGTGCCATCGTCTATGGCCGGCAAAGTTCCATCGACCGTGCCCAAGGCATCTAACACTGTCGCCGGCATGATCACTTCCTATCACGACGAGACAGGCGCAAACCGTCCGGCAGGTAGCCCGCCATCACGCGCGGCTCACTCTCGTAATAGCGGCCCCAGTCATCGCCCGTGCTCTGCGCACGGGAAGCACTGGCGACCGCGAGGTCGAGTAATGGCGCATGGTAGCTCGCAAGGAGTCCACGCAGCGCGTCGGTCGCTGTGAACACGATCCATCGATGGCCGTGATCCAGCAGAATGCGCGGCAGGTCGAGCACCAGGCGCATGGCCGAGCGGCAATTGACGCCTGCGAGATTGCCCACCTCGACGATCTGCGCGCGGGTCACGGGTGCCGCCGTGGCCGACCCGATCGCCAGCTCGATCGCCACATCCAGGTAGCGTTCGAGAAACAATCCCTGATCGGCGGCGCATCGAAAGCCCGCGACACTGCAAATGGCGCCGCGATCGTTTCGCATGGCCAACAGAGTCGGCATGAACGAGCACACGTGCGCGCCGTGTTTCGACGCGAATACGTCGTGAACGAATTGCTCCAACTCGCCGCGACGAGGATCGTCGGCCTGATACATCGAGAGATCGTGCCGCTGGCAACGGCTTTCGCCATCGCGCCGCGGCCGTGGCTCTACGAGGCGCCCCCCAGTCGTCATTTTGGCTGCACCCGGTTAGCTTGCTTGCCGGGTTGGACGTCGTCCGGTGAGCCGATCAATCGCGGTCCGACGTGACAAACGGTTAATGTTCGATGTCCGTAACAGCAGACATCGTCGCAACGATGATCAGGATGTCGGTTGATCTCGCACCATCAACACCGGCACAGGCGAATGCCGCAACACGAGCTCGGCGTCACTGCCCATGACCAGTCGTTTGAGCCCGCGGCGACCATGCGTTCCGACGACGATCAGGTCAGCCGTCCAGGCCTTCGCCTGCGCGACGATCTCCTGCGAAGCGTGCGCACCGATCTTCTCGACCATCTTCTGTTCGAATGAGACGCCCGCTTCGTGTGTCAGCATGGCTGCGTGCTCGAGAGTCTTTGCTCCCGATGCCCGGATCGAATCGGCAAGCGCCTGGTAATAGGCCGTCGAAGCAATCTCCGACTCCAGAATCAAGGTGTTCAGTACATGCACCAGGAGCAGGCGCGCGCCGCTCGCTTTCGCCAGACGGATCGCCTCATCGAGTCCCCGTAAAGACGTTTCGCTCCCGTCGACTCCAACCAGTATTCGCTGATACATGGGGCCTCCATCGGTGTAGTGACCTCAAGCCGGCTCACTCTCGGGCGAGTCGACCGTCGCTTTGACGATCTCCATCTGCAGCTCACGTTTCGCGCGCAGTGAGTTAGCGACCAAGCAACCTTCCTCCGCCTTGTTAAGGACGCGTTCGCAAAGCACTGTGGACGTTCCGTCGGGCACTGTGAGCGTCGCGCGAGTGACAACCCGGGTGAAGTGCGCGACACTTTCTACGCGCTCCAGCGTCGCCTCGACGCTGCAGCCCAGGTTCGTCCACGGCAGACGCGAAGCTCGCGCCAGTGCTCGGAACGTCAGGATGAAACAACTTGCGATGGCCGCCGCGAGCAGAGATTCCGGCGACCATTGATCTCCTGGGCCGCCAAACTCGGTGGGCGGCGCACTCTTTAGCGCTGGTAATCCAGCCGCAGTCAAAGTCACGCCACCCTCGGCGCTCCCGGTCGCCGCGACGGAATAAACATGTGGAAGTGGTTGCACGATCCAACTGCCCTTGACGTTTGCCGCAACGTAGCTCCACAGCCGGGCAAGTCATATCGTGAACCCCGCTTAACCACTTTCGGGAAGACGCGCACGGCAAAGACGTATACGGCCCTCGCGGATTCTCCCTCGTTGATGACTGCAGCTGAACAAGGGCATCGCCTTGAACCAATCCGCACTGTCCCAACATCTTCGTTACGCACTGTCTGGCGGCACGGCGCACACCGGAGATATCAAATGTCCTATTACATAGCCAAAACAGTATCGGGTCGCTTCGATGCGGTCCTCGCCACTGTCATCGAACGTCTGAAAGCGGAAGGGTTCGGCATTCTCACCGAGATCGACGTGCAGGCGACGCTAAAGAACAAGATCGGCGCCGAGACTCCCAAGTATCGAATTCTCGGCGCGTGCAATCCGTCGTTTGCTCACGAGGCGCTCAAGCTCGAGAACAAGCTCGGCGTACTCCTGCCATGCAACGTCATCGTTCGCGAGGAGTCCGAGGGCCGGGTCGAGGTCGCCAGTGTGGATCCAGTCGTCGCGATGGAGCGGACCAAGAATCGAGCGCTCGCCAGCACCGCTGCGGAAGTACGCCGACGCCTGGCCAACGTTGTCGATGGATCGCCCTCCGCGGACTGAGACACCACCTCAGTGCAACCGCGAATTGCGGGCCGCTAGCTCGGCTGTACGGGCGCCCTTCGCGAAATCTCCTCTCATCGCCTTGAGGGCGACGATCTCTCGATGAATTTCGCCGGCGGTTCGGACGCCCAGGCGCCGGAACAGCGGCAACGGCGGACACCACCCCTGCACCGCATGCTGCAGCAGGAAACCTGCGACAACTGCAGGCAATACAAACCAGCGGCGATTCACGGTGGCTCCCAAGGTCAATCCGATCAGCGCCACGCTCGCCGCGTTTGCTTCGAGCACGCGCTCGATATCCCATTCGCGCTCGAGCTGCGCGATGCGCTCAGATATTTCAGCCGGATGCGCGTCCTCATATTCCCTGAGCCGTTCGAGCATCTGACGTCGATTGCGCTGCCTGATTGCAATAGGAGTATGACCTTGGACTCGCTGTGAGCTGGCTGGAACGAATGAGTTCATGACGGCGGCCCCTCTGTACGCTGGCGACACAGCCATAAGCCCACCGCTTCAGCGGAGTTCCTTGAGGGTTTTCGATCCCAGAATAATGTAATGGATCTACTGGCCGGGGCGCATGCCAGTCGCTGTGAGAATCGCCAACTCAGGCCGCCACACCGTCCAGCAATTTGCGAATGTGCGCGGACAACTCTTCGGCGTCGACGGGTTTGTGAAAGACTCGGCAGGCGGCGATAGAGGCGCAGCGCGGTGTCACTTTCATCGTGTCTCCGCTCAGCACGACCGCGGGAATCTCGAAGTTCCTGAGCTGGCGCAACTGCTCGATGAGCTCGGCGCCATTCAGGGCAGCGTTCAGCTGAAAATCGCTCACGATCACGTCGGGCGATTGTTCCCATTGCTCGATGACACGAAGCGCCTCCTCGGGCGAGCCGGCCGATTTCACTTCGTGCCCGTCCATCTGGAGAAACAGGGCCGTCGCGTCACGCACCGAAGCTTCGTCGTCCACCAGCAGTATCCGGCCTGACCGTGCGATGCTCGGCGTGACGGGCGCCGGGAAACTCTTACTCTTAACAGGCTGCAACCTTGAAACGGCTGCAACGAGCTTCAGCGTAAAGGTCGTACCCTCACCCAGCCGCGAACTCACGCCGATGGGCAGATCCAGCAGCTTCGTCAGCCGACTGACGATGGATAGTCCGAGCCCGAAGCCGTCACGAGCCTGCTCAGCTCCGTGGCGGATCTGATGGAATTCCTCGAAGATCCGCTCCAGCTGATCCTCAGGAATGCCACGGCCAGTGTCGGCCACCTCCAGAATGACGGCGTCCGCCTCACGCCGTGCGCGCACCGACACCCTACCGCGGTTGGTATAGCGAATGGCGTTCTCTACGAGGTTCTGGACGATCTCGCGTAGCAGTGTTGGATCGGTGCGCGCAGCTTCGTTGGAAAGCTCGATGTCGAGCTGCAATTGCTTGGCGCGTGCTTGCGGACGGAACTCCATTTCGAGAGCTGCGAGCAGGCCCGTCAATGGCACATCTTCCAAGTACGGCTGAATGACTCCCGATTCGATCATGCTGATATTCAACAGCCGGTTGACCAGGCTCGACATTGCCTCGAGAGAATCTCGCTGGGCCTCAACGATTGCCAGCGCCGGCGCGCTCAGCTGCTGCCCTCGAAGTGCCGCGTTCAATAATGAGAGCGAGTGCAACGGCTGGCGCAGGTCGTGGCTCGCCGCTGACAGGAATCTCGTCTTGCTAGCCGTCGATTCAGCGAGCGAAGCGTTGACCTCATCCAGTCGACGGACGGACTCGGCGCGGGCGGCCATCTCTCGCTGTACTCGCAACAGCATCGTCAACACCAGGGCGGCCGCCACCGCGCACAACGTTACGATAAGGTAGAAATTGCGCTGCAGGCTGGCCTGCTCCTGCTGCTTGCGCCGGGTCAGCAGACGGGTTTCCTCGGCCGACATCGCCGCGAGGCTGCTGAACACCCGATTCATGGTCGCGATGCCCGGCCCGGCCTGAAGGAAATCGATGGCCGCGTCCATGCCGCTGTTCTGCCGCAGGCGTAGTGCATGACGGAGCTGCACTCGTCGCTCGGCGATCAGTTCGCGGGCGCCTCGGAGCCGCTCTGTTTGCTGAGGATCGTCCGCGATCAAGCGCCCCAAGCGTTGCAACTCGCCGTCGAGCGCCGCGGCCCCGGTGTTGTAGGGCTCGAGATATGCCTCTCGGCCGGTCAGCAGAAAACCTCGCTGCCCGGTTTCCATCTTGAGCATCGACTCGCTGACCGCATCGAGCGCCAGGCGCACTTCCTGCGTGTGATCGGACAGCTCAGACGTAGCGCGCACTTCCCGAAGACTCAGGTGCGCCATCCACAACACCAGCGCGAGCAGGCCCACGCTCGCAATGACGCTGGCAGCGTTCCTCTTGCCGAAACCAGTGAATGCGGCGGAGCCGACGCGCATGTGATCGAACCACCCCTTTGATTCACTTATAACAATGCGCCTGCTATGCCATGACGCGATATTCACGTGCCGGCTCCGGTCTTCCGCTTAGCATTGGCTCGCAACGACGACACCGCGCGTTCAATCCGAGCTCCACCAGTCCGCGAACTCGCAAAAATCGATCAACCCATCGGCATCCGTATCGATCTCGTGGAATCCGAGCCGCAGCTCGGCTGCCGACATGCCGGCCTCCATTCCTTGCATGAGCCGCGTGAACTCCTGGAAGTCGATGCGGCCGTCGCGATCCCGATCCGCCAGCACAAACTCCTCTTTCAGCTCCCTCGGGCGCGCCAGGTGCCGATCTGCGGAAGTGGGTGAATGGAACATGTCGTGAACCTCTAATGCGTGACGTAAGTGACGTTGCCGCCGGATTGCCCGTGCCGGGAAGCCAAGGCATAACGGCGAGGCCGTGGGATGGGCCGCCGATACGTCTGGCGCTCGACCAGGCTCTTGAAGCCGCGCGGCTTCAACACGAGCACATCGCAATCGAGCTTGTCGATCACCCGTTCGGCCGTGTTTCCGATGAACACTCGTTTCAATCCCCGCCGTGAGACCGCGCCCATGACGACCAGGGCCGCGGAGTGTTTCTTTGCGAGTCGCGGCAGTTGGAAGGCCGGGTCTCCTCGCACGACTGCCGCGTTGTCGGAGGGGATATCCGCCTTCCTCTGCAGCCGCTCGATGGCGCGCTCCAGATCTCGTTGGTATGCGCGTTGTTCGTCCTCGGTCATCGCGATCCAATGGGCCTCGACTGGCGAGCCCGTGATCGCGCCTTGGGGCAGGCTGTATGCATGACACAGCACGACTTTGCTCGGTCGGGAACCTGACGCTTCGATCGCGTGCGCGACGATCGTGTCATCGAGCATCGCAGGCTTGGCGTGCGCGTGCAGCGGGTCTACGGCCGCGATGATGGGTGCGAGCGAATTGAACTTATGAGATTTGCTCAGCCACAGCGGACAGGGGCAATTGCGGATCAGATCCCAATCGATGTTGCTCAGGAACATGCGCGCCAACCGTCCCGGCCCATGCGACTCGACCAGCAGCATGCGCGCATGGCAGGCGATCGCCTCTCTTACCAACGCGTCCTGGACCGGATAGTCACAGCGCACGGTGCTCGTCACCCTCAGCTGGCGAAGCTCCGCCCGTTGCGCCAGCTTTTCCAATCGTACCGTGCGCTGGTCGAGGTCGGCTTGCGCCGCCTGTCGAACCGTCGCGCCGGCACGTGCCAGAGCGCCCTGCGGAATGGCCAGTACGTGCACGATTCTCACCGGTGCGTCGTACAGCGTTGCCAATGAGGCTGCTTTGCGCAGGATCGAATGCGCCGAGCGATCCAGCGTTCGAACTGCGACAAGAATCGGCCGGGCGTTCTGGGTCCTGTTCATGCAGCTGCCTCCTGTGCGATGGGGACAGCGTAGCAATGCGCCGGAAATTGCCATTAAGGAGACCCGCTTAATCGCTCTCGGGATCGCCCGGGCTCATGCAACAAGGCACGTGGGGGGTGCTACGGAGCTACTGAGCACAATCCCGGAATGGTGCTTCGAATATCACCGGACTACGTTGGCCGTGTGGCTACTCCCCCGACGTACTTGAGGCACTTTTCTGTGGCACGCCCGAGTGAGCGACTGCCGTCGGTGTTACTCGCGGTGCTGATCGTGATCTGGCTCACCCTCGCCATCGAACCGGTGAGCCGCGAGGATTGGCTTCTCGAGAACATCCTCGTGCTGGTGACCGTGCCGGTATTGGTAGCCACGCGGCATCGCATGCGTTTTTCCAATGGCGCCTACGTATGCCTGTTCATATTCTTTGTTTTGCATTCGGTCGGCGCTCACTACACCTACTCTCTGGTGCCCTACGACGCGTGGTGGCAAACGGTGACCGGCAGCACGCTCAATCATATGCTCGGTTGGGACCGCAACCACTACGATCGGCTGATTCATTTCCTCTACGGTGTCTTGCTGCTGCAGCCTTCGGCCGAGCTTCTGGGCCGCTATGCTCCGGCCCGGGGTTCGTGGCGCTGGATCCTTCCCATCCTTTTCATCATGTCTCACTCAGTCATCTATGAACTGGTCGAATGGATTGCGGCGCTCAGCGTGGCGCCCGAGCTGGGGGATGCGTATCTCGGCACTCAGGGCGATCCATGGGACGCTCAGCACGACATGGCGCTTGCCACGCTCGGCGCGATCGTGGCGACGATGCTGATCCGATGGACGGACTACTCGCATCAACGAAGCCACGGTCGCTGACGCATACGTGCCGCGGCGACATCGAGCACGACGAAAGCGATTGTCACGCCGATGATTCCCGCAGCACTCAGCGATAGTGGCCGAGAGAACAATATGAGAGGCAACACCGCCTCGCCGAGCGGGTCGAGGCCCAAGCATTCCGTGCCAGGCCGTAGCTTCACCCGGCGCTTGGAGGATTTCCGGACGGTTGGTCGCGGCCATTATGATCACGCCGCGATTGGTCTCGAAACCATCCATCTCCACCAGCAATTGATTGCGTGTCTGCTGCCTCTCCTCGTGCGTGCTGAATCCAGTCACACCGCGCGCCCGGCCGAGCGCATCAAGCTCGTCGATGAAAATGATGCACGGGGCAAGCTCGCTTGCCTGATGAAACAGATCGCGCACCCGCGCGGCGCCGACGCCGACGCCGACGAACAGCTCGACAAACTCCGAACCGCCGATCAGCAGAAAAGGAACATTCGCCTCGCCAGCGACCGCCTTCGCGAGCAGCGTCTTGCCAGTACCCGGCGCTCCAACGATCAGTACTCCTTTGGGGATGTGGCCCGGGCATCGTGCAGCAGCGAGCCGCTATGGCCCAGGGAACAGAACTGTTTTGGAACCGCGATGCCCGACGCCAGCCGGGTGAGTGCCTGCAGTCGCGAGCCCTCCCCGCCGGCCAGGGCCAGCGCCCAGTTGTGCCCCGCGTCCCAATGAGTTTCCCAGCGCTCTTGTGACATCGATGTTCCCCTGTGTCACCGTCATGGATGCAGCAGCAGAGTGTCAGCTCCCACGACCATAAACCGCCGTGAACGGCCTGTGACGTTACGTAGTACACCTGAGTCGGTGCGTGAGTCCGCCAGTGGTGTCGCCCACGTCGCAGGCGCACAGTAGGACCATGCTGGTGTTCGCCCCGAAAGCCTCCTTGCAGCTGGGCACTCGCGTGGCCGAAGCGATGGAAACGTCGCTTGCTCGGAGCGAAGAACGTGAGTTCGACGGCGGCGAGCACAAGATGCGACCGATGGTGGATGTCTGTAACGAAGACGTCTACGTCGTGCAGAGTACCTGCGGCGACAGCAACGCCTCGGCCAACGACAAGCTGTGCCGCTTGTTGTTCTTTGCCGGCGCGTTAAAGGACGCGGGAGCCAGATGCGTCACCGCGATCACACCGTATCTTGCATACGCCCGCAAAGATCGGCGCACCCAGGCGCGCGATCCGGTAACGACACGATATGTCGGGACTCTTATGGAGGCCGCGGGAATCGACCGCGTCGTCACGCTGGAAATCCACAACGAGGCCGCCTTCGACAATGCCTTTCGCTGCCCCACCGTGCGACTCGAGGCGGCCGAAGTATTCGCTGCGGACATCGCAAAGCAAGCCGCCGACCAACCGGTCATCGTGATGTCGCCGGACATCGGTGGCGTCAAGCGCGCGCAGCGGCTTAGGGAATGTCTGCTTCGCACCCTGTCGCGAGACGTAGATCTGGCGTTCCTGGAAAAGCGCCGCGCGAGCGGCGTGGTGTCGGGCGCAACAGTCGTCGGGGATCTCAAGGGGCGAGCGGTCATCATCTACGACGACATGATCGCAAGCGGATCCACGATCCTGCGCGCCTGCGAAGCTGCGCGTCGTGCCGACGCCAAAGCGGTGTACGTCGCTGCCGCTCACGCCGCGTTTCTGCCGACGGCTACGCAACTATTCGAGGCTCGTGTCGCCGACGATGTTCTCGTCACAGACTCGGTCGAGCTGCACCCGCAGTTCGTTCGATGGCTCGGCGCTGGCTTGCGCGTTTGTTCAGTCGCTCCGCTTCTGGCCCGCACTATCCAGGAGCTCGCCGGACATCGCAGCCAGGCGAGTCCGCCGCGATAGTCCCGGAGTAGCTGAGGGATCTTCCTCAAGCGCGCGTCCCGCCGCTCGCTATACAAATCCGAGCGAGACACAAGGAGCCGCCATGAGCACACGAACCCCGCTCTGGGCATGTTTTGTTTTAGCCGCGCTGGCTCCGTCGGCGCAGGCGAATGACGACCTGCCTCGCCACTGGATTGCCCGCATTGGCGTGCATCCCGTCGATCCCAAGCCGAACAATCACGATGACTTCTACGTCGACAACGCCTCCGGCTTGTCGCTCGGTGCAACGTATCTGCTGACCAAACACTGGGCGATCGAGCTGTTCTCGGCGTTTCCCGCCGGGCACGACGTACACGATGCCACGGAAACGCGCGTCGCGCGCTTCACCATGATTCCCTCGAGCGCGACAGTGCAATATCACATCACTGACTCGAGCGGCACGTTCCGAGCGTATGCCGGGGCTGGCGTCTCGTATGCACACCTCGGCAGCGAGGGCACCAAGGCATCGCTCGCCGGTCAGTCGCTGCAGCTCGACGATTCGACCGGGCTGTCGGCAGCCATCGGTCTCGACATGTACCTCGGCTCGAGATGGTTCGTGAACATCGACGCCCGCTGGATGGACATCGATAGCTCCATGAAGATCGATGGCCAGCCCCGCGGCACCCTAGAGCTCGATCCTTATTTATTCGGTTTGTCACTCGGCCGGCGGCTGCGCTAGGAGGAACTATGAACGCGCCAACCGACTCTGAAGAACCGCAGGCGCGACGCTCATTTCGCCGCGCCATCGGTTGGATATAGGTCATGCCCATGGACCTCAGGACCTGCGCGCTTGCCTGTTGCTTGCTGCTGCCGATCGGCTCCAGCGCCGAGCCCGAATCGATCGACATGACGCTGGTCACCAAAGTCCGGCTGAGTGACTGCTGCATCGAGTATCAGGGGCTCATCACCACCGAAGCCAATGATGGCGTCTACGAGCTGTATCAGGAAGCCGCGCCCAAGCCGACGACCGTCATCATAGAAAGCCACGGTGGCAGCGCCGGCGCGGCGATCGAGCTCGGCCATTGGATACTCGATCATGAACTCGACGTGCGTGTGGACACGTACTGCTATTCCAGCTGCGCCAATTACGTGTTCCTTGCTGGCGAGAACAAGATGCTGGCGTCGCATGCCTCGCTCATGTGGCACGGCGGTGTCATGCAGCCCATCGATCGTCCGAAGCTCGAACATGTGCTCGATGACATGCTTGGTGCGCTGGAGCCGGAGGCGCGCGAAGCAGTACTTGCCGAGCGATCCCGTGATCGATTATTGGACCAGTTGCAGGCCTCACGTCTCGAGCTGATTGCGCGCGAAGCGCAATTCTTCCAGCGCATCGGCGTCGATCCGCGCCTCACCGTGCTCGGTCAGCTGTTCGAGCACGAGTTGTTGGCCAACGATCACGACTACGACGGTTGGGATCTGTCGGTGTCGGATCTGGAAAAGCTGGGTGTTCAGCGCATCCGGATCGTTGGCGACGGAGCGTGGGAGCCCTGGCCGTCCCGTGAGAACTTACAGGTATTTCGCATTCGGCTGGAAGCGTTGCCCGATTTCGAGCCGCGCGTGCCCTGAAAAACGTGTTACCAGTGCCTGAGCCCAATCCGGGGTCGTACTCAACTCGCGCGTGGATGTTCCTATATCTCGCTAGACATCCGTCGAAGAAACATTGCAGACACAAAAGCAGGAGCCGGCCATGCAAACAGCGTTGAGAATCACCTTCCGGCATATGGATCCGTCGGCGGCCGTCGAGGCGCGGCGTGATCATGCCGAGCAAAGCGACGATGTGTCGGGCAACGCGCGGGCTTAGCCTGGCGCTTGGATTTGCTGATTCAGGGCGGCGGTAACGAACGCCGTCGCCTTTGCCAGACTCGAGGAGCCGCCATGCTGGCCAAAAACTCCTCCTCTGCCGCTGTCGTGCGTGCCGATTTCGGATCCCATGCGGAACTCCGCTGAAGCGCTGCGGGGGTCGCGTAGCCGACCGGCGATAGGTGTAGCGATGCACGCCGCCGCCCCATTCCCCTGCTAAAGCGGTGTCTTACGACACGGTACAATCCGGCAATCCCTGCGGCGGCCGTGACAGTTCGCTGGACGATATTTCAGCCATAACTGCGCGCCTGCGCTAACGCAGTGACATACCAAACGAAAACTTGGCCTGTGACAGCTACGATCAGGGATGTATTATCTGCATTCGTGCGTTCACACGCCGCCTGCAAGCACTTGCCCCTGGATGGACGACAGCAAAGACAGCGTGGCGCCTCAATCGACCCGCGGCCCAAAGCCTGCTCGCTTGCATGGCGGTCGCCGCGGGAGGAACGAGCCGATGACGATCCATCAACAATTGTTAGCCGATCTGGTGGAGTTTGCGCCCGACGCGATGCTGGTCGTCGACGCGTCAGGTGGAATTCTCTACGCGAACCAGCGGGTCACCGACCTGTTCGGCTATCCACGCGAGGACATTGTCGGCCGCAGCGTGGATCTGCTGTTGCCGGAGCGCTTGCGCCCGCGGCACGCGAGCCATCGGCGCAACTTTGCGGAAGATCCACGAACCCGGCCGATGGGCGCTGGCCGGGACTTGCTCGGCCTGCGCTCGGACGGCACCGAGTTTCCATTGGAAATCAGCCTCAGCCCGCTGCGAGATGGGTTGGCGGCCGCCGCCATCCGGGATGCCAGCGAGCGCAAGCGCGCCGAACAGGAACTGATCAAGGCTCGCGAGATCGCCGATCAAGCGCGTGAAGAGGCCGATCGAGCCAACCTGAGTAAGAGTCGATTTCTGGCAACGGCCAGTCACGACCTGCGACAGCCGCTGCAGGCGCTCTCGATGTTGCACGGCACGCTCTCCCGGTTGGATCTGCCTCCCCACGGACGCGAAGTGCTCACCCAGCAAGGTCGGGCGATCGATTCGATGAAGCGCTTGCTGAGCGCGCTGCTCGATATCAGCAAACTGGAATCCGGCGCGGTGACGCCGCAGCCCTGTGAATTCTCGTTACATCAGTTGTTCGAGCTGCTGAGCACCGAGTTCTCGACCGCTGCCCGCTCCAAGGGCCTTGCTCTACTGGTCGAACAATCCAATTTCCACACGCGTACCGATCAGTCGTTGCTCGAACAATTACTGCGCAACCTGGTCTCGAATGCCATCAAGTACACCAAAGAAGGCAAAGTGATCTTGCGGGCGGTTCGAACCGCCGCCGGCGTTCGCATCGAAGTTCAGGACACGGGCGTCGGTATTCCTCAAGACCAGCTCGCCTACATCTTCGATGAGTTCTTCCAGGTGGGTGTCGCGAGGAACACGACTCGAGAGGGCTACGGGCTGGGCCTCGCCATCGTGCAGCGAATCGCCAAGCTCCTCGGATTCTGCATTCAGGTGCAGTCCGAGGTCGGCAAAGGCTCGACCTTCATGCTGGATCTGCCGTGCATCGATACCGGCAAGTCGGATCCTGTGGCAGATCCGTGCACATTCGACGTACAGCCGGCGCGACAAGCTCAAAGAGGCAAGATTCTCGTGACGGAGGATGAGCCCAGCGTGCTACAGGCCACGCGCTTGCTGCTGGAGCTCGAGGGTTATCAAGTCGTTGCTGCCGCGAGCCGCGAGGAAGCGCTGCAACTGGGTCGGGAGCATCCGGACATCGACTTACTGGTCAGCGACTATCATTTGAAGGAAGACCAGACGGGATTGAATGTCATCGCCAGCGTTCGCGAGCAACTGGGCCGGACTATTCCGGCCATCCTGGTGACGGGCGACACGTCCACGGCCATGCGCAAAATCTCCGGTGACCGACAGCTGCGGCTGGCGAGCAAGCCGATCGATGCGGAGGAATTGCTCACATTGATGGATGAACTGCTGAACGCCCAGCGCGTGCGTGACTCGCGAGTGTCCTGACGAGCACCGCGCTCAATGTAGCTGTTCGTCGCTTGCGCCGCCTTCACGACGAGCAAGTCGCAGGGGATCTGCTGCAACACGCTGTCGACGGTCGTGTCCGAACTCTCTTCTGCCCCTTTGGCGCGCGGCGTTGCCCCCATGACGAATACATTCCCGGCCAGCCGCGTCACAAACATACGAAGCCCCGAGACGCATTGATCGGCCGGGGCATGGGTGCGCAGCACGTGCAACTGACCCTCGAGCCGGTTAGCCAATGTCTTGCCCTCTGTCATGACGGCGTCGCTCAGGGAAAGACCAGGCTGCTCGGGATCGATGGCCGCGCAAATCAACGGGAGTTCCGGCCAGAGTTTTGGCTTGCTCAGCAGTAGCGGCGCCGGGCAGACTCGCGTCAATTCCGAATCGATTGCTGGCAGCACCGATGACTGCAACCTGCCCGCCTGTGTCGCATCCTTGATCACGAACCGCGCACCCTTCAGGCGTGCCACCAGCGCAGTTTTCAGCAGATCCGCTGGTAAGGCTTCCGTGCTCACGTCCAAGCCATTGGCCCGCAGAAAGCTGGCGAGATTACGCAACTTGCCGGAGATCTCCCTCTCCAGAGTGCGAGCCCCTTGGCCGGCTGCGCCCCAGGAAAGCAGATCCATGCGTGTTTGATATTTTTTCGCCAGTAGCGCGCCCTTGGCGAGCGCGGCGTGATGGCGGGCCGTCGGATCGACGATCACCAGGATTGTGTCGGTGTGACTCATACGAGCAGATCATTCGCCCAATCCTTTCCGATCGTTATCTGAGGTTGTCCGTAACCGCTCGTATAAGTCCCTGAGCGCCGACTACTCACCCGAGCGCGCGACGATGCGTGTCCCGTCCTCGATACGATCGTTGGGGTGTACGACGATGCGCTCACCCGGCGACAGGCCGCTGACGACTTGTACTTGCGTGTCGTTGTGCTGACCGACGACAACACCTCGCAGTTGCGCGATGCTGTTCTCGACGGCGAACACTGCCCATCGCTCGCCATCGCGAAACAGTGCCGACTGCGGCACTTGAATGGCGCGATCGGTCTCCCAAACGACGATGCTCGGCTGAACCCGATACCCGTGGCCCAACCGGCGCCACCGCTCGCGCGGCTCCGTCAGATCGATCAATACATTCACACGCTGCTCTTCGATTCCGAGTGCCGACACTTTGGTGAACGCAAACGGCTCGACACGCCTCACGACGCCCGCAAGAGAGCCCCACCCGCCCCAGCCCTCGATGAGGACACGCTGACCGGCGCGCACGCGCACCGCCTCCTCCGACAAAAGATCCACTTGAACCTCCATGTTTGCCGGGTCGCCAATCTCCAGAATCGGGGTGCCCGCGGTCACGACGGCTTCGCTTTCCTGCAGTACACGCAGCACCGATCCGGAGACCGGCGAGTACACGATGACGCAGTCGCAATCTTTCGCCGCCTTGCTCACCTTGGTCGGATTCAACAGCCGAGCCTGTGCCTGGACGTACTCGGATTGTCGCATCCGCAAGCTCGCCTGAGCCTCCGCCACCGCCGCAATAGCGGTCTTCGCACGGCGCTCAGCCGCATCAAGATCATTTTGCGAGATGCTCTGCCGGCTGGCTTGGAGACGCCGCAGTTCCGATTGAGCGAAGTCACGTTCAGCCTCGGCGCGCCCCAACTGCGCTTGGGCAAATTTGGTTGCAGCATTCGCCGCATCCACACCTGCGCGCGCCTCGGCAATTGCACGCTCATCGAGAAACATCGGGACCGAGGGCTCCAACCGGGCGATCACCGTTTGATTCGGCGTCACGCGGTCGCCTGCCTTCAACTCCAAACGACGCATGAGCCCCGCGACGGGCGCAGAAACGACGAACACGTCGCGTACACGCGCTTCGCCTTCGTCGCTGATCGTCACCTGTAATGCCGCCTGTACCACCTCATCCAGGTCGACTGCCACGGGCTTGGGACGGAACAACCAAGCCAGCGCCGCCAGTAGCAAGACGACCAGCGGAGCCCAAGTGAGAATTCTTCGCATGTTCGTCCCACCCATGGGTCACTCACGAGTTTTGAGCACAGCAATGAGATCGAGTCGATCCAGACGTCGGCGCACCAGCACTGCGGACAGGGCCGTCGACGCGATTGTAACGATCATGGCCCAGGCATAACTGGACCCTTCCAGCACGAAAGGCACTCGATAGAGCTCAGTCTTGAACGCAGCAACGATCACCCGCGCGAGCAGCCGGCCGACGAAACAGCCGAGTGGCAAGGCCAGCGCCGCGAGCAAGGCAATTTCTCCCAACAGCAGATAAGAGATCTCGCCGCGCGTGAATCCCAGGACGCGCAGCGTCGCAAACTCGCGTCCGCGTTCGGACAACGCGATGCGAGCAGCGTTATAAGTTACGCCGACCGACAACGCGCACGAAAATACAATGAAGAAAGAGACGAAGATCATGAGCGTCCGCGCCATGGTTTCGTCAAACATCTGGATGTTCGCTGCGCGCAGCGACACCGCATTCAAGCGCGGCAGCGCCTTGAGCTCTGCCAGCAAGTTCGGCAACTGCAGAGAATCGACGCGCAGGTGCATGGCGGACACGGTCTGGGATTCCCTGAGCAACCGAGCCAGTGCGCGATCGTCGATATAGGCCGGCGAGCCGATATACGTCTCGAAGATCCCCGCCACCGGAACCTGCAGCACTTCACGCCGACCTTCGAGAATCTCGACCGTGATCCGATCGCCCAGTTTCACGTGCAGCAACTCGGCGAGCATCGACGAGATCATCAAGCCTTCCCGCGGCAAGGTCAGCGATTTTCCGTTTGCGTCGTATACGCGATAGAGACGTTGCTGCGTAGGCAAGCCCTGCAACGACTCGCGCTGTTCGCGCCAGCCGAATCGAAGCTTCGCCGGAACGATGCGCATCGGCTCGACCACCTGCACGCCCGGCAGGCGTGCAACGTTATGAGCCACGTCGATGGAGCGCGGCTCGGCGAAGATCATCGTCACATCCTGCGACTGCGCCTGGCGAAAATACACATCGACCATGTGCTCGATAGCGTCGAGCCACTGAAACGAGGTGACGAGCACGGCGACGCCCATGGCAATACCGCCGCAAGTGGTCAGCGTTCGAATGGGCCAACGCCAGACCTGCCGAATGATGATGCGGGTCAGCTGTTCCAGCCGTTGCGCAAAGGCGTAACGCGCGATGCCTATGCGACGGAACATCGGTGGCGCCGGC
The DNA here is from genome assembly GCF_004138335.1 of Peristeroidobacter agariperforans. Lineage (GTDB taxonomy): Bacteria > Pseudomonadota > Gammaproteobacteria > Steroidobacterales > Steroidobacteraceae > Steroidobacter > Steroidobacter agariperforans. The sequence goes on along the minus strand of NZ_RYFW01000002.1, from coordinate 1,822,893 downwards.
GGCCGCATCGCCTCGGCCGGCGGCAGTGAGGCCGCGGCGTACACGGTACGCAGAGCGCCGAGCAATGCCGCACCGAAGCCGATCAATGCCGCGATAACGAAGGCGGTCGGCGCCGGCCGGTACAGGAGGAACGGAAAGTGATAGAACTCACCGTAGAGCCTGGTTTCGTACCAGCCGAGCCAGTAGCCCGCGAGCCAGCCCAGGAGGATGCCGAACGCGCCCATTGCGAGAACGAACTTCGCGTAGTGCCAGGCGATCTGCGCGCGTGTGTATCCGAATGCTTTCAGCAGCCCGATCTCGCTGCGCTCGAGGGCGATCAACCGCGCCAGCACCATATTCGTCAGAAACGCGGCGACCAGCAGGAACACAGTCGGCAGAATACGAGACAAGGTCTGCAGCTGTTTGATCTCGTTCATCAGAAACCAATTGGAGAGCTGATCGGCGCGCTCATAAGCTCCGATGCCGCCGTAGCGGTTGAGGATGCGATCCATGCCAGCGATGACATCCTGCGCCCGGGCGCCTCGCAGCAAATGCACGCTCACATCGTTGAACGCACCTTCCAGATCGAAGGCCGCTTGCAAGGCAAGCTCCGGCAGCCACAGCACGCCGAAGCGCCGATCATCCGGCATCAGCGCACCGGGACCGATTGCATATACATACTCCGGAGAGAGCGCCGTGCCGACGACTCTCAGCTCGCGCCAGGTGCCGTTGAGCACCGCCTTGATCGTCTCGCCCGCGTAGAGCGAGTGAGCGCGTGCGAACGGCTCGGACAACAACACTTCATCATCCGAATGCGCCGCCGGCATACGACCAGATCGCAAGGTGAGCAAGTTCAATCGAGGGACGGCGTTATCCGGTAGTGAGACCAGTCGACCGACGACCGGCTCCTCGAACCCTTGGATATCGAGGATCGCGCCTTCGACGACGCGAGCTTCGACGGTCTGCACGCCAGGCAAGGCTGCGATCTCCGCGAGTACCCGCTTCGGCGCCCGTTTTACTTGCGCGAACACATGCGCGAAGCGGTAACGTTCGTAGTACGCGCGGGCGGTCTCCTCGAGCGCTTCGACGGTGGACAGGCCCATGACGAGCACGCCAATGCCCGAAGCCATGATGAGGCCGATGGCGAGCACTTGGCCACGCATGCGCCACAGGTCGCGCCATAACTTCTTGTTGAGCGCGCCGCTCACCACGACAGCTCCCTCGCCGCACGGCGAGTCGAGTTGCGAATCTCATGGTGGATTTGACCGTCGCGCATGTACAGAACGCGGCTGGCCATGTCAGCGATGACGGAATTGTGAGTAATGAGCGCGGTTGTCGTGCCGAGCTCCGCGTGAATGCGCTCGATAGCCTGCAGAACCAGTATCGCGGTGGGACTGTCGAGCGCACCTGTGGGCTCATCGCACAACAACAGGTTGGGTCGCTTCGCAATGGCTCGTGCGATCGCCACACGCTGCTGCTCACCGCCGGAGAGCTGAGCGGGAAAGTGATGCAGACGCGCGCCGAGCCCGACTAGCTGCAAAGCGTCTTCCGGTTGCATCGGCCGGCGCGCAATCTCGGTGACCAGCGCCACGTTCTCGAGCGCCGTGAGGCTCGGAATCAAGTTATAAAACTGAAACACGAAGCCGACGTGTTCCCGGCGATACCGCGTGAGCGCGGCATCGTCGAACGCCGTGAGAGGCTGGCCGAGAAAGCTCACATCACCGCTCGTCGGCGTGTCCAGGCCACCGAGGATGTTGAGCAGCGTCGATTTGCCGCTGCCGGAGGCGCCCAGCAATACGATGAGCTCGCCTGAGACCAGATCCAGATTCACTCCGCGCAGCGCCTGGACTTCGACTTCGCCCGAGCGGTAGATCTTGCTCAGCTCCCGTGCTTGCAAGACCAATGGTGGCTCAGCCGTCGTCGCGAGGGTTTCCATACGAATGTGCTCGCCGTGCTCAGCCGTGAGCGTGCAGTCTGCGACGTTCGATGCTCCGCCACGCCTCATCCGCCGTGTCTGCAAACTCGAACAGCTCGCAATGGTCGGCAGACACCATGCCCTCATCCACCAGGGCATCGAAGTCGATGATTTTCTGCCAGTAGCCGCGATCGAACAGCACGACCGGCACGGCCCGGGCCTTACCTGTCTGCAACAGCGTGAGCAGCTCGAACAACTCATCGAGGGTGCCGAAGCCGCCTGGGAAGATCGCAAGCGCATTGGCGCGCATCGCCAGGTGCATCTTGCGCATGGCGAAGTAATGAAAGCGGAACGTCAGCTCCGGTGTCGTGTATGGATTGGGGTGCTGCTCCACCGGCAATTGTATGTTGAAGCCGATCGACGGCGCCCCGACGTCATGGGCGCCCCGATTGGCCGCGTCCATGAGCCCCGACCCGCCACCGGTGGCGATCACGTTGTCGCGCCATTCGCCACCCTGTTTCAGCGCGCCGCCATATAACGAGGCGAGTCGGCCGAATTCTCGAGCGGCCTCGTACCAACGCAGTTGCCGCTGACGAAGCCCCTGCTCCTCACCGACCGCCGGCGGCAATCGACTCAGAGCCTCGGGCGAGGGTACGCGGGCGCTGCCAAACACGATGATGGTCGAGCGAATGCGCCAATCTCGCAGGACGAGATCTGCCTTTGCATACTCCAGCGCGAAGCGCACGGCGCGCATTTCATCGCGCAGCAGGAAGTTGAGGTCCTCCACCGCCAGCTGATAACTGTTGGAGCCCGCCTGCGGACTCGGCTCGGAAAGTTGCGTAGACATCCATGACCTCCCGTAGCCGAAGGTGCGCGGGCGACGGGACACTGACAGCTCGGGACTTCCAGCAGTGGACCAGGGTTTTCCCGCAGCTGCTGCCCCGTTCCGTGGCATCCACGTGCGCGCAGGGACATTCGCGGAGGGCGTCGCCAGGACGAATCGCGTACACGGAGGGAGAGTTCCTGCGGGAAACGGTAATGAACGATTTCAGCAACCGAACCGATGCGGGCCAGACGCTCGCCGGCCTGTTAGCCGCCTATAACGAACGTGAGGATGCGCTCGTCCTGGGGCTGCCTCGCGGCGGGGTTCCCGTCGCCTTCGAAGTTGCCGCAGCACTGCAATTGCCGCTGGACGTGATGGTGGTGCGTAAGCTGCGGGCGCCTGGCCAGCCCGAGTTTGCGATTGGCGCCATCGCGTCTGGTGGCATCTCGGTCCTCAACGAGGAGATTGCACCGTTCGTTTGCGATCCGGTCCAACTACGCGCCGAGATGCATCGCCAACATCAGGAGCTGTCTTATCGCGAACGGTTGTATCGCAACGACCGGCTGCCGCTCGATGTGAAACGACGCACGGTGATTCTGATCGACGATGGCGCCGCGACAGGCGCGTCGATGCGGGCAGCGATCCGGGCAGCTCGCAAGCTGGGCGCCACGCGTATAGTAGCCGCGGTTCCCGTCGGCTCCTCCGAGGCTCTTCGGGCATTACGCGATGAAGCCGACGAGGTCGTGTGCGCCTTGGAACCCGCGCTGTTCGTATCGGTCGGTCAGTGGTATCGAGATTTCGATCAGACAGACGATAGCGAGGTGACCGCGCTGATCGCGCAATCTCGCGCCAGGCCTCTCAAGCTCGAGCACGAACATTAATGCGTCTGGATGGTCGCTAGCGCGGCATGCCGCTCGGCCAACGCGATGTATTCATGGGCCTTCGCCGGCCACGGGGCGAGCGACGCCACCGTGGGATCCAGGATGTGCCACGCGAGGATCTTCGCCCGAACCAGCGCTCGACGTCCCTCATACGCATCGAGCAGACAGCGAGTGAAACGATCGCCGGACGCGTTTTGATAGGCCGTCACGATCTGATCGGCCACATCCGGTGCGCCAGCAACTTCACATTCCAGACGCAAGAAGGCGAGCTCTTCGGCCGGATCGAGCACCCGCAGCTCACGAGAGAACTCCAACGAATCGATCACACACGGTGGTGTGAGACAAATGTGCTCGGGGCGTAGATCGCCGTGACCTTCCACCACACGCCCCTCAATTGCCCGCCGTCCCAACTCTGATTGCAATGCTTGCAGCGCGGATTGGACAGCACCGACCGCTGAACGCACCCGTGCTGCGTCGAGTCTCAAATCCGGCGCGAGCAGCGCAATCCCTTCGCGCTCGGTCCGCTCGATCAATTGAGCAACGTAATGGCCCGCCGGCATGAAGTATCGCTGTTGCCGCTCGTAGAACCGCGCGAGCAGCGCTCCGATGTCTGCCAATACGGCCGGATTCGCGGACTTGGAAACAATCGCGCGATCGAGCATGCGCTCCGAGGGCAACCGTTTCATCCAAACCAGCCAATCGACGACGGCCCCCTCGCCGTTCACTTTGAGCATCCCCTGCCTGTCGATCGCCAGTGGCACCGCCCCGAGATAGGCATCAGGCGCGAGGCGCCGATTCAGGCGCACCTCATCCTGGCAATTGCGCTGCCGATCCTCGAGTGAGCGTAGATCGAGCAGCGGATAATCCGCCGGCTTCTTCATCTTGTACGCGTGCTCCCCGACCAGGAACACCCACGCGAAATGCGTTTCGATGACCTCGACCGAGGTCGCGCGTACGGGATAGGACGCGACCGAGCGCAACGCCGCCACCTTTTTTGCAGTGCTGACGTCGACCGCGCCCTCATCCACTGCGGACATCGTTCTATCTGGCGCGCGCAGGCTCACAAGACCAGCATCTCCGCGAAGTTCGGACTTTTTACCACTAACAAATCGCAGGGCAGCTGTTCCAGCACGTCCTCTGCTGTGCCGCCGATGAGTATGCGCCTCACGCCACGACGCGAGAGCGCGCCCATCGCCATGATGTCGATGCCACAGTCCCGCGCGAGGCGACAGAGCACCTCGACGACACCGCCGGTTTCCAAGTGAATGTTCTTCTCAGGAAACCGGTAGTCCGAGGTGATCGCCGTCAGCTCCTTGAGCTTTGATTTGCGCTCCTCTTCCAACGCCTCTGCAGGGATGTCTATGACAATCGGCGGTACCGACATCGTCGCCGCTGCGATCATGGCCGCCGGAATGTAGGCGTGAATTGGGTGTACCTCGCCACCGAGCGCAGCCGCGAACCTCGCCGCTTCTTGCAGGATGCAACGATCCAGCAGTCTCGGCTTGTCATCCATGTGACCGGGATCGAGCGCCGCGCCGATGCGGTGAGCCGTCGACCAAGGGGTGGCCTTGACCAGCAGCAGCGGCACCGGACAACTACGAATCAGTTCCCAGTCCGTATTAGTGAGAAACGTACGCTGCGCGATGCTGTGATGGTGCGTGTCCTTGATCACGAGTTCCGCGCAGGTGTGTTTGACGCGTTCCACCAGCTCCGCGTGCAGCGGATCGGCTGACACCACCTCCGTGGTCACTTCGATGCCCTCACGACGCAGCGGCTCGGCGAGCGATTCGAGCCAAGGAATCAACTTCTCTTCGAATGGCGCCTGTGGCGACAGCCGCAGATGGCGGCCGAGACGCAGGTCGCGCGCAGCCTTCGTTTCGCAAACAAACAAATCCAGGCGGGCCGCGAGCTGTTTGGCCAGAATGGCTCCCTTGGCAACGGCGGGTTGTTGTTGCGCGGTGGGATCGACGATCACCAGAATATTTTGGATCGGATTCATGACCCTGCCTCGGTGGAGTTATCCTTCACCAGTCTCATCCCGTGCCGCTGGTGCGGAAACCGGTGGTTCCCCCTAACCTACCCGCACAACCCCCGGGTGATGCATCTGCCGATGCGTGGAGACTTTCCTTCATGACCAGCGCGTCTTCCTTGTGCATGCGGTTGCACCGTCCCGGAGAAACGCTGGCGATGGAGCGCCGCCCCGTGCCGGCGCCCGGCCCCGGGCAGGTGCTTTTGAAGGTCAGCGCGTGCGGCGTCTGCCGCACGGACCTGCATCTCATCGATGGTGAGCTGCCCGAGCCTCGATTGCCCATCGTGCCTGGACACGAGATCGTCGGCACCGTGATCGGATGCGGCGAAGGCACGCACTACGGCCTCGGCACGAGGCTCGGTGTGCCCTGGCTCGGCCACACGTGCGGCACTTGTGACTTCTGCGCCAGCGGGCAAGAGAATCTTTGTGACCAGGCCCAGTTCACCGGCTATCAGCTCGATGGCGGCTATGCGGAGCATGTGGTGGCTGATGCTCGCTATTGTTTCCAGTTGCCCGAGACCATCGATGACGCGCACGCCGCGCCTCTGCTGTGCGCCGGGCTCATCGGCTATCGATCATGGCGAATGGCGGAGAGCGCGAAACGTTTGGGAATTTACGGCTTTGGCGCCGCTGCGCATCTCGTGGCTCAAGTCGCAACCCACAAGGGACAGGAGGTCTACGCTTTTACGCGCGCCGGAGACGTGACGGCGCAGCGCTTTGCAAAGCAGCTGGGCGCGAGTTGGGCTGGCAGCAGTGACGATCGTCTGCCCGTGCCTCTCGATGCCGCGATTATCTTTGCGCCGATCGGCCCACTCGTGCCGCACGCGTTGAAGGCTGTGCGCAAAGGCGGTAGCGTGATCTGCGGCGGCATTCACATGAGCGATATCCCTTCGCTCCCGTACTCATTGCTCTGGGGCGAGCGTGTCATTCGCTCGGTCGCCAACCTCACGCGCCGGGACGGGATGGAATTTCTGGCGCTCGCCGGTGAGATCGGCATCCGCCCCAGTATCGAAACGATCCCGCTCGCCGGCGCCAACGAAGCCTTGGAAAAACTACGCGCAGGCGCACTGAGCGGCGCGGCGGTGCTCATTCCCTGAGCGATGCGATCAACGCTACGGCGTGTCCGCCCCCGCAATCATCAAGTCGTGGTGCTGGGCTTCGGCAATGTCATTTTCGGCGGCGTACCAATCTTCGAGCTCATGACCCGGCTCGAAGCCACGCTTCTGCGCCCGAAAGTAAGCGGCGGTCGCGATCATCTCGCGACGGTCCACCGCGCGGCTCGCCGCTTCGACGGCAGCCATGCGAACGATCTCGGCGTGGCCCGGCGTCGGCTCGCGTTGACGTTTGGCTTTAAGCGATTTCGCCGCGCGGGCGATGTTCGGTTCGGCACTCATGAGAATTCTCCAAAGCACGATTTCCGGCAGGCAGTTGGACCGCCTGCCGAAAGTCATCGATCATTTCACTTCGACGGCAATGGGCTGTTCGGGCTGGGTCGGCGTGGTCTTCGGAATACGAACCTTCAGCACGCCATCCTTGCACTCGGCCTGAATGCCCTTTGCATCGACGTTGTCGGGCAGCGAGAAACTGCGCGAGAAAGAGCCATAGAAGCTCTCCACGCGAAGCTCGTTCTCGTTCTTCTGCTGCTTCTCCTGGCGGCGTTCGCCGGAGATCGTGAGCAGGCCTTGCTCGAAACTGACCTTGATGTCGTCTTTCTTGACCTCAGGCAGCTCGGCTTTGATGAAATAGTCGGTGTCCGTCTCGCTGATGTCGGCGAGCGGGCGCCACGCGCCCTCATCGCCTTCGAAACGGCGCACGGCGCGCGAAAAGAACGGCGAATACTGCCGAAACATATCCTCGACTTCGCGGAAGGGTTCCCAGCGGATGATGTTCATGTCCGGTCTCCGATGAATGATGAATGTCCGATCAACGACCGAAATGTTTCGGCATGAGACGGCGCACTCACCATTCGTGGAACGCCGTAAGCGCTACGTGCTCCTTACGAGCAAGGCTGCCGCGAGATGTCGCGATCGTCTCAGAGGATTTCCGGATGGGGAGTTACATGCGCACTGCGACACTTGGTGCTCCGACGCCACCACTTGAAGAGGGATTCAGTGACGCGCGCGATTCTCCTGGGAATGGCTGTTGTTGGGGCATGGTGGGCTGTTGTTACGCACGCAGCCGAGCCGCTGCTTTGGGTGAAACAAGGCCGCCCTTCGCCGCAGGCGGAGGACATCGAAGACGCGTTGCGCGAAGCCGAGCGGCACGGGCTGCGTGCCGATGCGTACCTGAGCGGTCTCACGAGCACTGAGCTGCAACGGGTACATGGCTCCCGAGCGGATGCTGAGTTGTTGAATCGATATGATACCGACCTGTCAGGGCGGGTCTCCCGTTTCGTGGCTCATCTGCGCTACGGTCGCGTCAACGCCAGCGCGGCGGGTTTCGACTTGCCGGCGACTAAGGAACGTACCGATATCCCGACCGTCGTTCGGCGACTGGCAAATTCCAGGAGCATCGAGGCGGAGATCGATTCGATCGAGCCGCGCGCCGTCCCTTATCGTCTTCTGAAGGAAGCCCTGGCCCGCTATCGACAGTTGGCAAAGGATCAAGTGTACTCGGCCCTGCCAGCACCCTCTGCGCGATCCGCTGAGTTGGGCGATGAGTACTCGGGCGCAATGCGGTTGCGGCAGCAACTGCTCCTGCTGGGGGACTTGCCGGCGACGACTGGCGCCTCGACCAGCTCCGCGACGCTTGATGCTCCCGTGGTGGACGGACTGAAGCGTTTCCAAAGCCGCCATGGCCTTTCGCCGGACGGCGTCCTCGGCAAACAGACATTGACGGCGCTCAACGTACCGCTGCGCCAGCGCGCGCGTCAGATCGAGCTATCGATGGAACGTTGGCGTTGGCTCAGCGAGCTGCCCCGGCCCGAGATCGTCATCAACATCCCACAGTTCATGTTGTATGCCTTGCCCCGGCCCGGGCGGCCCGGTGAGCAGTTGCTGGAGATCCCGGTGATTGTCGGTCAAACCAAGCAGCGTACGCCGATCTTCACCGCGTCCATCGAAGAAGTGATCTTCAATCCTTACTGGGACGTGCCCGTCAGCATCGTGCGTGACGAATTGCTGCCGAAGATCCGCGAGGATGTGAAGTATCTCGAGCGACACCACTTTGAGATCGTGCGCGGCGGCAACGAGGTTCAACAGCCGACGCCCGAGGCAATCGCGGCGCTCGCCGCAGGGAAATTCCGACTGCGCCAGCGACCTGGAGCCGACAACGCGCTCGGCCCGGTGAAGTTCGTGCTGCCGAACCCCTATTCCATCCGATTGCATGGGACCCCCGAACCCGACTTGTTCGCACTTTCGCAGCGAGCATTCAGTCACGGCTGCATCCGGATCAGCGATCCGGCGGCGTTGGCGGAATACGTGCTCGTCAATGCACCAGGCACATGGGACGCAGACGCGGTCGAGACTGCGCTGTGTGGCACAGCGCCACGACGGATCAAGCTCAAGACACCCGTACGAGTCATCGTCTTCTACGCAACGGCTGCGGCTACGGTATCTCGCGGCGTGATGTTCGCGCCGGACCTTTATGGGCACGACGCGCGGTTGGAAAAACTGCTGGCGAGCGCTCCGGCGTCGTAGTCCAGCCTTGCGAAGCTCAGACTGCGCGGGCCCCGAGCTCTCGCATGCGTCGCAGATACGCCTGCCGCTGTGTGAGCGAAAGCTTGGCAACATTGCCGATCACCGTGGCCCGTACGTGCCTGAACCCGATGAAGTGCAGGATGTTCCGTCGCAAGCTGCGAAGGCTGTGAGCGCGGAAGTACCAGCGATACAGCCAGCCCGGCATGCCCATCGTCACAACCACGCGCGCGCTCTTACCCGATTGCAGCTTCACCGGCCAACGTCCCAACTTGCGCGCACTGAATGCAAAGCCTGGTCGCAAGGTCTGTTCGAGCAGCGCCTTGAGCATGGCGGGCATGGAGCCCAGCCACAGGGGATACACGATGACGACGTGCGTCGCCCAATCCAGCATCGACTGGCAACGACGAATGGTCTGCAACGGCTCGCCCTTTTCATAGTCCGCCTGGGTCCGCAGCAGCGGAAATTCCAGATCCGCCACACGCAGCGTCAGCACTTCGTGCTTGCCCGACTCCGCCCCTTCGCGATAGGCGTCCGCAAGCGCGTGCACCAGCCGTCCGCCGGCGGGGTCGGGATGACCGTCGATGATGAGAATGCGTTTGCTCATGGCGTAACGGATTGCGCCGGCTGCGATGGACGTTGCTCGGAATCGACTACCGAACTGCCCGCCATCGGCAGGCGCGATGCGTAGTCGGCAATGGCGCTGAGCTGGTCGTATGACAGCTGCCGCAAAGTATCGACAATCTCAATGTCGACGCTGTAGCGATGATCCGCGGACAGATCGCGCATTTGCATCAGCAGGTATGAATAATGCTGCCGGCGTAGCGCTGGCGTGGCGTGAGCTTCGTTGCCACCACCTTGAGCGCCGTGGCAGTAAGCGCACAGACCTTGATAGTAACGCTTGCCCATCGCTAGCTGCGCGCCGTCGCCTGTTTCTGGCTTGGGGTTGGGATCGAGTGTGCCGAGATAGGTTGCGATGTCGCGCAAGGCTTGCGGCGTCGTTAGCGGCTTTCTGGCCGCGATCCGATGCATATCCGCCGATGTCCGTGAGCGCTCTGACAGATCGACGAGTTGCTTGATGACATAGATGGGCAGCTGCCCTGCAAGCGCGGGTATGACTTGCTCGGCGTTCCCATAACCCCGCGCGCCGTGACAAGTTGTGCAGTGCTCGTTGTAAATCTTCTTGCCGGCCGATGTGTCCGGCTTTGCCTGCAGGGCGCGTTCGATGAGCTCCGTGCTACGCACGTCCTGGCCAGCCGCAGGGCTCGCGAGCATGGCGGCGATCGAAATCGAGAGCGTCAGCAACGCTCTCTGCATGTCAGCTCCGCCCGCACTCTTGGCACGTCGATGCCTGAGGCACGGCCGCGAGTCGCGCCGGGGCAATCTCGTCGCCGCATACTTTGCAGATTCCATAGTACCCTCGCTCCAGGCGATCCAGTGCGACGTCGATATCCTCGATCTCACTGACGGCGGCCTCACCGATCGCGTGCAGCGACTCGTCGTTCTCCAACTGAATGGCGCGATCGCCGGCATCGCTACTGAGCGGATCCAATTGCCTGGACAGATCCTGGCCCACCCGACTGCCGCGCTGTTGCAACTCCAGCCGCCGGGTCAGCAGGCGTTTGCGAATTTGTTCGACGGACCGGGCTTCAGTGGCCATGGAACACCCGCACGTAGGGTCGCGTCTCGACAGTGAGACAACCAAATACTCCGGCGATGCCAGGCCGGGAACCATGCGGGTTTGGGCTTAGCCGTTACGTGGTCCCGCCGAGTGCTCCCCGGCCTTAGCTCGCTTAAGTTACTGATTGCCAGAAACCGCTCGAGGACGCCATGAGCGATGCAGATCGGCCCTTGTGTATCGAGGAACTGCTGGTCCCCTCAGCCTTCCCCCATGACGTAACCGAATTGCGCGTGGTGGAGACCCATATCTCGTGGATCGTTCTCACGGGAACGCGGGCTTACAAGATCAAGAGGCCCCTCCAGCTGGAATTCATCGATACGTCCACTCTGGAACGCAGGCGGCATTACTGCGAAGAGGAAGTCCGACTCAATTGTCGCCTCGCGCCCGAGCTATATCTTGGAGTCGTGCCGATCACGCGTGTGAGCGGTCGAGCACGCGTCGCAGGCGCAGGCGCAGCTATCGAATACGCGGTCTGCCTGAAGCAGTTTCCTGCCGATGCGGAGCTACCTGTATTGCTTCAACGCGAGCAGGTGTCGCTGGCGGAGATGATTCAACTGGGCGAAACCCTGGCCCACTTTCATCTGCAGACACCGGAACTCACCGGAGAATATGCATCCGACGCCACGCAGCACATGTATGACACGGTGCTCGCCAACCTCGAGCAACTGTTGGAGTACACCGAGCAGCGCTGGATGACTCCCGAGCTGCGGTGGTTGTGGGAATGGACGCGCAAAGCGATCGACGCGCACGAAGCCACTTTCGAAGAGCGGGTCCGCGACCACCGCATCCGGGACTGCCACGGCGATCTGCATGCCGCGAATATCGTACGGTTCGAAGGCCGGCTCGTTCCGTTCGACTGTATCGACTTCGATCCGCAACTTCGCACCGTCGATGTCATCAACGACATTGCCTTTCTGATCATGGATCTGCACGGCCACCGTCGCGACGACCTGGCAGCGGCGCTGCTCAGTCGCTATCTGGAGATCACCGGCGACTATGCCGGGGTGCGCCTGTTGCCGTTCTATGCCGTTTATCGGGCACTGGTACGAGCCAAGGTGGATGTCATCGCCGCCGAACAATCGACGCATCTTGCAGAGAGCTACATCGAGCGCATGCGCCGCCGAGTGCGCACTGCCCTCGAACTGACGCAGCGGCCCAGGCCCGTCCTGCTGCTGATGCATGGTGTGTCCGGCGCGGGCAAGTCATGGTTGAGCGAACAGCTGATTGCGCCGTTGCACGCAATACGCATCACATCCGACGTCGAAAGAAAGCGCCTGCTCCGCGCGCCCCCGACGACAGCTGGCTTCAAACAGGGGAACTATGCTCCGGAGACGAGCCACCGAGTTTACGCACGGTTGATGGATTGCGCGGAGAGCTGCCTGCAAGCTGGATTCAACGTGATCGTCGATGCGACCTTTCTGGAGGCGAGCGACCGAGAGTTGTTCATCTCTTCAGCCGACCGAATGGCTGTCACGTGCATGTTCATTTCATGCTCAGCTGACCCTTCGACGCTGCTGGACCGGATAGCTGCCCGGGTTGCACACGGGGGCGATCCCTCGGAGGCCGATCAGTCGGTGGTGCGCTCCCAGTTGCGAGATTTGGCGCCACTCGACACACACTATCGAGTCATCAACGTCGACACTCGCGACGCTGACGCCGTCGAGAAGGTCGCCAATGCTGTGCGCTCTCAGAGCTCGTAGCACGATCTTCGCTCAAAGCGAATCGTCGAGCCGACGCGAGATCTTCATGATGTGCCCGGCGGGATCGTGCTCGATTGTGAAGCTCAGACTTCGAGCCAGCGCCAGCATCGCGTGATTTTCCGGCAGCACCATTCCGGCAAGCTCGTGAAAGCCATGGCTGCGGGCAAAGCGCATCAATGCTCCGATGAGGATGGTCGCAATGCCACGGCGCTGCCACGCATCCGTCACGGTCACACCCAGTTCCGCCTGCTCCTGCCGATCCGTCGAGCCATAGCGGGCAACTCCGACAAACATCTCCTGGTCGCCGGCCCCCACGGTCGCGACCAACGCCATGCGTCGGTCGTAGTCGACATCCATGAACTGACTGAGCAGCTGTGGGGACAGATACTTCAGTGGCGTAAACATGCGGAAGTAACGCGTTTGCTCGGAAAGCGACTCGATGAATGCGATCTCGCGTCGTTCGTCGTCCGCACGCAACGGGCGAACCGTGATCGAAGTGCCGTCGCGAGTGGCGGTTGCCCAGGTCCACTCGTCCAACTTCAAGGTTGGCGGTGGCGCGAGCATCTCAGCCTGCGTACTGTGCCGGCACTCGCTTCCCGCGGCCGCTGCCGTTGCTCTTGCGAGCCGGCGCATGCCGTGGCGGCCGTTGCCGTTTCGTCGCGACATTCGCCGGCTTGATGACCAGCAGGTCGCATGCCACTCGATCAATGACGCGCTCGGCGGTGTTACCGATCACCGGATGGGTGTCGATGCTACGAGACACCGCGCCCATTACCAGCAGATCCGCCCCATCTCGCCGTTCGATTGAAGAGATGATTTCCTCGGGCGCGCCGGCTTTGACCTCACAATATTCCGCATCGATACCATGCCGGGAGGCCAGATCGCACACCGCCTGTTTGGCCGCCGCGACCACCAGCAAACGCACCGCCCGGGCATCGTCGCCGGCGTTGCAAGCGTGTACCAGTTTCACGCGGCCGCCGAACTGGTCTCCCACGACGCGCGCCGCATGCACCAGCCGATCATCGAGAGTTGCGGGCTTGTCGTGCGTATGAAAGGGATCGACTGCGACCAGGACGGTCGGCTCGAGCGGCATCTCAGGCGATCTCACGAACCACACCGGGCACGGGCACTGCCGGATCAACTCCCAATCCGTGTTGGCAAGCAGCCATCGCGCCACGCGCCCGTGCCGATGGCTCGCGCTGATGACCAGGTCCGCCTTGGTCTTGAGCACCTGACGCACGATGGCTTCGTGCGCGGGATAGTCCCAGGTCACGATGCATTTCGCGCCCGTGACTTTGGAACTTGCAACGAGCAATTCCATCCGTTCGCGCCGCTCCCGAATGGCCGAGGCAATGATCTGCGTCCGCGAGCCCATGGGAACGTCGTTGACCGGCTGCGGAATCATGAACGAGTTGAACAACACCAGCCGCGCGCCGCTTCTGAGGGCCAGCGCGGCTGCTTTGGTGAAGGCCGGTTGCTCGTGCGCGAACGGATCGGTGATCACCACCAGCAGCGTCTTCCACGATCGCAGGTTCATAGCTGTTCCTCCTCAGTTCTCGGCTGGCTTCTGCAGCAACCATACATAGTCGGCGAGCCGCAGGATGATCAGGCGTGTGCTGCGTTCCGCATCCGGGTTGCCGATTTCAAGCCGGCTAAAATCCTCGCCCCACACCGGCATCGTGCGGGAACCATGCGCGCCGACGATGTAGCGCCCGTCGATGATCTTCTCGATTCGATCGCGCGGATACGTGCCCTGCGCTCGCCGTGCGATCAGTGTCAGGTCGGGCACTTCGATCTTGAGCGACTCGGATGCCGGGCCGTCACCTCGCCCGGTGACTCCGTGGCAGCTGGCGCAGAAGCGCGAGTACAGCTCCGCGCCGGACATGGCGACGTAGTCCGCCGCCGTCGCTTGGCTGGAAACTGCGAGTAGCAGGAACGACGCGAGCAAGGTGATGACACGCACGGGCGACCCTCTGGAGCATCAGCTTTTCTGAATGGACCGCAGATAAACGACGAGACGATCGATCAAGGCATCGACCCGGGCGCGCTCGGCCGGATCCTTGAGGGTCTCGCTGCGATAGAATTGCCAGCCCCACACCGGCATGTCGCGAGGTCCATGCGCGCGTCGATCGAAACGGCCGTCGATGGTCCACCGCACATCTTCGGTCGGAAACTCGCCGCCATATCGATGTGTGATTCGAGTGAGATCCGGCACATGAATCTTGATCAACGGCGCGACCGGACCGTCACCTTCCCCGCCGACGCCATGGCAGCTGGCACAGAACGTTTCATACATCTCAAGCCCAGACATTTGCGTCACTTCGCGCTGCGTTGGCATGGGTGCGCATGCGACGACCGACATGGCCGAAATGGCGACGACGCTCAACCAGAACTTCATGCTCGGTCTCCCTGCGGCAAGTCTGCGCTCAACGATGATTCGAGAGTGACACTCCGGCAGGCATTGCGATGCCCGGAGTCCTCCCGGTCAGTTACGTAGTTCACCGGTGCCTGACGGCGTCAGTTCGATCTCACCAAAGTCGCCGTTGGCGACACCTGCTGCATTCGCTTCGTCGGTATCGAGATGCAACTCCAGCCGGAAGTCGGGGCTGACACGGACGATCACATCGCCAAAGGTCAGGTCGCGTCCATTACTGTCGATTCTGACGCTCACCGATTGCCGGTCATGTAATCCGAGCTGCGTGGCGTCCGCCGGACTCATGTGAATGTGTCGACGCGCGGTGATCACGCCACCTGCCAACGTGACGCACCCGGCGGGCCCCAAGACTTGCAATCCCGGGGTTTGCACGAGATCGCCCGAAACGCGCAGAGGCGCGGCCAGACCGAGCACATGCTCATCGGTGCGAGACAACTCGACCTGGTCTCGCTCACGAGGCGGCCCCATGAGCCGCACATGATCCAGTCGTCCGTCAGGACCGATCAGCGACACAGTCTCTTCAGCCGAGAACTGCCCCGTTTGGGACAGCCACTTGTGCACGCGCAGCTCGTATCCTTCGCCAAACAACTTTTGCAGCGTGTTCGAGCTCAGATGCGCGTGCCGGGCGGAGACCGCGATCGGGATTCTCACGTCAGCTCGCGCGCGTGCGGCGTTCCACTCGTTGCTCGTTTTTCACGGACCCTGTGATCTCGCACATGAAGTTCGTGAGCACATCGAAAGCGTCGTCGACGGCGATGACCCCCATCAGGGCGCCGCGTGCGTCGACGACCGGCACGCGACGGACTCCAGCGATGCGCATTCCCTGCAGCACGTCAGCCAACTCTTCGTGCTCGTTTGCAATCACGGGTTGCCGCGTCATTACGTCTTCGACCGTAAGCGAGTCTGCGGCGACCTTCTTCGCGATCACCTCGACGACGATGTCGCGATCAGTAAGCACGCCGATCGGCCGACGCAGATCGTCGCCCGATCGATAGACGACCAGGAAACCTACATGGCGCTCACGCATCATCTGCGCTGCTGCAGATAGGTCCACTGTGTTGTCGATGCAGACAACGGCACGCTGACAAATTTCACCGACTTTCATGACCGTCTCCACGACTTGGTGGTTGGAAGTCTCGACCCTGGCGGCGGTTTCGAACCATGCGGGGAAGGCCGTAAGCGCTAGGTGGGCGTCGGCTGCGCTCAAGCGTCCAATTCGGCTGCTGCCGGGGATTTCTTCTCTGTCGGAATCTCCGTCATGATCGCCTCGGTCAGCAGCAGCACGCTGGCAACCGATACGGCATTCTCCAGGGCGATTCGCACCACCTTGGTGGGATCGATGATCCCCGCCTCGAACAGATCCACGTAGCGATTCCGGGCAGCGTCGAAACCCACATTCGACTTCGACTCCAGCATCTTGCTGACGACGACACCGCCGTCGACCGCAGAGTTCACAGCGATTTGCCGGGCGGGCGCTTCCAGCGTGCGCTTGAGAATCTGAACGCCGGTGCGTTCGTCTCCTTCGCACTGCCCCTCGGCGGCCTCCACTGCCCCGACACATCGCAGCAGCGCCAGGCCGCCGCCGGCGACGATGCCTTCGGCAACCGCCGCCTTGGTGGCGCTGATCGCATCGTCCAGAGAATCCTTCTTGGCTTTCATTTCCGACTCCGCGGGCGCGCCGACCCGGATGACCGCGACGCCGCCCGACAGTTTTGCGAGCCGCTCTTCGAGCTTTTCCTTCTCGTAGGTGCTGGTCGCCTTGTCGATCTCGCGACGGATCTGCGCCGTGCGGCTGTCGATCGCGGCGCGTTCGCCTGCCCCGCCGATCAACGTGGTTGAGTCCTTGTCGATCACCACCCGGCGCGCCCGGCCGAGCTGTTCGACGGTCGCGTCGTCGAGCTTGAAGCCAAGCTCTTCCGAGATGAGTTGCGCACCCGTCAGTACCGCAATGTCCTGCAACATCGCTTTGCGTCGATCGCCAAAACCCGGCGCCTTTACCGCGGCACTTTTCAGCACGCCGCGGATCTGATTCACGATCAGTGTGGCAAGCGCCTCGCCTTCGATGTCCTCGGCGATGACCAGCAGCGGCCGAGCATCCTTTGCGATCTGCTCCAGCAGCGGAATCAAGTCCTTCATGATGTTGATCTTGCGATCGGTGAGCAGGATGGAAGCATCCTCGAGCACGGCTTCCAGTTTTTCGGTGTCGGTGATGAAGTACGGAGAAAGATAGCCTCGGTCGAACTGCATTCCCTCCACGACTTCGAGCACCGTCTCGGTCGTTTTCGATTCTTCGACCGTGATCACGCCTTCGCCGCCGACCTTCTCCATCGCATCCGCGACGAGCTCGCCAATAGTTTCGTCGTTGTGCGCGGAGATGGTCGCCACCTGCGCCTTCTCCTTGCGACTGACGACTGGCTTGGATTGCGCGCCGAGCGCTTCGACGGCCACCTTCAGGCCGCGGTCCAATCCGCGCCTCAGATCAATGGCGCTCGCACCTGCGGTGACATTACGAATTCCCTCGCAGAAAATCGCGTGCGCCAGGATGGTTGCCGTGCTGGTGCCATCCCCCACCAGCTCACCGGTCTTCTCGGCCGCTTGCCGCAGCATCTGCGCGCCGAGGTTTTCCTCCGGGTCCGTCAAGTCGATTTCCTTGGCGATGGTCACGCCATCGTTACAAACAATGGGTGCGCCCCAGGACTTTTGTATCAGGACGGACTTCGATTTCGGCCCCAACGTGATGCGGACGGCGTCGGCCAGCCGCGTTGCGCCGCGTAGGATCTTTTCTCGCGCTGCCGATTGAAACAGGATTTGTTTGTGCGCCATGACGGCGACTCCTTGAGGGGTGCACGACCGATAGTGCCGCCATCGGGCCGCGCTGCCTTTAAGGAATGCCGGCAAGGAGACTCGGCTTCCACGAGGGATGCTGCCGAAATTGCCGCTTCTGCGGGATTTCCAGCAGGCTTTCACGGAATGTTCGGGTGTCCGCGTACTCCCACGGCGCGGCAATGTCCGGTCGTTCGAAGACTATCGGAGCCGTTATGCCGCGATTCATGAAAGCAGCTGTGTTCGTCAAGCCAGGCCGGATCGCGCTCGACGAACGGCCGATTCCCGATATCGGGCCGCTCGATGCGCTGATTCGGATCACGACCACGACGATCTGCGGCACCGACGTCCACATCATGAAGGGCGAGTATCCGGTGCGGCCAGGTCTGATCGTGGGCCACGAGCCGGTGGGCGTGATCGAAAAACTCGGCTCAGCTGTGCAGGGCTATCGCGAAGGTCAGCGCGTAATCGCCGGTGCCATTACTCCGAGCGGGCACAGCCACGCGTGCCTCGCGGGCGATGGTGCACAGGATGGCGCCGGCACTGCGCACGGCTGGAAACCGATCGGCGGCTGGAAGTTCGGTAACACGATCGACGGTTGCCAGGCTGAGTACGTGCGCGTGCCGGACGCCATGGCCAATCTCGCTCCGGTGCCCGATGAGCTCAGTGACGAAGAAGTGCTGATGTGCCCGGACATCATGTCTACCGGCTTTGGCGGCGCCGAGCGGGGTCGTATTCAGATCGGCGATACCGTTGCAGTGTTCGCCCAAGGCCCCATCGGCCTGTGCGCGACCGTCGGCGCCAGGCTGATGGGCGCCACCACGATCATTGGTGTCGAAACGGTCGAAGCCCGCGCAGTAGTCGCGCAACGGCTCGGTGCAGATCACATCGTGGACTTTCGCAAGGAAGATCCGGTAGCAGCGATCATGACGCTGACGCAGGGGCGCGGTGTGGACGTTGCAATCGAGGCGCTGGGTACGCAACCGACATTTGAGGCGGCGCTGCGCGTACTGCGGCCCGGCGGCACGCTCTCCAGCCTCGGCGTATATTCCAAGGATCTGAGCATCCCGCTCGGTGCATTCGCTGCGGGCCTTGGCGATCACACTATCGTCAGCACCCTGTGCCCCGGCGGCAAGGAACGCATGCGCCGACTGATGGAAGTCATCGCGTCCGGGCGCGCCGACCTGAAGGCCCTTGTGACCCACCGCTTCAAGCTCGATCAAATTGAGCAGGCGTACGAGTTATTCGCCAATCAGCGTGACGGCGTACTGAAAGTGGCGATCACGCCCTGATTCGAAGCGGAGCGTGGCGCGGATCAGTGCCGGATCTGCGCCACTTGGTCCGCGAGTTCATGCTGACGTCGCGAGACTTTGACCGGAGCTTGCAGCACGTGTTCCAGCGTGCGATACGCCGACGGCAACCTCGACAACTGCTCGGCGCAATACATTCTCGCCTCCTTCAATGACGGCGCACCACCCAGACGCCGACCGTTCGTCATCACCTCGTGCAGCAGCGGCTGCCCCTCGATGATCTCGTCCTCGCAGGCCAGCGCGTCCATGCAGAAATACCCGCTCGCATCGTACTGACGGTAGACCTGTCGTGGCCCTGGCCATGTTTCCTTCGACTGGGACAGCTTTCTTACCGGACGATCGGCGTACTGCTGCAGCTTATAGGCGCAATCCAACGAAGGCGCGTCTTCGGAGACGGCTAGCCTCGTCCCGAGACAGAAGGCGTCGATTGGCACACGGGCAGCCACCATCGCGTCAAGCGCGTACTCATCCAGACTGCCGCTGGCGAAGATGCGTATGTCCTTACAGCCCCCACGATCGAGGACGGTGCGCACGGCACTCGCCGCCTGTGCGAGATCTCCGCTGTCGATCCTCACTCCGTGAATTCTGATGCCTTCGCGAAGCAACTGATGTGACAACTCAACCACGCGCGCGGCGCCCCGCTGAATGTCGTACGTATCTATCAATAAGACGATGCCTTGCGGATGACAACGTGCGAAGTTCTGGAAGGCGTCCGCTTCGAACTCGTGCGCCTGAACGAAGGAGTGCGCCATGGTCCCTGCCGGTGGAATGCCATATCGATACGATGCCTCAACGGTCGCTGTCGCATCGATACCGGCAATGTAAGCCGCCCGGCTCGCCAGCAACGCAGCTTCGGCGCCATGCGCTCGACGCATTCCGAAATCTATGAGCTCCGCCTTCGGTGCCGCGAGTCGGCAGCGTGCGGCTTTGGAGGCCACCAATGTTTGATAGTGCAGCAGGCTGACGATCCGGCTCTCGACGAGCTGAGCTTCGGGCAATGGCGCTTCCACCCGCAGGATTGGCTCGCTGGCGAAAAACACCGTGCCTTCGGGCACGGCAAACACACGTCCGGTGAAACGGAATGACGACAGCCGTTCCAACGTGCTGTCGCTCAAACGCTTCGTGGACTCCAGCCACGCAGTCTCCTCGGCCGTGAAGTGCACGTTCTCGAGATATTCGAGCACTTGGTCGAGGCCCGCGGCAATGAGAAAACTACGCCGGTTCGGTAACCGTCTCACGAAGAACTCGAACACCGCTGTCTGGGTCATTCCCAAGCGGTAATACGCATCGAGCATTGACAGCTGATACCAGTCGGTGAGCAACACCGAGGGAAGATTGCCGCGGGTAGTCATATTCAGCTCCACAGATTGGCAGCCTAAAGATCGATCTGCCCGCGAACGAGCAACACCGGAACCGGTGCCGAGCGCACCACCTGCTCGGCGTCGCTCCCCATGGCGAGTCGCGACATGCCCCGGCGGCCATGCGTGCCCATTACGATCAGGTCCGCGCCCCACGATTTCGCGGCGTCGACGATACAGTCGGAAGCTCTGCCGCCGATGGTCTCGATGAGTTTGTCTTCCGCCTGCACGCCCTGAGCCTTCGCAAGGTTGTGAGCGTCAGCCAGCGTCTCCTTACCGGCGGCCCGTATGCTCTCGATCAACTCTTGCCGATACTCGGTGGGCGCGAGCACTGCATCCGAGAGCAATTCGTTCACGACGTGTAGCAGCAGGACTCGGGCGTTCAACGCACTGGCAAGCTGCAGTGCCTCGGCCAGCCCCTTGACTGAACAGGGGCTGGCATCGACCGGAACCAGGATTTTGCGGTACATAGCGGGCTCCCGCATGAACTGTAGCGCGAACACATGCGCGTCGAACCCGGAATTCTCCGGAATCGCCACGCGGTTTCGCTAAGGCAGCCGGTCGCTGCAGCTAGGGACCGACGCGTACTCACTCTCGGGAACGCTCGGGTTCCTCCCCTCTCTACGACGCCCATACTCGACCGCACCAGATCACTCAGGAAAATCGCTCCATGGTGCGTGTTGCAGTCCTGACGAGCGGCGGAGATGCGCCTGGAATGAACGCCGCGATACGGGCGGTTGTTCGCTGTGGCGTTCTGCAGGGATTGCAGATGTATGGTGTGCGCCGAGGCTACGCTGGCCTGATCGCGGGTGAGTTCATTCATCTCGGTCCTCGCGAAGTCGGCGGCATCATTCATCAGGCCGGGACCATGCTCGAAACCAGCCGTTGCGAGGAATTCAAGACCGACGCAGGACAGCGCGCAGCGATCCAGCAACTGTACGATCGCGATATCTCCAACCTCATCGTCATTGGCGGCAACGGCTCGCAAGCCGGCAGCCATGCCCTGGCCTGCCGAGGCATTCGAGTGATCGGTATAGGCTCGACGATCGACAACGACCTCTACGGCACCGATGTTTCCATCGGCACATCGACCGCGCTCGACACCGCGCTCGAAGCCATCGATTGCTTGCGAGTTACCGCAGCGTCGCACGAACGCGGCTTCATCGTCGAAGTGATGGGCCGGCACAGTGGCTATCTCGCCGTCTCCGCTGCCATCGCCGGCGGCGCTGAAGCAGTGATCATCCCGGAAGCGGAAACACCGCCGGACGACCTCGTTCGACAGCTGCACGCATCACGCGAACGTGGCAAAAGGCACGCGATCGTGGTCGTGGCCGAAGGCGCGAAGTACAACGCCGACGCGTTGGTGCGCTACTTCGATCTTCACGCCGCGAAGATTGGCATTCAACTGCGCATGACGCGGCTCGGCCACGTTCAGCGTGGCGGCACGCCCGGCGCGTTCGATCGGATTCTCGCAAGCCGACTTGGTGCAGCTGCCATCGAGCTGATCGCACATGGGCAGTCGGGTTGCCTGGTCGGCATACATCGCGGCGAGATCATTCGTACACCCTTATCCGAAGTGGCGGGGCGCACCAAGCCGCTCGATCCCACGCTGCTCGATCTGGCCCGAGCTCTGGCCACCTGACCCTCGGAGGTAATTGCCATGAAACTCAAAGAACTTTGCGTCCTGGATGTCGCGTGCTGTCACAAAGAGACAACGGTCGCCGAGGCTGCCCGGCTGATGCGCCAGCATCACACCGGCGATCTCATCGTCATCGACGAGAGCGACGGGGTCCGGGAGCCGCTCGGCATCCTCACCGATCGTGACATCGTCATGGAAGTCATCGCCAAGGGGCGCGATCTGGATCGCACTCAGGTCAGTCAAGTGATGGCGGTCCCGCTGGTCGTGGCGTCCGGGTCGGAGAACGTTGCCACAGCCATCGATCGCATGCGTACTCACGGCGTGCGTCGGCTGCCTATCGTCGACGACGACGGTGCTGTGCTCGGCATCATCACCTTGGATGATCTCTATCGAGTGCTCGCCGAGCACACAGCCGCGCTGACTGCCATCGTCGCCAAGGAACAAACACGCGAGAGCCGAGGTCGGCGCTAACGGGCTTGCCATGCCAAACACACCAGTTCGATTGAGCTTCTATGGGGCCGCGGGCACTGTAACCGGCTCACGCTATCTCTTGGAAACGGGCGATCGCCGTATTCTGATCGACTGCGGCCTGTTCCAAGGTTACAAGCAGCTACGGCTTCGTAACTGGACGCCCCTACCCTTCGATGCTCGTGAGATCGATGCGGTGATCCTGACTCATGCGCATATCGATCACAGCGGGTTTCTGCCTGTGCTCACGCGCCAGGGTTTCCGTGGCCCGATCTACTGTTCGGCGGCGACGCTCGAGCTCTGCAAGATCCTGTTACCCGACAGCGCCCATTTGCAGGAAGACGACGCGCGCTTCGCGAACCGGCATGGGTTCTCCAAGCACAAGCCGGCTTTGCCTCTCTATACACAGCTGGATGCGCACGCCTGCCTGCAACAGTTCCAGGTCGTATCGACGGATGCACGCACCGCATTGGGCGAAGCCACCGCTTTCACGCTCAAGCGGGCTGGTCACCTCCTGGGAGCCTGCTTCGTTCGCCTCGAAAGTCGCGGCGTGTCGGTGACGTTCAGCGGCGATCTGGGCCGGCCCGACGATCTCATCCTGCAAGCGCCCGCGTCGCCACCCGCAACGGACTTTCTCGTGTGCGAGTCGACTTATGGAGATCGCACGCATCCGGTGATCGATCCTGAAGCAGAGCTGGCAGAATGTCTCACGCCGGCACTGGCGCGTGGCGCGGTGGTCGTCGTTCCAGCCTTCGCCATCGGCCGCGCCCAAAGCCTGTTGCTCCAAATCGCCCGGCTCAAACACAGGGGGCAACTCCCCGACGTTCCAGTGTTTCTCGACAGTCCCATGGCCATCGATGCAAGCCACCTGTACCGGCGATTCATGGATGAGCATCGCCTCAGCGCAATCGATTGCGACGACATGTGCCGTGCCGCCACGTTCGTCAATACAGCCGAGCAATCCAAATCGCTGAGCCAGCGCGGCGGCCCGATGATCATTGTTTCAGCCAGCGGCATGGCGACCGGCGGACGCGTCATACATCACTTGAAAGCCTTTGCCGGCGACGAGCGGAATCTCATTCTCCTGACCGGCTTTCAAGCTCCGGGCACGCGCGGCGCTTCGCTTGCAGGCGGGGCATCGAGGGTCCGAATTCACGGTGAGGACTGGCCTGTCCGTGCCGAAGTCCGTCAACTGCAGGCCAGTTCCTCGCACGCCGACGCTGGCGAAATCCTAGCCTGGTTGAAGCAAATGCCGAAACCTCCCCGCCAGATCTTCATCACCCACGGCGAGCCGGGCGCCAGCGACACGCTTCGCCAACGTATCGAGCATCAGTTGGGTTGGGCCGCCATCGTTCCCGAGTATCGACAGACTATCGAGCTGACGGTGCTGAAGTGGGCGCCGTGGCATTGAGCGCAGTTAGTTGCGTAGAGCTGCTGACCGTTCTCGGCGTTTTGGTCGAGCTGCAGGGTGTTGCGCACCTTCTCATCGACGGACGACGGCGAAGACTCTGTCATCCCGGCCGCGAACGAGCAAATTAGAACCGCGCTGGTTGTGGAACGCGTATCCCCGTCCCCATTGTTCGCAACGACATTGTCGGATGGTGCCGAGTCTTCGCGTATCCGTGAACCGCTGCTACCGGTGGATCCCCCTAACCTAGCCGCAAAATCCGAGGTAGTCTCCGCATGTGGGTCCATGCAGAGTACGAGTCGGGCCGAATAACAAAGATCGCCACTCCGATCATTCCAAAGGGAGCAACGACGTGGTCGCCAAAGTAGAGAACCCTTCGAAGCCGGTCGTCTATATCGTCGATGACGACGATGGCATGCGGCGGGCCGTGTCCACCCTATTGACGACGATCGGTCACAGCACGATCGCCTATGCCAGCCCGACGGAATTCCTCGCCAAATATGATCCGAGCAAGCCGTCCTGCCTCGTGCTCGACGTGCGTATGCCGGAGATGAGCGGGTTGGAAGTGCAACAGCAGCTGAATCGTTCGGGCTCGATGCTGCCGGTCATCCTCATCACAGGACATGGCGATGTCCCGATGGCTGTGCAGGCCATGAAGGATGGGGCATTCGATTTTCTGCAGAAGCCCTTTCGGGACGAAGATCTGCTCGACCGCATTCGACGGGCCCTGCAGCAGGATGCGGAAAACCGACGCAGTGTTCAACGTCACGCCGACCTGCGGCAGCGAGCGAACTCGCTAACTCCCCGGGAACGCGAGGTGATGGCCATGGTCGTGGACGGTCGCGCCAACAAGGTGATCGCGATCGACCTCGGATTGAGTGAGCGCACGGTGGAAATTCATCGGGCCAACGTCATGGAAAAGATGGCGGCGAGCTCGGTCGCGCACTTGGTGAAAATGCATCTGCTGTTAGACGCAGAGACCTGACCTGCTTCCCTCGTTCCGTACATGCGAGCGCAGCGCGATCTGGTAGCGTCGGGTCATGCGTGTGCACTCATTCACCAGCTGCTCTGCCGCCATCCTCGGTCTGCTAACAGCGGTCACAAGCGCGCCTGCGCCTGCCGACTCCGTCAAGCCGGTCACGGTCCAAAGCTTTCCGCGCGCCGAGTCGCACATGTACTTCGCCAAGGCAGTGAAGGATGGAGCCTTTGGAAAACTGGTTCATCAGCGCGTTCCCGTCGCCATCGAGAAGCAGGACATCATCCGGATGAACCGCGACACACTCTACTCGAGCGGAGTGTTCGATCTCGATGCGGGGCCCGTCACGATTGTCCTGCCGGATACGGCCGGTCGATTCATGTCTCTGCTGATTATCAACGAGGACCATTACACTCAGCCCGTGACGTACGCGCCAGGTCGGTTCACTTTCACTCGCGATGCCGTGGGCACACGCTACATGTTTGCGGCCGTCCGCACACTGGCGAACCCGGCGGACCCCACCGATTTGCAGGCGGCGACCGCCGCGCAGGACCGCATCGAAGTGCAAACTTCGGCGGCGGGGCGCTTCGAGATACCCGACTGGAGTGCGGCCGAACGAGATGAGATTCGTAGCGCTCTGCTGACGCTCGCAGGAAAGGCCGGCTCGGACAGCGCAGAGCGCTTCGGCGCTCGCGACAAGGTGGACCCCATCCAGCACCTGTTATTCACGGCGGCCGGCTGGGGCGGAAACCCTCGCGAGGCAGCGGTCTACACCGCTGTCGCCCCGAAGCCCAACGACGGCAAGAGCGTCCTCCAGCTGACGGTGCGCGATGTTCCGGTCGACGCCTTCTGGTCCATCAGCGTGTACAACGCACGAGGCTTCTTCGAGAAGAACGCTTTGGAGAGCTACTCACTGAACAATCTGACCGCGACACCCAACAAGGATCGTAGCTATACGATTCAGTTCGGGGGTTGTACAGAGCGAGCGGTGAATTGCCTTGTCACGCCACCGGGATGGACATACGTAGTTCGCCAGTATCGACCTCGCCAACCTATTCTCGACGGTACTTGGAAGTTTCCGGAAGCGCGTCTCGTGGAGCGAGCACAACGCTGAGCGCCGCACTCGTTTGCCCTGACAATCCTGTCGAAGGACCTCGAAGCCGTCCAACTCCTACGTTTTCAGGGCATCCCAGCGCACGCAGAACGTAATCCCCGATCTCCTGCAGGTGGTGCCATGACTTCACTGCCCAGTCTCTCGCGTCGTGCATGTCTTTGGATCACAGCCAGCGAAGGTCACGCGTGTATTCCGCAGCAAGATATTAGACGCACCGGGTTATCCACCCTGCGCCGGAATCCCGGTCGCTTTGAGCCTAAATCCCTACAAGCGCTGGAGGCAACCGCCCGACACGGTAGCTTCGTGGGCGCGGCGTCCGAACTGGATGTGGCTGCGGCGGCAGTGGGCCAACTCGTGCGTTCGTTGGAAAAGCTGGGTCGATTACCCGCTCTTCAAGCGCACGCTC
The DNA here is from genome assembly GCF_004138335.1 of Peristeroidobacter agariperforans. GTDB lineage: Bacteria > Pseudomonadota > Gammaproteobacteria > Steroidobacterales > Steroidobacteraceae > Steroidobacter > Steroidobacter agariperforans. The sequence goes on along the minus strand of NZ_RYFW01000002.1, from coordinate 1,796,314 downwards.
GGGCGCCGAGCGGCTCGCGCAGGCGACGAATGGACTTGAATTCTGTAGCCCAAACTTCCCGCGACGTTGTTGGCGGACGATAGGGCGTGACTAGAGTTCGCGCAAACCAGCCGTGACTTGCATGCGCGCGGCCTGCAGCGCTGGAAAGAGGCCGCCGATCAGACCGATGCTGATGGCCCACTTCAGACCATCGACAATGAGTTCTGGAGGGACATTGAAAGCAAACACGATCTGACTGGAGTTCGCGCTGGTCGTTGAGCCGACATAGCCATCGAACAAGAGCCAGGCAATGGCCCCACCTATGACACCGCCTGGCACGGCAAGCAGTAGCGTCTCGATCATCACCGCGACCACCACCGGCAGGCGACGAAACCCGATGGCACGCATCGTTGCAATCTCACGTGCGCGCCCCGAGACCGCCGAATACATGGAGTTCAAGGCGCCGAACAGCGCGCCGATCGCCATAATGGCGCCGACGGCCGTGCCGAGTATCTGCGCGACTTTGGTCAAGTGCTCGGACTGGCGACTAAAGTATTGCCGGGTGATCATCGCCTCGGCCTTGAGTCGAGGATCATTCGCAATCGCAGCATTCAACGGATCGATGGCGGCAGGTTCGTTCAGTTGTACCAGCAGCGATGTCTTGGCACTTCCGCGCCTGAATGCGGACGCGATCACGGCAGTATCGCCCCAGAGCTCAGAATTGTGAGCATCTTGGCTATCAAAGATGCCCACCACCGTCCAGGCCTGGCCGTTGACCATCAAGGTCGCACCCTCGTGCACGGCGAGCGTGCCCTGCACTCCGGCGCCCGCAACGAGCTCCCGCAAGCCAGGCATGAACGCCCGCCCCGCAATCAACTTTGCACGGGGCCGCAACTCCCATCCCCGCTCCCCAATACCGCGGATACCGATATTCGCATTCATCCCCGTGCGCTTAGGGAGTGACGCGACGACGAGCAACTCAGGTGAGGCGATGGGCTCGTTGAGCTCGGAACGGCGAATCTGCGGGAGCTGGGACAGCATCCCGACGCCTTCATGTGTCAGTGACGAGTTCGCCTCGGATCGAGCACCTGTTTCCAGGATGATCGCAGTATCGTCTCGTCCGGTTTGCTGCAAGGTGCTTTCGAAACCCTTGCCCATCGCAAACAGCGCCACCATAACGCCCACCACGCCTGCGATGCCAACGACGATGACGGCAGCGGATCCCATCCGCTGCGGGATCGTTGTGATCCCCACCAGAGTCACTGACCACGTTTGCCACCCTGTCCGCGTTATGCCCAGCCACAGCGCCAGCAACAGCACCGAGACCCAGAGCACCCAGGCCGGAAGCAGCAGCACGAGTGCCACAAAAAATGCGGCAATGAGGAGCACCGTCAGAGTGAATGCCAGTGATCGGGAAGTTTTCACGACATTTCCTGTTGGCGAGCCCATTAGCGACCCGCAATGGCATCAATGATTCGCACACGAATACCGCGTGCTGCCGGAATGGCTGCCACGACTAGTCCGACAATGGCGGCGACGGCCAAGGCGCGCAACCAGATGTCCGCGGCGATCGGCAGCATGGGGAGACTCGGGCCAAGTTTTGCTTTCAGCACCTGGACCGCAGCCGTCGCGGCGATGAGGCCAGTGACGCTTCCGGCCATGAGCATCAGCACGGACTCGCCCAAGATGAGGCTCATGATCAGACGCCGAGAGAACCCGAGCGTTCTCAGAATACCCAGCTCCGGAATGCGCTCCCGAACGGCTTGCGCCATGGTATTTCCGGTGAGTAGCACGAGCGTGAAAAACACCGCGCCCATGATCGAGCCGGAGATCAGTCCCACATCGGCGAGCTGCTTCCCCCACTCTGCATACAAGGCAGCCTCGCTTTGCGTTCGGGTCTCATGCTCCGAGTTCGCCGACAAGGCATCGATGGCCTGACTGATGGGATCGCTCTGGTCAAGATCTCGGACCTTGACTGTGTACCAGGTGACCGTACCCTTTTCTGCCACCCTCGCCTCGTCGAAGTAGTCCCAATTGATATAGAGGATGCCCTCCATCGCTTTTAGATTGGGGTTGTCAATCCGATAGATTCCGACCAGATCAAACGTCCACGTTGTATCGCCACTCTGTTGCTGCACCTTCGACTGCAACGGAATTTTGTCTCCGACTTTCCAGTTGTATTTCTTGGCTAATGTTTCACCTGCCAACGCACCCGTCTTGGTGGACTTGAAAGCCTCTCGATGATCCGCGGCGATGTACCATTCCGGGTAAAGGTCCAAGTAATGCTTCTCGTACGCTTCGACCGGGACCAAGTTTTTGGGATCCTGGTACGTACCTAAAAAGGCGCTGCCATAGCTGGCGGCGACGACCCCAGGCACCGTCTGAATGCGAGCCTGAAGGCTCTGCGGCAACGGCGATCCAAAGCTCACTTTCGCCGCGGTAATCAAGCGATCGGCTCCCGGGATCCCTTCGCCGGCGTGTGCAAAAGCAGATCGCACCGAATCGAGGAGTCCAAACAGCAGGAAGGCGGCAATGATCGACACCAGCGTGAAGGCCGTCCGCACTCGCCGTATGTTGAGCGCCGCCCAGATGAGTTCGAGGAATTTCATGCGCGCTTCTCAGCTTTGGCGTCCGACGGGGGATCGGCTACCAGGCTGCCCTTGTCGAGATGAAGAACGGATTGCGCATACTCCGCCGCTTTCGGATCATGCGTCACCATCACAATCGTCTTGCCGTAGCTTGCATTCAGCGCTTGCAATAAGGACAACACTTCCTTCGCCGACCGGCGATCAAGATCGCCCGTCGGCTCGTCACAGACGAGCAACTTTGGGTCGGACACAATGGCACGCGCGATGGCGACACGTTGCTGCTGACCGCCGGAGAGCTCGTTCGGGTGATGCTCCGCACGCTCACTGAGCCCGACCAATTCCAAGGCAGTGAGCGCATGGCGCTTGCGCTCAGCCGCCGACAGCTTCGTCAGAAGCAAGGGAATCTCCACGTTTTTCCTGGCCGAAAGCATGGGCAGCAAGTTGTAGAACTGAAACACAAATCCCACACTCGAGGCGCGCCAGCTCGCAAGTTCATCTTCGCCAAGCTGATCGATCTGCTTTCCCGAGACCCGGATCGTCCCTTCGCTCGGTGAATCCAGTCCCCCGATGAGATTGAGCAATGTCGTCTTGCCAGAGCCCGAAGGTCCCATGAGAGCAATGAAGGCACCCTGCGGAATGTCTAGGTCGATCGCATGCAGCACTTCGACTTTCTGCTTTCCTCGCTCGTAGATCTTCTTAACACCGTGCATTTGGACGATCGGTTTCGCGGCTCGTGCTTCACTGTGCGTCAATGGCATGGTTTCTCTCTCGCTATCCGCTGGTGGCCTGGGTCGACACCGCCCCCACCTTGGCGAGACTCCCCTTCCGGTCAAGATCGAGTGATGCTTGTATCAGTTGCGCCTCGTATAGTCCGAGCATCGAGTGCGCCACTCGTAGTGCGCCTCAGACTCTGAGAGCGCAGCCATCTGTGCCGTGCTTTCCAAACGGGTCAGCACTTGCCCCGCGCCAACGGCCTCGCCTTACATGTGTATGCTTGACGCTGGCCTGCGGCGGCGTCCCCCTCTCCCTGGATCTGACCGACATATAGGCCACATTAACCCCCAGGATCATGTGCACACGACGGCGGGTTCCGAACGATCTTCCAGTTCGCTCGGATCATTATGCGACAGCGGATGGTACGCGATCCTGGATGACGAACGTTGGATGTAAATGTTCTTGGCGAGCTTGCGCCTAGCGCACTCCACCCATTGCCGGCTCGATAAAATCCATTTCGCCAATGGGCGCACCCCTCGGCGAATGCTGACCGGCGAGATATCCACGAAAAAGGCATTACCCGGATTCCCCTGGCTTCCTCTTCGATGCCTTTTCTGTATTGCCTGCCTCACCAGCTGCCCGAGAAACATACTTCGACGGCCGACAGGAATTTTGGCTGCGCCTAGCCTTTGTGGCGGACACCAAAGATGCCGTCGCCCTCCTGCCCGTAACACGCCTGGTGGCCGGTGACTGAGCGTATGCATGTGGTGCAAGGCTTGAGAGCGTTGGCATGGCGAAGAAAACACAGCCCAGTGGCACTACACGATGACAGGTTCGCGAAGCGCCGGGTCTTTTACGCCGGTCGGTGACAGCACGCGGCGAGTACGAGATTACGGCCGTGAACCGCTGGTGCTTGGAGCGCGACTGTTTTAGAGTGGAGCAGTTGGCGCGTGGAAGAGCGCGGACTGCTCGCACGACGGGAGGAGCTCCTTTCACACCTGGCTGAAGACCGTGACACGAGATCAGCCCTGCTCGGTTCCCAATGGAAGTGATAAGATCCACAGACCGACGATGGTATAGGCAACCATCAGGATCAGAGTCGGCACCTGGCTGATGACCCGGCGCTGGTTTGAAAATGTTCGCATGGCCGTGACATGCGCCAGATAGATGCTGGCAACGTGACCGCCGAGCAATACTGCGATCTGCGTATGCCACACGATGCCCATCTCCAGGGTCGAAGGTTCGACGGGAGCGGCGCCATCGAGTGACAACAGGTTCCAGCCGATACCCAGGGGGTCCGACAACAACAATGGCAGCGCCTTCATCTGCACCCAAAGAAAGGTGAAATAATGCGTGAAGTGATAGGCAACCGCGATCGGCAGCAGCGAATAACAAGGTGAGCGACAGCGTCCGCAGAGGAATCGCGCTTCGGGTGATGAGCTTCGCCAGATACAGCACCATCAGATACATCCCCAGGTACAGAAGCGGAAAAATCAGGAGGCCAGCTTTCCTATATAGCAGGTACCAATCCATCAGCACGGCCTGCGCCTGGCCGAGATCATCTCCCCACACCGCTTCGAAGATCGATAGCGCGTTTCTCCAGAACAGATCGGCCCACAATACGGTAGCGAGAATCGCATCGTACGTAGTCGACGACAGCATGAAGAGCACGAACAAGACGATGCCAATGTGCGCAGGCCTGCATCTCAGCGCGCCTTTGAACGGCGAACGCAGACTGACCTGCCAACGACCAGGGATGCCACGCGACCGCTTGTATTCCGCCGGTGCGAGCCGGCCAATCATCTGGAAGTAGATGCTGAAAAAATCAGCCCTGCGAAACCAAACAGTTTTGCCGAATGCGCGGCAACCGGCCAGAGTGATTGCGCTATAGATCAATAAGAGGATCGCGGTGGCACGAGGAGTCGCGCGCTCAAACAGCTCAATGCCGACGAGCAGCATGTAGAACGCTACCGCAGGCCAGTATCCAAGTGGCCGTGGCCACCTCACCCGACGCACTGTGAGATTGCCACCCATGCGCTCCAGCCAATCAACCGCTGCTCGCCACGGGTTGATCAGCGCATACAGATCACCGGCCGTCAGACTGATGTAGGCAAAGCCGAGTAAAAACATCGTCCAGAACAGCGTCATCCCCAGGTTCCGGACGGGATCAGTACTTCCGAACAATCCTGCGAACGTGCTCACCAGCAGACAGACTATCGCCCCTGACCGAAGCACCCCAAACAGCAGCGGGTTCAAAGCGATCGAGCGCCGGCTGCTCTCCAACCACCCAGGCGCACGCACCTGCGCGGGCGGCGCAGTGACCAGAATCCCCAGAAGTGAAAAAGTCAGCAGGAGGATCGCGACACACGCGTACACGTACATCCAGAACGGCACAGGCAGCACGTACACCGCGCCAAATGAGTGCGCGCTCGAGAACGTTGGGACGATGCCGGCAAGGCACAACCAGCGCCGCTGTACGCGAACCCGTGGCATCAATATTCCTTAACCTCGAGTACCGCCACCTGACGATGAGCAACTAGAGTATTGGGATCCGCGGGGTTCTGCTTCTCGTGCAGATGGATGGGATAGATACCCGGGGTCTTCGCGACGAAACTGAGCACCACCTCGGCGCCCACTTTCAGGGTCACATTCTGATCGTAACCATGCACATGAACATCGCCTGCGCGGTCGGAGCGAATTGACAACGTCACGGTTTCATTCTGCCTCACCGGCAGGACCGTCATAGCCTCGCCCGGTTGAGGGGCGGCGATCAGCATTGCATAGACCGACTGGGGAGCGAGACGTGTGTCGTGTTCGCCGATCGAAGCGCGAAGACCTAGATAGAGTACAACGAGCATTCCGAAAGTGGCGGCAACCCACAGCATGCCGCCGTGCCACGTACGGGAAGCTCCAGACCTCACCTCGACCTTCCAATAAGAGGAAAGACGCCGTCGTTCTGAATTATTCCTTAAACAGATTTCTATTCGATGCCCTAAATTGATCCGAGAATCTCACGATTTGGAAACCGTTGTCCGCGCTGGTGAACCATATCTCCGTAGCATTCTCTCGGAACTTCGGTGCAACAAGCACCGAATCCGCAGTATAGTCCTGCCCTGGCTCGGCGGAGAAACGAAATAACGACCCAGGGCGGTCCTGTGTGCGCCGCGCGGGCGGCTTGTAGTATGCTACTTCGCGGGGGCGTTCAGGCTCGCGAATATCGAATACGCGCACGCCCGCTTCAAAGTTGCCGCAGGCTAACAGTTTCCCGTCCTGCTCATCATCTACGCTGCACGCGAAGCTGCCGTAAGAACCATACTGTGTCGGATCGTGCAACGATTTCTGACAATTGGTTGGCTCGGCAACCTCCGGCACGAGCTTCGCAACAACTCGCGGCTGGGCATCGTCCGTCACGTCGATGATGCGCGCCAATCCGTGCGCCGGTCTTCCCGACTTACAAGCAGAGGCCAGTCGTTCGTTACCGAGCGCGCCAAGATTGTCCGAAAAGATCAGATAGTCTCGATCTTTGATCCGAACCAATTCGAGCCCTTCCGCGCCATGAGTATCATCCCAGAACAGAGTGGTGATTAGACGAAACTGAGCCCCCCCGCGGCGAGCCTGTACGTCAACGGCATCGAAGATGGCCAGCCCGTTTGGGACAGCAGATTTTCTCGTATCTTCGTCCACGCGTTTGAGCGCGACATATACCCGGCGTCCGGCCCTGTCGATTACGGCACTGTGGGTCATCCAATCTTTTTTGTCCGGCGGCGGAGTCCAAGTGGCGATGGTGCGAGGACGGGTTGGATCGCTGGTATCGAGTGCGAAAACCAGTGGTCTGCCCGCTTCCCACCTCGCTCCGTAAAACGTAAGCCCATCCGCCGAGAATCTACCGGCGTGGGATACTATTCCCTCAGGAAAACGAGTGCTGCTCTTCAGCACTGGTTGCCGGCACTCGGCTATATCGTAAACGTCAAAAGTGGCTACGCCGTCGGCTGCGACAGTGCTGGCGACAAGCAGGCGTCTCTGCGGCGCGATTTCCAGGGACTCATGCGCATTGAGCATCGCTGGGCTCGCGAGGTATGTGCTGGCTTTCGGACGACGAGAGTCCGACACCTCAAGCACCGCCACTCCAGGGTGTTTCATCTTGGGATTCGGAGCCGTGGAGAAGTAAGCGCAGCTGTCGAACGCTTCAACGTCTGCTCCCGCCCCTTCGCCTTCGAACTGGCCGATCAGATCGAGATTACAGCTAAAGGCTTTCGTGTTAGAGCTGAAGCGCTCAGCGAGCGTGGTCTGTCCTTGCACCGTTTCAACGCGATCCTGGGGGCCACAAACCGCTCTGGGCATGGAACGTATGACCTCCGCAGCCGCTGAGTAAGAAGTCGCGATAAATATAGCGGCCAACCAGAGAAATCGGAACGTCTCATGCCGCGATCGCGGAATGTCCTTTCTGCTCATCCGAGGTCCTTCAGATCGGTCGGGAACGCGTATCGAAGAATGACGGTTCGAGCGCGTGCCACGGCATGAATGTGGTCGTCAAGTCTTGCGCGCGCCCGGTGAGAGCCGCCTCGTACCCCTTGAATAGAATCTCGTGAACATGCAACTGCTGCGCGCCCCCACATCTCGGCGCAGCGAGCCCCTGGATACAGTCGACAAAGTGGTCAATGAGCCCTTCGCCGTTGATATTAAGTATGGGCTTCACAGCGGGACGATAACAGTCTTTCTCTCCGCGCCAAGTGATAGCCTCCGCCCTTTCGACGGGACGATCCGGCGAGTGAATCACGACCTCGTCTCCGAACACGCCTGTAATCATCGTGGCGTGGCGTCCGTAGATGAGGACGTCCCCTCGATACAGAGACGAACCCCAGAATGCTCTGAGGACGGCTTGTTGGCCGCCACTCCATTCCAGAATCAATGAGACATTGTCGTCGATGTTCGATTCAACCACCTGCTCCCCCACGATGCGTCGCGGGATAAGTGTGTTTACAAAGCCGGTGACTCGACGAGCAGGGCCCAACATTTCCATGAGATAGGCGACGGGATACACCATCGTATCGAGCATCACACCGCCGGCAGTATCCTTGTCGTAGTACCAATTGGCCCGTGGATGTCCGCTAATGTTGAGCTGCGCTTCAGCGCCCGTCAGCACGCCGAGCGTGACCTCATTAAGATAATTGAGCGCGGTCAGAAAAGCAGGTGTGCCGTAGTACGGCAACGCGAGAAACACGACCTTGCTACGCTGCGCAGCGGCAACCATGGCCTCGCAATCTGCATAACTCGTCGCCATGGGCTTTTCGCACAGGACATGGATACCTCGCTTGAATGCAGCCAGGGCTGGCGCTGCGTGCACCGAACTTGGCGTGGCTAAGATGACCGCATCTGGCTTGACCTTGTCGTACATGATTTCGTAGTCATCAAACCATTCCTTGATCCCATACTCGGTAGCGCGGCCCTTAGCACTGCTCAACGTGCGAGCGCAGGTGGCGACAAAGCGTGCGCGCTGACTGTCTTTGACTTGCTTGAGGTAGCGATGTGAGATTTGGCCAGTACCGACAATCGCCAGCGTCACAATGCCCTTCGCTTTTGGGCGTGCCAGGTTGGCTGAAGCCGCTTCACTGGATTGAGCGATGTGGGCTGCCGCGGCGACTCCGACTGTGGCGGACGCTGTCTGCCACAAGAATGAACGACGAGTATGCAAGAGAACCCTCTCTTCCGCGGCTGCATCCGAATCGATGCGGGTTCTAGATAGACTGTTCGGCGATGTCGGCGTACCCCTGAAGCAACATGGACGAATCGAAGGCCAGTCACTATTGCACTCTGCAACCGTGCCACGTGCGTTCCGCCCGGACTATCGGAGACACCTCAGCAGCGTTCGGTGAGATACTCAAGCAGTCACCGGATTTTCAGAGAATCGTCATCCAATTCAAATGTGGCGTTCTCTTCCGAGACGATTGGCGAGCCGGGTTTCCATCTCATCTGGATATTTTGCTTCTGCATTACCCGGATGCGCTCGTCGAACCGGCAGAAGTCGCGAATGCCTTCGACAAACTGAGGGATCACGGCAAAGTACGCAATTTTGGCGTGAGTAATTACACGGTCAGTCAAATTGAATTGTAGAAAAAGTATGTTCACCAGCCGATTGTCGCAGATCAGATTCCGCTCGGACTAATGCATCCCGATGTGCTCGCTGATGGACTCAGGGGAAATCGAGCGGATAGCAAACGTAGTACTGGCATAGTCGACTATTGCCGGCTGCATGACATAGGCGTCCAAGATTATTCTGCACTCAGGGGCGACTGGCTGAATCCCGGCGCAGACGTTGGGCAAACGGCCAAAGAGGCGGCGCAGGTGATTCGGCAGATCGCGGATCAGAGAAACACGACCCCTTGGGCCATAGCTCTAGCTTGGCTGCTTCGTCATCCTGCTACGATCATCCCGATCATTGGTAGCACCAACCCCAAGAGCATCGCCGAGAATTGCGCAGCCGACGAGATCAGCCTGGATCGTGACGAGTGGTACAGGCTGCTGGCCGCAGCAACAGACGCAATACCGATATGAGTCATCGCGTCGGCCGCTTAAGATAGCTAGTGGCTCACTTGAGTCGCCTCACGTGCGCGCTGCCGCACGTACATGAAGATTGCGTGAGCTTCGTCCTCGCTGAGTTCATCGAATTTCGGCATGCCCGCAGCTGCGAGAACGCCCTCACGCACCACGGCATTGAACGCTTCCCGGTTCAGTGCCAATCCTGACTCACGCAGATCCGGAGCGATTGATGCGTAGTTCTCGAGATTTGGACCATGACAGCCGCCGCAACGGCCGTAAGCTTCTGCGCCTTTCGCAGCCAGCGTCGCATCAATCGTCAGTGTGGGGTCGTCGACGGCCTTCACATGGAAGCGGGGCGGATTGCTAGGAGGCAAGTGCGTTCGTGTTCCTAATGCAAACGTCAACAGCCGGCGGGGTTGCTCATTGAAGCGCCACCCATAATCCGCCAGCTTGCTAGAATTGGCAGTTCCGCCGTAGCCGACCAGCACTGAGATGTATTGCACTCCATCCACTGCGAAAGTCATTGGCGCAGCGTTGATCCCTAAGCCCGCATCGAAGCTCCAAAGCTTCTTCCCCGTCTGTGCGTCATACGCCAGGAACTGCCCGCGGCCAGTGCCCTGAAAAACGAGATTGCCGCCAGTGGAGAGCACGCCTCCGTTCCAGAAGCAATCCTCATACTGGACCTCCCAGCGTTTTCTCTGTGCCACTGGGTCCCACGCCAGAAGTCCACCGATACCCTCGCCCGGCTCGCTCGTGCCAAACCCTCCTGACGAAGCTGAGATCCACATGCCTAATTGCGTCGTCGGGATATAAACCAAACCATTGCGCGGATGAAATGACATCGCCTGCCAGTCATGAATCCCAAATGCGCTGGGCCATATGACGACGGTTCCGTCTTTGTCCTTGAGTTGGTCGATCTTGACTGGACGCCCCGTCTCGATATCGATGTGGCTTGTCCAGGTCACTTTGCCGATCTTCTCCGCCGAGATTAGTTTTCCGCTGGTCCGGTCAATGACGTAAAAAAAGCCGTTCTTGGGCGCCTGCATTAATACTTGGCGCGGCTTTCCGGCGATGTTCAGATCGCCAAGGATTATTTGGTTGGTGGCGTCGTAGTTGGGATCGAGGTCCAACGCCTCGCCAGGATTAACTTGATAGTGCCAGACGTAGCGGCCTGTATCCGCTTCCAGCGCTACTATCGAGGAGGAGTACAGCCGGTCTCCCTCCAGTTTGGCGCCCGATGCGGTCGCTGTTCCGACATAGACGCGATTAAATGTCGGATCGTAGACCATGCTGTCCCAAGCAACTCCGTGGCCCCCTTGCTTCCACCACTCAGCCGGCCAGGTCTTGGCGGCTCGTGCCATAGCCTCGCTTTCGAAACCTTTTGCCGGGTCGCCGGGAACGGTATGGAAACGCCACACCTTGCGGCCGGTCTCAGCGTCGTAGGCGGTAATAAAGCCGCGAGTCGTGTCGTAACCGCCATTGCCGATGATGACCTTGCCGTTGAATGCGCGAGGCGCGCCGGAAATGTTCTTCTGCATGTTTGGTTCATCGAAGGTCTGTGTCGCCCAAACTTCCTTGCCTGTAGCTGCATCCAGTGCCACGAGGCGGCCATCAGCAGTGCCTACGTAAACTTTTCCGCGCCAGAACGCCACGCCACGGTTAGCGCCAAAGATGGCACCGCGCGTGCGCACAGGGTGCGCAGCGAGATCAGGATCGAATTGCCAGAGCAACCGTCCCGCGCGGGCATCCACGGCAAATACCCAGCCATTGGTGCCCGAGAAATACAGCACACCGTCGACTGCGAGCAGGCTAGCCTGCAGCGAACGCTGGCGGGGAAGGTCGAGATACCACGCTAATCCCAGCTGCTGAACGTTGCCAGTGTGAATGGCACTCAAAGGGCTGAACTGACGCTCCGAATACGTACGTCCGTTGGTCAGCCAGTTGCCGCCTTGCTCCTCATCCGCGATGCTGCGCGCGTCGACGATCCATTTGGCATTCGCCGAGATCGTGACAATCCCGACCGTGATTCCAATAACTATGAGATTGTGAGCGCCCACGATACTTTCGTGAAGGCCGGGAAAGAACAGGCTGGAGCTGATGCGTATATGGTGTTTCTGGCTGCGGGCTTCATTGCCAAACAAAGCTCAAGGGCCATCGGAGGAATTTCGTGCAGCAACGAAGCCCGCCCGTGTCGATCCGGAGATGCGAACTTGTTCGGTAAGTGAGACCGGATAGTGCTCTTGGTTAACCCCTCAACTGGCGCTGCCTCGAGCAACGCAGCTGTATCACGGCTGACCACATAGCGTTGAGTAATCGATTCAGTGGCGCTCGTGGCAGGCCAATCAGCTTTCTATAGGGTTGAGGCTTCATCGTGTAGCTGCGTAAGAACAGCGGCGTTCTGGCAGGCCAATATCCACGTGAAGCTCCAGCGAACACCACAATGTCAGCCGGAGAGCGCCGCTATCGTCCTGATGTTCTCGCTCTTAGCACGACCTTGCTTGGCTTGCCATCGATGATCGAACGCAATTCTGATTACCATGTGACGGGAGCGCGCTGTTTCTCGCTGCAATAGCTGTGGCGATCGTAGAGCCCTCAACTCGTGCGTGATCCGCCCGCGCGCGTGAACTCGGCGCGATCTCGCGTCGTAATAGCCTCCCATTCCGCGACGGAGGCAGAACCTATACTCCCCATGGATCTCACTTGGCACACTCAGATTGGCGTATTGCTCCCGGTAATTTAGTGAGCATTTATTTGGCTCACCTATAAGCACTTCGGTTGTCAGCTGGCCGTGCGCGACCAGCCGTGAGCCAGTTGCCGATCTTACTTCTGATGGTTATTTATACCGTGACGGGCTGTGGATTCTCTCGTTATCCCTAGCGACTGAGCAGCCGGATCGAGCCAATACTACAACTTCGCCGACTCAGTCGAGGTCGTCGCATACACCGCGGGATGACCGCATCTTCTTGAGATGGTTGAACCTGCCTCGCAGCTCAGATCGCAGCTGCGCTACATCTCTTATCGCCCGCCTTCGACCGGCATACAGATCTGCATTCTGTGGCTGTGCGCCACCAAGGAATATCTCGGCATGCATCCATCTAGACATGTACGTCACGCCCGCAGGGGCGGACCTCACAAGATCATCGTGGCAATGGTGCTGGCGACCGTTCTTAACTTCTCCATGGACTTCGCGTCAGCTAGCCGCGAAGCACCGAGTAGCGAGTACAGGGCATGGGCTACTGATCACTGGCCTATGGTAGGTGGAAACTGGAGCAACAGCCGCTATTCGGCACTGGATCAAATCGCTCCTCGCACCATTCAGAAACTAGGGGCGACGTGGGTTTCAAAAAGGTTCAGTGATGGCGCCACCTCACATTCACCCCTGGTCGTGAAGGATGGCCGGCTGTTCCTCACCGCCGGCCGGCATATCTATGCCTTGGACGCTCGGACCGGCCAAACCGTATGGACTTACAACACGGTCGCCGACGCAGAGTCCAGCGAATTCACTCCAACCGAGGCGAACGCAATGTCGGCCTTGAACTCCACAAAGGGTGTTCCTAACGGCAAGGGAGTCGGTGTTGGGCAGGGCATGGTGTTCGTTGGACTGAAGGATGGACATGTGATCGCGCTCGATCAGTTCAGCGGCGAACTGAGGTGGGCCCATCAAACTGGCATCAGCCATCCTAAGAAAGGCCAGTGGGCAGCGGTCGCTCCCACGTATGCAAAGGGAGTGGTCTTTACCGGCCTCTCGGATGGCGATCACAACGTGCGTGGCCGCATGGTTGCGCTGGATGCGAAAACGGGCAAGCAGCGCTGGAGCATATTCGCCGTGCCGGCACCGGGCGAACCCGGTCACGAGACCTGGCCACCCTACAATGAGGCCTGGAAGATTGGCGGCGGAGGTGTCTGGACCAATCCGCCAGTCGATCCCGACCTCGGCTTAGTCTATTTCACTGCAGGAAATGCTGTTCCAGCGTACGCAGGTGACTGGCGGCCCGGAGCAAATTTATATACCTGCTCCGTATTGGCCGTTGACATCGAGACCGGAAAACTGAAGTGGCACTATCAGCTCATCCATCACGATGTATTCGAAGCCGATCTGGGCGTCCCCATCATTCTGTACGATGCGGTTGTGTCCGGACAGTCGAGAAAGGCCCTGGCTGTGATGCGCGCTGATGGATACCTATTCCAGTTGGACCGTGCCACTGGCGAGCCCATCCTGCCGATCGAAGAAAGGCCGGTTCCACAGTCCGACTCTCAGAAGACATCGCCCACTCAACCATTTCCGGTTGGTGGTGAGAGCATCCTAATGAGTTGTGATGACTGGAAGAAGGAGCCTATTCCAAGAGGCTTCTCGCTGGGTTGCATGTTTACTCCGCCGTCGTCCCCTCCGCCGTCCCCGGATCCGCAAAATGTTCTCGTCCCCTTTCCCACTGCCAAGGGCAGTCTCATGGCTTTCAGCCCCATGACCGGCTATTTCTACGCACAGGCGGTCTCTGCATTACATTGGCCGCGCAGATCGCAAGACCCCTACTTCCTGAACTGGGTAGGAGTCGTGCCAGGCCTGCGTTCTTTTGCTGAGCTAGCGGCTATCGACAGCCGAACCGGCAAGATCGCCTGGCACAAACGCACGCCAAACCTCTCCCCTGGTACCGGCCCACTAACTACGGCTGGTAACTTGTTGTTTCATAGTGCCGGAGATGGCCATCTCAACGCGTACGATGCAAAGACGGGCGAGTTGCTATGGCAGTTTCACCTGGAAACGGTGGCTGGCCCCGCTGCTACGTATGAAATAGACGGTGAACAGCACGTTGCAGCCGCGGCGGGATCGGCCGTGTGGGCATTCCGGCTCGGCGGCACCATGCGACCAACTCCGCCCGCGACGGTCGTAGCCACGCGGGATGACTTTCCTGGCCCATTGGTGGACACCGAAGAAATAGAAACAACGACTTTGCATCGCTCGCTCATCGAGCCCGGCGCGCGCTACTTCATCGATGAATTTACCTTCAATCCCAGCCGGGCTCGGGTGAAAACCGGCGCTGCCGTGCTGTTCGTCAACAACGGCACCATGCGTCACGAGATAGTTGCTGTTGATGGCTCGTGGAGCACTGGCCCCCTTCATCCTGCACAAGAGTCCTGGCTAAGGCTCGACAGGCCGGGATCTCACACATACTTCTGCAAAGATCATCCATGGAGCTACGGCCAAATCGTCATCGATGCCACCAAAACGACCGACACGACTTCTTCCTCTCGAATAACTAGCCCGTCAGCAGTGATTCCCGGTACAGAAGGTCAACGAATGCGCGGCCGCGAACATTTCAACAGGCATTGCAGCGCCTGCCATGGAGAAGACCTAAACGGTCGTGCCTCTGCGCCAGCGCTAGCCGGCTCGGCCTTCAGGCTTAGATGGGCCTCCGCAAGCGTACGCGACCTATATGACAACGTCCGCACCACCATGCCACAAGCCAATCCGGGAAGTCTCAAGAGGCAGGCATACCTGGATATAGTCGCGTACTTGTTGGACGTAAACAATGCCGCCGTGCCGGAAGATGCACTTCGAGACGATCCAGGCGTACTCAGCAGCATGAAGATTCAGCGCGCTCAATGATGCAGCTCGAACCCGAAGGCTCAAACACGTTGCTGGGCGCTTCACTTCAAGTGTCATCGTTACCTCATGGCCGCTGGCGAACGATATCCCGTTCCAGGGTTCGAATCCCTGTCTCCGCTAAAACATAAAATCCTTGCGGCGCTTTTCGTTTTTCGCATCCGTCCCGAAATTCATTGCGCCTTTTGATTTGTAGAGCCTTTGCGTTCTTCGGATGTCCGCGATAGCCCGTCCAGTACGTCGCGCACTTTTGCTGCGAGATCCGCAAAACTGAAGGGCTTTGTAATCAGCTGGACACCCTTGTCCAGACGACCGTGATGAAAGATGGCATTGCGCGCGTAGCCTGTCGTAAACAGAACTTTGATCGTCGGGCGGAGCGCTTGCACCTGCGCCGCCAATTGCGCACCCGTCAGACCTCCAGGCAACACCACGTCGGTAAATAGTAAGTCGATGGACCCGGCGTTCTCCAACAGCCGCAAAGCCGACGGGCCATCTGCTGCTTCCAGAACTCGATAGCCGAGGTCACGCAGCGCATCGACCGAGTAGGCTCTCACGGCCGCTTCATCCTCGACGACGAGCACGGTTTCCTGCGATGAGCCTTCTGGAATTGGCATCGCCGGCGCGGGCTCGCTCTCTGCGCCCGCAGCTTCGAATCGGGGCAGATAGATCTTCACGGTGGTCCCCTGCCCGATTTCGGAATAGATCTTGACGTGTCCGCCTGACTGCTTCACGAAGCCGTAGACCTGACTCAATCCGAGTCCCGTGCCCTGCCCGACGGGTTTCGTCGTAAAGAACGGCTCGAAGGCTCGCTCGAGGACTTCGGAGTCCATGCCCATGCCCGTATCGGACACGCAGATCAGCACGTATTGGCCCGGAGTGACTTCGGCGTGCGAAATCGCGTACCCCTCATCGATGTACGCGTTCACAGTTTCGATGGTGAGCCGGCCGCCGTCCGGCATGGCATCTCGTGCGTTGACTGCGAGATTCAAAATCGCGGATTCGAGCGCGTTCGGATCGACTTCGATCTTCCAAAGTCCCGCGCCGCGGACCGTTTCGACAGCAACCATCTCGCCCAGCGAGCGATTCAGCAGGTCCGCCATGCCGCCTACCAGCGAGTTCACATCCACGGGTTTCGGGTCGAGCGGCTGGCGACGCGAGAAGGCAAGCAGCCGCTGAGTGAGCGACGCCGCTTGGTGCGCACCGTTTAGCGCCTGCTCGACGGAACGCTGCAGGCGACCTGCGCCTGCAGGCACGAGGCGACGTATAACGTCCAGGTTGCCAACGATCACCTGCAAGATATTGTTGAAGTCATGGGCGACCCCGCCTGTGAGCTGTCCAACAGCCTCCATCTTCTGCGCTTGTCGGGCCATCTCTTCCGTAGCTCGCAATTGCTCCGTGCGCTCGGCGATTTCCAGCTCGAGGTTCGCATTCAGATCGCGCAGCGCCTCCTCAGCCCGCGTCCGTTCGGCGATCTCTGCTTGAGCGGCATGCGCCAAAGAAACATTGTCGATGGCCACTGCGGCTTCGGCAGCGAGGCCGGCCAGTCCACGCTCGGATCGTTCCGTAAAGACGCCAACGGCAGCGTGTCCGAAGAACAGTCCGCCGAGCACCCTGCCATCGCGGCCGATGACGGGAACAGCCAGGTAGCTACGCACCGGCAAGTGTCCTTCAGGCATCCCCTTGCCAGGTGCATTTTTGCCGTAACGCGGATCCTGCGTAATATCCGCGGAGCGGACGATGCCTTCACCATTGAAGGTAGGCGCAAAAACAGGTGTATTTCGCGGCATGGGAAACCGGGCAAACGCCTCCGCAGGCGCCCCGGAAAGGGTATAGAGCATGTAGCTCTCGCCACGGTCATTGAGCACGTTATAGAAGAACGCGCCAAACTGAGCGCCGCTGAGTTCGACTCCCGCATCGGTCACCAGTTGCACGAGACGGTGCAGATCGGTTTCGCGGCCGAGCGAAACGCCGGCCCGATTCAGTATCTCGAGCGCACGACGATCTTCGCGAACCTGCTCCTCTGCCGCACGCTGCTGCGTACGGTCGCGCAGGATTTTGACAAATCCGACGATCGAGCTGCGCTCTCGTATTGGCCTGAGCTCACCCGCTGCCCAAAACTGACTGCCATCCTTGCGGACGCGCCAACTCTCTTCTCCTCCGCCGCAGCCCTGTTCGGTGGCATCCGCAATTTCGCGTTTGAGTTGGGACGCACCCGAGGGAAAGATGCGTTCGAGCGTCTGACCCAGCATCTCCGGCTGCGTCCAGCCAAGAATACGAGTCGCGCCCGCATTCCAGCTGGTGACCCGCCCGTCGCGGTCGATGCTGATGATCGCCGTATCAAGAGCGCTATCGACGATCTGTCGCCACTGCGATGCTGAAATGGCATTGCCATTGGCGTTGTCGTCGTGAATATCTTGCATGGTTTCCAGTTACCGTAGCCGCCACGGTGGCCCTTCAGGCCCACAGGTTACGTGACGAGATTCGGGACGACCAGCCACGCTGGCCTTGCGGGCGTGTTCATGCGTGCGTGCCACAGCCAGCTGCGCGCGATTGTGGATTTCTCCCCCTCGCTAGTCTTCTAATACTAGGGGGGGACCATGCATGGCGTATAACAAGCGAGCCGGCCGCGAGCTCACCGCGGTGTCCGCGGCATTCTTAGAGAACACATTGAATTTGAAGCGATTCCTGACTCGCTATGTGTCCAGCCAGCGAGACATCGAAGATGTGGCTGATCGAACCAAATGTCGCTGCTCTCGCGGCAGTACGCCGGACCAGGGAGCAATTGGCACAGATGAAGCGAGCGCGGCACACAGACGATTTGCCGGACCGAAGCGACGCGGCCACGCCTCTGATTGCGTTTCGCCGCGCGCTATTCCGATCGACCAACAACAAGTTTCTAGAGGCCCTGGGTTACACCATCACGTAGCTCAGTTCTCGGCGGGCGACCAAAGTGGCCCGGTGATCCAATCGTTCAACAGCGTGATGATCCCCCGGGTCGGATCGTCCGCCGGGCCACTGGGCATATTCACGAACACAACATAAGCGACCTGATCGTCAGGGAAGATTCTCAAGTTGGCCGTGAAGCCCTGCGTCGTGCCGCCATTGGCGCTCCACACGGTGTGACCGTTGCGGTTGCCCAAGAGCAACCCCATGCCACTGGCGACCGGCAGCGGTTCTCCATTGTCGAATTTCGCCGGTGCGATCATAGCCCTCAGCCCGGAGCGGGACAGAAGGCGACCGTTCACGAGCGCGTCCGACCAACGCAGCATGTCCCCGACAGTTGAGCGGATCCCGCCCGCGCCGCCAGATACGCGGAGGTAGGAAGGTTCTGGATTGATGAAGGCAGCAGTATTTCCCGGCGTTGAGCGGGCATACCCGGAGACGCGGTGAGGCACGACCTCCGTTGCATCGTCAAGCGCGCTCGAGCACATGTCGGCGCGGTCGAAGCTATTTTGTTTCATGAACTCAGCCAGCGGGATGCCCGAGACCTGCTCGATGATGGCGCCGAGCAGCCAGTAGCCAGAGTTGGAGTAACGAGTAGCGGTGCCTGGTTGGAAGTCATAGAGATTCGGCTGATCTCGGATGTATGTAACGACATCCGCAGTGGTCTTCATGGCGATGGCTTCCGCGGGCGGCGGCCCTTCTCCGGGTTGCATGATCGAATGGATGCCCGAGGTGTGATACAGCAGGTGCCGAAGCGTGACTTCGTCGCCGCGCGGGAAATCCGGGAAATACCTGGACAGCCTGTCATCGAACTGCAGCTTGCCCTGCTCGACGAGTTGTACGATCGACGCCGCGGTGAGTGGCTTCGTCACCGAGCCGATCTGGAACACCGACTCTGCCGTAGTGGGCGTCGCGGTCTCGAGATTGATTTGACCGAAGCCCTTGGCATAGATGATCTGCCCGCGACTCATGACGCCAACGGCGATGCCGGGCGTGAGGCGCGCATCGACCATGCGTCGAGCCTCCGATTCCAGCTGCTGGCGCTCTCGAGCGTTCA
This sequence comes from Peristeroidobacter agariperforans, assembly GCF_004138335.1. Classification (GTDB taxonomy): domain Bacteria; phylum Pseudomonadota; class Gammaproteobacteria; order Steroidobacterales; family Steroidobacteraceae; genus Steroidobacter; species Steroidobacter agariperforans. Next base: position 1,776,894 of record NZ_RYFW01000002.1, on the reverse strand, counting down.
GTTTGAATTCATGAGCCGAGGCGTCCGTCGCCAACGCCAGCGCGAGACAAGTCGCGCCAATCCTCAGTGCACAGCTCTTCATCCAGCACCCTCCTGTGAAAACATTTGCAGGATGCCGTAGACCGATAAACGGTCGCACCGAGAGGATTAAGAATTGAGTCCGGGGTGCACAGTGCCCGTCCCGAATACATGCTCTCGTTCGCTGTCACAAACCCCGCCCCGTCAGAAGTTTCCGCCTCTACTGTAAGAGCAACGATGTTGCAAATCGAGTTTCCATGTCTGATATGGAATCGAAATATTGACCTGTGCGAGATTCGGCTTAGCATCTGAATTGCCGCCGCGACGCGCGCCCTTCGAGAGAAGCGAACCCAGTTCAGAACCCAAGGGTTCTTTCCTGAGCTGGTTTGGAGACAAGGGCGAACATGCGACACATCGTGGAACTCGTGAAGGAAATGCTGTTGAGGGCACCGCTGGCACGTGTCCTTATGTTTGTTGCGTGCACACCTGTGTTGAGTGGCATCGCGCTTGGGCGCGCCGACCTCCTTGCTTTGCTCGGCGTTAGCGCTGGCTTGGTGTGCATCGGCATGCTCAGCGACTGGTTGGAAAAGTACCTCACGCCCATCACCGAAAAGCGCCGCGCGGACCGAGCCACGGCGCTCCGCGTTCGGGTCGGCAATCGCTCCAAGCAACGCCCGCCGCGAAAGGGACTTAGGCAAGGTCGCCGCTAATCTCCGTGCGGGCTGTTTTAATTTGTCGTGCCCAACGCATTTCGCGAGGATGGTCAGCTCTTCTCAATGAGCGTCAACACCCTCATCGATGAGGTGCCTCATCGCTCGACTCGCGCCATCCGCGTCGGGCCTCGCGATTGCCTCATATACTGCCGCGTGATCGGCGATGGAAGCAGTTCGGCCTGCAATTCGGTTGGTGAAACGGATCGATGTTCGTAACGCTGTTGTAACTCGCGCCCATGTCGATCGCATATCGATCAGCCATCTCGGCGTTGCCCGGCACCTGATTGAACGCAGCGGTGACCTTGTGCATCGCCGGCCATAGAAAGTTGGCGCGAAGACGCAGCAGCAGCTCGAAGAGCTTCGCATACGTCTGCGGACCGATGTCGCCAGTTGGATCGTTCTTTGCCGCCCACGGGCGCAGCGACCAGTCCTCGTCGTTGATGAAGATGCCGCGATAGCGCACCGACGGCGAGCCCTGCACGATCGTCTCGGCACCAAGACTCAGCTGCGAACGCCGCGTGGGCGCAGCATCGGCCCACCAAACCCAAGCAGACACGCCGATCCGTTCCGACAGCCGAAAGATTCCATACGCCCTCCCACGACGATCCGCGCCGGCCACTACGAGCGCACGAGCAATGCCGCGCGACGGATTCTTGACGAGTGCAATCGTATACGCCTCGGCCTGCCCGGCGATCTTATCGACGATGATGCGCTGGTCGGCGATCAGTCGATCGATCAATGGCGAGCTGCCGATCGTGCCCGCGAGGATGGCAAGCCGACCTTCCGGTGCTGCCTGCGAAACCTTGGGTCGCACACCCGAGACGCGCTCGACGTCGCCAGCAAAGGCATGCGCGGCGATCTCCACCACCGCAGCGTCACCCGCGCTCGTGAAGATCGTCGGCGCGACACCGTTGGCGACAAGCTCGAAAGTTGCAGCAGACACCGGAACGGAAATGGCAAATGCGACGCACAGCGCAGCCAGAATGCGGACGAGTGCCATCCTGCTTCCTTCTCAGAGAATGTTTCTTGTGAGCGCGAGCGCTACTTCAGATACGGCCCGTTCTTGTTCCAACCGATCTCGGTGGCGGCGAGCGTCCAGGTCACACCGTCGTTACTGACCGCAACGCCAACCTGCTGCGGCTCGTTGTTGTAGCCGCCGGCATAGAACATATAGAGCTTGCCGTCGCGGCGAATGCGTTTCGCCGGCGCGCGCACTCAGCGACGCATCATGTCCTTCAACGACAGGCCCATTACGTTGTCGCGATAATCGTCACGTAACCAGAACGCCTTGAAGCCATTGCGAGCGCCGTTGAACTCACCATAGTTGTCGCCGTTCACGTCGCCCGGCTTCTCGTCATCGCCATAGGTGTACACAGGCCGATCGCGATACGCCCACACCGCCATCGAGCCAGCTTGACCCGCTCTGGCGCGGTTGCCCGTGTTCGGATCGATATCGATGACGGTCCACAAGGCGCTGTCCGCCCTCGCCCCCGGCCGAGCTTTCACGTACGGGAACGTCTGCTGACACACCTGCGGATCGAAGTTTCCGCAGATCGCAAGCCGGTACTGCTGAGGCGAATCCAGGTGGTCGCACGACTGCTGGTCGAGCGCATCGTCATTGCAGTGATAGAGATAAATCGTCTTGCCGCTGGCATCCGCGAGCACCTGGCCGATGCGCGAGTCCTGAATGGTGAATTCGGACGGCGGCAAATAGGCTCGTTGTGTGAAGACGTTGTGCCATCCCGGAAGGTCGCTGCCGGTCATGCTGCGGGTTCGTTTCTCGTGTCGATAGGTGTACAGCGGCTTGCCACGAAAAGCCCACTGCCGTGCGCCGGGAGCTCGCTCGACGACGCGCCATTCGCCATGAGATTTGGCGACCTGCGGGGCCGCGACGGGCGCCCAGTCTTTGAGGCACTCGCTATCGCAATTGGATTTGTTCGGAGCGTCGGCGTCGGAGCTGTAGACCGAGTATCCCTTGCTCGTGATCAGCAGGTGACCGGTCCGAAACGGCGCGACATCCAGCTCGGGCGGCACATCGGGCGGCGGGCCGACCGGGAAGCGCGCCGCGCCTTGTTCGCCCACGATAATGGCGCTGGTGCCGCCGAACACGTCGCCCGGCTTGCGATCGCGATCCGAGCTGTAGACCGGCAAACCGTCGTACGCCCATTGTGCGCGGCCATCCTTGCGCTTGATGACGGTCCAGTTGCCGATGGGCTTGGCGTCCGCGGGAGCCAGCTTCGGTTTCCATAACTGTTCGCAGCTACGACGCTTGTCGAGATCCGGCAGTAGGAAGCCCGGTGGGTAGGGGCTCATGAGGCCCGACGTTTCGTTATAAATAGTGTCCCCACAAGTAGAGACTCCGCTGTTGCGGCGATCGCCGAGGTTGCCATTGCGCAACTGCTGCTGCGGCCAGACATAGAGCGTCATGCCCTTTTCATCCGCAAAGACGGGCCCTTCCAGTTCGGTCGGCATTACCTTGATATCGGGGGGCAGTTGCACCGAGACGAACGGTTCACGTTGTTGATTCTCTCGTGATTGCCAGAACGGCTCGGTCGGCAGCGCTGCCCGGCTCAGCTCGACCACCACCAGCAAGACGGCTCCAACCGCCGCCTTCGCGTGCACGCTGCGCTCTGACTTGTGTTGACTGGGCATGTGGGTTTTTTAATCTGCCAACGATGGCTCAGTTGACCATACGACTCGCCGTTCAATGCAAGTTTGATCCAATTTGATAAGTCGATGCACGTCCGCCTGATCGCGTGAATAAATTTCGCACCTGTCGCAACCTGTTGCAGGCCGTGCGTAGCGTATCGGCTCAGCTCACCGGCTCCGCGACCACGATGTAATCGTGCCCGTGACGGATTCCGCCCTCGCGGCTGATGAACGCCATCGCGCGATCTCGCAGGGCGGCCACATGCGACTCGAAGGCAACGGCAAGCGTGCGATCGTTCAGCCGGCGTAGCGCCTGATCGCACATGTGGAGCTGCGTCTGGACGAAGCGCTCGCCATAGCGGATCGGAATCTTCTGCGCATCGATCACCCGGAACTTCGCCAGCGCCAGATGGCGCAGCACCCAGTGCAGCGGATATTCCCGGTACGGTCGATCGCCACTCAGTAACAGGCAGGCATCGCGCAGCCGACCGATCTCATTGACCAACCGACCGTCGGGGTCGGCAGGCGCCAGCGGAACATAGGGCTCCAGCCCGATGACATAGAGCCGCTGCCCGACATGAGGTCGCAGGCGCGCGAACAACTGATCCTGCCAGTAAGGCGAGAAGCCATCGACCGCACCGAGCAAATAGTCGGCGAGCACAACGTCGAACACCTCATTCGCGAGCAACTCCGGCTCGAGCCAGTTGCCGACGATCAAGCGATCCTCGCGGCGGATTCGATCGCCGATCTCCTTGCGAACGACATCGCGCATGCGAGGCGAGCCGGTGACGGCGGTCCAACGCCGAGTCGCAAGCGACAACAACCAACGCATCGATGCCGGCCCGGTGCCTGCGTCGAGCAACGAGCCCCACGGCAAAGTGCCGTGGAGCTCGCTGACTCGCTGATAGAGCGAGAGGTTCACGACTAGAACGAAACGCGGAGTCCAGCCGTTACCCCGCGACCAGGCAGAGGCACGACGCGCGCCAGGTACGACGCATGATTCCACACCACTTCGTCGAGCAAGTTCGTACCGCGAACGTACATCACCGGGCCGTTCTCGCCGAGAACATCGAAGCTCAATGTCAGGTTCAGCATGTCATAGCCGGGGGTGACTGCTTCGAGGTCCGCGATATCGTCCTGCTCGTTCACCCGGTAATACTCGAGCTCGCCGGCAATCGCCAGCAGCTTCGCATTCAGGCGAGTGCCATAACGGGCTGCTGGAATGCGCGGCAAATTACCGCCGTCCTTCAACTCGGCACGGACATAGTCGCCGAACACCGTTGCGGAGAGGCTCTCGCTGACGCGATACGTGGCCTCGGCCTCCAGGCCGGTGAACTCGGCGTCGTCCTGGGTGTATTTGATAAGACGGAAATCCTCGAACTGATCGAGCGTGCGCGCATAGATGTAGTCGTCGATGTCGTTGCGGAAGACGCCGACCGCGAACGTCATGTCGCCGACGTTTTTCTTCAGCGTCAGCTCGATGTTGTTCGAGGTTTCGGTCTGCAGCTCGGCATTGTTCTCGGCCCCGCCGCAGGTGAGTGGATGTGGCACGAGTCCGCACTCATAGGTATTGGTCGCGAGGTGGATGCCTCGCGCATACAGCTCCTGTGCGTGCGGCAAGCGCTCCGAGCGGGTCAGCGCAAGCGTAAAAGAGTAATCGGGCACGAATTCCCAGATCGCCGCGGCAGACAGCGAAGTCGCCGAGTCATCGAACTCCGGCCGTCCGCGCGTATCGTTGATCGGCGAATGTTTCTGCCATTCCTGTCGGCCCCCCAGTTCCAGGTGCCAACGTTCGCTCAGCTCCACGTGCTCCACGGCAAACAGGCCGATCGACCGGCTCTGCACTTCTGGCATGAATGCTTCGGCGCCAAGTGCACTGAAATCCGTATCGGTGTACTGCACACCGACAACGCCGCGCACGGCGCCGATTTCTCGATGTTGAAGCTCGACGCGCGCTTCGTAGCCTTCGTTGAGGAAGGTCGTGGCGATCTCTCGCTGTTCCAGCTCGTAGTGGCGATAGTCGGTGTGGCTGGCTCGCAGCCGGATGCGTTCGATGCCCGCAAACGGCTCGGTGAGCTCGCCGCGCAGGTCGACTCGTTTACTGAGCAGCGAAATTTCCGGAACAGCTTCGTGCTCGTGCTCATGATCGTGGTCGTGATCATCTTCACCGCCCGCGTCGTGGCTACCACAATGCAACGCGCTGCCATGCGGATGACAGCCCTCGTACTCGTGACTGTGGCCCGGAATGCCATAGCCGTCGTCGCGATAGGAGTAAGCGAGCCCGATGAAGCCGCGATCGCCGACCCACGACATGCCTAGGCTGGCGTTCTCCGATTCCGAGAATGTTCCGTGCACTCGGGACTCGTCCAGTCCTCGCGCACGATAGTCATCGGCTTCGCGCATCATGGCTTCTGCGTGCAGGACGAGATGGTCAGTGGCCTGTGCGGTGATTTCGAAGGCGCCGGCTTTCTCTTTCGCGACACTCGATCCGCGCAGGCCCAAGGAGCCGTCCAACCGGTCGTCGGGCAGCGAGTCAGGAATCTTCTTGTCGAGCACGTTGACCACGCCGCCGATCGCGCCGCTGCCGTACAACAACGTCGCCGGGCCTCGCAGCACTTCGATGCGCTCGATCAACAACGGCTCCGCGGTAACGGCATGATCGGGCGAGATGTCAGATGCGTCGAGGAGAACCGCGCTATCGGAGAGAACTGCAACACGCGGCGCCGTTTGACCGCGGATCACAGGACGACTCGCGCCGCCACCAAACGTATCCGAATTCACACCGGGCAGAGAATTCAACGTGTCGCCGAGCGTCGACTGCGAGCGCTCGAACAGCGACTGCCCTTGCAGAATGCCGTAAGACGCGGCGAGATCGGTTGGGTCTTCGTCCACGGCGCTGGCGGACACCCGCACGGTTTCCAGGACGCGGTTTTGCGTCGAATCCTGCGCTTGCGCCGCCAACGTCGCTGTGGCCAGAGAGCTCGCCAGGATCAGCCGGATGCTGACGGCGAGAGTTTTTTCGATTTGCATGAGGGTCTCCGAAATACGAACCAGAAAGTCTCGGGGACCGGGCAGCAACGAGCCTCGCTGCACGCAACGAACGGGCTCGTCGAGATGTATGGATCTACCCGGCCGGCGCGCGAATCACGCGCAGGTGAGCCGACGCAAGCGCATGGCCCTCGCGTCGACGTACAAGGACGGACTGACGGGTGTTAGGCCGGAGGGCCCTGGCTGAAATAAAAGGCGGGAACGTCGCGGACGACCCATTCCGAATCGCGTTCGACCGCCGCTTCAATCGCGAGCGGAACGAGCTTGGAAACGGTGCTCTGCGCGATCGGAGGCGCGCCGACCGGCAGCGACAAGCAGAAGCTGCACGCCGATGACGGACCGTGCGATGGCAGTTCATCGGCGCTGTGGATGTGCGTAGCGAACGCGAACAACCACAAACACACCGCCAACCCGAGCAACACAACGCGGGGGCGTTGTGTTGCAGGCGTTCCACGCAATCGTGAAATCAGGGCGGAGTTCATGGCGCGAGTGTCGCAGCGGCGCGAACGACTTTCAAGGAGTTCCTCGCGGCGCGCGCACTTCCGTTGCGCTTGCCCGGGAACCTGCAGGCGAGACAATCCGTTTAATTTTGTTACAGCGTTGGTGAGCGAGCTGGGCGTTTACTGGATATGGGAAAGAGAATAGATGAACCGCTGTCCCCTGCCTCTGGGCCAGCACCGGCTGAGGGCGCCGCCCTGGACGACAGTGCCCGGCAGTTCGCCCGGCTGATCGATGGCATTCGCGACTGCGCCATCTACATGATCGATCGCTCTGGCAACGTCGTCTCCTGGAACCCCGGCGCCCAGCGCATCAAGGGGTACACGGCCGAGGAGATCATGGGCCGCAATTTCAGCGAGTTCTATACGCCCGAAGACCGGCACGAGGGGGTTCCGAAACGCGCCCTCAGCACCGCCGAGCGCACCGGCAAATTCGAGGGCGAAGGCTGGCGCGTGAGAAAGGACGGCACCAAATTCTGGGCGAGCGTGTTGATCGACGCCCTGCGCTCTCCCGAGGGGGATCTGATCGGATTTGCCAAAATCACTCGCGACATGACCGAACGTCGCTTGATGCAGGAACAGTTGCACCAGTCGCAAAAGATGGAAGCGATCGGGCAACTGACCGGCGGCGTCGCGCACGATTTCAACAACCTGCTCACGGTGATACTGGGTAATCTGGACAGCCTGTCCCAGGAGCTGCCGTCGGAACAGGTGCTCTGGCGCCGCCGAGTCGATCACTCGTTACGTGCGGCGGAGCGCGCTGCCGGCCTCACTCAGCAGTTGCTCGCGTTTGCACGCCGCCAGCCGCTGCGACCCAAAGCAGTCGAGATCAATGTTTTGCTGGCTCGCTGGACAGAGATGGTCCGCCGTACGTTGCCGGAGAATATCAACGTCCGCCGCATCGAGGATGAGTTCGCGGGCGTCGCCGAGGTCGATGCGAATCAGCTCGAGAATGCACTGCTCAATCTGATCGTCAATGCACGGGATGCCATGCCGGGCGGCGGTACGCTGACTATCGAAACGGCGACCGCCAGACTCACCGAGCACGACGCGCGGCTGATACCGGATCTGACCCCGGGCAACTACGTCCTGATCTGCGTCACCGATACCGGCACTGGCATGACGCAGGAGGTGCTCGAGCGCGTCTTCGACCCATTCTTCACGACCAAGCCCATGGGACAAGGGACCGGTTTGGGATTGAGCCAGGTGTTCGGCTTCGTCAAACAGTCGGGGGGCCACATAAAGATCTATAGCCGCGCCGGGCACGGCACCACGGTGAAGATCTACCTGCCACAGATCGTCGCCGCGCAAGACCAGGGCGCGGAAACAACGAGTGGAGCGGCAACGTGCGCCCGTCGAGAGACCATTCTGGTGGTCGAGGACAACGATGCCGTGAGGAGCTTTACGACCGACACGTTACGTGACTTCGGCTTCAACGTGATCGAGGCGGTCGACGCTTCCGAGGCCTTGAAGATCCTGGATCGCAATCGCCGGGTGGAGCTGTTGTTTACCGATATCGGTTTGCCTGGCTTGAACGGTCGAGAGCTGGCGGCAACCGTGCAGCGCCGATACCCCAAGGTACGGCTTCTGTTCACCAGCGGTTACGCGCAAATGCCCTCGCCCACGACCTCGAGTTCGTTGATGGAGATCCCGCTGCTGTCGAAACCGTTCACTCGCGCGCAGTTATATGAGCGGATCGTTCAAGTGCTGGAAAAATGAGGCTGCTGCGTTGGCTACGCCAATTGGTCCGACGGTGATGTGATGAGCAGGCACATACAGCCCGTCTGACTCCAGACGCGCTGGTCCGACGTGCCGCGCTCGGCGCGGCTGTAGTCGCCGGGAGAGAGCTTCCTGTCGTCGATCCACAGCTCCCCTTCCAACAGGTACAACTCCTCGACCGAGCTGTGCTGATGCGGAGGATAAGAAGCGTCGGGCTCGAGTCGCACCAGCATCGTGACCCGATCCTCTTCAGGGTCGCTGGACAACAGCTTGCACGCGATGCCGGGTGCGACATTCCTCCACTCTGGATCTGGCCAGGCCGCTTGTGCGGCAGGCACGGGCGCAGTCGAGAGCACATTGCCCGGATGATCTTGTTTACCAATGCGCGCCAGCAGTCGATCCCACAGCGCCACCGGGGTCGGCAAGCTTTGAGTGCGCCAGGCTCTCAACGCGTCCGTCACCGGCGCGATCGCCTCGAATTCGCGCTGACACTCGGCGCATCCAGGCAAATGCAGCTGCATTGCGCGAGCTTCACCACGATCCAATGTCGAGAGTGCATACGGCGCTACGAGTTCGGCGCGTGCGCAACGGACCTTTTCGTCGAACGAGCTCATGCCTGGTCACCTCGCGCTCGCAGCGACTGCTGCAGCTTCGAGAGTCCCGAGCGGATCTGCTTCTTGACGCTGCCGACACTCTGTCCAGACTGCAGGGCCACCTGCTCGTAGGAGAGCCCGTTCAATAGAGCAGCCTCGATGGCCGCGCGTTCCGATTCATTGAGGCGCGTCAACGCCATGGCCACCAGGTCCGAAGCATCGAGCGACGGTTCGTGCGACGCGGCCAAGTCGGATTCGACGCCGCCTTGAATCGACGGGGCGTCGGTAGGCCGGGCGAGAGCCCGAGCGCGGGCCTGCCTCATGATCCATCCGAGCACCGGCCCCTCGGCGCCATCAAACACTGGAGCTTCGCACCAAACGTTCTGAAATACTTCGAGAATCACTTCCTCGCTGGTACGCCGGTCGCCCGTCAGCCGCATGAGGAACGTAAACATCACCGCATACGACTTATCGAGCAACGTGCGCAGCGCCCCCTCATTACCTGCCGCGATCGCGCGCACGAGCCCGAACCATTCCTTCTCGGAGACACAGGCGATCGCCGGGTCGGCATAAAGCAACTCACCGAGGGTCAGCGTACTGGCTCTCATATTCTGATTGACTGCGACTGCGCTCACCGCGCGATCGTGCCGGCAAATCTGGCACGGTGCAAGAGCTGGGCCCGGAGCCTCCGGCTCCCATGGAATGCGCGTCCGGCGCTCAGCGCGGATCTTCGACTCCATATCCGGCAGCCCGCAAGCTGGCTACCACGCCCTTGCCTCGCGAGACGATGTGGATCGGCAGCACCACCAGCGTCGTTTCATTGCGATTCAACGCTCGTTCGAGCGCGCTGAGCAGTTTGTTTTCAGCTTCCAGCTGTAGTTGGGTCGCCTGCTCCTGACCGAGGAACGGCCAGCTGTAGGCCAGCGACTGAGCATACGATGCATCGGCTTCGATCAATGTCTCCAGCACTGCCATGTCGCCTGTCGCCCAGGCATTCGCGCGCGCACGCGCCTGAGTCATGTCGGTTTCGAGCCGATCCATCGTTTCGACCAGATATTTGATGCTGTTCTCGCGCGAGCGCCGCGAGCTGTTCTTGTCCGGCGTCACCGGCCCCATCTCATATTGCAGGGCCCGAATCGCAACGGCGTGCGCGCCCGCGACTTCATAAATCCGGCGCCACACGTCGTCGGCGTAGCTGAGGCCGATACGCTCGAACGCTCGTGACCTCAACAGCAAAGCCGCCGCGGTGGGCAACAGCTTCTCCGTTTCCGGATCATCGCCGATGTATTTGTCTCGCAGCGACCGCCACCGCGCATGCACTTTGCGCGGCAGAACGTCTTTCAGCTTGCCTCGCTGCGACTGATAAGGCTTCGCGCCCTTCACTCGCAAGGACGCTGAATACGGGCCGAGCACTTCGTCCGACGCCGCGATCACCGCTTCCACCTGCTTCGAACGCCACACCATGCCCCGAGGCGTCGGCACATATGTTCCTAGAATCCATAACGTATGCGAGCCCTTCGAAACTTTCCAAAGCCCCGGCCCGGGCTGCTCGCCCAGCACCAGCACTTCTTCCGGCACGCCCACGGGCGTGCTCGAGTCGTCCGTGCCAGATGCATGTGCATCGAACAGCGCCGCCTGCAGCAGCCAGGCGAGCACGATCGAATAAACGCTCACGGTCCTTCTCTTGATGCGCATTCAGAAACCATCCAACCGTCCTTGCGTGGATGATAGACGACCTGTGATTCGCGCCACACTTCCGCGGCTTGACCTCTAACTCCACATATGTAGACTTATCGCCATGCCACGCACCCGCCGCGCCTCCGGTCAAACGCTCGATCTTTTGCGCTGTCTCCTCGAAGAGCCGCGCACCTGGCGGCACGGCTATGAGCTTTCAAAGGCGACGGAGCTCATGTCCGGCACGCTCTACCCCATCTTGATGCGACTCTCCGAGCGAGGCTTGCTCGAACATAAATGGGTTCCGCCGGAAGACGGTGGGCGACTGCCGCGTCACATCTATCGTTTGACCGCCAAAGGCCTCGCGCACGCCAAGGAACAAATCGAGCTGTGCGAATCGACCAGGGTCGCCTTGGGACGCCCGCGCCACGCATGAACGATCTCGTTTCATTGTCCATGCGTTTAGCAGCCGCATTGCTCGGCAAGCACGGCAACGAGTGGCTGCAAGCCATGCAAGCGGAACTGGATCATGTGCCCGCCGACGAACGGCTGATGTGGTCGCTGGGTTGTTTGTTAGCTGCGCTGAAAAGGAGATTTCAGGTCATGCGTATCGGCAATTTTCAGATCCCCCGCGGGTTGCTGCTCCTGGAACTGCTGGTTTGTTTCGCGCCTATCACGCTGGGTTGGTGGGACGCGGTGTTTGGCCCCTCGGGTGTATTGGGATTGAATCAAAGCGTCATACAGCAACATTTCTCGGCGACGCCGCTTGCTCGCACCGTGCTCGGCATGATGATCGGCGCCGCCGTCATCGGGTTGGTCGGGCCGATCGGATTGTTTCTAGCGTCACGCGCGGCTGTCACAGGCGCGGGCCTGCGAAGCCGCGCGCTGGGCATCGCGATGATTGCGGGCGTGATGCTGTACATCGGGGCATCCATCCTCCTGCGAATGTTCTCTGGCCCCGGCGCTTACGCCGCGACGTTGAGCTTCATCGTGCTCATCGGCGCGTTGCCGGCACTCGGCACCGCCCATCTCATGTACCTCTCGCGGCCCGAACCGCAGCCGGCCTAGCTCGCCGGCAAGCGAGCAATCAGCGGTCGCAGCTCCGCCGGCGGCTTCTGCTCGATGCGGCGATACTCGCTGCCATCCTGCGTGCGCTGAACCAGACGCCAGCCGATCAGCGCACGTCGCAACAGCGCGTGATCGCCGAACACGTGCCAGCCCTTGATCAGCTCGCTGATCTGTTTCTCGGTAAAGGTCTTGCGGCTCGCAAGCCGCGACCACAGCACCCACAAACAAAGATCCTGAAGCGCGGACGCCGTCGGCCAACGCACAAGCCGGCCGTGCTCATCGAACAGCCGCGCAGCTCTTTCCACCAGCGAATAATCGACCGGCGCCGCCGCCGCAGCTGGCAGGTGCAGGCGTTGCTGGGCCTCCATCACACCCTTGCAATGCTGATAGTTCCTGAAGCCGGCCGAACGGCACAGCAGGTTGAGCATTTCAACATGACTGGGCGGCTCGGGGAGCTTGCCGAGCTGTTCACGGACGGATTTAGCGAACCCCGACAGGTCGGGGATCTGTAAGGCCAAGGCGACTCTGGACATGACTCATCCTTTTCGCGCCGTTCTCTAACGTCGATGGTCGCCGGCTTTCGACAACGGCACGGGATAAGTGCGTGTCTATTGGAAATTGGGCAGGTTTAGCTCCCCTGGATGGGGCGGCGACGCCTCGGTGAACTGCAGACCGTGCCGCCATGATAGCGGCATCGCCGCGCGAAGGCGACAGTCAGTTGTTGGTCGTACCGTCGCTGTTCATGCGATCGTGATCCTGGATCGGGCCGCGCATTCTCGACAGATAGTCGGCCACCGCGGTCGCCTCGTCGGTATCCAGGCTGTCGAGATACCGCACCAGATCGGCATCGACGTTCAGCCGATGCCATGAAGCGATCGTGCGCATCTGGCGCACCAGGTAGGAGTAGTGCTGGTCGCGCACCGACGGAATGAAACCGTCATCGTCGCCACGACCATCGTCCTGGTGACACGAGGCGCATTGCTCCTGAAAGATGGCCTCGCCCAGCTCCAGGTCCCGACCGTCACCGGTCTGAGGAAAGCTGGCGCGCGGCAGGGAGTTTAGAAATCCCGCTAGATCTGCCCACGCCTGCTCATTCCCGAGCTCTGGTTTGGCTACAACGGAGTGCATCTCCCGACTTGCACGCTCCAATTCGCTGAAATCCGTGAGTTGCTTGACCAGATACGCACGGCGCTGGCCCGCCAGCGCTGGTATCACCCGGCTGGCGCTGCCGAGCGCTCGCGGTCCGTGACACTCGGCGCAGTGTTTCGCATACAACGTCGCGCCGCGCTCCGTGTTCTGATCGAGCTGCAAGGCATTGCGAACCTTCTCATCGACGCTCTCCGGCGACGCGACGGCCGTGCCGCCGGCCAGCACAGCTATCAAGGCCGAAGCGACCACAAGTCGTAGAACGGGCATGCGGGAGTGGGTGGCCACGGAAGCTGCGCTCCTTCAATCGTTGCAGCCGTAGGACCAGTACAGTGTCAAGCGCTCGCGCCTCACCCACCATGCGCGAAACGCCGTAACCGTTACGTGATCCCACCGAGTGACCCGGCTCGGCGGTAAAGTAACTTGTGGTCGCGTCCCAAGCGGGGTGTAAATGAATGACACCACTGACGCCGGCCCACGCGCCCTCGACTCGTTGAGCAGCGCCGAGGCGGCACGACGGTTGAGTGCGGACGGTCCGAATGAGTTGCCCGGCCAAGGTCCGCGCAGCCTGGGCGGCATCGTGCGCGAGGTGCTCACCGAGCCGATGTTTCTGCTGCTGATCGCAGCCGCCTCGGTCTACATCGTGCTGGGCGATGTTCGCGAGGCCATCATTCTTGCGGCATCGATCGTCGTGGTCGTCGGCATCACCGTCCTGCAGGAGCGCCGCACCGAGCGCGCCCTATCCAAACTTCGCGATCTATCGAGTCCCCGCGCGCTGGTCATTCGAGATGGCGTCGAGCAACGCATCGCCGGCCGCGACGTCGTCGCCGGGGATCTCGTGTTGTTGCGTGAAGGCGATCGCGTCCCCGCCGACGGTGTGATTCTCGAAGCCACTGCGCTCAGCGTCGACGAATCCATCCTCACGGGCGAATCGCTGCCGGTCGAGAAAACCACATCTGACACCGTCGATCATGGCCACGTGTACTCCGGCAGTCTGGTCGTTCAGGGCTTTGGCACGGCTCGCGTCACGGCGACCGGCGCTCGCTCCGAGATAGGAAAGATCGGTGGCGTACTGAAGACCTTGCAGCCCGAGACGACCGCGCTGTTTGGCGAAGTGCATCGACTCGTGCGATGGATCGCCACTGCGGCGCTGATGCTGTGTGCTGCGATCGCAGTGATCTACGCCCTCACCCGCAGCGACTGGCTGGGCGGAGTGCTCGCGGGCATCACCGTCGCGATGAGCGTGCTGCCCGAAGAGTTTCCGCTCGTGCTCACCGTGTTCCTGGCGATGGGCGCCTGGCGCATCTCACGGGTCGGGGTGCTGACCCGCCGCATGCCGGCGCTCGAATCCATCGGTGCGGCCACGATTCTCGCCGTCGACAAGACCGGCACCCTCACCGAAAACCGGATGCAAGTGATGGCGATCGAAACCCCCACCGATCGCGCTGAGTTGTCGGCTGGCGCCGCTCTCACAGACGCCGCGCAGCAGGTGCTGGGAATCGCCCTCGCCGCCAGCGAGCGCTCGCCTTTCGATCCGATGGAACGAGCCATTCACACGGCCGCGCAAGCCTTCGCATCGACGGCGGTGGAACAACTCCGCGCCATGGAACTGATCCGCGAGTACGATCTCACTCCCGAGTTGCTCGCGGTCACTCACGTCTGGTGCGCCCCAGGCGCTGATCAAGCGTTCATCGCCGTCAAGGGCGCGCCGGAAACGGTGATGGAGCTGTGTCGTCTGGAATCTTCTCAGCGCTCCGAGCTCATGAAGCGCGTCAATGCCAATGCACAACGAGGGCTGCGCATCCTCGGCGTTGCCCAAGGAACAACTTCCAACGACTCATTCCCCGAGACGCCGAGAAGCTTCGAGCTGCACTTCCTGGGTTTCGTTTGCCTCGCCGATCCTCTGCGCACGGATGTGCCGTCCGCGCTTGCCGAGTGCAAGCAAGCGGGCATCCGCGTCGTAATGATTACGGGCGATCATCCGGGCACGGCGGTCGCGATCGCCACCCAGGCAGGCTTCGATGTCGACGCCGGTGTGCTGACGGGCGCCGAAGTCGCCGCCATGGACGATGAAACGTTGCGCGAGCGCGCTCGCAAAGTGAACATTTATGCGCGCTCCAAGCCCGAGCACAAACTCCGACTGGTGCAGGCCTTCAAAGCCGACCGCAACGAAGTGGTGATGACCGGCGACGGTGTGAACGATGCGCCGGCACTGAAGGCCGCCCACGTCGGCGTCGCGATGGGCGGTCGCGGCACGGATGTAGCCCGTGAGGCGGCCTCGCTCGTGCTGGTCAATGACGATTTCAAATCGCTGGTCGCCGCCGTGCGCCTGGGCCGCCGCATCTATACGAACATCCGCCATGCGATGAGTTACATCGTCTCGGTGCACATTCCCATTGCGGGTATGGGCCTGCTGCCGGTGCTGTTCGGCTGGCCGCTGTTGTTATTTCCGGTGCACGTGCTGTTCCTGGAGTTCGTCATCGATCCGGCCTGCGCCTTCGTATTCGAAGCCGACCCGGAAGCCGACGATGTCATGCGGCGTCCACCCCGCCCGCGCGACGAGCCGCTGTTTTCCTACGACATGCTGAAGCGAAGCATCGGCCTGGGCGCGTGCGTGATGGTCTGGGCCGTTAGCGTGTACGGCATCGCCCTGCAGTGGCTCGATGACCCGAGCGCGCGGGCCCTCGCGTTCGTCAGCCTGGTGTTTGCCAATGTGGCGCTGATTTTTGTGAGCCGCTCCCGCAGCGGCGACGTGCGTACGATTGCAAGACGCCACAACAACCTGTTCTGGGTCATGGCGGCAGTCGCATGCGTCGCGCTCGCGCTCGTCGTCTACATGCCGGGGGCCGCGGCGGTCTTTCGATTCACGCCGCCGGAGTGGGAATGGATCGTGACGGTGGCCATCGCCACCGTCGTGTTGGTGCTTGCGGCAGGTCGGTGGCTACGCTTCAGCCCGAAGCGTACGAGACGACCGGCTGGTGCTGAGTGAGATCGAGGAACGCCGCGTGCCCGGGGTGCCGGGAGCGCGCCTGTCGCGGCGGGAAGCGAGTCAACGCCTCCGTCACGCGACGGGGCGTGCCGAGGTCGCTCCAGCCACAGGGCGGCACGGTGAGCACTCGTAGCAATTCTGGCGCACGCTGCAGAATTTCACGCGAGAAATCCAGGCTCGGAGCGCGATCGTACAAGTCGGCGAGGTGAGCCTGCTGCGACCGGGACTTCGGCGCGCTGACGATTTCCCACATTTCCGCCACTAGCTCGGGACAACGCTGCTCGAATGCACGCAGCAGGGTCCGGCCCTGGGCCGCGAAGATAAATGAGTTCCAGACTCCGCCGCGAGCGATCAGCGCATGCGCCATGGCGGCAGTGGGTTTCTCTACGAACTCGCTGACCGACCGCAATTCGCTCACGTCGCCGCAGTCCGAGACGATGTAGCCGAGCTCTGGATCGGCTTCCTCGGGCGAGATGCCCAGCATCACGATCTGCTCGGGCTGATACTGGACCTGATCCATCGCGCTTCGCAGGCTCAGGCCAAGCAGCGGCTCATCACGCACGAAGTGGTCCGAGGGCAGCACCAGCAAGCTCGCATCCGGATCGCGGTAAAGAATCTGCAGTAAGGGCAACAGGATTCCGATCGCTGTGCCTCGGTTGTGCGGCTGACGAATCACGTTCGCACTGGGGATGCGCAGATCCATGGCTTGCCACCACAACCGGTGATGCTCCGTCACCACGGCGCAGGTGTGGGCCGGCGTGGTCACGCTTTGCGCCCGGCGCAGGGCATCGTGCAACAACGACGCTTCACCGCCGAACGAACAGAACTGTTTCGGTATCGCTATGCCGGACGCCGTCGTCGTGAGCGACTGCAACCGGCTGCCCTCTCCACCCGCAAGGATCAGGGCCCAACGATGGCCCGTCTCCAATGAGATTTTCGTACGCTGCTGTTCGCGAGGCATGACCCGATTTCCTCCGACCGCTGTATTGTGCTGGACGGCTAGCCTCTCATTCTCATATTACGGAAACAGCTGTGACTCACACCGCACATCTACGTAGTTAGACGGAGACAGCGGAGGTCAAAGTCATTCTGATGATTGCTCATCGATTCGCCCGGAGATTGGCGATCGTGTTTACACCGCGGCGAACAACATTTGTTAGATCGAATCGAAACGGCGGGCGCCGCACCGATGCGTTGGTAGAGTCAGTCCAAGCTGGCGGATGCCTTTCAGAACTGGCAGAGCCATGCGACGACTGATACCGCCCGGACGAAGTGAGCGATAACACATGCCGCTGCACGAGGAGTTGCAGGTCGCGTGGGGAGAATGCTCACGGAGCCACCTGTCCTCCTCAACCCAGCAGCGCGATGTTTACGGGCGCACCGGTCTTCGCGATGACTTCGTCCGCGCTCACGCCGGGTGCGAGCTCGATGAGCGTCAATGCGCCGCTGCCCTTCTTGTCGCAGCGAAGGACCCCGAGGTCGGAGATGATCAGATCGACGCAACGTACGCCGGTCAACGGCAGCGTACAGCGTTCGAGAATCTTGGGCTGGCCGGACTTCGACGTGTGCTCCATCAATACGACGATGCATCTGACGTTGGCCGCAAGGTCCATCGCCCCGCCCATGCCCTTGACCATCTTGCCCGGGATGGTCCAGTTCGCCAGGTCGCCGTTCGAAGCCACTTCCATGGCGCCGAGCACCGCCAGATCGATGTGACCGCCGCGGATCATCGCGAAACTTTCGGCGCTGGAGAAAAAGCTCGACGTGGGCAACTGCGTGATGGTTTGTTTGCCCGCGTTGACCAGGTCGGGGTCTTCGTCACCCTCGAACGGAAAAGGCCCCATGCCGAGCATGCCGTTCTCGCTCTGGAGCGTCACATCCACCCCGTCTGGAATGTAGTTCGCAACCAGCGTAGGGATTCCGATGCCCAGGTTCACATAGAAACCATCGCGCAACTCCGCCGCCGCGCGTTGCGCCATCTGTTCGCGCGACCAGCTCATGTGCTCACTCCTTCTGCACGCGGCCGAGTCGTTCGTTTCTCGATGCGTTTCTCATAGTTGACGCCTTGATAGATGCGATCGACGTAGATGCCCGGCGTGTGTATGGCATCGGCATCGATCTCACCCGGCTGCACCAGGTGTTCGACCTCGGCGACGGTAACGGCCGCGGCAGTCGCCATCACGGCGTTGAAGTTCCGAGCGGTCTTGCGAAACACCAGATTCCCGGCAGTGTCGCCCTGCCACGCTTTTACGATCGCGAGATCGGCACGCAGCCCCCGCTCCATCACATACATCTCGCCATCGAACTCCTGCACAGGCTTACCTTCGGCGACGACCGTGCCGACCCCGGTGCGCGTGAAGAACGCCGCGATGCCGGCGCCGCCAGCGCGAATGCGTTCGGCGAGCGTGCCTTGAGGATTCAGTTCCAGCTGCAGCTTGCCTGTGAGATACAGCTGCTCGAACAGCCGGTTCTCGCCCACGTACGAGCTGATCATCTTCGCGATCTGACCGTTGTTCAGCAGCGTCCACAGCCCGAAGCCGTCAGCGCCGCAGTTGTTCGAGATCACTGTGAGATTCTTCACTGGCGCTCGCGCCAGCGCCGCGATGGAATTCTCTGGATTACCGGACAACCCGAAGCCGCCGGACATGATGCTCATGCCATCGAACAACACTCCATCGAGTGCCGCGGTGGCGTCTGAATAGACCTTTCTGCTCATACGGAAGTACTACGCACGAGCACACGTTGCGTAGACAAAATTGGCTCTACGTCCCAGTGTGAATGTCGAAGCTATCCCCGCGATAACGCTGCCGCGAGCGGCGCAAGAGCCTTCAGCTCAAGCTGCAACGGCGCGACGCGCTTTCAGCAAACGATCCTGGCACAGCTCCTGAGCCCCGCTCATGTCGCGTTCCACGGTCTTGGTGCTGATGCCGAGCTGACGTGCTATGGCGCGATAGCTCATTTCCTCGTCCACATGCAGCGAGAACACCTGGCGGTATCGCTGGGGCAACGATGAGAGCGCACTGGAGATCACTTCCAGCGCGATACAACGGTCGACGAGCTCCTCGGGCTGCTGCTCGTCGCCGACCAGATCCAGCGAGTCATGCGGCAAATGCATTCCGTGGCACCGAGTGCGGCGACGGCGCAGTTCATCGCGTGCCAGGTTGGTCGCGATCTTGAACAGGAACGCGCGCACTTCGCGCTCGCCACGCCACAAATCACGAACACGCATCAGGCGCACACATGTTTCCTGCACGACGTCCTCCGCATCCTCGGCGCAGTTGAGAATGCGATTCACATATTTGAGGAGCGCTCCACGGTGCATGTCGACCAGCTGCACCAGCCGCAGCGACTGGGTTCGCTCCTCGACCGCCACGCGCACCGGCTCGAAGAATGAGTTGTTCACCTGGCAATCCCCCGTGCGGCCGTGCTCATTTTGTTGTTCTAGTTTATGATGCAATTGACCTCTGATTATTCGCGTTCCACGAATACAGCCTTGGCGCCGGAGACGGGCAATGGATAAGTTCGAATGTATTCAGGCGTTCGTGCGCGTGGCCGAAACCCACAGTTTCGTGGAGGCTGCGCGACAGTTGAATGTGACGCCCTCGGTTATCACCAGCCGCGTGAAGAAGCTGGAGTCCTACATCCAGTCCCCGCTGTTTCATCGCTCGACCCGGGCGGTCACGCTCTCCGAGGCCGGCGCGAACTTCTTCGAGGAATGCGCCGACCTGGTCTCGCACGTCGATTCCGCGTTGGAACGAATGCGCGTCATGAAGACCACGCCGACCGGCGTATTGCGGCTGCAGGTGCTGCCCGGCTTTGCGCTCGGACACCTGGGCTCGGCGCTCAAGGACTTCAGCAGCAAATATCCACAGATCGAGCTCGACATCACGGTGAGCGACGTGCCGGTCAATCCGGTCGACAAGGGCTATGACGTGGCCCTGCAAGTCTTCAAGCCCGCCGCCGAGACGCTGATCGAACGATCGTTGTTTCCTGTGCAGCGCGTGTTCTGTGCTTCGCCGGTGTATTTGCAGCGAGCGGGCGTGCCATTGGCGCCGCCCGACCTGCTGCGCTTCCGGCTCGGCTTGTATTCGGCCTATCCGACGCGGGACCGCTGGACGTTCAAGGGTCCGGAGCAAGTGTCATTGGTCCTGCCCGCGGCGATTCGGACCAACTCCGTGCACATGCTCCGTGACTTCGCATTGAGCGGCGGCGGCATCACTTGCCTGCCGACGCTCGTGTGCGGCGAAGATCTTCTGCGAGGCAACCTGGTGCGAGTGCTGGACGAATATCACATCCCGCCGCTCGATCTGCTTGCCATCTACCCGGCCACCCACCGCCGGGCGCTGAAGGTTCGCCTGTTCGTCGAATTCATCACCGAACGTTTCTCGGGCGAGCCCGTGTGGGACAAGGCGCTGCGGGATCAGGCCCGCGCCGCTGCAAAGCCGTCAAAGCGTGCCGGTGCCGGCGAACGCAATAAAGCGACCCGCCGTGATCACGCCGACCCACAGAAGTAACGACGCCATCGAAATCTTCTTCGCCAGCGGCGAGGCATCCTCGCCCGCACCCCACTCCTCCACCTTCGGCAGCACGCTGATCCAGAACCAGATCGCATTCAAGCCCGCGAGGATGATCAGCAGCATCTTGAAGCGAAACGCGGGCACGACCCAGTAAGACATCGGATCGGAGGCGATGAAGCCGATGCCGGTGATCACATTCAACGCAAAGCCGCCGAACGCCAGCGGCAGCAGCCGATGCAGCGGACCGATGGGCAGCCCCTTCGCGAGGCCCAGCACGCGCAGGTCGATCAAGGCGATCGAGCCGAACAGCAGCGCCATCCCGACGAAGTGCAAGCCTTCGAAGGTCGGGAACAACCAAGGCACGTCGCGCATGACCTGCCCATACCACGACGCTTCCAACCAACGCAGCAAGTCGACGATCATGGTGCCGGCCTCTTATTCGTATGCCATGTAGCGACCGAAGCCGATCGCCGAGATCCACATCAATATTGAAACGGCCGCGAGCGCCTTGGCCTTCACCGGGACCTTGCCCTGCTCTGCATCGAGCCTCGGCGCGTCGTTCAACACCGAGCTCTTGATGATGACGGCGAGCACGATGCCGATGACGATGCTCGCGAACTTGAAGCGAAAGGCGGTGCTATTGAAGAACTTCACGCCATCGGCGACGAACAGCGCCACCCCCGAACCGAGATTGATCGCGAACGCGCCCCAGATCAGCGCCATCAGGCGGTTGAACGGCATGAACGGCAGCATGCGAGGCACGCCGAGCACGCGCAGGTCGATGATGATCAGCAATCCCACCAGTAATGCGAGACCGAGGGAATGCAAGGTCAGCAGAATGGGATAGCCCCACACCGACACCAGCACCCATTGCGAGAACTCGGAGTTCTGTAATGTTTCGAGCAAGCTGATCATTGGGCTCCTGACGCAGCGGTGGGTTTCGTCTTTCGATACGCTGCTATCAACGGGGCGATGTGGTCATTGCGGACAAAAAATAGTTTGGTGTCGATCGTTTGGAAGAGCGCGGTTGATGCGTCGGTGGCTCGGGATCGCGCGCTAAGAGTGCGGTTGATGCGTCGGTGGCTCGGCAGCGCCCCCTCTTCTCCGACTCTTAAGGCGCCGCGGGCTGCGGCAAATATTTCTTATGACACCCCTCGCACGCCTCGTAGATCGTGTTCCCCGCCTCCGACACGCCATCAATGTCTTTGGCCTGCGCAGCCTCATACGCCTGACCCGCCGTATCAATCAGCATCTGTGAGAAACGCAACCACTCACCCTGATCAACAGCGCGACCTGGAATGAGCAACAGATTCCCCGACTCGGCGAGCGTCAGAGCCGCCCGTTCCACACTCACCCACTGCTCATCGGTCGTCGGCGGCTCGGCGGCAGCGTTGAACACCGTCTCCGACGCCGGAATGGTGATGGCGAGCATGATCTGACGACTAGGCCCAACCACCTTGAACGAATGCGAAGACGCGGGCGCCGCCGGCGCCGGCTCAGACTTCGCCGGTGCGGGTTCGGAACAGCCAGCCGCGAGCGCGCCAACAGCCAACACCAGTACCACCGCCCATTGCCATCGCCTGAGCATCGCAACTCACCTCACGTCGCAGGAGTGTTTTCCGGCGTGACCTTGCGCTCGACATCGTGATACAGGATCTGACCCGACTCGGTCTTCGCATATTTCAACGAGGCGCCCCTGCTGCCATCGAGCTTGGGATTGCCGACCACGGTGATCTTGTCGCCTGGTTTGAACGTCGTGCGGGTCCAGCCCTGGCGCGCGCCGATGTTCGGGCCGGAGCTTTCGAAGTCCCATGTGCCCCCGAGTTTCGGATTCGTCTTGCTTTCCGGTACCTGGACGATGATGTGTACGTGAGGCTGGCGCCAGCTGTACTCGACCACCGTGCCCTCCCAGGTCCACACCTGCTTCTGATCGAACATCGCAAACGAATGATGAGCCAGCGTCGCCGATGCGGCGAGCAGTGCGCCCATGCCCAGGAACAGTCGAAGTTTCATGAATGACACTCCAATACAGATTCTCATGCCGTCAACGTCCAGCCCAAGGGGCGTAGATGCTCCAGGCTGCGTCCGGCCTCGCGCGTAAGGTCCACGCCGGGGCCGCCTTCGCACTCCACGTTGAAGATGGGTCGGTCGATGCGCGCAGCGGCGCGGTAGATGCCGACAAAATCGATCTGACCGTCGCCCACGGTCGCCGCCTTGCCCGCCCTGGTCCAATCCTTCAAGTGAAAGCTCACGATGCGAGCGGCATGCTTCTCGATCAATGCCACCGGATCCGCGCCACCGGCGGCGACCCACGCAACGTCCAGCTCGTATCGAATCGTCGAGTCGGTGTTGGCGAGCATGAACTCGAAGACGTTCTGCCCTTCCAGCGACCGATAGTCGGGGCCGTGACCGTGATACGACAGCCCGATGCCCGCCTTGCGCGCAATCTCGTTGGCCGCATTGAGTGCGTCACACATGCGGCGAACGTTGTCCAACGACAGCATGTTCGTTGGACCCGAAGCCGCGACGACAGCCCATTCGCAACCGAGATCCCGAGCCAGCGGCACGTTGACCCGCGTGAGTTGAACGATACCTCTGGGCGTATAGACGGCGTCCTGCGCTTCGCTGATCGGACCTCCTGGCACGCGAAACGCGCGCACCTGGTCGTTGCCGATGTGCAGCGTCCGCAGCGCTAAGCCCAACTCCGCCGCACGCTTTCGGATCAGCTCGGGCGAGTGTCCCATCAAGCCGGCGAACTGAATCGCCTCGTAGCCCAGCCCGCGCGCAATGCCCATCGCTTCGGAAAACTTCTCCCAGCCCTGTGTCGCCAGCGAGTTGAACGTGAAGAACTGAATGCCGAGCTCATAGCGACGCGTATCGGACTTCGTGACGCTCGAATACGTCAACATCGCGGCGCCCAGGCCGCCGATCGCCGTCGCGGCCGCGCTCGCTCCGCCGACTGCGGCAGCGCCGGCGCAGCGTAGAAAGTCGCGTCGCTGCATATTCATTCTTTGCTCTGGATCTGCGGCGGCTCTTCCGCCGTCTTCGCCCGCTCCGGATCGCTGGAATCGCAGAAGTATTCCAACGCATACGTCTCCGGCGCCGCCTTGTAGTACGTGAACGAGTACGTGTGCGGCTTCACGAAGATCTTTGGATCTGTCCAGGTGAACGTGACTTTCAGGCGCTCGCCGCCATCGATGAGCTCGTAGCGCTCGAGGAGATGCGAGCTTTCACCACGCACGCCGCCCCCCGGGACCATCGGGTTGCCGCGATCGTTGAAGCCGACGGTGTCCACGACCAGCACGTCGCCCTCCCAACGCCCGATGGAATGACCGTTGGTCGTCGGATCGAAAGCATCCCTATCGGGATGCGGACGGCCATCGAGATAGATGTGACGCGCCGAGGACTGCACTTCCGCAGTGATCGCCAGCTCCTTTTTGGACTGAATCAGATCCAACGGCGCGGAGTCGCCCATGATGAACGGCGTGCCGAGCGGATGACACCAGCGCGACGCATACGTCATGATCATGCCGTCCTCGACCTTGGGACGGTTTGCCTCAGCCAGGCGCTTGCCTTCGGCCGTCACCTCGGCCGGAGTCACCTTCTTGCTGTCATGCTTCAGTTCCCAGAAGCCCGACAAGTCCGGCGTCGCGGCGCCAGCAATGCCGACCGTGCCCAGCGCGATCAATCCCAACGCGAGGGAGCAGGACATGGCTTTGTTTCTGATCGTCATGATGTCCTCGATTACTGCGGCAACCGGCCAGAGAGCTTGATATCGCGCGACGACGAACCGACCACGACGCCCCGCGCACCTTCGGCCCTGCGCCAGCCGCGATCCGCCTCCGACCAGTACGATTGCTGTCGTGGCGTCACGTGCACGGTCACCGATTTCTGTTCCGCGGGAGCCAGTGCGACTCGCTCGAATCCAACCAGGGTCTTCGGCGCCATCGGCAGCGGTGCCTTTGCGGGACGCTCGAGATAGACCTGCGGCACATCGGCGCCGGCGACCTGACCCGTGTTTCGAACAGTGAAGCTCACATCGAAGCCGTCACCGCGCGGCGTGACATTCAAGTTCGAGTAGACAAACGTGGTGTACGAAAGACCGAAGCCGAAAGGGTGCAACGGCGCGATCTTGTGCTCATCGAAATGACGGTAGCCCGTAAAGACGCCTTCCGAGTACACCACCTGCTTGTTCACGCCGGTGTAGCGCTCCGGATGTTTCGGATCGAACGCTGCGACATCGGAGTACTTCTTGGGAAAGCTCATCGCGAGCTTGCCGCCGGGATTGCTCTTCCCCAACAGCACATCCGCCGTTGCCCAACCCCCTTCCTGACCCGGATACCACATGTACAGAATGCCCTTGACCCGATCGCGCCAGGGCATGTCGTGCGGACTGCCGCTGTTGAACACGACGATGGTTCGCGGATTCACGCGCGCGACAGCGGTGATCAGCTCGTCCTGATCGTTGGGCAATTGCAGCGCCTGATCCGGATCGTCGAACTCACCGCTGCGTGCCCACGCGAATATCACCGCACTGCGTGCTTCCTTCGCAGCCGCCACCGCCGCAGCAATGTTCTGTTTGCGCATGGCAGGCGTAACCCAAGCCAACCGCACCTGCAGCTTCGACTCGGGCTCGGCCTGGCCCTCGACCTCGATGGCATACGACTTACCCGCGACGAGATCGACGCTGTACTGCGCGTTGTCCAAACCATCTTTGGTCGGCACGACGCTCGAATACTTGCGAGGGACGCCATGCCCAAAACGCACCGCCGCCGAGAACGCGCGAGGCTGGCCATCGACCTTGAGCACACCCGTGCCGCCCCAGCTGTGAACTTGCAGTGCGTACGTGCCGCTCTCGTTGACCTTGAGCGTGCCGCGCCAGGAATAGCCGCGCCCTACCGGCAAAGCTTTATCGCCAGTGAAGTTCACACTCGCATCCACGCCCATTGGCGTCGAGTCCGACGCCCGACGCAACAGCCCAGAACCTTGTCCGCCCTCCGGCGTCAGGAACTCGGCCGGAATCGCCGTGCCCGTCAGTTCATCGCCAACGACGTGCTTCAGCGGCGTGTTCGAGCCCAGCGAGCGCTCCAGAGCTTCGCGAGGCGAAATGAAGCGCGACTCGAACCCGGAAATACCCGGGCCGATGGCCAGCTGCTCCGCCGTCGGACCGATCAGCAGCAATTCACCCGCCGCCTCTGCGCTAAACGGCAGAATGTTTCCCCGATTCTTCAGCAGCACAGCACCCTCGCCCGCCAGTTTGCGAGCAAAGGCCGCGTGGCCTTCAACATCGATCTCGGTCGGACCCGGCACGCGCGTGCCGTTCAGGAAGCCAAACCTCTCCATCTGTGTGAGCACACGCGCGACCGCACGATCCAACGCCTCGGTGCCGACTTGTTTGCTCTCCATCGCTGCCTTCAATCGCGGGCCCCACTTCGCGCCTTCGCGGCCGGTCGGATACTGCGGACCCACGCCGGGCATCTCCATGTCCAGACCGGCGATGATCGACGGCGTGCTCCGGTTGGCGTGCCAGTCGGAGACGACGAAGCCATCCCACTTCAACTCGTCGCGCAACAAGCCGATGAGATTTCCCTGGTTCTCGGCGTTCCAGGAACCATTCGTCTTGTTGTACGAGGCCATGACCGAGGCCACGCCCGCCTGCAGCGACGCCTCGAAGCCCGGCAGGTAGATTTCGTGCAGCGTGCGCTGATCGACGATGAAGTCGAACCCGTCGGCGCCATTGATGCCGCCGCCCTGATTGAGCGATTGATTGTTGGCGAGGAAATGTTTGGCGTTCGCCATCGTGCCGGTGGATTGAATGCCGCCGATCTCCGCCGCTGCGAGCTGGCCGATGACGAAGGGGTCCTCGCCAAAACTCGTGACATTGCGCCCCCAATTCGGCAGACGCGACAGATTGACCATCGGTCCGAGCAGCACATCGTTGCGAGTGGCGCGCGACTCGCGCCCGAGGATCTCACCGTACTGTTTCGCGTAGTCTCGACTGAAGGTTGCCGCGAGCGTGATGGGCTGAGGCAGCGCCGTCGTTTCATATCTCACATAGACGTTCGCTGGACCATCCGCCATCCGTAGCGGCGGAATGCCCAGACGCGGCACGCCGGCAATATAACCCGCGCCGCCGTTGTATGCGGGATCGCGAGACCCCTGCACCATCGTCAACTTCTCGTCGAGTGTCATCTGGGAGACGAGCGTTTGCACAGCCGGTGAGAAACCGCCCGTTGCATCGGGCGTGCTCGCCTGCGCCGTCGCCGCCACTGACAGCGTTGCCAAAACAAGTCGCAGCACGTCCGATCGCATCGACACTCCAACCGTGACCGAGCAAGAAAGAGCGAGTCAGGCCGGGCACTCGCGTACCCGGCGCCAACCCGCAGGGGGACCAATTACTCGAAGCGGAAGCCGAACGTCAGGCCCCACTCGCGCGGCCGACCGAGCGTGCCGTTGTCCATCTGATCCGTCGGAATGTAGAAACCGTTGATGCGGTAGTACTCATTCGTCAGGTTCGAGCCGAACAACGATACGTCCCACTTGCCATTCGGCGAGGCATACATGATGCGAGCGCTGAGCAGTCCGTAGTCCGGGATCACCGACTTCTGGATGTCGGCTGCCGTGTCCACTTCATCCTGCCAGCCGTAGTCGGCGCGGAAGGTCAGACCGCCCGATGCGAGATCCAGATCGTATTGACCGCCGATGCTGTACGACTTCTCCGGCGCATACGGGAAGCGCGCGCCGAGCGGAATCGCAGTCGATGTACCGAGGTCGGTGTATTCCGAGTCGATCCAGCCCGCGCCGTAGTTGATCGAGAAGTTGTCGCTGACCAGGAAGACGCCTTCGATTTCCACGCCCTTCACTTCCGCCTCGCCGGCGTTGGTGGTGGTCGGGAAGCGTGGAATGATCTCTTCGCTGACCTGGATGTCCTGATACTGGCCGTAGAACACCGACGCATTGAAGCGCAGCCGGCGCTCGAACAGATCCGAACGCAGACCGACCTCATAGTTCTTCAACGTTTCCGGATCGAAGCCGATCGCCAGGCCGTTGACGTTGTTGACGCCGCCTTGGTTGAAGCCTTCCGAGTACGTCAGATAGGTCATGATGTCGTCGGTCCATTGGTACTGGAACGACAGACGCGGCGCGATGTTGGTCCACTTATCGCCGAGCTCCGTGCCTGCACGTGCCGGACCGCCATTGGTTTCAACACTCAGCACCGGCGAGCAACAGGCGACGGGCACCGGCGTGCGGGGCGTGTACTGCGCGTTGGTGACTTCGTCCTCGTTGTAGCGTGCACCGGCCGTGATCGAGAACTTGTCGGTCACGTCGTAGGTCCACTCGGCGAACACCGCCCAACCTTCGGTCTTGGTGTAAGACAGCTGGTCGATCACCGGCGCGAAGAAGAAGCCGCCGACGTACGCGGAGGCCAGCGCATTGCGAGCCGGATTCACTTCGCGCTTCAGATCGTTGGCGAGCCAATTGATGCGACGACCGTAGGTTTCGTTGCTGTAGTAGTACAGGCCATTGGTGCCGTGGAAACGCTCACCGCTGAACAGGAACTGCAACTCGGCGCTGGTCTCCTCGGGCTCGCTGTAGTTCGCACCGTCGAAGATGTGATATGGCGTACCGTCGAAGTCCGCGTAGGCAGTCGTTCGGATCTCACGGCGGCTGCCGATGCCCTTCAACGCCCAGGTATCGTTCAGCTCGTAGTTGATCTCCGTGGAGAACGACTTGACCTTGGTGTAGAGGTCGGGCCCGTTGTAGTCGCTCGCCGTCTTGCGCTCCTCGCGGGCGCCATAGACGTACTCCTGATCGATCGGCAAACCCGCCGCTTCATAGATGCAGGGGAAGTTCGGCGCGCCACCCGGGAAGTTCGCCGGCGGATTCGGATCGCCAGGGCACACCGGGTTCAACGCCCACACCGTCGACGGATTGCCGTTGGTGCGCATATCGTCGTAGCCCGCGGCGAAGCGCCAGTTGAACGAATCCGACGGCTGCCACAACAAATCCAATCGGCCCGTCGTATCGTTCTGGCTGCCGAAGCGCTTGTCGATGGTCGTGCTCGGCACGAAACCGTCGCGCGAGAGTTTCGCGGCGGTGATCTTCGTAAGGAAGGTCTCGCTCAACGGCAGATCGACGTTGGCGGAGACATCGAAGCGATCGTACGAGCCGATCGTCGACTTCACACGCGCACCGAAGGTGTCCTGCGGCCGCTTGGTGATGTATTGAATCGCGCCGCCGATGACGTTCTTGCCGAACAGCGTGCCTTGCGGACCGCGCAGCACTTCGACGCGATCCACTTCCACGATGTTCATCAGTGTGCCGGCGCTGCTGTTCGACGCGATGCCGTCGACATAGATGCCGACGTTCGGCAAGCCACGCATGCGGAAGCTGCCGCCCTGCCGACCGAAGAAGTTGGTGCTGGCGATCACGACGTTGGGCACCATGCGATTCAGGCCTTCGGTCGAGTCGATGCCGCGCATCTCCAGATCTTCCGTGCCCATCGCGGTGATGGCGATCGGCACTTCCTGCAAGCTCTCTTCACGGCGACGCGCCATCACCATGACTTCCTCGAGACTGCCGCCGGATTCGGCCGTGTCGGTGACTGGAGCGGCCGTATCCTGCGGCGCTGCAGCCAAGCCCGACGATGCGGTCAGCAGCGCCAGACCACACAGGCTCAGCGATTTTCTTGGCATGCGAAGCATTGCGTTTCCCCCATGATCGACAGATGTTATCGGAGCTACTAGAAACAAACGTATGGTTCGCTCCGGCACCGACATTCTGGTCGGCGCTGTTTCAAGCTTCGGCCAACGCCGCCTCGATCTTGCGAGGTGCGGTCTCGCGTAGAAACAAACTGACCACGACGCCGGCGCACAGGCCGATCAACGCCATCGTGAGCACGTGCTGGATGCCATAGGTCTGCGCGACGTTGCCGGCGATCGCGGGCGCGATGCCGCCGCCGAATATTTCACCGGTACCGATGATGATGCCGGCCGTGGACGAGATCAGGCCGCGCGGCGCCGCTTCGGCCGCGATCGGCCCGGTGATCAATCCCAGCAATCCGAAACAGAAGAAGCAGCAAACGAACAGCAGCGCAAACAACAGCGCCGGATTCGGGCCGACTTGCATGAAGGCATACAGGAATGCAGCTCCCAGGACGAAGCCCGCGACCGCAACCAGCTTTCTTCCCAGCAGATCCGACGCACCGGGCAACACGACCTGACCGAGGAAACCGCCGAAGCCGATGGCCGAAGTCACAAAGCCCATCTGCACCGTCGTAAGCTTCAGGTAGTCGACCAGATAGTTCGGCACCATGGCGCTCAACACGAAGATGCCGCTCATTGCGCACATCAGCGCGATCATGCCGAGCTTCACGTTCGGGTGTTTCAGCAGATCGCCGAGCGGCGCGCGCTCTGCTTTGGCATTCGCACCAACCGTTGCCGGCTCGCGAATCGTGCGCCACATCAACAGGCCAAGAATCAAACCCGGAATCGCAACCAGCACGAACACCCAGCGCCAATTCACGACCTGCAGCAGCTGCGTGGCGATGATGGGTCCGAGCGCCAGACCCAGCAGCGGAAACGCGCTCTGCTGTACACCGAGATTGAAGCCACGACGCGTCGGCAACGAAGCGTCGGCGGTCGCGGCGAAGCTGGTGGGACAGAACGATCCTTCCGTGATGCCCATCAGCGCGCGAATGAAGATCAAGCTGGTCAGGCCCTGCGCGAAGCCGCTCATGCCGGACAGCAACGAGAAGCCGATGATCGCCGGCACCAGGATCTTGCGCCGACCGAGCCGGTCGGAGAGCCCGCCGGCCACGATTGCAAACACGCCCCACGCGAGGCCCAGCGCGCCGATCAGGTTGCCGAGCGCCTGATAGTCCAGGCCGAGGTCCTGCATCATCGATGGAAACAATGGCGCGATGATCCACCGGTCCAGTCCCACCAGGCCGAACGCCAGCGTCAGCAGCGTGACAGCCTTCCATTCATACGACGTATCCCACTGCCCTTGCGAATTGGTCATCGCGCATCCCCCGAAAGCTGTTGGTATGGAGGCGGCATGACCTGCGCCGCCCTTGTGTCATTGGTTGCCGGCGCCCATCTGCGATGAGCGTTATTCGAACGTGCCGCCCCACTTCCAACCGTCGGCGGGCCGCTCGATCTGGTTCAGACGGATCTTGTGATCGGTTTCCTGCCGGCCAGGTGCGCCGGTGATGATCACGACATCGCCCGGCTTCAGCGACTCGCGCGTGGCCTGGCCATCTTTGGCCAGCGCACCGGCCGCGGCCCATTCGACGGCGTAGCGCACGTCCTTGCCGTCCGGCCCGGGCGCCAGGACGATGATCATCGAGTGCGGATTGCGGAACATGAACTGCACCACCTTGCCCTTGATGGTGACGGACTTGTCGATGTAGTACGTCGCCGGGAAGGAGTGATGCGCCAGCGAAGGCACGGCGGCCGAGAGCAAGGCGGCGGCGACACAGCCGCTCACAATGCGAGACAACGAAACCATGGTGTTTCCTCTTCGAAGCGATCTGCTTCCCGTTAAACGAAACACCTTGAGGGCTGTCGACAATTCTTGTCCGGTGGCGAGCCGCTGCAACGTATTAACTCCAGGCAATCACGCCCCTACCCGGAGATCCCGATGAAATATTTGTTCGCAGGCGCGGCGGGCCTGCTGCTGGCCGCCAGCGTCGGCCTGGCCGGCAGCGCCAACGACCTGCCCGCCAACAAGGCGCTGGTGGAACAGTTCTTCCGTGCCGTCGAGTCGCGCGACAAGCAGACCGTGACCAAGATCGTGCGCGAGGACTACATCCAGCACATGCCGAATATTCCGTCCGGGCGGGCGGCGATTCTCAGTTACATCGACATGATGACGCCCAAGGGCAAGGGGGTGATGCCGAAGTTCGCGCGGGTCGTCGCCGAGGGCGATCTGGTCGTCGTGCACTTCCGTCGGGAGGACCCCAACGGCCCGGTGGCGACCATGGAAATCTTCCGCATCCAGGACGGCCAGATCGCCGAGCACTGGGCGGTGACGGAATCGATTCCGCCGGGAGAGAAATCTCGCAACAAGAACGGAATGATCTGAGGCTGCATCACGGGGCAGCGTTGGCTGCCCCGTGACCTGCCGATCAATAGCGATTGCTGACGATGGGACAACCCGGGAAGTAGTTGCCCTTCGCAAGCTCGGCCGCGCAACGCTCGCGGGCCCGCTGCACACCGCCCTTCACCATCTCGATCACCTCCGCAGGCTTCATGATGCCCATGTGAACGGTCGAGAGTACGTCCACATCGAGCTTGTAGTGCTCGACGTTGTCCATGTAGTTGTCGCCCCAGAACTGATAATCCTTGGCGGCCGTAGCCATATCGCCTTCAACGAACACCTTGGAAGCCGGCACATACGCAAACACCGCGTCGGCCATGTGCGTGTTCGCTCGCGCCCAGTACAAATCGACGGTGGCCTTCGAATCCGACATGCGCAGGTGATCGTCGAAGCCGCGGAACTTGAAGGGCTTGCGGTTCTTTTCCAGCGCGTCCGGATAATCCGGCGCACGTCGTTCAGCCATCTCACGGAAGATGCCTTCGTTGCCAAAGCGGGAAACGACAGTGAGGCCCTCAGCCACGCCGACGCGAAATCCCGCCGTGTGATCGAAGTGGTGATGCGAAGGAATATATTCGGTGAGCGGCTTGCCTGGCACCAGCGTACGCGCCTTGTCGATCGCCGCCTTGGCCGCGGCATGACTGCCGCCGAGCTCGTAGATCGCCAGGTGATCGGCGAACTCGAACACGGTATTGCCGTACGGGGTCAGACGCCACACGCCCGGCGCGACCTGCGTTGCTTCGGATGTGACAGCGGGATCGGCATCCGAGCCGGAGCGCACCGACTCGGGCGCGGCGAGATCGGCGATCTGAGTGTCGACGACATAGTCATCGACATACATCTTGAAATAATCGACGTTGCGCCAGTCGATGCGAGTGACGTAACCCAGCGGCATCTTCAGACCGCCATACGGCGCGTAGCCGCTGAAGTGCGTCGTCAGCGTCACCTGGCCCAGGTTGCTGTGCGGGTTCTTCCAGCGCACCCAGGTCGGCAGCTTGGAACGACCGTCGATGGCGAAACTCAGCTTGTCTCCCTGCTTCAGGGTGAGATCGAGCACCGTGAGATCGCCTTCCTTACGGGGCGCGCCGAGTTGGTTGGCCGGGTCCAGGGCCGCACGCACCAACGCCACGGGATTGTTCAACATCCACATGCGGCGCATGTGCACGCCATCGACGTGTAACGGGCTTTCGATCCACTGGCGCGAGCGGACGAACTGGCCATCGCGCCCGGTCTCATAACCGATGTCGCCGTCGAGCACCAGGTTCGCCTGTGCAAACGCATGGCCGAAGATCGCCGCGAATGGGAACAGGAAATTGCGCCGTTCCAGCTGCTGAAAGCGGCCGTGCTCCAGGTCGTAGACGCGCTTGAGATCGTTCGCTGCCTGATACTTCTGCGGCGCCTCGGGCGAGCCGCTGATGTTGCCGCCGCCAAACATGTAGGCGTACTGGCCATAGCCGGACAGC
The DNA here is from genome assembly GCF_004138335.1 of Peristeroidobacter agariperforans. GTDB lineage: Bacteria > Pseudomonadota > Gammaproteobacteria > Steroidobacterales > Steroidobacteraceae > Steroidobacter > Steroidobacter agariperforans. Next base: position 1,743,700 of record NZ_RYFW01000002.1, on the reverse strand, counting down.
GTAATGTTTTTGACGGAGCGCACTCTTTCGAGTCCGCCCAGCGCTTCGGCTGCGGCCGTCACGATGGCCTTGTCGTCACTCGACGCCTGCGCCTGCATCGCCCCGAGTGTCAGCGCGCCCGAGAGCAGCGTCGCGAGCACATGAACCAATCGACTTTTCATTGTTCCCCCGAATGTCATGCGTCCAATGTCATGCTGGTTTCGTAGTCGACCACGCGGCGCTCGACGCGCAGCGGCCCGATCAAACGTTTGAGCTGCTCGTGCAGCGGATGGGTTTCGTACGCCTGCAGCGCCGCCCAGCTGTCGAACTCGCAGTACAGAACCAGGTCGGCCGAGTCGGAGACCTGCGACTGATCGCGCCCCAGCTCGACCCGCTGCAGGCCGTGAATACCGTTGCGCATGGCTTCGATGGCCCGCGCGATCGACGCTAATTGCTCGGCGCGCTCGCCATTCTCGGCGGCTCGCAAGCGCCACATCACCAGGTGCTTTACCATCGCGGAACTCTGTTCGTACTTTGTCTTCATAGGCTCGACCCGCGAACCGTCCGCTGTCGGCTGTTGCCGCCATCCTTCAGTCGTGCAACGAGCTGCCTCACCATGGCTTCGCCGAGTTCTTGGGGCTCGGTAACAGTAAACGCATTGGCATAGTAGGAGCCGACATCGTGGCCGATGCCGATCGCCAGCAGCTCGAAGGCGCTGTCGGCTTCGAGCGCTTCGATGACCGAGCGCAGGTGCCGGTCCAGGTAACCGAAATCGTTTGCTGACAGCGTTGCACCGTCGAGCGGCGCGCCGTCGGAAATGACCATCAGGATTTTTCTGCGCTCGGGCCGGCGACGCAGCCGCTGGTAGGCCCAGAGCAGCGCCTCCCCGTCGACGTTCTCCTTGAGCAAGGATTCATCGAGCATCGCGATGAGGTTGCGGCGAGCGTGCCGCCACGGAACGTCGGCGGACTTATAGATGATGTGATTCAGGTCGGTGAGACGGCCCGGGTTCGGTGGCCGGCGCTCTGCGATCCAGCGTTCGCGGCTGCGCCCGCCACGCCAGCGTTGGGTCGTGAAGCCGAGAATTTCTGTCGTGACTCCGCAGCGCTCGAGCACGGCGCCCAGCTGCTCGGCGCAGACAGATGCGATCACGATGGGCGCGCCTCGCATCGAGCCGGAGTTGTCGATCAGGAGGGTGACGGCGGTTTCGGGCCAGTCGGTGTCGGTTTCCTGCTTGAACAACAACGGCAGTGAAGGATCGCAGACGACGCGGGCGAGACGGCCGGAGTCGAGCAGCCCCTCTTCACAATCGAAGGTCCAGGCTCGACGCTGGCGTGAGAGGAGATAACGCTGCAGGCGATGTGCCCAGCGGCTGACGTGTCTGCGCGATGTCGTCGATATGTCATCGAACTGGCGCAACAGGTCTCGTCGCATCGCGTCGTCGATCAAGGAGGATGCGTCGACGACGGCGTCGAACTGTTGGGTGAAGGCGCGATAGCCGGGCTCGCCTGCTTGACGAGGCGTTCGTCTTGGCACGACGCGGCCGCGAGGTTCATTGCTGATTCGACGCAGGATGTCTACCTGTGCGCGCTCCGCTTGCACCTCAGTGAAATTCCGCTGCTGCGTTTCTACAGCACCATCAGGCCGGTCGCTCGGCTCCTCCGGCTCTTCGGTGTCGTTTCGCTCGCCGCGCGCGATCGCGGCTGCAAGCCTGGCGGCTTCTGTGCCGAACGCCCGTTGATCGAAGATCAGTGGTGCCAGCCCGATCATGGCATCGTCGAGCTTCGCTCGACGCTCGACATCCACCGGACAAGCACCATGGAACGCACGCAGGTTGACGCGAGCACCTGGAAAGAGTCTTACACCGAGCGCCTCGACTCGACATTGCTCGAGCGCATCAAACAATGGCGCCGCCGCGCCGGCAGGACGCAACTCGGCGTGCAGTGCCGGATCGTTGAATCTCAATCTCAACGCGTGCGCATCCACTCGACCTCGCCAGATGGCGAGCGCATCGGAGTCGCCCGGCAGTTGTCGTATCGCTTCGATGAGCGCAGCCGCTCCCGGCGGATCGGCGACATGACTGATCGCCTTCAGTGTCGTCAACGACGCATGCTTCAGCCGCCCCAGCCGTACTTCAGTGCCGGGAGCGCCAGGCATCAGGCACCCCCAAAGCAGCGCTGATGCAGTTCCATGACCGCCGCCCGCTCGGACTCGTCGCACTTGTTCAAAAAGCTGAGCTCGAACGCGCGCCTCAGATCACCGAAGATCACCGCATTCTCCGCCCACGAGATGACCGCCCGCGGCGACATCACCGTCGAAATATCTCCGGCCACGAATGCCTGTCGGATCAATCCAGCGAGCATCACCATGAACTCGATCGCCTCCGGCCATCGATCCGCAAACGCCGGCACCCGAGCGCGCACGATGGCCATTTCCACCACCGGCTTCAGATAGTTCAGCACCGCAACGATATGCCACCGATCCAGGTGCCCCTGGTTGATGAGCTGCGTGCCGTGATACAGCCCGCTCGCATCCCCCAACCCGATCGTGTTCGACGTTGCGAACAGCCTGAAGCACGCATGCGGCGCAATAACCCGGTTCTGATCGAGCAACGTCAGCGAGCCCTCCGCTTCGAGCACCCGCTGCAAAACAAACATCACATCCGGCCGCCCTGCGTCGTACTCATCGAAAATCAACGCAACGTTCCGGCGCAACGCCCAAGGCAGGATGCCTTCCTGAAACTCCGTCACCTGCCGGTGCTCGCGAATGACAATGGCGTCTCGGCCGATCAAATCGATCCGGCTGACATGCCCATCGAGATTGATTCGAACGCACGGCCAATTGAGCCGCGCCGCCACCTGCTCGATATGCGTCGACTTGCCCGTGCCGTGATATCCCTGCACCAGGACGCGCCGGTTGTGAGCAAAGCCGGCAAGAATGGCGAGCGTCGTTTCAGGATCGAAGCGATAGGAAGCATCCACCGGCGGCACATGATCGTTGCGCCGACTGAAGGCCGGCACGACGCCCTCGCGATCGATGCCAAAGGCCATTCGCAACGACACGGTCGTGTCCGGCAGCGCGAACAGTTCGGCATCGTCGCTCATCGATCACCCGCCACGCCGATCCGCACGACACCGTCGACGACGGTCACAGGCACCGCCTCGAGGCTGCGATCTTTCGCCGGCCCATCGACGCACAGGCCATCGTGAAATCGAAACAACGCGCAGTGATACGCGCACATGAGATGCCGATCCGCCGTCACGAGGAACTCGCCCGGACGAGAGTTCAACGGCAGCGAGAAATGCGGACAAACATTCACGTAGGCCCACGCCTCGTCGCCGCTGCGCAGGACAATCAGTCGCAGCGCCTGCCCGTCAACACCGAAGCCGACTTCGACGCACCCGCCATCCGGCACCGCATCGAGCGAACACACTTCGGTGTCCGCTGCCGGGGCGTACGGATGCGATTTCCAACTCACGCTCAGCGCGGGTAATGAGGAGGAATCTGTGCGTCCACGTTGACCCACACCGACTTTGCTTCGGTGTAGTCGTGCATGGCTTCGAAGCCCATCTCGCGTCCGTAGCCGGAGCTGCCGACGCCGCCGAACGGCGAGCCGGGGTTGACGCGCTTGTAACTATTGATCCACACCATGCCCGCCCGCATCGTGCCCGCCATGCGATGCGCACGCTGCAGGTTCGTCGTCCACAAGCCGCCGCCGAGGCCATACTCGGTCGAGTTGGCAATCGCGACGGCTTCGGCCTCGTCTTTGAACGTAGTGACCGAAACGAACGGCCCGAACACCTCTTCCTGGCATACGCGATCCTTCGGCTGCGCTTTGACGATCGTGGGCTCGACGAAGAAGCCTTTCGACAATGCTGCCGCTTCCGGCTTGCGTCCGCCGGTAATGACTTCAGCGCCCTGCTGTTTCGCCACCTCGCAGTAGGTGAGCACGCTCTGCTGTTGTTTCTGCGACGTGAGCGGCCCCATCTCGGTCGTCGGATCCAATGGATCGCCCAACTTGATGGACCTGGCCAGCTTGAGGAAACCTTCGAGGAACGGCGCCGCGATGTCTTCTTGCAGCAGCAATCGCGAGCCCGCGATACACGCCTGCCCTTGATTGTGGAAGATCGCGAAGGCGCTGCCATTGATAGCCGCCGGCAGATTTGCATCGGCGAACACGATGTTCGCGCCCTTGCCGCCCAATTCCAGCTGCACGCGCTTCAGATTGCCCGCCGACGCCTGCACGATGCGCCGACCGACGGCCGTCGAGCCGGTGAACGCGATCTTCTGCACGCCGGGGTGCTCGGCCAGATGCTGACCGGCCGTGTGACCGAAGCCAGGGATGATGTTGACCACGCCGGGCGGGAAACCGACTTCCGCCATCAGCTGCGCAATCTTCAATGTCGACAGCGGCGTGATCTCCGCCGGCTTCAACACGACCGTATTGCCGGCCGCGAGCGCCGGACCCATCTTCCAGCTGGTGAACATCAACGGGAAATTCCAGGGAACGATCTGCCCGACGACTCCGACCGGCTCCCGCTGCACGTAATTCAGGAAACCTGCTTCGACCGGCACCACGCTGCCCTGGTGCTTATCGGCCATGCCGGCGAAGTAACGAAACGTCACCGCCGTGCGAGGTACGTCGAGACCCTTGGTGTCGCGAATCGGATGGCCGGTGTCGATCGATTCGAGCTCCGCGAGCTCCTCCGCGTGCGCTTCGATCGCATCGGCCAGTTTGCCTAGCAAACGACCGCGTTGCATGGCCGGCATCGCGCGCCAGGCTGGAAACGCCTTGGTTGCCGCTGCCACCGCCCTATCGACGTCAGCGGCCTTGGCCTCCGCGACGCTGGCGATCACCGAGCCGTCGAATGGATTGATGACGTCCAGCGTCGCGCCGTCGAGCGCGTCGACGAATTCGCCGCCGATGTACAGTTTGGTCTGCAGTGTCATGGTCAACTCGCGGGCAATAGTGCCCCGTTGCCGTTGCCACCATCGGCAACGGTGTGTTGTGCTTCGATTGGGAAAACAACCGGAGTCGGAGGTCTAGAATTCCACCGGATACGGCTTCAGCTTGCCGCTCTCGTACAGCTGCGGCAGCTCGGGCGTGGCGTTCTCCCACACCAGCAGCATGGAGCGCTTCTTGGAGAAGCCTTGATGGCGAATGTCCGCCGGCATGGCCGCGACGTCGCCGGCCTTCATGATCACCTTGGCGCGCGGCGCACCGGTGTTCTTGTCCTCGATCTGCCATTCCAGCTCATCGCTCAGCTGGATGAACCATTCGACGCGATCGTTGCCGTGCTTGATCGGCAGGATGTATTCCTCGGTCGTCGGGCAGCACAGGCTGCGCTCGAGCACGGAGGACACCGAGGGATTCCACGTCACGTCCGAGCGCGACAGATAAGCGAACAGGCTGAACGCGTGCAGCTCGTCCTCGAAGCCGGGCTCGGCATGAATCTCCGGTTCGTCTTGAGAAACATCGGCGAATGCGCGATTTACCGGATAACCGTTCGCATCGGTGCGCAGCTCCGCATCGCCCGGCAATCCCGGCATGCGCTTGCACGCCTGACGCTCACGCTCGATGGCGCCGCGATTGTTGCCACGTTTCTTGCCCAGCCAGCTCTTGCTCGTCTCATCCGGCGCGGCGAATGGATCGAAGCCCTCGTTGGTCCAGTCATCCAGCATGGCCTTGAAGGTCGCCATGATCTGGCGCGAATCGAACGTCTCCGTGTGATCGAGGCCGCGCTCTTTGTACGCCGGGTTGTAAGTGCCGGCGTAGAACTCCACTTTGCCGTAGAGATTGCGCGTGCCGATCATCGCGTCGAAATTCACCCAGCCGTAGAAGAAGCCCCAGGCGACATCACGCATGACGGCTCGCAGGAACGCATCAGCCGACATCTTGTGGGAGAGCTGCTGGCCGTTCGCCTCCCAGCCGACGCGCACGAAATATTCGTCGCGGCTGAACGAGAAGCTGCCGAGCTGGAAACTGCGATAGCCGGTTTCGTTGCTCGCGGGTGACGCCACCACGTCCAATGCACTCATTGTTCTCGCCCTCAGGTGTAACAAATCTCTCGCCACTTCTGCTTCGACAGCTCGCCTTCGATGGTCTGCAACAGAATCACGCCCGGGCGCGCCGCCTTGAAGCGGTAAGCCGCGCCCTGCGGCAGCAACACCTGGTGGCCACGCTTGCACTTGACGTGTCCCATCCTTCGTCCGACCGGAGCGCCGGACAGCTGGACCGTGCCCCTCTTCGATGCCGGCGCCGCTGGAGCCTCGAGCTTCACCAGTTCCACCTCCACCTCGCCGTCCATCACGATCGCGAACTCGTCGTGCGAGGCCGCAAACCAGGGCGACGTGCCTTCGGCCCGCAGCGTCTCGAGCACGTAGCCCAGGTTGATCGCCACCACCACCTTCTCATACGCAGCGGAGCGCGAAGCAACGTCAAAGACATTCGAGAACGCGTAGTTCTTCGGGCTGTCGTTGATGATCTCGAGCTCGCCCTTGGCATAGTCCTGCAGCGAGCCGAACACGGTTTGAAATCCGGCCGTTTGAAATTCCGCAGTCATCGTCTGGCATCCCCTGTTTGGTTGCTCTCCGGCGCGGCCTGCAGCAGCAGCGTGTCGCCCTGATCGATCAGCTTCAGGCCCAGCGACTCCTGCAGGAGGAAGCGCAACGAGCTCATATCGCCGATCTGCAACACCCCGCTCACGGGACGGCTGCCGACGCTCGCCGAGCTCACCTGCACCTTCCGAGGCGAGTAGCGGTTGAACTCGGCGATGGCATCGGCCAACGGCACCTGGTCGAACACCAGCTTGCCTTCGCGCCAAGCGGTGATGCGCCTCACGTCGGCCGCTTGCACCGCGCCGATCCCGCCGCCGCCCCCATAGCTCACCGCCATGTTGGCGGTCAGGTGCGGCACGCCGGCCACGGAATCGGACTCTTTGGGCAGCACCACGACCGCGCCTTCGAGCACCGACACCGTCACACCATCCCGTTTCATCTCGACACCGAACTCGGTCCCCACGGCGCGCACCAATCCACCCGCCGCTATCACTTCAAACGGACGCGAGGTGTCATGTGCGACAGAAAAGAATGCTTCGCCCCGCTGCATCTCGATCCGACGCGATTCGTCGGAGAGCTTCACTGTCAGCACGGTGTCGGTGTTCAACGTGACCGTCGAGTGATCGGCCAGCACCACGCGCCGCTGCTCGCCGACCTGCGTTTGATAAATCTGCGTCTCGACGTGGTGCGTGAAGAAATACGCGCCGGTCGCGACCATCAGGAGCACCGTCGCCGCGGCGCTCAACCAGATCGAGCGCTTTTCCCGGAAACGACGTGAGCGTTCTTGAGCGGCCGCCTCTCGGGCGGCAATCGCCGCAACGAAATCAATATCCGCCTGCAGCTCGGCCTCGGTGGCCAGGCCACGCCCCATCGCCGTCACCAGCTCGCACCGCATGTAACACTCGCGATGCTCGGCGGCCTGGTCGAGCCAGGCATCGAATTCAGCTTCGGTCTCGCGGCTGACCGGATGATCGTGCAGCCGGACGAACCAACGGGCCGCAGCGGCTTCCACCGCGCGGATGTCTGTTGAGCTACTGCTCTTGAGGTCTCGGTCGCTCATCGCTCCGCCGTCCTCAATCGGCTCTGACACAATTCCAAGACCATGGCGATATCGCGCTCCACTGTTTTTGTGCTGACCCCCAGATGACGACTGATCGTCCGATAACTCATATTTTGTGTGACGTGCAGCAGGAACACTTGCCGGTGCCGCGGCGGTAGATCCAGCAGCACCTGCTTCACGACCAGCATGCCGTGATCCCAATCGATGATCTCGTCGGGCGATTCCTGCTCGCCGACCAGATCCACCAGCTCGTAGGGAATGTGCGCCGCGTACGAGCGCGACTTGCGCTGGCGAAAGCGGTCTCGCGCCAGGTTGGTGGCAATCTTGAACAGAAACCTGCGCACCTGATCGTCGAGGTGATCCAGATGCTCGACTCGCAACAGCCGGACGTAGGTTTCCTGCAGCACCTCCTCCGCGTCATCGCTGTTGGACAACAGCCGCGTGAGGTATTGAAGCAAGGCCGTGCGGTGATGGCTGAAAAGCCGTTCAACCAGCGCGGCCCGCTCGGCATCCATCATCGCCGCCGCCTCGGCATCGGCCCCGGGTCCCGCGATGGGCGCCCCGCTCGGCTCGTTCGCCTGGGGCTTGATGGCGCGCACCAGCTGCAGCTTGACCTTGGCAAAACTCATTGGACGGTACGGTTACAACCTTGACTCGACCCGCTATTTCGACGCGGACACAGGTACATACGTAGCAGGCGGTCAGGTGCAGACATTTTTCCGGATCTATGCCTCGCGCAGGCCGGCATCGGCCGACAGGCGTACCAGATCGATGCTTGCCAGGCAGTCCGCGCGGCTCCGGTAACCCCGCCCTGAGTTAGCGATCTTGCGCCGCTGGGCATCCAGCAGGAACCAGCGCCAGCGCTGACCGCCATCCTCGTACACGAAGTAAGTCGGTTGGCCGGTCGGGCCGCCGGCCGGCATCGGTTCGAAGACGTCCTGATCGTGCGACATGCGGCTACCCGGCCAGCACGAAATCATGTGCGAGCAGCCAGTCCACCGCCAGCGAACGGTCGGTGTTGCGCTGGTAGTCGATGAGCAGCGAATTCTTGACTCCGAACACCGCGTCCGAATCGATGTACTCGTCGCCGCGAGTGAACAGCTGCGTCGTGACCGATCGATAGCCTGCAGCGCTGACGATGAAATGAATGTGCGCCGGACGCATCGGATGCCGCCCCGCCTTGCCCAACAGCTGACCGACGGGCCCATCCACCGGCACCGGATAAGCAATCGGCTTGATCGTCCGGAACGCAAAAGCGCCGTCAGCGGCCGTTCGCAGCTTGCCGCGGAAGTTCATCTCCGGCTGGCTCTGGTCTTGAACTGCGTACAGCTGATTGGGTGAGGTGTGCCAGATGTCCAGCTCGGCGCCCGCGATGGGCTTGCCGTCGGTATCGAGCACCCGGCCGCGAATCAAAACCGTCTCACCCTCGCCCGCCAGCGCAATGCTGCCGCCGTTTTCGATGTATGGCGAATGTGGCGCATAGAACGGACCGGTCACAGCGGATTCGGTCGCGCCTGCTGAGGAGGCGTTGTTGAGGTTGTCGACGGCCGAGCTCAACCCGAGCGCATCCGACAACAGAATGAACTCCTGACGCGGGCCGATGCACGATTGACCGGTGCGCGTCAGAAAATCGATCGCCGTCCACCACTCCTCCGGACGCACCTCGACCTCGTTCGCGAAGCCGTGCAGGTGACGCAACAGACTCTCGATCACTGTGTTCCAGCGTTCGTTGTCCGTCCGGCTGTAGGCGGCGATGACCTGCTCTAGCAGCAGCTGATTCGAATTGAGTTGAGTCATGGGCTGGGCACGACTCCGTGGTAAGCGTCCTCGAGCAACTGCCGGATGGCATCGCGCGTTACCGGACGCGGGTTGAAATAAGGCGTGCGCGTCGCGATCTCGGCGGCACGATCCAGATCGTCAGGACTCAGTCCCAACTCACGCAGCGAACGCGGCGCGCCCACTGCGGCACCCAACGCATGAAGAGTGCTGGCAATCGCCTCCGTGCCCAATGCGACCGTCAAGCGATGACGGGCATCCGTCGCGGCCGGCATATTGAAAGCGGTTGCATAAGGAAGCACGACGGCGTGCGTCTCGGCGTGAGGCGTGTTGAACGTTCCGCCCAGCGTGTGACACAGCTTGTGATGCAGCGACATGCCCGTCGAGCCGAGCAGAATGCCCGCAAGGCAAGCCCCATAGAGCATCTCTTCCTGCGCATCCAGATCGCCTGGGTTCGCGCAGACGCTGGGCAAGGCCCGCGCGATGGCGCGAACGCCTTCCTGCGCGAGCGTCGACATCATTGGATTGGCGTTCTGCGCGTACAAGCCTTCGACGAGATGGGCCAGCGCATTCATTCCGCTCGGCCCGGCAATCTTCGCCGGCAAGGTCGCGGTCAACTCGGCGTCATAGACGACGGAGCGCGGTAGAACTCTTTCATCCTTGCCCGTGCGCTTCACGCCGTCCATCGTGATGCCCCACACAGCTGTCATCTCCGAACCGGAATACGTGGTCGGCACGGCGATGATGGGCAAACCCGTTTCCAGTGCAATGGCTTTCGCCAAGCCGATCGCCGATCCGCCGCCGATCGCGATACAACCGTCCGCTTCGACGCTGCGTGCGTGAGCAACGCCGGCGGCGGCCACGGCGGCGGGCACGTGCTGAACGACCTTGTCGTAGATGCCAACGCAGCGATCACCCAGCGTTGCGGCAACCTGCGCGGCGGTCTCTGCATGACTGGGGCTGACGATGATGAGTTGTCGCCGGCGATCGAGCACGGTGACCTCTTCGCCGAGGCGAGCTCGACTGCCCCTGCCCGAGACCACCCTCAGGCGCGCGATTTCAAATACAAAGGGTGGCACTCGACCCTCCAGCTGACGCTCCACCGAAGCTAATACTTTGCAGGGGGGCGAGCGTCGACAATTCAGTTGGTGGCATAACGCACCGAGAGCCCCCACTCGCGCGGCCGTCCTGGCGTGCCGGTGTCGATTTGATCGGCGGGCAGGAAGAAGCCGTTGATGCGATAGAACTCGTTGAACAGATTGCTGCCGAACAGCGACACTTCCCAGCGATTGCGCGCATCCCGATAGGACAGTCGAGCATTGCCGACGCCGTAGGCGCGCTGCTGGGAGCGCGTGTTGATATCCGACTGAGTGAACACGCGATCCTGCCAGCCGTAGTCGAAGCGCGCGCTCAATGCATTGCCGGCCGGTAAGCTCCAGTCATACTGTGCGCCGATCGAATACGCGAACTCGGGCGAGTATGCGAACTCGGACCCGAGCTCCAGATTCTTGGCACGGCCCACTTCGGTAAATTCGGTGTGCAACCAACTCGCGCCATACTGCAACGTGAGCTGCTTGGTGACATTCCACGCTCCTTCCAGCTCCAGACCTCGGATGCGACCTTCGCCGGCATTGGTGGTGACCGGAAATCCCGGCGCCTCCTGCAGTTCCTCCGTGATCTGCACGTCATCGTATTCGCCATCGAACAATGTGGCGTTGAGTCGCAGGCGACGATCGAGCAGATCGGCGCGAACGCCGATCTCGTTGGAGATCAACGTTTCCGGTCCGAAGGGCAGGAAACCGCCATTCGGCAGAAACGGCACGTTGCCGCCGCTGAAGCCGCCTGCGCTGAAACCGGACGAGCGAGTGAAGTACGTCATCACATCCGGCGACCACCGGTACTGAATCGAGATACGCGGCGACACTTCGTCAAAGGTCGCGCTTCCGGAATTGTTCTCGAGCTTCGGACCGTCCGGACTCACCGAGCGCGTCGGCATGCAACACTGCTCCGCCAACGGATGACGCGGGCGATAATAGTTCTGCGTGATGTCGTCCTGCGTGTAGCGAGCACCCACGCTGACGGACAGTTTGCCCGTGAGCCTCGCGGTCCATTCGGCGAACACGGCCCAGCCTTCGCTGCGCGCCTCCGTCAATGAATCGATGATCATCGGATCGTACGCCGCGTACTGGCCGCCCAGCGCCTGACGCGCACTGAGATAGGGATCGAAGCGCAGCTCGTTCGCGACCCAGTTCTGCCGGCTCGACCAGTTTCGGTCCGTGTAGTAGTAGATGCCGCTCGTGCCGGTGAGCCGCTCGCCGTTGTAGAGCAGCTGCAATTCTTCGCTCAGCTCCTGGCGGTCCGCAGCCGAGAAGGCTTGATACAAGTGATACGGCGTGCCATCGAAGTCATGGCCCACGTAGAGATCGGTCTCGCGATAGCCGCTGATCGACTTCGCGTGCAGCCGCTCGCTCACGTCCCAGTTCAATTCGAGCGTGGCGCCGCTGGACACGAAACTATTCTGACGAATGGGCCGATTGGCCGCAGACTTCCATTGTTCGGACGCGCCATAGGTCCAGTCAGGATCGATGGGCATGCCGACGGCCTCGTAGATGCACGCACTGTTCGGCACCGATCCAACGAAGTTGCTTGGCACTTGATCATCCGGGCACACCGGGTTGAGCTGCCAGGTGACGCCGGGCGTACCGTTGCTCTTCTGAACTGCGTACTCGCCGATCAGCAAGGCGTCGAAACGTTCGTTCGGCCGCCACAGCAAATCCGCGCGCAGCAATCGATCCCGCTGGTCGCCGAAAGAGAAGTCGCCATCGATGCTGTCGACGTAGCCGTCACGATTCAGCGTGGCCGCGGTGAACTTGCTGAGCAGCGTCTCGCTGAGCGGCAGGTCCATGTCGATGAGCAGATCCGTTCGATTCGCCGAGCCCGTCGTCGCCTTGATTCTCAGTCCCTGCTCTTCGCGCGGCTTGCGGGTGACGTATTGAATGGCGCCGCCGATGGCGTTCTTGCCGAACGTCGTTCCTTGCGGACCGCGCAGCACTTCGAGGCGCTCGATCTCCACCACATTCATCAGCAATCCGGCGGAGCCGCTGCGAACGACGCCGTCCACATACACGGCGACTCCCGGCACACCGCGTACTCGAAATGCCCCGTTGGCTCGACCGAAGAAGTTGCCGCCATTCACCGCGACGCCAGGGGCGCGAGCGTTCAGGTCTTCGGTGTTCTGGATGCCGCGTGCTTCGATCTCATCGGCATCGATGGATGTGACCGCCAACGGCACCTGCTGCAGACTCTCCTCACGCCGGCGAGCCGTAACGATTACTTCCGCAATCGAGACGCTGCGCCAGATGTCATCGACGGCGGCATTGTCAGCCGTTGCGGATACCAGCGTCGGCGGCTGCTCTGCTTTCACCGCTCGGGTGCGCCGGCGAATCGCGACGCTGCCATGACCGTCGACGACGAATTCCAGATCGGTCTGATCGAGCAGTTGGGCAAGCCCTTCTTCGACGGTGTAGTAGCCGCGCAGGCCGCGTCGCAGATCGGCGCCAATCACGTCCGACGGATACAACAAGTGGTGTTTGGCCTGGCGCGAGAATTCGCGCAAGGCGTCGTCGAGACTTTGCGATGGAATATCGAAACGCAGCTTGCCGGCGCTGTCAGAAAGCCCAACAGGACTCACAGCCAGCAACATCACGGCTGCCAGCGCGCGCACGCTCCCTGCGCCGCCGGCCGTCCCGTGACGTGACCGATCGCCTCGACGCAACGTATCCCCCGACGTTAGGGCCGGCGTCTGCGTTGCTTATGCAAAGTCGCGTGCAATCGTCAGCGGCGGCTCGAACCACAACATACACTCATTAATCGAGCAACAGAACCCTCCAAGCCATGCTTGTTGATGGACGCTCAAGTCTCGCCGCAGGCGGTCGGCCGCCACTTCGAGCCGTCCGGCTCCTTGCGGAACTGCGTGCTCCAGATCAGCGGTTCGCGCAGGTACTGTGGGTCGTCGATCTGTGTCGTGACCACGATCCACGGCGTGCCGTTGAGCTCGAAGCGATCGAAGAACTCGGTCATCACCGCCTGCTCGCTATACGGCATGCCGTTCTTCTGCAGGTAGCCGGGCTTCATTTGCTTCGTAATCACGCGCAGCGCAGGTCGGCCCGTCTTCGCGGGCGCTGCGAACTGTCGAAGGTGCACCGTCTCGTTCCAGCTGCCGACGGACTGGCCCTGCCACGTCAACTCCGCGCCGGGGGCGGCCGGCTTGAACGGAATCGTCCGCGTCTGCGTGCCCGCCGAGAAATCGATCTGCAGCGTATCGTCGTTCTGCCAAGTGATGTGCAAGCGGCCTGGCGAACGGATGTTGGCAGCAGCGCCATGCGGCCGACATTCCTGCCCGGCTGCTTTGTCGGCCGCGAGATCGAAGGAAGCCGCAGCCTTACGAGCCGCATCGTTGACCGGCAAACTGCCGATGAAGTTCTTCGGCGGCATGGTCATGCGCTCCAGCCAATCCTCGGTCACCACGGAAACCCAGTAACCGGTGAGATCGAACGGCGCCGCCTCGCGTGCTGACCTGGGCGGCGCCGGCTGACCCGGAGCACCTGCCGGAGCGGACCCGCGATTTCGATTCTGCGCAAACGCATCGCCCCCCGGCATCGCCAGCGCCAGCGACAGCACGCTCATGACCATCCAACCAGTGCCGCGAATCGGCATCGAGCTCATAGCAATCTCCGTAGTCATGTCAGGGCGACGCCGTCGCGTGGTCGGGGCTGGACTTGTCCACCGTCGCACTCAGCTCGCGATACGCGGCTTCGACGAACTGATTAGTGGTCCAACCGCGCGGCGCAGTGCCATAGATGCCGTCGTAATCGAGCGTGGGCCGCGCGGCCTTCACCTGATCGAGCGTCATGCCGCGTTTGACGAGATCGGCGATGCGGTCGCGGATGATCGTGAGCATGTCGCGATAGATGACCACGCTGTACTCATCAGCGATCGGTCCGTAGGCGGGCACGACCAGCGTGCCGCCTTGCGCATTCATCACAGGCACGGCGAGATCGATGATGCGATTCAACGCGTCGATCGTCCCTTGCAGGCTCCCGCCCCGCTGCTCCGGCTCGATGACGGGATAGCTGTCGGGCGTGAAGATCTCGCCCGCAACGATCACATCGGAACCGCGGAAGAACACGACGCTGTCGCCGTCAGTCGCTGCCGCGGGGTGATGAATCAAAATGACCGGCTCGCCGTTCATGTGCAGGTCCATGGTGCCGGTGTAATAAACATCGGTCGGCCAAGCTGCTTCAGGTCGGGTCGCGGTGCCGATGACACCGCTCATGCGATTGAGCACGCCTTCGTGTCCCTTGATGGATGCGACATTGATCTCGCCGCGATCGCCGATGAACTTGCCGACCTTCGTGACCGGCAGATTGCCGCCGGTGTGATCCGGCAGAGCGCTCGTGTTCAAGATGATCCGGATCGGCTTCGGCGTCACCTCACGAATCGCCTCGACCAGCTTCGCGCTGGTCGCGGGCGTTTGCGTATCGACGACGACTACGCCGTCGGGCCCGATCTGAAACACCGAGTGCGCGCCGCCACCCGCTGCACCGATCAGATACACGTTGCCTTTCACGTGCATCACGTCGAGCTCGCCGGCGAACTCCGCGGGCTGAGCAGTCTTCGCGTTCTTCGCCGTGCGCGCCTTCTGCGCGTGTGCCGGCGATCCAAGCAAGCCAACCGACAACATCGCCGTCGCGGCCAGGCGGCACAGTCCGACCGCCGATGCGGGCTTAGTGTTACAACTCACAATGCGCTCCGTGATCTAGTCGCGGTCAGAAGGGGTTCGGCGGCTCGCCCCACTGGGGCAGCTGCGCCGGCAACAGTTTCTTCAGCTCCAGCTGATATTCCGGGTACAGCTGATTCGCGCCGCCGTTGGTGACCTGCGTCGGGAAGCCGGTCTTGTCGCTGAACTCCTTGAGCATGGGGTTCATGCCGGGCGGCAGCCAGTGCGCAACGAAGCCCTGCGGACGTTCCACCTCCACACGCGCGTCACATGTGTATGGATTGATCCACAAGCCCGGCGCGAGCACCCAGTTCCAACTGCGCACGTAAGGCTCGGTGAGATACACAGGATCTTCGACGGCGCTGACCCACGTCAGCACGTTGTCGTGACGAATCAGAAACTCGGTGAGCTTTCCGTTCGCGCTGCGTGGAATACCGTTGCGGCGAATCCAGCCTTCCTTCAAGTGCGTCGTCTTCACGATGAGCGTATCGCCATCCCACACACCGGTGGAGAAACCCTCCCAGGTGTGCGGCGCGTTCGGCGAGGGATGCGCACGGCCATCGAGCCAGATCGTGCGCACCGGGTTCATCCATCCGAGCATGATGTGATAAGCGACGACCTTGAATGAATTCGGATCGGTCGTGGTCCAGATGCGGATGTGAGCCGGGCCGTGCGGACCGTAGTCCGCCGGATGGGGCGCGCATTGATGCTCGGGCACCGACCATTTGTTCGCATCCCAGGTCTGGGCGCGCAACAACGCCGCGTCGTTGATTGGCAAGCCGGTGAAGTCGCCGATATCGGGGCCGCCGCCGCGGTCGAGCCGGTCCTCGTGCATCTTCTGACCCCAGGCTCCGGTGAGGTCGAGCTCCGCCGACGCCGGCCCGGCGATCAACGCCAGCGCCAGCAGTCCCCCCGCGATTCTTCTCTGCATAGGATGAGCATCCCAGTGTCGTCGTGTCTTGCGGTTGAAACGCAGGGCACGGCGCACTGTCGACATTTAATGTCTGTGCCGGACTCGCGGAACGTTAGATGCGTAGGAGAACGACAAACTCGCCCGCATGAATGAGTCCGAAGACATCCAGCAGCTGGCCGAGCGCTTTCGCGCCAGCGGCCTTCTTGGCAAGCCCGGCACGCTCAGCCGGCTGTTCGATTACTTACTGGAGCGTTCCATCGCCGGCGCGCCGCCCAAAGAAATCGAGATCGCCATCGATGTGTTCGGCAAGGACGAATCGTTCGCCGTCGCCCAGGATTCGACCGTGCGTGTGTATGTCCACAAGCTACGGCGCAAGCTCGAGGAGTTTCATACGCTGGGCGGACGCGACGATGCGGCGCACCTGGTGCTGCCCAAAGGTGAATATCGAATCGGCATTGAAGGTAACGATGCGCCGGCCGCCGAGATCACGACGCAATCACCTCCTCCCCACGTTGAGCAGCGCAGCCGGTTGAACCTGCGCAACGCGCTGGCCGCCGCGGCGGGCTGCTTCTTGCTGTTGTGTGCCGGCCTGCTCGGCTTCAACTTGCACTCGGGCGACCCTGCCAGCGAGCTGGACACCGTTCGTCACAATCCAGTGTGGGCCAGAGTGCTGGATGACGATCGGCCCGTCGTGATAGTGGTCGGCGACTACTACATCTTCGGCGAGACCGATCCCCGGTCCGGCGCCGTGAAGCGCATGGTGCGGGAGTTCTCGATCAACTCGGCCCGCGAGCTGGAAGAACAACTGCAATCCGATCCGCAGCTGAGCAGCCGCTACGAAGATCTGGACCTCGCTTATCTGCCCACCTCGACGGCATTCGCAATGCGCGACGTGCTCACGACGCTCGCCGCTCCCGGGCAGCCGCAACAGCGTGTGCAGATCGTGCTCGCGTCCAGCCTCACGACCGACATGCTGCGGACGTCCCACGTCATCTATATCGGTTACATCAGCGGCATGCGTCAGCTGCAGGAGCTGGCGTTTCAGCACTCCCGTCTGAGCGTGGGCTCCTCCTTCGACGAGCTCGTCGACAAACGCACCGGCGAGCGCTACGTGAGCCAGGCCGGACAGTTGCCCGAAGCGGGCACGATGTATCGTGACTATGGCTTCTTCTCCAGCTTTCCCGGCCCGACTGGCAATCGTTTCGTAGTCATCGCCGGAACGCGAGATGTCGCCGTGATGGAAACGGCGCAAGCACTGACGCGCGCGTGGCCGCTCGCCGAGCTCGCCCGCTCGACGCAGAGCGACTCCTTCGAAGCGCTGTATGAAGTCGCCGGACTGAACCGCTCCAATCTGAGCGGCCGGCTGCTGTTCAGCGCCGCGCTCGGCGGCACCCAGAACAGCCCCTCGAACGATCCGGCTGCGGGCGACAACAACTTCTTCCTGGCGGATCTCAACGATTCGCACGGTCGCTGAGGAAACGCTCTTGTCGTCATTGACGGATTTCTGCGCCTGGCTCGCCGACACACCGCTCAGCCATTTGTTTCAGGAAGTGCTGTGGATCGTGCCCGCCGCGCAGAGCATTCACATCCTGGCGATTGCCGTCGCCATGTCGGCGCTGCTCATGATCCACCTGCGATCCGTCGGCGTGCTGGCTCGCGATCAGACTCGTGTCGAAATAGCCGATCGGTTTATGCCAGCACTGTGGCTCGCCCTGCCCGTGCTGCTCGCCACCGGCGCCGTGCTCATCATCGCTGAGCCAGCGCGCTCGCTGCGTAATCCGGCGTTCTATTGGAAGATGGGGCTGCTGCTCACTGGCATCGTCATCACATTCGCTTACGCCCGTCCGCTTCGACGCGATCCGTCGTGGTGGGACGACATCGCTCGACGTCGCCAGCTCTCCACGAGCATCGCCGTCGCTTCACTCATCATCTGGGTCGCCATCGTGTTCTGCGGTCGATGGATCGCGTACGTCGAGCCCTTCTGACCGGAGCGCACTCATGCTCGAAGACACGCTCATGATGATCGAAAACACGCGGCTCGCGACGGCGATCCGCGAGGAAGGGCTGCTGTTTCCCTGGATCGAATCGATTCACGTGCTGGCGCTGGTGCTGGTCGTTGGCTTCATCCTGATCGTCGATCTGCGATTGGTCGGCCTCGCCTCGAAGAAGCGCGGCGTGGCCGAACTTGCCAGCAATGCCCTGCCGATGACCTGGGGCGCGTTCATCGTGGCGCTGTTATCAGGCGCGCTGCTGTTCATCTCGAACGCGATCTCTTACTGGGACAATGTGTTCTTCCAGATCAAGCTGGTGCTGATCCTGCTCGCCGGCGTGAACATGTTCGCATTCCACCATCTCGTCGCCCATGACCTGGCCGAATGGCGAACGCCTGACACCACACCCGCACTCGCCAAGGCCGCCGGCGGCGTGTCGATGCTGTTGTGGATCGGCGTCGTGATCTGCGGCCGCTGGATCGGCTTCGTCTAGCCCGTCAGCCTCTATAATTCTTCCCTCCGGGCCTTCATAAGTAGAAGCGTTACCCGGCATACGCGATTTTTATCCCGTGAAACAACGAGTTGATGGCGGAGTTTCATCTGCCAAATTGTTGACAATTTCATCAGCACTTCCTAGTCTGCCAGGCACACCACAAACAGCCCGGCTCGAGCCGGGCATGACTCGGACGGCAAGGGGGGATCCATGCGACGACGTCCAGCTTTATTCGGCGCCTGTGCACTGGTGGCGGTAACGACCGCAGCGGCTCAGGAGGCGGACACCGAACAGGTCGTGGAGCAAGTGGTCGTGACGGGCACGAGTATTCGCGGCGTGGCGAGTGCCGGCGCACCGGTGATCGCGATGGACCGCGAAGAGCTCGTGGCCACAGGCCTTGCGACCAGCAGCGATCTCGCCCGCGCCCTGCCCCAGGTGCTGAATCTCGGCGCCGACGAAAGCCGACTCGGTGGCGCGCAAGACGGCGCTGCCAACGCCACGCGCGTCTCGGGCATCAATCTTCGCGGCATCGGCAACGAAGCGACGTTGCTCCTCATCAATGGCCGGCGTCTCGCGCCTGCCGGCGTCATCAAGTCGCTCTACGATCCCAACGTCATCGCATCGGCCGCGATCGAGCGCCTGGAAGTCGTGGTCGACGGCGCATCCGCCATTTATGGCTCGGACGCCGTCGCCGGCGTCGTCAACATCATCACGCGCAATGACTTCGAAGGCGCCGAAACGGTGGCCCGCTACGGCGTCGCCGATGGCACCAGCCAGAAGATCATCAGCCAGAACTTCGGCTTCACCTGGGACACGGGCAGCGTGTTCGCGGCATACGAGCACAACGAGCGTGACAGCCTTTCCGGCGCCGACCGCGACTTCGCCACGAACGATCGTCGCGCACGCGGCGGCTCGGATGCACGGCCAGGGCTCGCGTCACCGGGCAACATCGTGGCGGGCACGACGCGTTATCCCCTGCCTGCCGGCCGCGGCACGGGTCTCAGCCCTGCGCAGCTGACCGCAGGAGCCCCCAATCGATTCGACGAGGGCTCCTTCGCCGACCTGCTGCCGAATCAGGAACGCGACAGCTTCTTCGTGGATGCGCGTCAGGAATTCGGCAGGTTGGATATCTGGTATCAAGGCTGGCTCTCCGAGCGCGAATTCGATGAACGTGTCGCGCCGGCATCGGGACAGCTGCGCGTTCCGAACACGAATGCATTTTTCGTCGCTCCGGCCGCGCTCGGCTCGCCGGCGTTCGTCAACGTCGAATATCGCTTTCTCGCCGAGGACTCGGATCCTCGCTTGTCCGGTTACGAGAACGCTCAACAGAACGCAATCGGTGCGGGCTACGATCTGGGCGGCGACTGGCGCATCGAAGGCTACGCCAATCTGAGCAAGAACCGCGGCTTCCAGCGTCGCGGCGCGATCACCAACGGCGCCGCGTTGACCGCGGCGTTGGCGAGCAACAACCCGGCAACCGCGTTCAATCCCTTCGGTGACGGCTCGTTCAACGTCACCAACAATCCGGCCCTGGTCGATCTGATCATTGCCAATCGCGACACTCACGCGACCAGCGAAGCACGCGACCTGGCGTTGAAGGCCGATGGCCCGTTGTTCTCGCTGCCGGGCGGCGATGTGCGAGTGGCCGTGGGCCTGGAGCGGCACGACAACGAGTTCAGTCAGCGGCTGGACGCCAACAACGTGCTGGCCTCCGGCGCAGTCACGACCAAGAACATCCTGAATCGTCGTCACAACGCCTCGTTCTTCGGCGAAGTGTTCGTGCCCGTCGTGAGCGAGGAGCAGTCGATTCCGGGCATTCACAGCTTGAGCGTGTCGGTCGCGGGGCGCCGCGAGGAATATTCCGACTTCGGCTCGACGACGGATCCGAAGGTCGGCGTGGTCTGGCGGCCCATTTCGTCGCTGACGGCACGCGCCACTTACGGCACGAGCTTCCGCGCACCGTCGCTCGTCGACACCAGCGAGCAGATCCACAACATCTTCATTCAGAACCTGACCGATCCCGCCGGCGTCGGCGGTGTCACTCGCGGCATCTATCACAATGGCGGTCGCGCTTCGCTGCAGCCCGAAGAAGCGACGACATGGTCGGTCGGCCTGGACTGGGCGCCCATGGGCGCATTGCAGGGCCTGACAGCGTCACTCACCTACTACGATGTCGACTATACCGACCGCATCGACGTGGTGCTGAACACGGCGCTCACGAATGCCTCGGTTTACGGTCCCTATGTCATTCGTCGCCCGCCCGCGAGCGATGCAACGGCGACCGCGGCCTTCAATGCGCTGGTACAGTCCTTCCTGAGCAATCCGGACCTGCAGAGCCCGGCCGAACCTGTTACGAACATCAACGCCATCATCGACGGTCGGCGTGCGAATCTCGGCAGCATGAAGCAGCAAGGCATCGATCTGAACCTCGGCTACGGCTTCGACACATCGTTCGGCGATTGGCGCGTGGGCTTCGATGCTGCGAAAATTCTCGACCTGACTCGCTCCATCGCCCCTGGCCTGCCTTACGTCGATGTGCTCGACACGTACAGCAATCCCGTCGACCTGCGAGCGCGTGCATCGGTGGGCTGGCGATTGAATGGCTGGTCGGCGAACGCGTATCTCAACTACGTCGACAGCTATCGCAACACGGCGATCAATCCCAATGTCGAGGTGGACAGCTACAAGACGGTCGATGCCTCCATCGTCTATGACTTCGGCGAGGAGCGTGGCGCGCTCAGCGGCGTGAGCTTGTCGGTCAACGGCCAGAACCTGCTCGATGAGGATCCGCCGGTGGTGCTGAACGGCCTGGTGTCCTGGGACAACCAGAACGTCTCGCCGCTCGGACGGTTTGTTTCCTTCGTGCTCACGAAGCGCTGGTGATCATGCGAGCGACCCAGTCAACGTTTCGAGTCACCTGGGCGGCAGGCGTATTGCTGCTGCCCTTTCATCTGGTTCACGCGAGCGAGCCAAAGGAGTCGCGGCCGGGTGTTTATCGCGGCTACTCGGAAGCGCGCTTCAGCGAGTGGCAAAAGACGTCTCAGTACGTCGCGATGTCGGATGGCGTGAAGCTCGCTGTCGACATCTATCGTCCGGCCGTGAATGGCCGCGCGGTCGATGAGAAGTTACCGGTCGTCTGGATTCACACGCCGTATCGACGCGCCTACACCGACCCCAAAGGAAATCTCGTCAATCCCCTCGAACGGCTGAACTTGATGCCGTTGCTCAACCACGGCTATGTGCTCGCAGCTGTGGATACCCGCGGACGCGGCGCGTCCTTCGGCGCCCGTCGCGGATTCCAGGATCGCACCGAAGCTCGCGATGCTTATGAGATGACCGAATGGTTCGCCTCCCAGCCGTGGAGCACGGGCGCGATCGGCGTCGCGGGATGTTCCTATCTGGGCGGCACCACCTGGCACGCTGCCACGATGATGGCCCCGCACCTGAAAGCCATCGCACCGGGCTGCACCGATTTCGACAAGTATGGATTCGTCAGCCGGGGCGGCATCACGGCGCAATTCAACACTCGCCCCGAAAATCCGGGCCAGGACTTCGGACAAGGCGTGGCGCCGGTGCAATCCGATGCCGACGGCAAGCAAGCGCAAGCCGCAATCGCCGAACACGCGAAAGGCACGCCGATGGCGGAGCTGTGGGCGGGCATGCGCTATCGCGACGATGTTTCGCCGCTGCTCAAGGTGCCGTTCTGGCGCGAATCCAGCGTTGCCACCTATGCCAAAGAAATCGAGCGCTCCGGCGTCGGTATTTTCATCTGGGGCAATTGGCTGGATGAAGGCAGCTTCGAGGCGACGCTGGCCTATAACAACCTCGACAACCCGCGCAAACTGTGGATGGGCGAATGGGGTCACTGCGAGGTCGGCGACTTTCCCATGGCGACCGAATTCCTGCGCTTCTTCGATCATTTCCTGAAGAAGGTCGACAACGGCTGGCAACGCGAGGCGCCCATCTACTACCGCACCGTCAACGCACCCGCCGGCAACGAATGGAGCAGCACGGATAAGTGGCCACTGGCGAACGCGCGTAACCAAACATTGCACATCGGCGGCACGGCATCCCCCGGCGTGCCCGGCCAACTGACCAACAAGGCCGACAACACGGCGACCGCCGACAAGTTCGTCGTCAACTACGATCCCAAGTGCAGCGGGAAAGTCGATCTCTACTTCCTGATGTGGCCCTGTGGCGTCGACCAGCACGGCTTGGGCTACACGACTCCGCCACTTACGGCCGATGCGCACATCGCCGGCCATCCCGTCGTCGACCTGTGGATCTCATCCACCACCCATGACGCGGACGTTTTCGTCTATCTGGAAGATGTGGCGCCAGACGGTACGGTGTCCATCGTGACGCATGGACGCCTGCGAGCCTCACACCGTGGCGAGCAGCCCGCGCCCTATCGAAACTATATGGGCCTGCCCTATCACCGTGGCGAACGAGCCGATGCCCAGCCGCTGGTACCTGGCAAGCCCGCGCGATTGCGACTGGATTTGTTGCCGACCTCCACGATCGTCAAAGCTGGCCATCGTGTGCGCCTGATCGTTGCGGGTGCGGATCCGCGTCAGCGCTCGCGCAATGTGCAATTCGATCCGGCGCCGACTCTCACTATCCACCACGATCGCGAGCATGCGTCACAGCTGACGCTCCCCGTCGTTGGCGCATTCACCGCCGAGGTGCGGGGCGAGTGAGGCTACTTGAGGTCCAGGTCCATCGCGGACAGCGTTTCCAGACCCTCGGCAATATGCTCGCGCATCAGCCGCTCGGCATCCTTGGCGCGGCCATGGGCAATGGCGTCGGTGATCTTGCGATGACCGGCGTTGGCGCTGTCGATGCGGCGAGCGCTGTAGAAAGTCGTGATCAACAGCCGATAGATGGGAATGCGCAGCCGCTCCAGAAACATGCGGATGAACTCGTTGCCCGAGCCTTCGATGATCAGCTGGTGCCACTCGTCGTTGAGGCGCGCGAAGCGCTCGTGATCGATGGTGTGCTCGATGTCGTTGAGCTCGGACTGGACCTTCTGCAACTTCCGCTTCAGCTCCGGTTTGTCCGCAGCCGCAAAGTCCGCTGCCGCCATGCCCTCGAGCGCCATGCGCGCCCGATACATCTGACGCAGGTCGTCGTGCGTGAAGCGCTTCACTGACGCGCCCCGGAATTCTTCGATGGTCACCAGCCCTTCGCTCGACAACCGCTGCAACGCTTCTCGGACGCGAGTCCGCGTCGCAGTCGGTTGCTCGCGCATGATGTCCGCTTCGACCAGGCGCTGGCCCGGCACGAAGGTGCCTCGGCGAATCCGTTCGCGAATCCACTCCACGATGTCACCCACGCTCAGCGGCTCGGTCCGTGCAGCGGTGCGTGCTTTGGTTACAGTGCGATGGTCAGTCTTGGCTGGCATGCGAGCTCATGGCCGCGAAGGCGGCCCTGGCGACAATATGATCGATGTTTTGGTCAACAATCAACCGGGACTGATCGCGTCATGGAGCTGATCTTCACGGGCGATCTGATCCTCGACGAGCCGCAGCCCGAACACTGGCTGGGAGCCATTGCGCCAGCGCTTCGCAGCGCAGATCTGACGATCGGTCACCTGGAGGTCCCACATACAACTCACATCGCGGGCAGTCCCGACGATGTGCCCGCACCGGGCGCCGATCCTTCTCATCTGCCGGCGCTGGCGGGTGCCGGAGTCGGGATCGTGACTCTGGCCGGTAATCACATCGCAGACCTGGGTGAAATCGGCATCGCTGACACGATTCGCGGTCTCGCTCACGCGGGCATTGCATACACCGGCGCTGGAGCGAACCTCAGTGAGGCGCGCAAGCCAGCAATCGTTGATCGCTGCGGCAAACGCATTGCCGTACTGAGTTACAACTGTGTCGGCCCGCAGAGCGCGTGGGCCGGACCATCGCATGCCGGCTGCTCATACATTCGGGTCGAGCCCGCCGACGGCGGTCCAATTCGCCCGGCAGCTGCGCTCGAGCGTATCGATCCCGCATCGTTAGCCGCCCTCGCCGCAGACATCAAGGCCGCCAAGGCGCTGGCAGATTTCGTCGTCGTCGCCTTTCACAAAGGCATTGTGCACACACGCGCCAGGCTGGCCCCCTACGAACGTCCCCTCGCCCACGCGGCCGTCGACGCAGGTTGCGATGTGGTCATCGGTCATCACGCTCACATCGTCCGAGGGATCGAATTTCATCGCGGCGTGCCCATCTTCCACGGCCTCGGCAACGGCTGCGTCGTGACTCGAGCACTGAGCCCCGATCAAACTTCGCCCGAGCGTGCTGCCTGGGCTCGCAAACGCAAGGAACTGTTTGGCTTCGAACCCGATCCGGCGTATGTGCTCGCGCCGTTTCATCCGGAAGCAGTGAATGCTCTGTTGGGTCGGATGCACATCGATGCAGCTGGCAAGATCCGCGTCGGGTTCATTCCCGTGCACGTCGATCCTCCGGGCCGTCCGCGCCTTGCGCCGGACGCCGCTCAGCGCATCGCCGATTACATACGGACCATCGGCATCGAAGCTGGTCTGCCGCCGCTGACAATGCAAATCACAAGTGAGGGCGTGTGGCTGAATTGATAGAACGTGACAGCAGCGGCCAGACACGCGGACCATTGTTCTACATCGGCGCCGGCGGCCTGGTGCTCGCGATGGCGGTCGAAGCGCTTGCGGTACTCGGCCGTCACGCCGGCATTCCCTTACTCGGCGCGCTGGAAATCATCCAGGCGTGCATTCTGCTGATGGCTTCGGCGGCGATGCTGTCCGCCACGCTGAACAAAGGACATGCGACTGTCACGTTGCTCACAGCGCGCGTCGGCGATCGCACACGCAGCTATTTGCACGCCTTCGCCCATCTGTTGTCGGCGTTGTTCTTCGTCGGGCTGGCGTCGGGCGCGCTGTGGCTCGCGGCCGAATCGTGGAACGACTTCGAGCAGAGCGAACTGCTGCACATTCCCTTTCGCCCGCTTCGCATCGTATCGCTGGTGGCGGCTCTGGCCATTGCGCTGGTGTTCCTGCGTGACATGTGGCGCTCACTCCGGGGGCGTGCATGAACGGCGTCCTTGGCGTCATTGCCCTGCTCGTCCTGCTGACGTTGGGCGTGCCTATCGGCGTCTCGATGGGCGTGGTCGGCATGGTCGGTCTGATGCTGTTGCTGGGCCCTGAGCCTGCCATCATCAAGTCGGGCGTCGTGTTGTTCGAAACCATCACCCGCTATGAATTGGGAGTGTTGCCGCTGTTCCTGTTCATGGCGCACCTTTGCTTTGCCGCGGGCGCCAGTCGTGACTTCTTCGAAGCGGCCGCACGAATGGTCGGACACCGTCGCGGAGGCCTCGCCATTGCTTCGGTCGCGGGCTGCGCCGGCTTCGGTGCAATCAGCGGTTCGAGCCTCGCAACCGCAGCCACCATTGGACTGATCGGTCTGCCGGAAATGCGCAAACGCGGCTACTCCGATGCGCTCGCGACCGGCTCGATCGCCGCGGGCGGTACGCTGGGCTCGATCATTCCTCCGTCGGGCGCCTTGATCGTGTTCGGCATTCTTGCCGAGCAGTCGATCGGCAAGCTGTTCACGGCCGCCATCATTCCCGGCCTGTCGCAGGCGCTGTTTTACATCATTACGATCGTATTGCTGTGTCGGTGGCGTCCGTCGATCGGGCCTGCCACCGCCCGCGCTCCGTGGTCCGAGCGGCGTGCAGCGCTGTTACGCATCCTCGATCTCGGCGCGTTGATTCTGGTTGTGCTCGGCGGCATCGCCTTTGGCTGGTTCACGCCGACCGAAGCGGCTTCGGTTGGCGCGACGGGTGCGTTGGCTCTTTGCGCTTGGCGTCGCAGGTTGAATCGCGATTCGTTGCGAGAGGCGCTGGCACAGACGCTGCGCACGACGGGCATGATCTACGTCGTCATCATCGGCGCGCTGATTTTCGCGGTGTTCATGAGCTACACCGGCCTCGCCGAGCAGGTCGCCGATTTCATGGAAGGACTGCCGGGCGGCACGCTGATGGCCATCATCATCATGACCATCCTGCTGTTGCTGCTCGGCTCGGTGCTCGACGGTCTCGCGCTGATGCTGCTGACGACGCCGATCCTGCTGCCCATCGTGACCGACCTGGGCCTGTCACCCATCTGGTTTGGCATCTACCTGGTGCGCACGATGGAGATCGGTTTCGTCCATCCGCCCATCGGCATCAACCTGTATGTGATTCAAGGCATCGCCAAGGATGTGCCGCTGATCCGCATTTTCAAGGGCGTCGTGCCGTTTCTGGCGGCCGACTTGTTACACCTGTCGCTATTGATCGCCCTGCCGGGAATGGCGTTGGCGCTGCCGGGGTGGTTGAACCAATGAGCTTGCTGTCTTTGTTGAATCGCACTTTGGACGATCCGTTGCAAGCGGCACGGTCGCGACGCGCGATCGGTTACTTGGGTTGGGATGTTCCGGTCGAGCTGATTCTCGCTGCCGGCGCGGCGCCCGTGCAGTTGAGTGCGCTTCCGCATTCGGGCGATACGACGCTCGCTGATCGATTTCTCGAGAGCAGCTTTTCCGCGCAGAGCCGAGTCGTGGCAGATCGGTGGCTTGCGGGAGATCTCGATTGTCTGGACGCCGTGATCTTCTCCCGCAGCGATGATAATGCGCAGAGGTTGTACTACTACCTCTGCGAGTTGCAGCGCATGGGTGAGTGCAAGGGGCCACGGCCTGTGCTGTACGATCTGGCCCGAATACACCGTGGATCGAGTGTGGCGCACACGATTGAGTCGACGCAGGCGCTGGCGTCTGCTGTTGGTGTGGACGAGTCGCGGCTGGCTGCGGGGATCGAGCGCGTTGTTGCTCGACAGGCGCTACAGAATGAGCTTGCGAGGCTTCGAATCGCAGACGAGGTGCCGCTGGGATCTGTGGGGTATCGGATCGTGCGCGGTGGGCGTACAGACTGGTCGGATGAGTTTGACCGCTCGATGCGGGAGTGGCTCGCCAGTCCTGCGACTGTCGAACCGCGCAAGCGAATGTTGCTGGTGGGCAGCGTGCCGTTCGACGATCACGTTCATGCGGCGATTGAAGTGGATGGAACCGTCGTCGTGGGCGAGATCAATGAAGCCTGCTCGGCAGCGTCCATTCCGGCGGCGGTCACGCGGGCCTATCAAAGCAATGATGACGCCGGCAGCTTGGACTCTGGTATCGGCTCGCCCTCGCCCGTGGAACTCATTGCCCGGCGCTGCTACGAGCAAACAAGAGCGATCAGTACGCTGCTGCAATCCCCGGTCGACATCGTCAAGGCCGCGCGAGCCTTGCGAGCTGATGGCGTCGTCGTTTGGATGCTTGCGACCGACACTGGCCTGGCCTGGGAGGCGCCTCGAATTGAACGCTCGCTGCACGAAGCGTCGCTACCGACGCTGATGCTGACCTCGCAGCCTCAGACGCTCACCGCTGAAGCGCTCACTCAGATCGCCCAGTTCCGCCGCGCGCTGGAGGCTCGATGAGACCGCTGAATGGCATGTCAGTGCTCGCGCTCGGCGGCGCCGCAGACGGCGCACTCGCTCGATTGCTCACTAGCTTTGGCGCGCAGGTCACGCCCGTTCAGCTCCCCCTGGCGAACGAGCTGCCGCGCGCCGATTTTCTTATCGAGGACATGGGCCTGGCCGCGTTGCGACGCGCCGGACTAACGCGCGAGCAGATCGAGCAAATCAACCCCCGCTTGATCCACGTTTCCGTCACCACCTTCGGCAGCGAAGGCCCACGCGCCGAATGGCGCGGCGGTGAATTGATTGCATCCGCCATGGGCGGCACCCTCCGAGTGACAGGCGACGTCGATCGCTCGCCCGTGAAAGAAGCTTTGGATGCCTGTTGGTTCCACGCAGACATGGTCGGCGCAGCCGGCGCAATGGCGGCGCTCGTGGAGCTGGCAAACACAGGGCGTGGCCAACACGTTGACGTATCTGTGCAGGAAGTGGCCTTCTCTCGCAACGTCAATGGCGTCCTCGTCTGGCAATTCGATCGTCGCAAGTTACATCGGGTCGGCGGCGCGCTGAACTACGGTCGCGCGACCGTCCGCTGCATCTGGCCACTCGCCGATGGTTTCTGCTTCCATACCTTGATGACGGGCCGCTTCGGCGCGCCCGCCAATCAAGCACTCAGCGATTGGATCGATGAAGCCGGCTTGCCGAACCCGCTCCGAGGCGTCGACTGGACGCGCTACAACCGCTCCACGCTTGATCCGCAAACGCGGCGCGAATGGGAACGAGCCATCGAAGCCTTCTTCTCCACACGCTCACGACACGAGATCTCGACGGATGGCCGTCGCCGCGGCATCAATGCAACCGTCGTCGCAGAGCCCAGTGACGTGCTAGCCGATCCGCACTTGGAAGCCCGCAACTTCTGGGCCAGCGACGCAAATGGCAAGCGCAAGCCCGCGCGCTTCGTTGCCATGAAGGAAGGCTCACAGCTCGCGCCGCCCGCTCGAAGCAACACTCGCGTCAGCGAACGGCTCGGTCCGCTGAAAGGCCTGCGAGTGCTGGATTTCTCCTGGGCCCTGGTCGGTTCGATCACGACCAAGGTCCTCGGCGATCTTGGCTGCGACATCATCAAAGTCGAAACACGTGGCCGGCCTTGCCTGTCTCGCATCGACGTGCAAGTGAACGCATCGCGTGCCGACAGCTTCGATGACAAGCCTTGGTTCGCTCACCTGAACACCTCCAAGCGCAGCCTCGCACTCGACCTCAAGCTGCCACAGAGTCGCGACGTGCTCGACCCATTGCTCGACTGGGCCGACATCGTGGTCGAAAACTTCTCGCCCGGCACGATGGCGAAGCTCGGCCTCGACTATGCATCGCTCCAGAAACGAAACCCCGGTGTAATCATGGTTTCCGGCAGCGTGTTCGGACAAACCGGCCCGCTCGCCGAATCGTGGGGCGTGGATGGCACCGGCGCGGCCCTCTCGGGCCGCACGTTCCTGACGGGCTGGCCCGATAGAAATCCGGTGATTCCAGGCGCCGTCCCCTATGGCGACGTCATTGTTCCTTACGTGATGGCAGCCGCGACGGCTGCCGCTGTCGATCATCGCCGTCGCACGGGCAAGGGCTGTCACATCGACGCCGCGATGTACGAAATCTGCGTCCAGCAGATGCACGATGCCATCACCGCCGCCGAACACGGCAAACGACCGACGCGCAACGGCAACGACGATCCAAAGGTATTCCATCAAGGCGTCTACGCCACCACCGGCGACGACCAATGGATTGCGATCACGGTCCCATCGCAATCGGATTGGGACCGACTCTGCGCAATAGCGAAGCTCAGCGCAACGCCGCGTGACGCCGAGCCCGCTCTGAAGGCATGGTGCCTCGAGCGTGAAGCGCACGCCCTGATGGAACAGCTGCAAACTGCCGGCATCGCCGCGGGCGTCGTGCAGGACATCGAAGATCTCATCGAGCACGATCCGCAGATCGCGACCCGACACGCCCTGATGAATCTGGAGCATCCGCTGCTGGGAGCTTTCGGTCACGTGCGAACGCCCATCACCTTCTCGGCAGCGGTCACTTCCCCCTATCGCGCACCGTCGATCGGCGAGCACAGCATCGCCATCGCCAGCGACCTGTGCGGACTGAGCGCGTCCCGCATCGAAGAGCTGGAGCGGCTCGGAGTATTTCGATGAGCACCATTACCCACAGCAGCGGCCAACGCAGTCGCAAAGACCTGGAATGCACCGCCGCCGCGACCGCGTATCAACGCGAGTTCGTCACAGAGCTGAAGAAGCGCGTCATCGACGCGGGCGAGCCGTTCGCCATCGCGCAGGCCGACACGCCGCACGAAATCTTCCATGTGATGGATATTCCACTGGTCACCAATCAATGGTGGTCGGCGTATATCTCCGCCAAGCAACTGTCGAACCACTACGATCAGGTGCTCGGCAAGCTAGGCTATCCTGCGAATCGGTGCCGCTACTGTTCCCTGGGGCTCGCCTGCACCCTCGATAACAATCCTCGCGTCGCGCCCTGGGGCGGGTTGCCGAAGCCGACGGTGCTCGTGGCTCGTCTCACCTGCGAGTGCATCGAGCACGTCTTCAGCCAGTGGGCGACGGCGCTCGGCAGCGAGTTCTTCCCGTTGGAAGCGCCGGGCTGGCAGCACAAAGATCCGCAGTGGTTCCGCAACTCCAATGAGCGCTGGGATGAAGTGTTCGAACAGCGCCGCATCGAACTGCTGGTTCGCGAGATGCGCGAGCTGATTTCCTTGCTCGAAGCGCGCACCGGCCGCAAGTTCGATGAGGACAAGTTCCTGCAGCTCATGCTCGCAATCAACGAGCAGGAAGGCTACATCGCCGAAGCCGCCGAAATGATCGGCGCCGCACGCCCCTGCCCGGTCTCGATCGCAGAGCAGATGCCGAACACGATGATTCCGCAGTGGCATCGCGGCTCGCCGTGGGCGGTGGCGCACGCACGCCGCTTCCGCGACGAAGTGAAACAACGCATTGCCGATGGCGTCGGAGTCGGCAATCGTGAGCGCCTACGATTGATGTGGATCGGCGCGGGACTGTGGCACGACCCTGGCTTCTACAGCGCACTCGAAGATCGATACGGCGCCGTGTTCGTGTGGTCGATGTACATGCCCTTTGCCGGGCCGCAGTACATTCGCGAGCTGCGTGACCGGCCGATGCACGCACTCGCAAGCCGCATCTGCTCGATGAATGAAGTGCTGCACCTCCCGCCGTGGATGAATGAATGGATGGTGAGTGAAGCGCAGCGCTGTGACATCGACGCGGCCGTGATGCTCGTGCCGCCGGACAATCGCCTGTCGCAGTCGGGCACGAAGATCACCGAGCATGCGCTGGCCCGCGCCGGCATCCCGACATTGGCGTTGTCGGCCGACATGGTCAGCGCCAAGGATTGGAGCCACGAGCGCATGGTGGAGCACGTCGCCGGCTTCCTACGGCAGGAAGGGCTTCTATGAGGGTGCTGCTAGCCCTTCTTATTATTATATGTATGGCCGGCTGCACCCAGCCGACGCCTGGCGTGACGGTATTGACCTATGCCAGCCCATTCAGCCCGGGGCACCCCTTCAGTCGCGCCGATATCGCCTGGATGAAATGGGTCGAACAGCAATCCGCCGGCGGTATCGAGATTCAGCCGTACTGGTCGGGGTCGCTGCTCTCCTCCGAGCATTCCATGCACGAGCTGCGGCATGGCGTTGCGGACATCGGTTTGATCACACCGATCTACGCGCGGGGCGGCGCTCATCTCATTCGAGCTCAGGCAGGGTTCTACGGCGGACTCAGCACCTTCGAGCAACAAACCGCACTCTGGCGCTGCATGGCCGCTGCCGATCCTCAGTTCGGACGCGAGTTGCACGGCTTGAAAGTTCTGGCGGTCCAGGGCGGCAATCTTCCAGGCATCGTCACGCGGGATCGAGCCATACGCACGCTCGATGACCTGCGTGGGCTGCGACTGCGCGCGCCGTCGGAGTTACTGGCGGTGCTCAAAGACCTGGGCGCCGATCCCATCGACATGCCCATGGGCGAAGTGTATTCGGCGCTCGCCAAGGGCGTGCTCGATGGCGTGGTCGCGCCGCCGGACACGCTCAAGTCGCTGCATTTCGCCGAGGTCGCGAAGTACTTCAACACGATCAGGATTCCTCGCGGCGCTTACGCGGCTCGCGCGATCGGTGAGCGTCGCTGGCGCAGCCTGACGGCCGGGCAACGTGCCCTGCTCGAACGCAGCACCGAAGTCTGGGAAAAAGCGCTGGCGGCGGAGCTGCTGGTCGCGAACGACGTTGGACTCACCGCGGGCCGCGAGCATCACGTCGAATTTCACGACATGCCGGCGGATGAGCAGGCGAGGTTCGACTCGATTTACGAACGCGACGGCGAAGCGCGAGCGCGCGCCCTCGCCCGCTTTGGCATCGATGGCCTACCCACTTACAGGCTGGCGCGCTCGGTCGCCGCGCAAGTCACGGACGACAACGGCATCCGCTGCAGCAGAGATCAAACATGAGCTTACCGCTAGAAGGAATTCGCGTCGCAGACTTCAGCCATGTGATGGCGGGACCCTTCGCCACTCATCTGCTACGAATGCTCGGCGCGGAAGTCATCAAGATCGAAGCCCCCGGCCGCGGCGACGCTATGCGTAACTACGGGCCCGATCGACGCTACGACGGCATGGCCCCTGCCTTCATCGGTGTGAATGCGGGCAAGAAGTCCCTGGTCCTGGATCTCAAGCAACCGTTGGCGCAGGAAGCGGCCCGCCGCTTGATCGCAACGTCGGACGTGCTGATCGAAAACTTTCGACCCGGCGTGATGGCGAAGTTCGGCTTGGACTACGCATCGGTGCGCTCGTTGCGCCCCGAGCTGATCTATTGCTCCATTTCCGGCTATGGACAAAACGGCCCCCGTCGCGACTGGCCGGCGATCGATAACATCGTCCAAGCCACGACAGGAATGATGACACTGGGCGGCGCCGCCGGTGACGCCCCCGCGAAAGTCGGTTTTCCCGTGGTCGACACGCTCACCGGACAGACGGCAGCCTTCGCGATACTCGCGGCGCTGCTACGACGGCAGCGCGAACGTCGCGGTGAGTACATCGATGTCGCCATGTTCGATGCCAGCATGGCATTCATGACTTCGGCCATCGTGCCGTACCTCGTCACCGGCAATCCGCCCGAGCGCACTGGAAACATCGGCTACAGCGGACAACCCACCTCCGCTGTATTCAACGCCAGCGACGGCCGGCAGATATCGTTGGGCGTGGTGCAACAGGCGCAGTTCGAGGCGCTGGCTCGCGAAGTCGGTCGCAAACGATGGCTGGAAGATCCTCGGTTCCTCACGCCGGATCTGCGACGCAAACATTCCGCCGAGATGCGCGATGAACTCGAAAGGGTGTTTGGTGAAGCGCCCGCCGCGCACTGGGAGACCCGGCTGAGCGCTGCCGGCATTCCTTGCGGCATGATTCGCGATGTTGCCGAAGCGGTCTCACTGCCCGCGCTGGAAGCACGCCGACTGAAGCTCGGCTTGAATGTTCCGGGCCTGCCCGAGCGCCAACAGGTCGAGATCGTGAACGCGGGTTTTCTGTTCAGCGAGGATCAACCCGGCGTGGCCGCGCCGCCGCCACAACTCGGTCAGCACAGCAACGAGATTCTGAAGTCGCTCGGATTTTCGGCCGACGAGACTGGAGCCCTTCAGGTCGAGGACTGATCGACGGGCTCGGTTTGCATGAAACGGCGATAAATTGCGGATGGAGGTCGCAGACAGCCTCATGCCCTGGCTATTGCCAATTTTCAACGAGGGCATAACATCCAGGTTCATGTCTGCGCCGTTGGTCCCATCTCTCCAGGCATCCAAACAGTGAGCTCCAAGAGAATCACGAGCGACAAGTTCGCGCCGAAAATGGATCGCCGTTGGGAGCGCACCCGGGCGGCGCTGATGAGCGCCGGCCGCACTTTGTTCGCGTCGCGCGATGTCGAGGGCGTTACGATCGATCAGATCGTCGCGACCGCGGAAGTCGCCAAGGGCAGCTTCTACAATCACTTCGTCGACAAGGACGTGTTCGCTCGCGAGATCGCAAGCTCCGTCCGACGGCAGGCCGAGCAAGCGGTCAACGAAGCGAACGCCAACGTAACTGACCCGGCCGCGCATCTGGCTCGCGCGCTCTGCGTGTTCATGCGCTTTGCCATCGAACACCGCGAAAGCGCGCAGGTGCTATGGCGCCTGAATTCCGGCGCCACCATGGTCGACGCGCCGATCAATCGAAACCTGCGTAACAACGTGCAGGAAGCCATCGACCAACAGCGCTTCAAACACGTCGACATCGAAGTCGCCGCGCTGCTGGTGATGGGAACCATCGTCATCTCGTTGCGTCACGCCCTGGAAGATAGACTCGTGACGCCGCACATCGACATTGCCAAGGGCATGGCGGCCGGCTTGTTACGCTCACTCGGCGTGCCGGCTGCTCAAGCCGATCGCCTCGCCTGCGAGGCGGCCAACGATATTCTGGCGCCTCAGAAATCCACGCTCGCCGAGACGAAGTAGTTCCTCGGACGCGAGTAGATGACTTCCGCGTAGCCTGCGGAAGTGCTGAACGATGAATTGCCGGCGACCCGATATTGCTCGTCCGTCGCGTTGTTCACGCCTGCGCGGAACCGCCACGCGCCCAGCTCCAAGGTCAGCGAGGCATTTACTAGCGTGACATCGTCGAGCTGCGCCACCTCCATGGAATTCGCCGCGTCGAAGAACTGCTCCGAGGTGTAGCTCAGGTTGACGCGTGGGGTCAGCGTCGCATTGCCGACTTCGAAGTCGTAGCCCACACCGAGGTTGGCTTGCCACTCAGGAGCGAACGGCAGTGTGTTGTTTGGACCGACGGTTTGCGTCGTGCCCGGCACGACGGCGATTTCATCGAACTGGTTGTCCAGGTAGCCGGCGCTGGCTTCAACCAGCAATTCTCCTGGCGCGTAGGTCAGCTCCAGCTCCGCGCCTTCGATGGACGACTTGCCGGCATTGAACAGCAGCGGCACGATGCCGAGTCGGTAGGTCAACTGCATGTTCTCGTAATCGGTGCTGAAGACCGCGGCATTCAAACGCAGGTTGGCGCCCAGCTCTGATTTGAAGCCGAGCTCGAACGTCTCCGCCGTCTCCTCATCGAACGCCACCGGCAGATTGCCCGGCGGCGCGAGGTTGTAACGTTGGTTGAACCCGCCGCTCTTGAAGCCTTGCGACCAGCTCAGGTACGTCATCACCGACTCGTTCCAGCGATACTGAATGCTCGCGGATCCGGTCGTGGACTCGTACTTGTTCTCGAACTGACGCGGGATGATGTTGAGGCCGGGACCTGCCACCAATGGCGTATTCATCGTGGTCGGGATGCGTACCGGGGCCGTCAACGGCGTCACCGTGAATGAAACGATCTGGATGCCCTTCGTCTCCTCGGTGTAGCGGACACCCGCCGTCAGGCTCAATGCTTCGCTCGCGTTGTAGGTCCACTGCGTGAACAAGGCGAAGTTGTCGTTGTCGATGAGCGCTCGCTGATAATCGAGCGAGCCCGGAATTGCACCGCTGGCAACCAGCGGCGGCGGAGCCGCGAACGGTACTAGCAGGAAGTCGTCGATGGCCTCTTCGAAATAGAAAGCACCGACCTCGCCGCGCAGACGCTCGGTCTCGACCAGCGCCTGCAGCTCCTGGCTGAACTGATCGCCCGCGCTCGAATAATCCGTGTGCAGCACCAGCAGCTCGGTATTGTCCGCGTCACGACTGCCGCTCCAATCCAACTCACGATAGGCGGTGATCGACTTCAGCGCGAAGGTCTCGGTCAGCTCCCATTGCAGCGTCGCGGACGTTCCCCAGTTTTCCAGGGTACTCTCGGCAGGCGCGTTGCCGCCGTTGCGGTACTTGCCGAGGTTCCACGTAGCATCGTTCGCACAGCGCTCGTCGACGATGTTTTGTGGAACGGACGGCGGTGGGAACGTCGCACCTGGACACCCATTGCCTCGGCTGATCGCCGCAGGGAACACTTGCGATTCGTTGATTGCCGCGAAGACGAACGGCGAGCCGTTTTCGTCTTCCTTGGTGTAGTCACCTCGCAGTGTGAGCGTGAGGCTGTCGCTCGGCAGCCATTGGAGCGATGACTGCACGGTGTACGTGTCTTCATTGCCAAGGTCGACGCCATCGAAGGCACGCGTGACATAGCCGTCGCGCTGGCGCGCGCCGACCGAGAACCGGGCAGCGAGGGAATCGGCGATCGGCACATCGACGGCGGCGAAGCCTTCGTAGAGATTATCGTCGCCAAAGCCGACGCGCGCCGTGCCCCCGAATTCCTTGCCCGGTAGCGTGGTCGTCAACAGTACTGCGCCACCAATGGTATTCCGGCCGAACAATGTTCCCTGGGGGCCACGCAGGATCTGAACGTTCGAGATATCCCGGAAGTCGAGCACGCCGCCGACCGAGCGACCCATATAGACATCGTCTATATATAAACCCACGCCGGGATCGACGCCGGATGAGCCATCACTTTGGCCGATGCCGCGGATATAGACCTGTGCGGCGGAATTGTTGCCGGTGAGCGGGCCGTAGCTGGCGAACTGCAAGTTCGGCGCGACTTGATCGAGATCTTCGGTGCTGGTGATCTGCTGCCGTTCCAGTGCCGCGGCCGAGAAGGCCGAGATAGCGATGGGCGTGTCTTGCAGGGATTCCTCGCGTTTGCGGGCGGTGACAACCACCTCTTCCAACGCGCCCGCCTGCCGGCCCTCGTCAGCCGCGTTCGCCACCATGCTCGGCGCCGTAAGGCCCATGATGAACGGAACCTGCCATGCAGTCGCCCACACGCGCGCGCCAGTGAACCTTCCTTTCACAGCCATAGGCCGCCCCCTGCGACGTTATATTTTGAACCATTACGTCACTATTGGACGACTTCGTCAATAGTGGCTCGGGGCTGCCCAGCACCGATCCATTCATGCAGCTTATAGCCGTGAGACACAGAAGGTGTTACCTCACGGGGCCGCTTCTGCCCTAGTGTTCCGCCCTCAGGCCAGATGACCCATTGAACCGCACCGAACATGTCCACCGATCCGTCGTTGCTCAACGAGTACGATCCCACGCTCCCCGAAACGTTTGACGGCGTGCATGCGACTTTTGCCGATCTGCGCTCCCGCTGCCCGGTCGCGCACAGCACGCAATTCGATGGCTTCTGGTCGCTGGCGCGCTATGAAGACATCGTCAATGTCCTGCGCGATTCGGACATGTACATCACATCGGTGCGCAACGTGGTGCCCGGCTCGTCGACAACAGGTCGTCGGCCACCCCTGCACTTGAATCCGCCCGAGCACACGCCGTATAGACGCGCGATCGACCGTGCACTCAGCCCGAGCCGCGTTGCTTCGTTGCTGCCCGCGACACGGCGCATCGCCCTCGAACTGGCGGCAGACCTCGTGGCGCGCGGCGAAGCGGACCTCGTCGAGCACTTCTCCGCCGTTCTCCCCGTGCGGCTGTTCGGTGAGTGGCTCGGCCTGGATGAGAAGCAGACGGAACATCTCGCCACGAACTCACGCGCCTACATCAAAGCCTGGGAGGCCTTCGACAAGCCTGGTGTGGTCGTGGCAGGCGAAGGCCTCGCGACACTGGCTCGGGAACTGATCGAACAGCGTCGCGTGCAGCCGCTCGATCCCACCATCGACCCGACCAGCTCGCTGCTCTCGGAGCGAGATGCCGATGGCAATCCGTTCCCGGATGTGCTGCTGGCGGGCTGTGTGCGTCAGGTGCTGGTGGTCGGCTTGGTCGCGCCGCCCATATTATTGGGAAGCATCGCCGTCCATTTATCTCGAGATCAGGAACTGCAACAGCAGCTGCGCGCCGATCGCTCGCTGATCCCGGATGCCGTCGAAGAGTTCGTTCGTTTGTACACGCCCTATCGCGGGTTCGCCCGAACCGCCCGTGAGGACGTCACGATTCGTGGCCGTACGATCCCCAAGGACGAACCCATTGCACTGTTGTATGCCTCGGCGAATCGGGACGAAGCAGTGTTTCCCGAGCCAGACAAGTTCATCCTGCGTCGGCCCAATATCAATCAACACATCGCGTATGGCCGCGGCCCGCACATGTGCGCCGGCGTTCCTCTGGCTCGCCAGCTATTGCGCGTCTCGCTGGACGCGCTGCTACAGAAAACGACGCACTTTGAACTGAGCGGCGAAGTGCGCATGAGCGGAATGCCCGAAGTCGGGCCACTCTACGTGCCGCTGCGGATGACGCCCGCCAAAACCTAGCGCGAGACGACGACCTGCACTCGGCGTACTGCGGCGTCCTCGACGCCCTTTGCGCGCTTCGTTTCGTCCTGCCACTTCACCTCATACTGCAGCGCCGTCAGGCCAGCGCCACGTAACAAGTCGGCGACCTGCTCGGCGCGACGGCGGCCAATCTCCTTATCCTCCTGCATCAACTGACCATTCGATAGCAACGACGCCGCTCTATAGCCGGTGATCTGGACCTTCGTCGCGTTGCTCTGCCTGGCATGCTCGAAGATCTGTTGCAACGGCTGCGCGTGACGAAACATTACGAGCGAGTCGAACTCGTAGCGCAGCTCGAATGACCTGGAGGCCGCCACCTCCTCGGCTCTAGGCTTCGTCACCGGATCGCCGAAGGCGAGTCGACCCTTGCTCGGCCCCGGCGGCCGTGGCGGCTCGAACGCAAGGTTGTACCGTTCCTCCGCGGGCAGCATGGTGTTGCAGGAACCGTCCAGCTCCTGCATCACCGATAGCGCCACCGGCTTGAGCACGATGCCCCCGCAGATGCGCGGCTCGTCGCTGACCGTGCCTTCAACGAGCACTCTGTGTCCGAGCCACGGAGGATTCACAGGCGCGCTCACGTCCGTCTGGATCGTGAGAAAGTAAGTCTCCCCTTCGTACTCGGCAAGCCAGCATGGCACGGTGTTCGTGTCGCGCACGATCGGGCATGCGACGAAGTTACGATGATTTGCGGGCGGCTCGGCTGCCATGGCAGCCCCGGCCCAGCTCAGCATCGCTAGCAAAACAACCTGCCTCTTCATAGCGCGCTCAGGAAATTGATCAGGTCCTCGCGCTCCTGATCGGTGTAGCCAATGTTGAAGCGGCGGTCGTAGAAATCCACCAGCTCGCGCAACGAGCCCGCCGAGCCATTCGCAAAGTACGGCGCGCGTGCCGCCAAGCCTCGGAACTGTTGCATCACTATCGCGCCGACGTCATTGCACTTGCCGGAGATCAGTCCTCGACCCGGGTCCTGCGTATAGAACACCCGCCCCAGGAACGGATGCGGCGGCACATTCGCCTTGCACGTGATCTTGAACAGCGGCATCTGCGGCTTGCGTTCGTTCCAGGGATTGAGCGGCTCTTCGCGGGCCCAGGGCAAATTGGTCGTGCCCAGATCCATCCAGCCATTCACGATGTCCATGCCCATCATGTGCATGCCGTGACACGTCGAGCAGGTGCGCTTGGTCGGATTGCCCAGACCCACGGTGTTCAAGTGCATGGCATCCTTGATCCAGAACGTCCGGAACATGAACACGTCGTGACCTCTAGCAATGGAGGCACGCATGTCGTTTCGACGCGTGATTTCCGGATCCGGCGACGGCGCGGGTTTCCGCCACGCCTCGCTCATCGGAAACACGAAGTTCGTCACGTTGTTGCCGAGCAGTCCTTCCCGACCCTTGGCCAGGTTGTAGATGCCCAGCCCCGGCGGCGTCTCCGTTTCGATCAGGCTGCCGGCACCGACGTGCATGGCTTGCGCCGTGTAGACCTGGCTCTCGAAGCTGACGATCTTCGCCAGACGCTCCTCGTCGAGCTTGCCGTTGAACTGCAAATGCGTGACGG
Source organism: Peristeroidobacter agariperforans (assembly GCF_004138335.1). Classification (GTDB taxonomy): domain Bacteria; phylum Pseudomonadota; class Gammaproteobacteria; order Steroidobacterales; family Steroidobacteraceae; genus Steroidobacter; species Steroidobacter agariperforans. The sequence continues at coordinate 1,703,852 of NZ_RYFW01000002.1, read as the reverse complement.
CCGCCTCCACGGCTTGAGTCTTCAGCGTGGGCTGACGCGCATCGGACAGGATATTCATGCCCGAAGGCAGGCCCGTCTCCGGATCGCGCGTGGCCGGCAAGCCGTTCTTGCCGATGAACGAAAACACGCCGAAGCCCTGATGCGTGAAATATTTGGTGTTCGCTGCCACGCGAGGCCGGCGGTAGACCGACACCATCGGGTTCGCGCTCTTCAACCCGTACGTCGCGTGCATGTTGCAGCCGGTCGGATCCCGCACCACTTCAATCGTGAACTCGGGATCGATGTTCGAGCCGTCGGCGGCCTTGGGCGGCCACGGCAGGAAGATGCGAAACAGGCCCCGCTCCAGCAACAGCGAATGTGACTTCGGGTCGCCGGGCGGCAGGTCCGGGCAGTTCATGCCGTCGATGGGCGCGAAGATGGGATCCTTGCCCTGAGTCTCGTGCCAGCGCTGCTGAACCATCTCGACCGACAGCGACATCGCATTCGCCGGCTGATGACAGCTCACGCAGGCTCGGCCGTTCTCCCCGATGGGCTCGAAGAACGGGTGGCCCTTGGTGTCGATGACGCCGGCATTGTTCAACACACCGACCTGGCCGAACGAATTGGGATAGGCGATCACCGGCGGCAGCGGTGTGCCCTCCCCCGGCGTCCACCAGCGATTTGCCGGCGGCGATTGGCTGTCGCTCACCGGCGCTTGTTGAGCCTGCCGATTTTGATTGGGCACGTGGCCCGCGACCGGCTGATCGGCGAACACGGCGCCGGCCAACAGGCCAGCGCCGATCCCGATCGCAATCTTAACTTTGGCTTTCAACAATGAGACGCAACTCAGAAGTCGAACTTGGCGCGCACACCATACTGTCTCGGCGCTCCATAGATCATACCGCCCCGCGCGCTGCTCGCATCCTGCAGTTGTGCCGAGATGTACTCCTTGTCGAACAAGTTCGTGGCAAACGCCTCGAGACGCAGGTTTTCCATGGGCACGAGCGTCACGCGCAGATCCGTGATGGTACGCGACGGCACCGTCGTCGCCTCATAGCGGAACGGCGTCGCGAGCTGCTCATCGATGTAGGACACCTGCACGCGCGGCGTCAGCGTCATGTTCCCGATCAGGAACTCGTACTGGAGGCCGGCGTTCGCCGTCACCTCGGGCGCGAACGGCACGATCGAGCCTTCGGGCACCAGGCGATTGGCGCTGGTCTGCGAGTCGGTGAGCATCGCATCCTCGGTGAACTCGCTCTGCAAGGCGCTCAAGCCCACGTTGAACCCCAGGCCGCCGAACTGCCCGGTGAGCTCGAGCTCGGCGCCGTAGATTTCAGCCGGCGCCGCATTCAACGTGTTCGGGATGAACGTCGTGCCCAGCGGCACCAGTGCCGACAGCTGAATGCCGTCGTACTTCGAGTAGAACACCGCGCCGTTGATGCGCAGGCGCCCGTCAGCGACCGTCGATTTCACGCCCAGCTCGGCCACTTCGTTGGTTTCGGGATCGTAGTTCGGCAAGCGCGGGTCGAGGTTGATGCCGCCGGCTTTGTAACCGCGGGAGACCGTGCCGTACATCATCACGTCGTCGTTGGCGAAGTACTTCAAGCCGACGCGGCCCGTGGTCTCATCGGACTCCACGTCCGTGGTGCACGGGAAGCAGCCCGGAGGCGGCGGTCCCGGGATCACGAAGCGCGTGTATTCCTGCTTGTCCTTGGACTGACGCAGACCCACGTCGACCGCCCAGTGGTCGTTGAAGCGATAGTCGACCTGGCCGAAGGCCGAAATCGATTCGTTGGTGAGCTCGGTATCGATCGTCGAGTTCGACTGCGTATAGGTGACGGTGCTGCGATTGTCGCGATACACCTGCACGGGGCTGGTTTCATCCATGTAGAAGCCGCCGACCACCCACTGCAACGCACCCTCTCCCCGCGACAGGAAGTTCACTTCGGTCACGAATGTTTCCAATTCCTGGTGCGTGAAGCCGATGCGGCCCGGATAGATCGCCGTATTCGCGCCGCTGGTCGGCAAGTTCGCCGGAACCGCGGGCGCGGTGGCCGTGCGATCGCCGTCGGCCTGATCGGTCGTCTCCGCATCGAAGTACGAGGTGAGCACACGCAGCTGCGTGTCGGCAGGCAGATCGAAGCGGCCTTCCAGCGAGGCGCGATAGCCATCCTGATCCAGGAACGACAGTGCATCCTCTTCGATGGTGAACGGATCGCGCGTCACCAGGTCGCCACGATTCTTGACTGCGTTGTTGTCAGTCTCGCGCTTGAAATATTCATAGCGCAGATCGAACGTCGCGCCCTCCACCGGCTGATAACGCACGGCTGCACGCACCGCCTGGTCGGTCCCACTGCCTGGCTCGGCGGAGCTCGGGCCGATGTTGTCGGTGAAGCCGCCGCGATCGTCGTAGACACCCGAGATGCGGACGGCCAGCGTGTCCGTGATGGGCGCATTCAACGCTGCGACTGTGCGATACCAGTCATAGTCACCGATGGTTTGATCGATGTAACCGGAGAACTCATCGAAATCCGGCGTCGGCGTGCGCACGTAGATCGCACCACCGGTGGAGTTCTGGCCGGTCAACGTTCCCTGCGGACCACGCAGCACCTCGATCGACTCGAAGTCGAAGAACGATTGCGCGATGAACTGCTCGTGCGGAATGAATACGCCGTCGATGTAATACGCCACGCCCGGATTGGACGTCGGCGCAGACTGGCTGATACCCACGCCGCGAATGTTGATGAACGTCGAGCGATTGTAGGTGTTGATTGCGACGCTCGGCGCCACCTGCTGAATCTCGGAGACGTTGTCGATGCCCTGAGCGGCGAGCGCATCGGCAGTCAGCACGGTTGCCGACGCGGGCGTGTCCTGCAAGCTGACTTCGCGACGCTCGGCGGTGACCAGCACTTCTTCGAGCACCGATGTGCTGGGCGGTGCCTGTTGTGCCTGTGCTGCGTTGCTCAGGACCGCGGCCACGACGAATGTCAGCGTTGTTGAACGACGGAGCATCGCGTGCGCCGTCTTGCTTCTGCCTACCATAATTCCCCCCGGGGTGTGATCCGATCGGCCGCCCCATACCGAAACGGGCGCGCGCCCGCAGAGCGATTCTAAAAAGGCGTGTCCCCGCAGGAGTAACACCGAATTTGACTGATGGCATAAGCCACGCCGATGTCTCGGCGCTGGCTAATGTGCAGTGGGCTGTTCAATTCTGTGAGACTCGTCCATGCGCACGTCGGCCGCAATCTCCCGCAGCACGTCATAAACGAACTGCGCAGGTCGCGACAATGCCGGGGTGCGTCGATGCGCCAGAAACATCGGACGCATCGGCGAGACATTGCCGAGCGGCCTGCATTTCACCGTGCCGGCGTCCAGATCGGCTTTCACTGCGTCGGACACCATCGCCGCGACACCCAGCCCACGGCGCACCGTCTCGATCACGTTCTGCAGCGAATCGAGCTCGACCACGACATAGGGCGACAGACTGGCCGCCGCGAACACGCCATCCACGACGGCGCGAATGGAATGCGGACGTCGCGGCACGATCCAGGGCAGCGCGGCCAGGTCTTCCAGCGGCGCATCGTTGGCGATGCTCCAGCTCGCCGGATACATCAACATCAGCGGATCGCTCAGCAATTCTTCGCCGACGATCACATCGTTGTCCGGGCGCGTCGGCGAGATGGACAACTCGATGCGGCCATTGATCAGCAGCTCATTCAACACCGCGCTGCCTTCTTCACGGATCTGCAGGTGCATCTCGGGATGCTGGCTGCACACCTTTTCGATCAGCGGCAAGGCAAAACGCGTCACCATGGTCGGCGACATGCCGAGATTCACCGCGCCGGAGAGCGGCTGCATTTCGCGATGAACGGCCTGCCGCATGTCCTCGACCTGGCGAAGAATGGTCTGCGCGTGCGCATACAGGATCTTGCCGGCCGGCGTCGGCGTGACGCCGGACACCGAGCGGTCGAGCAACTTCACTTTGAGCTCGTTCTCGAGCACCGCGAGTTGCTGGCTCAACGCCGGCTGCGCAATGCCGGTGACGGCGGCCGCGCGAGTGATGCTGCCGCTATCGACGATCTGCACGAAATACTTCAGGCGTCGGCTATCCACTGATCGCCCTCCTCTCACTGAATCGCAACGACGCGAGCAGCAGCGTGCCCACGCCCATGACGGCGGCGACAAACCAAATCGGCGCCGAGAACGAGCCGCTTTGCTGGAGAATGATTCCGATCACGTACGGCCCGGCGAGACTGCCGATATTGCCGACGAGATTGATGAGCGTGATGCCCGCGGCAGCGGCCGATCGATGCAAGAAGGCCGTAGGAATGGACCAGAACACGCCTTGAGCGCCGCCCAGTCCCACGCCGCCGATGAACAGCAGCAACAATGACCATGGACTCGGCGGCAGTGCAGACGCGATCAACAGCGCGATCATGCCCATCGCCAACGCAATCCCAAGGTGACGATATCGCTCCTGCGTCTTATCCGAGTGCCACGAGTTGAGCACCATGCCGAGTGCAACGCCCACCCAAGGCAACGCAGCCAGCGCGCCAACGGCCAGCGGACTCAGCGACGACATCGCTTTGATCACCTGGGGTAACCAGAACATCATGCCGTTCGCGCCGATCAGCGTCGTGCACCACACGCCTGCTGCCAACCACGCTCGCGGATCGATAAGCGCCGTCTTGATGGAAGATTGAACCGGCGCCTTCGCCTCGTTCTGTTCTTCGGCAAGTGCGTTCGCGATCCAATCTTTCTCCGCATCGCGCAACCAGCGCGCATCGCTCGGCTTGTCGACGAACACGAAGTACGCGACCAACGCCATCGCGACGGTCACGAGTCCCTCGATCAGCAGCATCCAACGCCAGCCGGTCATGTCGAGCGGATTGCTCACGCCCATCAACCAGCCACACAGCGGTCCGCCGATGATCACGGATGCAGGAATGGCGAGCATGGTCACGGCGATGGAGTTGGCGCGATACCGCTTCGGCATCCAGCCGCTGCAGTAGTAAACGATGCCGGGCGCGAAGCCGGCTTCGGCACAGCCCAACAGGAATCGCAGCACGAACAGCTCTTCGACGTTGCGAACGAAGGCCATCACGGCGGCCACCGTGCCCCAGATGCCGACACAACCCGCGATCCAGCGCCGTGCGCCCACTCGTGTGAGCACCCAGGTGCTCGGAAACTGAAACAGCAGATAGCCTACGAAGAACATGCCGACCGCGAGCCCGTACGCGTGCGGATCGATGCCCAGATCCGCGTTCATCTGCAGGGCCGCGAAACTGATGTTCACGCGGTCCAGCGAGCTCAAGACGATCAGCAATACGATGGGCCCGAGCACACGCCACTGAAACTTACTGCGCGCCGACTGCTCGGCCGCGCGACTCACCCCCAGACCTCACGCGCTGTCTCGACGATCAATCGCAGCTTGGCGATCTGATCGTCGATGGTCAGCTCGTTTCCCTCCTCCGTTGACGAGAATCCGCACTGTGGGCTCAGACACAGCTGTTCCAAGGGAATGAAGCGTGCGGCCTGTTCGATCCTGCGCTTCAAGTCATCTTTGTGTTCAAGCTCGGGGCGCTTGGTGGTCACGAGCCCGAGCACCACGAACTTGCCCTTGGGCACGAAACGCAGCGGCTCGAAGCCCCCGGAGCGCTCATCGTCGTACTCCAGGAAGAAGCCATCGACGTTCAACTCATTGAACAACGCATCGGCGACGTGATCGTAGCCGCCCGACGCTGCCCAGCCCGAACGGAAGTTACCGCGACACAGATGCGTGCACACGCGCATGGCGCTCGGCTTCTTGGACAAGGCTCGATTGATATTCTTGATGTAAACGCGGTGCTGAGCGTCCGGATCGCCGCCGATGCTCTTCACGTAGTCTCGCTGCGTCGGATCATTCAGATAGGCGAGGCTGGTATCGTCGAGCTGCAGGTACGTGCAGCCTCGTTTGCCCAACTCGGCGAGCTCATCTGCATACGCGGCGCCGAGGTCGGTCCAGAACGCTTCCATGTCCGGATATGCCTTGGTATCGACGGCGGCGCGCCCGCCGCGATAGTGAATCATGCTCGGCGACGGAATCGTCAGCTTCGGTGTGCCGCGCGTGACACTGCGCAGATATTCGAAGTGATCGCCAAAGATGCACTTGTCCAACCGAATCCTGTCGACCACGCGCAAGCCCGACGGCGTGAAGTCGACGTCGCCCTTGTCGGAATGGAAATGGACGGTGATGTTGCTGTCGACCTTCTGCACACCGCCCAGCTGGTACAGGAAATCCATGTGCCAGGAAGAGCGACGAAACTCGCCGTCAGTGATGCCCTGCAGACCAATGTCCTCCTGCATCTTCGCCACGGTCTTGATCGCGGCATCTTCGACACGCTTCAACGCTGCGGCATCGATCTCGCCGCGCTTGAACTGCAGCCGAGCTTCACGCAGCTCTTTGGGACGCAGCAGGCTGCCGACATGGTCAGCCCGAAATGGTGGTTGAGTGTTCATCGATCCCCCTCGCTCTTCGATCTCATCATTCGATCCGCACTATCTGCGGCGGTGGCTCGGCTGCATACAACGCATCGACGCACGACGCGCGATGCTTCAGCACGGCGCGCTGATTGATAGATCCCTTATCCGTGATTTCTCCCTTGTCGAGCGACGGCGGCGTCGGCAGCACGAGAGCTCGACACACGCAGCGGGTGCTGGCCCGATTCTGCCTGGCGTGCGCGCTCAGCCGCTGCTCAATCGCCGCCAACAGCTCTCGATTCGCAACGACCGCGTCATAGGCAGGCGTCTCGTTCGAGGCTAACACCTGCCCACAGCCGCGCAGGTCTGGAACGATCAAGATCGCGAGATACTCGGCATTCAGGCCCGCGATCACCACGTCTTGCGCAATTGGCGACAGCGCCGCGATCAACTCCGCACGCAACGGACCGACACTGACCCAGGTGCCGTTGGACAGCTTGAAGTCTTCGCCGATGCGACCGTCGAACGCCAAACCCCGCGTGGGATCGTTATCGTCGAGCAACCGAACCGCGTCGCCGAGACGATAGAACTTCTCTTCATCAAAGGCCGCGGCGGTCAGTTCGGGCTGGCGCCAATACCCCGGCGTGACATTCGGGCCCCGCACGCGCAACTCGAGCTTCTCGGCCACCGGTGCGAGCTTTACGACATTGCCTTTGGCAGGCAGACCGATGAGCCCGGCCCGTCCGGCGGCTGGAGTGGTGAACGTAACGGAGGGACCGGTCTCGGTTGCACCCAATCCCGCGAGCATCGGAATGCGCACGCCAACTTCCTTCAATGCCGCCTCGTCGAGCGCATCCCAAGTGTGCTGAGCCAAGGCCGCGCCGCCAAAGAAGTAGGCGCGCAGCCGGCTGTAGAAGTTGCGGCGAAGCTGCGCATCCGCGTTCAAGTGATGCGCCAGCATTTCAAAGCCCTTCGGCACGTTGAAATACACGGTCGGAGCGATCTCGCGCAGATTGCGCAATGTTTCCTGGATGCCCGACGGCGTCGGCTTGCCATCGTCGATGTACAGCGAACCGCCGTTGCTGAGCACCAACCCGACGTTGTGACTGCCGCCGAACGTGTGATTCCAGGGCAGCCAGTCGACCAGCACCGGCGGCTCGTCGACCAGGAACGGCATCGGCTGCCGCAGCATGTGCGCGTTACTGCACAGCATGCGATTGGTGGTGATCACCGCTTTGGGCTGTCCGGTCGAGCCCGAGGTCAAAAGGAACTTCGCAATGGTGTCTGCGTGCGTGCGTACGTGCGCAGCCTCGACTGCGGCGGTCGACTCGGCTTCCAAGGCATCGAGCGATATTACTTTGCGACCGTCGACCTCGGCATCACCCACGACTTCGAGGGAACTCGGTACGAGCTGCAGCGCCCGAGCAAAGGCAGGCGTGTCGAACGCTGCGAGGAGACCCGGCGTGAGCAGGTCCAGCACATAACGCAGCTTCTGCAGATCCGTGGAGACTTGCGAATACGATGGCGACACCGGGCAATAGGGAATCCCCGCCCACATCGCCGCGAACGCCAGGGTTAGATGCTCGACGCTGTTACCGGACAGGATCGCAATGGGACGCTCGGCGGAAAGCTCCCGCGTCAGCAAGCCGGCGGCGATCCGTCGCACGCGAGTGAGCATTTGCTGATATGTGACGGTTCTCCACTCACCGCCCGCCACTCTGCGAGCAACGAGCACGCGCTGTGGCGCCACCGTCGCCCAGTGCTCGAGCGAATCCATCAGCCTTTCGGGAAATGCCGACAGCGCCTCGGTCGGCCGTAGATACAACGTGCCATCGGCACGACGCTCCACTTCCGTGTGGAACGGATCCGCGGTCCACGACAGTTGCCTCGGCAAGGGTTCGGCTTGCATGGCCACTTGCGACAGTCCCGCTACGCCAGCTTCAGAGCGCGGATGGCGTTCTGCTTCAGGATCAGATCGTGCACCTCGGGCTTGAAGCCCGCTTCCTTGAAGTCCTTGATCCAGCGGTCCGGGCTGATCAACGGATAGTCCGAGCCGAACAGCATCTTGGTCTTCAGCTGCGAGTTCGCGTACTGGATCAGCTGCGGCGGGAAATATTTCGGCGACCAGCCCGACAAATCGATATAGACATTGGGTTTGTGCAGGCACACCGAAAGCGCCTCGTCCTGCCACGGCCAGGACGGATGCGCGATGATGACGGTCATGTCCGGAAAGTCCGCCGCCACATCGTCGAGGTGGATGGGATTGGAATATTTCAGCCGCAGCCCGCCGCCGCCCGGCATACCGGTGCCCATGCCCGAGTGACCGCTATGGAAGATCGCCGGTAGCTTGTACTCGGCGATCACCTCGTACAGCTGATACGCCAGCCGATCGTTCGGGAAGAAACCCTGCAGCGTCGGATGGAACTTGAAGCCCTTGATGACGCCGTCTTTGATCAGCGCGCGCGCTTCGCGCACGCCCATCTTGCCCTTGTGCGGATCGATGCTGGCGAATGCCATCATGATGTCGCTGTTCTCACGCGCCGCATCCGCCACTTCCTCGTTGGGGATGCGCTTGGCGCCGATCTGGAACTCCGAATCGACGGTGAACATCACCAGGCCGATCTTGCGCTCGCGGTAGTAGGCGATGGTCTCGTGGATGTTGGGTCGCTTGCCGGCCTTGAAGTACTTGGCCGATGCTTCTTCGAACGGCTTCCAGGCTTCGTCCGGCTCCTGCCGGCACGAGACTTCGGCGTGCGTGTGCACGTCGATGGCAATCAGGTCGTTGATATTCATCGCGCGGCCCCTCGCTGCTGAGCTTCCCACTGGGCGATGGTAAGCCCTCGCTCCACCAATTCCACCAGCAACGGCGCCGGCTGCCAGTGCATGGGACCGAAAATGTCCTGATACTTGCGCATGCCCGCGAGCAGCACGTTGAGGCCGATGGTCTCGGCGTAGAACATCGGGCCGCCACGATAGCGCGGGAAGCCATAGCCCGCCGCCCAAACCACATCGATATCCGATGCGCGCAACGCCACGCCTTCACCCAGAATGCGCAGCCCCTCGTTCAGCAGCGGATACAGGCAACGCTCGACGATTTCCTGCTTCGTGTGCTGCCGCTGCGGCACCTTCAGCTGCTGGGCGCGCTCGGCGATGATTTTGATCGCTTCCGGATCGTCGAAACGCGAACGATTGCCCGGCTCGTACCGGTAATAGCCTTTACCGTTCTTCTGTCCCAGACGACCGGCGTCGTGCAAGGCGAAGTCGGCTTGGTAATACGCCGGATCGGGCGGGAACTGCGAGGCGTTCGCCTTGTGCACGTTCACGCCGACATCGATGCCCGCCATGTCGAACACGGCGAGGATGCCCATCGCCATGCCCCACTCTTCCAGCGCCGCATCGACCTGTCGCGGCGTCGCGCCTTCGAGCACCATGCGCTCGGCCTCGCGAGCGTAGCCTTCCATCATGCGATTGCCGATGAAGCCGTAGCAGACCTTCGCCAGCACCGGCGTCTTACGCAACGGCTTCGCGAGGTCCATCACGGTGCGAATCGTCTCGTCCGATGTCTTGGTCGTGCGCACGACTTCGAGCAGCGGCATGACGTTCGCCGGCGAGAAGAAGTGCATGCCAATGACATCCTGCGGACGCTTCGTGACGGCAGCAATCTGCTCGATATCCAAGGTCGAGGTGTTGGTCGCGAGCACTGCGCCGGGCTTGGCCACGCGATCCAGCTCGGTAAAGATCCTGCGCTTCAGATCCATGCTCTCGAACACGGCTTCGATGATCACATCCGCATTCTTGAGCGCGTCGTAGGACAGCGAGGTGCCAATCAGCGCCGTGCGCTTGGCTTTGTCCTCGGCGCTCAAGCGACCGCGATCCACCATGGATTGATAGGTTTTGTCGACGTTGGCCAGACCTTTGGTCAGGCCCTGTTCGTTCGCATCGAGCAGGATGACCGGAATGCCCGCGTTGGCGAAGCAGATCGCGATGCCGCCGCCCATCGTCCCCGCGCCGATGACACCGGCGCTCTTGATCGGACGCGCCTTGAGGCTGTCGGGCAAACCGGGGATGCGACGCGTCTCGCGCTCGGCAAAGAACACGTGCACCGCGCCTTTCGACTCGACGCTGTCCTTGCACTCGTTGACGCGCTTGGTTTCGTACTCCAACCCTTGCTGGAATGGCATCTGCGTCGCGGCCTGCACGACGTCGACCGCCACCTGAGCAGCATTGCGATTTGGATAAAGTTTGCGCGCCTGCTGACGCTGACGCTCGAACACCTCGGCCGTCGCGCTCGTCGCCGGGATGGTCATCTCACCCGTGCGGCGTGGACCTTTGCCGGCTGCAATCAACGAGCGCAGATAAGCGATCGCACCGGCGCGCAGGTCCCCGTCGACGATCTGGTCGATAAAGCCCAGCTCGAGCCCTTTACCGGCATCCACCGGGCGCGCGGTCACGATCATTTCGAGTGCCTGGTCGGCGCCAATCAGTCGAGGCATGCGCTGCGTGCCGCCTGCGCCGGGGATGATGCCCAATGTCACTTCAGGCATGCCAAAACGTGTGCCGACGGCAGCGACTCGGTAATGACACGCGAGCGCGATCTCCAATCCCCCGCCCATCACGGTGCCGTGCATGGCCGCGACCACCGGGACGCTCAGCGCCTCGTAGTCGTTGAACAGGCGGCGGTACTCCTCTTCCTTCGGCGGACCGCTGAACTCGCCAATGTCGGCGCCAGAGAAGAACGTGCTGCCCTCACACAGCAACAAGACGCCGCGCACGTCCTTGCTAGTCTGGAGCTGCTCGAGGGCCTGTCGCAGGCCGCTGCGGACGTCTGCGGTGATGGTGTTGACGGGCGGGTTGTGGACGATGACTGACGCAAGCTCGCCGTCGCGCTCGACGCGCACGACGCTGGACGATGACACGATGGAACCCCCTGGATTCGGTCGCAAATGGCAGTTGTGACAGGGATTTCGCCTGCACCGCGGTCATTTGGAAAGACCGGTAACAGGTATATAAGATATAAGCACCATGGATATCGCCGATGCCGACCTGAACCTGCTCGTGGTGTTCGACGCCCTGCTCCGCAACCGCAGCGTGAGCGGCGCCGCCCGCGCCCTGAAAATGAGCCAGCCGGCCACCAGCTTCGCGTTGAATCGGCTCAGAAAAATGTTCGGCGAGCCGCTGTTCGTGCGCACCTCGCGCGGCATCCACCCCACGCCCTATGCCGAGAGCCTGACAGCGCCGCTGGAAGCGATCCTGGACCGGATCCGCTCCGACCTGCTGCAACAGCCGACTTTCGATCCCGCAACCGAGCGCCGCTCGGTCACTTTCAACATGCAGGACATCGGTGAGCTGGTGTTCCTGCCGCGCATCCTCGGCCGCTTGAACAAGATCGCGCCGGGGCTGCAGTTGCGCACGGTCAACCTGCCGGCGCCGCTGCTGGAGCCGGCGTTGCGCTCGGGGGAAGTGGATATCGCGCTTGGACATTTCCCAGACCTGGCCGGCGCGGCGCTGTTCCAGCAGCGGCTGTTCTCGCATTCGTTCGTCTGCATCGTGCGAGCCGATCATCCGACCATCAAGGACGAGATGACGCGTCGTCAGTTCCTCGACGGACTGCACGCGGTCGTGCACCCGGCCGGTCATATGAACGATTCGCTGGAAGCGGAATTACAGGCGCAAGGGCTGACCCGGAAGGTGTCGGTGCGCATCGAGCACTTCCTTGCCGTGCCGACCATCCTCAGCCAATCCAATCTGATTTTTACGGTGCCCTACGCGATCGGCGAGGGGCTGGCGAAGCTCGCGGACATCAAGCTGGTCAAGCCGCCGTTCAAGGCCAAGCCGCGCATCATCAGGCAGCACTGGCACTCTCGCTTCCAGCACGATGGCGCGAATCGATGGCTCCGCTCGGTGGTGGCGGAGCTGTTCATGGACAAGACTACAGCGGCAGGCCGACGTAGTTCTCGGCCAGCGTCCGCTGCGCGGCGTCCGAGTTGAACAAATACTCCAGCTCGCTGCCCCGAATGCGCCCGAAGAACGGATCTTCATTGGGGAATCGATGCAGCAGCGACGTCATCCACCAGGAGAAGCGCACGGCTTGCCATACCCGGCGCAGCGCACGTCCCGAGTACTGATCCAGCGCCGCGCGTGACTCGTTCTTGTAGTAGCCGGTCAGCGCCTCGTATAGATAAAACACGTCGCTGGCGGCGAGGTTTAGCCCCTTCGCACCGGTCGGCGGCACGATGTGAGCGGCATCGCCGGCCAGGAACAATTGGCCGTATCGCATGGGCTCCGCGACGAAGCTGCGCAGCGGCGCAATGCTTTTTTCGATGGATGGCCCGGTGGTCATGCGCGCGGCGACATCGTCGCCCACCCGCCGCTTGAACTCGGCCCAGAATTGCTCGTCGCTCCAGTTCTCGACTTTGTCATCGAGCGAACACTGCACGTAGCAACGCACCCGCGTCTGCGAACGCATGCTCGCCAGCGCGAAGCCGCGCTCGGAATCGGCATAGATCAGCTCGTCCCACGCAGGTGGAACATCGGCCAGGACGCCGAGCCAACCGAAGGGATAGGTGCGCTCGAAAACTGACAGCGCCTCGCCCGGAATGGAGCGTCGGCTGACGCCGTGATAACCGTCGCAGCCGGCGATGAAATCGCAATCCAGCCGTTGCTTCACGCCCTGGTGCACGAACGTCACCCAGGGTCGTGCGGCCGTGATGTCGTGGAGCTCGACCGATTCGGCTTCGTAGATGGATGGCGCGCCACAGGCGGCGCGCGCATCCATCAGATCACGCGTAACTTCGGTTTGGCCGTAAACCGTAACAACTTTACCGACGAGCTCCTTGAAGGGAATGCGCCGTCGCTGACCGCTCGCGCCGATCTCGACGCCGTCGTGGGTCATGGCCTGCGCATGCAACCGCTCGCCGACGCCCGCCAGATCGAGAATATCGACCGTGCCCTGCTCGAGCACGCCGGCCCGGATGCGGCCCAATACATATTCCGGCGTGCGCTGTTCGAGAATGACGGCGTCGATACCCGCCTTGTACAACAGCTGACCTAGCAACAAGCCCGCCGGTCCCGCACCAATGATCGCAACTTGTGCCCGCAACGTCCGTCCCCCTCAACACACGGACAAGATGCCGCGCCGGGCGGTCGCGTGACGATGGAGAAAAAACACAACTTCTTGGACTTTTCCCAACCCGCCGACCGCGCCTCGCGGTAGGATGATCGCAGGCACGGTTTCGGAGCGCAGTGTGGCGCGGCGTGGAATTCCCCAATATTTCCTGTACGGCGAGGCGACTCACGACGTCGACGAGCGTTTTCTGCACGTCGAATCCATCGCCGAGCGCAGCCGCCTGCACGATTGGAAAATTCGTCCGCACGCTCATCAGGATCTGCACCACTTCCTGCTCGTCACGCGCGGCGGCGGCGTTTTTTATGCCGAGGGCGAGCTGAATCCGTTCAATCACAACGCTCTGATCTCGGTGCCGCTGGCGTGCGTGCACGGCTTCGATTTCAAGCCCGGCACGGACGGCTGGATCCTCACCGCCTCGGGCGCGCTGATGGAGCGCATCGCTCACGAGAATGCCGAACTTCGTCCCGTGCTGACAGATGCGAATGCGATGCCGCTGCCGGCGGATGTCACCGCGGCCATGGTGACGAAGTTCGAATCGCTGATGCTGGAGTTTCGCAGCAACTTGCCCGGTCGCCGGACTGCGGCGGAAGCTTTGCTGATCGGAATTCTGGTGACGGCTCTGCGGCGCAAGCTGCAGCTGCTGCCGAACCGGCAGGGCAAGACAGGGGCGGACTCCGTGCTTGCTTCGAAGTATCGCGGACTGATCGAAGAAAACTTCCGTACGACGTTGAAGGTTGCCGACTATGCCAAGCGCCTGTGCGTCAGCTCGGAACGGCTGCGGCAAGCGTGCGTGCGAAGTACCGCGAGCTCGCCGCTCGCCTTGCTCAATGCACGTCGGTTGTTGGAGGCCAAGCGATCGCTGCTCTATACGGGCATGAGCGTTGGATTGATCGCTGAGGCGTGCGGCTTTCCCGATCCGGCGTACTTCTCCCGCTTCTTCACGCAGCGAACCGGCGTGTCGCCGATGGCCTATCGGATGAAGCAGCAGCGGGCGTACGCGCGGGATAATTAGCTTCGTTAGCCCGTGTTCGGTGCCTCTTCCGTATCGATCTCCGCCAGTGTTTCGGGCGGATAACGCGCCCCGCTCACCGTGTCCGCATTGATCAGCTTTTCCAGCGTCGCCAGCGTGTCTGCGGATACGCGCACATTCGATGCGGCGACGTCCTCTTCCAGGTGCGCAATCGACGTCGTACCGACGATCGGCAACACAAACGGGGCCTTCTGTAACAACCATGCCAACGCCAGCTGCGCCGTCGTGCAGCCTGCTTCCCATGCAACGCGATTGAACTGATCGAGAAGCTTGCGATTGCGCCCGAAGTGCGGCGGATTGAAGCGCGGCATCCCCCGACGAATGTCCTTTTCAACGAAGTCGCGAGGATCGGGAACGCCGTTCGCGAGGAACCCTCGCGCCAGCGGCGAGAACGCAACGAGCGCAATGCCCAGCTCGCGGCAGACTGTGAGCAGCCCCAGCTCGGGGTTTCGGGTCCACAGCGAATATTCACTCTGCACGGCTGCGATCGGGTGCACGGCGTGAGCTTTGCGAAGTGTCTGGGCCGAGACTTCGGATAGCCCGACGGCGCGAATGTGACCATCGCGCACCAGATCAGCAAGCGCCCCGACGCTGTCTTCCACCGGCACCTTCTTGTCCCAGCGATGCAGGTAGTACAAATCGATGACGTCCGTACGCAGGCGACGCAAGGCTTCCTTACAGGTCTGCTTCAACGTTTCAGGCCGACCGTCAATGACACGCTTTGCGTTGACGCCGGTCATCCCGCATTTGCTGGCCAGGAAGAAGCGCTGACGAAACGGCTGCAGGGTTTCGCCAACCAACTCTTCGTTGCGCCCGAAGCCGTACAACGCGGCCGTATCGATGTGATCGATGCCGAGATCGAGTGCAGCGTGAAGCAACGCCTTGGCCGCGGCCGCATCGGGCGGAGTGCCGTAAGCGTGGCTGAGATTCATGGCGCCAAGACCAATCTCGCCGACGGATTGGTTGGCGAGTTTGCGCTGCTTCACAGCCTACCCTTGCGCCTTCAACTGCTGCTCCAGCTCGTGCAACGTCCGATAACACGGCAGCACCTGGTGCACGCTCGAATTCGGCTCGCGCTTCTCGCGGATGGCCGCGAAGAACTCCCGATCCTGCAGCTCGATGCCGTTCATCGACACGTCCACCTTGGACACATCGATCTTCTCTTCCTTGCCGTTGACCAGGTCATCGTACCGCGCAATATAAGTTCCGTTGTCGCAGATGTACCGGAAGAACGTCCCCAGCGGACCATCGTTGTTGAACGACAGCGACAGCGTACAAATCGCCCCGCCCTTCGTCTTCAACTGGAT
This sequence comes from Peristeroidobacter agariperforans, assembly GCF_004138335.1. Classification (GTDB taxonomy): domain Bacteria; phylum Pseudomonadota; class Gammaproteobacteria; order Steroidobacterales; family Steroidobacteraceae; genus Steroidobacter; species Steroidobacter agariperforans. Next base: position 1,687,951 of record NZ_RYFW01000002.1, on the reverse strand, counting down.
CGACATATCCATCGCGATGCCCAGCTGCGGATGCTTCGGGCCTTGGATGGCGTGCGCAATGACGACCTCTTCTCCCGTCTGATAGCGGAACAGATCCACCGTATGCGCCGCGTGGTGCCACAGCAGGTGATCCGTCCACGACCTCGGCTGACCCAACGCGTTCGTGTTGGTACGACGGAAGAAATACGTCTGCACATCCATCTGCTGAATCTTCACCTCGCCGGCTCGCAGTCGCTTGTTCAACCACTGGTGCGAGGGGTTGAACCGCCTCGTGTGACCCACCATGCACACCACGCCCGTCTGCTTCTGCAGGTTGGCCACCGCCTGCGCATCTTCCCAGCTATCCGCCAGCGGAATCTCAACCTGCACATGCTTGCCTGCTTTCATACAGGCGAGCGCCTGCGACGCATGCATCTGCGTCGGCGTGCAAAGAATCACGGCATCGACGTCCGGCCTCGCCAGGCTCTCCGACAACTCCGTCGTGACGTGGCTAATCGAAAACTTCTTCGCAACCTCTTGCGTCTTGTCCAGCTCGCGTCCGACCAGCGAGGTGACCTGCACGCCCTGAATCTTCTGGATGCCCTCGAGGTGTTTGACGCCGAACGCGCCGGCGCCGGCGAGCGCGACTTTGATGGTGCTCATTGCGAATTCTCCAGAATCAGATGACCAACGGCCGTGTTGCTGGCCGGCACGTGGTAGAAGCGCCGTGCCACTCGCGGCGGCTGGTCGCTCATCGCGCCTCGCGCGATCAGCCACATCACCAGCTCGATGCCTTCGGAGCCCGCCTCCTGAACGTACTCGAGATGCGGCACATCGGCGAGCTTGTCCGGCTCCGCGATCAGACGATCGAGGAACCGCTTGTCCCACTCGCGATTGATCAACCCGGCTCGCGGCCCTTGCAGCTGGTGACTCATGCCGCCCGTGCCCCAGATCTGCACTTTCAACGGCTCGTCATAAAGCGATACGGCCTTACGTATCGCACGGCCGAGATTGAAGCAACGGCGCCCCGACGGCACCGGGTACTGCACGACATTCACCGCGAACGGAATGACCGGACAGGGCCACTGCGCGACCTGACCGCAGATCAGAGACAGCGGCACCGTGAGGCCATGATCCACATCCATGCGATTGACGATGGTGAGATCGAAATCGTCCTGAATCACCGACTGCGCGATATGCGACGCCAGCTCCGAATGGCCTTTGACCACCGGCACCGGCCGCGGCCCCCACCCTTCATCCGCCGGCTTGTATTCGGCGGCACAGCCGATCGCGAACGTCGGAATCATGTCCAGGCTGAAGGCCGTCGCATGATCGTTGTAAACCAGGAAAATCACATCCGGCGTGTTGTCCTTGAACCAGGCTTTGGACGGCTCATAGCCCGCGAACAAAGGCTTCCAGTAATCCTCGCCGCTCTTGCCGAGGTCCAGCGCCGCGCCGATCGCCGGGACATGGGAGGTGTAAACACTGGCAGTGATCCTGGCCATTATTGCTTCTCCCGGGGATCGCGCACGGGACTACCGGGCGCGCGGCCACCTTGCAACATCATCTTCGCGTATTCCTCCTGTGTCATGCCGGTCATGCTGGCCGCCATGAACTGGAAACTCCTGCCGTCGGTGGCGCCGATCTTGGCGAGGAAATAAATATTGCCGCCGAGCTCGATGCAGCGATTGAGGTCGCGGGCCAGCACCGCCTGCTTCTGCTCCTCACTCATCGGCCACTCGTCCAGATACGCGCGCTCGTTCGCTTTGAAGCGCTCGCGGTTCTCCGCCTTCATCAGCGACATGCAGAACTGATTGAGGTGATAGCCCTTGCGAGCTTGCTCGGCGTCGAAGATGGTCGTGCCGGGCACGCCTTTGTACGGTTTATCCAGAGCCATATCAGCGACTCCAGTACAGGGCCAATGGGTTGTCGACCAGCAGCTTACGCTGCAATTCGGCGGTCGGCGCGATGCGTGGAATGAAATCTACCAGCTTGCCGTCGTCGGGCATGTGCGATTTCATGTTCGGATGCGGCCAATCGGTGCCCCACAACACTCGATCCGGAAAGGTCTCGACGATTCGCCGGGCGAACGGAACAACGTCGTCATAGGCATCCGGCCCGGTCTTCGACAGCCGCTCCGGACAGCTCACCTTGGACCAGAAATTGGTGTTCTCGCGCAGCAACCGGACGAACAGCTCGAACTCCGGACCGTCGACGGGCTTGGTCACATCGGGCCGCCCCATGTGATCGACCACCACGGTGGTCGGCAATGACGTGAAGAAGTCGTAGAGCTCGTGCAGCTCCTGCGCCTCAAAGTAAATGACGATATGCCAGCCGAGCGGCTTGATGCGCTCGGCGATCGAATGCAACACCTCGCGCGGCGTCGTATCGACCAGCCGCTTGACGAAGTTGAAGCGTACGCCACGCACGCCGGCCGCATCGAGTGCTCGTAGTTCGGCGTCAGTTACGTCTTGCTTCACGGTGGCAACGCCCCGCGCTCGGCCGTTGGATGCCTTTAGCGCATCAACGAGCGCCCGATTGTCCGCGCCGTGACAGGTCGCCTGCACGATGACGTTGCGGTCGAAGCCGAGGTAATCCCGCAGCTCCCACAACTTTTCCTTCGGCGCGTCGCACGGTGTGTACTTGCGCTCGGGGGCATACGGAAACACATCGCCCGGCCCGAACACATGGCAATGCGCATCCACTGCCCCCGCCGGCGGCCGGAAGCTCGGCTTGCTCGGCGACGGGTGAAACACCAGCCAATCGCGGTCCATCTGAAACGCTGCCATGGTTGTCTCTTACAGTCCGCGTGACTTCAAAATCGCGTTCAGGCGCGGGAACACCCGACGGGCATTGCCTTCGAAGATGCGGCGCTTGTCCGCCTCCGAAATGCTCAGTGCGTCGATGTAACGCTTGGTGTCGTCATAGTAGTTGCCCGTCTCCGGATCGATACCGCGCACCGCGCCCACCATTTCGGAGCCGAACAGAATATTGTCGAGGTCGATCACCTTGACCAGCAGGTCGATGCCGGGCTGGTGGTACACGCAGGTATCGAAGAACACGTTCTTCATCACGTGCTGAGCCAGCGGCGGACGTTTCAGCATGTCCGCGAGGCCGCGATAGCGGCCCCAGTGATACGGCACAGCTCCGCCGCCATGAGGAATGATGAAGCGCAGCGTCGGGAAATCCTTGAACAGGTTGCCTTCGATGAACTGCATGAACGCCGTCGTGTCGGCATTGATGTAATGCGCGCCGGTAGCGTGGAAGTTCGGGTTGCACGAAGCCGAGACGTGAATCATCGCCGGAACGTCGAGCTCGACCATCTTCTCGTAGAACGGATACCAGTGCTTGTCGGTCAGCGGCGGTGCGGTCCAGTGGCCGCCCGACGGATCGGGATTCAAGTTGCAGCCGATGAAACCCAGCTCCTTCACGCATCGCTCGAGCTCTGTCGCCGAATGCGAGATCGGCACGCCAGGCGACTGCGGCAGCTGACACACACCGACGAAATTCTCCGGATACAAATCGACCACCCGCTTGATCAGATCGTTGCAGGCGCGCGTCCACTGCTTCGACACCGCCTCATCGCCGACGTGATGCGCCATCGCCGAAGCCCGCGGCGAGAAAATGGTGATGTCCGCGCCCCGCTCTTTCTGCAGCTTCAGCTGATTCTTTTCGATGGTCTCGCGAATCTCGTCGTCGCTGATATTGGCCGGCGTCGGCGTGGGCGCGAGCGGATCCTTCAACTTCACGAGTTGCTGATCGCGAAACTTCTGATGGGCATCCGGCGCGGTCGTGTAGTGACCGTGGCAATCGATAATCAGCATGAGGGTTTCTCCGCCTGGGCGCGGCTCAGCACCGCGTCGAGCATCGCTTCCAACTCTTCGATCGAGGCAGCTTCACGGAACCTGGCGGCCCAGTCCTGACGCTGCGCGCAGGCCGCGCTCATGTGAGGCTGCAGCCCTGCTTCACTCACCGTCTGCGCGACTTCGCGCATTTCCTCGGCACGACGCCGCCCATGAATGAGCGAGCGCGAGATCATGTAGCGCGCCAGCATCGACCAGTCCGCTGCTGGAAATAAATTGCGCAGCGAATCGATCACGGTCGACTCGACACCGTAGTGACGCGCCGACAGCAACGATTCCGTCAGCAACGCTTCCATACCCTTGATCATGACGCTGCGACACATCTTGGCGGCAGACGCCCGACCGATCTGGTCCGAGAACACTTCGGCCCCGCTGAATCCCAACCGTTGCGCCAACGGCAGAAATGCGGCCGCATGCTTGCCGCCGAACAGCATGGGCGAGCCGACACGCTTCGGGTTGATTGGCGACATGATGGCAGCCTCGACATAGCGGGCGCCGCTGGCGTCGAGCAACGCGGCCGACTGCGCCTTCACGCCCGGGGACACCGAGTTCACATCGAGGAAATAGGCGCCGGGCTTCAACGCCCCAACGACAGAACGCGCGGCGGCCACGTCTTGCGCGGCCGTCACCGCGCTCACGACCAGATCTGCCCCTGCCACCGCGTCAGCGGCGCTACTCGTGACCCGTACATTCGCCCCAACGGCTGCACGCGTGCAGGCGCTCTCGGGATCCGTGAACAGCAGGTCAAAAGCCGCGAGCTGCGTGACACCGGCCGCGTGAAAATCGGCCGCCAGTGTCTGCCCTACTTCGCCGAAGCCGAGCAAACAAATATGCTCGATCGCGCTCACGACCCGCTCCACACGCGACCAGGCACGAACACTTCGCCGCGCATGAGCTTGCGGGCCGTTCGCAGCAACGCGGAGCGACGCACATCGACTTTGCCGTCCGTCACCGCCACTTCGATGTCGACCGTAAAAAATCCCGTCGGATGCTCGACTTCGAGCCGCTGCGCCGAACCCTTGCCGGAAAGCTTCGCTACCTGCGCGGCGACGGAACCGGGGGTCACGCAAGCCGTGGCCACGCTCACCGCCCCGAGCACGCCGATGGACTCGTGCACACGGTGCGGAATGAATGTGCGAGTGGAAATCGCACCGCCTTGCTTTGGCGGCGACACCAGGCACATTTTTGGCACGGTCTTTTTCGTCACGTCGCCGAGATTCATGCGCGGACCGACCGCGAGCCGGATGGCCTCGACCCGCTGCTTCAATGTCTGATTGCTCTCGAGCTGTTCGGGTGTTTCATCGCCCGAAATGCCGAAGTCCTCGGCACGCAAGATTACAACGGGCATGCCGTTATCGATGCAGGTGACGGCAACGCCGTCGATCTCGTCGACCGCCGAACCCGTCGGTAGCAACGAACCGCAACTCGACCCCGCAACATCGAGGAACTCGAGCGGAATCGCAGCGGCAGTTCCTGGAACGCCGTCGATGCGCGCCTCGCCTTCGTATTCCACTGCGCCATTCGGTGTCGGCACGTAAGCGACCGCGATGCTCGCGGTGTTCAGCATATGAATGCGAACGGGCGTGACCTCACCCGCAATCGGCACCAATCCATTCTCGATGGCCCAGGGACCGACACCCGCGAGAATGTTGCCGCAGTTCTGGCTATCGCTGACCTCGGCCTTGTCGACGACGACTTGCAGAAACAAATAATCGACATCGGCGTGCGAAGCGCTGGAGCGACGGATCACAGCCACCTTGCTGGTGAGCGGATGCGCGCCGCCGACGCCATCGATCTGTCGCACATCGGGCGAACCCATGGCCGCCAGTAGCACCCGATCGCGCAGCTCGCGCTCGGCGGGAAGATCCGACTCGTGGAAGTACAGACCCTTCGAGGTGCCACCGCGCATCAAGGTACAAGGAATGGACTTAAGCATGGCGCAAGACTCCGCGGCCGCGGGTCATTCCAAAGAATCGACGTACTTCAGGCCCTTTTCCGCCAGGCGCTGACGCATGCTGTAGATATCGAGCCCCAGTTCGCCTGCCTTCAGCCGAGATCGCACGCCCGCTTCCTTCTTCTCACGGGCAGTTGACTGCTCCAGCACGGTCGCGGCCTTCTCGCGCGGCACGACGCAAACGCCGTCATCGTCCGCAACGATCACGTCACCGGGCTTGATCGCAGCGCCCGCGCAGACGACGGGAACGTTGACGCTGCCCAACGTTTCTTTCACCGTGCCTTGAGCGGAGACGTAGCGCGACCACACGGGGAAACCGATAGCCGTCAGATCTTTCACGTCGCGCACCCCGGCTTCGATGATCAGGCCGCGAACGCCGCGCGACATCAACGAGCACGCCAGCAGCTCGCCGAAATACCCTGCATCACAGGCAGAGGTTGGAGAAACGACCAGGATGTCGCCTTCCTGACATTGCTCCACCGCGACGTGGATCATCCAGTTATCGCCCGGCGGGATGCTCACCGTGACGGCCGATCCGGCGATGCGCGCGCCGGCATAAATCGGACGCATGTAAGGCGCCAGCAACCCGGTGCGGCCTTGCGCCTCGTGCACGGTCGCGACCCCGGATTCGGCCAGGCCGTCGATCACCCGACGCTCGGCCCGCTGAATGTTTCTGACGACCACTGACATTTCGGAATTCCTCCAACGCGTCATGCAGTGTGACGCTCGACGCCGCGCCCGGCCAATTCAATTTCGCGCGGGGCTATTAGGCGGCGCTATAGACAAAACCCGTCACCGCTCACTCTTGCGGCCGACGGCAAAAACTCAGGGCAAACACCGCCGCGCCCGCCACTGCGGCCACCGGCACCATGTATTGAACGACGCCGCTCGCACTGGTCCCGCCGCCCAACAGCACACCGGCCAATAGCGGGCCAATGATCGAACCGATGCGACCGACCGCGACGCTCGCGCCCGATCCGGTGCCGCGAACGGCCAGTGGGTAATAAGTGGCCGCGACCCCATAGAGCGCATAGTTCGCGCCGAGTAGGAAAAAACCAGCGGCGCCGCTGAGCGCCACGGTCATCGTCAATCCGGTCGAACGACTCAATGCGACCAGTGCGACGATCAAGCCAAGGTACGCGAACGTCATCGGCCAGCGTGTATCCATGCGATCCACCAGGTGGCCGAAGACGAGCGCACCGGCCACGCTCGCAAAGTTGAATGCCAGCGACGCTTGCGGGGCGACCGCGCGATCCAGGCCATTCGCAACGACCAGCGTCGGCAGCCAGTTCAGGATGAGATAGAGGATCAACAGCGTCGGCAGGAAGGCGAGCCATAGCAGCAATGTCGCCGGCAGGCGGCCATTTGCAAACAAGGCCGAACGGATATCGGTTCGCGGCGCTCCCGCGGCACTCTTCTGCAGCGTCTCCGGCATCAGAAAATAAATGGTCGGCGCGAGCAGCAACGGCAGGATGCCGCCAATTTCGAACAGGATGCGCCAGTCGAAGCCCGAAGGGAGCAACTGAGTCAGCAGCGCCGAAGTGCCACCGCCCAGCGGCATGCCCGCGAACATCAGGGCAGCGGTCGAGGCTCGCTTCTCCGGCGCACTGACCTCGGCGGCCAGCGCCATCATGTTTGGCAACGCGGCGCCGAAGCCGAGGCCGGCGCAAAAGCGCACGACGAACAACGCTTCGAACGTTCCGACCAGCGATGTGAGCAAAGTGAACAGGCCAAAGGCGAGCACGGCGCCGATGAACACCGGCTTGCGACCCACGCGATCGGCGAGCCGGCCGCCCAGGCCGGCGCCGATGACCAGGCCGATGTTGCTGATCGAGAAGATCCAGCCCATTTGCTTCGGATCGAAGCCGAACTGCGGCGCAAGCTTGGGCGCGGCCACCCCCATGGCCTGGATGTCGAAGCCTTCGACCACGGCGACCAGAAAGCACAGCGCCACGGTGATCGCCACATTGGGCGTCTCAACCAGCGCGGTCCGCTCTTGAACCATGCCATCCCCCAAGCTGAGTCGTTACTACGATTCTGGGACTGCGATCGTCCCGCCGGCCAATTCAAATTGGCGCCCCAGTATTAGAGATTGCTATAGCCAACCCCACCGGCGCGTGCCACGATGCAGTCATGACGGTGCCCAATCTACGCCATCTGCAGGCCTTTCATGAAGTCATGACGAGCGGCAGCATCAGCGCAGCGTCGCTCCGGATGCATTTAACGCAATCCGCGCTCACTCAGGCGATCGCAGCGATCGAACGTTACTTCGATGCGCCCCTGTTCACACGCAGCCCGTATGGCATGCGTCCCACGCCAGCGGGAGTCGCTTGTGCCGAGCGCGTCGAGCGAGCGCTGAGACAATTGCGGGATGGCATTCAGGAACTGGCCGGCGCGGACATGAATGCCGCCCGGCGTGAGCAATTGTTCCGACGGATCAGCGCCCCGCAGCTGAGCTCGTTGATCAAGCTGGTGGAGTTTCGGAATTTCACTCATGCCGCGCGCGCCACGGGCGTTTCACAGCCGACCATGCATCGCGCGGCGCGCACTTTGGAGCGGCTGCTCGATGCGCAGCTGTTCGAAAAAACCAGCTACGGCGTTGTTCCCACCCGCGAAGCGGAAAAGCTGTCTCGCCGCGCGCATCTCGCGTTCGTGGAGATCGCTCAGGCACGCGCCGATATCGACGCGCTGCATGGACGTGAAACAGGCCGCACGGTCATCGGCTCCATGCCGCTGTCTCGCAGCTTTCTCGTTCCCAACGCACTCATTCGCTTTACACGCGAACATACCGAGCACGCCGTCTCCATCATGGAGGGCACTTACGAACATTTGCTCGGCGCGCTGCAGTCGGGTCAGGCTGATTTCCTGATCGGCGCCCTGCGTGACATCCGCGTGAGCGGCGGCATCGTGCAGGAACATTTGTTCGACGATCCGTTGTCGATCGTCGTCGGCGCCGGGCATCCACTGGCGAAGAAGCGCAAGCTGACCGCGACCGACCTGGCGAGTCATCCCTGGATCGCGCCGCGCGCCACCTCGCCGCTCAGAGCGCACTTCGAAGCCTTGTTTAAAGACATGGGCATCGAGCCGCCGCAGCGCTTTATCGAGTGCAACTCACTCGGGGCGGCGCGCGCCTTCCTGATGGGCGGCGACCACATGATGCTGTCATCGACCAATCAGGTTCACTATGAGCTGCAGGCGGGCATGCTGGTGTGCCTGCCGCACCCGGGCGGCAAGGTGCTGCGACGGATCGGACTGACGGTGCGGGAGGATTGGCGCCCGACGCAGGCGCAGGCGCGCTTGCTGACAATCGTGCGTGAAACGGCAAATCAGCTCAGTCGATAGATGGCGGAGCGGCCGGACGCCGCCCCGCCATCGCACCTGGTCAGAACCTGTAACCCACACCCAGCTCGTAATTGCGAGGCGCGGCGTAAAAACCGACCTGATACAAACTGGTGATGTACTTCTCGTCCGTGATGTTGCGAACGTTGGCGCGCACGTGCAGCTTGTCGGTGACATTCCAGCTCGCAAACGCATTCAACGTCGCATAGCTGTCCTGCCGGATGATCACGTTGGTGTATTCATCCAGCTTGGCGATATCGCTCTGCCATCGGCCGTTGATACCGAATGAAACCGCGGTGAAGCTCGGCAACTGCGCGCTCAGCGAGAGGTTGGCGGTCCGACGCGGCACCCACTCGTAGATGTCCTCGCCTTGTGCGCCTTCGAGCTGCAATGACGTGTAGCCGAAGACCAGATCGACGTGCTCGCTCAGACGACCGACCACTTCCAGCTCGATGCCCTTCGAGCTCACATCGACGCCTTCGTAGTAGTACTGGCCGCCGTCGCTCATACCGGCGAACGTCGCCAGGTCTTCCTGCTCGGCCTTGAACAACGCCACCGTCGCCAGCACCCGCTTCTCCAGCAACTCGGCCTTCACGCCAACTTCGTAGTTCAGGCCCTTCGATGCGACCAGATACTGGCCGGTGATGTCGTATTGATCCTGCGGCTGATAGATGTCGGAGTAGCTGCCGTAGAGCATCAGCTGATCGAGCACCTGATACGTGAGGCCGGCGTAGGGACTGATCTCGCTTTCGGTTTGATCGAACGCCACGCCGCCGCTCAAAGTGCCGTCGCGATGATATTCGGCGTAGTTGAAGCCGACGATGGCCTTCAGCTTGTCGGTGACGCTGAGGCGCGTGGCGCCAAAGCCGCGCTTGAGCGTTTGATCGGCGAAGCTATCCAGCTGCACCGGTCCCCAGACCGGCTCGTCAAAAGCATCGCCCGCATAAGGAAACGGCGGCAGCGCGCCCCAGCTCGGATCGTCCGGATCGGCGGTGTAGCTGACCTGCTGAGTGTGCTCGCTGTTGCCATAGCTCAGGCCCAGCATCGCTTCGTGCTCGCGACCGAACAGCTCGAACCGGCCGTTCACGGACGCTTCGACCAGGTGCGCTTCGTCCGCGGTCGGCCAGTGGCCGGGATTGCCCATCAGCCCCAGGCCCGTGTCGCGATCGATGCCCGTCTGGGTCCACGCGAAGAACAGACTGCTCACGTCTTCGTACTTGCGATAGTTGTAAGTCAGCTTGAAATCCCACGCTTCAGCCAGCTTGAAGGTATATTCGGCGAAGGCAGTCGTGTTCTCCGTATTCCAATACGTCCAGTCGAGCGCGGTCGTAGCGTTGCGAGGGAATTCGGCCTGCGTGCCGTCACTGTAGGCCAGCACCAGCGCGCCCCACATGTTGCCGTCGGTGTTGGCCTCCTGATAGGAGGCGCCGAGCGTCAGCGTGGAACGCTCGCCCAGCTGGCCGTCGATGACGCCGTAAACAAACGTTCGCTCGTTGCTGAGCAAGCGCAGGTACGAATCCTGCTCTTCGGCGGCGACCACGACCCGGCCGGCCCATTTGCCGTCGGCGGTGAACGGCGTCGAATAGTCGGCTTCGATGCGCCGCTGGTCCCAGGATCCAGCGCTGACATCGATACTGCCCTGAGCGACGTTCGTCGGACGTTTGCGAACGTAGTTGATCGTGCCGGCCGAGTTGCCGACGCCGGTGAGCAAGCCGTTCGCGCCGCGGATGACTTCCAACTTCTCATAACCGAACGAGTCCATCGCGCCGGTGACGATGCCCCAGTCATTCGGCAGGCCCACGCCGTCGACCTGCGTGTTCTTGATCTCGAAGCCGCGCGCCATGTAGTTGGTGCGGTTGGTTTCCCATTCTTCGACGTTGATGCCGGTGGCGAGGCGCAGGGCGTCGTTGATGTTGTCGGCGCCGAATTTGTCCATCTGCTCGCTGGTGACGACGCTGATGGACTGCGGCGTATCGGCAATGTCCAGGTCGAGGCCGACGGCACCCTTGCTGACGCGGTCGTCGCGCTTGGCGGTGATCAGCACCGTCTCGAGCGTTTGCCCCGAAAAGTCCTGCGCGTGTACGACGCCACTTGCAACAGCTATCGACAGCGCTACCGCCTTCCTCACTCGCATGTCACTCTCCCAGCTTTTGGAATTCTTTGGCTGGCTGGGTTCGAGTGAACCGCTTGCTGGCTCGGATCGGCTTAGTTTATCGCATCAGCGGCGCGCGACGAAGAATGCTCTCAACAGGGCGGCGCACTCGTCCGCCCGCACCCCGGATTCACATTCGAGACGATGGTTCAGCGCCGTGTGCTGCGTGATATTGAAGATGGACCCGGACGCACCGGCCCGCGGGTCGGTCGCGGCGTACACCAAACGCTTCACGCGAGCATGAACCATCGCGCCCGCACACATCGCGCAGGGCTCGAGCGTAACGTACAGCGTCGTATCCAACAGTCGATAGGTAGAAAGGCGCTGAGCCGCCGCCCGCATGGCGACGATCTCGGCGTGCGCCGTCGGATCGTTGGTGCTGATGGGACGATTCCAGCCTTCGCCGACGATCACGCCGTCTTTGACGACGACCGCCCCGACCGGCACTTCACCGGCCCGTTCAGCTTCACGCGCGAGCTCGATCGCTCGCGCCATGAACGAAGCATCGGCATCAGACGCCATCGAAGAATTCGACCACGCCCGTTTCGAGGGAATATTCGGCGCCGACCACCATCAGGCCTTCGTGCCGGATCAGATTTTCCAGCAGCGCCGAGCCGTGGCGTAAATGATCGACCGACGCCCGTACGTTCGAGCGCACGGCGTGGCCGACCAGCGTCTGCAGATCGTTCTTGAGCTCGGTGCGCATCAGGCCTTCGACGGAAGGACGCACGCGATCGACGATCGACCGCAGATTGAGGGACTGGTTTTCCGCGGGGCGTTGCAGCTCCTCGATGGTCGCAAGCACGGCGCCACATCGGGAATGACCGAGCACCACGACCAGACGTGTGTTGAAGCGCGAAGCGGCGAACTCGACGCTGCCGACCTGCGAGGGTGCAACGACGTTGCCGGCGACCCGAATCACGAACAGATCGCCGAGGCCCTGATCGAACACGATCTCGGCAGGCACACGTGCATCCGAGCAGCCCAGGATGATGGCAAACGGCGATTGTTCCTGCGTCAGCTCCACGCCGCGTGCGAGGTGTAGCTGCGTTTCACCGCTGCCGAGACTGGCCACGAAGCGACGGTTACCGTCGCGCAGGCGCTGCAGGGATTCTTGAGCCGAGATCATTCGTTGACGCCCTCCGGGGCAGCCGGTCCCCCGAGGGATTTCCCCGGCCGCGCTCCTTCAGTCACGCAGCCTTCGGGTAGGTCACCGGCTGAATTCGTTATTGGGTCGGCGATTGTAGCGCGTGCGCGCCGGGACTTCTTAGCTCAATCCGCGCTCGGTCATGCGAGGAAACAGCTTCTGCAGCACGTCGCGATAAATGCCTTCTAACAGCGTCGGCGAGGCAATTTGCTCGGTGACGCTGCGAAACGCGCTACCCTCCGACAGCACGGTCACGAACTCGACGCGCGCGGCCGCCTCTTCCTCGGAAAGCTCTGGATAATTGCCGCGGACCAGCTCTACCGCCTGCCCACGAAGGCGTCGGTCGGCTGCGCGCACGATTTCGGCGACGGCCGGATTGCGAGTCGCCTCCGCTGTGATTTCCAGCAGCAGGATGCGCTCGCACCGTTCCTCGTCGGAGGCATCCACATGACGGCGATTGGCAAAGCGGGCCGCGAAATCGATCTGTTTCTCGTCATCCACCATCCATTCCAGCCGCCGGGCGACGATGCCCTCGACGATGGCGTGGACGATGGCTTCCTTGCTGGGGAAGTAGCGATAGATTTGCCCGACACTCATCTGAGCCTCGGCCGCGATCTGCCCCATGCTGGCGCCGTGGAAGCCATGGCGGACCACGCAGACACGCGCCGCGGAAACAATTTGGTCGCGCCGGAGTTGGTCCCGCAACTCTTTGACCGGACGCTTCTTTTCCTTCGGCACAGACATGTTCACATTGTTTTCACAATTGCACCCTGGGCGTTTGCCTCCGGGCTCGGCATAATGGTTGAGAATGAACGTTCACACTCAAGTTCGATCGCAGATTAGTCCAATGTCTTTTAGCGTGTCCAGTCCGACGACTCCCTCCGCCGCCAAGCTTCGAGCTGGCCTTGCAATTTCCGTCGCGGCGCTCGCCCTGGCGCTCACCGGCTGTTCGCAAGACCCCGCTGCCGGGGCCGATCGCCCCGCCACCGAGGTCGGCTTCATCACCGTTCAGCCTCAGCCGCTGGTGCTGCAGTCGGAGCTCGCGGGCCGCACCACTCCTTATCTGGTGTCAGACGTGCGACCGCAGGTCTCCGGCATCGTCAAATTCCGGCGCTTCGAAGAAGGCACGCAGGTCAAGGCCGGCCAGGTGTTGTACGAAATCGATCCGGCGCCGTACGAAGCCACGGCCGCCGAAGCGAAGGCCGGACTCGCGAACGCCAAAGCCTCGGTCGAAGCCACTCGCTTGAAGGCGCAGCGCTACGACGAGCTGCTCGCCATCGAAGGCGTTTCACAACAGGAAGCCGACGATGCACGCATGGCATATCAGCAGGCGCTCGCCTCGGTCGCTCAGATGGAGGCGTCGCTCGCGAGTGCGCAGATCAATCTCGATTACACCAAGGTGCGCGCGCCGATCTCTGGCCGCATCGGCAAGTCGACTGTAACGCCCGGCGCGCTCGTGACCGCCAATCAGGAAACGGCGCTTGCCACGATTCGCACGCTCGATCCCATCTACGTGGACATGACTCAGTCGAGCGCCGAGCTGCTGAAGCTGCGCCGCCTGATCGGCGAGTCCGGCATGAAGTCCGGTCAGGCCAAGGTGCGCCTGAGGCTCGAAGACGGCTCGCAATACAAGCAGGCGGGCACGATCAAGTTCCAGGAAGTGGCGGTCGATGAATCCACCGGCTCGGTGACATTGCGCGCTCAGTTTCCGAATCCGGACGGGATGCTGCTGCCGGGCATGTATGTACGCGCGGTGCTCGATCAAGCGGTCAGCACCACTGCGATCCTCGCGCCTCAGCAAGGCATTACTCGCGATGTGAAAGGGAATGCGACCGCGCTGGTGCTCACCGCAGATAACAAAGTCGAGCAGCGCACGCTGGTCGCGGAACGCGCGATCGGCGATCGCTGGCTGATCAGCAACGGCCTGGCCGAGGGCGACCGCTTGATCGTCGAAGGCACCAGCAAGGTTCGCGTCGGCGACACCGTGAATCCCGTGAATGTGGGCTCGGGTACCAAAGCAGCGTCTGCCGAAGCCGCCTCCCCCACGTCCGGAGGCTGATCATGCTCGCCAAATTTTTCGTCGGGCGCCCCATCTTCGCGTGGGTGATCGCCATCGTCATCATGTTGGCGGGCACGGCGGCGATCACCACGTTGCCGGTCGCTCAGTATCCGGACGTCGCGCCGCCGACCGTCGCGATCAACGCGAGCTATATCGGCGCGGACGCGCAAACCGTCGAAAACAGCGTCACGCAGATCATCGAGCAACAACTCACCGGCATCGACGGCCTGTTGTATTTCTCCTCCTCGAGCAGCTCGAACGGCCAGTCCAGCATTCAAGTCACGTTCGAGCAAGGCACGAACCCCGACACGGCGCAGGTGCAGGTTCAGAACAAGGTGCAACAGGCGCTGCCGCGTCTGCCCTCCTCGGTACAGCAACAAGGCGTCAACGTCATCAAGTCGCAGAATGACTTTCTGATGATCGTGGCCGTCTCGGACCTGACCGATACCGCGCATGCCAGCGATCTCGCCGACTTCCTCGTCAGCAACATGCAGGATCCGATCGCTCGCGTGCACGGCGTCGGCGGCGTGCAGGTGTTCGGTGCGCAGTATGCGATGCGCATCTGGCTCGATCCGAAGAAGCTGCTTTCATACAACCTCATGCCCAGCGATGTGCGCGCGGCCATCGAATCGCAGAACGCGCAGGTGTCGGCGGGCAAGATCGGCGGCATGCCATCGGCGCCAGAGCAGCAGCTCAACGCGACGGTGACAGCGCAGTCGAAGCTGCAAACGCCCGATCAATTCCGCGCCATCATCGTGAAGCACGATCCGAGCGGCGCGACCGTGCGGCTCGGCGATGTCGCCCGCGTCGAGCTCGGCAGCGAAAGCTACGACGCCGTGCCTCGCGCGAACGGCCATCCAGCGTCCGGTCTCGCAGTAAAACTCGCCCCCGGCGCAAACGCGCTCACCACTGCAGAGGGTGTCCGCAAGGTCGTCGATGAATTGAAGTCTGCCTTGCCGCAGGGCTACGCAGTTTCGTTCCCTCGCGACAGCACGGCGTTCATCAAGATCTCCATCGAGGAAGTGGTGAAGACGCTGGTGGAAGCCATCGTCCTGGTGGTCATCGTGATGTTCGTGTTCTTGCAGAACTGGCGCGCGACGTTGATTCCCGCAATCGCCGTGCCGGTCGTGCTCCTCGGCACGTTCGGCGTGCTGCAGATGTTCGGTTATTCGATCAACACCCTGACGATGTTCGCGATGGTGCTCTCCATCGGTCTGTTGGTGGACGACGCCATCGTGGTGGTGGAAAACGTCGAGCGCATCATGCGCGAGGAAGGCCTCGGGCCGCGCGAGGCCACGCTGAAATCCATGGGCGAAATCACGCCGGCGTTGATCGGCATCGCCACCGTGCTGTCGGCGGTATTCCTGCCGATGGCGTTCTTCAGCGGCTCGACCGGCGTCATCTATCGGCAGTTCTCGATCACGATCGTGTCGTCGATGCTGCTCTCCGTCGTCGTTGCCCTGATCCTCACTCCGGCGCTGTGCGCGCAGATCCTCAAGCCGCATCACGGTGAGCCGCAGCATCGTGGCTTCTTCGGCTGGTTCAACCGCACCTTCGATCGCGCGGTCAATCGCTACGAGCACAGCGTCGTCACAGTGCTCAAGCGTCCGCTGCAAGGCATGCTGGTCTTCGGCGCGATCACACTGGTGATGGCGCTGCTGTTGCTGCGCCTGCCGACCGGCTTCCTGCCTACCGAAGACCAGGGCCAGGTGATGGTGCAGTTCACGTTGCCCGCCGGCGCCTCGGTCAGCCGCACGCTCGAAGTGGCCAAGCGGATCGAGAAACATTTCCTCGAGACCGAGAAAGACAACGTCAACACGATGTTCACGGTGTCGGGCTTCAACTTCAGCGGCAGCGGCCAGAACGCCGGCATGGCGTTCGTGAACCTGAAGAACTGGAAGGAGCGCAAGGGAGTGAAGAACCGTGCGGACATGATCGCGCAGCGCGCGACCATGGCGCTCTCTTCGGTGCGCGATGCCCAGATCTTCTCGCTCAATCCTCCGTCGATAGCCGGCCTCGGCCAGTCGGGCGGCTTCGAGTTCCAGTTGCAGGCCAACGCGGGCGTCAGTCGCGAAACGCTGAGGCAGATGCGCGATCAGCTCATGGGTCTCGCGCACGCGGACGCAACGCTGAGCGCGGTTCGCCTCGGCAGCTTGCCGGACACGCCGCAGTTGCATATCGATGTCGATCAAGCGAAGGCCAGCTCGCTTGGCTTGTCGCTCGCCGACATCAATACATCGCTGAGCGCCGCCTGGGCCGGTGTGTATGTGAATGACTTCATCGATCGTGCTCGCGTCAAGCGCGTTTATATGCAAGCCGATGCGCCATTCCGCTCGTCGCCGGAAGATCTGGCGCAGTGGTACGTGCGCAGCGAAACCGGCACGATGACGCCCTTCTCCGCGTTCGCGACCACCAACTGGACCTACGGTCCCGAGAATCTGGCCCGCTACAACGGCCTGGCTTCCTATTCGATCCAGGGCCAGGCCGCCCAGGGCGTCAGCTCGGGCACCGCGATGGACAAGATGGAAGAACTGGTGGGCCGGCTGCCGCCCGGCGCGGGCTTCGACTGGAGCGGCTTGTCGTATCAGGAACGTCTGGCCGGCGGCCAGAAGGTTCTGCTGTACAGCATCTCCATCCTGGTCGTGTTCCTGTGTCTCGCGGCGTTGTATGAAAGCTGGTCGGTGCCGCTGTCGGTGATGCTCGTGATCCCGCTCGGCGTCATCGGCGCCGTGCTCGGCGCGACCCTGCGTGGCTTGGAGAACGATGTGTATTTCCAGGTCGCGCTGCTGACGACCATCGGCTTGTCCGCGAAGAACGCGATTCTGATCGTGGAGTTTGCCGAAGCGGCGTACTTGCGAGGCGCGGACCTGATGGATGCGGCCATCGAAGCTGCGCGCTTGCGCCTGCGCCCGATCATCATGACTTCGCTGGCGTTCGTCGCGGGCGTGATGCCGCTCGCCGTCTCGACCGGCGCAGGCGCGAACAGCCGCATTTCGATCGGCACCGGCGTAGTCGGCGGCACGTTGACCGCGACGGTACTCGCCATCTTCCTGGTGCCCTTGTTCTTCGTTCTGGTCCGCAAGCTGTTCAAGGATCGCCCGGTCACCGCACCGGCGCCCGAAGGCGGCGTGCAGAGCGAAGGAGCTCAACATGCGTAAGCACGCTCTCACTCTCGCTGCCACAATCTCGCTTGTGTTGACTGGCTGCACGATGGCGCCGCGCTACGAGCGCCCGGTCGCTCCTGTGCCGGATGCCTGGCCCAGCGGCGCTGCCTACGATCCCGCGCAGGCCGGCGAGAAGACGGCGGCGGATCTGCCGTGGCGCGAGTTCATTCGAGATCAGAAGTTACAGAAAGTCATCGAGCAGGCGCTCGCGAACAACCGCGACCTGCGCAGCGCCCTGGCAAATATCCAGTCAGCCCGTGCGCAGTATCGGATTCAGCGCTCCGATCTGTTGCCGAAATTCGATGGCGAGCTCAGTGCGACTCGACAGAAGAGCTTGAATACATTCGGTGGCATCGGCGGCGCGAACGGCGGCCGTGCCATCGAAAACGAGTTCTATACTGCCAGCGTCGGCTTGAGCGCGTTCGAGATCGATTTGTTCGGTCGCGTGCGCAGCTTGTCCAACGCCGCTCTGCAATCCTATCTCGCCACCGCCGAAGCGGGCCGCGCGACGCGCATCAGCTTGATCGCGGAAACGACGAGCGCTTACCTCACGTTGGCAGCCGATAACAGCCGGTACGAACTGGCTCGCCGGACTGTCGAAAGCGCACAACGCACGATGGAAGTGACGCGCAAGCGCCTCGAAGCCGGTGTGTCGTCGCGGCTCGACGTGCGACAGGCAGAGACGGTGTATCAACAGGCCCGCGTGGATCTGGCTAGCACGACGGCTCTCATCGCACAGGATCGAAATGCGCTGGAGTTACTTACCGGCGGTCGCATTCCCGATGAGCTGCTGCCGGCCGAGCTGCCTGAGAATCATGACTGGTTGTCGGAGGTGCCCGCGGGCTTATCGTCGTCGGTGCTGCTGGCGCGGCCCGACGTTTTACAAGCGGAGCATCAACTGCAGTCTGCCAATGCAAACATCGGTGCGGCTCGCGCGGCGTTCTTCCCCCGCTTGTCGCTGACAGCAAGCAAGGGTCTTGCGAGCCCGGAGCTGTCGGATCTGTTCAGCGACGGCACGTCGGTCTGGTCGGTCGCGCCGAATCTGGTGCTGCCCATTTTCCAAGGCGGCGCGAACGTCGCGAATCTGTCGTACGCGAAGGCGCAGCGAGACTTGTATGTATCGCAGTATGAGCTCGCGATTCAGACGGCTTTCAAGGAAGTGGCCGACGCCCTCGCCATTCGTGGCACGATCCAGGATCAGCTAAGTGCCCAACGCGCATTGGTCGATGCGGCGGCTGATAGTTATCAGCTGGCGGAAGCGCGTTACAGCAAGGGCGTGGATACGTTCCTCAATGCTCTGGATGCTCAGCGGACGTTGTACAACGCGGAGAAGTCGCTGGTATCGGCTCGCCTTACTGCCAGCGACAACGTCGTGACGCTATATCGCGTGCTGGGTGGAGGGCTCGCGGGCGAGGAGTAAGCCTGCGCTCACTCCTCTTCCGGTTGCGGCGGCAGCCCCAGCATTTTCCAGCTGATCTTGCAAAGCTTCTGGTCCTCCGGCTTTCCGCTCTGCCCGGGCAGCGCGTCGCAGCCGGTCACTTTCAGGATGCCGCCCTTTTGAATGCGCTTGGTTTGCGCCTTGCAGTCCTTGCAGGGAATGATCGCTGACCCGGTGATGTCCGCCATTGGAGAGCTCCGTCAGGGTGTGGACATGTTCGCTTCGAGTCGGGAGCACACGTACTCTTCGTGGATCTCCAACAGCCGCTCGCGAGTGGAATTGCCACCGAGCTTACCGTCCTGCATGGCACCGCCGGGGTCAGCAGTCAGTAGCGCTGCGTAGCGCGCATCCTGCTTGCGCTTGCTGTCGGATCTGGCCTGCGCGTCCGTGAGCTTATCGGCTTCGGCATCAGCCGCGACCAACGCAGCAAGCGCCGAAGCATTCGCTTCCGCAGCGTCGCCCTCGACGACACTCATGAGCAGACCGAGACGCGCAGCATCCTCCCAGATTGGCTTGCGATCAGCCTGGCGCACGCCGCTGTAGCAAGTCAGAGCGGATCGTGTCATCTCCGTCTGCCGCGCAACGGAGCGATTGAAGTCGCCGAAGAGATCGGCTGCCGATGCATTCCCGCAGCTCAGCGATTCCTGGCCATTCTTTGCGGCTCTCGCCAACTCGACCGCCGCGACGCCGGCGGCAAACGATTGGCAGATGCCTAAGCGCGTCCCATCGTTCGGCGCCACCTGCGCGCTCGTATCGAGAGCGGCCAGCAACTGCGGATACACGTAATGCCCGTCTGTGCCTTTGTGCAATTCGGGCAGGACGGACAGCTCCTTTCTTCGGAAACCCAGCAAAAAGCCGTTCGGAACCCCGCTGGGCGAGAACCCTACCTTCAAGCCGGTGGTCGTAGATGTGCCAAAGAAGGCGACCGCTCTGCGCTTTCTATTGGCTTTTGAGGCAAGGTCTGCAGGGGCCGGCGTTGGCTGCCCCACAACGTCGCGACTTTCGGTCGTGAAGAGTGCGGGTTGGACCTTCTGGCGAGACTCGCCGCTTTTTCCATCCCCCTCCTCTTGCCCCTCAATTTTCCCCGCAGTGATCATCTGTGCCGCATCACCCGTCGCATAGATCTGCCGCACCTTGGTGTTCAGCAAACCACCATCTGTCTCGATCCGAGCGACGACCGGCGGCAACGTGCCATCATCATTCAATGGCGCGAAGAATCCCTCGACGCGGTCGTACGCGATCGACGCTCCGGCGGGCGCTGAGTCGACATCGACGATGGAGAGCGAGGTCTTAGTAACGAAGTAGGCCGAGGTCGAACAGCCCGACATGATCGCGCCACAGACGCACAGGCACATCCTCGGGGATAGATGAAACATACTGAGTTCCTTGCTCCGTGTTCGAAACAGTCCCGTCGGCGCTCAGGCAGGCAGCGGCAGCTATCCTCGGCGCTTCGCTGACGACCGTGAAACCTTCGCGGTTGTATCCAAGTGCAAGCGACGAACCGAGCGGCGTGCGAAACAGCGATACGCCGATCGCGCTGCTGGAGATCGTTCTGGCGCCGTCCGCCGACGTGCCCGCCGGCAGCGTCACCTTGTTCAATCCGATCATCACGACCGAGCCATCCGGCTTCACATACGTGTAGACGCACGCGCTCAGCAGGGGCAGCAGTGCAATGGCAAGACAGGCGCGCACAGCAGCCCCAACTGCGCGACCGGCACAAACGTGTTTGCGACCAGCTACCAAGCGAGCGCTGCCTTGCGGCTGACGTTCTGATACTTCACGCCGCCGCCTTCAGGAAAGCTTGCCAGCATGATCATGCGGCGATCCTTGCTCGCATCGAAGGAAACGTGCACCCAGATCGACTGCTTGCCGCCTTCGTAGATGAGCTGATCGAACGGCAGCTTCAGCTCGATTACGCGCTTGAATAATTTCTTGGCTGACATGTTGAAACACACGAGGTCGGCGGCGCGCCCCTCCATGTGCTGACTCGTTTCGGACCCACCGATGGCGCGATTCAACCGCGGCGAGCGATAACCGGAACTGACAGTCAGAGGGTGACCGACGGCGCTGCGCAGGGGCTGGAGAATATTGCTGCACAGTTCGCGCAGAGCGGCGATTTCCTGTGGACCAGGGCGGTTGTTGATTCCGTCGCGCGCGGCAGTCTGAGAGAACGTCAGTTCTTCGAGCGAAAAATGCTCCGAAATCTTCGTAGGCATCCGAGCACCTCGTTTGTTCTTATGCGCGCCCTGCAGATCCGGACCCGGCAGCGTCCCGCCCGCGAGCAATCCTGCATGCGGCGTGCACCGAGTGCAAGTGTTACAAACATTGATCCAGCGACGGACGTGTTATGCGGAGAACTGTAAAGAAACTCGTCACCCCGAGTAACGTTTGTTTCTTCAGCGCGGGTGTCAGCTCACCTCACCGCGAGCGATAACGTCGTGACGGGGTATCTCGCGTTGCCCGGTGGGCTCCCCGGCGAGGAGCCCGCCACCAGGCCTGCGACCGGCGTCTCCTTGTAGTTGCCAACCGGCGCACGCGATGCCATCGCAACGGGGACTGACATTTGATTCGGGCTCCAGGCGTAGATCGCCCCGCCGGGCGTGCTGTAGAACGCCCGATAGCAACGGATGTGACGATTGTTGTACGCCCCCCGCACGTCCTCTTTGGACAGCCCCGGCGAACCGCCATGGGGATGGGTGTGCCACTCGCCGAGCACCTTGGCCGGTCTCGGCATCGAGCGGAGCGCCTCAGCGCTGTCCACCACGCATTTCGCAGCGTGGCACGGCCGACTGCGAGTCACGGCGCTGGCGAGGACACCGTCGTGCAGGTAGACGAAGCCGAAGTATTCAAGATTCGCCGACTTCGGTCCGTAGATGGCGAATTGCTCCAGCACGTGGGCCTCGACCTCTTTGCGCAAGCATTCGGACTCATCGCTCTGCGCACCGCTGCGTGGCGCGACCGCGATCAGCACAACTGCGAGGAACACACGATAGGCGACGTTCATGGCGCCCTTGTGCCGCGCGAGGCGCCCGTGAATCCTCAGCCGTGCCTAAGGAATTCCTGAGGATTGGCACAAGGATTTCTCAGGGCTTTATTGAGGGATCCCTGAGGACGAAACGGCAGCCGTATACTCAGCACATGGCAGCTGAACGGCTTTCATCGGTGGTTAACGACGCATCCTTTCGAGTTGGCGCGTGGCGGGTCGAGCCGGCGCTGGATCAGATTTCGCGTGACGGGGAAGTCGTCCGACTCGAGCCCCGCACCATGCGGTTGCTGGTGCGCCTGGCCGAGACCCCTGGGCAGGTGGTGAGTTCGCGAGAATTGCTCGACACGGTCTGGGCAGGCGTGGTCGTCGGTTCCGCCTCCGTCTACCAGGCGATCTCGCAGTTGCGAAAGTTGCTCGGCGACACGGATCCCGAACCGACGTTCATCGCGACCGTTCCTCGAAAAGGCTATCGGCTGATCGCTCCGGTCGAACGCGTCGCCAGCGTTGCAGCCGAGCCACAAGCCCCCTCGGTCCAGCCGATCTCCGATCTGAAAGACCGTCGGCCCACCTATCTGCGCTGGGCGATTGCCGTCCTGCTGGTCGTTATGCTCGGCAGCGGCGCCATGCTGGTGTTTCGCGATTCCAGACCGCCGCAGTCGGTCGGAATATCCACCCCCGCGGCCGCGCTCGATAACCGTGCGATTGTCGTGGCGCCTTTTGCGCCGGCGACGCAGGACTCCGCGACCCAGGCGCTCGCGCCCATCGTCACGGACCTGCTGCGCACCCGGCTGTCGGCGCTACAAAACCTGGTGGTCATCGCGAGCGGCTCGGTAGTGAACGCGATGCAGTCAGAACAAAACCTCGATGCCGTCGCTCGCAGGGTGCATGCGCGCTATTTGCTCCGAGGCGAGGTGTCGCGCGCGCCGGACCAGGTACGGATGAACGTCACGCTCTTGGATGTCGAATCCGGCTCGCGGATGTGGTCGAGAACCTTCGAGCAGCCGGTCGAGCAACTCGCTGCAGTCAATGAGGCGGTCGTCGAACAGACGGCGAAGTCACTGCAGATTGCGTTCGGCAAGGCCCGCAGCACTGCCATGGATGTTCCGACGGACCTGTCGACGTATGAGCTGTACCTGCGCGGGCAACAGCTCATGTCGACGTTTCGAGCTGCTGATGCCGACCAGGCAGCCGTCATCTTCTCGCGCGTCACCACACTGGACCCGTCCTTTGCTCGTGGCTACTTCGCATATGGCCAGGCGCTGCTGCTCGCTGCGGATCTCGGCGCAAGGAGAATGACGGAGCAGCTTACCCAGCAGGCGGGCCAGGCGTTCGACCGCGCGATCGAGCTGAACCCTGCGCTCGGTCCCGTTTGGGCACAGCGCGCGCGACTCACGCCAGATCCGATCCGAGCGGAGGAAATGTATCGACGCGCCGTTCAGCTCGCGCCGAGCTACGACGAAAACTACATTCGTTACTCGGATTTTTTGTTCAGCCAGGGCCGACGCGGCGAGGCCCTCGAACTCATCGATCGCGCCCGGCGTATCGATCCACTTTCGGCGACGTTGTGTTGGCGCAAGGCGCAACTGGTGCTCGCGACTCGAAGCGATGTCCCAGCGATGGAGCAACTGCTGCACGAGGCCCTGGAGATCCAACCTGATTTTCCGACCGCGCTGCGCGATCTGGCGAATGCCGAATATATCTGGCACGGCGATTTTGCGGACGCCATCCGACTGATGGAGCGAGCCAAGACAGTCGATGCAGACTCACATTGGGCCGATGCGCTCATCGCGGAGCTGTATCTGGAAGTGGGCGACCTCGCGGCCGCGTCGGCATTGATGCGCGAAGCCCGCCCGCCCACGAAGCTGGGTGCGAAAGATACGTGGCTTTCCATACCGATATATCAGCGCGACAGGGAACGCGCGGCGGAAATGGCTCGCAGCGTCGTGCGTGAGTGGTTACCGCCAGCATCTGCCTCCAGCCTTCTCAACGACGAGTTACGGGTGCACGCGGTCCATCAGGAATTGGTGGGTTGGTATTGGCCCACTGCCAACGCGCTTCGGGACGAGGCGATTCAGACGCGCAACTTCGCCCCTGCCCTCGATCTCATCGAGCGCATGACCCTGCAGTTTTCAGGTTCTTCGCTGATGCGCAATCGCGGCCTGGTGCTCACCTATGCCCATGTTCTGATATTGGCCGGCGAGACGCGTCGCGGGCGTGACATTCTGACGTCGCTGCTCGAACATCTGGACGCGGAGCAGATCGGACGCCCCCCGCACATGTTCGCGTGGGAACGTGCCGCAGCCTTCGCGATGCTCGGCGAGAATGAACGAGCTCTAACCGAGCTCGCCGCCAGTCAGAAGATGGGCCGATATGCCGGCTGGTGGTACACCGCCGAGCTCGACCCCATCTATTCTGAAATCCGCACCGACCCGCGCTTCCAAGCACTCGCTGCGCAGGCCCGCGCACATCGCGACCAGCAGCGCGCGCTGCTCGATAAGATGCGAAGTAGCGGCGAAGTGCCGAAACGAAGCTGAGTCGCATAGGCCACGAACCAAAGTGAGCCTGCGGGTTCGCCGAAGGACAGGCCCTATAGCAGAAGCTGCTCGGCACACTGGACGCCCTTGGTACCTCCCAGGAGCTCCGGATGACGATCGCGGACGAACATTCAAACACACTCGTGAAATGTTTCATCCACCTTGGTTTGATGTTTGGCTGCATCGTCTCCTCTTCGCATACTGCTGTCGCAGCGCCGGCGAAGGCGCCACCCGGGGACGAGCGTCCTGGGTCCGAACAGCGGCTGTGCACTCGTGTTCTCGAAAGTCAGATGTTCGCTCGCACTGAGCTGCTGTTCGGCTTGTCCCGAACCGGGGCGCCGGATGTCACCGAGCTGGAGTTCAAGCAGTTCATCGATAGCAAGGTGACGCCGCGATTCCCAGAGGGTCTGACGCTGCTTAGTGGCAATGGCCAGTTCAAGGATGCCGCCGGCAACATCGTCAAAGAAGGCTCCAAGCTACTCATCCTGCTCTATCCCTTCAGCATCCCCAGCAGCAAGCTGGTGGATGAGATCCGTCATGACTACAAAGAGCGGTTCCGGCAGGAATCCGTCTTGCGCATCGACGATGTGTCGTGCGTGTCCTTTTAGGGAAAAAGTCGAAGAAGCGCTGTCGACCGCGGACTGTCTCTAGTTTCGTCGATACCGCAACCTCACTTCTTCTTCCCCGCCTTCTTCTTTCCCGCCTTCTTCTTTCGCGACCCCGTTTTCTTTTGGGACGTCGCCTTGTTCCGCGCCGCCCTCTTCTTCCCCGACTTCGGCCACCCCTTCTGCATCTGATCGTACGACTCTTTGCTCACCGACGAGCGCGACTTCGGCCGGCTCTTCCCCGCGCGCTTGCGGCGATTGATGTTTGCCACCAGCGAATTCTTGCGCTTGCTTGTCATGGAACCCTCCGACGCCGTGAGCACGCCTCGGTAACGGCCGCGAACTTGAGTTGGTTCGCCTGTCGGTACAAATCGCGTATCCCTCATCCGCGGGTGCGCCGGCGTCGTGCGGTGGTGTAACCTGCGAGTCCAAATTGACGTCCGCGAGTGCTTCCATGAGCGAGTCCAATCTGCAGCTTCGATCCCTGATCACCGCCGGCGGCGAGTTGCAGCTGTCGTTGCGTCAGGCGAAGATTCCCGAGCCGGCAGCGGACGAAGTCGTCATTCGCGTGTTGGCGTCGCCGATCAATCCTTCCGATCTCGGCCTGCTGCTCGGCCCGGCTGACATGTCCACGGCCAAAGCCGGCGGCACCACTGACAGCCCAACGCTGACAGCGAAGATTGCACCCGAACTCATGACCGGCGTGGCGCCTCGCATCGATCAATCCATGGTCGTTGGCAATGAAGGCGCCGGTGTCGTCGTCAAAGCTGGCGCCGATGCTCAGAAGCTCGTTGGCAAAACCGTCGCCGCGCTCGGTGGCGGCATGTACGCGCAGTATCGGGTCGTGAAAGCTGCGGCGTGTCTCCCACTACCCGAAGGAACGACGCCCGCCGAAGGCGCATCCTGCTTCGTCAATCCGCTCACCGCGCTCAGCATGGTCGAAACCATGCGCCGGGAAAATCACACTGCGCTCGTTCACACCGCCGCCGCATCCAATCTCGGGCAGATGCTCAACAAGATCTGCCTGAAGGACGGCGTCCCGCTCGTCAATATCGTGCGCAGCGCCGAGCAGGCCGAAACACTCCGCAAGCTCGGCGCGAAGTACATTTGTGACAGCACCTCGCCGAAGTTCATGGAAGAACTCACGGACGCCGTCGCAGCGACCGGAGCCACGCTCGCGTTCGACGCCATCAGTGGCGGCAAGCTCGCCAATCAGATTCTGATTGCCATGGAAGCCGCCATCAATCGCAAGATCACGACCTACAACCGTTACGGCTCGCCCGTGCACAAGCAGGTGTACACCTATGGCGTGCTCGACACTCGCCCGATCGAAATCGATCGCAGCAACGTCGGCATGGCGTGGGGTGTTGGCGGCTGGCTGCTCACCTTCTTCTTGGAGAAGATCGGTCCGCAGGCCACGCAGAAGCTGCGCGAGCGCATCGTGGCCGAGCTGAAGACCACGTTCGCGAGTCATTACACCGCGGAGATCTCATTGATCGAGG
Organism: Peristeroidobacter agariperforans; assembly: GCF_004138335.1. GTDB lineage: Bacteria > Pseudomonadota > Gammaproteobacteria > Steroidobacterales > Steroidobacteraceae > Steroidobacter > Steroidobacter agariperforans. Next base: position 1,661,229 of record NZ_RYFW01000002.1, on the reverse strand, counting down.
CTCTGCAACCCGAAGTGATCCAGGCTTACAACCGGCGGGCGACCGGTGAGAAGTACCTGATCAATCCGCACAAAGGTTCCTGATAGTCCACCGATGAATTCTGGTTTCCGCCCCTCGGCGCACGCCGAAAGCGCCTGCGTGCGCTTCGAAGAAATTCCCACGCAACATGGACCTCGCCTGGGCTTCGCCCAGCTCAACGCCGAGAAGGCGTTGAATGCGCTGGCGCACGACATGATCAGGCTGCTCGATGCTCAGCTGCGACGCTGGGCCGCGGATCCGGACATCGCGTGCGTGATCCTGCACGGCGCCGGCGAGAAAGCGTTCTGCGCTGGCGGCGACATTCGCAGCCTCTACCAACTGCTGAAGGAACACCCGAACACAGCGCCCAACCCCGTGGCGCTGACCTACTTCGCCGACGAATATCGGTTGGATTATTCGATCTACCGCTTTCCGAAACCGTTGCTCGTCTGGGGCAGCGGCATCGTGCTCGGCGGCGGGCTCGGCTTGATGGCCGGCGCGAGTCATCGCGTCGTCACCGAAACCTCTCGCATCGGCATGCCGGAGGTGACGATCGGATTGTTCCCCGATGTGGGCGCGAGCTGGTTTCTACAGCGCATGCCCATTCGCACCGGACTGTTCATGGCGCTCACCGGCGTGCAGATCAACGGTCGCGACGCAGTTGTGGGCGGCCTCGCCGATTATTTCTTGCGATCCACCGACAGGGACACCTTGTTCGCGCGCATGCCGAGGGCGATGTGGACGACCGATCCGAGCGAAAATCGGGAGGTGCTCTCTGCCCTGCTCCGCGAGTTTGCGAGTCAGGCGACGGGAGTCATGCCGGCGTCCAACTTCAAAGCCTATGAGCAAGAGATCCAAGCATTCTGCCGCGGCGAGTCCGTCGAGGAGATGGTGTCTCGGATCGTTCGATATGACGGCGATGAGGATTGGCTGAGACGCGCGGCGGCCACACTGGCCGCAGGATCGCCGACCTCAGCCGCGTTGGGTTTCGAACTGCAGCGACGCACGCGCGGACTAGACCTCGCCGACGCATTCCGGCTCGAGCTCATCGTTACACTTCAATGCTGTGCTCGGCCAGACCTCGCGGAAGGCATACGCGCGCTGCTGATCGACAAGGACCGTAAGCCGAAGTGGCAACCGCGCACGATGGAAGAGATCACGCCGCAATGGATCGACGGGCACTTCGCTGCGCCCGTCTGGCCCTACGGCCGGCATCCACTCGCCGATCTCTAGCGGCGTTACTTCTTCGGCGTTGGCGGAATATTCAAACCGGTCTCGACCGCTGGCCGCGACAGGAATGCGTGCAGCACCCGCTGCACGTTGAGGAAGGTCTTGAAGCCCACCAGCTCGCCCGCCTCGTAATAGCCGACCAGGTTGCGCACCCATGGGAAGATCGCGATGTCGGCGATGCTGTATTGATCGCCCATCATCCAACTCTTGCCTTCCAGGTTCTTGTCGAGCACGCCGAGCAGGCGTTTGGATTCGTTGATGTAACGATCGCGCGGCCGCTTGTCTTCGATCTCCTTGCCGGCGAATTTATGGAAGAAGCCGACCTGGCCGAACATCGGCCCGATACCGCCCATCTGGAACATCAGCCACTGGATGGTCTGGTAGCGCAGGATCGGATCCTGCGGGATCAGCTTGCCAGTCTTGTCGGCCAGATAGATCAGAATGGCGCCCGACTCGAACAATGCCAGCGGCTTGCCGCCCGGGCCGTTCGGATCGATGATCGCCGGGATCTTGTTGTTCGGGTTCAGCGACAGGAATTCCGGGGTCAGCTGATCGTTGGTGTCGAAGCTGACCCGATGCACCTCATACGGCAGCCCGATTTCTTCCAGCGCGATGGAAATCTTCACGCCGTTCGGCGTCGGCAACGAATATAGCTGCAGCCGGTCGGGATGTCGGGGCGGCCACTTCCTGGTGACGGGGAACGCTGAAAAATCTGGCATGACGGTGTCCTCTCTAGTGCCGTCATTGTCGCACTATCCGGGCGCTGCGCGAGACCGCGACGCCGGAATAAGTGTCATGTCAGATTTTCCGTGGTGATCGGGAACCGATCTGCAAGCGACCGTCTGGACGGATTGTGGCGTCCAAGGCGTTGTAATCCACGTAGGTGGGATGAGGAGTGTCCATGGGGTGCTGATGTGTAGCGGTGATTACCACCACCGGCGCTCCCGCTGCTTCTCCGGCACGAATTCCGGCAGCTGCATCTTCGAACACCACGCAATCATCGGCGGTCCCCCCGAGCTGTCGCGCGGCGAGTTGATAGCACGCCGGATCTGGCTTGCCTCTGGGAATATCCTCCGCGGTGATGAAGACGGAGGGCGGCTTCAATCCCGCCGCTGCGAGCCGCCGAACCGCGAGCGCTCGTGGCGCTGAGGTAACGATGGCCCAGCGATTTTCAGGCAACTTCGAGACGAACTCGCGCGCGCCTGGAATCGCGCGCACGCCTTCGACATCCTCGATCTCCGCGAGCGTAATTGCATTCGCCTCGGCGACGGGATCGATACCGGGAATATTCAGCTGACGCACCGAGTCGACGGCGCGTTGGCCGTGAATGCCGTGCAGGAACGTGCGGGCGTCGATGCCGAATTGCGCGGCCCAGCGGGTCCAGACTCTTTCCGCCGCCTCAATGGAGCTGAGCAGCGTGCCATCCATGTCGAACAAGATCGCCGCAAACGAGCGGCCATCGAACAAAGCATCGAATTGAGTCATTCCAGCGCGGGTCTCCAGCATCACGGTGTACGTTAGCACACCGTGTCGGCTGGACGCCCGGGCTTGCCCGGTCACGGGCAAGTCCGTTGTGTCAGACTATCCGTCCAAATCTGCTCGGGCGAACCCATGATCATCCACCTCGTCGACGGCACCTACGAGCTGTTCCGCCATTTCTATGGCCTGCGCCGCTTCAACAAGGGGCAGGACAAGCCGCTCGGCGCGGCCAACGGCGTGTTGCACACGGTGCTGGAGCTGATCGAACAAGGCGCGACTCACATCGGCGTCGCGACCGATCACGTCATCGAGTCGTTTCGCAACCAACTGTGGGCGGGCTACAAAACCGGCGAAGGCATCGAGCCGGCGCTGTGGGCCCAATTTCATCCGCTCGAGCGCGCGCTCGTAGCTATGGGTGTCGCGACCTGGCCAATGGTCGAGCTGGAAGCGGATGATGCCTTGGCTTCCGCCGCCCACCTCGCCGCCCTGGATCCTCGCGTCGAGAAGATTTGTATCTGGACGCCGGACAAGGATCTCGCCCAATGCGTGCAAGAAGATCGCATCGTGCAGATGGATCGCAAAGGCAAGGCGATCCGCAACGCCAAGGACGTGCAGGACAAGTTCGGTGTGCCGCCCGCGTTGATCCCGGATTTTCTGGCGCTGGTGGGCGATACCGCCGACGGTTATCCCGGACTCGAAGGCATCGGCAAAGTGGGCGCCGCGCGTCTCGTGAACAAATATGGGCCAATCGAGAAATTCCCCGCTGACGTGCTCGGCGCGGGGCGCTGGGAAGAAGCATTATTGTTCAAGCGTCTCGCAACGCTGCGAACGGACGCACCGCTGTTCGACAACGTCGACGCGATCAAGTGGCGCGGCCCAAAGGAAGAGTTCGTTGCCTATGCCGAACAATCCGGCGATGCGCGATTACTCGAACGCTGCCGGAAAGCGGCAGCAAAGATCATCGCTTGAAACTATCGCTTGGTGACGTACTGCCGGGCGTCCTTGACCGCCGTTCGCGGCGAATCCGGCGCCGCGAGCTCAAGCAGCTGTGAGTAGAACGCACGCGCCCTTGCGGTATCGCCGCTGGCGCGCGCCGCCGTGGCCGCGCCAAGCAGACTGTTGAAACGTCGCGGGTACAACTGCAGCGATTTTTGATAGGCCGCGAGTGCTTCGGTCGGTTTCTTTTGTTCGCTGTACAGGTCACCCAGCAGTTCGTACGCAGGCACGGTCGGCCCGGGCGTCACGGCATGTTTCGGGGTCGCGACTTCCAGCTCGGCCGCCTGCCGCATGATCTCGATGCTCTTCGCCTCCTGTCCTCGAGCATGCGCCGACCACGCAGCCAGTTCGAGCTGGAGCACGTTGATATTACGAGCGAACAAATCCTCACCGGCCTTGCGTGCGACGCCTTCCAGCTCATCGAGCCGCGTCAGTGCGAGTTGCACCTCTTCGTTCTTGCCGAGATGAGCCGCACCGAGACCCCGGCCGAATCTCGCCGTCGCTTCGGCCCACATGAAACGATCCCAATCGAGATACGTCGGCATGCGTGGCTCGATCTGCAACGCTGCAGTCCAATCGCGCCGTTCCAGCGCGTAGCGAGTTTGTGTGGAAGCGAGATGAAATGCCGTCTTGAATGTCGGCTCCATTCGCGGCGTGCTCTGCAATCGGTGCAGCTGCGTTGCTGCTTCGCTGTCCGCGCCCTGCTGCAGATACGCGTAGACCATATACTCGATGGCGTGAGCGAACTCGTCCCAAACCAGCTCGCCCTGTTCGCCCGCTGGATGTGACAACGCGGCATCGGCGGCACGCAGGTTGCCTTTGATCACGCCGTCCCAATCGCCCAGGCGCGTATAGATGTGCGTCGGCATGTGCAGCGCATGTGGATTGTCGGGCGCGATCGAATCGTACTTTCTGGTGATTTCCAAGAGCTCCCGCTCTCGCCCGGGCACATCGTTGGCGTGCACGAGATAGTGCATCACCCCCGGATGGTCCGGCTGCTTCCGATACACCTCGAGCAGAATCGCCGCCGACTCGTCGGCATGTTCTCGAAGGTTGCCGCCGGCGGGCGTCGTCGCCAGATGGGACAACGCGTAGAAGGCTGCCGCTTCGTCGTCGCCGGGCAATGTTTCGTAGGCCTGGCGCGAAGCTTGTTCCCAACGGCGTATTCGCGCCCAGTAATCAGTCGATTCGGGTTGTGTGTAGAACGCTTCCGCTGCGTTGATGAATTGCAGCTCACGCGGGCTCGATTGCAGCGCCTTGGCCTTCTGCACCTCGTCCCATCCCCGAGACAGCGCGGCGGCGTTCGGACGCGTCGGCCACAATGGCTGAAACAACGTCATCGCCACGCCCCAGTGAGCCATGGCGCAGCCCGGCTCGGCCTGGGTGATTTGTTCGAAGGCCTGGCGCGCCTGCGGGTAAGTCATGTGATGGAGCAGCGTAATGGCGCCATTGAACTGCTGCTGCGCCGGCGCCGAGCAGGACACCGGGAAGTTGACCTTGCCCAACGAGGCATGATCATGCTCGGCGGCGCTCGCCACGGCTGCCAGCCACGCCATCGGTAACAACGCTTTTCGCATGTCCGGCCGCATCGCCATGCTCGCCCCCGTCGTTGTATTTGGGGGCTAGCCTGGGCGCTCCGCGCGCCGGATGCAATGGTCAAATGGGTCGGCGAGCCTCAGAAACCCACTTGGTAGAGCACGCGAAAGGTGCGGCCGATTCCCTTGAAATAGCGCACGTCGAGCGGACTGGTCTGCGAGTAGTAGGTGAAATAGTCCTCATTCGTCAGATTCTGGACCGCCGCGGTAAAGGTGCCGCCGAGGGCCGCAAGATCTGCGCTCAGGTCGACGGTCGTATAGCCGTCGAACTCATTGATCGTGACCCCGGCGCGATTCTCAAAGTCACGGTCCAACAGATGATTCACCTGCAACCGCGACGTGATGGACGGCGTCAAGGCGCGATCCCAGCTCACGTTCACGCGATCGGGCGCGATGTTGGCGCCGCCGAGATCCGAATCGACGCGGCCGTCGGCGTTGGAGTCATAGCGACCGTCGGTCTGCGCATAGCGCACACCGAACGTGTCGGCGTCCGTCGCACGCCACGAGGTGCGGAACTCGAAACCGTCGATCTCCGTCTTCTCGCGCTGGACCGTGTAGATGCCGTCGTTGCCCCGTTGCAGGCGCTGGCCCAGATCGGAGTTGGAGCGGAAGTATGCGACCTGTGCGTCCAATGCCGAGCTTTTGAATTCGAGGCCGACTTCGGCATTGCGGGTCAGCACCGGCTTCAGATCGAGAAAGCTCTCGACACTCTGATTGGGAATATTGATGCCTCGAAGCACGCGGCCCACATCAGGCATGGAGAACGCTTCAGCGCGATTGGCAAACACACGCCATGCATCGGTCAATCGATAGGTGGCGCCGATGTTGTACAGGGTCTCCGAGAAATCCGGCTCGCCGCCACGGACGAAACGACTGCCTGCAGAGGCCAGGGTCGTGAAGTCATCGACCTCGAGCTTCGCTTTCTCATAACGCACGCCGCCGGTCACCGTGAGTCGATCGATGCCCGTGTAATCGACTTGCAGGAATGGCGCGTAATTCTCGTAGCGCGACTTCGGCACCCAGCTGCGACCGGTCAGGATCAGCTCCTGCCAGGTCTCATCGATCAGCACGTCGAAGCCGTACACCAGCGTGATCGGCACTCCTGCAACATCTCGCTTCGACAAGGTCACCTTGAGGCCCTGCTTCTCCGAGTTGTTCTGCGACTGATCGATCAGGTTCGGACCGTAAGCGGGATCCTGGAACGTTTCGAGCGGCGTGGCCTCGGCTCCGTAGGTTGCTTCCAGGTCCTGGCTGAACAGCTGGGCTTTGAGGTTCTGGCCGAGGAACACCTCGTTGGTGTAAGTCAGCGCGAGATTCGTCACCCTGTTACGAGCGCCCTCGCCCTCGATGTAACCTTTTACTGCCGTGCTCGGCACCCCGTTCGACACACTGCCCGGCACCGAAATCCAGTCGTTGTTGCCCTCGATGTCGTAGCGATTGAACATCAGCTCGACGCGCTGATCGTCCCAGTCGAATCCCGTCTTGAGGAACGCGTTGAGGGTGCGCGAGTCCATCGTGTCGCCCTGCGTGTTGTCGGAGCCGATCACATCGCCATTGGCGTCGTAGGAGATGCCGGATTCGCGATAGCTCAAGCTCGCCAGCACGTCGGCATTGCCGAAGCGATTCGAGAGACTGTAGGTGACGCCGTAATCCGCGCTCTCGCCCACATCCTCGGTTTGGAAGGTGCTGTCGACCCGAACGTTCTGCTCGAACTTCTCCGAGGGCCGCTTGGTGATCAGGTTGATGATGCCGCCCGAGGCGCCCAGACCGTGGATGGCATTCGCACCGTGGAGCACTTCGACCCGCGACAGCACGGCGGAGTCGATGATGTGTCCGTCGCGCCCGCCCTCGCGCAGGGGGCTCGACTGCGGGATGCCATCGATCATGTAGAGCGGCTTGCGACCGCGCAGGCTCTCGCCGGCGTTGGTCATCTTTTGACGGCTCGGCGAAAAGCTCGGGATCAGATTGCCCAGCACGGTCGAGATGTCGTTGTGGATGGCCAGCTGCTGCCCGAGCTCGACCGGGCTGATGACTGTCACGGTGTTGGGAATGGTGCTCAGCGGCCGATCGATGCGGCTCGAGGTCACCATCACCTCTTCCAGCTCCGCGCCGCCGGCGTCCGCCGCGAGCACATTGCCACTGAATGCCGTCACGACCAGTGCGGACACGGCAACGTATTCTTTCCCGACCACAATCGATCTCCCGACAGGTTTGCGCACGAACGGAGGTCGCGACATGCCGGCGGGTGGTCGCTCAGAGGGGTGCGGCGCGAAGCATACGCTCGAGTCGCATCAAATGCGAGCCGTTCGCATTTGATTGACTACTGACTGACCGCCAGTCATTATTTACCCATGACACAGCACGATGTGAGTCAGTGGCCGCTGGTCGTTTCCATCATCGATAGCAATACCTTGCAGGACGACCTGCGCGAAGTCGCCGAGCGCTGGCGCGACTGGCTGAGCTGGAACGAGCCATTCGCGGCCCTGCAGATCTTCAGTGCCTGCGACGAAGGGCTGCTGACGGAACGCGACCGTGTATTGAGCTGGTGGCTCGATGCACAGCGCCGCCAGATCCGACGCAATGTCGTCGCCCTCGCCTCCGTCATCCCCTGCGCTCATTATGAAAAGATGCCGCACATGGGGACGCACGAGTTCTTCGGCATCCCCACGGCGACGTTCGCATCGATCAGCACCGCACTGTGCTGGCTCGAGGCGCGGGCGTTCCGCCCCCACGATCTGGCGTTCAATCGAGCCGCCGTCGAAGCCACGCTTGCCGGTGTCGCGTAGTGACGGCAGCACCGGTTCGAGCGCGGGGCCGCCCCCGAACCAAGCCTGCCGAGCTGCGTCGTGAAGAACTGCTCGACGCCGCTCAACAGCTCTTTCTGGACAAAGGCATCGGTGCGACCAGCATCGATGACATCGCGAGCGCCGCGCACGTCGCCAAGGGCACCTTCTATCTATACTTCCCTTCCAAGGAAGCGCTGCTCCATGCGCTCCAGGAAAGGTTCGTCGCCGGCTTCCTGGAGCGTCTCGAACTCGCCATGGAGAGTTGCGGCCCGGAGCGTTGGCGCCCGAAGCTGCAAGCTTGGGTGAGAACCCTCATCGAGGGCTACCTCGACAATGTCCGGCTGCACGACGTGATCTTCCACGAGACCCAGCCGTACGATCGGCACGCGATGAGCAGCAATTCGGTGATCGATCAGTTGACGACGCTGCTGGACAACGGCGCCCGCGCCGGCGCCTGGCTCGCCGAGGAGCCTCGTTCCACTGCGGTCATGTTCTTTCACGCCCTGCACGGCGGTGTCGATGCTGCCATCGCCGACAGCAAGAAGATCAATCGGGCAAAACTGGTTCATAACATCACAACGTTCATCGAGCGCGCGCTGAGCGCGACTTGAAGGCCATTACCTATGAAACATTCGAGAGTCTGGTGGTTGGCTGTGCTCGGCTGCCTGATCGCGCCGATCACGTTTGCGCAGCAGTTCAGTGTCGCAGTATTCAGCAAGACCGCGGGCTGGCATCACGAGGCCATCAATGAAGGCGTGACCGCGATCCGGCAGCTCGGCAAGCTGCACCACTTCGACGTGTTCTGGACCGAAGATCCGAATCGTCTGTTCAAGGACGAGGAGCTGTCCAAGCACGCCGCCGTCGTGTTCCTGCTCACGACCGGCGACGCATTGAACGATCAGCAGCAAGCCACGTTCGAGCGCTACATCCGCCAGGGTCGTGGCTTCGTCGGCGTGCACAGCGCCGCGGACACCGAATATCAATGGCCCTGGTACACCAAGATGGTCGGGCACATGTTCCGTCGCCATCCCGCCATTCAAACCGCGATGGTGAACGTGGAGAGCCGCGACTTTCCCGGCATGGAGCGCTTCGCACAGCGCTTCCTCGCGACCGAGGAATGGTATGAGTTCGACGCGTCTCGCTCGCCGGCGCTGAAGTATCTGTTGTCGGTGGATGAGTCCACGTATGAGCCGTCCGCGCAACGCAGAACCGAGGCCAAATCGGCGCCGCTGCACCCGATCAGCTGGTATCAACCGTACGACGGTGGACGCGCCTTCTACACAGCGCTAGGACATCTGCCGGCCACCTACTCAGACCCGTTCTTCACGCATCATCTGTACGGCGGCATCTATTGGGCCGCGACCGGCAAAGGCCTCACGAAGCCGCAGCTTTGAGACGAAGGCGCAAGCCCAGCAGCACGAGCGCACCGCTGATCATCACGACGAGCGCGACGTAACTCGCGTGCTGCGACTGTGCGTAAGTGATGCTCGAATAGAGCAGATAGGCGCAGGTCGCGATGAAGAGCAGCGGAAGCACTGGATACAGCGGCACGCGAAACGGTCGAGGGCGCTCCGGATCTCGCCGACGCAGCACCAGCAACGCGATGCCGCTGAGCATGAAGAAGAACCAGAATACCGGCGCGGTGAATTCAACCATCGTGGAGAAACCATCCTTCTCCAGCGCGCCGAACACGATCAGCGCCAGCGCGACCGCGGCCTGAACGATGAAGCCCACGACGGGTGCATGACGCTCGCCCTGCCACTGCCCCATGAAGCGCAGCGCCGACCAGTCCTGCGCCACCGAATAGTTGCTGCGCGCACCGACGATCATGGTCGAATTCATCGAAGTCAACGCCGCGATGGCGACGATCACGCCGAGCAGCTGACCGCCCAACGGCCCCAACGCTCGCTCGATCACATCGATGCCGACGGCTTGACTGGACTTGAGCTGCTCGAAGCCCAGGCCCTGCAGGACGCTGGCGACGAAGATCAGATAGGCGAGCGTGATGATGCCGATCGCAATGACCAGGGCCCGTACAATCGCACGCGGCCCGCCACGAACCTCGGCAGAGACATACGCCGCTTCATTCCAGCCACCGAACGTCAGTAACACGAAGACCATTGCAAGGCCGAACGCGCCCGCTCCCTCCGACGACGCCGCGGCCGCGACAGGCGCCGACGATTCGAGCGTCATCCCCGCCACGGCGACCAACAGCACGCCCGTGATCTCGATCAACGTCAGTGCATTTTGCATTCGCGAGGAGCCGCGCAGCCCGATGAGGTTGATGATCGTCAACAGCACCACCGCCAGCGCCGCGTACATCGCTGAGGAATATTCGCCGAGGCTGAACAGGCGTGTGAGATAGTCCCCGAGAATGAAGCCGAGCAAGGCAATCGAGCCGGTGCAGATCACGGCGCTGCGCGCCCAGGCAAATAGAAAACTCACATTCTTGCCATAGGCGCGCGTGAGAAAGGTGTAGTCGCCGCCGGCGCTCGGATAGGTCGCGGCCAGCTCCGCATACGTGAGCGCACCGATCAATGACAGCACGCCGCCCAGAACCCACGCCCACAACATCAGCGCCGGTGAGCCCGCGATGCCGGCGACCAGAGACGGCGTCTGGAAAATCCCGGCGCCGATCACGATGCCGACCGTGATCATGGTCGCATCGAAGACGCTCAGTGTCGGGGTCGGAACGCCCCGGGCGGTCAGCGGCGCTGCAAATCCCTCTGATGCTCGATCGCCTTCGAGGGACATGCTCATGCGCTAGCTACGCGTACCGACGTAGGTGGCGGTCGCGTCGTTGCGGGTGACCTGCGCCTCGATGCGATTGCCTTTCAGCTCCCCTTTCAGGCGCGTGTGGACATCGCCCTCCGAAAACATCATCTCAACCTGGTTGCCGCGCACCTCGGCATTGGTGATGTCGTCGCTGCCCTTGCCCACCTTGCCGGACAGCTTCTGGAATGTTTGCACCAGATTTACGTCGAAGCTGTCATTGCCGCGCTGCTGCTTGAACGTCCACTTGCCCGAAACATCGGCAGGAACGATCCACAGATAAGCCGAGCCGTCGCTGGACACGGAGCTTTCATCCGGGCGCCAGTCGTCCATGAGGAACGAATGCGACACGACGCGCGTGCCCGGTTTCATTTTCAGTATCGTGGGCCGCAGTTTCAGGTTCAGTTCCGGCAGCAGGTACAGCGTGACCACGTTGGCGGCGCTGAAGTCCGTCTCGAAGATGTCGCCCTGGATGACTTTGACCTTGTCGTCGACCCCTTCGGCGCGGACCAGGCACTGCGCCATTTCGGGGTTGTATTCCACGCCCACGGCTCGAGCGCCGAACTGTTTCGCGGCCGCGATGGCGATTTTGCCGTCGCCGGCGCCCAGGTCGTACACCAGATCGCCCTTACCGACCTGCGCCATCTCGAGCATGCGCGTGACCAGCGGATCGTTGGTCGGCACCCAGACCACGTCCTTGCCGGGCTGGCCGGTGGAAGGCTTGTATGATTTTTCGCAGTCCTCGCGTGAGGTCCCGGCGCCGAGCGCCTGAGCGGCGACGCCGCCGACCAGCAGCAGCCCGAGACTCCAGGCACATTGCAAACGATGACGAGTCGACATCGGCATGTTTGATCCTCCCTCGGACGATCTGAGTCAACGCGGTGCGGCCCAGGAAAGTTCACCGACAAGAGCGTCATCGATTGACTGTCGTGGCGCTCAGGTTGCGCATCGTAGGCTCAGTACTTCGCGCACGCCACGGCAAAACCAGGAACCAGCCTGCGACACGGTCCGTCCTTGTGCCGGCCTCGCCAGCTTTGGCGTCGTCACGGAGTCTGTATGCCCGCGCTCACCGTCAATGGCAAATCCCATTCCCTCGATGTGCCGCCCGACATGCCCCTGCTATGGGCGCTGCGCGACGTCATCGGACTGACGGGGACCAAGTTTGGCTGCGGGATCGCCGCTTGCGGCGCCTGTATGGTGCACGTCGACGGCCAACCCACTCCTTCCTGCGTCACACCGGTTGCGGCCGTCGTCGGCAAAAAGATTGTCACCATCGAGGCGATGGACCAGGATCCGGTCGGTCGCAGAGTGCAGACCGCGTGGCGTGAGGCTGACGTCGTCCAGTGCGGTTATTGCCAGTCCGGGCAAATCATGGCGGCCGCCGCCCTGCTCGCCGCCAAGCCGCGGCCGTCGGACGCCGACATCGATGCGGCGATGGCTGGGAATATTTGCCGATGCGGCACGTACGGACGCATTCGCACCGCCATCAAACGTGCGGCGGAGTCGACATGAACGCAGTCGTCCGCGCGCTCGGCGAACAGAGCACCTCTCGACGACGGTTTCTGCAAGGTGGCGGCGGCCTGCTGCTCGGATTTGCATTGCCCGGCTTCGGTGCGGAACAGTCTCGCAACGAGAAGCCGCCGGAGGCGGCTGTCGGCCACGCCACCCGCGCGATGACACAAGAGTCGTCGGGCCTGGAGCCCAATGCGTTCATTCGCATCGATCGCGCCAGCGCGGTGACTTTGATCATCCACAAAGTGGAAATGGGCCAGGGAACGTTCACCTCCCTGCCCATGCTGCTTGCCGAGGAACTGGAAGTCGATCTGCAGCAGGTGAAGCTGGAACAGGCGCCGGCGGACAACGAACGCTTTGGCGATCCATTGCTGGGCGGTCAGGTCACCGGCGGCAGCACATCGATTCGCGCTAGTTGGAACCCCCTGCGCCAGGCGGGCGCCACCGCGCGAACCATGCTCGTCTCCGCAGCGGCCCAGCGGTGGAAGGTCGACCCCAGCACCTGCACCGCGCGCAATGGTGTGGTGACACACCAAGGCAGCAATCGATCACTGAAGTACGGCGAACTGGTCGACGCGGCGGCCAAACTTCCCGTGCCCAAGGACGTCGCGTTGAAGCAGCCGAAAGATTTCACACTCATCGGCAAGGCGCACCATCGACTCGACTCGCCCGACAAAATCGACGGCAAGGCGCAGTTCGGCATCGATGTGAGATTGCCGAACATGAGTGTCGCGGCCATCGCAATCTCGCCGGTGCCCGGTGGCAAGTTGCAGGCGGTCGAGGACAAGAAAGCGATGGCCGTCAAGGGCGTTCGTCAGGTGATCAAGCTCGACCGCGCGCTCGCTGTGCTCGGAGATCACATGTGGGCCGCCAAGCAAGGACTCGCCGCGCTCTCGCCGAAGTGGAACGAAGGCCCGAACGCCACGCTCACGACGGCAAGCCTGGTGGCTGGCTTGCGTGCCGCTTCAGAGAAACAAGGCGCCGTCGCGCGTAACGACGGCAATACGGAGAAGGCCATTGGCGCGGCGCCTCGCAAGATCGAAGCGATCTACGAAATGCCCTATCTCGCGCACGCCACGATGGAGCCCATGAACTGCACCGTCGATTTGCGCAATGGGCTGTGCGAACTGTGGGTTGGCACCCAAGTGCCCGCGCTTGCTCAAGGCACTGCCGCCAAGTTGACCGGCCTGCCCTTGGATAAAGTGCGCGTCCACAATCATTATCTCGGCGGCGGCTTCGGTCGGCGGCTCGAGACCGACTTCATTGCGCTGGCGGTGGAGATCGCCAAGCAGGCGCGTGGACCGGTGAAGGTCGTTTATTCGCGCGAGGACGACATCCAGCACGATATGTATCGTCCTTACTATCTCGATCGCATGTCCGCGGGCCTCGACGACAAGTACCTGCCCGTGGGCTGGTTTCACCGCATTGTTGGCTCTTCCATCATGGCGCGCTTCGCACCCGCAGCCGTTCAGAATGGCATCGACGCCGACGCCGTCGAGGGCGCGAAAGATCAGCCCTATGCCATTCCCAATGTGCGTGTCGAGTATGTCAGGCACGAGTCGCCGGTACCGACCGCTTTCTGGCGCGGTGTGGGCGCGACGCATAACATCTGGGTCGTCGAAAGTTTCATCGACGAACTGGCCGCGGCCGCCAAGCAGGATCCACTCGCCTACCGGCAGGGCTTGTTGAAAGATCAGCCTCGCATGCGCACCGTGCTCGATCTCGCCGCCAACAAAGCGGGATGGTCCAAACCCCTGCGCGCGATTGAAGGGCGGCGCGTGGGACGCGGCATCTCAGTGCAGTTCGCGTTCGGCAGCTACATGAGTCAGGTCGCTGAGATTTCTGTCGGCGCCGATGGCGAGGTGCAGGTCCATCGCGTGGTGTGCGCGGTCGACTGTGGGCAGATCGTCAACCCCGACACGGTCATTGCGCAGATCGAAAGCGGCGTCGTCTTCGGTCTCGGCGCCGCGCTCTGGAATGAAGTCACCTTCGACAAAGGCCGCGTGCAGCAGAACAACTTCACCGATTATCGCGTGATGCGAATCAACGAAGCGCCCGCCATCGAGGTCTACATGGTCAAGAGCAACGATGCGCCCGGCGGCATTGGCGAGCCCGGCACGTCGGCGATCGCGCCGGCTTTGACCAATGCGATCTTTGCTGCCACTGGGCAGCGGCTACGCAAATTGCCCGTCACGGCGACATCATTGAAAGCGTAGCTTCAGAGGCCCACCACGAGCCCTACCGGGCGCGGCCGCTTGGCGGCGTGCTGCCATTCGGCGATGACCACGCCGTTGGAAACAGGCGACGGGCGTTGCCGCTGTAGATCTTGTCGATCACGTCGCGCGGTAAGGCCAGGCCACGGAAAGACGCCGCAAACTCCGTCGAGCGCAGCGTGTCTGCGCCCGTGAGAAAGCGCCAGTCGTCATGCCACGCCTCGTCCGCCTGAGCTACGCAGGCGCTGTCTTCCTGCGGACCCTGGCATGCGATGTCGGTGGCGTACAGGATGCGATCTTGAAACTGCAGGAAGAAGCGTCGCACCTTGTCGCGATCCACGCTCGCTTGCAGTTGCAGATGTGACAGGCGAGCCGCGAGATCCACCGAGGCGTTGGGATAACGATTCAAGAACTCCGTGACTCGATCAACGCTCCATTCGAGCGAGGCCAGGTGGACGCCAACGAAGCGCAGCTTCGGATGACGCTCGAGCAGTCGATCGCGCGCGGCGATCTGTTGCTCATAGGTGGGCCACTCCGCGTGCACGGCCATGTGGTACTGAGGATGTTCCTTGAAGTACTGGCGATCGCCATTGATCGTCATTTCCGATAACGGCAACCAGGCATTGCGTGGCTCCCCCAGGTGACCGAGCACCACGGCGCCCCGCTCCTCGAGCATGCGGAAGATCGGAGTGAAGCGCGGGTCGTCGATCATCACCGCGCGACCGTTGGCGTCACGCTGCTGCATGCCGATGTCCTTCCATACTTTCACAGCGACTGCTCCGGCATCGAGCGCATCCGTCAGCTGGCGCTTTACGCCCTGCCCCCACCCCGGCTGCTCGCTGCCGCGCGCGTCGAAGGTCGTCGCAAACGCCACGCGATCAGGATGAGCGGCTCGCAGCGCCAAAGCATCGCGGTGCTGTTCAGCGAGCGGCGGGAAATCGCTGTAGTTGACGTTGATGGTCAGCAGGCGGACGTTACTCGTCGCGGCGAACGACATGAACGTGGGCAGCGTTCCGTGCAAATGGACGTGCGCATCGATTTTCTCGACATTGGTGAAGTCGCTGGCCTGATAGGGCGGCTGCTCTGCACGTGGGGCCGACGCCGCGAGCAAAATCGCCAGCCACCCGCAGCCGGTGGCTACGCGCACTGCTGCCTCAATGTTTGTTTCGCTGATTCATCGAGCGGCCGCGAGGCGAGCTGGGCAGCATACAGCGCAGCGCCGATATCCGGTGCGTAGACCGGGGTGCGGTATTGGAAGCCCTGGCCTGCCCCGTCCAGTGCCGAGCGGAAGGCGTCGCGCAAGAAGGTCGTCCCGTTGAACACGCCGCCACTGTGCGAGACCGGGATGACTGCTTCTTCCGGCACCGCAAGCGCGCGACGCACGGCGATCACGCACTCGACCAGCTCCTTCGTGCCGCGATCGAAGATCGCCAATGCCTGACCATCTCCCGCCTGCGCGGCTTCATGCACCAGCGTTGCAAACTGAGCGAACACCCTGCGCACGCTGCCCGACTCGCCATAGATGCGAGAACACAGGTCCAAGTCGATGGTCAATCCAAAGCGCGCACGCACGAGCTCGTAGAGCGGGCCTCGCGGGGCCCGTCCGTCACTCATGCGAGAGAACAGGTTCAAACCTTCCCGAGCAATCCAGTAGGCCGAGCCCTCATCGCCGATCAACTCGCCCCACCCGCCCGCACGCGCATTGCGCGCGCCGTACTCGCCGTAAGCGATGGAGCCCGTGCCCGCGATGACGCTGACGCCATCCTCGCAGGCCAAAGATCCCGCCCAGCTGCAGACTGTGTCGTTGCCACAGCGATAGCGGTTCGCGTCGAGCAGCGCCGCAGGCATCGCGTCCATCGTTGAAGTTGTCGCGCTGTCTTCCCCATAGGCGGGCAAGCCAACGAACGCAAATGTGAGGTTGGCAGGCGCGCTGGCCGCCTTCTCCAAGGTTGCCGCGATCCCCCCGATCAGCAACTCCGTGGCGCGCGCGAAGCCTTCGGCCAGATGGCTGACGCTCGGACCGATATGCCGGGCGCGAAGGCGACCGCTCGCGTCGATCAGCGCATACGCCGTCTTGGTGCCGCCGCCATCAACGCCGAGAAACATGCTCTCGTTGCTCCGACCAAGGATGAATGATCACTCCCTGAACCACCCGATTCACGACGCCCGCCGCATTGGGACGATCCGGCGTCAGGCCGAGCGCCAGCGATTGCAGCAGCGCGAAGCTCTGAGCCACCAGAATGTGCGCGAACGCCATCTCGAAATCGGCGTGCTCGCGCAGGTCGTCGTAGACCACGTTATCTCCCTCGGGCAAGTCATCGTTCCGGGCACTGAGCGCAAGGATAGCGCCGGCGCGCTTGTCCCGCCGCAATTCGGCGAGCAGATCCAGATCGTAAGCGCGCGTGTACGCGTCGTTCGAGACCATGACGACGACCAGCGTTTTGCCGTCGATCACCGTCTTCGGACCATGGCGGAAACCGAGCGTCGAATCGGCCAACGCAACGACCTTGCCATCGGTCAGCTCCAGCAGCTTGAGCGCCGCCTCCGACGCCAACCCTCGCAGCTCATTGCTGCCAAGATACACGACCCGCTGAAACTCGCGAGCGACCAGGCGCAGCGCCACCGGCGACGCCCGTTGTAACACCTTGGCCGCCGCGTTCGCTACAGACGAGACGGCTTCCGAGCGCACGACGCCGAAAGCCAATGCGGCCGTCAGCAGCATCGACGTAAAGCTCGACGTCATTGCAAAGCTTCGATCGTTGGTGGCCTCCGGCAGTACGATCAAGTGGGCACTGCGCAGCCGGTGCACGCGTTTCGCCAGCTCGCCTTCAGCATTGCAGGTGATGATCAGGTGGTGCACGTCGGTCACGGCGCGCTCGGCAAGATCGACGGCAGCGACACTCTCCGGGCTGTTGCCAGAACGCGCAAAAGACACGAGCAGCGTCGGCACATCGCCCTGCAGGCGCAGATGCGGACCGCTGACGAGGTCGGTGGTCGCAATCGACTCGACGCGACGTTGCAACCGGACGGACAACATCGGCACCAGACACTCGCCGATGAACGACGACGTGCCCGCGCCGCTCATCACCACGCGCAACGAAGACTTGGTCAGCAGCGGCTGCAGAAATCGATCCAGCTCGGCACGCTGTCCAGACACGAGCCGCTCGACCTGCGGCCAAACATAAGGCTGCTGCGCAATCTCGCGAGCAGTCCATTCGGCGCCGCGGGCTTGCAGCTCTGCCTGCCCCACGCCGGGAAAATCAGTCGCCATTGACCATTACTCCTGAGACACCGCAGGCGCGCATGTATGGACGCAGCGCCAGCGCGATGCCTTCGTTGAGTAGCGCGTCGACCTCGGCCTGCACTCGGCCGGCGCGCACTGCCTCGTATTGATGGGGTAAGAATTGACTCAGCAACGTGAGCGGCAAAGACACGCCCCGCAGCCGAGCCAGCAGAGATTCGTAGGCCTGTTTCACTCGGGGATGCGGCCAGTAGTAACGAATGCGGTCGCTGAGACTGAACTGCAGATCGAGCGTCTCGCGCTCGGAGTCGTGGTAGTAGCTGCGCCAATACTTCGGATCGCTGCGCATGACCTCGATTGCTGTCGCGCGCAGATCTTCCTGATCCGCGCCCCCGGGCAACTCGTGCGCGATGGCCGCCAGGCCCCACAAGGTTTCGCGAAGCGCGTACGTCGCGCCCGGACCGACCTTGAGGATGGCGAAGTGATCGCGCACCAGCGCCTGGAGATTCGGCGCCGTTTGATAGTCGGTCGAATGCGCTTCGAAAATGAACTGGCGATCGTCGGCGATGAAGGCGCTCAAGGCCTGTGCTTTGTTGGGTCGGTAGTCGATCACCTTGTGATGATCGAACTCGACGCCGGGTTGGACCACCAATGCGATGACCCGCGACCACGCCGTATCGAGACCGATATCGGCGAACGCCGCCTGATGGGCCTGGATGGTCGCGCGCGCGGCGTCGGGGCTGGTAACCGCCAACTCCCCGAGAGATTCCGTTGCGCCCCCCGGCACCGGCACTTCGGTGCCAATGACATAGACCGGTGGCTCACCGCCCACCTCGCGCCAGGTGTTTTCGGCGACGGCACAAAGCCGCGCCGCGCGTCGGGCGATGATGGATTCCGGCAATGGCTCCGGATCGCCGCCACACGCCATGGAACAATCGAGATGAATCTTGCGGAAGCCGGCCCCGACATATTGCCGAATCATTTCGGCGGACTTCGCCAATGCCACGTCCGCAGGCTCATGGCGCCAGGCGTTCGGGCCGAGATGATCCCCGCCCAGCCACAACATCTGCTCGCGCAAGCCGACTTGCTGCGCGATGTCGAGCACGAAGCGGCGGAAGTCGACTGGCGTCATCCCCGTGTACCCGCCGAACTGATTCACTTGATTCGACGTAGCCTCGACGAGCAGTGGCGCATTGCTGGCGCTCGCCTCTCGCATCGCGCTTTCAATAACCCGAGGATGCGCCGAGCACAAGGAATAAACACCGGCCTGCTCGCCTCGCTTGTGCCGCGCCACGATGTCGAGCAACGTATTCATCGCTGCGCCGGCTCCTCGGGCTGCACCGCCAACAGCAACGCCGCCGTAAGTGCCAGCACGATTCCTGCGATCTTGTATGAGGTCGGCATCGCCCCCGCCAGCAAGAGTGACAGTAGCGCGGTCAACAACGGCGCGCCGGCATTCACCAACGGAGACACAATGATTGCCTTGCCGTAACGGAAAGCGAACACGAGCGTGAGCGCACCCACGGCGTTCAACAACTGAATCGCAGCGGCGAGGCCCGGGCCATCCAGGGAATAATTGATAGGCTGCGAGAAATCCGTCATCGCCAGCGCCACGGGAGTCAGCAGCAAACCACTGAGCATCATGTAGAAGAAGATGCTCGCCGCATCCATGCTCGCGTTCGCCAGCTTGATCACATACGCCTGCACGCCCCAGGCGGCGAGCACCGCAAGCGCCATCGCGAACCAACTGCCATAACCGGCGGGTTCGCCCTCGGCGCGATAGTCGAACAACGGCAGCGACAGCAGTGCGAGCACGATGCCCACCAGCCCAAGCAGGCCCGTGCGCTCGCGCAGGAGCGCAAATGAGAGCGCGATCGTGAGTGCCGGCGACAACGAGATGATTGGAAAAATGAGATAGGGCGGACCGATCCGGACCGCATGAAACAACAGCAGCTGCCCACCCGCGCCGAGCAGTCCGATGGCCAATCCCAACGTGACGGAGCGGCGATCACGCTGTAACGGTTGGCCGCTGCGGCTCAACACCAGCAGCGCCGGCGGAATCATCGTCAGCGACCACACGACGTAATTCAGCGTCTCCGGCAAACCGTTGGCGCTCGGCAGCCCGGCGAACGCGCCCCACACTCCCCACAGGAGCAGCGTGGTCAACGCATAGAGCAGCCAAGGCTTCATCGAGCCGACTCTTGCTCGGCAGCGTCGCTCACGGAACGGCCGTTCGCACTGGTCGCCAGCTGACGAATGCGGAACACGCGCGCTTCATGACTCTGCACTTCGGTCGTGAAAGGAATGTCGTACGTGCCGAGATCGCGATGTTTCCACAGATCGCGGATGCTGTAGCGATCCATCGGTGCTTGCAGATCCGCGCGCGGGCTGAAGGTCATCGTCGCCGTCGCGGCGCCTCGATTGAGCAGCAATACGGCGTGACTGCCATCGGCCAGCTCCTTGGCGAACACTTCCAGATCGCCGTCGTCGCGCACCTTGTGAGCGACGTTGCCGGCCGGATCCTGATTGAGAGCAACGATTTCTTTGTTCGTTAGCGTCTGCAACGAGTACGGATCGAGCTTGCGCACATCCGCACCCACGAGCATGGGCGAAGACACCATGGCCCACAGGCTGAAGTGAGTTCGGTATTCGGTGTTCGAGGCGCCAGTGCCGACCAGTTGCTTGCTCTTACCATCGAGACCGACGATGAGCATGTCGTAATCGTTCCAGTGGCCCGGGCCGGCGTACTTCTCCAGGCCAACGCCGCGATCCAGCTGATCGAGCACGTCGAAGTAATATTGCTCGCGATTGCCCGGATAGTTGAAGTCATCGGAGATGTCTTGCCCGATGCGCCAGTGATTGACGCCGAGCCCGGCCGCCCATTCCCAGATGTCGCCCCAGCCGCAATGGCAGGCGTGCAGCACGATGCCGCGCTTCTGCGCCATCAGCGCGTTCGACATGGTCCGGAAGATCTTTTGCAGCTCTTCCTTGGGCGCTTCACGGTGCGAGCAGCAGCTGTCGTATTTGAGATGATCGACGCCCCAACTGGCGAACATCCTGGCGTCTTCGGCTTCGTGCCCTTCGCTGCCGGTATAGCCCGCGCAGGTCGTCTGTCCGGGCCCGGAGTAGATGCCGAGCTTCATGCCCCGCTGATGGGCATAGTCGGCGAGATAGCTGATGCCGCGTGGGAATTTCTTCGGATCGACCTCGAGCGGATGATCCCGACGCGCGCCTTTGTAGCGCTGCCAACCGTCATCCAGGTTGACGAACACGTAACCGGCGTCACGCATTCCGTTCGCGATCATGGCATCGATGGTCTCGATGACGATCTGCTCGTTGATGTCGTCGCCAAAGTTGTTCCAGCTGCTCCAGCCCACCGGCGGTGTTTGCGCCAGGCCGTTGCTGCGAGGCGCCGGCTGCGACGCTGGCGACGCACTGGCAACCGCCAGCGACAGGATCGCGAGCATCCAGGCGAAACGCGCCGATTGTTGTTTTCGATTGATCACAAACAGCCCTCGTCAGAACTTCGCGCTGGCGCCCAACAGGTACGAACGTCCCCAGGTCTCGAAACCGGCCAGCATGTCGTTGCGACCGAGATACGCGACGTAGTACTCGTCGAGCAGGTTGCGCCCTTCCAGCGAAACCATCAGCCCTTCGGTGATCTTGTAAGCGACCGAAGCGGTTACCCAGGTGATGGGCTCGACCTGTTGCGAGCGGTCGGCGATCGAATCGCTCACTTCGGTGTACTCACCGCTGTAGTCGGCGGCGAGCTGCACGTCCCAGCGATCGTTCTCGAACATCAGCGCGACCGAATACGCCGACTCGGAAACATTCTCGAGCGGGCCGACGTGCACGCCGCCGACATAAGCTTTTGTATCGGTGTATGTGTAATTGGCGCGCACGCCGAAGCCATTGTCGAAGAAGTGCTGGAGCCCGAGCTCCGCGCCCAGCACCTTGGCTTTGTCGCCGTTGATGGGACGAGTCACGTCGTACAGCACCGGCGCCTCACCCGCCCCGCCGATGTCGCCGACGACGCCGATATCGACGTTCTCCTGCAACTCGGTCGTAATGAAGTTCGTGATGTTCTTCCAGAACACGGCGCCGCTCAGCACCGACTTGTCGGCGAAGTACCATTCCGCCGACAGGTCCGCTTGATCCGCTTCGACCGGCTGCAGGTCCGCGTTGCCGTCGTAGACCACGAGGTAGCTGCGATCGAGGGTGTTATCGATACGCGTGGGCGCGAGCTGATTGAGCGACGGCCGCGCCATCACCTTGGCCGTTGCAAAGCGCAGCAACAGGTCCTCACGCAGCCAATAACCGACGTTGAGCGCGGGCAGGAATTTGTCGTAGCTGCCCTTCTGAGTCAGCGGCTCGGCCGGGCTGTATGTGACATCGGGGCTGGAGGTGGGAATCCCGGGCGTCGGATCGTCGACGAACTCGATGCTGTCGACCGCCGTCTTGGCCGTCGTATCGGTGGAGATCCAACGCACGCCGGCGCTCGCGAACCACGCGTTGCCGCGGAAGTTCGCATTCAAATACAGCGCCGTGGTCTCTTCGTCCACATCGTAGGACTGCACCGGATTGAACTCGGGCGCCGTCAAGGAAGAGTCGAAGACATTGCCCGTGGGATCGCCGTTCTCATCTAAGATGGGTTGGCCATCGAGCGCGCGCAACGCATTCAGATATTCGCTCGCCCGGATCGATACGAAACGCCGCGGATAGCTGCCGCCGGCATTGCGCATGAAGTTCGGTAGCGAGACCGGCCGGACCACGTGCGCCCCGAGACTTTCGAAGGTCGTGTCGTACATGTTGCAGTACTGGCACGAGCCGCCGTTGGTGTCGTTCTCGAGGGTGTTGCGGACCTTGTTGCGATCGGTGCTGGACACACCGAACTGCACGGTTTCGAGCGTACCGAACTCGAGCTTCAGCTCGCCGCCGATGGACAGGCCGGTGACTTCGTCCGTCACATCGGTGCCGGACAGGCCGATGAAATGCAGTCCGTAATCGGCATCGCCCAGCGCCCCACTCTGCAGTGCCGTCGCAAGGTCGCGGCCGTCTTCGAGCGTCACTGCGATGTTCGGCACGCCGCCGCTGCGCATGTCGACACGCCCGGTGTGATGACCGCCGATGCCTGACACCATCCAGGTGTCCTTGCCGCCGGAGTCGCGCTCGGCCTTGGAGCGATAGGCATCGAATGTGAGCTTGAGCTGGTCGGTCGCCTGCCAGGCCGCATTCCAGCCGAACTGCGTGGTGTCGACGACCCGATCTTCGGTGATCGTGGAAACCTCCGGCACCAGCTGATCGATATCCATGCCCGTGACCCAGTGGTCGCGAATACTCACATTGCTCCAGCGGTGCAGGCCGGTGTCCTCATCGAGGATGGAGTCTTCGACATAGTACGACTGGTGATAGCCGACGGTCGGCGCATCCAGGCGCGTAAACATGCCGTCCACGGTCATTTGAAAGGCATCGTTGACTTGCCACTGCCAGATGCCCGTGAGACCGGTGCGCTTCTTCTCCTGGATGCGCGTGCCGAAGCTGGTACAGCACAATCCGAGCAGCTCGCTCTCGGCATCGGAGATTTCGCCATCGCCGTTGGCGTCGAACTCGCCCGGCGAATCCGGCGTGATGAAGAATTCGTGCACGGCGTCCGAGCGGACCTCGGTATCTTGATACACCGCGGTGAGCAGCACGCCCATACGATCCTCGGCAAAGGTATCGCTGAGCACGCCGCTGACTTTGTAGCCCGTGTTCTCGGACAGGTCGTTGTAATCGCCTTCGACTGATAACGACGTACGCAGCCCAGGCCGATCGAGCGGCCGCGCCGAAGTGAGATTGATCGCCCCGCCGATGCTGCCCTCGAGATTGACGGCGTTGGCGGACTTGAACACGTCCGCCCCGGCGATGATTTCGGAGGGCAACACATCGAACGCGAATTCGCGGCCGTCGCCATCGGTCGCGAGGATGCGATTGTTCAACGTGACGATGCTGAATTCGGGGCCCAGGCCCCGCACATTGACGTACTGCCCTTCACCGCCCCGGGTACGTTGCAAGGTGATGCCAGTGATATGAGACAGCGAGTCGGCGACGTTGTCGTCCGGAAATCGTCCGAGGTCTTCGGCGACGATCGAGTCCTGCACGATCGGCGCCTCGCGCTTCTTATCGAGGGACTCGGCAAGCGCGGCACGCGTGCCGGATACGACGATTTCTTCGAGCGGATCCGAGGAGGACGTTTCTTCGCCCAGCGCTGCCGCGCCGAGCGTGACGCCGATCAGGGCGAGGGAGACGGCTTTATATATGTGTGACATGGGTTCACCGCATGTTCTTTGGCCAGGCGCTGTCATCCTATGCGACGAAAATCGAAAGCACAAGAAACTTTCGTTTACTTTCGTTTTCAGCTTGACCGCAAGAATTAAGGAGCTATTCTTTCGCTCGTGACACAAACGAAAGCTACTCACCTACCGAACGCAACCATGGCCAAGCCCAAGAAAAGCGCCCGCGCCGGCCACGGCGCCCTGTCGATGGAAGAGCGTCGGCGCCACATTCGCTCGCTCATCGAGACCAACACTCAAGGCACGGTCGCCGAGCTCGCCGAGAGCTTTGGCGTCTCCGCCGTCACCATCCGCACGGATTTGACGGCGCTCGAGCACATGGGGGTCGTGGTTCGCACGCATGGCGGGGCCCTGCCGCGCGGCGACAGCGATGAGCTGCCGATCAACGTCAAACAAACATTGCACCGAGCCGAGAAGGTGCGCATCGCCGCGGCAGCGGCCGAAATGATTCGCGATGGCGAAACCGTCATCCTCGACTCCGGCACGACCACGGCCGAGATCGCGAAACAGATTCGAACGTTGAAGCTCGGCTCCATCAACGTGATCACGAACGCGCTGAACATCGCGGTGCTGCTCGCGAACTCTTCGCACGTCAATGTGATCATTCCGGGCGGCGTGCTGCGTCAGAAATCGTTTTCTTTATCCGGCCCGCAGGCCGAGCAGGCGCTGAGCACGCTGCACGCCGATGTACTGTTTCTCGGCGTCGACAGCCTGGATCCGCAGATCGGACTGATGACGCCGTACGTGCTGGAGGCTCAGTTGAATGCGCAGATGATCCGCATCTCGCAACGCGTCGTCGCGGTCACGGACTCATCGAAGCTGCTGCGGCGGAATCTTTCGGTGATCGCACCGGTGGATCAGATGGACGTCTTGATCACGGACAGCGGCGCAGATGCGGCCTGCGTCGAAGCGATCCGCGCCCAAGGCGTCGACGTTCAGCTGGTGTGAGATTCAGAACAGCTGCACGATGCCATAGATGACCAGCACCGGAATCGCGATCAGCAGCAGCACCATCAAGGTCAGCAAGAGAAAGAAGCCCGCGACGAACCAGCGACTGCCCCGCCGGCTGCCGACGGGGTCCAGCTGATATCGGGCGAGCAACGCCAGATTCCGCATGTTGGCCTTGTAGGCGGCATCGAACACGTCGCCGGCGAACGGGATCGCGCCCACGACGGTCTCGATCATTACATTGCTCATCATCCGGTACAGAACGCTGCGCGGCGCGCCCATCTGGCGGGCTTCATTGATGATGTACGCCGAGATCACCGCGCCAACGGCATCGCCGATGCCGGGCACCAGGCCGATGATGGCGTCGAGGCCGATCCGGAAGCCGCCCGGCAGCGGGATCGAGTTGTCCATCAACCAGGCCAGCGTACGCAGCCGCTTGGTGCGCTCGGCGCTGTCGACCTCTCGGGCCGTGATCAATGTACCGGTGACTGTCTTCATGTCTGTTGGAACGCGCACCGGATATGCTGGTTCCGGTCCACGCCGATGCCGAGCTTACACCGGCGACATGAAGCAATTAAGCGGCCGCGGCGTCGTCCTTCTTGTCGGGCTCGCTCGGGGCCAGAGATAACGTTTCGGCGGTCTGCGGGCGGCCGTTGAGCTTGATGTTCAGGCGCAGCTCGTTCGCCGAATCCGCGTTGCGGATCGCCTCGTCGAACGAAATCACGCCCTCGTTGTACAGCTCGAACAGGGATGCATCGAAGGTGCGCATGCCCAGTTCCTGCGACTTGCTCATGATGGCCTTGATCTCGTGGAACTCGCCCTTGAGCAGCTTGTCCGCAATGATCGGTGTATTCAGCAGGATCTCGACGGCAGCGCGCCGGCCCTTGCCGTCCGCGGTCCGCACCAGTCGCTGCGAAATGATGGCGCGCAGATTGCTGGAAAGATCCATCAGCAGCTGCTTGCGACGATCCTCGGAAAAGAAATTGATGATGCGATCCAGGGTCTGATTGGCGCTGTTCGAGTGCAGCGTGCCCAGACACAGGTGGCCGGTTTCGGCGAACGTGATGGCGTGCTCCATCGTTTCGGTGTCGCGGATCTCGCCGATCAGGATCACGTCCGGCGCTTGTCGCAGCGTGTTCTTCAGCGCGTTGTGCCACGAGTGGGTGTCGATGCCCACTTCGCGATGAGTGATCAGCGACTGCTTCGATTGATGCACGAACTCCACCGGATCTTCCACGGTTACGATGTGCCCGGGCGAAGTGCGATTGCGATGATCGATCATCGCCGCCAGCGAGGTCGATTTACCCGAGCCGGTCGCGCCCACGACCAGCACCAGACCCCGCTTGGTCATGATGATGTCCTTGAGCGTTTCGGGCAGCCCGAGCTTGGCCAGATCCGGAATGTCGTTGGCGATGGTTCGAATCACCATGCCGACGTTCTGCTGCTGCACGAATACGTTCACTCGGAAACGCGAGACCCCCGGCACGGAGATCGCGAAATTGCACTCCAGGTCCCGGGTGAACTCTTCGCGCTGCCGCTCGTTCATGAGCGAATTCGCCAGCGCACGCGTCACCTCGCCGGTGAGCTTCTGGTTGGTCATGGGCTTCATCGCGCCCTGCAGCTTCATCGACGGCGGAAAATCTTTCGAGACGAAAAGATCCGAACCGCCCGCCTGGCTCATGGCCGTCAAGAGCTTGACGATATACGACTTGGCCTGTTCTTCCGTCAGCGTGCCCATTGCCCACCCGCGTCGAAGCTGTCGCAAAGTCCAGGATGCTAGCCAAGGCGCAACCTTTTGCCTGCGACGCTCGTCGCAAGCCCTGTGCCTCACACGGGAGAAGGACGAATGACTATTGGCAGCGCCGGCCGGATCTTGGCCGTAACGACGGCTCTTTGCGTGCTGAGCAGTACCGTTGCGCAGGGCGCCGAGCTACGCATCGATAACGTCACCATCGTCTCGCCGGAGCAATCCGCGCCTCGACGCAATGCCACCGTTCACATCAAGCACGAGCGCATCGTCTCGATCACCGATGGCAAGGCCGCCAAAGCAGCATCGACCACCACGGTCATCGATGGCGCTGGTTTGTATCTGTCACCCGGGTTGATCGACAGTCATGTGCACCTGACCGGAGTGCCAGGCATGTTTCCCGAACACGTGCAGGCACATCCGCAGATTGCGGCAACCGCCGAGAAACAAATTCCGCGCAGCTTTCTCTATTTTGGTTTCACTGGCCTGCTCGATCTGCTCTCCACCCCAGAGGAGATGCGCCACTGGCAGAAGCACGAGCTGCGACCGGATACCTACTTCTGCGGCTCGACTCCAGTCCAAGACGGCTATCCCATGACCTGGACGCCAAAGCCACAACGTTATGAGCATCAACCGTACATGATCATCCAGCGTGGCGACGAGGCCGCCGCGCCATCGGGATTCGATCCCGCCAAACATACGCCCACTGCAGTAGTCGCACGGATCAAAGCCGACGGCGCATCGTGTGTGAAAACCTTCTTCGAGCCCGGCTTCGGTTTGCAGAAGAATCTTCTGCCCACGCCGCGCCCCGACACCTTGCAGGAGCTGATCAGCGCCGCGCACGCTGCAGGCTTGCCGGTGTTCATGCACGCGAATTCACTGGTGGCGCAGGAAGCGGCGGTCAACGCCGGCGTCGACGTAATCGCTCACGGCCTTTGGCACGCAGACGACGGTGCGGATCCCAACCCGGTCCTGGACCGCATCGTCAAAGCCAACATCGGCTGGCAACCGACCATACAGGTGCTGTACGGCGAGCTCGATGTTTTCGATCCGGGCTATCTCGCAGACTCCAGGCTGTCGCGCGTGCTGCCCAAGAGCCTGATCGACTGGTATCGCACCACGGAGGGCCAAGCGTACCGAGATCACATCGCGGCGGCGCAGTTCTCTGGCGAAAAAGATCCCGAAGCCGCATTGAATAAAGCTCGCGCCTTCTACGCTTCTTATCTCGCACGGAATCGGAACGCGACGGGCTATCTGGCCGCACGCAACGCCCGCTTCCTGTTTGGCACTGATACGCCGAGCTCGCCGACTTACGCAAACCCGCCAGGACTCAATGGCTGGATCGAAATGCAGCGGCAGGTCGAGGCCGGGCTCACGCCCGCACAGATTTTCAAAGCTGCGACGCTGTCGAATGCGGCGGCGTTGGGATTGGAACGCGAGGTGGGCAGCGTGCAGGCCGGCCGGATCGCCAACCTGCTGCTGTTGAGAAAGAATCCGGCGGAGACCGTCGACGCTTACGATGAAATCGTGACGGTCATCCTGCGCGGCCGTGTCATCGACCGCGCAGAGCTCGCGGCAAATCGATGATTACGACGGCTCGTTGGCAGCGGCAGCGGCGCGCGTGCGCGTCAGATGACCGAGCAGACCCCAGTTCTGCAACGACTGCAGGTGGAAATGCAGCAGCGGCAGCCAACCTCTCTTGTGCAGCTCGAGCACCTGAGCGTCTTCCAGAGTGCGCAGACGATCCGGGTTCAGCAGCTTGAAGCCACGCAGCGTGAACGTCTGACCGCCGCCGAGATCGGCGCGCGCCATGCGGTCCTCGAGCATGTTGTTCTTATCCAGCCACTCGCCGAAGCGGCGCGTGTCCATGTAATGCTGCTGGAAAGTCTCGTTGAATTGAAGAGCGCGCTGCAGGGCTTCGGACGGCTTGCCGTCCGTGAACAGCGGCTGGGCCGAGTTGGTCTCGAAATTGGCCGCGCTTTCGTCGATGCACAACACCAGGCGCTGCGACTCGGGAACTTCCGAGAAAATGAAGGGATAGCGGCGCACGTACGCCGGGATGTAGCTGTCGTCCCGCCATGCGCCCTGAGCGTTGACGAACAGATTTTCACCGTCGCGCAGCCCCACGACCGCGAACGGCACGATCGGGGCATTCACCGAAAACACGATCGGATAGGTGCGCGCCGCGTGCGGCATCTCGGATGCCGTCAAGGGAACGGCGTTGGTATTGGCGGCAAAACTGAATTCGACCTCCGGCTTCAGCCCGGCTTGTGCGTGGCGCGCGGGCTCCAACGGCACAGGGTTCTTGTAGAACATCGGCAAAGGCGCGGCGGGCGCGGCAGCGGCGTCAGTCATGAGCGTTCCGTATCCATAAAAGGCGGCGCATTCTGAACCCCCGGCCAGCGCGCGGCAACGCTAAATTGACGACGGCGGCGTCGTCTTTCCGCCACGATCACGAACTGTGCCGCACGTCATGGACCGCAACAAAAGCCGAGACTTGCGATCCTCGAGCGGCTTATTGTCGGACATGATTCGGAGCCGCCATGACCATCGCTCGCCAACGATGTAGCAATAGGTGTTGCAAACCGGCGCGGACTGGCTCATCTTATGGGGCAATAATGATAGCGGTATCACCAGGGGATACACGTGTCGTACAGGGTGGAACGACAAATCGAGCGCCGCCGATTGACAGCGATGTCAGAGCCACAAAGTGCCTCTGGTCGCTCCGCCTCCTATGCCCCGGCCTGCAGCCGTGATCCTATTTTGATGTTGGCTGACTCGTGCAGCCAGCATCTAACCACCCGTCGCGCCACACTTTTTCTTCAACGCAGCCAGTGAAGCAAGAGCCATGGGCGCACGGCGAGACAGTGGCGATGGTAGCGGTATCCGCTCCCTCGCCCACACTTGTTTGAGCCACTTTCAATAGTGACTGGGTTCGACGTTCGTTAATCAGGGGGACTCGAGATGATGAGAAATAACAGGCTCGCGATAGCCATCGCCGCGGCGCTGGCTTCGGTTGCGCCTTTGCACGGCGCGAGCGCCCAGGAGGCCGCCGCAGCAAGCGCCTCTACGCCCGGCCAGACCGAGCTGGAAGAAGTGGTCGTGACTGGCATGAGAGCCAGCCTGGAAACCTCGATGGACATGAAGCGCGACGCGATCGGCGTCGTCGATGCCATCAGCGCCGAAGACATCGGCAAGTTTCCGGACAGCAACCTTTCCGAATCGCTGCAGCGTATCACCGGCATCTCCATCGACCGTCGCAACGGCGAAGGCGCATTGGTGACGGCACGCGGCTTCGGCGCTCAATACAACATGGTGACGTTGAATGGCCGCACCATGCCTGCGGCCGACGCGTTCGCCGGCGGCAACTCGGGTGACGGCGGCGTCGCCGGCCAGTCGCGCGCTTTCAACTTCGCGAACCTCGCCAGCGAAAGCATCAGCGCGATCGAGGTCTACAAGACCGGCCGCGCCGACCAGGCCACCGGCGGTATCGGCGCCACCCTGAACGTCCGTACCGCACGGCCGTTCGACAGCGACGAGCCGGTGATGAACGTGGGCGTCAAGGCAGTGACCGACACCACCAATCGCGTCGGCGACGACATCACCCCGGAAGTGTCCGGCATCTTCAGCTTTGCCAATGACGACAAGACCTGGGGCGTCGGCCTGTCCGCGAGCTATCAGAAGCGCGACAGCGGCTCCTCCAGCTCCACCGTCAACGACTGGAACATCCGCAACTGGACGCCGGGCAACCAGACGACGAAGTTCTCGCCGGACGCCGTCGTCGTCAATGCACCGGCCGTCGGCGCGCTGTATGCCATTCCGAACGATATCCGCTATCACTTCTCCGATCGCGAGCGTGAGCGCACGAATGCACAGTTGACCGTGCAGTTCGCGCCGACCGATACCCTCACCCTCACCGCCGACTACACGTACGCGGAGACCGATCTGACGGAAGATCGCGGCGACCAGACGTTGTGGATGAACGCGAACCGCTACAGCTACGTCGAATTCGACACCGGCCACGCGGTCGCAACGCCGATGGTCCTGCAGGAAGACGAAGGCACGGCCAAGGACTTCGGCTTCGAGCAACAGCACCGGCAGCAGAAGAACGAGCTTAACTCGATCGGCTTCAACGCCGAGTGGCACGTGACCGACAACTTCTCGCTGGCGTTGGACGTGCACGACTCGAAGGCGGAGAGCTTGCCGAACGATCCGGTCACCGGTGGCGGCGAAACGCTGTTCAGCTTTGCCGCACGCGTGCCGAGCACTTGCGATACCGTCAACACGAGTCTCTGCACCAACCGCTTCCAGCAAACGTTCCGCTTCAACGACGGCCTGCCGCTCGCGATGCGCACGCTGTTCAGAGATCCGACCACGGGCATTCCGGGCAGCGGCGGCGACCCGAACTATGCATTCACGATCAACGACCTGGGCAGTCAGTACCTGCGTATCAACTATCAGGAACAGACCAGCGACATCACGCAAGCGCGTATCGATGGCAACCTGAAGTTCGAGAACGACAGCCGCGTGCAGTTCGGTGTCGAAACGCGTGCGATGGAATCGCGTCAACGTGCTTCCGGCGCGCAAATGACCTTGGGCGACTGGGGCGTTGCAAGTCCGGGCGAATTGCCTGCCAACCTGTTGCAGCCGTTCAGCCTGGTCGGCGAGTTCAATGACTTCTCGACTGCGGGCGTGCCGCGCTCCGGCTGGAAAGGCAATGCAAACGCACTCGCGCAGTGGGCCGTCGACACCTATGGCGTGTGGCGCGATCCGACCAATACCACTGGCGTGCTGGGCTACAACCCCGCGTTCGATCAGAACCACACTGTTTCCGAGGACACGGTCTCCGCGTACGTTCAGTACGGCATGAACTTCGATCTGTTCTCGCGCAATGCCAACCTGTTGGTGGGCGTGCGGTATGAGAAGACCGACCTGGAAGCGGTCTCCAATCAGATCGTGCCGCTCGGCCTGATCTGGCAAGACAACAACGACTTCTCCGAGTTGCAAGGCTCGACCATGTCGCAGGTTAAGGAGGAGAACGACTACGATTATCTCCTGCCGAATCTGGACTTCGACATCGAAGTCATCGACAACGTCAAGGCGCGCTTCTCTTACAGCAAGACCATTGCTCGCGCGCAATACAACCAGCTGCGTGCAGCCGTGGACGTAGGCGGCTCGCAAGGTTCCTCGCTCAACGGATTCAATCCGACGGCGAACGCGGCGAACCCGCAACTGGAGCCGCTGGAATCCGACAACATCGATCTGTCGATGGAGTGGTACTTCGGCGACGCGAGCTACCTGTCCGCGGGCTTCTTCCACAAGAAGGTGGCGAACTTCATCGGCAACGAAGTAGTCACGGAAGGCCTGTTCGGCATCACCGATCAAACTTCGGGCCCGCGCGCGCAGGCGGCGGTTGCAGCGCTGCAGGCTCGCAGCCTCAGCACGGACGACACCAATCTGTTCGTGATGATGGCCATGATGGAGCACCCGGACGGATTCACCGACAAGAACGGTGTCCGTTGGGATGGCGGCGCCGCAGCCTTCAACGGCACCGAAGCGCAGCATCTGGCGTGGGCCACCCAGTACGATCTGCTGCCGAATGCCGACGATCCGGAATACCAGTTCGATGTGACCCGTCCGACCAACAACAAGGACGCCAAGATCCACGGCTGGGAGCTGGGCGGTCAGCACTTCTTCGGTCAGAGCGGCTTCGGCATCCAGGCGAACTACACCATCGTCAAGGGTGACGTGAGCTTCAACGATGCCGGCGCTCAGAGCCTCAATCAGTTTGCCCTGCTCGGCCTGAGCGACTCGGCCAACCTGATCCTGATGTACGAGAACTACGGCTTCCAGGTGCGTCTGGCCTACAACTGGCGCGACGAATTCCTGCAAAACACCAACCGTGGCAACGACCACAATCCGGAGTACGTCGAGGAGTACTACCAGGTCGACTTGAGCGTCGGCTACGAGGTCAACGAGAACCTCTCGCTGTCGCTGGAAGGCCTGAACCTCACCGAGGAGGACATCCGCTGGCACGGCCGTTCCATCAACCAGCCCTGGTACGTGGAAGATCAGGGAGCGCGCTACGCACTGGGCGCGCGGTATAAGTTCTAAAGTCGATCAGGCGGCCGGGTACTCGAGGGTATCCGGCCCGCCCCTTCGGTCGTGGCAGGGCTCGACGGTGTCTTACAGCGAAGCGGAGCTTCGCTCCGTCGAGCGGGTGGACAAGGATGTGCACCCAGGGCTTATGCGGAGCAGGATGGCGCAGCATAATGCCCGGGCGACCTGAAGTTGATCTGGGGGAAGTCTTGGCCAGGCATGTGATGCTCAATAACGTCGCCCACAAGGATTTGCGGGTGATCGCTCGCCACGGCGCCGAATTCGGCGACAATCTCGGAACGGTACTCACCTTCCCCACCGAATACGGGGATGTGCAGCGGGAGTACCCGATATTCTTTCGCAAGGATCCGCAGAGCGGCGAGTTTCAATCGATCGCCCTGCTCGGCTTTCAGCAGGACGAAAATCTTTTCCTCGACCAGCACGGTTGGAACGCCGCCTATATTCCCGGGATCATCGCTCGCGGGCCGTTTCTGATCGGCTTCCAGAATCAGGAGGTGGACGGCGAGATGCGCAGGGAGCCCGTGATCCACGTCGATCTGGACAGTCCCCGCATCAGCACCACCGAGGGCGAGCCGGTGTTCCTGCCTCAAGGCGGCAACACGCGCTATCTCGAGCGCATCACGGCCGTTCTGCACGGCATCCATCAAGGGCTCGCCGTCAGCAAGGCCATGTTCGAAGCCTTCTCGGCGCACCAGCTGATCGAACCGGTGAATGTCGAGATCAAGTTCAATGCCGAAGAGCAGTTCAACCTGCGTGGGCTGTACACGATCAGCGAAGAAAAGCTGCGTGGCTTGAGCGGCGACGCCTTGTTTCAATTGAACAGCGCCGGCTTCCTGCAGGGCGCATTCCTGGTGATCGCCTCGCTCAACAACATGAAGAAGCTCATCGACATGAAACATCGGCGCCGGCAGCAGGCGGGGGTGGCCGCGGCATCATGACCGGCGAACTGAAGCGCACTCGCGAGCTGCACGGCTACACGGCCGATACGATTCCCTTGCAAGAACTGTTGGCCGGCGACGAGCCGGTCGTGCTGAAAGGCCTCGTCGCGCAGTGGCCGCTGGTACAAGCCGGCCTGCGCTCGCATCACGAGGCGATGAGTTATCTGCGCTCCTTCTACAACGGCAAGACGGTCGGCGCCTCACGCGGCGATCCGCAGATCAAGGGCCGGTTGTTCTACAACGACGACTACACTCAACTGAATTTCCTCAGCCAGCGTGCGCCGCTCGATCACGTGCTGATGGACATCGAGAAACATCTCGAGGACGAGCGCCCGCCGACCAACTACATCGCCTCGACGACCATCGACGCCTGCCTCCCCGGCTTCCGGCGCGACAACGATGTACCGTTCGCCGCGCAAGGCTACGAGCCGCTGGCGAGCATCTGGATCGGCAACCGCACGATCGCATCCTGCCACTACGATGCGCCCAACAATCTCGCGTGCTGCGCCGTCGGGCGCCGGCGCTTCACGATGTTTCCTCCCGAGCAGATCTTCAACTTGTATCCCGGCCCGCTCGAGCCGACGCCCGGCGGCCAGGCCGTCAGCCTGGTGGATTTCTCGAACCCCGACTTCGAGCGCTTCCCGCGCTTCCGTGAAGCATTGGAAGCCGGGCAGTCCGTGGAAGTCGAGCCCGGCGATGCGGTGTTCATTCCGAGCCTGTGGTGGCATCACGTCGAAGCGCTGAGCCCGTTCAATACGCTGATCAACTATTGGTGGAGCACGTCGCCGAAGTTCATGCCGTCGCCGATGAATGCGCTCTATCACGCCATCTGGGCGTTGCGCGATCGGCCGGAGCGCGAGAAGCGCGCATGGAAGAGTATTTTCGACTACTACGTCTTCGGCCCGGCCGAGCAAGCTGGCGAGCACTTGCCCGAGCAGGCCCGTGGCGCGCTCGGGCCGATGGATGACAGCAGCGCGCGTCGCATTCGGGCGATGCTGCTCAACAATTTGAATCGCTGATGGAGCGACCATGACGCCAATCAAACGAGTGGTCATCGCTGGCGGCGGCACCGCCGGCTGGGTCACTGCCGCTGCGCTGTCGCACCAGCTCGGTCAGATCCTCGACATCACCCTGGTCGAATCCGACGACATCGGCACCATCGGCGTCGGCGAATCGACGGTGCCGCCGATCCGCGTCTTTCATCAGCTGCTCGGCATCGACGAGCAGGAATTCATGCGCAGCGTGTCGGCGACCTTCAAGCTCGGCATCTGGTTCGAGAACTGGGGTCAGATTGGCGATCGTTACATCCATCCGTTCGGCCGGCACGGCAAGCCCACCTGGCTCGCCGAGTTTCACCACTTCTGGCTGCACGGCCTGCGCTCCGGCATGAACTCGGAGCTCGGCGAGTATTGCGTCGAGTGGCTCGCGGCCAAGCAAGGCCGTTTCGGCACCTCGCCGCAATCCGACATCAACTACGCATATCACATCGATGCAACCGCTTACGCGAGGTTCCTGCGGCGCTTCGCCGAGAACCGCGGCGTCAAGCGCGTCGAGGGCAAGATCAAATCTGTCCAGCAGCACGCGACGACCGGCTTCGTCGAATCGCTCACGCTGGCCTCGGATCGCGTCGTCCCGGGCGATCTGTTCATCGACTGCACCGGCTTCCGCGCCCTGCTGATCGAACAAACATTGCACACGGGCTTCGAGGATTGGTCGCACTGGCTGCCGTGCGACAGTGCGGCAGCGGTGCAGACGGAGATCACCGGTCCGCCGAATCCATATACCTGCGCGTTCGCGCACGAAGCTGGCTGGCGCTGGATGATTCCGTTGCAGCACCGCATGGGCAACGGCTTCGTGTATTGCAGCCGCTATATCTCCGATGATGACGCCAAACAAAAGCTGATGCAGGCAGTCAGCGGCGCACCGGTGCGACCGCCGTTCACTCTGAAGTTCCAGCCGGGCCGCCGCCGCAAGACCTGGAACAAGAATGTCGTCGCGATCGGACTGTCCAGCGGCTTCGTCGAGCCGCTCGAGTCCACCAGCATCCACGTCATCATTACGGCGGCGACGCGCTTGATGCAGATGTTTCCTTTCGACGGCGTCAGCCAGCCGCTGGTCGATCAATTCAACGAGGAGTCGCGCGTCGAGCTCGAGAAGATCCGCGACTTCATCATCCTGCACTACAAGACCACCGACCGGGACGACTCGGCGTTCTGGCGCTATTGCAGGAACATGGAGATCCCCGAAGCGCTCGCCCATCGCGTCGAGATGTTCAAGGAGGGCGCGCACGCCTATCAGGACGCCGGCGAGCTATTTCGCGTGGACTCCTGGATCCAGGTGCTGCTGGGTCAGGGCATCGTGCCCAAGCACTATCACCCTTTACCGCGCGGCATGCAGGAACAGGAGCTGGCGCGGGTATTGAGCAGCCTCCGGGCCGGCGTCGCCCAGGCCGTCGCCAAGCTGCCGAAGCATCAGGACTTCATCAACAGCTACTGCCGGACGACGGCTTAACAACATCCGGCAGGCTTGGTGCAAAATAGCGGCTTTCTACGAAAGCCGAACGCCGCCCCATGCCCGCCAAGTCCAAGTCCGCCGCCAAGCGCCACCCTGCTCCGCTCGCTGCCAAGCCGGCAGCCGCTCCCGCCAAGGTCGTCAAGATCGGCAAGCGCCTGGAGTCGGTCGCCCGGGAGATCAAGGACGCCGACGACTTCGTCGAGCACGTCGCCGGCCTGGCCAAGCGCTTTCGGCGCGAACAGGCCCTGCGGGTCGGCGATGCCCAGGCGGAATTGCGGCAGTCGCTGCGCACGTTCCACAAACACGCCAGCGCGCTCGCCGAGTGGCTGGAGCAAGCGAACAATGGCAAGGCGACGGCGATCGAACGTAAAGCCTTCGATGCCTTCGGCACGAAGCTCTACGGTTCGCCCGTGCTAGCCCGGCCGCCGAGCACGCAAGCGCTCGATTGGCTGACCCGCGCGAGCGCAGCCGCTGACGCCACCGCGATCGAAATGAAGCAAGGCGGCGGCGACGACGCCCTGCGAATCGCGGCCGAAGGACTTCGCGCCACGTTCGAACATCACAAACTGAAGCTCGCCGCCGGCACGGACAAGAAGCCGGGCGACGCCGTGCGACTTTTATGCGCCATCGCTCGCGAAGCTGGCGAGACCATCGAACCCGCGACCGCCAAGGCTGCGCTGAAAGACACCCATCGTCCGGCAGCGGCTGCGTAGTGAACTAAGTGGCATCGTGAAAGATGACGCCGAGCGTGTGCCTGTGACCTGATCGCAGGCGACTCACGCCGTGCCGCATGTTCACTCGATAGATGCCGCGCGTTCCCTGCACCGGTCGATGATGAACCGCGAACACCACCGCATCGCCCTGCTCTAGCGGCACCACCTCCGCCCGCGACTGCATGCGTGGCCGCTGCTCGGTGAGCACGAACTCGCCGCCGGTGAAATCCCGTCCCGGTTGCGACAACAACACGGCCACCTGCAGTGGAAACACGTGCTCTCCATACAAGTCTTGATGGAGACAGTTGTAGTCATCCGCCTGGTACTGAAGCAGCAACGGCGTGGGTCGCGACTGCCCCGCCTCATGACATCGAACGATGAATTCGTCGTGCCTGCTGGGGTATCGCACGTCGATGCGCAGCAACTCGTTCCAGCGATTTGCGATCGGCGCCAAGTGCGGATACAGGAAACGTCGCAGCGAACCGACCAGCTCAGGCAGCGGGTACTTGAAATACTGATACTCGCCCCGCCCGAAACCATGGCGACTCATGACCACGCGACTGCGAAACAGATCCGCCGACCCGTACACATCGGCAAGCGCCGAGCACTGCTGCGGCTGCAGTAGACTGGGAATAATCGCATGCCCCTGCTCGCCTAACTCATCGGAGAGACGCTGCCAATCGAGTGCACCGATCCGATCCGACAAATCGCGACCCGTGCCCCTGGAGACATTGTTTGCAACCGTAGCGACCATCATCGAACCCTGCTGAATCAACTGCACTCAGACTAAGCCTAAGCAGACATCGTCACACTCCGAGTCTTGCGGCGATGGGTCAAAGCACGCGCCCGTCCTGCCAGGAACCCGCTCTTTCTCGAACGCGTTGGTTACCGCTTGATTAATCCGATGGCGGCGCAGCGGCGCAAAAGTTTAAATCTGGCGAACCGGCCTGCGCACAGTCGCGGCGAACATTAAGGCGGGTCCATGAGTGGGTTCGGACGGTTGATGCGGACCTTGGGTCGAATCTCGCGAACGCGCTATCCGGGATTCGTTTTCGGCTTGCCGCTCTCGCGCCGGGAAATTCCCGTATTCATCTACCACGATGTCGAAGCGGCCACGTTCGCGCGCGACCTCGAGTTCCTGCGGCGGAACAGCTACCGGACATTGGGACTGGAGGAGTACCTTGCCGCACGCGAAGGTCGAGTTCGGCCCGGGCGCTCCGTGCTGCTGACGTTCGATGACGCCCGCAAGAGCTTCGGGTCAGTCGCACTGCCGTTGCTACGCCAGTTCGATGCCCGGGCAGTGCTCTTCGCACCGACCTATTGGATGCAGAGTCCGCAGTGTGCCGCGGACGATCTGTTCATGTCCTGGAAGCAGCTGCGTGCCTGCGTCGAATCAGGTCATGTGGACGTGCAGTCGCACGCTCATCGCCATGCACTCGTGGCCACTTCGCCGCAGGTGGTCGATTTCGCGAATCCGTCGGCGCTCGCGCGCTTCGACATCTATGACTGGCCCATACGCTTCATCGACTCCAAGGACGAGTTGGGCAAGCCGGCATTGGGCACGCCCGTCTATCGAGCCGCGCCACTGCTGTCGGCGCAGCGGCGCTATCTGGAGAATGGCGACGTGACTCGCGCGTGTCGCGAATTCGTCGACGGCCACGGTGGGCCCGATTTCTTTGCTCAGCCGGACTGGCGCATGCAGCTCGATCGCATTGTTGAGGAGCGTGCGCGACGCGCTCCCGGGCGATACATGGACGCGAACGCATTCGAAAGCCTGGTCGCCTCCGAATTCGAGCTGTGCCGTGACGAGTTCAAGCGTCATCTCGGCTATGCGCCTCATTGCATCGCCTACCCCTGGCACCTCGGCTCGACACCCTCGATGCAGCAGGCCCGGCGCACGGGCTATCAGGTCGCCTTTGGCGTCGCGATGGACTATCGCGCCGAGCGGCACCGCTGCCGATTGCCGATCCCGGCCTACGGCCGGCTGAAGTCCGATTGGCTGCAGTTTTTGCCTGGAAAACAACGCGCCAGCATCCTGGGCGCACTACGACGCAAGGTCGCGGGATTTGGGACGGTTCAACATCTGGCACATTGAGCTGACGATAATGTCGAAGCGGAAGATGACGTCGAAGCGAACCATCGCAGTAATGGCTCGACTGGTGGATCAAAAGGACGGCATAGGCATCTATGGACAGTATCTGTTGCGCGAACTGCTGCTGGCCGACCCCGAAACACGCTACGTCATCCTGCTCGAGACGCCGACCTGCGAGCAGATGTTTCGGGATTACAGCAACGCCCACGTGGTGGTGATGCCCGCCCGAAGCAAGCTCTACTGGGATCAGGTGCGCGTGCCGCGAGCGGCGCGCGAGTTCAATGCGGACTTGATCTTCAACCCGAAGTTCTCATTGCCGTTCTTCACGCGCCGGCCGTGTGTGTTCGTGCAGCAGGGATCGGACTGGTACGTCAACCCGCAGAATTATCCATGGTGGGACAATTTATACATCCGCCTGATGCTGCCGCTGTACAGCTGGAAGGCGAGCCGTACCCTCGCGATCTCGCAACAGACTCTCGACGATCTCGCCAACTACACCTCGATCGACGTGCGGGATTCTGTGGTGAGCTATGCAGGCATCGGTGCGAACTTCACTGTGGAGCGCGACCCACGCGCGCTGGAACAATTCCGCGCGGAACATCGCTTGCCGGAGCGTTTCATCCTGACCGTCGCCCGCGTCTTGCACGGCGGGCAGAAGCAGGTGCGCGAATATCCGGGCGGCAACAACGAAAGGTTGATTCGCGCCTATCGGCGCTATCGGCGGGACGGCGGCGATCTGCCGCTGGTCGTGGTTGGCCGTCACGTAGAGGAATATTTGCGCGCCCGATCCTTCTCCGATGCGGATCTTGAGGACGTGCAGTTCTTGGGTTTCGTGCCGAACCAGCGGCTGCACCTCGCCTATCAGCTGGCGGATTGTTTCGTGCTGGCCACCCTGTGCGAAAGCTTTGGCATTCCAATCGTGGAGGCCTTCGCATGCGGCTGCCCTGCCATCGTGCCGAATACCTGCGCCGCTCCGGAGATCGCAGGCGGCGCGGCGTTCCTGATCAATCCGCGCGATGAAGTAGATATCGCACGCGCCTTTACCGAAGTCACGGAGTCGGAACAGCTGCGGGGTCGCCTGCGCGAGCTGGGAATCCAGCGAGCGCGGACGTTGACCTGGAAGGAAACGGCCCGGCGTACGCTGGCGGTATTCAACGAGCTCGTCCCACTTCAAACCTCGATGCAGCTAGCGCCTGCCCCTTCGGCACACGAAATAAAGATAGACAGATAGGTGCTTCGGCAGCGCGGCGACACGCTCGGCCCAGCGCCACGCGCTCAGCGGCATCAGTCGCAGCAGCGCTTTGTCGTAGGAGCCGATGCCATACCACTCGACCACCTCGAGTCCATGGCGTGCGGCCAGCTCGATGCACTCACTCACCGACATGGAGGCGAACTGCTCGCGCGTTAAGCCCGCCTTCGCGGCTACGAGCATGCGAGTGCTGTAGCGATTTCCATGGACGTTGAACAGCAATCGCGATTGCTCGTTCTTCAACGCAGATGCAATGAAGCCCATCGCTTCCTCACGCAGCGAAGGTTGGGCGTTGAGGAAGAACCGGAAGGCAGTGATGAAATCGAATTGTTGGCCGCCGAGCACCATCGGATCTCTGGTCGCGTCGCCCTCG
The DNA here is from genome assembly GCF_004138335.1 of Peristeroidobacter agariperforans. Classification (GTDB taxonomy): domain Bacteria; phylum Pseudomonadota; class Gammaproteobacteria; order Steroidobacterales; family Steroidobacteraceae; genus Steroidobacter; species Steroidobacter agariperforans. The sequence goes on along the minus strand of NZ_RYFW01000002.1, from coordinate 1,620,361 downwards.
ACCAGTGCCGTGGTGCGGACGCGCTGTTTCGCGACGGCCAGCATCGTCTCCGAGATGTCGAGGCCCACCGCCTGCCGAAAATGAGGCTCGACATGCGCGAGCACTCGCCCGGTGCCGCATGCGAAATCCAGATAGCTGTCGCGGCCAGGGACATGCTGTTGCAAGATACGATCCAGCAGCTGCTGCTCTCGCTGCCACAGGAGCGCGTCGAACGAGCCCGGCGAGAACAGCTTGGCGTCATAGTCCTTGGCCCAGGACTCTGGCCCGAGGTGAGATCTTCTGTAGTCTCGCCCGTGCTTCACGGCTCTGGTGCTAGATCGTCGGTTCGGAACAGTCGGCTGCGCCGTAGATACCTAGCGCTGAACGTTTTTCCGAGATAAGTGTTCCGCAGCAGCTCGTTCATGTGACGTTCGAGCATGCGCCGGTCGTACTCGGCGGGTGCATCTCGGAAATAGCCGGACATGAACCTGCGCGCGAGCTCTGGCAGCTGCGGCCTGAATGCAAGATAGAGCAGTTGCGGTGGATACTTGGCCCGCACGAAGATGACGAACGTGGCGATGTCTCGATACGGATTCTGCTGGTTGTAACGGCGGATGGCGTTGTACGCGGGAGGTGTGAAATCCACGAATGCGACGCGCTCTTCGCCTCGCTTCACCAGGATGTTGTCGAAATCGAAGTCGCCGTGAATTCGATGCGTGCGCCGATGGAGCTCTTCCAACGCAGCGCCGACCATCCAGAACGTGCGAGTCAGCTCCCCCTCGGTCAGACCGGCGAAAGCGCGATCGCGCAGCACCGTGTGCAACGGATGCCAGCCGTCGAGGAACTCATAGTCGATGCGCAGCTCGCGATCGTCCGCGCGCAGCACCTGTGGGACCCGCAGCCAGGACGAGCGCTGCGAGGCCACCCATGCGCGCAGCGAATTCCGCAGAGTCGCACGAAACAACCATTCCTCGGTGAAGCGCTTACTGAAACAGGCAGGCTCGGCCACATGCTCCTCCGACGCTATGCCGATGCGCCCTTGGGCAGCGGGCGCCCGCTCGTCGCCAGTACAATCGCGCCGGGCAGCAACGAAATCAAGAACATCACGACCATGGTCATCAGCAGGACCAGCGCCGTTGAATAGTCGTAGCCGAGCGCCACGAGCAACGCGGCCGCACTTCCTTCGCGCAGCCCCAACCCGCCGTAGGTCAGCGGCAAACGCTGAATGATCACCGCCACGGGGGCAACGGCGAGACACACCAGCCAGGGCAAATGCATGCCGATCGCGTGAGAGCCGACCCACATCGTAAACACCGACACCGTCTGCTCGATCATCGACAGGCCGAGGTTGATGGCAAGGGTGAGAGGCCGCCGGGAATACGCGCGTGCCGCCACCACGTACTTGGCGAAGCGCCCGCTCTCGACGGCCACAGGCCATTTGACGAGTTTGCAGAGGCTCCGAGCCAGCGCTGGATAGAAGATCAAGGTCGCGCCGATGATCCCCGCAACGCCAGCACCGGCGGCCGAGGCGAGTGCAAAATTTCGTAAGGTCGGCTGTGGCGCCAGCTGCGCAAGCACGACACTTCCGGCCACGATGAGCGCCAACGTCGCAATCACGCCGTTCAGGCGCTCCATCACCATGGAGGACAGCGTCACGGATGGATCGATGCCGCGAGCCTTCAGCCGCAGGAAACGCACGATATCCGGGCCCAGGCCGCCGAGCGGCAAGGCGAAGCCGATGAACGTGCTCTCGTAATAGACGCCAATCGCACTCCAGCGCGACAGCCGATCGTCGAGCACACGCAGCAGCTGATGCCACTTCAAAGCCATCAAGACCCGGTCTGCGACGTGGATCATCACGATCGCTGCCAGCAGCAACGGATTGGCGCCGGCGATCAGTGTCCGGCTTTGCTGCCAGTCCAGCCGGGAGAGCAGATACGCAAGCAATCCCACGCTTGCGCCAAGCTGCAAAGCCACCCGAATCCTCGGTCCGATCCGCAGCTTCATAACGATCCTCGATGCGCGGATCCATCGTACCGTGACGGAACAGATTCTGGAATGCCTGCATTCATCACACGTGAAACGGCAAGCCGAGCAACGATTCCACAAGAATCTCTACTACACGCTGCAATCGCTGCGTGGCCGGCACGTCGGTCCCTTCGTTCGCCGCTTGCAGTCTTGGGAGCAGCTCGATCGGGCATCGTTCGAGCACCTTACACGGATGCTACTACGCGACGCTTTGAGTTATGCGCGCTCGCGGGTTCCTCTCTACTCCTCCGGCGCATGGCAAGCGTCGCTGTCGCACGCTCGCACCGACGAGTTGAGCGCCTGGCCCGTGCTCGAAAGAAAAATGTTGATCACACATCGCACGCAGCTGCAGGCACGTCGCTTCGCTCTCGGCGTTTTCCCGCGACACAGCTCCGGCTCGACGGGCGAGATCGTTACGGTTCGATACAACCCTCACGCCGGCGGATGGAGCTGGGCCCAGGAATATCGCTCCATGCACTGGTTCGGCATTCCCACCGGCAGTCGCACTCTGCTGTTGTGGGGCGGCGGCCACCCGATGCTCGACTGGGTACGCAACTGTCGAGTGTTCTCGACCAAGAACCTGACGTTCGAACAGCTGGAGCGCGCGACCAACTATCTACTGGAGCAACGTCCGATGCTTTGCATGGGCCTGCCCTCGGCGATTGCGCAGCTCGCCCGGCACGTGCGTGCACACCGGCCGGCAGCGCCCGCGCAACTCGTGCCGTTCGTCAAGCTTGGCGGCGAACAGGTTTATCCCTTCCAACGCGACGAGATCGCACAACACTTCGGCGCCCGCGTGTTCGAGTCGTACGGCTCGACCGAGATGGGGCCGATTGCCCACGAATGTCCGGCCGGATCGCGTCACATCATGGCGGACCACGTGCACCTGGAAATATTCAATGGCGATGAGCCCGCACGGCCGGGCGAGTTCGGTGATCTGGTGCTCACGTCATTGTTCAATCGCGCCATGCCACTCGTGCGCTGTCGGATCGGCGACCGCGGCCGGCTGTCGCCCGATCCTTGCCCGTGCGGACTGCCGCATCCGGTGTTATCCGAGCTCGTGGGACGCGCAGCGGATATGTTCGTAACGGCTGATGGCAAGCTGGTACACGGCTCGGAGATCGGGCGCCGCCTGCAATTGTTTCTTTCGCAGGCGCCGCTCGGCTCGGTCGGCCAGGTGCTGTTTCAACAAACGAATTCGTCGCACTGGAACGTGCTGGTCGAAAGCGCGGCCGGCTTCAACGATGAACTCGCGGCACAGCTGCGCCAGATCGTGCAGTCGACGTTCGGCGAGAGTTGCCGGGTCGATATCGAGCGCGTTGCGCTGGTACCTCGCGAAAAATCCGGCAAGTACCGCTATTACCGCCGGCTTCCTGAGTCGGTGCACTGAGCCGAGGTCAGGCCGAGTGCACCAGTCTCAATTGCGGATGCGTCCGCGTGATCCGGCTCAGCGACTCCACCGATTCCGGCATGGCGATATAAATACCCTGCGCATACTCGACGCCGATCTCTGCGAGACACTTGAGCACTTCGGCGCTCTCGACGCGTTCGGCGACTGTTTTCAAGCCCATGGCCCGGCCGATCTGGGTGATCGCCTCCACCATGCTGCGATCGACATGATCGGTGGTGACGTTCTGGATGAACGAGCCGTCGATCTTCAGGAAGTCCACCGGCAGGTTCTTCAAATACATGAACGAGGACAAGCCGCTGCCGAAGTCGTCCAGCGAGAACAAGCAGCCACGCGCGCGGAACTCGCGCATGAAGTGCACGACGTTGGCGAGATTGGAAATCGCCGCGGTCTCGGTGATCTCGAAGCACACCGCCCCGGGACTGAGATCGTAGGCCTGCAACTCGTTGATCAAGAACTCCAGGAAACGATCGTCGTTCAGCGATGTGCCCGACAGGTTGATGGATAACGTATAGCCGTGACGCGGATCGCCGTCGGCGCGGTAATGCGCAAGCGCCCCGAGCGCCTGGCTCACCACCCAACGATCGATCATCGGCATCACGTTGTATCGTTCCGCCGCCGGGATGAACTCCGCCGGCTGCACCAGTTCGCCGTGCTCGCCGCGCATGCGCAGCAGCAGCTCGTAATGACCTCGCGTGTCGCGAGTCGCGCCGATCGGCACGATGGGCTGGTAGTAAAGCTCGAGCCGGTTCTCTTCGCAGGCGCGCGTCAGGCGCGACACCCACTGCATCTCGCGATGCCGCTCCGGCGCCGAGCCATACTGATACATGTGGACGCGATTGCGCCCCGAGTCCTTGGCCGCGTAGCACGCCACGTCGGCCGCGGCCATGACGCTTGCGATGCTCTCGCTGGCACTGTTGATTTCGACGATGCCGATGCTGACGCCGACGTTCATCGCGCCGTCCTGCCATTCAAAGCGATACTCACGAATCGCCTGTCGCAGGTTGTCAGCGATCTTCGCCGCTCGATCGGCGGTGCAGTCCTGCAGCAGCACGCCGAACTCATCGCCGCCCAAGCGCGCAATCGTGTCGCTGGTGCGAATCCGCGTTTGCAGCAGTCCGGTGATCTGCTTGAGCAGGCGATCGCCGGCCTGGTGGCCGCACGTATCGTTCACCAGCTTGAATTGATCGAGGTCGAGGTACATCAACGCGTGCGTCGTGCCCTCGTCCGAGCGCGCCGTCAGCAATGCTTCGTTGAGGCGGTTCTCGAACTCACGACGATTGATCAAACCGGTCAGGGCATCGTGGCTCGCCTGGTACGCCAGCGCGCGACGCAGCCGACGTTCCTTGCTCACATCGTGGAACACCATCACCGCGCCGATGATCTTGCCGCTGCGATCCCGGATCGGCGCGGCAGAGTCCTGGATCGCGATTTCCTGGCCCCGCCGGTTCACGAGCACCGTGTGGTCCGCGACCGCGATGACCTGCCCTTCGCGAATCGCGCGAGTGACGGGATCTTCCAACGGCTCGCGAGTTGCTTCGTTCAGGATGTTGAAGACTTCCTGCAGCTTCTTGCCTTTCGCCTCGGTCGCTTCACAGCCCGTGAGATTTTCGGCGACGGGATTCAGCGTCTCGATGCAGCCGTTGGCATCGGTCGTGATGACACCGTCACCGATCGACTGCAGCGTGACCTGCGCCTTTTCCTTCTCCTCGAACACCGCGGTCTCAGCCCGCTTGCGCTCGCTGATGTCGGAGATCGTGCCTTCGTAGCCGATCAGCTGCCCGTTCTTATCACGGACGGCTCGAGCGCTTTCGATCACGGTCAGCACCGTGCCGTCCAGGCGCTGCAACTGGAACTCGGCGTTGCGAACTTCACCGTCGCGTTGAATGGCAGCGATGATGGCTGCACGCTCGGCAGGATCGCGATACATGCTTGCAGGCGGCAGCGCGAGCAGCTCGCCCGGCGAGGAATAACCGATCATGCGGGCCAAGGCCGGGTTCACCGACACGAAACGGCCATCGCTGGTCGAGCTGTACACGCCTTCCATGACGTTGTCGAACAAGCGTCGATAGCGCGCCTCGCTGTCACGCAGCGCGTTTTCAGCAAAGCGTCGCTCGATGGCGATGCCGGCCAGCTGCGTCATGCGCGACATCAATTCGAAATCACGGCGCAACGGGCTCTTTGGCGTGCGGAAGTACAGCGCCAGAGTGCCGAGGATGCGGCCGTCGGATGAATGAATCAGCGTGGACCAGCAGCTGCGCAACCCGGCGGCGAGCACAGAGTCGCGAGTGTTCTCCCACAGCGCATCGCGGGCGATGTCCGCGACGATAACTTGTCGTTGCAGATAAACGGCAGCCGCGCATGAGCCGTTGCGAGCCGCAATCGCGATGCCTTCCATCGCCTGCGCGTACACCGCCGGCAAGCGCGGCCCCGAGCAAAGATTCAGATGCTTGCCGGTATCGTCGAGCATGCGAATCGCACACACGCAATCCGGCGCAACGCGCTCGACGACGTCGGTGATGGCTTGCAGCGTGATACGCAAATCGACGTTAGCGGCCAGACGCTCGAACACGCGACGCTCGCCGGCAGCGAGCAATTCAGCGCGCTTGCGTTCGGTGATATCGGTGATGCTGCCGCGAACCAGGCGCTGCCCGTGCGATTGCAGCCGCACCCATCGCACTTCACAAGGAATGTCGTTGCCGAAGCTGTCGCGGAACATCCATTCGAGCACCGGCGCCTCGCCCGCCAACGTGCGATCGAACTGCGCCCGATTGGCGTGCGACGACAGCGCACCGTCCGGTTGGTGCGGCGGGCATATCGTATCGGGGCTGCTCTTGAGCAGCGCCTCGCGATCCATCTTGAAGAAGCGCACCGCGTTTTCGTTCACATCGACCAGTCGGTTCTGATCTAGATCGACGACGACGATGATTTCGGGTGCGTGCTCGACGAGCGTGCGATAACGAGCCTCGCTGTCACGCAGCGCCGCTTCGGCCATCTTGCGATCGCTGGTATCGCGCAAACAGACGACGAACACTTCGCGACGGTTCATTTTCGTCTTGCTCACCGCGATCTCGGCGGAGAACTGTGTGCCGTCGCTGCGCTGGCCGAGCGTCTCGTGGGGCGCAAGGTCGACTTGTGTATCGTCGAGCCGCGCGGCGAGTTGTTCCAACTCGGCAGCGACGGATTGCTTTGCGGTGACTTGCGGCAGCAGGAAACTGAGTGGCCGGCCGATGGCGTCGGATTCGGCGTGACCGAACACGCGCTGGCCGGTGGCGTTGATGGAAGCGATGTGGCCGGCAGCGTCGACGGTCATGATCACGTCCTTCACGTGATCGAGCACTGCCTGCAATTGGCTCGCGGTGCTCTCCCGCAGCTCGCGAGTCAGCGCGGTGGCCTCATCGGACATGAGCTGCATGGAACGCACGATGCCCCGGCGTTCCTCATCGGTCTTGCTATAGGCAGCACCGATCGCGGCAAGCAGCTTACCGAGATCCAGCTCTCCATCCGACGTAGCGTCCCTGACTTGCTGTTCGAGCAGTCGATGCATTTGTCCTTCCGACGTTGTACGACGCTGGCGCGCGTCGTCTCGTCCCCGCATTGTTAGTGTGAACCACTACCGTTGCGAGGCATCGTAAGGCGTTGACGATTAAGGAGGTGTGAAACAGCTCCCGGTTTTATGTGAAAGCAAGGCAAAGCACCGAGGGGGCAGCGAGGGTTATGTCTGATGTGGCAGACCGGGAGGCGCCGGCGGCAAAAACGCCCGGCGCCCCAGGGGGATTACTCGTCCGCGTCCTCTGAGGAGGACTTGTACCCCGCCCGCTTGCGGTCGTTTTCCTTCAGCAGGCGTTTGCGGACCCGAATGTTGTTGGGCGTCACTTCGACCAGTTCGTCGTCGGCGATGAATTCCATCGCCTGCTCCAGCGAGTAGCGGATCGGCGGCACGAGGATTAGATTCTCGTCGCGGCCCGCGGCGCGCATGTTGGTGAGCTTCTTGGCCTTGAGCGGATTCACGACCAGGTCGTTGTCGCGGCTGTGAATGCCGATGATCTGGCCTTCGTACACTTCGTCGCCGTGCGAGGCCATGAGCTTGCCGCGTTCCTGCAAGCTGAACAGCGCGTAGGCGAGCGCCTTGCCCTGGCCGTTGGAGATCAGCACGCCGTTCTGGCGCTGACCCACTTCCTTGTCGAGCACCGGACCGAAGTGATCGAAGATGTGGTGCATCAGGCCGAGACCCGAGGTCATGGTGCGGAAGTCGGTCTGGAAACCGATCAAGCCGCGCGAGGGAATCTTGTAATCCAAACGCACGCGACCCTTGCCATCCGGGACCATGTTCGTGAGCTGGCCACCGCGCTCGCCGAGCGCCTGCATGACATAGCCTTGTGAGCCTTCGTCGATATCGACCGCAAGCGTCTCCCATGGCTCGCACATCACGCCGTCGACTTCCTTCTGCACGACGCGAGGACGCGAAACGGCGAGCTCATAACCTTCGCGACGCATGTTTTCGAGCAACACGCCAAGGTGCAACTCACCGCGTCCGTAGACCTGGAATTTATCCGGATCGCCAGTGTCCTCCACGCGCAGCGCCACGTTATGGCGCACTTCACGCTCCAGACGCTCACGAATCTGGCGGCTGGTAACGAACTTACCCTCCTTGCCGCAGAACGGTGAGGTATTCACCTCGAACGTCATGCTGATGGTCGGTTCGTCGACGACCAGCGCCGGCAGCCCCTCGGGCTTTGCCGGGTCGCAGATGGTATCGGAGATCTGCGGGTGCTCGATGCCCGCGAACGCGACGATGTCGCCGGCTTCCGCCTCGTCCACTTCGACGCGATCCAGGCCGAGGAAACCGAGCACCTGGATGATTCGCTCGCTGCGCACCTTGCCGTCCTTGTCGACCACGGCCACGGGGCTGTTGCGGCGGATCTTGCCGCGCTTGATGCGGCCGATGCCGATGGCGCCGACATAGTTGGAATAATCGAGCTGACTGACCTGCAATTGCAGCGGGCCGTCCGCGTTCACGTCCGGCGGCGGGCAGTGCTTCACGATCGCTTCATACAACGCGGTCATGTCGGTGCCCATCTGGTCCGGCGCATTGCCGGCGATGCCCCTGAGCGCCGAGGCGTACACGACCGGGAAGTCGAGCTGCGATTCGGACGCACCGAGCTTGTCGAACAGATCGAAGGTCTGATCCAGCACCCAGCTCGGACGAGCCTCGGGGCGGTCGATCTTGTTGATCACGACGATCGGGTGCAGGCCGTGCGAGAACGCCTTCTGCGTCACGAAGCGGGTCTGCGGCATCGGGCCGTCGACGGCGTCGACCAGCAGCAGCACCGAATCGACCATCGACAGCACGCGCTCGACCTCGCCGCCGAAGTCGGCGTGACCCGGGGTGTCGACGATGTTGATGCGGTAGTCGCGCCAGCGAATGGCGGTGTTCTTCGCCAGGATGGTGATGCCGCGTTCCTTTTCGAGCGCGTTCGAGTCCATGACGCGTTCGGGCACAGCCTTGCGGGCATCGAGCGTGCCCGACTGTGTCAGAAGCTTATCGACCAGGGTGGTCTTGCCATGATCGACGTGGGCGATGATGGCGATATTACGGAGCTGAGAGGTTGACACGCAGGGATTGGGAACCGGTGGGAGGGCAAAAAGGCGCGCATTGTAGAGGCACGGCGGGGGTTCCGGCCACCTCCGCCGCATTATTTAGCTAAATACTCAAGGCTGATGCCCGGATAGGCCCTCCCCGGAGGGGGCTTCCCTACGCCGGGGCGGCCGCTCCCTACCCGTTCAGGCGCCCGAGCGCTCGGCTGCCGCAGGAGTTGTCGCCGGGGCATGGGCCTCGTTCAAGGCCCGGGCGCAGTCGTCGCAACAGACATCGACCGTCTCGCCCCCCACCGTCACTTTGATCGAATCGCCCTCGATCCTGCAGTCACAAGCGGCACAGGTTTTGTGAGTCATGATCTCGCCCTCCACGCACTAACCTGGGGCGCATTCTTTTCCGGCGCGACCGGGCCGCGCTGTCACAATCTTTAGCTACGATTTTTGGTCGTCAGCGCAAATTGGCGGACCGTTGAAATTGCGCCGGGGTCCGCCCATACGCTTGCCGAAACGCTGCAGTGAAATGACTGTGACTGGAGAAGCCGAGCTCCAAGCCCAGCGCTGACAGGTCGTCGTAACTGCCGAGCAGATCCAAGGCGCGCGCCAGGCGCAGGCGCAATTGATATCGATACAACGGCACGCCTTCGACTTGTGCGAATGCCTGGGTCAGATAGACAGGCGACACACCCACCTCCGCCGCGATCTCGGCGAGTGTCCAACGACGCGACAGCTCCGTAGAAAGCACCAGCTTCGCGCGATCGACGAGCTTCTGCCGGCCATAGGTGGTACGCGTGGCTCGAGAAGCTCGTTCGCCGAGGGCGCGTCGAATCAGCGTCAACGTCAATGTTTCCGCTTCCAGCATCTCGATCGAATTGTTCAGCAAGCTATGACGCAGCAGTGCGACCAGTACCTGCGCTCGCGGATCTATTTGCCAGCGCTGCTTACGAAACATCACTGCAGTGTTGTCATGCAGATGTTCTTTCGGCGCCAGCTCTCGCAACAGCTCCTCTCGCACAGAGATCGAAAGACAGGCATCGCCGCCCTGCACCGGATGGCTGATGCGATAGCCTTCCGCCTGGTTGAAAAACAGCACCTGGTTCGCTTCGGCGACAGCATCCTCGCTGCCTAAGTGCCGCAGGTACACGCCGCGATACGGGAACACCAGATAGGTCGAGCTGGGACACTCCTCCGCACTCTTGTGACGGCACTTGCCGTCGCAAACGATGTCGCGAATCGCGACGGTCTGCGTGTCCAGCAAGTCCTGTATGGCGAGCTCCGTCATGGAAAGCCGAAGGTGAGACTGGAGAAGGTCGTGTCGAAGTCTACATCGGACGGTCCGGTCACAGGCTTCGTCCAGACCACATTTAGCAACCAGGCACCGGTGGGAGTCAGCCGAAAACTGGCGCGGCCAGACGGATCCGTCCGACGCGCCTCGACCGGCACCTCGTCATGTTCGAGCCGCGTCAGTTTCACAAGGGCTCCCGCCAACGGCTGCCCCTCGAAGAACACACGGACTGGCAGGTCGCTGCGGGCCTCGGCGTAGGGATTCTGCTCGAGGACGATTTCCAGCGGCAGTCCCAACGGTGACGTAATGTGAGATCCGCAGGGCGTACCTAGCTTGCCCACCTGAACGATCGACTTCGTCACACGGCGATAGCTCTCGGCGGCATCCATTGCCATCTTGCTCGTGCGCTGGCGGTAATCGAGCGCTGCCGTCAAACCCTCCTCCTGTACGTACTTATTGAACCGCTCCGCAGGCAACGCACTTCGACCGCGATTATCTGTTTCCAGCACGACGACATGGGTGCCTGAAGTCTCGAAGTGCAAATGACCGTCGTCGCTTGCGCCACGCAGATGCAAGTTTTCACGCAGATCACGCACCGTCCCATCTGGAGCAAACACGACGATCCGAGCAATGCGACTCGATCGAATCTGCGATCGTTGCCGCTGCATGCCGTGCCCGACTTGTAGCGTGATTGGAATCGAGGCGTTGACTTCCGACCAGTAAGCTTGCGGCTGGATCCAGAAGTCATGCGCGTGCACCGCGGGTGCGAGGACGAGCCCGGCCAGCAGCGTAGCTGTGACAATGCCAGGACCGCTCATGGCGCCGCCAGGAAAGGAAAGTCACTGATCGAGTGTTCGCGGTCGTCGCGATCGACGCCGTCATCGATGCCCTGCGCCTGCCCCATCGACAACACCGAGCGATACACGTCGATGGCGTCGTCGTTCGGTGTGCGGCCTCCGCAATAGATCACTTTCGCATCGTCACCGCCCAGCGCGGTGAACTCGACCGAGAAGAACTCACCGCAGATGCTGGATTCACTGTTGATCCACAGCCGATCGTCCGCGAGCACCGTGGCCAACGCACGATATCGCGCGGGCGAGGCCGCTTTGGGGTCGGCGAGCAGCTGATTGCCGCACTTCCCATCGAAGCCATCGTAGATGCCCAACGTTCTTTCCATTTCGGGAATGAATTCCGCGCCCGTGGCAGGAGTCGCGCTGTTGTAACGCTCCTTGAGTCGATCGCTCGTCTCCTCCTCGGCGAACGAACCCAGGAGCGCATTGCCGGTGAGCGGACGGCCCATACGGTCGATCTGTTTGCTTGCTAGCACCGTCGTCGCCCAAACGCCGAGCATCGTTCCGCCGCGATTGATGACATTCAGATCCACCGAGACCACCAGCGACGCCGGCGTCCAACCGGCCAGAAAATTCTTCGCCGGCCCACCGCCGGTGTGCCGCCACGTTTCCAGGATCAATTTGGACGTCGTCTCGCTGAACATGGGACAGCCGGCCGCATCGCTCTTTGCGCTGCCCATCATCGCGTCCGCGGCCACGGCATATGCCTCTCGAGTGCCCTTCACGTTGTTGTAAAACGGATCGTCCCGCAACCCGGCAAACACACGCGCGACAGCGGTATTGCCCACCTTGCAAAGGACGTTGCCGGCGCTGGCAATCCGACACACGATATCGGTCGTGGCAGTCGTTTCGCCAAACCGTTTGCCGCTATCGATGTGAAACACGTACTGCAGCTGGTCGGAGAACGTGTGCCCGACGATCGTCATCGCCAGGTTGAGCTGACGGCCGTCGTAAGAGGTCCATGCATACAGATCGCCGATGTCGGCCCGTGGGTCTGCGATTACGCTGGGCGTGTCGAGATGATCCGCTGCGAACAACGGGCTGGCGGCGAGCATCGCCGTCAGAGTCAAGGCGCGATTCCGAATTCGTTGCGTCATACGTTCCATCCATCGCAAAAGATGGACGAGACGGTAGGCGCGGCGCGCTGGCGGGGCTGTCGAAATCTTTAGCTAGTTGATTTCAACAGATTGGAACGGACGCGGCCGCGCCGCGTCCGTTTGCAGAGCAGAGATTACCGCTTCGGCTCGGAGCTTTCTTCGGCCGGCATCGACTTGATGGACTCGCCCTTGTCGTCCTTGGGCGGCGTCGGCTTCTGCTGAGCGGCGACGTTACCGACGACGAATGGAATCGAGAAGGTGCGGTTCAACGCGGAGCCGGCGATCTGGGTGTTCACCGAGGCGGTGATGTAGAACACGCCGGTGCGATCCGGCAGCACCGATATCTTGTGATGGTAGGGCTTGCCGGCTTCCACCGGCGCAAAGTTCGCGATCAGCGTGCCCGCGAGTGTGATGCCTTCCATGCCGCCCAGCTTGGCATCCATCGAATCGACGCCGGCACTGGGGATGAACACCACATCGAGCTCGGTCGGCACACCGAGGGTGGGCTTGCTGCTGAATTCGTAGCGGATGTTCACCGCCGCGCCGGGCTTGCCGTCGCCCACGGCTCTGGCGAAGTTTGCCGTCTCATCCTTCGGCGCCGCCGCTACGGCCGGCTTGGCCTGCTCCGGCGCCGCGGGCGCAGTCGCCTGCGGCTCGGGCTCGGAACCGCACGCTCCCAGCATTACGAGGGTGGCCATTGGCAAACAAGCCCGCAACTGCCGCGATGAAAGCTTCATTCTGATCATGCCTCTATTATGACGCGCCCGAAGGTCAACGCTCGCCATTCTTTGTTATCAGTTGCCGGTGATGCTGACGGTCATGCAACGCGGCGGCTGGTTGGTGCCCGCGGTGTCGAAGTCGGACACGTCGATGATGTAAGTGCCCGCAGCCAGTTCTCCGGAGACCGTTTCCACGCTGGTGCCGGTACTCGTACCCGCCAACGCCAGCTCCCCCTGCCGGAACACGTAGATGTCCGGATCGGTTGCCGGCACGGTAGGAGCGAGCGGAGTCGGTGTAGGCGCCGCCGCCCCCTGCGCTCTGATGGTCACCAAGCGAGTCGTGTTGTTGACGAAGCGGAAGAAACGATGATTGCCCAGCTTGTTCGGATTGGCCTCGGGCTCCTCGATCGGGTCCTTGCTGCCCGCAAACGAGACGCTGCAGACGCCGCTCTGCAGCTGATTCAGCACGAGCTCGCCGTAAACCGGCAGCGCCCGTGGATCGATATCGCCGCCGTTATTCGTCTCACCCGTGCCAAAGGCGTCGGGCGTGCTCTCGATGTCCTCATTGTTGAGCAGGTTGGCGATCGCGCCCGCCGAGCCCGAGTTCTGCGAGCGCAGCGCCGTGGCGAACGAATAGATGCTCGTCAATGCATCGGTGTCGACCTGATCGGTCGTCATCACGGTGTAGATCGGCGTAAAGCCGAGCGCAACGTTATCGCCGCCATCCGCCGTCGAATCGAACACGTCCCACAGGAACTCGCCCACTGAGGTTTCCGAGAACCAACCTTCAGCGGCGCCCTGGTCGCTTTCGAGATTGAATCCGAAGTCCTGGCTGACACCGCGCGAAGAATCGCGGTACTGCGGATCGTTCAACGACATCGCGCCGAACGCATTGCCCCAGCCTTCGCCGAACGCGACGCGCAGGTCGAGACGATCGCCGATCTGGTGCTGGCCGCCGATGGAATCGGAGCGGCTGAAACGGTCTTCGAAATAGTGACCGAATTCGTGCGCGATCACGTGCGCGTCGTATTCATCCGTGTCGCCGAGGGCGTCCTCTGCAAAGTAACCGAGGATATAAATGCCGTCCGGAAGCGGCGGACGCTGCGCGCCGGCACACCCATCCGTCGTCTCGCGTGACGGATCGCGGAAATAGAACGACGTGCCGATATCGCCGGTGTCGGGACAAAACGTATCGGTGCCCTTGTTGTCCTCGCTCCAGAATAGATCCAGCTCCGGAAACTGTGCGTTAGGGTTCGCGCTCAGGACGAGCTGTTTGGCCTGATACACGGTGTCGAGAATGGCAAAGGGCGCCGCTCGACGGCCCGCGTTATAGCCATTGCCATTCCAGTCCGATGGCGCGCGCAGATTGCGAGTCACATTGGCCGTGCCGCTGTTGAAGCTCGAGCCGTCCAGCACATAGACCGCATCGGCGCTGGTGTTGTCACGAACTGCGAACGCCCACGTCGGCGCGCTGCCCGTTTTGGTCATCTCGGCGCGCGCACGAATGAAGATGTTTGTATTCGCCGGCACCGAGAAAGTGTAATCGCCATTGGCGTCGGTGGTCGTCGTGGCCACGGTCGCGCTGCCGGATACCGCCTGCACGATAATCTGACGCGCCGGCGACTCGACGGGAGCGTTGGGGTTCAGGCCCGCGTCGGGCGTGGTCGAGAACACCAGGCGGTCGAAAGTGATCTTGCCGCTCACCGTGACGCTGCCGCCGCTCGGAGGAGGATTCCCATCGTCGTCGCCCGGACCGCTGCCGCCGCCACCGCATGCGGCGAGCACCGTGAAACCGGCCAGCGTGGTGATCAGGCGAGCGAGACGGGAGAATTCCTGCGGCATTTGTTCGGTACTCGAGCGCCCCTGCCGGGCGATGTTTACGATGCTCAAAAGATATCCGTAACGGCTATTCGTTTCTTGCCCGTCTCAGCACACGAGCTGCCGACTTGGCGCGGGACGCTATCACAGCGTCGGAACTGCAAAAAGTCGATGCGTTCGCATTCCCGATTGACGCGACGGTGCAGCCGTGGAGCGGGATGACGTTATTCAGCATGCGTTCAGCGCAAGTCGAGCGGCCCTTCGGCAATCGCGCCCAACTGCTCGCGCAGCGACAGCACCTGGTTCTCCCAATAGCGCGGCTCGACGAACCAGGGAAAGGCCGCGGGAAATGCCGGGTCGGACCAGCGCCGCGCCAGCCACGCCGAATAGTGAATCATCCGCAACGTACGCAAGCTCTCCACCAGCACCAGCTCGCGATAGTCGAAGTCCGCGAACTGCGAATAGCCCTCGAGCAGTTGTGACAACTGCTCGCCCATGTCATTGCGATTTCCAGACAGCAGCATCCATAGATCCTGGATCGCCGGCCCCATCGCGCAGTCATCCAGATCCACGAAGTGCGGCCCGTCGTCGGTCCACAGCACATTGCCGCGATGACAATCGCCGTGCAGCCGCAGCTCGGCCACGCCGTGCGCGTTGTCGAATGTTTCACTCACCGCCTCGAGCAGATCGCGCGTCAGCGACTCGTAAGCAGCTTCCAGGTGCGACGGAATCCAGCCGTTGGTCAGCAGGAACTCGCGTGACTGTTCGCCCATGCGCTCGATGTCGATGCGCTCGCGATGACGAAAGCGCTGCCGGCGTCCGATCATATGAATGCGCCCGAGGAAACGCCCCATCCATTCGCGCTCGGTGGCCGAGCCCAGCTCCGGCCAGCGACCGCCGCGGCGCTCGAACAGCGCGAAACGAAAACCTTCGTACTCGAACAGCGTGCGGCCATCGCGCACCAACGGCGGCACCACCGGTACTTCGGCCGCGGCCAGCTCCAGCGCGAAGCCATGTTCTTCATGAATCGCCGCGTCGGACCAGCGGCCCGGCCGATAAAACTTCACGATCAGCGGCGCGCTCTGCTCCATGCCCACCTGATAGACACGATTCTCGTAACTATTCAGTGCCAGGATGCGACGGTCGGAATCGCGGCCAAGCGATTCCACGGCGGCAATGATCACGTCGGGCGTCAGTCGGTCGTAGGGGTGCGGGTCGGGTCTGGGCATGAAGTTCGACAAGGCAATGCTCTGGCAGCGCCCATGGTGACCGGCGGCAGCGACTGAAGTCCATTGCAGATTGACGGGCTGTCTGATTCGAGCGACGCGTGCGCCATGAATGGACTACCGATGAGCTACTGACGCAGAGCAACTGCTAGAATCGGCACAACGTTCCCTATCAACACTGGATCGACATCGACTATGACCATCCTCGTCACCGGCGGCGCCGGCTACATCGGCAGTCACGTGGTTCGGCAGCTCGGTGAGCGCCAGGAAAAAGTAGTGGTGCTGGACAACCTGTCCACCGGCTTCCGCTCCGCGGTGTTGCACGGTGAGCTGGTGGTGGGCGACACCGGCGATCGCGAGCTGGTCGGCCGCATCCTGCGCGAGCATCGCATCGAAACCATCATGCACTTCGCCGCCAACACCATCGTTCCCGAGTCGGTGTCGAATCCGCTGAAGTTCTACGGCAATAACACTTGCTCGACTCGCAACCTGCTGCAATGTGCTCAGGAAGCCGGCGTCAAACATTTCGTGTTCTCCTCCACCGCTGCGGTGTATGGCATTCCCGAGAGCGGCGTCGCCGCCGAGGACAGCCCGACGCAGCCGATCAATCCCTACGGCACATCGAAGCTGATGAGCGAATGGATGCTGCGTGACCTGGCCGCCGCCTCGCCGCTGCGCTACGTGGTGCTGCGCTACTTCAATGTGGCCGGATGCGATCCGCAACAGCGCATCGGCCAATCGACCCTCAAGGCGACGCTGCTCACGAAGGTGGCAGCCGAAACCGCCGTGGGCAAACGGCCGCACGTTTCGATTTTCGGCACTGACTATCCGACCGCCGACGGCACCGGCGTGCGCGACTACATCCATGTCGAAGACCTGGCCAGCGCACACTTGAAGGCGCTCGATTACCTGCGCGCCAATGGCGCATCGGTGACGCTCAATTGCGGGTACGGGCACGGTTACAGCGTCCGCGAGGTGATCTCGACCATGAACCGCCTGACCGGCCAGCCGCTGAAAACGGTCGAGGAGCCCCGCCGGGCGGGCGACCCGCCCTCGCTCGTTGCCAAGGCCAAGCGCGTCCGTGAAGTGCTGGGCTGGGTGCCGCAGCACGATGACCTCGAGGCCATCATCCGCTCGCAGCTGGCCTGGGAGCGCCGCCTGCAACAGGAACCGGGCTTGCAGAAGAACTAACGACCGGACGGCACGCCCCTGAGGCGGCTGCTGAAGCCGGTATGAGACCGGCCCTGCAGTCGCCCCTGAGATCGGCCTGGAAATGACATGGATGCCACCTCCCTCCTACGCAGTTTCCGCGCATCGCGGTACTTCGAGCGCTAGAATCCGCCACCATGCGTTTGCCTCGCCCGAGCTCACTGAACAGCCTGATGCTGACCGGTTTCGCGCTGGTTTCCATCCCGCTGCTGCTCGGGGTGGTCATTGCCGCGACCAAAGTGCGGAACCTGTCCGAGGAGAGCGCGACGCTGGTCCGCAGCGGCGTGCAGACCACGCACTACACCCAGCAGCTGTTCCAGCAGATCGCGCCGATCGAGCGTAGCGCCAAGCTGTACCAGGTGCTGAACGACCCGGGGCTGCTCGACGTGTATGGCGACAGCCGCGAACGATTGCTCGCGACCCTGGCCAGCATCGAGACGACCGCGGCCGATCAGGAGCACGCGGTCCAGTTGCAGGCCATCCGCAACTCGCTTCGGCGCATCGACGCCGCCCTGCTATCGCCGACGCCGGCCTCGCCGGAAGTGATCCGCGACGCCGTCGACGCCGTCCAGCCGATGTGGCAGGCGGCGTTTGCGCTAACGGCGGCGACCGGCGAGCAGGTCGAAACCGGTTTGTCACGGCTGCAGCAGTCGACGTCCGATACGCAGAAGTATCTGTTCTGGCAGTCGGCGGTGCTGATACTGCTGACCGCGATGCTGGTGGGCGTGTTCACGTTCCTGCTGATGCGCCCGATTCGTCAGATCGACCTGGCGATCAGCCAGCTCGGCAAGGGCACCTTCTCGAAGTCGATCGCAGTGCGCGGCCCGGTCGACCTGGTGAACCTCGGCCGGCAGCTGGAATGGCTACGCGTGCGTTTGCTGGAATTGGCGCAGGAGCGTAATCGATTCCTGCGACATATGTCGCATGAGTTGAAGACGCCCCTTGCCAGTATTCGCGAAGGCACGGAGTTGCTGATGGATGGTGCGGTCGGTGAGCTGGACAGCGCGCAGCGGGAGGTCACCACCATCCTGCGCGACAACGGCATCAAGCTGCAGCAGCTGATCGAGAATCTGCTGGAGTTCAGCGCCTGGCAGGCACGGCACGCGGGATTGGAGATATCGGAGTTCCGGCTGCGGCCCCTGATCAAGTCGGCCTTGGAAACGCATCAGCTGACGTTGCTCGCGCAGCGGGTGCACCTGGATCTGAAAGTACAAGACATCGAGCTGCACGCGGATCGCGCCAAGCTCAAGCTGATCTTGGATAACTTGCTGTCGAACGCGCTCAAATACAGCCCCCGGGGCGGGACCATTTTCATTCATGCCAAAGCGGACAAGGATCAACTGGTGCTCGATGTCGCGGATACCGGCCCCGGCATTTCCAAGGATGAGCGCTCCGCGATTTTCGACGCCTTCTATTCGGGACGCGCGCCGGTCTCCGGCCATCTCAAAGGCACCGGCATCGGCCTGTCGGTGGTCTCGGAATTCGTGCAGGCGCACGGCGGCTCGATCGAGATTCTCGACGGAATGTTTCCTGGCGCCCATTTCCGCGTCCGGCTGCCCCTGGCGCCCGCGCTCGAAGGCGAGCCGGCATAGCGGCGCATGATGAAGCTCAAACACACCATCGGGCTGCTATGCGCGTGCGCCGCCACCCTGTTGTTACAGGGTTGCGAGGTCATGGATCAATTCCGCCAGCAATCGGAAGCAAACTCCGCGGCGAGCGCGCCCCCCTCACCCGCGCCGATGAGCGGCAATACGCCCGCTTATCTGGACATCATGAATGGTTTGAGCACGCCGGATCCGGCCCGCCAGGCCGATTTGTTTTACGAAGTCGAGCGCGAATACACACGCGCGCCGACGACGGCGAGCACGCTGAGATATGCCGTTGCACTGGTCACGCCTGGCCATCCCGCAAGTAGTCCCTCGGAGGGCAAACGTTTGCTGGAAACACTGCTGGCCACACCAGAACGGCTCACGCAGGATGAGCGGACGCTCGCCTCTGTGTTGCTGCACGAAACCGATGTTAGATTGAAGCTCGAGGCCGAAAATCGTCGTTTGCTTGCGACACTCGACGACCGTCACCGGTCGCAGGCAAACTCGGATAAGCGCATTCAGGCGCAGATCGAAGAGAACGCACGTTTGCGCCGTGCCCTCGCCGAAGCCCAGCAGAAGCTGGACGCGATCAAAGAAATCGAGAGGTCTATCATTGAACGCAGTCCCACGCCCCCTGGCAATCGCGATGCCGCCCCAAGTGAAACGCAAAGCCCGCCTGCTGGTCGTTGACGACGATCCGGGGTTGCTCCGGCTGCTCACGATTCGTCTGCGCGCCGAGAACTACGAAGTCGACGCGGTGGAAAGCGCCGCCGCGGCTTTGGCTGCTCTCGCCCGGGTCCGTCCCGATCTGGTGATCACCGATCTGCGCATGGATCAGATGGACGGCATCGGCCTGCTCAAGGAAATCCAGAGCCGGGCTCCCGGCCTGCGAGTCATCATCCTCACCGCCCACGGCACGATTCCGGATGCGGTGCAGGCGACCCAGAGCGGCGCGTTCGCGTTCCTCACCAAGCCGGTCGACAAGCAGGAACTGCTCGATCAGGTGCAGAAGGCGCTGAAGGTTTCCGGCTTCGCCGATACCACCGAAGACTGGCGCAGCGAAATCATCACTCGCAGCGCCGTGATGGAAGAACGCATGGCGCAGGCCCACATGGTGGCCGGCACCGACGCGCGCGTCATGATCACCGGCGAGAGCGGCACTGGCAAAGAGCTGCTGGCTCGGGCCATCCACAAGGCCAGCCCGCGCCGTAACCGTCCGTTCGTTGCCATCAATTGCAGCGCCATGGCCGAAAACCTGCTCGAAAGCGAGCTGTTCGGCCACGTGAAAGGCGCCTTCACCGGCGCCATCCGCGAGCATCGCGGCCTGTTCCAGGCGGCCGACGGCGGCACGCTGCTGCTCGATGAAATCGGCGACATGCCGATGCGGCTGCAGGTGAAGCTGCTGCGCGTCCTGCAGGAAAACCAGGTCCGTCCGGTGGGCAGCACCGAAGCGACCACGGTCAACGTTCGCATCATCTCGGCGACGCACCGCGATCTGAAACAACTGATCATGGGCGGTCACTTCCGCGAGGACCTGTACTACCGCTTGAACGTCGTGCACATCGAAATGCCATCGCTCGCGAAGCGTCGCGAAGACGTGCCGCTGCTGGTGTCGCACTTCCTCGAGAAGGTCGCGCAGGAGACCAGCGAGCAGCGTCACATCTACGCGCCGGAAGCGGTCGAGCTGCTGGTCAGCGCCGATTGGCCGGGTAATGTGCGTCAGCTGGAAAACGTGGTTCGGCAGAACGTCGCGCTCGCCACCAGCCCGATCATCAGCGCGGAGCTGGTGCAGGCCGCGTTGGGCGGCGGTCCGACCCGCCTGCCCTCCTTCGACGAGGCCCGTGACGAGTTCACCCGCAACTATCTGTCTCAGATCCTGCAGATCACCGGCGGCAACGTGAGTCAGGCGGCTCGCCTGGCGAAGCGCAATCGCACGGACTTCTACAAGCTGCTCGCGCGTCACCAGCTGACGCCGGAAGACTTCAAGCAGCGTTGAGCCCTCACGCCCGCGCGCTCGCGCGGGCATCGATCTCGACCGGTACAGGTATGGGTGCGCGCGAAGCCGTAATGGCGATTTTCGGCGCACCCAGCAACTGGTCGAAATATTCCACCGTTCGCGACAGACCATCCTTCAGCGACACCTTCGGCGTCCAGCCGAGCAGCTGCTGAGCCTTTTCTATATCGGGACGCCGCTGCCGCGGATCGTCGACCGGTAGCGGCTGGCGCACGATCTTCGATTTCGAGCCGGTGATATCGAGCACCGCCTGCGCCAGCTCCAGCATCGTGAACTCGCAGGGATTACCGATGTTGATTGGGCCGGTGACGTGATCGACACTGTCCATCAGCGCCAGCAACGCCGCGACCATGTCGTCCACGTAACAGAACGAGCGCGTCTGGCTGCCGTCGCCATAGATGGTGATGGGCTCGCTGCGCAGCGCCTGCACGATGAAGTTCGACACCACGCGACCGTCGTTGGGGTGCATGCGCGGTCCATACGTGTTGAAGATGCGAGCGACCTTGATCTGCAGCTTGTGCTGGCGGTGATAATCGAAGAACAGCGTCTCCGCACAGCGCTTGCCTTCGTCGTAACACGAGCGCAGCCCCACGGGATTGACGTTGCCCCAGTACTCCTCCACCTGCGGATGCACCGAAGGATCGCCATAAACTTCCGAGGTCGATGCCTGCAGGATTCTGGCGTGCACGCGCTTGGCGAGCCCCAGCATGTTGATGGCGCCGTGCACGCTGGTCTTGGTGGTCTGCACCGGATCGTGCTGGTAGTGAATCGGCGATGCCGGACACGCCATGTTGTAGATCTCGTCCACCTCCACGTACAGCGGAAAAGTGACATCGTGGCGCATCAACTCGAAGCCCGGCCGTTCGGCAACCCGAGCGAGGTTGCTCTTGGAGCCCGTGAAAAAATTATCCACGCACAGCACGTCGTGGCCGTCCGCCACCAGCCGTTCGCATAGGTGAGAGCCCAAGAAGCCGGCGCCGCCGGTGACCAGAATGCGCTTGGTATCGAGCTGTTTCATGGCGGACCCTGCTGCAGGAGGCGACGAGTTGCCGCCGCTCGCAAGCACAATCTGCCGCCAACAAAACGGTTCCTCGATGCAGCGAGAGCGCTAGGTCCTTGCCAACTCAGCCTTCCTGCGCAGGCGCCCGTCGGTGCTCTACTTACGCCGCCCGGCGGTCGAGCTGTGGGTCAAAATAAAAGAGCCCCGGAACATCGTTCCGGGGCTCTTATCGCTCACCCTCTTGGAGGAGCGCGCTCGCTGTTAGCCGTTCGTACGGCGACGAGCAGCAAAGCCCATGCCGAGCAGGCTGAGCCCCAGCAGGCCGAGCGTCGCGGGCTCCGGCACTTCAGCCGTAGCGCGATCGCCCCAAGCCTCGAGGCGCGAAATGCCGAACAGGAAGTCACCCTTGTTCGCGGTGATCTTCACTTCCAGGATGCCATCCGCGCTGAGCAGGCTGGTCACCACGAAGTCGAACACGCTGAGCAGGTCGACCGAGGGATTCTTCACTGTCTGCCATGCGCCGTCGAAACGAAAACCCGCCGTTTCCTTTTCGTCGCCAAGCAGCCACTTCGGCAGATCGCCACCCAGAGCGTCGTCGCCCAGCACGATGGTCAGCGCCGCGTAAGACAGTGTGTCGACACCTGGACGGTAACCGAAAGGACCATCGGTGATGTCGTGCGTGTAGGTGTAGCTGTTGCCCGTGCTCACCTTGTCGAAATCAATCTGCCAATCGCTCCAGTACTGCGGGACAGCCTGTGCAGTACCCACAGCACCCATCATGAGTGCAGTAAGAACCGCAAGCTTCTTACCCAAAGATTTAACCAACATTTTTTTTGCTCCCGGCGGAGGTGGAATTCGTTTGTTGCATGCCCGCCTCGCATGCCGTCTGGTTCCAAGTATTGCAAGGGGTGGACCAACTGGGATTTTATCTTTGTTTATCAGTACGTTATAGCTCACGCACACTTCGCCGCATCGCCCCCGCGCGCCGCGGTTGTCAGGCGAGTCGACACTCAAATCTCAACTGATGAGGGCCACGCGACGTGCACCTGTTTTACTAAATCCCGCTTCCGGATCGTCAAAAAAAAAGTTGCCGGTGATGCCGAAGACCCGCGACTGGAACGCCAGCATGCCGAGTCCATCGCTTTGCTCGTTCCGATCTTTCTTTCGAGCGTGATCTGCGCTGGCCTGATCCAATGACGTTACCTCCGTCGGCACTCATGACCAATAGACTTCGCATCGAAAAGTGTCGGAGGATTTTCCAATGTTCCTTTTACCGTTGACAGCAAACCGTGACTCGCTAAGTAGTTTCGAAATCCTGGCTTGATTCGTGCAGTTTAGTTCGTGTTATACGGCTCCGGCCGTTCAATGAGCGTACGGGAGAGGTTTCATGCATTGTTTGAAGGCGATCCGAGTTCTCGCTTCGATCGCATTACTCGCCCTTTTCCTGCCGGCTCTTTCGTGGTCTCAGTCATGGACAGGAATCGACGTCGGTGCCGTTGGCGCCGCGGGCTCCACGGCCACCGGCAGCGGCACGGTCACGATCAACGCATCCGGAGTCGACATTGGCGGCACTGCCGATGAGATGCACTTTGCCTATATCGAAGTCTCGGGCGACGTCGAGATCATCGGCCGCCTGCCCGAGATGACCCGCACTCATTCGACCCAGACCAAGGCAGGTCTGATGATTCGCGGCTCGCTGGCCGCCAATGCTCCGCACGCCTATTCGTTCATTCGCTCGGGAGGCTACTCAGGGCTGATCTTCCGTGGTGCGCAGGGCGGTGCTTCCACCACGGTCGCCGGGCCGGCTGCTGTAAGGCCGGGCTGGATGCGGCTGACCCGTGCTGGCAATACATTCACCGCGTACACGGGCGCCGATGGCACGACGTGGACGCAGGTTGGCCAGACGACGCTCTCACTGCCCACCTCCGTGTTCGTCGGCCTGGCGGTTACCAGCCGAGTCGACGGGACACTCGCTACCGCCGTGTTCGACAACATCACGGTGAGCGGCTCCTCGGCCATCCCCGATACTGCCGCACCCTCTGTTCCGCAGAATCTGCGCACGACCGCGGTGTTTTCCAACAGCGTGGGCCTCGAGTGGGATGCGTCGAACGATACTGGCGGCGCCGGTCTGGCCGAGTACCACGTATTCCGTAACGGCGGAATGAATCCGATCGGTACGACCAGCACGCCCCAATACAACGACACGACCGTCTCTCCGAACACCACGTATTCGTACGGCGTGAGCGCAGTTGACCTGGCGAATCCGCCGAATCAGTCCGCACAGAGCAATTCGTTGTCCGTGACGACGCCCTCGGCTTCCGTCACCGTGCCGAACGTGCTTGGCCAGACGCAGGCTGCGGCAGAACTCGCTATCAACAATGCTGGCTTGTCGTTGGGCACCGTCTCCACCCAGAGCAGTGCTTCGGTGCCTGCCGGTTCCGTCATCAGTCAGAACCCCGCGGCCGGTGCATCCGTCGCTTCAGGCTCATCGATCAATCTCGTCGTCTCGTCGGGTTCAGGCGGCACACCGCCGGCAGAGCCACAGCCTTTGGTGCTCAACACCAGCACTGATGTCGGTGCGGTCGGCGCCGCAGGTTCGATGATACAGGCCAACGGTGTGATCACGATCGTTGGTTCGGGCGCCGACATTGGCGGCACCGCGGACGAAATGCACTTCGGCTACGTCCAGCTTTCCGGAAACGTCGACGTCGCCGCTCGCCTGCCGGGCCTGACTGCCGCGCACTCTTCGCTCACCAAAGCCGGCATCATGATGCGCGAATCGCTGACCGCGAATTCGCGCCACGCCTACTCGTACATTCGCAGCGCCGGCTACCCCGGCATGATTTCTCGAGCAAACACCGGCGGCGCTTCGGCGACCGTGGAAGCTGCATCCCGCGTCACCCGGCCCGGCTGGATACGCCTGACCCGCGCCAATAACACCTTCACCGTATTCGCGGGTCAGGATGGCACCAACTGGACCCAGATCGGCCAGGCGACGATAACCATGCCTGCCACGATCTACGTAGGCCTCGCGGTCACGAGCCGTCTGGACGGATCCGTATCGACTGCTGAGTTCGACAACGTCCGGGTCAGCGGTTCGGGTGCTGCCACCGTCCTCACACCGAATGTCGTCGGCCAGACGCAGAGCACCGCCCAGTCGAATATCACAGCCGCAGGCCTGGTCGTCGGAACCATCACCTCACAGAGCAGTGCTTCAGTGCCCAGCGGGTCGGTGATCAGTCAGACTCCGATCGCAGGCGCTAGCGTTGCGACCGGCACGACGGTGAATCTCACGGTGTCGACCGGCCCCGCGGCCGATGTGACCGCGCCGACGACACCTCAAAATCTCTCGGTCACTGGCACCACTTCCTCCTCGATTTCGCTCGGCTGGTCGGCCTCAACGGATACGGGTGGATCTGGGCTGGCTGGCTATCGCATCTTCCGCGACAGCGGAGTTGCCCCCATCGGCTCGACCGGCAGCACCAACTTCACGGACTCCGGCCGCGCACAGAACACATCGCACAGCTATACCGTCGTGGCGTTCGACAACGCCTCGCCGGCGAACGAGTCCGCGCCTGCCGGCCCGGTTACTGGGACAACCACCTCGGCTCCGGTGGATACAATTGCACCGAGCGTGCCTCAAAACCTCCAGGTCACGAGCACCACCGCGAGCACCGTATCCCTGTCGTGGCAGGCGTCGACGGATACCGGCGGCTCTGGGCTTGCCGGCTATCGCGTGTTCCGCGATGGCGTACAGGTCGGCACTTCGCCAACGGCAACGTTCGTCGACTCAGGTCGGGCGCCGAGCACGACGTACAGCTACCGAGTCTCCGCGCGTGACAACGCCGTCCCCGCCAATGAGTCCGCGCAATCTGCCGCTGTGAACGCTACAACGCTTAGCGCGGGCGGCGTCTGCACCGTGTCGATCACCGGTGGTGCTGCGGTCATGAACGTTGGACAGCGCGCTGTCTACACCGCGAATGTCACTGGCGGCGGCACCCCGATCGCCTATCAGTGGACGGTATCGGGTGACATCATTCGCGACTATCAGGAAAGCACGGCGCAGCCGTGGTCGGCCACGGCAATGACGCCGGCGAACTTCCAGACGCAGCAGCTCGACTTCTACTGGAAGCCGCTGGCGAGCCAGCGTCACCCCCAGAACAGCGGGCCTGCCGACCGTACGGTGTCCGTAAACGTTCAGGCCGGCGGTGCGAGCTGCTCGGCTCAGATCATCGTCAGTGTCGAACGCAACTCGACGAACATCGGAAGACAAGCGGAAGACTTCTACACCAGCAATCACCCGGGTGCTGGTAATAGAGGCCGCGTACGCAACGATCACAGCGCATGGCACCGCGACTGGATGCCAGGTGTGCCGAACTACGGCAGCACGCTGTTCGACTTCCATCGCGAGTTCGTGGATCGCTTCAACAACTGGCGTCAGGAGTTCGGTTATCCGCTGGTCGTCCCCTGGGATCCAGGTACCCCGCTGCCCACCGGCGCCGACGTGAACCACGCCAATCGTCTCGGCACGTATGTTCTGACAC
This sequence comes from Peristeroidobacter agariperforans, assembly GCF_004138335.1. Taxonomy (GTDB): domain Bacteria; phylum Pseudomonadota; class Gammaproteobacteria; order Steroidobacterales; family Steroidobacteraceae; genus Steroidobacter; species Steroidobacter agariperforans. The sequence continues at coordinate 1,593,999 of NZ_RYFW01000002.1, read as the reverse complement.
CGCGACCGAGCTACTTCACGCTGGCCGGTGGTGCAACAGCGCGCCCGAGCAATGGCACAGCGTGCGAAACCGGGGGCGGCCAGAATGATCTGCTCGACTTCCCGGACCGCGATGCTTTGGGTTGCGCGGTGAACCTGCCGATGCACAGCAACGTGCACAACCGTATCGGCGGCGACATGGCGACGACCGCCGGCGCACCGGTCGATCCTGTCTTCTGGCGCTGGCACGAATACATGGATCTGATTTCTCAGGATTGGCTCGCCGGCGGTGGCGGTGGCAGCGCGATGCGCGCCATCCCGACACAGGAGACTCGCCTCGTTGCAAATGAAGCGGCAACGCGAGAAATCGTGGCAGCGAACCAGCCGGCAGAGCATCAGCATCTCACCGCTCAGGCCTTGCCCGCAGAGATCGCCGACGATACGGAAACCTCTGAACAGCACGTGCACGGGCATCAGCACCACGCTCCTGCCGCTGCTACGGCGGGTCCGAACGTCACCTTGCTCACCGAAGAGCAACCAGACTCAGTAGTCGCGCCTCAGCGCGGACGCGCAGCGCGCGGTCCTCGTGTCATTTACGAAGCACCGTTCCGCACCCGCCCGTTCGTAACGGAGCTGCCTGCTGTAACGGTGACGTTCAGCGTGCCGGTCTTCGGGATGACAGCCGATGCGCTGACCGTCAACGGTTCGCCCGCAACGGAAGTCAAAGGCAGTGGCGCCGGCCCGTACGTGTTCAGCGGCTTCCAGGCTAGCGACGAGCGCGTGCTCCAGGTGCGGTTCAACGGCCGAAAAGTGCGCGACGCCGAAGGCAATCGTGGCGGCAAGCGCGCATGGCGCTACTGGGTCGTCAAGGCGGGCGAAGACAAGGACAAAGACGGCCTCGACGACGCCGCAGAAGTTCTCGATCACATGACGAACCCGCGTCTGCGCGACACGGACAATGACGGCATGCCCGACAAGTTCGAAGTCTTCAGCACTTGCTTGAACCCATGGGAAGACGAGCGCAGCCCGCACGACATGTCAGGCGGCTCGCTGCCCGGCAACGAAGACCAGGACAACGACGGACTGACGGATCTGGAGGAGTACTACTACGGCAGCGATCCTTGTAAGCCGTAGCCAGCTTCGATGCACAACGAGAAGGGCCATGACTGTGTCATGGCCCTTCTTTATTTGGCGTTCCGCGAGGTGCGCACGGCGAGCTGCGTGCCGTCAGCGCGCACCCTGACGCTTCATGGCGTCGTTCAGTCTGAACCCCGCCTGCAACAACGGCGCTCTTACAACATGCAGCGTGGCAGTCCTGCGGACTGCGTCCGCAATACGCGCCTTGAAGTCGTGCTGCTTGCCCCCGCCAACCAGCAGATCCAGGCATTCGATTCCTTCGCGAAACGCCTGCTCGATCAGATACCCCGTGTGAACCAGGCCTAGCGAGACGCTCGGCACTGCCTGCTCATCGAAGCCACCCTGGAGGTTGTACTCGCGCGTCCCGACGCGGACATTGTAGGCCGCTGAGACATCCATGCCATTCAGCGTCATCACGGAAAGATGCGCGCTGGCTCCCGGCGGCAGCCCGGCAAGCAGAGCCGCGTGGAATCGACGAATGCGCCCGACGAAGAAATCCTTGCCCCACCTGCAGCGATGAAGTCGATCGAGTCGCGCGGCGAACCCTTCGAAATCCTGCGGCGGCAGTGTTTCGAGCACAACCGCCCCCTGCTTTTCGAGCTTGCGCCGCTGCACGAACAGCTTTCGTCGCCGACTCGCGCTCAGTCGACTCACGTATTCATCGAAGACTCCCGACGTGTCGATACCGTAACCGGTGTAGCTATCTGCGACTCGCAAATAGCAATGCTGCATGACCTGGCTGCTTTCGACGGCCTTGCGTGTCGCGCACTCCAGCGGCAGATCGGTGAGCACCAAGTCATCCCACGAGCGATCGGCAATGAGGCTGTTGCAAAGTACGCGCGCCACTTCGGCCGCGGACGCAGTGTCGAGAACGAACTCCAGATATTCCGTGCGCATGGTAGCCGCACCACGCCAGATGTTGCCGATGAACTGCATGCGTCGCGACGCAAAGTTACGTTGGGTCGCGCGGTGCAGGTATAGCGGCGCCACGCCGACCAGTCGTCCCGACCGCTCCCGAACCGCAAGAATCCGCAGCTCCAGCCCATGTGCCCCGCCGAAGGTTTGCCACCATGTGTGCAGCCATTCCCAGCTGAGGAACAATCGATCTGCCGTCGAGCGGTTGAGCAGATCAGTCCACTCGTTCCTTGCACGGGCAAACATCGATTCATCCCACCGCTCGACGCGAAACTCATCGGCACTGCGCCCTGCTTCCAGCATGTCGCCGTCCGAATCGCCGCCCATGAGGAACCACTCACCACCGTCGCTGCGCGCGTGCGGATCGTAGTAGTTGAAAGCCGCAGCCCGATTCCGCCAGTTCACGAAGCCGTACTTGGCGAGGGAATGTTGTAGTTCGCTATCCGTGGTAGAGCATTCCAGCAAAGGTGCGGATCGACATTCCTTCAGAAAGCGAAGCACGATTGCCTGCTTCTCTGCAGCGCCCGCCCGCGGTCCGATGTAGTCGACCAGCACAGCACGACGACTGGACATCCAGAAGATTCCCATCGCGCGCAGCCGATGCTCGGCATCGCGCACGCAGATCGCCCTGTAGTCGGCCATCGGGTGCTCTGCGTATCTCCAATTAACATACGTCCAGTCGCGCACCACGACGTTTTCGTAGCCCGTGCGAACAGCCTCCCAGAGCTGCTCGACCTCCTCTCCTAGCGTGCGAATGCTGGTAACGGACGCAGTAAAGCGCTGCCGGGCGGATCCGCTGGGGCGCGCTCGCAGCCAAAAGGACTGCAGATGCTGCAAACCGACCTTGATCGCAGAGCGCAGACTGCGCATGTCGTTCAGACGCGTGAAGCTCCCGACGCTCGGGCCACGCTTCCAGCCCATGCTGGCGTGCACGCGATCGGCAGTGGAGCTCAGGCCGAGGGCCATCACGGAATCAGCGCGCGTCAATAGATCCTGCTTCAGCATGTGGCCGATACCCTTGCCGCGACTGGCGGCCGAGACGATGAAGTCACAGCTCCATAGCGCACTGCTGGATGAGCCGTTCAGCTTGACCGAAATGGGAAGGGAGCCGTTGAAGCCGACGACCTGGCCGTCGTCGTCGTACGCGACGATGAGAATCCGTCGACGCTCGCCCACCTGACGATGGAATTGCCAGTCCCAGAGAGTGGATTTGAAGTCGCCCGTTCCAAGAAGCTCGATGATCGCGTGCTTCTCTGCCGGACTCACGCGCTCCACGCATTCGATGCGCATTCCAGCTCGACTAGCCTGCTGAGGCAACGCGCGGCGCGTCTGCAAACTCCGACGCGTCTGACTCCTGCGTACGTTGCCAGGCCTGGAACATCAGGACTCCCCAAAGGTGGAACGACCAGTCCATGTCGCCTCTGAGATGCTCCCGCCAGCGCTTTTCTATGATCGATGGATCGAAGTAGCCTCCGGCGGCGATTGCCTTCGTATCCAGCAGATCCTCGGCCCAGTCTCGCAGGTCGGTACGCAACCACTGAGGAATCGGCACGGCGAAACCGCGCTTCGGTCGATCGAACAGAGCCTCCGGCACATGGCGCGCCAGCAGCTGCCGCAGAACCCATTTGCCACGGCCATCACGCCTGTGGATCGCTGTGGGAATGCGCCACGCGGTCTCGACGACTTTCGGATCGAGTAATGGCACTCGCGTTTCCAGGCTCACAGCCATTGCCGCCCGGTCGACTTTCACGAGAATGTCATCCGGCAGATAACGGCACATGTCGGTAAACATCATGCGCTGCATGTCGTCGAGCCCGGCCGGGGTAACCACCCGCTGCGGCCAATCGGCGGCAATGCCGTTCACCGGCGGCGAGCTCCAATAGGAAATCAGCTCTTCAAAAATGTCGTCGACACTTCTGGCGCGCCAGAACCGGGCATTCGTCCGCAATCTGCTCGGAAGTGCCCGCTTTTTCCGCCACGACGGCACCACGGTCGCCAGCCCTTGCAGGATAGCGTCGAGCGACTCCTCGGACAGGCTGTCGATCGCGCCGGCAGCCGCGGCCCTCACGCTGCGAGGCATCGCTTGCACGGACTTCCAGCGTGCGAGTGCATGACTGAATCTGTCGTAACCGGCGAACAGCTCGTCGCCGCCGTCACCCGACAACGAAACGGTCACGGATTGCCGTGCGAGCTGGGACACCAGGAACGTTGGTAGCTGAGATGAATCTGCGAATGGCTCGTCATAGATCTCGGTGATCCGCGGCACGGTCTGCAGAATGTCTCGGGGCGTCAGTATCAGTTCTGTGTGTTGTGTGCCCAGATGAGTGGCGATCTCCCGCGCGAAGGGAGCCTCGTTGAACTGTTCTTCCTCGAAGCCGATCGTGAAGGTGCGGGTGGGCAGCGCGCTGCACTTCTGCATGTTCGCCACGATGAGCGAGGAATCGATCCCTCCGGACAAGAACGCTCCGACGGGCACGTCGGCAACCAGTTGCTTCTCCACAGCGAGACGGATCGCCCGCTCTGTTTCGTCGATCGCTTCTTCGGCGGTGAGCAGGCGATGGCTCACCGCCTCGGCGACTGCGGACTTCGCGTCCCAATAGAACGATTCGTGCAGAGAGAGCCGCTCGCCACTCAAGGTCACCTTGAGCATGCAACCGGGAGCAAGCTTCCGGGCTGTGTCGTAGATCGTGTGCGGCGCCGGGATGTAATTGTGCTTAAGCAGTAGCGCCAGCCCACGCCGATCGATCTGTCCACGCCATGCGGGATGAGCACGCAACGCCTTCAACTCCGAACCGAACAGCAAGACGTTACCGCAGACTGCGTAGTACACAGGCTTTTCGCCCAGCCGATCGCGAGCCAGCGTCAGCGCGCGCTCCTTACGATCCCACAGCGCGATGGCAAACATCCCTGTCGCGCGCCTGATGGCCGATTCCGGCCCCCAGGCGTCGATGGCGCCGAGCATCACCTCGGTATCCGAATGGCCCTTGAAGCTCTGGCCAAGCGCGATCAGCTCCGCACGCAGCTCGCCGAAGTTGTATATCTCGCCGTTGTAACTGATGACATAGCGGCCCGACGCCGACACCATGGGCTGATGGCCGAGCGCCGACAGGTCGAGAATCGACAGGCGGCGATGAGCGAGGCCGATGCCGGCGTCCGGATCGGTCCAAACACCTGCGTCGTCCGGTCCCCGGTGCGCGATACGGGCGGCCATCTGCCGCAGAGCGGCCAGCTCCGCCTCATTACGAAATCCGCTGGCTCTGAGAACACCCGCAATACCGCACATAGGCCTTCAATCGTACTGGGTTGGAGGAGCTCTGGGACATCCGCCCAATGGGCTGGCTGCCCAGTTTCCCGTAAGCTAGGAGTGTAGCAATGCTGGGCCCTCAGGGTCGCGGGTGCTTCACACTTTAAACCCCCGGAGTGTGACATCCCCCCTTAGATCCAGACCCGGCTCCCCATAATATGCGCCGCCACGGCCTGAGAACATCATCCCCCCAATGACCTCCGCCAATCACCCCGAAGCGCCTCGCAGCCCCCGTGTCAGCGTCATCACCCCGACGTACAACCGCGAGAAGTTTCTCGGTCTGGCGATCCAGACTGTGCTCGGTCAGAGCTATGCCGACCTCGAACACATCGTCATCGACGATGGCTCGACGGATAACACGAGCTCTGTCATCGACCGGTTCAAAGCCGATTCACGACTGTGCTTCGCGCAGCAAAAAAACAGCGGCCAAGCGGTTGCACGCAACGTCGGACTGCGCATGGCGCGCGGCGAGTTCATCTGCTTCCTCGACAGCGATAACCTGTGGAAACTGGACAAGCTGGCGCGGCAAATCCAGCTGATGGATGCCAACCCGAACGTCGATATCGTGTACGGCGATCTCGACACGATCGATGAAGACGGCAATGTCGACCCGAACGCGCCGCAGATGAAACGCCATTCGGGCCGCATCACCAAACAGCTGCTGCTCGACAATTTCGTCTCATTCAACACCGCCATGGTTCGCCGACGTTGCTTCGACGAAATGGGTGGACTCAACGAAGCGGTGCGGGCCGGTGACGACTACGATTTGTGGCTGCGCTTTTCGGCGCGCTACGAGTTCCTGTACGTGCCCGAGATCTTCGCCCAGTACCGCGTCATGCGCGATCAGATCTCCTCCGACAAGGAAAAGCGTTTCGCATCGAACAAGGCGACCATCGAGCGCTTCTTCGCGGCGAATCCGGGGCTGATCTCCGCGGATCAGCAGCGCTACGTGTGGTCCCGCTTCTACGTACGTCGCGGTCGTCAGCGCGCCAGCGTCGGTCGACGCAAGGAAGGCCTGGCCGACATTCTCACAGCGATCAAACTCAAACCGGGTTCACGCGTGTCGTGGCGCGCCCTGGTCCGCGTCGGATTGCTAGGCGGCTGATCTACGTATGGACCCGGGTCCAGCGCAGGCCTAGCGCGCAATAACGGTCCTCGATCGCAGCAGTCTTGAAGCCCAGCGATTCATTCATGCGAATGGAAGCCACGCGATCGCTGCGAATCTGATTTGCAACGCACTTGAACCCCTGCTCGTGCATCTGCTGCATGGAGTAGTGCTTCAGCGCCCCCGCGATCCCTTTGCCCCGCGCTTCGGGCACGAGGAACGTCGAGACAGATTCATAACCTCGTACGCCGCTCAGCCCCGGAATCTTCCGGATCGAGCTGCGCGCCAGGTCCAGACACCACGAGGCGCCGAGAATGGCGCCGTTCGAATCCTGAGCCAGGTACGCAGGAATGCGCGATCGAAAGCGCTGGTGGATGAGTTGACTCACCTGTGCATCTGTCATGGCCCAGCGCAGTTCTTCTGGATAGGCCGCAACCACCTGGGCAAGATCTTCTTGCGCGAGCAGCCTGAGTGTCACGCCTTGCGCGACTCCCGGCGCGATCGCCTTGGCCATGTATGCGTCAAGATCCAGGGTCATGACTATCCACGTTTGCCGAGAGTAGATGCGCCATGCCAGCCGACTTCCAACGAAGCGAGTGCGACGGGCCAATGGGCTCACAGACACAGGAACTACCGCGCCGGCGTCTTGCTGCCCCGAAAGGCTCGGAAAACTCCCATGAGTTTCACCCGATCCGATTCAGTCAGTGCGAAGACGTAGAAGGCGACGACGAACACCAGCCCCCCGAGCACGGCTCTCTCGATCAGGCCTATCCATTTCTCGTGCAGCTCGGCGTGCTGGGCCAGATAAATTGCTAACGTCATCGCCCCGACCGCCAGCAGCGTAGGCTGCAGTACCTCGCGCAGGTATCTGATGCGAGAAACCCCCAGATTCTTGAACACGGCAGCCCAGATCACAGGCGCTGTCAGCGCGGTGGCGATGACCGAGCCGAGCGCGACACCCACCACCCCCATGAAGTGCACGAGCACGAGACTAGTCGTGATGTTGAGGATCGCACGCACGATCGTGATCCTTGCCAGGATGCCATGCCGATTGATTGCCGTGAGATAGCGGCTCTCGAGCGGGATCAGATAGCTGAGCGAGACGTACGCCACCAGACACCACAATACGACCTGGCCACGCTCGGCGTATTCCGGCCCCATCCACAAACGAATGAACTCTCCGCCGAGCAACACGACTCCGCCGCCGAGCAAGCCGAGCACGCCGACGATCAGTCGCGAGGAAATCATGAAGACATCCACCATGCGATCTTTTTTCCCAGCCGAGTGCAACTCGGCAAAGGCCGGCATCATGACGTGACTCAAGACCTGCACCAGTTCGCGAATCCGGCTCGAGAGCGCCTGGGGAATGGAATAAAACACGACAGCTTGCGGACCGATGATAGCGCCGATCACGAGCACGTCGGCTTTGGTCTCGATACGAGATGCGATGCCCTGGACAAAGGATTTGAAACCGAATCGATACATCTCCTTGGCCAGATCCCAGCTGAAACGCGCGGGCGACAGACGATTACTGCCGTAAGTCGGCGTGGCCAGAACCCAGAGGAAAATTATCAGCTTCGACACCGCCTGCACCACGTTCGCCCAGCACAACAGCACTAGCGGATCGTAGTGCGGCAGCATGTAGTACAGCGCGACCGCGGACGCGATCGTGTGAAAGATGATCACGTTGTTCTTGAGGCTGTACTGTAACTGCCCTTCGAAGGTGCTCTCCATCGAGTAACGTGGACACGCCAGCAGCACCTGCAGCGCGAACAGTTGCAACACCACCGCGTATCTTGCGGGTGATCCTCCTTCCGGCGCGAGCCTCTCGGGTGCGATGAACGACCAGCCGAGCAGGATCGCAGCGATTACCACGCCGACCATGCTCATCAATACGAAGGACGTGGTGAACAATGCCTCCGACTTCTGCGGCTCCTTGCCGCCACGGAAGAATGCCGTGAAGCGCGAGATCGTCGGGCGCAATCCCATGTCGATGAGACCGAAGTAGCCCACCAGCGAAAGAATCATCTCCGAGATGCCGTAGTCGTAATTGCCCAACTCACGGACATACACCGGCGTCATCACAAAGGTGATGATGACGCCCACGGCAAACTTGAACAGATTGGACGCCGTGCTCGAAAAGAGGTTCTTCAACAAGACTGTCTACCGGACCGCGCGTCCGCTCCTGATACCGGATTCGCCGCCGACGGCGCTCTTGAGAACCGCAGTCATCTTCAACGCAAGCCTCGTGACCTTGGACATGTGCCACGCCAGGGCCGGCCATGGATCGTCGCTGGCCCACAATGCACCCACGTGACGGCGGCGCACGTTCGTACGCAGCCCCTTACTCCAGGCAAACCGCCGGCTCAGCCAGCCGAGCAGTTCCATCGACAGATCGCGCCACAGCGCCGGCCGCATGCGCATGGGAACCACCAGAGTGCCGAGTCCCGCAGCCTGCAGATACCCGATCAGAAGTACATTGACTCCCGATGCTTCCGTCACGGCAATGATGTTTTCGGGCCGGAAATTGACCTCGATATAGTACAGCTCGCCGGAAAGGGCGTGACGTTTGAACTCGACTCCGAGCACCCCTTCGACGCCCAATGCCTCGAACGCGGCCGTTGCAAGGCCGCGCAATTCGGCATTCTCGAACGCCTCACCGCGACACATGAGCCCGGCCGGATATTGGCAAAGCTTTCGTCCAGTAACGATGGACGTGACCTTCCCTGCCGCGTTGCAGGTTCCGAGCGCGAACAGCAACGAATCATCCGGCCCCGGGATGAACTCCTGCGCCAGGACCCACGACTTGCCTTCGGACGCAAGGCCGTGCAATCGCGACCGCATCTCCTCCGGCGTCTGAGCAATGATGATCTTGTCCGCAAATCCGCCGCGCGAAGCGATTTCGACGGGGCGGCAGATCACCGGAAAGGTCAGCGTAGTACAAAGATGTTCGAGATCCTGGAGGTTTCTGATGCCGCCACCTCGAGGAACGCGGATGCCCGCCGCCTCGACGCGCGCGCACTGTTCGGTTTTCGCATTCAGCACTTCAGCCCGATGCGGATCGCTAACCGGCGTGACGCAATCGGCGATCGAGCTCCAGATCCTCGCGGTCAAGGTGATATCGAGATCACCGCCATAGAACAGGATCGGTCGTGAGCCCGACGCCTGCGCAATCTCGCGGATCGCACGGACCACATCTCGGTCGCCGCCTCGCCTCAGATCGAAAACGCCAGTCGCGTATTTCGACACCTTCGCAATGAATGCAGGCTCGCCGCGCACGACGATGCAATACACGGGAATACCGGAACGGCCCAGCGCGCGAAGCTGCGCCAGCATATTGGGATTCGGTCGGCCCAGTACGATCGCCGGACGCAACGGCCCAGCAACGACGCTTGCCAGCGGCACCCGAGGCAATACTCGACCCCGACTTTCGGTGCCGAGAATGCGAAAGCCTGCTTCCAGGAAAGTCTTCGTAATGCTCGAGCTTGCGCTCAATGACACGACAACTGCGTCGGCACCCCGTTGAGCTAGGGGCGCGCAGATCTTTCGCCGAACATCCGCGGCGTCCAAGGGATTCGAGCCACTAGTGGCGAGCTGCGCAATGGTGAAAGCCTGCGCTGCGTCTGCGATGTCCGGAAGTCCACGCTCCGCGGAACGCGGTATTGCGCGCCAAAAGAGCGCACCGGCAGGGTCGCAGTGCGAAGGCGCCAATGACGTTGCGGAATCATCCTGGTCGGAGCGCACGACCCATTCCACGCTGTTGGGCACCGCCGCCAGAAAATCCGGGCGCGATTTGGATTGACAAGGATCGTCCGCTGTCTGCGAACTGCGATCCGTCAGATACGCGAGCACGACACGGACGTCAGACAAGGCGCCACCAATGGGCCCCAAGCCCGCCATGCTGATTCCAGACCCCAGGGTGACGACGACGCATACGAACGCGCTGCAGCTCTTGATGGCACCAGCCTAGAGCGGCCGCCCGCCACGATCGGCTATAGAGCTCGATACGGGACACGAACCAGTCCAGCGGCCGATTCTCGATGTGCAGACGGCGCACGACCCGAGTCGGCGACGTTCCCCATTCGTTCGCGCCTCGCAACGTGGAGTGCTGCACCTGGAAACCCAACTCCCGGGCAGCCTTCTGCATTGCCCCGGTGAACTCGCCTCGCGGCCAACACAACTGATCCGCTACTACACCAAGCTCCGACTGCAGCCTGTCTCGCGAGCGCAAAAGGTCGCTCGCCACGGAATCCAGGGATCCTCTCGATGCGCTTACTCCGGCCCACCATCCGCCGTGCGAATGAGAGTGCGACTGCAGCTCGACCAAACCGGTGTCCTGGGCCGCGCGCAACTCGCTCCAGCGCATGACGACATCGTCACGCTGGCTCTCGCTAGCCGACCTCTTCATGCATTCGGCATGGCCGAAGCCAGGCCAGTTGTCAGGATTGAGGTCCAGGCGGGGCTGACCTGCTCCCGGCCAGGAGGTCACCACAAAAAAAACGGCTGGCGCAGCAAACTCCCGCAAGACCGGCAGCGCGTAAACCCAGTTGTCGAGCCAACCATCGTCGAACGTCAACACGACTGCGCGACCGGCAGGCCGCCACTCGCCCGTGCAGAAGCGCCTGAACTGGGTGCCGGTCAGGATCTGAATCTGCTCCTTGCGCAACCACGCCAGCTGCTCCCGAAGACGGTCCGGATGCACACAGTGCCCGCCATCGAGCGGCGACACGTGGTGGTACATCAGGGTGGGAACCGTGGGGGTCGACATAGGAGATCGAGAGCTCCGGAACAGTCCGGCATTTTGCCCGAATTGCTCAGCGTCAGCCCGAGAGAAAAGTCACAGTGGCTTCCCTTAAACCCCCTGGGAATCGCTACCGTAATCCTTGCGGATGGTTTCCACTGCCGAACGCATACAGGGGTGCATCATCGGATCCCAACGGAAATTCGCCTCGACCACCATTGGTCCTTCGGGCGTGATGGCCACATCCCACCCCAGGGTCCGCAGCGGCAGGAATTTGCGTGCCCCTCGCGTCAGCAGAGCACGGACGGCATCCCACTCAGGGACCTGAAAATCCTTGATCGCCGGCCCGAGTTTGGGGTGATCCTCGGGCCTGATCCAGCACATCACCCTGCCCCCGTGCGCAAACGTCATCGCGTCCATCGGACGGCCGCTGTCCGGATGCAGCTGAAGAGCGAAATTGCCTGTCCGTCCCCAATCGATGTTATCGATGATTGCGGCTCCCGAGATCAGGCGGATGGAAGCCGCGATGAAGTGCACTTCGCCGTGGCGATCGACATAAGTGACCACGCGCGAACTCTGCAGCGCCTCTGAGCCCGTCAAGGCGCGCAGCACAGGGTGACTGGTGACGCGATCCTGTACCACGAACGCGTTGAACTGAGCGTCCGCCAGGACCGCTGTCGCCAGCTCCTGGCCGTTGCGCCAGTTCTTGCCGCTGGAGCTGGAGAATGAACCATCTCCATTACGATTGATCGCCCAGACCGACTGTCCGTGCACGCCACGCGTTGGTTTGATGATGACGCGCTCGGGCACCTGCGTTTCCAGAAACTTGCCGATGTCCGCAGTGCTCAAGAGCGCGGTGCCATCCTTCGCCCAGCTTTGCCGTCCACGAAACAGAATCGCGTGGACCGTGGGTACGCGAATGTCCGCTTCTTCGCAAAAGCGATAGAAGATCCCTTTGTCTTCGGTGGTGTAGTACCAATGACGAGGATTCACTTCCTCCTGCAACTTGATGAGCTCACGCTTGCTGACGAACTTGCGCGCCTCACCGAGAGGCAGCTTGGGATCGAGAACGCCGTTGACGAGCGCTTCGCCCGGATCAAACCGGCCCTCATTGAAGGCCCAGAGCACGCGGCGCAGGGCATTGGGAAACGAAATTCCGTAGCTCGAAGCTACCGAGCTGGCGACGCTCAGAAACGATCCTGCTTTGGTTGCTCGCTTGAGCTGGGCAGTGATGATCCGGGACATGGTCTTTGGTAATTATGTAAGGCCGCAATCCTAAACTGCGTCAGCCGGGAATACCATTATTAACCAAGCAGCCCTGGTTATCACTCAGCGGCTCATCTAACTGCGGACCACCTCTTGGAAATCGCGGCCCCGCGGCCACCGCTCACCTCTGCGCCACGGTCCTCGTAATAGGGCCGCTGCGACTGCTCATGTGTGTTTAGAATGCCCACCCTTCTGACCCGGGCATCCTGGAATATCGGTGCGTGTACTCCATCTGATTGATAGCGGCGGGATGTATGGAGCGGAAAATGTCCTGCTGAACCTGCTCGTCGGACTGAAGAAGGCGGGACATACGCCTCTTCTAGGAAGCATTCGCCTGCCTGGTGAGCCCAAGAAACAGATAGAGGTCGCGGTGGAATCGCTGGGCATCGAGGTATGGCCCGTTACGGCTCGAAGAGGCTTTGACCGAAGTGCGGCAAGGTTGCTTGCGAAACGTGCCCGCACGGAGCAGGTGTCGGTCATCCATTGCCATGGCTACAAGGCCAACATTCTCACTGCCCTTTTTGCTCGATCCGTGTTCCGGGGCGCGATCGTCACCACGCTGCACGGCTGGACTGCGACCCGCATCTCACAGCCCCGATGGTGGTACGGACTACTGGACAGACAGCTGCTGCGCTTTTTTGACGCAATCGCAGCGGTCCAGCCCGGCATGCTGCTGGACACTCGGATCCCTCTCGGTGTCCGGCGCAGGCTGGTGCAGATCGACAACGGAATAGATACCTCTCCCAACGAGCCATCAGCACCGCCAGCAGACCTGCTGACCTTCTGCCAGCAAGGCGAAACCATCGGCGTCGTCGGCCGGCTGTCTGCCGAAAAAGGGGTCGACGTGCTGCTGGACGCGTTCGCGCTGCTGGCCACGAACCGCACTGCCCCCAGAGTCGCCATCATCGGAGACGGCCCTCTGCGGAGCGCTCTCGAAAGTAAAGCCGACGCTCTAGGCATCAGAAGTCGCGTCTGCTTCGCTGGATTCGTGAGTGCAGCAACCGCTGTTCTTCCTGCCCTCAAGTGCCTGGCGATTCCTTCTCATACGGAAGGATTGCCCATGGTTCTCCTGGAGGCCATGAGAGCTCAGGTTCCCATCGTTGCGACCCGGGTGGGAGGCATTCCGACGGCCTTGCAGGATGGCGCGTGCGGCTATCTCGTTGCACCCAACGATCCCCGGCAACTCTCCGAGGCGTTGCTCAGCGCACTGGACAATGATTCCGAAACGTCCAGCCGAGTCGTGGCCGCATTCAAGCGACTGCACGAGCGCTATAGCGCACAGGCGATGGTGGATCGATACCTGAATCTATACTCGACCGCGAGAAAGCAGCGCGAGCAGCGCTAGATTTGCACGCCTCGGCGAAAGACCCGCCTCTTGATCACCTTCCACAGCGGTGGACGATGCGAGTCGATATGTTTGATGAGACGCATCGTCTGCGGAAGCGGCTTTCGACGCTCGCGGAACGCCCGGCCCAATCCGCCGATCCCGTGCAGGCAGCCTTTGAACCAGTACCGCAGGTAACCATCGCGCACCGCATAAACAAACAACGCGCCATTCTCGCGGACCAAGCGCCGCAGACCGTAGAACAGCGGAAAATTGCGCGCTACGAGCCAGAAGACATTCCTCGTGTCATAGTAGTATCTGCGCCAGCTCACGCGGGCCTCGGTGGCGGGTTCATGGAACACCACGACCGCGGGGTCATACTCGACGCGGAAGGACTGATTGAGCAGCCTGAAGGCCATGTCAGGCCCTTCATGACTGATGAAGAAGCTCTCGGGATAGAAGCCGGTCTGCTCCAGCGCTCTGCGGGAAAACGCAACCGCACCCTCGGAAATCTCGTTGGTCACGAAACTACGTTGCCAGCAGCTGTCGACATCGTAGTGATGGCACCAGTTCATCGGCTTCTGACTGATAGGATCGGCGACACGAAAATTGACGGCTCCAAGACTCGGGTCGCGGAATCTCTCGAGCAGATGATCGAGAGTGCCATCCGTCAGTCCAAAGACATCGTCGTCCAGGCAAATGATGATCTCGCCGCTAGCAATTTCGAATGCCCTGTTGCGCGCAACCGCTCCCAGATTCTCCTGCGTTCGGATGAAGCGCAGCCGGCCGTCCGCCACGTCGCAAGCTTCGGCAGCTGGAACGTTGGAGCAGTTGTCGACGACGAGAATCTCTCCCACCAGCGGACCGAGAGCACAGACCTCGCGCACACGCTGCCTGATGTGGTCGGGCCGATTGAATGTGAGCAATACGATCGTCACCGGCGCGTGCCGATTGGGTGCTTCTGTGTGATTTGAACCAGCGCCCGACTGAGGCATCATTTCTCCACATTCTCATTGGTCATTAGATGGATACCCAATTGTCTTCCGCGAGACGCACGCTATTGCTAGTGGTCCGATGGCCGGTCGGCGGCATTCGAACCTACTTGAAATATACATACAAATACCTGGACCCTGCCGAGATCGCACTCACGATCGTAGCCCCGGACCTGGCCGAGACCGACCAGCTTGCGAAAGATCTGGCGCAGTATCAACCCAAAGTGGTCCGCACCAGTTCGAATCCAAGCGCCCGGGAACTGTCTGCCGCGGTCCTGGCGGCGACCAAAGCCTGTGCATTCACAGTCATCCACTCGCACGGGCTGACTGCTGGGCTGGCCGCCGTACCGGCCAGCAAACTGCGGCGAATAACGCACGTCTGCACTCTGCACGACGTTTTTCGCGACGACCAGTTCCGGGGGCGCAAAGGCGCATTGAAGCGGCTCGCCATACGATGGGGCCTGCAGCGAATCGACGTACTGCACGCCGTGGGACGTGATGCGGGTCACAATCTGCTCGAGTTCGCACCCGCGCTACGCGCCAAGCCGGCAAAAACGAAAGTCATTGCCAACGGCATCGATCTCGAACAAATCGATCGCTTTCCACACGCCCGAGATGTCCGGGCAGAGATTCAATGCGGGCCCGACACCGTGCTGATCGGGTTCTTCGGACGATTCATGTTCCAGAAAGGATTTCGCTACCTGGTTCAGGCCGTAGGCAAGCTGGCCGCCGATAGTACAACTCGCAAGCAGTTGATGATCGTGGCAGTCGGGTCTGGAGGCTTCATTCGCGAGGAACAGGAATGGCTTCGGCAAATGTCATTCGATCGCTTCGTCCGCTTCCTGCCATTCGAACCCAGTATCGTGCCAACGATGCGAGGGGTGGACGTGATTGCGATTCCATCTGTCTGGGAAGCTGCGCCGCTACTGCCGATGGAGGCTCTGGTCGTAGGCAAGCCGATCATCGGTACGAGTTGCATCGGCTTGAAGGAAGTGCTCGAAGGCACGCCATCGCTCGTTGCACCACCGATGGATGCAGCAGCGTTCGCGACGCGCATTGTCGACTTCCTTGACAATTCCGTCTCTCTAGCTGAACACGCGGAGCGATATGTGCCTCAGGCACGCGCTCGATTCGACGTCAGCACGGCGGCAAGGGAAATGCGAGCGATGCTGTTCGACGGCAAGTAGTTCTGCTGCTGACATTGCCCCCGCTCCATATCGGATGGTGTTGCATTGACCGCGCGATTCCACCAGTATCTTTCAGCACTGTGACCCGTTGAATTGAGACTCGAGGATTGCCATGGATCGCGCAAAACATTACGCCATTCGGCTCGCTACGCTGGCGCTTCTCGCCGGCTCGTTTCAACCCGCCAACGCGCTACTCGTTACTGTCGACCCCGACGACTTTGCGTCCGGCACGGACATGTCTCACGTTTCGCCTCATGTATCCATAACAACGACAGCTGGCGCCTCGGTTTTCTCATCCGCACTTGCAGGTGACACACAATCGCTGCCGCCTGGAGTTGTTTCGTCGGGCCCCTTCGGCAAGAACGTGTTCTCTCGGCAACCTGACCAGAACTCCGAATGGTCTGCGTGGCCGGACATCAACGACGCCAACGTCGACACTTTTGATCCAGCAGAATGGGCCAAGGAAACGTCCGGACTGTTGCTTTCGTTTGCACAGCCTGCAACCTACGTCAGCCTGCTTGGGCTGGAACTCTTCGATGACGCTGGCTGGGGGAGCGGCGACGATCCGCTTCGCTGGTGGCTATACGACAGTACCGGCGCCTTGATCCATACCGGCTACGAGGACACCTTCCCGGCTGATGGTTCGGTCGGCACCCATCCGGATCTTGGGTTCGACTATTCGTATTGGCTACTCGAGTACTCCCATCCCGATATTGCGTACGTGGTGATCGGCGGGGAAAGCGAACCTACCACCTTGGATCGCCTGGCATTCAAGACCGACATTCCTGAACCCGGTACGTTGGGACTCGCCTTGCTCGGACTTGTCGGGTTGGGCGTCAGTACGCGCCGGCGTAGAACTTGACCGCAATCCAGATAAGAAAAAGGGGGGCTTGGCCCCCCTTCTTCGTTTCCGATCGATTTATCCGCAGTTGATTACTCGACTCGCACGTTTGTCGGCGGCGAGGGCAAAGTGACCTTGGAATTCAGCGGAATGCCCTGTGAGTTCATGCGACCTTCGGCGTCCGTCACGTAGACATACCACGTGCTCGCGCTGCCGACGCCTGCCTGCGGCACCTTCGCAACGATCTTGCCATCAGACCAGGAGGTCACCGGCAGAATCGAGATTGTCTTCGCCTGTGCGTAGGTCGCCGCATCTGCAACCTCAACGCGCGCTACAGCACCTTTGCCCGTAGCAATATAGATATCGTCATGGACGGGTTTGATGCGGGAATCGGTAATTCCAGTACGGATCCAGCCCGGAATGTTGATCACGCTGAACTTGCTGGAGATACCGCCGCCCTGGAAAATCTTCTCGACACCGAATTCTTTGGTGTCCAGGCCCTTCTCCTGGCTGACAGTCTGGAAGAACCCCGTGCTGGAGCTGCTGGTCGGAAGGCTCGAGCCGCCTCGAACCCACACAGACACGCGCATCCACGAGTTCCACGACCACCAATCATTTCCAAGAGACAGGAAATTGTAGTCATTGCCCGCAACCTGGAAACTTCCGCGCCCAGTGTGTGTAGGGAAACACATGTCGAAACCGTCGCTGTTGTAAGCGTCCGAGCCGTCCATCAGCCAGGTGAACTTCCAGGAGCTGTCGCTCGAGAACATCTTCGGTCCGGTCACGTCCCGGCCCGGGAAAAAACCGCCGTCCGGAATGCGTACCCAGAACGAATAGAACACCTCAGTCTGGTCGCCGCCCAGGCTCGCAGTCATCTTTCGCATCGAACCGGACGAACCGTTGTAGACGAGCGCGCCCGACCTTCCTGTCCGGGCGTCCGAGGTGTAGATGACGCTACCCGGATCGCTCCACGAACCCACGGGAGCGGAGCTGCTCAGTGACTGTCCTGCAGTGCCTCGCTCGAAGTCATCAAACAATACGATCTTGGGTCCGGTACTGCCGAAGCCACTGCCATTGACCGTTATTTCCGAACCGCCAGACAACGCCCCTTGCGTCGAACTGATAGCCGGAGCCGCAAGTGCCGCGTGTCCAGCACCTGCCATAACTACCGCTGCAACAAACCGTGGAAATACCTGGGTCATCTAATTCGCTCCAATCGCTATCGAGAAGGCGTCACACGAGGCAGAGGCCCGGTACACCCGCACAATGTTATTCCCGGCAAAAAAAACAGTGGGTTTGCCCCCTGACCGGAGAGTGAGGTGCGCTCCACCTGACGAAGCAGAAGCTACCAGCCAACGTGACGCCCCTCCAACCAGCCACTATCGCAACCTAACCTAAGACTGAACCGTAAGGTCTATCGACAGTGCGGACGGGAGCGTACAGATGCCTATATCCGAGAACAATTGTAGGCGGCTCGCGACACCTGGCGAGTCTGCAAATGCAGACTACGTCACACTTTACTTACTTTCCCGGCGCCAGTCCGCTGGAGCCGCAACGTTACGTCAACGAAACCGTGCAGCGACCTTGCGCGCGGGAACATTGGAAGGTCTCGCGGGCGACGTGTTTGCTGCCGCCGCTGCCGTGCACTGCGCGGCGACGCGTGCGGCGGCCACGCAAATTCCGCCCATCAAGTACCAGTGCCACTCTCGAACGCCGTAGTACGCAAGGCTGATGAACAGGCACATCAGAGCCCAGACCTGTACTGCATCGGAAAGAGCAACCAGATAGTCACGCTGCGAGGGATCCACTCCTGTTGCTTCCGCAACGCCGACTCTCAGTTGACGCACTGATCTGAGCGCGGCGGAAATGAAGCCCAAATAGAGCAACAGTCCTGGTATGCCGGTTTCTATGATTAATTCGGTGTAGAGATTGTGTGCGACCTGATATCCGCCTGAGCGATGAAACTTCGCCTCACCCGATGTCCCCAGGCCATGACCGAACAGCGGGTGCTTCATTGCCAATCCAAGCTCGCCGACGACTCCATCGACTCGCCCCTGCGCAGTAGCGCCGCCGCGGGTATCGCTCGACCAGAGGGATCGATAGCGATCTCTCTGCAGGTCCGTCATGTTCGCGACAGCCACGACGCTGACGATACCGATGATCGCCAGTAGCAGGGCCTTTCGCTGCGACTTCAACAGGATCAAACCTACCGTGACGATCAGCGCCAGAAAGCCGCTCCGAGAGGCGCTGAGAAGCAGCGCGTACAACGAGGCGAGCAGGACGCCGAGCGCCAGCAACTTGCTGATGAGACCCGCCTTGCGATTACCCAGCCACAGGTAATAGACGAAGGGAACCGTGCAGACGATGATGAACCCCAGTCCGTTGGGATTGACTACGTCATGAGGGCCGCCCCCCAGTCGATCCATGAACTCGCCCGAGCCAATGTACGTCTCTGACCCCCAGTAACCGGTCGTGACGTGCAGAAACAGCGGTTCGAGCACACGGAAGATCTGAGTGCCTACGAACACGGCCACGAACAGCTTCAGTCGATCGAATGAATCGACGATCAAGGCCGTGAAGAAGAAAAACACGACAACGCGAATCCATTCCTCGAAATTCTCCCTCAGCACGCTTCCCGGCCAGACCACGAACGGCAAGGTGATTACCACCCACGCAGCGAAGTGCAACAACTTGCGCGTCGCATCCATGGAGAGCCGGCCGGCCAACTCGTCCTTCTTCATGAGCAGCGCTATGGTCAGTCCGGCAACCAGAACCAACGTCGGACGGAGCGCGCCGATTCCCGGCACACGGTTCGACAAGCGCAGGAAATGCGTAATGACGAAGAACAGGTAGAAATAGAACAGGGCGTTGGTCGCCAGGGGAACGACCGCCAACGGGACTGCGGTAGAAACTGCAGACCGCTTTTGCGCACTGTGAAGGGCCATGGCTTTACCGTCGATTGCGCCGCGTCCCGGCACTCGATTTCATCAACGCCACCGGGACGCAGGCCGCTCGATGAAGCGACTGGATGCAGCAGCCAGCATCAACACGATGACCGTCGAAACGGCCCACAGCGTCGCTGGCCCGGACGCTACCTTCTTCGCTGCGCCAATAGCGAGGCTATGATAGAGGAAGACGCCGTACGAGATGCCCGCGAGCCAACCGATGACCTTGTTTTCCAGAACTCGCAGTGGACCGAAGCGAGCCGCCACTATTATTGCGAAGATGGCGACCATGGCCAGCAATGCCTCGACCGTATATCCGACAGAATAGTGCCAAGGCTTCCAATCGTTGGACACCTTGATCAGTGCGATTGCAGCGGTTGCGACCAGGATTGCGGCCCAAGGCAACTTTCTGAGCAGTTCCAGGCGCAATTGCAGGCGGAACACCGCAAAAGCCGCCAGCGCGCCCACCAATATCGAATCCAAGCGGCAGTCGAGCGCGTTATAGACCCAGCTCGGGGTTCGGTCGAACACGACGTAGTAAGCGAACGAACGCCACAGAATCACGACGCCGATGATCGCGAGCAGATAGCGTTCCGGATGTTTTCTCAGCACCAGCCAAGCGCAGATGGGCGGCCAGATCAGATAGAACTGTTCGAGTACCGCCAAGGTCCACACATGGGCGATGAGCAGATCCGGGTGGCCGTGAATCGCGTTGTAGTAGTTGACGGTGTACGTGGCGGCAAAATAGATGAGCCCGTCAGGCCAGGGATTGCCGAAGAACCAATCAGCGCTGAAAGCAAGTATCAGAAACGCAAGATACTGGGGCGCGATGCGGAAGAATCTGCGTCGATAGAACTTCCGAACGTCGATGGTATTGGTTCGCTCGTGCTCGCGCAGCAGAAGTATCGTCACCAGAAAGCCCGAGAGCGCCATGAGGATGGGCACTCCGAAGCCTGCTACGTGCTTGTATCCAAGATGGCTGAGCACGATCAGGTAGACCGCTGCGAACCGCAGCGCGTCCAAACCAGGCAAATGGTCGAATGCAAAGACTCGAACATCCCCGACGCCCTGCTCCGCTACTTTCGAAGCGGCCAAATCCACCGCAGTTGAAGACATCAATCTTGCCCGTGTGTGATCAAGCGTGGCCTCGCGCCAATAATTCCACCCCGTGAACTGCCTGCAGGAATTTTCTCCGCCATGCCCCGACCGGATAACGGCGCAGTTCGTGCAGATCATCCGTCACGCGCTTGTCGAAAAACGCCACCGGCGCGCCGCAGAAACCCGCCGCTCGCACGGTCGCCTTTACCTGCTCATTGATGTCGTCAGGCGTACCGTTCGGGTAGCAGAAAGTCGAGATCGGATGACCAAGTTCCTGTTCGATGCGTCGCTTGCTGCCGGCAATCTCCTCTTCCAGCCGCTCGGGCGGAATCCGGCTTAGCGCGGGATGGGTGCGCGTGTGTGCGCCGATTTCGATGCCTGCACTGTCCACCTCGCGGATCTGCTGCCATGAGAGCGGTTTGTATTCATCCGTCGGGCTCGCCGGCAACACGACGCCGCACTGCCTGAGCACATCTGCGTGCAACTCACGCATGCGCGCATCCGGCAGCGACAGCGATGTGGAAACCAGCCGTGACCAGCCGGCCTTTTTCGAATCCGCATTGCTGAGGTCGATCTCCACCGTCTGACCTTGCACCTGAATGCTCACGTGCTTCTTAGCGCAGTGATCAAGCGCGTACTCGAGCACGTCGGGCCATAACCATAGGCTACCGTCGACGAAATCGGTGGTGACGAACACTGTTGCGGGAACACCGTGCTTGCGCAGCACAGGAAAGGCGTAGCGGTGAAAATCCTCGTAACCGTCGTCTACGGTGATAACCACGGACTTCGGACCCGGCCCCTGCGGGGAATTGAGCTCCTTGACGAGCTGACTCAGCGTGACCGGGCGAAAGTGCCGCGCGATCTCGCGCACCTGGTACTCGAACTCGTCGACGGCCAGTCCCTTACCCGATCCGTCCGGCGAAAAGCGGTGATACATGAGAATGCGCGGAGAACGCTGTGTCAGCTGTCGAGCGATCGCGTAACCGCCGAGATGACCGATCGCGCCTGCCAACTTACTCTTGGCCTTCCAGAGTACGGTCGCGCTCATGGTGTGCTGTGTCCCTGCTTCGGAAGACTGGAAGGCACTGATGGCAGCCCCATCGCCAACGCGCTGCGGTCGAGCAGGTGCGTGTACAGGGCCTCGTGCGCCCTGACCATTCGGGAAGGATCGAACCGGAACGAGGCTTCCGAGCGTGCCAGCTCCCCCATTTGCCGCAACCGTACTCGGTCAGCGAACAGCTCCGCCAGACGACGCGCAAGGTGCACATCGTCACCGACTTCAAAGAAGTAACCGGTTCGGCCTTCTTCGATCAATTCGCTGTTGCCACCGACGGGTGTACACAGCACCGGCTTGCCTGCGAGCATGTATTCGATCACCGAGTTCGACAGCCCTTCGGTTTCGGAACACAGCGCCGCCACATCGCAGGCAGCCAGCAGGGGCATCGGATCGTCCACTGGCCCCACGAAATGCACTCGCTGCGCCACGCCCAGCGCCATCGCGAGCTCTTCGATCTCGGCCTGGTGAGAACTGCCGCTGACGCCCGCGCGATCCGCACCGGCGATAACGAGATGGGGCGCCGGGCTCAGCCGGGCAAGATGAGCGATGGCTTTGACCGCCGTTTCGATACGCTTGAGCGGCCTTAGATTGGCGACGATGCCGACCAGCGGCGCCGCCTCCTCAATCCCGAACTTCGATCGCACGTCACTCGGCGCCGTGACTTCCGTCGAGCGCGTGACCCCATTGTGGATGACTGTCGTACGTGCGGCAGGTATGCGCTCCTGCTCGATCGTCGTGCTGCGCACTGCTTCGGCGTTGCAGACGACCGCAGCGACGAAACGACCGCTGAATCGCAACAGCTTCAGCAGCGACGGCGTATACCAGAAGCCGAGATCGCGCCGAGCAACAGCCACCCGGATTCCGGACAAGGACAATGGAAACGGAAACAACGCCGCAGCGTCATTGAAAAATATCTGAGCGACGCCGACTCCCTTGCGCCGGTAACTCAACGCACACCGCAGAGCTTTCCACCACGATCCAGGGGCCTTGAGCTGCTGCACATCCAACACTTCTACCGGCACGCCGCTGAGGCAACTGCTGATGCGATCCGGCCCACGCAGCAACACGACGTGAGGCTCAAACTTTGTGCGATCGAGGGAATTCAACAACAGGACGATCTGCGATTCCGTGCCGGCGTTGGCGCCGGAAAAGGAATCAAGAATGAAGAGGACGGGCGTGCGCATGCGCTCAGCCCGTCCTCGGCTTCCACAACACTTGCTTCTCGCCCTTCAGGAATCGCCAGAAGGCAAGGCCGCTGGCCATATTGACCAGAACGAAATAGCTCGGCAACGCACCGATGCGCTGGAGAAACTGACTATTCGGTACCAGTACGCCCAATATCACGGTGCCGTACGCGAGCACCTGCCCGATCACCGCGAGCTTGTAGATATCGCCGTACGACCACAGCAGGATGCTGGTCACGGCAACGAGGAGCATGGGCAGAAAGATCAGATAGCGCAGGACCTTGTGCGACCAGAGCTGGAATGCGAACAGCGCGTACGGCGCCGGCAGCAGCAGCTTGCGCGAATCCCATAGGGCCCAGAAACTGCGCAAAGCCACGCGAACGCGCATGCGGAACTCGTCCGTGGCTCGATTCAGCGTGTTCTCTTTCAGCAATGCCCCCGGCTCGTACACTACGCGCGCCCCGCTGGCGATGACACGCAACGGCAGGACGAAGTCGGGAAGCTGATCCGCTCGCATCGGCTGATACAACGACCGGCGAACTGCATCCACGCCGCCGTCGACGCCTACGACGCTGCCCACCTTCGTCTCCAGCGACCGCAACGTGTTCTCATATCGCATGTAAGCGCTGCAACCGTCGCCGACCACCGAGCCGTCGGGATCGGTGTAGATCATCTTGCCTGTGACGTACCCGACCTCCGGGTCGGCAAAGTTCGCGACGATCCTGCGAAGCGCCGCCTTGTCGTACATGGAGTTCGCGTCGGAGAACGCCACGATGTCTCCCGTGGCTTGCGCAAGCGCGAGATTCAGCCCCGCGGTCTTGCCCTGCCGCGGCTCCTGGCGGATGAGCTTCACGCCCTGCGAAGCGAAACCCTTCACCAGATCATCCGTACCGTCTGTGGATCCGTCCGACACCACGATGATATCGAGCAGCTCTCTCGGATAGTCGAGATCGAGCTTGTTCTGAATGGTCTGGGCAATGTGCGCCGCCTCGTTGAACGCAGCGATCACGATCGTGACTCTCGGCGTGTGCTCGGCGCTGCGCACGGGGCGACGATAGATGGTGCTGATGAGCGCCAACGCGATCGGGTATCCGACGTAGACGTACAGGATCCAGGCAAACGCGCACCAGAAAATGATCATTGCGGCCGTCATGTGCGATGCCTACGAGTGAGGAGACGAAACAGCTTCTTGACGAGTCAGCACACCGACCGCCCGCGGCGGGTCCAGCAGACCTGCGAGGCTCATGTGCCAAAAGAATTTCAACCAGGCGCCCCGCTCCTTCGCCAACTGGCCCAGCCTGAAGTGCAGCACGGCTTTGCGCTTGCGAATGACATGGGCGGGATACGGGTAGCGGCGCCGCGCCTTTTCCAGAATGTAGAAACCGATACGCCAGCGCTTTTCGCCGCTGCGCTTGCTGACGGATGCCGAATGGCGGCGATAAGCCCAGAGCACGCGGTCCACGTATGCCAGGCGTGCAACCTCAGCTACGCGAACCGCCATATCGTGGTCCTGTGCGGTCCGCAGCGTCTCATCGAACCCACCGGCTTTGTCGAACGCTTCGCGCCGCGCGATGGAATTGCTCGGCAGCGCGAAATAACAGTTCATCAGCACAGCTGCAGGATCGCTGGCTTCCACGTGATTGCTGCCATACATGACGCCCTTCGAATTGCCATCCTCATCGATCCAGTGGCCGTTCGAGTAGACCAGTCCGACGTCGGGATGCGCCTCGAGGTACTCGATGAGGATGCTCAGCTTTTCTGGCATCCACAGGTCGTCGCTGTCCAGAACCGCAACGTAGCGCCCGCGCACATGCTTGAGTCCCAGATTGATCGCCGCCGACTGGCCGCGATTCTCGCCATTGGGATGTTGCAGAACCGTGATGCGGTCGCCGAACGACTTTAGGACCGCGAGCGAATCGTCCGTGCTGCCGTCATCGACGGCCAGGACCTCGAAATCGGTGTACGTCTGGCGCAGCACCGAGTTGATCGTTTCGCCAACGAACTTGCCGCGGTTATAGACCGGAATGACGACCGAGACTGTTGGACTCTTGTGACTCATGTGGCATGAAAATAGAGCAAGCGATCATGCCAGCGCGGGCGTATTCATGGCTTGCGGCGGCTGGGCTCTGCCGTAGAGCCCCATCTGCGCAAGCGAATCCTTCATGGTTCCGAAGCGGAACTCGGATACGAGCTTCTCGAGGCGCGGCAACGTCCGGCTGAGATTGGTGTAGTGCCGCAGCCGGGAGCGCCAGCCGGCGTTGATCATCGGCTGTTCCGGATCGACTTCCCAAGGGTGCAGATAGAACACGAACGGAATACCGCTCTGCGTGTTGATCTGGTTCAAGCCCGCACGCGTCAGGGCGTACGGAAAGATTCGGAAATATCCGCCGCCTGCAACGGGCAAACGTATGCCGAACATCGAGGCCGTGGACAGCGGGAATTCGACGAGCGAATGACCCGACGGCGTACGTATGACGCCGGGCGCAGTCGACGCATCGGGAATCCCATAGTTGTCGTGACGGATCGGAAACACACTCGAGTCGTACTCGAAGCCCGCTTCGGCAAGAATGTCGAGCGCCCAGAGCGATTTCTGGGTGATCGAATAAGTCGCCGCGCGGTAGCCGCTGACCTTGACGCCGGTGATGTCTTCGAGCAGCGCCTTCGAAGCGAAAGTTTCCTGCCGGAACACCTCCGGAGTCTGTTCGTACACCAGGCGATGACTCAGACCATGGCAGGCGATTTCGTGGCCGGCAGACTGAATCTCCCGGATCAGGCTCGGTGATTTCTGCGCCACCCAGCCAAGCACGAAGAACGTGGCCTTGATCGAGTGCTTGTCGAAGAAGCTCAGGAAGGCGTGCGTGTTGGCCTCGGCCCGATACTCCATGGAGTTCCACTTCGACCGGTCGATTGCATGCGCGAACGCCTGGACATGGAAGTAGTCCTCCACATCGATAGTCATCGCGTTAAGAATGGGCCCTCGATTCGACATCAGAACTGCTCGCCGCGCGGAAAGTAGGAAATCGTCAGCAGTCCCCGAGTCTCGCTGAACTCGGATTCCGGATCGTTGCTGCTGCGGTCGAAGTAGTTCATCTGCAGCCCCAGGTACGTGCGCGCACCCAGCCGCCACGAGATCGCACCAGTCAATCGCAAATCGTTGGAATCAAAATCGACATTGTCGAACTCGTTCTCATACCAACGAGCCGAAATCGAAGCGCGCAACGTCCGGCTCAGCCGCCGGCCGAGCTCGACCCGATAGTCGACATACTCGCGGTCGCGATCGGTCTCTTCGATGTAGCGCTCCTGATTGAGGCCCGCCGCCAGAGAAATGCTGGTCCGGTTCTTCTGAAAGCTCCAGCCCAGAGTCGCGTAACGATACTCGAATGCGTCGCTCGTCGACTCGGTGGGAGATGCCTGCGGATCCAGGGCGGCTCGCCGCCGCAGGACACGAAACACATCGCTCGCATCGGAATAACGTTGCCCGGCCGACGCAGTCAGTCGTGTGGCTGCGGATAGCTCGCGAGAGAAATTCAGGCCGAATAAGGTGCCGTCGCTCTTGCTGCCGTCCTGCTCCAGTTCCGTATAGCCCGCATCGACGCTCAGCAAGGTACGCGCTGTGTCGACAGCGTATCGCAAGAACGCACTGCGCACGTCGTACTCGGTTTGGGCAACATCGTCGTATTCGATGCGATCGGCCTGTCCGTTCAGCGCTACCAGACTGCTGGAGGTCAACTGACGTCGCAGCGCGAGCGTGCCGCCGAGGCGTTCGTTATCCAGCTCCGAATCTTCGTAGCGGGCATCGGAGAATCGTGCGCCGATGTCGACGAAATTGCGGGAGCCGCCGATCGGCAGCGAGAAATCCGGCCCCGTCGACAGGAAATTGACGTTCTCGCGATTGCCGGGAGTTACCGGACGAAACTGGTTGATCTGCGATTGACCGAACGTGTCTTCCACGGTCCAGGTGAATCGGTCGGGTACGAAGGAATACGTGAGCGTGCCATCGAATCCGCCCACCACCTCGGACTCAAAAGTGTCGTCCAGATAGTCCACGTAGGCGAGGTCACCCAGCGCCGAATAGCTCAGCCTGCCCTGTTGCGCGGCATTGAGCTGTAATCCCGCGGTGGCGAAGGATTCATCGATCTCGTCTTCAGGGACGCGCGTGATGTTGTCTGAATGACCCAAGCCAGCAGACAGCCCGAACGCAGCCCCGGAAGTCTGGGCATGAACGGTCGCCGCGGCGCCCACACACAGCGCACCGATTGCCGCCCGGAGCAGTAAACCTCGCCTAACGCGCATGATACGTTCCGATTATTAGTGTGGCTCTCGACCGCAGACAGCAAGCCGCTAGTTAGCCGTACCGCTTCCGCTTGGGGCGTAGCCGTAGTAGTAGCCGGTCTTCGTCTCCATCTCACATTGATTTAGCACGAGGCCGATCGAGCGTCCCTCGCCCAAATAGCTGATTGCCTCCTGCACCATCTGTTGCGTGGTCGACCCTGCGCGAACCACCAGGATGATCTGACCGACCAGCCCCGCAAGCACGCGCGACTCGCTGGTCAGCAACAGCGGAGGCGAATCGAACAAGACGATCCGATTGGGGTCCTGGGTTCCAAGCTGCAAGGCAATCTGTTCCATGCGTGCGCTGGCCAGCAGTTCCTCTGCCGTCTCCGACTGCTTGCCGACCGGCAAAATGCTCAAGCCGTCAACGTCGGTGCGCACGACCAGATCCTCGACGCGCATGTTCTCATCGCGCAGCACATCGAGCAGTCCTGGCTCGTTCTCCAGGGCGAACGTGCGCGTAATGTGCGGCTTGGGGATATCTGCGTCGACGAGCAACACGCTGATGTCCTTCTCCAGCGAGAGAGACATCGCAAGGTTGATCGACGAGAAGGTCTTGCCCTCGCCCGCCATCGCACTCGCGACCATCACAAGATGGCCTCTGGCTACCTTGTCGGGTCCGCGCCCGATCGCGTGGGCGATGATCGGCCGTTTGATCTGACGGTATTCGTCGGCAAGGCGGCGCTGGTGATTCTCTGGAGCCAACAGTCCGTTGGCGCGCAGGCTCGCACGGTCGATCTGGACGATCTTAGACGAGCCCGTGCTCGAGGCTGTCGTGCCTTCCACTGCGGGCAGCAGGCGGGCCAGGCTCTGCGGCGGCTCCACGTACTGAGGCCGCTGGGGCGCAGGCGACGCCGATAGATCGGCTGGGCCGCGGCCCGACTCGCGCATCTTGGTCAGCGCCCGTTCGACTAGGCTCATAGCTTAAGGTCCTGTCATCCAATCAAACGTTGAATGAAGCGCGTGCCCGGCTGTTGCAGCAACAGCACCATCAGGAATGCTATCCCGAGCAACGCACCGGCCGTCGAGAACCGGATCAGGCTCATGCGCTTCTGCAGCTGAAGTTGCTCGAGTGCTGTGACGCTGACTGCACCAAGCACCGGCAAGCCTGTGAATTCGGCGAGCGACTTCGAAGTATTGAACACCGGTCGCAGCATGTTCATTACGTACGCGAGACCAGCCCCGGCGCCCAAGGCCGCCGCCAATACTCCCAGCAGCAGCATTGTGCGCTTCGGAGACACGGGCTCAAACGGCGCCGCGGGCGGATCGATGATCTCGAAACGCACCGAGCCCGTCTCTTCGGCCTGTTCGGAAATGCGTGCCTTCTCCAAGCGGTCGACCAGTCGGTTGTACGCCTGCTTGGTCACGTCGTAATCGCGATTCAAGCGGGCGAATTCGGCTTCGACCTCAGGCACGGTATCGACGAGCTTGCGCAGTTCGGCGATGCGGTTGTCGCTGTCAGCACTCTGGCGCTGCAGAGCGGCGATCTCCACGTCGGTTTGATTGATCTGCAATTGGATCTGCTGGTAGACGGGGCTGGCGCCGACACCGCTAGCCAGCGCTGCCCGAAGGTCGCCCCGCTGGAGCGCCGCAATTTCGTTCTTCTGCCGCTCTTCGAGTTGCGCGATGGTTTCACGCAAAGCGATTACGTCTGGATGCTTGTCGGTGAAGCGCAGCAGCAATTCGTCCAAGCGGGCCCGAGCCTCTTGCAGTCGCCCACCCGTATCGCCGCCCGCCGCATCGCGGCTGGACTGTGCAGCGGATGCTGCAAGCACAGCGCTCTCACCGCGCAGCTGCGTTGCCAGCTCCGCACGCCGCGAAGTCGCAATGCTCAATTGCTCTTTCAGCTTGCGCAAGTTGTCGACTTCAGCTTGCAGGCGCGCGAAATAGTCGCCCTGATCGCCTGGCACCAATCCCACGTTTTTCCGCTTGAAATCAGCCAGGCGTGTTTCCGCTTCCGCGAGTCGCGCTTCATATTCGGAAATCTGCGCCTCCAGGAATCGCTGCGCCTCGACCGATCCTTCGCGTTTGCCGCCGAGCGTATCCTCGACAAAAGTGTTCAGCAGCCGATCGACAACTTCCAGGCTCTTCGCCCGGCTGTGGTCCGTGTATGCGATCGTGTAGATGCTGTCGGTCGCGTTGCGTCGCGTGGGGCCGGTTTCAATGTTGATCCGCTTACGCAACGTTTCGACTAGTGCCTCGCGCTCTCGCGCGGTCGTCACACCGCGATCCAGTTGCGTCTCGCGGGCGACTCGCTCCAAAGCGGGACGACCCAGCAGATTCTGACGGACGAAGTTGAGCTGCGCCTCGATGTTCTGCTCGAAGGCCAGGCCTTCGACCGTCTGTGTCAGCGCGGTGCGCGTATCGACGTAGATGCGGGCCTTTGCCTGATAAACGTCTGGCATCGTGAGCACTACGAGCCAACCGACCACGCAGACGATCCAAGCGATGCCGATCGCGTACCAGCGAAAGCGCCAGGCATCGCGCACCTGATCCAGGACTTGTTCGACGACAGGTAGCATTGGAGCGATCCGTTAGAAAATGGATTCGGGCACGACCAGCACATCGCCCGGACGCAGCGCGAGGTTCTGCCTCACATCGCCCTTGTTGACCAGATCATCCAGTTTGATCTTGATCTCCTTGGGCTTGCCGTTTTCATTCCGAATGATCTTTGCGCGGTTGCCAGCAGCAAATTCCGCAAGGCCCCCGACTGCCAGCACGGCGTCGAGCACGGTCATCCCTTCGCGATACGGCACTGCCTGAGGTGTCGTCACCTGGCCGATGATCTTCACCTGACTGAAGGTACTGACCGGATTGCTCACAATCACGTTCACTTGCGGAGAACGGATGTAGTCGGCCAGCACCTTCTCTATATCACGTGCAAGCTGGGTAGGCGTCTTGCCCACCGCCACGACGTCTTCGGCGAGCGGCGTCGAGATCCTGCCGTCCGGTCGCACCGGCACGGTGGTCGATAGCTCCGGATTACGCCACACGAACACCTGGAGCGAATCTCCCGGACCGATCAGATATTCGTTGTCGCTCTGCTTAGCCGCGGGGGGCGGAGCTGTAGCGGCGGCCGGTTTGGTCGGCTCGGCCACGGCGCCCTCTGCACTCAGCGCTGTCGCGCTCTGACACAGCCATGCCAGAGCCACTGCAAGCATTGGAAACGGGATCATGCGCATGGGGTCTACCGAAACGTAAATAAATCCGACGCTTGCACTACCCGCCGGCGATCAAGGTTAACAAATCGGCGCGCGACGAGCGTAATCAGGATCTCGAACTGTGAAGCAAGACCGGCCCGAATGCACGAGCATTGCCCTCCTGTACAGGTCCTACCGACCGCCTGATGGAGCGCCCTCCGATCCAGACGCTGGCCGGGCCAGCTCCCGCAGCAGACGCTCGGCGTCGGCCTGGGACGCGA
This sequence comes from Peristeroidobacter agariperforans, assembly GCF_004138335.1. Classification (GTDB taxonomy): domain Bacteria; phylum Pseudomonadota; class Gammaproteobacteria; order Steroidobacterales; family Steroidobacteraceae; genus Steroidobacter; species Steroidobacter agariperforans. Next base: position 1,563,172 of record NZ_RYFW01000002.1, on the reverse strand, counting down.
AAGACTTCGGCCCGCCGACAATGGCGGTAAGAGTCTCGCGTGCCTGGTCCCGATCTCCCGATTTCGCCAGGGCGGCGGCGTAGTGGTATCGGATTTCGGGTTCGTCTGAACTCTTCGCGGCCGCCGCCAATATTTCCACTGCGCGGGGCACGTCACCCCGGTGCAAGAGTATCCAGCCGTACGTATCCGCGATCGCTGGATTGTTCGGAGCTAGTTGATACGCAGCCGCCCCGGTCTGAGCGGCGCGGGCATCTCCTGCTTCGTACTGCAGCCACGCCAGGTTGTTCAGCGACATCACATCGCCGGGAGCCTGAGCCGCCAGGAACTCGTATTCGAGCATTGCTTTCTCGCGGCGCCCGGTCTGCTGATATGCGTTAGCGAGCAGCCGTCGGACCGCCAAATCGCCGGGATAACGCTCCAGCCACGATTCCAGGGGCTGCAGCGAGTTCGGCAGCTTCGCGAGCTGCCTGGCCTGGTACAGCTTCACTGCCAGCCTCGAGCTCGCACGGCCCGCCGCCGCTTGCTCGAGAACCGCAGCCGCTCGTTCATAGCGTTTCAGAGTGAGAAGCACCTCGCCTTCCAGTGCCAGTACTGCGGGATCGGATGGCCTGAGCTTCTTGAGCGCCTCGATGCGCCCCAGCGCCGCATCCGGGCGTTGAGCCTGCACGTCCAGAAGCGCATTCAGGGCCACTGCCGGAATGTGGGAAGGTTGGGCCAACAGTGCCCGTCCAGCAGTCGAGCGTGCGGCTTCGGTCTGGCCCAGCGCGGTCTCCGCCTGAGCCTGACTGACGAGATACGCAGCATTCGATGGATCGGCTGCTACTGCGGCTCGGAATGCGGCCAGCGCCGCGTCCATACGCCCGAACTGCATGTAGAGACTGCCGGCTGCGTTGTGAACCGCCCCCTTGTCTGGCGCTACCTCGAGTGCAGCGGCGACCTGCTTCGCGGCGAGCTCCGGCTTCTTGTCGATGAGGTGCACGCGCGCCAGCGCCAGCCTCGCTTCGATCGACTTGGGATCGCGCTTCGCGAGTTGCTCGAGCCCGGCAAGAGCTTCGCGAGTCTTGCCTTGCTGCATAGCTAATGCGGCGAGCTCGAGATGGGCCGGAGCATTGGCGGGATCGGCTTCGATAATCTGTTTCAGAATTCCCTCTGCAGCGGCCACTCTACCGGCAGCAATCTCGAGGCGCGCCAAATTGGTCAACGTCACTCGGTTCTTCGGCTCGAGACTGGAGGCACGCGCAAGCACATCGCGCGCGCTCTGCAGTTCTCCGCTACGAATGAAGAATGCACTGGCTAGATTGAGAATCGCGACATTCCGAGGATGCGCGCGCAACAGACTCTGCACTTCCTGCTGAGCGGCGCTCATGCCCTTCGACTCGGCGAGCGCGGCAACCAGTAGTGCTTCCTTCTCGACAGTGTTCTCCGCTGCGTCAACTTGCTTGAGCAGCTCGACTGCCTTCGCACTGTAACCTGTGCGCAGATACGCGCTCGCGAGCTGCAGTTTCAGTTCGCGATTGGCGGGGCTGGCTGCGACAGAACGCTCCAGCAGCGCCACCGCTGCCGACTCATCCCCCATGCGCAGCTGGACGTTGCTCGCGAGCACGTTGAGCCCGGCATCGGTCGCTTCGTCATCGAGTGCGGGTACCAGGGTATCCATGGCTTCCGCGGGCCTGTTCATGCGCAAGCGCACCTGCGCCAGCAACTTGCGTGCCTCGATATTCTCTGGGGCCTGACGCACGGCTTCCGACAACTGGCGTTCGGCCTGTTCAAAACTTCCCTGCGAAAACAGCGAAGCGCCGAGCAAGGCGCGCGCAGCGACGAACTGCGGAGCTTGTGTCACGACGCGTTGCAGCTCAGCCGTGGCGGCTGGGTATTCCTGTTTCGAGAGCAATATACGAGCCGCGAGCAGCCTCGAAACGAAGCTGTCTGGAGCCAGTTCCGTCAGCGCCCCGTGGGCTCGTTCGGCGCCCGGCACATCGCCTTTCGCAAGTTGGATCTCGACCAGTGCTGCGGCCGCCATGGTTCGCTGGGGGAAAGTGAGAGTCGCGTTCCCGTACTGCAAGGCCGCGGTGTAGGACTTCTCTGCCGCATCGAGCTCATTCATTTGCGCCAGCAGCGACCCTTGGCTCAACAGCGCACGCGCATTCCGCGGATGTTTTGCGAGCAGTCTCTCCAAGAGATCGAGAGCCGAGTCCCGCTCACCCGTTGCCGCGAGCACTTCCGCAAGCGCTCTCATCAGTTCGGCAGAATCAGGCTCGCGCGCAAGCGCATCGTTCAGCGTCTTCTTTGCGCCTTCCGCATCGCCTTGCCCGACCTTCGCGCGCGCGATGAGCACACTGCGCAACTCGTCATCCGCGACGATGGAACCCGATTCAAGGCGCTGCTCCAGCTCCTTGAACTGGTGCGCCCAGATCATGAGCATTCCCTCGATCTCCGCCAGGTCCTCGCGCGGCGCTCCGGCATCGATGGCACGCTGCAATTCGGTCTTGGCGCCCTGCACATCCTCGAGCTGATACATCGCCGTCGCGAGCAAGGTGAGCGCTCGGGCATTCGCCGGCTCATCGTCGATGACATTCTTGAGTTCGATGACGGCTTCGCGCTGTGCGCCGGATGTAATCAGCTGTTCGGCGCGCTCGATTCTTGTCTCGTTGGAAACGAAAGCGTCGCAGCCCGACAGCGCTAGCAGGGCGGCGATACAGCAAGCCATTCTGATCGTCATGGCGGTTACTCCGCGGCTGGTGCCGCTCTTATTGCGCGATGGCATGCACAACGCCCGAGGACAACAGGAATTCGTCGGCAACCAGGCGCGCCGCGTCGCAGCTTTCCGCCTGGCACTTGACCCGCACCCCGAGGGCCGCTGACCTCTGATCCCGCCACAGTGCAGTCAGCCCGTACCAGAGCTGCCCGACACTCGCGGCATAGAAATTCCGCTCGCCCACGACATACGTATCACGCAGGATCCACCGCGTCCCCTGATCGTCGATGACGATGCGCTCGCCAATGCCTCCGCTCAACGCGCGGCGGGGTAATCGACTCTCCAGTCCTTCGCCGAGAGACGAATTGCCGAGGCTACCGAATTCCTTGCCCTGGTGCTGTTCCCGATAGGCAGCAACGAAAACATCGACACTCTGGCCATTTGCGGAGTAGCTGCCCAACAGCAACTGGTCGGCGCTCGGAAACTTTGGGCGCCACTCCCCCACGGCGTTGTCAGGACCATTCCATCCGGTCAGTGTCGGCAGGACCGATGCGGGTTCTCGCGCCCCCGCCGAGACTCGACTCGCTTGCCACGGCCCCAGCGCCACAGCCACTGCTGTGCAGGCAGCGATGAGCCAGGCTCGCCGCGAAACTGGCTGCGGCTGCGAGGTTCGCTCGATCATCGGGTCCGCTGCCCGGCCCTGCGGCATTCTCGAAGCCAGATACAGGAACAATCCGATCGCGACGGCGAACACCACCCAGCCGAAGTAGTAATGATCGACACGGATGAGAAAGTGCTGCATGTTCGTGAGGTGGCCCGCGACGATGATGGTGAACACACGCACCCAGTTCGCCAGCACAGCCAGCACTGCTGCCATCAGCACGAAGATCGCTCGGGTCTTCAGTGAGTCGCGGTGGACTTCGCCGTATAAAGTGGCGATGGCCGTACCAACGATGAAGAAATGAAGGCCGCTGCACCCTCCGGCGATCTCGAAGACACCGGCCGGTATATAGACTGTGTTGCCCGAGAAGTACGTTGGTACGCCGAACAGAGGCAGCAACGCCTTCATCGCCGCCGTCGTCGCGTGCTGCAACGTCGAATTCGCGAGGCTCCATATCGGGACTGCGAAGTAAAGAAAACCGAAAGCGAACAGGCTGGTGCGCGCCACTCCCCATCCGCAGATGGTCCATACCGCCACCCACATGGCCAGCGGCAGCAGCGCCTGATAGACCACCAGCAGTCCCGCTCGATAAGTGATCAACCACGCGACTGACAGCACCAGGCTGATCGGAATGAGCGCTGCGACAGGCGCACTGTTCTCTCGGGCTAGCGAATCACGAGAGCGCCACAGCGCCCACACCGATATCGCCAGAATCAGATACCCGTGCGTGTACGTCAGATCGTCAGTGTCGCTCCATTCGCGGAGCAGCGTGGCGGTGGTGCGCCACATGATCAGTGCGACCGCCAAAGCGATCAGCACAATCCAGCCCACCCTCAGCAAAGCCCGGGCAGGCGGATAAACGCCTTCCGCGGATACCGCCTCGCCTGGTGTCGCTGGACTCTCGACACTCATCGAGAGTCTCGAATCGAATACTTGTCCATCAGATCGTAGAGGGTCGGCCGGCTGATCCCCAACAGATCCGCGGCGCGTGAGAGATTGCCGTCCACGATGCTGATTGCCTGCAACACCGCCTGGCGCTCGACCCGAGCGCGCAGTGATTTCAGATTGAACAGCGACTCCAGCTCGTCAGCCTGGCGCAGGCCGAGATCGTCCGGCGTGATCATGGCAGCATCCGCAAGGATGGCTGCGGACTTCACCTTGTTTTCCAGCTCCCGCACATTGCCCGGCCACTCGTAGGCCTCGATGGCGGCAATCGCCTCCGCCGAGAATCCACGCTTGGGCCGACTTTGCACGCCGCTGTACTTGCGCAGGAACGAATGCGCAAGCACCGACGCCGCACCCCGGCGATCCCGCAACGGTGGTACCGAAACGATCACCTCGCCGATGCGATAGTAGAGATCCTGCCGGAACCGTTGCTCGCCGATCATGGCCTGCAGATCTTTGTTGGTTGCGCAAACCACCCGCACACTGACGGGAATCTCCTGACGGCCGCCGACGCGCTCGATAACGCGGTTCTGCAGGAAGCGCAGCAGCTTCGCCTGCAGCGCCAGCGGCATGTCACCGATCTCGTCCAGGAATAACGTGCCGCCGTCGGCGAGCTCAACCTTGCCGATGGTCTGCTTCACAGCACCGGTGAAGGCTCCCTTTTCGTGACCGAACAGCTCACTCTCGAGCAGCTGCTCGGGAATCGCGGCGCAATTGATTGCTACGAAACGGCCGCCCTTGCGGCTGCTCTGGGAATGGACCGCGCGCGCCAGCAGCTCTTTGCCCGTACCGCTTTCGCCGAGAATGAGCACCGACACATCGGTCGGCGCAACCCGCTCGACCATGCGACACACTTTCTGCATTGCCTCGTCGGTTGCGATCAACCCTTCGAACGGCGATTTGTACTGCGCATCGCGCAGCTGCCGATTCTGCTCCTCGAGTGCGTAGATATTGAACGCGCGGCTGACGATCAGGCGCAGGACATCTGTGTCGACCGGCTTCTGGTAGAAATCGTAGGCACCCAACGACACCGCGCGCACCGCGTTGTCGCGATCGTGATTGCCGGTGACGACGATTACCTTCACTTGAGGCGCCACGCTCAGGATCTCTTTGAGCGTTGCCATGCCCTCGCTGACCCCTTCCGGGTCAGGCGGCAGTCCGAGGTCCTGCAGCACGACGGCGGGTTCGAAGCGCCGCAGCTGCGCCATGGCCTCGGCACGCGTCCCCGCAATTAGCACTTCATGCTCGTCGAAACACCATTTGAGCTGCTTCTGCAGCCCCAGGTCGTCCTCGACGATGAGCAGCCTTGGTTTGTCGTCTGTCACGATGCTTCGCCCTTCGATATCTGGTGCATGGGGCTGGGTGAGTCCGCCGTCGCTTGATCCGGCCGGTTACGAGAGCTGTTGGCGCCGTTCAGCGTGGCCGCTGCCGCATCCTGGCTTCGCGAAAGCGGAAGGCTAACCGCAAAACGGGTTCCCTGTCCGGGACTGCTCTGCACTTCCACGTCCCCGCCCAGCAAACGGATGTATTCCCGTACCTGATAAGCCCCGATGCCCATGCCCTTGGCGCCCTTGGTGCTGTCGAACGGACGGAACAAACGGTTGCGGATGAAGTCCGGATCCATGCCTACCCCGGTATCTTCCACCAACAGCTCGGCCTCGCGACCGTCTTGGCGGATGCTCACTGTTACCGATCCCGTCGCGCTGGTTGCGTCTTGCGCGTTGCGAAGGATGTGCTCGATCACGACCGAGAGTCGCTCCGCATTGGCCATGACCATCGCGGGCGGCCCGGGTTGCAATTGCGGCGTGGGCGCACGATAGCTGCACCGAGATACCGCCTGTTGGGTCAGCTCGCGCAAATCGGCGACGACATGGCGATCGGCCGAGGTCGAACCGCGCAACTGCTCGATCAGCTTGGTCATGCGATCGGACGCATTGGCGATGGTTTCCATCGCGTCCTCGATGAACTCCGGCTTGTGTTTGTGTCGCGGCGCGTTGGCGACGATGAGATTGAGTTGCGCCACCGAGTTCTTCAGGTCGTGCATCATGAAAGCGGTCAGCCGGTTGTACGCCTCGAACTGACGGCTCTCGGCCAGGCGGCGGTCCGCATCCTGTTGTGCGATGTGGGTGGCTACGTGACGACCCAGCGTCTTCAGCAAGTCGCGATCTTCGTACGTCAATTCGAACGGGGGTGGCGGATCGTACAACACCACGAAGCCCACCAGCCGATCCAGCTGCAACATGGGCGACACGATCCGCAGGAACTCGTGCTCGAGCAGCCACGGCGGTATCGCGATATTGCCGTACATATCCGGCGTGCGACGGAATTCTTCGGTGTCGATGATCCATTGCTTGCGGGCGAGAAACTGCGGCAAGTCGTCGTCGGCGGGGATGCTCGCAGGCAACTGCAGCGAGTCGATACTCATAGGCCAAGCGGCGTATGGCAGGAATTTCTTCCCGGTCTCATCGCTCAGGAACAAGAAGCCACCCGGGCTGCCAAAGATCTGCGCCATGGCGTGCACGGCGGTGCGACCTACGTCCGCCTCCTCGTTCGAGGACAGCGTGCCGATGAAGCGCAGCCACTCGATGCGATAGTCGTACTTGTTTCGATAAAAGTGCTTGCTGATGAAGACGCGCGTGTGGCGCCTCAATGGCGCCGACGTCACCAGGCTGGCGAGCACGACGACTGCGCCCGCGAAGAATACGATCTGACCGATATTGCCCCACGCCCCACCAATCTCGCGGACGTACAGACCGCCGAGCGCCATCACCGTCAGGTACGAGCCAATGACCAGAATGGTCGTCGAATAGAAAACAATCTGGCGGGACACGAACACATCCAGCGACCACTCCGGATTGCGACGCGCCGCGATGGCAATCAAGGGCATCGCGGCCGCGTTGAGAATGCCGCGCGAGACCCATGCATCGATAGATACGGCACGCAGCAGCTCGGTCTGCGAATACAGAAACAGATCGTAGGCGAACAACGTGCCCACGCCGATGATGAAATACTTCAGCGAGCGGCGGGCCAACTGAGATGAGTTGCGATAGATCTGTTCGAGCAGAATCAACGCGAGCAACGACAGCGCCAGCCCGGCGCGAGACAGCAGCAGCGTGGGATTGATGACGGCAACACCGAGCTGCTCGAGCAGCGGCAAGACCACTGCCGCGCCTAGCAACAACACGCAGAGCACGCGTGCCGCCCTAGCCAAGGCTGGGGGCGCGGCAACCCCGGCAACCGCGACCAGCGCCAGCAGCCAGGCGCCGCCACGAATAGCCTCGGCAATATAGATGACCAGGACCGGAATCTGGCCAGTGTAGCTCTGCACGGCCAGCAACGCGGCCCAGAGGGCGGTCGCCACGCTCGCAACGATCAAGTGCGCGCCCTGTTGCCTGCCGCGCCAGGCAGTGATCAACAGGACGGTCAGCACCAGAAAGCTCAGCGCCGCTATGCCATAGCTGGCAATGCCGAACGCAGTCATTGACCGGATCTCAACGCGCGCCTTTTCTCCACAAGATCACCTCGACCGTCTGTACCAGGATGGCCAGGTAGAACAGCAGGCTGTGATTCTTGACGTAGAACAGATCGTATTGCAGTTTTTCGATCGCGTCTTGCTCGGAGGAGCCATAGGGATAACAAAGCTGCGCCCATCCGGTGATGCCTGGCTTGATGGTGTGGCGCTCGCGATAGTACGGGATCCGCTCTTCAAGTTGGCCAACGAACTCCGGCCGCTCCGGGCGCGGACCGACGAAGCTCATCTCGCCGCGCAGCACATTGAGAATCTGCGGCAACTCATCGATGCGCGTGAGCCGGGTGAATGCACCGATCGGCGTGACTCGGGAATCGTTTTTCTGCGCCCACTGCGCGCCGTCCTTTTCCGCGTCTTCGCGCATGCTCCGGAACTTCAGCAGCCGGAACGGGCGGCCGTGTTGCCCCACTCGCACCTGACGATAGAAGATCGAGGCCTTCGGACCTTCCACGATTTTGATGGCGAGCGCCGTCACCACCATGAGGGGCGCCGCGACCGCCAGCAATAGCAGGCTGGCGAGAATGTCGAACCCGCGCTCCAACGTGTCGTGGATCCGGCCGCGGCCGAAGCCTTCGGAAAAAATCATCCAGCTTGGATTGAGCAGATCCAGCCGCACCTTGCCGGTCTCGCGCTCCAGGAACGTCACCAGCTCCAGGATGTCGACGCCTTCCAGCCGGCACTCGAGCAACTGATCCATGGGGAAGCGACGGCGGCGATCGTCCATGGCCACCACGATCTCATCGACCCGGAGCTTTTCGCACAAGGTGAGCAGATCGACCGTGGTCGGCAGCTTCTCGTCCTCCGGCACCTCCGAGCCCTCGTCGCCTTCGGCGGGCACATAACCCACGACGACGAAACCACGACGGTCGGAACGACGGCGCAGGCGGGCGATGCTCGCGCCGCGACGGCCGGAGCCATAGACCAGTACGCGACGCTTGAACAAGTCCTCATCGACCAGCGTGTCGAACACGATGCGGGCGATCACCGAGCCGCTGAACGCGATCGCCAGGCTGATCAACAGCGCACCGCGGCCAATGTGCAGGGCCGGGAACAGATAGAAAAGGATGGCGATGAACATGGCGCCGCCGAACACGCTGGCGGCGACGCGCGCGATCAGGCCGGCCAGACGCGAGCGCTGGCGCGAATTGTACAAGCCCATGGCGGCCATGCTGATGAACAGCACTGCCGCGAACAGCACCCCTCGCGGCAACATCGGGCCGAGCATTTCCTCGGCCAACGGCTGCGAATTGAAGCGCAGATAGGCCGCGGCATAGGGCGCAAAAAAGAAAATCACACCTTCGATGACCGCGAGCACGGCCAGGTGCAGGTGCCAGTAATGTTGGAAGATTCGGATCGCCACGCGTTACTTCGAGCCTTTTCGCTTCTGATCAGTGCCAGGTCCGGCCGGCTATTGAGCGCGAGTTCCCCGCGGCGCACCAGCGGCCGTAAGTCTAGTCATCTCACCCTCACGAGCGCGTGAAGGCAGTCACACGCGCTACTGTCAAATCGACGAACCCGTCCCACCCCGGGAGAAAGGCTCGTCGATATCGGCTTCGGGGAAAGCCCGATATAGTGTAGGGCCACTCATCAATTGACAATCATTCGCATTTGTATTTACATGACGGCCAATCGTCGCGACTCCAGCCAGTCGCCGGGATCGAGAGCCAACCATGTACATTTGCGTGTGCAATGCCATCAGCGACCGCCAGATCCGCGAGACCGTCGATCAGGGCGCGTGCTCGCTGTTCGAAGTCCAGATGCGCCTGCCCGTCGCCGCCTGCTGCGGCCGATGCGAAGATTCTGCGCGAGAAGTGATTGAGTCTCATATCGAATCTGCGAATCGTCCCGCCGCCGCCTAGCCAAGGCCGCGTATTCTCGCGGTAATTCGTCGAGCCGTCTCCCCCCTTTCGATGCTGCGCTGACGCGCAGTTGCCTCGTTCCGCGCCGCTCCCCCAAGATTCGCGGCTGTCTTGTCATTTATCGAGTCCGGAAGGAGAGCACATGCAGGGTCACGCAACGGTATTGCGTCATCTCAATAATGTTTTGAAAAACGAGCTGACGGCCATCAACCAGTATTTCTTGCACGCCCGCATGTTCGAGCACTGGGGTCTGAAGAAACTGGGCGAATATACCTATAAAGAATCCATCGACGAGATGAAGCACGCCGACAAGCTCATCAAGCGCATCCTGTTCCTGGACGGGCTGCCGAACCTGCAGGATTTGGGCAAGCTGCTGATCGGCGAGAACGTCGAAGAAGCGCTGAACTGCGATCTGAAGCTGGAAATGCAGGCCCACCCCGACCTGCGCCAGGCCATCGCCGATTGCGAGCAAGTTTCCGATTACGTCTCGCGCGAACTGTTCGAAGACATCCTCGAGTCCGAGGAAGAGCACATCGACTGGCTGGAGACGCAGCTCGATCTGATCAAGCGCGTCGGCATTCAGAACTACTGCCAGTCGCAGATGGAGACCGACGAGGATTGAAATAAAAACGGGCGGTCCCGCTCCCAGCACATCCTGGGGTCGAGACCGCCCGTTGCATCGGGCAGCGGTCAGCTGATCGTCTTGCTCGCGGTGTTCGACAACCCGCTGGTCACACCAGTGGCATTCACCGCCACCACCGCGAAGTACCAGGTGCCGGAGCTCAGGTTCTCGACCATATACCGGTCCAGCGACGGGTTATCCAAATTCACCGTCTGATCCAGGTTGCCGGCGGTGCGTCCGTACATCACTCGATATCCAGCAAGGTTGCCCAGCGAGCTGCCATCCGAATTCTGAGTCGGGGGCGTCCACGACAGGGTCGCACTGCCGGTGGCATTGGCAACGTCGCTCACCGTGATCGTGAACGGCCCGACGGTCGCGCTGGCTGTGCCATCCGAAACCGTGACCTTGATGTTGGCGTAGGCGCCCACTTGTGCCGCCGTCGGCGTGCCGGAGATCCGACCCGTCTGCGCGTTGAAGGTGGCCCAGCCCGGCAGGTTGGCGACCGCGTAGGTAAGCTTGTCTCCATTCGCATCGGCCGCCGCCGGTTGGAAGCTATAAGCCTGGCCGACCACGGCGGTGGAGCCCGGCGTCCCGCTCATCGTCGGAGCAGCATTGGTGCCGCTGGCCGGAGGTGGACTGGCATTAGTAGAAGAGTCACCGCCGCCTCCGCCCCCGCCGCCGCAACCGGTCAGCAATACAGAGCTCAGGATCAGGCAGCCGGAAAAAAAACCCGGAAAGTAAGTACGTCGCATGGTTCTCCACTGTCGCGGCAGCCGCGTGGTTTATTGATGTTCACCACACGTTTCCGCTATAAGTCTTTGATATCTATTCGATATCCGGGAGCTGAGTCTCGCCGCCCTGAGGGGCCTGCGAGGGCACAGGGAGAGTAATAACAAGAGCTGTGCCAGCTGCTGAAAGGGTCTTTCAGATCAGCAAGTTGGGTGGAAACTACAATTTTTCAGCAGGTGGGAACTTGGGCTGTTCGTCGCCAAAAAGTGACAGTTTTTGCCCTTAAGACTTCAAGGCAAACTGCTAAGACCCTGATTCTGAACGAATCAGGGTCTTGTAGGCAGTTAGCGACAGTGTGACGCGATGCGCGCTGAGATTGGCCCTTAAGTTCGAGCCCCGTCAGCTTGGGACTGCCTTGCGTACGAGCAATTCGTCGCCTCGGCACAACTCGATTCACGCCAAGAGTCTCTCGACCGACACTCCCGCGTCGTGGCGACAAAAGCTCTGCTATTCAAGCAGTTCTTCCCTCCTCCGGCGCTCTCGCGCCAGGGCCGTTGAGCGCACGACGCAGCCAGTCCAATTAGGCAGGACTCTTCCTTCGGCGCCACGCAACGGACGCAATCGAACCAGGAGCGATTCCATGTACCGACAGATTTCCGAGTGTCGCATTTGCAAGAACACGCAACTCGTCGAAGTCCTCGATCTCGGCGAACAGACACTCACCGGCGTGTTCCCAAGAACACGAACACAGCAGGTCACCGCCGGTCCGTTGAAGCTCGTGAAGTGCATCGGCGATGACGCAGTCTGCGGATTGTTACAACTTCAGCACACCTACGATCTCGGCGAGCTGTATGGCGACAACTATGGCTACCGCTCGGGCCTGAACTCGAGCATGGTCGCGCACCTGCACGCCAAGGTGCGACGCATTCTCGATCGTGTGACGCTGCCTGGCGACGCGTTGATCCTCGATATCGGCGCCAACGACAGCACCACGCTCCAGGCATATCCTTCGCAGGGCTACACGCTGGTCGGCATCGACCCCACCGGTGCGAAGTTTCGGAAGTACTATCCGTCGCACATTCGACTGATCCCGGAGTTCTTCTCCGCGGCCACCGTCCGCGAGCACTTCGGCGAACGCAAGGCCGCCGTCGTCACCTCGTTCTCCATGCTCTACGATCTGGAACAGCCCATGACGTTCATGCAGGAGATCGCCGAGGTGCTCGACGACGACGGCGTCTGGGTGCTCGAGCAGAGCTACATGCCGACCATGCTGCAGCGGAACTCATACGACACCGTTTGCCACGAGCATCTCGAGTACTACGCGCTGAAGCAGATCAAGTGGATGACCGACCGGCTCGGCTTGAAGATCGTCGACATCGAATTCAACGACATCAACGGCGGCAGCTTCTCGCTCATGGTGGCGAAACAGGATTCACGGCACGCCGAATCTCCCCAGGTGGACGCCATCCTCGACGAGGAAGCGCGCGCCGGACTGCATACGCTCGACCCGTTCCATAACTTTGCCCGGAACGTTGCCGCCAGCCGCACCACCCTGCGCGCCTTCCTCGATGAAGCGAAGCGCTTCGGCAAGACAGTCTGCGCGCTGGGCGCGTCCACCAAGGGCAACGTCCTTCTGCAGTACTGCAAGATCACGGAAGCCGACATCGCTCGAGTAGGCGAAGTGAACCCGGACAAGTACGAAGCGTTCACGCCCGGCAGCCTGCTGCCCATCGCCTCCGAGGAGGAGGTGCTGGCCATGCACTCGGACTATCTATTGGTGCTGCCCTGGCACTTCCGGAGCTTCTTCGTCGATCATCCACGCTACATCGGACACAACCTGATCTTCCCCTTGCCGCAACTGGAGCTGGTTCGCACCACGGAGGCGGCAGCGACGGAGCGAACAAAAACTGCGCGCGCCAGCACCGAAGCAGTACGCGTGTAAGCCGGCTCTATCCCGCAACAGCCGCCTGCTGAGCAACGATGTCCGCATCGACCATCGTTCTCACGAGTCGTTCGAACGACATGGACGGCTGCCAGCCGAGCTTGAGCCTCGCCTTGCCGGCGTCGCCGACGAAGGGCATCGCTTCCGGTGCTCTTCGAGCTCCCGGATCTGCTTGCACATACGCTCGGTAATCAAGCCCGACGTGCCCGAATGCCAGATCGCAAAATTCCCTAACCGAATGGCTGACGCCAGTAGCCACGACATAGTCATCTGCCACCTCCGCCTGCAACATCTGCCACATGGCGCGAACGTAGTCCCCGGCAAAGCCCCAGTCGCGCGTAACGTCCAGATCCCCCAGAGGCAGCGAGCGCGTCAGCCCAGCGCGGATACGCGCGACGCCCATCGTGATCTTGCGGGTCACAAACTCCGGACCCCGGCGCGGACTCTCGTGGTTGAACAGGATGGCCGCGCAGCCGAACAGCCCGAAATTCTCGCGATACGTGCCGACCATCCCATGAGCGAACAGTTTCGCGACGCCGTAAGGATTCCTGGGCCGGAACGGCGTCAGCTCGTTCTGGGGCGACTGAGTCGCCGCGCCGAACATTTCGCTGCTGGAGGCCTGACAGAACCGAATACTGGGATCGACCGCCCGGATCGCCTCCAGCAGCCGGACCACGGCAAGCCCGTTGTACTCGGCCGTCAGCGTTGGATCCGTCAACAGCTGACTGCTCGATGCCCGGGCCGCGCAGTTGTAGATCTCGTTGGGTCGACGCTCTGCGAGCAGCCGGCGTAGCAGCGCATCGTCGAGCAGACTACCCGCGACAATCTCGAGCCGGTTGCGGATGTGTTGAATGCGCCCCAGGCGATCTCCCGCATCCTCGCGTACCAGTCCGAGGACCTCGTACCCGCGTTCGAGCAGCAACTCCGCGAGATAGGAGCCGTCCTGACCGTTGATGCCGGTGACCAGTGCTCGCCGCATGCGCCACGACGTCAGGAAGCGATGCGCGATCCGAACACGGCGGGAAATCCGTGCGGCTTCAGCAACTCCTCACACTGCGCTTCCTTCAGATCCTCCTTGACCATCTCCTCGACCAGCTCGGCAAAGCTCGTTCTTGGAATCCATCCCAACTTCGCCCGCGCCTTCGCGGAGTCGCCAAGCAGCGTCTCCACTTCGGTCGGACGAAAATATCGCGGATCGACCGCCACGATACACTTGCCGTTGCGGTCGTAGCCCTTCTCATCGACCCCTTCACCCGACCAGCGAATCTTTATTCCCAGATGCTCTGCGGCGGATTCGACGAACTCGCGCACGCTTCGCTGCTCGCCGGTGGCAACGACGTAATCTTCCGGACACCCCTGCTGCAACATCAACCACGCCGCCTCCATGTAGTCGCGAGCGTGTCCCCAATCTCTCAGCGCGTTCAGATTGCCGAGATAAAGACAGTCCTGCAGCCCGCATTTGATGTGAGCCAGAGCGCGGGTGATCTTTCGAGTAACAAACGTCTCGCCCCGGCTCGGCGATTCGTGGTTGAACAGCACGCCATTGCACGCGTACATGCCATAGGCTTCGCGATAGTTGATGGTGATCCAGTACGCATACAGCTTCGCCGCAGCATAGGGTGAGCGCGGATAAAAAGGTGTCGTCTCCTTCTGTGGAATCTCCCGCACGAGCCCGAACAGCTCGGACGTTGACGCTTGATAGAAGCGCACGCGCTTCTCCATCCCCAGAATTCTCACGGCCTCGAGGATACGCAGCGTTCCGAGCGCGTCGGAGTTGGCAGTGTACTCAGGCTCTTCGAACGAGACCGCGACATGACTCTGCGCGGCCAGGTTATAAATCTCGTCGGGACAGGTCTTCTGGATGACACGCATCAAGCTGCTGCTGTCCGTCATATCCCCATAGTGCAGATGTAACCGGGCATTCGGCTCGTGCGCGTCCATGTACAAATGATCGATGCGATGAGTGTTGAACAAGGACGTCCGGCGCCGAATGCCGTGAACGATATAACCCTTCTTCAAGAGAAACTCGGCCAGATACGCACCGTCCTGACCGGTAATCCCTGTGATCAAGGCCGTCTTCTGTTTCATGCGGGCATCCACTGTGTTCCGTGTGATATCCCTGGATTCTGCCCGGAGCCGCGTGACTCAGTTCGCCCGCTGGCAGCGTCGCGCCGGGGCGCCCGGTCTCGGCGATCGTAAAACGTGGTCAACGCAGGCTGCTGCAATCCTGCCGCCGCCGGCTCATGCGTTCGTATCGATCATTGGAGTTTTGTATGCCGCTCACTTCCCGGTGGGCATGGCGAGATCGATTACCTTCGACGCTTCGTCGGCGGGCGTCTCCGACTCGGAGGGCTCGGCGTGCGTCTCTCTCAACAGCTGCTCGAGATTCACCAGTTCCAGGATCTCGCGGATGTGCTCCGGAGACTCCTTCAACCAGTGGATGTAATCGAGCTTCTCCTGCTCGGTCATCTCGCCGGCGCGAATCAGAACGAGCCAGTCCGCAGCTGCCTCGCTGATCGACCTCGGCTCTTCATTCTGGGGACGGTCAGACATCCGTCTTCCTCGCCAACGCGTCAAGGTGCGACGGAGTTTTAGGTATTCCGCCCGCGGCCGCTGGGAAATCCGCTGCCTCGGATCCCCTCCACCCCCGCAAGCTAGACCGGGCCATGATTGTGCATGGCCCTTGACGTGGATTGCCCGGTAAGGTTATCCGGCCTTCCTGCGCACGGGCTGAACTGCATCGAGATCGGGCGAGCCCAGATCCGAGCGTAATTCAGCATACGCACGAGCGATATCTCTTCGCACGACACGCGGCGTCAACTTGAGCTTGGCGGCGATCTGTTTATACGTCAGATCCTCTCTGATGTGGAGTAGCAGAACTTGGCGCTGCCGCGGCGGCAGCCTGCTTACCGCTCGTCGTACGTGGACGTTGACGAGATCGTGCTCGACTGAGCTCTCCGGCTCGGCTTCCGGCTCGATCTGCAGATCCGAGAGCCAGACGTCGTCGTGCGGCAGGCTATTGCGTGCCCGCTCCCGCCATTCGTTGACGACGTTGGTCGCGATCCGGAACAGATAGCTCTGCGGATACTCGACGACTGCGTCGTCGCTGTATCGGAGCAGACGCAGAAAGACCTCTTGTGCGACATCGTCGAGGTCTGCCGACTGCATGGATGAGCGGCTGGACAACCAGCGCTTCATCGCGCCCCGCCACGACTCGAACCATCTGGTCAAGCGCTCGTTGCGGCTCTTGGTATCGATCGAAATAACTTCCGTGACCGGACCCGGTGGCGTGCTCTGCTCCGTCGGGCAACGCTCGGGACCGGCGCTCACGTGAGCCACACAGCAGTGTGTGAATCGCGCATTCGTCGATCTATCAACGCACGTGAAATTGCCAGCATGGCCAGTTCCCCCTAGGACATTCACTTAGTTATCTGCAGGGCTGTGTTGCCCTCGACGGGTAGTCCCAATAGATACGGGGTCCGTCTATTTGTTCTTGTCGGTTCTTGCAGCAAGAAGTCGGTAGCAGTTCTGTCACATTTTTGCCAAGCCCACGTGATGCTAGGGATGTCGATGCGCAGTGCTGCACTGCTTAGTTGTTGTCTGCTCGACGAAAGCGTCGTTGAGTCTCATCCGTCGGACAGTGATGCAGAATGACCACCGCAGCCTCCGAGCCCGCGCCCTTCACCTTCGATGCCTCGTCATTCAGGAACTATGACAAACAGCTGCACCGTTACCTGGCGCGTCGCTTGACGCAGCGTCAGGACGCCGAGGATCTGGCTCAAGAAGTTTATTTGCGCTTGTTGCGAATAGATGCGACGAAGCGAGTGCAGAAACCCGTCGCCTACATCTTTGGAATCGCCTCGCACGTGGTTGCTGATTTCAGGAGCGAGTCCTGGCAGGAGCATGAGCGCCAGCTCGATCGTGACGATGAATCCGATGATCGCGCCAGCTCGCCGGACGAGCTGGCCGACCGATTGAACCTGCAACAGCAGCTCGAGCGCGCCTTCGCCCGGTTACCCCAAACCCATGCGATGGTGCTGATCGCGCACAAGCATCGCGGCCTCTCTTATGAAGAGGTGGCCGCAGAACTCGGGCTCAGCATTCACACTGTCGAGAAATACGTCACCCAGGCCAAAGCCTTGATCAGAACCATGACCTGGGAGCGCTAGGCCTCAGTACATCGCATCGTGCTCGGCGCCGCTCGCGTGCGCGGCGGATTGCCCCATGTCCAGGAAGTCCTCGCTCGAAACGGCGTGACCGCCCAGGCCGATTGGCATCATGTGCGACAACGCATCCAGCTTGAACAAGTCCGGCTGGCGCTTGCGATACGAGGTGATCGTCTTGGAAAGCGTCGACGACACGCGCCCGAGATAGCGCGAGATCTCCGCCAGAGTGGCAATGCCTCGCACCGTCGTATGCCAGGCGATCACAGCGCGAGCGAGCGCCAGTCTGCGCAATCGCGACTTCGACAGCACATCCTCGCGTGTCACGTCCAGCATCCGGCAAACGTCGTGGATGATCTGATCCGGCGTCATTCGCGTGGATCGCTTGGGCCGATGGCCCGCCGCTTCGGCCAGCTCCGGCCCGCCGAGAATGCCGGGGGCTTTCGGCATGCCTCGCTCGACCAGCTTCGCCGTCTCCGGTGTCGGCGCCTCGGCCATTAGCACCTGATAAGCCTGAGCCTGATCGTCACGCTTGCCGAGCATGCGTCGCGCGGTACCACAATGCAGCCATGGCACTTCGCGCGCATTCGTGTATGCGTGATGGCTCGAGTAGGCGAAATCCTCGGGACGATCTGTCAGCCCCTTGAGCACCGGCACGTAATGAATGTAGTGAATCAAGCTGGTCAGATACATTTTCGGATCGATGATCACCGAGTCATAACGAACTTGAAACAAATGACCCCGCTCGCCGAGCTTGCGTTGAATGCCGCGCGCATAGCGGCTCTTCACCCATTGCATGAAATGCCCCAGCGAGATCTCATCGATCTGCACGGCCAGATATATGGCCTCGGTGGTCCAGCAGTATGCGTGCAGCCGCGCACCGGTACTGCGCAACGCCGCCTGAAGCACCGACTCGAATAACTCGTAGTCCTCCGCGTGAGAGAAAATCGGTCGCTGTTTGGTGCCGCGCTGGACGACATGATAAGTGCCTCCAGGAATGTGGATCCGTCGGCGATATGACATTGTTTAATCTCCGTTCATGAGCAAGAAACCTACCCTGGTACGCACCCTGTTGCAGTTGACTTGCCCCAGACACTTAGCCACTGCCTTCTTATGAGAATCGAGCGCGGAGCTTCCATCGCCGCTGTTGCTATTGATATGACATCGGCCGAGACCCACCAACGGCGGGCGATGTCTCGAAGTCTCACAGCACGGTTATTTGCTTTTTATGTAGCTGCTGCGTGACTGCCCGATACTGAGCGATGGCCAACGACACGCGACGTGCGCCGATGCCGCGTGAACTAGCGATCGATGCGCAAGCAAACAATCGAACGTCTGGGAATGAGAGTATCGGTCAGCGACACGACACGCGGGGATTGCGTGTCGTTAGTAACTCGCGTTGTATCATGAAGCTTGCGCGATGCGCGCCGTCTGACACGGAGCGTCAGAGTTTTGGATCCAACAGGTGCTGTACGTGTTCGAGGTTGGTATTCAGCTGCTCCAGGCGATCGCCGTCGCACATGAGCACGAATATTTGATCGAGCAGGTGTTGGAGCGCCGACTGATAGAGCAGCGGCTGGACGTGGGATCGCTCGTCGTGCGCCGACACCAGCAAGGTAGCATCGGCATGCGCGCGCAGCGGATTGGATGTGTGCCGCGTGACCGAGACGATCTTGCCTTGCCGCTCGCGAAACTGACGACATAGTTGGTTGAGCGCTGCGTGCTGTCCTTGCTCGGAAAACACTACCAGCACATCGCCGCGCTCCGCACTGGAGATGGTCGCGGTCATCGGCACTGCATCAGCATGGTGCAAGGCTAAAGTACCGAGCAATGCCAGACGCTGCGCGAATGCCTGGGCAGCAAGACCATCGTCGCCGAACCCTATGCAAAACACTCTGCCGGCCCGACTCAGCAAGGTAGCGATCTCGCTGAGCGTCCCGGCATCGTTGATCAGCCGAGTCTCTTCCTCTGCCCGAGACTTGCTTTGCCACAGCGTTTCGGCCAACGACTCCCGAACCGTAGCGCGAGCAGACTTGGCAGCCGTCTTGACGGGCACATCACTGCCCCGCGCCACCGCCTCCCCGATCGAGTACTTCAGATCGGGGTACCCCTTGAAACCCAGCTTCTGACTGAACTTCACCACGCTCGACTGACTTATCTGCAGCGCATCGGCGAGCTGCTGCGACGAGTAGTCGCGCAGCAGATGCGCGTTCTCGAGCATGAAATCGGCGATGCGGCGTTCGATCGCCGACATCTGGTCCCGTTCCGCCCGGATCTTGAGGAGTGAGGACATTCGTGCTCAGAGCCTCTGCAGTCCTCGGATTTCGCGGATGCCCAGGCCTGGCGCATCGGTGATCGAGATCTCCGACTCGTTGAAGATCACGCCGCCGTCGACCGGATTGAAGGCGCACAATGAGGGACCGTCGAGGTCCACTTTAGTGATCACATTCGCCTTCGCCACGGCAACATGCACCGCCGCCGCCACACTGATGCTGGTCTCGAGCATGCAGCCGATCATGCATTCGATGCCGTGCAGCGCCGCGATGTCGGCGATGTGAATCGCGCTCGAGATGCCGCCGGTCTTCATGAGTTTGATGTTGATGATGTCGGCAGCCCGCATGCGGATCAGCTCGATCACCTGCGTCGGGCCAAAGACGCTCTCGTCCGCCATGATCGGCGTGTGCACGCGCTCGGTGACGTATCGCAGACCATCCAGATCCTGAGCTTTGACCGGCTGCTCGACCAGCTCGAGTTTGACGCCGGCGTCCTCCAGCGTCTGCAATGCATAGACCGCCTGCTTCGCCGTCCAGCCTTGATTGGCGTCGAGCCGCAGCAGCGCTCTATCTTCCACGGCGGCATAGATCGCTTTGATGCGCTCGATATCTACGCCGATGTCCTTGCCCACTTTGATCTTCAGCGCCTCGAAGCCCCGCTCCACGGCCTGGATGGAGTCGGCCACCATCTTATCGATGTAATCCACGCTGATCGTGATGTCCGTGGTCACGACCGGATCGCCGCCGCCCAGCATCTTGTATAACGGTGCGTTGTAGAGCTGCCCGAACAAATCGTAAACCGCGATCTCCACCGCGGCCTTGGCGCTGGAGTTCTTCTCCAGCGACGTTTGTATCAGCTGCGTGATGCGATTCAGATTGGCGATGTCCTGCCCGATCAGGCGCGGCGCAATGAACTTGGCGATGGCCTCGATGATGGAGCCGTGCGTGTCGCCGGTGATGACGGCCGTCGCGGGCGCTTCGCCGTAGCCGATGTTGCCGGTGTCGGTGTGAATTTCGACAACGATGTCCTCGACCATATCCACGGTGCGCAACGCCGTTTTGAACGCTGTCTTCAGCGGCACGCGCAACATGCCATAGCGAATCTCAGTAATCTTCATGGTGCTCCCGACGCTGGTCCACCAGCGATGCGGATTCTCTGGATGCTGTACACGCGATCGATCATGGGGCGGCCGTCGCTCAGCAGCAGCGGCAGCAACGGTGTGACCGAGACACCGTTCAACCTGGCACGCTCGATATCGCCGCCGCGGCCGCGAAAGCTGATGCCGGTCGTGTCGTGAATGATGTAAGGCTCGCCGTTCTCATGACCGATCACCATCATGACGTGGCCTGGGATATAAATGAGATCGCCGACCTGCGCCTCGCGCAGCAGCTTGACTCGCGCCTCATGATCGTCGGCGTCGGTGAGCTCGATGCGATTGAGCGCCGGGCTCACGCCCTGATCGCGAGTATTGCGCGGCAGCTGGACGCCGAAGCTTCGATAGACTTCGGAAACGAAGCCGCTGCAGTCACGCGCATCGTATGAGTGCCCCCAGCCATAGCGCTCCCCGAGGAACTTGAATCCCTGGCGCAAGATGTTTGCGCCGGTCAGCGGCAAGTAGTCGTTATCGACTTCTTGACTCTTCGGCAGCAGGGCCGGTGAGAACTGCAGTGACCCGTCGGCTGCGCGGTACGGAAGCTCGATGACATGAGCCGTGTATGGATGCTGACCGTTGACGGGAGTTTCGATCGGCCAATCTGGCAGCAGCGGCACCCGTGCGCCCATCTCTAGTTGCAGGCCGGAGACCTCAGGGCGCTCCGGCGTGTAGACCGTGTGCGCCTTCGCACCGGTGACCACGACATACGGTGCCTTATGCGAGTAAGCGAAGATTCGGCTGCGGTCGCCCTCGGCTACCGCACTCTTCTCTATCCACGCGCTGTAGAGCGCAGCGACCACGAACAGCCATTCTCCGTCGTGGCTCGTATGCGCGATGACTACCGGCGTTCCCGGAAACAGCGCGTTCTCCTGAAAGCGATCGATGTCTGTGTCTTCGACGTTCGAGAACACCCGAGCCCGAGTCGGAAACGTGCGAAGGTCGGCTCGGCGCACGACCATGCCGTATCGAGTCGATTGCGAGGGCGCCACAGCATCGAGATTCAACGACGCCATCCAGTCATCGAGCTGCCGAGCACTCACCTCCCGACCTAGTTCGTCATAAAGCGTACGTGTGGGCCGAGAGGACATGGCTTCGATCCATGCGCGCACGTCCGCCGCCGATAGCGTCGTCGGCAGTCGTTCGAGATTCCGCACGGATTTATCGCTCTGTTGCAATCGTTCGTTTTGCCGAGCGATTGCTGAGGTGTCGAGCAGAACGGCATTGGCGCGTGGCGCGCGCCGGGCCCAGTACTCCGCCGTGAGATGCGTGGGCTCCACACCGATGACTCCGAGCGGTCCACCGACTCCCGCCTGCTCGCTAGGTACGCTAGCACAGCCGGCGATCAGCACGAGCCACAAGAATATCCAATACCTGCGCATCAACCCGCTCCCACCGGCGCCAGCGAGGACAGCACACTCGCCATGAACAACCCCATGCCGGTCCCGACGATGAGGCCCAACATCGCGAGCAACACAGCGATGGGAACGAGCACCGGAGAATATGTCGCCGCCAGCACCGGGGCCGAGGCCACGCCGCCGATCTGTGCGAGGGATGAAATGCCGCACAAGTACAGATCGAAACGAAACACTCGCGCCAGCAGCGCAAGAATCCCGATGTGCAGCAGCATCGTGATGAATCCGCATAGAATGAAGAGCGGCGCCGAAGCGAGCCCGTGAAAGTTGCTCTGTGAAGCGAGCACAGCCACGAGCAATGCCAGCAGCGCAGAGCCCGTCGGTGCAGGGCCCGGAATGCGTGCCAGCGGCGTACGCGCGATGACCAGGCCGGCCACGGTTGCAAACAACACCGTCCACGACGTCTGAGTCAGCATCGTCGACGTCGGCATCGAGGTTGCGAGCCGGGCCGCACCCAAACCGACGATCATCGCCAGGCCGAGCCACAGCAGAATGTTCCCCAGGCTCGCGGCACCGGTCGATGAGACCGCAGCCAACCGCGGATATTCACGACCGCTTCGATCCGCGCCGGTCCATCGATTGAAGGCCGGTGCGAAAGCGCCCGTCGAAAACAGCACGAGCACCCAGACCGAATAACAGAGTGCGTCGGCCAACAGCACGGAGGGCAAAGCACTTTCGGACAACCCGATGACTTGCTTGACCGCCACGAGGTTCGCGGAGCCGCCGGTCCAGGTCGCGCTCAGCGCCGCGAGCATCTTCCAACCTTCCATGGGCAGCACGGACCGGAACAACACGAAAACCAGCGTCACCGCCAGCAGAATGCTCAGCATCGCGCACGCGAAAACCGCCAGCACTCGCGGCCCGACGGCGAGGATCGCCCGCAAGTCGCAGGTCACCATCAGCAGGAACAGCAGCGCAGGAAGCAGCTGCGAAGTCAGAGTTCGTTGCGCACCCTGAATCTCGGGCGTCGCAGTCCACAGCCCACCCACCGCCAACGCCGTAACAAAAAGATAAGTCCAGACGATCGGCGGCAGCACGGAAAACACCCGCCACTGGAAGCGGTTCTCCAATGACGGGAACACTCCGGCGGCCAGCGGCATGAGTGCGAGATAGGGCCAGACGGTCTGGATCATCGCAACTCGCAGCCGAGCTTGAGGCGGAGGGTTCGCATGGGCTCAGAATATTCGCTTCTTCTTTGGTTTGAAGCAAGAATAAATTATTGACCACCGCTTCGCGGCCGTGTTACACCATGACTACACCGCGCCCGACTCAACTGCCGCCGACGTGGACACCTGCAAAGTGACTGCTCGACTGTCTCTGCCATGCAAACGGGAAGCCAGCATCCCTCGCGCGGCGCTCGCCGCATTGGTGGCATCGGTCATCGTGATTGTCTGCCCCGCCAACGCGCGTGCAGCCGACCAGGTCGCGCCATCTTCGGACGTGGTTCGGCTCGTCGATGCCGGCAACTTCGCCGGCGCTGAAAAGTCCATCGAGCAAGCGCTCCGCTCCTCCTCGCTTGCTCCCGAAGAACGCCGGTCGTACGAATTCGAGCGCGAGCGCATGCGGCGCATCCTGCTCGATTTTACTCTGACGCCGAGCGATGCACAGGCGCGCGTTCGCAAACAGATTCCGGATCTCACCGACGCCGAGTTCGCCAGATGGGACGCAGCTGGCCTGCTCGAATTCCGCGTGATCGACGGCCAGAAGAAGTACTTCAATCGAGCGCCCTCCAATCTGTTTCGCCTGAGCGCGGAAGCTCGCGATCGTCGAGCGAACCCGGCTCCTTTCAATGACAGCCCGCTCGAGCGACCTCATCTCCACCACAAGGAAGTGCTCGAGCAGGCCAAGGCGACGGGCAAAAGCTCAGTCGCGCCTCGTCGCGTGCGGATCACGCAATCCATCACGGTGGATGCCGATGCGGTACCCGCCGGCGAAACGATTCGTGCCTGGATCCCGTATCCGCGAGCGATTCGAGGCCAGCAGGAGAATATTCGATTCGTCAGCAGCGCCCCCGACAAACATCAGCTAGCGCCGGAGTCTGCCCTTCAGCGCACGGTGTACTTCGAGCAGGCTGCTGCGGCATCGAAGCCGACGACCTTCTCGGTCACATACGAGCTGACGATCTTCGGCCAGCACACTCAAATCGATCCCAACAAAGTCGTGCCGGCCGCACCTTCGGCAGACCTGGCTCCGTACATGGGCGAACGCCCGCCGCACATCGTATTCACCGAGGACATGCGCAAGTTCTCGCGAGAAGTCGTCGGCGATGAAAAGAATCCTTATCGAATCGCACAGCAGCTGTTCGCGGCCGTGGACCGCATTCCCTGGGCCGGCGCCCTCGAATACTCCACGATTACAAACATCAGCGACTACGCGCTGCACGCCGGCCACGCGGATTGCGGGCAGCAGACGCTGCTGCTCATGACCCTGCTCCGCCTGAATGGCATTCCGGCCCGCTGGCAATCGGGCTGGATCTTCTCCGATGTCGCCTACAACAACATGCACGACTGGGGATGGTTGTATCTGGCGCCGTATGGCTGGGTGCCGATGGATGTGACCTTCGGCCGCCTCGACTCCGGAGACGCAGCGCTCGACGCCTTCTATCTCGGCTCCTTCGACGCCTACCGCGTCGCCTTCAATGACGATTACAGCCAGCCGTTCGTGCCAGCCAAACAGCATTTCCGCTCCGAAACCGTCGACCTGCAACGCGGCGAGGTCGAGTGGCGCGGCGGCAATCTTTACTTCGATCGTTGGGACTACGACTTCAAGGCAACGCTGCTCCAGAACCCACGAACGGATTGATTCAAACGATAAACCTGGCCGGGAGGGTGTATGAAAAAAAACCTATCGCTCAGATCAGCGCTCAAAGTGGCGCTGCAAATGGGAGTGAGCGCTGCAGCCATCGCGACGATGCCGCTGCAAATGACCTATGCCGCGAGCAACGACGGCTCGCTGGTGGGCAAGATCACTTCGAGCGATCAGAAGTCGCTGGAAGGCATCGAGATCACGGTGCGCAATCCGGAAACGGGCTTCACGCGCACTGTTAAAGCAGAGTCGGACGGCTCGTATCGCTTCCCGTTCCTGCCTGTCGGCAGGTACATCGTTGAGGGCACGCGCAACGGTGCGACGCTCGGCAAGCTCACCGAAGTCACCGTCGGCCTGGGCGCCACGACAACCGCTGACGTAACAGTAAACGTGAGCAACGTCGAAGAAATCTTCGTCGTCGGTACGCGCGTTGTGCGGGCAGTCGATGTGAGGTCGACCGAGTCATCGACCAACCTGACACGTGAGGATCTCGAGCGCCTGCCCGTGGATCGTGACATTCAATCCGTCGCGCTGCTCGCCCCCGGTCTCTCTAAAGGTGACGACGGGCTCTGCCAGGGCGGCAACTGCGGCATCTCCTTCGGCGGCTCCTCCATCGCCGAGAACACCATCTACATCAACGGTCTGAACGTCACGGACTTCTACAACCGCGTCGGCTCATCCAATGTGCCGTACGCGTTTTACAAGGAGTTCCAGGTGAAGACCGGTGGCTATTCGGTCGAATTCGGTCGCACTACCGGCGGCGTCATCAATGCCGTAACGCGCTCGGGCACGAACGAATTCGAGTACGGAACCGAAGTTGCGTGGCGGCCGCACTCGCTTCAGAGCAGCAAGACCAATCGCTTCAATCCCGACGGCACGCCGCGCAAGATCGGCTCTTTCGATGAAACCGACAGCACCAGCGCAACCTTCTACGCCTCCGGTCCCATCGTCAAAGACAAGCTGTTCTTCTTCGCGTTATACGAAGCTCGCGACTATCAGCCGAGCTACACGACTGACGACGCCGAAACTTTCTACGAGGCGAAGGAAGACAGTGGCTTCTGGGGCGCCAAGATCGACTGGCAGATCAACGACAAGAACCTGCTCGAGTTGCTGGCGTTCTCCGACGAGAACGAAGAAATCCGCGATGCTTACGGCTTCGACTTCGGCGCCGGCGCCAGGGGCTCCTACCAGCAGACGCGCTACACCGACAACGGAGGCCTGAACTGGTCCGCGACCTACACGGCCTATCTAACCGACAACTTCTCGGCGAAGGCTCTATACGGCGTAAACAACCGGGAGTTCTCGCGCTTCAGCCAGAACGACCTGGAATGCTCACGCGTGCGGGACCTGCGCGGCGCCAGCGCCAGCGATATCGGCTGCACCAGCTCGTCCAACGTCACCGCACGTGAGGACACGCGTGAAGCTGCTCGCCTGGATTTCGAATGGGTGCTGGGTGCGCATCAATTGCGCTTCGGCCTCGATCGCGAGGCCAACACCTCCGAGCACGAGCAGTACTATCCTGGCCCGGATCGGTTGTTGTATGAAATCTCGATCACCGACGAGCCGACCACGTTGTTCGGAACGTTCCTTCCCAACGACACCACGTATGTGCGGACCCGACAGAACGAGGTGAATGGCGAGTTCGAGACCATCAATTCGGCGTATTACCTCGAGGATAACTGGCAGGTCACGCCCAGTCTGCTCCTGAATGCGGGCTTGCGCGTCGAAGCGTTCGACAACAAGAACTCCGACGGCGACACGTACATCAAGATGGACGACATGGTGGCGCCGCGCTTCGGCTTCTCGTGGGACGTGAAAGGCGACAACCGCAGCAAGATCTTCGGCAACGCCGGCCGTTACTTCCTGCCGGTGGCCAACGTCATCAACATCAAACAAGCGGGCGGCTTCCTCGATCGCCGCACCTACTATTATTTGGACCGCTTAGAGCCGTTCGAGTACAACGGTGAGACCAAGTATCGACCGGTTCTCGGCGCGCAGTTCGCCCTCGATGACTCTCAAGGCGATGGCACGGTCGGGGATCTGCGGGGCGAAGTCGATGCCGACATGGATCCGGTGTACCAGGATGAGCTGATTCTGGGCTTCCAGTCCATGATCGACGACAAGTGGTCGTGGGGCGTGCGAGGGGTGTATCGCAAGCTCAACAACGCCATCGACGACATGGAGATCACATCGACGGGCGTCATCTGCAACGGCGAGCCAGTCGAGGCAGGATACGTGATGGCCAACCCAGGCCGCGCGGTCACGATCTACTCGGATACGAATTGCGACGGCGAAAGTGACGGCTTTGTGACCATCGACACCAGCCGTGCTGGCTGGGCTCTATATGACGAGGACGGCAATTACGTCGGTGAGACCGGCTATTCCAAACCGCGACGCAACTACAAGGCGATCGAGCTGATGATCGATCGGGCGTGGGATGATCTGTGGTCGTTCAACGCCGTATACACATTGTCCTACGCCAAAGGCAACGCCGAAGGCCCGATCAACTCGGATACCGACTTCGGCGATACGGGACGCACCGAGGCATTCGACGATCCGTGGGTGAACTTCGGCTCGTATGGTTATTTGCCGAACGATCACCGACATCAGCTCAAGGTGCGCGGCTCCTATGGTCTCGGCGAGCATTGGGAGCTCGGCGGCACACTCACCGTGCAGTCGGGCAGGCCGATCAACGCGATGGGCGAATGCAACCCGTACGACGACACCTGTTATTGGAGCTTCTTCGTCTTGAACGAAACCAGTGGCGAATATGAGCTGCGCCCGCGCGGCTCAGGCGGCCGGACGCCATGGATCTTCGACCTCGGCGCGAATGTTACTTACAGACATTCGTTCTCGGCGGCGGATCTCAAAGTTACGCTCGCGGTGTACAACCTGCTCAACCAGCAGCGCGTCGTCGAGGTCGACGACTACCTGGGATCGGTGCCGGATGGCAACGAGTTCTACGGAGTAGGCACGGGCTATCAGTCGCCGCGCTACGGTCTGCTGACGCTGAAGCTCGACTTCTGACCCGGCGTCGCGGCATTCTTGCCATGGTTGGCGGCCCGCTAAACAGCGGGCCGCCTTTTTCTGTTTCATAGAACTCCGACGTCATGGCCATGCCCCGCCCGTTCGCCGCCCTTTTGATGCTTGCAGTCGCACTGATCTCGCTCGGCGCATGCTCATCTCAGCCAAGCGTACAGACGCCCGTGGCCGAGCAAGACTTGCCCGCGGCTGTCGACCGAATCTTCGACGAGATGATGGCTCGCTATCACCTGCCCGGCATGGCGATGGGCGTGATCGTCGACGGCAAAGTCGTGCACACACGCACCGCCGGCGAGCTCGTCGCGGGAAAGAATCAAAAGATCGATGACGACTCGCTGTTCAAGATCGCATCCAACAGCAAGGCAATGACCACTGCCCTGCTCGCCCGCCTGGTCGAAGCCGGCAAGCTGCGATGGGAAGACCCCGTCACTCGGTATCTGCCGGATTTCAAAATGAACGATCCGTGGGTCACCCAGCACATCCAGGTGCGTGACCTGCTGATTCACAACACCGGTCTGCGCGAAGGCGCCGGCGACTTGATGCTTTGGCCGACGCCGAACAACTTCACGCGCGCCGACATTCTCGCCGGACTCGCCCACCTCAAGCCGCAACAGAGTTTCCGTTCCCAGTATGCCTACGACAATTTGATGTACGTCGTGGCCGGAGAAGTTGCCGCAGCCGCAGGCGGCGCGAGCTACGAAGAACTGATGCGTCGGGAGATCTTCGAGCCGCTCGGCATGACTCGATGTCAGGTCGGCGCCTGGGATCGCGACGCCGTCGGCAACGTTGCGCAACCACACATGCGCCAGGGCAACGGCAATGTTCCCATTCGAACCGACGACAAGCACATTCCCGTCGATACCGCCGCGGCCGCCGGCGGCATTCGCTGCAGCCTCAACGATATGCTCATCTGGATGCGCGTGTGGCTCGGCGATGATCTGAAGACGACCACGGGCGCGACGTGGCTATCGTCAGGTCAGCGCAGAATTCTGTGGAGCGCACACACGCCCATGCCGCTTTCCCAGCGACAACGCCTGTGGGATGGCAGCCACATCAATGCTTATGGCTATGGCTGGCGCTTGTCCGACGTCGATGGTTCATGGCGAGTTGCTCACACCGGCACGCTGGCCGGCATGTATTCCGCCGTGAACTTGTTCCCGGACCAGAAAGCCGGCTTTGTTTTCATGATCAACGGCGACGGCTCCAAAGCGCGCACCGTGCTCAACACCGCGCTGGCCAAGCTCATCGCGGCCCCCGACAAGCTCCGCTCCATCAACTGGTATGCTAGCGAGCTCGAGAGCAACGACGGAGCTGCGACGAGCAAGCCGCCCGATACCTCGTCTCGCACTCCCGAGACACCGCAGAGCATGGCGCCCTGGCTGGGCATCTATCGCGATCCCTGGTTTGGCGAGGTATCGATCTGCGATCGTCACGAGCGGATCGTCTTTGCCTCGGCCAAGTCTCCGCAACTCACCGGCGAGCTCATGCGTGTCGCGGGCGCCGGAGCGCTGGTCGATTGGGATCAGGACGACATCGACACCGAGGCGTGGTTGAATTTTACGACTGCCAACCTTCACGAGGGTCCGCCGGTCGCGCAGCTGTTCATGCGCAAGGTGGATCCCAATGCGGATTTCAGCTATGACTTCGAGGACCTGGAGTTCACGCGCGTCGGCAGCTGTCCGGAGATCAATGTGCAAGTTCAAATCGACCAACTGATGAGCCGCTACGACGGCCCCGGGCCGGGCGCCTCGCTCTTGATCGTGCGCGATGGCAAGCCGTTCGTGCGTCGTTCCTATGGCTTCGCCAATCTGGAGGATCGAACCCCGGCCGCACCGGACACCAACTACCGCCTCGCCTCGGTCAGCAAGCAATTCACTGCCGCGGCCATTTTGCTGCTCGCCGAAGAAGGCAAGCTCAGCCTCGACGACTCGCTGCGCAAGTGGTTCCCGAGCTTGCCCGATGCGGCCACGGCAATGACGATTCGACAGGTGCTGTCCCACATGTCGGGGCTCATCGATTACGAAGATGTGATCCCGCCGGACCTGACTCAGCAGCTGCACGATGCGGATGTACTCGAGATCCTCGAAACCCAGAATCGCAGCTACTTCCCGCCCGGCAAGGGCTATCGATACAGCAACAGCGGCTACGCGCTGCTGGCGCTGATCGTGGGCAAGGCGTCAGGCAAGGACTTCGCGACCTTCCTCAAGGATCGCATCTTCACCCCGCTCGGCATGACGAACACAGTCGCGTACGAGGAAAGCATCTCTACGGTGAAGAATCGAGCGTTCGGTTATAGCGAGGAGCAGGCTCGGTGGGCGCGGACCGACCAAAGCCAGACCAGCGCCGTGCTGGGCGACGGCGGCATTTATTCTTCGATCGACGATCTCGCGAAGTGGGATGCCGCGCTGTACGACGACCGACTGCTGAGCGCCGAGTCACGCGCACTCGCCTTCACGCCGGTCACCGACACCGACGATCCGACCGTTCGCTACGGCATGGGCTGGCGCATCACCCAAGAGCCGATCGGCGGCACAACGCTCTGGCACTCGGGCGAGACCATCGGCTTCCGCAACGTGATCGTTCGT
This sequence comes from Peristeroidobacter agariperforans, assembly GCF_004138335.1. Classification (GTDB taxonomy): domain Bacteria; phylum Pseudomonadota; class Gammaproteobacteria; order Steroidobacterales; family Steroidobacteraceae; genus Steroidobacter; species Steroidobacter agariperforans. The sequence continues at coordinate 1,532,756 of NZ_RYFW01000002.1, read as the reverse complement.
TATCCGGAGCAGCGCTTCACCATCGTGCTCCTGACCAATCGCAACGATCCGGAGCCGTATCAAACAGCGCGAGCCATCGGCAGTCTGCTCTTGAAGTGACACCTTTGAAGAGGCGCACAACCGCCGAAGCGCCGCCTGACGATACGTGTCGATTTGATCGGCCGCGCATGGCTATTATTCGACCATGCGACTACTTCGCGCCACTGACTATCGACGCATGCCCTGGAAGAACGGCGGCGGCGAGACTCGCGAAATCCTGGTCTCGCCGCCCGGCGCAGGCCTGGACGCACTCGATTGGCGAATCAGCCTGGCAAGCATTGCCAGCGACGGCCCGTTCTCGGCATTCCAGGGGATCGAGCGGACGTTGTGTGTCATCCGTGGTGCGGGCATTCGACTGCAAGTGGCGAACGCAGCGCCGGAGCTGTTGCTCGAGAACTCTGCACCCTACACGTTCGCCGGCGAATCCCCTGCTAGCTCAACCCTAGTGGCCGGCGCGACGGTCGATCTCAACGTGATGAGTCGCCGCGAGCGCTTTCGCCATGCGGTGACCCGCCTTTCAATTACAAATCCGCTGCAACTGCGGCCGACCGCGAGTTCGACCATCGTGTTCTGCCAGCACGGCAGCCTGCAATGCGAAGCGGACGGGACCGTCGCCGCGCTGGAATCGGAAGATTGCGTTGTTCTTGATAATGAGAAGGCGCCGGTCAGCCTGACCGCGGCCGGGACAGCGGTGATCGTCCTGATCGAGCTTTTCGAGGAGCCTGCGGCCACGAGGCCATCGCATGTAGTGCTAGAGTGAGCCAATGGAACCGACCCTCGGTCTTCCGAAATTCCTGCCGCGCTGGCTGTGCTTCGGGGTGTTCTGGATTCTGCTGAGCGTGCTGTTCGCCTCCCAGGCGTATTGGTCCGGCTATGCGCCCTGGCCCGCCGTGCTCTGGATGGAAGCAGCTCATTGGTTATCGTGGGGCATCGTTGCCCCGCTGGTCTTCTGGCTGTGCCGACGGCTGTACCGCGGCGAGCGCACCTGGACGCGCTACACAGCCGGTCTGCTACTTGGCGCGATTGTCATCTCCTTGCTGCAACCCGCGCTCACTCAGCTCTTCGTGTTCATGAGTGACTGGCTGCAATGGTTGCTATCGGTTACCGAAGCTCCTCCCCCGAGTTCCTTCCTGGCCGATCTGTACGTGGCGGCGATCAAGGTCGCCGGATTCAACCTGCCCATCTACGCCGGCTTGATTCTCGGCTGGCACGCGATGACTTACTACACCCAGCTGCGTGACCGGCAAGTGGAAGCCATGGAATTGGAATCGCTGCTGCACCAGGCCCAGCTGCAAACGTTGCGCAGTCAGCTGAACCCGCATTTTCTTTTCAATACGCTGCATTCGATTGCCGAGTTGGTGCACCGGAATCCGACGCTTGCCGAGCAATTGATCCTGCGTCTGGGCGAGTTGTTGCGGCAGGCATTGCGCTCCTCCACCGAGCAGGAAGTTGCGCTCGCGGAGGAGTTGGACTTCATCAGGGGCTATGTGGAAATAGAGCAAATGCGCCTGGGCGACGAGCGCTTGCAGGTGACATGGGAGATTGCACCCGAGGCGCTTGCCGCCAAAGTGCCCAGCCTGATCCTGCAACCGTTGATCGAGAATGCCATTCGTCATGGCGTCACGGCCACGACCCGACCTGGCGTCCTCGCGATCCGGGCGGGCTGCGACGATCGATACCTGCACTTGCAAGTGCGCGATACCGGGCCGGGCCTGCCGCAACCAGGCAAAGCTCAGGCCGGCATCGGCTTATCGAACACTCAGGCTCGTTTGCGTCGGCTCTATGGGGCCGCGCAGCGATTTGCGTTGCTCAATGACAATGGCCTGGTTGTGAATATTCAAATTCCTTTGGCCACGCGCGCGGGGCAAACCGTCTCATGAATATTCGCACGCTCATCGTGGACGATGAGCCGCTGGCGCGTCAGCGTCTGAAGCGGTTCTTGGAACCGGCCTCGGACATCGAGTTGCTGACCGAGTGCGATGACGGCCAAGCCGCCGTCGTCGCGATCCAGGAATACAAGCCGGACCTGGTATTTCTGGACGTGCAGATGCCGCACTTGAACGGCTTCGAAGTGCTGAGCGCGGTCGGCGCGGAGCGGATGCCGGTCGTGATCTTCGTGACCGCATTCGATGCCTTCGCGCTGCAGGCGTTCGAGGCCCAGGCGCTGGATTATTTGCTGAAACCTTTCGGGCAGGATCGCGTGCAGAAGGCCATCGAGCGCGCCCGAACGTTTCTCGAAGGAAATGCAAAGCAGTCGTTTCAAGATCATTTGGCGGGGCTGCTGCGTGCGGCCGAAGCGAGCCGCCAGGCTGCGCGCCTGCTGGTCAAGAACGGCGACCGTATGCTCGTCTTGGGGCCTGCAGAAATCGATTGGGTCGAAGCCTACGGCGACTACGTGCGGCTGCACGTGGGCCGGCAAGCGCACCTGCTGCGTTCGACGCTCACCGATATGGAGCAGCGGCTGAAGCCAGAGGGCTTTGCGAGAATTCATCGGTCGCGGCTGGTCAACCTGGAGCGCATCAAGGAATTCATCACGGTCTCACCGACGGAGTTGCTGGTGGTGCTCAAGAACGACGTCCAGCTGAACGCCAGCACGACTTACCTGAAGGATCTGCAACGCCGCTTGAGCGCGACGTCTTGACGTCCGCCGCGGAAATTTCCTGAAGCCGGCTCATCCCAGCCGGCGTCATCGCACGAAATGGGGGACTCATCGCTCCCCTGCCCGGATTCGTCGCAGATCGATTTCACGGGCGCGCAAGGAATGGCGTAATTCGTTGCAGGTGAACTCCTGGAGAGCCTCGCATGGAACGGCAACGAGTTGTTCGCAGGTCTACAAACGACTGGCGTGTTACGGCTTGCAGAGCAATATGTGTCATCGCGGCCGTGCTTCTCGGGCACGCTGCATCAAGCGACGGGCCGCCGGCGGCTACAGCCCCAACCACAGATCGAGTGGGCTTCCCAAAAGACTATCGCACCCGCTTCAAAGTACTCGGCGTCATCGTCAAAGAGCAGGCGCTGAGGGTGAGCACCGTCTATGGCAACGAGCTAGCCGCCACCGTGACCAGCCGGGACAAGCTGCCTTATCCAGAAGGTTCGATCATCCTGGTGGAGTTCACTGACGCGCTCAGGGATGCGAACAATCAGCCGGTGCGCGATGCCAACGGCACGCTGCAAAGAGGGGCGGTGGACCACATTGACGTCATGAAACGCGGCAAAGACTTCGGGGAAGCCTACGGCGCGAACCGCACGGGAGAGTGGGAATATGCGGGCTATCGCTTGGACGGCAGCTACACGACACCGCCCGAAAAATCAGGCCAATGCGCCGCGTGTCATCGCACAGCGGGACCGGAGAACGATTTTGTGTTTCGCATGAAAGCTGCGCCGGCTCGCATGTAGGCGTGGCCCGATCAAACCTGGGCCGATTGCAGCAGTGCCGTCACGGTCAGCCGCCACTCGCTGCGATCTTTGGGAGGATGGAATGGGTTGTCGATCCTGGCCGCATGGAGAACGCGGGCCGGATAGACGATCGCACCGTTGAACTTCAATTCGTTCGAATAAACCGTCTCGAACAACACGCTATCTCCATTGATATACTCTTTCTCCGGAGCTCCGTGCACGCGCAGGTCGCCATTGAGCGCGAGCTGATAGTTGCTCACATTCTGCTCCGTTATTTCTTCATACCCTGTCCGTCGATGCCGGTAGAACGCCGTTCCGGAAAATCTCGGCCCGCATAAATAAATCACCGCCGCGAACAAGCTCGGGTCGGTTGAGTCGTAGTGAGGGATACGCTGGATGGGCCGCAGGTCTTTGCCCGCAGTGGTCACGACAGAAAAGAAACTCGCATCGCCAGAGATGACTTGATTGCCCTCCAACATGCCATTGCGCTGGAGAGTCGGCGTAAGCCAGTCGCGCAACGCCGTTGAAAAAGCCTCGGGCACTTTAGCTCGCAAGCCGGGATAGAGATTGCCGCGGTCCTCGGCATAAGACTGGGCGAAGCCCAGGGCCGCAAGGCCTTCAGGATCGCGCAGAACATTGTCGATCACGCTCACTTTGATGGCGCCCCGGCCGATACGCACCAAGTCGACTTCAGCATTGTAATTGAACGCGAAGAGAGTCGTATCGTGCGGCCCGCCACTCATCGATAGTCCCAACGGCCGGTCAGCTTGCGTTGCCTTGCCAGGCGCGACTGAGGGCAATACGCTGGTTCTTGAGCCGAATGAGTTTGAAGATCTGTCCGCTGGCGATCATCACGGCGTAGATCAGATCGAGATACCCACTCTGCCACAGGCTAGCGATTTGTGCCGCGTCCAGCTGCCTGAATCTTTCTTCGTCGAGACCGTAAAGCCCCTGCAGCTGCAGCGGCGTAGCATCTTCCAACACGATATCGAGCATGATGGGCGCCAGCAGATCGAGGGACAGCAGGGCCGCGATGAATTGCTCGGTCGCGGTTCTTCCCGCGACCAGTTCACCGAGGATCGCCAATATCTCCTTGAGATATGCAGAGTCGCTGCCGTCGGCATTCACGATCGTTCTGGTGCCGGACGGGTCCAGGCAGGGATGGTCGAGATCGATGCACAGCACGTTTGCAGCTGACGCATCCGGCGCATCGTCCATGCGCACGTAGAATGGCTGTCGCCGTACATTCAATGGCACGTAAGCCACGTCCAGCTCCGTTCCAGACCAGAACAGGTTCTCGGCGACGCCCAACCCGCTCAGGACGTAGGGGGCGAAACGCCCCGTTTCAGGATGCTTCGCAAACACGATGGGATATTGAGTCGCGGCCTTACGGAATTCGCCCACGACGATCGGTATCAGGTGTTGATGGGCCGCGGAGGCTTCGACGCGATCCCCGCGGATCCGCAATTCACGGTGCTCGCTGCGCGATAACTCGACCAAGCGCATCCTTCATCCGTCCCCGTTCGATTCAGATCTTCTGCAGCCCCAGCGTTTTGATCTTATCGATCAAGTCGCGATTCTTCGGCAGTGTTTTCGTCCATCTCGCCTTGAGTGTTTCGTTCTGCGCGAACGCGCGCTTGGCGCCGCCGATGTCGCTGTCGAACGCCTGATGGCGCGTATCGGTTCTAAAGCCCATGCCATACAGTACATATTGATAGCTCGCGGCCGGAAACATCTCGCAGTTACTGGTGAAATCCTGATCGCCCGGGGTCCGATAGCGCCACAGTTCCAACTGCTCCTGCAAGCTGTCCGGAATGCTCTTCGGCTCGCGATTGTCGATCCAGAATGCCGAGTCGGTGCGTCGGCTCAGAATGTAGTGCAGCTTCAGAAAATCGATGATCCGGTCCCAGCGATACTGCGTGATCTTGTTATAGCGCTCGGCGACGATCGGCATCGCCTCGCGCGTTGCCGGCAGCATCGTGCTGATCATGTCGGCCGACAGCTCGATCAGCACCAGCGCCGAAGCCTCGAGCGGCTCCAGGAATCCTCCTGCGAGACCCACCGCGACACAATTTCCCTTCCAGAAGACCTGCCGATGCCCGCAAGCGATTCGGATCTCCCTGGGCTGCAAATCGCGATGCTTGTCGCCGACATATGCACGCAGCTCCGCGAGAGCCGCCTCGGCGGTAGTGTGATTGCTCGAGTAGACGTACCCCACGCCGCGCCGGCTTTGCAGCCCGATGTCCCAGATCCAGCCGTGCTTCTGCGCGGTCGATACGGTGTACGGGACGATGTCGCTTTGTTCATGGTCATGGGGCACTTGCACGGCCAGCGCCCGATCGATAAAGAGAACATCGCTGCGATCTACGAACGGCACGCCCATCGTCTCGCCGAGCAACAAGGACCGGAATCCTGACGCATCGATGAACAGATCGGCTCCGAGGCGACCGGACTTGCGGGTTTGCACAGAATCGATGGCGCCCGTGTCGCTGCTGATGACTTCGGTCACGTCATCGACGACGTGACGTATGCCGAGCTTCCTGACGCAATGCTCGCGAATGAAGCCCGCGAATCGGCCGGCATCCAGATGATACGCGTAGTTGGCGACGCCGGCATATTCGGGCGTGGTGATCAACTTGGGCGCGAGCCCCAGCTCGCACACCGCCTCCTGAAAACAAACGGCGTTGGAAAACGAAGGGGCATCTCGCTGCGCTTCGGAATATTTCATCCAGTAGGGCGCGAGATCCAAGCTCGGAAAGCCCTCCGGCAACATCAGCGGATGATAGTAGAAGTCGGAGGCTTGCCCCGTCACCCACCGCGCGAACTTCGCGCCGTGCTTGAACGAGGCGTTGCACTCCCGAAAAAAGTCCGTCTCCGAAATGCCCACCTTCTTCAAGGTCGAGCGCATCGTCGGCCAGGTGCCCTCGCCTACGCCGATGATGCCGATGCTCTCGCTTTCAACCAGGGTGATCTCGAGACCGCAGCCCGATCTTGACGCGTGGCGTGCCGCGATGATGGCGGCGGTCAGCCATCCGGCCGTTCCGCCGCCGACGATGCAAATCGACCGGATCGGACGTTCCATGACCTATCTCGAGCCATCGAGCATCGCGTGTTCCTCGCTCAGAACTGGGCCCGCATACCGATCTTATATCGGCGCCCACTGTCCTCCGCATAGAGAAACTGGTTCTCGTAGTAAGCGTACTTCAAAATGGGCCGGTTGGTCAGATTGACGCCTTCCACGAACACCGCAAAGCTCTCGTTGATATGGTAGGTCGCACTGGCATCGAACTGATAACGACCACGCACCTGGGTGACTGCCTGACCGGCGCCGTTCAACGGCGGCGGAGAAAGATACTGCAGGAAGTCTTCACGCCAGTTGAGCGCCATGCGCGCCTCGAAGTTACTCCTATTGTCGTAGAACAACACGCCGTTGGCCGAGTTGGACAGGCCGGTCAGCGCGAATTTGTTGGTCAGGTCCTGCGGATCCAGATCCTTGTCGCTGTGGGCCAGCGTACCGTTCAGCTGAATGCCAAATCCGCTATTGCCGAACGATTGCTGAATCCCCGCCTCCAACCCGCACACCTGCGCGCTTTCCCCGTTCGTGGGCGCCGTGATGGTGAACTGCGCCGGCAATCCGGTCGCGGGATCGAGTAGCGGCGTGCCGGACGAATTGTTCACCACGCCGGTCGTTTGATTCAGCACGATGAAGTTGCTCACGTCCTTGTAATACGCACCGACCGAAACGAAGTTGCCGCGGCCGTAATAGTACTCGAACGAAAGATCGAGGTTGTCGGATCGGAACGGCTCCAGATCGGGCGTGCCACTGGCGGCCGCGAAATTGCCGGGCCGCAATGTCACCAGCGTCGTGACCGGCGAGAGCTGCTCGAGCGTCGGGCGCGTCATCGTCTGGCTTGCGGCAAAGCGCGCGGTTATTTCATCCGTCAGTTCCCATTTGAACGACAGGTTGGGCAGCACGTCGGTGTAGTGATTCGACTTGGATACGGTCGCCGTGCCAGCCGTCTGCACACCATACTGAGTAGCATCGTTGGCAAGCCTCTGCAACGCTACGAAGTTCGTCGCAAGCCCGCTGATATCCGCATGCGTATTCTCGACACGCACGCCCACGACGCTGCTGAAGGCTCGACCGCCCAGGGTGCCTGCAAACACGGCTTGCAGATAGCCACCGTAAACTTGCTCCTCTACCAACGAATCGTTCACCTTGGGCGGCGCGAAGGTGAAACCGGGCGTGACGGCCTGTTGCTCCTGGGTGATCGCATCAAACAACGACCGTCCGTCGAAGGTGAGCCATTGAGTGGTCAGGCGATCTGCGCCGCTGATACCTGACAGGAAGCCGCCGCCAGCATTGAACACGCCGATCGGAACACTCGCGGGAGCCGGATTGTTATAGCCGCACGTCGTACACCCCGTGCCGCCGTCGTTCGAATAGAGCGCAGTATCCTTCTTGTCGCGAGAGAACAAGCCGCCTAAACGCAAGCTGGTCAGTCCCTCATTCGAATCTTCGCCTGCCACGTTCAGATCGGCTCGCAGCTGCGTCACTTCATCATCGACGCCATAGCCGCGATAGAGCATCACGTGCTGGAACATCGGCTGCGTGCCGCCGGCGACACCGGCATTCGCGCCGCTCGTCGGTCTCACGAAGCCCGTAGTGACCGGCAGGATCGACCCATCGGATTGATAGCGGATCGTTTGTCCGGTGTAGCCGAGCAAGGCGAGCTCGCTTTCCGCGCCGCCGTTCGGATCTTCCTTGGCACGCGAGACACTGCCGTCCAGATTGAGTGTCATGCGGTCCGAGAGCTTCCATTCGACATTGAGACCCGTCGCGCTCAGACGAGTCTTCTTGTCGAACGCCTTGTCGTGGAAGTCAGAAGCCATACCGACGCCTTGGGTCAGGTCGATTGCCGTGCCATTGGCGTCAGTGACGACGTTGGTGAGGTTGGATGGCGTGAACCAGTGGCCGAACGAACGCGCGTCGGTGGTATTGGTGAACCGCGAGTAAAGTGTGTCCGCGGTAATCGTCAGATCGTCATTGGCCTTATATTGCAGCACCAACGTGCCGCCCACGCGCTTGCGATCCTCGAACGTCACCTTGGTATCGAAATTTTGCGGGACGAACAGATTGGCCTGCGGATTGGACGCGGTGGCCTGAACCCCGGAGCCGCCATTGATCTGCGCAGCCGGTGTTCCACCATTGACGATCCAACCGTCGGTCTGCGCCTGGTTTAACCGATCCTTGCGGCGCTGATAGCTGCCCGACGCCAGCAGCCCCAGGCGCCCGTCGAAAAAGCTATCGGTGATCAGAAAGGCCGCATCGGGCGAGGCCTCAGCCGAATTGTCCTCGTAATTGATGTCTCCCGAAGCGGAGAATTTGAATCCGCCATAGTCGAATGGCCGCGCCGTCTTGATGTTGATGGCCGAACCCACGCCACCGGACTGCAGGTGCGCCACCGAAGACTTGAACACCTCGACGCCCGCTATGAGCTCGGAGGCGAGCGTGTCGAACGAAAAGGCGCGCCCGCTCGCCTGTGAGGGGTCCGTCGGCGTGGCAATCTGTCGCCCGTTGAGCAGTACAGTATTGAATTCCGGGCCGAAGCCGCGAACCGTGACGAACGCACCTTCACCGCCGGAGCGATCGATCGACACGCCGGTAATTCGCTGCAACGACTCGGCCAGATTGGTGTCCGGGAGCTTGCCGATATCCTCGGGCGCAATAGCATCGACGATCCCCAAGGAGTCGCGCTTGATCGTCATGGAAGTTTCCAGCGACTGGCGCAGACCCGTCACCACAACTTCCTGGATGGTCGCGTTTCCCGCCGCCGGCTCCTGCGGCTCGCTGGTTTGAGCCTGAGCCAGCCGGATATAGCGCGACTGCCTGCTGGGCGCCGTAGATGAAGTTGGAGTCGGGGCGACGCCGGACGTGTCGCTGCTCGCGGTGTCGATCCGCTTTTTCTCCGTGGAGATCGGCCGAATGGTCGCGGTATTCTCGCCGCTATAGATGGCTATCAAACCCGTCCCTCGCAACATCTGCTCCAGGGCCGCGTGCTTCTCAAACTGCCCGGTCACCGGGGTTGCAGTCGCATTGCGGACCGCATCGTAGCGATAGAGAAGTTGCATCTTCGCTTGTGCCGCGAAGTTCTTCAGGGCATCGGGCAGCGGCTGCGGGCCGATATCGAACTGAGCTGGATCAGCGTTCGCACGTCCCGGTGTCGTCAGCAGCAGTCCCGATGCGCAGGCCAATGCCTGCAGAATCGCCAACCTGACGGCTCGATTGGTTGCTCTCATGCCCCCTCCTTGGATTCTCGCCTCTTCTCGTTCTCACAACCTGTCTGTTATGACGACCCGCGAGAAGTTGAAAACCCCCACTCGATTTCACGGAAGGGTGGCCAGACCGCACTATTCAACCGGCGCTTCGATATAGACATGGTCCGCGCCGGGCCGCCGGACCTGCGCCCCAAATCCATCCTCCAGCATCTTCAGCAGCGCTTCTGCTCCTTCCGGGCTGGTCTGAAAGGTGCCACCGACGGGTAACTGACGCAGCGACTCGTCGACCACTTCGATCTTCAGACGCGTATATCGCATCAGTTCGTTGACGACGTTGCCGAGCGGCTCATCGTGGAAATACAAACTCTTGTTGCGCCAGGCCAGCGAGCGGTTGAGCTCTGCTGCATTCAGGGCGCGAATCACATCTGCGTTGCCTTGCGCGTCAGCCTGCTCACCTGCAGTCACAGCGGCTGCAGATTTCGCATACGAAGCGCCCGAAGGTGGCGACTTGCCGCCGGTGGCATCGACCACTTTGACCGTGCCTTCGCTGACCGTGACCTGCACACCGGCTGGTCGCACGTAGACGTTGAACGCGGTGCCGACGGCGCGCACCCAGCGATTGCCGGCTTGCACCCAAAACGGCCGCTGCGCATCGTGAGCCACGTTGAAGTACGCTTCGCCGCGTTCCAGACGAATGACCCGGCTATGCTGGCTGTAGTCGACATCGACCTGACTGTTGGTGTTGAGATTGAGCGAAGAACCATCAGGCAACATGACGGCGACCTGCTCCCCGATCGCCGTTTGAAAGCGGGTGTCCGCTTGTTGTTTGTAATAGCTCCAGCTCACGCTGAGCACTATCGCTGCAACGGTCGCGGCCAGGGCGCCAGACAGCCAGCGTGACGCGCGCGCCGGTCTCGCTGACGCGGCATTCATCACTTGACCGAAGTAGACCGCGCGAACGAGCGGGCCGGATCTGACCAGCTCCTCCCAAGTAGCCTCCAACTCGGCGTATGCCTTCACATTGCACGGATGCGCAGCGAGCCAAGCCTCGAAACGCGCGTGATCGTCGGCCGTCACGTCATCCGCATTGATTCGGGCAAACCAATCGCTGGCCTCGCGCTCGGTGACCTCCGGATCCGGCAGGCGATGAACCTCACCCATGGCGCCGCCTCGTGGCCCTGTATTGGATTTTCAGATAGCGATTCGTTTCGCGCATACCGTGCGAGATATGCTTTTCAACGGTCTTCACCGAAATTCCCAGGCGGTCCGCGACCTCTCGATACGAGCACTCATGAAATACTCGCAGCGTGAACGCCGCACGACATTGCGGAGGTAACCGATCGATGGCCTGCTCCAGGAGCCGGTTCCGCTCATCGCGCAGCAGCCCGGACTCCAGGGACTCGTACTCCGCGTCGACCCGCGACTCATCGGAGCTCTCCGCCAGGTCGCGCTCCACCGTGCGTCGATGACGAATCTCGTTGGCCGCCAGATTGCGCGCCGTGGAAAAAAGAAAGGCCCGGAGCGTAATGATCGACTCACGCTCCCGGTAGGTACGAAGGAATGCTTCCTGAACGATCTCTTTCGCCGTTTCACTCGAGCGCACGAAGCGCCGGATGTATTGAAGCAGTGCGTGACGACTCTCGGCGAAGAGCTTGATGAAAGTCTCGGTGGGGGAGTCTGAGGTTGGCGTCATTGCCGCGCTGTCTGTCCGTCCGTTCGACCGTACCCTGCCCTGGGCTCCGGTGGCAACTATTGCAACTCACATGGGGGATTTCGGTCCCTCAAGTGTCGAACGCACTTCGTAGAAACAGTCGGACGCGACGCCAGCTCAGAAACCGCCAAAGCTTGCCGTCACGTGCGGATCCCGAGGATCTTCGACAATCTTGATGGCGCGGCCGCTCGCCCCACCATGCTTCGTCAGCTCTGCCGTTCCCTGCCTGTTGCCGTGGACGACGACCTGAACATTGCCAGCGGGCTCCACCACCGCGAACATCGCCGTGATGCTTACGGCCTTCAATTCCTTCTTGAACGGCGTACTCAATTCGATCAGTTCCAGTTGACCGTCATACCCGATAGCACCGCGCACCGTTCGTTCGGCGCCAGGCACGAGGCTGGTTACTTCGATCACGAAACGCTGCGGGGAGTGGTCCTGCTGCGCCAGGAGCAGCGGAGTGAATGCGGAGGTGATCAGCAGTGCGATCGCAATTGGATAGCGCATCGAAGCTCTCCTACTAATCGTGCGACAGGATTCAATACTAAGGCCGAGCAAGGAGGCCATAAAGTCGAGCCCGTTTGCCATGTCCCTGACACGTAGCCTGAATATATTCATCGATGTACCTATCGACCCACTGTAGCATCGGTGCCGCCACTGCGAATGGATTGCAGAGCTTCTGGCAGACAATCAAGTCGATCAGACGGAACTGGAAGGGTGTATCCCATGTACCCAAAGGCAACGCTGCCTTGCGACGATGCGGACGAGGACTTCCGTTCGGCTGCGAGGTGGATGCTGCAGCTTCAGCAGCCAGACGTAGACGCGACGACCTTACGCGGCTTTGCGAACTGGCTGGAAGAATCCCCCGATCATCGCCGGTCGTACGCGCGCTGCGAAGCTCTCTGGGAAATCGTGCGCCAGGCGACCTGACCACCATCAACAGTTTCGGCGCGGCGAACACTTACGCTTCCCTAAGCGCCTCTGAAGTGAATCGCGGGCTGGCCTTGCCCCATACCTGCCGAGCTACTCGCAGGTTGTTGTGCCCCAAAACTCCCTGCACCTGGCCGTCCGAGTATCCTCGCTTGAGCAAGCCCTCGGCAATCGCCGGGAATCGCTCGGGCTCGACCATGGCAAGACCGGTGCGATAGCCCTTCTCGGGCGGAAAGAGATCCGGGCGTGCCCGAACGTAATCATCGAGCTCCGCGCCATCGAAAACGTAATCGAGCCCCAGACCGACGTGCTCAGGGCCGATGAGCTGGACCACATGATCGATGTGGCCGATCAGCGTCTGTGTCGTGTTGTCGTTGTCGCCCAGAAAAATGCCGATGCCGTTCAGGTTCACGACCCCTCCTGTGCGGGCACAGGCCTGCATCAGATCGTCGGGAATGTTGCGCTCATGATCCTTGAGCGCCCGGGCATTCGAGTGCGAGAAGATGACCGGATTGCTGGAATACTCGATGGCCTCCTTCGCCGTGCGATAACCGGTGTGTGAGCAGCACAGCACCATCCCTACACGCTCCATCTCATCGATGATCCGGCGCCCGTACTCGGTGAGGCCGCAATCCTCGTCCTGGCACCCCCCGCCGAGCCGATTGTTCTTGTTGTACGCGAGCAGCATCCACCGGACTCCCAATCCGTAGAAGATTTCCACCAGGCCGGGGTGAGCCTCGACAGCCTGCCCACCTTCGATATCGAAGGCCACCGCGAGCCTGCCTTCCTGCTTGGCGGCTTCGATATCCTCGACTGTTCGTGCAAGGACGTAGTGCTCCGAGTGCCTGGCGATCCAGCTGCGCATCGAGGCGAGCATCGCGAAGGCTGTTTCGGGCGGAGAGCCGTCGTAGCAAACGTTGAGCACCACCAGCGTCACGCCGGCGGCGCGATGCCGGGCAAGCTGCGGGAGGAACGATTCATCGGCGGGCCGCAACGGCATGCACGCGTGGTTGTCCCACACCACGGTACGGCCCAAGAGACTCCGCGCTCGCGTCCCGACTGCCAAAGACATCTTCTCTCCCTATTTTATAAACCCGCTTCACGCATATAGTGATGACCTGATCCACTACAAACATCAACCCGCCACCCCGCGGACGTGCAGTGTCGAACCGAGGACCATGTTACTTAAGCTGGTCAGGTTGTGCGAAGCAGCGAGATTACGCCTTTGGCGGTGCAAAGTTACTGGTGGACGCGTGTACACTCTCCGACAAAGTGTGAGCAGGGTTGAACCTGCCGTAGCACGGGAGACGAATTTGGAAGGTGCGCACTACTGGCCGCCACAGGTGCACGAGGCTGACGCACTCACGGCACCCGGTAGGAACCCAAGCACCGATCAGCTGGTTTTACCGCCAGCCCTGCACTGTCTGCCGCGAATCGGTTACTCGATAGATCGCGAGATTCGTGCAGAGCTCCGCCGAGCGAGACAAGTCCTTGATAGATAAATCTGCACGTTCGGAAGGCTGTACCGATCAAGACTCGGCCGATCGCGCCGAGCTCATCGGCAGGCTGTTTCGCGAGCACAACCGTGCCCTGATCAAGTTCCTCATGAACCGACTTCGCTCGAGCGAGGAGGCAGCCGACGTGGCGCAGGAGGCGTACGCACGCATGCTGCAGCTGCATTCGCCTGGGACGGTCAGTTTCCTGCGGGCATTTCTTTTCAAGACCGCTGCCAACATCGCGATCGACCGACTCAGATCGAGAAGTGCCGAACTGCGCCGCTCGGAAAACCAATTTTTGGGCGACCTGGCCGCGACCTTGTCGACCGAGCAGTACGTCTGCGATGCCGAAGAGCTGCGGCTGACGGCCGCCTATATCCAGGAGTTGCCACCTCAGTATCGCGAGGCGCTGCTGCTCAGTCGTTTCGAACCCCTGAGCACCGCCGAGATCGCCAAACGAATGGGGATCTCGGAGCGCACCGTGCAGCACTACATCGTCGAATCACTCATCAACATTCGTGCCCGGCTGGAACGCGGCGCACGTCCAAAACCCTCGCGAGCCAAGGAGTGATGGCGATGCAGTTTCCGAAGCACACTCGAGAAGGGATGGACGACGACCCGCTACGTCGCGAGGCCGCTGAATGGTTCGTTCGGCTCAATACGCAGGAGCCCGACACCGATGAAGTCGGCGACTGGCAGCGCTGGCTGCTGAAGAGCGAGGCACATCGCCAGGCGTTCGCCGAGTTCGAAGACTTGTGGCAAACGATCGGGCAAACCGAGCCGCACCTCGCTTCGTCAGTCAATCAAGCGACGGCCGAGCGAAACCACAGCAAACGCTGGCGCTGGGTCGCATTGGCTGCGACGTTTCTGTTCGGCGCCGTGGGCGCCCTTTTATTCACTGCCGACATGGGGACATCCCGCGACCTGCCCTCCTCGGCACTCGTCCAAACGCGCAAAGCCGAGGACCGGACCTATGTCCTGCCGGACGGCTCACGCATCGATGTCGGCGCCAGCACTCGTGTCGTCGTGGACTTCGGTACTGCCGCTCGCAACGTATTCATCGACTCGGGCGAAGCCTATTTCCAGGTGGCGCACGACACTGCAAGGCCATTCGTCGTTCACGCAGGCGCGGGAACGATCACTGCCGTCGGAACCGCATTCAACGTCCACACCGCCTTGGGGCGCGTATCGGTTGCGGTTGTCGAGGGAACTGTGAAGGTACAGAACTCCGACTACAACACAGCAGCGCCCGCGAAAGACGATAGCGTCAAACCGCAAGCCGCTGCGCCTCTGCTCGTTCACGCAGGGGAAGGCGTGGCGTACGATCGGTCCCTACAGCCTGTTGAATCGGTCGATGCGCGCGTGGCCACATCCTGGCGCAATGGTCATCTGAAGTTTCTCCGGGAGCCGCTCGCCTACGTCGTATCCGATATCGAACGCTACGCAGACCTGCAGATCTCGATCGCCGATCCTTCCCTCGGCGCGCTGCTCTACACGGGCACCGTCGTTCCAGAGAACGTGGACGACTGGCTCGCGCTGCTGTCGCATGCATTTCCCATCGAAGTACAACACATCAACAAGCGCGCCATTCTCCTGAAGCGACGCGATGCTCCCATGGAGCCTCCCACCGACGCCGGCTAGCCCGGCTCGCGCAAGCCGCTGACATTTCTTTGCGGCTCGCGCGCCCTGCTCCGTCTAAGCAGGCAGTATCGATCTCAACAGATACCCGCTAGGCATCTGCAATCATCGGCCATTCGACTAACTCTGCGAGCAGGTGGACCGGATGCCGCTTTCAAGCGATATGGATGAGCCGTTCCGAGCTGCCGTCCTCTGGATGGTGCGCCTACGATCGGATCAAGAGGACGCCGCGACACTGCGCGCGTTCTCTCGCTGGATCGAGCGCAGCACTGAACACCGCAGGGCGTACGCGCGCTGTGAAGCATTGTGGCTAATGATACAAATCGCGCTGCCCCCGGTGATCGGTCGCGTCGAATGAATGCCGCGACCTGAACGACTCATCCAGCCGCTCTACTCAAGGCGAATACTAAGTAAGACCGCCTATTGATCCGACCTCAGCCCCTAATTTTTTTTTGCGCCCTGGTGACGTAGCTCCGTCTTAGGTCACACAACAAGCGGGACAACCCGAACGAATAGACGAGGTACGACACATGAGAAACGAGCAACCAACCTCGAAAGTCACAAATGCTCTTGTCACTTGCGCCGCTGCCTTGTGCATAACCTGCACGGCGCAGGCGGAAGAAACTGTCGAGCTCAAAATTCCACCGCAGTCGCTGGAGACGGCGCTACTGGAATTCGCGGAGCAAAGCGGCGCCCAGGTCGTGATGGCCAGCACCAACGTCGCCGACATCAGGACAAGGGGAGTAGCAGGCAGGCTCACGCCACGAGTAGCGCTCGCACAGCTGATCGAAGGCACCGACCTCGAGATTCACGCGGTGGGAGAGCGCGGCTTCAGTCTGACCGCTCGCGCTGACGAGCCGAAGGCAACGCAGCCGAAGACCGTCGCACCGGCCTCTGCTGCGAAGGCCGAGGATCCCAAAAAAAAAGCCCTGAGCAGTAACCTCGTCACGCCGGACGGGGATAGACGGATAGAGACGGTCATCGTGACTGCACAGAAGCGCGAAGAGCGGCTCATGGAAGTGCCGCAGTCGGTGACGGCACTGTCCACTGCTGAGCTCACGCGTAGTGGCGCCCTCCAATTCCGCGACTACGCCGATTCGGTTCCGGGACTGGCCTACAACACCAATGGCGCCGGCTACACTCAGGTGGTGTTGCGCGGTGTAACCACCGGTTACGAGTCCAGCGCGCCAGTGGCTATCTATGTCGATGAAGTGCCCTATGGCGGCAGCGGCGTGATGGTCAACACGACCCGACAAGCGCTCGACGCCGGTTTGTTCGACCTCGATCGCATCGAAGTGCTGCGCGGTCCCCAAGGCACGTTGTACGGCGCCGGCGCCGTCGGCGGCCTGCTGAAATACGTCAGCAAACGTCCGTCGAGCGACAAGTTCGAGGGACAAGCTCAAATCGGCCTTTCCTCCACCGAACAGGGCGGCCTGAGCCACAGCGTCGCAGGCGCCGCCAACCTGCCGATCTCCGAAGGCAAAGCCGGCGTTCGCTTGAGCGGTTTCTATAACCACGACGGCGGTTACATCGATAACCTATCGCGCGGCAAGGACGACGTGAACCAGGCGGATATCTACGGTGGCCGCGCCGATCTATTGCTGACGCCGACGGAGCAGTTCAGCGTACGCGTCGCTGTGTTCGCGCAGAATATTTCCCGCGACGGCGAGAGCTCGGCCGACTTTTCCTTTGCGGGTTCGCCGGTGGACAGCGACATGAAGCAGCGGCGCCCGGCAGCTGAGCCGTTCGACCAGAGCTTCCGCCTGGCCAGCGTGACGTTGAATTACAACTTCGATTGGGCGGCGCTCACTTCGATTTCCAGCTATCAGCAGGACCACACCGAGAACGTCATCGACATTACCCAGCTTTACCAGCCTTTCACGGCGCTTCTCGGCCACTCCTACAGCTCCATTGGCTCAGTCGGCGAAACCAAGACGGACAAGTTCGTCCAGGAGGTCCGGCTGGCCAGCGCAGGCGGCGAGAGGTTCGATTGGATCGTGGGTGGCTTCTACACCGATGAGAACATGGACAACCACGGCCGCTATGTGCTGGAGGATGCGGCAGGACAGCCCGCACCGAATGTCCTGAATGACGGTTTGACTGAAATCCAATTCGAGGAGTACGCAGGCTTCGGAACGCTCACCTGGCACCTGACCGACAAGTTGGATGTGTCTGGCGGCATTCGCTATTCGAAAGTCCATCAGTCGTTCACATCGAACTTTGTCGGAGAGATCGCAGTACCCTCGCAACCCAAAACGACCGGCACTACCGATGCCACGACCTATCTGGCCAATGCGCGCTATCTCATCAACGACCAGTCGATGTTCTACGCGCGCTACGCAACCGGGTATCGCCCGGGTGGTCCGAACAACAGTTATCTCGATCTGGTTACCCTCCAGCAGGTGCCAGTCGCGCCGTTCGACTCGGACACCCTGAGCAGCTACGAGCTGGGCTTCCGGCACGAGACCGCCGACCGCCGCTTCTCCATGGATCTGGCCGCGTACTACATCGACTGGAAAGACATCATCATCCGGGTGTACGACGCCGGCACAGGCGCCAGCTACTATGACAATGCCGCGGGCATGCGTGTCCGCGGTGGCGAACTTGCATTAACTGCTCGCCCCGTCAGCTCGCTCACGCTTGCAGCGAACATGGCGTATACGGATGCGTACATGGCTGAGGACAACAGCCAACTCGGGGCGGCCAAAGGCGAGCGCATGCCGACGGTTCCGCGTTTCAGCGGCAGCCTGACGGCCGAATATGACTTCTCAGACATTCGCTGGCAGCCAACCTTAGGCGCCGCAGTCCGCTACACCGGCGACCGCACGGCGAGCTTCGATCTGAATGGCGGCTTCCCGCAATACGACATGGGCTCCTACACCGCCGTCGATCTGCGTGCCGGACTGAGTTTCGCTCCTTACGACGTGCAGCTGTACGTGCGAAATCTTTTGGATGAGCGAGGCCAGGTGTCGGCGTACACCTGGCAAGGCAATCCGCTGGTGTCGCGAGTGGCGATGCTGCAGCCACGAACCATCGGCCTCACAGTAACAACCCGTTTCTGATGCAACGACCACGTGTGAGATACGCGAGCCCTGCGAATGCCGCAGGGCTCGCCCCGAGCAAGCGTCTTCCCCAGACCACTGCCAGCCCGTCGAACACCGCCTCGGCGATGGACGCCATCGCAGGATCCCCCCTTCTCGCTATCGGCGAGATCCGCATCGAGCGGTGGCAATGAACAAGCTGACGTACAAGCACTACCTCCTCGGCGTTCTGTTGGTGGTCCTGGCCTCCAACACCGTCGAGCGCTACGCCCTGGCGCTGGTGCTCCAGGACATCAAAGCCGATCTCGCGCTGAGCGACACGCAGCTGGGATTGCTGACCGGTATTGCCTTCGCGTTTTTCTACGCGACCATGGGAGTTCCCATCGCGCGTTGGGCCGATCGCGGCAACCGCGTCACGATCATTGCGATTACTACGGCTCTGTGGAGCGCGGCGTTGGCATTGTGCTCACTGGTCGGGAGTTTTTTTCAGCTGCTGTTGATCCGCATCGGCGTGGCGGTCGGAGAAGCAGGATGCACGCCGCCGGCACATTCTCTGATCGCGGATAATTTCACCCGAGCCGAGCGGCCCCGCGCCGTAGCGATCTACATGCTGGGCACCCCGTTGAGCGGACTGATCGGCTTCTTCATGGCCGGGTGGCTCAATGAGATGTATGGTTGGCGAGTGATGTTTCTGCTCCTGGGTCTGCCCGGGCTGGCGCTCGCGCTACTGGTCCGGCTCACGCTGAGAGAGCCTCGCCTTGCGAAGCCAACGACAACGGTCGCAAGCGAGATCGGTACTGCTCCACTCCAGGCTCGCGAGTCCATTGCCACGCAACCGGCGCAGCTTCCTCTCAACGAAGTGGTCCGCACTCTGTGGGCGAACGCCTCTTTCCGTCACCTGTTGTTTTGCTTTTCGGTGTTGTCTCTCTTCGGCACGGGCCTGTGGCAATGGCAGCCGACGTTTTTCGTCCGCACCTACGGGATGCAAACCGGGGAGCTGGGCACGTGGCTTGCACCGATTCAGGGATTGGGCAGCATCATCGGGCTGCTCGGCGGCGGCGAACTGGCTTCCCGCTTTGCTGCGAACAACGAACGCCTGCAGCTCAAACTGATCGGGGTCGGATATGTCATTTTTGCAGCCACGTCGGCACTCATCTATCTTGCCCCGAATCGCTATTGGGCCTTCGGATTCATTGCCATCAGCATGATAGGCCACGGTCTCGCCACCGCTCCGCTCTATGCCGTTATACAAACGCTCGTGCCACAGCGCATGCGCGCCACGGCGATTGCCCTCCTCTATCTATTTGCCAATCTGATTGGCCTGGGGTTCGGGCCGTTGATGGTCGGCGCGCTGAGCGATGCCCTGCACCCGACATTCGGTGAGGAGTCGCTGCGTTACGCATTGCTCGCCATGTGTCCTGGATATGTCTGGGGTGCGATACACCTGTGGTTCGCAAGCAAGAGCGTCACCCGCGACCTCCGAGCGGTGCAACTTCAGGAGGAGCGTAAGGGCGCCCCGCAAGGCGAGCTCTACCTGAAGCAGCCGGTTGTCGGGCCGCTGCCGCGTGCGCTTCGGCGCAGCGCCATGAGCTGAGCGATACCGCACCTACAGTCCTGCTACAGGCAGACAGGGAATGTTTGTAGAGCATCTCTCGGAGTAACACTATGAATGCGCAGGAACTGAATAGTTCGAGCGGGCGCGTGACGGTTCAGCCTGCCGTTGCTGAGATTCTGGCGTCGTCCGACGTCTGGGACATGACGCTGCCCTGGCTGGACGAATACCAGGACATCAGCATCCTCGCCCGCTTCAGGCAGGCGGGGTACACCTTCGTATCTGCAACGACGGAAGACTTCCCGCCGACGTTCGAAGGCGTACAGCAGTGCATACAGCGCTTCCGAGACGCCGCGAAGCCGCATGCAGAATGGCTCACTTTCGGCAGCTCGCTCGCCGAAATCGATCAGGGTCGCCAACAGGGCAAGCTGGTCATTGGCCTCAACATTCAGGACACCGTTCAGCTGGGCACGGATCTGTCTCGGGTCGAGGCGCTTTACGCGCTCGGTGTGCGTCACATGCTGCTGGCCTACAACGTGCGGAACTTTGTCGCGGATGGCTGTGCCGAACCGGCCGACGCCGGGTTGAGTATTTTCGGCCGCCAGGTGGTTCGCGAAATGGACCGCGTCGGCATGGTGCTCGACCTCTCCCACACCGGCCGACGCTCTACGCTCGATGCGATGGAAATCTGCGAGCGTCCGCCGATCTTTTCGCACTCAGGCGCTCACGCGGTCTGTGCGCATATTCGGAACATTCGTGATGAGCAAATCCGCGCATGCGCTGCTCGCGGCGGCGTCATCGGCGTCGTGGGCATCGGCGCTTTCATCGGCGACGCCGAAGCGCGCTCCGCAACCGTGTTTCGACACATCGATCACATTGCTTCGCTGGTTGGACCCCAGCACGTCGGCCTCGGCGCCGATTACGTGCAGAACATGGCAGGCGTCTGGGATGCGATTCGCGCCGCCAAGGATTCGTCATGGCCGGATCCGTCGGGAACACAGCTGTACGAGGGCGGTTGTTTTCAGCCAGAGCAACTTGCCGAGCTCGTGGAGATCATGCTGGCGCACGGCTACCCGGTCGACGTGGTCAAAGGCATCCTCGGCGCAAATTTCCGGCGTGTGTACGCAATGGCAGAAGGCCCGGCTGCGCGCGCGTGAGATCGAGACGTGAGCCCGAACAAGAATAACGAAGCGAACCGCGGTGTGCCGCAGCGCCTCGCGGACGTTGCGCCAGATCTCAAGCTGATCCTCGAGAGCGAACCTCACACGCCCGCCCGCTGTGTCGCATCGGCGATTCGCAGGGAAACGATTTTCGTCACCATGCGCGATGGCATACGCCTGGCGACGGATCTGTACCTGCCACCGGATCTGCCAGCCCCCGCCATTGCCGTGCGAACCCCTTACGGCCGCACCAACCTCGCGGACACCGTCCTCCCACTGGCTCAACGCGGCTACGTGGTAGTGACGCAAGACGTCCGCGGTACTGGCGATAGCGAGCCAGACACTTGGGAAATGTATATCTACGAGCGTGAAGACGGTATCGACTTCGTTGAGTGGATCACGCAGCAGCCATGGTTCGACGGATTCGTGGGTTCTTTCGGTGGATCTTATGGCGGCAGTACGCAGTGGGGCATGTCGATGCACCCGCGCATGTCGGCCATTGCCCCGGAGGTTGCTGGTATCGGCATCAGTCGCGACGACACGCCGAACTTCTACATGTTCGTCAATGCCTTCTCGCGCGCAGTCGGCAAGGGTATCGACAAGGAGCCCATCCCCCTGTGGGAGATGGAGCGTCGGATCCTGCCGGAGACGCTGGCGGATGGCTATTTCAACGAACCCTTGCACACACCGTTGAGTGCTGCGCTACTCGAACACTATCCAAACCTGCAAGCGCTGTCGCCGACCGAACGCAAGCGCTGGCTCTGGGACCACTACAGGCCGCTCCCTCCTGCGCAGCGCGCCGAGCTGATCAAGCGGGTCACGGGGCAACCCAGCGTCACATACGACAACGCTCTCTCCGAGATTTTCGGCCGCGAGATTCCCTACGGGTTGTTTACGTTTCCGAGCGCAGGGAAGGTTGAGCTGGCTCGGTCGCTGCACGCACCGGCCCTGATCATCACCGGCTGGTACGACTGGGGGAACGGCGACACGCTCGCAACATGGTCACTGCTCACGCGCGAGGGATCTGAGTCCGCGAGATCACGCAGCCGCCTCTTGATCGCGCCCTGTGCCCATAACATGCCGGGCTATCGTGAAGGTCGCGAGAACCACCCCGAGCTCGACCTGATCTATCGCAGCACCCATAGTGGCAGTGCCTATATCAGTGGCAACCATCGCACGGCGAACGTGCGTGACCTGTTACTACGCTGGTACGCCGCCGTGCGCGAAAACACCCTCGACTCATGGCCTGTCGTTACGTACTACCTGATGGGCGCCAACGAGTGGTACACGGCATCGGCATGGCCTCCCCCTGCAGCACGGATATGCGCTCTGTATCTCGGTTCCAGCGGCACGCTGAATTCAGAGCCTCCGCAGCAGGCTTCGAACCCCGACACTTACATTTACGACCCGGAAGATCCGACGCCGACGGTAGGCGGCAGCATTCTCTCCTACGTCTACGCTCCCGGCAGCGCCGACGTGAGCGAGGTCCAGCGCCGCGCAGACGTGCTCTCCTATACGACTTCCGTGTTTGCAAGCGATCTGGATGTTGTCGGACCGTTGCGATTGATCCTCTACGCGAGCTCGAGCGCAGTGGATACAGATTTCTCTGCGCGTCTCACCGATGTGTTTCCCGATGGTCGCGCGATCCACCTGCAGAACTGCACGCTGCGCGTGCGTCATCGCAATACCGAAGGTGAGCCTGAGCTGCTGGAGCCAGGCCGCATCTATCGGTTCGAGATTGACCTGTGGGCCACCGCCAACCGCTTCAAGGCCGGTCATCGTTTGCGGCTCGATATCTGCTCGGCGGACTTTCCCAAATTCGACCGCAACGCCAACCGCGGCGGTGAACCGGGCGCCCCGATCCGCGCCGTACAGAGCCTCTATCACGATCCCGAACATCCCTCGCACCTGCTCGTATCGATCATGGGCAGCGCACCGTAAATCTCTCACACAGCGACGCAGATCCCAGACCGCCCATGTTTTTTTGCGGCCCCGCGGCCTCGATCCGTCTAAAGCTCACGACAAACGGCAGAAACTCAACAACAGCAGCAGAACGAGACCATGAGCACTGAGACTGCAAACTCGAGCAAGCGAATGGATTCTCGAGGGCCACTGATCGTTCTGAATCCGACGATCATCGACGGTGTCGCGGAAACACCGATCGAGGGCAAGTCGATCTGGATCGAAGCCGGCCGCATCAAGCTCATCTGCAGGCGCGATGAGCTCAGCATTCCGCCGGGAGCCGCCGTGATCGACGCGCGCGGAAAATATGTCATTCCCGGGCTGATGAATGCCAATGTCCATCTTCTATGCGATGTCCGCCTGGAAAACCTCGTGCGACACATGGATCGTTTCGAGGACCTGATCATCGAAGCCGCGCAGGTGGCGCTGAAGAATGGGCTCACTACTGTGTTCGACACCTGGGGTCCACGCCGTGCTTTGATGAACTCGCGCGATGCAATCAATGCCGGCCAGGTGCCGGGCAGCCGCATCTTCTGCGCGGGCAACATCATTGGGCTCGATGGCCCTTGTTCTGCGGACTTCTTCCCCAAGGCTGCGGAGGTCGCCAGCGGCGCACTGGCCAAGCGAATCAACGCGATCTGGGTCGAGAATGTCGGGCGCCACCTGATGTGGCTGACGCCGGAGCAGGTTGCGCAGGAAGTGCGCGCCTATATCGGCAAGGGCATCGACTTCATCAAATACGCCTCAAATGACCATACCGGTCAGGGTGCATTCATACAATTCTCGCCGCGGGTGCAGGAAGCGATGGTGGAGGAAGCGCATCGAGCCAGTATCACCGCCCAGGCGCACTGTTCGAGTGTGGAAGGATTGCGGATCGCCGTCGAGGCAGGCTGCGATCTGATCACGCATGCGAACATCACGGGGCCGACCCCGATCCCCGAATCCACGATCGAGTTGTTCGTCAAGCGGAACACGGGTGCCGTTCTTTTCCCCTTCACGCAGCGGCGGCTGGACTGGTTCTTCGGGATGACCAGCCACGGGGCGGACCTGGGCCATACGCTGATGCGAGCCGCCGATACCAATGTACGGAACTTCATCCGCTCCGATGCCACGCTGTTGCTGGCAAATGACGCATCGCTGTTTGCGCCAGAAGTGGAAAGCGACCCCACGTGGAGCGCATGGATGGGGCTGGATGTCGATTGCTACATGGATCTTCGCCAAGGCCATTTCTTCTGGTTCAAGGCCATGGAGGAGAAAGGCTGCTCACCGATGCGAATGTTACAGGCTGCGACCAGAAACATCGCCGAGGCTTACGGCAAGGATCGGGACCTTGGCACCCTCGAGCCGGGCAAGATTGCGGATATGCTGATCCTCGACAAGAACCCGCTGCTCGCGTCCGAGAACTACCGCACTATCCACACGATCCTCAAGGACGGCGTCGTCGTCGACCGCGAGGCGCTGCCTGTCAATCCGATCCTGACCCGGCCCATGGCATCTCCCGCCGACGAAGAGGCGTCGTATGTGAATTTCGCAAACGCCGGCAAATTCCCGATGTGTCCGACGTGCATGTCCCATTGAGCGGCAGGTAACGCGCGTACTTAGTGCGCTTCCTCTGCCTGATCACGAAGCACGGCAGCGCCCATGATCGCGCCCGCAAATGCGACCGCCGCGCTCAGTGCGAATGCCAGGCGGTAGCCATTACTTAGAGCGGTCGTCCCATCGACACCCGCGGCGATCAGATCGGCCGTTCGCCCTGCGGCGATGCTGCCGAGCGCCGATAATCCCAATGCTCCTCCCAGCATGTAGGACGTATTGATGAGACCGGAGGCCGCGCCAACGCGTTCGGGCTCTGCCAGGCGTAAGGCGGCGTGTACGAGCGGCGAATACGACAGGCCACTGCCGAGACCGACCAGCAACATGCCCGGTAGAATGTCATAAAGAAAAAGCGCATCGCTCGGTATTTGCCAAAGGAGCATCAGTCCAGCGGCTGTGCAGAGCAGACCCGTGACGGCGGTGAGCCGCACACCAAAGTGTGCGACGAGCCGCGGAGCAAGAGAAAACGCCGCGCCCGCACTGACCAGAACGTCGGGCAGGAACAGCAGGCCGACCTGCATCGCCGTAAACCCAAGCACGCGTTGGAGATATACGCTGCACGCGAAGCCCCACGTGAGCAGCGCAATCGCCATCAATGCAGCGACCACATTCACCCCGACGACGCGGCCCATGCGAGCCCTGCCCTGGCGAGCCATCGTCGATTGCGCGCCCGGTCTGCTCCACCACAACCACGTCACGAGCAGCACTGCTGCGGCGATGCCAGCAGCCAGCGGCCACGTGATTCTCCCGGTCATCAGGCTTTCGTTCCCGAGCGTGCCCGCCACCGCAACCAGCAGGACGATGGCGAGCACGGCCCCACGTGTGTCCAATCTCTTTCGGCTCACCCGATGGGTGGCCGGCAGCAGTGCCAGACCTAGTGCACAGCTCACGCCGATCGGGACGTTCACGAAGAAGACCCAGCGCCAGTCCAAAGCGCTGACGAGCGCCCCTCCGATCACCACGCCGGCGCTCGCACCGACGGCGCTTATCAGCGAACAAAGTCCCAATGCCTTGGTACGATGCGCTTGCTGCACGAACAGATTCTCCGCAAGGCATAGCGCGAGCACACATACGATCGCTCCGCCGATCCCTTGCGCGGATCGCCAGGCAAGGAGCATTCCCGCCGAGGCCGCCACACCGCATCCCAGCGAGGCGATTGCAAACAAGCCGACCCCGAGCGCAAACATGCGTTGGTGTCCGAATGCGTCACCGAGGCGCCCTGCCATCAGCATCGCTCCGCCAAACGTGGCCACGTACGCGCTCGTGATCTGTGTCAGGTGCGCATCGGACATGTGAAGGTCCGATCCGATCGATGGCAGCGCCAGGTTGACCATGTTGCCGCTGAACCCGGCCATCATCAGGCCGAGACACACGGCAGTGAGCACCCACGGGCGTTGACTCTCCGTTTCCTGTCCGGAGCCGACGGCCTCGCCTGTCACTCTCGCTCTCCTTCGACACACCACGAAACTCTGCTGCCCATGACGAAGGCTCAGCAGATCGGAATGTCTTTGATACGAGTGTGCGGCCGGGTCGCCAGGATCTGCAGGAAGCAGACAAAGTTTCGTGCAAAGCGGTCCATCGATTCCTCGGAGAACCCGGCACGCGGATACCAGAACATCCCCTCCGCTTCTGTCTTCATATCGTGGAGAAGCACGCCGGGCTCCCGATCGATGTCCATCGTCTCGAACAGCGGGTGCTCGAAAGCGACTGGGCAGTACTTGAGGGACCGATCGTGCGTGTCATCCGCCGGCGTCGCAAAGGCCGCCCCGTGCGTGACCCAATTGAAGTCGCAGGTCTGCGTGAAGTCTTCGCGAAACCGGTAGGCGTCATGGTAGGAGAAACTGGCGTGGTCCTGCGCCATTGAGTACTCCGCCGCGGACCGACTGATGAGTTCGGACAGGCTGGGGTTGTCCGAGACCGTCATGCCCATCGACACCGAGAACGTGAAGCAGCCAACCGTGTTCGCCAGCCGCGGGCTGATACGGCCATCGGAAATGAACCGGATCACGATGTCGTCCGAGGAATTGCACCAGCGTGTCAGCAGCGCTACGTACGCAGCAAAGACGCTCATCACCACCGTCGTGTGCTGGCGACGCGCCTGCGCCGTCAGCGCTGCCATCAAGTCCCGATCAATTCGCAACTTTGTAGTTCCATAGCCTCGACGCTCTGAGGACTCGGACCTCGGCATGCGCACCCGACGGTATCCAGCCAGCCGCCTTTCCCAGTATTCCGCCCGCTTCTCGATCCAGGATTGCTCATGCTGCCACAGCGCGTAGTCAGCGAACTGCAGCGGTATCACCGGCAGTGAGACGGGCAGGCCTTTGGAAACCTGACCGTACGCGGTCATCACTTCACGCACGATGATGCTCATGGATGCGCCATCCGTGATGAGGTGTTGCATCGCTATGAGCAGCAGATGCTGCTCGTCGCCTTCTCTCAACACGCGGATGCTGAACAATGGATCCTTTGTTACATCGATCAGCTCGGCCACATGTTGCACGATCCATTGCTCCGCCTCGCGCTGCCGGGAGCCGTTGGCAGGTGCGGTCAGCTCATCGACCTCGAGCACGAAATCATGCTCCGCAACGATTCGCTGCTGCGGCGTGCCCTCGATGACTTCGATTCGGGTCCGAAACGCCTCCTGTCTCTGAATGACCGCCGCGATGCTCTCTCGCAATGCGTCGAGGTTGAGCACCCCGTGCAGCCTCGTGGCGGAAACAACCTGGCGCATGAATGGCTGCGTCGCCAGTTTCAATTGATTCCAGTAGGACATCTGTGTGTGCGACAGCGGGATGTGCTCGCGGCTCGAGCGAGGCGCCAGGTCCCGTTCGTAGGCGCCCGCGCCAATGGCCATCTCCAGGCGCCCGACGAGCTCGGTCCGATGCGCTCTCAGGGATTGCACGTCGTCGTCGTTCAGCACGCCTTTGGGCGCTTTGAGGCGCAGCTCTCCGTTGTCCAACCAGAGCACGATGCCTTTCTTGCGGACGCGCGCGAGAATCACCTCGGCAGTGTCCAGCAAGCGCAGGCCGTCAGAACTCGAGTGCGTCATAGCGCTCGCTCCTCAAACTCCACATCGCCCGAATCGAATTCCAGCGGCCGAGCCGGCCGCATCGCTTCAACGTACTGCGCGTATGCGGCTACGGTCGGATGACGGAAGATCGAGCCCACCGAAACATTGGTTGCCATCTGGTCGACGACGGAGGCGACGACGGTGATCGCCAGCACTGAGTGGCCACCGAGATCGAAGAAGTTGTCGTGTCGTCCGACCCGCTCGACTTTCAGCAGGTCTTGCCAGAGCCGGGCCACGAACTCCTCCACCTCACCCTGCGGCGGCTCGTAGTCGCCGAGCACGTACGAATCGCTCTGGGGCTTTGGCAGCGCCTGTCGATCCAGCTTGCCATTCGGCGTCAGCGGCAACCGATCGAGTAGAACGAACGCGCTCGGCACCATGTATTCAGGCAAGCTCGATGTCAGATGCGTGTGCAACTCGTCGATGCCCGGCGGGAAGCCAGCCTCGCGCGGCACGATATACGCCACCAGCCGCTTTTGACCCGGCTCCTCCTCGCGCGCCACCACGGCGACCTCGCCAACCTCCGGATGCTCTGCCAGCTGCGCTTCGATCTCACCCAGCTCGATGCGAAAGCCCCGGATCTTCACCTGAGAATCGTTACGTCCGTGAAATTCGAGGTTGCCATCGGCTCGCCACCGCCCCAAATCGCCGGTCCTGTACATCCTCGCGCTCGCGTCCCCGCTGAAGGGATCACGCACGAAGCGTTCGGCCGTCATCTGTGGCTGATTCAGATATCCGCGCGCGACACCAGGCCCGCCGATGTAGATCTCCCCGATGACTCCGACCGGCACCGGCGCCTGGTTCGCGTCCAGAACATACACGCAGGTGTTCGCCAGCGGCCGCCCGATCGGCAGTGAGTCCGAGCTGCTCGGCGGCGCCTCCATCACGAACATGGTCGCGTAAGTAGTCGCTTCAGTCGGCCCATAGGCATTGATCAGCTGTCCCGGTCGCTTCTGTCTTGCGAGCATGCGCGCAGCAATTGCCGGATTGACCACGTCACCGCCAGTGATCAGACAGCGCAGACCGCCGAACGCTTGCTCCAGGGCGTCGATGTACTCATGGAACAATCCGACGGTGAGGAACATCGTCGTTACGGCCTGATCGACCAGCGTTTTGTTGAAGGCAGCAGGGTCCAACAGCACGCTTTGCGGAATCACGATGATGCTCGCACCGTTGAGCAGCGGCGCCCAGATTTCCCACGTTGTCGCATCGAAGACCGGGCTTGCGCCGTGAGGCACACGATCGCCGGAATCGATCTGCGCGTAGGCGGGATTGATCGCGAGGCGCAATACGCTGCGATGCTCGATCATCACGCCCTTCGGAACGCCAGTGGATCCGGAGGTATAAATGACGCACGCCAGGTTGCTGGAAGTCAGGCCTTGAACGCTCGGCGCGCTCTCCGGGTAAGACAACGTATCGCTCAAGGGTAGCGTTGGCACGCCTAGACGAGTGGCCTGCTCGATCAGCTCGGGCGCTGCCAGCAAAGCGACCGGCGAACTGTCGGTGACCATGAACGACAACCGCTCGGGCGGATAGTTTGGATCGAGCGGCAGGTAGGCGCCGCCGCTCTTGAGAATTGCGAGCATGCCGACGATCGACTCCGCACTGCGCTCGGCGTACAGCCCGACCCGATCATCTGGCCGCACTCCGCGTGCTATCAAAGCACGAGCAACCTTATTCGCCCGGCGCTCGAGCTCGGCATAGCTGAGCTGCCGATCCCCATCCTTGATCGCCACAGCGTTTGGGGCGCGCAGCGCATGCGCACCGAAGATCTCGTGAATCAAGCCATCGGCTGGATACGGTCGCGCCGTATCGTTGAACTGGCGGAGAGCCTGCTCGATCTGCGCATCACTCATGAGCGGCGCGGAGTTCGCGGTCGCCTCAATCAATCCATTCATACATTGCTTCTCCAGAGAATGGGAGTCGATCATCCAATCAGCGCACGACTTTCCTCTTGCTGGGCGTCAGTCCTCGCAGGCATCACCGCAAGATCCAACGCCAATGTCTTTTGCGGCTCGCTCTCCAAGGCTTCGATGAGCGATCGCAGGGCCGTATTCATACAATCGACGATTCTGTGAGCATCGATGCGCCGATCGGCATCGACGCTCAAGCCGAACTCGTTCCCGAAATCGTCCACCGAGCACGACAACGGATAGTTCGTCCACGACTCGATGCGGAGGATTTCCACTCCCGGCACCTGTTGGTGAAAGGTCGCGATGTTCACCTCGCTATGCCGGTAGTTGAAAATCGCCGTGAACAGCGGGGCCGAGCCGCTCAGGCCACTACAGCGCTGCACCTGGGCCAGGGACGCTTGCTCATGCCTGAGCATGCCAGCCAGCTCGCGCTGTGCTGTCTCGACCAATTGCTTTGCGGTCTTCCCCCCGATCGTGATCCGTAGCGGCAACGTATTCATGAACAGGCCCAGGATTCGCTGCGCACCTGCCCGGCTGTGCATGCGCCCCAGCAGCACGGTTCCGAACACCACGTCGTCACGACCTGTCGTGGCTGCGACGACCAGGGCCCATGCACCGTGGAACAGCGCAGCTGGGCTCACGGCCAACCGTCGCGCCTGAACGCGGAGCCGCTCAGCCAACGACAACTCGATACTGGCTTCCAGCCGTTCGATCGGCGCAGCCTCGGGCTCGACTTCGAGAACACCGAAGGGTGCGGTCGACTCGGTCACATCGCCCAGCTTCTTCTGGAAATATCGCTGCGTTTCCGTATGCGTGTATGTCATCACCTGAGCGACGTGGTTGCGAAAGGGCGCCGCCTTGGGCCAGATCTCCGCCGGGCGAGCCATATGGTCGATCACTTCCATCAACATCAGATCGAGCGCTTGGTGATCGGCCACGATGTGGTGCAGATAAAGGATCGCGTACCACTGTTCGCTGTTCGGGTCGGCTGCCGCCTCCAGCATCATCATCGGCGCGCGCTGCAGATCGAGACGTTTCTGTCGCAGCTTCGCGCGCCTGCGCATCTGCTCGAGGGCATCGCTGCCACGACTCAGCGTGATCGTGTCCACGGGCAGCGTCGCACTTCGGTAGACAACTTGTACCGGCCGCGGCAAATGATTCCACAGCACTGCCGTGCGTAGCATGTCGTGACGATCCATCACCTCATGCAGCGCTCGCAGGTAGCCGTCCAACTTGTCCCGGGTATCGAAGGACAACAGGATCGGCACCAGGTAGGTGTCGCCACCGTGCTCGTCCATGAGGTGGTGGAACAGCATGCCTCCCTGCAACGGCGCCAACGGGTAGATGTCCTGGACGTTGGCTGCCCCGCCGGGCACCGTGCCTACGATGTAGTCGATATGCTTGGGCTCGAGAGCCACCAGCGTCAGCATCTGCGGAGTGATCTGCGTGCAGCCCTCCGGAATCAGGTTGGGTGGAACCTCGAACTCTTTCATTGTCTCGGCAACGACCGCACGCGCGAGGTCCGCGAGCGTCGCGCTCTGGTAGATGGTTCGCACGTTGACAGGCAAGCTGACTTTGCGCAGCCGCTCCATCATCTGCACGATCAGCAATGAGTGCCCGCCGAGCTCGAAGAAATTGTCGTGCCGACCCACCCGCTCGTTCTTCAGCAGTTCCTGCCAGATCGCTACCAGGATCTCCTCGACCTCACCTTGCGGAGCTTCGTACTCGCGCGCCACATAGGCATTGGCCTCGGGCGCCGGCAGCGCACGGCGATCCAGCTTCCCGCTCGGTGTCACCGGCAGTTGTTCCAGCAACACGAACGCACTTGGCACCATGTGCTCCGGTAACAGCGCCTTCATGTGAGCACGAAGCGTTTCTACGGTCGGATGAGTCGCCGAATTGCGCGCTACCACGTACGCAACAAGCCGCTTTTGGCCCGGCGCATCCTCGCGCGCCACCACGGCGACCTCGCGCACTTCGGGATGCGCCGCCAGCTGAGCTTCGACCTCGCCCAGCTCGATGCGGAAGCCGCGAATCTTTACCTGATCGTCGTTGCGCCCCAGGTACTCGATCGTCCCGTCCGCGTGCCAACGACCCAGGTCGCCCGTCTTGTACATCCGCGCTTGCGGCTCCGCACTGAACGGATCTCGCACGAACCGCTCCGCCGTGAGCGCCGCCCGGTGCAGGTAGCCGCACGCCACGTTCGCTCCGCCGATGTAAACCTCGCCCGGCACACCAATCGGCACTGGCTGGCGACGTGCGTCGAGCACGTAGATCTGCGTGTTCGTGATCGGCTTGCCGATCGCGGGCAAGGTCGGCCACTGCTGCGGATCTCCGCTCAAAGTCAACGCCGTCACCACGTGCGTCTCGGTCGGCCCGTAGTGGTTGTGCAGCCGGCATCCTTTCACGTGCTGGAACAGCCCGATGATCTCCGGGCTGATTCGCAGTTGCTCGCCCGCCGTGATCACGTCCCGCAGATATGTCGGCGTCTCACCCTCCGACAGGTACGACTCCGCCACGCTCTGTAACATCAACGGCGGCACGAACAGCCGCTCGATGCGCATGGAGTTCAGGTACTCGCCCAATTCACGCGCATCGCGCCGCTGCCACTCATCGATCAGCACCAGCGTGCCGCCCAAGCACAACGTCGAGAAGATTTCCTGGAAGGCCACGTCGAAGCTCAACGCCGCGAACTGCAACACCCGCGTCCCGGCGGTCTTCGGAAACTCCTGCCGATGCCACTCGATCAGGTTCACCATCGAGCGATGAGACATTGCCGTCCCCTTCGGCCGTCCGGTCGATCCTGACGTGTAGATCACATACAGCAGATGATCCGAGCGGAGTCCGACCTCCGAGGCCCACAAGTTCGTGTCTGCCTCATTTTCGATCACCTCCTGCGCCGCCTCGAGCGCCACGACTTCCGCTGCGCTCTGCGGCACCCTCGCTCGCACCGCCTCCTGCGTCAGTACTACAGTCGGTGATGCGTCCTCCACCATCTGCTGCAGCCGTTCCGCCGGGTAGTTCGGATCCAGCGGCAGGTACGCCCCGCCTGCCTTCAGCACACCGAGCAGACCGACCAACATCTGCGGTCCGCGTTCGAAACACACAGCGACTGGACGGTCCGCTCGCACGCCTTTGCCCCGCAGGTAGCGCGCCAGTCGATTCGCCTGGAGATTCAACTCCGCGTACTTCAGCGACACTCCCGCATGCTCCACCGCGACCGCATCCGGCGTACGCGCCGCCTGCTCCTCGAACAACTGATGGATCAGTTTTTCCCGCGGGTACGCCGCCTGCCTGCCGTTGAACGTGCGGAGCACAGCCTGTCGCTCGGCTGCTGGCATCACCGCAAGATCCAGCGCCGGCGCTTGCGATGCCTGCTCCAGCGCCTCGACCAGCGAGCGAACGGCTGTGTGCATGTAAGCGATGGTTCTATGACCATCGATACGACGATCCGCATCGATGCTCAAGGCGAACGCCGTCCCGTAATCGTCCACCGACAACATCAATGGATAGTTGGTCCATCCCTCGATGGTCAGCAGATCGACGCCCTGCACTTCCTTGAACGAGGATGGAACATCCACCGCGTTGTGCCGATAGTTCAGGATCGCCGTGAACAGCGGCGCCGACCCGCTCACGCCGCTGCAACGCTGAGCTTCGGCCAAGGAGGCCTGCTCATGCGTGAGCAGTTCCGCCAGCGCTCTTTGTGTCGTCTCGACCAGTTGCCTGGCCGTCTTCGCCTCGATCGTGATTCGCAGCGGCAACGTATTGATGAACATGCCCAATACGTGCTGCGCACCCGCGCGGCCCTGCATGCGTCCGAGCAGTACGCTGCCGAATACGACGTCATCGCGGCCCGTCGTCGCGGCGAGCACCAACCCCCATGCCGCATGAAACAGCGGCGCCGGACTCATCGACAACCGCTTCGCCTGAACGCGGACGCGTTCTGCCAACGCCGGGTCGACTGCGTCATGAATCTGTTCGATCGACGTACCATCGCCGTCGATCTCGAGGATACCGAACGGCGCGGTCGACTCGGTCACGCTGCCCAGATTCTTCTGGAAGAACTGTTCGGCCCCCTCGGCATGCGTACGCGCCAGTGCTTGCGCCACATGATTCCGATACGGGATGGGCTTGGGCCAGCCGGCAACCTCGTTCGGCCGGGCCATGTGAGTCAAGACTTCCGCGAGCATGAGATCGAGCGACTCGTGATCACACACAACGTGGTGCAAATACAGAATGGCGTACCAGCGCTCGCTCTTCGGATCGGCCGCGGCCTGCAGCATCATCATCGGCGCACGCTGCAGGTCGATACGCTGCTGTAGCAGCTTCACACGCTGCATCATCTGCTCGAGCGCATCGACATCGCTACGTAGCGTGATCGTGTCCACAGGCAATGTCGCGTGTCGTTGCACCACCTGTACTGCCCGGGGCAGATCCTTCCACAGCATTGCGGTACGCAGCACGTCGTGGCGATCGATCACCTGCTGCAATGCTCGCTGATAGCCCTCCAGCTTCTCTCGTGTGTCGAACGACAGCAGGATCGGTAGCAAATAGAGATCACCGCCGTGGGTATCGAGCAGGTGATGAAACAGCATGCCCTCCTGCAGCGGCGCCAACGGGTAGATATCCTGGATGTTGGCCGCGCCACCCGGCACCGAGCTCACGATGTGCTCGATGTGCTCGGGCTCGAGCGCCACGAGTGGCAGCATGGGCGGAGTGATCTGTGTACAGCCTTCTGGAATCAGGTTCGGTGGGACCTCGAACTCTTCGACCGTCTCGCCTGCAATCGCGCGCGCCAGGTCGGCAAGCGTCGTGCTCTGGTAGATGGTGCGCACGTTGACGGACAAGCTCAGCTTTCGCAGCCGCTCCATCATCTGCACAATCAGCAGTGAATGACCTCCGAGCTCGAAGAAGTTGTCGTTGCGACCGACCCGCTCGACCTTCAGCAACTCCTGCCAGACGCTCGCGAGACTCTCCTCGACCGCGCCTCGCGGCGGCTCGTACTCGCGGCTCACATATGCACCAGCCTCCGGCGCCGGCAGCGCACGGCGATCCAGCTTGCCGCTCGGAGTCAGTGGCAATCGTTCGAGCAGCACGAACGCGCTCGGCACCATGTGCTCGGGCAGTAACGCCTTCATGTGAGCACGAAGATCCTCCACGGCTGGGGGAGCCGCCAGATCCCGCGCAACGACATAAGCAACGAGTCGCTTGGGCCCTCCTGACTCTTCTCGCGCCACGACAGCCACGTCCTTGGCTTCTTCATGCCGCGCCAGCTGCGCTTCGATCTCGCCCAGCTCGACCCTGAAACCACGAATCTTCACCTGGTCGTCGTTGCGGCCCAGGTAATCGAGCGTCCCATCCGCTCTCCAGCGCGCCACGTCGCCGGTCTTGTACAGCCGTGCCTGCGGGTCGTCGCTGAACGGGTCTCGAATGAATCGTTCTGCCGTCAACTCGTGCCGGTGCAGATAGCCTCGCGCCACGTTTGCACCGCCGATATACAGCTCTCCGGCCACGTCGAGCGGCACGGGCTGGCGTTGCCCATCGAGCACATAGAGCTTGGTATTCGCGATCGGCTTGCCGATCGCGGGCAGCGTTGGCCAGTCCTTCGGGTCGCCACTGAGCGTCAGCGTCGTGACGACGTGCGTCTCCGTCGGCCCATAGTGGTTGTGCAACCGGCAGCCGTCGAGCTGCTGAAACAGACGGGCGATCTCCGGGCTGATTCGCAATTGCTCGCCTGCCGTGATCACATCCCGCAGGTACTTCGGCGTCTCGCCGGCTGAGAGATACGACTCCGCTACGCTCTGTAACATCAGCGGCGGCACGAACAATCGTTCGATCCGCTGAGCGTTGAGGTACTCACCCAGCGCTCGCGCATCGCGCCGGATCCACTCATCGATCAATACCAGCGTGCCACCGGTGCACAACGTCGAGAAGATTTCCTGGAATGCGACGTCGAAGCTGAATGCCGCGAACTGGAGCACCCGCGTGCCAGCGCTCTCCGGAAATTCCTGCCGATGCCACTCGATCAGATTCGCCATCGAGCGATGGGGCATCGCCGTTCCCTTCGGCCGTCCGGTCGATCCGGACGTGTAGATCACGTACAGCAGATGATCCGGGCGCAATCCAATACTCGCCGGCGCGAGGTCCGTCGCCCGCTCGCGATCTATCTCATCGCGCTGCGCGTCCAGCACGATCACCTCGGCCGCGCTTGCCGGCAGCTTCGACGCCAGCGCCTGCTGGGTGAGCACTACCGGAGGCGTCGCATCTTCCACCATCTGCTGCAATCGTTCCGCCGGATAATTCGGATCGAGCGGCAAATAGGCACCGCCCGCCTTCAAGGCGCCGAGCAGCGCGACCACCATGTCGAGTCCTCGCTCGAAGCAGACTGCGACCGGCCGGTCCGGCCCGACGCCCCGGGCGCGCAGGAATTGCGCCAACTGGTTCGCCCGTTGATTCAACTCGCTGTAGCTCAACGAGCGGCCTTCGTGTTCCACCGCCGTGGCCTGCGCAGTCCGCGCAACCTGCTCTTCGAACAACCGGTGGATCAGCTTCGTCGGCGGGAACTCGATGGCCGTCGCATTGAACGACTTCAGCACCTGCTCCCGCTCCGCTTCGCGAACGATGTCGAGCGCGGTAATTTGCGTCTGCGGCGCGCGCTCCAGCGCATCCACGAGAGACTCGAGCGCCGTGCAGAAGTACGTCATCAAACGTTGCGGGTCGATGGCCCTGTCGGTTTCGATGCCGAGGTTGAACTGTTCGCCCTTGTCCAGCACGTGGAGCGATATTGGATAGCTCGTGCGACTATTCAGGCCAAGCAGCCCCACGTCACCGGCTGCGAACTCGTCCTCGACATCGACAGAGCTCCAGCGATAGTTCAACAGTGTAGTAAACAGCGGTGAGTTGCCTTGCGTACCGCTGCAACGTTGCGCAATGGCGAGAGATGCCTGCTCATGGTTCACGAGCTCGCGAAGCTCTCGCTGGGTCTGCTCGACCAGCCCCATTGCTGTTGCGCCCGCAAGTCGCAACCGCAGCGGCAGCGTGTTGATGAACATGCCGAGGGCCTGCTGGGCGCCAGCATCGCTTTGCAGCCGCCCGAGCAGCACGGTACCGAACACCAGATCGTCCCGCGTCGTGGTCTTTGCGAGCACCAGCGCCCACCCCGAGTGAAACAGAGTCGCGACGCTCATGCCGAGTCGACGCGCCTGCAGACGAAGTCGCATCGACAGCGTCGGCTCCAGCACCTGCTGCGCTTCGACGATCCGGCTGCCATCGCCGTGCACGTCGACTACCCCGTAGGGCGCCGTTGTTTCGACGACGTCACCGAGCTTGGCCCTGAAGAAGGTTTCGACATCATCCTTGGGGGCATGAGCCAGCGCCTGCGCAACGTGATTGCGATAGGAAGTCGGCACAGCAAGCTCGACGGCAGGCTCCCGCAGCAGTGCGATCGTTTCATTGATGACTGCGTGCAACGACTCGTGATCGATCACGATATGGTGCAGCCGGAGAATGACATACCAGCTCTCGCCGCGCGGGTCCGCCGCGACCTGCAGCCGTAGCAACGGCGCTTGACGCAGATCGAGCCAGTCTGGCTCGGATTCCATGCGGGCCTGCAACTGTTGAATGGCATCGATGTTTCGATCGAGACTGATCTCCTGCACCGGCACCGCCGCGCGTCGATGCACGACCTGCACCGGCTTGGGCACGTGCTCCCAGTGGATCGACGAGCGTAGAATTCCGTGACGCTCGACGACCTTCTGCAGCGCGTTGACGAAGCCATCGAGTGCCCGACGTGATGACAGCTGCAGCAGCATCGCGACAACGTAGGTATCGATGTGCTCGTCCGCGAGGAGGTGGTGGAAAAGGATGCCCTCCTGCAGCGGGGCCAACGGATAGATGTCTTCCACATTTCTCGCGCCACCAGGTACGGCCTGCACGAGGCGCTCGATGTGCTCGGCTTCGAGTTGCACGAGTGGCAGCATCTGCGGCGTGATGTGCTCGCAGTCAGGCGGAATCGGATTCGGCGGAACGGTGAATTCCTGCACCGCCTCGCCGACGATTGCTCGCGCCAGATCGGCCAGCGTCGTGCTCTGATAGACGCTGCGCACACTGGTAGCCAGCCCTGCCTGACGCAGGCGCTCCATCATCTGCACGATCAGCAGCGAATGCCCGCCCAACCCGAAGAAGTTGTCGTTGCGTCCGACGCGCTCGACCTTGAGCACCTCCTGCCAGATCTTTGCAAGGCTCGCCTCAACCTCACCCTGGGGCGCTTCATATTCCTGCCGCACATATGCATCGGCGGCCGGCGCCGGCAACGAGCGGCGGTCCAGCTTCCCGCTCGGCGTGAGCGGCAGTTGCTCCAGCAACACGAACGCACTCGGCACCATGTGATCGGGCAAGAGACTTTTCAGATGCCCGCGCAGCTCTTCCACACTCGGGCCCGCAGCACTGTCGCGCGCAACGACATACGCGACCAGCCGCCTCAGTCCTGGCGTCTCTTCGTGGGTGATCACCGCGGCTTCCTTGACCGCCTCGTGCCGCGCAAGCTGCGCCTCGATCTCGCCCAACTCGATCCGGAACCCTCGCACCTTCACCTGATCGTCATTGCGCCCCAGGTACTCGATCGTTCCGTCCGCTCGCCAACGGGCCAGATCGCCTGTCTTGTACAGCCGCGCCTGCGGCCGATCGCTGAACGGATCGCGCACGAACCGAGTCGATGTCAGCTCGTCCCGATACAGATAGCCGCGCGCCACGTTCGCACCGCCGATGTACAGCTCGCCCGCAACACCGATCGGCACCGGCTGGCGTCGCGCATCGAGCACATAGATCTGCGTATTTGCGATCGGCTTGCCGATCGACGGCAGCGTCGGCCACTGCTGGGGATCGCCACTCAACGTGAGTGCCGTGACCACGTGCGTCTCGGTCGGGCCGTAATGATTGTGCAGCCGGCACCCGGGCAGCTTGCCGAAGAAGCCCCGGATCTCCGCGCTCACCCGCAGTTGCTCACCGGCCGTGATCACATCTTTGAGGTGTCCCGGCACCTGACCGATCGCCTGACAGGACTCGGCCACGCTCTGTAACATCAGCGGCGGCGCAAACAGCCGATCGATGCGCTGGTCATTGATGAAATCGCTCAGCGCGTGGGCATCGCGGCGGATCCACTCATCCAGCAGCACCAGCGTGCCGCCATCACACAACGTCGAGAACATTTCCTGGAACGCGACATCGAAGCTGAACGCCGCGAACTGCAACACCCGCTTGCCGGCGGCGGGCAACTCCCGCCGGTGCCACGCCAGCAGATTCGCCATCGCTCGATGCGGCATCGCCGTGCCTTTCGGGCGCCCCGTCGAGCCGGAGGTATAGATCACATACAGCAGATGATCGGGGCGCAGGCCGGTCTGCGCCGAGGTGAGATTCGTGTCCGACTGCCCCGCGAGCTGCGCTCGAACCGTATCGAGCACGATCAGCTCGGCGGCGCTGCTCGGCAGTTTGGATCTCAGCACCTCCTGCGTGAGC
Organism: Peristeroidobacter agariperforans; assembly: GCF_004138335.1. Lineage (GTDB taxonomy): Bacteria > Pseudomonadota > Gammaproteobacteria > Steroidobacterales > Steroidobacteraceae > Steroidobacter > Steroidobacter agariperforans. Next base: position 1,493,463 of record NZ_RYFW01000002.1, on the reverse strand, counting down.
ACCACCGGCGGCGCCGCATCCGCCACCATCTGCTGCAGTCGTTCCGCCGGATAGTTTGGATCCAGCGGCAGATAGGCGCCGCCTGCTTTCAGCGTGCCGAGCAGCCCGACCAGCATGTCGAGCCCTCGCTCGAAGCACACGGCCACCGGACGATCCGGCCCGACGCCGCGACTCATCAGATATCGCGCCAGCTGATTCGCCTGCTGATTCAACGCCTGATACGTCAGCGCGTCGCCCTCATGCTCCACTGCTGTCGCATCCGGCGTCCGCGCAACCTGCTCCTCGAACAACTCGTGAATCAGCTTCGGTGACCCGGACTCCATCGCGGTTGCGTTGAACGATCGGATCACCTGTTCGCGCTCCGCTTCGGGAAGTAGCGGCAGATCAGCGACCCTGTCGACGACACCGTCGACGAGGCCTCGAAGCAACGTCGCGAAACAAGCGACCCATCGTTGAATGGTCGAACGATCGAACAGGTCCTCCGCGTAGTTGAGGGTGCCGCTGATAACGTCACCACTCTCGTACAGGGAAACGAGCAGGTCGAACATTGCCGACTCGTCGATCACGTCCTCCAGAGTCATCTGCAAGTCCGACAGCGCCAGCTCGCTCATCGGCGCGTTCTGTAGCGCAAACATCACCTGAAACAGCGGATTGCGACTCAGGCTGCGCTCCGGCTGCAATGCCTCGACGACCTGCTCGAAGGGTACGTCTTGGTGCTCGTAGGCCTGCAACGTCGTCCTTCGTATCCGCTGCAGCAGCTCGGCGATAGTGAGCTCGGCGTCGAGCCCCAGGCGCAGCACCAGCGTATTGACGAAGAATCCGATCAGCGGCTCGAGCTCCGCCCGGCGACGGTTCGCGACGGGCGTGCCGATCACGACATCATCCAGGCCGCCGAGCCGTGCGAGCAACACTGCCCAACCGGCATACAGGACCATGAACAAACTCATGTCGTGACGTTTCGCGAACGCTCGGAGCTTCTTCGTCAGCGCGGCGTCGAGAGCGATTGGAACGTTCCCTCCGCGGTAACTCTGTACGGCCGGCCGCGGTCGGTCCGTTGGCAGTTCGATCTGCGGTGGCGCTCCCATCAAATGTTGAGTCCAGTACGAGAGCTGATCTTCCAGCACCGCAGGCCGCAGCCATTCCCGTTGCCACGACGCATAGTCGCCGTACTGAACCGATAAGACCGGCAGTTCGTGCGCACGCCCGGTGTGAAATGCGTGATAGAGCTGCTTCAACTCTTCCACCAGGACACCCAGTGACCAGCCGTCCGCCGCGATGTGATGAATCGTGATGAGCAGCACGTGCTGCTGCGCGCCGAGGCGCAGCAAGCGACCGCGAATCAACGGACCCGATGACAGACTGAACGGCTGATGAAGCTCACGCTGACGCTCGGCGAGCACCGCGGCCTCCGCAGACTCGGATGACTTTGCAGCGCCCGCGAGGTCGATCTTCACCAGGGAGAATCGGCCTTCCGGACTGATCTCCTGCGTCGGGCCGTTCGGGCCTGCCACAAACACCGTCCGCAACATCTCATGCCGTTGCACGATCTCATCGAGCGCTTTCTGCAGAGCCCCTTCGTCCAACGCGCCCTTGAGCCGCAGCGGGAAGGCCATGTTGTAGGCGGTGGAACCGCCCTCCAGCTCATCGATGAACCACAGACGCTGCTGGGCCCAGGAAGTGGGCATTCGAGGCCGACCGAAACTCTCATCGCGCGGGTAGGGGCGAATCTCCTCCATTCTGCGAACTTTTGCTTCGAGAAGAAGTTTGACCAGCTCGGCACGATCCGCGGTCAGATTCCCGAGCCGTTCCTTGCTGATCTTCGATGTCTGAGTCATAGCCGTCCTCCGGCGCGCAGTTGTCCCATCAAGTCGTCAATTTCGTGCTCCGACATCGATGCAACTTGCGCTAGCAGCGCATCGACGTCCGCACCACCCGCATCCAGCCGCTGCAGCATCAGCTCTTCGCGCTGCGTCGCCACTCGCGCTGCAAGGCTGTTGAGCACGGGGTTATCGAACAGTTCGCGAATCGCAATCTCGAGCGTAAGCAACGAGCGGATTCGGACCATGACTTGCATCGCCAGCAGCGAATGGCCGCCCAGCTCGAAGAAGTTGTCGTTGCGTCCGACGCGCTCGACCTTGAGCACCTCCTGCCAGATCTTTGCAAGGCTCGCCTCAACCTCACCCTGGGGCGCTTCATATTCCTGCCGCACATATGCATCGGCGGCCGGCGCCGGCAACGAGCGGCGGTCCAGCTTCCCGCTCGGCGTGAGCGGCAGTTGCTCCAGCAACACGAACGCACTCGGCACCATGTGATCGGGCAAGAGACTTTTCAGATGCCCGCGCAGCTCTTCCACACTCGGGCCCGCAGCACTGTCGCGCGCAACGACATACGCGACCAGCCGCCTCAGTCCTGGCGTCTCTTCGTGGGTGATCACCGCGGCTTCCTTGACCGCCTCGTGCCGCGCAAGCTGCGCCTCGATCTCGCCCAACTCGATCCGGAACCCTCGCACCTTCACCTGATCGTCATTGCGCCCCAGGTACTCGATCGTTCCGTCCGCTCGCCAACGGGCCAGATCGCCTGTCTTGTACAGCCGCGCCTGCGGCCGATCGCTGAACGGATCGCGCACGAACCGAGTCGATGTCAGCTCGTCCCGATACAGATAGCCGCGCGCCACGTTCGCACCGCCGATGTACAGCTCGCCCGCAACACCGATCGGCACCGGCTGGCGTCGCGCATCGAGCACATAGATCTGCGTATTTGCGATCGGCTTGCCGATCGACGGCAGCGTCGGCCACTGCTGGGGATCGCCACTCAACGTGAGTGCCGTGACCACGTGCGTCTCGGTCGGGCCGTAATGATTGTGCAGCCGGCACCCGGGCAGCTTGCCGAAGAAGCCCCGGATCTCCGCGCTCACCCGCAGTTGCTCACCGGCCGTGATCACATCTTTGAGGTGTCCCGGCACCTGACCGATCGCCTGACAGGACTCGGCCACGCTCTGTAACATCAGCGGCGGCGCAAACAGCCGATCGATGCGCTGGTCATTGATGAAATCGCTCAGCGCGTGGGCATCGCGGCGGATCCACTCATCCAGCAGCACCAGCGTGCCGCCATCACACAACGTCGAGAACATTTCCTGGAACGCGACATCGAAGCTGAACGCCGCGAACTGCAACACCCGCTTGCCGGCGGCGGGCAACTCCCGCCGGTGCCACGCCAGCAGATTCGCCATCGCTCGATGCGGCATCGCCGTGCCTTTCGGGCGCCCCGTCGAGCCGGAGGTATAGATCACATACAGCAGATGATCGGGGCGCAGGCCGGTCTGCGCCGAGGTGAGATTCGTGTCCGACTGCCCCGCGAGCTGCGCTCGAACCGTATCGAGCACGATCAGCTCGGCGGCGCTGCTCGGCAGTTTGGATCTCAGCACCTCCTGCGTGAGCACCACCGGCGGCGCCGCATCCGCCACCATCTGCTGCAGTCGTTCCGCCGGATAGTTTGGATCCAGCGGCAGATAGGCGCCGCCTGCTTTCAGCGTGCCGAGCAGCCCGACCAGCATGTCGAGCCCTCGCTCGAAGCACACGGCCACCGGACGATCCGGCCCGACGCCGCGACTCATCAGATATCGCGCCAGCTGATTCGCCTGCTGATTCAACGCCTGATACGTCAGCGCGTCGCCCTCATGCTCCACTGCTGTCGCATCCGGCGTCCGCGCAACCTGCTCCTCGAACAACTCGTGAATCAGCTTCGCCGACCCGGACTCCATCACGGTGGCGTTGAACGATCGGATCACCTGTTCGCGCTCCGCTTCGGGAAGCAGAGGTAGCTGCAGCGCCTGCATATCTGGAGCGGACTCGAGAGCGCAAACCAACGACTCCATCGCGGTAAGCAGATATGTGGCAATTCGACGCGGATCGACCTCGCGATCGGTCTGGGCGATCACGAGAAAGCGATCTAACTTGTCCTCCACCGACACCAGAATAGGAAAATTGGTCCACTGCCGCCGCTCCAGCAGCCGGACCCCCTCCCCCATGCGGCCATCGTCGGCGTCGAAGCTGAGGGTGTTGTGCAGATAGTTCAGCAACGCAGTGAAGAGCGGCGCACTGCCACTCACGGCGCTGCACCGCTGCGCGACCGACAGCGAAACCTGCTCGTGCGGCAGCAGTTCGACCAGCTCACGCTGAGTCACCTCCACCAGCTGCCGTACCGAAAGATCTTTCAATGCGACGCGCATGGGCAACGTATTGATGAACATTCCCAGCGCCCTATCGGTGGACGCCAAGGCCTGCATCCGACCCAGCAGCACCGTGCCGAAGACCACATCGTCCCGGCTGCTCGTCTGCGCGACCACGAGGGCCCACGCAGCATGGAACAATGGCGCCGGGCTCATGCCGAGGCGCCGCGCCTCTACGCGAACACGCGCTCCCAACGACAAGTCAACGGTCGCCTGAAATTCATCGACACTGCTGCCGTCACCTTGTGTGTCCAGCAGTCCGAACGGCGCCGTGGTCTCGTCGACATCGCCGAGCTTGCCGCGAAAGAACGTCTCGGGTTCCCCTGACTGCGCAAGCGCCCGCGTCCGCACCACATGGTTCCGGTAAGGCAGTGGCTCGGCCAGTGACGCAGACCGTCCCTGCAAGCACGTCATCGCTTCTCGCAGCAGAGTCGCCATCGACTGCTCATCACTGCCGATGTGATGCACCTGAATGATTACGTACCACTGTTCGCTCCATGGATCCGCCGCAATCTTCATGCGCACCAGCGGCGCCTGTCTGATATCCATGCTCTGGCGCTCGACGGTCAGCCATTCGTCGAGTTGCTCGCGCACGTCACGAGAATCGTCGAAGGCAATGCGCTCGACCGGTAGTGGCGCGCTGCGATAGACGACCTGGACCGGAGTCGGCAGGTCCTCCCACAGGATCGCCGTCCGCAGCACGTCATGCCGGTCAATCACTCCTTGGAATGCCCGTATCACATCGTTGAGGCGCTCCAGGGACGCGACGGACAACAAGGTCGGAAGTACATACGGATCAGAGCCGCCCGCCCGCAGTTGGTGGTGAAACAGCATCCCTTCCTGCAGCGGCGCGAGCGGATAGATGTCCTGAATGTTGGATGCTCCGCCCGGCACCACGGATACGATGCGCGCGATGTGATCGGCGTCGAGCTCGATCAGCGGCAACATCTCTGGGGAGATCGAATCGCATCCCAGCGGGATCCGGTTTGGGGGTATCTGCGGCGCCGAGGAACCAGTACCGGTCACCGCGGCCGCGAACCCAGCCAAGGTAGGCTCTCGATAGATGTTGAAGACGTCCGCCGACAACCCTTCACTTCGCAGCCGCTCCGCCAGTTGAACGAGCAGCAGCGAATGGCCGCCGAGCTCGAAGAAGTTGTCGTCGCGTCCGATCCGGTCCGTGTTCAGCAGCGACCGCCAGATGTTCGCAAGGCTTTCTTCCATTCGGCCGCGAGGTGCTGCGTACTCACGCTTGGCGAAATCCTCGGCGCTCGGCGACGGTAGTGCGCGTCGATCCAACTTCCCGCTCTGTGTCAGCGGCAGGCGCTCCAACACTACGAACGCTGCCGGAATCATGTAATCGGGCAGTGTATTGGTCAGGTGGGTGCGAAGGCTGTGCGGATCAGGCCGGCGCTTGTCCGCAGCCGTGATGTATGCGACGAGCCTTTGGTTGCCGGGCGTGAATTCCCGCGCGATTACCGCGGCTTCCCGGACGAGCTCGTGCTCACTCAGCCTCGAGCCTATCTCCCCGAGCTCGATGCGGAAACCGCGGATCTTCACTTGATCGTCGTTGCGACCCAAGTGCTCGATGGTCCCATCCGCCCGCCAACGTCCGAGGTCTCCCGTGCGATACATCCGTGCCGTAGCATCCGCAGTGAACGGATCTCGCACGAACCGCTCCGCCGTCAGCTCCGCTCGATTCAGATACCCGCGTGCGACTGCGCGGCCACCAATGTAGAGCTCGCCGGTCACTCCGATCGGCACCGGCTGGCCGCACGCATCCAGAATATATATATGTGTGTTGTTCAGCGGGCGGCCGATGGAGGGTTCGCCGTCCGGATCCAGGCGACAAGCCGTCACATCGACCGTGCACTCCGTCGGACCATAGACGTTGAAGAACTGCTTCCCGGTGCAATGCGCGAGCCTGCGCCACAGCTCCGCATCGATCGGCTCGCCCCCCACCAGCACCATGTGTGGGTACGTCCTCTCCAGCATTCCAGCATCGACCCATAACTTCAGCTGCGAGGGCGTGCAGTCGATGGCGTCGATCCGGTGCGCCTCGATGAAGTCCAGCAGCTCATGAGCAGCGAGCCGGTACTCCTGCGGAACGATGCTCAGCCTCCGCCCGGACAGCAATTGCACCAGCTGCTGGACCGAGGCATCGAAGTTGAGCGATGCATTCAGCGCAACGTGCTTGCAAGGAGCCGACTGACGGTACAGGCGCTCGAGACTTCCCCACAGGTTGATGACACTGCCGTGCTCGACGAGCACGCCTTTCGGCTGGCCCGTCGAACCTGACGTATAGATGACGTAAGCAAGATTGCCGGAGTGCAGACCCATCTTCCGCGACTCGACATCGGCCGTCGGCCGCGCGGCAATCTTCTGCCAGTCCGCATCCACAGCAATCACTTCCGCCGTCGTTTCCGGCAGTCGGCTCGTCAACCTATCCAACGTCAGCAGCACTTTCGGCGACGCATCTTTCAACATGTACTCCAGTCGCTCGCGGGGGTAGCTCGGATCCAGCGGCACATACGCACCGCCCGCCTTCAGGATCGCCAACAGCCCCACTGCCATCTCGAGGCTTCTCTCGACGCAGATCCCGACGAGTTCATCCGGACCTACGCCCCGCTCACGCAGGTAGCCCGCCAGCTGATTGGCTCGCGCATCGAGCTGCTCATACGTCAGCTGTTCGTCTTTGTATGCCACCGCAATCGCCTGCGGCGTCTTCCTCACTTGCGCCTCGAACAACTCGTGAATCAGCTTGCCGCGCGGATAGTCGGCCGCGGTCGCGTTGTTCTCGTAGATCACCCGATCGCGCTGTGCGCCGCTGAGCAATCCCAACTGGCCCACCGGTCTGCGCGTATGCTTTACGATCCCGTGAAGCAAGGTGTAGCAGCTGTCCGCCATACGGCTGACCGTGTCGCGATCGAAGAGATCTGTGCGGTATTGGAAAACGCCCGTCCAGATCCCGTCGACTTCTTCCACCACGAACGCGAGCTCGACCGGCGATGACTCGAGCTGCGCGGCCTCCCCCGCAAGCTGCCTGACCGTCCGCGTGCGATCATCGTCGAGTGCGATCAGCGCACGCAGCAATGTATCTTTATCGTCGCTCCGCTGAATCGCAGAGCAAACATCGCTCATCGAGACGCCTGAATGCGCCACTGTCTGAGTCAACACGCTATCCGCGCGCTTGAGAAACTCGTTGACCGGCGTGTGTTCATCGACGGCAAGGCGCAGGGGCACAGGACCATCGAGACCTTCGACGCGCAACTCGCCGTTCTGCAAGCGTCGCGTCCAGCGGGCGCCGACGACCACGTCCTCTTGGCAGCACCAGCGAGCGAGCAACAGCGCCCAACTTCCGAACAGCACCGCGAACGGCGACACGTGCTGCTCCCGGGCCAGGTTTTCCAACCGCTTCTTCAGTGCCGTTGGCAATCTCTGTCGTATTTGGTCGATCGAAGGGGTGCTCCACTCGCTCGATGGGGTCAGCCGAGCAACGGGGAGTTGTAGGGGGCTCGCCCCTGCGAACGTTCGCGTCCAGTACGAAAGATCCGGGCCTCGGCGGTCATCAACATCTGCATCCCAATCAGGACTCGCATTTGTCCATCGACGCATTCCCTTCGAGACCGACCGCTGAGTGGGCGATTCGGTTCTGTCGTCCATGTCTGTTCCTCATTCGATGTTGAATCAAATGCATCGCTGCACTCACTGCGGCGTATGCCAGCAACGACCCTTGCAGCGACTCACAACTGTCGCGTCAGAGCGCCCGAACTGCGAGCTGCGATGACCGGCGCTCCTGCCGCCGTGGCAATTGCGAGCGCGGAATCTGCAAGCGGACTGGTATTTGAGTCAACGCCAATGCGGTTACATTTCTTATACAGACATGCCGACGCGACCGATGCGGACCGCGCGTCGGAAAACGACTTGTGACCACCGCCGCTCCACGGCACGGGCGTGGACGGATGCCTGGCGCGAAATCTCAGCTGCTGTTCGCGCCAGCATTCCTGATCGAACACGTAGCCCGACAGTCGCCGATGCGTGAAGTATCGAGAGGTGTGTGGTGCCAGAGCACTCGCCTAGCGCATTGATGGTGCAGCCTACGAAGAATGCAGCGAGCCACGGCCGCGACTTTGGCGATTGCCCGATGAGATCGACCGGCCCCATCCCGGATCTCTCGTTGAGCACGGCAGGCAACGGCACGGTCCTGGAATATGTTTGACCGTGGTGCCCGGCTGTTGCTGTCCGAGAATGATGCACCCGCGCTGTCGCGGCGTACTCATCAAGCCACGCAAGGCGACCCGCCCAGAACGGTGTCAGGCCCCGGATTCTTGGCAAACCCGGCGCCCGTTCCACGACAGACGAGCGCTACCGAAGGGTTGCGTCGTCAGAGCGGTCCTTCCAGCACTGCAGAGCTCTCCTCTTCGCATACGAAAATAATCGCACAACCTGAACCAACGCTTCATGGCGGCATTTTCGCCCGCCGGGCGTTGTACGCGTCGAGATAGTCTGCGTATACTCGTGCCTATATTTTCGTATCGGAAATATCGTGACCGCGAAGACCGTCCCCGCGCGCGCCAAGTTGGCGCGCGACTATGCGCATAAGTCAGAACAATTCTGCGCAGGCGCGCGAGCGTTGCGAAGACGCGCTGGCCTGACGTTGCAGGAGCTGGCTGATCGCTCGGGACTGGCGACATCGACGTTGTCGAAGATCGAAAACGGTCAGCTCTCGCCGACCTTCGAGACGCTGCTGCGCCTGGCGGACGGTCTCGGCATCGATACTGCCGAACTGTTCAACACGGAAACGCCCAGGGACGCCGCCAGCGCGCGCCGTAGCATTACTCGGCGAGGCGAAGGACGTCTGCACGTGACGCAGCAGTATCGGTACGAAATGTACTGCACGGATCTGTTTCGCAAAGAATTCACTCCCCTCGTCACCACGATAACCGCGCGTAGCATCGAGGAGTTTCAGCCGCTGTCGCGCCATCAAGGCGAGGAGTTCGTCTACGTGCTTTCGGGCGAAATCGAGCTGCACACCGAGCACTACGAGCCGACGCGACTGCGGGTCGGTGACGGTTGCTACTTCGACAGCTCGATGGGCCACGCCTGCATCTCCGTCAGCAAGAAAGATGCAGAGATTCTCTGGGTGACCTCACGCGCCAATGAGCTCTCGCGGGCCGCGCAGTCAACCGGCCGCCGGCTCGAGCCGAAGCCGGGCCGCTGAAGGAAACACGTGCTGCGCGAAGAATCACAAATCGTCATTGCTGGGGGCGGAGTGATTGGACTGTGCGCGGCCCTGCGATTGCGCAGCGAAGGCCGCGACGTGCTGCTCATCGACCGCAACGAACCTGGCTCCGGAACCTCGAGCGGCAATGCAGGCGTGCTGGCAACCTACGAATGCGTGCCGCTCGGCACTCCCAGCGTACTGAAATCGTTGCCCCGATTGCTGTTCGATCCGAACAGCCCGCTGTCCATATCGCTCAGTGCTCTACCAAAATTAACGCCGTGGCTGGCTCGCTTTGCGCGCGCGAGCTTCGAGAGTCGCGCCCGACGTAGCGCCATCACACTCGCGAAGCTGCTCAGCAATAGCCTGCAAGCATACGAGCCTCTGCTCGCACGAGCTGACGCTCGATCACTGCTGCGTCCGAACGGCGCGATGCATGCGTTTCGTAACTCCGCCGATCTCGATGCCGCCTCGTGGGAAAGGCAGCTGCGGCACGAACTCGGCATGCGCCAGGTGCTGCTCGATCGCCGCGACATGGAATCGCTGGAGCCTGGCTTCCCGGGCGAATACAACCGGGGCATCCTGTTTCCAGACGCCGTGCACCTCACCGATCCCTTCGATCTCATGCGGCGGCTTGCCCGCGCGTTTTCCGAACAGGGCGGCAAGATCCTGAGTGGCGATATCACCAAGGTGCAGCACACGAAGCATGGCGTCAGGTTGATCGGGAACGAGATCGAAGTGCGCGCCGGCACCGCTATCATTGCGCTCGGCGCGTGGTCGGCCGAGTTTGCCCGTCAGCTGGGCGATCGAATCCCTCTGGAAACAGAGCGTGGTTATCACGTGGAATTTCCGACCGAGTCACCCGTCCTGTCACGTTCGGTTTGCCCGGTTGAGTACGGGTTCTATCTCACGCCGATGGCAGGAAGGCTGCGAGCAGCCGGCACGGTCGAACTGTCGAGCCTGCGGCGACCGCCCAATGCCCGCCGTCTGCAGCTGATCGAGAACGCTACGCGCCGCCTGTTCCCCAATCTTGGCCCCGCACAGTCACGATGGATCGGCTTCCGCCCTTCGCTGCCCGACTCACTCCCTGTGATCGGACGCTCGCCCCGCGCTCACAACGTGATCTATGCGTTCGGGCACGGTCATCTAGGTGTCACGCTGGGCGGCGAGACCGCGCGGATCGTCACCAAGCTCATCGTTGGCGAGCGCGAGGCCACCGAGTTGCACGCGCTCTCGCCCGCCCGCTTCAGTTGATTCAACATTGAGGAGCTTTGGCATGACACCTCTCAGTTCCGAAGAAACGGCCGCACTACTGCCATACCCCGAACTCGTCGCCGCGATCGCGCACGCTGCACAGGAACTTGCCAGCGGCGCGGTGAACGCTCCCGAGCGACTCGCGGTGCCCATGGGCGCCGCGAACACCTTGCTCTGCATGCCCGCGGTCGCTCCGGACCTGACCGCGATCAAAATCGTTACGGTCCACACGAACAATGCCGCCCATTCGCTGCCAGCGATCCAAGGCGAGGTGATCGTTCTGGACACCGCAACCGGTCGTCGTCTCATGCTGCTGGATGGCCCGACCGTCACGGCGCGTCGCACCGCTGCCGTTACACTGCTGGCCATCAAGACGCTCTCACCGCGCGAGCCGCGCTCTGCTCTCATCATCGGCACAGGTGCACAGGCCGCTACGCACGCCGATGCGCTGATCAACTATTTCGGGATGCGCTCCTTATGGATCGCAGGCGAGGAACTGCCGCTGGCGCAGACATTCTGCGACAAGCTACGTAGTGCGCACGCGGGCATCGATGCTGTGCCGGTCAAAGCATCCACGCTTGCACCGACCGGAGCGGACACCGACGTTGTGATTGCACTGACGACGGCGAAAGCCCCGGTCATTCCTCCGCAACTGCCAGATGCGACGCTCGCAATCGGCGTGGGAGCGTTCCGCCCGGACATGGCGGAGTTGCCGGCCGCACTGCTGGGTAAGCGACGCATCGTCGTCGACTACCTCAAGGGTGCGCGCCACGAAGCGGGCGACCTGCTCCAGGCCGGCGTCGACTGGACCACAGTCACCGAACTCTCGGCACATCTCGGCCCGGATGTTTCCTCGCGTGACCACACCCCTACCGCATTCAAGTCAGTGGGACACGCAAGCTGGGACTTGGCCGCTGCCAGGGTGGCGCTGCAACGATGCGGACGTCGATAGCGGTCGTGATGTGACAAATGACGCGAGGTCGCCGTGAGCGGGAATCGCTCATGGCCGGATCATTACTTTGATCGATTTGCGATCGTTCATTTCACGGTATCCCCCGGCACGCCGTCCAGATCCACGATGCGGTCGAATACCTTCGCCGGCTGGATGCGGCCTTCGAGAATGTCCGGCGGAAGCTCTTCAATATAGGCACGCACGGGCGCCGGGCCGCCGCCGATGGTGATATTCCGATAGAACGCCGGTTGCGAGGCCGGCATCGTTTCGTCCTGAGGCACACCCACTCTGCCTACGGCGCCACCGGCCCGTGTAATTTCAATCGCCGTGGCCATGGACTGCGACGCCGTTCGCCATTGCGACCCGCCAGGCTTGGTGTACGATTCAGGCGCGGGTAAACGGATAGGCCATCACAGGAAGAAGAACGATGAAGAAGCTGTTCGCCATCGCCGGTCTGTTCATGCTGGCGACGTCGTCCTGGGGCCAGAATGTCGAAGAGGTCGTCGTCACCGGTGCGCGCACCGAGGAAGGCGCGACGATGCCTGGTACGTTCCTGCGAAAGACCGGAGACTACCTGCTCCTGCAGGTGAATGTGACGAACGACACGCGCGAGGCGCCCGCACGCAAGGACGAAATCTACGCGACGCTGCGCACGGCGCTGGCCGCGGCAAACAAGGATGGCAGCATAGAGATCAGCGTGATCGATGAGAACGATCTCGTCATCGCGCTCAAGGTGGATTCGGCGACCGTCGTGCTGCGTAATGGGGATCGCCCGGACACGAGCGCAACCCGTATAAGCGTCAAGACCAAGATTCCACAGCAAGGCGCCAATGGTCAGGCGTTGATCAGCAAGTTGAAAGACTTCGTATCGGGCATAAAAGTGACCGGACGCACCAAGCTCGATCCGGATGGCGACGTCGACATCAGCATCGTCGCCCCGCACCGGTATCGCACCGAGATCATTGGCCTGTTCGCACAGGACGCGAAGAGCATTACCGCCGCGCTCGGCGAGGACTACAAAATCGTAGCGACCGGCATCGACCGCCCCGTGCGCTGGGTACGAATGGGATTGCTCGAGCTTGCGCTGTTCGTGCCATACAAGTTCGAAGTGCTGCCCTCGACCGTGAACACGTTCGTCGCCGTGCCGGCGCAATAGTTGAAGTCGTGCACAGATCCGTCGCAGCGCTCAGCGCAGCCGGTATCGGTATCGCTCCGCCTCCTCGCTCAGCTGAACGTTCTCTGCTGCCGTCCGATCCTGCTTGGGACTCGGAACCCCGCGTCCAGCGCAATCATTCCACGCTCATGAACCTGCAGATGAGCTACACGATATTACGCACGGCGAACCTCGCGGCCGCCGAACGCTGGTACACGAAGTTGCTGGGCCGTGGTCCTGACAACCGTCCGATGAAGACACTGGTGCAGTGGGATCTCTCTGCCCAACACGGCATCGGCCTTTCCTCCGATGAGTTGATCTACGGCCAGGGCAGCGCGCTGTTTCTTATCGTCGACGATCTAGCTGCCGAGCGCCGCCGGCTTCAGGATCTCGGGATCGGTCTCGGCGAGGACATGACCGGCGAATACTCAACGCTGGCGCAGGTGCGCGATCCAGACAGCAACCTGCTGACGCTGGCGACCCCACCTTCACCACCTTATCCACCGGCGTGATCGCGAGCAAAAATCCCCCCGGAGCTCGACGGTCGCCATTGATGCCCAGGCTCGAAGATCTTTTCTCGAGACGCGTACATGCTTGCTCTGATCGTCGTCGCCAATCCCAGCCCGAATAGCCTGAGTCACGCCATGGCGTCCGCCGCGAAGCGGGTGCTCGTCGCTCGAGGCTACGAGATCGCACATCACGATCTGTATGCCGAGCACTTCGACCCTGTTCAACCCACCGGCGAAGTCGGCAATGTGGGTTCGTCGAATGCACTTGTGGAGCGGCACTGCTCCGAGTTGGCTCGTGCCGAGTTGATCATCATTTGCCATCCGAACTGGTGGGGTCAGCCTCCAGCTATTTTGAAGGGATGGATAGATCGGGTGTTTCGGCTGAACACCGCGTACACCTATCCGCCTGGGGTGGGATTTGAAGGGATTCCTGTGGGTCTCCTACAAGCCCGGCACGCAATAGTCGTCAATACATCCAACACGCCCATCGAGCGCGAGGCCGCGGTGTTCGGCGATCCCCTCGAAACGCTCTGGAAGAACTGTGTGTTCGGACTGTGCGGCGTCAGCAGCGTCATAAGGCGCATGTATGCACCTGTGTCGAGCAGCACCGCTGAGCAGCGCGCCACATGGCTTTCGGAGGTCGCGGCGCTCGTCGAAAACGCGGCCTGACTCGTTAACGAGCACACACAATGGTCGGCAGCGGTCGGGTGCAGGAGCACCTGGCTGGTGCTCGCGGGACGCATGGCCTACTCGCGTCCGAGGGGCTTGCCCTCGTTTTGCTTACCGTTCAGGTGGCTGGAAGCCACCACCGACGCCCTGAAAGTTGGCGTCCCCACTTGGGATTTCTTCGAATCAGATTCTTGAGACGCTTCAGGAATGGAACGTGCTTCTGACACGGATCCCTGATGTGCAGATATTGCTCAGATCTGGCCCGAATTGTTGTCCGCGCCGGAGAGCGCGGCCAACGACTCCGAGTTCGTGATGCCTGCATCGATCTAGACGTGTCGTGCAATAGGTGCCGAGCCCGGCTCAGTGCGAAGCTACGGAGACAGCGCTCAGGGAATGCCTCGTGAAAGCAAATGGTGGTGCATGCTATCTCTCCCCTTCGGTACCTGGCCCTCACCCATCGCGGCGGCGGATCTCGCACGTTTCTCCGTCACAATCACTTACGTTCGCTCGCTGAATGGCGTGCCGTACTGGCTCGAAAGCCGGCCCAACGAGCAAGGTCGTTACGTCATCGTGACCCCTGACGCCGATGGAGGATTCTGCGAGCTCACGCCGACCGGCTTCAACGCCCGAACGCGCGTTCATGAATACGGGGGTGTGCCCTACACGCTGCAACGTGGGGCAATCTACTTCAGCAACTTCGCGGACCAGCGGCTCTATGCCCAGCGAGCAGGTGCGGAACCTGCTGCGTTGACGCCCGAAGGCTATCGTTACGCAGATTGCCAGCTCGACGCGTCCGGTACCCTGCTCTTCTGCGTGCGGGAGGATCACACCGCAGCCGGTGAGCCGAAGAATGCCATCGTCGCGGTGCCCACGGCCGGGGGCAGCGCCGGCACCGTGCTTTTCGGCGAAAGCGACTTCGTTGCCTATCCCCGCGTGAGCGCAGACGGCAAGCGCCTTGTCTGGCTCGCATGGAATCATCCCGACATGCCGTGGGACGGCCCCCGGCGACATGTGTTATGCGTTCGAGGCGGCCGTTCACGAGGTCCGCAACGTAAAGGCGCGATGCCCCTAACGAGTCTGTACTCGAACCAGCGTGGGACACGGACGGCACGCTCTACTTTATTTCAGACCGCTCGGACTGGTGGAACCTCTATCGATGGACCGGCAAGCAGATCGAGCCCGTGCTCACGCTCGAAGCAGAAATCGCCGGTCTCTGGAATCAGGAACGCTGGTCGATCACATCCGCGCCCGTCGTGCAAAAGGCGCAAGCCCGATGACCGTCTCCAACGATCTGACGTGGATCGGCGCGGTCCTTCGCGCCGCGAAGAGCGTCAAGGGACTCCTGTCCACCCCGAAGTCGTCGACGAGGCTCGGATCGCTTGTCGCGAGCTGCGCCTAGTTGGCAAGAGCCAACGACGATTCAAGCTCACAGCAGAAACCTGGGCGATTATTGAGCGTCAGCCTAGGACTTGCGAATACATCTTCCCCTACGATCCCAGAAGCGTTTCTGCGGCGTTTACGCGAGCCTGTCACGTCCTCGGCATCGAGGACCTACGCTTCCATGATCTGAGGCACGAGGCGACAAGCCGTCTGTTCGAGCGGGGACATCAGATTCACGAAGTCGCTCAGTTCACGCTTCACGAGTCATGGAATGAGTGAAGCGATACACAAATCTTCGTCCCGAGAAGGTGCGTGAAATCCCGCAAGCTGCTTCGAATGCGGATTAGCTTGGCGAAGTAGTCCGACTGCCTCTTTCGCCGATTAATCCGCGAAATTAGACCCTGCCCTTTGTAATTGGGTGAGTAACGATCGTATCTGTGACATCACGTCTGTAACTCATGCCAAGGACAGCGCAGAGATTCACCAGATGAATAGCACATACTTCGGTCTTCTCGCCGAGTTCGGCGAAGCAAACATTCCGCTCGCCAAAGTTGCACCCCAAGTACTTTGGGCTGAGTTACGAGGAAGCGCGTCGTCGAGCGCGATTTTGTTGATCAAACTAACTGACGGCGCAATGCACAGCCGGCTTGTGACGGCGCCACCACCCTGCAGCAACTGGCTTCTCCGCCCCTTGGTGGTCGCCCTTATGATGTTAGTGCGCCACGTAGGGACGAAAACGGACCGATCTCAGGACGGCTCGGGCTGTTCCAATGCCTGCTGCGCCTTAGTGGCTGGTTTTAAGTTGTTGTCCTTACGGGAGGCCTACGGAACTGCCCCACTCAAGCCATCCAAGGCTTGAATGGGGCCGCCGGCGAGTTACGTATGATCAGCGTTTAAAGATTCCAAGATCGCCAAGATCAATTTCATAGCCGTCCTGGACTTTCTCGAATTCGCCTTCGAAGTATTCATCCAGGTATGAATGTCCAAGAATGAATCTGTCCGGTTTCATGGCGCCGTAGTAGCCGCCATTGGCATTGCTCTGACTGTCGAACAGTACATAGCTTCCCTGCCATCCTGAACCGGACACGCCCCAGCTGATGATGTGATCGATGTACGGGGCGAACTTGGTGAACAGCTTGTACATCAGCGCGTACTGATAACCGAGGGCGTCAGACTGCTTGACGTTGAGCACCGCCGGAGCGGTCGCCCCACCGCCGGGGGCGTTGGTCGGCACCTTGAGGTCCAATTCTGAGAAGGCAATACCGGAAAGAAGGCCTTGGTCAACGAGAGAGGCATAGAGAGCCATGGCATATTGGTTATTGCTGGCAAGGGTCTTTCCAACCGAATCGTGTCCCTGAATGCCGACGTCTTCGATAAGGGGTCTGCCGTCATACAGCGGATCGGAGAGCCATGCGGTGTTCAGCGCGCGAACCATGTTGTACACGGTCCTCGCCTTGCTGCGGGTAAAGATATCGTAGTCGTTGTAGGTCAGCTTCGGCGGATTCGCGACGACAAAGGCGTCAATGCTGCCGTCGGCGTCGTGTCCGTCGAGCTTCATGTACTCGGGAAGAGACGCGTAGTTCGCTTTGTAAGCAGCCGCCATCCGGGCATTGGGGGCCGCAATGTGCGCGTGTTTGAACAGCAAGTAAATGTAATGCTGGGTAATGTCGCCGCCGATGAGCTCATCCGACATTGCCACGAGCCAGTTGGTGTGCTTGAGGCTCGTTCTCCAGCTGTTCGGATCCGTCGGGATGAGCTCGCTGTGGCGGCTTTCGTGGATCTCTTCGTTGAGCACGTCCCATGAGTTGAAGGGGATGACTCCGCGCGACACGCTCGATCCATATTTCGTATCCGTGGTCAGGAAGTGCCGCATCACGTACATCGTGTGATTGAACTGCACTCTTCTGACCATTTCTTTGTCGACGCGCACCTGCGTTGTAACGCCGTTGCCCAATCCGTAGAAATTGGTGGTGCCGTTGTATCCGGAAGGAAGGTTCGCGGGGATGATCTGTCTCATCCATGCAGGGGCCTGGTTGTACCACGCCAAAACATGGCCGTGAGCCTTGTACTGTCCCGGAGCTCCGGAATCCCTGATCGCCAAATAAGAATTGGTTGGGAAATTGTATTCGCCGGTGCCAGGGGCGGTGGTTGCGCCGGTCAGGGCCGCGCCAGTAACACTTCTCAGCCAGTTCGGACCGCGCGGATGCGTGCCCTCGGCCTTCAGATTGTTGCCGTCGACGAAGATTTCATAGTGGCGCGCTCTGGTTCCGGTTACTGAGCCGGTCCCGATCGCGCCGACCATGAACAGGCCATTTTCCTTGTTGTAAACACTCTTCAAAGGCGCCACGACACTCTGGTTTTCCCTGTTGACTACGATGGGAAGCGGAATGCCGTTGGGATCGGGCGCGGTGATCTTGATGTTGGCGACCAGAAGCATCCCAGTTTCTGCGGGCCGACCCGTCTCGCCATGGAGCTCGAGAATGAAGTTCGAGGAAGTGCCGGTCGATGCGTTGATGC
This sequence comes from Peristeroidobacter agariperforans, assembly GCF_004138335.1. Taxonomy (GTDB): domain Bacteria; phylum Pseudomonadota; class Gammaproteobacteria; order Steroidobacterales; family Steroidobacteraceae; genus Steroidobacter; species Steroidobacter agariperforans. The sequence goes on along the minus strand of NZ_RYFW01000002.1, from coordinate 1,475,583 downwards.
TGTGGTGAGCCCTCAACCAGGTTTCGCCGTTGTAGCTGCCAACCCAGTCGGGATTGAGGTTGTTGTACTCGTAACTTCTGAGGTAGCTATCGAGATCAGCGTTGGTATTTCTGACTCTCCACCTCATGAATCTGCCCTGCGCGCTCTTCGGATAGTAGACATCAAACTGGATGGTTGCGCCCGCGGGGACGTTCACGCTCGGGGACAACGGGGATTGCATCGTGATTCCGCCGAACGTGCTGATCCCGTTATGGATGTAATTGATCTGGAGCACATCGGCTTTGCCGTCGCGATCCGCGAAGGGATACGGAATCACCTGGAATGTGCCGCCCGCAAAGTCGGCGGGGACACGGCTGTCGAGCGGGGTTCTCGAGGTCCAGACATTGGTAGGCTCAGTCACTGTTACAGGCAACCTGCCCGGGCCCGGATCAAGGCGGAAATAAGGATCCGAACCGTCCGCTTTGATCCTGCCACTGAGATCCGCCATTGCGTCCTCGAGGCGGACCATGGCTTCGGCGGCCCAGACGACCGGTGCATTGCGCGCGAACTCAAGCGCGAGATCAATAGCTTTGACCTCATTGGCGTAGACCCAGGGGAAGGCTCTGTTCACATCGGATCCGTCGTCCGTATGGCTGATCTGGAGCGGGAATTCCTGGTTGCCGGCTCTCAAAGCCTCGGCTTGCGTGATGAGCTCGTTCAGTTCAACCATGATTTCGGGATACGGCACGCTCCCGAGAGGACGCAGAAGCGCCTCATCGATGAAAGCCATGTTGATGTTCTTGCTGGACGCTACCTCGTCAAGCAAGAACACAAAGCCACCGTCGCTGGTCCTTTGCTGACCAGATACGGGAGCAACCAGGTAATCCGTGTAGGCGCTGCCCGCTTTTGTGATTATCGTGAAGCTCGCAAATTTCCTGAATACTTTGGGATGGACTTTCAGAAAGCCTCTGTCCTTCTCTTTTGCGTCAAAAATGAAGTAGATGCCGGGAAAGGCATCGCTATTGGCATTAGATGTAATCTTGGCTCCGGAAGCGTTGACGCGAGTTGTGTTCGCATGACCTTCGACTTGCGTGGCGACACCTTTGTCGGCGTCGCCATTCCAGACAAGTCTCAGTTCGCCTCCGGCCGCCGCGGCCGGGACGGAGGCTAACGCGAATATGGAAAACAGCGTGATGACTGCGAGGAGGCGGACGTCGATTGAAAGTTTCATCTTGGCTTTGCCCCTTAAGGCAACTTCTAAAATCTCGTTTTAGAGTCACCCAATTCTGGTTCGGAAATTTTTAGACAAACGATTCAAACGGAACACACGTGACCGCAACTAAGCTCTGGTGGTGGCAAGAAGAACCCGGGTGGTCGAGTCGCTGCGAGCGTCCTCGGTGACCTTGATCCAAGGCCGGTCTGCTTCGATTGTGAAGTCAATCGGCCGTGTGCCTTCGGCAAACACTTCGACGTACGAGCGCCGGGAATTGAATGAGTCGAATGGCGGCAGTTCGGGCGGCAGAAGATGCCCTGACCAGGCGTTGACGTTGCCCTCGAGCGCCACGCCGTAGTCATCCGCGTCAACTGGCAAGATCGGTGAGCCTGGTCCATCAGATGATTCCATTTCCTGCCGCCAGCTCTTTGTTGTAGTAGTTGGCGGCCACGTTCTCCTTGGGCCACGCGTCCGGTACTGGCAGCCAGCGCTGTTACCGCTACCTCGTAATCGCGATAACCGCCGGAGAGCGTTTTCCGTTTGGACATCGTTCCCCCAACACCTAGTTATTCGAAGCCCCGCATCGCACTGTTGCGTTTTTGGCGGCTTTGGGCTCAGGCGCGTCCGAAATTGGTCTGACCAAATCTACCGTAATTTGTCAGACCATACATTGGCCAGTGGCCTTGCCGCAAGACTCATGTGAGCGATACCTATGCCGAATCTCGGTGCACCGGCCTTCTCTCGCGGCTGCCAAGAGTGAGCATGGTACGCACCCCACTGATGGGACAACGCAGCCGATATCTGCGACCGCAACAAGGGACCAGCGGATGGTGATCATACTGGTCTGACCAAACGCAGAACCGTCACAGGCAGAATCACATCGGCCCAGAACGAGCAGCGCCCTCGCTGGACGCGACGGTGCGCGCCCCTGCGCCTGGCGTCGAGGAACAAGCCTCACCCGCCTCGCGGTGCCGATCGGCTTGCCGAAACGGCCGAGCGGAATCATGCGACGCATTGCGTTGCCATGTCCTCGCTCCAGGTATCCAGAAGAATTCGGAAGGAATAAGCGTATTCGCCCGGCGGCGCAGGGGGCACTTGAATTTACAGTCCGCTCACACCGCGGCTCCACTTTGGAGGGAGAATCGCAAAAAAAAAAAAAGCATGCACGCCTGCGGACGTTGCCTCTTCATTCGGCAATCGTTTGTAGACTGTAATCCACTGTCGACGTGTGAGCAGCGCAATCGTGAGTGTGGCGAAACAAAACTCATCGCATGTAGGGAGGGCAGCGCGCGGGCCGGCGCCGCGTAACGTCGGAGTCGACGGCCCGAGAGCTGACTAAGATCGAGCTACGGCTGCAACTCGATCACTGTGACCGACTTTGCTGGCAGGATCACGTCGAGCGAATGATCGTTCACCCGAATACCTTTCAGTGCCACCGGCGCCACCCGCGCCGGGTGATCGAACTCTGACCGTGCGTCCATCGAATCGGCCGTCAGCACTCTTCCCGTTGCCCGCCGCCCTTTGACGCCCTGCACCTGCGTGACGACGCGAGCCGCCCGGTTAGGATCGAGGTTCACGATCGAGAGATGAATCACGCCTTTGCTGTCGCGAGAGGCCGAAGCACTGATCACCGGCAGCGTGACGTTCTCGAATGTGTAGTCCGGACTCGCCACCTCGGCTGACAACAGCGACCCGCCCTGGTGCACCTGGTACAGGTCGAACACGTGATAAGTAGGGGTTACGATCATTTTGTCGCCACGGGTGAGAATCATCGACTGCAGCACATTCACCATCTGCGCGATGTTGGCCATGCGCACTCGCTGGGCATGATTCTGGAAAATATTCAGCGTCAATCCCGCGATCACCGCGTCGCGCAGGGTGTTCTGCTGATACAGGTTCGAAGGCGTATCTTTTGGCGCCGTCCACCAAGTGCCCCATTCGTCAATCGACAAGCCAATGCGGCGCTCCGGATCGTACTTATCGATGATCGCCGAGTGCTTGGCGATGATCTCGTCCATCTTGTACGCGCGCTCCAGTGCGAGCGCCCAGTCCTTTTCTGGAAAACCGACGGGCGCACCCTTGTTCGTCCAATCGTTGCCGGCCAGGGTGTAGTAGTGAATCGACATCATGGCGATCTGCGGACTACGGTTGATGTACGCCAACGGAGTGGGAGTGGCATGGCGGAACAGCGCCTTCTGCAAGACCGTCTCGGTCCATGCGTAGTCGTCCGAGTTGGCATCGGCGACGACGAGCGTTCCGTATGGACGCAGCACCGCCAGGTACTGTCGATAGACATCCGAGTAGTACTCGGCTGTCATGTTGCCCCCGCATCCCCAGGTTTCATTGCCGATACCGATGAACGGGATCTGATACGGCTGCTTGCGGCCATGACTCGCGCGCAGCCTGCCTGCGGCCGAATCTTCCGGACCGGTAAGATACTGCAGCCACGCCTGCGCCTCGCCGGGCGAGCCGCTTGTCACGTTGATCGCCAGGAACGGCTTGGCGCCGATTTGCTCGACGAAATCCATGAACTCGTTGGTCCCGAACGCGTTCGTTTCAGGCTCGTCGTTCCAAGCTGCGTTGATTCCCTTCGGTCGCTGGTCGCGGGGGCCGACGCCATCGCGCCAGTGATACAGCTCCGCGAAACATCCGCCGGGCCAACGCACGAGAGGAACGCGGATCTTGCGTAGCGCCGCCACGACATCACTGCGAATACCGCGGACATTCGGGATCGCCGAGTTCTCGCCGACCCAAATCCCTTCGTACACACCGCGCCCCAGATGTTCGACGAACTGGCCATAGATGTTGGGATCGATGGTCGCCCCCGGCGCGTCCGCCCGAATCGAGATCTTCGCCTCTAAGGTCTGCGCAACCGCCGGCACAGGTACCCAGCACATCAGGATCGATAGCAACGGAATCAGTTTCAACGCACTCCCTCCGGGCAATTCCACTAGCGAGCGACGGCGGACATCGCCAGCGGACCAAAATAAGTCGGCGGCAGATCCCGATCGCTAATGACGACTTTCTCCACCACGATTCCGAGATCCACCATCGTGATCTTGAAGCGATGCGGGCCGGGGGCGCTCATTTCATGGGTGGAGCGCAAGTAGCGCACGTTATCCGACTCTCCCATTTGCCTCGCAGGTCGGTTGCATCGAATTTCGACGTCGCGGCCAACTCGTCGATCACCGCGCTCTTGCCGAGAGTGCCCACGATGACGGGCATTGGATCTGTTGGCCGTGAGACGGATGCGCGCGGCCGATGAGCGGTGACCCGCTCGACGTCATCGATGAGGTCGCCAATCGCCCGTACCACACCTTTGTGATCGTTCGGGTCGTACCAGATAGGCGCCGTGCGCTGTGAGGTGACGAGTGGAAAACTCGACGAGCCATCAGGCTTGTCCGAAATGAGTCGCTCTGGCAGGCCCGCGCACAGTAGTGCGGCTGGCAGAGAAGGTTTCGTCATTGATATGCAACAGCGCACGCGTCAACGCGCCTGAGAAAGATCGCGCCGGCGCTCATGCGCCGGCGCGAGACACACGGTCAACAGGGGGGCATTCCGTGTGTGTTCACAATGAGCTGCTAGCCGCTGCGGTAGCACAGCTCGTCCAATCTCAGTCAAAGCGCCCGCGCAGACCCACCATCACGGTGCGGCCGGACTCGTAATAGCTGTGCGTCGCATTGGCGAACTGCTGATAAGAGCGCCGTGCCTCATCACCGATATTGATCACGTCTACTGTCAGCTGCGGCACCAGCTTTGACCAACCGAACAGCTCTGCGAAGTCGAAGCTGGACGAGAAGTCGTACTGTGTGTAGTCGTCGCCAAACAACTCCGCACCGATCACGCCGGACTGATTGCTGTTCGGACCGCTGTTCTGCGAGCCCTGGGTGTGAGTGACCGACACGCGCGCGCTGATCCCATGCTTGTCGTAGTAAAGCGTAGCGTTATAGCTCTCGGGTGGCACGCCCACGGCAATCGCCGGCGCCGCACCCTGACCCTTCTGGTCGATGATGGTGTAGTTCGCCGCGAAGCCCATGCCCTCGACGCCAATCGGGCTGAGCAGGAAGTCCAGCGGCTGCACCCAGTTGAATTCCAGGCCGTTGATCGTCAGGCGCCCGCTTGCATTCACGAGTTGGCGGAGCTGGACCGTTGCAACGTTGGGACCACCGCGCAAGTCGATGCTTTGTTGCGCGTTTGCATTCAGCGACTCATACGTGATCCCGTACTGAACCAGCGAGGTAAACGGCACGGTCTGAATCTGAGTCTGCGTGAAGCCCTCGATGCCCTTGCGGAACGCGGCGAAACCGAAGTAGCCCTCTTGTCCCGTGTAATACTCGAAGCCCAGGTCGATGTTGTCAGAAAGGTAGGGATCGAGCTCGGGATTGCCCAGGTTGACTTGCGCAACGTCATTGTTCGGAATCGACACACCGCCCAGCATGTCGCTGGGGTTGGGCCGAGTCATCGTCTTGGATAGACCGGCGCGGATTACCGCCTGGTCAGTCAGATTCCATGACACGTTGGCCGACGGCAGGATGTTTTCGTAGCTCGACTCCGCGTCTTCGATCGAGATCAGATCCGGTAGCCTCTGACCGTCCGGCAACGAGGCGTTGGGGGATGTCACACGTGAGGTGATCAGCTGATCGGTTTCAACCCAGCGCACCCCTACGTTGTAACGCAAGCGGTGATCGGCGATATCAAGGTCGCCATTCACTTGCACAAACAGCGCCGTTACATCCTCATCGATGGAACCCCATTGCGCCGTCGAGGGTGTTGCCCCGCTTTCCGGCGCCGCTGCGCGCACAGCGTCGTAGTTGGAGTCGCGGCGCAGTTGGTCCCAGTTGACGGTTGCAACACCGTACCCTGTGGAACGAAGGTAGCCCGGAACCGCTGCATTGGTGATCAGCGAACCAGCGTACGGACCGGCATAGGCGGGATAAGGAGTCACGTTAGGGGCAATCTGCACTCCGACGAGGGGTGCAATCTGCGACGCGGTTTCGCCGCGGCACGCAGGTTGCGAGTTCGGGGCCAACTGAAAGTTTGCTGGACTGCCGCCACAGGCTACCGCCTGCCACTGCGCATCGGCACCGTACGGACGGATGTCGCGCGAAACTTCGTCGTAAGCAGCACCACCACTCACGCTGAAAGCGCTGTCGCCCCACGTGACTGCGAAGCGACCGCCGGCGGTTTCCGTTTGACGCTCTTCGACCGACAGGTTCACACGACCAACGTCTTGGCCGCCGCGATCCGAAACCAGCCACTGCCAGCTGTTGGGATCGTTCAGATCGACGCTCGAAGTGATGGTCGGCTTGTCGCCGCCATTGTTATTGAAGTTGACGGTGGTCGTATCGGAAATGAACAGCACCGTCGAGGCCTCGCGAGAGAACTCGCTCTTGGTCAGGTTGCCCTGCACATCGAGGCTCAATTTGTCGTTGATCTGCCAGGTCATGCCAGGATTGGTGCCCCAGAACTCGGACTCCTCGGTATAGGGCCGGAATTCCATCATGAACTGTGAGTTCGGAAATACGCCCGATGTAGCAACGCAGCCGGCGGCGCAGTCGTCGCGATCCACCTGCAGCTGAGTCGGAATGAGTCGGCCGCCCTGACTGCCTCCGCGGACGGCCCAAGCGGTGGCTTGGCGGGTGAATTCGCTCTCCTGCTTGCCGTACATGGAATCGACGAAGAAATGCATGTTCTCGCTGGGACGGAATTCCATGCTCACCACAGCGTTGTAGCGATCCCGGTCACCCTCTTCGAACATGTTGCGGCCCAATCGCGGAAGCACAGCATTGTCGATCTGCTGGATGGAGAGACCGGGATTGTTCGCGAGCAGGAAGGCTTGGTCGATCGTCGCACCAGGCGTGAGGCCCGCTCCGATCGTGGTCCCATTATTCGGAACCGCGCCGGGAACGACCCCTGTCAGGTTGCCGCCGGTGGTGTTGCAGGTGCCGGTACATTGCGTGGCGCTGAGGCCCGGGCTCGACCAGCCCACGGTTTCGAAACCCGTCGTCGCAACTTTGTTGCGTACGGCGGTCACACCCGCCAGTACACCGAATTTGTCCCAGGTGTTGCTCGCGATCAGCGAGGTGCGTCCACCTAAGTCATCCGCGTTGTTGTTGTCGGTGCCCTGGAGCGAGTACGTGAGATGAGCGCCTTCATTGTCGAACGGCCGCGCCATGCGCATGTTGATCGTGCCCGCCGCGCCACCCTCGACCATGCTCGCCGACGGGGTCTTGAACACTTCCAGCTTGGAGAACAGCTCCGGCGGGAACATATCGAGCGGGACTTCGCGATTGGCGCCCGATCCCTCTTGCGGCCCCTGGGCCACCGCGACGGGAGCGTTGTTCAACAGCACTCGCGTGAAATTCGTGTTCAAGCCGCGAATCGCGACCGTGGTGCCTTCGCCGCTGATTTCGCGAGTAATCTGAATGCCAGGGATGCGCTGGAAGGATTCAGCGATATTCGTGTCCGGGAATTTGCCAATGTCCTCGGCGAAGATGGCGTCGACGAAGCCGACCGATTCGCGCTTGGCCTCCGTAGAATCTTGAAGACTCTGGCGGAAGCCGGTGACGACCACCTCTTCCAGCTCCTGAGACTGCACTTCCTGCGCGCTCACCGAAGTAGCGACGGTCGCCGTCAGCAATGTTACCGCTACCGCGTCGGGACGACAAAAACCGAAGAGCGCTTTCCGCTTGGACATACCGTGTTCCCCCAAAGAATTAGCTACTGAAGCTTTAAAGCCCGGAATCCATTGCTGCCTTGATCGGCGCAGCTGGAGTCTTTATGCCCGGGCAATACGCAACTGGCCAGACCACTTTTCCCAGATGGCCTGACCATAAACCAATCACCCTCCTCGACGCAACTGGGGTCGCCTTATTCGCCCGACGGTGCTTGCCCTGGGCAGGTCATGCGTGGGGCAGCCCCTGGCACCTGCCTTCGTGATTCTCATGCATGCGAATTGGTCTGCACAGCTGCGGTATGTCAAACCGGAAGAGCCTGCTATCGTCAGGCGGCGCATGAGTCTGAGACGCTTGGGTTACTAGAAAACATTGGTCAGCCAGTCCGACCGACTGGCCCGACCACTTAGCAGATAAGAGCTTGGAGAATTCCTCCTATGCCTGAGTCACAGCGGCTGTATGAACGCATCGCGCAAGAGATCGCCGAAGCAATTGGGCGCGGGACATACGCGATTGGCCAACGACTGCCTTCTGAGCGCGACCTCGCGCAGAAATTTGGAGTGTCCCGGCCGACAGTTCGCGAGGCGATGATCGCGCTGGAACTGGATGGCCTGGTGGATGTGAGAACTGGCTCGGGCGTGTATGTGACACATAGTTCGCCACCTGCGGGTATCACCGGGGAAAGAGATATCGGTACCTTTGAACTGCTCGAAGCGCGCCGTGCCATCGAAGGTGAAGCCTGCGCGATGGCAGCGGCGCGAATCACCGCCGCGCAACTCGCGCAGCTGGGTGAGCTCGTGGCTGAGATGCGCAACGAGAACGACCACGATGTGCAACTGAGCGAGGCAGCAGATCGTCGTTTCCACGAATTGATCGCGCAAGCGAGCGAAAATACAGCGATGATCGCTGCCGTCGAGATGTTGTGGGACGCGCGCTTGCGCTCTCCTCAGCATCGATCCATGGATGCGAAGGTGCGCTCTCTCGGGATCAAGCCGCGCGTCGATGAGCACGCGACGATTCTGGAGGCGCTCGGGCGCCGAGATCCTGATGCCGCACGGGCGGCCATGCGCGCGCACCTGACGCAAGTACTCGCAGCCACGTTCCAGGCGACGGAAACTGAAAAGCTCGAGGAAGCCCGAGCTCAACTAACCGAACAACGTAAGCGCTACGCGCTAAGCGCCTAGTCTTTATCAAGACGATTAATGCCCGCGCGAGCGTAAGGTTCAGTGTCCCACCGCGCCCGACCTTTGGCTTAAGTTTGCAGGGACTCCGAATGCGAATTTTTTCGAAGCAACGAGTCGGGCCCCATTCGCAGGCGAACTACTTGAATCGCACTCGGCAGGGAGTCGCACATAGAGGGCATATCGCTTCACCCCGACCACATAAACCGGCTATTCCACTGAAGCCGTAACATGCCGCGGCAACGCTACGGCCGCGAGAATAGAGCGGCTCTCGTTGCGTGGACTATGACCCCTTGTTCCTCGCCCAATCGACGGCCGGCTTGCCGGCATCGAGGCGATTCAGGCATATGTCTTCCTTGATCTCAGTGCCTTTCGGCAGCCTCTTGAAGCGCACCAACGTTTCCCACGGCTGAGTGAATGTCTCAGGATCGTCGATCGTGATCCGATTCTCGAGCGTCGCCCCGTTGTCCAGTAGACGCAGCTTCTCGGTGATCTTCAACGACTCACTGTGCGGCAATCCTGCGCTATCGAGCCATGTGTTGTCGGCACGCAGATCGGTGCTGGTGATCACCAGTGTGTCGCCCTGCCATTTACCGTGGGACAAGCCAAGCGATAGCGGGTACGGCACTTCCTTTACCCTGTCGTTGAGGTACACGTGACGATTCCAGTAGTTCCATTCGAACAGATAGGTGAGCTTGTTGGGCCGTTGTATGATTTCGAACGGATACGGTAGATACAGCATGCGCGGCAGACCCGGCGAGACACATTTCGCGGTCGGATCGAAAGATAGGTCACCGGCCCGCAGCTTGCGCTTGTGCTCTTCGTAGAGTTTGGCGGCTTCCGGCCTCAACGGCGGAGCTTTGCCCTCCACCGTTTTGAGTTCCTGTACGCTCTGCGTCACCTGCCAGACGCCGTTCAAATCCACCGCCGCGAACGCGCTGGCGCTCGCGAACAAACCCGCCAACAGTCCGGCGCAGTACAACCGCGTCATCATCGCTTTCCCCTTTGACACGTCGATGAGTTCCTCAACAGCACCAGTTAGCGTGCTGGCGGAGGCGGAGGTTGCGGACCAGGCGCGCCCGCTGCGCCTGGGCCTGGCACAGCGACGATATCTTCAGCGGGGCCCCACAGCTTGCGGCCGTCCGGCAGCTGCACCCACTTCAGCGTCGCTCCAAGCGTGCCGTCGCGGAGCGGATTGATTTCCATCGTCAACTGGTCACCGGCCTTGATGTCGGAGGGCTTCCAGCCGTGGCGCGCGTTGATGTTCGGCGTTCCGCACTCCACGCTCCATTCCACCGAATTGCCCTGCGCGTCGGACACCATCAACTTGATGAACATGTGCGGATTGGTCCACCGAAACTCTTTCACCGTACCGTTCAACACCTTTGTGTTCTTGTAGTCGTACATCGCCGTCGAGTGATGCGCGATCGCCGGCGCCGCGCCGACCAGACTTACCAGCATCATCCACCGCATAAATCGTTGCCGAATCGTGCTCGTCATTGAACTCACCTGCGTTGTCACTCGATCATGCCTTCACGGAGATTGAACAAGCCGAGCGCACCTACGCTGACATTCGCAACAACCGCGCACACAATGTTCGAATTCACGAGGGCGCGATCTTCGATATGTCGATCGCGGGACGCTTGGGCCGGCTGATTACTCACCTATCGCTGCAGCGAGGCTCCTGGCTGGTGCTCGGCTCATTGATCACACTGTTCTCCGCAATCGCGTTCACGAATGTGAGCACCGCGGATACGACCGCCATCACCTGGCTGAGCCTGATTGGCATCGGTGTGCGCAAATCTGTACTACGTGCAGCGCTACGTTGCACGTCCGGTTGCGCAGCTGCGAGTTGCAGCGCTCAAACTGCTGAGTGGGGACACTCGAACGCGCATCACCAGCGACGCCGTGCAATGCGTGGACTCATTGGCACGAGGATTCGAGCAATTGCGCGTGAAGCTGTATGGTGTGCTCAACGATAATCTCGAGGCGGCAACGGGCGTCGGCGGGAGCGTCACGAGCATGGTTGCCGCGAGCGGCGACATCTCCAATCGCACCCTCGAACACGCTGCAAGCCTGGAAGAGACGGCAGCATCGATCGAGGAGCTCACCGCAACCGTTGCACGCAACACCGACGGCGCACAGCAGGCGGCGAAACTGGCGAGCTCGTCGTTCCATCACAGCCCGCGGTCGACAGATCGTTACCGAAATGCGTGGAACCATGGGCTCCATCCTCGACTCCTCGCGTCGCGTCGGCGATATCGTGGGAATCATCGATGGCGTCGCGTTTCAGACCAACCTGCTGGCGTTGAATGCCGCCGTAGAAGCCGCACGCGCCGGCGACCAAGGCAGGGGTTTCGCGGTGGTTGCACAGGAAGTGCGCAGCCTTGCGCAACGATCCGCCGCGGCTGCGAAAGAGATCAAGGACCTCATCGAATCCTCGAGCGAAACCGTTGCGCGCGGGGGCGAACTCGCCAGTGAGGCAGAAAACTCCATGCGCCAGGTGGTCGAGTCCGTTAAACGCGTGAGCGAAGTATTCAGGGCATCGAGGGCGCGAGCCGCGGGCAAGCGGCGGGCATCGAACAGATCAGCCAGGCCATCTCGCAGATGGACGCAGTCACGCAACGCGACGCACACGCCGCTCAAGCGCTGATGCAGACTGCGACGGAACTGAGAAATCAGTCAAACCATATGTTCGCGGCGATCTCAGCGTTTGCCATTTGTTCGACTAACGAGCATGCCACTGCAAACACTGCACGATCGCAACAGAGCACTAGCGATCGGCAGCGCCGGGCCGCGTAGTACCCGACTGCCTCAGTTGTTGACTGTACCGTCGCTGTTCATCCGGTCTCTGTCCTTCACTGGCCCCCGCATGCGCGACAGGTAGTCAGCGACCGCGGTGGCCTCCTCGGTATCCAGACTGTCCAGATATCTCACGAGGTCCGCCTCGACATTGAGCCGGTGCCAGGAGGCAATGCTCCGCATTTGGCGCACCAAGTAAGAATAGTGCTGGTCACGTAGCGACGGAATGAAACCGTCATCGTCGCCGCGGCCGTCTTCTCCATGACAAGACGCACACTGATCCTGAAAGATCGCTTCGCCAAGCTCCAGTCCGCGGCCGTCGCCAGTCTGTGGAAAGCTGGCGCGCGGCAGGGAGTTCAGGTAGCCAGAGAGATCCGCCCATGCCTGCTCGCTCGAGAGCGCCGGTTGGGACACGACCGCGTGCATTTCGCGGCTGGAGCGCTCCTCCTCGCTGAAATCAGCCAATTGCTTGACTAGATAGGCGCGCCGCTGCCCCGCCAGCGACGGAATCACTTTGCCCGCGCTGCCGAGTGCCTGCGGGCCATGACATTGAGCACAGTGGCCAGCGTACAGTTTTTTGCCCTTCTCGGCGTTCTGGTCCAGCTGGAGTGCGTTACGCACCTTCTCGTCGACCGCAAGAGGCGAACCAGCGAACGCGCTCGGTGCGATCGAACACAGTAAGACCGAAGCCAACAGCGATACTCGCATCTCAGAACCCGTCCAAATGATCTTTGTGGATGCGCAGTCTGCACCTGCAGGACAGCCGGTGTCACCGAGCTTACTCCCTTCCAAAGGTCGGCCTGCGCCGCTGAATCGTAACCCGATACACGTTCGGCGTCATGACCGGAACCCCGGCCCGTGGGATCAGTCGAGTCGCGAGCGATAAACCTCCGTCAACGAAATCTCGCCTGTCCTCGCCAGCGCAAGCGCCTGCTGCGTCAGCGGGACCATTCCTTCGCGAACGGCGATCATCTGCAACTCGTCCTCGGTCGCTCTGGTGCGCAGTGCCGCCCGAATCGCCGGACTCATGTGCAGGATTTCGTAGACCGCCACCCGGCCGTGATAGCCAAGACCGCCACATCTGGGGCAACCGGCGCCTTTAAAGAACGTTTCTTCGAGGCTGACGCCCAAGGCGGCTCTGATGTCGGCGTCGACGATCTCCGGCTCGCGGCAGTATTGGCAGTTGCGCTTCGCGAGCCGCTGCGCGAGAACACCGGCGAGCGTCGAGCTCACCAGATAGGATTCGACTCCCATCTCGAGTAGTCGTGTGATTGTCTGCACGGCACCGTTCGTATGCAGGGTCGAGAGCACCAGATGTCCGGTGAGCGCGCTTTCCACGGCGATGCCGGCTGTCTCACGATCGCGAATCTCTCCAATCAACACGACGTCCGGATCATGTCGCAGTATGTGGCGCAATGCCGTGGAGAAACCGTACTGGATTGCCGCGTGTGCTTGTGTTTGCACGATTCCGTCGAGCCGATACTCAACTGGATCCTCCACGGTCACGATATGATATTCGCCGGTGTTCAGCTCCTGTAAGGCCGCGTACAGGGTGGTCGTCTTGCCCGAACCGGTCGGGCCTGTGACCAGCACTAGACCCTGGTTGCGATCGATCAGCTCGCGGAAACGCTTTTCGTCCTCCGGCGTAAAACCAATGCTCGCTACTCGGCGCAGACTGGATGCTGGATCGAGGACGCGAATGACGCAGCTTTCGCCGCGTATCGACGGCATCATGGAAACGCGCAGATCGACGCGGTGCTCCGGGGTGTGCAGATGAATCGCACCGTCCTGAGGTAGTCGGTGTTCGCCCAGATCCATCGCTGCCAACACTTTCAACCGGGCGATGAGGCCCGGCAGCAGCGTCAGGCCAATGCTTCGAATGTGAAGCAGCGCGCCGTCGATGCGGTACAGGATCTCGATATTCTGCTCGCGTGGGCGGATGTGAATGTCCGACGCACGGCGATGGATCGCGTCGTGCAACATGTTGCTGACGAGACGAACGATAGGCCGTTCGTTCGCCAGCTTTTCAGCCGTATCCGCCGCGATGGGCGGCAGCTCTGGACCGGCCAGACGCTCTCCTTCGAGATTCAGCTCCGCATCGTCGAACGGCGGGTAGTGGGTTGCGATCGCAAGATCGATTTCACCCGGGCTGGCGAGCACCGGCTCGATCGTGGCTCGAGTCAGCACACTCAGTGCGCCGAGCACCTCGGAGCAGGTGGGATCGTTCATCGCGACCACCAGCCGACCCTGATGTCTCATCAGCGGCACCACGCGATAGCTGCGCGCGACATCCTGAGGAATTTCAGCCAGCGCCTGGGGATCCACATCGAATCCGGAGAGGCGCACGCACGGCACGCCCAACTTGAGGCTCAAAGCGCGATAAAGTTCGTCCTCGCTGATACGACCTTCGGCCAGCAGCAGTTCGCCGATCCGGCTATCCGGGTGCGTCCGTTGCTCGATCAAGGCCCGCTGGAGATGGGATTGCTCCAGGTGCCCCACGATCGAGAGCAACGCGCCCATCGGCTCCGGATGTGACGATTGCGGAGCCAGCAGAGCGGCGTGCAACTGGGTCTGCGTGCTGACGGGCTCGACAGGAGCAACCTGCTCTGGCGATGGAAGAAGGCTGGCGTCGTGAATCATTGGCGAAGGCTCGATGCTTGTCGGCAGACGTGATTGTCACTGCACCGCTCAATGCCCCGCTCCTGCTCACCTCACACACTGCGGTAAGCCGCATCCTTTAGGTACACGCCGAAACTGCTTACGCGAGATCGTAGGGTGTACTCGTCACGCGCCTTATGGCGCGCTCGACTCGATTGCGGCCCGCTTGTTTAGCCGCATACAGCGCCAGGTCCGCAGCAGCGATCAGCGCATCGGGCGTCGTGGCATGTACCGGATAGCTCGCGACGCCGAACGACGCGGTAATTTGCAAGGTAGTTCTCTCACGCAACCGTAGCGGCGTCGACGCGAGGGCGAAGGCAACGAGGTCCACGCCTCGGCGGCCCGAGCACCAGCCTCCTCGATGGACTAGAAAATGAGCCCGCCGACGATGTCCGCGTTTCGAAGGGATCGAACGTATTCACTGCCATCGATCAACACCACGAGCGGATGGGAGGCAAACAGCTGGGGAGACAAGGCGCGCACGTCCACGCCGATGACACGGCCCGATGTCAATTGCCCTACCGACAAGAGCCGACCGATCACAAGACTGTGTGCATCTCCTTGCACGTAGGCGCCCATGTTAGTTGCGGCTAGCACGTAATGGGTGCGTCCAACCTCAAATTTACGGGGCCGACAGTCCGCGGCAACATGCTCCAATGCAGATCAAGAGCTGGCACGCGATCCTTTTCCTCACGACGGTGAGCTTCGCACTGGTACTGGCGGAGATCCCGCGAGCCGACTGGTTCACGACCGCAGCTCTGAGTCTATCGGCTGGTGTCGCGGCATTTGCCCTGATGGGCGCGGCCGCGTTATTGGGCGGACGCTGGAGATTCATCGAGGCCATGTTCGGCGGACTCGATCGCGTGTATCTGGCGCACAAGTGGCTGGGCGTCTGGGCGCTGGGCTTCGCATCGTTTCATCTCGCGTTCAAAGCCGGCATGCAGGGATGGGACGCCGCATCCATCATGGCGCTGCCGCCGTTCTATGCGCGCTTGGTACGACAGCTGAGTTTCGTCGCACTGATGCTGATCGTCATGCTGGCGCTGAACAGAATGATTCCTTACAGCACCTGGCGCTGGTGGCACAAACTGTCCGGACCGCTGCTTCTGATCGTGATCCTGCATTGGCTGAGTATCAAATCAGCCATTGCACTGAACGATCCCGCGGGCATCTGGCTTGCAATCATGGCCGCGCTCGGCGTCACGGCTGCCGGGTACAAACTGCTGCTATTTCCATTCCTATCGAATCATGCTGAGTACCAGGTCGTCGGAGTTTCGCCAGGCGGCGCTGCAGTTCATCTGGAGTTTGCCCCTGTGAAGCGCGCCATACCGTTCACACCGGGCCAGTTTGCGTTCATATCGATGCAGCAGGACGGCCTGCGCGAGCCGCATCCCTTCACGATTGCGAGCGGCAACGATCCCGACGGGCATGTGCATTTCGTGATTCGCTCACTCGGGGACTACACGCAGAAGCTGATCAAGGAAACGAAAATCGGCATGCACGCCGAGATCTATGCGCCATGGGGGCGATTCAAGCGACCTGCAGCCGCGAAGCGGGAGATCTGGATTGGCGGCGGCGTGGGCATCTCGCCTTTCATCGCGTGGCTGGCCGATCGATCCGCGACCGGGTTCGAAAAGGTGACCCTATTCTATTTGTACTCGGCCGGTCGCGAATTCCCACCCGCTCACGTGCTGAGGGAACTGGCGCGCGAGCGCGGCGCAAAATTTGTCCCCATATCGACCGGAGCGGCGAGCCCTGAATTCACCGAGCGACTGAAGGACGTCGTTCGCACCACGGACGCGGAGTCGGTCGAGATCGCTTTTTGTGGACCCAAGGGCCTGCTCAAACTCGTTCGCGTTCGGATGAACGACCTTGGTATACCGATCTCCAATCTAACGCACGAGTATTTCGAGTTCAGATGAGCGCGGCCCCGCGCGATGGAGAGGCGCCGCTATCAGTCGAAGCGAATGTCGGCTGCATTCACGCTTCACAAATCTTCTGCGCGCATACCGACTGTCGCTTGACTAGGATCAATGCCTCCCCGGCTGCGAGGACGATACTGCCTTACGAACTTTGCAACACGAGGTAAGTACCATGCGCATCCGAATCGCAATCGCCGTCTCCGGGCTGCTCGCGCTGGTGTCAGCGCCTGTGACATCCCAGGCGGGTGCGGCCGACCGGGCGGTCGACGCCTGCGTGAGAGCCTTCGTCGACACCCATGTCCCGAAAGATCGAGTCGTGCACCTGGTCAAAGAGAAGTCGCCCAGGCCGACTACGCAGTCACGACACCCTAAGATTGTTCAACCGAAACCATTTCAATAAAGAACGCCCTCGCGCTCCCGCCGCGCGAGGGCCCGCGTTTTGCGACCATCTCACGACCGGCAAGCGCAGGAACACACGGCGAAGGCGTGACGGCATCCGTAGAGTCGCTGATAGTGGGCTCGTTCAGCATCGTCCTGGCGGGCCGCGCGGACGACGAGCGCTCATTTACAGGCTCCAATCGCCGACATGAAACATGCCCTTCGCCAACAGGACGATGGCGACCATGTGAACGAACACGCTGAGATGAATGATGCGCGAGCGACGCAACGACATCCGCCCCCGCACCATCCAGGTCATGGCCGTGCCGAAATGGCCAAGCACGCTGATTGCGAGCAAAATCTTCAGCGCGAGAAGCGTCCCAAACCCGCTGCGCCATGGATCGACAAGCACGGCACGATAGGTCCAAGCCATGCCTATGCCGGCGCCGTACAGAACGAGGAGAACCCAAGGCATGATGCGACGAGCCCGTCGGCCGATCGCCTGCTCGACCGCTCGCATGGCATCGCGTTCGACGTACTTGCGGACCTCTTCGAGCATCAACACTTCAAAGAACACCGTGCCAATGAACACGAGCGCACCGAACAGATGCAACGTCAGGAGGACCGGATAACTCATGTGCAAACGCTCCGACAGACCGTGATGTCGTCGAGCGCAAGCATGCTCTTCTTCGTTTCTTGCCTGCGTTGATCTGGATCAGGTGGAAAACGAGCATCGGTCTGCGGCGCGGGCTGCCCACGCCGAATGCTTGCGGCGTGGGAGCGGTCCTCGACGCGCGCGTGCGTCAGACAGTTTGGCGTTAGAGTCAGCGCAGTCGCTTCGATAATGCGCGCCACAACTACTCAGCCGGCGCGCGGCGGCGAGCATCATATGTTCCGCGAGCAGCAACCGTGAATGGGACAACATACGAGTGGGCGGGATTTGCTCGCGCAGGTGTGCGATTAGGGAAAGGCCTTCGGCAATTCCGCTCGCGTTGCGGACCAATCCCATGCGGCGCCACATGATTTCACGCAACTCTCGCGGTGCCGTCCAATCCGCTCGTTCATCCGCTATGGCTGGCAGCGGTGGCAACACGTCACTCAGTCTCTCAGGCCCGGGCGGCTGCCGATTCAAAGCCTGTGCCGCGCGCCGCCCAAAGACCACTGCCTCCAGCAAGGAGTTGCTCGCCAGCCGATTCGCTCCGTGCAGACCGGTGCATGCCGCCTCTCCGACCGCCCACAGTCGCGGCAGGCTGGCGCGGCCGTCGAGATTCACCGCGATACCCCCCATGTGATAGTGAGCCGCGGGCGTCACCGGGATAAGATCCCGATCGGCATCGATGCCATATGCACGACAGATCTTGTAAGCCGATGGAAATGCCTCCGCAACGCGCGTGCCGGTGAGGCGCGTGGCATCGAGCCAAACGCGTCCACCTGCGGCTTGGACCGCATAGATCGCACGCGCGACCACGTCACGCGGAGCCAATTCACCCAGTGGATGAACCTCGCGCATGAACTGGACACCTGCATCGTTCACAAGACGCGCGCCCGCGCCACGCAGCGCCTCGGTCATGAGCGGCAACGGTGCTGCATCCACGTCGAGCGCCGTCGGGTGGAACTGAACAAATTCAAGATCCTCGCAGCGTGCGCCGGCGCTCAGTGCCATCGCCGGACCGTCACCACACGCCGCGAGTGGATTGGTGCTGCGGCTGTAGAGACCGCCGATGCCGCCGGTCGCAATGACTACGTCTCGTGCGCGGATGGTGAGCAGTTGCCCATTGCCGGTCATGGCAGCCACGCCGCATACGCCACTGGTATCACGCAGCAAGGCTACTGCACGAGCATGCGAAAGCCGCTCAACGTGAGCAGCAGCGGCGACTTGGCGACGCAAGACCTGCATGATCGCCGCTCCCGTGGCATCCCCGTCCACGTGCAGCACTCGCGGGCGGGAGTGAGCAGCCTCGGTGTGCAGTGACCACTCGTCGGCCGCACGGGTAAAGCCCACACCGAGCGCGGCAAGATAGTTGATGGCGTCGGGGGCTTCCCGGCACACGCGCCAGGCAGCGGCGCTCCGATTGTGATGCGCGCCTGCCCGCAACGTGTCCCGCAAATGAAGTGTCGGTGAGTCATCGGCGCCGACCGCCGCGGCAATCCCGCCTTGCGCGATATCACTCGACGTATCCGTTGTCTCGAACGCAGCGGGTGCGAGCACACAGACGCGTCGGCTGCTGGCATTCAGCGCGGTGATGAGCCCCGCCCCCCCCGCGCCAACGATCAATACATCGGTATCCAGGGCGCTCATGCGCGTCGAGCTCCATCGAGCTCAAGCATGCTCTGCACGGTCCTGCGTGCGGCGATGTCGAACGTCCGCGGAATCTCGATCTCCGACGTCATCCGCTGCAAACAATCCCGAATGTTCTGAAGCGTGATTCGCTGCATATGCGGACACAGATTGCACGGTCGCACGAACTCGGTTTCAGGAAAGGCGCTACAGACGTTATCGCTCATCGAGCACTCCGTAATTAGCACCGCGCGCGCCGGTCGATGGCGGTGAAGGGCATCGATCATGCCCGAGGTGGACCCGACGTAGTCGGCGGCCTGTTGCACGTCCTCCGGACACTCTGGATGCGCGAGCACGAACGCCTTCGTGAGCTGCTGATAGTCCCGCACCTGATCCCCTGTGAAACGCTCGTGCACCTCACAGCGCCCCCGCCAGGCGTGGATACGCACGCGCGTACGCGCCGCCACGTACGCGGCAAGATACTGATCGGGCACAAAGATCACTTCGGGCGTGCCGAGACTTTCGACTACCTGAACCGCGTTCGCCGATGTGCAGGAGATGTCGCTCGCTGCTTTGACGGCCGCGCTGGTATTCACGTAACAAACAACCGGTGCCCCGGGGTGGCGCGCTCTCATGGCGAGCACATCCTCCGCAGTGATGGAATCGGCGAGCGAGCAACCCGCCTGCGCATCGGGAATCAACACCGTGCGATCGGGCGCGAGCAGCTTGACGGTCTCGGCCATGAAGTGCACGCCGCACATTACAACCACATCCGCCTCCGACTGCGCGGCCCAGCGCGCCAGCGCGAGCGAGTCGCCCTGCACATCGGCCACGCCATGGAAAATCTCCGGCCTTTGATAGTTGTGAGCCAGCACGACCGCATTACGTTTGCGCTTGAGCGCCTCAATCGAGGCGACGAGTTCGTAGTGCGCGTCCCATTCGGCGTGCGGCATCAGCCGCGCGACGCGGCTATAGCGATGCGCATGTTCCGCAACGCCGTAATCAGAGCCTGGCAACTTCAGCGACATCGCGCGCATTCAAAGATCACTCTTGCGATAATTCGAGCCGTCGAATGGGGCCTGAGTGAGTGTAGGTCGCACGATCGATGTGCCACTTGATCTAGATCAAGGCCGGTGGCGAGGTACGCTGTGTATAACGCTCGCACACCCTTGACGGATATCAAACGAAAATCGCCGTGAGCACCCTCCGACGACGACTACCGATGGATGGGCAGGCCGTGGGACCGATCGCCTGTGGCTCCTGTGATCTGAATGAGGTCTGTCGACTTTGCGGGTTGATCGCGTTCGAGACCGGCGCCGCCCGGCAATCGAGCGGCGCATTGCGCACCATCGAACCGGGGGCGTCGCTGTTCCGTGCCGGAACGCCTGTGCATAGTATCTATGCGATCCGGCAAGGCATGGTCAAAACCGTAAGGGTGACTGAGGAAGGCGACGAAGCCGTACTGGCGATTCACACACCGGGAGAAGTGCTCGGCCTCGAAAGCTTCGGCTCGGGCACCTACGCGTGCGACACGATCGCACTCAGCCGCGTTGTCTGTTGCGAGTTGCCGTTGCCGATGCTGGGCGAGCACAGTGCTCGGGTCCGCCAGCTCGGTTCGGCGCTGTTGCGGCTGCTCAGCCGTGCAGCGGTACCGCGCGACCATCCCGCACGCGGGCCGGTGCGCCAGCGAGTCACGACGTTCTTGCTCGACCTCGCACAGCGGCTGTCACAGCGAGGCCTGGACGGTCATCGGTTCTCGCTCGGCCTGAGCCGGCAAGAACTGGCGAATCTGCTCGACACGCGCGTCGAAACGGTCAGCCGTCTGATGCAGCGGCTGCATCGAGAGCGCGCGATCCATGTCGAAGGTAACCTGGTGACGGTCCTGGCACTCGCATCGAGCACCCCCACTCATTGAATTGACCTGAATCAAGGAACAGCCGCTGCCGGCGCGATAACGTGCGTGGGATGCAAGTCGAACCATCCTCACGCGTCGAGCTGGTCTGCCCGGCGGGTTCCCTCCCCGCGCTTCGTGCCGCTGTCGATCATGGCGCCGATGCGGTCTACATCGGCTTTCGCGGAGAAACCAATGCACGAAATTTCCCGGGCCTGAATTTCAGCATCGATGACGCCGCGACCGGCATCGAACATGCGCACCTCTCGGGTGCGCGCGTGTTCATTGCATTGAATGTCTATCCCATGCCGAAGTCCTGGGCGGCTGCGACCGCCGCTGTCGACGCTGCCGTCACGGTAGGCGCGGATGCCTTGATCCTGGCCGATCCGGGACTCATGAAATATGCACGTGAGCATCACCCGCGCCTGCGGCTGCATCTGAGCGTGCAAGGCTCGGCAACGAATTGGCGCGCCATCGAGTTCTATCGACGCCAGTTCGGCATCCAGCGCGCCGTGCTGCCGCGAGTCCTCTCCGCGACGCAGGTCGAACGCTTGATCGGGCGCACGCCGGTGGAGATCGAAATATTCGGCTTCGGGAGTTTGTGCGTCATGGTCGAGGGTCGCTGCGCACTTTCTTCCTATGCCACCGGTCACTCCCCCAACATGCAAGGCGTCTGCTCGCCGGCACAGGCCGTGCGCTGGGAAGAAACGCCCGAGGGACGCCAGTCGCGCCTGAACGGCGTGCTCATCGACCGCTATGCGCCGGGCGAGGCCGCCGGTTACCCAACATTGTGCAAGGGCCGCTTCCGTGTGAATGATGACGTGTTCCACGCGCTCGAGGAACCCACGGCACTCAACGCGTTGGACGTATTGCCCCGACTGATTGCGGCCGGCATTCGCGCAGTGAAGGTCGAGGGGCGACAGCGCTCACCGGCATACGTGGCACAGGTCACGAGAGTCATGCGGCGTGCCCTGGATCACTGCCTTGATGGAACGAGCGCCGCCGTGCCCCCCACCGTCACCGATGCACTCGACCATCTGGCCGAAGGCCGCACGCATACCCTCGGTGCCTACCACCGCCCCTGGCAATGAGACCGATGTTGAAACTCTCCGTGGGACCCATCCTGTATCTCTGGGAGCGAGGCGCGGTGCTGCGCTTCTACGAGTCGCTGTGCGAAGCGCCAGTGGACATCGTGTATCTCGGCGAAGTCGTTTGCAGCAAGCGCCGTCTACTTCAGAAAGAGGAATGGCAGAGCGTGGCTGGGATGCTGCGCTCCGCCGGGAAGCAAGTTGTGATCTCGACGCTTGCATTGATCGAGGCGGAATCGGAGCTCGCCACGCTGGCTCGCATCGCGGAGAGTGCAGACACACTTGTCGAAGCCAACGACTACGCGTGCGTGGAATACCTCGCAGGCCATCCTTTCGTGGCTGGCCCTCACCTGAATGTTTACAACGAGGCCACCCTGAACTTACTCGCGCGACACGGCGCGCAACGCTGGGTTGCGCCGGTCGAGCTGCCGCTTGCGATCGTCGCGGCACTCGCGGAGCTGCGCCCGCCGAACCTGCAGGTCGAAATGTTTGCTTACGGGCGCCTACCGCTCGCCTTTTCGGCGCGCTGTTTCACGGCGCGGTCCCAACGTCGCGCCAAGGATGATTGTGAGTTCATCTGTGCGGCGCACCCCGATGGCACGACCGTGTACACGCGCGACGGGCAGCCTTTTCTCACCTTGAACGGTATCCAGACACAATCGGCCGCGACACAGAACCTGCTGCCGCATTTACCCAAGCTGCGCAATGCGGGCGTCGATGTGTTGCGGCTGTCGCCGCAATCGCGCGACTTCCCAGAGATTGTGCAGGCGTTTCGCGCGGCCGTGCTCGGCGACAGCAGCGCTACGCTCCCCTCCTCCTTTCTTCCCGGCGGCTACTGCGATGGCTACCTGGACGGCGCAGCCGGGATAGCGCACGCAGCGAACGAGCGGCCGACATTGCCTGCATCGCGAGCGCTGCCAGCGGCCGCGGCAGCGTCGAGTTGACGTGTCCATCGAAATCGTATTCCCAGCCATCCAGCAGATTCTTGAGATGAAGACCGGTTTCCGTTTCTCCCCCCACCACCAGGCGGCGCTGAAAGAACAATGTGTCGGGATCCTCCTGACGCAGCGCCAGGGCCGCGAAGTCCGTCGTCGCCCCTCGCATCGTGACATGTGGTTCCGCCCGCGAAGCACACAGTCCGAGATTCGTGATCTCGAACGTCAAGGCGACCGGCACATCCTCGATCTCGAGGCGGAAGCGGCGCCCGGACAACTCGACCAGGCGATCTGCCATCGGCTGCCCTCGCAGCAAGTGATTCACCATCGTCGTTACGACGCGCGTGGTCAGCGGCTGAGGAACGATTCGCAGAATACGGCACGCGAGTCGGGCGGGATGCAGCATGCGTGTCTCCAGCAGTCGAAAGTCCCCTTCTGCCACATCGATGAGCGCAGTCTCTTGATCCGCGTCAAACGGATCTCGCAATGAGCTATCCGAGTCTGCGCGACTTCCTTGCGCATCTGGAGCAGCGCGGCGAACTCAAGCGCGTGCCGTTCACGGTCGACCCGCGCTTCGAAATGACCGTGCTTTGCCAGCGAAGCTTGCGTGCCAGCGGCCCTGCGCTCTGGTTCGAGCGACCGCAGGGTCATGACATGCCCGTGCTCGGCAATCTATTCGGCACGACCGCCCGGATCGCCGCCGCGCTCGGCTACGACGATGTGCGCCAACTGCGTGAGCTCGGTGAGGTGCTGAGCTTCTTGCGGGAGCCGCAGTGGCCGGACCGGCCGGCCATGCTGTTGGAAAAGTTGCCAGCCTTCTTGCCGCTGCTCAAAGCGACACCCCGCGTGACGTCGGGGCTCGACTGCGTCGATCGCGTGCTATCCGGTCCCGAGGTTGACCTCACGCGCCTGCCTGTCTGGACGTGCTGGCCCGAGGATGCCGGGCCGCTCATCACCTGGGGTCTCGTTATTACTTGCGGCACGCGCAAGCCTCGGCAAAACGTCGCGCTCTATCGGCAGCAAGTGATTGGCCGCAACCGCGTGATCATGCGATGGCTCACGCACCGAGCCGGCGCCCTGGATTTTCGTGACTGGCAGAAGACGCATCCGGACAAGCCATTTCCGGTGGTCGTTGCTCTTGGTGCGGATCCCGCGTTATTGATCGCTGCGACCGCGCCGATTCCGGACAGCGTGTCCGAGTTCCAATTCGCGGGCCTGCTCCGTCGTCGCCGTAGCGAAGTCTTCCGCACCCGTGTCGGACTGGATGCGCCTGCCACCGCAGAAATCGTTCTGGAAGGTCACATTGCACCCGGCGACACAGCGCTCGAAGGACCGTTCGGCGATCACACCGGCTACTACAACGACCAGGCACATTTTCCGGTGCTCACCGTCGAGCGCATGACGCTGCGGCGGGATGCGTTCTATCACGGCGGTTACATGGGCCGCTCGCCGCTGGATGAGCCCTCGATGCTCGCGATGTCGCTGAACGAAATGTTCGTGCCCATGCTCCAGCGCAGCTTTCCGGAGATCGCGGATTTCTATTTGCCGCCGGAGGCCTGCTCCTATCGACTCGCGGTCGTCAGCATCCGCAAGGCGTACGCGGGCCATGGTCGGCAGATCATGCAAGCCGTCTGGTCCTACTTGCGCCAGTTTCTATATATCAAGTTCGTGATCGTGACCGACGAGGACATCGACGTGCGCAACTGGCAGGAGGTGATCTGGGCCATGACCACTCGGGTCGATCCGGCGCGCGATTCACACCTCGTGCGACGCACGCCGATCGACTACCTGGATTTCGCAAGCCCGATTGCGGGGCTGGGCTCGAAGCTCGGCATCGACGCCACGAACAAGTGGCCTGCGGAAACACGGCGGCGCTGGGGCCGGCCGTTGGCGATGAGTCCCGAAGTGACGCAACGGGGCAATGCGCTTTGGCAGCAATTGCAGATGGAGACAAGCCCGCGTCGTTGACTAATCGGGGCTTGCCTTGATCTGAATCAAGACATCGATCCTACACGCGCGCTCTAATCAAGTCCTATGCAGCACCAACCCATCGCCCGCCGCGACATCGGCGCAGCCCTAGGCCAATCCTCATTCAATCGCGAGGAGCTCATCGCCTGCGGCGAAGGTGACTTGTTCGGTCCGAACACGCCCCGGCTGCCGATCGGGCCGATGCGGATGGTTGATCGCGTCACCCACATCGCGCAATCGGGCGGTGCTTACGGTCAGGGCGAAGTGCGCGCCGAGCTCGACATCGATCCGTCACTCTGGTTCTTCGACTGTCACTTTCGCGGCGATCCGGTGATGCCAGGCTGCCTGGGCCTCGATGCGATGTGGCAACTCATCGGATTTTATCTCGCCTGGGATGGACATCGCGGCTTGGGTCGCGCGCTCGGCGTGGATCAAGTGCGCTTCTTCGGACAGGTGCTGCCGCAGGTACGCCGGGTCACGTATCAGATCGATATCAAACGCGTCATCGCGCGCAAGCTCATCATGGTGACGGGCGATGGTTCGCTGAGCGCCGATGGCGAGAAGATCTACACCGCGCAGGGTCTGCGCGTTGGGTTATTCAAAGACGGCATCATCCGCGGCGGGGTCGCCTGATGCGTCGGGTTGTCGTCACTGGAATCGGCATCGTCTCCTGCCTGGGCAACGATCTCGACACTGTCAGCCGCGCCCTCGCCGAAGGCCAATCAGGCATCCGCGCGATGCCGGGGTATGCGCAGGTCGGCTTGCGCAGCCAGATCGCCGGCATTCCGCAGATCGATCTGGAGGCGCTGGTGGATCGGCGTGACCGGCGCTTCATGGGGGATGCGGCTGCGTTTGCCGCTGTGTCTCTCTCTCAAGCGATCGCCGATAGCGGGCTCAGTCCGGACGAGGTGAGTCATTGCCGAACGGGCCTCATCGCCGGCACCGGCGGCGGCTCCCCAGCGAACGTCGTCGACGCGGCAGATACATTGCGACAACGAGGTGTCCGAAAGGTCGGCGCCACCCGTGTGCCGCGAACGATGTGCAGCACCGTCGCGGCTTGCCTTGCCACCGCCTTTCACATCAAGGGCGTGAGCTACTCGATTACCTCGGCCTGCGCGACGAGCGCTCACTGCATCGGTGCGGCGGCCGAACAGATTCGCTTCGGTCTGCAAGACATCATGTTTTGCGGTGGCGGCGAAGAGGAACATTGGTCTCTCACGGGGCTGTTCGACGCAATGGGCGCGTTATCGGTGTCGCGCAATAACACCCCTGAACGCGCATCGCGTGCCTACGACGAGCTGCGGGACGGATTCGTGATTGCCAGCGGCGGCGGCATGCTCGTTCTGGAATCGCTGGAACACGCGCAGGCACGCGGGGCGCGCATCTATGCCGAGCTCGTGGGCTATGGCGTCACGGCCGACGGCCACGACATGGTTCAGCCGTCCGGCGAAGGCGCCGCGCGCTGCATGCGGCAAGCACTGGCACACGTGCGTCGCCCCGTCGAATATCTCAACACTCACGGCACTTCGACGCCGCTGGGTGATGTGCTCGAGCTGGAAGCCGTACGCTCGGTGTTCGGAGAGGGCGCTCCTCTCATTTCTTCGACCAAGTCGCTTTCGGGACATTCCCTTGGCGCCGCAGGCGTGCAGGAAGCCATTTATTGCCTGCTGATGATGCGAGACGGTTTCGTTGCAGGGTCCGCGAACATCGAGCAACTGGACGCCGCGTGCGCGCGCTTCCCTATATTGCAGGAAACGCGGCAGCTTCGGGTCGATACCGTGATGTCCAATAGCTTCGGCTTCGGGGGTACCAATGCCTCGCTCGTATTCCAGCGCCCTTAAAGCGCGCCGCACTCGATGGCAAAGGCCGCACGTGGCGACGGCTCTTTTTTTGGTTTCGCTCGTGATAATGATTTTTGTTTCGGTCCTCGACCGGACCCGCTGACTTGAGGAGGTGGCTGTCTCATGTTTAATGCATTCATGATCACGCTGCGTGAAGGTATCGAAGCCTTCCTGATCGTCGCGATCACACTCACGTACCTGCGCAAGACCGGTCGAGAAGCGCTCGGCCGGGCGGTTCACCTCGGTGTCGGCGTGGCCCTCCTCGCCAGTTACCTCGCCTCCTTGCTGTTCGCGCAAGCGGAGAATCAGCCGCTATGGGAAGGTGTCCTCGCCTTGTTCACGGCCGTGCTCGTGGCGACCTTCACCGTGCAAGTGCTTCGCACCTCGAAGTCCATGAAGCGTGATATCGAGGGGCGCATCGAGCAGGCAGCGCTACAAAAAGGCGCCTGGGCCTTCATGGGCGTGTTCGCCTTCACCGTGCTGATGATCGCCCGTGAAGGGATGGAGGCCGCGTTACTGCTGTCAGCCACCTACGTGCAGACATCGACGCGCCCGTTCTTCTTCGGCGGAATGCTGGGACTGGTGGCGGCCTCGGTGCTGGCGATGCTGTGGGTCAAGCTCGGTCATCGCATCAATCTCGTGCGATTCCTGCAAGTGACCACCGTCTTCCTGCTCGTGTTCGTTGTGCAGCTCCTGGTCTACGGCTTTCATGAGCTCACCGAATCCGGCCTGCTGCCCATCAACAACGGCTACTGGCACATGGTCACCGAGCCGTATGGACCGGAAGGTTTGTATGGACAGTGGCTGACCTACGCAATGATTCTGCTGCCACTGAGCTGGCTCGTGTGGACCTCGATGCAGCCAGCGCGGCACGCCCGCGGCTTGCAGCTGCCTTCTCACCAATAGCAAGAGTGCGCCCTCGCCGACCTGTCAGTTCTTTCGATGGAGGATGAAAGATGCATCAGCTGGTACAAGTCCCCGTCCAAGTCACTTTTCGGCACATGGAGCCGTCGGAAGCCGTGCGTGGTCGCGTGCTCGACCTCATGCAGCGTCTTCAACGATTCCACGGACGCATCACCCGGTGCCAGGTGGTCGTCGAGGCGCCCGCGAAGCATCAACGCCACGGGTCGCCCTTTGTTGTGAAGATCGACGCGCAGATCCCCGGCGACGCACTGCATGTGCATAGCGAACGACTCGCAAGAGAAACCCATGCCGACGTGTATGTGGCGCTGAGCGACGCGTTCGACACCCTGAAGCGAAAGCTATGCCAATGACTCCGGCCCTTCGTCGTTGCACCTGGAACCGAGCTGGGTTCTGCGCACCGGCGCCCTCGGAGAAGAGCCTCTGCCAGCTTGACTTTGGGCTGGCTGATGGGAGGCGAAGCTCATTGAGTTTCGGTCCGTTGCACAGCCCTGACCACCTGATCTGGATCAGTGCGCGCCGAACATTCGACATCTATGCTCCGATCATGCAGAGACGAAAGATTCGAGCGTCGGCAGCACAAGAGGGGCTGGAAATGACTAGAGCGACTGTAACGATTCTGCTTGCATGCGCGCTCTCAACCGCGAGCCTCGCGACATCCGCCTCCGACCAGCTGTCGACGTCCGCGACGACTCACGATGTGCATGAGGCTCACAGCTCTGGCCGCGACACTACAGTTGCGCGGCCTGACGGTGAGCGATGGCCGACGGACGAGCCCCTGCGTATCGGCATGTCGCGAATCCAAGCGGCTGTCGAGCAGCCCAGTACGTCATCACCTCTCTCGCGCGAGCGCTCCCTGGCGCTCGCCCGCACCATCGAGCAGAACGTCACGTACATCATCGAGCATTGCAAACTCCCGCCGAAGGCGGATGCAGCGCTGCACATGCTGATCGCCCGGGTACTGGCGGCTGCCCGTCAGTTGCAAGAGGATTCCTCCTCCGACGCCGCGCTCGCGCAAATCCTCAGCACTCTGCATGACTATCGTGACGCCTTCGATCACTCGCCGGCAGCCTCCTCGCATCGGCATTGACTGCGATCGCTTGCCTGCTCACGCATTCACTCTGCCGAGTCGGGGTCCGAGAGAGGCATCAGACGGAGATTATCGACAATGACCGCAGTGGTACTTGAAGACGGTGAATTCAGCGTTGATGCAGCGGAGATTGCCGAGGGCCTCCGTATCCATCCCACCCAGGTCCTGGCGGGCATGCGTCGGCGAAGAATCACGAGCTTATGTGAGCGCGGCGTCGATGAGGACGCAGGTCGCTACAGACTCACATTCTTCTACGCGCGACGCCGATTTCGCCTGGTCGTGGACGAGGCCGGGACCATCATCGATCGTATGGTCGAGGATCGACGTAACCGCAGCCGTTGACGGCTGAATGTATCGCGAAGTCGAGCAGGTGACCTGCTGGTCACGCTTGGTAGCTCTGCCTCCTCATGGTCTGACGGCTCCGCAGGTTTAAATCCTGTCACCCCGACCAAATTTTGAGTTTCGCCGATTTTTCGGTCGATACTCAGCGGATGCGAACTATCGAGCCTGGGGTGCGGATCCTTACACTGACATTGCGACTCCGCGAAGCTGTGCCACCGCGCGCATCGCCATCGCCCGGCCGAGCGGCTCATCGCTCATCGAGACTTCAAGTACGCTGCCACAGCTCGAAAGGCTGGGAGCGAAGTGGGATCGATCAACGGATTTTGCGCCTTCGGGAACGATGCGAAGCGCACCAGCACCATCTGCGCCGACGGATCTACGTAGATCGTCTGCCCATGCACGCCGCGGGCAGCGATGACGCCGTCCTGTCCGGGGTACACCCACCACATGCTGGTGTAGCTCCCACCCACGAGCGCCGGATACGCAGTGCCGAACTTCGCGGGATCGCCGCCTGCACGAATCTTCTGCACGACCTCGGCCGGAAACAGCCGCTCACCATTGATGACACCCTCATTCAGCATCAAGAGACCCAACCGCCCGAGATCTCGCAGCCCAGCGCTGAGACCACCTCCGGCGTAGGGCACGCCCTTGGCATCGACCGTCATATACGCGTCCTGTTCCGCACCCATCGGGCGCCATAACCGCTCGGAGGCGAGATCGGTCACGGCCTTGCCGCTGATGCGCGCGATGATCCAACCCAGCATGTCCGCGTTGACCGTCTTGTAGTGGAACGCTTCGCCATGCTTGCCCTCCGGCTGAACCTGCTGCAGATACTCCCAATAGCCATTGGGGCCTTTGTACCCCTTCGGCTTCGGCAGAGGGCTGGCGGCGGCCGAGTAGACCCAGATGTCGGCATTAGGGTCCGAATAATCCTCGGAGTAGCGAATGCCCGTTGTCATGTCCATCACCTGCCGCACCGTGGCAGAGGAAAACGCGCTTTTACCAACCTCAGGAACGATTGCGGAGACGAGGGCCTTGTCGTCGAGCTTCCCTTCCACGACCAGGATTTCGGCCAGGAGACCGGTCACCGATTTGGTCATCGACATGGCCGCATGTTTGCCGGCCTGGTCGAGACAACCGAAATAGCGTTCATAGACGACCCTGCCCTTGTGCAGGATCAGCATACCGTCCGTGTAGTTCGCATAGAGCGACTGTTCCCACGTCATCTCCCTCTCGCCGCCGATCGGCAAGAAGCGCAGTGCGTCGATCGCTTCCCGTTCGTGCGCCAGTGCCTGCGTCACGACATATTGAAGCGGAACAGCGGCATGCAGTCCTCGACTGACTTCCTCCGTCGGCAGGAGCTCACGTAAATGGCACACCGACCAGCGCAACTTTGGAAAGCTGAAATAGACGGAATCGGGCTGAGTGATGATCTTGTCTTCAGGAGGGGGAAAACCCTGCATCCACCCGAGCACCTTAGGATCGGATTCCTGCGCCGACAAGGCATGCGGCGCAGCAGATGGTCCTGTTGCCGACTGGGCGTTGCCCCCAGATGACGATACTAGTGTCACGGCGATACCCGTTGCCACACCAACGACGCGAGAGGCTGAAGACTGCATGGGCACACTCCTGCTTTGCGCGAAGCATTCCTGCCCACCCACTACCGCTCCGTGTACCCGGGGAAGAAACATCACACTTGGGGTAAGGAGCGTGTCTGGATTGAGGGCGTTGTACTCCAGAACGACACCGTGCACTAGAGTGTTCAATCACTCCACGTACCTTCCACCCTCCCCTGAGTGCGACGGCACGCAGTGAGCAGCTTCAGCGAGCCGCGCACCTTCCGCCGTGATGACCTCTACTGGACTGGAAGCATTGTCGTCAGCTTCACGATTGCTGCCGACGGATCAATCAAGGATGCGCAGGCGCGGGTCAACGAAGAAGTACCAGCCCGCTTCTATCGCTTTGGATACGCCATTCAACCTATCGAGAACGCCTTGCCCGCGGCTCGACAGCGGGCTGAGGAACGAGCGAAACAGGGCGCCCTCCAAACGGTCATTACCGCGCGCTATCCCAGCAGAGCTGCTGCGTGCCGGGGCGAGTTGAATCGTCGCGGCAATCACTAAGCCGATAGCAATCAGACGTCGTCTCGATTTCAACACCTCGTGCGCTCCTTCCGCTCGCCTGCAACACGCAGACCGCAGCGTGACCAGTTCTACTCACGCCAGAGCATGACCGTGCTGATACGCGCCTGGAACAAATGTTCACTGCATTCGGTGGTGTCCCGCCGAGATGCCCTTCGGTCAGATGAAGGCGGTAATTAGCAAAGGGCGAGCGGCGGCAAGCTCCTCGATGCGGGCAGACAACTCGTCGAGGTCGCTTTGAGCGCGCTCACATAAACGATCCCATGCCTTAGTCTCCCACTCACGCATCAGCCTGTTTCGCCAGGGCCGCCGCAATCCTGTCTAGCGCCGCGGGGACATCCGTGCCGAGCGGCTCGGCGCCGCTGGCGACGATCGCGTCGCGTTCTCGAATCGATGCCACACCACCGACAAAAACCGGCGCCTGCGCAGAATTCACCATCAACGGGAGTTCTCGCGTCAAGACCTCGCGCGACGGCGTCACCGTCGCTGACAGGACGATTGCCTCGCAGCGGCCCCGTTTCGCAGCCTCGGGCAGCTCCGACAGGGGTACGTTCGCCGCCAGCATGACGACCTGCATCCCGCGGTCGACGGCAAGCAGCGCGAACATCAGCAGGCCTAACTCGTGCTGCTCGCCCGGGAGGCATGCCACGAGCAAGCGGCAGCCCTGGCCCGTGCGACTGCGATGGTGAAAGCGCGCACCCAGCTTGTTGCGAAGATAGGCCGAAAAGAAATGCTCTTCCGCGATGCCGCCCTGACCGGTCTCCCAGCGACGGCCGAGCTCACATAACAGCGGCAGCAGCAGCCGGTCGGTGACCAGCGGCATTGGATGCAGCGCGAGCGCCGAATTGTAGACCTCCTCCACCTCGTCCTCGTCGAAGCGGCCGATCGCGCCCACGATGCGCTGCAGATACCCGTCCCACAAGGAACTGCGCGCACGTTTGTCAGCTTGCGCGGCGCCGGCAAGTGCGAGCGCAACCCGACCGATTGGGATCCCCTGGTCGAGCAGGCCGACGATGCGGTGGATCAGCTCGATCTCTTCGCGCCGGTACATGCGCTGCCCGCCGTCAGTGCGTACCGGCTTGACGAGTCCATAGCGCCGCTCCCAGGCACGCAGCGTGATGGCATTGACGCCGGTGAGATCCGCGACCGTGCGGATCGGGAACAGCTCGTCCCCCGCGGTTGCTCGGGTTTGCCTGCGGGTACTAGGCATCGCTTGGCTCCAAGGTAAAATTTCGATTCATAATCTATACCGAACCTATACATCCGACAACGCTTCGCGGTATTTGCCCTACTTAATCTAGTTTCAACCTTATACGGAACTTATCCAAACAGCGAGAGTTGAGTGCATGATCCATCACCGGAAACCTTCTATGAAAACACTCAATCTCATCACGCTCATCTTGATCATCGTCGGCGGGCTCAACTGGGGCCTGGTCGGCATCGCTAACTTCGACCTGGTCGCGGCGATCTTCGGCGCAGGCTCCGGGCTATCCCGCCTGGTGTATGCGCTAGTCGGATTGTCGGCGCTTTACCAGATCGGCCCGCTGCTCAAGGCTTTTCAGTTGGATGAGCCTCGCGCAGAAGCGGCGCGACGCTAGCGATCGGCGGTCCGCTGCAGCGTGCATGCATGCGGACTGCCAAGACCTGCGACTTAGCGAACTGTTGAAGCCACACCATTTGAACCCCCTAGGAGTCACTCCATGAACTCGATTACACGCATGTTCGCGGGCGCCGCCCTCGCGCTCGCCTCCTCAGCTGCTCTCGCCGCCGACCTGGTCGAGACCGCCGCCTCAGCCGGTCAATTCAAGACGCTGGTTGCCGCGCTCCAGAAGGCGGATCTGGTCGACACCCTCAAGGGCAAGGGCCCGTACACGGTGTTTGCACCGACCGACGCCGCCTTCGCCAAGCTGCCGCAAGGCGCATTGGAGGATTTGCTCAAGGACCAGGAGAAGCTCGCGGCTGTTCTTACGTATCACGTCGTCCCGGGCGAAGTAATGTCCGCCGACGTGAAGCCCGGGAAGGTCAAGACCGTGCAGGGTCAGCCGCTCACCGTCGCCATGAACAACGGCGGTGTGACGGTAAACGATGCGCGTGTCATCAAGACTGATATCACCGCATCGAACGGCGTGATCCATGTCATCGACTCGGTCGTTATGCCGGATTAACCAGAGGAGTTAGCGCTATGAAACGTTTGACACATGTCGCGCTCGCGACGATGGCTGTTGCCACGGGTTTCGCTAGCACCGCTTCGGCTGAGCACCCGCAGCCGCAGGGCGCCGTCAGGCCGGCATTCACGCAGGTGCAGCGGGTTGATGGAACGATCGTCGACGTAGCGGTAGGCAATCCAGCCTTCTCAACGCTGGTAACCGCGTTGCAGGCAGCCGATCTGGTGACGACCCTGCAAGGTCCCGGGCCATTCACGGTCTTCGCACCGACGAACGAGGCGTTTAAAAAGATCCCAGCCGGCGTCCTTAATTTCCTGCTCGCCGATCAGGACGCACTTACTGACGTGCTGCTGTACCACGTGGTGCCCGGCGTGAGGGACCTGCGGTACCAGTTTTCGCCACGCGATCTGCGGACCGTCCAGGAGCAAGACGTCTATGTCGACCGCGAGCGCGACATACTCCAGATCAACAACTCGCTGGTGTCGGGTCAGGTGATTCGAACGGACAACGGCATCATCTATGTCGTCGACAGCGTGTTGTTACCGCAGTATCGCTAGCAACCAGTGACGAGTTCCGTAGCGACTCGCCAGGACTCCCGCCGACTATAGGACGAGCTCGCTTCGGCGGGAGTCCCTCAGGGGCCGCTCCGTGCAGCCATGGCAGATGGCCGTGTGCAAGGGCGGCATCAAGCAGCAAGGGCTTACCTCCGGGGAGGTCTCAAGTATCAGTTCAATCTGCAATCGCTGGGGTGGGAACGGCAATCGCAGGCTGTGCAAGCCGCCGGCACTCGCATCGAGCAGGAGCTCCAGTCTCTTGTGCTGCCGCCCTCGACGCGCCCGCGCGGCTATGCGACGTTGTGAAGAATCATCACCAGTCGCCGCGGTAGTAACTGGTCCAACTTCAGACCGCCGTCGGAAGATGTCCGCAGGCATCTGGTCAGTCGATGCGGGGTCTGTGGCGACACGGGCCTTCGGACTGCCCCTTGTCTGCCGCAGCATTGCGCAGCTCCCGGCGCCCCGGCGATGTATCTGGCGGCGCGAACCATAAGCCGGAGCAAGCCACGTTAGTAGCCGCTTGTTAATCAGCTCCCTCGCGCAGGCAAGCTACTTAAACCGCACCCGCCAAGGGGTCGCAGATAGAGCACATATCGAGTCACACCGAGCATCTCTATCTGCGGTGGGCCGCACAAGGAAAACCGGTAAATACGTGTGTAAGACGTCCGACGTACCGGTGAGCGGCCCCGAGCGAACTTCACTTGCGCCGGAACGTGCCCGTGCAAATTACCCACACCGGGATGATCTCCAATCGTCCGAGAATCATCGGGCACACTATCTCTTCGTCACTCGCACGGTATACGCGCTGAAGCCACTCGCCGGGTAGACCGCCCTGATAGGGCGCGAGCTCGTACTCGGCGTCAGTTCTACGGAGGCGAGCAGTTCTTCCATCAGCACGCGCAATTCAAGCCTCGCGAGAGGCGCGCCCGGACAAACGTGCAGCCCCGCCCCATACAACAAGTTAAGCGCCGGATTCCGATCGAGCCTGAACTCGTCGGGATGCTCGAAGGTACTCTCGTCGCGATTGGCCGACGCCCACATGAGCGTCACGCGCTCACCGGCCTCGATCTCACAGCCGCCGATCCGCACGCGGTGCCTCGTACGCCGGCGTGAACTCACGAGCGGGCTGCCGATTCGCAGGATTTCCTCGATCGCCGCCGGCAGCAGCGACGGCTGCGCTCGCAGCAACCGCTGCATCGATGCATGCTCGGCCAAGAACGCGATCAGGATGCCGATGCAGGTGGAAATCGTCGCAAGCTCCCCGACCGTCCAGTTGCGCAGAATGCTCACGATTTCCTGATCGTTCAGCGTGCGATCGCCGAGCCGCTCGCGCAATAGCTCGCTGGCGACATCGCATCCCTCTGAACCCGTCGTCCGCCGCTCCTCCAGCACTGCGCGAATGTGTCGATCGAATTCGAAGGCGACGGCGGACATCGCGTCACGATCACGGCTACGTGTCGCTGCATGGTTCTTCCGCACCCAATCCCGCAATGGGCGGTGCAAGTCCGCCGGCCAGCCCAAGAAAGCACACTGGGACTGAAGCGCGAACTCAGGGGCGAACTCCGCCATCACATCTAACTCGCCGTTGATCGGCAGAGCCTGCACCGCCTGCCGAGCGATCTCCTGGCATCGCGGCTCGAGCGCCTCCATGCGATCGATCGAGAAGTAGCGATCGATGATGCGCCGATACTCAGTGTGCTGAGGCGGATCTATGCCATTCGGAACGGAAAGGTGCGCTGACACCATGTTGCTGAACATTGCGTCATCGGTAAGCGCGCTCACCACGTCTCGATGGCGAAATAAGGACCATCCAAGGGCGTCGCTGTAAGCGACTGGACAGCGGCGTCGCTGGTCGTCATATCCGGCGCTCTGGTTTGCCGAGGCGGCCGACGAATACGGATCCCAATCAGGCTGAGGCTGCGTCATGGCTGAAGCTAATGCTGATGCTGAAAAGACGGGGCCGCTCAAGGGGCCAGGGAATGAACTTCATTGTGAGGCGAACGCTCGTGCGAATGCCGGATGCACTCGTCTGCAGCGAGCACGGGATCGCGTTGTACATGTTCTAAGCGGGTCAGCTTGCGCGTACCAGCAAGGCTTCGCTCGCGCCGGTGGACTTGCGGAACACCATCGCGCACGCTGCGATGAGGGTCGAATCTCAAGCCTCTCGACGCTAGCCTCCGACGGTTACGCGGATATCCGCTTTCGAGAGGTAATTGTCGATCGGCGGGCTATCGAGAACAGTCACTTTGCCGCGACGGCTCGCAATACATCGCGCCTGTGCGAGTACGTCGCCACTGCGAACCTCGCGGGCCGTGAGCGCGATGGTGTATGTCTCTGGAGCGTACACGTAGTCGAACACGTCCACCGGATCCGAAGGCTTGATGACCTGCACGATACGATTTTTGGAGAGGTACGCCTCAACGAACGACTTGACGCACACATCCACGGCGGCACTCGACGGGTCCGCATGGGAAACCACGGGGGCCGCCAGGAATGCGAGCGCGGCAGCGACACGGAATGCTCCTCTGGTATGCACGGCTCGTCTCCTCGATGACTCTTGTCCTCGTCATCATTGTGACAAGCCCGATACAACATGCCTTGACCTGGATCAAGCAGACCTCCAACTTGGATCGGCAAGATGCCGGTCGTCCTGCCTTCCACTGCTCGTAGCGGGTGTGCGTAGCGGTCGCATCGGGATGACCGTCGCGGATTCGCCGCGATTGGCCCAGCTGGATTCGGCCACATAGGCAGCCTCATTGCCGATGCCGCTCGAACACTTACGGGGTTGGAACTTACCTGACACGAGGAATCCCGAATGGCCGTGCCGCGAGTACGCCTCGCACACTTTTACGCTATGCACATATCCATCCTTCTGCCTGAGACACATTCTTTTCGCGATCTGGAGCAAAGCGTGTTTGCGTTTACGAACAGGCTCAGCGGTTACTGCGGTTCGATCGAGTCCTGCGGGGTCGTGATCGAAAGTTCCACGGCCAGCGAGCGGCAGCAAGCGGCCTTCACCGTGAAAGCGGCGCTGAAGGTCTTCGGCGAGACCGTTGTAGTGACGGGTAAGGCGTCTGCCGAGCGGCGTGAAGATGCGATGGCAAAGGCGCTCGATGACGTCTTCGGTCAAGCCTCGCGACGGCTCGAAGCGATCGGCAATGCGCACGTCGGCTGTGGCTGTGGACGCGATTCGGCGTGTGGATGACTTAAGGCGAAGTGGCCTGATCTAGGTCAAGGCACTTCGCGCCGACTAACAGCAAGCTGGCGCCATGGAGCACCGATCCTGCCTTCCTGGCAAAGCGCCGGCGCGCTGATGCACACCACAGATTCTGCTTCCGTGACCTCATCCCGGCCGCGGGGCTTCGCCCTGTTCGCTTATGGCTTTCGTCCGTTTTATCTATTGGCTGGCATCTACGCACTCATTGCGGTCCCCGTTTGGTTGTGGGTGTATTCGCAAGGCATGGTTGCGTTGCCAGGTCTGCCACCGCAGTTGTGGCATGGTCACGAAATGCTCTACGGATTCGTCGGCGCGGCGATCGCGGGATTTCTGCTGACTGCCGTCCCGAGTTGGACCGGGTCACGCGGATTCGCCGGCTTGCCATTGATTCTGGTGGTTACGCTCTGGCTCGCGGGACGCTGTGCGATGGCCGCCGCCGCCTTCCTGCCGACGTGGTTGATGGGCGCCCTGGAGCTCGCGTTCCTTCCTGTGGTCGCCGTGTTGCTGGCTCCGCCGCTGCTACGTGCACGCAATCGCAATACACCCATGCTCGCGGTCATCGCCGTGCTCTGGCTCGCCGATCTGGCGTTCGTCATGGCGATGCGTTCCGAAGATGCGTTGATCGCTCAGCGCGCGTTGCACCTCGCCATCAACTTCGTCTTGATCCTGGTGACCGTGATCGGCGGTCGCATCGTTCCCTCCTTCACGGCGAATGCGCTGCGACGGCATGGCGAAACGACAGAGCTTGTGCTGCGTCCTTGGCTCGATCCGGTGGTCATCACCGTGATGATGACGATCACGCTGGTCGATGCAGTGTGGCCGAATTCATCACTAAGCGGCGTTCTGGCGGCGATCGCTGCCGCGGCACACGCGCTGCGGCTATCGGGGTGGCGTGGCGGGCGCACTTGGCGCGAGCCGATCGTATGGATCCTGCATGTCGGGTACGCCTGGTTGCCAATCGGCTTGGCCCTCAAGTCGATCTGGGTGTTCATGGGAGCGGCTTGGAGTGCGCAGTGGCTGCATGCGCTCAACCTCGGCGCGTTTGGCACCATGATTCTTGCGGTCATGACGCGTGCGTCGCTCGGCCACACGGGACGCCCGCTCGTTGTCACTCGCACCACTGCCCTCTCTTATCTCGTCCTCACCGCGGCGGTCGTGGTTCGAGTGTTCGGTCCTGCATTGGGTGTCGCTGACTATCGCCACATCCTGCTCGCCGCAGGTCTGCTCTGGAGCGCGGCATTCTTACTGTACCTCGTCGTTTATGCACCCATCTTTTTGCAGCCCCGGCTTGACGGCAAATCGGGCTAAGCGAGCAGTGTTACTTTCGCAATTGATCGGCGGTTGTTCCTTGAAAGCCGGTCGTCCACGCCGGAAAATCCGTCCGCATGTCCCATCGCATCAGCAGGTAATCCCAATGACAATCTCAAGAGCTCTCGCATCCACCGTTCTGCTCGGCGCGCTCAGCGTCTTCGCTCCGCTCACTCACGCCGCCAAGACTTGCGAGCTGGCCATCGAAGGCAACGACGCCATGCAGTTCAACAAGCAGTCGCTGGCCGTGGCCGCCGATTGCACCGAAGTGAAGCTGACTCTGAAGCATTCGGGCAAGCTGCCTGCCGCCGCGATGGGCCATAACTGGGTGTTGGCGGAAACGTCGGTGTTCCAGGCGGTCGCCACCGCCGGCATGTCGGCCGGTTTGCCGAACAACTATGTGCCGAAAGACGACAAACGCGTCCTCGCGCACACCAAGGTCATCGGCGGCGGTGAAAGCACCAGCATCACGTTTCCGACCTCGGGCTTGAAGAAAGGCGGCGATTACACGTTCTTCTGCTCGTTCCCCGGCCACTGGTCGGTGATGAAGGGCAAGCTGACCTTCGGTTGATAGCTTCGATTGCTGATTGAGAGGAAAGCTGGCGCGAGCGGCGTGGCTGCTCGCGCCTCACCTCAACCGGGACATCGCACACATTCGATACGACGAGCCAGAAACTCGAAGTATCGGTCGATGTAACTCACGCCGTTCTCCTCATCCAATAAGAACGGATTCATGATCGTATGCCTCAGCACCAACAGGCGCGCAGTCGCGTACTCCACTACCGGAACGGTGCGATGCAGCTGTTCCAACAGCTGCGGCACGACCTCGGGATCGAGCATATCCAGGCGCAGGCTGGTCGTGGACCCGAAGAACTCACGTATCTGCACCGGCGCGTGAGGATCGATCCTCATCTCCTCGTGCAGCCGGTGCACGAGCTCATTTGCGAGGTCGATTGACGAATTCCCGACGAGATTGAATGCCAGGCAGACCAGATTCGAGTCGGGCATGAACGGCAGGCAAACATGAGTGTGCCTGGCACACTCCTTTATGAAGCGCTGCGCACGTGAAACGAACGCTTCGATGGCGCGCAGGCTTTGCGCAGGCAGGCGCCCGTAATGTGCGTAGTCGAGCGGGAGCACTCGGTGAGTCACGTACACCGCAGCCGCCATGGCACCGGGTTTGGAGCCCTCCGGAACATACCGCCCGAGTTGCCGATAGCGGCTCAGATAGTCGCGCGGCGGATCATTCGCGAATACATAGTCGGCCTCGATGGCGAGCAACGACATGGGCCGGTGATCCCGGCAGATGAATGCCCCGGCGCCGTAGAGCATGTAGCCCAACTTGTGTGGATCGATCGTGATGGAGTCGGTCTGACTGAGCGCCGAGATCGCGGCATAGGTGCGCGAGGATGCGAACTGCTTGAACTCTGCCGCGACACTCTCGCGTGAGCGCAGAGTACCGTCGACGTGGCGAAATAGGGTTGCTAGATAGCCGCTTATCGGGAAAGATGCCGTGGAACCCCTGCACATTCGGCAGCTCGGTGATCTTGTCGCACTCCATCGTGTCGAGACGCACGCGCGCAATGCGGCCGTGGATCTTGTCGTTCACGAACAGGTACCGACCGTCATAAGTGCCGTCGGTGTAGGACGGATGCACGTGATGGGTATCGCCGGTCCAATACTTCAACGTGCCGTCCGGATGGGTCCCCATGATCTGCTTGGATTCATTGGTGATGCCCCAGCCGACCAAGCAGTCGACATTGAACACCGGAATGCGCTTCAGCAGTCGACCGGAAGGCAATGCATAGACGCGCACCTCGCCCGAGTGACCGTCGCTGGAGAACGCGAGTACTCATCGAGTTGGCCCGGGTGGACCTCATACTTGCTGTAATCGATCGCAGCGTCGGCATCGGCCGCCGGCGTGGCGCTGCCACGCTCA
This sequence comes from Peristeroidobacter agariperforans, assembly GCF_004138335.1. Taxonomy (GTDB): domain Bacteria; phylum Pseudomonadota; class Gammaproteobacteria; order Steroidobacterales; family Steroidobacteraceae; genus Steroidobacter; species Steroidobacter agariperforans. Next base: position 1,435,098 of record NZ_RYFW01000002.1, on the reverse strand, counting down.
CCCTCGGATTTGCAGCCCGCAATGCCGAGCGACATGCCCGCCGGGCCCGCAAACGTGGCGGTGTTCAAAAATTTCCTGCGCCCCAGGTCATCCAGAACGGGTGTCTGGGTCGGTTTGTTTGCTTGGTCACGTTGTGTTTTTTCCAGTGAAGGACGTTAAGTCCGAAAACTGGCGCATGGTAGAAAGATCGGAGGGGCACGTAGTTGATCTAGATCAGGTGAGCAGCGCGGCGGGCCGTCGTCGACATGGAATTTCACCAGAGCCTTCCGCGATAACGCTCATGGATGGATGATCGGCGGGCCTCCATCTCACCGAGCCAAAAAAATGGGCGACAGCAGCCACTGTCGCCCTTTCCGGGGGGACGGAGAAATCAGCGAGTAATCACGGCAGCGAAATCTGCCTTGGCAACATAGGAACCGGCGGGCGGACTGTCTATCACGATTACCTCACCGCGCCTGCTTGCAACACACCGCGCCTGCGCAATCTCCTTGCCGCTGCGCTTGCCAACCGCCGAGAGCGCAATCGTGTACGTGTCTTTTCTTCCCGCCTGCATCATGCCCAGTGGGCCCATTGTGGGCTGGTGCTTGTGGACGCGCACCACGCGATCTTTGGGAATATAGGTCTCGACGAACGATTTGACGCACGCGTCGAGTGCTTGATTCGAACCGGCATACGATGCGAGCGGTGTCGCCGCGAGCGCCAGCGTGCCGGCCATGGCAAGTATCATGCGAGCTTTCATGTTGGTCTCCTGTTGACGGTTCTCATGCTCAGTATCGGCTCGCGCGAACTGAGTAGTCATGATATAGATCAACTGAAGGCGTCAATTCACGCCGAAGGATGCCTCGAGCGCACCTTCCCTGGTTGCTCAGCAGGGCTGCTCGACCCTCGATCCATGACAGCTAGCCGATCACAGAAAAAAAACTTGCCGGTGATGGCTGTTGACGGCGCGTCGCTCGCACGTTAGCCGCGGATTACCATTCATCCAACGTTAGATCTCGATATGGATGGATCGTCGCAGCTTCCCGTAGGCGCCATTGAGATCTCGCAGCACGATGCGGGGTCTAACCGCGAGAGCGGCTGCAATCTCAGCCTGCGTCAACTCAGCGTCGATACGCATCCTGAGCACGCGTTGTTGACGGGGTGACAGGGCGGGGATCGCGCCTTCGATGACTCGCTCACTCTGGTCGCGATCGACATGACGTTCAGGCTCGAGGTGCGGCTCGATCGCCAAATTCTCCAGCCACTGCGGCTCATGCGCAGCCCTGGATCACCTGCGGCTCATGGCCATGCAACAGGCGCAACGAGCACGACGCGGATCGGCTCGTCTGTTGCATTGGCGAGATCGCCACTTGAGCGTTCTATCTACGAGGTGCTCGAGGCCATCGCAGCCGATATCGAGCTCGCCGAGCAATCCCCTGGGCTGAGCGCGAGCCTGATCCATTGGCGCGCCAAGGCACTGATCGCCCGACCGCGACTTCATGAGTTTCCGCCGCTCCGACAAGCGTTCGAGTCCTGGTTGCGCAGGTCGGCGCAGCTGGGCAGGCAGTCCACCTCTGTCGTACGCCGACGGACTCCCTGGCTCGCTCGACATCGATCGCGGGGCGGCTGCTACCCGCAAATTCAAAATATGAAACATATGCCGCTCGCCTTCTGCGCGATGAATGGATCGGCGAACTGCGCGAGCCACGTACAAACCGCCAGACCGCACGAGCATGCGGAGGATCCGTTCGGGCTGCAACGGCCGACGGATCGCGATGCGACCACGGCGGCGGAAGACTTCGCCGATGTCGTCTCCGAACTCGCCGAAGCGCGCCTCGTGGCGACCGCAGGCCGCCAGTCCGTGATTGAGGCTCGTCAGCAAGGAATTCTCACCTTCTGCCTCACGATCGATCGACACTCGGCGAGCTACTTGCCGGCGGTGCTTGGTAAGCATCACTTCGCCGTCCTGCACCGCCCCGAAATGCTCCTCAGCGCACTCATCGGGTGGCTGCGGCGGCTCGTGCACCGCTAGCTGCGCGGGCAAAAGCAGTACATCGGACGGCCCAGGCTCCGCTTAGGAAACGCCCGCGGTATTGCCGCCCGAGTTGACCTAGATCAGGGCGAAATCGGGACCCGCCGGCGTAAGTTGCGCCCATGAGGCACATTACCCTGACCTGTGACCCGGAGCTGCTGCGTCGCTACGACCAGCCAGGCCCACGCTACACCTCGTATCCGACCGCGCCCCAGTTCGGCCCGCACTTCCAAGAGGCCATGCTGCGCGAGTACATTCGTCGTAGCAATGAAGAGCTCATTCCGAGGCGGTTGTCGCTGTACGTGCATGTTCCCTACTGCACCAGTCCCTGCTTTTATTGCGGCTGCAATCGCATCATCACGCGCGACCGCACGGCGGGACGCCGCTACGTCGAGCGCTTGATCCGTGAGATCTCGTTGGCCGGACCACTGTTCGACCGCGACCGTGAAGTCATCCAGGTGCATTTTGGCGGCGGCACGCCGAATTTCCTGCGGCCCGACGAACTGCGTGACGTGATGAGCAGCCTCGGGCAGCAGTTCCAGCTCAGCAATGCGCCGGTCCGTGATTTCTCGATCGAAATCGACCCGCGCTTTGTCAACGCCGCGGACATTGCCGCATACGCCGACATGGGACTCAATCGCGCCAGCCTCGGCGTGCAGGACTTCGATCCGGTGGTCCAGGCCGCGGTGAATCGTGTTCAGACCGTCCAGCAGACGCTCGCCGCCATCCAAGCCTGTCGCCGCAATGGTTTTCGCTCCATCAATGTCGATCTGATCTATGGCCTGCCGCATCAGACGTTGGAAGGTTTCGGCCCGACCTTGGATACGGTGATCGGAATACGCCCGCATCGCCTGGCCGTATATGGCTATGCGCACATGCCTCATTTGTTCAAGCCGCAGCGTCGCATCGATGCGGCTCACCTGCCGAACGCCGAACAGCGAATTGCGCTGCTCTCATTGGCAATCGACAAGCTGACCAGTGCCGGCTACGTGTACATCGGCATGGACCATTTCGCCCTGCCCGAAGACGATTTGACCCACGCCTACGATGCCGGCACCTTGCATCGTAATTTCATGGGCTACACGACGCACGCGGACTGCGATCTGCTGGGTCTCGGCGTCAGCGCCATCAGCCACATCGGCGACAGCTTCAGTCAGAATCCACGCGATCTGGCGTCGTGGGAAATCGCGGTCGATTCCGGTCGGCTGCCCGTGTGGCGCGGCCGCCATCTGGATCAGGACGATCAGGTGCGGGCCGAGGTCATCCAGCAGCTCATGTGTGGCGGTTCCGTTGACATCTCGGCCGTGGAGCGACGCTATGACATCGATTTTCACCGCTACTTCGCCGACGCCCTGGCTCGCATGCAGCCTTTGGTGAGCGATGGCCTGGCGGTGATCGAGCGATCGCGCATTTCGGCAACGTCGCGCGGGCGCCTGCTCTTGCGTATCATTGCCATGTGCTTCGATCGATATCTAACTCCGAAACCTCCGGCTCAGGCGCAATACTCGAGCGCCGTCTAGGCCGCGCTTGCAGCCAGGCTATCCGCAGAGGTCAGCCCGGGTGAGCGACGCGACGAGCCGGCCCCGCCCGGTAGGCATCGCCGATGACGGCGACGCCTACCATTTTTGCAGCACCTGCGCCTTCTCGGCCGCGTGTCTGGATAGCGGGTACGACAAAAGCCAGCTCCGCGACTTGCATGTCCTCGTGGAGCACATCGGCCCGTTTCACGAAGGCGAGCATATCTTCCGCGAAGGCGATCCGTTCACCGCAATTGCAGCTGTGCGTTCGGGAACGGTGAAGACCTATGTCACGGATCACGAAGGCCGCGAGCACGTGCAGGGGTTCTTCCTGCCGGGCGAAGTCATCGGTCTGAACGCCATCTCCCAGGCGCGGTATCCGAGCAACGCCGTGGCGCTGGACTCGGTCATCCTGTGCCGATTCTCCTTTCCCAACATCTCTGCGCTGGCGATGCGCATGCCTGGATTGCAACAGCAACTCTTCAAGCTGCTGAGTCTCGACATTGGCAAGGCGGCGCTACTGTCCGGTAATTTTTCCGCCGACGAGCGCATGGCGGCCTTCTTGATCACGCTGTCGCGCCGCTATGCGGCTCGCGGCTTCTCGCCCAACCGGTTCATGTTGACCATGAGCCGCACGGATATCGCCAACTACTTGCGTCTCGCCCCCGAAACCATCAGCCGGGTGTTTCGCCGCTTTCAGGATGACAAATTGATCCACGTCGAGCGGCGTGAGATCGAGCTCACGGATCGCAAACAGCTGGAAGGGCTGGCCGACAACGTGCTCCGTGGCACTTAAACAACGATCCATCGCGCGCCTGATCTAGATCAAGGCGCAGCCCCTCGCCAGGCAAGAAGATCCCTCCACTTACAAGTGGGAGAGGATTTTCATGAACTCGAGTCGTAGGTTGTGGCTGGGACTAGGCGTCCTGCTGCTATTGTCCTTTGCAGTGCTGCTGTGGGTCGGCGGTGAAATCCACCGAGTGATGCCACCGATACCTTCGGCGGTCGTGACCGAGAATGGTCAGACGATCTACACCCGGGCCGACATTCAGAAAGGCCGGCAGGTGTGGCAGTCCATCGGCGGCCAACAGCTCGGATCCATCTGGGGACACGGCGGTTACGTCGCTCCGGACTGGACCGCGGACTGGCTCCATCGTGAGGCGGAGGCTTGGCTCGACATCGACGCCCGGCGAGAAACATCGCACGCCTACTCGGAACTGCCCGAAGAGACGCAAGCGGCATTCGCCGCACGGCTGCAGCCGCGCATTCGCAAGAACACCTACGATGCCGGCAGCGACACAATCACGATCTCAGCGGATCGTGCCCTGGCGATGGCGCAAGTCGCGGCTCACTACGAATCGCTGTTCAGCAATGATCCAGCAACGCTGGATCTGCGCAAAGCCTATGCAATGAAGGACAACACGGTGTTGTCCGCCGAGAATCGCGCCGCTATGACGGCATTCTTCTGGTGGACCGCGTGGTCCGCTGTTACGGAGCGTCCGGGCAAGGAAGTGACCTATACCAACAATTGGCCGCATGACGCCCTGGTTGGTAACGAGCCGCCGAGCCATCTCTTCATGTGGACAGTGTTCAGCGTGCTGTTCCTGATCGCAGGCATCGCCCTGCTCGGCTGGCATCATGCGCGACACAAGGAAGAAGCGCCTGCCGAACTGCCCGCAACGGATCCACTGGCGCTCATTCGCATCACGCCCTCGATGAAGGCGACCGCGAAATATTTCTGGTTGGTCGTGGCGTTGTTCCTGACGCAAATCCTGCTCGGCGCGATCACCGCGCACTATCAAGTCGAGGGCCAAGAAGCCTACGGCTTCGCGCTCGCCAACTATCTGCCCTACTCGCTCAGCCGCACCTGGCATACACAGCTTGCAGTCCTGTGGATCGCCACCGCGTGGCTCGGCATGGGGCTCTACATCGCACCGGCGATCTCCGGCCACGAGCCGAAGTATCAGCGGTTCGGCGTCAACTTCCTGTTCACGTGCTTGATCATCATCGTTGTCGGCGCATTCGCCGGGCAGTGGTTCGCGGTCATGCAGAAGCTCGGCCTGGACTACAACTTCTGGTTCGGCCATCAAGGATGGGAATACGTCGACCTCGGCCGCTTCTGGCAGATCTTCCTGTTCATCGGCCTGGGCCTGTGGCTGACGCTGGTGGGCCGCGCGCTGTGGCCAGCCTTGCGTAAGGGGGGTGAATCAAAATCCATTACGCTGCTGCTGTTTCTTTCTACGGTCTGCATCGGCCTGTTCTATGGCGCCGGCTTGATGTGGGGCGAGCACACGCACCTGTCGATGGTGGAGTACTGGCGTTGGTGGGTCGTGCACCTGTGGGTCGAAGGCTTCTTCGAAGTGTTCGCGACGGCGGTGATCGCCTTCCTGTTCACACGACTCGGACTGCTGCGGACGAGCACGGCGACCGCTGCGGTGCTGTTTGCAACCATCGTATTCATGAGCGGTGGCGTGCTCGGCACCCTGCATCATCTGTACTTCACTGGCACGCCGACGGCGGTGATCGCGCTCGGCGCGAGCTTCTCGGCGCTGGAAGTGGTGCCGCTCGCGTTCATCGGCTTCGAGGCTTATCAAACCTTCAAGCTCGGTTCCGCGACGCCTTGGATGCAGCGCTATCGTTGGCCGATTCTGTTCTTCACCGCGGTGGCCTTCTGGAATCTAGTGGGCGCCGGATTGTTCGGCTTCCTGATCAATCCTCCGCTGCCGCTGTACTACATGCAGGGCCTGAACCTCACTCCCCTGCACGGCCACACGGCGCTGTTCGGCGTGTATGGCTTCCTCGGCATCGGTCTGATGCTGTTCTGCCTGCGCGGCATCAAGCCGAACGTCGTTTGGGACGAGCGCGTGCTGAAGACCAGCTTCTGGGCATTCAACATCGGTTTGGCCGGCATGGCGCTGCTGACGTTGCTGCCCATCGGCGTGATCCAGCTCAACGCGGCGATCGAGCATGGGTACTGGTACGCACGCTCCGCCGAGCTGTTGCAGAAGCCGCTCATTCAGCTGTTGGTCTGGATGCGCGTGCCCGGCGACACCATCTTCAGCATCGGTGCCTTGTCGCTCGCCTACTTCGTGATCCGTCTGTGGATCGCGCCGAAGCAGACGAAGCTCGTGGTGCCTGAAGGTGCGCAAGTCGCAAAGCGTTGAGATAGGACCATGAGTACAGTCGCCCTGCCCGCCAGCACCTTGCGCATCATCGCGGCCGCCCCCCACCGCTTGATGTTCTTCATTGGCGCAACCAACGTGTTGCTGGCAATGCTCTGGTGGGCATGGTGGCTGATCAGTGCGCGCTGGCTCGGAGGAACCAGCGCGCAACCCCCGGTGCCGCCGGGATGGATGCACGCCGTCATCATGCAGTACCAAGTGCTGCCGGCCTTCATGTTCGGCTTCTTGTTGACCGTCTTTCCGCGGTGGATGTCGCTGCCGCCGCTGCAACGGTCGCACTACGTGCCGGTCGGTGTCGGCATGTTCGGAGGGCAGCTCGTGACCCTGGCCGCGGTCGCGGGCTTCGCGGACCCGACCCTCCTGTTGAAGATTGGCGCAGTACTGACAACCGCAGGCTGGTTCATGGGCACCCTGTGGCTGGTTCGCCTGCTCAATCAGGAAGGCGGGCGCACGTGGCATGCAGTGAGCTGCGCTTTCGCGCTCGGTTTCGGCTTGCTCGGTCTGGTGCTCTACTCGCTCTATCTCTATCACCCCGATGCGCGTGTGATGTTCGTTACGATCAAGCTCGGCACGTTGGCCGTGCTGCTACCGATCTATTTCACCGTCTGTCATCGCATGATTCCATTCTTCGCGAGCGCCGCTTTGCGCGGTTACCAGCTCGTCCGACCGATGTGGACGCTCGCCCTGTTCTGGGCGCTCGCATTGATACACCTCTGGCTCGAGCTACGACATGCCTACGCCTGGCTGTGGATGGTGGATGCGCCTCTGGTAGCCATGACGGCTTGGTTGACCTGGCTATGGTGGCCACGCCGGACCGCGATGCCCGCGTTGTTGCGAGTCCTCTTTCTCGGCTTCGCCTGGTTACCCATCTCCTTCGGGCTGTATGCGATCCAAAGCCTGAAGTTTGCGGCGAGCACCGAATTCATTCTCGGCCGCGCGCCGGCGCACGCATTGTTCATTGGATTCTTCGGCAGCCTGCTCGTCGCCATGGTGACGCGTGTCACTCAAGGACACTCGGGTCGGCCGCTGGTGCTCGGTAGAGTCGCGGCATTTGCTTTCATCGTGGTGCAGATCGTGGCAGTCACGCGCGTCATCGCCGAGCTCTTGCCCGACGCGCTCGCCGTGCAAGCGCTGGCAGCCATCGGCTGGCTCGTGGCTTTCGCGCCGTGGGTGTTGCGATCCAGCTGGATCTATCTCACGCCACGCGCCGACGGTGCCGCAGGATGATCGAGTTCTATCCGCAGATCAAATCCGTTCATATCGCGGCCGTGATGCTCAGCGGCCTGTTGTTCCTGATACGCGGGGCGGCCATGAGTGCCGGCATGACTTGGGCGATGGCGGCGCCGCTTCGCTACTTGAACTATTCGATCGATACGACGCTGCTGACAGCCGCATTGATGCTCGCCACCCTGCTGCATCAATACCCCTTTGTGCACCCCTGGCTGACAGTGAAGATCGCGCTGCTAGTCATATACATCGTGCTCGGAAGCTTCGCGCTGAAGCGCGGTTCGACCCGAAAAATACGCATTCTGTGCTGGCTTGCTGCCTTACTGGTGTATGCGTTCATCATCACCGTGGCCCGCGCTCACCATCCCGCGGGCTTGTTTGCGGCCATCCCTGATCTCCTGCGGACATCAACGTAAGCACGCGTTCCGTGTGACTTAGATCAGGTAAGCGACCGGTCTCGCGACCTATGCTGGCTACGAAGTCAAGCAAGGTATCCAAAGCGAGAACATCCATGAACCGCCTGTTGCCACTGCTCGCCAGCTCAGCCGCGTTGCTGCTCGGCGCCTGCACCAACGACGCTCCCATTCCAGCCAGTCATGCAGCTTCCCTGTCCGACACGGGAGGCTCGCGCAAGGGCGATTTCGGCCCGCCCCAGGGTGAGCCGATCAAAGCCGTCCTGACGAGCCCGCCAAACGTGCCACCCGCCACCAATCGCAACTATCCGGCGAAAGTGGTCGTCGAGTTGGAAGTGACGGAAGTAGACATGGAGATCGCCGAAGGCGTGACCTACACGTTCTGGACGTTCGGCGGCACTGTGCCAGGCAGCTTCATTCGAGTGCGCCAGGGCGACACCGTCGAGTTCCGCCTGAAGAATCATCCCTCCAGCAAGATGCCGCACAACATCGACCTGCACGGTGTCACCGGCCCCGGCGGCGGCGCGGCCTCGAGTTTCACAGCGCCCGGCCACCAGACGCAATTCACTTTCAAGGCGCTGAATCAGGGCTTGTATGTCTATCACTGCGCGACCGCTCCAGTGGGCATGCACGTCGCGAACGGAATGTACGGTTTGATTCTGGTCGAACCGCCGGAAGGTCTGCCGCCGGTCGATCACGAGTTCTATGTCATGCAGGGTGACTTCTACACCGTGGGCAAGTATCGCGAAAAAGGCCACCAGGCATTCGACATGCAGAAGGCCATCGACGAGAACGCCAGCTACGTGCTGTTCAATGGGTCCGAGACGGCGCTCACCGGTCCACGTGCGCTCAAGGCGAAGGTCAACCAAAGCGTTCGTATGTTCATCGGCAACGGCGGACCGAACCTGGTGTCGAGCTTCCACGTGATCGGCGAGATTTTCGACAAGGTGCAATACGAAGGCGGTACTCGCTTCCAGGAAAACGTGCAGACCACGCTCATTCCCGCAGGCGGCGCCGTCACCGTCGAGTTCCACACCGAGGTGCCCGGCAACTACGTGCTGGTCGACCACTCCATCTTCCGCGCGTTTAACAAAGGTGCGCTCGCCATTCTCGAAGTCAGCGGTGAGGAGCGGCAAGAGATCTACTCCGGCAAGCAACTGGATGAAATGTACATCGGCGACAAACTGGCCAGCCTCGCCCCCGTCGCCGAAGCCGCCAAAGCCAGCACCACCGGCACGCTGACGAAGGCACAGCAGATGCAGGCTGGCGCCGTGCTGTTCAAAGGCACCTGCTCCACCTGCCATCAGGACACCGGTCAGGGTTTGCCGAACGTCTTCCCGCCGCTCGCGAAGTCGGACTATCTGCTCAGCGACAAGAATCGCGCGATTGCCGTCGTGCTGAACGGCTTGAGCGGACCGGTCACCGTGAACGGCGCACAGTACAACTCCGTCATGCCGCCGATGAGTCAGCTCAACGACGATGAGGTCGCAAACATTCTTACTTACGCACTCAACAGCTGGGGTAACAGTGATGGCACCGTCACAGCTGACGAGGTTGCGAAGGTGCGAGCCACCACCAAGCGTGCGGAAGGCGCAGCGCATTGATCGCAGTGCTCCGTGGATGACTGCAATGAAGAAGCTCATGCGACATCGCCGATACCTGGCAGCCCTGGCACTGATGCTGGTGTCGCTGGGGCACGCAGAGTCGCCCGATACGCCGGCAGCTCCAGCGATACCCGGCGGCAGCTTCGAATCGGTGTTGCCGCCCGCCCCGAGTGTGAAGAACGTGCGTATCCAGCCCTTCCGGCTGGATCGTACGCCCGTCACCAACGAGCAATTCGCGACCTTTCTTCGAACTCATCCACAGTGGCGACGCGATCGTGTTGCGAAAGTCTTCGCGGACGAGCAGTACCTTTCACATTGGCAGGCCCCGCTCGATCCGGGCCAGGAAAATCTCCGCCGACCGGTCGTGCACGTGAGCTGGTTTGCAGCGACTGCCTACTGTGAAGCGCAAGGTGCGCGGCTTCCCCGGTGGCACGAGTGGGAATACGTCGCTGCGGCGAGCGACCGGCAACGAGATGCCAGAAACGATCCCGCCTGGCGGCAACAAATATTGAGTTGGTATTCGCGCTCGGGTCGCGGGCCTCTGCCGGCGGTCGGCGGCACAACCGCCAACGCGTTTGGCATTCAAGACTTGCACGGTGTGATCTGGGAATGGGTGGAGGATGCAGGCGGCATGCTGGTATCTTCGGACAACCGCGAACAGAGCAGTGCCGATGTCATGCGCTTCTGCGGCGAAGGCGCGCTCACCATGGAGCAGAAAGAGAACTACGCGACGCTGATGCGCATCGCGATGCTGTCGAGCATGAAGGCTCGCTATACCAGTGCAACCATGGGATTCCGTTGCGCGTCCGATGTGAGGACAGGGTCATGAAACGTTTGTTATTCGCTTTGCTGCTACTCGCGACAGTCGTGCGCGCAGATACGGCAGGATCCATCTATCAAGTCGCGGCGGCACTTGCTGATCAGAGCGGAGTCTTGCGCCGCATGGACGTTTATCAGGGCCATCCGGTGCTCGTCACCATGTTCTATGGCAGCTGCCCAATGGCCTGTCCACTGCTGATCGACACACTGCGAGCGACGGAGCGCGCCGCCCCGGCCAGCGAGCGCTCCCAGCTGCGCTTGCTGCTCATCTCCATCGATCCGGAGCGCGACACCGTCGCGAACCTGAAAGCGCTCGGCGAGAGTCGAAAACTCGATCCCACCCGTTGGACGCTTGCGCGCACAGATGCGGCGAGCGTGCGAAAGATCGCCGCGGTGCTCGGCATTCAGTATCGAAAGCTACCGGATGGCGGCTATAACCACTCGAGCATCGTGACATTGCTCGACGCCAACGGCGAGATCCAGTATCAAAGCTCGGTCCTCGGCAAGGCAGATCCAGAGTTGCTCACGGCGCTCGATCGCATTACTCAGCCAGCGCGCGCGCAGCGACAAGTTGCGGAGCCGTCTGTTCGATGACATCCCCTAACGTGCCCGATGAGCTGCGCTCGAGGCGACTGGAGAAGCTCTGGGCGAAGGCTTCGAAGCTGCGGCGAATGGAGCGAGATGCTCTTATCGAGCGCGAAGCAAAGAATGACTATGACCGCCGACTCCTGTTGGACCGTTCGGAGATCGAGGGCGCCGACGCGCCATGACCGTCTCCCCGTGAGATGACAAAGGCCACCGCGACCGGCGCTCGCAATTGAACGATTCACGCAACTCAGCTACAAGTATGCATCGAGGTAAAGAACATCGGCAGCATAGTAGTTCATGGATACCGAACGCGATTTCCATAAGCGCAGTGTCGAATTCCGTTCGCGTGGCGAGCCCTGCGCGGCTTCTTTTTATGTTCCCCTGAAAGCCCGCGCACCGCATCCCTGCGTCGTCATGGCGAATGGCTTTTCGGGTACGAAGGACTGGATACTTCCCGATTTCGCCGCGCACTTCGCCTCCAGAGGCATCGCGGTTCTGACTTTCGATTACCGCCGGCTCGGCGAAAGCGGGGGTACTCCGAGACAGGTCATAGACACGGATGAGCAGTTCGCCGACCTCGAGGCCGCGATACATTTTGCCAAGAACAAGTCGGATGTAGATCCACACGCGCTCGGGCTGTGGGGCACTTCGCTCGGCGGCAATTATGTGATTCGATATTTGGGCAACACCGATGTGATTGCCACGGCGGTGTTGAATGCCCCGGCTCTCGATGCCGTGAGGGGCGCCAATCTCAAGAAAAAATCCAAGGCGGCCGGCGCCGGCTTACTGGCTGTTCTCGGCGCAACCGCAAGATTATTCATTCTTGCAGTGTATGACCGCCTTCGCGCGACACTCGGCGCTTCTCCTTGCTACGTCAAAGTTTATGGCGACCCGGGCAGAGCTTTTTTCACCGACCCGGCCCTGCAGCCGCTGTTTGATCGCTTGGAACGCGAGAACACGCGATGGAAGAACCAGGTTGGCGCAAGATTCCTTCTCAAGCCTCCGCGCTATCAAGAAGGCACCATGCAGAGAATCAGAATTCCACTGCTTTTTTGCCTGGCCGAAAGAGATCTCGAGATCTCGAACGACTATGTGAAGGCCAAGGCAAGCCTCACTCCACAGGCAACGGTAAAAACCTATCCGGCCGCCCACTTCGACCTCTATCACCGGCCAACACTAGACAACGTCCTGGCCGATCAGTTCGAGTTCCTCTCGCGACATCTTGGCCGTTCCCCGGGATAGCAAGAGCCAGGGTTCGCCCTATAACGGCCCCTTGGATAATATAGTTGAGCAGGCAGCCCCTGGCCTTGCCCCTCCCGCAGCCAAGAATATGCGATGAAATCCCCGATCGAGATGGAAACGGCAGCTGGCGACACCATCGACTCCTCGATGCGTGTCATAGAGGTGCGTATAGCTGAGTTGCGACAGCTCTTTAATGCGATGGACCCCGCTCCGTTTCGCAGTCGTGATCTCGACCCGAATGCGGAAGAGTTCATCGTTGCGTGGGGGAAAGAGCTGCCGCGCGATAGCGCGCTCGCGCTGCTCGTGCATCTGGATCGCTCCCCGGGGCGTCCTGATGAGGCAGCGACGCTGCGTGATGCGATCCATGAATACTTCAATGGCCGACAACTCGCGGCCCGGCAGCAGTTGCGCGCTCTGTTTAGTCGCGGGCGAATCAGTCTGGCCATCGGCCTCGCCTTTTTGGCCGTGACCATCCTAGCCAGTCAGCTAATCGAGGCATCGTCCCACCCGCGCGGCGCCTTCCTGGGCGTCGTGCAGGAAAGCCTGTTGATTGGCGGGTGGGTCGCAATGTGGCGGCCGATCGAGATCTTTTTATATGACTGGTGGCCGATCCGGGCTGACGCCCGCCTGTTCTCGCGGCTCGCGGCAATGCCAGTACGCATCAAGTATGGAACTGAGCGTCCGTCGCAGGCCTGGCAGCAGGACTGGCCTGCCGTATCACACGCACTGCCCACCCGTCTCGAGTACGCAGCTCGCCCGTCCTCTGCGTCCGACGTACCGTGACAGGAACGACACCGAAAACGCGACGGCCACTCTGGCGATTGGGAACTCCGGGATATCGGGCGAGTTCGCCGCTATCAGACCTCTCCGATACGAGGCTGTTGCGCTCGGTCCTGCCGCGGGTACGCCTGCATCCGGGAAAGTCGGGCATCGTGGAGCTGCGCGATGGTCGCGATGCGTTCGCCGCCCGAGGGCTTCTCGCCGATGCTGCCGAACGGACGCTCGACATTCAATACTACATCTGGCGAAACGACATGTCGGGCACGCTGCTGCTCGATGCCCTGCGTCGCGCAGCTGATCGCGGTGTACGGGTACGTCTCTTGCTCGATGACAATAACACCGCAGGACTCGATCCGGTGCTCGCCGCTCTGAATGCACATCCGCAAATCGAAGTTCGCTTGTTCAATCCATTCACGTTGCGCCGCTATCGCGTTCTCAACTACCTGACGGACTTCTCGCGACTCAATCGGCGAATGCACAACAAGACGTTCACGGCCGATAATCAGGTCGCGATCGTTGGCGGGCGCAACGTCGGCGATGAGTATTTCGATGCGCATCAAGAGTTTGCCTTTGTCGATCTCGACGTACTCGCGATCGGACCTGTGGTAAATGATGTAGCGGCGGATTTCGAGCGTTACTGGCAGAGTGCATCGTCCTATCCAGTCGATTCGATTCTGCCTAGCCCCGATGGCGCAGCTATTCGCAAACTGGCCGCGGCGGCCGAAGCCGTCACTCGAAGCCGCGCTTCAGTGGCGTACGTGCGGGCACTGCAGACCTCGCGTTTCGTTCACGACTTGCTCGCCGGCACGCTCGGCTACCGTTGGGCGGTGACTCACATGGTGAGCGACGATCCCGCCAAGGGCCTGGGTCGGAAAGGGCCGCGCGGCGCGATTCTGGAAAGGCTCGAGCATGTTCTGGGAACTCCCCAGCATGAGCTCCAACTCATTTCGCCATACCTCGTGCCAACGCGCGAAGGGGTCAGAACGCTCGCAGACCTCGCGCGGCGAGGCATCAAGATTACGATTCTCACGAACTCGCTCGATGCGACGGACGTTACCGCGGTACACGCAGGATATGCAAAACGCCGGCGCGCATTGCTTGCAAGCGGCATCACGATCTACGAATTGATGCGAACGACTTCGCATCGCGTGCGCGGCGATCGAAAGCTCAGCGGGAGCTCCGGATCGAGCTTGCACGCAAAGACATTCTCGGTCGATCGCACACGCGTGTTCGTCGGGTCCTTCAATCTCGATCCGCGGTCGGCGGCTCTCAACACCGAAATGGGATTGATCATGGAGTGTCCGGAACTGGCTGCGAACATCGCCACAGGATTGGCGAGCCGGTTCCCGGAACATTGCTATCGCTTGAACATGCAAGCGGATGGCCGCCTCGAATGGGCCGAGCATCGTAACGGCGAAACGATCATTCACACCCGGGAGCCGAACGCTCCTTGGTGGCGTAGACTGATCGTGTCACTGCTAGCCCTCTTGCCGATCGAATGGCTGCTTTGACCTAGCCTTTGCACCCCGCATCCTTCATGCGCCGGCGCAACCAGGCGTCCTCACCGCGCTGTGACATGGTGAAGGATCCGCTCCGAGACGGTCGCCACCTCCAATCGCGCGACAAGCGAGGCGCTTGGTTTGGATTGCCCGTCTTCATGGAATAATTACTCGCCTCGTTCGAACTCGCCCAAATCGCTCCCAAACCTCCGACACGCGCCATACACCCAGCGGGCGGATTCAGCGCATGTCCGGTGTCGTTTAACAGACTCACATGAGACTTTGAAATATTTTCGTTGCTGCGCTCGCGGAAAACCACACTTTGGCTGCGCGTTCGCTGTGATAGTGTCCGTCGCACTGCGCAGCCGAACGCTGAAAAAGGACATATAGCGCCTCATGCATGGGGAATCATTTTTTATTCCGCTTCGCATCGTTAGTTTCGTCGTGCTGCTCGCGATGCTCGCTGCGATTGTCTACTCCGCCTGGATCTCGCTGACGCACTGGACTGGCATCGGCGTCTAAGCATCCCCGGTGATGATATGAACAAGCGTCAGGCACGACTGTTCGCGATCGCGTCGACTGGCCTCGCCACGGTCGCGTTTCTCGGTCTCACCTTACACAGCCACACGAAGTTCGACGAACTCACCAACGCTCAGAACAACACGCCGCAGGTGCAGAGCGGAAGGGATGTTTGGCATAAATATAACTGCGTCAACTGCCACACGTTGTTTGGCGAGGGCGCGTATTACGCCCCGGACCTGACCAAGATCACGCAGCTGCGTGGCGAACAATATTTAAAGGCATACATGCGCGATCCGTCGGCCTTCTATGACGAGCAGCGCCATCGCCGGCTGATGCCGAAACAGAACCTGAGCGAACGCGAGATTACCGATCTGATCGCATTTCTGGACTGGGTCAGCAAAGTGGACAACCAGGGTTGGCCGCCCCGCCCTATTCTCGTCACCGGCGCGTCTATTCCAGGTACGGACTTCGGACCTGCACAAGGGACGAGTTCCGGCACTGCGTCGACGCTGCCCCCCGGCGCACGACCGGTCACCGGGACCGAAAACCCAATCGCCCTGGGTGCTGCCGCATTCCGTTCGGTCGCACCGGCGTGCAATGCATGTCACTCGACGGCGCCAGGCGTGAACATGGCCGGTCCTTCGCTCGCCGGCGTGGCTGCGCGCGCGGAAGAATTGATTGGCTCGCCCGAGTACAAGGGGCAGGCAAAGGATGTGAAGAGCTATCTGATCGAATCCATTCGCACGCCGAGCGCTTACGTGGTTCCCGGCACGATGTACTCGGCGGACGGCACCTCGTTCATGCCGAACACCTATGAGCATGATCTGAGCGCGGAACAGATCGACCAGCTCGCGGAATATCTTTCCACCTTGAAGTAGGAAGCTCGTGATGCGCTATCGCTCGCAGGCCGTCGCATACTGGTACTTCGCGGTCGCGATGGTGCTGTTCGGGTTGCAGCTCGTCTTCGGATTGCTGTCGGCCGCGAAGTATCTCGGCCCCGATCCTCTTCTCAACATCCTGCCGTTCGACGTGACGAAGGTCATTCACACGAATCTGCTGATCGTGTGGGTGCTCACCGGTTTCATGGGCGCCACCTATTGGATGGTTCCGGACGAATCTCGCACCGAGCTTTACAGCACCAAGCTCGCTTACATCCAGCTCGGACTGTGGGTGGTGATGGGCGTGACCGCCGTGATCGGCTATCTGTTCCGCTACGGGACCGGCAACAAACTGCTCGAGCAGCCGCTGCCGCACAAGATCGTCATCGTGATCGTCATGCTCATGTTCCTCTACAACGTGATCATGACGATTCGGAGGTCGGGCCGGTTCACGACGACGGAAGGCGTGCTGTTGCTCGGGGTGGCGGGGGCCGCGGTCCTGTATCTGCCAGCGCTGCTGCACTATGAGAACTACACAGTTTCGATCATTTATCGCTGGTGGACGATTCATCTGTGGGTCGAAGGCGTGTGGGAGATGATCCAAGGCGGCTTTCTGGCTTACTTGCTGATCCGCCTCTCAGGCGCGGACCGCGAAGTGCTCGAGAAGTGGCTGTATGTCATCGTCGGTCTTGTATTCATCGCCGGCATCCTCGGCACCGCGCATCACTACTACTGGGTGGGCGTGCCCCAGTATTGGCTGCCGATCGGCGGGTTCTTCAGCGCGCTCGAGCCGGTGGCGCTCGTGGGCATGGCGATGTACGCGTACTCGGCGATCAGACGCTCGGGACTCGCGCACCCGAACACGCTCGCCTTGCATTGGACGATCGGTAGTGCCCTGTTCACTTTGTTTGGCGCCGGCCTGCTCGGCCTGGCGCACACCTGGCCCTCCGTGAACAAATGGACCCACGGCACGCTCGTCACAGCGATGCATGGACATGCTGCGTTCTATGGCGCGTACGCGATGATCGTGCTCGCCATGATCACCTTTGCGTTGCCGAGCATGACGCACGATCGACGTGAGCAAGGCAGCGCCGTGGGCTATTGGTCGTTCTGGCTGCAGTTGGCCGGGATGTTCGGAATGACGCTGTCCTTCGCAACCGCGGGCATCGGCCAGGTATATCTCGAACGTATCCTCGGGCTTGGCTATCTCGATACTCAACTCAAGATCCAGGTGCACTTTCTCATGCTCATCGCGACCGCAACGTTGTTCTCGATCGGCGTTGGCCTGTTCATCTGGGACTTCTTCCGCACACGTCCACGCTTCGAGATCGTCGCTGAAGGAGCACCGCCCGCCGCGCCTGCACGCGTCGCTGTCACGTGAACGCCCAAACGCTCCAACACGCCTCCGATGGGCCCTACTATCTTGCCAGTGGCGAGGAAGTGCGCATCTTCGAGCAGTGTCACGCGCAACAGCTCGCGATCATGCTCAAAGGCCCGACCGGCTGCGGCAAGACCAGGTTTGTGGAGTACATGGCCTGGCGCCTCGCCCGGCCACTAGTCACCATCTCGTGTCACGACGATCTCGCGGCGAGCGATCTCGTCGGCCGCTTTCTCATTCGCCACGACGGCACCTATTGGACCGACGGACCACTGACGCGCGCCGTGCGTAGCGGCGCGATCTGCTATCTCGATGAAGTGGTCGAAGCACGGCAAGACACGGTAGTCGTCATGCATTCGCTCACCGATCATCGGCGCGAGCTGAACATCGACAAGACGGGCGAGCGTCTGGTCGCGCCGCCGGAGTTTCAATTGGTGATTTCGTACAACCCCGGCTATCAGCGCATGCTCAAGGACCTCAAGCCGAGCACCCGTCAGCGCTTCGTCGCGCTCGAGTTCGATTTTCCCACGCTGGAGCATGAAGTAGCGATCGTCACACACGAGAGCGGACTCGACCGCGGTATGGCGCACGCCCTCGTGACGCTGGGACAGCGATTGCGTGGCTTGCGCGATCGCGGCCTTGCGGAGGTTCCAAGCACTCGTCTATTGATCGCAGCGGCGCGACTCGCCGCCGCCGGCGTTCCTATTCGCGAAGCATGCCATGCTGGATTGATCGCTCCCCTGACCGATGACGCATCGTTGCTCTCGGCCATGCGAGACCTGGTGAACGCGTCCTTCGTTTGATCCGTCGATTCGGGGGCCCGCGCGGCAACTTCATGCCAGAAGCCGAAGATGTCATCACCGACGCCGCACGACACGCCACTGTATTCGTGCAGGAGCTATGGCAACGTCATCGTCCACCATCGAGCGAGACCATCGATGTGCCGCTTCTGCATCGGCTGGATCTGTTGCTCGCCGGTTCATTCGTAGAGCGGTTCAGCCTGCGGATTGCACAACCGCCCGCTCCGATTCCACTCGTTCGGCGACTATTCTTGCGCGACGAGACGCCAGTCTCCCGCGAGGCCATTCCCGCCACGGATGGACGCTCGATATGGTTGCCAGTGAGTTCCGTCAGGGACATCGGGCAACTTCAGGCCATCGCCCTCCAACAAGCGTCGCGCGCGACACGCCGCGCCGTAGACTATCTACCCTCGGCGAGCGATTCGCTGCTGCGCTCGGTGTTCGAAGTACTCGAGGCGAACGCCGCAGACTCGACGCTCGTCTCCGACTTTCCGGGAATGGCAGCCCGTATCGAGACGCTGCGACAGGAATGCCTTCAACAGCGACCACGCCTCGAAGCGTTTTCACCGGTACGTCGAGTGCTGGAGCGCTGGGTCCGAACGATACTTGGGACTCCGGTTTGTGCCACTACGAGCCGCGCGTCCTCTCGCGCTTCCTTCGAACGCGCCCAGGAGATCGTTCAAGAACTGACGCGCGGCTGCGCCGATATACCAGCGAACATGGGATATCTGTTTCGGGATCGCTGGATAGGCGAATTGCGTGACGCGCCTGAAGAGGCGTGCGCTGTGGAGCAAGCTCCGCCGGCCGAGGATGCAACCAACCCCATCTCGCGCAGCGCGCGAATGACACGCCGACCGGAGGTACGTAGGCCTGATGAGCGCGACGAGAAAACACATCAAGGCGCGTGGATGGTACAAACTGCGCAGCCGCACGAGCACGCGGAGGACCCGTTCGGCATGCAACGGCCCACGGACCGGGACGAAAATCAGGCCGCCGAGGAATTTGCCGATTCTTTGTCCGAGCTTGCGGAGGCGCGGCTAGTCAGCGTTCCGGGTGCGCCAAAAGAAGTCTTGCTGTCGGATGACCCGCCCCCGACGACCTCGCGCATGGCAGCCTCTCAGAGCCAGCAGGTCATCGCAGCCGTGGTGCGGTATCCGGAATGGGATTTTCGCACGCGGACGTATCGCGTACCGGGCGCCGCCGTGCATCTGCTCGAGGCAGTCGCGGGTCCTCGCGAATGGATCGAGCGAACAATCGAGCAGCACCGCGCGCTTTTACATGCTGTCAGACGTCAGTTCGAATCGTTACGAGCTCAGCGAACACGTTTGCGCCAGCAAGTCGATGGAGACGAACTCGATCTGCAAGCATGCGTTGACGCGTTCGCGGACGCTCGTGCCGGCATGGCAGCCGATGGCGGACTTTATCAATGCACACGCGCCGCGAAGCGCGAGCTCGCCGTGGCGCTGCTGATTGACGTAAGCGGCTCGACGGACGGTTGGGTATCCCAGCATCGACGAGTGATCGATGTGGAGCGTGAAGCACTGCTGCTCGTCTGTCTCGCGCTCCAGAGTCTCGGTGAGCCGTACAGCGTGCTCGCGTTCTCCGGCGAAAGCCGCGAACGAGTCACGGTGAGATCCGTAAAGTCCTTTGCCGAGACGTTCGGGAACGATGTTGCTGCCCGAATCGCCGGACTACAGCCGGAGGCCTACACACGCGCGGGCGCCGCGATTCGTCACACCACATCATTGCTCATGCGCGAGCCGGCGCGACATCGATTGCTGCTGTTATTGTCGGACGGCAAGCCGAATGACGCGGATGAGTACGATGGTCGCTACGGCGTCGAAGACATGCGCCAATCGATCGTCGAAGCGCGGCTACAAGGAATTTTCTCGTTTTGCCTCACCATCGATCGACACACGGCGAGTTATCTGCCCGCAGTCTTCGGCGAGCGTCAATACGCCGTGCTGCATAGGCCGGAGTTGCTGGCAAGCGCGCTGCTGGGCTGGCTTCGCCGCCTCGTGCAGGGGTGATCCGAATCCACCCCTTTGCGTCCTCCGCTTCCACCCCTATGCTCCGCTCAAACAAGTAGGCGAAGCAACTAAGGCGGCCCCTCAGTGTCCCCTCCCGGGCCGGTAGGGGAGTCCCGTCGTTCATCGCCGCCTCACCAGGCCGATATCGACTGCATGGGTTCTCCGACTGGTGCATTCTTCTGGGCGGTGCTTCTGTGAGTATTCGCGCTCGGCTTCTTACTACAATGGCAGTAGCCGCACTCTGTCGATCGTCGCTGTTGTCGTGTCGCTCGCATTGGCAGACTCTCGCCGTAATGCTCATACGCGCCATCCTTTCGGGTCTTGGCACAGCGGTAAACGTGGCTGAAAAAAATCGCGAGCGGCGAGCTCGGTCGCGAGCTCGACGCGAATCGCGGCGACGAAATCGGAACACTCTTGAATGCACTCAAGCGCATGGACGGGATGCTCCACGGAATCGTCGGCGACGTACGTAGCGCATCGGATGCAGTGGGCGGTGCGGCTGCGCAGCTATCGCGCGGTAGCGACGACCTGTCGCAGCGGACCCAGGAACAGGCGTCAGCCCTGGAAGAGACCGCCCCGAGCATGGAAGAAATGAGGGCAACGGTAAAACAAAACGCCGACAACGCACGCCAGGCAAACCAGCTGGCGACCGGAGCGCGCTCACAGGCCGAGCGTGGCGGCGAAGTCGTCTCACGCGCAGTGAATGCGATGGCGGAGATCAAGGGCCGCGGCCTCGCGGTGGTTGCGAGCGAAGTGCGCGGCCTCGCCCAGCGAAGCGCCACAGCCGCCAAAGAGATCCAGGGTCTCATCAGCGACTCATTGGACAAAGTCCGCAGCGGCAGCGAGCTGGTCGATGAGTCGGGCAAGGTGCTTGCCGAGATCATGGCGAGCATCAGGAAGGTCAGCGACATCGTGGCCGAGATCGCCTCGGCCTCCGATGAACAGGCACAAGGCATCGACCAAGTGAACACCGCCGTAACACAGCTCGACGACACGACTCGGCAGAACGCCGCGCTGGTCGAAGAAGCCGCCTCGGCGGCGAAATCAATGGAGCAACAAGCCCAGACCCTGGTTGCCCAAATCTACTTCTTCCGCTTCAGCAAGGCTGCGACGAGCGCATTGAAAGCGGCGACTGTGACGAAGCCGACTGCAACGGTGAGGACATTCCCGCCCCCGGCCAAGCGACCGCTTGCCAGGCCCGCACATGCAGCCGCCACTGCCTCCGCTGGAGCAATGAACAAAGCGAGCGGCAACCAAACCATGTGGCGAGACTTCTAAAACTAAAAGTCCACACTCCCTCTGAAGCTTCGTCCCTGGCGCGCTGGCCGGCTGCGGCTTCGATCATCCACCGAAGAGCGTGCCGATGGCTGCGGTCGAGGCCATCGCCAGGGCGCCCCAGAATGTCACTCTCGTTGCGGCTGGCCGTACCGGCGCGCCGCCTGCTCTTGCAGCCACTGAACCAAGCACCGCGAGGCAGGCAAGCGAGACCAAAGGAGCCGCCCATAACAACCAGGCGATTGGAACGAGCAGCACCAGCAACAGAGGCAGGGCAGCTCCCGTTGCGAACGTCGCAGCGGACGCCAACGCTGCTTGCACCGGTCGCGCGGCCAATGCGTCGGAGATGCCCAACTCGTCTCGCGCGTGCGCTCCAAGGGCATCGTGGCCCATGAGTTCCGTGGCCACCTGCGAGGCTAGTTCGGCTCGCAGTCCGCGTTTGACGTAAATTGAGGTCAGTTCCGCATGCTCCTGCTCGGGGCTTGCAGCCAGTTCCTGCCGCTCCCTCGCGAGGTCGGCACGTTCGGTATCGGCCTGCGAGCTGACCGAAACATATTCGCCGGCCGCCATGGACATGGCGCCTCCGACCAGGCCTGCGATTCCGGAAATCAGAATGCCGGAGGAGCCCGTGCCAGCAGCGGCCACACCCACAATCAAGCTAGCGGTCGACACGATGCCATCGTTCGCCCCGAGCACCGCGGCTCGCAGCCAGCCCGTTCTCTGTGTTCGGTGCCTCTCGGAATGTCTCATGCCGACTCCTCTGACCTGGCGTAATGCGCTGAGCGCGTCCACCAACGTTGCAGTAAGTATAGCGACGTTCAGCGATCCATCGCATTGCACCGATCTCCATCATCTCTCACAATCACGCATCGAGATTTCTGACCAAGCACCCAGCGATCATGCAAAAGCCGTCCCCCGAGGTATCCGATCAACTCAACTCCCCGAGCTTCCTGCTCCCCGTAGAAGACACCAACTTCTTGCTACGCGACGAGATGCGAGCCGTGCGGTTCGCTCTGGAATACGCCAAAGCAGATCTGTTGCTGCGTGATTGGGGCGTGCGCTCTACCATCATCGTCTTCGGTAGTGCGCGAGTGCCATCGCCAGAGCGCGTGGAATCGTGGAAGCAGACAGCGACTCGACCCAACGATGCGGAGACACAAAAGATGGAGCGGCAGCTACGTTGGTACGAGGCCGCACGTGAGTTCGGGCGCATTGCCAGCGAACGCGGAGGCGCGAAAGCGCCGACGGATCGGTGGCGAGACAACGTGATCGCGACGGGTGGTGGCCCGGGCATCATGGAAGCAGCAAACCGCGGTGCCCATGAGGCCCAAGCGCCGACCATCGGATTCAACATCACCCTACCCCACGAGCAACTGCCGAATCGCTATACCACCCCGGAGTTGACCTTTCGCTTCCACTACTTCGCGATGCGCAAGATGCATCTGGCCATGCGCGCCAAGGCGCTGGTGGTGTTCCCAGGCGGCTTCGGTACCTTGGATGAGTTGTTCGAGGTCTTGACCTTGCGACAGACCGGCAAGGCGCCCAGCGTCCCCATCGTGATGTACGACCGCAGTTACTGGCAGCGTTTGTTGAATCTGGATGCGCTGCTGGAAGAGTCGATGATCAGCCCGGACGATCTGCAGCTGTTCGATTACGCCGACTCGGCTGAGGACATCTGGCGCATTCTCATCGAGCGCGGCCTGGAAACCTCATAGAGCCATTTGTGAACTTTCGAGCCCGCCTCTTGCGCTCGAGTTGTCCTTCCATCGATAAAACTCGAACAGCGGATCGTTATCGCTGCTCAAGTGCCGCACGGTCGGTGTCGGCGTGAAAGCGTCTAGATATTGTTTCCGATCTCGTTACCAAGAGCACGCAGTCGCAACAGCCGTCCTTCGGCGGTGACTATCGGGTCCGCACCGCGGTCAATACGCGCAGTTCTCTGGCCTCAACGTCGCAGCGGAATTCGCGCGAGTGGTCGTTTGGAACACCACGCCAAACTTGTCACGCCGAGCGTCATCGCCAGTTCGAAACAAATAAAATGTCCGTCAGTATCGATTCCAGCGTGCCTCAGGTTGTTCTCCGGCTTGCCCCGAATCCGAACCATCCGGCAACAGAATGGTGGACTGACTGTTGTGCCCGACAAATCCTCCTCGAGGATGGCGGCAACAAAATCCGCTCCTGGCACAACGATTCCGTGAGTCCAGTTCGGCGCGACGCATTCACCGCGTCGCCGTCGCGGCAGCAGTCCCCAACCTTGCGCGTGCAATCAGCTTCAAGTCTGCGCGGGATCATGAGGAATCCCTGATCCGAAGGCCGAGCCGCACACCCATTTCCGGAGCCGAGCGAAAGTTCGAGAATGTCCGATCACCGCTTCCGGTCATTTCGTGAGTCGATGTTGAAGAGAGTCGCACTCTGTCGCAGTTCGTAGTATGGCACCACCGCGAATTCCATCGTACAGTGCCGATGTTCCGGACGGCGTCACGCACGTTTGGTGAACTGCGGCGTGTCTCCAAAGTGTCACCAGCTCTTTTTCATCACTCGTAAGTGCGTGTTACGCCAGCACTAACGTCAACTACCGATCCCATCCATCATCGGTGCTACGGAAACGCGGCGATCTAAGTCTGTGAAGTAGATTTTTGGAGATGCGGCGACCCTGAAGCCGTCAGCGTGAAGCCGCTCAGAAATAGCCTGACCAATGCCCTGGCCGCCGCCGGTGACAAGCGCGACCTTCCCGTTTTCCGTATGCGCCATCTGCCGCCTCTGCTGTCACGTTACAAATGCTCTTACTGTTCACGATGCGATTACACAACCGCTGCTGTGATCAGCCCATCACCGAAACTGTTTCACGAACGTTCGCACACCTCTGTACGGTGGCGCACATGCGCCGACCTCGTACCGATGCCAACGTTGTGTAGGACGCTCGCTTGCGGGTACGTATAACAGGAGCGAGAGGCTCGCATCTCTGCCAGCACACCTATGCCGCGGCCCGCACCGTAAAGGTAGCGTCGATGCGCATTGCCCAGAATGCGTAACAGATGACCAGTAGTCCGACGATGACACCGTTGATTGCTGCACCCGGCAACTCGGCAGCGAATCCGAGCAGCCAAGGTGAAACAACCAACCATAGGCCCAAGCCGACGCCTATCGCGTCTGCCGAGAGTGAAGGCTTGTACATGGCAAAGGCAGCGAGCGCCACCATCCCAACTCCGACGCTCCACGAATTCCACGCGGCGAGGCCATCGGCTTGAGTGGACGTGAGTACGATAGGTGCAGCGATCACCCACAGGCCAAGCAGCACGTTCACCCATTCTATCCAACGTCGCGTGGTCATCACTGCTCCTGCGCTGCCATCCGGAGGACGATCCCCAAAAAAATTCGGGGGTATATGGGGAATCGACCGCGTATGCATAACGTTCCCGCCGCCCGGGTGCTCGACGAACGAAGGGTCGAGTTCGAGCGACCGTGCAATTGTTCAAATGACGACGTTGGAGCGTTCGCTGAGAAGCCAGCACCCTCTGATCAATCCCGGAAGGTAGACGTACCGTATGTGCGCGAGGAAGATGCTCAGGATGGAGATCACGGAACTCCATCACTGATCCAGGCTTATGGAATCAAGGACGCACGTAACTGGCTATCGAGTACCGCAAGTACCGGAAGGACAATCAGCCCTGATCAAGAAGGCCGGGGCGGTTTCGAGAGCTAGCCTTGAAGAGGTTGGCGGCACCATCTCACCCGAGACGGGTGTCTTAGCCGCTTGAATGTGGTCGCAAAAAGTGCCGGGCGTGGACGCCACCAGATTCATGGAGATTGCCAACAGGGCCAAAACGGGCTGCCCCGTATCCAGACCCCTGGAGGCGAACATCACCATGAACGCGAAGCTGCAGCCATGAGCTCCGCTTGCCGCATTCGTGGCGTCGAAACCGTTCGTTTCTCGCCTTGTAGTTGACCGCAGATCGATGCTGAGGAGGTCAGTTATGCGACTTCGAGGCTCAAGCACTGCTGCTCGCCGGAGCTCACCCGGCGGCTCGGCCCCACGCGCACGTCCGCGCAAGCCTAATAGCGCGAAACGATCGCCTTTTACTAGTCGACGACCGAAAGCTGAAAAGCGCGAAGGGTCTGCTGCAGGGCCGCAAATCCCCGCTTACATTCGAGCGGCGCAACGCGGGCTCGGGCCCGAGGATCGGGACCGCATCCGGCGCAAGCTCGGCATCAAACTCGGAAAGTTTGCAAACTCCATCGAGCGCGTCAGCGTTCGCATCGAGGACGTGAATGGACCGCGCGGCGGCGTCGATCAGTTGTGCCGGATCAAGGTCGTACTGCGCGGTCTGCCGAGCGTAGTCGTTGAGAGCCGAGATGCATCGCTCAACGCCGCCGTCGACGGTGCTCTGGGGAGCGTGGAGCGGACCGTGCGGCGGACATTGCAGCGTCGGCGCATGAAACCGCTCCGACGCGTCGCGTGAAAAGCTCAATCAGGTCGGAATATTGCGTGGCATGAGCTCATTCATCAGTACGCATCATCTATAAAATCTTAGGTTGAGGAACTTTCGTCGACATCCGCCCTTTGCGCTTGTCGCAAGTGATCGAGATCGGCAGATCGAGAGCGGGCGCTACAACTCGGCCGGCGAAGTCTGCAGCTGCTTGGAATCACGAGCGAAGGCCGCAGCGGTGCGCCAGGCGTCATTCGAGGCGAGAACAGCGGCCGAGCCGGACGACCTTGACATATAAGGATCAAAGCAAGAGCTCGGCAGCGGTCGAGCCGTTGAGCGGGGATTCCTTTAAGCCCACTCGACCGAACGTTAGGCTACAAGATAATTTGAGTGTGGCGACAAAATGGCGACGAGCATTTTTTAAGCTCGCTGTCAGTCGCATGAACCATGCAACTTTATTCTGCGCAGCTCCAATCCATCATCGGCGCTACACTCGCCTTCCGAGCCCTTGAACGACGGCGCGCATAAGCCGCGAGCAAAGGCGTATGGGGCGCGCCGACCGGCCTCCTTGGTAGCGGAGCTGCGAATCGCCGTCCGAGCACAGCTTGCCCACAACCGATGCGGAGTATCAGTGGCGCGCAACATCGAAATCAAAGCCCGTGCCGGCAACCTCGCGGACGTGCTGACCAAGGCCATGGATCTGGCCTCCTCGGCACCCATCGAGATCTTTCAAGACGACACGTTCTTCCGGTGTAGCAACGGACGCCTCAAACTTCGCACGTTCAACGCAAGCGAGGGACAGCTCATCTACTACCGTAGAGCGGACCAGGCCGGTCCCAAGGAATCGTTCTATCTCATTACGGCGACGAGCGAACCGCATTCATTGCGGGAGGTACTTGCTGCTGCGAATGGAGTGTTGGGGCGCGTGATCAAGCAGCGCACGCTGCTGATGGCAGGACGCACCAGAATTCACCTGGATCGCGTGCAGGATCTGGGAGAGTTCGTAGAACTCGAAGTCGTGCTGCGTGAAGGCGAAAGCGCGGACGACGGAATCGCGGAAGCTCATCGGCTGATGAAGCACCTCGGAGTGTCCGCCGCTCAATTGATCGAAGGCGCTTATCTGGACATGTTGAAGCGCCAATAGGCTTGGAGCCAAGCAAACGCGCGATGCACCATGGACGCCACCCATCGAGCGTGGAACGTTTCAGCACGAATGCAACACCACGTACCTCATCGCACTCGCGCCGTTCGATCGCACAAAGCCCGCAAGCGGCCGGACAGATCGCTGCGGTTTCAGCCGCGACCACGAGCCATCTCATTGCAAGATGACGGTTCGATTGTTGAACTCAAAGATGCAGTCCTCAGCGTGCTACTGGATGGCTCGATCAGCACCATGCGCTCGATCTCATTGCCCAGAATCGTAGCTGCTCCGGTTCCATGGCGTGGTCGATCCACACGATGAGAACAATGAGCTCACAGCTGCCGGATATCGAACCGTGCCACACCGCGCATGACGCGCGATGCTGGCATTCCTTCCTTGGCCAGTGATCGCGACAGCACCGCTCTTGTAAGCGGCGCACGGCATGCGATCACTCGGCTTACATGCCCGGAGTTACCCATGATCGACAAAAGTCATCACGCTCACCGATTCGCTGACTGGCGTCCTCACCCGCTATCGCCGTTACAGCACCCGATTGCCGGCGTTCCTGAAGACCTATAGCCCCAAGGAGGGCTATCGGGTCGAGATCAAACATACTGACCTGCTCTCGCTGCAGCAGGGACGATTGTCATTGCTTCGCGAGGCGGTCATTGCCGGTAAGAAGCCCAGTGAGATCGGCTTGCCGGGCATCGAGAACGATGTGAATGTGCTCGTTTGCACGGCGACGGTCGTCGACGCGCAAGGCTGCATCGTGCGTAGCGCCTCGGCCTCTGCGAAGATTCAGGGGTTCAAGGATTTTGAAGCGCTCGAAACCGCGGCCGATCAGCTTCTGCTCGCAGCGCTAGGCTTTGGTGGTGAGATCTTCAACGAGGATGAAGACCGCGAACTGCAGACGCTCGGACGAACCCTTGATGCCGGCGAGGGCGCCCGTGCGTCCCCCGCCGGCGATTCCACGCAAGCGCCCGTCGAGCAGGCAAGTTGAGCGATGTGTTGCTGCTCAGCCTCGCTCACCGGCGCATCGTCACCTTCAGCGCCCGCAAGGGCGGCGCATCCGTCTCCAGCGGCTCCGTACAGCCATTTCGCGGCGTAGCGGAACTTCTCTCGCCTGTACGCATTAGTGCATACCCGGAAACTTGGCGGCAACCGCACTTCCGGCGCATTACGAAAAATGCCGACTACAGGCAGTGCGAACGATCAGCGACATGAACCCTTCCTTAGAGCACTCGGTGCAGGAGCCTGCCCAGACCTCTCCCATTGGGTCGGGGGAGCCAAAAGCACGCATCCTTCTGGTTGACGACCAACCGGCACGGCTGCTGTCGTACGAAGCCGTGCTCTCGGATCTGAATGTCGACTGCGTACGCGCCCTTTCCGGCACCGAGGCGCTCAAGCAACTCCTGGCGAACGACTTCGCCGCCATCCTTCTCGATGTCAACATGCCCGAAATGGATGGATTCGAGACGGCCCGGATCATCCGCGAGCACCCGCGGATGGAACGGATTCCCATCATCTTCGTCACCGGGACGAACCTCTCCGATCTGGACCAACTGAAGGGTTACGAAGTCGGCGCGATAGATTACATCGCGATACCCGTCGTCCCGGCCATTCTTCGCACTAAAGTCAGCGTTCTCGTAGAGCTCTATCAACGACGCAGAGCGCTCCAGTCCCTGAACGATTCCATGGCCAAGGCGCGGGCAGAGATGCAGAGCCATCATGCGCGGGCGCTCGCCGAACAGGAGGCCCTGCTGCATGCAATGTTCGAGCACCCGACCGAACCCGTCACCGTCCTTGAGGCGGTACGCGACGCGCAAGGGTTGATTGTCAGTTGGCGCTATCGACGCGCGAACACGTTGACGCTGGAGATGCTGGGATTGACGCGCAGTGAGTTGATTGGCCGCGACCTCACGGACGTCCTGTCTCTCGATCGCGCACAAGCCATCGGCTCCATGTGCACGCGAGTTTCGGAAACGGGTCGGGCGCAACGCTACGAGGCGAACTTCCGTGGCACCGATCTGCTCGTCACCCTCTTTCCAGTCGGCCCCGACTGCGTCCTCAGCACCGCAACCGACATCACGGATCACAAGCGAACGGAATCGGCGCTCCGTCAAAGCGAGGCACGACACCGGGCGCTACTCGAAAATGCACCGGTGGCTGTCGCTCACAACGCCATGGATGGGCGCTTTGAATACGTAAACCGCGCCTTCTGCCGACTCGTCGGATACACGCCCGAGGAGTTGTATGAGAAGCGTTGGCAGGACATCACCCATCCTGACGATACCCTGAAAGACCAGGCGCTTGCGGATCAGGTCGTGACGCGTGCGCTGAACGATTACAGCATCGAGAAAAGATACATCCGCAAAGACGGTAGCGTCGTATGGGCCCACCTATTCGGCAACTTCGTCATGAACGACGCTGGGCAGGCAGTGCAAGGCGTGGCCGTCGCGATCGACATCACTGAACGGCGCGCTGCGACGACTGCCTTAGAGGACAGCCGTGAGCGACTCATGCTCGCCAAGGCAGCCGCCTTTCTCGGCATCCACGATTGGGACCTCCGCACAAACGCGATTACTTGGGATGAAAGGACCCGAGAAATTTGGGGCGCCACACGGGATGAGCCGATTAACTATGCAGTCTTCGTGGGCGGGCTACATCCCGACGACATCCCGCTTACACAAGCGGCAGTGGACAAGGCGCTCGATCCAGCGGGAGATAAGCAGTACCTCGCCACTTATCGCGTGATCAATCGCATCACCGGTGAAATCCACTGGGTCGAGGCGACTGGCCGCGTTTACTTTGAAAACGACGTGCCTGTGCGTCTCATCGGAACGGTTCAGGACATCACTGATCGCGCCACCGTAGAGGCATTGGTGCACGAGAGCGAAGCCCGCTTCCGGGAGCTCGCGAACAACATCGATCAATTCGCGTGGACCTGCGACTCGGACGGGCGGACGACGTGGCACAACACACGCTGGTACGACTATACCGGCGCCACACCCGCCACAAGTCAGGGTCGTGAGTGGATCGAGGTTGTCCATCCAGACCAGCGATCAGAGGTGGCCCGGCGCTTTGACGCGTGCCTCGAGGCTGGAACTGCCTGGGACGATACATTTCAGCTGCGGAGCAAGTCGGGCGAGTATCGCTGGTTCTTGTCACGCGCCGTGCCGATCCGCTCGGATCAAGGCACCATCCTGCGCTGGTTCGGGACGAACACCGACATCACCGATCTTCGCAATCTACAAACGGCACTGAACGACGCGAGCCAGCGCAAGGATGAGTTCCTGGCGATGCTCAGCCACGAGTTGCGAAATCCTGCCGCCGCGATCAGCAATGCAGCGCAGGCATTGACACGCCTCATGGATAGTCGAGGCCAGGAGCACGGCCTTCTTGGCGTGATCGATCGACAGATCCGGCACATGAGCAAATTGCTGGACGATCTGCTCGACGTGGCCCGAATCACCCAAGGGCACGTCGAAATACAACGTGAGCTTGTCACGATCCAGCACTGTATCGACCTCGCTTTGGAGACCGCCGAGCCCCTCATCCAATCCAAGCGACATCGGTTGACCACGACGCAATGGTTCGAGCCGCTGTGGATCTCCGGCGACGTCGTGCGCCTGGCCCAATGCATAACGAACCTGCTTACCAATGCCGCCAAGTACACGCCAGCCGGTGGACTCATCCGACTGGAGCTCGACGCAGACGACAGCACTGTGACGCTACAGGTGCAGGACAGCGGTCAGGGAATATCTCCCGAGCTGCTGCCTCACATCTTTGATCTGTTCGTACAGGGCGAGCGCACCCTCGATCGATCGCAAGGGGGCCTTGGCATTGGACTCGCGCTGTGTCGCAAGCTCATCGAAATGCAGGGCGGCTCGATCCAAGCGACGAGCGGGGGGGTCAATCTGGGCGCCACATTCACGGTCCGTTTGCCTCGAGCAAAAGCGCCGTCGATGTCGCAGCAAAGCCTGATACTCCCGGACAAATCAGCGCACCGAGTCCTCATCGTGGATGACAACCGCGATGCCGCGCAGTCCCTCGATCTGATTCTGCAACTCGAAGGACATGCCACGCTGGTAGCTTACTCCGGCGCCGAGGCGCTAAAGCGCGCGGCCGAATTTCGGCCGGAATTCGTACTTCTGGACATCGGACTGCCAGAGATGGACGGATACGAGATTGCGCAACGAATGAAATCGCTTGTTCCGCACGCTCGGCTCATCGCCGTGACAGGATACGGACTGCCAGATGACTACGTGAAGTCTCGTCAATGCGGCTTCACGGCTCATCTCGTGAAGCCTGTCAGTCTGGAAAGCATTCAGAAGGCCTTCGCAGCGGCCCATGCACTATAGGGAGCGCCGCTCTAAACAGGCGGCAAACGATTGCCAGCCATCATCTCGCTCCAGAATTCGCGCCACGATCTCAGCTGGCCACAAGCTCATATGACCACAACCGCCAAGCGCTTCACTGTAGTGACCCAGTGAAAACCTGCTCAGGTGTTAATCTATCTGGAGAGACACTTGAGCACATTGATGGACGACGAGATCAAACGCTGGACAGCGCGCCGAGGCAGCGCTCGAGCAAGCGTTGATCGCGCGGTTCGGCACGCTAGGACGCGTACCGGCGCCGTTCCTGCTTCGTTCGGACAACGGCCTGGTCTTACCAGTCGCAGCTACACGGCGTTGGTGCGGGGTTATGGGCTTCAACAGGAGTTCATCACGCCGCACTCGCCGGAGCAGAACGGCATGGTTGAGCGCGTCGTCCGCACACTGAAGGACCAATGCGTGCATCGGCATCGTTTCGAGACGCTACAGCACGCGAGTCGGGTTATCAGCGACTGGATCGGCTTCTACAACAACGGCAGACCTCATCAATCGCTGCGGATGAGAACGCCAGCTGAGGCTTTTAGATCAGCAGCATGACTTGAGCAGGAATCGCTGGGTCACTACAGGCGAGTTCAACTTACGCTCAATGGTGGGTAATAGGTGTACAGAATTGCTGGCGCCTGCGTCAGTGGGATTCGCTGAATTGGACGATGCTCTCTCCCTCGAGCCGGCCTGATTGTGTTTGTCGTGCGGCCACCTCACCGCTTCCGGCCCTGCCGACTTTCGTTTGGGCAGTGAGTCGAAGCACCTTTTTCAGCACGGGTTCGAAGATATCCGCCTGACGAACGAACCCGAGATCGCTGGCGTGCGAGGCATCGGTGGCGCCTTCGGCGTCAGTTCCGTAGAGCTTGTCGCCCGAAATGTAATACAGGTGCTTGACGCGCGCGCGTTGCAAACTTTCATAAGCTGTCTTCAAGGCAGCATGATTGGCGTCGTGATAGGCAGTCCTTGCGGGCGTTATCCATGAGTTGGTGAAGCGTCGATCCTCTATGAGCACGATGGGTGTTTCGCGATGTGCAGCTCGGATTTGCATGACGAGCGGGACGGCGCGATCGCGGAGCAGGTCAGCATTCATGTTGGGCGCGCAATCTATGACGATCACAGCCGCATCGGCACGACCGATCAGCTCTCCGACGCCGGCATCCATTTTTCCATTGCCGGAGAAGCCGAGATTGATGACGGGGCGATCGAGGCGGCGACCAAGGATGGCCACATGCGTCATGCCGGGACGGGAAGCCGCGGCCCCCTGCGTGATAGACGTGCCATAGAACAAGATTGGTTTGAGAGCGCGCGGAGCAAGCGGCTGAAACGTGGCGTTCGCGGGAATGCCGAAAGAGATCTTTTCGACACCATTGTAGAGCGGAAGGTAGGCGGCATACTCGCGCATGCCGGGGCGAAGTCCCGCGATCAAGCTCTGGCGCACTTTTTTAGCGACAGGCTTGGTGACACCGACCCATTTCCACTTGCCACCCGCTTGCTCATCACGAGCGTACAAATCCACACCGCTCACGCCCGTCGCAGGCATATGCGGCAGGGCGAGCTTATCGCCATCCATCAGCTCGTAGTCGACCCAGATCGTTGAAGCATCCGTCTTGAAGCGCAACACCATGCCGGCACTGTGACGGCTGAGATTCCACACCTTCCTGGGCACGCTCGCTTCGGCTGCCGCGGGAAACCGATCGAAAATACGCAGACGGGCTTCATCACCCCAGGCTCGACCTTCAGGCTCCCAGGATTTTTCACCGGCGGCATGCCAGACCAGGTCCGGCTCCTTGTCTGCGGGCGATTCTGCGGCTTGCTCCGTGCTGCTCGTTTGAGAGAACGAGGCAAGCGCGAGTAAGAACATGGCCGCGAGCGCCAGGCCCATGGTCGAGATCGGCGAAGTCAGGCCTGACATGGTAAATCAGTCTTGCTTCTGGCCATGCGAGTGAGGGATGAACAGCAGCACATGATTTGCCACCGGCCGTTCCTTGCCGACGACGCCGGTCTGAATGGGACGATTCAAGACTCTTGCCGCCCCCGCATCGTCCTCCACAACGAGCGTCGTCGAGCCGCCGCCATCGAGATTGATCGCATCCGCAGCCCCAAGGCTGGCAAACAAGGCTGCAAGATCGGGCAAGCTCATGCCCTTACTGCCCTCCTGGCGTCCATCGATGGTTACGATCCATGCACGCTCTCGACTCGCGGAAATGCCAAAGGCGGTGCGCGGATGGGGCGTGGTCGCGAATTCAGTCGTGAGCGGCGGCGTCTTGCCATCACTCAGAAGGCGCGGCCCGGCGGCGATGCCGTCCGTGAATCCCTCTGGGCACGTTTGTCCATCGACGATCTGCGCCTGCGATTGCTTGAAGCAAAGCATTGAGTTGATTCGTTCGGTCTTGATGGCTTCGACCGGCGACACCACCCTGCCCTCGGAGATCAACGCTCCGGACGCATTGACTGCATCGCCCTCGTGCGGATAGTAATCATCCTGCCCGGTGCTGCCGGCTTTCCAAGGCGAGAAGAAGCCGCCATTGATAGCCAGCTGAGCATGGCGCCTCGCAAGGTACGTGCTCGTTGTCCACGCCACTTGTTCCATGCCCTCACTGGTGTCGGCCGGCGTCACACCAAAACGGAGCCCGGCCTGACGCAGATCGATAGCCACGATGTGAGCTCGAGCGAGATGGGTGGCGGCGACCTCGCGCTGCTTGTATCGAATCCCGGGATACAGCGCGACGCCGGCTTCTGCTGCAACTGAATCATGGCCGGCGGCGCAGGCGGTAAGGAACAGTGTGACCGACACGCCGAGCGCGGTTTCGCGCAGACTCAATCGTCCCATCAAACCTCTCCGTAATTTTCGCAACGGCATCGTGGCCAATCAGAATTGTGCTTTGGTGCGCAGGAAGTACGTCCGCCCAACGATGTCGTAGATGCTTCCCTCGAGGTAGGTCTGCGCCGTGCCGGGCGGTTCGACATCGAATGCGTTGTTGATGCCGGCGCCGACCGTCCAAGTCTTGTCGAAGGCGAACCCAAAGTTCAGGTCGTTGTAGAGCACCGCCTTCGCATATGGACGGTCGTACATTTCCTCGGACCACGTCGTGGAGACCTTGCTCTTGGCGCGATAACGCGAATCCACGCCTGCGCTAAAGCTGCCCAAACGATAGTTGAGACTCAACCGTCCGACGAACTTCGGGTTCGAGAAGGTGTCCAGCGCGTCCACGATGCTGGTTGTTTGATTCGGAATGGACTGGGTTTCGAACTTGCGCAACCAGGTACCCACAAAGCTGTAGTTGAGCCGGCCATTGCCCAGCTCGTGCGAGTAGTTGAGGCCCACGTCCAAGCCGCGCGCCGTGCGCAAACCGGCGTTGATCTGCGATGCTTCAACGCTAATGACGTTCCCGTCCGCGCCGCGAGTGATCGCGCGACAATAAGGGTTATTGATATTGGGCAAGTCGACGCACAGATTGAGGACGGTGGCGTATCCCCAGGTGGCGATCACGTCATCCAGCTCGATGCTCCAGTAGTCCGCCGTCACAGTCAGACGCGGAATGGCCGTCGGTTCGAGGATGACGCCTGCGGTCCAGCTGCGTGACGTCTCGGGCTGCAGATTCGGGTTGCCACCGCTGTATGCCTCGATCGTTCGTCCCGTGGTGATTGGCAGCGGCTGGGTGATTCCCAACGCAGCGCAATTGGCGACACGCAAATCGCTCCTGGTAATGTAACGGGATTCGCAGGGATCGTTGTAGGACGGTTGAGTGAAAATGCGATCTGCGAACAGCTCGGCGAAATTTGGCGCACGCACGCTTTCGCTAACCACGCCGCGCAACGTCAAGCCTTTGACGGGAGCCCATCGACCACCGAACTTCCAGGTATCGGTATCGCCGAAGGTGTCGTAATCGGAAATGCGATACGCACCTTCCAGCTCGAGACGATAGGCAAACGGCACGTCGCTCAGCAGCGGCGTCACGATTTCGGCATAAACCTCGCTGACGCTTTGGCTGGCGTCCAGATTCGGATGTGGGCCGCCACCGGCCGCCGCATGGGAGACTTCGCCATTGAGACCGAGAGGATCATCGCGCGTCGTCAACGTCTCACGCCGGTACTCGGCGCCCATGGCAAAACGCGCATCGCCATAGGGCAGCGGGAAGAGCTTGCCACTCAGGCCGCCGCCATAGATCTCCTGCGTTTGCTCGCGATATTCATGGCGAGTATGCAGCAGCCACTCCTTCAGTTCCGGGCCGGCCGTGCCGCTGAAGATGTCGAAGGGGATGCAACCAATCGCCCGCGCCGCCTCGCTACGGCAAATGGGATTGCCGCTCGCGTCGGCGATGACATCGGTCGCGGCAACCATGCGCGATGCGATTGGCTTGTTATCGCCGTAAACGTGGTCGCTGAATTTTCCGTACTGATAGAAAACGTTCCAGCGAATATCCTCGCCGAGGCTGCCCTCGAGGTGTGGGCTCAAGCTCCAGGTCTTGCGATTGTGCTCCTCGGTCAGCAGGCCCAGCTCGCGGTAAGCCTTGTTGATCGCGAGTGTCGTCACGTTGTTGTCGATCATCAGCTGACGGACCGAATCGGGCACAAAGGGATTGGCCAACGTCACCCTCGGACCACCCGCGCCGTTCAACGAGGCGCTACGGTAGTCGCTGCGATAATAACTATTGGTGCCTTCGAACTTGTTCTCGGAGTAGTCCCAGTCGAGACCCGCCATCAGCTCGGGTGTGAAATCGAACTCCACATTGCCCATCGCAGCCGCTTGGCGCAGAGGGCCGCGCAGCAGTGTCACGTCGTTGAGATTACGACCATCGCCGCCGTTACCCCAGCTGAGCGGCGTCGGCGTGTAGAGCACGTCGTAGTTGGCCCGCCGGGCTGCGTCGTTGCCCGCTTCGTAGATGTAGTCCTGGTTGTTGATGACGAAATGCGGGTCGTAGCCGAAGTACAGCACCAGCATGTCGTCGAGAGTGACGTTGTCCACGATGCCGTCATTGGGCCCGGTGTTGGCCGGGTTCGCCGTGGCGATCTTCCGCCGCTTCGCGAAGTCGCGTTCGTAAGTGTAGAGCGGCTCAGTCTCACTGAATGTGCCGCCAGCACTGAACCGCCCTCGCCCATCCGCGAAGCCGAGCCCAGTGCTCAAAGACGCTGACCATCTTTCCCCGCCGCCGTGCTCCGGAAGGCCCGTAGATAAGGAGACGGCCGTGGTTTCGATGTTCTTCTTGGTAATGATGTTCACCGCGCCGGAAACGGCGTCGGCGCCGTACACCGCGGCCGCGCCGCCCGTCAGGATGTCAGTGCGCTCAATCATGCCCACCGGAATCGTGCTGACATCCACCGACGACGATTGACCGGAGCCGGACACCCGCCGCTTGCCGTTGAGCAAGGTGAGGCTGCGACCATATCCCATGTTTCGCAGATTGATGAACGATGCGCCGTTGTCCCAGGCGTGCGTCGTGGTCAGACCAAGTCCGGTGCTGACCGCTGGGTCGCGAGCGAGAGTCTCGCTCAGATCGAGCAGCGCGAAGTCCTCCATGCTTTGCGCGGTCACCGTACGCACAGGCATTGCCGACGCCACTTCCGGACGCGCGATGCGCGATCCAGTCACGACCACAGACTCGACGACTGCTGCAGTCGGTTCGCGATCCGCCGACGCTTCGGGGACTTTCGGCTCAGTCGTCGCTGCTCTAGATGCGATGACCAGCGATCCATTCGCGGCCCGGGTTGCGTGCAGACTGGTGCCTTTGAGCAGTTGATGAAGCGCGTCCTCGTAGCTGGTCGCGTCACGAATCTCCGGCGCCTTGATGCCAGAGACCAGTTCGGTGGGAGCGATGATGACGATGCCAGCCTGGCTCGCCAGCTCGTTCAGCGCCGCTCCTAGCGGCTGGCTTGCAATCCTGATCGGGCGGGATTGAGCTTGCACGTCGAGCGGTACCCAACCCGCCGCGCCAATGGCAAACGATACGATGCTCGCGGCAGCCAGCCGCCGCCCCAGTCTCATGGAACGCAACACCATCGAAACCACCCCTCTTCTGGTGTGCAACGAGCGCCGCCCGAGTTCGCGTCGACTGTTGCAGTTGTTAATAACCAGAAGATCCGCGACGCGGTTGCATCTTTCAGCAGTCGCGACACTTTCACAAAAGATTCACATGCGAACGCCGTTAGCGCCGCGCGCTGACCACGGTCTTGTCGAGAGTTTCCGAAACATTCACTGGATACGCCAACGGCAGGCCGGAAACGAATTGATCGATCTGAGCGGCGCCGAAGCTGGTCGTGATCTTCAAGTCCCTGACCCGCTCGCCGTCCAGTTCGATTTTCTTCAGGCGGTAACGATTGACGTCGTCGATGA
Source organism: Peristeroidobacter agariperforans (assembly GCF_004138335.1). Taxonomy (GTDB): domain Bacteria; phylum Pseudomonadota; class Gammaproteobacteria; order Steroidobacterales; family Steroidobacteraceae; genus Steroidobacter; species Steroidobacter agariperforans. Next base: position 1,397,055 of record NZ_RYFW01000002.1, on the reverse strand, counting down.
CATCGACCAGGCGAGCGCCATCGTAGACGAAGCGTCCCTTGATCCAGGCCAGCTCGGCCTCGATGTTCGCCTGACCTCGCGCCAGGATGGTTCCTCTGAGATCTGCCGTCGCTTGCTCGCCGGCGACCAACGCAACCGATTGGCTCGCGAAGTCCGCGGCGCCCGTTACGAGTACTTTGCCTTCGGTCACCGCGACTCGCACGTCGCGCGATCCATAGCGCACGCCGAAAGCCGTTCCCGTGACATGCACGTGCGTATCCGCCGCGGTCACCGTCATCGGCCAATCAGCCTTCGCCGCCACGTCGAAGAAAACACTTCCCTGGACCAGCTCGACGCTGCGCTTCTTATCCGTGAAAGCGACTTTGACTTCCGAGGAACCTGCCAGCGTCAACACCGTGCCATCGGCCAGTGGTACCGTCTTAGTCTCCGCGATCCCCGACGCGAAACGCTGTGGCTCCGCTGGTGGGGGACCAAACCTGAGCATCGAGAGAAACAGCGCGGCACTGGCGGCGACTGCGGCGCCGATCGCTATGCGCCGGGTCGTGAGCAGCGGCTGCCACCTGGAACTCCGAGCGTCCGGCGCCGCAGCCCTGGAGCCATCCACCTCGTTGACCCAGGTCTCGATCTGGTCCGAGTGCCCGATGAGCGACCAAACCGCGTGCGCTCGCTCGAACGCCGAACGATGCGCCGGCGAAGCCTGCAACCATTGTTCGAACTCCGCGCGGCTTGCAGCGGTGAGCTCGCTCGCCTGAATGCGCCCAAGCCATTCGCGCGCCTCCTGATGCGAAGGGTCCTGAGCGTCCAATTGCTGTGGTTCCAAAGTCATCAGTCCAATTCCTAGCCCGACTTGCCGCTGCGATCGACCGGGTCAATCGCGTCCGCCAGAATCTCGAGCGCGCGATTGAGCTGTCGGCAGATATCCGCTTCACTCCATCCGCAGGTCTGCGAGATGCGGGCATAGGTCTCGCCCTTGAGCCTGGTCCGAACCACGATTTCGCGTTGCTTCACCGTGAGTCGCGTCATGGCCTGATCGAGCGCGCCGAGTTGCTGCCTGCCTTGATAGATCCTTTCGGGATCGATCTCTTCCAGCTCCGCTTCGGGGTTGCCGAGGTGCTCGGAAATATATCTTCGGGCGTAACGGATGCGATGAATGCTCTTGAGGCCCATGTTGACGGCAATCTTCGCCAGGAAGGCCCGCGGGTTCTCGATGTGATCGATATTGTCCAGTTCGCTGAATTTCTGGAACGCCCCCTGCACCAGATCTTCGGGCTCCGGCGGCCCACTGCCGAACATCCGCCGCAGCAGCACGCACAGGTCGCGCCGATGGCTTCGGTACAGATCGTCGATGAATCGTTTGCGCCAGTCAGTCGCGGGATGGTCCGGCGCTCGATCGGGCCTCCGGCCGGCAATCGATCGCACGATCTTATTTATGTGTTGACGCTCCGACATCACCGTCAATCCTGGCGGGAAATCTGCCTCATCCACCCCAGCGACCATTATCCGCGTTTATAGCCGACATCCAAGCCATGAGTCGCCACCCTCTGCGAACCCGTGCAAAAAAAATTCGCAAAACCTGGAAGGAGAACGCGCTTCAGGGATCCTCATCTAGGGAGTCGCCGCCTTCACGATACATGACCAGCAAAGATGGTGAGTAATGATGATTCGATCCGTGCTGATGCCCTTGGGTCTGTGCCTGGCAGCGATTTCGGCGGGGTGTGCGACAGGTCACCGGCCATCGGCTCCATCTGAGCAGGCCGCGCAACCTGCAAAGCGCGCGCGCAATGTCATCGTGTTCATCGGCGATGGCATGGGGATCTCGACCATCACCGCAGCTCGCATCTTCGATGGGCAAAGCCGCGGAATGTCGGGCGAAGAGAATCTGCTTTCATTCGAGCGCTTTCCAAACGTCGCGCTGGTGAAAACGTACAACTCGAATCAGCAGGTGCCCGATTCGGCAGGCACCGCGACGGCGATCCACACCGGCGTGAAAACTCGAGCGGGCGTTGTCGGCATCGCTCCGGAAGCGCGGCGGCGCAACTGCACGGAAGCGCTCGCGCATCCCCTGCCCACTATTGGTGAGCGCGTCAAGGCGCAAGGCAAGGCATTGGGCTTCGTCACGACTACGCGAGTAACGCACGCAACACCGGCTTCGCTGTACGCGCATTCGGCGGAACGAGACTGGGAAAGCGATCGCTACATTCCGGACCAGGACCTCGAGGCAGGCTGCGTCGACATCGCACGCCAGTTGCTCGAGTTTCCCGGCGGCGTTGACATCGCATTGGGTGGCGGAACGCGTGAGTTCCAGGGGTCGTCGCTCGGCGGTCAACGCAAGGCGGTGCACGAGGATCTGATTCAACAATGGTTGCAGGCAGGAGCGAACCGTCGCGTCATTCAGTCGAGGAGCGAGCTGCGCTCGGTGCGTCCGGACGAGCAGATTCTGGGTCTGTTCGCGAAGTCGCATATGACATACGTCGCACAACGTCCCGAGGACACTCAGGAGCCGACACTGTCGGAGATGACCGCAGCCGCCATCGATCGGCTCAACGCCGATGCGGACGGCTACTACCTGTTGGTCGAAGGCGGACGCATCGATCACGGTCACCACGACGGCAAGCCCGGCTACGCTCTGAGCGAAACGCAGGCACTCGCGGCCGCGGTGAGCGTCGCGCTGGAGAAGGTGGATTTGAACGAGACGTTGATCCTGGTGACGGCCGACCACTCGCATACCTTCACCATCAGCGGCTACCCGAGGCGGGGCCATCCCATCCTGGAAAACGTCGTCGGCAACGATATTTCGGGAACCCCGAAGACGACCCCGACCCTGGCCGCCGATGGCCTGCCTTACAACACGTTGGGGTACATGAACGGACCCGGCGCGGTGGTCGGCGGCTCTCGCGGAACTCCCCAAACGGGCATTCACGCCACCGCGCAGGCACTGGTGCCTTTCTCGAAGCCCGAGATCGATGGAAAGCTCTCGGACGCCGCGGCCCATGGCGGGGAAGATGTCGCTGTCTACGCCACAGGACCCGGCGCGTCCCAGGTCCACGGCGTTCTCGAACAGAATCGCATCTTCGACATTGTCATGGCCGCCTTTGGCTGGAAGGCTGCTGAATGAGCAACTCGTTTGCAGAAGTCGTCTAACAGACTGGCGCAGCGAGGCTTGGTTCGTCGCCGGGGTCATGCGATAGCTTTGAACTCGCCACACCCCGGCAAGCCAACGGACTGAACCCATGACAACCATCGTACCGAGACAGACGTTCGCCGCCACTCTCGCTGCGCTGTGTGGATATGTGCTGACGCTAACCTTCCCATCATGGGTGGATGTGCCGCGGTCGAAACGCCAATTGCGACGCTCGATGATGGCGATCAAAGGCTCGGGGCTGCAGCTCTGTACGGCATTGCCCGGTACCCTCGCTGCAATCACCCGTGCCATCAAGCACATGGGGCTTGATGGCATCGTGGCCAAGGGTCAGCGATCGACCTATCGGTCGGACCGTCGCGGGCCAGAGCGGCAGAAGAAACGCTTTAACTCGCAGCAAGAGTTTGCGATCGGCGGCTATCGCCCGAACGGACAGGATCGCGTCGAGTCATTGATGGTCGGCGTGTACGAAGGCTCGGCCCTGAAGTTTGTTTGCAAAGTGCGGGCGGGACTCGACAAGACCAACCGCAGCCCGCTGCGCAAGGCGCTTCAGAGTTAGATCACAGGGCAGTAACACACCTTCAGACGCGAAGCACCGTCGGCAAGCGCAACTGTAGTTTGGCCTGAAACGACAGGCGGACGCGAAACGCGCCTATGTTGCTCGCCTGTTTGAGAAGTATCAGGTGCGGCTCCCTCTACCTCCGCCCGGCGCGCCGCCGGCTGAGGAGATTCGGGGGGCGCAGACACCCGAGCTCGGCTCGCACCGCGCCGGTCGCGATCGTCGTCTTCAGCGACTATCATTGTCCCTATTGCCGAGAACTGTCTCGGACCCTGGATGCTTTGAGATGAGCGACCGTGCGCAGTGCATCCGGCGCTCCTACCTCCTGGATGGAGGACCTGAACCGGAGAAATAAACGTACGGGCTCCGACTTTTGTGCGTATAGTGACTGCGCTCGTCATCTATCTCGTTTACTTCTTCTTGGCCACCCGCCATCCGGCGAACCCGGCCAAAATCAAACTAAATTGGATTGTTTTCGAACCTGGGGAAGAACCGCTTTTGGTTTTCTCCCGCGAAGCGCCGTATGGGCGAATCGAAATGGAGACAGCTGTTTGTTGAGCTGTCACGTCAATATGAGCGGCAGGCTGCACATAAGCCGCTGCGCCTTCAGTGAGTTATTAATTGTATGAGTAAGATTTACGTGGGCAATTTGCCCTTTTCCGCCGACGACGACGCCGTTCGCCAACTGTTCTCGCAACACGGCACAGTCGATTCAGTCGCCTTGATCATGGATCGCGAAACGGGTCGCCCGCGCGGTTTCGGCTTCGTTGAAATGCCGAAGGCTGACGCAGCACGCGCCATCCAGGCGCTCAGTGGCCACGACATGGGCGGTCGCGCGCTCAAGGTGAATGAGGCGCAGGACAAGCCACGAAGTGGCGGTGGCTATCGCGCCGCTGGTGGCGGCGCTCGCTGGTAAATCGCATCAACTCCTGCGTGGGCTTGAACAAGCCCACGCAGGAGTTGTTCGTGCAACGACGCCTGAGATTTCGTGAAAACACAACCCAGGTTTCCGACGGAAACGGTGCTCGAGTGGCCGTTCAAAGTCGATTCAGTGTCCAGAGCCGCTGCACCTTCGGGCGAAGTCGGCCTTTGGCACAGTTACATCATCTCGCAAGGCACGAATACGATCGCAGGTGTCCGCGCAGGAACACACTCCGAAGTGACGATGCTGCTCGAAGAGATGGTCGATCGACTGAACGATCGCCGCGCCGGCAGGACGCGTCCGCGCTCCAAAGCCTGAGTGTTTTGTAGCGTGCCTTCGCTCGCTCACCGACTCATCGGTGCATCCGGCAGCGAAGCTCGTTAAAGCTCATCATTTTGATTGGCCGCCTTAGCCAACGCGCTTTGCTGCGTTCCCCGCGGCCATTCATTCCAACCGTAGGAGAGCCCATGCCCAGACCGCCAAACTACAAACAAGAAAAGCAACGTCGCGAAGACGCGCAAAAGCGTCGTAACGCGCAAGAGCAGCAGCGCCAGGCTGAGCGCAAGAACAAAGACGCGCCCTTTCCGCAGTGATAAGTGGTAATTGGGGACGCGAACCTTTTTCATGCCCGCATGCACTGCAATCCCGCCTAGCCATTTCTTCTAGCCTGGACACCCACGCCACTGCCTCGACGCGTCGAGGAACGCATTCCCTGTGGAGATCGTGATGAATTGGACACTCGCTGAAAACAATTGGCTGCAATTCAAAGGCCGTATCCGCGCGCGCTGGATCAAGTTCGATGAGGACCAACTCGCCATCATCGGCGGCAAACGTCCCGAGCTTCTCAAGAGCATCCAGGCGATTTACGGCATCAGCCGTTCAGACGCAGAACGCGAGATTCGCGCGTTCGAAGCGCGGCACAAGGATTATCGGCCGAAGTAGACCAAACGTTCGGGACCGGATTGGACAGGCATCAAATGGCGGCTGCAGCAGGCTGGGTGTGAACGCTCACCAGGTACACGGCCCCTGTGAGTTTCGCCGCCTCTCGGGCAAAACCCAGGGCTTCGATATGCTGATACGATGATCCGCACCCTGCGCACACGATGCGATCGTCACGCCGGTGGGCAAACCGTCCCACCTCAGGTGTGCAAAGGCAGCCGACAGGACGGTCAATGGTCCGTCGTTCGCGTCAGCTGGGCGCAATCCCGCCCTACCCCGACCATCGCGACGAAGAAAAGCGCTTTATTGGCGAGCTTCAACGACAGCTGCGGTGATGCCCGTCGACCAGTGGTCCGCAATAACCTTGTCTAACTGATCTTGGCTGGTTCGATTCTTTTTCACTCGCGGAAAGGCGAGTACGTGGTGCAATCCACCGAGTATTGCTTTGGCATGAACCGAACGAAAATCGAGCCGACGCCGAGCTATGCCCTCGGACGCTTCGAGCTCCACGCAGAGGTAGCACGGTTCCTCCAGTCGCAACCCTCCTTCCCTCGCACCCGGCATTCGCCGCGCCAAGATCGAGGCAGAGTTTGAGCGACTGATCTCCGAGGCGAACCCCTGCGAGGGAGTTCGCAACGCTGTCGTGGCGATGTGCAGGGATGCCTGGGACCTGCAAGCCCGGAGTGTTGACGATCGCGTGACTCAACTACGGAAAAACTTGCACGCGATCACGACCCAGATCGATGAGCTGGTCCATCGGATCACCCAGACCGACGTGTCAGCGGTGGTAGCGGCTTACGAACGCCGAATTCGCGGACTGGAGGAAGAGAAGCTGCTGATTGAGGACCGATTACGGCCGCAGAAGGCGGAAAACCGCGGAGTTTCGACGAGGCACTTAGAACCGCTGTCGAATTCCTCGTAAACCCTTGCCGACTTTGGAGATCCGGAAGCATCCAGAATAAGCGTTTGGTCGCCAAGCTGGTGTTCGCGGGACGCGTGGCCTACTCGCGTTTCGAGGGTTTAGAACCCCTGATTTCTCTCTACCGTTCAAGTGGTTGGGATCAACCACCGACGCCTCGTTCAAGTTGGCGTCCCCACGGGGATTCGAACCCCGGTTACTACCGTGAAAGGGTAATGTCCTAGGCCTCTAGACGATGGGGACGCACATCGAAAACGTGGTGTTGGTGGAGCTAGCCGGGATCGAACCGGCGACCTCTTGCATGCCATGCAAGCGCTCTCCCAGCTGAGCTATAGCCCCACGCGAGAGGCGCGCAATGTAGGGAAGCAGCGCCGGACTGTCAAGGAGACTGCATCGAAATCATGTCTTTGCCCCGTATTTCGGGCAGTTTCGTGGAAACGCTCACCCCTGTCCGCGCGCATAGCCCAATGCCCGCTCCAGCCGCGCTAGGGTGACTTCGCGCCCTAGCACCTCGAGCGTGACATCAATGGGCGGCGACACCGTCCCGCCCGACACCGCAACACGAATCGGCTGTGCGACTTTGCCCATGCCGAGGCTCAGCTCGGTGGCAGTCTGATTGACCGCGTCGTGCAATGCCGGGGCCACCCAGTCGGTCAGCGCCGAGAGTTTCTGCAGCACCGTCGTCAGCGGCCCCACGGCCTCGGCGGTGAGATTCTTCTTCGCAGCCTTCTCGTCATAGCTCGCGACTTCCTCGAAGAAGAACCGACTGTTCTGCGCCATCTCCTTCAAAGTCTTCGCCCGCTCCTGCTGGGACTTCGCGACAGCGGCCAGCTTGCGATCGTCTGTGACATTCACGCCGAGCGCGGCGAGGTGCGGCTTCAGATACTTCGCCACGTGCTCCGGCGTCGAGCGCATGATGTGCTGTTGATTCAGCCACAGCAGCTTGTCGGGATTGAACGCGGACGCCGACTTGTTCACATCCTTGATGTCGAACAGCTGAGCCATCTCTTCCATCGAGAAGACTTCCTGATCGCCGTGCGACCAGCCGAGGCGCACCAGATAATTGAGCAGCGCCTCCGGCAGGAAGCCCTCCTCCCGATACTGCAGCACGCTGACCGCGCCGTGACGCTTCGACAGCTTCGCGCCGTCCTGACCGAGAATCATCGGCACGTGCGCATATACGGGAACGGCGGCGCCCAGCGCCTTGAGCATGTTGATCTGGCGCGGCGTGTTGTTGAGATGATCGTCGCCGCGAATCACGTGCGTGCACTTCATGTCGCTGTCGTCGACGACGACGCAGAAGTTATAAGTCGGCGTGCCATCGGAGCGCGCGATGATCAGATCGTCGAGTTCCATGTTGTCGAACACGACGTTGCCGTGAATCACGTCTTCGACGACGACACTACCTTCGATCGGGTTCTTGAACCGCACGACCGGGGACACGCCGGGCCGCGGCTCGGTGCGATTGCGGCACGTGCCGTCGTAGCGCGGCTTCTGTTTGGCTTCCTGCTGGCGAGCGCGCATCGCGTCCAACTCTTCTTTCGAGCAGTAGCAGTGATAGGCGTGACCTGCCTTCAGGAACTCGCCGATGACCTCGCGATAGCGATCCATCCGGCGCGTCTGATAGAACGGACCTTCGTCGGCGCTGAGCCCGAGCCATTCCATGCCATCCAGGATGACCTGGGTCGCCTCGTCGGTGGAGCGCTCGCGGTCGGTGTCCTCGATGCGCAGGATGAACGTGCCGCTGTGACGGCGGGCGTAGAGCCAAGAAAACAGCGCTGTTCGCACGCCGCCGATGTGCAGCATGCCAGTGGGGCTGGGAGCGAAACGAGTACGGATGGCCATGGCGCCTTAGCGGCCATGGCGCCGGGATTCCATCCGAATCGTTAGGATTGGTGGGCGGTACAGGGATTGAACCTGTGACCCCTGCCGTGTGAAAGCAGTGCTCTACCGCTGAGCTAACCGCCCGATGCCGGCCCCACGAACCGTCATATGGTTTGAAGGGGCGCGTAGTTTAGGGATGACGACCGGCGCGGTCAAATCATGTCACGTGGACCGGCGGCGGCCGGTTGAGCATCACCCAATACAGCCCCAGGCTGCTCACCGCCTCGACGAAGGCGCCGAATTCCACGGGCTTGCGGACATAGCTGTTGGCGCCCAGGTTGTAGCTGGCGATCACGTCGGCGTCCTGGCTGGAGGATGTGAGCACGACCACCGGCAGGTTGCGGGTCCGCTCGTCGGCACGCAGCCGCTTGAGCACGCCGAGGCCGTCGAGCTTGGGCAGCTTCAAGTCCAGCAGGATCACCGTGGGAGCATTCATCACATCGCGGCTGGCGTACTGCCCGGTGCCGAACAGGTACTCGATGGCCTCTACGCCGTCACGGACCACCACGATGTCGTGCGCCAGGTTGTTCTTGCGCAGGCTGAGCAGCGTCAACTCCTCGTCGTCCGGGTTGTCCTCGACCAGCAGGATGTAGCGCTCGCTCATTGCTGCCCCTTGGCAATGCTGAAGTAAATCGTCGCCCCGCGATCGACGGCCGCATCGGCCCAGATGCGGCCGCCGTGCCGCTGCACGATGCGTTGGACCGTGGCGAGGCCCACCCCCGTGCCGGGAAACTCCCCGGCCGCGTGTAAACGTTGGAACACCCCAAACAGGTTCGTCGCATATCGCGGATCGAACCCAACGCCATTGTCCTGCACGAAGAACGTCCTCTCGTTTTCGTCACCGGCAACGCCATCGAGCGCCAGGGCACCGAAGCGGATTTCCGCGACCGGCCGGCTGGCAGTGAACTTCCAGGCGTTGTCCAGCAGATTCTCCAGCGCAATCTCCAGCAGCCCGGCATCCCCGTCGACGACCAGCTGCGGCTCGACGACGATCGCGGCCGCCCGCTCCGGAGTCGACTCGCGCAACCGAGACAGGGTCGCGCGCGCACACTCCGACAAATCCACTTGCCGTCGCCTGAATTCCACCCGCGTGACCCGGCCCAGCTCCAGCAAGTCATCGATCAAGTTCGACATTCTTTGCGTACCAGCCAGTACGCGATCGATGCAGCGGCGACCGTCCGCGTCGATCGTCTCGTAATGCCGGTTGCGCAGCAAGCCGGTAAACCCCGCTATGGCGCGCAACGGTCCCCGGAGGTCGTGCGAGACCGAATAGCTGAAAGCCTCCAGTTCTTTATTGGACTCCTGTAGCTCCGCCGTCCGTTTTCGCACTCGCTCCTCGAGCTCGGCATACAGATGGGCGTTTTCCAGGCCGACCGCGGCCAGGTCGGCGAGCTGGCTCAGCACGCGCTCGTCGTTGGACGCGAACTCCCCGCTCTGCTTGTCAGCCACGCACAGCACGCCGATGCGCCGTCCGGAAGCCGCTGCGAGCGACACGGTGAGGCCCTGGCCTTCCTGTAACACAGAGTCCGGCGCCACCGACGTATATTTTTCGGAATGTGAAGTCTTGCAGCACTCCACCGTTCGGTCATCGGTGCTCTTCAACACACTCACTGCGACATGCGCCCCGACCAGATCGCGCGCGATATCTGTAATGACCTGCAGCAACTCATCCACGGTGAGCACCGAATTGACCTTGCGGGCCGCGACCGCGAGCGAAGCCAGTTGAGTGAGATAGCGTTGCCGTTCCCGATCGGCCTCGTTGCGCTCGGTGACATCCTGCATCGTGCCGATGATGTGAGTGGCGCGGCCCGAGTCGTCGCGAATCACGCGACGCTCGGCGTGCACGTAACGGGTCGATCCATCCGGATGCCGCACGCGGAATTGCAGCCCTCCCAATCCATCCCCGCGGTTTGCTTCGGTGTAGGCAGCAATCAGCGCCGGCCGGTCCGCCTCGAGCACGACGTCGAGAAACGATTCCAGGCTCACCGAGCGCTCGCCGGGAATGCCCAGGATCGCATTGGTCTCGCCATAAACGTTGAGCTTGTCGTTCGACAAATCGCGCTCCCAATAACCCAGCCGTGCAATGGCCTGCGCCAGCTCCACGCGCGTGAGGCTTTCTTTCAGCTGTGTCTGCGCATTCGAATGCGCGATGGCCAGCGCCACCAGGCTCACCGCCGCCTGCACCAGCACCAGCTCGCGATCCGTCGGCTCGTACGGGTGCGGGTAATAAACAGCTATGACAGCAATTAAACGTCCACGCGCCCCAAACACCGGCGTGAACCAGCAAGCTCGCAAGCCATGCTCAGCGCCGAGCGTGGCGAGCTCGCGCCAATCCGGATCTTTGCTGATGTCCGCACAAGTGGCGGTCTGACCACTGCGCAACGTGTTGGCGCATGCACCGTTCTGCATGCCCAGCAGTGCATCCTGGACGACTGACAGGAAGCGCGAAGGTAAGCTCGGGCTGAATGCGGTGCGGACGCGGCCGCCGGCTGCATCGAGAACCGTCACGGCGCATCTGGCGTCGGCATCGAATGCTTCCATGATGCTGCAGATCCGCCGCAGAACATCGCCGAGCGTCGAGCCCGCGACGATCATCTGCAAGACTTCGCGCTGCGACTCTCGCAGCCGCTCGGCTCGCTTGCGATTTGTGATATCTCTGGCGACTGAATACGTGGCGCCCGAGCCGCCGGCGCCGGCGAGCCAGGTCGAAGTCCAGCTCAACTCGACCAGCGCGCCATCCTTGCGAACATAACGATTCTCGAATTCGACGACTTGCGCTCCACGCAGCACGGTCTCGTGCGCGAGCAGCGTGGCTTGCAGATCGTTGGGATAAATCAGGTCGAGAAACTTGCGTCCCAGTAGCTCGTCGGGCTGGTAACCGAGGATCCGCGCGGACGACGCACTCACGCGCACGAAGCGCGCTTGCGCGTCGGTCACGCACATCAAATCTTGAGACAGATCGAAGACGCGCTGCAGGTCGAGCAGCTGTGCGTTCGTTATCGAATCATCGCTCGAAAAATGCGTTGCCACCGCCGATACTCCCTGGCGCGGCCCTGGCCGTTTGTTGGTGTTGTCACGTTCCTTGATGGAACGAGCCTACACCTGCTGTACGCGCCTCAAGAATGCTCGAAGTCGCACTTCCCCGGTTCATCCGGGGGGTGCGACTTTGGGGACTATCGACGACGGCGCCCGGGCTGGTCTATGGGACCCGGGCACCCGTGAAGGTGCGGTCGGCAGGTTCCGGTCAGTGCGCTTCCTCGCCGCCAATCATCTGCAGCAGCTCTGCAGTGCGAGACTTCATCAGCGCCTCGTTGCCGCGGCTCTCGACGTTCAAGCGGATCAACGGCTCGGTATTGGACGAACGCAGGTTGAAACGCCAGTCGTCGAACTCGATCGACAGGCCATCCGTGAAATCGATGGACTTCGCGCCGGTCTCGTACTTAGCCTGCACGCGCGCGATCGTGGCCTTGGCGTCGGCCACTTTGCGATTGATCTCGCCGCTGGCGGGAAACTTCGCGATGCGCTCGCCGACCAGCTGCGACAAGGTTTTGCCGGTTTCGCACAGCAGCTGCGCCACCAGCAGCCAGGGGATCTGGCCGGTGTCGCAATAGCCGAAGCGACGGAAATAATGGTGCGCGCTCATCTCGCCGCCGTAAATGGCGTCGGCCTGGCGCATCACATCCTTCATGAAGGCATGTCCGGACTTGGACATTACGGCTTTGCCGCCGAGCGAGGCGACCATGTCGGTGGTCGCCCAGGTCAAGCGCGGATCGTGCACGATGCGCGCGCCCTGCTCCTGCTTCAGGAACACCGAGGCCAGCAGGCCGACGATGTAATAGCCCTCGATGAAGCTGCCGTTCTCGTCGAACAGGAAACAACGGTCGTAGTCGCCGTCCCAGGCGACGCCGCAATCGGCCTTGTGCTGCTTGATCGCCTCGATCGTGGCGACCCGGTTCTGCTCCAGCATCGGGTTCGGCACGCCGTTCGGAAAGCTGCCGTCGGGCTGGTGGTTGATCTTGATGAACTTGAACGGCAGGTGCGGCTCGAGCTGATCGACGATCAGTCCAGCGCCGCCATTGCCGGCGTTGACCACGATCTTCAACGGCTTGAGCTTCGACTTGTCCAGGTACGACAGCAGGTGCTCGATATATTTCTTGCCGATATCGAGCGTGTGGCGCGTGCCCTGCTTCGCGGGCTGCGCATACTTGTTGGATTCGGCGATGCGCTGGATGTCTTTCAATCCCGTGTCGCCGCTGATGGGCCGCGACTGCTCGCGCACGAACTTCATGCCGTTGTAATCCGGCGGGTTGTGGCTCGCGGTCACCATGATGCCGCCGTCCATGCCCTCGCTGAAGGTACCGAAGTACACGACCTCCGTGCCGCACAGGCCGATGTCATAAACGTCCACGCCCGAATCGAGCAGGCCCTTGGTCAAAGCCGCGCACAGCTCTTCGCTGGACTTGCGAATGTCACGCCCGACGATGACCCGCTTGGGCTTCAGGAACTCCGCATACGCCCGCCCGATGCGATACGCCACCTCCGGGTTGAGCTCGGTCGGGATCCGGCCGCGATAATCGTAGGCCTTGAAGCCCACGATGGCGGAAGACGGGTTGGACATGCGCTGCGTTCCTTATCTCTGGCTCTAAACGATTCTGAATGTTTGCTCGTGTCGGGCGATTGGACGAGTGGGCTATTTCTCGCCTTCCCGCCCGTAACGATCCTCGAAGCGCACGATGTCGTCTTCGCCCAGGTAGCCGCCCGACTGCACCTCGATGATGTGCAGCGGGATCTTGCCCGGGTTCTCGATGCGGTGCTTGGTGCCCAGCGGGATGTAGGTCGACTGGTTTTCCTCCAGCAGGAATACCTCCTCGCCTCGCGTGATCCTCGCCGTGCCCGACACCACGATCCAGTGCTCGGCGCGGTGGTGATGCAACTGCAACGACATCGACGCGCCCGGTTTCACCGACAGGCGCTTCACCTGGAAGCGCTGGCCGTTATCGATGCTGTCGTAGCTGCCCCACGGCCGAAACACTTCGCGGTGCAAGGAAGTTTCGTAGCGGCCCTGTTTCTTCAACTGATTGACCAATTCCTTCACGTCCTGCACCCGGCTCTTGGGTGCGACCAGCACCGCGTCCTTGGTCTCGACCACGACGTGGTCCTGCAGGCCGACCGCCGCAACCAGGCGGCTGGTGGCGTGCAGATAATTGCCGTGCGAATCGGCAGTCAGCACGTCGCCGAGCACGACATTGCCGTCGCCGTCGGCCGGAATCGCTTCGTGCAGCGCCGACCACGAGCCGACGTCGCTCCAGCCCGCGTCCAGCGGCACGACCACGCCGAGCTTGGTCTTCTCCATCACCGCGTAGTCGAACGAATCGCTCGGACAGGCGCTGAATTCCTTGGTCGGCAGGCGGGTGAAATCCAGATCGCGCTTGGCGGCCGTGACGGACTGCGCGCACGCTTCATAAATTTTCGGCGCCAGCTCGCGCAGCTCGTTGAGTACGGCCGAGGCGCGGAACAGAAACATGCCGCTGTTCCAGAAATATTCCTTCGACTCGACGTAGGACTTCGCCGTGGCAAGGTCGGGCTTTTCGACGAAGCGGTCGATGCCATAAGCCGGGCCGGCGCCGTTCACTCGCTTGATATAGCCATAGCCGGTCTCCGGCTTGTTCGGCACGACGCCGAAGGTGACGAGCTTGCCTTCGGAGGCAGCCTTGCGGCCGATTTCCAGCGCGGCACGGAACGCTTTCACATCGCGAATCACATGATCGGCCGGCAGGATCAGCAGCAACGGATCGGAGTCACTGCCTCCCTTGGGCAGATCGGAGACGGCGGCCATCGCCGCGACAGCAACTGCGGGCGCGGTGTTGCGGCCGACCGGCTCGAGCACGATGGCCTGCGGCTTGATGCCCGCTTCGAGGATCTGCTCGGCGACCAGAAACCGATGACTCTCGTTGCACACCACGACCGGCGCGCCCAGCGCTTCGACTCCAGCGACCCGCGCCAGCGTCTCCTGCAACATGGTCCCCTTGCCGACCAGAGGCAGCAGCTGCTTGGGATACAGCTCGCGCGACAGCGGCCACAGGCGAGTGCCCGAGCCGCCGGAAAGGATCACGGGAATCAACATAGGCTGTCACCCCGCCCGATGGCGTAGTACTTCAATCCAAAACGCTTCACAAACGACGGGTCGTACAGATTACGGCCGTCGAAAATCACTTTCCTGCTCAGCTGCGAGGCGATCAGATCGAAATCGGGGCTGCGGAATTCCTGCCATTCAGTCGCAATCGCCAGCGCATCGGCGCCTTCCAGCGCCTCGACGGCCGACTTGGTGAGCGTGAGGTCCGGACGGTCGCCGTAGATGCGGTGGACTTCTTCGTGCGCCACCGGGTCGTAGGCCCGCACTTTCGCACCGGCGCCCCACAGCGCCTCCACCAGGGTGCGGCTGGGCGCCTCACGCATGTCATCGGTGTTGGGCTTGAACGCCAGGCCCCACAGAGCAATGGTTTTTCCAGCCAGATCGTCGTTGAACACCGCACGCATCTTGTCGAACAGCACCATCTTCTGGCGCTTGTTCACCGCCTCGACCGCGTTCAGCAGCTCCGCGTTGAACTTGTGATCGCCGGCGCTGCGCGACAGGGCCTGCACGTCCTTGGGAAAGCAGGAGCCGCCATAGCCCATGCCGGGATAGATGAAGTGATAACCCATGCGCGGATCCGAACCGATACCCTGACGCACCTTCTCGATATCGGCGCCCATGCGCTCGGCCAGGTTGGCAAGTTCGTTCATGAAGCTGATCTTGGTTGCAAGCATCGCATTGGCAGCGTACTTGGTCAGCTCCGACGAGCGCACATCCATGACGATCATGCGCTCGCGATTGCGCGTAAAGGGGTCGTACAGGGCCTTCAGCAGCTCGGCAGTGCGCGGATTGTCGGTGCCGACGACGATGCGGTCTGGCTTCATGAAATCGTTGATTGCCGCGCCCTCTTTGAGGAATTCGGGGTTGGACACCACGTCGAACTCGGCCTGCGCCCCGCGTGACTTCAGCGTCGCGTCGATCTTGGCTTTCACCTTGTCCGCCGTCCCCACTGGCACCGTGGACTTGGTAACCACGACGCGATACTCGCTGATGTTCTTGCCGATCGTTTCGGCAACCGCCAGCACGTACTTCAGATCGGCCGAACCGTCCTCATCGGGCGGCGTGCCGACCGCGATGAACTGAAACAAGCCGTGCTTCACGCCCTCGACGGCGTCTGTGGTGAATTTCAGGCGGCCCGCTTCCAGATTCCGGCGCAGCAGCTCGTCGAGCCCGGGCTCGTAGATCGGGGACTCGCCGCGCTTGAGCATTTCGACCTTGCGCTCGTCCACGTCGACGCACAGCACGTTGTTGCCGACTTCGGCCAGGCAGGCGCCGGTCACCAGGCCCACATAACCGGAGCCGAAAATGGTCAATCGCATGGGATAACTCGCTGGACTTAAAAGGAAAAATATTTCGGCAGCTTAGCGGACACGACGCAAGCGGTAAAGCAGTCGGCCCATACGGACAGGGGCGTCGGCATGTTCCATGACTTGAAAATATTTCCACCGCTTGCGAGGGCAGATGCTGCGCTTTGTCGCTTTAACTATTAGGAACAGCAGCTTTGTCACGGACGACAACAGCTGTCCAAAGGAAGCGCGGGTCGTGCAGGGAGCGCACGCAGCGGCCGGAACCCGACAGGAGGTCGGCAACCGGCTCGCAACTGCTACGGATTCAGCAGGCCCGCAACTCTTCCTGAAAGTCGCCATCGCGCTGCTCCCACGGCTCGAGAAACGACGCGCACAGGGAAAGTGATCGCAATAAGAACAGGACGAAGGACCGGGTGCACACGCCCCCCTCGCGCCAGGGAGGCCAGGCGAGCGTGTCACGCCACTCGACTCGGCCGCCGCGAGTCGCCGCCCACAGCGGCTCGCGGCGCCATTCGACTTCAAGACCAGCCCGAATTCCCGCAAGAAGACGCGGAGCACGTCCTGTGCTCCGCGGATTTTGGCGCGTCCGGCGGGTGGGGAGCACCGGACTGAGACATTCCTTGTCCCGGTGCGCATGATGCGGTTCTGGACAGCCCCAAATAGCCCGGTTGGTGAGGCTTTTCCCCAGATATGGATCGCTTTGGGGAACAGGCTGCATGCTAGCGACGATATGCGCCGCTCAGCACATCGCGCCACCAGGACTCGTGCGTCAGATACCAGTCGACCGTTTTCTCGATGCCGCTCTCGAATGTTTGCCGCGGCTCGAACCCCAGCTCGCGCTCGATCTTGCTGGCGTCGATGGCATAGCGCCAATCGTGGCCGAGCCGATCGGTAACAAAGGTGATCAAGCTGTCGACGCGCTTGCCCGAGGCCGCGGGACAATTGGGGAAGCGGCCGGCCAGCGTCGGATCGGTGGCGAAGCGTCGATCCAGGATGCCGCACAAGTGTCGGACGATATCGATGTTGCGCCACTCGTTGCGGCCGCCGACGTTGTAGGTCTCCCCCACTCTGCCGCGCTCGAGGATCGCTTCGATCGCGCGACAATGATCCTCTACATACAGCCAATCGCGGACGTTCTCGCCTTTGCCGTACACCGGCAGCGGCTTGCCTTCGAGCGCGTTGACCAGCATCAACGGGATCAGCTTTTCCGGAAAATGAAACGGCCCATAGTTGTTCGAGCAGTTGCTGCTCGTGACCGGCAGGCCATAAGTGTGATGATAGGCGCGCACCAGGTGATCGGACGCAGCTTTGCTGGCCGAATACGGCGAGTTCGGCGAATACGCCGTCGTCTCGGTGAAGCCAGCCTCGCCGGTGCGCAACGAGCCATAGACTTCATCGGTCGAAACGTGATGAAAGCGCACGTCACCGCGCCAGCTGCCATCGCGACACCACGCGGCCCGAGCAGCTTTCAGCAACTCGTGCGTGCCGATCACGTTGGTTCGAATGAATTCGTCCGGACCGGTGATCGAGCGATCGACGTGCGATTCCGCCGCGAAGTGCACGACGCAATCGATCTGCTCCTGCTGGAACAATTGCGCCAGCAGCGCAGCATCGGTGATGTCGCCGTGCACGAAACGAAACGCAGGATGCGAGCTGACGCTCGACAGATTGGCGCGATTCCCGGCGTAACTCAGCGCATCGATCACCACCAATCGCCCACTGCCGTGCCTTTGCAGCCAATAGTGAACGAAGTTGGCGCCGATGAAACCGGCGCCGCCCGTGACCAGCAGATGTTTCACGCTCGCAGCTCTCTCAATACTTGCCGAAGGTTGGTGCGCCAATGCACCGGCGTCAGCCCAAGCGCCGCCGTGGTCGCTGTCACATCGAGGACGCTGTAGCTCGGGCGTCGTGCGGGAGTCGGATAATCTTTGGTCTGAATCGGCTGGACTTCAACAGGCGCGTTGAGCAGACCGAGCTCGCTCGCCTCCTCGTAGATGGCCACCGCGAAGTCGTACCAACTGGCCACGCCAGCATCGGTGAAATGGGCAATGCCTCGCAGCCTGCCGGAGATGGCCGCACGCCACACACATTCGCTCAGCGAAAGCGCGCTCGTGGGCGTGCCGATTTGATCGGCGACGACGCGGACCACCGGGCGCTCTTTGAACAGCCGCAACATCGTCAGCACGAAGTTGCGCCCGGTGCTCGCGTACACCCACGCGGTGCGCACGACGGTCCAATCCAAGGCCCCGTGCGCCGCAATCTTTTGCTCGCCCGCGAGCTTGCTCGCACCATAGACGCCGAGCGGATGGGTAGCATCGTCCGGCCGATACGGTCGGCCGGAGCATCCATCGAACACGAAATCGGTAGATACGTGAACGAGCCGAATGCCCGACGCCGCACATACGGCAGCGAGGTTGCCAACTGCATCGGCATTGATCGCGTAGGCCTTCTGCGGCTCTGATTCCGCCAGGTCCACTGCGGTGTGCGCGGAGGCATTTATCACGACCTGCGGCGCGAACGAATGCACCGCCTGAGCAACTGCATCCTCTCGAGTGATATCCAGCTGCGTGCGATCCAATGCCAAGACATCGACGCTCGCAGGCGCCGTTTTCAGCAGGGCGCGCCCCAGCTGACCCGCGGCGCCGACGATCAACGTTTTCATGGCAGGGTCTCGATGCTCCGCCAGCCGATTCCGTTGCGATCCTTCTCGGAAATGATCGGATCCACACCCTGCGGCATCGGCCATTCGATGCCGATCTCCGGATCATTCCACAGCAGCGTACGCTCGCTGGAGGGGTCGTAGTAATCGGTGCACTTGTATAGAAAGTCCACGCGCTCGCTCAACACCACGAAGCCGTGCGCGAAGCCGGGCGGAATCCACAGCATGCGGCGATTGTCGGCACTCAAATATTCGCCAACCCACTGGCCGAATGTCGGCGAGGATTTGCGCACATCTACCGCGACGTCGAACACTTCACCCTCGACAACGCGCACCAGTTTGCCCTGCGTATGCCGCAGCTGATAGTGCAGGCCGCGCAGCACGCCGCGGCTGGAGCGGCTGTGATTGTCCTGTACGAAATTCACATCGATGCCGCCGTCGGCGAATTTTCGAGCCTCCCAGGTTTCCATGAAGAAGCCGCGCGAATCGCCAAACACTTTCGGTTCGATCAGCACGACCTCGGGCAGGCGGGTCGGTTTGAAAATCATTCGATGACTCGTTCTTCCAGCATGCTCAGCAGGTACTGGCCATACTGCGTATTCTTCAGCGGACGCGCCAGCTCGCGCACTTGCGCGGCGGTGATGAAGCCCTGTCGATAGGCAATCTCTTCGAGACACGCCACTTTCAATGCCTGTCGTGTCTCGATCGCTTCGATGAAGGTCGCCGCAGCGATCAGCGACTCGTGCGTGCCCGTGTCGAGCCAGGCATAACCGCGGCCCATGACCTGGACGTGCAAGTCGCCGCGCCGCAGGTACTCTTTGTTGAGATCGGTGATCTCCAGCTCGCCCCGCGCCGAGGGGACGAGTTGTTTGGCAAATTCGTAAGCACGCTCGTCGTAGAAGTAAAGTCCCGTCACGGCGTAGCTCGACCGGGGCGCGGCCGGCTTTTCCTCGATGCCGAGCGCGCGTCCTGCGGCATCGAACTCGACCACGCCGTACCGTTGCGGATCGTGCACGTGGTATGCGAAGACGCTCGCGCCACTGCTCTTGGCCGCCGCCGCACGCAACAGCTGCGTCATGCCATGACCATAGAAAATGTTGTCCCCGAGCACGAGAGCGAACGATTCGTTGCCATATCGCTGACCGGCGATCAGGATGGCTTCGGCAATGCCGCCCGGGCGCGCCTGCTCGGCGTACTCGAAGGTCATTCCCCACTGCTCGCCGGTGCCCAGCAACTGCCGGAAGCGTGGCAGGTCCTGCGGCGTGGAGATGATCAGGTGCTCGCGAATCCCGGTCAGCATCAGCACGCTGAGCGGGTAGTAGATCATCGGCTTGTCATAGATGGGCAGCAGCTGTTTGCTGGTGACCAACGTCAGGGGATACAGCCTGGTGCCAGCGCCACCGGCGAGAATGATGCCCTTGCGGTTCACGGCCCGCCTCAATAATTGCCGGGAGTCGAGCTACTGGGCGCAGCCGGCCCGAGCCTCGCCCGGCGAGTCTGTAGTGCGGTGACGTTGTTGGTCTCGGTATGAGTCAGCTGCGCTCGCTGATTCCACACCAGATCCTGAATGTCGCCGGTAGGCTTGTACTCCGCCACGGTTTGCATCAGCAGCTGGCGCGCGCGATCGCAATCGAAGCGCGACAACGCGAGCGACAGCTCATCGAGCACCTGCTGCACCTGATACCAAGGCAGCGAATGCTCCATCGCACGCATGATCATCGGATGCTCGGTGCCAGTGACGTTTGTGCCGATCAACAGCTCCTCGAACAACTTCTCGGCCGGGCGCAAACCGGTGTAGACGATCTCGATGTCCCCATCGGGATTGTCCTCGTCGCGCAGCGTCAGGCCCATCAGGCTGATCATGCGCTTGGCCAAATCGGCGATCCGCACGGGCTTGCCCATGTCGAGCACGAAGACATCGCCGCCCTTGCCCATCGAGCCCGCTTGCAACACCAGCTGCGCAGCCTCCGGAATGGTCATGAAGTAGCGAATGACATCCTTGTGGGTCACCGTGACCGGCCCGCCGGCGTGGATCTGCTCACGGAACAGCGGCACCACCGAGCCCGACGATTCCAGCACATTGCCGAAGCGGACCATGCAGAAACGGGTCGAGCCGCGCGACTGCAGACCTTGCAAGACGATTTCGGCAAAGCGCTTGGTCGCGCCCATCACGTTGGTCGGATTCACCGCCTTGTCCGTGGAAATCAGCACGAACGTTTCCACGCGGCACTCCAGCGCCGCCTCCGCCGCGTTCCAGGTGCTGTAGATATTGTTGTAAATGCCCTCGATGATGTTCTGCTCGACGATGGGCACATGTTTGTAAGCAGCCGCGTGATAGATAGTGTGCACACCGTAGATGTGCAGAATATCGCTCATGCGATGTTTGTGATGAGCGTCGCCGAGCAGCGCGACGAGTTCGACGCTCAGCTTCTCGGTACGGATCAGCAGCTTGATCTCCCGCTCGATGTTGTACAGCGCGAGCTCGGACATCTCGAACAACAACAAGCGGCTGGGCTGCAGACGCGCGATCTGACGACACAACTCGGAACCGATCGAGCCGCCCGCGCCGGTCACCATCACGACCTTGCCGTGAATACAGGCATCGAGCAGTCGGGCATTCGGCGGCACCGGGTCACGACCGAGCAGGTCTCCGGCGTCCACGTCCCGCACGTCTTCGACTCGCGCGTGGCCGGCCAGAATGTCGCCATAGTCCGGAACCGTTTGCACCAGCAACGACAACGGTTCGATGGCCTTCAGAATCTCCAGGCGGCGGCGGCGCGATTGGGAAGGCAGCGCCAACAGCACCGCGGTTACGCCTTCCTCGCGCACCAATCGGGGCAAGGCCTGCAGCGAGAACACCTCGAGACCGTTGATCGTGCTGCCCTGTAAGGAGGTGTTGTCGTCGATGAATGCGATCGGGTGATAGCGGCCGCTGCGCGTCAGCCCGGTGGCGAGCTGAACGCCCGCGCCGCCCGCGCCGTAGATCACGATGTGCTGAGCCCCGGTGGACCATTTGAAATTCAACAGTCCTCGCACCAGGAAGCGGCTGCCGCCCACATAGATCAATGCGAACGACCAGTAGATCGGCAGCGCAGTGATCGGGATGCTTCGTTCAATCCAGAAAAACGTCAGAGCGGTGAGCAGCACCACTGATGTTGTGACGCCGGTCGCGACCGCGAAGATGGCGCGCGGTCCGAGGTAGCGGATCACGGCGCGGTAAAGACCCATGCGGGTGAACACGGGCACGCTGGTCAACAGTGCGGCCGCGTAGATCCATTCAGCGCCGCTGGTGAAGTGATTGACAGTGCCCATTGCCAGGCTGATCGCCGCCCACAAGACAGCCGGGATCCCCACGACATCGGCCGTCAGCATCATCAGTCGCTTTTGCGATCGAGGCAGCTGGGCGAGCCGGTTGGCCGTCTGCTCCAACCGTCTCGGCATGGATTTGGTCACGCGCCGCTCCCAATGCGTGCCGGCGGGGCACTAACAACACGCCACATTATTGTATGTTCCTTCATGCGGTTCATGCGCTCCCAACCGATCGCGGATTACTTCTGAACCCACTGAATCGCCACGGATTCTGGCAGAACCCTGGCAGGATTACACTGACTCCAGCAACAGACAAGTAATGTCTACTTATCCCTGCAACAGGCCCCGCCGGAGAAAGTAAGAAGGCGTGCAGCTCCAGGCATGGCAGTAGCTGGTGGCGTGGATGTCTCCGTAGTTCGCGCTCAGGGGCTGGGCGGGGTCATAGAGTTCCCAGAATGTGTCGGCGCCTGCCGCCACCATTCCGCCCCAGTAGGACTCCAGCAGCTGTCGCGCCCGGGCGTTCAGGCCGGCGGCCAGCAACGCCTCGATCACATAGTGATAGAGGTACGGGGTGGTCGGTCTTACCGCCGTCGGTGAATCCAGCGCAGTCGTCAGCGCCCGTTCACTTTCGGTCGGCGACAGCACCCCACCGAGCGTCAGCCACACCTGAGACGCCCAGCTCACTTGACGTGATGCGCCGCTGACCGCGACGCCCTGTGCGTCGTCCCAATACGTCTGCCTGGCGGCTGCCGTCATGACATCGATGCGGGCCTGGTAGCCACTCACCTCGCCCTCCGTGCCGATGCGCCTCGCCAGGTCCAGCGTCTGCCGGTACGCGTAGATCAGCAACCCCTGGATCGCGGCGTTGCGATCGAGCGGATCTGACCAATCGATAAAGATCCACACATTGCCCGGATCGCGATACAGACCGTTCGCATCGATGCCCTGGGCGATGATCTCCAGCTGCCGCTTCGCGACCGGCCAGAGATCTCGCGCGGTCGCGGTATCGCCCGTCGCGACCAGGTAATCCAGCAGGGTGACGTTGAACAGCGCCGCGTAGTCGATGATGTGCGCTTCACCGTACCGCGGAACCGGCTTTTCATAAACGCAGGCGGCAACGAAACCGTCCTCGCGCGATAGCGAGGCAAACAAGTACAAACAGCGTTTGACCAGATCGTTCTGCCGGAAGGTCGCGTAGTTCGCCAGACCTTGCAAACGCAGATCGCCGAGCCACAGGCGGCGATCGCGGCGTGGTCCGTCCTCGAAGGTCGTCTGCATGCAGTCGCGCAGCGTCGCGACGGCCACTTCGTCGATCCGTCGCAGCATCTCTGCATCAGCAACCAGCGGCGCCACCGCCGTGGCCGCCGACGTGATTGCATGCGCTTTGACGTTCTCGAACCGCAAGCGGAACTCACCGGACGTATCGATGACTTCGACCTTCACGTAGCGGAAGGCATAGCGCCGCGGCAATCGCACTGCCTGCGGCAGGTCATCGACATTGATCACCTCATCTGGCAGCCAACCCTGGCTGAGACGTCCGTTGTAGGGGTACAACGGTTCAGCAACGTCGGTCGGCACTTCACCGAAGGTCAAGCGCAAGCGCGCCGGCGCGTCGGGCGCACGCCCCACTGTCTGCAGCTCGAATGACAGGAACCCCGCGCGATGACCGCCGAAGTCCAGAATGAAGGATTCGCCCTTGCCGAAAGTATAGGTGTTGAGCAGATCGGCCGTAGCTTCACGCTCCATGCGAAAACGCAGCGGCAGCGATGGATCTGCCACCGCGCGAACGATATCGATGGGGCGCTGCTCAGTCTCGATGAGGGTGGGTATCAGGGACTGGGCAGTCGCAGCCCATGCGGCGCGCGGGTCCCCCGGGTCGACGGGTGGCGGCGGCTCCGGCGCCTGCGTTGGGCTGCTGCCGCCACCGCCGCCGCAACCGGCGAGCGCGGTACAGCTACCACCCATCGCGAACAATACGTCCCGTCTATTCATCGACTCTCCCGACTGGATCTGACCGACGCTCAGTAGCGTTCGGTCACGATCTGCGTCGCTCCCGGCGGAGGCGCCGGCACCAGCGGTGCGACCCGGGCGGCGACCGCCAGAACTTCCGGCGGCGCGCCTCGTCGCTGCAGATCCCGCACCACGCCGCGCAGCGCGTTGTCGCGCGAGAACACGGCGATTGCGGTCAGATAGATCAGTTTCAGATCCAGCAACCAGGACGAGTGCTCGATGTAGAACAGCCCGAGCACCCCTTTGTAAGGACGAATCAGCTGGTTGTAGGCGATATCGGGATCGGCCTTGTCCCGCAGGATCTCGCCCTCGTCCGAGAACACGATCGAGGCGTAGTCGGTGATGCCCGGCCGCACGCCCAGCAGTTTCTTTTCCATCGGCGTGTACATGCGCGTCTCGCGCTCGACGTTGGGACGCGGCCCGACCAGGCTCATATCGCCCTTGAGCACGTTCCACAACTGCGTCAGCTCGTCGAGCTTGTAACGACGCACGAACTGTCCGACCGGCGTGATGCGTCGGTCGCTCGAGGAGGTGGAATCGACGCCGGACTTGTCGGCGTTGATGATCATCGAGCGCAGCTTCACCATCCGGAACGGCCGCTCGCCCATGCCGACGCGTGGCGCGACGTAGAACGGCGAATGTTTGTCCTGCCACCAGATCAGGAACATGACCGGCAGCAGCACTGGCGAGGCCAGGACCAGGCCGACCAGGGACAACAGGATATCCAGCAATCTCTTCATTACTGCACTCTATCGGGCGACGGCAAGAGTCTCTTGAACCGCTTCGATCACACGCTGACTGTCCGGGTAGTAGATCGCTTCGAGCGGCTTGCTGGTGGGCGCCGGGGCATCCGGCAAGGTCACGCGGATCGGTCGCGACTTGAACCGGCCGAGCGATTCGCTGACGCGCGCGATGACTTCGCCCGCCAGGCCGGCGGTCCGCCATCCGCCGTCCACCGCCACCAGGCGGCCGGTCTTGGCAACCGATTCGACGACCGACGTGGTGTCGAGCGGATTCAACACGCGCAGGTCGATGACTTCGGCATCGATGCCCTGCTTCTCCAGTTCGACGGCGGCCTGCTGACAGAGCAAGGTCGAATAGCTGGAACCGACCAGCGTCACGTCCTTGCCGGAGCGGAGCACGCGCGGCTTCTCGCTGCGCAGATCACGTTCGACGACATCAGGCAGATCTTCGGACAGGTCATACAGCCAGCGATCGTCGATATACATCACCGGATCGTCACACAGCACTGCAGAGATGAGCAGATCGCGAGCGTCCTGCACGGTAGCCGGCATCACCACGCGCAGTCCCGGAATGTGTGCAAACCAGGAATGCAGCGCCTGCGAATGCTGCGCACCCTGTTCGCCACCGCGATTGATGATGGCGCGGACGGTGACAGCGGGCGCCGCCTGGCCGCCCAGCATGTGCGACCACTTGGCCGCCTGGTTGATGATTGGATCGGCCGCGAGCACCATGAAATCCATACGCGGATGGATGACGATTGCGCGATAGCCGCACAACGACGCACCGACAGCTGCGCCCGTGCAGGCCAGCTCGGAGACCGGAGTGTCGATGACGCGATGACGACCGAACTTGTGATCCAGATCGGTCATCGAGTTGCCGACGTACCATGGGCTCCACAATCCCTGGCCGATGCAGAACACATTCGAATATCGTTCCATCAGATATTCGAAGCCGAGCCGTATGGCCTCTCCATACGTTGCACGCACTGTCATTTGCTCGCGCCCCCGATGTAAACGAGATCGAGCAGAGCGCGCTCTTCGGGATACGCCGCCGCTTCGGCACGCGTAGCCGCCTCGTCAATTTCTTTACGTACCGATTGCTCCAGCTGCGCAATCTCGCCCGCCGTCATGCGGTTGGCATCGCGCAGAGCGCTGATCAGGCGTGGAATGGGATCCACTCGTTTCCAGGCATCGATATCCGATTGACGACGACGCACGCCGACATCGATATCTTCCTTCGGACCGACGTGACCGCGATGACGGAAGGTCACCGCCTCGAGCAATCCCGGACCGCCGCCGTTGCGCGCATGCGTGACCAGTTCGTTCGCGGCCTTGGCGACCGCGACCGTGTCGTTCCCGTCCACGCTGCGCGTGTTGACGACGTGAGCGTCGCCATAACGGCCGATACGATCGCTCGGCTGACGAAGATTGATATCCAGATGACTGGAGAACAGATTGTTCTCACACACGAACAACACCGGCAGGCGCATCGCCGAGGCCAGATTCATCGACTCGTGGAACACGCCCTCCTCGGTCGCGCCGTCGCCGAAGTAGCAGACACCGACCGCGCCCTGTCCTTCCATCTGCGCGGCAATGCCGGCGCCGACGGCAAGCGGAATCGTGGCGCCCACCAGCGGCACGCTGCCGTAGAAGCCAAGCTCACGTCCGTACAAGTGCATCGATCCGCCCATGCCTCGCGAGGTGCCATCGAGCTTGCCCAGCACCTCGGCGAGCAGCTTGTAGACATCGCCGCCCAGCGCCAGGTAGTGCGAATGCGAGCGGTGCCCGCCGAACACGCGATCCCGGGCGTTCAAAGCCGCCGAGACACCCACGGCGACAGCTTCCTGCCCGATGCCGAGATGACACGGCGCCTTCGCCAGCCCACGCTCCACCAGCTCGCCGACTTTTTCCTCGGCGAAGCGAATGCGAAACAACAGCGTGAGAAAGTGGCGCAGCGTCGCATCGTCGTACGCGCCGACGTCGATGGGACTCAGCGGGCGCGCTGGATTGGCGAGTCCGCCGAGATCAGAAGCGCGTGTTACCGAAACATCGGTCATTTGCCGCGCCCGTAGAAAGCGCGGATCGCCTGGACCACGTAGGCCACATCGTCGTCGCTGATAGTAACGTTCATGGGTAACAGCAGCAGGCGAGTGTACATACGCTCTGTGAACGGCAGCTTGGTGCCGTCGAAACCCAGGCCCGCGAACTGGTGCACCGCCTTGCCACCGAACTGCACGATGGTGCGGATGCCCTTGCTTTCCAGGTGCGCCTTCAGCGCATCGCGACGCTCGGCCTCGATCTCGTAGTTTTGGAAGATGTCGTGGTGAGCATCATCGGCATTCGGAGGCGGCGGCAGCACGAGCTCGGCCACGTCACGCAGGCCGGCATCGTACTGGGCAGCTATCGCCCGCCGACGCTCCAGATCCTGCAGGAAGGTTTTCATCTTGAAGTTCAGCACCGCCGCCTGGACGTTATCCAGCCGGGAGTTGGTGCCCCACGCGACCACTTCGCCATCGGCGTTGCGACCATGATCTCGCAACAGCATCACCTTTTCGGCGACCGCATCGTCGTTGGTCACCAGGCCACCGCCGTCGCCGAAACAACCCAGCACCTTGGCCGGGTAGAAGCTGAAAGTTCCGGCTGCGCCGAAGGTTCCGGCAAAGCGTCCCTTGAACTTCGAGCCGAGCGCCTGGGCAGCGTCTTCGATCACGTGCAAGCCGCGCTCGCGCGCGAGTTCCATCACCCGATCCATGTTCGAGGTACGGCCGTTCAACTGCACCGGCATGATGGCCTTGGTCTTCGACGTGACCACGCGACGCGCCGAATCGACGTCGATCATGTGATCCGGACCGCATTCGCACAGCACCGGCTTGGCGCCGACGAAATGAATCGACGCGGCGCTGGCGATATAGGTGTGCGCCGGCACGATGACCTCATCGCCGGGGCCGACGCCGACCGCCAACAGCGCCAGCTTCAGCGCATTGGTGCCATCCGCCATGCCGATGGCATGCTTGACGTTGAGGAAGCTGCGCAAGCTCGCTTCGAAATCCAACAAATCTTTTTGCAGGATGTAGGCGCCGCGGCTCATCACATCGCGCAGCACGCCCATGAGCTCCTGTTCCTGGGAAGCGAACAGCGCCTGATAATTGAAGAACGGTATTTTACGTTCGGCCGACATGCGGGAAATTCCTGAACTTGATGTGGATGTCTTGGAGACGAGAGCGGCTTCAACCGCGCAGCGTCGCGCAGCAATAGATGACTTTATGAGAGACGTCCGGAGCGTTGCTCAACCTCACCGGCGTGACGATGGCATCGCTGCGCGTCGGCAACTCCGCAGGCATGGGCACGAGCTGCCCGAACACCAGCCGCTTGAGCAGCTTCTTGCCGGCCATGGTCTTCGGCACCAGATGGAGCGCCACCGCCATTCGTTTGATGGGACGCAAGAGCTTCTGACGCCAGGACACGGATCCTACCGGCAAGTAGCCAAAATTCTCGACGTTGAAGCCGTGGGAATCGAACAGCCGGGTCAGCTCGGCCACGCCATAGTATTGAAAGCTGAACGGGCTCGGATTGAAATCCGACAAATCTTTATTGGCAGTCGCCACCAGCACCTTGCCGTTGGGCCTCAACACGCGCCGGCATTCACTGACAAAGCGTGCGGCATCCGGCACGTAATAAATCGCCTCGAACAAGATGATCACGTCCTTGGAGGCGTCGGCGAACGGCAACGACTGGGCATCGAACTGGCTCAGGTTGACTCGCCCGGCGTAGTGGTCGCGGGCCAGTTGAAGAATTTCCGAAGAATAATCGCCTGCTTCGAGGCTGGCCGCGACGCGGCTCAAAATTCCGAGACCCGGGCCTGAACCGCAGGCCGCCTCGAGCACATCCTTGCCACTGCAGTACAACGCCGCCCAATGATACCGGTGAGACATTCGCTCCAATTGTTCTTCACTGATCTGAGTCCCGGCGAGCTCGGTTACCTCCTTGAACTTATTCGTCTCACTCAATGGGTTCGTCCATCCCGGCGGTTAAAACACACGCGGATATTACATCGTGTGTACGTGATCGCCTAGTGAGCCGCCCTGCGCGGGCTCGCGTACGGCCCCACCCTCACAGGGGCTTCTGAGCGGCAATCTGCTCGAGGTGGGCGGCCAGCGCCTTGTACACCGTCACCGACGAATAGCGCTCCTGGAAGGTGCGGGCGGCGTTGCTTGCCAGCTCGTCTCTGCCGGCCGGGGAATCGAGCAGCTGCCGGAGCTGCCGCGCCAACGATTCGGCCGAGCCGGGCTCGTAAAACACGCCACAGCGCGCCTGTTCGATCAGCCGCTGGGCCTCGCCGGGCAGCGACAGCACCACCGGCAAGCCATAAGCCATGTACTCGAAAATCTTGTTGGTCAAGCTCATCAGCGCGCCTTTCTTGTAGGCGCCCAGGCCGACCCAGGCACGCGAGGCGATCGCAGCCAGCTGCTGTTGATTCACCCAACTGGTGAACACGATGTTGTCGGCTCCCTGCGCCAGCGCACGCAGGCTTGCTTCCTGTTCTCCCGAACCTGCCAGCACGAATTGCAGATCGGTGCGATCCGCAAGCAGCTTCGCGGCGTTCACTACCGTCGCCAGATCGATGCTGCCGACGAACGTTCCGATGAAACAGGCGATGCGTTTGTCGGGATCGACACCGAGCTGCTGCAGGATCCGAACGTTCTCCCCGTCGGCGGCAGGGGGCGGCGGCGGTGGGTATGCATGGGTAAACACAGCGTCTGCGGGACTACGCTGGCGTTCGGCCCATCCCAGCCCCCACGCCAGATAGTGCTCGGAGATTGCGACCAGCCCCGAGGCGCCGCGCAGAGCCTCTCGAGTCTGGCGGTACATCGCCCCGAACACGACCCGTAGGAGTGGAATGAAGGGGCGCGGCACTCGCGCTTCGATCTCATCGGGCCACAGGTCGCGAATGTCCAGCAACACCGGCACTGAACGCTCGCGGCAGTAGCTCACCGCCTCGTAGCTCAACTCGATGGTCGGAAACGAACACAACACCAGATCCGGCGTCGGGCGCTCCCGCGCCAGGCCGCGAAACGCTTCGGCGATCTGCCGATGGTTACGGAAGCGCGCGAATGAGATGTTCTTGCGGTAGAGATCGCCGTGCAGGAATTGGAGCTCGAGATCGGGCGCGATCGGCAGCGACTCGTTCGACTGGGTGAAATACTCCTTGGTGAAATGATTCACCGTCGAAGTCCACCAGGTCACGCGATGGCCGCGGGCCGCCAGCGTCTGAGCCAGGATTCCGGTGCGCCACGGCCGCGCGCTCTGTCCCGGCAGCGGCAAGGGCTCGCCGACGGTGATCAGCCAAATATTCAGAGACATCTACCCTGCGATGAATGTTTGTTTCGGCGACCATGCCGAGTTACTTCTTGCTGTGCAGCTCGAACGTGAAGATCCAGGCCATCAGCCGGATGCCCCAAATGTGGGTGAGCACCTTGTCCAATGCGTTCAGTGCAGGCAAGGCGAAGCTCAGGTGCGCGCCCGCGATGCTGCTAATATGCCAGAAACGAATGTCCCGCACGTCAAAAAAACGCGCGGCGAACTGCAAGTCCCGCAAATCCAGGATGTGTGCCTTCTCCCACTCGGTGCGCATGTCCGGAGTGAGCTTGCGGTACAGCTTGATGAGCGGATTGTAGTCAAGGGCTTCGACCGCCAGGATCTTGCCGCCCGGCGCCAGGATGCGCCGAAGCTCCGGAAAGGCGAACGACAGATCCAGGTGGTGCAGCATGCCGCTGCAGATAATGGTGTCCACCGAGGAATCCGGCAGCTGCGTATTCTCCGCGTCGGCCTGCACGAACACTGTATTGGCCGACAAGCCCTGGCTGCGCGCATCCTCGGTTGCGTTCACTACGGAGACGCGACTGATATCGATGCCGATCGACAGCGACGCGCCGGCACGGGCCGCTTTCAGGGCGTTCTCACCGTTACCGCAGGCATAGTCCAGGAAAACCTTGCCGGGCGCATTGCTCGCGATCCACCCATCCACATGGGCCTTGGACAGTCCGGTCGCCTGATAGTACTTCCGGTTGCCGTAGAAGCGCTCGTAGGTGTCCTGGTCGAGCTGCGCGACCTGCTTGCGGTCACGGTCGCGATCATGGAATTCCAGTTCTTTCTTCTTCCGCTCCGACAGGCTGTCGAGCCACTGCCGATCCGGAATGCCCGCTATCTCGCCGAGCCTCGCGCGAAGAGCCTGAATCTCCACAGTCCCGCACCTCTTTGCTGCCTTACCTCGCTCGCGAGGTCCGGCCGTGCCGAGACCTACACGAGCTGCCTGTACTCTCCCTCGAGCAAATCCGTTGAGTGCTCCAGACCATACGTGGCGCACACGTGCGCCCGACCCGCTTCGCCCAAAGCGCGCGCCCTTTGCGGATCCTCCAGGAGGGTGCCGATGGCGCGCGCCAGCGCCACCTTGTCCCTGGGCGGCACGACCAATCCCGTCCGGCCCTCGCCGATGACCTCCGGCAAGCCGCCCACCCTGCTCACGATGACCGGCCGAGCGCAGGCTTGCGCCTCTATCACCGACACTCCGAAGCTTTCGCTGTCCTCCACCGACGGAAACACGGCGATATCCAGCTGCTGGTGAACCTCGTGAACCTTGGAATATTCGATGGAACCGGTGAATGTCACCGTGTCGCGCAGTCCGAGGCGGTCCACCAGGCTTTCATATTCAGCCCGTCGGGTCCCTCCTCCAGCGATCAGCAGCTGCGGATTCAGGCTGCCGAATTCTTGACGTACGATCGCGAACGCCTCGATCAAAACGTCGATCCCGTACTTAGGTTCCAGGGACTTTACCGTACCGATCACGACTGGCCTGCCCGGCTCGCGCGAGGTTGCTGGCGGCACGAAACGATTGATATCGATGCCGAACGGCACCACCCGCATGTCTCGCCGGCAGATCCGCAAGCCCTGCTCGCGCATCACCCAGCTGGTCGACAGCACGGTGTTGGCGGTGCGCAGCACACTGTGGATCGCCAGCCTGTGAACGACGCTTCGAAATGGCGTCGTATAAACATCCGAGCCCCAGATGGAAGCCACCCGCGGCCGCAGGCCCGCGAGCATGCCGACGATGCCGTAGCTGCTCACATAGTGCGTGTGACAGACATCGGGTGCGAATTTCTTGGCGAGGGCGCGGACCGTCGGCACCGCTCGCATGTATGCAATCTTGCCGAGCGAGCCATCGGTTGCATAGACGAGATCGCTAGGTAGATTTGCCGATTCCAGCCGCACGCCGGGAATGGAAGCGAACACGTCGCGATGCGGACGAATAAAACTAAACAGCAATATTTCGTGGCCGCGAGCCGCCAACGCACGCACCCAGCGCTCGGTGTGCGCAGTGTTGGCGTCCGACAGCCAGAACAGCTTGAGGCGGGAAGCAGAGCTCATGCAATGTCCATCAAATCATGACCCGACAGGCGCGACGCCTGGATTGCGCGCGATGCGAATGCCGCTCAGCCACCCGAGCAGCAAGGCGGCGATCATCACTTCCACCGGCGTGAGCAGATAAAAGAAGGAATGAAACCAGCCGAAGGCGAAGAAAGCGAGCATCAGCGCTGGCGCGCAGGCGAACCACGCACTGCTGAAGCGGCGCGCGTATCCCAGGAGAGAATAGGCGAGCACGGCAAGCACGAAACTATAAACCAGCATGCCCGCCAGGCCGAGATTCAAATACAGCGAACCGAACAAGGTGAAGACGTTTTCCCGCGTGCCTTCATCGGAAATGAGCACGGTAATCTTGATCGCTTCCTCGTTGCCAACGATCTGACCACCGAACATGGCCGCGGCGAGATTGTGGAATGGCAACAGGACGATGTCTTCCGAGCCGAAAAACTGCTGCGCACCGCCGCGCAGGATCTCGGAGAACGAAAGTATTCCCGACAGCAGATAGCCAACCAGATGGCGCAGCAAAGACACATAGATCTCAACGTTGCTCAAGGACTCCGGGTCCAGTGCTGCGAACCCGAGCATATACACCGCCATGAATCCCGCCACACCGGCCAGCGCCCACAGGCTCAGGTTGCGCAATGAAAGGTTGATGTTGCCGAGCTGGACGGCCAGGATGACGCCGGCGGCAACCGGGATGAAAACGGTGTACTTCACCTGATACAGAAGCGCGCCCAGCATGCCGAGCGAAATGAAGATCAGATCCAGCCGTTGCGCGCGGCGCCCTCGCGCAACCAGCACGGCTACCGCCGGGTATGCCAATGCTTGCACGTGGCCCGCAATGCCGCCGCCGAACTCGGCCTGAAACTCCTCGTCGGCGAGTTGCGCAATGGCTCCGAAATCACCCAGCAGGCTATAGAGCTTCACGCTTGCGACCGCCGCCGCGATCGTTGCAATGACGCGTGCCAATGGCGCAGCTGCATCCAGATGGCTGGCATCCAGATAGGTGAACGGCGCAGCGGCATCGATCGGCGCGAATTTGCGCACCAACAGGCTTGCCGCGACGAAGCTCGCCAGCCCCGCGCCCCACACCAGCAGGATGGCGGGATTCATCTCGACGAAGCCGAGCGGCGACGCGAATGGCACCGCAAGAGCCGACAAAATCCCGAACGGGATCGCCGCGACCCCAAATGGCGTCAATCGACAACGCCATCGGTTCGAATCCCAGCGCGCAACCAGCCACACCACGACCAGAAACGCGATGGCGAACACGAAACTGGCGATGTGATCGATCACGCGCCGCCTTCGGTACGCCCGTGCTCGGCGACCGTGAAGTCATGACGGGTGGCTTCGAAGAACGTCTCACGCGACACCGAGCGCAACCGGCTCGACTCGCGGTTCAATCTGGAGATGACATTGCGCACCGTGGCAGGCGAGCGAGTGTAACGGCGCACTAGCAAGGTCACGACATAGACGTTGTAAATGGCCCGCCACAGCAGCCACAGTGGATCGGGCAGATAGCGACGATAATGGACGAAGCGATTCAGATAATAGAGATACACCCGTCCCAGCAGCTTGGAGTTCAGCGCCGGACCCGCAAAGGTGCTGCTGACCCGATGCCACAGGATGGCGTCGAAACAGCACGCGGCCGTCTTGCGCAGACGTTTCAGACGCATGGAGAACTCCAAATCCTCCTCGCCGAAAAAGAAGTCTTCGCACAACATTCCGACGTTCACTACGGTCGAGCGTCGCAGCAACAGCGAGCAGCCGGTAACGAACGATACGCGCTGATAGCCCGTGCGCGGCAGACTCTCCCGTGCGGCATCGGTGAACAGATAGCGCCGCAAGCCGCCCGGTAACAAACGACCGCCGCAGTTCCAGACCTTGCCGCCGGAGCCATGCACCAGAATCACCGGCACCAGGCACTCGATCTTGCGCTCCGCGTGCATCAACCGCAGCTGATGCTCCAGGCAATGGCTGTCGACCTCGGTATCGTTGTTGAGTAGCCAGAGGAATTCGGCATTCAGCGTCAGGGCGAGGCGAACGCCTACATTGCAGCCGGCCGCGAACCCCAGATTCTGTTCGTTCTCGAGCAGGATGAAAGAATGCTCGTGGCCGAG
This sequence comes from Peristeroidobacter agariperforans, assembly GCF_004138335.1. Lineage (GTDB taxonomy): Bacteria > Pseudomonadota > Gammaproteobacteria > Steroidobacterales > Steroidobacteraceae > Steroidobacter > Steroidobacter agariperforans. The sequence goes on along the minus strand of NZ_RYFW01000002.1, from coordinate 1,362,993 downwards.
CCGTTGCGCTTTGGGCCGCAAACCATCGCGCTCGGTCCACTCGTAATCGCTGGCGTCCCCGTCGCGACGCGGCGCGAGCGGCGGCGAAGAGCTACGCCACTCGCGCAATCGTGACAGCGAATCGTCCGTGGAATTGTTGTCGACCACGATGGGCAGGAAATTCCGATGCGTGGACGCGCGCAGCGACTCGAGACAGGCGATCGTGTCGGTCGCGTTGTTCCAATTGAGAATGATCACCGCAACCAGCGGCGCAGAACCATTGTCATTCATCGCAGCGCAGCCCCGCGACGCCAGGGAATCAGGCGCAAAATCATGGCTCGATCAGAGGTGCTCAGAAGATAAAACCACATGGCGCCGGCGGTCAGGGTCGTTCCAATCGCCAGCGCCGCGACTCGCGCCAGCGTGGCATCCAAGGAGATGCCGAGCCAGTAACAAGCCGCCGCCAGCACTGTAACGATGCCGATACGAGCGCCCGCTCGTGCGAGGTCGTGCGACAGCCAGCCCACGGCCACGAGCATGAGCACCAGGTCGGCGCCGACTCGTAGCGTCCATGCGGCGGCGGCCCCGACCACGCCATATGAACTGATCAATGCCCACGCGAGCGCGACAAAGAACGGCAACTCGAATACGTGAATCGCAGCGGTGACGTGCGCCTTGCCCGCCGCTTGCAACAATGTGAAGGGAATACGCGCGACCGAATTGAACAAGATGCCCAACATGATGATCTGCAGCGTGTGCGCACTCTCTCGAGCGAACGTCGCCCCCATCCACAGCTCGAAGAATTCGCCCGCCCACATGCCGACGACCAACGCGACCGGCACGATCGACATGAGCGACGCGGCGGCGGACTGTCGATAGCCGGCCAATGCCTGCTCGGAATAGCCACCGGCCTTGGCGAACACAGGAAACATCACGCCGGCGATCGCGGCCGCCGTGACCAGTAACCGCTGACCGAGCTCCACCGGCACGCTGTAATAGCCGAGCGCCGCGACCGAAGCGAGCGCGACCACCAGCCATCGATCCAGATAAGTGAGGATGGGACTGACGAAGTTCGTGACCGTCATCCATCCGCCCTGCACCAGCAGCCTGCGAGCGGCGCTCGACGTGAATGCTCGCAAGCCGATGCGCGGCAGATTCATACGCCTGGCCCGCCCCCAGAAGATGACCAGAATGGCCAGTCTCGCCACGACCAGCGCCATGACTATGCCTGGCACGCTCGGATCGAACGGCAGCATCGCCAACGGCGCCACGTAAGTAGCCGTGGTCAGCGGAATGCGCATGATGGCCAGATCGCGAAAGCGCTGCATGGCTTCAAGCACGCCTTGCACGATCGTGATCAGCAGCAGCAACGGCAACAGCGCCGAAGTGAGGATCAATGTCCAGATGATCTCGTTACGAGCCGCCGGTCCATCGGCGCCCATGACATTGGCAAGCAACGGCGACAGCGCACACAGCAGCAAGGCGCCCAGACAACCGAGTCCAAGCGCGATGCTGGTCGCGGTATGGGTCAGCGCTCTCGCATGTTGCGGATCGGTGGCGCCATCGGCCATCGACAGCTCGCGCGTCAACGCTCGCGCCACGCCGAAATCGAACATCGCAAAGTAACCGGTGATGGCCCACACCGCGGTGAGCAAGCCGAAACGGAACTCGTTGAGCTGACCGGCCAGCAACGGAAAGGCGATCAACCCGATGGGCAGCGGCAGCACGAAACCGATCAGATTCCATGCCACGCCATGGGCGAACACTCGAGAAAAACTCTTGTCCCCCGTTGGCGCGCCCTCGGTGCTCACGATAGCCGGTGAGCTTCCACTACTCATGTACTGCTGGCGGCGCCGCGTCCCGGGCGCTCGCGCACGAAGATGATGAGCAGTGCAAGCAGGCCACCAGCGACCAGGCCTGCGAGCAGCACCCAAGCGCGTCGCGGATAGACGCTATCGCGCGGATCGGATGCATGCGCCCTGTCCAATACCTGCAACGCAAACTCGTTGCGAGCCTGAGCAAACACCTTGCGCTTCATTTCGGCCTCGACCAGGCCGGCCACCGCCGCACGAATCGCCACTTCCTGATTCTTCGCCAACTCGTCCTTGAGCAGAGCAAGACTGCGCTCGGCATCCTGCTGAGCGCGGGCGCGCATCATGCTGTCGCCCATGTGAATGAAGTCGTTCACCCACTGTTCTGCCTGCACCGGATCCGTCCAGACCACCGAGACCGTGATCAGACCGGTTTGCTTGTCCCGGCGCACCGACAGGATCTTTTTGCGGAAATGTTTGACGGCGCGTTGAATGGAAAGGTTTTTCTTCGGCAGTCCCAACACGTCGGCAAGCATGGTGCGAGCATCGGCGGTAAGCGGTTCCAGCATGCCGTGCTGCTCGATGAAGTCCTGCGCCAGACTCCACGACTGCAACACCGCGACCGCTTGATCCGCCGTCGCCCCCTTGCCCAACGCCATCCCCGCCATCTGAGCCAATCCGCCGAACTGCCCGACGATTCCGGCCAGCGCCGATTCGGTCATATCTTCCTGGCGCACGCTGAGTACCGCTTCGCTGCGATAGCGAGGCTCGGCGAGCACTGCGAACGTCACAGCGACGACGCCGCCGACCAGCACGCAGGCGCCGACCAGGATCCAGTGCCGCAACAACAAGCGAACCAGCGCGAACACATCGAGCGTCCGCTCATGCACGGGTTGGGCGACTTCCGAAGGTTGCATGCTGCAATTCACTCCAGGCCAGATACGCCGCTCACGGCTTACGGAACACGAAGAAGAAATGCCCGCAGAACTGCAGCTTGACGCAGTTCGTGAAGCGTTCGTCCCAACGCTTCCAGCGAGCGATCCTGCCGATCAGACGATTACCGGGCGACTCGTGCGCCATCCAATTGCGTCCCGACGCCCGAAAGCGCCGCCACAGCAGCGCGCCGGCATCGATGCCAGGCGCGATCAGCATCGGCTCCAGCTGGAAACGACGGCCCAGCTGCACCATGCCGTAAGGCGTGAAATTCCAGTAGCTGTAGGAATGAAACGCTTCCAGGTGCGAGGTGGAGCCGACAAACAGGCCGCCCGGCTCCAGCACGCGATGAATCTCGCTCAAGGCGAGCTCGGGCTGCGGCACGTGCTCCAACACCTGGCGCGAGAAGACCAGCTGCGCGCTGTCGGAGCGAAACGGCAGACGCGAACCGTCATAGACGACGAAGCGCGACGGCAAGGGTTGCCCGCCCCGCTCGACTTCCGGCGATTGCGCTACATCCACGCCGACATACGTCGCCTGTGGAAACACCTCGGCCAGCTCGCGCTCGCCGGTGATGGCGCCGCAACCGAAATCCACCACGGTTCGCGGCGTCACATGTTGCCGCGTCAACTGCAGCAGCGAGGGCACCGTCATCTGACGGCTGCTCTCGCCGCTCACCGTTTCACGCAGCAGATCGTGAAGATGAAAACTCATATAGCCGTAAATACCATGCGAACCGCGCTCACCGGCGGTGCTCGCTTTAGAACGAGTTGACCGCCGCTGCCGCAATCGACAGGTTGTAAATGATCGTGGTGACAGCGATCCAGAACGGCAACGGTCGCATGCGCTCGGTGTCGAGAGGCGCGACGATGGTGTCACCGGTCTTGATGTCGACATCGCCGCCATTGAACCAGGCACTGCCGGAACGCGTCACCACGCTACCGTCGGCACGCACGACATAGATGTGATCGTCGTCGGCGCGCGGGGTCAGGCCACCGCTCATCGCGATGTAGTCGTCACGATCCAGATCTTTGCGGAACAGGTGCGACGTGGCGCTCTGCACTTCACCGATGACCGTCACTTCCTGCACGACTCTGGGCACCAGCAGCCGGTCGCCGCCCTTGAGCACGATGTCCTGCTCCGTGCCGGCCCGGGCGCGGCTGGCTCGATCCAGATCGATGACCAGCCGACCGACGGGCTTCGCATCGCGCAGGTTGGCGAGCAGTGACTTGCCCACGGCCAACGCCTGACTGGCGTCCTTGCCCGTTTCCTGCGCCGCCATCAGCGATGCCTGCGCCAGGTCGGATTCCATGCGTGTCGCGAGCGTCGCGAGCTGCTTGCGCTCGCGCTCCTTCAGCTCTTCACGAGTGAAGATCGCACCCTCGGGGAACGCCAGATCGGTCAGACCGCCGGCACGTTCCAGCACCGAGCGCATGGTCTCGCCACGATGAATGGGATAGCGGCCCGGGAAGCGCACTTCGCCGCGAACCTCGACCTCTTCCTGTTCGGCCCACAGCGGCACCTCCTTGATCACCAGGTAATCGAACGGCCGCAACGCCAGGTCGGCGCCCGGGTCGCCGTTCAACGCCTGACGCAGGTCGATCGGGATCAGTTCGGCCTGCCGTGCACCGTTGCTGGAGACTTCATAACGCGTCAGCTCAGCCTGGCCGCCGAAAGCCGCCTCGTCCAGGCTGCCACCGGCACGCAGCAGGTCGCTCACGCGCATGCCGGGCTCGAGCGGATATTTGCCGGGCACTTTCACCTTGCCGGCGACACTGACTTCCTGCGTCGGCTCGTCGATGCGCGACTGCATGCGCAACTCACGCATCAGCGGCTCGATGATGCGATCGCGGCCGGACTCACGATCGAACACGAAAATCTGATCGCGCGCCGCCAGCTCGAAATTCGCCGCGCTCTCCGGCCGCTGCAACGCCTTCTCCAGATCGGCGGAGAACACCCGCATGTGCCGGTCGCTCGGAATCTCACGGCGCACCAGGATGTAGCGCTGGTCGGCATTCGGCGCGAGCTCATCCAGGCTCGGGAAAATGTCGGTGAGCCGCATGCCGGGCTTGAATTGATATTCGCCCGGGCGATGCACGTGGCCGCTCACGGTGACCGAGTCTTCGAGAATCGGACGGATGGTGGGGACACGCAGAACGTCGCCGTCCAGCAGCTTCTGATTGCGCCCCGGGCCGGTAGCCAGATTCACGTCCACCGTGGTCCGCTGCCGCTGCTCATTGACGCGCTCCAGCGTGGCGAGCGCCGGATCCGCCTGCGGTAGCAAACCGCCGCCCAGGCTCACCAGCTCGCCGGCCGAGGTCTCGTTCTTCAGTTCATAGATCGCGGGTCGACGCACTTCGCCGCCCAGGCCGACGGTCGCGCCGACCGGCGGCACGAAAATCACATCGCCCGGCAGCAGCCTGGCATCGGCGCTGGTATCGCCCTTGAGCAGCAGGTCGTACAGGTCCAGCGTCGTTACCAGCCGGCCATTGCGCTTGAGCTGAATATTGCGCAGGGAGCCGATCGTCTTCACACCGCCGCTGACGAACAACGCATTGGTGATCGTCGATAGCCCACCCACGGTATACGAGCCGGGGGTTTCGGCCTCGCCCAGCACGAACACGCGAATCGAGCGCAGCTCGCCCATGCCGATGCTCACCTGCGTGCCGATGATCTGCTCGCGAACCCGCTGCTCGATCTCGTCACGGACCTCCTCGAAGCGCCGTCCTGCGACCGGAATCGGGCCGAGCTCTGGAAAGTTGATGCGTCCATCGCGCGTGACTACCAGCGCAAAGCGCCCCTTGGTGTTGCCGATGAGCTGGACCTGGAGCGTATCGCCAGGGCCCACCACGTATTCGGCCGGCACCGGCACATCGGTGGCGGGCGCGAACGTCGACGGCATGCCGGCGAACAAGTCATAGCCGAACGGCTTGAGCGCCTGCGCGCCCAGCGGCTTCAGCGGCAGTCGCGTGATCACAACGATGTAATCGGCCAGGCTCAGCTCCGCCGAGACACGCTGCGTGGCTTCATCGACAGTCAGGCCGCCGAGGGGAATGGGGCCGAGCTCGGGGACGTTCAGAATGCCCCACTTGTCGAGCTTGTATGGATTGCGGCGTAGCACGCGCTCGCGAAAATCCTCGAGGCGATCCAACTCCTCGACCGAACGCTCCAGCACTTCCTGGGCGCCCGTCTCCTGTGTTTGCTGACGCTGTTCGCCCGCTTGCGGCAGCGGCATCTGACCGGGGATGGCCGGCTGCCTCGACGGCTGTAATTGCTCGCGGCGCTCGCGTTCTTCGATTTCCGGCGCCTTGCGCTTGAGCTGGCGGATTTCCAGCATCAGCAACAGCGTGTCGTTCCCCTTGAAGCGCGGCTGACGCGGCATGCCGTCGAATGAAGTTTCCTGGCCCGTGTCCTCATCGCCGCTGCCACGTAGCGGAGGCCGCACAGTTTGCGGAAACGTGAGCTTGCGGTCGCTGCGGACACCGCCGAGGCCGCCGGCCGCAGACGCATTGCCGCCCCCCATGGATTCCAGAATCGCCTGCTGCTGCTCCGGCGACATGTTCTGGAAAATTTCGATCTGGTCGGCGGTGGGAGACTGCCCCTGGGCCGGCGCGGACAGGCCAAAGCTGAATGCGAGCAGAACGGCGAGAACGATCGAGCGCGCAAAGGGGCTGAAAATACTGAATCTAAGCATCAGAGTCGCTTTTGATAGATGAGGTCCCTGCGACGAGGGCGGGAAGTTTACACAGACAGTTCTGCGGAAGCGATTTTTATTGGGCCACAGCAAACCGAGGCCGCCGGAGCTTGTCTGTCCCCAGCGACTGGCCGCAATCCGGCAGAATTTTCGACTGCAGCGGCGGTCGGGCTAGCTGAGCGACGCCTGAACGACGCCGTCGCGCAAAGCGATGTTCGGTCGCCATCCCGCCGCTCGCAAGCGACTCACATCGAGCAGCTTGCGTTGCTGCCTGTGATTCCAAAAACAAGCACGTCTTTCACCGCAGCCTCTCATCGTCAACGCCGCGCTAGCCGCGCCAGCGGGCGACATGCTCCAACAAATTCCTTAGTGACGGCTCGGCCCCCGCCGCCGCCTCGGCCGGTTTTTCCAGCGCCGGCGTCAGCGAATCCGCCAGTTTCTTGCCCAGCTCCACGCCCCACTGATCGAAGGCGTTGATGCCCCAGATCACGCTCTGCGTGAACACCTTGTGCTCGTACAGCGAGATCAGCCGGCCAAGCGTCTTCGGCCCGAGGCGCGGGAACAGAATCACCGTGCTCGGCCGGTTGCCCGGGTGCAGCTTGTGCGGGATCAAACGCGCAATCTCACTTTCACTCGTGCCTTTCGCCGTCAGGTCCTGGCGCACCTGCGCTTCGGTCTGGCCGAACGCGAACGCCTGCGCCTGCGCGAAACAATTCGCCAGCGCCAGGTTCTGCTGTTGCTGGAACGAGCTCGAGGCGTTCACCGGCGCCAGAAAGTCCAACGCCACTTTGGCGGTGCCCTGGTGCAACAGCTGGAAGAACGAATGCTGGGCATTCGAGCCCGGCTCGCCCCACAACACGGCGCCGCTGTCGTACTGCAACGGCGTGCCGGCCAGGGTCACGCTCTTGCCGTTCGACTCCATCTCCAACTGCTGCAGATACGCGGGAAAGCGGTGCAGCCGCTGGTCATAGGGCAGCACCGCAAGCGAATCCAAGCCGAGGAAATTACGATTCCAGACCCCGAGCAAGCCCATCAGCACCGGCAGGTTGTCCTCGAACGGCGTGTTGCGGAAGTGCTCGTCCATCTCGTGGCCGCCTTCCAGCATGAGCTCGAATTGATCCATGCCGAGCGCCAGCGCCACGGACAGCCCCACCGCCGACCACACCGAATAGCGACCGCCCACCCAGTCCCACATCGTGAAGCGGTTTTGCGGCGGAATTAAGAAAGCATCCATCGCCTTGGCATTGGTCGAGACCGCGGCGAAATGTCGCGCCGGGGCGCCCTCGCCCAAGCGGTCGACGATCCACTGGCGCGCCAGCCTTGCGTTGGTGAGCGTCTCCAACGTCGAGAAGGTTTTCGAACAAACGACGAACAGCGTACGCGCGGCGTCCACTTTCTCCAGCACGTCGCCGAGCTGCACGCCATCAATGTTCGATACGCAGTGCAGACGCAGATTCCGATTGCGGTATCTGGCGAGCGCCTCGGTCGCCATCACGATGCCCAGATCGGAGCCGCCGATGCCGATGTTGACGATATCGGTGAAGGTCTTGCCGGTGTGGCCGTGAATGCGGCCGCCGTGAATGCCTTCGACGAAGCTGCGCATCTTCTGCAGGCTCGCACGCACTTCGGGCATGACATCCTGGCCGTCGACCAGCACCGGACGATCGGTGCGATTGCGCAGGGCCGTGTGCAACACTGCGCGATTCTCGGTGGTGTTGATTTTCTCGCCGCCGAACATCGCGTCGATGCGACCACGCAATCCGCGCGCGTTCGCCAAGGCCAGCAGCAGACGCATCGTTTCGGCATCGACGCGCTGTCTCGAAAAATCGAACAGCAGGTTGAGCTCGGAGGTCCGCGAGAAACTCACAGCACGCTGCGGATCGTTCGCGAACAAATCGCGCAGGTGCCGGCCCTGCATGCTCGCAGCGTGAGCTTCGAGCGCCTGCCACTCCGGCGTCGTGTTCGCTGGCGTCATGGATAATCTCCTGGATAGCTCGTCGGCACTGGAATGGTGCCGGAGGCTACCCTACCGACGGCGCAGCGTGAAGCTTTTGTGCCCCGGCGCGAGTACTACCGTGCGCGCTTACTTGCCGTAGTAGCCGACGTACCACTCGATGAAGCGACGCACGCCCTCTTCCACCGGCGTTGCGGGCTTGTAGCCCACGTCGCGCACCAGATCGTCCACGTCCGCGGACGTGTCCGGCACGTCGCCCGCCTGCAGCGGCAGCAGATTCTTCTGCGCCTTCTTGCCGAGGTTTTGTTCGATGCACTCGATGTACTTCATCAGCTCCACCGGCGAGTTGTTGCCGATGTTGTAGAGCCGGTACGGCGCCTTGCTGGTGGCCGGATCCGGCTCGTCGCTGTTCCAATCGGCGTTCGGCTGCGCTGGACGGTCCATGGCCCGCACCACACCCTGCGCAATATCGTCGACGTACGTGAAGTCGCGACGATGGTTGCCGTAGTTGAAAACGTCGATGGGCTTGCCCGCGAGGATGTTCTTCGTGAAAAGAAACAACGCCATGTCCGGCCGGCCCCACGGGCCGTACACGGTAAAGAAACGCAGGCCGGTCACCGGCAGCTGATACAAGTGCGCGTAGGTGTGCGCCATCAGCTCATTGGCCTTCTTGGTGGCCGCGTAGAACGACAGTGGATGATCGACGTTCTGGTGCACCGAGAACGGCATCTTCGTGTTCGCGCCGTACACCGAGCTGGTCGACGCATACACCAGGTGCTCGACGGCGTTGTGCCGGCAGCCTTCCAGAATATTCGCGAACCCGACCACGTTGCTGTCGATGTAAGCCAGCGGTTTCTGAATCGAGTAGCGCACCCCGGCCTGCGCGGCCAGATGAATCACGCGCTGAAACTTCTCGTGCTTGAACAGCGCCGCCATGCCCTCGCGATCCGCCACGTCCATCTTCACGAACCGGAAGTTCGGAAACTTCTTCAGCTGCGCGAGCCGCGCCTCTTTCAACGACACATCGTAGTAATCATTGAGGTTGTCGAGACCGACAACTTCATCGCCTCGCGCGAGGAGGATCTGCGAGGTGTGGAAACCGATGAAACCGGCGGCGCCGGTGAGGAGGAGTTTCATAAAAGCGGTTGGCGGTTGGCGGTTGGCGGTTAGCGGTTGGCGGTTGGTAAGAGGCAATGAATATCTCGGCGATTGCCTACTCTTTCGAGCACACGGCGCCGCGCAGGCCTGCAGAATTCGTCGGCATCATGGACAAGATCGTCAGTCACAAAGACCTGGTTGTGTGGCAGAAATCGATCGCTCTCGCGTGCAAAGTCTACGCTGGGACTCGACTACTGCCCAGGGATGAGCGCTTTGGCCTGATTACTCAGCTGAGGCGCGCTGCAGTGTCTATACCCAGCAACATTGCCGAAGGTTCCACCCGACGCAGCCGCGCCGAGTTCATTCAGTACCTGCACATCTCCAGGGGCTCGCTAGCCGAACTGGAGACCCAGTACATGATCGTGAGCAGACTGGCACTGCTAAGCGATGCCACAACGACCCTGCACGAGATCGCCGAAGTCGGTCGCCTCCTCAACGGTTTGATCCGCAGCTTGGCCGCATCGAGCCGTGCGGCGCACGCTAGGGCCTGCTCCCACCAACCGCCAACCGCTAACCGCTAACCGCCAACCGCTTCAGAGCCGGCCGTCCACCTCGTCCGCCTCGAACACATACTTGATGTCGTACAGCACGTGCGGCTTCTTCGCGAACGTGCGGATCTCGTCGATCCCCATGTCGCGGAACTGCTTGTGCGCCACCGCCATCACGAGGGCGTCGTACTTGCCCACCGCCGGCTTGCGAATCGGCTTGATGCCATACTCGTGCTCGCATTCCGCGGCGTCGATCCAAGGATCGAACACATCGACCTTGGCGCCGAACTTCTTCAGCTCGGACACCACGTCGGCGACCTTGGAATTACGCAGGTCCGGGCAGTTTTCCTTGAACGTCAAACCCATCACCAGGATGCGCGAGCCGTTCACATGGATGCGCTTCTTGATCATCAGCTGTGCGATGCGCTCGGCGACGTAGATCGCCATGTTGTCGTTGATGCGACGGCCGGCCAGGATCATCTCGGGGTGATAGCCGATCTCCTGCGCCTTGTGCGTCAGGTAATACGGATCGACGCCGATGCAATGGCCGCCGACCAGGCCCGGACGGAACGGCAGGAAGTTCCACTTGGTGCCGGCCGCTTCGAGCACTTCCTCGGTGTCGATGCCGAGGCGGTTGAAGATCAGCGCCAGCTCGTTGATCAGCGCGATGTTCACGTCGCGCTGCGTGTTCTCGATCACCTTGGCCGCTTCGGCGACGCGAATGCTCGACGCCTTGTGGGTGCCGGCTTTGATGATGCTGCCGTACAGGTCATCGACGAACTGCGCCACTTCGGGCGTCGAGCCGGAAGTGATTTTCTTGATCGTGGTCAGGCGGTGCTGCTTGTCACCGGGATTGATGCGCTCGGGGCTGTAGCCGGCGAAGAAATCCTTGTTGAAGGTCAAGCCCGAGAGGCGCTCCAGGATGGGCACTGCGACTTCTTCGGTGCAGCCCGGATACACGGTGGACTCGAACACCACGATGTCGCCCTTTTTCAGGACCTGACCGATCAGCTCGCTGGCGCGCTCGATCGGCGTCAGGTCCGGCCGCTTGTAGCTGTCGATCGGCGTCGGCACGGTGACGATGTAAACCTGGCACGGGCGCAGATCTTTCAAATTGGTCGTATAAGTGAGGCGCTTGGCAGCCTTGAGCTCCGCGGGCTCCACTTCGAGGGTGCTGTCCTTGCCCTTCTTCAGCTCGGCGACGCGAGGCGCCTTGATATCGAAGCCAACCGTGTGGAAGGACTTGCCGAACTCCACCGCCAGCGGCAATCCGACATAGCCGAGACCGATCACGCCGAGCTTGCATTCACGCAGACTGAATTGAGACATAACTGTCCGGGTTGATAGCCGAGGGTTATCGCAAAGGGCGCAAGGATGCCACAGAAGCGGCTTCGAAACAGAGACATAGCTCTAAAGGACAGCGCGCCCGGCCAGTGTCGGCTGGCTTGTCAAAGCAGGTAGAGGACGGCCCAGAGACCGCTCAACGTCAAGGTGATGGTGTATGGCAACGCCATCCAGACCATTCTTCCGTACGACAGGCGGATCAGCGGCGCAACCGCCGAGGTCAGCAGAAACAGCAGCGCCGCCTGGCCGTTCGGGGTGGCGATGCTGGGAATATTGGTGCCGGTGTTGATGGCGACGGCGAGCCGGCCGAACTCGGGGGCCGTGATCGCGCCTTCCAGCAGTGCGGCCTTCACTTCCGTGATGTAGATCGTGGCGACGAAAACGTTGTCGCTGACCGAGGACAGCAGGCCGCTCGCCAGATAGAAGATCGCCGCCCGCGCCGGCCCGCTCTCCTGCAAGGCCCAGCCGACCACTGGCTCGAACAGGTGCTGATCGTGGATCTGCGCCACGATGACGAAGAACACCACGATCAGCGCCGTAAACGGCAGCGCCGCCTCGAATGCTTTGCCGAGGCGGTGCTCTTCGGTGACGCCGGTGAACGCCGTCGCCAGCACGATCACCAGCAGACCGATCAAGCCCACTTCGGCGAGCTGCAACGCCAGTGCGAACACCAGAATCAAGGCGGTGATGGCCTGCACCACGATGATGGCGACATCGCGTTGCGTGCGCTGCGCCTGCTGCTGCCGATCGTAAGCTTCGAGGACGTTGCGGACCGCGTCCGGCAAGCACGCGCCGTAACCGAACCATTGCAAGCGCTCGACCACGAGGCACGTCACGATGCCGACGCCGAACACCGGCAGCGTCACCGGCGCGACCTGCCAAAAGAACTCCGCAAAACTCCAACCGGCCTGCTCGGCGATGAGCACGTTTTGCGGCTGTCCCACCGGAGTCATCACGCCGCCGATCACAGTGCCGGCGCCCGCGTGCATCAGCAAGCCACGCAGCACCGCGCGAAACGCATCGAGATCCGAACGGTGCAACTCGCCGACGTGCTCATCGACGGCGCTGTCGTGCGGATCGTGATGAGCTTTGCCCGACGCGACCTTGTGGTAAACCTCGTAGAAACCCATCGCGACAGTGATGATGACCGCCAGCACGGTAAGCGCATCGAGAAACGCCGCGAGCACCGCGGACACGCCGCAGAACAGGAACGCCAGAAACAGATTCGAGCGCACCTTTAGCAACAGCTTGGTAAAACAGAACACCAGCATTTCTTTCAAAAAGAAAATGCCGGCGACCATGAAGATCAGCAGCAGGAGAATGGGGAACGCGGTGACTGTGTGCTGATACACCGAGTCAGGATGAGTGAGCCCCAGCAGCACCGCTTCCAGGGCCAGCAGGCCGCCGGGCTGCAATGGATAGCACTTCAGCGCCATCGCCAGCGTGAAAATGAACTGCAGCACGATGCACCAGGCCGCGATCGTCGCGCCCTGCGTGCCGCCCAGGAGCAACACCAGCGGATTGATCGCCAGAAAAGCGAGGATGGTCAGCTTGTACCAGCGCGGCGCATGTCCGAGAAACAGATTGCGAAACGCGTGCAGCATGGACCCGCGGATCAGGCGAGTGCTGCTTGTGCCGCCATCGGCGCCGGCTCGGGAGTCATCGACGGCAGCACCAGTTGTTTGAATATCGTCTTGCCGCCGCTGCTCTTGTCGATCGCGGCCAGCATGCGCTCGTGGGCGACCAGTTCATCCTCGCTCGCCCGCAGAATCTTCAGCACGCCGCGCGGGCGCATGACGACAGCCACCGGTTCGAATGCGACGTCCTTGTTGGCGGCAGTGTCCTCGCCCAGGATCAGCGCCGTCTGGCCGCCGGTCATCGCCAGATAGACTTCGAGCAGAATCTGCGCGTCGAGCAACGCGCCGTGCAGCTCGCGATGCGAGTTGTCGATGTCGTAGCGTTTGCACAGCGCGTCCAGGCTGTTGCGCTGGCCCGGGTGCATCTGGCGCGCGAGCGGCAACGTGTCGATGACTTTGCAGATATTGCGCGTCTGCCGCAGCGGTCCCGGCAGGCGCTTCAGCTCAGCATCGAGGAAGGCCAGGTCGAACGCCGCGTTGTGGATGATCAGCTCGGCGCCGCTGATGAACTCGATCAGCTCCTCGACGACATCGGCGAAGCGCGGTTGCTGCGCCAGGAATTCGTTCGTAAGGCCGTGCACTTGGATGGCGCCGCGGTCCACTTCGCGATCCGGCCGCAGATAGCGATGGAAGGTGCGACCGGACTTGCGCCGGTTCACCATCTCGACGCAGCCGATCTCGATGATGCGATGGCCCTGTTCGGGCTCGAGGCCGGTGGTTTCGGTATCGAGGATGATTTGACGCATCGGTCGTCAGCCCAGCACCGATTCCTTGAGGGCAGCGACGACCTGAGCTTGTTGGGCTTCGGTCAGATACGGGTGCATGGGCAAGCTGATGACGCGGTTACCGACGGCTTCGGAGACCGGGAACGTTCCCACGCCTTGGCCGAGGTTCGCGAACACGGGCTGCAAGTGCAGCGGCACCGGATAATGCACGGCTGTCGGTACGCCGCGGGCCTTCATGCCCTGCTCCACCTTGGCGCGATCGGCCACTTCGACGGTGTACTGCGCATACACGCTCGTGCAGTCCGGAGCGATGTACGGCGTGACGGCCTTGCGAGCCGGATCGCTCTCTTTCGCGAACACTTCATTGATCAGCTGCGAGTAACGGGCGCCGATCTTGATACGAGCTTCGACCTCATCCGGGAAGATCTCCATCTTCGCCAGCAACACCGCGGCCTGCAGCGTATCCAGACGACCGTTGATGCCCAATCGCGGATGATGATAGCGGCGGTCCTGGCCGTGCACGCGAATCTCGCGCATCAGCTTGGCCAGATTGTCATCGTCAGTGAACAGCGCGCCGCCATCGCCATAGGCGCCCAGCGGCTTGGAAGGAAAGAACGAGGTCGAACCGACTTCGGACACGGCGCAGGAGCGCTTGCCCTTGTAGGTTGCGCCGAAGCTCTGCGCGGCATCTTCGATGACCGGAATGCCATGCTTGCGAGCGATCGCGTTGATCGCGTCCATGTCGGCGCACTGGCCATACAGCGACACCGGCATGATGGCCTTGGTGTTCGGCGTAATCGCTGCTTCGATCAGCTGCGGCTCGATGTTGTAAGTGCGCGCGTCGATGTCGACGTACACCGGCTTGGCGCCGGCCAGCGCGATCATCTCGCCGGTCGCGATGAACGTGAACGGCGATGTAATGACTTCATCGCCCGGCCCGATGCCGTACGCCATCAGCGCGATCAGCAACGTGTCCGTGCCGCTCGAGGCGCCGATGCAATGTTTCGCACCGACATATTCGGCGAGCTTGTTCTCCAGCTCGACGGTCTCCGCGCCGAGGATGTACTGGCCATGCTCCAGCACCGTGCGAATGCGCGCATTGACTGAGTCCTGCACGCGGCGGTACTGGGTTTTGAGATCGATGAAATCCATGGGAAAGCCCGGTGATGATCGCAAGCTGGCGCGCATGATAGCGCATGCCCGCGCGCTTGCTGACCTGGAGTGATGCGGGATCAGCCGACCGGCAGGCGCGCCTGCATTTCGTCGATCGCTTCGTTCGCCAGTTGATCGGCGCGCTCGTTGCCAGGCACGCCGGCGTGGCCCTTCACCCAATGCCATTCGATCTTGTGCCGCGCGATCTCGCGCTCCAGCGCCTGCCACAGATCCACATTCTTGACCGGCTTCTTGTCGGCTGTACGCCAGTCGCGCAGCTTCCATTGCGGCATCCATTCGAGGATGCCTTTGCGCACGTACTGCGAGTCGGTGTACAGCACCACATCGCAGCCGCGCTTCAACGCCGCGAGCGCCTGGATCGCCGCGGTCAGCTCCATGCGATTGTTGGTGGTGAGCGCCTCGGCGCCCTTGAGCTCTTTCTCATGCTCGCCCGAGCGCAGGATCGCGCCCCATCCGCCGGGCCCCGGATTGCCGCGGCAGGCACCGTCGGTGTAGATCTCGACTGCGGCCATTTATTGATTGGTAGTGAATCACATGCGATTCGCGTTGCGCGGCGTGCTCGGCTCGATGAGGCCGCCGACCACTTTGGGACGCAGGCGCCAGCGCGGACGAATCGGCGTCAAGGTGTACACGCGTTTGCGAGCCTTGATCAGATAGCCGCCGGCAAACATCGGCCAGAGATAATTGCCGCTGCGCTCGAAAAAGCGTTGCGACGAAGGCGAGCTCGCGCTGAACGGCAGACTGAAAAGGTAACGCCGCGAATCGACGACCTCGAAGCCGAGCAGCTTGAGCCAGTCACGCAGCCGACCTTCGCCGATCAGCCGCTCCGTGCCGGGCGGGAAGCCGCTCTTCGCGAACCAGTGCCGCAGGCCCCAACTGGAAAACGGCCGGAAGCCGAACACGATCAAATGACCTTCCGCAGACAGGATGCGCCCGACCTCGCGCACGATCTCGTGCGGCTCGGGCTCGTACTCCAGCGTGTGCGGCAACAAAACGGCATCGACCGAATCGGATTGGATCGCGAGCGCGTCAGTGCGAGAGCGAATGGCCGATGCGCCCGGCGAGCGTGCGCCATGCCACGCCAGCACCGATTTGCGCTGAGTGCGCGCCTCGGACATCAAACCGTCGTCGTCGCCCCACTGTCCGATCTGCAGCAGTTGCCAACCGAACACCTGCGCGAGCGCCTCGCCCGCGAGCTTGCGCTCGAGCGCATAGACGCGCTGACCAAGCGGTGAGCGCAGCCAGGCGTGCAAATCGAGGGCGGTGGGTTCGGGCATAACGCAAGGATAACGGATCGGAGTGGCTACGGGTTCGGCGCTCGAGCCGCCAGTTCGGCGCCGACAGGGAGTGCCGATGGAACCGATCCCGAATTGCGACGCTTTTACGCTTGATTAATGCTTGCCGCTCAGCGACATGGGATGTTAAATACCCCCAGGTTCGGTGCTTCTGGGGTCGGTCCACAACGATGCTACAAGTGACCCCGGTTCGGGCATTTGCTGACAATTACATCTGGCTGATTCACTCGCCACGCGACGCCGCGCGCGTCGTTGCCGTCGATCCGGGCGACGCCAAGCCGGTCGAACGCGCCCTCGCCTCCCGCAATCTCACGCTCGCAGGACTCTTGATCACGCACCACCACGGCGACCACGTCGGGGGTGTGGACGAGCTGCTGCAAAACCGCCGCGGCATTCCGATCTACGGACCGGCGAGCGAAACCATTCCAGGCAATCCGCAGCGATTGCGTGAAGGCGATCACGCCCTCTTCCCTGAGCTCGGACTGGCATTCGAAGTGCTAGACGTCCCTGGGCATACCGCAGGTCACATCGCGTACGTGGGTCACGGCGCCGTGTTCTGCGGCGACACCCTGTTCAGCGCTGGCTGCGGCCGGCTGTTCGAGGGCACGGCGGAACAAATGCACCATTCGCTGTCCAAGCTTGCGGCCCTGCCTGCCGAAACTTTGGTGTACTGCGCCCACGAGTACACGCTCAGCAACTTGAAATTCGGTCAGGCGGTGGAGCCGGACAACCAGACCGCGGCCAGCTACCTGGCGCGTTGCCGGGAATTACGGGCTCGGGATGAGGCGACGATTCCATCGGACATCAGGCAGGAGAGGAATGTGAACCCTTTTCTGCGATGTGACGATAAGACTGTGAAACAGGCCGCTGAAGCCTATGCCGGTCGCAGGTTACCTAGTCAACCTGAAGTATTCGCTGTCATCCGGCAGTGGAAGGACAGTTTTCGCTAGTGTCCCGGACTGGGCACGGCAGTTTTCTAGCAAGGTGCACGGGCACCGGAGTGTGATGGGAGTCGCCCGCCGGCTCGGCCTACGCCGAGTTTCAAGGGCCGACCATTTTTTGTTTTGCGCCTGCCTTCACGAATTCGATAAGGGCAAGGCAGGTGGAGGGATCAGATGTTTCAGTGGCGACCAGCAACCGCGCTGCCAGCAATTCTCGCGACGACCCTCGTGGTCCTGACGGCTGGCTGCAGCCACCTCGGCTCGAATGCCGACAACGAAGCAGACGACGAAGATGCCGTCGAATTCGTGGAGCTGGATCCCTCGATCACCAAGCTCGATGAAGCGGCCATCGGCGTCTCCGGCCCCGAGCAGATCGAGGAAGCCATCGAAGCGCTCGACCAGACCGGTCCGCGCCTGGTGCGCGAGCTGGGCCAGGACGGCGCGGGGCTGCCCGAAGGCGGCGACCTGTTCGAGCGCATCCGCAAGGGCTACACGCTCAGCGACATCGATCATCCGTCCGTCGAGCTGGAGCTGCGCTGGTTCGTCAAGCATCCCGATTACCTGGACCGCACCTTCAAGCGCGGCGAGCGCTACCTGCACTACATCGTCGGCGAGCTGGAAGCCCGCAACATGCCGCTCGAGCTGGCCTTGCTGCCGGTGGTCGAGAGCGCCTTCAATCCCGTTGCCTATTCGCGCGCTCGCGCTTCGGGTCTGTGGCAATTCATCGCCGAGACCGGCCGTCGCTACGGCCTGAAACAGAACTGGTACTACGACGGTCGCCGCGACGTGATCGCGTCCACCAACGCGGCACTGGACTACCTGCAGTTCCTGCACGACGAGTTCGAAGGCGACTGGCTGCTCGCCGTCGCTGCATACAACTGCGGTGAAGCGCGTGTCGCTCGCGAAGTGGCGAAGAATGCCCGCGCCGGCAAACCCACCGACTATTTCAGCCTGAAGCTGCCGCGCGAGACCCGGGCCTATGTGCCGAAGCTGCTCGCCATGCGCCGCATCGTTGGCGACCCGACCAGCCACGGCCTGGCGTTCGCGCCCATTGCAAACGCGCCGTACTTCGTCAAAGTCGACGTTGGCGGCCAGCTCGATCTGCACGTCGCCGCCGAGCTTGCCGATCTGTCGAAAGAAGAAATCCTGGCGCTGAACCCGGCGTTCAACCACTGGATCACCGATCCGGATGGCCCGCACCACATCCTGGTGCCCGTCGATCGTAACGATCGCTTCAAGGAAGGCATCGCTGCCCTGCCGCCGTCCGAGCGCGTGCGCGTCGTGTATCACCGCGTACGTCGCGGCGACACGCTTGGCGAGATCGCCGACAAGTACGGCATCTCGGTCGCGGCGATCAAGAACGCGAACAAGATTCGCGGCAGCATGATTCATCCGGGTCAGGAACTATTGATCGCGGCGGCGCCGAAGGGCGTGCAGTTGCCGAGCGAAGCTCAGCTCGCCGCGTACGAGGAAGAAACGCCGGCCCGCAGCCGGGCGCCTTCGGACAAGCACGTCGTGCGTCGTGGCGACACGCTGTGGAGCATCGCCAAGACTCACGGCGTGAGCATGAACCGCCTGGCCAACAGCAACGGTCTGGATAGCGACGACACATTGTCCATCGGTCAGGTGCTGTCGATTCCGGGCACCGCCCGGCTCGCCGCCACCGACAGCAGCACCGTCGCACGCTCGACCACTTACGTGGTCCGCCGCGGCGATACCATGTCGACCATCGCGACCAAGTTCCGCGTCCGACTCGCCGACCTGCTCGGCTGGAACAACCTGACGAAGCGCAGCGTGATCAAGCCCGGCCAACGCCTGGTGATGTACATCGACGACCGTCGCCGCGCCGGAATCTGAGAAGAAGCGGTTGGCGGTTGGCGGTTAGTTAAGAGGCTCGGCTCCTCGTCTTCACCAACCGCCAACCGCCAACCGCTATCCGTTAAACTGCGCTCCAGTTCGTTCACTGGAGCTCCAAATGGCATTTCTCGCAGGCAAGCGCGCCCTCATCATCGGACTGGCGACCGAGCGTTCCATCGCCTACGGCATCGCGCAGGCGATGAAGCGTGAAGGCGCGGAACTGGCGTTCAGCTATCAGGAGCGCTTCAAGGATCGCGTCGAAGGCATGGGCAAGGAGTTCGGCGCGGCGGCCGTGTTCGAAATGGACGTGGCCAGCGACGACAGCATCGCCGCCGGTTTCGAGACGCTCAAGAAGAGCTGGGACAAGCTCGACATCATCGTCCACGCCGTGGCGTTCGCGCCTTCCGATGCGATTCGCGGCGGCTTCGTCGAATCGACGACCCGCGAAAATTTCCGCATCGCGCACGACATCTCCAGCTACAGCCTGACCGCCGTCATCAAAGCCGCCGAGCCGATGCTCGAGGGCCGTGCGGGCTCCATCCTCACCCTCACCTACCTTGGCGCAGTGCGTTCGCTGCCGAGCTACAACGTGATGGGCCTGGCGAAGGCGAGCTTGGAAGCTGGCGTGCGTTTCCTCGCCGCGGACCTCGGCCCCAAGGGCATTCGCGTCAACGGCATTTCTGCGGGACCCATCAAGACGCTGGCGGCCGCCGGCATCGGCGGCTTCCGCAAGATGCTGAGCCATGTCGCGTCGATCGCGCCGCTGCGCCGTAACGTCACGGTTGAAGACGTCGGCAACACCGCTGCGTTCCTCGCGTCCGATCTCTCGGCCGGCATCACCGGCGAGATCATCTATGTCGACGGGGGCTTCAACACCGTCGGCATGTCGTTCCCCGAAGGCGATTGATCGATCCCAATGAAAAACGCCGCGGCTTCTGACGAAGACCGCGGCGTTTTTTTGCCCCTTGAAATAACGCGACTGGCGTTATTCGAAGACCTTGTCGTTGCGCACGATATCGGCGTTGCGCTGCGCTTCTTCGACGTACGCCGTCAGCTCCTCATTGCCACTACGCACCTCGGCCTGACGACGACGCGCAGTACGTTGCTGCTCAGGTTCGCTGCCCGCTTCGCCGCTGCGAATCTGCGTGACGGCCAGCACTGCGTAGTTGCCATCGTCCGTCGTTACGCCGGCCACGTACGGCTTCGCTTCGGAAATCTCGGACTTCGACGCCTGGAACGCCGAGCGCAACACCGCGGGCGGCGCGATCGAGTCGTCGCGAGTGACGAAGCGCCGGCCCACCGGCTTCATTCCCAAAGCGTTGAGCGACTCCCAGCTCTCGCCCTTCTGCAAACGAGCCACAGCATCCGCGCCCTTCGCCGCCGCGGCGTCGCGAGCAGCCTGCGCACGAAGTCGCGATTCGATCTGCCCTCGGACTTCCGCCAGCGGACGCGGTTCTGCCGGCGTGTGACCGGTGACGCGCAAGATCACCGCCTTGTCATCGCCAACGGCGACCAGCGGGCTGTTCTGCCGGCGCTCGAGCACATCTTCGCTGAACGCTGCATCGATCACGCCCTGGTCGGCGCCGAACTCACCGCCGCCTTCACGCGTGAAGCCCTTGACCTCGTGCACCTGCAGGTTCATCGACTTCGCCACCGTGTCGAGCTCGGTCAGCGCGGCGAACGCGGCGTCGGCCATCTTTTGCGATTCATCGTAGAAGCCCGTCTGCGCCTTGTCCTTGCGGTACTCGGCTTCGATGTCGGCGCGGGCCTCGTCGAACGTCTTCTGGTGGCCGGCTTGAATGTCCTCCAGCTTCAGCACGTGATAGCCGAACTGGGTCTTCACCGGACCGCGGATCTCGCCGGACTGCATGCTGAACAAGGCGTCTTCGAACGGGCCGACGAACATGCCCCGCTGCGCCCAGCCCAGATCGCCGCCCTGCACGGCCGAGCCCGGATCCTTGGAGTTTTCCTTGGCGAGCTGCGCGAAATCGGCGCCGGCCTTGGCTTTGTCCGTCAGCTCCTGCGCCTTCTTCTGGGCAGCCGCGTCATCCAGACCGTCGGTCGCAGTGATCAGAATGTGCCGGCCCTTGCGCTGCTCGGCAGAGGTGAAGCGCTCCTTCACCTGCTCGAAATAGTCTTTCAACGCCTGCTCGCTGACATCGACCTTGGCCTCCGCCTGCTCGCGGGTGAGCTGGATGTACTGCAGATCCACCGTCTCGGGCAGCAGGAAATCTTTGCTGTTGGCTTCGTAGTATTTCTGAATCTGCTCGTCGGTCACTGTCACCGAGGGCAGGAAGTCGTTCGCCGCGATCAGCACGTAGTCGACCTCGCGCTGCTGCTTCTCCAGCTCGAAACGGCGCTCCAGCTCATGAGGCAACGCGAACGCCGAGTCGACCACGCCCCGCTGCAACTGCTCGAGCAACAAGTCACCCTGCATCTGCGACTCGAAACGAGCTTCGGTGAGGCCGTTCTGCCGGAGCAGGCCGTTGTAGCGATCCGCCGAGAACTTGCCGTCGACCTGGAAGTCGGGAATTTCCATGATGCGCCGGGCCAGCTCCTCGTCGCTCACCTTGTAGCCAAGCTCGGTGGCGCGCTGAGTCAGCAGCGTCTGCTGGATGTACTGGTCGAGGATGGCCTGCTGCTGGGCCTTGGCCATTTCCGGCGGCAGCTCGTTTCGCAGCATCTGCTGCAATTGAGACTGGCGGCGCTGCCAGGCCTGGCGGACCGTCTCGACCGGGATACGCTCGCCATCCACCTTGGCCGCGAACGCGGCGGCCGAGGACTGGAAATCGATACCCCAGAACACGAACACCACGCCAATGGCGCCGAGGAACAGACCGGCGACCCAGCCGGTGATCTTGTCGCGGATGGTTTGCAGCATGTGACGGGCAGTAAATGTCCCTAAACGATTGATTCCGAACGACTTGCCGGCGCGCGATGCGGCCCGGGGGGCGCGATAGTAACACGTACCTATTTATAGGCGGGACTTGCGGCTCGGGCGCGTTTGCCGGTGGCGACCCGGGCACGACGCACCGGTGGCGGCGAATAGCGGATCTGACATCGCTCGCAATAGAAAGTGCGCCGGTCGGTCGTGCCCAGGTAGGCGCGCTGGAGCTTGATCTCACAGCGCGGACAGACGCCTTTGTTGTGGACCAGCCAGTGCTTTCTCAGCACGAACGCGCGTTTCCACTCCAGGAACTGAAAACTGTAGGTCCTCGCCTCCTCCACCAGCTGGCGCAGCTTGGCCGCCGGCAGCGCACCGACCTTCGAGCACGGGTGCACGCGGATCCGATAGAGCACTTCGTTCTTGATGATATTGCCGACACCGGCGAACACGTTCTGATCCAGCAGCGCGTCACAGACCAATGTGTCCGGCATGGCGCGCAGCTTCTTGCGAGCGGCCGCGGCGTTCCATGCATCGGACATCACATCGCCGCTCCAGTCGTAGGTGGCGTCGAGACTGCCTTCGAGATAGCGGACCGAGCACGCGTAGAAATTCAGCTCCTGACCGCGAGCGAAGCGCAGGCCGAAGCGAATGGGCTTGTCCGGCTTGCGCTCGTTGATGCAATAACGGCCGAACATCAATAGATGAATGCGGACCGTGAACTCGGGGAACTCGATCAGGAAATGTTTGCCCCAGGTGCGCAACGCCACGATGCGCTGGCCCACGACGCGCGACTTGTCGATTTTCGAGTTGCCTTCGGCGGCGAGCACTCGCTTGCCTGCGAATATCTGCGTCTGCTCGCGCAGGATGATCAGCGACGGACCTTCAGGCATGACCCCTGAATAATCGATCGAGCAGGCCAAGGTTCCGGACCGCTCATTGCGGACTGCCGCAACCAGCGCGTGTCGCTCTTAGTGCTCCACGCGGGCGTGCGGACCGACGGTCGCGCCGACGAAACCTCCCGCAACTTCGGTGCTCAGGATGGAGCCATCGTCGTTCTCCAGCAGCGGTTGCCAGCCGGCGGCGTCGTAGTAAAACGAATAGTCGCGGCCTTTACCCGAAATCTTCAACTTGATCTGGGCGTCGGCAGCCGGCTTCAGCGTGGCGGTCGCGACTTGTTTCACTGTCGCCCCGCTCTTCTTTTCCAGAAAGACCTGCACCGTCTCGCCCGAGCGACGCGCCCCGAAGAAGTACCAGTGCTGTCCGTTTTGAATTGCCGCGAGACCCGCCGCAACACCGGGTTCCTTCGGCAGCTGCAGCGAGGTGCTCGCATCAAAGGCGATATGTTGCTGGCGCCGCCCCAGATAGGCGGGATTGCTGGCGCCATCCAGACGTTCGGCGGTGGCCGTGATGCTGAGCCGACCAGGCGCGGCCGCGAGATCAAACCATTGCTGCTTCGGCGCACGGATCTGCAGCCATGCCGAATTCAGCTCACGCCGATTGAACTCATCGCGCCAGGTGAAGTTACCGGTAAGCGGCACGACATCGCGACTGTCATTGGACAACTTTGGCGCCGGCGCGACGTAAGGAATGGCTTTGCCGGCTTCCAGGATCACGGGCCAATCGTTCTTCCACGTCACGGGCAGCAAATAGGTTTCACGACCGGTGTGATAGTTCACCCCGTCGTAGGGCCGTGAGCCCAGAAAGGTCGCCCACCACGTTCCATCCGGTGCTTCCACCAGGTCGGCATGACCCGCATTTGTAATCGGATTCGCGCGATCCTTCGACAGCTCCCGCTGCGTCAGTATCGGATTGTTCTCGTAGGGCTGATAAGGCCCCCACACCGACTTCGAGCGCAGGATCACTTCGGAGTGATTGGGCCCAGTGCCGCCCTCCGCGCACAGCAGGTAATACCACCCGCCTCTCTTGAACACGTGCGGCCCCTCGATCCAGATGGGCTGCTTGGAAATATCGACGCCGCCGTTCAACAGCACCCGCCGCGGACCGACCAGTTTCATCCGCTGCAAGTCGAGCTCCTGCATCCAGATGGCGCGATGACCTTCGTATCTCGGCTTCTCATCGGGGGCGCCGTTGTTCAACACGTACGCTTTGCCATCTGCGTCGACGAACAACGAGGGATCGATGCCGTCGATTTCCGGCAACCACACCGGGTCCGACCAGGGGCCGGCCGGGTTCTTCGCGGTGCTGATGAAATTGCCGCCGCTGTCCACCAACGTGTTCAGGACATAGAACACGCCGTTGTGATGATGAATCGCGGGCGCAAACACGCCGCGCGAGATATCCAGGCCATCGAAGCGCAGCTGCGACGGTCGGTCGAGTACGTGCCCGAGCAGGCGCCAGTGCACCAGGTCGCTGCTTTCGAACACCGGAATGCCAGGGAAATAGGCGAACGTCGAGTTCACCAGATAGAACTTGTCGCCGGCGCGAGTGACGCTGGGATCGGGATAAAAGCCGGCCAGAATCGGGTTGCGATAGCTGCCTTTCGGCAGCGGCGCGTCGAATACCGCGTCCTTGCCCGTGTATTCGAACCAGTCGAATGAAACGATCGGCTCCGCCCGCGCGAGCAGCCAGGGAGCGAGCAACAGTGCCGCGACCTGATATGTCTTCCTGATCAGTTTGCTCATTTAAACAACAACGGGCGCCTGGCCGACCCAGGCGCCCGCTATTACATCACACCTTTTCTAGGCCTTCGCGCCAAATCTTACGGCGTTACGCGCCCGCGCCCGCTCAGCCTCGACTTCTCGATTCTTGGGCTCCGCGTTGGTCGTCATCGAATGGATCAAGGTACGCGCGGCGGCAGCCACCTCCTCCACTGCGCGCTCGAAGGCCGCTTCATTGGCCTTCGATGGGATCGTGAACCCGCTGAGCTTGCGAACGAACTGCAACGAGGCGTCGTGTATCTCGGTGTCCGTCGCCGGCGGCTCGAAATTGAACAACGTCTTGATGTTCCGACACATAACTCACTCCGTCAGCACGCCGCGGGCGCCGCTCACAAACTAAACAGCATCTCGAAACCGCCGAAAATCATGCGTTTTCCGTCGATGGGCATTTCGTTGAACAGCGCCTTCATGCGGGGATCTTCCATCACTTTCGCATTGATGGCGTCGCGCTGCTGGCGCGATTCGTAGGTGATCCAGGCGAAGATGACGATCTCATCGGGCTTGACCTGCACGGCGCGGGGGAACGACGTGAGCTCGCCATAGGGAACATCGTCAGCGACGCATTCGACGTAACTCAATGCGCCATGACTCTTCCATACCTCGCCGCAGAGGCGCGCCTTTTCCTTGTAGACCTGCAACTTATCCTTCGCCAACGGCACGACGAAACCATCCACATAAGCCATTGCGCTCTCCTGTTGCGTGAAACTCGTCACAAGGACGCGCCTGCCCGACCGATTCCGACAACGGCTTCGACAAATCGTTCTGCTGCACGCTTTTTTCGGCTAAAAGTCAACTGCCATGACGGGGCATAGACCACAACCAAGCCGCGTGCGAGCCTGCTGGAATCCTAACAGTGCGGGAAACTCCATGAAAAACGTGTGCGCGTTGCTGCTGCTCACCTGCGCCGGCACTTCACTGGCGGCCCAGGGCATCGAAGGCGAGAAGTGGAAGGTCACCAACACCATGCAGATGGGCGGCATGTCCATGCCGGGCCAGACCTCGGAGATCTGCAAGCAGCCCGAGGCGGGCGCCGAGCAGCCGCCGATCCGGACCGACGACAGCTGCCAGATCTACGACATGAAGCGCACCGGCAATGTCCAGAGCTTCAAAATGCGCTGCGACGGTGAGGACAAGATGGAAGGCTCGGCGCAGCTCACCTACGTCAGCCCCGACCACTACAAGGGCCGGATGGAGATGACCACGGGCGGCGAAACCATGGTCATGAACTACGAAGGCCAGAAGCTCGGCCAGTGCGATGGCACCGAAGCGAACTTCGTAGCCAAGAAGATCATGGCCGATGCCGAGCGCACGCAGAAGGAGATCGAGCGGCAGCAGATCCAACGCTGCCACGAAATGGCGGCCGAAGCGGAAGGCCCCTCGTTCCTGATGCAGTGTAAAGACCCGGCGGATAAGCGCACCTATTGCGAAGCCGTTCGCAAGCCCGAGAATTTCCGTCGTCTGGCCCAGGAGGAGCGCCGCAGAGCCCGCGTTTCGAGCATTCCCAACGACCCGAGCAACAAGCCGCTGGCCGAATCGGCACGCATCTGTGGTTTCTCGCTCGAGCAGGAACGCGACGCGATGTGCAAGCTTGCCGAGCAGAAGAACGATCTGAACTTTATCGCGACGGAATGCGGGGTGATGGCCGCTGGCATCGCCGCCCAGCAGTGCGCCGGCCGTCGCTACACCGCGATCAACCCGCGTTATCGCAGCTTCTGTTCCGAGTACGCCAGCAACCAGGACGAAGAACAACGCCGGCAGCGCGCAGGCGCAATGTCGGCGACCGATGGCAGCATCGGCCAGGATCAGCCGCAGGATCCACAGCAGGACCCCGCGCTGGAGCAGCCTCAGACCTCCGGCGAAAAGGCCAAGGGTCTGTTCAACAAAGGCAAGAAGGCGCTGGGTGGCTTGTTCTCGAACTAAACGTCACATCGCGCGCCGATCGTGGAGGCAGGCAACTGCCTCCATGGTCGGCGCGTTGCTGTTGGCGCTCACTTCGCCTCTGCACGCAGAGGCGCCGGATCTCTATCCTTCGGCGGCTCGCAGCTACATGGTCGTCCTCGACGATCAGCTGCTTTGGCAACGAGCACCGACGCTCCGTCTACAGCCTGCCTCGCTCGCCAAGTTACTTACAGCGCTCGTCGCCCTGGATTCCAACTGGAGTGCAGAGCGCTGGGTCACGGTCAGTGAATACGCCGCGAGCGTGCCCCCTTCTCGTCTCGGACTGAGAGCGGGCGAACAGATTACGGCTGGCGCGGCACTGGCCGCGATGCTGATCCGCTCCGCCAACGATGCGTGTCGCGCGCTCGTTGAAAGTGTCACTCCCAACCTCACCGAATTCAGAGCACGCATGAACGAGCGCGCCGTGCGGCTTGGTATGAGCGAATCGAATTTCGTGGATCCCTGTGGTTTCGATGCCGCCGGCCAGTACACCACTGCCACGGATTTGCTGAAGCTCGCCCGCGCCGCCCGAACGGCGCCACTGATCTCACACTTGGCCGCTCTCCCCGAAGCCCAGCTCACAACTCGCGCTGGGCGCACGATCAAGTTCACGAGCACCAATGCACTGCTCGGAAGGCTGGACGGCACGGAAGGATTGAAGACCGGCAACACCTCGCAGGCCGGCCAATGTTTGATCGCGTACGTGCGACGACAGAATCACGACGTCTGGCTCATCATGTTGGGTGGCACCGAACGCTGGTGGTTGGCGCACGGGATGATCGAAGATGCGTTCGGCTCCATCCTCGCAAACTGAAACTTCCGCGGCCGAAGTTTCTTGGCTGACAGCGTGGCTGCCGGCGCTGCCAGCCCTTGCCGTGATTGTGCTGTGGTGGCCCTCGATCTCCGGCAGCTTTCAATTCGACGATTGGAACGTGATCGTCAACGAGCCCCGCGTCCATTCGCTTGCCGCCTGGTGGCAATCGATGCCGGGCATTCGACCGCTGTTGAAACTCAGCTACGCGTTGAATTTCTCGCTCGATCCCCGCCCGGCGGGCTTTCGTGTTGTAAACATCCTGATTCATGCACTCAGCGCGACGCTGCTGGGGTCGCTGCTTCGAGGCCGCGGCCTTCGCGCCGGGCTATCCGAAGCGAACGCCTCCCAGGCAGCTTTGTTCGCTGCTCTCCTGTTCGCACTTCATCCGGTGCAAACTGAAGCTGTCACCTACATCTCCGGTCGCTCCAGCTCGCTGGCGGCGTGCTTCTGTTTGTTGAGCCTCTATTGTTGGGTTCGCAGCGAGGACAGAGAGCGAAGCTCCGCGTGGCTCCTGGCGTGCTGCGTTTGTTTCGGACTGGCGGTCGCGACCAAAGAAACGGCATTGATCCTGCCGCTCGCGCTGCTGCTCTACTCCTCTGACCGTCCTGTGTCGCAAACGTTGCAGCGTCTGACGCCGCTGTTCCTGCTCATGGCGGCGATGCTGGTGGTCGCGCTCAGCCTGCCGACCTACAGGCGCTTGCTCGCCGTGAGTCTCGACACTCGCACCATCGGCGAGAACCTGCTGACACAATCCCACGCAATCTTCTACCTGGCGGGCCAGCTGGTACGCATAACGAACGTCAATGCTGATCCGCAGCTACCGGTGGTCGATGCGTTGAACTGGAACGCGGCGCTATCCGTCTTCGCCTTGGCCACCACAGTCGTGTGGGCATTGCTCAACTGCCGACGCCGGCCGCTGGCCTCGTTTGCTGTGTTGTGGTTCATGCTGTGGCTGGCGCCGACGAATTCGCTCCTGCCACGCCTCGACGTGGCCAACGATCGTCAGTTGTATCAGGCATTGATCGGTCCCGCATGGTGGCTGGCCGTGCGCCTCTTCGCGTGGCAGCCCGATCGAGCCATGCTGCGCCCAGTTGCTGTTGCTTTGATTCTGGTGGCGCTGAGCTGGACCACCTATCAACGCAACCTCGTCTATGAGACCGAAATTGCTTTCTGGGAAGACACCGCCGCACGCAACCCCGCAAGCTCCCGGGCCGCGAACAATCTTGGCATGGCCTACGCGATCGAGTGCCGTTTCGGTGACGCTGAGAGCGCCTTCGAGCGCGCCGTCGCATTGAGCGGCGACGACTATTACTCACGCATCAACCTGATCCTCCTGCGCAAGGGCCTGCTGCCCGGCGTGGATTCGAAGCGCTGCCCGCACGCCGTCCTCAACTGATCGAGTCCTCGGAACATCCCGCCTCGTGCTGCGTCATTGCTCTGTCCACGAGCGCGCTGAGCAAGGTGTTGCAATGCCTCCGACCGTCGATCCCAACGAGATCGCAAACACCGAAACGAATCGGGGACGACTCGCCGGCCGGCCAGTAGACATCACCTGGCGCGGCTGGTGGGATGTGATCTGGCGGGTCCAGACTCAGCTCGATGCCGACAACGTGTCCATCGTTGCCGGCGGTCTCGCCTTGTTCGCGCTGCTCGCCGTGTTCCCGAGTCTCGCCGCCGCCGTTGCCATTTACGGCTTGGTGGCTTCGCCCGAAGCGATCGCCGCGCAGCTTCAGACCTTCAGCGAAATGCTGCCGGCCGCGACCCTGCAGATTCTGCAGAGCCAGTTGCAAAACCTGGTGAGCCAGAGAAACGAAACGCTCAGCATTGGCGTCGTGATCGGCATCCTGGTCGCTATGTGGAGCGCACGCAAAGGCATGGTCGCGCTGATCACTGCGGTGAACGTCGCGTACAACGAGCACGACCGCCGCTCGTTCCTGAGACGACTGCTGCTCTCGTTCACGTTTACGGTGTGCGGAGTGGTCGGCTTCGTGGTGATGGTGCTGATCGGTGTCGCTGTGCCCATCGTGCTCGCATTCATCCCACTGGGCACCGCCACGCAATGGGTGTTGCTCGTGATTCGCTGGGCGCTGCTCTGGGTCATGGCCGTCTTCGCACTCTCCGCGTTGTATCGCTTCGCGCCACATCGCACACGCCCGCGCTGGGAATGGGTGAATGCCGGCTCCGTCATCGCCGCGACGCTGTGGTTGCTCGGCGGCGTGCTGTTCGCGATCTATGTGCGCAACTTCAGTTCGTTCGGCGAAGCGTATGGGGCGATCGGCGGCGTGGTCGTGATGTTGATGTGGTTCTATGTGTCCGCCTACGTCGTGATCCTCGGCGCCGAGATCAATTCCGAGCTCGAGCGACAGACACTGAATGACACGACGATCGGACCGGTGAAGCCGCTCGGCGAGCGCGGCGCGTTCTCGGCGGACACCGTCGGCCCGCGAGGTTGGGCATGGCGCCGGACCGCTAAACACTGAGTCACAGCGGGATTCTTTGGATCACAGCCGCGGGCAAGCGCTAACCACCAGCGCTGGCAGGACCAGCAACACCAAGGCGATCAGCGCGATCCCGCCGCTGGCCAACGCCACGAAACCGATGAAGCGCGAATGCTCATCGACCGCTTCGTCTCGCTGCAAACGATAACCGCGACGAACGACCAGCACGGTGGCTGCGCCGGCGATCAGCGAAGCGAGCAGCGTCGTCAGCGTGACAATGGGCAAACCGAACCAGCTCACATCGGCAAAGCCTCGCGCACAGGCAACCGCCGCAAACACATAGACAAAGACGAAATCCGCGATCCACACGAGCAGCCCGCCCAGGATCAAAAACGTGGTGCTCGTGAATGAATGTCGCATGCTCATCAAAGGGCCAGCCGAGGCGAGTGCATCACCACCAGCGCGACAATGCCCTGCGCCGCGCAGTAATAGCTCATGATGCGGGTGTTATCGAAAACATTTCGACGCACAGAATCGATCATCCCGAGCGACAGTCGCGCCACGGTGAAGCCGATCATCAACGTCAGCAACACAGCGTGAAGTCCTTGCCAGGCAACCATCGTGTAAGCAGTCGATGCATAGCCGTGCAACTGCGGGCGAAGGTTCGTTCCCGTCAGCGCATGCAGGCTCGCTGCAAATGCCAGCCAGGTTCCCATCAGCGCAACCAGCAGCGCGATGCTCACGCCGCGGCACCGACTCCCACCCAGCGCCCGATTCGCCGCAAACAACGCCCCAGCGACGACAAGCCAAGCGACCACCGCCGCCACGGAGCTTCCCACCAGCGGCATATCGAGACTCTCCGGGGGAAAGCCGGACAACGTCACCGTCCATAAATAAAGGAATGAAAAGATCAAACAGGCGAAGATGCTGCCATCCACGAGCATCAGCACGACCATCGACCACCACGAATGCGAGCGGCTGCCGCTCATGTAATCCGGCAAGCTCAGCCCGCCGCCCACATCGAACAGCTGTCCCGACGGCGCAGGATCGCTGTCCCACAACCACATCAGAATGCTGCCCAGTGCGACCAGCGCTCCGGTAATCGCGACGATCATCCATTTGACGGTGAGCGCAAGAAAAAAGACCGCGGTGCCGACGCCAGCGAGCACCGGCAACCAACTCGATCCCGGCAGACGCAGCAGATACTCCGGTCGAGCATCGATCGCACTGGTGACGATGGTCTCTCGACCGCCCGTCATCGTGCCGGGCAGATAGTGCTGACCTTCGTCCACTTCCTTGCGAAGCGACGCTCGATCCCACAGCGGCTCCCGGCTGCCGACGAGAGGCACGCTGCGAATGGCATACTCATCCTGCGGCAGCCATTCGAGCGTGCCCGCGTTCCACGGATTCGTGTCCACTTTGCCGGCGGGCCTGAAGTGCAACATCAAATCCAACAGCACGATGCTTATACCTGCTGCAAACACGAATGCTCCAACTGTCGAGAGCAGGTTGTAAGGCTCCAGACCATAGCCATCCGCGTACGTCCAGACACGGCGTGGCATGCCGAGCAGCCCGGCGATGTGCATGGGAAAGAAAGTCAGGTTCACGCCGATGAACATGATGGCGCAGGCCCACTTCCCCATGCGCTCCGACAAACGGCGGCCACTGATCATCGGCGCCCAGTAATAGATTCCCGCGAACACAGGAAACAACATGCCGCCGATCAGCACGTAGTGCAGGTGAGCCACCACGAAGTACGTGTCATGCGCCTGCCAGTCGTAAGGCACGACCGCGAGCATGACGCCAGTCAATCCACCCAGCACGAACACACCGAAGAAACCGAGCAGAAAGTAAGTTGGCGTCGCGCGCTGCACGTCGCCTCGCCACAGCGTGGCGATCCACGAAAACACTTGCAGCCCGGCCGGAATCGCCACGGCCATGCTCGCCGCCGAAAAGAAACTCAGCGACAGGTGCGGCATGCCGGTCGCAAACATGTGGTGCACCCACAATGCAAAAGAAATGGTCCCCGTCGCCAGCATCGCGACAACGATCCAGCGATATCCAATCAACGGCACCTGCGCCATGGTCGCGACCATCATCGAAACCAGGCCCGCCGCCGGCAGGAAAATGATGTAAACATCCGGATGGCCGAACAGCCAGAACAAGTGCTGCCAGAGCAGCGGATCGCCGCCCCGCTCGGCCAGGAAGAACGGCCAGTGGAATGCGCGCTCCAGCTCGAGCAACGCCGTGGCTAGAATCACCGGCGGAAAGCCGAAGATGATCATTGCGCCGACGATGAGCATCGCCCACAGGTAGATGGGCATCTTGTCGAGCGTCATGCCCGGCGGCCGGGTTCTCAAGATACCCACCACGATCTCTATCGCACCGGCGATGGCCGAAATCTCGATGAACCC
The DNA here is from genome assembly GCF_004138335.1 of Peristeroidobacter agariperforans. Lineage (GTDB taxonomy): Bacteria > Pseudomonadota > Gammaproteobacteria > Steroidobacterales > Steroidobacteraceae > Steroidobacter > Steroidobacter agariperforans. The sequence continues at coordinate 1,330,835 of NZ_RYFW01000002.1, read as the reverse complement.
GATGCCGAGCAGCCAGAAGTCCGTGCGCAGCCCGGGCGAGAACTCGTAGCTGGTGAGTGGCGGATACATGAACCAGCCACCATCCGGCGCGAGGTCGAAGAAGATGGTGGTGAAGAACACCAGCCCGCCGACGAAATACGCCCAGAACGCATATGCCGACAGCCGGGGAAACGGCAGGTCGCGCGCCCCCTGCATCGCGGGCAACAACAGAATGCCGATTGCCTCGACCACCGGCACGGCGAACAGAAACATCATCACCGAGCCGTGCATCGTGAACAGCTGGTTGTACAGATCGGCATCGACCAGATTGTTCCCCGGCACCGCCAGCTGAGTGCGCATGATCAGCGCCAGAATGCCGCCGAGCACGAGAAACAACAGCGCGGCGCCGATGTACCAGAGGCCGATCGCCGTGTTGTTGACTTGCGTGAGTACGCGCCAGCCTTTGGGCCGCTCCCATACGGCGCGCAGTCGATCGAACTCCCCCGTGGGACGCGGCAGCGAATTCGGCAACTCAGGGGACGCGTCCAAACTCACTGGAGACTCCCCAACCACGCCGACAGGGCACGCAGCTCGACGCCCGAGTACGCGAGCGACGACGGCATCTTGTTGCCCGGTTTCACGTCCTGGGCGCCGGCGATCCAACCGGCCATGGTGCCGATGTGATTATTGAGCGTGCCTGCGGCGAGCGACTTGCGGCCGCCGACATGCGTCAGATCCGGACCGGCGACGCCATTCGCAGGCGTGCCTCTGACCGTGTGACAGCTGTGGCACTCGCCACGAAAGAAGGCGTCATAGCCAACTTTCAGAAAGGGATCGACGGGCTCGACAACAGATGTTTGTTGATGCGCCAGCCAGGCCTCGAAGTCATCCCCATGCTGGGTAACGACGAACAGCGCCATCAGCGCATGCTGCCCTCCGCAGTACTCGGCGCAGAGCGCACGAAATGTTCCTGCCTCGCTGGTCTGCAGACGCAAGCGCGTCGTGCGACCAGGAATCATGTCCACCTTGCCTGCCAGCGACGGCGCCCAGAAGCTGTGGATCACATCCGTCGTCGAAAGCACCAGTTCCACGGCCTGGTTCGTCGGCATGCGAAGCTCGTTCGCCAGCACGACCGCCCCGCCCTTCCCTGGCCGATCGTAACGAACTTCCCACCACCATTGCTTGCCGACCACGTGGATCTCGAGAACATCGTCCACCGGCGCCCGCGCCCGGGCGTCGCCGAGACCAAAACAATCGAGAAACAACTGCAGAGCGCCGCTCGATCCGATGGCATTCAACCCATTGCCGACGGCTAGCGAGTACATCAGCAGCACGGTCAGCGTGAACGCAGGAAACGCGAGGCCGCCACCAAGGATCCAGTAACGCGCGTTGACCGGCCTTCCCTTCGTAAGCACAGCACAGGTGACGAGCACCATCACCACCAGGAAGATCAGACCGCCGCCCACATACAACGCGGTGCCGAGCTGATCGATCAACTCGGCGCCGCTGCCCGATGCGGGATCCAAGGCCGACGCAGGATGAGGCGGCCGCATGATCAGTCGGACTCATATAAATAGGCGGCCATGTCACGAGCTTCCTGCTCCGACATCGAGATGGCGGGCATCGCGGTCTGTGGCGCCATCGCCGGAGCATCGACGATCCAGCGCACCAGCGTGTTCGGCTCGTTAGGAAACTTGCCCGCGACATACGAGCGACGTGAGTAATCACCCAGCGCCGGCCCGACCTTCCCAAGCGCGTCCGCCACACCCGGAATCATATGGCACACGCCGCACTCATAGCGCGCCAGCGCTTCGCGACCTCGATCCGCGTCGCCATCGACAACTTTCGGCACATAGTCTCGCTCGGGAGCACAAGCAAACAGCAGCGGTAGCAACAACAACAGAGAGAGTGGGCGACCGGTGCGCGTCATCTCACTATTCTTCCGTCATCAAATAGCGCGCCATCTGCCGGGCGTGCGGCTCGATCACATCGAGATCCGGCATCATGGTGTGCGGACTGAGATCCTGCGGGGCAACGATCCAACGCACCAGATTCTCGCGCGTGTTGGGCAGGATGCCTGCGATGTACTTGCGCTCTCGCCAGTTTACCAACGACGGTCCGATGTGCGTCTTCGGCCCAACCATGCCACCAATGATGTGACAGTTGTCGCATGCGTACTGTCGAAACATGATCTGCGTGCGCTCTCGCGTGTAAGCAGCAGCGGCGGTCGGCGCGGGACACGTTTCATCGGCACTCGCCTCATCCAACTCACGGTGCTGAGCGACAGTCATGAACGGCATGGCCTTCAAGTACGCCACCGTCGACCACAATCCTTCGCTCGATATTCGATACTCCCACGCCGGCATGCCCGACATGCGCACGCCCTGCTGCGTGACATAGAAAAGATGCGAGGCCGGCCAATCCCGAGCGGATTCCGACAAACTGCTCGGCGAAGGAAGTTGTCCACGTCCGAGCGGGTCGCGAGCGACGCCCGGGGCGCCGTGACACTGCACGCAATACTTGCGATAGCATGCATAACCTACATTCACATTGGCCACGCGCTGCAGATCGGGCACCACGATGTCTTCGGCGTTGCTGGCTACGGAATAGCGCAGACCCAGCTCCAGGACGCGATATGTAATACCGAAATGCTGCTTGGTGGCGGCGGTGCTGTAAGCCCCGGACAACAACAGCACCACGCCGGCGCCCGCACCCGCCAGGATCAGCGCAACGGCGCCAATGCCTATAAAGAAAGCCTTGTGACGATGCGCGATCTGGCCCTTCGGCACGGCAATTTTCCATGAACGGCGGTGGCAACCCTCTAATCTGCCGTCGGGCGTCTGAGTTCCCCGACACCCGTCCGCCGTGTACAACCTGTTATGCTTCCGCCGCTTCATAACGATGCAGAAGAAGGGAAAGCGGGTGAGTTCCTATCGTCGATTCGGCGTGGTGTCGCTGGGCGCCGCGCTGGCGCTGCTGGCCAACATCAGCGATGCCGGGGTCAACAGTTGGACTATCAAAGGCCCGCCCGGTGGCATGTTTCAGGGCGTACGGGCAAGCTCGACCGACTCGAGCGTGTTCTATGCCATTTACAGCCGCAGCGTGCATCGCTCCACCGATGGTGGCGTCACCTGGACGATCCTGAAAAACTTCGCGAGCCAGGTGAACGGCCTCGCGGTCGATCCCACCGACGGCAACCGCCTGTACGTCACCGCGTTGGATCACGGTCTGTTTCGTTCCGACGACCGCGGACAAAGTTTCATTCAAGTGGCGCCCGCCGGCGCTGGCGTGTGGGGCGTCGGCACGAATGGCGCGACGGTCTATTACGCGATGGGCAATCGAGTCTATCGCAGCGACGATCGCGGCCAATCCTGGTCGGCGCCCGGCATCGCGCCGCAGACGCTGACGCGAATCCTCGTCGATCCGCAAGATAGCGACGTCGTCTACTCCTTCAGCGGCGCCACAGTGATCCGCAGCACGGACGGCGGCATCACCTGGTCGGATCCGCGAGTCAATCCCGACCCCGAGAGCAAGTCATGGGTTTATGACATTGCGCAGCTGTCGGCCACTCGGCTCATCGTGGCGTGCAATGACGGTCTGTGGATCTCCAACGATCGCGGTGTCACCTGGCACCGGACGAGCAGCGGTTCGTTCGCTTCCATCGCGGTTGACCCGTCCACACCCGGCCGCGCCGTTGCCACCAACAGAGGCGTTGCTCCGCTCCAGGTGACGACCAACTACGGCGCCACCTGGTCGACGCTAGGTAATCTGCCGACGCTCAGGTACGAGGGCGCAAGCTTCGATGCCACCGTGCCGACGCGCATCGTCGTGTTGGGACAGCAAGGCGCACTCTATTCGAACAACGACGCGCAGACGTGGACCGAAGCAGCACTCTCCCCGGTCGCCTCCAGTCCGACGCAGTTCGCTACCACGCTGGCCGCCAATTCCAGGATCTACACATACACCGTCGGTGGCGGCGGCGGATTGTTCGCCACCAGCGGCGCTGCCGACTGGCAACGCTTGAACCTGGCCGCGGCGCAAGCGTTGCACCCAGGCTTCGAGTTCGGCCAGGCCAGCCTGGCCGTCAAGCCCGGCTCGCCGAGTTCGATTTTCTTTGGCGTGTTCAATCGTGGCGTGTTCCGCTCGATCGACGGCGGCCGGTCATGGCTCGCGCCCAACGCTGACCTCAACGGCTTTTCGCCGCAGGTGTTCGCGTTCGATCCGCAGGATGCGAACACGATGTATGTGAACGTGTACAAGGTGTCGACGACGCCGAGCGCGGGCATTTATCGGAGCAGCGACGGCGGTGTGACGTGGCTGCCCTACAGCACCCATCTGCCGACGGATCTGTTCGGCATGGACATGCAGGTCGATCCCGCCGATCCGTCGCGAATGTTTCTTGCGGCCTACCAGGGCTTCTTCCCCGACACGCCGGGAGGATTGTATCGCTCGCTAGATCGCGGCCTGACCTGGAGCCAGAGTTTCACCCGCCAGGACGTGTACAAGATCGCCATCGATCCGTCCAACAGCTCGCGCGTCTATGTCGCGACGGAGAACGGCTTGCAGGTCAGCGACGACGGCGGCGACTCGTTCATCGCAAACAACTCGTTCGCCGTCATTGCCAATGATGCAGCCAGCTCGATCGTCATCGATCCGGCGGTGCCGACGACGATTTACGCGGCGAGCCTCGATCCGGGTTATTCGTTCGGCATCCAGCGTTCTTCTTCGATCCTGCGTTCGGTGGACGCCGGTGCGACCTGGGAAGTGCTGCGCGCGGCAGCGGATGACGGCGGTCCGTGGTACGTCGGTCAGCTGGTGCTCGACCCGAATCGTCCATCGTTGATTCATGCCGGCACCGGCGTGCGCGGCGCGGCCGCATTCGAAGTGTCGCCAGACTTGCAGGTGGAGATCGGCGATCACGGCGGCACTCGTCCCAGAGGCTATGAATCGACGTTCAATGTGCGAGCCGTGAACAAAGGCCCGTATCACGCGACGGCTGTGAAGCTCTCAGCCGTGGTGCCTGCGGAACTGACGAACGTGAGCATCACGACTGACCTCGGCGCCTGTGCGGCGACGACGTGTACGATCCCGGTGCTGCGCGTCGGTGAAGAAGTGAATGCCGTCGTGAGATACACAACGCCCGCTTCCGCGCTCTTCATTCCGGTGACAGCGACCATCGCTGCGCATGAGAACGACTCGGCCGCAGGCAACAACTCCGCGCAGGCATCCGCCGTCACTGGCGATCCTGGCGATCTCGGCATCGCACTCACGCCCTCGACCACCAGCGTAACGCAGGGACGCAATGTCACTTACACGGTGACCGTGACGAATCGCGGAACTACTTCGGCGAGCGACGGCACCGTTGGATTCCAACTGGGCTCGAGCTTCACGCTCGGTTTTGTGCCTGGCGGTTGCAGCTCGGCCGCAGGCGGCGCCTCTTGCACCTTGGGCAGGCTTGCGCCGGGCGAGATCCAAGCATTTTCCTTCACTGCAGTGGCAACCAGTGCAGGCCCGGCCAAAGCCACCGCCAACGTGGCCTTCGGCCCGAGCATGGCCGACATCAATCCTGCCGACAACGAAGCGACCAGCTCCGTGACCGCAACGACTCCAGCCCCCTGGCGCGGCGGCGGCGGCGGTGGTGGCGCGATGGATATGCTGACGCTGCTGGGCGGACTGTTGCTGTTGATTACCAACCGTCGATCGAAGCGATCGATATAGCTCTCGCCGCCGTCGCACCGAGCTGCCAGAATTCCCGGTCATTTCGTTCCGGGAGTCACCCATGAGCTTGCACACCCGCCCGTTCGGCCGCACCGGCTGGAATATCGCTGACATTGGTTTTGGCGCGTGGGCAATCGGCGGCTCCTGGGGCGATGTCGATGAAGCGCAGGCGCGCGACGCGCTTCGTGCGGCGCTGGACGCCGGAACGAATTTCATCGACACCGCCGATGTGTACGGCGACGGCCGTTCCGAGCGCATCATTCGCGATGTGTTGAAAGACTGGCGCGGCCAGCGCCCCATCGTCGCGACCAAGGCCGGCCGGCGCCTCTCTCCCCATGTCGCCGATGGCTACAACCGCAAGAACCTCGAAGCGTTCATCGATCGCAGCCTGCAGAACCTCGGCGTCGAGACACTCGACCTGGTGCAGCTGCACTGTCCGCCCACCGAGGTGTATTACCGCCCCGAAGTGTTCGAAGCGCTCGATGCGCTGGTCGCGGCCGGCAAGATCGGACACTACGGCGTTTCGGTGGAGAAAGTCGAAGAAGCACTCAAGGCCATCGAGTATCCCGGCGTCGAATCGGTGCAGATCATTTACAACATCTTCCGCCAACGACCCGCCGAGTTGTTGTTTCGCGAAGCCAAGGCTCGCAAGGTAGCGGTCATCGCTCGAGTGCCGCTGGCAAGCGGGCTATTGACGGGCAAGTTGACGCGCGATTCGCAGTTCGCGCCTGACGATCATCGGAATTTCAACCGTCACGGCGAAGCGTTCGACGTCGGCGAAACATTCGCCGGCGTGCCCTATGACGTTGCACTGGACGCCGTGGAATCAATTCGTCCGTTGCTGCCGCAAGGCGTCTCGATGGCCGCTTTCGCCCTGCGCTGGATTCTCATGGAAGACGCCGTGTCGGTGGTGATTCCCGGTGCGAAGTCCCCACAACAGGCGCTGGCGAACGCGGCCGCAAGCGAGCTCGCGTCATTGTCCCCAGGAGCAATGCAGGCGATCCGCTCGATTTACCAGCAGAAGATCGCCCGCCACGTTCACCACCGATGGTGATATCAAGCCGCCGCCACTACTCCTTTCGCCTTCGCGGTGTGAGTCGCGATCAGATCCATCAGCGGGGGCGACAGGCAGTCATAAGGCGCCAGGCCCAACTCGCTCAGCCGCGCACGCACCGCACCCATGTTCTGTGGATTCGCGCCTGACTCGATGATGGACGACACGAACGCCGCGAACTCCGGCGCCGCCCAGCCCTGATCGCTCGACAGCTCGGTGTGCACGAAGTCGAAGCCATAGAACGGATGGTTCTTGTTTTCGATGCGTCCGTACATGTGCACGCCGCAGCCGGTGCACGCATAGCGTTGAATCGCGGCCGACTCGTCGACGATCTTGAGCTTCTGCGCGTTGGCCGTGACTTGCAGCTTGTCGCGTGGAATGACCGCGACCATCGAGAACAGCGAGCCCTCCGGCTTCCAGCACTTGGTGCAGCCGCAGACGTGATTGAAAGCGACGTCGCCCGCCAGCTGCACCGTCACCTGGTTGTCCTTGCACCGGCACGTCAGAGTGCCGCCCGAGAAGCCCGACCTGCCGGCCTTGACGCCGCCATCCACCGACGGATGAATTTTCAAAGCGCTCATGGTTCTTACCCTCAGTCGTTGTTGATCGATCTTCAGAAGATCGCGACGCTACGAATCGACTCGCCCTTGTGCATCAGATCGAACGCGTCGTTGATGCGCTCGATGGGCATCTGGTGCGTGATCAGCTCGTCGATCTTGATCTTGCCGTCCATGTACCAGTCGACGATCTTCGGCACGTCAGTGCGGCCCCGCGCGCCGCCGAACGCCGTGCCCTTCCACACCCGCCCGGTCACCAGCTGGAACGGACGCGTGCGAATCTCCTGGCCGGCCCCCGCGACGCCGATGATCACGGACACGCCCCAACCGCGATGGCAGCACTCCAGCGCCTGACGCATCAGATCGACATTGCCCACGCACTCGAAGCTGTAGTCAGCGCCGCCATCGGTGACATTCACCAGGTGTGCCACCAGGTCGCCGCCGACCTCTTTGGGATTCACAAAATGTGTCATGCCGAAGGCTTCGGCGAGTTTCACGCGCCCGGGATTGATATCGACGCCGACGATCTTGTTCGCACCGGCGAGCCGCGCGCCTTGAATCACATTCAAGCCGATGCCGCCCAGACCGAACACGACCACGTTCGCGCCCGGCTCGACCTTGGCGGTATTGATCACGGCGCCGATGCCGGTCGTGACACCGCAGCCGATATAACAAACCTTGTCGAATGGCGCGTCCTCGCGAATCTTGGCGAGCGCGATCTCGGGCAGCACGGTGAAGTTCGCGAACGTGGAACAGCCCATGTAGTGGTGCACCATCTCCTGGCCGATCGAGAACCGGCTGGTGCCGTCGGGCATCACGCCTTTGCCCTGCGTGGCGCGAATCGCCGTGCACAGATTGGTCTTGCGCGACAGGCACGATTTGCACTGACGGCATTCCGGCGTGTACAGCGGAATGACATGATCGCCCTTCTTCAAGGTCGTCACGTTCGGGCCGACGTCGACGACGACGCCGGCGCCCTCGTGGCCGAAAATGACAGGAAACAAACCTTCCGGATCCGCACCGGAGCGGGTGAACTCATCGGTGTGACAAATGCCGGTGGCTTTGATCTCGACCAGCACCTCGCCGGCGCGCGGCCCGGCGAGATCCACCGTAGTGACCTCGAGCGGCTTGCCTGCGGCGTATGCAACTGCAGCTTTGACTTTCATACATGCTCCCCGGGCGGCTTACTTGACCTTGCCGCTGTCATCGAGCAGCGGCACGCGATAACTCAACAGGATCTCGTCGATCCGGGCCTGGTGCGAGCCGATCCAGTTGTCGAGCACGCCCTGCCATTGTTTTTCGCCAAAGCGCACGCCCATGGCGATCTCGAAATCGAAGCGGATCTGCGGGTCGGGCAAAAAAGGCACGGCGCGCCACTGGGACGAAGCCCGGGGCGACGCCGTGTGTCGCTGCACCAGATAACCCGCCATGGGCCCCCACAGAATGGCGACGTCGATCTTTTTCTCGTTCAGATCCCGCTCGATGATGTGGGCGGGATTCTCGTGCACGTCGCCGCTCTGCGGCGCGTACACGACAGCTTGTTCGAGCAGCCCATGACGCAGCAACCAATCCGCGCCCGGCGAGCGCCCGAAGACGCCGATGCGCAGTGAAGATAGTTTGTCAGGCGGCAGCTTCAACAGATCGTCGGCGGTCTGCACCTCGCCCTGCTTGCCAGGATCTGCGATTAACAGCGCATACGTAGAGCGCATATACGGCCGCGTCGTGGCCGTGAGCTCGTAGCCTTTGGGCACGCCGATGATCACATCGCATTTGAACTTTTGCGTGGCCTCGTCTCGGTAACGCAACGTATTGCGAACGAAGCCCATGCGCTGGGGAAAGAAGGTGTATTCGACCTGACGGCCCAGATCGTGCGCCAGCGCTTCGGCGATCTTGTTCTCATAGCCCTCGCCGCGCTGATTGGACAACGGCAGGTTGTCCGGATCGGCGCAGACGCGGAGCGTCGTTTCGGACTGATCCGCCGCAGCGACGCCCGCTGCGGCGAATGACAGCAGAAGACAGGCCAGCCCGGTCGCGCCCACGCGCAATCTATTGCATCGGCTGCAGGCGGCCAGGCTGGATCTTGCCATCGGAGCGACCTTTCAAGTAGGCGTACAGGCCTTCCCAGTTCTCGTTCACCATCGCGCTGGTGTTGAACGGCGGCATGCCCTTCTCCGGGCGGCCATTCATGATCAGCGTGTGGAAGTCCTCTTTGCTCAGTTTCTTTAGCGACTCCACCAGCGACGGGCCCACCATTCCTTCCTGTTCGGCCCCGTGGCAGCGCTCGCAAGCGAGCGCCCGCCACGTCTTCCAGCCTTTCAATGTTTTCTCATCGACCTTGTTGCCATCCTGCACCTGGTAGAGAGCATCGGCCGCGGGTGCGTCGTTGGCACTGGTGCACACCGCGGCGACACTCAAAACCAGAAACCCGATCGACCACTTCGCTACCCGCATTTTCAGTGAGCCCATTTGCCGTGAGCTCATTTCAGTGCAGTCGTGGCCGTGCCAGTGCTGTCTGGCAACCCGAAGATGAACAGCGAGCCGCCGAGCGTCGTGTACTTCGCCAGATCCTTGTAACCGCCCACCGCGCCCAGGCCTTCGGTGGATTCGGTCAGGCCCGCGGCCATGCCGATCCCGGCCCAGCCGCCGATGCCGGAATACACGCCGACGTACTGCTTGCCGCCGTACTCATACGTGAACACGTTGCCGATGATTCCGGACGGAGTCTTGAACTTCCAAAGCTCCTTGCCGTCCTTCGGCGAGACCGCCTTGATATAACCTTCCAGCGTGCCGTAGAACACCACGTCGCCGGCGGTCGTCAGCGCGCCCGACCAGACCGAGAAACGTTCCGGCTTCGACCAGACGATCTTGCCTTGGGCCGCATCCCACGCGATGAAGTTGCCCATGCCGCCGTGACTGCCCGGCGTCGGATACATGGTCAACGTCGCGCCCACATACGGCTGCCCTGCGGTGTATTCCACCTGGAAGGGCTCATACGTCATGCACACGTGATTGGTCGGCACCATGATCAGACCGCTCTTGCGATCGTAGCTGGCGGGCTGCTGGTCCTTGGTGCCGAGCGCGGCCGGGCAAATGTCTTTCACATTGACGTCGGGGCCGGTGGTCCCAGGCGAGAATCGCTTGTCGACCACGGGACGGCCGGTCTTCATATCGACCTTGCTCGCCCAGTTCACCGTCGGATCGTATTTTTCTGCAACCAGCAGCTCGCCGGTCTCGCGGTTCAACGTGTAGCCGAAACCGTTGCGATCGAAGTGCACCACCGCCGGCACCGTCTTGCCCTTGATGTTCAGGTCGACCAGCAGGTTCTCGTTGATGCCGTCATAGTCCCATTCGTCGTGCGGCGTCATCTGATAGGCCCACTTCGCCATGCCCGTGTTCAGATCGCGAGCGAACAGCGTCATCGACCATTTGTTGTCGCCGGGACGCTGCGACGGATTCCACGTGCCCGGATTGCCGGTGCCGTAATAGACCAGATTCAACTTCGGATCGTAGGCATACCAGCCCCAGGTGGTGCCGCCGCCCAGCTTCCATTGATCGCCCTTCCACGATTTGATCGAGGAGTCGGCGCCGACCGGAGCCATCTTGCCGTTGGTCCAGGTCATGGTCTTGGCCGGATCGATCAGTACTTCTTTATCCGGGCCGGTGCTCCAGGCTGTCCATTTCTTCTTGCCGGTGGCCAGGTCGTAGGCAATCAAGCGCCCGCGCACACCGAACTCACCGCCGGAAATACCGGTGATCACCGTGTCTTTGAAGACGTGCGGCGCATTGGTGTTGGTCTCGCCGATCTTGGGATCGCCGTTCTTCGCGGTCCACACCACCTTGCCGGAATTTGCATCCAGCGCGACCAGCGTCGTGTCCGCCTGTTGCAACAGGATCTTGCCGTCGCCATACGCCAGGCCGCGGTTGACAGTGTCACAGCACATGACCGGTACAACCGACGCATCCTGCTTGGGCTCATACTTCCATTTGTAGGATTGGTCCTTCAGATTGACCGCGAACACGTTGTTCGGAAACGGCGTGTGGATGTACATCGTGTCGCCGATCACCAGCGGCGAGCCCTCGTGGCCGCGTAGCACGCCGGTGGACATCGTCCAGGCCACTTGCATGCGCCCTACGTTGCTGGCGTTGATCTGCTTCAGTTCACTGTAGCGATGATTCGCATAGTCACCGGCCTGGGCGGCCCAGTTGGATGACTTGCTCATGTGAGTTTCGAGGTCCGCGGCCGAAGCCAAGGTGACGGTGGACGAGGCAGCCACCAGCAGGACCCAGCGATGCTGACGTTTCATGTTCAATCCCCCGAGACTGACCGAAATTTTTTGTTGGCGGCCGTTGGCGCGCCGCATGCACAATCATGACGGACACCAACTTCATTCCACCTCCGCGAGGCGACCATGACGATGCAACGCCTGTGCCAGCAATCCGCTCTCTGGGTCATGGCGATTGTTTTGGTGATATTCGGCAGCCCGGCAAGCGGCGATGAAGATGAAGGGCCGGTGCACAGCTACCCGACGCAGGCGCGCGTCGAGTATGTGAATGAGTGCATCGCGAAACACGACGACAGCCTGGCGAACGTCTATCAGTGCTCGTGCACCATCGATCGCATCGCCGACGTGCTGACCTACGACGAGTTCGTCAACGCGATCACGTTCGCGCGCTACTCCGGCTTGCCGGGCGAAGGCGGCGCCGTGTTCCGGGATTCCGACGAAGCCAAGTCCACCGCCAAACGGTTTCGCGAGCTGGAGAAGCAGGTCCAGCGCGAGTGCGGCTTGCAGGTCAAATGATCTGAGGGATCAAGGCGGCGCGGGGCCGAGCACGATGCCCCAGGGCGAGCTGCCCACGGGAATCCGTTTCACTTCGGTCAGCGTCGTTGTATCGACGACACTCACATCGTTCGACGGTCCATTCGCTGTGTACAAGTGCCGCCCATCGGCCGACAGCGCGATGCCCCACGGACGCTTGCCGACCGGCACTTCCTTGATCAGCTGCACCGCTCGAGGCGCATCCTTGATATCGATGACGGCAACGGTGCCGCCGCGCCCGGTGCTCAAATACAAACGCTTACGGGCAGAATCTTGAACGACCGCCATCGGTCGCGCCGCCTCGCGAAGTTGTAACAGCCGTTGCACGGGCTCGTTGCCGGTCACAGACATGCTATACAAGGAGGCGTCCATTTCGCCCGACACATAAGCGGTGTTGCCATCGGGTGCGAATGCCATGTCTCGCGGCCGCTTACCCACCGGCACCGTCTTGATAACTTTCAGCGTCGCCGTATCGATGACAGAGACCGAGCTGTCCGACTCGTTCGTGACCAGCACCCAGCGGCCATTCGGCGTCATCGCGACGCCTTCCGGCTCCAATCCGACCTTGATGCGCTCGATTACTTTGCCCGCATCCACGTCGACCACCGACAGCAGGCCGACATCTTCATTCGCCACATAGAGCCGCTTGCCATCGTTGCTCATAGCGAACTGCTCGGGGTCGGAACCGGCGGCCAGCACTTTGATTACCTTGCGCGCCGAGGTGTCGACCACCGCGATCCCGTCGGCCTTCAGGTCGCGCTCGAGCTTGGCGCACTCCTCGTCGGGCACCGTAGGCGGACATTTCGGCAAGCCGCTCACGGCCACGAACAATCGCGAGCCATCACGCGATAATTTCAAGCCGCGCGGCCGCTTACCAACATCGATCGTGGCGATCGTGGCGCCGCTCTCGGCGTTCAGCACCGACACCGACTGGCCATCTTCGTTGGAAACATAGGCGCGGGCCGTGGCCGCGTTGCTGGACGCTGCGGCGACCTCGAATATGTATCCGCATACACCGCAAGCTAGCAGTAACAGGAGTGGCCGCCGCGCTACATTCCTCATGACCTCGCCTCCGTTGATTCATTAACATCTGAGTTAGCACGCCGTATGCCAGCGGTATCTATCTTGGTTAAACTTAACACCGCTGGCAGCGACGACACTGCATTGGATGCGGTGGGACGATCAATCCGCGGGCGAGTGTGTCAGGGGCGATACAGACCGTGACACTGTCACGGCACAGTTGACACATCGCCGCATCGGGATGAATCAAGGAGAATTCATGGACGCAACTGCAGTGCATGCGGGGAATGTGCTCGAGTTCGTTCGCGAGCCTCAGTCTGGCCAGACGAGGTCGCAAGCGGTCGGGCCGCCGGTCACCTTGCACCCCGCGATCGCCGGCTCCTGGCGCCGCTGCGCCATCGATTACTCCATCGATCCAGGGCGTCGCACCTACGCGCCCACCGTGATCGACTCGGCGGTGCTGGCCGAACGGCTGGTTCAACACGCCGATCTTCTACAAATCGCTGCTGCCGAAATCGACTGGCTCTACGAACACATCGCCGGCTCGGGATATGCGCTGGTACTCACCGATGCAAGCGGCATCGTGCTGTATGAGAAAACCGACTCTACACTGGTCGATGTATTCCGCTCTGCCGGCCTGATGGTCGGCGCCGACTGGAGCGAGCGCGAAGAAGGCACCAACGGCATCGGCACGTGCATCGCCGAGAACCGGCCGGTGATCGTGTATCGCGAAGAGCACTTCCGCGCCTGTCACATCGGCCTCTCCTGCTCCGGCGCGCCGATCCGCGATGCGTCGGGCAACCTGCTCGCCGTTCTCGATGCTTCCACGCTGAATGCACGCGACACGCGAGCCAGCCTGGCCCACACCATGGCGCTGGTGAGCCTGTCGGCCCAGCTGATCGAGAAATGTCTGTTCCTGCAGCAGTTCCAGGGCGAGACCGTGTTCCGCTTTCACGCCCGCCCCGAATTCGTGAATCTTCAGCACAGCGGCGCCATTGCCGTCGCTCGCGATGGCCGGGTGGTCGCGGTCGACGAAACCGCCCTGTGGCTGCTGCGCGCGAAGAATCGCGACACGCTGGTTGGCCGCGGCATCGACGAGATCTTTCAAGTGAGCCCGTCGGATCTGATCGAGCCGATGAGCCGCACCCAGCTGTCGTTGCGCCCGGTGCGCGACGTGCTGTTCGGCCGTCATTTCTTCTTGAGCCTGGATCAGGATGCGACCACGACGCGCGCCATCAACGTCCCGCCGCCGTCACGCGAGATCCTGCAACTCTCGGGAGCCGTGCCACGCAAGACGACGCTCTCGCTCGAGGACCTCGCGGGCGACGATCCGCAGATGGCGCGCAATATAAGGAGTGCCCGGCGCATCGCCTCCTCGCGCGTGCCCGTCATGATTCAAGGCCCGACCGGCGCCGGCAAAGAGATGTTTGCACGCGCTTTGCATGGTGCCAGTGATCGAGCCGCGCGCTCCTTCGTGGCCCTGAACTGCGCCGCCATTCCCGAGACGCTCATCGAGAGCGAGCTGTTCGGGTATGCGGCCGGCGCGTTCACCGGGGCCCGCAAGGGAGGCATGAAAGGCAAGATCCTGCAGTCGTCCGGAGGCACCTTGTTCCTCGATGAGATCGGCGACATGCAGCTGAGCTTGCAGACCCGCCTGCTGCGCGTCCTGGAAGAACAAGAGGTCATGCCGTTGGGAACGGAGACGCCGATCAAAGTCGACCTGCGCGTGATGTGCGCCTCGCACCAGAACCTGCGAGCCATGATCGCGCGCGGCGCCTTTCGAGAGGATCTTTATTATCGGCTCAACGGCATCACCATCGAATTGCCGTCGCTCGCACAGCGCGCCGACAAGGAACGGCTGATCCGGGAGTTCCTCGCCTCCGAAAGCTGCGACGGCCGGCCGGTCGCGATCGAGGTGGACGCCTTCCAGCGTCTGCTCGATTACGGCTGGCCCGGCAACGTGCGCGAGCTGCGCAATGTGATCCGGACCATCCTGGCGATCTGCGACAGCGACGTGATTCGCATGGTCGACCTGCCCAGCGAAGTGCGACTGTGCCAGAGTCGCTGCGACGATGGCGGCGACGCGCCGCCGTCGATCGAGCGCGAAGAATTGATTCAGTGTATCCGTGAATGCGAAGGCAACATGTCACGCGCAGCCGAAAGACTGGGCGTGAGCCGAAATACTCTGTATCGCCGCTGCAAGCGACTGGATATTCCGTTACAGCACTCGCGCGGCATCATCTGACCCGATAACACCCAAGGATGGGAAGGGAGTCCGGGGATGCGTTTGGCAACGACGACTGCCGCTTGGTCCACGCTCGCCTTGCTGGCCACGACGGCATCCGCAGACGAAATCATCGATACGGTCACCGTCATCGGCGTCACGCCATTGGCAGGCTCGCTGGTCGACCGCAACCGGGTCGCGGCTCCCGTGCAGACCGCGAGCTCGAAGCAAATCGAACGCTCGCACGCCCTGGATCTCACCTCCTACATGAATCGCCATGTCGGCAGCGTGTACGTCAACGACATCCAGAACAACTCGCTCCAGCCCGATGTGAGCTATCGCGGCTACACAGCGTCGCCATTGCTCGGCACACCACAGGGACTCTCCGTCTACCTCGACGGCATGCGGCTCAATCAACCGTTCGGCGACGTGGTGAGCTGGGATCTGCTGCCCAAGGAGGCGCTGGCCAGCATGACGCTGATTCCCGGATCGAATCCGGTGTTCGGCTCCAACACGCTCGGCGGCGCGCTGGCGCTGCAAACGAAGGATGGCTTCAGTTATCCAGGCTACGGCGTCGAGGTGAACTACGGCTCGCACAATCGGCGGCGAGCCGCGGTGAGCGCCGCGTCTTACGCGGAGAACGGCTTGCACTGGTTCGCAACTGGCAACGAGTTGCGCGACGACGGCTGGCGCGATGACTCACCGACCCGAGCACGTCAGTTCTTCGGCAAGCTCGGCTGGCGCAGCGATGCCACGGATGTGTCGATCACCGGCTCGTATGCCGACACCGATCTCACGGGTAACGGCCTGCAGGATGTGCAGCTGCTGAGCCGGGATTACCAGAGCATCTACACCAAGCCCGACCAGACAAAGAATGAATCGTACCTGGTCAACCTGGTCGTCATGCACAAGCTGAGCGACGCCATCGCCCTGTCCGGCAACGCGCACTATCGGAACATCCAGACCCACACCCTCAACGGCGATCTCAACGACGACTCGCTCGGCGAATCGCTGTACCAGCCGGGCGCCGACGAACGCGAAGCGCTCGAGGCAGCGGGCTACACAGGCTTTCCCACGAGCGGCGAAACCCAGGCCAACACGCCCTTCCCGTTCTGGCGCTGTGTCGCCAACGCGCTGACCAACGAAGAGCCCAACGAGAAGTGCAACGGCCTGATCAACCGGACTCACACCAGGCAGCACGATGCCGGCGTCTCGCTGCAAGCAACCTTCACGGCGCCCCTGGCGTCGCTGAACAATCAGCTGATCGTCGGTGTGTCCGGCCTGAAGAGCGACGCGAAGTTCCAGCAGTCCTCGCAGTTCGGTTACGTGCTGCCCGATCGCGGTATCGCAGCAGTCGACGGCCCCGGCGCCTTCGCCGACGGCAGCCAGGAATCCGAAGACGCCTTCGACTCACGAGTCGACCTCGATGGCGACACGACCACGAGCAGCGTCTACTTCACTGACACCGTAGAGCTGTCGCGGGTGATGCAACTCACTTTGTCGGGGCGCTATGACCGCACGACCGTCGACAACGAGGACAACATCACCGCAGCCGGCGATCCGGGCTCGCTGACCGCGAAACATCGATTCAGCCGCTTCAACCCTGCGATTGGCGTGACCTTCAATCCCAGCGAAGGATTGTCAGGCTACATTGGTTACACCGAAGGCAGCCGCGCCCCGTCGTCCATCGAGCTGGGCTGCGCCGATCCCGAGAATCCCTGCCGACTGCCGAATGCGATGGCGGGCGATCCACCGCTCAACCAAGTCGTCACACGCACCATGGAAGTCGGCGCTCGCGGCATGGTGGCCAAGCACCTCGCCTGGAACATCGGCGTGTTCCGGGCTGACAACCGCGATGACATTCTTTTCGTTGCCGACGACACCTCGGGCTTCGGCTACTTCAAGAACTTCGGCAAGACCCGCCGCCAAGGCGTCGAGCTCGGCGCGAGCAGTCAGTTCGGCCCAATGTACATTGGCGCCAACTACACGTATCTGGATGCGACGTATCGAAGCAGCGAAGAACTGCTCGGCGAAGGCAACAGCTCCAACGAGGAAGGCCCGGGTTTCGAAGGCACCATCGACGTCGAATCGGGCGACCGCATTCCGCTCACGCCTCGACACATCCTCAAAGCCTTCGCGGGCTGGGATGTAACGGAACAGGTCTCCCTCAGTCTCGACGTGATCAACATCGGCAGCTCCTATGCGCGAGGCAATGAAAACAACGAGCATGAAGCGCAGGCGCCGTTCTATCTCGGGCCGGGCGAGATCGGCGGTTACACGGTGCTGAATCTGGGGCTGGAATATCGACCGGTGCAAGAGCTGCAGTTGTTTGCACAGGTCAACAACCTGCTCGATCGTGAATACTCCTCGGGGGCGCAGCTGGGATCGACTGGTTTCAACGCCAGCGGTGAATTCGTCGCGCGGCCGTTCGATGGTCCCATCGTCGATGACGAACGTCCGCTGCTCGGCTCGACATTTCTGGCGCCAGGCGCGCCGAGAACTTATTGGTTAGGCGCGAAGTTCTCGTTCAGCGGAGCACCGAAGCGCTGAGAGCTGGCGAAGCATCGTGGCAGTTCGCGACGAAGGATGTACCAACTACGGCTTGCGATATCCAACGGAATCGTGACGCTTGCGTGCGAGACCGCGAGAATTGCGCAGTTGTTACATACTACGTCTCCATATTGCGTTTCCACATTTGCGGCGCTATACGAGAACGTGTCTGTCACGAACAGTCTCGCGGCATGGAGGCCCCTTGTCCCGTGAGTAACAAACTCCATGCTGCAGCTGGCCAGAAGTGGCAGCGCCCTTTGCCTGGTGTTGCTGTGTTCCTGTAGTAGCAAGGCGCCTCCGGCGCCGCCGCCGCCCGAAGTGCGCGTGGTCACGGCGAAAGCGCAACCCATCGAGAACATCACTGAGGTTCCTGGCCGCGTGCAGGCGGTCCGCACATCGCAAGTGCGAGCGCGTGTGGACGGCATCGTCGAGCGCCGCCTCTATGACGAAGGCACCGACGTCAAAGCGGGCCAGACGCTCTTCATCATCGATCCACGCGAGTATCGAGCGAATGTGAGCGCAGTGGCGGCCACACTCACTCGCGCTCAAGCGACGGCTGCAAATGCACGGCAGGACGTCGAACGCTACAAAGGTCTGGTCAAAGAACAGGCGATCAGCCAGCAGGAGTTCGACGCCGCCATGGCGCGTTTGCGCACCGCTGATGCGGACGTGGAGCAAACACAGGCACAGCTGGAGAGTGCAAAACTCAATCTGAGTTATACGAAGGTAACCGCACCGATCGCCGGTCGCGCAGGCCGCGCTCAGGTCACCGAAGGCGCTCTAGTCAGCGCCGCCTCGGCGACCTTGCTCACCACCATCGAGCAGCTCGAGCCGATCTATGTGAATTTCTCGCAGTCGAGCGCTTATCTCATGGCGATACGACGTGAGATGGCGGCCGGCACGCTCAAAGTGCCGGAGCTGGGCAAAGTGGCGGTGACACTGCTGCTGGAAGACGGCAGCACCTATCCGCATTCCGGGCACCTGAACTTTCTCGATCTCTCCATCGATCAAGCGACGGGCACCGCGGCGGTACGTGCTGAGTTTCCGAATCCAGAGCGCATCTTGCTGCCAGGGCAGTTCGTGCGCGCACGCGTCGAAGTGGGCATTCGCCCGCATGGTTTCTGGATTCCACAACGCGCGGTTCAACTCAGCCAGGCCGGCGCAGCCGTTATGACGATCGCTGCAGGTGACACCGCCGCAGTCCGGCCGGTGAAGCTGGGCGACCAGCGCGGCGACCAATGGATCGTGCTCGAAGGGCTCCAGGACGGCGATCGCATCGTCGTGGACGGCATCCAGAAAGTTCAGCCCGGCGCGCACGTGCGTGTGGTCAGCGCCGACGAGCCCGCCGCAGATGCCGCCAAACCTGCGGAGCGATGATCTGTGTCGCCCCGCTTCTTCATCGATCGCCCGATTTTCTCCTGGGTGATCGCACTTGGCATCCTGCTCGCCGGCGCGCTGGCGCTGCGCTCGCTGCCGATCGAACAATATCCTGCGATCGCCCCGCCCTCCCTGACGATCAATGTCACTTATCCTGGCGCCGACGCCGCGACGCTGGAGACCAATGTCACGCAGGTCATCGAGCAGGAGCTGAA
The DNA here is from genome assembly GCF_004138335.1 of Peristeroidobacter agariperforans. GTDB lineage: Bacteria > Pseudomonadota > Gammaproteobacteria > Steroidobacterales > Steroidobacteraceae > Steroidobacter > Steroidobacter agariperforans. The sequence goes on along the minus strand of NZ_RYFW01000002.1, from coordinate 1,311,324 downwards.
CGGCGTCGAAGGTTTCTTATATATGTCCGCGACGAGCCGCTCGAATGGCAGCGCTTCGATCACGGTGACCTTCGACTCCGGCACGGACATCGACATCGCTCAGATGGACGTCCAGAACAAGCTGCGCGCGATCGAACAGCGGCTGCCCGAGGAAGTTCGCCGCCAAGGCGTGCTGGTGAACGAAGCGTCGTCGAGCTTTCTGATGATCGTGGCGCTGCAGTCGAAGACCGGCGCGACACCGTCGCTCGAGCTCGGCAACTTCGCAGCGACGCGCGTGATCGACGAGCTGCGCCGAGTGCCTGGCGTCGGCGACATTCGCTCGTTCTCTTCCGAGTATGCGATGCGCGTGTGGCTCGATCCGGATCGCCTCACTACTTATAGTCTGTCGGCCGCCGAAGTGTTGGCGGCAGTCCAGGAGCAAAATACTCAATCGCCCGGCGGCCAGCTCGGCGACCGTCCGCTCGCGAATCACACGGAGCTGAACGCGCCGATCCTCACTCAGAACCGCTTCACCACGCCGGAACAGTTCGCATCGATCATCTTACGTGCGAACCCGGATGGATCCACTGTGCGACTGGGCGACGTGGGACGCGTGGAGCTGGGCGCGCAAAGCTATCTTTCTGATATGGAGCTCAACGGCAAGCCGGCCGCGGGCATGGGCATCCAGCTCTCGACCGGCGCGAACGCGCTCGCCACCGCCGCCGGAGTGAAGGCACGACTGGCGCAACTAGAACGCAACTTCCCCGAGGACATCACCTGGGACGTGCCTTACGACACGACGCCGTTTATCAGCATCTCGATCGATGAAGTAGTGAAAACGCTCGTCGAAGCGATGGTGCTGGTGTTCCTGGTCATGTTTCTGTTCCTGCAGAACTGGCGCGCGACGCTCATTCCCACCATCGTGGTCCCGATCGCATTGGCCGGCGCCTGCCTGGGCCTGTGGGTGCTCGGCTTTTCCATCAACGTGCTGACGTTGTTCGGCATGGTGCTTGCGATCGGCATTCTGGTGGACGATGCCATCGTGGTCGTCGAGAACGTCGAGCGCATCATGACGGAGGAAGGCCTGCCGCCCCGTGAGGCGACGGTCAAGGCGATGACTCAGATTACTTCCGCGATCATCGGCATCACGCTGGTGCTGGTCGCGGTGTTCGTGCCGATGGCGTTCTTTCCGGGCTCGACCGGCGGCATCTACCGGCAGTTCTCACTGACACTCACCTTGTCGATCGCGTTCTCGGCGCTGCTGGCGCTCACGCTGACGCCTGCGCTGTGCGCGACGCTGCTGAAACCCGAGCGGCTCCACAGCAAAGCTGATTCGGAACAAGCCACCGGCCGGTTGAGCCAATGGTCGACGCGCTTCTTCGGTGGCTTCAACGACTGGTTCGGTCGCGTGACTCATCGCTATCAAGGGCTGGTCGGCGGCATTCTCGGCAGGCCGCTGCGTTTTCTCGCGATCTTTCTATTGCTGGTAGGGCTCACTCTGCTGTTGTTCACTCGCCTGCCCGGCAGCTTTCTGCCCGCCGAGGATCAGGGCGCGATCATCACCGTCGTGCAGGCGCCGCCGGGCGCGACGGTCGATCGCACCAACGAAGCCATCGACCAGGTCCAGGGTTTTTATCGAGGCCAACCGCAAACCCGCAGCATCATCTTCATCCGAGGCTTCAGTTTCTTCGGCCAGGGCCAGTCGAACGCCATGGCGTTCGTTTCGCTCACCCCGTGGGATGAGCGTCCGGGCGAGCAGAACAACGCCCTCACCATCGTGGGCAAGGCCAACGCGGCGCTCTCGCAAGTCAAACAAGCGCTGATCTTCACTCTCAATCCGCCGTCGATTCCGTCGCTCGGCGTGGCCGCGGGCTTCACGTTCAAGCTCCAGGACCGCTCCGGACTTGGGCAGGAAGCGCTGCTCAAGGCGCGCAATCAAATACTGATGGCAGCGAATCAGAGTGCGCTGCTCACGGCAGTCAGACCGGAGGGCCAGGCGGACTCGCCGCAGTTGCGAGTGCTCATCGATCGCGTCAAAGCACGTGCGTTGGGATTGTCCATCGCCGACGTGAACGCGACACTTGCCATCTCCTTCGGCAGCGCTTATGCCAACGACTTCAGTCGCGAGGGACGCATCCTGCGCGTGCTGCTGCAAGCCGATGCTCCCTATCGAATGACCCCCGAAGACGTGCTCGCGCTCAGGGTCAGAAACACACAAGGCGAAATGGTGCCGTTCGGCGCGTTCACAACCACCGAATGGACTGCGGGCCCGCCGCAACTGGATCGATATAACGGCTATCCGGCGATGACGATTTCGGGCTCGCCGGCGCCCGGCCGTTCCACTGGCGAGGCGATGAACGAAATGGCGCGGCTCGCCGGGCAGCTGCCGGAGGGTTTCGATTTCGAATGGACCGGCATTTCCTTCGAAGAGCAACAAGCCGGCGGCCAGGTGACCGCCCTGCTCGGCCTGTCTCTGATCGTCGTGTTCCTGTTGCTGGCCGCCTTGTATGAAAGTTGGACGGTGCCGCTCGCGGTGCTGTTGATCGTGCCACTCGGCGTGCTCGGCGCGGTGCTGTTCACGATGCTGCGGGGACTGCCCGCGGATGTTTATTTCAACGTCGGACTGATCGCCATCATCGGTCTGGCCGCGAAGAACGCCATCCTGATCATCGAATTCGCGCTGGAAGAGGAAGCGGCCGGCAAGTCCACTTTCGACGCCACCATGAATGCCGTAAAGCTGCGCCTGCGCCCCATCATCATGACGTCGCTCGCGTTCATCCTCGGCATGGTGCCGTTGGTGCTGTCGGCCGGTGCGGGCGCAGCCAGCCGTATCGCGGTGGGCACCGGCGTCATGGGCGGCATGGTCGCAGCCACTGTGCTGGGCGTTTTCTTCATCCCAGTCCTTTATTTGTCCGTGCGACGTTGGTTGACGCGCCGACCTCCGGCGTCGTCACGGAAAAAGTTGGAGACGGCCCATGACTAGGCTTTCCAACGCCGTTATTACTCCCGTCGCCGTCGCTGGAATGTTCCTCGCTGCGTGCTCGCTCGCACCTCGCCATGTACGGCCCGACTTGCCTACGGCTGAGCGCTACGCGGACAGTTATGTGGACGATCCTGCCGCAGGTACGCGAGCCATTGCGCTTGGATGGCGTGATTTCTTTGCCGATCCCAGGCTGGAAGCGTTGATCGGGACGGCGCTTAAAAACAATCGAGACCTGGTGATCGCGGTCGCGCAGATCGAAGAAGCCCGAGGCCTGTATCGCATTCAGCGATCCGAGCTTCTGCCGACGATTGCGGTCAGCGCCGAGGGCACGCGCAACGGCACTGGCCCGGAGACCGCCGGCGTGGCCGGCGTGGGACCGATTGGCACGAGCGAAACTTTCGAGCGATACTTCCTGGGGGCCGGCGTGGCGTCGTTCGAGCTGGACTTCTGGGGCCGCGTTCGCAATCTGTCACGCGCCGCGCGCGCCGACTATCTCGCCACTGTCGAGGCGGCCCGGGCATTTCAGCTTTCGCTGATCCGGGATGTCGCCTCCGCATACTTCGCGTCGCTGGAAGCGCGCGAGCGGCTGGATCTGGCACAAGCGACCGTCGACAGTCGGCGCGAGGGCCTGCGCATCGCGAAGAAGCGCCTGGACGCCGGCGTCACCTCCGCCCTGGATTTCCGGCAGGCCGAAACACTGCTGACGCAGGCGGAAACCGAGCTCGCGGCGCTACGCTTCTCGAAGGCACAGAACGAGAACCTGCTCGCCACGCTCATCGGCAGTACGGTCGCAGTCGAGTTGCCCGAACCGTTGCCACTGGCTGAGCAGGCACGATTGGAAGCATTGGCCGCAGGCGTCCCATCCGACCTGCTCGCGAGCCGACCCGACATCCTGGCCGCCGAACATCGGCTACGAGGCGCTCGCGCGAACATCGGCGCGGCGCGAGCTGCGTTCTTTCCTTCAATAACACTGACCGGCAGCTACGGCTTTGCGTCGACGCAACTGGATGAACTGGTCGGCAACGATCGGCGCACATGGTCATACGGTCCATCGATCTCGCTGCCGATCTTTGACTTTGGCGCGCGCCGCGGCAACCTGACCGTCGCCGAAGCGCGCGAGAATATCGCGGTTGCCGATTACGAGCGCACCATTCAAACGAGCTTTCAGGAAGTGTCGGATGCGCTGGCCGGTCGCAAATTTCTGGCCGAACAAGTCGGCGCACAGGAACGGGCTACGCGCGCCCAGCGGCAGCTCGCCGAACTCGCGCGTCGCCGCTACAACGAAGGCGTGGTCGCGTATATCGAAGTTCTGGATGCGGAGCGGAATCTCTTCTCGGCGGAGCAGGCGCTCCTGCAAGTACGACGCGCCGAAGTCGCCAATCTCGTGACGTTATATATCGCGCTGGGCGGCGGCCAGATCGAAGCTCGTTAGGAGTACGAGCGCGAGTTCTCCGGCCGCCGAAACACCAATGGTGCCTCCGGCACTCTCGTTTCTTGCGCGCGCTCGACCGCCGAGACGACCACCCGATGATGCGGACTCTTCGAACAGACCGGATCCGCCGCGGCCGCATCGTGCGCGAGCAGATATGCCTGGCAGCGACACCCGCCGAAATCCTTCTCCCGCTCCTCACAACTCGCGCACGGCTCCTTCATCCAGCCCCAACCGCGAAACCGATTGAACGCATCGGAATCGAACCAGATGTCCCTCATGCTTCGCTCTCGGACATTCGGGAAGCTCAACCCCGGCAGCATCCTCGCCGTGTGGCAGGGCATGGCCGTCCCATCCGGCGCAATGGTCGCGAGCGTCGTGCCCCAGCCATTCACGCATTTCTTCGGCCGTTGCTCGTAGTAATCCGGCACTACGAAGAAGATCTTCATCTTGCCTTTCATCCGTTCGCGCCACGCGAGCATGGTCCGCTCTGCGTTCTGCAGCTGTTCTCGCGACGGCAACAGGTGCTCACGATTCAAGTGCGCCCACGAATAATATTGAGTGTTCGCCAGCTCCAGATAATCGGCGCCCATGCGTACGGCCATGTCGATGATGGTATCGAGATGATCGATATTGAGCCGGTGGATAACGCAGTTCACGACCATCGGATAGCCGCGCTCCTTGATCCACTCCGCGCAGCGCTTCTTCAGCTCGAAGGTTCGAGTGTGCGACAGGAAGTCGTTCATCTCCCGCGTCGAGTCCTGAAACGACAGCTGGATGTGATCCAACCCCACCCGCTTCAGCTCGCTCAACCGCTCTCGCGTCAATCCGACGCCCGAGGTGATCAAGTTCGTGTAGTAGCCGAGCCTGTGCGCTTCATCCGCGATCGCCTCGACATCGTCACGCATCAACGGCTCGCCGCCCGAAAGACCCAGCTGCACGGATCCCAGCGCCCGCGCCTCGCGCAGCACTCGAATCCATTCTTCGGTCGTCAGTTCATCCTCGACTTTCGCGAAGTCGATCGGGTTGTAGCAGAACACACATTGCAGCGGGCAACGGTAGGTCAGCTCGAGCAGCAGCCACAACGGCGGCCCGATCGCAGGCGATGTTGTGACTGCCGCGCTCATGACTCCGCCGCACTGAGCCACCCCTGCGCTCTCGCCAGCTGCAGGAAATGTTCGATTTCGCCCTGCAGCCCGTTGCGATTGAACGCCGACTCCAGGTCCGCCACGATCTCGTCGACGCTGCGCATGCCGTCGCAACGGCGCAGGATCTCCGCGGCGCTGGTGTTCAACTTCACCATGCCTTCCGGATAGAGCAGCACATACGCGTTCTGCACGGCTTCCCATTGCAGCCGGATGCCCGGGCGAATGCTGGGGCGGTCCGCTTGGCTCATGACCGGACTCCATAGTGCTGGGCCATGGCATCGTTCATAGCCCACAGGATGTCGAGCTTGAACTTCAACACCTGCAGCGCACGCTGCTGCTGCTCGCGGGTCTTGAAATATGCCAGCGTCACCGCGAGCCCATGGTTCACATCGCGCTGTGCCAGCGAGACGCGGCTGCGAAAGTATTGCAGCCCGTCCTGTTCAATCCACGGATAGTGCTCAGGCCACGACGACAATCGTTGGCGGTGAATGGCCGGTGCAAACAACTCCGTGAGCGATGAGCACACCGCTTCCTGCCACGGCGCCTGACGGGCGAAATTCACATACGCGTCGACGGCGAAGCGCACTCCAGGAATCAAGCGAGTCAGCCCTTCGACTTCGGCTCGCTCCAAGCCAACGGCTTCGGCCAGGCGCAACCAGGCCTCGATGCCGCCCAGATCGTCGCCATGCCCGTCGTGATCCAGAATGCGCTCGACCCAGCGGCGTCGCACTTCCCTATCCGGACAGTTCGCAACAATCGCGGCGTCCTTGCGCGGGATGCTGATCTGATAGTAGAAGCGATTGGCGACCCAGCCCTGGATCTGCTCGCGCGTCGCCTTGCCCGAGTTCAACATCACATTGAACGGGTGATAGATGTGATACGCCCGCCCCTGTTCGCGCAGCTGCTGCTCGAACTGCGTCTTGTCCCAAGGGGCGGCAACCTCGCTGCTCACAGCACGATCTCCATACCGTCGTACGCCACTTCGATACTGTGCGAGCTCAACAGCGCGCGCTCTGGCGAGTCCTCGACCAGAATCGGATTGGTGTTGTTGATGTGAATCAGGACGCGGCGCGTCGTTGCAGGCAACCGATCGAGCCACTTGATCATCCCGCCGGTCTGCGACAGATGCCCCATGTCGGCCGCGTGCTTGTGCGACACGCCCAGCCGAACCAACTCGTCCTCCGTCCAGAATGTGCCGTCCACCAGCACGCAGTGGGAGCTGCACATCAGCTCGAACAACCACGAATCGATCTTGGCGACGCCTGGCGCGTAACACAGCCGCCGCTCGGTGCGCTGATCCTCGACCAGCAAGCCAATGACATCGCCCGGCTGCGGGGTGCGCGACGAATACGGCGGCGGCTTGCCCGGCAATGCGATCGCCTGCCAACGCAAGTCCTCGCTACCTTCGACCGCGAACCATTCGCCCGCCATATCGATGGGCCGCCGATCCACGCCGCAGTAGCGCTGCAAGACCTGCAGGATGGGATTGGCCGTCGTCAGATCGTCGAAGGCGCTATCGGTACACCACAGCGGCCACGGCTTCGTCGCCTCGCGAAGCATCAACAGGCCAGTCGTATGGTCGATCTGCGAGTCGGTCAGGACAATATTGCGGATGCCGGTGTCGCGATAGGCGCGGCCCGGCTGCAATTGAGGATTGGCGTGCAGTTGCGCCAGGATATCCGGCGAAGCATTGACCAGCGTCCACGCGGTTTCATCCGCGCCGCGGATTGCGATGGATGATTGGGTGCGCGGGCGAGCGTTCAGCTCCTCCCGACGCACACCCCCACAATTCGGGCAGTTGCAATTCCATTGAGGAAAGCCACCGCCCGCGGCAGCGCCTAGAATTCGTATGTGCATCGGCAAGGCGAGGCTCCGGGCCGCCCCGGCAGCCCCGCCCTCATTCAACGATCAACGATGCTCGGCATACATGGTGATTTCCATGCCCAGACGCAGATCGATGGCCACAGGGGTTTCCCAAATCATGGTGACTCCTTGTAGGGACTAAAAGAGTCCCAGCCGCACCATGACGCCATCCCGCCCTCCGCCGCCACGCGACAATCATGATTCGCGACTCATGATTTTCATGAGCGCGGCGTCGGCCATAATTTGCCGTCCCGGCCCGAAGGATGGACTTTGAAACTTCGCACCCACGTCAACCTGATCGTCGCCGCCCTGAGCGCGGCCTTCGTCATCCTGGCCGCGTGGCTGCAGTTCGACGGCACCCGCCGGGCCGTCGGCGAGGAGATCGCCGGAGCGAACGTCATTGCCACCCAGCTGCTGACACGGATCCTGGTCACCTACGATCAATCCGACAACGATGCGTTGCTGACCTTCCTGCAGCACCTCGGCCGGGTGCGGGCCCACGAGATCTCGGTGCGCAACGCCCATGGGCAAACGATCTATGCGTCGCCGCCCTCGCCCTACAAGGCCGGACGCGAAGCTCCGGCGTGGTATTCCTCTTTCATTCTGCCGACGACCCCGGTGCACATAGTGCAGCTCGCGAATGGCTCGGAAGTTCGGATCGAGGCGAATGCGACGCGCGCCACGCTCGATGGCTGGGATGATTTCGTCCAATTGCTGATCGTCGGCGGCATCGCCTTCGCGGTGCTCAACGCAGCGGTGTTCTGGCTGGTCGGCCGTGCGGTGGCGCCCTGGGCGGTCATCGTCGAGGGGCTCAGACGCATCGAGCAAGGCGATCTGCAGCATCGGCTGCCCGAGTTGAAAGGCTACGAAGCCAACATGATCGGCTCGACCTTCAACCGCATGGCGGTCTCGCTCGAAGAGAAACAGCTCAGCGACCGCAAGGCCATCGAAGCGGAACAACGACTGCAGCAGCGTCGCGAGCTCGATCAACTCATCGAGCAGCGCCTGGACGAGGAGCGACGTGTGATCGCGCGCGAACTGCACGATGAGTTTGCGCAGTCCGTGACGGCGATCCGCAGCTTCGCCGTCGTGATCGCGAATCAACATCCTCCCGAGTCGCGCACCGCCGAAGTCGCGCGGCTCATCTCGACCGAGGCCGCGCAACTGTACGACGCCATGCACGGCTTGATTCCCCGCCTTGCGCCGCTGAATCTCGATACCTTGGGACTGGCGGAAACGCTCGAGGGCTTCATCAGGCAATGGCAAGGCCGTCATCCGTCGATTCAATTCTCGCTTCACCATGAGCTGCCTACCGAGCTTGGCACCAGCGCCACCATCGCCGTGTACCGCGTGGTGCAGGAGGCTGTGATCAATGCCGTGCGCCATGCCCGTCCGACGCAGGTCGACGTGAGCGTCGTTCATTCCGACTCGCATGTTCGCGTGCACGTGGCCGACAATGGCATTGGCCTGCCCGAGGACTGGTCGCGCCCGGGACATTTCGGACTGCGCGGCTTGCAAGAGCGAATGGCAATGCTCGGTGGCACACTGACTTTGAACGATCATCCGCCGCACGGCGTGGAACTGACGGCAGAGATCCCCCTGGGAGCACACGAATGATCAAGGTGCTGCTCGTAGACGATCACACCGTGGTGCGCACCGGCTTCCGGCTGCTGCTGGAAACCGTCGCAGACGTACGCGTCATCGCCGAAGCAGATAGCGGTGAAGCGGCCTGTGTACGCTTCGATGAAGACAAGCCCGATGTCGTCGTGCTCGATCTGTCCATGCCGGGCATGGGCGGCCTCGAGGCCATCCGCCGGCTGCGTGCCCGCGATAAGGATGTGAAGACGCTCGCGCTGTCCGCCCACGATGACGCCATCCATGCGCGTCGCGCCTTGAAGCAAGGCGCACTCGGATTCTTATCCAAGCGCACCGCGCCCGAGACGCTCATCGAAGCGGTAAGAATGGTCGCGGCCGGTCAACGTTACATCGACCCCAAGCTTGCGCAGGAACTCGCTCTGGCCGAGACGCTCGGCACCACGACCTTGGTCGATGCGTTGTCTGAACGGGAGTTCGAAGTGTTCCTGCGGCTGGCCAACGGCGCCGCGGTTCCGAAGATCGCCGCGGAGCTGAACCTGTCCACCTCCACCGTCGGCACTCATCTCTATAACATCAAACAAAAACTGCACGCCGGCAACCAGGCGGAGCTGACCCTGATCGCGCTCCGTGCCGGGTTGATCGAGCGCTGACATTCTGTTCCTGCGGACGCTAGAATGGGCCATGGCCCGACTCTCGCCGAATCTCGCTGGCATTCACTGCTTCGCCTGCGAGACCGCACACGACCCGCGTCAGCTGCTGACTGTCTGTCGCGAGTGTGGCTTGCCGCTAAGAGTGGATTACAACCTCTCTTCAGTGAAGCTGTCGCTGCGGGATCTGGAATCGCGCGAGCCCAGTCTGTGGCGTTATCGCGAGCTGTTACCGCTGTTGCCCGGCGATGAAGTCTCGCTGATCGAGGGGGTGACACCGCTGCTCCCCGTCGAAGCGAACGTATGGGTCAAGGATGAGTCGCGCAATCCGACCGGCTCATTCAAAGCACGTGGTATGGCGCTGGCCGTTTCGATGGCCAAACATCTCGGGGCGCAAGCGCTGGCGGCACCCTCTGCCGGCAATGCCGCCGGCGCGCTCGCCGCCTACGGCGCACGAGCCGGCCTGCCGGTCACGGTGGCGATGCCTGTCGACACGCCGAAAGCCTTCTTCGACGAATGCGAGCTGTACGGCGCGACCATCCATCGCGTCCAAGGCACGATCGCCGATGCCGGCAAGTTCCTGCGAGAGCACGGCCCGAAAGGCGCCTTCGATGTTTCGACCTTGAAAGAGCCTTATCGAATCGAAGGCAAGAAGACCATGGCATTCGAACTGGTCGAGCAATTCGAGGGCGAGATTCCCGACGTGGTGATCTATCCGACCGGCGGCGGCACCGGCCTGGTCGGCATGTGGAAGGCATTCGACGAAATGGAACGCCTCGGCTGGATTCCCCGCGGTCGTCGGCCGCGATTCGTGTCGGTGCAGTCCGCCGGTTGCGCGCCGGTCGCCAAAGCGTTCCTCGAAGGCAAGGATCGCACCGAGCCCTGGCCCGATCCACACACTCACGCGTATGGCTTGCGCGTGCCGAGCCCGGTCGGCGGATTCATCTGCGTTCGTGTTCTGCGCGAGTCGAACGGCACCGCCGTCATGGTCACCGACGAAGACGCCGATGCAGCGACGCGACAACTCGCAAGCCGCACGGGCATCGACGTTTGTCCCGAAGGCGGCGCGGCATGGTCGGCGTTACAAACATTGCGCGCCTCCGGAGCCATCCGAGATCGAGACCGTGTGGTCGTATTCAACACCGGCACAGGCTTGAAATACCGCTGAGCGCTTCGCTGCGTGAGAGGGAGCGACAGCCATCCCTCGACGCGTACTGATCGAGCTGACCTTGCCGAGCATGATGAGCGGGATGAACCGCTCGTCATCCCTTTGCTCCTGGACCCTCGCGATCCTGCTGCCCCTGACCCAGCCGGTCCACTCGCAAGAGCCTCCGGCCCCACAGCAGCAGCAGCCGGCGACTCCGTCGCCGGAGGATCAAGCCAAGGCCGTGCCCTTCAAGTCCGAGGAACTGGAGCAGATCGTGGCTCCGATCGCGCTCTATCCGGACGCGCTGCTGGCGCAAGTGCTGATGGCGTCGACCTACCCGCTGGAGATCGTGCTTGCGGCGCGCTGGTCCAAGGAACATCCCGATATCAAGGGCGACGCCGTCGCGAAGGCGGTGGAAAACGAGACCTGGGATGCCAGCGTCAAATCCATGGTCGCCTTTCCCGACGTGCTGACCATGATGAACGAGAAGCTCGACTGGACGCAGAAGCTCGGCGACGCCGTGCTCGCGCAACGCAAGGACGTCATGGACGCCGTGCAGCGTCTGCGCGTCAAAGCGAAAGACGCCGGCAACTTGAAGAGCAGCAAGGAACAAACGGTTAAAACCGAAGCCGCGCCGGCGGGCTCCAGCGCTCAACAGGTCATCATCATCGAGTCGCCGAGCCCCGAGGTCGTTTACGTTCCTACCTACAACCCGACAGTTGTTTACGGGGCCTGGCCTTACCCAGCGTATCCACCCTACTACTATTATCCGCCCGGCTACGCAGCCGGCGCCGCCTTCTTCTCTTTCAGTGCGGGCGTGATCGTCGGCGGCGCGCTCTGGGGCGGGTTCAACTGGGGACACAGCGACATCGATATCAACGTCAACCGCTACAACAATTTCAATCGCAACAGCAACCTCAACGTCAACAACAGGACGAATGTCAGCAATCGCTGGGAACACAACTCCGCGCATCGCCAGGGCGTGGGCTATCGCGACTCGGCCACTCAACAAAGGTACGGCCGCGGCAGCAGCCAGGAAGCGTTGCAGGCCCGAGAGAACTATCGCGGCCGCAGTGGCAACGAGTATCGCGATCTCGGCGGCGGCGGCGAATCGCGGGATCTGGCGAATCGCGCCAGCGAAAATCGGGATCTTGGCGCGGGCGCCGAATCTCGCGATCTCGCGAATCGTGGCGATGAATATCGGGATCTTGGCGGTGGCGCCGAATCGCGGGATCTCGGCAATCGGACCAATGAATATCGGGACCTCGGCGGCGGAGGCGAAAACCGCGACCTGGGCAACCGCGATCTCGGCGGGGCCTCGTCCGGACGATCTCCGGACGCCTTTCGCGGCGTCGACAACGGCGCTCGCACCCGAGCACACAGCAGTCGTGGCATGGCCAGCCGGGGCGGCATGTCACGGGGCGGCGGACGACGCAGATGAAACATCAATTCGCCTTGCGCGTCCTCGCAGTTTTATTGCTGTTGATCACAGCTGCTTGCAGCCGCCAGACAACGCAACGAGACTTCGCATCGATCGATGACGCGATCGCGGCGCTAGTCGCCGCGGCCAAGGACGACGATACAGGCGCACTGGTGAAGATCCTCGGTAGCGAAGCCGAGCCGGCCATCGACTCCGGCGACCCGGTACAGGACAAGAATGCTCGCGACCGATTCGTGCGCGCCTACGCAACTCAACATTCATTAGTCCGCTTGACGCCGGACGCGGCCACGCTGCTGGTCGGCACCGACAAGTGGCCATTTCCTTTTCCTCTGATCCAGCGCGATGGCCGCTGGCGTTTCGACAGCGCGGCGGGCGCGGACGAAATCGTCAACCGTCGCATCGGCGCCAACGAGCTCGCCACGATCCAGTCGTGCCTGGCTTTCGTCGACGCCCAACGCGAGTACTACATGCGCAATCCGCAGCGAGCTGCGTTGCTCCAATTCTCACAGAAGCTGGTGAGCAGCAAGGGTCAGAAGGATGGTCTGTACTGGCCCACCAGCGGCGCCGAGCCGCCCAGCCCGCTCGGCGACCAATTCGCACGTGCGCAAGGCGAAGGTTATTTTGACAACGGCGCGTCCAAGAACGAGCCGCTGCACGGGTACATGTATCGGCTGCTCACCGCGCAGGGTCCGCACGCCGAAGGGGGCGCATACAACTATCTCGTCGGTGACAAGATGATCGGCGGCTTTGCGCTGATCGCCGTTCCGGCCGAGTACGGCCGCAGCGGTATCATGACCTTCATGGTCAACCACGATGGCGAAGTGTTCTCGAAAGACCTTGGCCCGGACACGCACACCGTGGCGCGCGACATCCAGTCGTTCGATCCCGACTCGACCTGGAAACGCGAACCCGCCGCCGAGTTGAATCCATGAGGCGCGTTTCATCCAAACACAGCGGCGGAGCCCAGCTTGTGATGCTCCTCGCCTTGCTCGCCAGTTCGATGCCGCACGAGTCAGTGTTCGCGGCCACGCCCGGACAGAATGCCGTTGCTTACCTGCAGAACCAGTTCGGACTCACCGACGTTCAGGCACGGGGCGCCATTGGCGCGCTGTTGGTATTTGCACGAGAACAACTGCCGCAGCCGCAGTTCAATCAGCTGGCCGCTCGCATTCCCAATGCTGACACCATCATGCAGGCGGTAAAACTTCAGGGTGTGGTCACGAAACCGCTCGACGATCTGAGCGATTACCAGGAATCGCTGGCCAGCCTCGGCATCGGACAACCGCTCGCTTCGCAGATCGCACCGGCGGTGGTCCAGTTTCTCGGCGACTCCGGATTCGATGAAGAACAGGCCATTCTGGCGGGGATACTGCGCTGATGGTACGCACAGCACTGCTCGCGGTCTGCGTGATCTTCAGTGCCTGCACGGTCGTGAAGATCGGCAAAGGCGATACCAACACCATTCAACACGACGGCGGCGCCGAGGAAGCCAGCAACCTGGCCAACCGAGCGTGCCGTCGCGCCGGCGGTCAAGCCGCCGAGATCATCTCCACCGTGAACAAGGATCCCTCGCTGCCGCCGGGCACGGGAAAACAAGTGACCACATTTCGTTGCGGTTCGGCGGCCGGACGGTAGCGAGTTATGGATTGGTTATAGCGTCGCCCGTTATGGGGACATGCGGATTCGTTGCTTCTGCGTCGGGCGAGCATGGCCTACCCTGCTCGCCATCATGTCCACAGATCGACCCAGCAACGTAATCGCCCTGGCGCCCTATCGCTTGGCGCGCCTGGCCCGTCAGCAACGGCGAGCGCAGGTGAGGTGGTTTTCGAGCGAAGGCGGCGCGTCGACGCCGACCGCCTCCGCCGCGATTGTTCCGCTCAGCCGCCCTTCAACTTCTGCACGACTTCCAGCGACTTGTTGACGTTCTCGACCGGATTCAGTCCGCCCACGGTGGCGGCAATCTTGCCGTCGGGTGTCACGACGAAAGTTGTGCGCTCGGCGAAGCCATGACCGATGTCCTTGCCGCGAGAGTCTTTCATGCCTTCCTTGCCCTCACGCACCTGTAACTCGTAAGAGCGCGCGATCTTCCCATCCGCATCCGAGGCGGTGGGGAATTTTCCGGCGCAGAACTCCGGGTCTGCGGAAAAATCGTTGAGCCGCTCGATGCTGTCGAGCGAGACGCCGATGATGCTGGCGCCGGCCGCGGCGAACTTCTCCTGGTTGACGGCGAATGTGCGCGCTTGCACGTTGCAGCCGTTGGTATAGGCCGACGGATAGAAATACACCACGACCGGCCCCTTCTTCAGCGCGTCCTTGAGCGAATAGGTAAACGGCTTGCCCTTCATGGACGCCTGCGCCGTGAACTCGGGCGCCGCCGCGCCTTCCTGTAACGCCGCGAGCGCCGGCAGCCCCGTGCCAAATGCCAGCAGACCGGTCAAAAGCAAACCCTTCGAGCTCATGTTCATGACGACTCCATGCAGACAGTGGACGGAAGTGCCGCATCGTAGCCCTCCGCCGGGCAGGCGTCATCTGACACGCCGCGCGCGTGTTGATATCTTCCAAAAATCACCACCGACGCGCATGAGTTGGGTAACAACCGATGACCACCCGCAGAGAGCTGATGGGCGCCGCCGCCCTGCTTGCCGTTCACGGCGACTCACTTGCTGCCACAGCCGCCGCCGGCGAGGTTCGCACCCGGTTCGCTTTCGAAGCCCACGTCACCGTCGACCCGCCTCAAGTCATCGGCCCGAGCGCGCACGGATTGCGGCGGATCGTTCCGATCCGCGGCGGCGAAGTCACCGGCCCACTACTGCAGGGGAAGGTCGTGCCGGGCGGCGCCGACTGGCAGTTCGTCCGCCCCGACGGCGTTCTGCAGATCGAAGCGAAATACACCCTGCAAGCCACCGACGGCACACTGATCATGGTGACCAATCGCGGCTTGCGCCATGGCCCGCCCGATGTGATCGAGAAGCTCGCCCGGGGCGAGGCGGTGGATGCATCGCTGTATTACTTCCGTACTTCAGCCGAGTTCGAAGCGCCGCTCGACAGCAAGCACGCGTGGCTCAATCGCGCGCTTTTCATTGGGGTCGCACAGCGCACGACGGCGGCAGCGATCATCAAGTTTTACGAGCTGCTCTGAAACTCAGGTTTGGAACGGCAGTCGGGGCTCCCGTTTGCAGGCCGATGTGTCGAGCTTCTCGACCGAACCCGCAGCCACGAATTTCTGGTAGATCGTTGCCACGCAATCGAGATATTCGGTGTGGCCGCGATTCGCCAGCACCACTTCCGCCCGCTGCGTGAATCCTTGCTTCGTCCTCTCGGTGAACCACAGCGGACTGGCGGGATCGGTATCGCCCGAGACAAACACGGTCGGCACCGACGTCCGCACCGGACTGCGATAGTCGTGCGGGAGCGAAGCCTTTGGCCACCGCGAACAAGCCGCTTGCTGTTGGCGCACTCTATAGTCACCCAGATAGGTACCCGCGGTGGCGGCCGGAATGTCCGCGCCGTCAATGAAGGTCGTGTCTTCGTTACAGACAATGGAGAAAAACAAGCCGAAGCTGATCGCCGAACCGATGAAGCTTGCATTCGACACGATGTCTTCGACGATCGGCTGGTAGTCGCCAAGAGACGCCTTATGGATGACCTGAGGAATGTGCACGGCTCCTTCCGCCCGATACATCATCGAACGCAGACGCTCGGCTACTCGCCCCCGGTGCAGCCGCACCGGCGTCGCCTGACCCGGCACATTGACCTTCACCTCTTGCGTCTCCAACCGGTGCAACATCTGGCCCAGTTCGTTCCGCACATTCGGGAACGCGGCACGGCACGCCGGCTGAGCCTCGCAATCCTCGAGCACTCGATCCATCGCTGCCTGCGCGCCTTTGGCCATCGGTAGCGGCAAGGGCTCATCGATGGGAACCACGCTGACGAGCATCGCCGTGCGCACACTCGGCCCGTGCATCTTCATGAACACCTGTGCGGCGCGCGTTCCGTATGAGCCCGCAAACAAATTGAGCGGTCCGTAGCCGAGCAACCGGCGAATATGCTCGATATCTCTGCCGAAATGCTCGTAGCTATATTGGGTGAGATCCGCGTCTTTGCTCAGCTCACGGGCGCAGCGCTCGATCGGCGCAACAGGAAAGACGTCTCGCAACAGCACTGCCGGTTCGACGTCCTTATAAATGTCACAACCCAGTCGATGAGACTTGCCCGTGCCGCGCTGGTCGATCAACAGAATGTCGCGCTCCCGGCGCAAGGGCTCGAGCCATTCCACATAGAACGCGGCCTCATTCATGGACTCCTCGCCCGGGCCGCCCATCAGCAGGAGGATGGGATCCGACAGCGCCTTGCCGCCCTTCGCTGGCACCACAGCCACGGCGATGTCGAGCTTGCGGCCGTCGGGCTTTGCTGGATTTTCGGGCACTTGCACGACACCGCATTTTGCCGGCTCCTTCAGTCTCGGCAGCTCGCAGGCGGAAAGCACGTCCGCACGCACGCCGACCGAGCCGCACAGCGCGAATAGGGTGAGCAACCAGAGAGGGTGAGCCATGCGACACCATAGCAATGCCCTGCTGATTTCGACCACAGTTTTATCTCGGAACTCCGCCAGCGCTGCCTCATTAACTTCTACTCGTTAAGGAGGTGCGCCATGCCCGAAATCAGCCAAGCCAAAGTCCTCATCCTTGCCACAAACGGCTTCGAGCAGGATGAATTGTTGGTGCCGCAGCGTAAGTTGCAGGAAGCCGGCGCGCAGGTCGACGTGGTATCGCCCGAGAAAGGCAAGATCCGCGGCTGGAAACTAAAGGATTGGGGCGAAAGCGTCAGCGTCGACAAGTCGCTGGACGACGCGAAGGCCGATGACTACGACGCCATCGTCCTGCCCGGCGGGCAGATCAATCCGGACCTGCTGCGGGTCAATCAGAAGGCGTTGCAATTGATCCGGTCGTTCCTGGACTCAGGCAAGATCGTAGCGGCGATCTGCCACGCGCCATGGTTGCTCGTCGAACTGGATGCAGTGCGCGGCCGGCAAGTGACTTCGTATCACTCGATCAAGACCGATGTGATCAATGCCGGCGGCAAATGGGTCGATCGCGAGGTGGTGACCGATCAAGGCATCATCACCAGCCGCAACCCCGGCGACCTGGAGGCCTTCTCGGCCAAGATCATCGAGGAGATCCAGGAAGGCAGTCACGCCGGCCGGCGTCAGACTGGCCGCGCCGGGAAGAGCCAACCGCGTCCGGGCATCCATTGACGGCCCAAGGAAATTGATGTCGCCGGGGCGATTCCCTCGCCCCGACGACATCGTCCCCACGGCTCGCCCTCTCTACTCGGTTATCGCAAAGCGCACGCGCCGACTTCAGGGAGCTGGCGGCGCGAAGTCCGCGCTTGCGATCAGGTTCGTCTGCACCGTTACGAGCTTTGGCTCGAGGAACGTCAGCACATCGTCTTCGGTCGGGTCATCGTCGCTGCACGTGAACGCCACGGTATACGGACCCGGCGGCAGGAACGCCGCGCGATAGCTATAGCTGGTGCTGCCGTTCTCGATCGCTACACCGGCGACCAGCAGCGGATCGATGTCGCCAGCAGTTGCCGCTTCCTCCAGGTCATCGGGGGTGATGTCGCTGCCGGTGAAGACATAGACGTTCGGCAAGCAATCTTCCGGCACCAGCGCGCCTTCGATCACACCCGCGATGGCGCCGACGTTTGCATCGTCGACCACGCGCAGCGTCGGCCGGAGCAAATAGGCCTGGGTGCAATCCGGCGTCGAGCCTTGCTGGCCCGGGGGAGCATGGACCGACTTGCGCAGATCGAAGTCGATGGTCAACGCAGCACTGCCATCCGCAGGCAATTCGAACCCTCGATTGAGCTTCAAACCGGATTCGGCGCCGCTGGGCACCCGCAGCTCGCACTCCTGACCGCCCGTCAGCACGATGTATGAATCGCGGACGTTGATCTCGTTATCCACGATCAGGCGGATCCATTCGTACCGGCCGGCCGGCAACGTGACGTTATCCAGCAGCAAGGCCGCGCGACCTTCCTGATATTCGAGCAGGTCGAGCTGCCGCGCCGAGGGGGACAGGTTGCGGACGATCTCGGCCGCCTCGCCTTCGCGCTTGAAGGCTACGCCACTGAACTGCACGACGACACTGGCTGCATCGTCGATGGGCGCATCCGTGACGGATACTTTGATGCGGCCCTCGCCCCCCGAATCGCCGCCGCCGCCACAACCGGTCAGGGCGAACAACAGGGTGCTCACCAAGAGTGTCCAGATCAGGCTCGCGATAAACGAACCCGTCATCCGCACTTGATTCTCATCGACCATTCGTACTCGTCTCCCAGGATCGGCGCCGCCCTTTTCCGACGCCCTCCCGCCCTGACACGGATCTCATGCCGAAACGGTTCCGTGACTTTATGAATGGAACCATTCGACAGCCCGCGCCGTGTAAGGCTTAATGGAGGTCATGGTCTTGCAGAAGCGCACCCGCCCGTCGCATGCCAACGCGGCAGCCGAGTTCGACCATCTGCTGCGCGAGCACGTCCCGGCCCTGTATCGCGCCGCCTATCGGTGGACCGGCGCGGTGGATCGCGCCGAAGACCTGGTGCAGGAGCTGCTGACTCGGCTGTATCCCAAACTCGACGAGTTGCGCGGCCTGGATCGCATCCGGTCTTGGGCGCTGCGGGTGATGTATCGGATCTTCGTCGACCAGGTGCGCCGTGAGCGCAGCTCGCCCGTGCAGTTCGGCTCCGATCCGCCCGACGACAACGAAGAGGAAGCGCCGGAGTTGATCGACGGCTCGGCGGGACCCGCCGAGCTGTTTGAACAGGAGCTCACACAGGACCGGGTGCTGGCAGCCTGGGAGCGATTGAGCGAAGAGCATCGCGTGGTGCTGTCGATGCACGATATCGAGGACTACAGCCTGCCGGAACTGGCGCAGATCATGGAGGTGCCGCTGGGCACCCTGAAGTCCCGACTGCACCGGGCGCGGGCGAAGCTGAAGGACTTGCTCGCGACGGAACGAATCTCTCATTTAGATCGTGTATGAAGTGCGCGCCCCGAGGGGCAAACTGAACAGGCTGGTCATGTATCGTGGACAAAGACGCTGAAATTCTGCGCCAAGCGCTCAAGCGCATTCCCGCGCCGGAGCCACGTCCGGAATTCATCGATCGCGCGTTCGCCAAGGCCACCGGGAGCGTCTCGCCGGCCCGCAGCCGCTTGGCGCACCTGGCGAGCCGCTGGGAGACGTGGGTCGGTGCGGCCGCAGGCGCCGCCGTCGCCATCTTGGCGATGTTGATGCTCGTGTCGCCGCTGGCGACGCGCGACCCCGGCATCACGCTGGCCCTCAATGAAATGCGGGATATCGACGTGTTGATCGATTCGGAACGGACGCTGGACGGTGCGACCATTCGCATCGTGGCCACCGGCAGCGTGGTGCTGGACGGCTTCGAGAACGAGCGTCAGATCGATTGGCAGACGCACCTCGCCAAAGGCAGCAACATACTGTCGCTACCCGTGTTGGCCCGTTCGACCGGTGCGGGTCAGCTGGTCGCGGTCATCGAGCACGAGGGCCGCACGCGGCAGGTGACGGTCAACCTCACAGTGCGCGACCGAGAGGCGCGAACATGACGCGCATCACACCTTTGTGCTTGCCTCGCTCGCGCCAGACGTCGATCATTCAGGCACGAGTGAAGCACGTAACGATCATGGCCCTGTGCTTGCTGGCGCACGGCGCTCTGGCGCAACAGCAGTCCGATTCGACGCCTAAACCTGCGCAGGGGCAGGACGATCTCGACGTGACCATGCAGATCATCGTGGATCCTGATGCCAAGCGCCCCGACGAAGTCGTCCGCCGAATACCACTGCCCGAGCGCAAGCCAGCCGACTCGACCAAGCCCACGGCGGAGAGAAAGTCTGACAACGCTGCTGCCGAAGCCAGAGAGACTGCTCGCGAAGCTAAGGACGTGGCTAAACAGGAAGCTGCCGAGCAACGCGAGCAGGCTCGGCGCGCCCGTGCCGAAGAGCGGGAACGCAACGATCCGCCCAAGCATCCTCCGGGCCGCCCGCCTCGCAACTGACTCTGTTCGCCCGCAGCTGTCTGCTGCGCCGGCCATCCTCGCGCTCCTGTTTGTTTCTTCCGGTCCCGCGTTCGCGCACAGCGAAGCGGCCACCCAGCAGTTCCGATCGGGCGCCAGTGCGTTCCAGGCCGGCGACTATCAAGAAGCGCTGAAAGCTTTCGAGTCCGCCCTCTCGCACGGCATGTCGACCCCGGCCCTGCACTTCAACATCGGCGTGGCAGCCTATCGAATCGGCAACTACGCTCGGGCGGAAGCGGCATTCAAGGAAGTGGCAAGCACGACGGCCATGGCGGGCCTGGCCTATTACAACCTCGGTCTGGTCGAACTGAGGCGCAACGATCCCGTTGCGGCCAACCGTTGGTTCTCACGCGTTGAAGGCGTGACCGAAGATGCACGCCTGCGGCAGCTGGCGGCCGCTCAACTTGGCGAGGGGCAGACTCCTGCTCCGGAACACAGATGGGTGGGCTACGCGGGGTTCGGAGTGGGTCACGATGACAATGTCGCGTTGGTCTCGAACTCCGACGTGCTCGGCATCAGCGACAAAGCGGACAACTTCGCCGAAGCGCAGCTCGCATTCAACACGCCGCTCGGCGAATCCTGGCGGCTCGATGCCGGCGCCGTGCTGGTCGACTATCAAGAGCTGAACGACTTCGACCAGGCCGGCCTGCACGGCGGCGCCCGCTATCGCTGGTTGTTCGACGACTGGGTCAGTGACGTCGGCGTTCAGCTGGGCTACACCACGCTCGACGGCGCCGGCTTCGAAAGCCGGCGCGCCCTCTTCATACAAACCGGTCGGGAGCTGCGCTCTGATTTATATGCACGCGGCCGATACCGATTCAGCAATATCGACGGTCTCAACGAGTTCGACGGCCTGACCGGCCGGCGCCACGAGCTCGGTGGGTCCCTCGACTGGACCCGGGCCGATTGGGATTTCAGTTTGGGCTACCGGTTCGAGATCGGCGACTACGACGACGACTCGCTCTCCGCCACTCGTCATGAGCTGAGCGTCGACGCGGAACATAGCTTCGCCAACGATTGGACCTTGCTGGCGGAAGCATCGCGACGGCGCAGCGACTACGATTCCGATGCCAATGGCAATGAACAGCGCACCGAGCTGGCGCTTGGCTTGACCCGGACACTCAGTTCCCGCTGGCAAGTATTCCTGCGTTACGCCTATACCAACAACGACGCCGACGCCGCGACCTACGACTACACCGGCAATCGATTCACCGCCGGCATTGAAGCCACCCTTTAAGTAGTCGCTCGAGTGCGCAGGAAGCGCGCACGAGGAGAATTCCACTACAAAACTTGCGCGACGCGACACATCGCGTCCTCGTTCATCGCGCAGCACAACCAAATAGCACCTACGCGGAACGCACAGGCAGGTTGGCGCGTTCAATCCCGCACAATTTACAAGTCAGAAGTTTCGGGTGCGAACTTGCCCAAATTTCTATTAGTGGGACCTTATGACCCACACTGCGGGGAATACACCTTCCTGGCTCCGCCACTGGGTGTATGGCGATTAGCTGGCGTGCTGGCGGCACACGGCGTCGAAGTAAAAGTATTCGATCCCAACTGCTGCGTTGGGCCGCCCGAGCGCGCGCTCGAAAAAGAAATATTGCGCGATACGTGGGATGTCATCGGCGTCTCCACCACGGGCATGACCTTGAAGTTCGATCTGGAGCTGGCGCATCTCGCCCGCCGCCTCGCGCCCAGCGCGCTGATGGTGGCCGGCGGCATGGAAGCGACCTTCCGGCCCGAGCTGATGTTCGAGCTGGGTCCCTTCGACCGCGTCATTCTCGGCGAAGGCGAACGTCCGCTGGTCGAGCTGGCGACCCGGATCGCTTCGGGACAACCGCGGGTCGGGATCGTCGGCACGGTGGAGCGTCGCGCGGACGGCAGTCTGCTTCGCATGCCGCAGTTGGC
This sequence comes from Peristeroidobacter agariperforans, assembly GCF_004138335.1. Taxonomy (GTDB): domain Bacteria; phylum Pseudomonadota; class Gammaproteobacteria; order Steroidobacterales; family Steroidobacteraceae; genus Steroidobacter; species Steroidobacter agariperforans. The sequence goes on along the minus strand of NZ_RYFW01000002.1, from coordinate 1,289,089 downwards.
GCTGAATCATGACCAGCTGCGCGACGCCATCCTCTCGACGCCTTATGAAAACATGCCGTACGAGGCCTATTGGGACCGCCTCGAAGCCGCCTATCGCGTCGGCAGCTTACCCACCAAGGCGGCGCGCGAAGCGGCGTTGGCAGAGATCCGCTCGGTTCGCTTGATCACGTTGAACTACTGCCCGATGGGCTGCACGTTCTGCTCTTCCACGAATTTCCTGCACGAAGCGCAAGGCAGCGTGGCGTCGATCGCACGACTGGATGCCGACGAGTGCTTGCTGATGATCAAGCGCATCGTCGCGACGCATCCACGCGTGCGCACCATCATCTTTCAAGACGACATCTTCGTGTTCTCGAAAGACAAGCGCGTCGTGCCGTTGTGCGAAGGCATCGTCGCCGCAAAGCAAGCGGGCGAGCTGCCCGAAGATCTGCAGTTCATCAGCACCAATCGCATCGACGCGATGAATGAGGAACGGCTGAACGCCATGCGCAGCGCGGGTTTCCGTGTGCTCGGCTTCGGCATCGAAAACTTCTCGCGCAATGTGCTGGTCGAGTTCAACAAGGGTCAGATCCATCGGCACATCGAGCCGATGTTGAGCGCGACGCTGGAGCTCGGTATCACGCCCTTTCTCGATCTGATCCTCAGCTCGCCACGCGCCTCGCTCGACGACGTGGCGGAAACCTTGCGTGAAGCGTACCGATGGCTGCGACAAGGATGTGAGATTGGCATGTACCCATACGTCATTCCGTTCTCGGGCGCAGCGTTCGCGCGCGATCCCGCACTACTTCCCCATACTGAGTTCGTGCACCGGCATGTCGAAGGCACGAACATCGAGTGGGACCAGGCCGCCAAGATCCTGCCCATCGATCCGACGGTGCGCGCCGTCATTCTCGAGATCGAGCGCAGGTTCGAAATCGCACTGGCGGAGCTGCAAACGCGCGCGACGCACCTTCCTTCGCGGGTGCGCTCGCTGGTCTGGATATTGGTCGGTGTGCCGGTTCTGGCCGAGCACGGCATCGTCGTTGCCCCCGAGCAGGAGGTGCGTGCCGAGCTCGAATCTCGCTTGCCTCAGCCTCGGAGGGCGACGCATACCCGTGCCGTCGCGATGGCGTGAAATTCAATACGCCCTGGAGCCTGCTGGCGCCGCTCGCGGTGTGCGCATTGCTGGCGGGATGGATTGCACTGTCCGCGGCGAATCTGCAGACCGCCAGCTTCTCGTTGCTGGTTTACGGCCTCGCGAATCTGATCGTCTACACCGATGCGCTGGATTTCATCCTGCGCCTGCACGTGCGGCGCCGTCACATCGCCACCGCGCCGACCGAAGAGAATCGTCACCTTTCCATCGATCTGTCGGCCGCGTTCCCGGCCGGCTCGCGGCAGCTCGTGCCGGTGCGGCCTTACGCGATCATCGCGTCCATTCACAATCTGGAGCCGCTGCTCGATGAGTTCATGGATGCCTTCGCCGCTTATCGCGACAAGGTCTGGTTGATCAGCGACGGTTCGACGGATGCGACGGTGCTCCGTCTGCGGCACGCGGGCTGGCGCTGTTTCGACGATGGCGTGAATCGTCACAAGCCGGGCGCGATCAAGCGTCTGCTCGAGCGCGTCCCGCCCCACATCGAAACTCTGCTGGTCGTCGATCCGGACATTCGTATCCGTGACAAGAACGGCGGCAGCAGGATCGACTTCGAGCGCTTCATCCGTGACTTTCAGCAGTCCGGCGCCGCTGCCGTCTGCCCGCGCGTCATGATCGAGCCCGATGGATTCCTCGCCCGCTTCCAGGCATTCGAATATGCATTGGCGTTCCGCATCGGCCGCGAGAGCCTGGCGGACTACAGCATCACCTCCGGCGTTTCCTGCTATCGGCGCGATGCTCTGGAACGCGCGCTTGCAGAGCACACTCATTCGGTCTACGCCGAAGATCTGCAGAACGCGCTGATCCTGCTCAGCCACGGCGAGCGCATCTACTACGACGGGCGGCTGGTCGTCAGCACCGAAGGCCCCGGCAACGTGCGGCGCTGGTTCTCGCAACGGGTCGGCTGGTACTACGGGTTGCTCAAGGTGTACGTCGAGCGCTTCAGCGAAGTCTGGCGCATCGCCAGGCGCACGCCGTTCGCCATGTATCACTTCGTGGTCTACCTGGGCGGCCTGTCGCTGATCGTGCATCCGCTGAAGATCATCAGCGCGGTGCTGCTGGTGCTGAGTTTCATCAGCGGCTTCGACAACTTGTTCCTCGCGAACATCTTCCCGCGCAATGCGCTGATCAATCCGGGCTACTTCATGGCGGCCATCGGCAGCTATCTCGCGCTCGGCGTATTCGCGTTGTTCACCGTGGTGCCGAAGCAGGAGCGCGCTTACATCGCGCCCATCGTGCCGTTGTATCTGTTCTACGCCATTACTCACATCGCACCGATGACGGTCGGCTACGCCAACTGGATCGCAGTGAAGCTGTCGGGCCGCCGCCTCTATCGCGATCACTACGAGCCGCTGCCGAGCGCCAGCACGACGCTGCCGCTGGAGGAGAAAACCAGTCTCATGAGGAAAGCCTCTTGAACGCGCGTGGCGCACCGGCGCCCGAACAATATCTGCCCTCTCACTATTGGGAGGACCGTGCACGCCGGTTCGCGGCGGATGGCTCCGGGCTCGCGGCTGTGTGTTCGTACGGCATGCCGGAGTTCTATAACCGGATGATTCACCGGAATCAGTACCTGGCGCTGCGGCCCTGGCTCAACATCCAACCCGGCACGCGCGTGCTCGATGTCGGCTGTGGCGTGGGACGATGGAGCAGGCTGCTAGCCGGACGCGGCGCCATCGTCACCGGTGCGGACCTGAGTCCGACGATGGTCGCCGAAGCGAGACGCCGCGCCGAGTTGCAGAATGTGTCGACTCGCACGCGCTTCATCGTTCAAGACCTGGCGCTCCTCGATGCAGGCGGAACGTTCGACCTGATTCTGGGCGTCACGGTGCTTCAGCACATTCTGGATCCCGAGTCATTGCGGTCGGCGGTGCAACGGATGACGCAGCATCTTGCGCCCGGCGGACGCATGGTGTTGCTGGAAGCCGCGCCGGTCAATATCGCGAAACATTGTGACACGACGGTGTTTCGCGCCAGGCAGCGAAACGTCTATCTCGATTTGTTTGCCGAGCAGGGATTGGAGCTGCGTGCGCTCGGCGGCGTCGATCCGGCGCCGTTCAAGACATGGCTGCTGCCCCATCTGCGACGGTTGCCACGGCCGCTCGGCATGTCGGCGTTGGCCGCGGTGACACTGGTTTCCACGCCGATCGACGTCCTCTTCGGCCGAGTCGCCGTGCAGCGCTCGTGGCACACAGTGTTTGTTTTGCAGCGTAACGGAGGCGCCCATGCCGCTTAGCCGTCGTTCCGCGGTTTCACTCGTCGTGTTCGTCCTGCTCGGCGTCTTCGTCGGGCTGGGCTATTGGTACGAGTCGCGCAAGGCCACACCCGGACAAGCGGCGAACGCTCAGTCCATCGATGTGACCAGCGCCGAGGATCGCGGACCCGGCTCGCTGCGTGAGGCCATTTTCAAAGCGACGGCCGCCACCACCGAGGTGACCATCTCGCTGCAAGTGCCGAAGATCACGCTCGCCTCTGCCCTGCCGCCACTCGCAAACGCCCGTGGCATCAAAGTCGTTGCTGCTGCCGAGAATGGCACCGAGATCGACGCGAGCGAGCTGCCGGGCGGCGCCGTGCTCGATGTCTCCGGCGCCAACATTGCCATCGAAGGCGTGCGCATCCACAACTGCAAAGAGACCGGCATCGTGCTGCGCGCAGACCGCTTTCGATTGCAGGCGGCTTCAATCGAAAATTGCGACGTGGGCATCGATGTCGCCGAGAACGCCGATCAGGTGATGCTGGAGCGAAACCGCTTCGCCAAGAACCGCGTCGGCGTGCGCTTCGCCGCGTCCAACAAGAATGCGATGGTCGTGAAGAATGAGTTCTCCGAGCATCGCGACGCCGGCATCTGGGCCGTCCGCAGCGAGCCCGACAGCCGCGGCGGAGCGATCAGCATCCGCGACAACCGCTTCAACAAGGAGCGCATCGGCATTCTCACTGCCAATGTCTCCATGATCATGGAGCGCAACGAGCTGCTCGATTCACAGGAAGCTGCGATGCAGTTGATGGGCGCCGGCGCAGTCGTCCGCGGCAATCGCATCAGCCGGGGCGCAGCGATGGGCATCGTGGTCGAGAATGGGCAGGCCGCCGTGATCGAAGACAACGAGTTCGACGGCATCGAAGCCTATGGCGTCATGCTGAAGACCTCGGCCGACACCGTGATCCGCAAGAACCGGATTCACAACAGCGGCTATGGGCTCGCGTTCGTGCTGGGTAACCAGCGCAGTCCCAGCAGCGCCATCGAGAACACCATCATCGAGCCGAAGTTCAACGGCATCGACGTGATCGGCGACTCGCCCATCCTGCGGGGCAATCAAGTCATGCGACCACGCGCGCTGGCACTGAAAATTACCGACTACCAACCCGAGGGCGGCGGCGAGAGGATTCGCTCCGCACCGTTTCTCGAGGGCAACAACTTCAGCATCGGCGCCGCGACCGTCGCGGCCGGCGATGCCACCCCGAAGCCCGGCACCGTGCAGCGATGAACATCGGCGACACGCAGATCATCCCGGCGCCGACGTGGACCGATCCACGCATCCATCTGTTGGATGACACCTGGCTGCTGACGATCTTCGCCATCCTGCTCGGTACGGTCGTGCCCTGGCTGGTCAGCTCGCTGGATATCAACTTTGTCGCCGCCTGCCTCGGGCTGCTCGCGCTGGGCGGCATTCACATTGCATTCACGGTGGTCGGCAAACCGGCCCGCGTCGGCGAGCGTCGCCCCGTGCTCACCCTGTTGCACATCCTGGGCATCGTCGTCGTCGGCTTCATCTGGATGAATGCCGGCGGCCTGCAAAATCCCGCGTTTCTGATCGTGTTCGCGCTGCCAGTGGTCGGTGCGATCTTTCTGTCGCGCTGGCAACCGTATCTGATGGCGGTGCTCGCCATCGTCGTCGCCGGCGTCGTGGCACTCGCACAAGCCCCGGAGCTGCGCTGGTATGTGCCCGGCCTCAACGAGCTTGGCGCATCGCTCGCGGCGATTCTCGGACAGCAAACATCGGCGTCGACATTTCCCGGGTTTTACGCACCCTCGGCCTACTACGCCGTGCTGCTGCAGGTGTTCGCGATCCTGCTGCTCGCGTGCGCAGTGGCGGCCGAATATCTCGGCACCATCTTCGAACGATTGCACTCGCATGTGGATGTCGCCCGCGCCGAAGCCGAGCGCGGCCAGGAATTCTGGACCACCCTGATCGAAGCGATGCCGTTCCCGGCGCTGTTGATCGACAGCGACACGCTACAGGTCGTTTGCGCCAGTACTCGAGCCACCCGTTTCCAGGATCAAGAAAGCGCCAGCGGTCGGCCGCTGTTCGAGGTCATTCGTTTCTCCTATCCGGAGATGGTGCAGGAGGCGATTTCCGGCTCGGGCGGCGTGGTGCCGCTGAGCATGATCAAAGTGGGCGACCGGCTGCGAGCGACGGAAGTTCAGGTGCGGCACCTGACGCAGACCGGGCGGCGGTTCGCACTGGTCGTCATTCACGACAAGACCGAGGAATTCACAGCTCACGCGGCGCTCGATGTCAGCGGCCAGGCCATGCTGGTCATCGACTCGCAGGGCCGGCTGCTCTCGTTCAACAAACCGGCGCAGGCCCTGTTCGCAGCCCTCGACAAGGATAGCGACGCATCGAACATGCTGTCGCTCGGCGGCATGCCGCCGCGCTGGTGGGAACCGGGACTCACGGGCCGTCGCAAGATGCACATCGAGATCGGCCCGCGCGTTTATCAAGTGACCTGCTCCGCTTCGCCGCTGCCCGGCGAGGACGAACGCCTTTACATCGTCGCGTTCCTGCCGATGGGACGCGCCGCTCTCGGCGACCGTAGTGACATCACGGCCGCGCACCTCGCCGACGCTCCAAGGAACTCCCTCTCCAATTCAACGTTGGTGTCGCCCCCATGAGGTTTGCATCCGCCGTCCTGTGCTTGTCCTCGCTCGCGGCGACTGCGTCCGCCGGCGCCGCCGAAGTCGATGCGCGTCCGTTCGACAAACTATCCTTGAGCGGCAGCGCCTCCAGCTTCGTCGACACCGACGATGACGGCGGTGGCGGCTCGCTCAGCTATCTGCACTACTTCACGCCCGACTTCCTCGCCGGCTTCGGTGCCGACCATACCTTCGTCGAGGAAGCCAAGCTGACCTATGGCTCGGTGCGCGCAGCCTGGGGGCGCGGCGAGCCGGCCCGTCGCTTCATTCTCATCGGGGAGTACTACAATGGCGAAGGCGACGACAACGGCCGCAAATTCGATTACCAGGTCGGCGTGTTGGGCATCAGCCAGGCGATCGGCAGCAAATTCTCGGTGCAACTCGAGTCGCGCCAGATCGATATCGACACCACGCACGGCAATCTGCCCAAGCTCGGCCTGACCTACGTGTGGTCGCCGAAGTTCGTGACCAACATTGCCTATGCCCAATCGGTGAGCGGCAATCTGGGCACCGAACTCACCAGCGCCCGCTTCGACTACTACGGCAAGCACGTCAATATGATGCTTGGCGGCTCGACCGGTAAAGCCAATCCGGCGGTGCTGGTGCTGCAACCCGGTGTGGTGCTGCCGCCCAGCTACTCGAATGAATACTTCCTCGGCATTGCCAAGCCCTTCAAGCGTGCCGAGATCCAGTTGCTCGGCGATCTGCTGGAAGTGGCGGGCAGCGAGAAGATCACCGTTACCTTGAGCTTTATCGCGTATCTAGGCTCGCGAGGGCAATGAAACTTTCGCTTCTGAAACGCGGCTCGCAATGGCCCCTCACCTTGTTGGTGCTGGCGGTCGTCGTGCTCGCGGGCGCTCGGCTCATTGCGCTGAGTGTCGGCGAACGCGCCGAGCAGACGCGTGCGACGGCGGGCACGCTTGTTACGACGTACAGCCGAGCGGTCGAGCGCCAGCTGCAAACATTGGCTGCGCGCGAGAGTGGCGCGGAGCTGGATCAATTGCTCTCGAAGCTGCAGCTGAATCGCATCGTCGATCCGGAGTACGACTTCGAGCTGTCGAAAGTGGACACCAGCGGCGGCGCGCCGCGAATCTTCGTGAGCAGCCGGATCGAGCGGCTGGACGATCCCATCATCAGCCGCATCCGCTTGCCGGAAGGTTACGCGCAAGAGCTGGCCGGCGGTTATGTGCAGCTCGCGTTGCGCCCCAAGGCTGGCTGGTATCCCGCACGCGAACTGGCCGCGGCTATCGCGTTGCTGGCGGTCGTCGCCTGGATGCTGGCGTTTGCAACTCACGATCTGGTGCACAGCTTGCACCGGGCGCGGGATGCTCTGTCACTCTCGCGACGCCAGCTGCAATCGACCCAACGCAAGCTGGCGCTCGAAATCGAGCAGCGCGAGAACCTGCAGAAGAGCTTCGAGCATTCGCGCTATCACGACGCGTTCACCGGCCTGCCGAACCGCCGCTACTTCATGGATCAGCTCGATCGCGCCTTGCGGGAGGTCCGCACGCGTCGCCGGCAACGACTCGCGGTGATGCTCATCAACATCGATCGTTTCAAGCTGATCAACGACTCGCTCGGCCACACCGCCGGCGACGAGGTCGTCGTGCAGGCAGCCCGACGATTCCAGAAAGCCGCGGCACAGTTCGAACACGTGCTGGCGCGCTGGAGCGGCGATCAGTTCGCGATGCTGATCTTCGATGTGCCCTCGGCGGACGGCGCGCTCGACATCGCCGGACTGTTACAGAAGACGCTGCAGCAGCCCTTCGAACTGCGCAAGCATCAACTCAACGTGGCAGCTCGAGTCGGCGTCACCTGCATCGACTCGGGTCTGCAACGCGCGGAAGAAGCTGTGCGTGAAGCCGACATCGCTCTATCGGTCGCAAGACGGCACGATACCGCGACCGCGGTTGCATACCAGCCCGCGATGGGTAGCAGCGCTGCGAGCCTGGTGAGCCTGGAAGCCGATTTGCACGTCGCGCTCCAGCGTCGCGAGCTGCACTTGATGTATCAGCCCATTGTCGACCTGCGGAACGATTGCGTCGCCGGCGCCGAGTCGCTGCTCCGCTGGCGGCATCCCATCGAAGGCATGCTGACGCCGGACAAGTTTCTCGCACTCGCCGAAGAAGTCGGCTTGATCGTGCCGATCACGCGCTGGACCATCCTGCAAGTCTGCACGCTCGCCGCCGAATGGCGTCATCGCTTGCCCCGCGATCGCGACTTCTATCTCACAGTAAACGTCTCTGCCGCCGCGCTGCGCGATCCCGAGTTCACTTCCTACGTAGAGCAAGTGCTCAAGGACACTGGTGTCTCGCCCGAATACCTGAAACTGGAACTGACCGAAGGCGGGCTGATGAGCAATCCCGGCGGAGCCCGCGAGATCCTCGAAGGTCTGCACGATCTCGGCATCGAGATGATGCTCGATGACTTCGGCACCGGCTACTCGTCGTTGAGCTACCTGCAGCTGTTCCCCTTCAGCTACGTGAAGATCGACAGGCCGTTCGTCGATCGCGCCGGCTCGGCGCATGCCAATACCGCGATCGCGGCTGCCATCGTGCAAATGACCAGCAGCCTCGGCCTGCGCTCGGTTGCCGAGATCGTCGAGACCGATGACGCTGCGCGCGACCTGCAACGAATGGGATGCGACTACGCCCAGGGCTACTTCTACTGCGGTCCGCTCGAGGCGGAAGAGGCCTTCCAGGTCCTGAAAAATGCCGACCGCTCGCTGCCGACGGCACAAGTGGCGATGAACGCCGACGAGTCGTCCGACAACTCGCCGACCATTTCCGAAGCCGTCGTGCTGTCAGATGAAACGTTGATGCTGCCGGCCGATGAGGTCGCCGAGCAACTCCGGGAAAAGGCATCCCAAGACCGCTGATCGCGCTCGCGCGCGATTCGGGTCATAGACTCCTCCGATACGCAGCCGGCGCGGAACCCTTCATGCTGTTCCGTCCCCGCCTGTCCGCGCCTATCATCCGCCCTTTTCCCCATTCGAGTCGCTCATGGCCCCGGAACACGATTCAAGCATGTTGGTCAACGCCGTCGCGTTGCTGGGCGCCGCGGTCATCGCGGTTCCCTTGTTCAGACGGCTGGGCCTCGGCTCGGTGCTGGGCTACCTCGCCGCCGGCCTGTTGATCGGTCCTTTCGGGCTCGGCCTGTTCTCCGATCCGCACGCCATCCTGCGATTCGCCGAGCTCGGCGTCGTGATGTTCCTTTTCATCATCGGCCTGGAGATGCGGCCTTCGCACCTGTGGCACCTGCGACGGCAGATTTTCGGTCTCGGCGCTCTGCAGATTGCCGCTTGCACGCTCGGGCTCACCGGCGTCGGCATGGCGTTCGGCTTCTCGCCGGTGGTTGCCTTTATCGGCGGCGCCGGCTTCGTGCTCACCTCGACGGCCATCGTCATGCAACTGCTCGCCGAGCGCGGCGACATCGCGCTGCCTCACGGGCAGAAGATGGTGTCGGTGTTGTTGTTCGAAGATCTGTTGATCGTCCCGCTGCTGGCGCTGGTGAGCTTCCTCTCGCCGGCCGCAGCGACCGAATCGGATACGCCGCAGTGGATTTCCATGCTGACCGGCATCGGTTCCCTCGCCGGTCTGATCGCCGCAGGCGTGTGGCTGCTCAATCCGCTCTTCAGCATTCTGGCGCTCGCGCGCACGCGGGAAGTGATGTCGGCAGCAGCCTTGCTCGTCGTGCTCGGTTCGGCGCTGTTGATGGAGATGGGCGGCCTTTCGATGGCAATGGGCGCATTCATCGCCGGCGTGCTGTTGTCCGAATCGACCTTCCGTCATCAACTCGAAGCGGATGTCGAGCCGTTCCGCGGTTTGCTCTTGGGCCTGTTCTTCCTGGCTGTGGGCATGAGCCTCGACTTGAAAGTGGTCGCGGACAATTGGGCGCTGATCGCGGCCGCCGTGCCGGCAATGATGGCCACCAAAGCGCTGTGCATCTATATCGTCGCGCGCGTGACTCGCAGCTCGCATCCAGAAGCTCTGGATCGCGCGGTGCTGATGGCACAAGGCGGTGAGTTCGCGTTTGTCCTGTACGGCGCCGCTGCTGCCGTCGGCATCATCGACGACACCGTCAACGCCAACATGACCGCGATCGTCGTGCTCTCGATGGTGCTGACGCCGCTGATGGTCATCGTGGTCCGGCGTTTCATCGAGCCCGCGAGCCAATCGATGGACGGCATTCCCATCGCGGACGGGCTCGAAGGCAGCGTGCTCATGATCGGCTTCGGCCGCTTCGGCCAGGTTGTCAGTCAAGCGCTGCTCGCGCGGGGCGTCGACGTGAGCATCATCGATGCGGATGTCGAGATGATCCGCGCTGCCCAGCAATTCGGCTTCACTGTGTACTACGGCGATGGCACCCGCCTCGACGTGTTGCGCGCCTCCGGCGCCGGCAAGGCGCGCCAGATCGCCGTCTGCGTCGAGAACCGCAAGACCGCCGATCGCATCGTCGAGCTGGTGCGCTCCGAGTTTCCACAAGCCCAGCTGTTGGTACGCGCCTTCGATCGCGAGCATGCGCGTCAGCTCGTGGGCGCCGGCGTCGACTATCAGATCAGGGAAACATTCGAGTCGGCGCTGCAGGCCGGAGGCGCAGCATTGCGCCTGCTCGAAGTCAGCGACTCGGAGATTGCCGACATTCTCGCCTCGATTCGAGAGCGCGACGCCGAACGTTTCGCCCTCGAGATCGCCGGCGGCGGGTATGAGGCCGGAATCGGCATGTTGCTACGGAATACCGCACAGACGCCCTCGCGCCCCACTCCATTCAGCAAGCCCCGCACCGAAGGCAAGGCGCTCAACGAAGTGCCCGGCGCAAGTCCCAGCGAGAGCCCCACGTAAGCCAGCGAAGCTCGCACAGGAACTTCGCCTGCGGGGCCGCGTTGCGCGAGCATGCGGCCGATCTACCACGCCAGGCTGGTCAACGGGGTCTGGGGCGATCCCGGGGTGTGCATCGACCTGAAGTTTCAGCGTCGCGCGCTGTTGTTCGATATTGGCGATGTGCAGTCGTTGTCGACGCGCGTGCTCCTGCGAGTCAGCGACGTATTCGTAAGCCACACTCACATGGATCACTTCGCCGGCTTCGATCATCTGCTGCGAGTGTGCCTGGGACGCGATACCGGCGTGCGGCTGTACGGCCCCGAGCATTTCATTGCCCAGGTGGAGCACAAGCTCGCGGCGTATACCTGGAATCTGGTGCAGAACTACTCCGTCGACTTCATCATCGAGGTCCATGAAGTGCACGCCGATGGCAGCGTCGCCTGCGCGCGCTTTCGGAGCAGAGACAAGTTCGCTCGGGAGGCGCTGCCCGATCCGGTGAGCGAAGATGGCGTGCTACTGCGGGACGAAGCGTTCCTGGTCCGCACCGTTGCGCTCGAACATCACGACATCCAGTCGCTCGCCTTCTGCTTCGAAGAAGCCACGCACATCAATGTATGGAAGAATCGGCTGGAGAGTCGCGGCCTGCCTACCGGCCCCTGGCTGACCGAGCTGAAGAAGCTGGCGAGAGCTGGCGCGCCGGACCACACTCCAATCAATGTCCGATGGCGTACGCGCGAGGGCTCGCGCGAGAAAACATTCCCGCTCGGCGAATTGAAGCGCGACGTACTGAAATTCGTTCCTGGCCAGAAGGTGTGCTACGTGACCGACACCGGTTGGACGCCGGAGAATCGGGACCGTGTCATTCCGTTCGTCGCCAATGCCGATTTGCTGTTCATTGAAGCGGTATTCCTGGAAGCGGATCGGGAGCTGGCGGCCGGCAAGTCACATCTCACGACCACGCAAGCGGGAACGATCGCGCGACTCGCCTCGGTCAAGGAGGCCCAGCCTTTTCACTTCTCCTCCCGCTACCACGATGACGAGACGACTCAACGCGCGGAGTTCATGCGCGCGTGGCGAGGCCCCTAGATCCAATAGCCGAACAGCTTCACGCCGAACTCCTTGAACCGCTGCCAGAGCGACCGCTTCTGCCAGCGTTCGAGCGTGACCGGTCGCGAGGCGCGCTCGTCCCGCTTGAACACTTCTTCCATGCGCTGGCCGAAGTCGCGATCGATGACGATGGCATTGACTTCGTCGTTGTGCAGGAAGCTGCGCATGTCGAGGTTGGCAGAACCGACGATGGAGACCGAGCCGTCGATCACCACGCTCTTTGCGTGGAGCAGCGCGTCCTTGAGCTCGTAGATTTTCACCCCCGCGTTCAGCAATGGCGTGAACGTCGATTGCGTGGCATTCAGCACGATCCGCGAGTCGGTGAACGCCGGCACGATGAGCCGGACATCGACGCCGCGCCGTGCGGCGTCCACCAGCGCATCCAACAGCTCCGGATTGGGCGCGAAGTAGGCGTGAGTAATCCACAGCCGGCGGCTGGATTGTTTGAACGCCGCCAGATACGTTCCGTACAACGAACGGTCATCCGACTCGCTGTCATTGCCGACGATCGTGATCAACGTGTTCCCGGGGGATGGGACGGCCGGCAGATACCGATCGCCCTGTTTTGCCGGCAGCGGCTCACCCGCTTCGGCCCAGGACTGTAGAAACAGTGTCTGCAGCTGTTTCACCGCCGGGCCTTGAATGCGCATGTGCGTATCGCGCCAGCCATCGTCGATGCCGCGCTTCGGCCCGGGGCGACTAGAGGACGGGCTGGAATACGTGCTGTCGATATTGATGCCGCCGGTGAACCCGACCTTGCCATCGATCACGATGATCTTGCGATGGTCGCGGTTATGAATGTCCCAGATGCGCGGGTTCTTCACAGGATTCATCGGCCGGAACTCGCGCACTTCGATGCCTTGCTGCCGCAGCTGCTCGAAGAAATCTTTCGGCGTGTCCATGCTGCCGATACTGTCGTAGAGCACGCGGACTTCGACGCCTTCCTTGCGCTTTTGCGCCAGCAGCTCGCCGAAGCGCCGGCCGATTTCGTCGGCGCCGAAGATGAACGTCTCGAGATGGATGTGGTGTCGAGCCGCCTTCAGATCCGCTTCGATGGCGGCGTACGTTTGCGGACCGTCGATGAGCGCGCCGACCCGATTGCCGCTGGTCAACGGCATGGACGAGTACTGGCGCACTGCTGCCACCAACTCGCGAACTGCCGCGTCGTCCTGATATTCCTCGAGCGCCGATTTCAGCAGCGGATCGCTCTCGTCCTCGGACAGCACTCGCTGCCTTGCGACGATCGGCGCAGCCTGCTCAGGCGCTTGGACTCGGGGATTCGACGAGCATGCCGAACACAGTGCCAACGAAACAAGCAGCCACCATGCTCGATCTGGTCGCTTCGACGCCGTGGCACCCGCTATCACGCACGTTGCTGACAACACTCCTATGAAACGAATTCTTGTCAGCAAAGTTCCTTGCGCGCCGTGGCTTGTACTGATTGTTGGCGCATGCCTCGCCTCCTAGTTTGCGCATCGAATAACGAGGCGTCGCACGGATGCCGTCAGCGGAGGACACATGGGGATTCAAAGAACGCGTCGCGTGCTTCGGCGCGTGGCTCTCGGCTTCATCGCCAGCCTGTCGCTCACAGCAGTCACTCATGCAGCGACTCTGCCCGCCGGCTTTACCGAAACCCGCGTCGCGAGCGGCATCGCCACTCCGACGTCGATGGCCGTCGCTCCGGACGGCCGCATCTTCGTCACTCAGCAGACCGGCGCGTTGCGAGTCATCCGCGATGGGGTGCTGCTCAGCCAACCGTTCGTCACGTTGAGCACGAACACCTTGGGCGAGCGTGGCTTGCTAGGTGTCGCGCTGGATCCCAACTTCGCAACCACACCGTATGTTTATCTGTACTACACGAGCCCTACGGCGCCACCGCGCGTCAATCGGGTGGTCCGCTTCACTGCTAGCGCCAGCAACCCAGACGTTGCGGATGCGAGTAGCGCACTTCAGTTGATCGAGCTGTCGCCGCTCAGCACGGCATACATCCATAACGGCGGTGCACTGGCTTTCGGCGCGGACGGCAAGTTGTACATCGCCACTGGCGACAACTCGAACTCCGCCAACGCGCAGAGCCTGGAGACCACGCATGGCAAGTTGCTGCGAATCAATCCGGATGGCTCGATTCCCGAAGACAATCCTTTTCTCGGCCAGACGACCGGTGTGAATCAAGCCATCTGGGCGCGCGGCTTGCGCAATCCTTACACGTTCGCAGTCGATCCCTCGAACGGTCGGATTCATGTGAACGATGTCGGCCAGGATGCGTGGGAAGAAGTGAATCACGCCAGCGCCGGCGCGAACTTCGGCTGGCCGCAAACCGAAGGGTTCGCCCCCGGCGGTGTAGCCGGCGTGCGCTATCCCGCTTACGTTTATGCGAATGCAGGCACGAATTGCGCGATCGTCGGCGCTACGTTCTATCGGCCGACCACTTCGACCTTTCCGGCGGGATATGCCGGCCGATATTTCTTCGGCGACTACTGCACCGGCTTCATCCGCACGCTCGCTCCGCCGGGCTACACTGCCGCGACCGCGTTCGCCAGCGACATCGCTGCCCTGGTCGATATCGACACTGGCCCCGACGGCTCGCTCTACTATCTGGCACGGGGCAACGGCGGTGAACTGTATCGAGTGCAGTACGCCGCCAACTCGGCGCCGTCGATCTCCGAACAGCCGGTGAGTGTATCGGTGTCCGCTGGCCAGCCAGCGACGTTTGCGGTTTCCGCTGCTGGCGAGCAGCCGTTGGAATATCAGTGGCTGCGCAATGGCGCACCGATCCCGGGGGCGACTCAATCCTCGTACACGATTCAAACCACGACGGCCGCCGACAACGGCGCGCAGATCTCTGTGACCGTCACCAACCCATTCGGATCGGTCACCAGCAATGCCGCCACGCTCACTGTGCTCTCAAATGGCGTACCGAGCGCCACGATCTCATCGCCGGTGGCGGGCACGTTGTATCGTGGCGGTCAAACATTTGCGTTCTCGGGCTCCGCGACCGATCCGGAAGACGGCGCCCTGCCGGCCTCCGCATTCACCTGGCGCGTGGACTTTCATCACGACGATCACACTCATCCGCACATGCCCGAAACCAGCGGCATCGCGGGCGGATCGTTCACGATTGCCGATCGCGGCGAGACGTCGGCCAACGTTTTCTATCGTCTGATCCTGACGGTGCGCGATTCCGAGGGGCTCAGCAACACGACGTCCGTCGATATCCTTCCGCGCACTTCAGTCGTCACGCTCACCAGCAACATTCCCAATGCGCAGTTGACGCTCGAAGGCGTGCCAGTGACGGCGCCGCACACATTCACCGGCGTCGAAGGCATCATTCGCACGATCGGTGCGATCAGTCCGCAAGTCTCGGCTGGCGTGACTTATCAGTTCGCATCCTGGTCCGACGGTGGCGCGCAGACTCACGAGATCACGACGCCAACCGACGATACGACCTATACCGCGACGCTTCGCAGTGGCGGACAGTCGGCATTGTTCGAGGACACCTTTGAATCGGCGGGTGGTTGGATTCGCACACCCGGTGTGGACACCGCGACGGCTGGTTTGTGGCAACGGGGCAATCCGCAGCCGACCACGCAGAACGGCGTCATCCTGCAGCCGGACAACTGTTCCGGCGGCTCGGCGAATTGCATGATCACCGGGCTCCTGGCGAGCGTGAACGCTGGCGTGTACGACATCGACAACGGCCTGACATCGATGCAATCGCCAGCCATCGCCTTGCCTTCCGGGCGCACGATCACACTGACCTTCAAATATTTCCTGGCCCACATCGACACCGCGACCAGCGCCGATTATTTCCGTGTGCGCGTGGTTGGATCGGACGCAGTGCCGGTGACGGTGTTCACGAAGACGGCTGCGTCGAGCAATGTGGGCGCAGTGTGGCGCTCGCCGTCCGTCAATCTGTCGAGATTCGCGGGCCAGACGATCACGCTGCGCTTCGAAGCCTGCGATAGTCAGAGCAATGGCGGAACCGTCATCGAAGCAGGCTTCGATGATGTGGTGGTTCGCGCGGACTGACCGTCAAACCCCTAGCTTCTCCGCCTGCACGCTCACCAGGTGCAGCTCGGGCACCGAGCCGAGCATCGCCATGGAATGTTTCGCCAGCTCGCGCGGCACGGGACCCATGAGATGTATGAAGCGCGCACCGTTGTCCGGGAACACGTCGAAGATGCCGTACTCGCCCTGTTCGGTGCGGATTGCGAACCACGCCGTCGTGTTCGGCTCTTCCATGACCCGGGGCCGCGCTTCACGCAGGAACTGCTCCACCTCGATTTCGTGACCGGCTTTTGCCTTGAAGGTGACCAGCAAGCCCTTGGTATCGGGCGGCATCGGGTTCACCGGCATTTTGTCCGCCAGCACCTCGACCTTCTGCATCCGGGGCGGGCTGTCGAATAGCTCGTTGCTCTGCTGCAAGGCCGTTGCTACCGGGCCGTGCAGATGTTCTTCCAGTGCGTCGTCATCGAGGAACGTATCGAAGATGCCGTACTCGCCCCGACCGAAGCGCACGGCGAACCAGGATCGAGTGCCGATCTCCTCCTCCACGAGCGGCAACGCCGATTTCAAGAATTGCTCCACTTCGCGTTCCTTGCCGGCTTGAGCATCCAATCGAACGAGCATTCCGGTGGTCATGGGGCACCTCCAGTCGCGCACACTGCGCGCTATGAAAAGTCGGGTCCTACTGGCTCAGCATGTCGGGAATCTCGCTCACCAGCGCGTCCACTGCTACACGCACTTTCATCGGTAGATGCGTCATGCGCGGCCAGAGTGCGTGAATCTCCGTGCCCGGCACGCGGTCGCCACTGACTACCAGCTCCAGTCGCCCGGCTTTCAATTCCGGCGCCATCATCCAGCACGGCAACCAAGCGAGCCCGGCGCCCGCGATGGCCGCGTCCGCGATTGCCTGCAGGTCATCGAAGCCGAGACGCGTTTTCACCTGGGGCAGGACCACGCCGCCGTCCTCGTCATGCACGCGCCAGGCGCTCGCACGACCAGCCGAGAGATAGGCGAGGCGAAGATGACCGTCCAACTTACTCGGACTGGAGGGACGGCCATGACGATCGAGATAAGCCGGCGCGGCGCAAATGCCCATGCGTTGCATTCCCAGTCGACGCGCGACCAATTGCGAGCTGTCAGGCAGCGCCCCGACACGAATGGCGAGATCGAATCCCTCCTCCACCAGGTCGACGACACGATCGTTGAAACTCATCTCGAGCTGCAGTTCCGGATAGCGCTCGCTCAGCGCCAGCAGAATCGGCGCGACACACCGTCGCCCGAACAATACCGGCATCGTCACCCGTAACTTGCCGGCAGGCTCCCTGCGCCCGCTTTCGATACATTCCTCCGCAGCTTCCAGCTCGGCCAGCGCCCGAACGCAGCGCTCGTAGTACGCATGCCCGTTGTCGGTGAGGCTTTGTTTGCGAGTGGTTCGATTGAACAGACGCACCTTCAGACGCTGCTCCAGTTTCGCGATTGTTTTGGCGACTGCCGAGCGTGTGACCGCGAGGCGCTGAGCAGCCACGGCGAAACTGCCCGCTTCCACGACGGCGACGAACACACCCACGCCATTCAAGCGCTCGTTCACGGCTAATCTCCTCGGCGACCCATTGGCGCTACCTAGGCACCAATCTCGGGACCATTTATCCACAATGGGGACAAATCGGCTCCGATATCGTAGCAACTCACGACAGCTACGTCGCTCTCCCGAAGGAAAATCTCCATGAAGGCCTATCGACTGCGCCCCGGCGCCGGCATCTCGAATTTGCGAGTCACGGACATTCCGACGCCCGTGCCCGCTCCGCATGAAGTGCTCATCAAGACCCACGCGGCTTCGCTCAATTACCGGGATCTGATGTTCGCCCGGGGCGACTACATCAACTTGAAGGATGAGCCGCTGGTGCCCCTCGGCGATGGCGCGGGCGAAGTGATCGCAGTCGGCGCTCGCGTCGCGCGCTTCAAGCCGGGGGATCGCGTCATCCACAGTTATTTCTCCGGCTGGATCGACGGCGCGCCGGATCCCGTCAAGACCACCGGCTCGTTCGGAGTTCACATCGACGGTGTGCTCGCAGAATCGTTCATTGCGCACGAAGACACGCTGGTTCGCATTCCTGCGAATCTCAGCTACGCCGAAGCGGCGACGTTGTCGTGCGCTGGAACGACTGCATGGAACGCACTGTTCGTCGACGGCGCACTCAAGCCGGGCTCGACCATTCTGTTACAGGGCACGGGCGGCGTTTCCATCATCGCTCTGCAATTGGCGAAAGCTGCGGGATTGCGCGCCATTATCACTTCGTCGAGCGATGAGAAATTGGAACGCGCTCGCGCCCTGGGCGCCGATGCGACGATCAACTATCGCAAGCAGCCCGAGTGGCAGGAGGAAGCGCGACGTCTCACCGATGGACGCGGCGTCGATCTGACCGTCGAGGTCGGCGGCGCCGGCACACTGACTCGGTCGTTGGCCGCAACCCGCATGGGCGGCACGGTTTCGATCATCGGCGGACTCGCGGGCTTCGGCGGTACTCCGATCGAGCCGGTCGCTCTGCTCAGAAACTATATCCGGCTGAGCGGCTTCATGGTCGGCAGCCGCGTCATGTTGGAAGATCTGCTGCGCTTCATGGAATCCGCGCAGATCCGGCCCGTCATCGATCGTGAGTTCGCCTTCGAAGAGGCGCAGCTCGCGTATGAGCATCTCAAGGCCGGGCGGCACTTCGGCAAGGTCGTGATTCGAGGCGTGAGCTGAGGCTCGCACCGTTGCAGTCAGCTGGCGCCCTACCCGAGGGCGCCAGCGCTCACTTCATCTCAATCCCGCTGCCAAGGCCGCCCCTGGTCCGGCCGGCTGTAGTCGCACACGCCGCCTGGGAAGATCTGCTTCAGCTTGGTCACTTGCTCCGCAGTCGGCGTCCACGGCGCATACACACCTTCTCTCACCGCCTTCTCCACCGGCTTCAGCGCACACTTATAAATGCCGCCTTCGATCGGCGCACCAGCGACGATGCGCGAGGTCGAGTAGATCGGGAACCGTTGCGTGCAGGGGCCCGCGGGTTTGTCGTCGAGGATGCCGTTCCAGGCATCGTCACCCGCATAGATCAACTTGCCTGTCACATCGAAGCAGCTGTCGACCGCGCGAGCCGGCCGATTGCGACGCATGCCCCTGCTCGGATGGTTCCGAATGTTTCGCACCCACTCATCCATCACCGCGATGGCATCCATGGACTGACTGGCCTTCGGCACGCCGGGCATGGTGTCGGTGAACCAGATCACCAGCATGTCGCTGTTGCCCATTCGTTCCAGCACACGCTTACGCACGGCGAAGCTCTGGTGCACGTTGTGCATGTCGAGCTCGCGCTCCATGTACTGACGGTGATCGATGGTCGGCCGATCGAGCTTGCCATGGAACACCATGCCTGACGTGTACGCGCCACGGATCGCTCGCAGATCGCCCTTGGTCCGCGGCGCCGGCTTGGTCGGATCGGTGCTGAGATTCATATTGCGCCGGCTCCAGGGATCGAAGTAGCCCGGCACGGTCAGCGCCTTGTTGATCTCCTCAGGGGTGGTGCCGAGGAACGGGAACCCTTCCTGCACCATCTCGCTCGGCTGCTTCCAGCCGCCGATGTTCCAGTTCAGGTTCAGGAACTCCTCGAAAGTGATCTTGCTCTCCTGCAACGATCGCAGTCCGTACTGCACGCCGACGTTGTCCCAGGTCGGACGCGCCGCGCCGGTCTCGTCGACCCCATAGATGTTTCGCAGATCGTCCCAATGCGTCCAGCGAATCGCCGCGATGTCGGGTTGCGGCTCGTAGTTCTGTTGGTTTGGCGCCTGGCCATACCAGGGATTCATCGCGAGAGGTGACAAACCGCGCCATGCCGGCACACATTCGGTCGTGCCGACCGCGGTGCTGTAGCCGAGCGCAACCTTCAATTGCGCGAGCGGATCGTTCACCTTGTCGAAGCCTTCCTCGGCGTTCATGCCGACCAGCCAGCTGCGATTCTTGGTGACGCGCCACTTGGGATTGGTGCGATCGGTCGCGTCCATATAGTGCTCGAGCAGCTCGCAATCGCCGACATGGATGGTTTGCGTGACCATGTCGGGATACGACTGCACCGGCAGCAGCGCATCGAGCAGGCCGGGCTGATTCTGGCCGAGTATGTATTGTTGAATGGCGCCACCCGAGCCGCCGAGGCCGACGGTGTAGCCCGGCACGCCGTAGCGCTCGATGAAGCGCTCCTTGGTCATCATCATGGTCTCGCCGGCCAGCTGCAGGTTGTAGTGCGTGCCGGTGTTGTTGCCGCTCGAATGGGCGATAGCGTAGCCGAGCTTGAGAATGTCCGGGTTCAGCGAACCGCCGTGTACCGTGCCCTGCGAATGCCCGATGGCCACGCCACCCTGGAACCAATAGAGCAAGCGGCCGTTCCAGCGACTCACGTCGGGCTTGCCCGCCTGCTCTCCGGCCGGCGCCAGCATCGCGAAGCTGTAGAGGAACCGGTTGATCGAGCCGACCTCACGGCGCACGATGAAATCGACGACCCGACCGTCCGGCAATGTCACCTGCGCCAGGTCCGCCGGACGGCTGCCATCGGCCGGCATGACTGCCCACGCGTTGCCGGTCGTGCGATACAGATAAGTGACGAAGGTGTCGATCGAGCAGTCGCGACTGTATCCAATCACGTTGCCTGCACTGTCGAAGACCCGAGTGCCCGGCGGCGTCGCGCTCTCGACGATGGGTTGCCGACCGACCGCGCTCTGCGTCGTTGTACACACGAACGGATGCTGTTGCGGGCCAGAAAACATCGGGCCGGTGATCGGATAATTGGTCAGCTTCAGAACATCCCGGTCCCAGCGCCCCTTGATCAGCGCCTCCAGGCGATTCTCGCCCGGCGCCAGCCCGCTGATTACGGCTTGCACCCGATCCTTGCCGGTGCGCTTGAGTTCGGCCGGCAGCCGGCGGCCGTTCAAATACAGCTCAACCTTGTTCTGCAGACCAGACGGGACGCGCACCTCGATGCGAGCGTCGCCGCCGGAAACATACCGGGCCGGACTCGACAGCACGCGCAACTCGACCGACTTGCCCTTGCCACCCCAACCGTGATCGTCTTTGTCGTGCCCGCCGCCACGATCGTTGTCGTGAGCGTGCGCGAGCGTCGCGCCAATCAACGCAATCGTCGCCACTGCCGGCTTGATACAAGCGCGGACGAATTCCAACCGACGCCAATCCGTCGTCATGAGAGATCCCCCGTCTGATGCTTGGTAAATTTCACGCGCCCGGATCTGCGTCCGGCGTCGCGTGCCGGTAGGAATACGCCCGGGCAATCGAGATTGCAATCACGGCAGGCGTCGTCGTGGATATTTTCGATCGAGGCGGTCGGCGACAAGGAACTTCAGCTCGGCTTCCGACGTGTATTTTTCTAGCCGGAGCTGCAGACGCGCACGGAACTCGCAACGGAAATGGGGGCGTTCATGACTGCTCACTGGGGATACGGCACACAGCGCCGTTGCACTCGAACGTTCCTCGCGCTGCTGTTGATGACGCCACTGGCCGGGATGGCCGGGCCGCTGGTGCTGGAAGAGTCCGCAAGGATTTCCAGCCCGGATCCGAGTTACGACTGGCCAACCGCGGTCGCCATCGACGGCGAGTGGCTGCTGGCCAGTGGCTCCCGATACGACACCGAAGCTCCGTACGTCACCAACGCCACATGGTTATATCAGCGCCAGTTCGATGGCAGCTGGTCGCTGGTGCGGCAACTTCACCAGTTCACTTTCTATGACGATATAAATCAGCCGTCAGTCAAGCTGGCGCTGGAAGGCGATGTCGCCGTGATCGTGAAGGAAAGCGCCAGTTGGATCTTCCAGCGCCAGGGCGCGACCTGGTCAGAGTTCGTCTCCCCCATCCTGACCAACGGCATGGATCTGGCGTTGAATGGCGGCACCATCGTGGTCACCGACGGCTACTGCGACTGGTCGAGCAATGCTTATAACAGGCATCCCGCCAGCGGCGAGTGGCAACTGGTCCGCTCGACTCCGGCGGTACCGCCAGGGCCGGACGACATCTGCGAGAACGAAGACCAGCGTGGCGATGTCGACGTCGCGCCGAACGGCAATACGACGATCGTATCGATCTACACTCCGCAACTCCACCCTCGGATTTTCGAAGGCGAGTTCGGCCACATTCCGTACCAACTCATCATCGAATCCCCCGACCATCCGAACGGTGGCTACGGCGTCCCCGTCGCCATCGACAGCGGCTACTTCCTCGCCAGCGGCGGCGCAGTCCAGGGAGCGCTGGCGTTTCGCCGCGATCCGACGACAGCCATTTATACTTCCACCGATACGCTGCAGAGACCGGATTTTCTAGATATTTACCGGCCGGGCGACATCGAGATGTCGGGGACTCTCGCGATGCTGACGCAGCCGATCGACAGGCTGCACGGACAGTACAGCGGCTCGATCTCGATATTCGAGCGCGATGCCCAGGGAACCTATCGATATGGGGCGAAACTGCTCGCCAGCGATCGCGGCCCGGATCAGTACTTCGGCAATTTTGCCGACCTCAACGGCAGGCAGGTCGCCGTCGGCGTGCTCGCGAACAAGTCAGTCTATGTTTACGATCTGCCGCCGAGCTTCGAGCAGCTGGAAACCTTGCAAGACACCTTCGAAGACGGCAACGCGAGCGACTGGAATCCACTTGCCGGCAGCAGCTTTAACGTAGCCGCCACGGCGACATCTCGCGTCTATCGCCAGACGAGCACGGTCAGCAACGCCGCGGCGCTCTGGAACAACACCGATCGGACCAATCAGTCCATCGAAGCGGACATCAAGCCCACGGCATTCGCCGTCACCACTGGAGACAAATGGTTCGGCCTGGTCACCCGCTACACCGACGCCGCCAACTATTATTACGTCACGATTCGGAACAACAACACACTGCTGTTGCGACGGATGGTCGATGGCGCCTTCACAACGCTGGCATCGGCGGAGTTGACCATCACACTGAATCGAAGCTACCGCGTACGGCTGGAAACCATCGGCACGCGGCTGCGCGTGTTCGTCGACAATCGGCTGCTGGCGGAAGCCAGCGACGACGCCCTGGATCACGGCCGAGCCGGCGTCATGATGTACAAGACTCAAGCCGAATACGACAACGTCGTCTATAGCTCCAATCCACAGGCCACGCTCGCGACCTACCAGTTTGGAAATCCGCGAGACTCCAGTTGGGAATGGGATCAGACCGGCACGTGGAACATTCTGGCCGACACCACCTACACGCAAAGTGACATGACCTCGGGCGCTCGATCCATCACGGGCGTCGCAACCGGCGATCAGATCATCCACTCGCGTATGCGCCGTACCGCCACGGCTGGTGCCAACAACTGGTTCGGGCTCGCAGCTCGATATCAAGATGAAGGCAACTACTATTACGTCACGCTGCGCAATGACAACACCGTGTCGCTGAAGAAACTCGTGGGCGGCAGCATCGTCGAACTGGACAGCGCGCCATTCAGCGTGGGAACGAACAACTGGTATCGCGTGCGCTTCGAAGCAATCGGCACGCAACTGCGCGTCTATATCAATGAAGTACTGCGGCTGGAGGCCGTCGATAACTCGCACGCGACCGGTCGCTATGGCCCGATCATGTACAGGACCACAACGCAGTATGACGATGTTGTCGCTGTGGAGCCCTGATCAACAGTTCATTGACGATTCATTGACGGCACATTGACGTTGCCAACCGCGCCGACGTTGCCACAATCGATCACGACCGCACGCACCGATGTTCCATTATCATCGGCGCGTCAGCGGGATCGACAACGTCGGAGCCAGCATGAGTCACAACAGCGCATTACTCGGCTTTGCATCGTTCATTTTGATTCTCGGCCTGGTCGGCTGCAGTCGGAAAGAGACCGCTGAACTTGCGCCAGTCCAGATGGCGGCCATGACCGTCCCGGCGATGGCGCCGCCGGTCCAAGGCCGGCGCCGGGCCGATACGCTGGCTTATGAGCACGTGCTCTCGATCGAGATGGGACGCGAGCTGCTGCCCACCCGCCTGCGCGAGATCGAAGCGGCGTGCCATGCGGATAGCGCCTCCAACTGCACGGTGCTCGATGTGGCGCTGTCGTCGAATCAAGATCTGCCGAGCGGCAATATTCGAATGCGGCTCGCGCCTGGCGGCGTCGAGCCCATCGTTGCCCTGGCCAGCAAAGATGGCGAAGTAACCTCGCGGACGACCAGCGCCGAAGACCTGGCGGAACCGGTCGCCGACGCCGAACGACAGATTGCACTGCTGACGCTGCACCGGGATCGGCTGACCGAGTTCATGAAGAACAAGGACATCAAGATCGAGCAGCTCATCACGGTGTCGAAGGAACTGGCGAGCGTGCAGTCACAGCTCGACTCAACGAGCACGCAGCGTGCAAACCTGCGTCGTCGCATCGACACCGACCTGCTGACGATCAATCTTTCGTTGCCGCGGCAGGACTACACTTCCGAACAAACGCCAGTGAGAGACGCCCTGCGCTCCTTCGGCAGCGATTTCCGCGAAGCCGTCGGCATGGTGATCCGCTTCTTCGCTGTGCTCGTGCCGTGGCTGGTCGTGATCCTTCCCGGTTTGTTCCTGCTGCGACTGTTCTGGCAGTGGATAGGACGCAGGCTGGCGCGCCGGCAGCAGGCCGTTTAGCACTACTGCTCGCGCTGCCGTTCCCGAAACGCCGCAACTTTCGCGCGGTTGCCGCAGCCGGCAGCACTGCAGAACATGCGTCGATGGGCCTTGGTGCGATCCAGGAACCAAAGCGTGCAACCGTCGCCTGCGCAGGACTTCAGTAGCGTCGGATCCTCCTGTGTTACGAGATCTCCAATGGCCGAAGCGAGCACGGCGAGCAACTCATCGGAAGATTCGATCTGGAACCGAGTGACGCGCTCCAGCCCCTCCTTGGTCCGTGCGACCTCATGTCTGACGCTGAGGCTCTTCAACACGTCGTTGAGATGCTCGATGTCGGCGGCGTAGTCCCTGCCCGGCGCTGACCTCCAGCGTGCGAGCCAGGTACGCGCCCATTCGCGGAGCTTCCTGACTTCCGCAGCCGCTGCATCCAGTCCTTTCGCTCCGAGCTTGCGTGCGAATTGAGCTGCTTGATCGGCCTGCATCACGCCCGCCGCTTGCAGCCATGCCAACAGCTGCTTGCCATCGCCGATGACTTCGACGTGCTCGCCGTGCGGCTCAAAGGCCGTGTTCAGGAAATCTGCAGCCAGATGGCTGCCAATGAATAGCGGCTGCATGGGCACCTCGGAAACGCGAATACATAGTAACCTTTAAAATTGGTATTGACAAGTTACGCATTCGTTTCGTAACTTATTAACCGCGCGCACACAGGTTACACCTCCATTACCTCACCGGAAGATTCGCCATGAGAACCCAGCAAACCCGTTTGTGGCGGCCGATCGCGGCTGCCGTCCTTGCACTTGCCACGGCTGTCCCAGTGTTCGCGGACAGCAACGGCAAAGCATCCCCGAGTGCAGTGTCCGCTCGAGACACTGTCCGCTATCGCACCCACCGCATCGATGGTGTCGAGTTCTTCTATCGAGAAGCCGGCCCTGCGGACGCCCCTACTGTCGTGCTCCTGCACGGCTTTCCGACCTCCTCGAACATGTATCGGAACCTGATCCCGGCGCTCGCGACGAAATATCGCGTCATCGCACCGGACTATCCTGGCTTTGGCCATAGCGCAGCGCCGCCGCGCGAGCAGTTCCAATACACCTTCGCACACCTGGCCGATTTGACCGATCGCCTTCTGACCGAGTTGCGAGCCGACCGATATGCGCTCTATGTGATGGATTACGGCGCACCGGTGGGATATCGCCTGGCCTTGAAACATCCAGAACGAGTGACTGCACTGATCGTGCAGAACGGCAACGCCTACGAGGAAGGACTCAAGGAGTTCTGGAATCCGATCAAAGCTTACTGGGCGAGCGGTTCGACGGCCGATAGAGAGGTGTTGCGTGGAGCAACGACTTTGGCGGCGACGCGCGAACAATATCTGGATGGCGTGAAGGATCCGTCGCGCATCGATCCGACCGCCTGGCTGGTCGATCAGGCGCTGCTGGATCGACCGGGCAACGCGGAGATACAACTCGACCTGTTCTACGACTATCGCACCAACGTCGCGCTGTATCCGAAATTCCACGAGTTCTTCCGCACCCGGCAACCACCGACGCTGATCGTGTGGGGGCGGAACGACAAGATCTTCCCGGCCGAGGGCGCACAAGCGTACTTGCGTGACTTGCCGAAAGCGGAACTGCACCTCCTCGACTCGGGCCACTTCGCGCTCGAGGACAAAGGCACGGAAATCGCCGCGCTGATGTTGAAATTCCTGGATCGAAGCCTGCCGGCGCGCTGATATGAAACATGGCGGGACGCTCACGGACGAGCGTCCTCGCTGTCAACCCGTTGCTTCGGAATCCGCCTCGATCAAAGTGGCAGCGCCGGCGCCCTTGGGCAGGGTCAATAGCGATGCTCGATAGGCACTCGGCGAGCTGCCGGTGCGCTTACGAAACAAGCGGGCGAAGTAAGACGGATCGTTGAACCCGGCCATGGCCGCGACATCGCTCACCGAAACCTGGGCAATACTCAGCAGGCGCTTGGACTGCACCAGGCGGCACTCGCTCAAGTAGTCTCTGAACGTGATGCCGTGGGTCGCCCTGAACACGCGGCTGAACTCGAATGGCGACAGCCCGTATTCCTTCGCCACCTCCTGCTCGCTGATCGGCTGGGCATAGTTCTTTTCGATGTATCCCAACACCCCATCCAGCTTGCCCCGGGAGTGACGGCGGGCGTGATAGCGCGCCTCGTCCGGAATCGCTTCGGCGCCGGTCGCATTCGATCGGGTCGACTGGGTCCGCCGCGCCTCCAGCACGGGCGAAAGGCGTTGTACACAACGCAAAACCTCCCTCGCGCTCAGCGGTTTTAACAAAACATCGAAGATCCGGGCGCGCAGCGCCCACAGCACCACGTCCGCCGACTGTTGGGACATCAACATGATGATGGGCACGGACGGAAACCGGGCCTTGGTGTCGGTCATGAACTTCAGACAGCTCATGTCCGGATGCTCGAAATCGAAACAAATCACATCCGCGTTGGACGCCAGCGACAGCGCAGCCCACAGATGTTGTTGATCGGTGGGCCGTACCTGGCAGTGGCGAGCAAACTCCGCCGCCGATGCCGCACCGTGCGCACCGCAGCACATATCCACCCAGAGCAGCATGACCCGACTCTCCCCAAGCAGCGCCACAGATAACGATGGTCCTGAGACTACGCGCCGAGAAATATTCCTTTAGTGATTTTGGTCACTTTCTTTTTAGCGCCTGTGGCTGGCCACATTTATTCCGCATTGAGGCGCGGTTCGGCAGTGTGGTGAACACGTAGCCAATGTGATTTTCGACACGCGCTGGCCGCACATCAGCAAAAAGGTGCTGGCCCTTCGCAAGAACATCCGCGAAATGCGCCTCGCACTTGCCGGAGAGTCCAGCTCACCGCGGCAGCGGGGAAGAAAGGGCTTTGCACCCGGCCCGATGTTTCGGGTGGTCAATAAATTGAGGAGTCAAGCAATGATTAATCTGAAACAGGCTGTGGCCGAGTTCATCCGCGAGGAAGAAGGTTTGACGGTGGTGGAGTATGCGATCGCCGGCGGGCTGATCGGGCTGGCCGTGATCACGGCGTTCCAGGCCCTGGGCGGTACTGTCGCCTCCATCATCCAGGCTATCAACGACCTGCTTGCCGAAAACATTCCCGCAGGCGAGTAAACGTCCAAAGGGGGAGCACCGCGGACGGGTGCTCCCGCCTCTCCACGATCATGGGACTACCGGAAATGCTCTCGACCGAAGACCAACTCGACGCTGCCCTGATCTTGTTTGTTCTCTCCGTCGCGATCATCGATTGGCGCACTCATCGCATTCCGAACGTCGTTTGCACAGTCGCGGCAGTCATTGGCCTGGGCTGTCAGCTCTGGCTACATGGCGAAGACGGATTGCTGTCGGCCTTGGGGGGCGCAGCAGTCGGCTTTGCCATGCTTCTACCTTTCTATGTGGTGCGAGCGTTCGGTGCCGGCGATGTCAAGGCAATGGCAACGGTCGGCATCTTCCTGGGCATGCGCACGACCATGATAGCAGTCGGTATGACTTTGGTCGCGGGAGCAATCCTGGGTGTAGCAGTGCTGCTGCTCCGGCCCATGCATGCCAATGCCACTCTGCATCGACTAGTTGGGCTGCTCGTCTCTCCCATTGCGAGTATGCGCAGCTCGCGACAGAACATTCCCCCGGCCAGCCAACGATTTCCCTATGGCGTCGCCATCGCCTGCGGCACCACTGCCGCCCTGTTGATCGCGGCCCACTGAGCTGCAGACCAGGACAACTACAAAGTCATGTACAACAAAACGCCGCCCAGTGATGACTTGAGCCGTGACGCAGCGCGCGCCGCGCCGCGGCCCCAGACCCTAGCAGCAACGGGACTGCCTGCGACATTTCTCGGCGATCTGGTGGAGAAACACCTGTTCGAAGGCGGCGTGCTGTCGATGCGCGAGCTCGTGAGCCGCACCGCCCTATCCGGCCGTTTGCTGGAAGAGTTGCTCGGCTTTCTGCGCCAAGAAGGCCGCATCGAAGTTCGAGCTCAGCACGGCGATAACCAGGGATTGGGCTACGCACTCAC
Organism: Peristeroidobacter agariperforans; assembly: GCF_004138335.1. GTDB lineage: Bacteria > Pseudomonadota > Gammaproteobacteria > Steroidobacterales > Steroidobacteraceae > Steroidobacter > Steroidobacter agariperforans. The sequence goes on along the minus strand of NZ_RYFW01000002.1, from coordinate 1,260,422 downwards.
CGAGCGGGGTCGCGGCTCTGCAATGGCGTCGCTGATGGCCAGCGGGTACGTCGGCCCCACGCCTGTCCCCCTCGACTACTACAACCAAGTCGTTCTCACCCAGTCCGTTCGAGGGCGCAACGTAACGCGCGAACGGATGTTCGCGGCGTTCGAAGACACGGTGCTCGACCCCGCACTCCTGGATCGGCTCGGGCCGGCAATGAATTCTGGCAAGGCGATATTTGTTTATGGCCCGCCTGGCACCGGCAAGACATTCATCACCCAGCGGCTGGCGCGCCTGTTCGATGACACTTGTCTCATACCGCACGCAATTGCGATCGGCGACACCGTAGTGCGCGTTTTCGATCCCAGCGTGCATCGTCAGTGCCAGGAGATCTCGCCGATCGTGATGCTGACACGAGGCCACGATCCTCGTTACGTGCTCTGCCTGCGACCGCTGGTGATCACCGGTGGCGAGCTGACGGCGGACATGCTCGAAGTGCAGTTCGACCCGGCAACTCGCCAATACCGTGCACCGGTGCAAGTGAAGGCGAACGGCGGCATGTTGATTCTCGACGACCTCGGCCGGCAGCGTATCCCGCCCACTACGGTGCTGAACCGTTGGATCTTGCCGATGGAAGAAGGCGTCGATTATCTCAGCATGAACACCGGCCAGCACTTCCGCACGCCATTCGACGTGATTCTGGTTTTCTCCACGAACCTGCAGCCGAGAGAGCTGGTCGATGACGCATTCCTGCGGCGCATCGGCTACAAGATCGGCTTCCAGCCGCTGGATCCGCAGCAGTATCACCTGATCTGGCAGCGGGCCTGCGAAGCACGCAGCGTTCGCTACGACGCCGCGCTCTGCCAGTTCATGATCGATTCTCTGTACACGCCCAACAACACTCCCCTGCTGCCGTGCCATCCGCGCGACTTGATCGGCATGGCGCTCGACCGCTCCATCTATCTCGAGGACCGTGCCGGCCTGAGCACTGGAGCGCTGCAGTGGGCCTGGGACAATTATTTTGTAACCACGCCGGGCTCCGACAATGACGCCGCGGCAGAGCTGCGGAGTACGCAATCATGAAACGTCGAGGTGTAACGATGGTATTGCTGTCGCTGGTGTTCGGAGCCGCGGCGGCGTGGTCGGCGAAAAATTGGGTGGAACAGCGCACTCGCGCTGGCGACGCTGCAGACGCGGGATCCTCGGTCGTTGTCGCAGCGATGGAACTGCCCTACGGCACTGTAATGGAAGGTCGCCACGTGAAAGTCATCACCGTGCCCACTGGCACGTCGCTGGGCAACCACTTCAGCAGCGTCAAGGAGATCGAAGGGCTCATCGCCTCGCAAAAAGTATTCAATGGCGAAGTGCTGCTGAAGGAGCGTTTCACGAAGAGCGGAGCCGGCAGCACGCTGGCCGCACTAATCAAGCCGGAGATGCGCGCCGTTACCGTACGCGTCGATGACGTCGTTGGCGTCGCAGGTTTCCTGTTGCCTGGAAATCGAGTCGATGTGGTCGCCGCACGCCGGAGCCATGACCGCGCCACAACCGAAACCATCCTGATGAACATCAACGTGCTGGCGGTGGACCAAACATCGACTCAGGACAAGAACGAACCAGTCGTGGTCCGCGCGGTCACGCTCGAGATGACACCGCAAGAAGCCGAGGTCCTGGTGCGCGCCCGTGAAGAGGGTCGCATCCAGCTGACCTTGCGCAACCCCACGGATGAATTTCGGCCGCAGCTCGCCGCCACTCCCGAGCCGGTCCCAGCGCCCCCTGTTGCCAAGCCAGTGCGGCGTGCACCGGCACGTCCGGCGGCGCAAAGTGTGACGATCATCCGCGGCACGCTGGTCGACAGCGGTGAAAGCAGCACTTGATGTGCGGCCGCTGAACTCGAAATCAGTTAACTTCAGGACGGATCTTTCTCCATATGCGTCAATCAAGCCCGAGATCGATTGTGTCGGCACTGCTGATCGGATTGACCGCCATGACGGCGTCGGTCGAGGCGCCGGCGCAGGACGCCGCCGATCAGGTCATTCGCGCCACTCGCAGCACAACGTTCTCCGTACCCATATACAAGAGCCGCATCGTCGATCTGCCGGAGGCCGTCAAACGCGTTTCTATCGGCAATCCCGACATCGCCGACGTGCTGCTGCTGGGCGACGACGGTTTGTATGTACTGGGCAAGGATCTCGGCGCCACCAACGTGATGCTGTGGGATCGCGAGGACCGGCTGGTCAGCGCGCTGAATATCACGGTGACTCACGATCTGGACAATCTGAAGAAGCAGATATCGCTCGTCCTGCCCGGAGAGAATGTCGAGCTATGGAGCGCTCAGAGAAACATAGTCATGTCGGGACAGGTCTCGAGCACGGCAAAGATGGATGCGGCTTTGCAGGTCGCCCGCGGATACCTGGAGCAGATGGCCACTGCAAAAGAAAAAATCATGTTCAAGCAGCAGTCGTCCAGCGGCGGTCAAGCCGACAAGAAATCCGGCGAGGTAATCAACCTGATGACCGTCGGCGGTGCACATCAAGTAATGCTGCAAGTGAAGATCGCCGAAGTGAACCGCGAAGCGGTTCGCAATCTGAACGCGCAGTTCAACGCGCTCCAGAACACCGGCAAATGGGTGACCGGCGGCGTTAATGGCGGAGCCACTTTCCCCGATGCGCTATTCCAGCCCGGCAACGTGCGCGTGCCGGTTTTCGGCGACGGCACCAATGCCGGCGGCAACCCGATCGGACCGGTATTCGACGAATTCGCGCCGGACCTGCCGACCATCAACAGCACCGGCTTCTTCGGCAGCTTCCTGAGCAGCGATTTCATCGCGAACGTCGTGCTCGATGCCTATCAGAATCGTGGCCTGGCGAAGATTCTTGCCGAGCCGACGCTGACGACGTTATCGGGACAGGACGCGCAGTTCCTGTCCGGCGGCAGCTTTCCGATTCCGGTCTCGCAGGACAACGGCACGATCGGCATCGAGTTCAAGGACTTCGGCGTGAAGCTGTCCTTCATTCCGCTGATCCTCGATCGCGGCCGCATCAACCTGAAGCTCAACGTCAGCGTCAGCGAGCTGGCCAACAGTAACTCGGTTGCGCTGACACCCATTGGCACTTCCGCCGTTTTCACGATTCCCTCGCTGACCGAGCGTCGTGCCGCTTCAACCGTCGAGTTGAGCGATGGGCAGACCATCGGCATCGCAGGCCTGATGAATGAAAACATGCGTTCGGCGATCAACAAGTTTCCCGGCCTCGGCGACATCCCGATTCTCGGCTACTTGTTTCGCAGCCAGAGCTATCAGAAGGGCGAGACCGAGCTGGTGATCATGGTCACGCCGCGACTGGCCAAGCCGATCAAGCCGTCGCAGATCAAATTGCCGACCGATGCCGTCGGCGATCCGAGCAGCGCCGCGTTCTTCCTCGGCGGCAAGATCGAGGGAGAACCCAAACCAGCGCCGGCGCCCGCCGCCCCGCCGAGCAAGTGACCCGCATCGCCCACCGCCAGGAATGACTCATGAACATCACCAAACCCTCCGCCGTCGCGATCGCCGCGGTCGCAGTCGCTGGTTGCGCCGACACTCCGCTGAGCGATGCCGATTACGGCAGCTCGGTCCAGCAAATGGTCCAGGCGCAAACTTTCGATCCAGTCGCCGCCAGCAATCCAGCGGAGCTTCCGCCTGAAGTGACCGACGGCGCACGCTTGGAAAACGCGCTCGATGTCTATCGCAAGGACGTCGCCAAGGGCAACACCGAAGTGAAACAGCCCATCATCTTCGAGGTCGGCACCAACTGATGTTCGCCAACCCGCGCTGAGGAGCTTGCCATGCCGTTGCACGAATCACCCCATGCTCAACGCGGCGTCGTTGCCGTCCTGATTGCAATTGCAATGAGCGCACTGATCCTGACGGCGGGATTGGCCCTCGACATGGGACATGCGTTTCTCAACAAGACGCGTTTGCAAAACGCAGTGGACGCGGCGGCGCTCGCCGCCGCAAAAACGCTCACCGCCACTGAAGGGAACATCATCGCGGCCGAGGCAGAAGCGTTCGACGCATTCACTCGCAATGCAGAGACCGCAGGCAATCGAGAGCTGGAGATCTCTTATGGCAGCGGCGACGGTGACCTGGACGTCGCCGTGGAATTCTCCGCGACGCTGCCTCCATTCGCTGCTGGTGCGCCGAACGGTCCTTACGTTCGCGTGCGTGCAACCGGCTTTGTTATGCCCGCATGGTTGGTGAGTGTTGGCGGCATTTTCGAGAAAACGGTGTCCGCGACCGCTGTTGCCGGCCCCCGCACACTGAATGCCGGCAGCACCGTTTGTAACCTGGCGCCCATGATGGTGTGCGGTTCTCCCGGTGGACCGGGGATGTGGGGCTACGAGAACAACGAGGCAGTGGTCCTCAAGAATGCGACGCCTGGCGGTCAATCCACAGTCGGGCCCGGCAACTTTCAATTGATTCGGCTCGGCGCACCCGGCGGCAGCGTCGTTCTTCAAAACATGGCGGGCAGCTACAGCGCCTGCCTCGCCGGCGGCACGACGATAGAAACCCAACCCGGTGGCCTGGTCGGCCCGGTGGCGCAAGGCTTGAACACGCGCTTCGGCCGATATCAGGGACCGGTGAACGCGACGGAATATCCTCCCGATGTGATCGTGGAAGGCCAGTCGCCGGAAGTGACCGCGAGGCCCCGCGATGAGCGCGATCTCACCCAGGGTTACGACGTCTATCAGGGCGGCGATCGAATCACGCCCGAGAATATCCGCGATCGGCTGTTCGACTATCGAGACTATGAAGAGCAACTGAATAACGAAGACTACGATTATCCGCCTATCACGGACGGCGGCACCGGCGCGTTCGGACGCCGCGTTCTCGCGGTTCCCGTCGGCGACTGTTCCGGTACCGTCGGAGGCGCTGGATCGGTGCCGTTGCTGGGCTTCGCCTGTTTCTTTCTGCTGCAGCCGGTCCAAATGGGCGGCACGGTTTCGAACGTGTTCGGGCAGTTCGTCGACGACTGCTCCGTCAACGGCACGCCGGGGCCCAATCCGGTCACCAGCTTCGGACCGCAGATCATTCAGCTGTACGACGACCCAGCCAGTAACGATTCATGAAGGCATGACTCACATGCACACTCTCTCTTCAGGAGCGCACGGGCAACGAGGGATCGCAACCGTCGAGTTTGCGATCTGCGCGCCGATTCTGTTCCTGCTGATGTTTGCAACCGCCGAGATTGGCCGCGTGCTGTTTCAATACAACACACTCGTCAAAGCCGTTCGAGATGGCGCGCGCTATGCTGCTGCCGCTGCAACCAACAGTACCCGAGTCGTGAATATAACGAACGAGATGCGCACCGCGACGGTGAATCTGGTAATGACCGGTAACACGGCTGGCACTGGCGGGCCGCTGCTGGAGGGAATGGATCCGGGCGCCGTCATCGTGTCCAACAACGGCAACGGCTTCATATCGGTCGCCGCCACATACGTTTACGAACCGATGCTCGGCGCGACGCTGCCGACGTTCGGCCTTGGGGACGGGATCGATCTCTCCATGACGCTGTCCGCCGCCGTCATCATGAGGTAGTCATGCGCCGTCATCAGCAAGGTGTCACCTGTGTCGAGTTCGCCATCGTCGCCGCCGTGCTGTTCATGGTGATGTTCGGCGTAATCGAGTTCGGCCGGGCGCTGTTCATGGCCAATGCGCTTGCCGAGAGTACGCGCCGTGGCGCCCGAGTGGCTGCGATCTGTCCGGTCGGTGATTCAGGGCCAGCGCGAGTCGCGATCTTCGCCACTGCGAACGGCTCCAGCCTCATCGCTCCGGGCCTGACGACCGACAATGTCGTGGTCTCCTATCTGGATCAGGCAGGCGCCCCGCTAGCGAATCCGGTGGGGAGTTATGCCGCCATCCGCTACGTCCGGGTGCAGATCGTCGACTACTCGGTACAGTTGCTGATTCCATTCGTCATGCCCGAATTTCTGATGCCGGCTTTCACCGCGACGCTGCCCATCGAGAGCCTCGGGTATTCGCCGACGCAACAGGCTTTCCTTCCCTGCACGGTAGTACCCGCATGACGCACCCTCGTCATATCCTGCTCGTCGCGCGCCGCAAGGACATGCTCGATCATCTCGAGCAAATCCTGGCGGCCGCGGATTTCAATCCATCGCGACAGCTAAACAGCAACGGGCACGTCGATCCGTTGCATGGCGTGGATTCGCTGCCGGATGTCGTCATCCTGCATTTAAGCCATTTGTGGCGTGAGGAGTTGGAAGCGATTGCCGCGCGTTCGCCAGACCGCAGGCCCGCGCTTATCGTGGTCGGCGCAGCGAACGAGATGAACGTGATGCGCTTGGCGATGCAGGCCGGCGCTCGCGATCTCATTCCCGACCCCCTCAACCCCGCCGATCTGTTGCAAGCGCTGCAACGCACTCAGGACGAGCGCCGCCGCCCGGCTCCGGTGACCGCTGCGCGGATCTCGGTATTCATGAATGCCAAGGGCGGCTGTGGCGCGACCCTGCTCGCATGCAACGTCGCACACGTGCTCGCCGCGAAATCGAAGCAACGAGTGGCATTGCTCGACCTCGACTTGCAGTTCGGCGCCGCCCCACTCTATCTGGATCTTTATCCCAAACGCGGCATCGCGCAGGCGCTGGACAACCTGAGCCAGCTCGATGAAGTGGCGCTCGACGGCTACTTCGCAAAGCACGCGTCAGGGCTCAACGTTCTGAGCCACGCCGCCGATGAGCCGCTCGCGCCGGGCGCGATCTCAGCCGGCGCGGTCGGTCAACTGCTGGACGTCACGCTGCGCACTCATGAGCACGTGGTGCTTGACATGCCCCGCTGCGTGGATGAGGTCACGACGGCCGTAATGCAGCGAACGAATCAAATCGTCATCGTTCTTCAGCAATCCGTTACCGCTGTGCGCGACGCGACACGACTGATTCAATGGCTGCGCTCGGATGTCGGCGTCGCCAAGGATCAGCTGTGTGTCGTCATTAATCGTCACGACAAGAGCTCGGAGATCGGCGTCGACGACATCCAGAAGGCGCTAGCATGCAACGCGCCCACGCTCGTACCCAACGATTACAAAACCGTTTCTGAATGCATCAATAGCGGCACTGCCCTGCTCGACTACGCCGCATCCGCATCGATCACGCGCGCGGTGATGACTTTGGAGACGCGCCTCGGCGGCACCTCCGTCCAGCGGCGCTCCGGCATTATCGCGCGCACCTTTTCCAGTTTGATTCCCGGGAGATCACGATGAGCGCAGACCTCAGTCTGGCTGCCAGACACTCCATCGCATCGGGCGAGCCCGGCGAGACTGATGACCGCATGCGACCGCTGTCGCCCGCCGAGCGGGAGTGGAAGGAGACCATCTATCAGCGCCTGCTCAAAGTGCTCGATCTGTCGCTGCTGGGCGGCATGGAAGACAAGGACGCGCGCCGGCAGATTCGCGAGGTCTGCGAGAACCTCATCGCCGAAGAGCGCGCACCGCTCAGCATCGCTTCGCGCCAACGCATCGTCCGTCGCATCGAGGATGAAGTGCTCGGGCTCGGTCCGCTCGAGCCGCTGCTCGCCGACAAAACCGTCTCGGACATCCTGGTCAACGGCGCCCGCCAGGTCTATGTCGAGCGACGCGGCAAGCTCGAGCTCACCAACATCATGTTCACGAACGACGCTCACTTGCTGAACATCATCGATCGCATCGTATCGGCGGTCGGCCGCCGCATTGACGAATCGTCGCCGATGGTGGACGCACGACTGAAGGACGGCTCGCGCGTCAACGCAATCATTCCACCCCTGGCCATCGATGGGCCCACGCTCTCGATCCGACGTTTCGCGGTCGAGCTGCTCACCATCGACGATCTGATTCAACTCGGCAGCCTCACGCCGGCGATCGCGCAAGTGATGAATGCGATCGTGAAGACACGCTTGAATGTGGTGGTTTCCGGTGGCACGGGCGCGGGCAAGACCACGTTGCTCAACCTGATGTCCGGTTTCATTCCCGACACCGATCGCATCGTCACGATCGAAGACTCGGCGGAATTACAATTACAACAGCCGCACGTCGTGCGATTGGAAACACGCCCGCCGAACATCGAGGGCCGCGGTGCCGTCACCCAGCGTGACCTGGTACGAAACAGCTTGCGCATGCGACCGGATCGCATCGTGCTGGGCGAAGTTCGTGGCGGCGAAGCGCTGGACATGCTGCAGGCGATGAACACGGGCCACGATGGGTCATTGACGACCATTCACGCCAATACACCGCGCGATGCTCTTGGACGAATTGAGAATATGGTGTCGCTGACTGGCATCAGCTTTCCCACCAAGGCGCTGCGTTCCCAGATCGCATCGGCGATCGACATCGTCATTCAGGTCGAACGCATGGAAGACGGCCGGCGGCGCGTCGTCAGCCTGCAGGAGATCAACGGCATGGAAGGCGACATCATCACCTCGACGGAGCTGTTCGCCTTCGAGCGGCGCGGCGTCGATGCCAAAGGGAACGTGCTCGGCGAGCTCAAGCCGACGGGCATCGTGCCGGCGTTCCTGCGAGAAGTGCACGCCCGTGGCATCGAGCTGCCGATCGACGTGTTCCGGGCCGACGGCGCCGGCGCTCAGTTCACGCGGAGATAAGTCATGTCCAACGGCATATGGCTGTTCGTTTTGCTGGTGTTCTTCACCGTGGTGTTGCTCTTGCAGGGCACGGTGGTTCCGGTCTTCAGCGACTCTCGCAAAATGAGCAAGCGCATCCACGAGCGGCTGCAACGGCTGGCCGATGCTTCGGGAGGACCGGAGTTCACGTCTCTGCTCCGGGAGAAGTATCTGCGCGAGCTGTCGCCCTTCGAACGGATGCTGGAATCCATGCCCGGCATGGAGCGGCTGGCCCGCATTCTGGAGCAGGCCGGGCGCGAGACCAGCGCCTACCGCATAGTTCTGCTCGCGATATGTTTGTGCATCGGCGGCATGCTCGGTGGCTGGGTCCTGTCGCGGTGGTGGCTCGTGGCGCTCTCGAGCGGACTCATCGGGCTGGCCGCTCCCTTCGTCATAGTCCTCCGTCAACGTACACAGCGCTTCGCGCGCTTCGAAGAGCAGATGCCGGATGCGATCGACATGATTCAGCGTGCGCTCAAGGCAGGTCATCCGTTCGGCCACTGCCTGAAACTGGTCGCCGAAGACATGGAAGAGCCCATTTCGCGCGAATTCGAGCTTACCTTCGCCGATCTCAGCTACGGCAACGATCCCCGACGCGCATTATTTGGAATGTTGCAGCGAGTGCCCAGTGTCTCCGTGACTGCATTGATCACGGCCGTAATCGTGCAGCGTGAGTCCGGCGGCAATCTCGCCGAAAATCTCGCGAAGATCAGCGGCGTGATCCGCGGCCGCTTTCGCTTCCAACGGCGTGTCAAGACCCTCTCCGCGGAAGGACGGCTGTCGGGCTGGATCTTGTCGATGACTCCGATCGTCCTGTTCGGGGTCCTCTGGATGTTACATCCCGACTATATCGCCCGACTGATCGACCACCCCAAAGGGCCGACGATGATCTCCTGCGCGGTAGTCATGGGATCGATCGGGATCCTTTGGATTCGGCGCCTGGTCCGTCTCGACATCTAGGAGCTCCTGTGGACGCAGTATTGATTTCCTTGCAGGACTTCCTCGGCGATAACGGCGGGGCCGGGATACTGCTCATAGCGCTAGCCGCCGCTGCCGCATTCGCGCTCACCATGGGGGTTTCCGCGTTCGTCGTGGGACTGCTCGATCCGGTGCGGCGCCGTCTGGGACAGCTGGGCTCAGCGGATGGTGAGCGTCCGTCGGTGGCAACAAGCATGGCTGCGAATATGAGCAGCTTCGCCGCACTGGTTACGCCTCGCTCCGATCGCGAACGCAAACGGGTCGAGCGCTTGCTCGTCCATGCCGGCTATCGCTCGGCAAACGCCCGCACACTGTATTACGGCACGAAAGCGTTGGCGATAACGATTCTGCCCCTGACCGTGCTGCTCGCGTCACCGTTGTTTCCAAAGATCTCCACCAACCAGCTGATGTTGATGGCAGGCGGTGCAGGTTACCTCGGCTGGATCGTTTGCTCTGCGTGGCTCGACCGACAAGTCGCGAAGCGGCAGCGAGCGTTGCGCGCCGGATTCCCAGACGCTCTCGATCTTCTGGTCGTGTGCGTTGAATCCGGCCTGGGCCTGGCGCCCGCCTTGGCACGAGTCGCCGATGAGCTCGCGGTGAGCCATCCTGCGCTCGGAGATGAGCTCGCGCTGGTAAACGCGGAGATGCGCGCCGGCGTCGAGCGCGGCACGGCTCTCAAGAATCTGTCAGAGCGAACCGGATTGGATGATATTCGCGGGATGACTGCATTGCTGGTGCAGACGATGCGCTTTGGCACGAGCATCGCCGATGCCCTGCGTGTTTACTCGGAAGAGTTCCGCGATAAACGTACTCAGGCTGCCGAGGAACAAGCAGCTAAGATCGGCACAAAGATGGTTTTCCCGCTGGTGCTGTTCCTGTTCCCGTCATTTTTCCTAGTTGTTATCGGCCCGGCGGTCATCGGGTTGGTAGAGGTGTTCGGAAAGATCGCGCACTAGCGCTTGTCAGCCGCCCCCTTCCGACCTCTTCAGCACCTCCGCCTCCACCCCCTCCTCCGCCACCAACGGCACAACCTTCCTCAACGCAATCGACGGAGCGCCTTCGCCGCGGCGCTCCGCGCACACCGCCATCAGATATTCGTCCGTCGGCCGGTACTGCCAGAAGCTCCACCGGCTCGCGTCGTCTCCCAACGACGGATCAACCGCCAGATTCACCGCACGCTCGTGCGGATAGTGAAAGCTGAACTGCCCGAGCGGAATCGACAACCCCATGCCGCGCGCCTTGATATAGGACTCCTTGAACGTCCAGTACTCGAAGAAGCGATCCTGTTGTCGCTCCTCCGGCACGGTCGCAAGCTCGTCCACTTCGGACTTGGCGAAAAAGCGATCGGCGATGCCGAGCGAAACCTCGCGAGTTCGCAGGTTCTCCACGTCGATGCCGAGCTCGCGGCCTTGGGTGACGCCCAGGGCAATCAATCCGCGAGTGTGCGAAATGTTGAAGCACAGGCCGCACTCCTCGCGGCTGAGATTCGCGATCTCCGGCCGGCCGTAGCGATTATTCGCGAAGCGCCAATCGGTGGGCTGGACGTGCAGATAGCGCGACAGCACGGTTCGCACCAGCGCGCGAGTCACCAGATAGCGCCGCTGGTCGTCGGGAAAATAGAAACGAAATTCCTTGCCGCGCTCCTCTTCGGTCAGCAGCGCGCGATAGTTCTTGTGAAGCTCAGGATCGGCAATCTCGTGGTAATAGGCCAGCCACACATCGATATGGCGCGGGCTGGCGACCAGGCTGTCACGGCGTAATGGTGTCATAGCTCGTCGATGCAGAGGAGCTCGCGTTTGGCGATGCGCTCCTCGCCAGGATATCCCAGGGCATTGTTGATGTACGTTACACCATCGATGTCGATGCGGCGATTGATATGGCTGTGGCCATACACGTGCATACTCGACCCCAGCTGTCGGATCTGCCGGTCCAGCCGCGAGCTGCCGAGCACGGGATCGAGCAGGCGGTGCCGGCTCGAAACCTGCGCCGGTATCAGGTCGATGCGCGGCAGGAAATGAGAAAACGTGATGACCTTGCCCGCGCCCTGGGTTGAATTTCGCTGGTTCCGATCCATGAAATAGGTGGCCACGTCCTGAGGCTTGAAGTCTGCCGGCCACCGGCAAGCGTGGAAGTCCATCCACAGGTGGTACAACTCGGCGCTGGGCTCACCGAAGGAATAATCGTACCAGCTCAGCATCGGCGCGATCAGCACGTCGCCACGCCGATAAGGCTGCACCGAAGCGCCGCTGCGTTCCGCCAGCGCCACCACGTCGGCGAACTTTTGCAGCGAGGTTTGCTCCGGCGCCTCGCCCAATACCCACACGTCGTGGTTCCCCGGCACGAACAGCACTTTGGCGAAACGGGTCGCGAGCTCGTTCAGGCAACTGCCCAGTTCGACGGGCTTATGAGTTACGTCGCCCGCCAGGATCAGGATGTCGTCGCGATAGTCCGCCCGCGACAGCTGCCGCACCCATTGGAGATTGACGTCGAAGTCGACGTGAATATCCGACACGGCGAAGACTCTGGTTGCCATCGTCGCGAGCATGGGCCACGCGCCCTGCCCTGTCGACAGCTACGTACGACTCATTCGCAAAACTTCGCCAGGTTTGCCAGCGATGACGCCAGACCCGCGGCGTGATCCTCCGGGCTGATGCCCTTGGGCACGTTCTCGCAACGAACCTCCACTCGCGTGCCTTCCGGCGCCGGCATGAAGGTCCATGTGATCTTCATCTCACCCGCGAACGCCGGATCGTCGGAATCGAATGTGACCTGCTGCGCAATCAGCCGGTCGGGCACCAGCTCGACGAACCGACCCTGCACCGAATCGGAGTTCTCCGTCGTCTTGGCTGCAGCTGACGGTTGGTCGTACGTGAGCACCATTCGATAAGTGCCGCCTACGCGGGGCTCGAATCGATCGACGCGGCCGGTCATGCCCTCGGGCGGCAACCAGGCAATGAGCTCACGCGGATCCATGTGCGCACGATAAATTCTTTCCGGCGACGCATGAATGATTCGCGAGGCCGAGTCGACCCGGTTATATGTCTCGAACTCGTGCAGATAGCACGCCGGCGAGCTGTACTCGCGCTGTTCGTCTTCGTCATCCGGCGACGCCGATCGTTTGTCCTGACTCACGTAGTCCCCCGCTAGCGCTTGAGGATACCGCACTGTCGAAGGCTCCGGCCATTACGGATAGGGGCTGAGGAACAGTGCTCTGCAGGCAAGTATTGTCTGCGGTCCGGTTCGCGCACGCCGATCGAAAGGAGCCTCCTATGACCGAGCAGCATCGCACTCTGACCACTCGCCAGGGTCATCCAGTCACCGACAACCAGAGCCTGCGTTCCGTGGGCGAACGCGGACCGGCGACGCTCGAGAATTATCCATTCATCGAGAAGATCACGCACTTCGATCGCGAACGCATCCCCGAGCGCGTCGTACATGCGCGTGGCACCGGCGCTCATGGATATTTCGAGGCGTACGGAAAAATAGGCAAGGATGCGGCGACCAAGTACACGCGTGCGAAGGTGCTGACCCAGGCCGGCGTCAAGACCCCGGTGTTCATTCGCTTCTCTACCGTCATCGGCGGCAAGGAATCCCCGGAGACGGCGCGCGATCCGCGGGGCTTCGCCATCAAGTTCAAGACCGTCGACGGCAATTGGGACCTGGTCGGCAACAACCTGAAGATCTTTTTCATCCGCGACGCCATCAAGTTCCCGGACATGATTCACGCGTTCAAGCCCGACCCGGTGTCGAACCGGCAGGAGCCATGGCGCTTCTACGACTTCGTCTCGTTGCATCCGGAAGCGTTGCACATGGTGACGTGGGTGAAGAGCCCGTGGGGCATTCCCGCGGACTATCGCCACATGGAAGGCTCGAGCGTGAATACATACAAACTGGTCGACGAGCGCGGCCAGGCGGTGCTGTGCAAGTTCTCTTTCGAGCCGAAGCTGGGGGTGAAGAATCTCACCAGCAAACAGGCCGCCGAGATACAGGCGCGCGACGTGGGCCATGCCACGCACGACCTCTATGACGCCATCGAGCGGCGCGACTATCCCGAATGGGAGATGTGCGTGCAGATCATGGCGGATGGCGAACATCCGGAGCTGGACTTCGATCCGCTCGACGACACCAAGCGCTGGCCCGAAGACAAGTTTCCGCTGCTGCCGGTCGGCCGGCTGGTGCTCGACAAGAATCCGGCCAACGTGTTCGCGGAGACCGAGCAGTCCGCGTTCGGCACCGGCGTACTGGTCGACGGCATCGATTTCTCGGACGACAAGATGCTGCAAGGTCGCACCCTTTCGTATTCGGACACGCAGCGCTATCGGGTCGGCCCGAACTACCTGCAACTGCCGGTGAACGCACCGGCGCAGCCGCCGGCAACCAATCAGCGCGACGGGCAGATGGCTTATTTCGTCGATGACGGCGGCGAGAATCCGCACGTCAATTACGAGCCGAGCAACATCGGCGGATTGCGGGAATCGCCACGCTCCGGCCCGGACTATCACCAGTACGTCGAAGGCCATCTGGGCCGCTATCAGACCACCCGCACGTCCGACGATTACAAACAAGCCGGCGAGCGCTATCGCACGTTCGAAGCTTGGGAGCGCGACGATCTGATCGACAATCTGGCGACCGATCTGAAGCAATGCCCGGAGCAGATCCAGCTGCGCATGGTCTGGCACTTCTGGCACTGCGACCCCGATTACGGCACCCGCGTCGCGCAGGGCGCCGGAATCGATCTGGAAAAGGCGAAGGCGCTGCCGCCGCTCGAGGGCAAGCCCGCGCCGGGACAGAATCGCAAGGGTCCGACCTACTCCAATGGCGAGCCCGAAGGCGATGCTCCGGAAGCAAATGTGGCAGCCCGGCAGCGCAAGAGCGGCGGCTCCGGACGAGGCATGCGGCACCGGTAGTCTCGAGAATTGCAGGGAGCCGGGGCTGAGCCGATCGCAAGCTCGGCTCCGGCCGAACGCCGCGCGCGTTTTGACGAGACGTCCTGGCAGGGAGCGCCGCTGAATGGTAATGTCCATTTATATGACGAATAGGACATTCAAGTCATCGCCGTGATCGAGACAACTCCCGCGGAGCTGCGGCTCAACCTTGGCCGGAATCTGACCCATGGCCTGCTCGACGCACTCGGCCGTGCGATCGTCACTGGCCAATACGACAACGGCGCTTTTCCCACCGAGGCGGAGCTGGCCAAACAACACGGCGTCAGCCGTTCGGTGACGCGCGAGGCGGTCAAGATGCTGACCGCCAAGGGCCTGGTCAGCGCCCGGCCGCGCCAGGGAACGATCGTGCAGCCGCGCTCGTCGTGGAATCTGTTCGACACCGACGTGCTGCGCTGGCTATTGAACCGGAAGTTCTCGCTCGATCTACTCAGACAATTCAACCAACTGCGCAGCGCCATCGAGCCCGAAGCGGCGGCGCTCGCAGCGCTGCTCGCCGATGACAACGAGTTGGCTGCGATCAATGCCGGCCTGGAGCGGATGAAGGCGGCGGAAACCGGCGGCGAGCAGATTCTCGAAGCCGACATCGCATTTCACGTAGCGGTGTTGAAGGGTTCGAAGAATCCTTTCTTCGCGCAGTTTCAGGACGTGGTCGCCACGGCCCTGCGCAGCTCGATCCAATTCACGAACCGCCTCAAGGGCCATTCGGCGAGCATTCCGGATCACGCCGCGGTCGCGCACGCGATCGTGAAGCGCCAGCCGGAGAAGGCTCGCGCGGCGATGAAGAAGCTTGTCAGCGATGTGCTCGACCTGATCGATGCGGCCGAGCCGGAGAAATCCGGCAAAGCAGCCGCCAAACGACGCTGATCAGAATCTGGCGCGCAGGCTCACGCCGAACGTACGCTCGTCGTCGCGCACGTCGTGCGGGAACGATTCGTTGCCGAAGTAGCTGTAGTACCTGGCCTGCGTGAGATTCGTGCCGTCGATGCTCACGGTCAGGTAGTCCGTGAAGTCATAACCCAGCGAGAAGTCCAGCCGGCCGTTATCACGCACTCCGTTGAACTGCGCACCAGCGCCGACCGGCGCGAGCAATCCGCCGAGCAATGTCTCCGTGTAGTCCGAACGGTGCGTGTAGATCAGCCGGCCCGTGACGCCCGACTGTTCATACAGCAAGCCCAGGTTGTAGCTGTACTTGGACACGCCCAGCAGTTCCTCCCCTTCCAGCACATCGTCCCTGGTCGTGATCTCGCTATCGGCGAGCGTGAAGTTCGCCATCGCGCCGAAGCCGCTCCAGAAGCCCGGCAGGAAGTCGAAGAACATCTGCCCCGCCAGCTCGATGCCTTGCAACTCGGCGCTGCCGACGTTGCGCGGACGAGTGATGTTGTAAGTGACGCCATCGATCGTCTCGGGGTTGATGGCGTCGACGATGCGATCTTTGATGTCACGGTAGTACAACGCCGCTGACACGTAGTTGCTGCGCGCGAAGTAGTACTCGACCGTGAGATCGTACGCATCCGACATCTGCGACTTCAGGTTCGGGTTGCCGCCGAAACCATTCGGGCGAATGTTGGCGTTGATCGGCACCTCGTACGTCAGGCCCGGATTGAGGTCTTCGAATGCAGGCCGCGCCATCGTGCGCGCCGCCGAGAAACGGAACTGCAGATCTGGCGACAGTCTCAAACGTGCGCTGAAGCTCGGCAGGAAGTCGTCGTCGCTGGTGTCGGTGGTCACGGGCGTCAACACCGCCGCCGGAGCTGGATCCTCCGCCGTCGGCGCCGGCGTGACCGTGCCCGTGCCTGTTATCTCACGATCCGTGCGCACCATGCGGCCGCCCAGCAAGCCATCGAGCTGCCAGCCGTTGCCGAATTCGAACTGATACTTGCCTTGTAAGTAGCCGGCATACGCCTGCTCGTTCGCATCGTAGTTGCGCGTCGGATTCCAATCCGGATCGCCGGCCGGCGCGCCATACAACGCGCGCAGTGTGTCGGTCTGATCGAGCAGGAAATTGCGATTCGGCGTCAGCCAGTGCTGACCGCCGTTGATATAGGAAATGCTCGAGGGCGAGCGCACCAGGAAGTTGCCCGGCAGGTCGACCGAGCTCACCAGCGTGGTGCGATTGCCGCCGGGCGCTTCGGGCCCGCCGGAGAATGCCCGAAACGTCGAATCGCGGTCGGCATAGCGCAATCCGAACTGGATCTGACCGAGCCAGCCATCCAGGTCATAAGCGCCATTGGCCGCGACCGCGAACTGCTTGCCGACCGCGTCATTGAGATCCTGGAACAAGCTGTTGGCGAATCGGAAGTCGTCCGCGACGCCGAGCGGGTTGCCGGCCATGTCGGTCGTGCCGTGCTTGTCGTCGTCGACGGTCACGTCGACCGTGGGCACCTGCTTGCCGATGTCCACGATGATGATGCGGTTCTCGGTGTGCGAGCGCTCGTAGGAAACGTCGCCGTCGAAATGCCACGAGCCGGCGTTCCAGCGCACGCCGGTGGCGATCACATATTGGTCGGTGCCGCTGTCCCTGGCCTGCGTGCTGGTCAAGCCTGGAACGTTGTTGAAGCGCGCCGACTGCCCGACGCAGAGACTCTGCAAGGGATCGGGTGGCACCGGCGGATCGGCTTGGGGATCGCCTTCCGTGCCCTGGAAGCCTGCATCGTTGACACGATAGCTGTCGCAACGCCCCGTAGGCGTCAGGTTCGTGATGTTCTGGGCGGCGAAGATGTCGGAGAAGATGAAATCCGTCTCCCAGCGCGACTCATACTCGGTGTAGATGCCGTCCGCGTAGATCTCCAACTCATCGGAGGGCTGCCACTGGAACGCCGCATTGACCTGCGGACGCTGATAGTCGCCGTACTGATTCAAACCGCCGACGCAGGTCGGCAGGATCGCGCCGGCGCCGCCCGCCGGACCATTGCTGCCCGAGCGCGGATCGCAGTTGAAAGAGATCGGACGATCGAAATCGATATCCGAGTAGGAAACATTCAGCAGCGCACCCATCTCGCCATCGCCGACAGCCCAGCGATTGCTCACCAGACCGCCGATGGTGCCGCTGACCTTGTCGACATTGTCGCCATAGATGCCGCGCGTGTTGACCGCCCCGCTCCAGCCCTGTTCGAAATCGAATGGCTTGTGCAGCCGCAGGTTGATGACACCGGCCACGCCGCCTTCGATCAGACTCGCGTTGCTCGACTTGAATACATCCGCGCCGGCCAGCGCTTCGGCCGGCAGATCCTGAAACGCAAAGGCGCGGCCGACACCGGTGAAGATCTCACGGCCATCGAGCGTGGTCAGAATGTCTGGAATGCCACGAATGATGGGATTCGCGATTTCGTTGTTGTCGTTGACCGTCACTTGCACGCCCGGCACGCGCTGCAGAGCCGCTGCCGTGGTGTTGTCCGGGAACTTGCCGATGTCGTCCGCAACGATCGAGTCCATCACCAGATCGGAGTTTTGTTTGATCTCCGCTGCGGCCTCGAGGCTGGCGCGCAGACCGACGACCACCACTTCCTCGATCTCGCCACCCTGTGCCGGTGTCGACTGGGCATAGGCCGCCGATGTCGTGCTCAGCGCCAGCGCCGTCGACCATCGCAGGATGCCGTCCACCGTGCCCATGACCGCGCCTCCCGAAAACTATTTCGAGAATGCTCGTCTGGTCAGCGGGCGGCGAGACGGGCATGCCCGGACAGGCTTTGACTGCGCCTGACTCGGAAACGTCTCACGTCCGATTCGGCTGAGCAAAACAAGAAAGGGACGAAACCGTCCGTGGCTCGTCCCTTGGGGATATCGGTTATTCGCTATCGATTACCGAGTGCCGGCTGCCTCGCGCGGCGAACTGGTCAGGCGCTTGATCAGCTCCGTTTCAGCTGCTCGATACGGCTTGCCGTCGGCGCGGAACACGTCGTGGAACCAGATGGTCGGCTCTTCCGCCGTGTAGGGCTTCTTCCAGGAATCCCAGGGCATGCGCGTCTGCGTCTTGCCGTCGACCAGGCCCCAGTTGAACATCGCCACGTTGTGACGTTTGCCGAGCGGCAGCGAGTTATCGAACGTCGAGCCGTTGCCGCGCGCCATGTATTCCGTGCACAGCAGAGGACGCCCATAGCCCTGCAACTGCTTCACGCGACGCTCGAAAATTTCCGGCCAGCTGTAATCGTGGAAGGAGA
Source organism: Peristeroidobacter agariperforans (assembly GCF_004138335.1). Lineage (GTDB taxonomy): Bacteria > Pseudomonadota > Gammaproteobacteria > Steroidobacterales > Steroidobacteraceae > Steroidobacter > Steroidobacter agariperforans. Next base: position 1,241,720 of record NZ_RYFW01000002.1, on the reverse strand, counting down.
TCACATCGGACTGCGTGATCTGAATCTTCTCGATGGCGTTAAGCTTGTCGAGCGACGACCAGTCATCGTGATGCCACACGCCGCTGGTGAGAGGCTGCGTCGGCTTCTGCGAGCGCGCCCACTCGAATACTTGCGGCAGCAGGGTTTCGACATACTTTTGCTTGCCGACGTGCTTCGGATAGTTGCCGCCGCCGTCGTTATCGGGCTCGTTCCAAACGTCCCACGCCAGAATGCGAGCATCCTTCGCGAAGGCTCCTACCACGCCCTGTACGTACTCGCGCAGCTTCGGGTACTGAGAAACATCTTCCAGGCGTGCGCGGCCGGGAGCCTGCACCCAACCCGAGTTGTGCACGCCGGGAATCGGCGGACGCTGCGGACCGAGCTTCACCTCCGGATCCCAGCAGCTGTCGAACAGCACGAACATGGGCTTGATGCCATGCTTGGCGGCGATCGTGAGGAATGCATCGATGCGCTGCTTGAAGCCCTTGGCGTCCTGCTCCCACAACAGATTGTGCAGATAGACGCGCATGGTGTTCATGCCGATGGCCTTCGCCCAACCCAGCTCCTTGTCGATGGTCGCCGTGTCGAAGGTGTCGGCCTGCCACATCTCCAGCTGGTTGATGGCATTGGCTGGAATGTAGTTGGCGCCGACCAGCCAGGGCTGGCGGTTGTACCACTCATGGGCCTGCTGCTCGGTCCAGCGCTCGGCCGCGAAGGCCGGAGCGGCGACCAACAGCGCCAGTTGCATCAAGGCAACGAGCGCGATGGAGACAATTTTGTTCATGCGGTTTCTCCTATGACGGGCGGCGGCGGGCGCTTCAGTGCGCACGCGCTCCGTTGACAAACAAACGATAGACCAGGACGTTCCGATAAGTCGCGCCTGGCTCGAGTCGCGCCGAACCGAGTTTCGGCTGATTGGGCACGTCAGGCGGCAGCTGCGGCTCGAGCACCAGCGCATCGCCCTGGCGATACAGGCGGCCGGACTTGCCGATCACTGTGCCATCCAGGAAGTTGCCCGAGTAGAACTGCAGCGCCGGCTGATTCGACAACAGCTCGAAGCCACGACCGGTGGTGGGTTCCTCCACTCGCGCCACCAGCCGCGGCTCATTGGTCACGTCGCGGGCAATCATGAAGTTGTGATCGTAACCCTTGCCGTAGACGATCTGCGGATCGCGCGCTTCGCGCACGCGTGCGCCGATCGGTTGCGGCTTACGGAAGTCGAACACCGTGTCCGCAACCGGCTGCAATTCGCCGGTCGGAATCAGCTTTTCATTCACCGGCGTGTAGTGTTCCGCAGGAATGGTGAGGATGTGTCCCATCGCTCCGACCGCAGCGCCCTCGCCGGCCAGATTCCAATAAGCATGATTGGTGATGTTCGCAATCGTCGGGCGATCGGTCGTCGCCGTGTACTCGATGCGCAGCTCGTTCGCTTCGTTCAACGAGTAAGTGGCGAAGACGGTCAGCGTGCCCGGGTAGCCTTGATCGCCATCCTTGCTGACATAGCGCATACGAACCGACGCCGTGTCGCCACGCTTCACATCCACGACTTCCCACAGGACTTTGTCGAAGCCGCGCTCGCCACCGTGCAGCGCGTTGCCGTTATCGTTGCGCGGCGTCTGGTACTGCTTGCCGTCCAGCGTGAACTTGCCGTCGGCGAGGCGATTGGCGAAGCGACCCACGGTCGCACCGAAGTAATTGGGCTTGGCCAGATAACCGTCGAGCGAGGAATGGCCCAACGTCACATCGGCGAGCTTGCCGTCACGATCGGGCATCACCAGCGATTGCAGCGCCGCGCCGTAGTTGATGACCCCCGCTCTCACGCCTTTGGCATTCCGCAAGGTGACCACTTCGACCGCTCGACCGTCGGCCAGCTTGCCGAAGGATGCGCGTGCATAGTCGGCCGCCTGCGCGCCCGCACTCACGAGTGACATGGCGCATATCAGGCTTAGCGGCGCGACGCTGACCAGCGTCGCGCTCATCGAACGTTTCGACATCGAATTGCCCCCAACTGACTGGTAACTAGTGGCTGTCGCGCAGATTGTCCACCGTCTGCGCCAGTCGCTGATATTTCACGGCCATTTCCAGCACCGCGCCGGTCTCGAACTGACCCGTCAGCGCGCGATGGATTTCTTGCCACGGCGTTTGTGACTGCGGATACGTCGGCCCCGCAGCCTCGGCTTCTTTACGACGCGCAGTGAGCTCTTGATCTTCGATCAGCACGCGAACTTCACGACGGCGCAGATCGATCCGCACGCGATCGCCAGTGCGGAGCAAGGACAGGCCGCCACCGACCGCCGCCTCGGGCGAAGCATTGAGAATCGAGGGCGAGCCCGACGTTCCGGACTGCCGGCCATCGCCGATGCAAGGCAACGCATCCACGCCGGCGCGAATCAGCGCGGCGGGCGGACGCATGTTCACAACCTCAGCACCGCCCGGATAGCCAATCGGCCCCGTGCCGCGGATCACCAGAATCGAACGATCGTCGATGCCCAGCGCGGGATCGTCGATGCGCGAGTGATAGTCCTCGGGACCGTCGAACACCACGACCTTGCCTTCGAATGCATCCGGATCCTTCGGATCGGACAGATAGCGCGCGCGGAAGTCCGGTGAGATCACGCTGGTCTTCATGATCGCCGAATCGAACAAATTGCCCTTGAGCACGGTCAGTCCAGCGTTCGGCTTCAGCGGCTTCGCGAAAGGTCGAATTACATCCTCGTCGATGCTGCGAGCATTTGCGCAGTTCTCGCCGATGGTCTTGCCGTTCACCGTCAACGCGTCACCGGCGATCAGGCCGGCGCGAATCAACTCGCCAACCACGGCAGGCACGCCACCCGCGCGGTAGAAATCTTCACCGAGATACTCGCCCGCCGGCTGCAGATTCACGAGCAGCGGCACGTCGTGGCCGTGGCGCTCCCAATCTTCCAGCGTCAATTCCACACCGACGTGACGTGCGATGGCGTTCAAGTGAATCGGCGCGTTGGTCGAACCGCCGAGCGCCGAGTTCACGCGAATCGCATTGAGGAATGCGTCGCGAGTGAGAATATCCGAAGGCTTGCGGTCTACGTTGACGAGCTCGACGATGGTCAAGCCAGTCCGGTACGCACACTCCTGGCGGTCGCGATAGGGCGCGGGAATCGCAGCGGATCCGGGCAAAGACATGCCGAGCGCTTCGGTCAGCGAGTTCATGGTCGTCGCCGTGCCCATGGTGTTGCAGAAGCCGGTCGACGGCGCCGCCGACGCCACCAGTCGCACGAAGCCTTGATAATCGATCTCGCCCGCCGCGAGCATGCTGCGCGCCTTCCAGACGATGGTGCCCGAACCGACGCGGCGCCCTTCGTAGAAGCCGTTGAGCATCGGGCCCACGGACAGCGCGATGGCCGGCAGATTCACCGTGGCGGCCGCCATCAACGCCGCGGGCGTCGTCTTGTCGCAGCCGATGGTCAACACCACGCCATCCAGCGGATAACCGAACAGCGTCTCGACCAGGCTCAAGTAAGCCAGATTGCGATCCAGGCCCGCGGTCGGCCGCTTGCCGGTCTCTTGAATGGGGTGCAGCGGAAATTCGAGCGGAATGCCGCCGGCCTCGCGAATGCCGGCCTTGACGCGCTCGGCCAGGACCAGGTGCTGGCGGTTGCAGGGCGTCAGATCGCTGCCGGTCTGTGCGATGCCGATGATGGGCCGGTCGCTCTGCAGCTCTTCGATCGACAGGCCATAATTCAGGTACTTCTCGATATAGAGCGCGGTCATGTCCGGATTCGACGGATTGTCGAACCAGGAACGCGAACGCAGTTTCCGACGGCCTTGCCCATTGTCGATCATTCAAGTCCCCTGCCGCGAGGCGGCCCCGCTGTTGCTATTGGCGGTGTCGCAGTCTATAAAGCCTATATATCATATAAATCAGCTTTGCCGCGACGAAGATAGCCGCAAGCGTTGGCAAATGCCAGCGTCTATCGCCGGCCCGGCTCGACGAGGTTCACGAAGGTGGGATCAGCAGCGATCAAGCTCGCGCTCGTGGGAGTGGGAAAAATAGCTCGCGACCAGCACTTACCCGCGCTGGCGCGCAACCCGGCCTTCGAACTGGTCGCGGCAGTGAACCGGGGTGGGCCCCTCACCCACGTGTCCACCTTTTCTGACGTCGCCGCAATGCTGGCCTCGGGCATCGAGGTCGACGCCGTGTCCTTGTGCACGCCGCCCGCCTGTCGCTATGAGCTCGCGCGCGAGGCGATCGAGGCCGGACTGCACGTAATGCTAGAAAAGCCGCCGGCGGCAAGCGTCGAAGAGGTTCACGATCTCGAGCAACGCGCGCAACGGCGCGGGCTGACGCTCTTTACCACCTGGCATTCACGCGAAGCGGCTGGCGTAGAGCCGGCACGCGAGTGGCTCAGTGAACGAACCATCGAGAGCGTTCGCGTCACCTGGAAGGAAGACATTCGCGTCTGGCATCCCGGACAGCACTGGATCCTGCAGGCCGGCGGCATGGGCGTGTTCGATCCGGGCATCAACGCGCTGTCCATCCTGACGCGCATCCTGCCGGACAAGCTGACGATGCGCTCGGCGACACTGGAATATCCCAGCAACTGGGAATCGCCGATTGCGGCGGAGGTTGCGATGTCGCACGGCTCCGCAGCGCGAGTGCAAGCCTCCTTCGACTTTCTCTATTCGGGCACGCCCTGCTGGGACATCGAAGTGCTCACCGATGAGCAAACGCTGCTGCTCGCCGATGGTGGCAGCCGTTTGTACATCGATGAAATGCCGCACCTGGCAGCCGCCGATCAGGAATATGCGCGACTGTATCGGCGCTTCGCCGAGCTGATCGGGGCCGGCAGCAGCGATGTCGACTCGACACCATTGCAACTCGTCGCGGACGCCTTCAAGCTCGGCCACCGCCAGCAAAGCGCCGCCTTCCATTTCTAAAGCCGCCTTGCTGAACGTCAGCGTCCTCTTGGCTATGAACAGCGACCACGGATAGAGAACAACCAACATGCAGCTAGCCACGCTCGACCTGATCATCATTGTCATCTACGCCATCGGCCTGTTCGCCCTCGCGCAGTGGGTGTCGCGCGAGCGCGGCGGCCAGGAAAAGGATTCGGCTGAATACTTTCTGGCGTCCAAGACCCTGCCCTGGTGGGCCATCGGCGCCTCGCTGATCGCCGCCAACATTTCGGCCGAGCAGATCGTCGGCATGTCGGGCTCGGGCTATGCCATCGGACTTGCGATCGCCTCCTATGAATGGATGGCGGCGCTGACACTGCTGATCGTCGGCAAATGGTTCCTGCCGATTTTCCTGGCGAACAAGATCTACACCATGCCGCAGTTCCTGGAAGAGCGTTACGGAACGCGCATCCGCACCTTGATGGCGGTGTTCTGGCTCGGCCTCTACGTGTTCGTGAATCTCACTTCCATCATCTGGCTGGGCTCGATTGCCGTGGCGAAGGTCACTGGCGCCGATCAGACCTGGGCACTGGTGGGATTAGGTGTGTTCGCGCTCCTGTATCAGCTGCGCGGTGGTTTACGCGCGGTTGCCATGACCGACATCGTGCAGGTGTCCCTGCTGGTGCTCGGCGGACTGATGGTTTCGTACCTGACGCTGAACAAGATCAGTGGCGGCAACGGCGTCGTGGCGGGCTTCGACACCCTGCTCGAACGCGCACCGGGACATTTCCACATGATCCTCGACGCTCTGCACCCCTATTACAAAGATCTGCCCGGCTTGTCGGTGCTGATCGGCGGCATGTGGATCGCGAACCTCAGCTACTGGGGCTTCAATCAATACATCATCCAGCGTGCGCTGGCGGCGAAAAGCTTGGGCGAAGCGCAGAAGGGCGTGATCTTTGCCGCCTTCCTGAAGTTGCTGATGCCGGTGATCATCGTATTGCCGGGCATCGCCGCCGTGATTCTCGCGCCGGATCTGGCGAAGCCCGATGAAGCCTATCCGACCATGATGCGGCTGTTGCCCACGGGCATTGCCGGCTTGGTGTTCGCGGCGCTGATCGCGGCGATCATTGCGTCCACCGCGTCCAAGATCAACTCGATCGCGACCATCTTTACGCTGGACATCTATAACAAGATGGGCCAGCCGAAGCCCGAGAGGCAGCTGGTGCTGGTTGGGCGCATTACCGCCGTCGTTTCGATCCTCCTGGCGATCATGACGGCGCGTCCGCTGCTCGGCAGCTTCGATCAGGCGTTCCAGTACATCCAGGAGTACACCGGCTTCTTCACGCCGGGCATCGTCGTGATCTTCATGCTCGGCTTGTTCTGGAAGCGCGCCACCGAAGCCGGAGCGCTCGCGGCGACGATTGGCTCATTCGCGCTCTCGATTGCAATCAAGGCGCTGTGGCCTGGCCTGCCCTTCCTGGATCGCATGATGGTCGTGTTCCTGCTGGCGCTGGCACTCGCAATCGTGTTCTCGCTGTTGCAACCGGCGGCAGCCTCGAAGAGCCAGGTCAACACTACGGATGTGAGTTACAAGACCTCGGCGAGTTTCAACGTGTGCTCGCTCGGCGTGGTGCTGATCCTCACTGCGCTCTATACGGTGTGGTGGTAAGTCGATTACGTTCGGCATCGAGCGCCGTGATCTGATCGATCACGGCGCCGAATCTCTTGCCGAAGTCCGTCAATCGATACTCGACTCGCGGCGGCACTTCAGCGAACACTTCGCGTTCGATGATTTCATAGCGCAGCAGCTTGCGCAGGCGCTCGTTCAGCACCTTCGCCGTCAATCCTTCCACGCGCCGCTGCATGGCCCCCGGCCGCTTCACGCCGGAGCGCACCAGCGACAGCACGGTCAGCGACCATTTGCAGCCGATGATGTCCTCCACCATGCGCGCCGCGGTCGGCGGCTTCGGTGTTCTCACCGCTAATTTTTTTTCACTGGCCTTTTTCAGCGCTGGCATCGATGTACACCAAAAAGTAACCAAGCCACCGTTTGGAGCCTGCTTCACGGCGGCGTGAGCACATCCTACGCTGCCCCTCACCGACATTGCAGCACCGAGGTGCACCGTGAAGCTCTCCATCGCTCTCGCCATCCCCGCCGCTCTAGTCATCGGCGCAGTCGCGGTCAACGCGGCAACGGACGCTGTGCCTTATCCGCAAGGCTATCGACAGTGGCAGCACATCAAGTCCATGGTCATCCAGACCGGCCATCCGCTGCACGCTTCTTTCGGCGGCATTCATCATCTCTATGCGAATGAGAAGGCGCGGGCGGGATATCGCAGCGGCAAGTTCCCCGACGGCTCGACCATCGTGTTCGATCTGCTCGAAGCCAACGACGCCGATTCGGCAATCACCGAAGGCAAGCGCAAAGTCGTCGGTGTCATGCTCAAGGACACCAGAAAATATGCCGCGACCGGCGGCTGGGGATTCGAAGGATTCGCCGGCGACAGCCCTACCGAGCGCGTGGTCGGCGACAAGGCCGCGACCGCCTGTTTCACCTGCCACATCGCCCGGCAGCAACAGGACTTCGTGTTCAGCAGTTATCGGGAATGACGGTATGCCCAACGCGGCGTGCAGTGGGCTCGCGCGTGTTGTTATACGTTCTCGTGTGCATCTAACGCGGCCATGAATGCGACGATACTTGGCGTGACCGATGAGTGCCTTTCCACCCACGCCGGATCCAGGTATTCAACAACCGTCCTGCCGTCGAGGAGGCTCAGCACGGATGAGCTCTGCGACGCTTGCAGCAGGACATGAGCACGATCCAGGACCTTCCGACCAAGAGCCGCGTCAGGTTCGCCAATGGCCTCGGCACATTCCTTCTGGATAGCGACAATGAGCTTTCCCGCTGCAATCCCGACAGGATTTCGCTTCCGCCGCATCACGCTCAGTTCGCCCCGATAAACTTGACGACCGCACTCACACCGTTCACTTCGATCTGTGCCCGATAGTGCTCGATCAACTCGAGCATCGAAGCGTCAGATGGCGGATGACTCCGATCCTCGGCCGACCCCGCCTCGATCGTGTCGCTCATGTGTCGGCCCTGCTGTCGCCCGGCGGACACGATAGTGCCGCCGCGTTGCCAGCGTCAATCTGGCGGGAATAACGGTATGCCCAGCCGACCCAGTGACAGCCGCCCGGCGCACTCGTATATTGCGCGCCCTTTGTTCCTCCGCCCTGGTGTTTGTGCCGCCTTTCGACCCGCCGCGCACGGTTGCGCCTTCTCGCAGTCCCACCTGGCAAGAAAACGTCTCGATCTGGCTGAAAGGCTTCCTCCCCGCTCCGCTCACTGTCGATACCTCGGAGCAATGGCGCGCCATCGTCGGCGCCATGTTGGGCATCGTGATCACAGCGGTCTTATGTCGGCTCTGCGCCAGCCCGGAGACAGCAATGTGGTTGATCGCGCCGCTCGGTGCGACCGCCGTGTTGGTGTTCGCCGTACCTGCGAGTCCCCTGGCGCAACCTTGGTCAGTGGTCGGCGGCAACACCGTCTCCGCCTTGATGGGTGTCCTGTGCGTCCAGCTGATCGACGACCCCGCTCTTGCTGCGGGCGTCGCGGTGGCAGCGGCGCTGGTGGCGATGTTTGCTCTTCGTTGCCTGCATCCGCCCGGCGGCGCAGCCGCGCTGCTTGCGGTCCTAGCACATGCAAACTCGCTCGACTTCGTACTCTTCCCCGTGCTGACCAACAGCGTTCTGCTGGTCCTCGTCGGCATCGTCTATAACACCGCGACAGGTCGCCGCTATCCGCACGGCCAGGTGATCGAGCGCGCCCACGTGCCGAACAGCCGTTTCAGCTCCGCCGATCTCGACGAGGTGCTGAAACGTTACAACCAGGTGCTCGACGTGAGCCGCGACGAGCTGGAGAACATCCTGCACATGGCCGAGATGAACGCCATGGAACGGCGCATGAGCGAGCTGCGCTGCGAAGACATCATGACGCGCACCGTCTTCACGGTCGAATACGGCACCGACCTGCAAGAAGCCTGGGCGCTCATGCGTCGCCATCGGGTCAAGGCGCTGCCCGTGGTCGATCGGCATCGACGCATCATCGGCATCATTTCGCTCGCCGACTTCATGCGCCACGCCGACGTGGACCGCAGCAATCTGATGCGCGAGCGACTCAATCTGCTGATCAAGCGCAGCGGCAACACTCACGCGACCAAGCCCGAGGCCGTTGGCCAGATCATGTGCCACAAGGTGCGCGTCGTCAGCGCGGACCGATCGGTGGGCGAGCTGATGCCGATCTTCTCCGAGCACGGCCATCATCACATCCCGGTCATCTGCGATGACAACCGACTGGTCGGCATCATCACCCAGTCGGATTTCGTGCGCGCGCTGTATCGATCGGGCGGCGTGCAAGGCTGAACGGGCGGTAGGCGCCTGCCCATGGCCGAGCGGCCCGCATCTCTCTAATATATGGGGTTTCGGCGCACCGCCACGCCTCGCATTTCACGGAGTTGCCCCCTTGTTCGAGAACCTGCAAGCGCTTCCCGAAGACCCCATCCTCGGCCTGATGGCGGCCTTTCGCGCCGACACGGCTGCCACGAAAATCGATCTGGGCGTAGGCGTTTATAAAGACGAGCATGGCAAAACCCCCGTGTTGCGCGCCGTGCGGGCCGCCGAGCAGGCAGTGCTCGCCGACCAACAGACCAAGACATACGTCGGGCCGGCTGGCAACGAGCAGTTCAATGCGCTGATCGCCGAACTGGTTCTCGGCAGCAAACATCCGGCACTGACCAGCGGCCGCGTGCGAGCAGTGCAATCGCCGGGCGGATGTGGAGCCTTGCGTTTGGGCGCAGAACTGCTGACCGTCGGCGGCGCGCGCCCGACGGTTCACGTCAGCGATCCGACCTGGGCCAATCACGTGCCGCTGCTCAGCGGCGCAGGATTGCAGCTCGAGCGCTATCCCTACTTCGAACATCGCACCGGCACGGTGAAATTCGACGCCATGCTCGAGCGTCTGAGCTCGCTGCCCGCGGGCGATGTCGTGTTGTTGCACGGCTGCTGTCACAACCCGACGGGTGCGGATCTATCGATCGCACAGTGGCGCAAGATTGCCGACGTGTTGTTGCAACGTCGGCTCGTGCCGTACGTCGATATCGCATATCAAGGTTTGGGCGAAGGCATCGAAGCGGATGCCGAAGGCGCTCGTCTGATTGCGGCGACGGTGCCCGAAGCGCTCATCGCCGTGTCGTGCTCGAAGAACTTCGGTTTGTATCGTGAACGCGTCGGCGCGCTCATGGTGCTGTCGGAGTCCGGCACGCAGACGAACGCCGCGACCAGTCATCTACGCAAAATCGCTCGCGGCGTTTGGTCGATGCCGCCGGATCACGGCGCAGCCATTGTCGCGCGCATCCTTAGCGACACGAAGCTCAGTGAAGATTGGCGCAACGAAGTCGACGCCATGCGCAACCGGATGCTTTCGCTCCGTAGCGCGCTGTCCGCGGCGCTGGCCAAGACTTGCAGCGCCGAGATGGCTTCTGTGATCGAAAAACAGCGCGGCATGTTCTCGACCATCCCGGTGACGCCGGAGGCGGCCGATACACTGCGCCAGCAGCACCACATCTATATGACGCGCGATGGCCGTATCAACATCGCGGGTGTCAGCATGGAATCGATCGATTACATCGCCAAGGCGATCGGTTCGGTCGCCTGACATGCTTCATCACATCTCGTTCGCCGTCCGCGATCTGCAGCGGGCGGCCTGCTTCTACGATGCGGCGCTCGCGCCGCTGGGCTTCGTGCGCGTCTGGAGCGACGATACGGCGGTGGGCTATGGCTATCCGGGCGGCGACGACAAGCTGGCATTGAAGCTCGTGCCGAAAGGCATCGTCATTCCCGGGCCTGGTTTTCATCTGGCGCTCGCGGCCCAAGCCCGCGATCAAGTCGATCGCTTTCACGCTGCCGCGCTGGAACACGGCGGGCAAGATAACGGGCCGCCGGGACTGCGTCTCGATTACGGCCCGCACTATTACGCCGCGTTCGTGCTCGACCCCGACGGCTATCGGATCGAAGCCGTGATCAATACGCCCGGCTGACGACTACTTCTCAATGAATTGTTCCTGGCCCGCGAAGCCAATGCGCTGCATGCCGCTGCGCTGAGCGCTGCCAAGCACCTGCGCGACGTAATCGTACTTCGCGCGTTTGTCCGGTCGAACGTGCAGCTCGGGCTGATTGGGCCTGGCTGCCTCGGCACGGAAGTACTGCTCCAGTTGCGCGAGGCTTTCGATCACCGCGCCGTTCCAGAGAATGGTGCCGTCGTAATCAATCGTCAGATCGATTTTTTCGGTCGTCGCCGCCTTGCCGTCGGGTTTGACGGGCAGATCCAGTTTGATGTTGTTGGTCACCACCGGCAGCGTGATGATGAACATGATCAGCAGCACCAGCATGACGTCGATCAACGGCGTCGTATTCATATCCACCAACGGCTCGCCACTAGCACTCGCGGAAACGCTCATCGCCATGACGTAACTCCTTTCTGTGAGAGCTATCGACCAGGAACATGATCGCGTAATGGATGGAAACTAACGCGGCCCGCGCACAGCTCAAGCTGGTACAAGCCACTTGAACTTTCCTGCGGGGCGCCGGTCGATATGAATTCGCTCAGTGTTTCCTCGTCGCAGTCACGAGCCAGCACGCCATCCCGAAGTGCGCGGCGCCATTCTTGATATAAGGCTGGAAGGCGGCGTGCACGACTTCTGTTACGCGCGCTCGCGTCGCCTCGTCCACTTCTCTCAACGCAAGCCCCACCGGCCCGAGCCTGGTCACATAGGCGAGCAACTCGCTTTCGGCGATCGTTCCTTCCGCATCCAACGGCTGCACGTCGATGTCGCTCCAGCCGCCGGCTTGCAGGATGCCTCGAACCCGATTGCCATCCGCGAACGCGAACTGCCCAGGAGCATTCGGATCGGGCTTGGGCATGTTTGTCAGCAATGGCTCGGCCGCGCGTTTGGCCGTCGTCATGAACGGATTCTCCGCGGGACTCCGCCACGCAACGAGGGCCAACTTCGCGCCGATGCGCATCGCGCGACGGATATTGTCGAACGCTGCTTCCGGAGCATCGAAGAACATGACCCCGAACCGAGAGATCATCGCATCGAAACTGCCCGGAACGAACGCATGAGTCTGCGCATCCGCCTGTACGAATGTCGCTGTATCGATTCCATCAGCAGCCGCACGCTGCCTCGCGGCCGCTAGCAACGGCCCAGAAATATCCACCCCGACACACCTGCCGCTCGTACCCAATCGTTTCGCCATCGCAAGCGTCGTCGCTCCCGAGCCGCAGCCCACGTCGAGCACACGACCGGCCTGCCCTGGAAATGCCGCTTCGATCAGTGGCGCCTCAAACGGCGACAGCATCCGATCGAGCACCGGCTGCATTTCCACCCAGGTCCGCCCCGACGCGTCGTTCCAGAGCGCCACCTGATCCTGATTGGCAACGAGCGCTTCGCTCATACTGTCCTCTGTTCGGCGCTACTGCGGCGATGCGGCCAATGTACAAGCTCAAGTGGGCTTGAGGTCAAGCGGTATCGATAGCTTTGGCACGCAGCGGGCGTTCGCAGCAACGCTGTGGCTCACCGTAGGTGAACGTGAAATCCCGTAGACCCCGCCGTGGAACTAGCGGCGAGCCGCATCGTTATCGCTGCCGAGGCCACGGGGGTATGAACATGAATTCGTCCAACTGGATTGCGAGAGGCGTTATCGCGCTCGGTATAAGTACAGCACCATTCCTTGCTCATGGGCAGGACAGCTCCGCTGGCCGATGGTCGCTCGGCGTCACCGGCGGCACGCTGGGCGTTGGACCAGAGCTGGCATTTCGTGCCAGCCCATATCTCGGAGCGCGCGCAAACGCAGGTTTCCTGACGATCTCGCGCGACGAGGAAGTAGATGACATCAGCTACGATGGCGATCTGAATCTGAACTCGTTCGGCGTCATGCTGGACTGGTATCCCACCGGCGACGGCCTGCGGATTTCCGTGGGCGCACGGGCGAACAATAACGAGGTCGAGTTGGTGGGAGCGCCGACCACGAATGTCACGATTGGCGGTACGACCTATTCGCCGGCACAGGTAGGCACGCTCGTCGGCACCGTGACGACGGATGACTTCGCTCCGGCGTTGACGATCGGCTATGGCGGTACGCTCGCGAAAGGTTTCACGCTGGGCGCCGAGATAGGTGTGCTTTGGCAGGGGAAACCGACCATCGACAACTTGCGTGCGACCGGGCCGCTCGCCGGCACGAACCAGTTTCAAGCCGACATCGAGCGCGAACAGCAGCGCATCGAGGATGAGGTAAGCGATTACGACCTGTGGCCCATCCTCCAGCTGGCGTTCTTGTATCGGTTTTAGTGCTGAGCGCTTTTCTCGCTGGCCAGCCGCTTGTCGAGCAACTGGCGCGTCGTTGCTACGTAACGCTTGCAGGCCGCTGAATCGATGAGCTTGGCTCGATCGCCGTGGCCGCGCTCATCGATGGCAGCCGATAACCCCGACAGCTCGGGGTGCGCCGTGATCAAGATGTCACAGGGCGCGGCCGAGATCGCCGCCATGCTCGTGCTCAGCTCCTTCGCCGCTGTTGGCCAGCGCGGGTCGCCGCCGTACTTGAACGATTTGTCCGAGACCGCGTTCAAGCTGTCGCTGTAAACCAAATTCAAGCAGCGCTCCGCTTCGCAAGACTGCCAGCGCCAGGATGTGCCACCCGGTGCGTGGCCGGGTGTATGGATCACGCTCAGCTTCAATGTGCCCACTTGCAACGATGGCCTCTGGCCCAAGGCTTCCACATTGCTCACGGCGGGGAATGGGAGCAGATGCTCAACCTGCGGATCGTCGGACTCTACGCGACCACTACGCAGGACCGGTGCAGCTTTGTCGCTCGCGATCACTTTCGCACCCGTCAGTTTCTGCAGCTCGGCAATACCGCCGGCATGATCGTAGTGTGTATGTGAGTTCACGATGACTTTCACATCGGTCAGCTTGAAGCCCAACTGCTCGACATGCTTCGCGATCAACGGCGCCGACTGCGGCAAGGCGCCGTCGATCAACACGTGACCTTGCGGCGATGTGATCAATACCGAGCTCAAGCCGTGGGGCCCCACATAGTAAGTGTTGCCGTAGATCTGAAACGGAACCTGCTCCTTGTTCCAGGCTTCACACCGCGAGCACTCGATCGGGGCAGCATTTACAGAGCCCACCAGCGACAACGACGTAACGGCACTCAAGATCCAGCTGCGCGACATGTAATTTCTCCTTAGTCCGCCAAGCATAGCGTCGCCGCGCGCGCAGATCGTGATCAATTGTGGCAGCAGCGCCAGTGTTCGCAGATCGCGACAACTGCGCATGCAGCCAGCGCGCTGTTAACCTCCCGCCTTTCCCGATGAAAGTCCACCAAGCTCAATACGTCCCCGGACTAGACCTGCTGCGGTTTTTCGCCGCTTGCATCGTCATGGTGTTCCACCTTGCCTTCTGGTCGTGGGCCTTCCCCGCGGGGCAGATCGCGCTCGCCTCGCACGGTGTGGCCGATTTCCAGGATTGGGATACCTTCGCGCCGTTCGGCTGGGCTGGCGTGCAGATCTTTTTCGTGATCTCCGGCTTCGTCATCGTGGTGTCGGCGGAGCGCAGCTCGCCGTATAAATTTTTCGTGAGCCGCTTCACGCGACTGGTGCCCGCCGTGTGGATCTGCGCCACCATCGCTTTGCTGGCCTGGCTGCTGGTCGACTCTGGTATGCGGCCCCTCTCGCTATTTGCGATGTATGTTCGCAGCGTTGCGTTCTTTCCGACCGGTGCGTGGATCGACAGCGTCTACTGGACGCTCGGGGTCGAGATCTGCTTCTACGCGTTGATGTTCGTGTTGCTGACCATCGACCGGCAGCGCTGGATCAAGCCCCTCATGTGCGGCATCGGTCTGATCAGCACGCTGTTCTGGATCGGTTACACCCTTGCCGCTCAGGACAAGGACAGTGCCGTATTCGAGTTGTTCAGCCGCGTGCAATGGTCGAGGCTGGCGCAGTTGCTGCTGATACAGCACGGCGTGTTCTTCGCTTTTGGCGTGCTGCTGTGGTCGCACTTCTTGAAGAAAGCCTCGCGCGCCCACTTCGCCTGGCTCGCACTATTCGCGGTCGGCGGCTGTTTGCAGATCGCGGGCGAAAGCGTGTTGAAGCTGGAGAAGACCGGCATGTCGTTCTCGCCTCTCACGCCGTGTCTCATCTGGCTGAGTGCGATGCTGTTCTTCTGGATCGTGGTCGCCAACAACGCCCGCGTCCAGCAATTGCCCGGCTGGTGTCTGCAGCTGCTGCGACGGCTCGGCTTGATGACCTATCCGCTCTACCTGCTCCATAGTGTGACTGGCGGAGCGTTGTTGGGCGTGTTCGTCGAATGGGGCATTCCGACCGGAATGGCGCTGGCCGGCAGCGTGACCCTCGTGCTGGCGCTGAGCTGGTGGATCTCGAAAGTTCCGGAGCCGGCGCTGCAGAACTCGACGCGAGCGCTGTTCGCAGCACTGCAAGCTCGCTGGCAAGCCACCCACCACGGCGCCGAGGTTCGCGATCCCGGCTGACGCATAAATCGCTAGCGCAGACATCTTCCACTGCTCCACCGTGGGCCGCTTGATCCTTGCAAGCGGCCGGTGCTTTGGCGCGCGAATCACATGATCCTCTCCGCGGCCGCCACCTAAACTTCTTGTTAAGAACCGCGGCCGTCAGAGCCGCGGACACCCACAAAGCAGTGGACTGTCATGCGGGATCGCCAATCTCTCGTTTCGTCCCGTCGCGTCCGCGGCGGATTTGTCGCCTGCATCCCATTTGCAGCGGCCCTTGCCTCCGAGCCCGCCACCACCAGCGAGCCCGACGATCCGCCCATCGGCGGCGCGCCGATCTCGGCGGTGCCGATCGATGCGGGCGCCGGTGTGATTCGCTACGAAGCGAGCTTCTTCACGGAATTCCAGCCGACCACGGCCTTGGACATGGTCAAGCGTCTGCCAGGCTTCGCATTCGATCCGGGAGACACGACGGTGCGAGGCTTCGCCGGCGCACTCGGCAACGTGCTGATCGACGGCCAGCGCCCGGCATCGAAAGCCGTGCTGCTCGAAGACGTGCTTCGACGCATTCCCGTGTCCGGTGTCGCCACGATCGAAGTGATTCGAGGCGGCGCGCCCGGCATCAACATGCAAGGTCAATCGGTCGTCGCGAACGTCGTCCGTCGCAGCGGCAACATGAGCACGCACGCCGGCGAAGTCACTGGATTGTTTGCAACCGAGCACGAGCCTGGCATCGGGCTGCGGCTGGAATCCGCCAGCAACATCGACCGGCTCTCGCTCAACGGCACGCTCAACGTCCGCGACGAGCAACAATACGGCAACTCCGGCAGCGGCGAACTGATCCGGCGCAACGCAGAGCGCGAGCTCATTCTTGCCAGCGACTTCGAAACCGACTGGCGTCAGCGCCAATATCAGGCGAACGGTTCGGCCGAATACCAGGGCGATGCCGGGCTATTGCGCATCAACCTGGGCGGCACCAGCCAGGATACGAAACAGCTCGACATCCTCACGCCGCGCAGCGGCGTCCCGCAGACCTTCGACTCGACCGTTGTCACCGACATCCGGCTGGATCAGGGGGAAGCCGGCGTCGATTACGAACATACGTTCAGCGATGCACTCACCGGCCGCGCGCTGCTGCTGCAGACACTGGAACGAAAAGTCATCGCCGCGGACTCGATCGATGCTTTCAACCTGCAAAGCTCCGAAGACGAAGCGTTTCGCGGCGAGTCCATCCTGCGCAGCTCGGCGACTTATCGCGCCTCCCCGGCCCTGACCGTCGAGAGCGGGCTCGAAGGCGCATACAACTTTCTGGACGTCGACGCTCGCCTCAGCCGCGATGGCACGCCCGTGGAGCTGCCCGCCGACACCGTGAAGATCGAAGAACGTCGTGGCGAGGCATTCGTCGATTTTCGCTGGAAAGTCACGCCGCGCCTGGCGAGCGACATCGGCATGCGTTACGAAGTCTCGACGATCAGCCAGTCCGGCGATCACGACGCCAAGCGCACGCTCAGTTATCCGAAACCGCGCGTCATGGTCAGGTTCGATATGGACAGCGACATCCAGTTGCGAGGTCGCATCGAACGCACGGTCAGCCAGCTCGAGTTCCGCGACTTCGCCTCACAAGCGTCGCTCGATGCGGGCACCATCAACGGCGGCAACGCCGAGCTGCGGCCCGAGAACGCCTGGGAGTTCGAAGGCGCCGTCGAAAAACGCTTCTGGGGCAGCGGCGCGATCGTGCTGAGTTACACCTACTCGAGGGTCAGCGATGTGGTCGATCTGGTGCCGGTGGGCGAATTCGATGCGCCCGGCAACCTCGGCGACGGCACACGCGAAAAGATCGCTCTCGGTTTGTCACTGCCGCTGGACCGGATCGGCCTGTCCGGCACGCAGCTGCGCTTCGACGGCGACTGGAACTGGTCCAAGGTCGACGATCCGGTGACGCACGAGTCACGACGCATCACCAAACATGCGCCGGTGGGCGGCGACGTGCTCATCACCAAGGAGTTTCCGACCCTGAACTCGACGCTGTCGCTCGAAAACTCATACAGTGCGCGCGAGACCTATTTCCGCATTGGCGAGGTGCGCACCGATCATTGGGATCATTTCCTCCGGCTGTATTGGGATTGGACACCCAGGGCCGACACCGTGATCCGCCTGATGTTCAACAACTTCACGGGTCGTCCGAAGAGTCGGTGGCGCACGGTCTATGACGGCACGCGAGCGAGCGGTGAAATCCTTTATCACGAGGATCGTCACATCGACGCCCTCCGGTTCGTGCAGCTGCAAGTCCGCAAGACGTTCTGACGCGCTTCGGCTGTTGAAATAATCCGGCGCCACTGCATGGGCACGCCGCTCGAGCTCGCGAAGGCCGCGGTGTTCCTGGCCTCCGACGAGTCCCGTTTCATGCTCGGCAGTGAACTGCTCGTGGACGGCGGCGTCAGCACGCTGTGATCAAGCTGCCTCCACGGTCTTCAGTGCATCTTTGATTCGCATTGCCGCTTTGGGGCGGTCGTACATGCGCTTCATGTAGCCGAGCAGCGTCGGGCACTCATCGAGCAGCCCGGCTTCGTTGCCCCAATCGAGCGTATAGGCGGCGATGAAGTCGCCGACGCTCACCCGGTCGCCGACCAGAAATGCCCTGCCCTGCATGTGCTGCTCCAGCACCGCGGCCATCTTCCTGAACTCGCCCTTGGCGATCTCGATATCCGTAGCCTGGCGCTGCTCTTCCGGGTACAGGAACGAATTGCGCGCGATCCGCCACAACGGCTGCTCTAGTTCGGTGACGATGAACAGCATCCAACGATTGAGCTGCGCGCGCTGCTTGAGATCAGTTGGCAGCAAGCCCTTCTGCGGATATTTCTCGGCCAGGTAGACCACGATGGCCACCGACTCGGTCACCACGAAATCGCCGTCGACCAGCGTGGGCACTTTGCCGGTGGGATTGAGCGCCAGATATTCCGGCGTCTGGCCCGCGCCTTCGAGCAGTTTGATTTCGACGGCGTCGAACGGCAGGTCCAGCTCCTGCAAGGCCCAGCGGGCTCGAATCGAACGGGTGGGTGCGAACTCGTACAACTTCATGGGCGCCTCTCCTTCCAAGGTAGCTCAAAGACGAACCAGCACCCCCAAAACCGACACGCAACGAACGCTCGACCCGAAAAAAGCTACAGGGCCGCAAGCGTCATCCAGGACCCGAGCCCGATCAACAGAATGCCGATACCCCGAGCGATCCGCTGCCCGGCAGGCGCAAGCCGCTCCAGGGAGATGGCCGCCGCCACAGCCGCCATCGCTCGCAGGTCCATCACCCCCACGACCAGCAGGATCAAGGTCAGACCTGCACAGCAGTGCGCGCAGTGAATGCCCAATCGAAGGCCATGCCGCCAGGCCGTCGCGGCATCCGCTCGCAAGCAACCAGCGCAAGCCAGTGAGTGACGACAGCACGCAAGATGATGGGCCTTCCAGGTCGTGAACTGAAGCGCGCCCGCCAGCAGGACGATCGCACCTGTTGCGACGGGCACGGCGCGGGCGATCGTCGGCGCTTGCATCTCGAGGCTGGCCAGCATCATGCCGACAGGAAAAGCCATCAGTCCGAGCAGCGTCCATACAAAGAAATAACCGGCGCCGACCAGCATCGTCAGTCGCCCCAAGCGCGCCTCGCCGGCCTCACCTACAGCGCGTCGGTAGCGACTCAGCATGGGGACCAACGATGGCAGCATCATCGCAACCATCATCACCATCCACATGCCGGCGAAGCTCGCAGTGGCGCCGATCCAGCTCTGTCCCGGCATTCGCATCCAGGCCATGGACATGGTCCAGCCGCCGGGCATGGGCATTCCGCCCATCGCCGACATCGACGCGCACCAGACGACGGTCACCGTCACACTGGTTGCGAACAGCAGCGCCGAAACAGCATAAAAGGCCGACTCGGCAGTCAGGTCTCGCGTCATGGGTCCGCGCTCCGTTGGTATGCTTTACTGCCAGGCAGCGTAAGCACCCCAAGGCCGCCGTGGGAGTTACAAGTTTGACGGGATTCAGATGGATTCAATGATCACCGCCGCCGCGCGGGCGCTATCGGCGGGCGATCCACTCGGCGCGCTGAAGCGCGTTGCCCTACGCGACGACGCGCCTGCCCTGGCGCTACGAGGCATCGCCATGGCGCAGCTGGGCGATTTCGTCAGAGCGAAAGCGCTCGTTCGAAGCGCCGCGCGTGCGTTCGGTCCGAAAGAAACGATGGCCCGGGCCCGGTGCGTCGTCGCCGAAGCCGAAATTGCACTGGCCTCGCGCGACCTGCACTGGCCACAAAAGGCACTCGATACAGCACGCGTGACGCTCGAAACCCACGGCGACACGACCAACGCCGCACTGGCTCGATATCTCGAAATCCGCCGTCTGCTGTTGATCGGGCGCGTCGATGCGGCCGAACAACTGCTGGCCGAACTCGACTTCGCCTCCATGCCGACGGCGCTGAGAGCCGCTCATGAATTGATCGTTGCAGGCATCGCGATGAGACGCGTTGATTCCAAGACGGCTCGCGCCGCCCTCACTCGTGCTAGACGCGCCGCTCGCGAAGCGAGGATTCCGGCACTGAGCGCCGAGGTCGAGAACGCGTCACACGTATTGAATTCGCCCGCGGCTCGCTTGATCGCTCGCGGCGAAGAACGCCCGCTCGCGCTCGACGAAGTCGAAGCCGTGCTCGCCTCCAAAGCGCTGGTGGTCGACGCGTGCCGTCACGTCATTCGTAACGGACGCTCGTCGGTTTCACTCGCGACACGTCCGGTGCTTTTCACGCTGGCTCGCGCATTGGCCGAGGCCTGGCCGGAAGATGTTGCGCGAGGCACGCTCATCACTCGAGCGTTCCGAGCAAAGCTCGCCGATGAGTCGCATCGTGCCAGGTTGCGTGTCGAGATGGGCCGACTGCGTTCGAAGCTACGAACGTTTGCGAATGTGAGCGCGACGGAACGTGGATTTTCATTGGCGGCACGTAGCGCGCGCGAGGTCGTCGTGCTGGCGCGTCCCGTCGAAGAAGAATATGCGTCGGTGCTCGCGTTACTGTCCGATGGGGAATCGTGGTCCAGCTCGGCGCTGGCTCTGGGCCTCGGCGCCAGTCAACGCACCGTGCAACGCGCGCTCGACTCGCTGGCCGAGACCGGCAAAGTGCAGTCGTTCGGTCGCGGCCGCGCCCGTCGCTGGATGACGCCGCCCGTGCCGGGATTCGCGACGACCTTGTTACTCCCTGCTCCGCTGCCGAGCGACTAGGATGGCCCCATGAAACGCACCAAAGCCAACATCGTTCGTGAATACGGCCCGTTCCCGGGTGTCGAGGGCGTGCACGGCGTCACCTATGACGGCCAGCAGGTCTGGTTCGCCTCCGGCGACAAGTTGAACGCACTCGATCCAGCGAGCGGCAAGACCGTGCGCTCGCTCGAAGTGGCCGCGCATGCCGGCACGGCGTTCGACGGCAAGCACCTGTTCCAGATCGCCGAGAATCGTATTCAGAAAATCGATCCAAAGACCGGCCGAGTGCTCGCCACCATCCCTGCCCCCGGCAATGGCGGCGATTCGGGGCTGGCCTGGGCCGAAGGCACGTTGTGGGTCGGCCACTACCAGGCGCGCAAGATCTATCAGATCGATCCCGACAACGGCGCCGTCCTGCGCACCATCGAGTCGAATCGTTTCGTCACCGGGGTCACCTGGGTCGAAGGCGAGCTGTGGCACGCCACCTGGGAGAACGACGAGAGCGAATTGCGACATCTCGATCCGCACACTGGCCAGGTTCTGGAAAGCGTGGAGATGCCGCCCGGCGCCGGCGTGTCGGGGCTCGAGTCGGATGGCGTGGATGGATTCTTCTGCGGCGGCGGACGCACCGGCAAAGTGAGAGCCGTGCGTCGCCCGAAGCGAGACGCCGCGTGATGTAAAGTTCCAGCTCGCTGCGCGCGTCACGCAGCGAGTATCGTCGTCAATCTGACGCAGACAGAGCGCCGTCGCTCGCCATGGCTCACGCAGAATCCAGCGCAACCCGCCGGATCAAACTGCGGAAGAAGAAACACAGCCATGGTAATGCTCGAGCTGCTTCGTGTTCAGGCGCAGACGCAGGTCCAACTTCTGACCAACTGCGTGATCGCACTAGCACGCGATCCCTTATCTCCCGATCAACTCAACGCCTGCGCCTCCGCCGCGCGCTCCTTCGAGGCGACCGCGCACATGGTCGGACTCGAAGCGGGTGCCGAGTTGGCGCGCTCGATGGAAGAATGTCTGGCCGCGGTCCGCCGCGGTGAAATCGAGTTGCAGCAGCAACTCATCGGCATGATGTTACAAGCCGTCGATCTGCTCGACTCGATGGCGAAGTTGCCGCGGACACCGCCGTTGAAATCGCCCGCCCCGCCAGATCCGGATTTTCAACCCGTCGGGCTCCCCCGCAGCAGCAAGCACAAGCCGGTCGTGCTCGTAGCGGATGACTGCATGGAGATTCGAGAGCTGGAGCGAAAGCTGCTGCGCTTTCGCGGCTACGACGTGGTGACCGCGGCCGATGGCCTGGAAGCCTGGTATGCCGTACTGAGCGGCAACATCGATCTGGTGCTCACCGACATCGACATGCCGCTGCTCGATGGCATTCAGTTGACCCGTCGAATCAGGAAGGAGCCGCGCTTCAAGAACCTGCCGGTGCTGCTCGCGTGCGACAAAGACGATATCCAGCAACGGTGGCGCGGCTTCGACGCAGGCGCGACCTACTACGTCATCAAAGGCACCTTCCACGACACGCTGGTGGAAGCCGTGGCTACGCGCATCGGCCCGACAGAATTTTGACGCGTCGGAGTCTGCGTCAATTTGACGCAGACTCAAGGATCGAATGTGACGCCGGCGGCGAGCAACCGCTGCTCCGCCGCCACACGAAACTTCGCCAGCTCGGCTTCGAGCTCGCGCGCGGCCTGATCAACCTGAACGATGGAACCATGTAAATGTGACTGGAGTTTAGCTGCCAATGCCGAGACACGGTTGGCCCCCAGCATCGCCGCGCTGCCTTTTAACGTATGCATGGTCTCGACGCGCGCGGCACTGTCCTGGCTGGGCAGCTCGCGAATGAAAGTGGCAGCATTATCGAGGAATTTGCGATAGATCGCAGCGACGGCGGCGGGTGCAACCAGGCTGTCGAGCAGGTCTTGAAACGTGCATGGATCGAGCACCGCGGGCGAGTCTGCGCTGTCGGATGGGACGTCTGCGGAATGTGACATATGTAAGTGGTGACAGTCGCGGGTCAGGATAGGGTACATTGCATGCGGCCCACTTGTGGGGCCGTACACGTAACGAGACCACGGATGAAAACGCAGTCTGGCACGGGTACGAACGACGATGCGGCCAAGAGCCGTGTGCTGGTCATAGACAACGATTCCTCGATGGTGCTGTGGGTCCGTTCGGTATTGCAGACCGAGGGCTACGACTGCCGCACGGCTTTCGGCGGCGAGGAAGCGCTCGCCATCCTGCGCACGACGCCGGACATCCTGGTCGCCATCAGCGATATCCACATGCCGGGCATGGACGGCATCAGCTTGCTCAAGAGTCTGGGCTCGCTGGCCGGCGCAGCGTCGATGCCCCGCTTCATCTTTCTCACTGCGTATCCCGAAGTGGATTTCGCGGTCCAGGCGCTGCGACTCGGCGCGGTGGACTTCCTGGTCAAACCAGTTCGTCCTCAAGAACTGTTGAACGCCGTCCGCAGCGCCGTCGAGCACGTGGACCGCAGCCGTGCTGCGATGCAGTTGACGGACCAGGCCGCGCTGCTGGCACAGCAAGCCGAAGCGCTGGCCGCGGCGCTCGGCGCTTGGAAACATCCGCAATCGACAACAGCCACAGCGCAGCCGGCCGCGCTCAATGGCGGCGACCTCACGACACTCGGCCTCGATCGCTTGCGCCGACCGCGCCACGCATTGAACCCGATGGGCGAACTGGACGACGTCGCCTGGGATCTGTTGCTCGAACTACTACGCGCCGACAAGACCGCGCAACGCATCTCCGTCTCGGCGCTGAGCATCTCGGTCGCGCACATCTCGCCGACCACTGCACTGCGCCGCATCCGCGAACTGGTCAAGGCTGGACACATTCTGCGCAACCCAGATCCGTTGGATGCGCGTCGTGACTTCGTGGTGCTCGCGGCCGACTGCCGCGCGGCGTTGGAACATTATTTGGAACAAGTCGCAAAAGAACTCGCAGCCGCGGTTGCCCCGCGTACTTAGCGACTGCGACGTAGACAGCAGATTGTAGTAAGTCTCGCTTGTTGTAGTGGATCGCGTTCGGTAGAAACACGACCGGCGCGTAACTCACTACCGACTGAAGAAACGGAGGACGCGATGGGGAAATTCGTTCGGCGCAAACGCTGGCTGCTGGGAGCCGGCGCGCTCGGTGCTGCTCTGACTTTGTTTGTATTGGCGCCGCGGGAAGAAACATCGGCAACACCGACGCCCGCCCCACCTCGGACATCCGAGACACCCTCCGTCTCACAACCGGCTCCCGTGGTACGCGTCGCGACCGCACCTCAGGAACAGAAAGCTCCTGTTGGCGTTCGCCAGAGTTACATCGTGCAGGCGTCCAGTGCAGAGATCGCGCGAAGCGCAGTGCTGCGCGCGGGCGGCGTAATTACGGGCGATCTCGGCATCATTCGCGCAGTTGGCGCGGAGCTGGATGATCGCGAGCTCGCCTCACTGTGGAGCAAACCTGTCGACGGCTTGCGCGTGTACGATGATGCTTCGGTCACCTCGAGCAGCACCACTTCAGCGCTGCCTGAAACGTATTATCCAACGCAGGTCGGGGCGAGCCCGCTGCACACGGGCGGCATCACGGGCCGTGGTGTCACGGTCGCCGTGCTCGACACGGGCGTGTGGCAAGAGAAAGGTCCACTGCAAGTCTCCTCGTCCGGTCGCAATCCGCGCGTGCTCGCGCAGTACGACGTGCTCCTCGCGCGCCAGGATCCGAACGCCTATCCGCCGCTGTCCCTGGACAAGTACAGCCGCGACATCGACGATCTCAACGGTCACGGCACGCACATCTCATCGATCATCGCCAGCAGCGGCATCGCCTCGACAGGCAAATATCAAGGCGTCGCGCCAGGTGTGAACCTGGTGTCGGTACGCGTCCTCGACAACAACGGCATGGGCCGCTACTTCGATGTCATCTCCGGCATCCAGTGGGCCGTGAACCACCGGCTCGCGTATGGCATCCGTGTGCTCAACCTGTCGTTGAGCGCGCCGGTTCAGTCTCACTATTGGGATGATCCGCTCAACCAAGCCGTGATGGCTGCGTGGGGCTCTGGCATCGTCGTGGTCGTGGCCGCAGGCAACGCCGGGCCGGCGCCGATGACCATCGGCGTTCCGGCCAACAATCCGTATGTCATTTCCGTTGGCGCCGTCACCGATGCTTATCATCCGTACGAGCCGGCCAAGTACAAGCTCGCGACGTTTTCGTCCGCAGGCCCGACCTACGAGGGCTTCGTGAAGCCGGAAGTCGTGGCCATGGGCGGTCACATTCGCGCGTATGCACCCGACGACGGCACACTCGCGCAGATGTTCCCGCAGTGGGTGGACACGCGTTACCCGGACATGACCATGTCGGGAACGTCGCAGGCCGCAGCAGTCACGAGCGGCGTAGTCGCGCTGATGCTGGAGCGGAACCCTTCAATGTCGCCGAATACCGTGAAGTGCCGCCTCATGGATGGCGCGCGTCCCGCGGTGAGATCCGACGGACATCTCGCCTACTCCGTGTTCCAGCAAGGCGCGGGCCTCGTGAATGCGCAGGACGCGCTCTATAGCACGAAGACGAACTGCGCCAACCAGGGTTTGAATGTCGCAGCCGATCTCGCCGGCATCCAACACTACGGCGGACGCGCCAACCAGGATGCCGACGGCAACTTCTACATCATGGAAGTCGAGGAGCCGGTGGGGTTGCTGACGACCTTGTTGAGCCCGCTCGGCAGCCTGCCGCTGCTCGGTCAACTGCTCGTCGGCCTCGCCACGGCGCTCGATGGTCTGTTGTGGGATGGCAGCCCGCCGACCCACGACGACGTGACCTGGAGCGGCGGCTACATCTGGAGCAACGGCTTTACCTGGAGCAACGGCTACGTGTGGAGCAACGGCTATATCTGGAGCAACACCGATACCTCGGGTAGCCCGTCCGCGTCCAGCAGCTCCAGCATCGACCCCGCGCCTCAGGAATAGCAGGCAAAACTCGCAGCAGCTTATCGTGCGTCACCAATGGGGACTTGCTCTGCTCGCCTGCGCGGCGTGGACCGCGCAGGCGACGACTCCGGTGCCCGAAGTGCGCCCCATGTACTTCGAGCACCTCACCATGCGCGACGGCCTGTCGCAAAGCACGGTGATGAGCATCCTGCAAGACTCGCAAGGATTTCTGTGGCTGGCGACCGAGAGCGGTCTGGATCGTTATGACGGCTACTCGATTCGCGAATACCGCCGCGAGCGAGGCAATAAGAACGGACTGGCGAGCGATTACGTTTGGAAAGTTGCCGAGGACGCGCGCGGCGATCTGTGGCTGGCAACCGTCGGCGGCGGCCTCGCCCGCTGGGATCGGCGTAACGATCACTTCCAGCAATTCCGACACGATCCCGAGAATCCTCATTCCCTGGCGAGCGACGCGCTGCGCACACTCCTGATCGACGCCGAGGGTCGAGTCTGGGCCGGCACCGAACGTCACGGTCTGGACGTCCTCGATCCGCAAACCGGTCGCGTGCGCCACTATCTCCATATCGAGGGCAACTCTCGCTCGCTCTCGGCCGATGCCGTGTTCGCGCTCTACACGGATCGCGCGGGCCGGCTGTGGGTGGGCACAGACAAGGGCCTGAGTCGTTACGAGCCCTCCAGCGATGACTTCAATAACGCGATCGCCGAGGCTGGCGCACTCGATGGTGTCAAGGTGCGCGCAATCCTGGAGGATCACACGGGCGCGCTATGGATTGGCACCCTTGATAACGGTTTGTATCGCCTCGATCCGCACACCAAACAAGTGAAGTCGTTTCGAAACGACGACAAGAATCCGCGCTCACTCAGCAACAATCGAGTGCGCGCCATCATGGAAGACGATGCGCGGCGGCTCTGGATTGCGACCTCCGACGGCCTGAACCTGTTCAACCGCACTACCGAAAGCTTCGTGCGTTACGGCCGCGACGCGGACAACTTCCACAGCCTGCGCGATGACGACGTGATGTCGCTCTACCAAGATCGCAGTGGCGTGCTTTGGGTCGGAACGCGAGCGGGCGGCGCGAGTCACTGGAGCCCGCAGAGCTGGGCGCTCGGCCACTATCGCAGCCCGCTGTTCGCCAACACCGGCGTGGTCACGTTCGCTGACGATGGCGAAGACACGGTCTGGGTCGGAACATTGGACGGGCTCGTCGAAATCAACACGCGGGAGCGGCGCGAACGTCGCTTCACGCGCGAGTCTGAAGGACCGCTGCGACTCGCGGACAACGGCGTGACTGCGTTGCTCTACGATCGCGATGGCGCGCTCTGGATCGGCACGATGACAGGCGGCCTCGCGCGCTTGGATCCGCAGCGCCGCGCGCTTCGTTTCTATCGCAACGACGCCGACGATCCCACGACGCTGCCCGCCGACGGCGTCATGTGTTTGTATGAAGATCGCGATGGCGCTATCTGGATCGGATCCTTCGGCGGCGGTATCGCGCGCGTCGACCGAACCACCGGGCAA
Source organism: Peristeroidobacter agariperforans (assembly GCF_004138335.1). Lineage (GTDB taxonomy): Bacteria > Pseudomonadota > Gammaproteobacteria > Steroidobacterales > Steroidobacteraceae > Steroidobacter > Steroidobacter agariperforans. Next base: position 1,214,564 of record NZ_RYFW01000002.1, on the reverse strand, counting down.
CTCACCCGCTATCCGCACAGCACCGGCGACAACGCGCTCAGCAGTCCGCGCGCGAGCGCGATTGTCGAGGACCGCCAGGGCAATCTCTGGATCGGCACGATTGGGGGCGGTCTGAACCTGCTCGACCGCGGTACCGGCCGCTTCCATACATTCCGCCGCAACGACCGAGATCCGAGCAGTCTGAGCGATGACACGATCTACGCGCTGCACGTGGATCCCAGCGGCGCCGTGTGGGTGGGCACCGCAGGCGGCGGCCTCGATCAAGTCATTGGCAGTTCCGAGCAACCAGACGCCATCCGTTTCAAAAGCGACACGCGCCTGGCGAACATGCCGAGCCAGGTGGTGTACGGCATCGAGTCGGACCATCTAGGCGGCTTATGGCTCAGCACCAACAATGGCCTCGTGCGCCTGGATCCCCGGACCGGCGCGAGCCGACTGCTGCGCGAACCGCACGGCTTACAGGCCGACGAGTTCAACTTCAACGCGCACTATCGTGGCCGGGATGGCACGCTGTATTTCGGCGGCAACGGGGGCTTCAACGCCTTCCACCCCGACGCGTCGTCACCGACCGCACCGCCGCCGCGGCTTGCACTCACAGCAGTCGCAGTTCTCAATGAACATCTCCCTTTTGCAAAGCTGCCCGCGGCAGACCGCCCGCTCGCGCTCAAATACGATGACAAGCTGGTGACATTCGAGTTCGCGGCCTTGGATTTCGTTTCCCCCACGAACAATCGTTACATGTATCGGCTCGAGGGCTTCGATCCGAATTGGGTCGAAGCCGGGCGCTTGCACCGTGCGACCTACACCAACCTGGATGCGGGCGACTACTTGTTTCGCGTCCGTGCGACCAACGCAGACGGTATCTGGAACAGAGAAGACCTGACGATTCCGGTTCACGTCGCTGCAGCGCCCTGGAACACACTGGCGGCGCGACTGAGCTACGTAGCGGTCGCTCTTCTGATCTTTGGTTACTTTTGGTGGCAGCATCGGAAGAAGCGCCAGCGCGAGCTCAACTACAGCCGCGAGCTGGAACAGATGGTGAGCATCCGCACGCACGAGCTCGAGGAGCGCAATCATCAGTTGCAAGAGATGAGTCGCGCGAAGAGCGATTTCGTCGCGCGCATGAATCACGAGCTGCGCACGCCCATGAATGGCGTCCTCGGCATGAGCGAGCTGCTGCTCGACACGCACCTCGACGCGGTTCAGCGACGCTTCGCCGACGGCATTCACCGCTCCGCCGACTCGCTGCTCGCGATCGTGGACGATGTGCTCGACTTCTCGAAGCTCGAAGCCGGACGCCTGCAGCTTGCGCCCGTGGAATGCGATCTCGTCGAACTGGTCGAGCAAACCGCGGAGATGCTCGCGGCACGCGCGTCGGGGAAAAACATCGAGCTGCTCTGTGACTCCCCCGCTCGCCCGGTGCCTCGCGTTCGCGCGGACGTCGTTCGCCTTCGACAGGTGCTTGTCAATCTCGGCGGCAACGCCGTGAAGTTCACCGAACAAGGCGAAGTGACATTGCGCGTGGCGCCGCCTGTGATCGAAGGCGACCAGCTCCGCGTACGGCTCGAAGTCGCTGACACGGGCATCGGCATCGAACCCGTGAATCAATCGCGCATCTTCGAAGAGTTCGTGCAAGAGGACGCGTCGACTACGCGCCGTTACGGCGGCACGGGCCTGGGTCTCGCCATCGCGCGGCAACTCGTCGAACTGATGGGTGGGCAGCTGTCGCTCGTGAGCTCGCCGGGTGTGGGCTCGACCTTCAGCGTCAAATTGTCATTACAGCTCGCGGACCCGACAGCTCATCCGCGCGTCTTGCCTGCCGACCTGCTCGGCCTGCGCATTCTTGTCGCCGACGACAACGCCGCGGTCCGCCGTGTCATCACGCACGCCCTCGATCAATGGGGCGCCCATCCGGTGGATGTGGGCAGCATGGCGGAAGTGCTTCGAGAGCTGCGCGCCACTGCTTACAACGCTGTGATCATCGATCACTCGCTGCTCGATTGCGCGATCGCGAATGAGCTGCAGTCTGTGGTGGCGGAGCGCTCAGTTCGTCCGCGCGTCATCCGCCTTGCGAGCTTCGTCAATCTTGCTCAGAGCGAAGGCGCGGACCAACACTGCTTCGATGGTGAGATCACGAAGCCCGTGCGTCTCTCGCACCTACTTCGAACACTCACTGGCGACACGGCTCACGATGCGTCGATCACGATCACACCGCCCGCGCCGCGATTGATGCTGGCAGCTGGCGCGCGCGTGCTCGTGGTCGAAGATCAATCGCTCAATCGAGATGTCGCCGAAGGCATGCTCAAAGCGCTCGGACTGGAAGTCGATACCGCGCACGATGGCAGTCATGCGCTCGAGATGCTGGCGCGCGCTCACTACGACGTTGTGCTCATGGATTGCCGCATGCCTGTCATGGATGGCTATGCCGCGACCACCGAGTTACGCCGTCGCGAAGGTGACGGTCCGCGCGTGCCGGTGATCGCTCTCACAGCGGATACCACCAATGCCGCTCGCGAAGCATGCCTGGTCGCGGGCATGGACGATTATCTCGGCAAACCATTCAGTCGCGCGACGTTGCGCGCGGCCTTGGTGCGCTGGATTCCGGCGCGGGCTCCGACGCCGCAAACAGAAGTTGCCGAAGTCACGCGGCTTCCGAGCTGATCGACCATTGACTCGGTCACGGCTCTGATTCCTCACCCAGCAGGTCGTCGATGAATTTCTCCAACCGTTCGGTATCGGTGGGTGTCCAGCCTTCGGGAGGGACGACAGCCGCCCAGCCCCGGACGTACTCCGTCGAGTAGTCGTGTCCGAATCCGGCTGGAGGGCCGAGTTGATCGAGCATGTCGCCGACGGCCTGCACCACAGAGACGATCGGGAACCAACGAGTGGCGTCCGGCACTTCGAAGCCTCGGGGCTCGGCCATCCAGGGCGGCGGCCACCACAGCGCGTGGACGCTCCAGAGGACAACGGGATCGGCCGTGTGCTGGAGGTAAACGACCCGCGGCGCAGCCCACTCCGCGTCCACCGCAGGTTGCTGCGGATCTCGATTCAAGAACCGAACGGAGCGGCCGCCATCGAACACCGGCTGCCACAGGGGTGATCCAGGATCCCGCTCGCGAGCGAGCTGCGAACGGATGGGGTTGTTTTGCTGGGCGCCGGCCATGAGGACGCCGTCGGTTCCCGCAACCATGTTGGCCACCGACGACGCTGCAGCCTGTCCCACGAACGGCGCTTCCACCCCCGCAGCGCCAAGACTCTTGCCGAACAGGATGAGCTTCGGTCGACGCTTCCGCGGCAGCTCCAACCACCGCGCGCGCACGGCGGTGAACAGCGCGATGCCCGCCTCGTTTGCCAACCCGGCATCCACGAAGACCGCGAACAGGCTCGGCAGAAAGGAATATTGGACAGCCACGATCGCCGTATCGCCACGGTGCAGAAACTCGAGTGCGGCCGTGGCATTTGGAACCATCCATCCCGTTCCGGTGGGAACCCACACGACGAGCACTTTTCGATCGAAGCCGCCCGCGCGCTCGAGCTCGCGGACCGCCAGCTCTGCCCTGGCAGCCGCGGAGTCCCTCGTGCGCACGCCGACGTAGACCCTCACCGGATCGGCGATCTGTGCGTCGACACCGTGAAATTGGTGAAGCTGCTGCTCAGTTGTTGCCGTCGCCACGAAGTCGCGGCCCATGCGTCCGAGGGTGTCCCATGCGACGAAGGATTTCTTGCTGCCAGACACCGAAGGTGACTCGGGAGCCTCGATGCCCTCCGTTGTTCTCTCGTTCACCGGTGAGTGAATCGCGGTCGCTAGTGCGCGAAGCGGCGCTCCGCGAACCAGCAAGATGCCCAGCGCGACGATGAGCAGCGCCGCCGCCGAAACGGACACAACGACTGGTACGCGGCGGCGGATGAATCGTCCGCCCGCAGCAACTCCATTGGCAATTGATCGCCCGACGAGCACCAACAGCACGCCCGCAAACGGGGAAAGCGCGCCCATGAGCAACGCGTGCCACCAGACGATGGTTGGCATTCCCATGAAGTGACGTTGCTGGTTTTGCCAGCCGAGCCACTGCCCCGCGCCGAGGACGATGCCCACCAGCCAAGCGGAGCTCAGGATGATCCAGCTGTACCGACGAATCACATCGCCGGATGAGCGCGCCGAGCTCTCGATGAGCCAATGCACGCAACGACCCGCCAGCGCACCGATGCCGTAGCCGATGGCAAGACAGATCGCGCCGATCACGACCTGCTTGTGCCACGATCGCGGGATCAATGTGGGCGTGAGTGACTGGAACCAGAACAGAAGCGCGAGCGAGGAGCCGCTTAGCGTTGGTCTGAGCACCTCAAAAGAATGGGGCCTGCCTCACTTCGGACAATGAGACCATGGTCCAGGGCAAATCACTCACGCCGCGCGCCGCGCCCCAGCCACGCAGCCGAGCACACCAACAGCTGTTGCAACCAACGGCCATGCCACTCGTTCCTGCAACAGCACGGCCGACAGTCCCATGCCGATCAGCGGCTGTAACAACTGAAGTTGCCCGACGCGCGACGATCCGCCGATCGCCAAGGCGCGATACCAGAAAAAGAAGCCGATCAGCATCGAGAACAGCGCGATGTAGGCAAGTCCGAGCCACGCGCTGGAATCGACGCTGGGCCAGCCGGCGGGCCAGGTAAAGACAGCGACCGCGAGCATGATCGGCGCAGCGATGACGAGCGCCCAACAGATAACCTGCCAGCCGCCCAGTCGGCGAGAGAGCACCGCGCCTTCTGCATAACCGAGTCCGCACACAACGATCGCGACCAACATCAAACTATCCGCAGTGAGCACACCCTCGGCGCCGCCATTCAACAAGGCGTAAGCCGCGAGCAGGCCGGAGCCCGCAATAGCAAACAACCAGAATGCAGGATGCGGACGCTCTCCTCCTCGCACCATCGCCCAACTCGCCGTGGACAGCGGCAGCAGCCCGGTAAACAACAAGCCTCGCGCGGATGTGATCTCGGTCATCGCGATACCGCTCAGCAGCGGGTATCCAACGACGACCGCCGCCGCGACCACGAATAACGAAGCCAACTCGGAGCGCAGCGGCCGCTCGCTAGAGAACAGTGCAAGCGCGATGACTGCGCCAACCGTCGCAAGCAAAGCTCGCGCGGCGGTCAGAAACACCGGCTCGAATCCCGTGACCGCCGCGCGCGTCGCTGGCAGCGAGCCGCTGAAAATCACCACTCCGATCAGTCCCAACATCAATCCATGGTCGCGATTCTTCATGCGCGGCATCTTGGCCAACTCGCCGGACGATGGCCAAGGACAGTCCAGTACGATATAAGAGAACTGTCATGGTCGAATCAGCCGAACACTTGGAGCCCACCCTGGTCGGCCAGGTCATGCGCCTGATCCAGACGCGCATCGATCGCCGCCAATACACGCCCGGCGCCCGCATCCCTTCGGTGCGCGCCATGGCCGAATCCATGGGAGTTTCGAAGTCCACGGTGGTCGAGGCTTATGGCCGGCTGGCGGCCGAAGGCATCGTGCAGCCGCGCCTCGGCTCTGGCTTCTATGTCGCGGCCCCGCTCGCGCCGCTGAATCTGGCCGAGCTGAGCCCGGACACCGACCCGACCGTCGATCCGCTGTGGATGATGCGCCAGTCGCTGCGTTCCGGCGAAGAAAGTCTGCGCCCCGGCTGCGGCTGGTTGCCGGATAGCTGGATGCCGCACGAGATGATGCGCAAGGCATTGCGTTCCGCTGCCCGCGACGGCTCGGGCCCGACGCTCTTCGAGTACGGCCCGGCGCAAGGCGCCGATACTCTGCGAGGGCTCATCGCGCGGCGGCTCCTGGAACAGGGCGTCGAAGCCATGCCCGATCAGGTCATGATCACCGACTCGTGCAGTCAAGCCATCGATCTGCTGTGCCGGTTCCTGCTGGAGCCTGGCGATACGGTGCTGGTCGATGACCCTTGTTATTTCAATTTCAAAGCATTGCTCCGCGCGCACCGGGCACAGATCGTTGGCGTGCCCTTCACGGACAACGGACCTGATCTATCGGTGTTCGCATCGCTGCTGGAAGCCCACCGACCGCGCATTTATCTCACCAACTCGGGGCTGCAGAACCCGACTGGCGCGAGCTTGACGGCTCCGGTCGCGCATCGCTTGCTGAAACTCTCCGAGCCGTACGGACTCGTCATCGTCGAAGACGACATCTACAGCGATTTCGAGGAACAACCCTCGCCGCGGCTCGCCGCGTTCGATGGCTTGGATCGAGTCGTGCGCGTCAGCAGTTTCTCGAAGACTCTGTCCGCGTCCATGCGCTGCGGCTACATCGCGTGCCGCTCCGATTGGATACGCGGCCTCGCCGATCTGCGCATGGCGACGGGGATGGCGTCGAGCCCGCTCAACGCAGAGCTCGTGACGTCGATGCTGATGGACGGCTCCTATCGACGCCACGTGGAGCGCATTCGCGTGCGACTCGCGCAGCAGCGCCAGAGCGTGAAGACGAAGCTCGCCAAGCTTGGCATCGCCCCGCTCATCGAGCCCGCCGGCGGAATGTTTCTTTGGTGCCGGCTGCCCGAGGGCTGTGACGCAGCGGAAGTCGCCCGCCGCGCGCTTGCCGAGAATGTCGTGCTCGCACCCGGTAATGCTTTCAGTGTCAGCGGCGCAGCCACCGGTTTTATGAGATTCAACGTCGCGCAGATGGAGGTCGACAAGGTCTACGGCGTCCTGCGCCGAGCGATCGGCTGAAATCGGTCATTTTTCATTTGTAAAACAAATTGCATATATTGATCCGGTGTGGTCTGCTTTCGAGTGGGGGCGTCAGTGCATGTCAAAGACCGCGACCGACCGATGACGAAACTTAGCCGACGCACGGTGCTGCAAGCCGCAGCCGCGACCACGTTCTTGACCTCGGGTCTCGCTCGCTCCGCCAGCGGCCCCACGCCGCCGTCCAAGATCGATCACCGGCTCTGGTACACCGGGACCGCGAAGGAGTGGGTCGAAGCATTGCCCGTGGGCAATGGACGCCTTGGGGCGATGGTCTTCGGCGGCACCAGCCAGGAACGCCTGCAACTGAACGAAGACACGCTGTGGGGCGGCGGCCCTTACGATCCAGCGAACCCCGAGGCGCGCGCGGCATTGCCCGAAGTGCGCAAGCTGATCTTCGCCGGCGAGTACGAGAAGGCGACCGAGCTGGTGGACGCCAAAGTCATGGCGAAGCCATTGCGTCAGATGTCCTATCAGAGCATCGGCGATCTGCGGCTGGTTTTCCCAGGCATCGAAGCCGCAACCGACTATCGCCGCGAGCTGGATCTCGATGGCGCGATCTCGACGACTCGATTCACGAGCCATGGCGTCACGCACACGCGAGAGCTGTTCGCGAGCGCACCGGATAACGTGCTGGTGTTTCGGCTGAGCGCGAGCAAACCAAGCAGCATCGACATGGATGTGACTTTTCGTTGGCCGCGACCGTCGCGTCCTGCTGATCCGCCCGGCGACGAGCTGAAACAAGGCAGCTCACAGACCGCAGGCCCGGTCGAGTTCGACGACAGCGTGCCCGCCCCTGCCAATCTGGTGTTGCGCGCACTGCCCGATGGCGACCTGATCATGCAAGGTCGCAACTCAGCACAGCTGGGCGTCGCAGGCGCGTTGACGTATGAAGCGCGTGCGCGGCTGATTGTGGCCGGCGGCAAGAAACAATCGAATGAATCGAGCCTCAGCGTTCGCGGCGCGGACAGTGTGATCGTACTGATCGCGATGGCCACCAGCTATCGCGACTATCAGCATGTCGACGGCGATCCGGCGGCACTCAACAAGGCGGCGCTGGATCGCGCAGCAGGCCGATCCTTCGACGAACTGCTCGGCCGGCATCAAACCGACCACCGCCGTCTGTTCCGTCGCGTCCAGATCGATCTGGGTCGAACGCCCGCCGCCGATCGCCCCACCGACGAGCGAGTGCGCACGTCGATGACCAGCGACGATCCGGCGCTGGCCGCGCTCTACTATCAATACGGTCGTTACTTGTTGATCGCCAGCTCCCGGCCGGGCTCGCAGCCTGCGAACCTGCAGGGCATCTGGAATGACATGTCGAACCCGCCCTGGGGCAGCAAGTACACCATCAATATCAACACCGAGATGAACTACTGGCCCGCCGAGCCCACCGATCTGGGCGAATGTGTCGAGCCTTTGGTCGCAATGCTCAAAGACCTGTCGGTTACCGGCGCGAAGATGGCGAAGACGATGTATGGCGCCCGCGGCTGGGTAACTCATCACAACACCGACCTGTGGCGTGCCACCGGCCCCATCGACGGGGCCCAGTGGGGCATGTGGCCCATGGGCGGGGCCTGGCTGTGTCTGCACCTGTGGGACCGCTACGATTACAGCCGCGATGTTCGCTATCTCGAATCGGTGTACCCGATCCTGAAAGGCGCCAGCGAATTCTTCCTGGACACGCTGGTCGAGCACCCCAACGGCAAATGGCTGGTGACCAATCCATCCATGTCGCCCGAGAACAATCACCGGCCCGAGGTTTCGATCGCCGCCGGCCCCGCGATGGACAACCAGATCCTTCGCGATCTGTTTGCAAACACCGCCCAGGCCGCGGGCATCCTCAACCGCGACAAAGATTTCGTCGCGGCCCTGGAAGCAACTCGCAAGCGCCTGCCGCCCGATCAGATCGGCTCGCAAGGTCAGCTGCAGGAATGGCTGGAAGACTGGGATGCGAACGTGCCGGACATTCATCACCGCCACGTGTCGCATCTGTACGGACTGCACCCGTCGGGTCAGATCAGCGTCGACTACACACCGAAGCTGGCGCGAGCTGCGCGCAAGACGTTGGAGATTCGCGGCGACAACGCTACGGGCTGGGGCATCGGCTGGCGATTGAATCTCTGGGCGCGCCTGCGCGACGGCGAACACGCGCACGGCGTGCTCAAGTTGTTACTTGGACCGGAGCGCACTTATCCCAATCTGTTCGACGCGCACCCGCCGTTCCAGATCGACGGCAACTTCGGCGGCACCAGCGGCATGACCGAGATGTTGTTACAGAGCCTCAAGTCACCGCAGGGCGAAGATGAAATCTGGCTGTTGCCAGCGCTACCTAAAGCGTGGTCCCAAGGTTCCGTCACCGGTCTGCGAGCACGCGGCGGACTGCGAGTTGATTTGAACTGGCGCGCCGGATCGTTGCAGGAATGCCGCTTGACCGCGATTCGAGACGGCCGCTGGATACTTCGGAGCGGCAACTCGTCGCTGCCGGTCGCGATGAAAGCCGGCCGCAGTCAAACCCTGAGACTGAGCGAAGGGACGCTCAGCGCAACCTAGTTGGCGCTGATCTTCCTGGAGATCTCGCCGGCCGCGTGACGAATCGCCGCGATCGTGTCTTTGACCGAAATCGCCATCGGCGTTTCGATGTATGGGCAGGTCAGCGCGGCGGTGGCGCTGCCATCGGCTGCCATCACCGGCGCCGACAGATCGACGATGTGACGAGTCACGTCGCTATCGGCCTTTACATACTTCTGAGTACGAGCGAGCGCGGCCCGCTCTTCGAAGCTCTTCCAAGCCTTTTGTGACACCGAGGCCGCGAGCCGCGTGCGCCACTCCGCCCTGACCTCTTCCGGCTGGAACGCATACAGCACCAGGCCGGAAGTGGAATCGACCAGCGGCCTGCGATAGCCCACCCGCACCGAAAAGCCCTGATTGCCTGGCGCCTCGATGCGAGCCACCACGACCATCTGCTCCTCGCTCACTACCGCCAGATGACAGGCCTGCCCGATCACGCGGCTGAGCTTTCTCATCTCGGGCAGCGCATCTTCGAGCAGACTCTTGGTCGGCGCACGAGCCACGCCGAGCGCAAACAGCTTGTTGGTCAGCTCGAATCCCTCGCCGGACTCGGCCTGAGCGACGTAGCCGCGATGAACCAGGGCATCCACCATCCGGAACAGCTCGCTCACCGAGCGGCCAAGCTCGGTAGCGATTTGTGACATGGTGAGCGGCGTACCGCGGGCAGCCAACAGCTCCAGCACGTCCAGGCCCTTTTCCAGAGCGGGCGCGCTGTACTTGCGTTCTTCGTCTTCGCGGGCAGCCATGACTGGAGATTATAAACAGCCGACCGCGAATCCGTCAGTGGGCCGTTGCCGGCATCGGTTGTAACGCGGGTGCAGGCAGCCGCCCGGCCGACCAGGCGAACCACCCGATGACCACGAAGCACAGCGTCGGCACCAGGATCGCGTAGTTGATGGCGCTCACGTCGGACACCACGCCCATGACGGCGGTGAGCACGGCCCCACCGATGATGGCCATCACCAGGAACGACGAGGCCGTCTTGGTGAGCGGCCCGAGCTCACGCAACGAGTTCGCAAAAATGGTTGGAAACATGATCGACATGAACAGGCTGGTGGCCACCAGCGCATACAGCCCCGACGGTCCGCCGACGAACGCGGCGATCAATGTCAGACAAATGTTGATGGCGGCGAAGCTCGCCATCAGCCGCGTCGGACTGAAACGGCTCATCAGCGCCGTGCCGACGAAGCGTCCGATCATGAAGCACACCAACGACGCGGTCAGATAACTCGCCGCGGTCTTCTCGCCCATACCCGGCACCTCGGCCTGGGCATAGCGAATCATGAAACTCCACACGCCGACCTGCGCGCCCACATAGAAGAACTGCGCAACGACACCGAATATGAAATGCCCGCGACTTGCCAGCGCGGCGATGGAGTGGCGCATCGACAGCTGATTGAGATCTCCCGGCGCGGGCGCCTGTGCCTGTGAAGGAAACTTCGTGATCGCAACCAGCGCCGCCCACGACAGCACGACGGCAGCGACGATCAGATAAGGGGTCTGCACCGATTGCGCCTCGGCGGTCTGGAATGCCGTCAACTGCGCCTGGCTCATCGCGGCGAGCTCCGCTTGCGTCGGCTCCACACCGGACAGAATGAACTCGCGACCGACCAGAACGCCGGTGATCGCACCGAGCGGATTGAATGCCTGCGCCAGATTCAATCGCTGCTCGGCGCGCGCCGGATCGCCCAGCACGGTGATGAGCGGATTCGCCGATGTTTCCAGAAAGGCCAGCCCGGCCGCGATCACGAACAGCGCGGTCAGAAACCAGCCATACTGCAGCAGCTCGGCGGCCGGATAAAACATCAGCGCGCCGATACCGAAGGTCATCAACCCGATCAGCACCGTGACCTTGTAGCCGTACCGCTGGATGACCCAGCCCGCCGGCAGTGCCAGAAAGAAATAGCCCAGATAAAACGCCGACTGCACCAGGCTCGACTGGAAGTCGCTCAGGAAGAACGCCTTGCGCAGATGGGGCATCAGCACATCGTTCAAATTGTTCGCCACGCCCCACAGAAAGAACAGCGTCACGATCAGCACCAGCGGCGCCAGCGCGGTCCCGGACTTGTGATTCATCAACTCCCCCGAATCGATGCTGCATGTGGCCTGTGAACAGGCCCTTGCGCGGCGCTAACCTCAGCCGTAAGCGATCACCCTCTGGCGCTGTTCGCCCAGCCCCTGGATGCCCAGGCGCATCTCATCGCCGACGTTCAGATACACCGGCGGCTTCTGTCCCAGACCCACGCCCGGCGGCGTGCCGGTCGTGACGATGTCGCCGGGCTGCAGGCTCATGAACTGACTCAGATAGCTCACCAGGAACGCTGGCTTGAAAATCATGGTGCGGGTCGAGCCGTCCTGATAGCGGCGGCCGTTGACCTCCAGCCACATCGCCAGGTTGCTCACATCGCCCACTTCATCCGCGGTGACCAGCCAGGGACCGATCGGGCCAAAGCTGTCGCAGCCCTTGCCTTTGTCCCATTGCCCGCCGCGCTCCAGCTGAAACGCGCGCTCGGACACGTCGTTGCAGACGAAGTAGCCCGCGATCGCCGCCGCACCGGCTGCTTCATCGACATAGCGACACTCGGTCCCGATCACGAACGCCAGCTCGACTTCCCAATCCAGCTTGGTGGAGCCGCGCGGCTGGATCACCGCGTCGTTCGGCCCCGACAGCGCGCTCGTCGCCTTCATGAAGATGATCGGCTCGCTCGGAATCGCAGCGCCGGTCTCTGCCGCGTGATCGGCATAGTTGAGCCCGATGCAAAGGAACTTGCCGGGCCGCGCGACGCACGCCCCGAATCGAGGCGTACCTTGCACTAGCGGCAGCGTCTCGACCTTCAGCCCTTGCAACTCGCGCAGCCGCTGCGGCGTCAGCACCGAGCCGTCGATGTCACGAATCACTCCGCTGAGATCGCGGATCCCGCCATCGCGATCCAGAATGCCCGGACGCTCGGCCCCCGCCTCACCATATCGAACTAGTTTCATAGCTTGTGCTCAGTTGGTCCAGCCGCCGTCGATGATGTGACATTGACCGGTCGTAAATGCAGCCTCATCCGACGCCAGGTACAGGGCCAGCGCCGCAACCTCGCTGGCCTCACCCAATCTGCCCATCGGTTGCCGCTGAATGAACGCCGCCCTGGCAGCCTCGTAATCGCCCGTCGCTCGCAACCGCGCTTCCAGCGATGGAGTCGCGACGGTGCCCGGACAGATGGCGTTACAGCGAATCCCCCGCGCGATGAAATCAGCCGCGACCGATTTGGTCAATCCGATAATCGCCGCCTTGGTCGTGCCGTAGATGCAGCGGTTCGGCACGCCCTTGATGGAGCTGGCCACCGACGAGATGTTGACGATGCTGCCGCCACCGCGCTCGATCATGCCCGGCAGGGTGGCGCGAATCATCCGGTACATCGATGTCACGTTGATATCGAACGCTGCCGCCCACTCGTCCTCGGTGCTCTCGAGGATGCTGCCGTTCGTGACGATGCCCGCACAGTTGACCAGCACATCCACGGCGCCGACCTCTTTGCTGACGGCCGCAATGTCGATGGGACTGCGCACATCGAGGAGCCGCGTCCGGCACCCGCTCAGCTGCGCCAAAGCAGTTTCGTTGATGTCGGTGGCGATGACCGACGCGCCCTGCTGCGCAAACATCTCCGCAATCGCGCGCCCGATGCCCTGGCCGGCGGCAGTGATGAGAGCGGTCTTTCCGGTCAGTCGCTGCCCTGACATCGATCCCTCCGCGATCAGGCGCTGCGTGGGAAGCAGCCCGGCCCGCTCGGCTCGAAGGACTTATACGTGAGAATGAACTCGCGATGCCCCATGTCCTCGGACTTGGTGAACTGCCCGCCGGCGACGGCCTTCACGAGTGCGACGATCTCATCGGCGACTTCGTCCAGATCGCCCTCGCCTTCCAGAATGCGACCCGCATTCACATCCATGTCTTCGGTCATGCGACGGTATGTTTCGGGGTTGCCGGTGACCTTGATGACGGGCGCGATCGCCGAACCAACCACTGAGCCGCGGCCGGTCGTGAACAGTGTGAGATGCGCACCGCACGCCATCAGCTCGACGATTTCCGCGTTGTCGGAGATGTTCGGGAAGCCGAACTTCGGCGGCCCATCGGGCACCACGTCGAGCAGATACAATCCTGGCGCTTCGGGCACCTCGGCCGGTTTGATCACACCGACGATGGGCGCGGAGCCGGACTTCACATACGCACCGGCCGATTTCTCTTCCTGCGAACTCAGCCCGCCCTCGGCATTGCCCGGTGCGAAGCTGCCGAAGCCCATGGCTCGATAATACGTTTCGGCCTTGGCGATCGAGGCTACGATGGCTTCGCCGACTTCAGGCGTGGTGGCGCGAACCGCCATTGGCGCTTCGCAACCGATCATCTCGCCGGTTTCCTCGAAGATGCAGGTCGCACCGGCGGCCACCAAGCGATCGAAGGCACGCCCCACTGCGGGATTTGCAGTGATGCCGCTGGTTCCATCCGAGCCGCCGCAGATCGTGCCGACGACGAGCTCGCTCAGCGCCATCGGCACTCGAACGGCCGCCGCCGCTGCCTTCTGCTGCATCGCCTTGACGGCAGCAACGCCGCGATCGATGGCGCTGCGCGTACCGCCCGCCTTCTGGATCACGATCGTTTCCACCGGACGATCGCTGGCAGCGACATACGCAGCCAGCGCCTCGCGATTGAACGACTCACACCCCAGCGACACCAGTAACACGCCCCCCACATTGGGATGTGTCGTGAGCGCCTTCATCATCTGCAGCGCGTATTCGTTGGGATAGCAGCCAGGAAACCCGATGAGGTGCACATCGGGATCATCGCAGCGATCCACGATGCGCCGGGCGACGTGATGCGCACACTCGACCAGATAGGCAACCGCCACCACATTGCGAATGCCCTTTCTGCCGTCCTTGCGCAGGTAACCTTGAAAGCTCATATCGCATCCACCCGCGCAGCGCGGGTGTGCGCGCTGATGTAATCGCTCTTCATGTTGTGCAAATGAATCCACCCGCCAGCCAGCACGGCAGCCTTCATCGAGCCGATCGGCGCACCGTACTTGATGACCTTGTCGCCCTCCGACAGACCGCGCCGAGCCAGCTTGTGACCCAGGTCTGTGTCCTGGAGCACATGGATTACTTCACTCTCGCTGATGTTGAAGCGCTCGCCGGCGCGCACGGCGCGACAGCAGACGAGCACGTTGTCATCGGGGTGCAAGAGAATGGCGGGCGCGGCTGGAGGTGTTTTCATACGGTATATACGAACGGCATTGCCACCTGTCACGGCATTCCGATCTGACACAGAGAGCGAGCTCAGCGCTCGTTGCGTCAGCGCGTGCCACTGGTCATAGCTCGAGGCCAAGGTGAGCACCGGCCAGTCGCTGCCCCAGAGAACCCGGGACGGTCCGAACAGTTGCAGGACGACTTCGGCACAGTCGAGCACTTGCGACGGCTCGACACCTGGCGCCACCTCCGTCAACAAGCCCGAGAGTTTGCAAACGACGTTTGGGTGCGACGCCAGCGCACGCAACGATTCACGCCACGACGGGCTCAGCTCGTTGCCGATAGTGGGCTTCGCCGCGTGATCGATCACGATGGAGAGATCCGGATGCCGTCGCGCGATCTGCTCTATGCGAGCCATGTGAACGGGCTTGATCAGCGCATCGAACACCAGGCCGTGCGAGGCGAGCGCGCTCAGCGCACGACCGCGGCTTGGATGGAGAATCCAGTCGACATCCTCGATGTCCTGGAGCATCGGACGCACGCCGACAAACTTCGCTTGCCGGGCCCGTGCCGCAATTCGTTGCTCGATGTCGGGCGCATCGAAGTCGACCCAACCGACCACGCCCCGCACCCACGGCGTTCGCTCAGCGATCGATAACAAATAATCCGATTCGGCTTCGGTCGGCGCGGCCTGGACGAGCACCGCGCCATGCACGCCGGCCCGAGTCAGCTGCTCGTGCAGTTCCTGCGGGTCGATCCGGCGGTACAACGTCGGCAATGCGGGCGTGAGCCAACCGTAGTCGCCTCTGGCGGGATCCCACAAATGGACGTGGGCGTCGATGATCGAGCTCATGCTTCAGGTTTGCGCGGCCGGCAGCGGCGCGGCCTCATGAATCAGGTTTTGCGAGCGCAGCTCCTGCCAGAACTCGGCCGGAATACGGGTCCGGTAATACGTCATGGTCTGTTCGACCTGCTGCGGACCGCCGAGCCCGGGGATGACGGAGGCGACCTGCGGATGCGCCAGAGGAAATTGCAGGGCGGCGGCGGGCAGCGGTACGTTGAACTCGCGACACACACGCTCCAGGCGCCGCACGCGGAACACGATGTCCGTCGCTGCGACTTCATAGTTGAAACGTGGCGCGACATCGCTGCGGGTTCCCGTGGCGAGAATGCCCGAATTGTAAGGGCCGCCAATGACAACCGAAGTTCCTCGACGCGCGCATTCGGGAAACAGCACATCGAGCGCTTTCTGCTCCAGCAATGTGTAACGGCCGGCGAGCAGAATGACGTCGAGGTCGGTCTCCTCCATCAACTCCAGACAGACCTGAACCTCATTGACACCGATACCGACGGCGTCGAGCTGACCCTCGGCGCGAAGTTTGCCGAGCGCACGCAGCCCGCCGCCGTGAATCAGCTCCTGCAACCGTTCCGGGTGGCGATAGCCGTGCGTCATTCGCCCGATGTCGTGCACATACAGCATGTCGATGCGAGCCACGCCGAGCCGTTGCAAGCTCGACTCCCACGACCTCATCACACCGTCATAGGAGTAATCGAACACCGGCGTGTACGGCATTGCGGAACGGAAACCGAAGCGTTCCGAGTCATCGATGACTTCAGGCGCGGGCTGCAGCAGCCGACCGACCTTGGTCGACACCACGATGCCCTCGCGCCCCTTCAGGCCCTCGCCGACCCGCTGCTCGCACAGGCCAAACCCGTAATAAGGCGCGCAGTCGACGTACCCGATACCTTCGTTGAACGCAGCCTCCAATGTCTCGTGCGCTTCCGCATCGGACATGGGGCGGTACAGATTGCCCAGGGACGCCGCCCCCAAACCCAGCTCGGTCACTTGCAGCCGCGTGCGTCCGACCGCGCGTCGCGGCAGGCAACTCTCGATCACAGCGGGAAAGCCGAGCATGCCTGCATTCTCACATATGATTGTGCTTTTATCTATAGAACTTCGCCCCGGCGCGGCCGCTGGGGCGCCAGGTTCCGATAAGAGCATTGCCGCCGTCGCCGGCGAGAATGTCAGGAATTGCCCGAATTCCCGCGCCGCCCGGCGCTTCGTTGGAACAGGCGCAGCGCTGCTTCGTTTTCTTACAGCACTGTCGATCGGATGAGGAATTTCATGCCCAGAGCCCGAGCCAAGGCGCCGGCCAGCGACGCCGCCCCCTGGTGGTTGATGGACGGCGACGAAGAATGCCCCGGCTGCGGCCAGCTCTATATATATGAGTTGGAGTTTCGGTGCCCGGAGTGTGACACGACGACATGTATCCATTGCCGGCGGCGCCACTCCGATGGCCGCCTGGTGTGCGGCTCCTGCCATGATGTTGGAGGAACGGGCGATGGCGGCTAGAGCGATCTGGAAAGGCGAGCTGCAGCTCGGCAAGCACAACGTCGGCGTGAAGTTCTACTCCGCCATCGAAGACCGCAGCATCCGCTTCCACCTGCTGCACGAGAAGGATAAGGCGCCCGTCGAGCAGCACATCGTCCGCAAGGACACCGGCAAGGATGTGCCGAAGGAAGAGATGCGCAAAGCCTTCGCGGTCGGCCCGAATACTGCCGTGATCTTGCAGCCCGAGGAGCTCGAGGAACTGGTGCCGCCGGAGTCCCGCGAAATCGAGCTGCTGCGATTCGTGCCGGCCAGTGCGGTCGGCGACCAATGGTACGAGCGCCCCTACTATCTCGGCCCCGACGGCCACACTGACGATTATTTCGCGTTCGGCGAGGCGCTGGCCCGCAAAGAAGTGATCGGCATCGCCCGCTGGGTCATGCGCAAGAAACGTTACCTGGGTGCGATCAGCGCCGTCGATGGCTATCTGATCATGACCACGCTGCGGCGTGCGGAACAGGTACTGAGTTTCTCGGGCGTCGAGCCCGCCAGGTCGGCCACGCCGCAAGCGAACGAGCTGAAGCTCGCGGAGCAACTGGTCAAATCCATCGAAGCGGATTTCGATCCGGAGCAATGGCAGAACGAATACCGCGAGCGCTTGTACAAGCTCATCGAGGCCAAGGCCCGCGGCGAGAAAATCAAGCCCGCGCCCGTCAAGAAGAAGCGCGCGGAAGGCAGCCTCGCCGACAGCCTGAAGGCCAGCCTCGCCGCGGCCAAGGAGAAGAAAGTTGCCTAGTCGCAAACGCAAACGCGCGCCTGAACCGCAGCCCGAGGATGAAAGCTCGAGCGCCCGCGTGCGCTCGCTGTGGTCCGGGACGATCACTTTCGGTCTCGTCAGCATCCCGGTGGATCTGTTGACCGCCGTGCGGCCGCGCCAGACGGCGATGAAACTGGTCGATACCGACGGACACGCGCTGGGCCGCCAATATCACTGCTCCAAGGAAGGCAAGAAACTCGATTACGACGATCTGGTGCGCGGTTACGAAACCGACGACGGCAAGATGGTGGTGATCACGGACAAAGAGTTCGAATCGGTGGCGCCGGAGATGTCCGCCGACATCGAGCTGCGCAGCTTCGTGCCGCTCGAACAGGTCCCTGCGCTGTACTTTCAAAAACCCTACTTCCTCGCCCCCGCCGGTAAGTCGGCGAAGGCATACGTGCTGCTCGCTGAAACGATGCAGCGCACCGGTCGTGTTGCCATCGGCAGCTTCGTCATGCGCGGCCATGAGTATCTGGTTGCGATCGTTCCGGACAATGGCGTGCTGCGCCTGGACACGCTGCGCTACGCCGACGAGATCCGCACGCCAGAAACGATCGGCCTGCCGAAACGCTCCAAAGCAAGCGCCGCCAAGGTGACGCAATTCGCCAAGGAGATCGAAGCGCTGACTCACCAGGCGCTGAAGATCGCAGAGCTCGAGGATCAGGATGCCAGAAAGCTGCAGTCGCTGGTGGAGTCCAAGCAGAAAGAGCGCGACGACGTGATTCATCCGAAGGGCGCCGAAGCCGCCGAAGACAGCGAGGGTGAAGGCGCGAAGGTCATCGATCTCATGGAAGTGCTGCGTAAAAGCCTGTCCAACAGCGCGGTCGTGCGCACCGCCGAGGCCAGCGAACCCATCAACCTGGCGGAACGGCGCGCCCAGCGCGAAGCCCGCTCGGCCCCTGCGAAGAAGAAGGCCCCAGCCAAGGCAAAGCGCAAAGCTCCGCGTAAACGCGCCCGGCGCAGCTAGCCGCAGTTTGTGTCGTAATGTATCTACGGCGCGCATCTGCAATTGCGCTTACAAAACCGCGCTTGTCACGAAATGCTTTGGCCATAGCTTGGGAGAACACTGTCGCGGTTCTTCCTGGTGAGGTCGATCATGTTGAAACAAGTTGTGGCCTTGTCCATGTGCCTGCTCTCGGCCGCGTGCACTGCCGGTGACACGTCTGCCGAACCCATTCCGCCGACGAACCACGCAGCGGCGCCGTTGGCTCCGGAGTTCAAAGGCATCAAGCAATGGATCAACAGTGAGCCGCTGACGTTGTCAGAGCTACGCGGCTCGGTGGTGCTCGTCGAGTTCTGGACGCGAGACTGCATCAACTGCATCCACGTCATGCCGCACATCAAGGAGTGGCACGCGCGTTATCGGGATCGAGGCCTGACGGTCGTCGGCGTGCACACACCCGAGTACGAGCACGAGAAAGTCCCCGCGAATGTGCAGCAGACCGTCAAGCGCTTCGGCCTCGAGTACCCGATCGCGCTCGACAACGATTACAGGACCTGGGATGCCTACGGCAACCGCTTCTGGCCGGCGCTGTACCTGATCGATGCTGAAGGCCGCATCGTGTACCGCCACTACGGCGAGGGCAGCTACGCCGAAACGGAAGCTCGGATTCAGCAACTACTAGCCAATCGCTGACTGGCCGCAGGTCGTGCAAGGTCAAGACGCCCGGCAGACGTGACTCTACAGCGGGTGGCGCACACGGACGTGTCCCCTCGACGGACAAGGGCTCGACGCCGGTTGAACGCCTAGCACGATGCCATCGCGGCGCAGCTGCTCGAGCATGTCCCACCCCTGCTCCAGCAGTGCGTCCGTGGGAAGGCCAGCCTCAGCAGCAAGCACAGCCAGATGTTTCCTGCCGGTCCACGGGTTCGATGACAGCGACACCAGCAATCGATAAGTCACCACGGAGAGCTGCAGAAACCGAACGCGATGATCTGCGCTCCGATGCAACAGCAACAAGGTAGGCTGTTCCGGAACCGTCGTCGGCACCGACTCAGGGCCGATGTGAGCGACTGCCCAGCGGTAGGCCAGCGGCATGGCGAGCGGAGATAGCACGGGGACCTCTTCGATGAGATCGCCGTCGGGATCATGGTCCGGCGCACACGCATCGGAAAGATGCAGCTTGGTTTCCATCCATTCGTAATGCGCCAGCTCCGCCAGCCACTCCGGATCGTCACCACGCGTCTGCAGGTAGCTGACGAACTCGCCAGCGATCTGCGTGAACAGCGGCGTCTGCGAACGATAGTCCGCATAGAAGTCACGGACGAGTTTCAGCCAGACCTCGCGCTCCAGCGTCTGACTAATGACTGGAAATCCGTTCGCCAGCTGCGACTGCAGGGAGTTGAAGAACAGGTCGCGATACACCTTCATCCGACGGTCCTCGATCCCCGCCGGCTTGGGATGATGATCGGGATCGCGCAGGTGACGCGCGAAAGCAAACTGCTGCTCTCGAAGCGTATTAGCCATCGTGCGTCAGCGCCCGCTGCAGAGTCTTGATCCGCGCTACTTCCCTCAACAACTCAGGGAGCGGCGGAAAGTTGAAATCGCGCTCGAGCAGCGTCGGGCGCACGCCGAAGCGTTTGTACGCCACCGCCAGCAGCGACCACACCCCTTCTTTCACGGTCGCACCATGCGTATCGACCTTGAGATCGGGCGCCTCGTCGTGGTGACCAGCGACGTGGAACGAGACAACGCGCTCGCGGGGCAACTGGCCGAGAAAGTCACGCGCGCTGTAAGCGTGATTGCAGGCATTGACGAACAAGTTGTTCACGTCGAGCAGCAGATCGCAATCCGCCTCTTCGAGCACGGCCGTGACGAACTCGACCTCGCTCAACGCCCGATACGGCGCGGCGTAATAGGAAATGTTTTCCACCGCGATCCGCCGGCCTAGTACGTCCTGCGCCTGACGAATGCGACCGGCGACGTGCTTGATCGCCTCCTCCGTAAACGGCACTGGCATCAAGTCATACAGATGTCCGTCATCGGAGCAGTAACTCAGGTGCTCGCTATAGAGTGTCACCTTGTGCCGGTCGAGAAATTCACGGGTGCGCGCCAGCAGCTGCATGTCGAGCGGCTCGGGCCCTGCGAGCGACAACGACAATCCATGACAGCTCAAAGGAAACCGGCTCGACAGTTCATCGAGACGCGCACCGAAATGGCCGCCGACACCGATCCAGTTGTCCGGCGCGCACTCCAGAAAATCCACGGCGTCGTCCGGCATCTGTTGCAGCTCAGGCAGCAGACTCCGACGCAGCCCGAGTCCGGCCGAGGTCGGGGTGATGTCCTTGGTCACAAACGCTACTCCGCGACGGGCGCGCCCCGCCATCGCGGGACGCGCCGTCAATCAGCTGTTACTTGCCGAGCACAGCGGCAATGCTGAACTTGTCCGCTGGCATCTCCTTGCCGTTCGCTTCGTAGACCGAGCGCAGGAACTTGTAAGCTTCGGCCTGGCTGATGAAGCCATTCTTGTCGGTGTCGATCTTGACGAACGCCGCCTCGCGCTCAGGCGCCACGGCCAGGAATTCGGCCTTCGATACCTTGCCGTCGTTGTTGGCGTCGGTCCTGGCGAACGACTCGTCGCCGCACTTGCCTTCGCCACATTTGCCCTCGCCGCATTTGCCTTCGGCAGTCTTGGCGGCAGCCTTGGACCCGCCACACTTGCCTTCACCGCACTTGCCTTCGGCAGTCTTGGAGGTCGGAGCGGCAGTCAACAGATAGCCGTGGGCCATCGGCTGAGCAGCGAACGCCGAACTGGCGAGCAGCATGCCGCCGGTGAGCGCGATGCCGACGGCGCCGAGGCCGGCCTTGTTGGACGATGAATTTTTGGACATAGCTTTACTCCGGAAGTAGACGTGGCGTGCCACGCGGGTTGAGAGACCGCCCTGGGGCGGAGGATCGAAGGTGTCGCCAGAGGAGGTGATCCAGGCTCGCGCGGCCGGCGCCCTGCAGAATCAGCGGCAGCAACATCACCAGGTAGATGAGCGGCAGCTTGTAGTTGCCGAAGCCGTGATCGGTAATCGAGTAGCCCTGCCACAACTCGGCCACGGTCGACCATTCCGCCGGCCAGTGCACAGCTGCGATCGCTACGACAGTCAGCACCGACAGCGCCACGGCAAAGAAACGAGTGCCGAGTCCCACCAGCAGCGCGAGGCTGCCGAGCAGCTCGAGCCACGTCGCGAGCGCCCAATTCACGTCCGGGCTCAGCAGCGAGAACGGCGGCGGAAACTTACCGGCCAGCTCGGCGAACCAGTTCTCGCCGTGCAGCTTCTCGAGTCCGGACTCGTAGAACTCCCACGCCAGCAACACGCGCAAGCCCAGGGGACCGAGCCACTCTCCCACCCCGTTCAAACGGTCCATCGGGATGGACGCCCACTTCAAAGACATCGTCGCGGCCTCTTCTGCTGCTGCATTGGACGGCGATTCAACGCGACGCATGTATCCGGATCGTTTCGCCGACCGGCCGGTTGCCGGGCCGTGTGTATCGAACTGTATCCGGGCGAAAAATCCCCGGATTTGCTTACAAAAGCGGCGCGCCCGCCGGCGTGCGGTTGCCGTAAAATCCGTCTCGCCAGTTGCTCTGGCGCGAGGACGACGAGTGGACCCTATCGATCATATTCTGGTCGTCGACGACGACCGCGAGATCCGGGAGATGGTGGCGAAGCACCTGACCAAGAACGGTCTGCGCGCTTCGGTCGCCAACAACGGCCGCGAAATGAAGGCGATGCTGGAGACCAACAGCATCGATCTGATCGTGCTCGACGTGATGATGCCGGGCGACGACGGCCTGGTGTTGTGCCGGCAACTGCGCGAGAGCAAGCACCGTTCGATCCCGGTCGTGATGCTGACGGCGCGCGACGAAGAAACGGATCGGATCGTCGGCCTCGAAATGGGCGCGGACGACTACGTGACCAAGCCCTTCTCCGCGCGCGAGCTGTTGGCCCGGATCAAAGCCGTGCTCCGTCGTACGCGCATGCTGCCGCCGAACCTGCAGATCACCGAGGCGAGTCGATTGATCGCGTTCGGCAACTGGCGTCTCGACACGACTTCCCGCCACTTGCTCGATCGCAACGACACAGTCGTCGCACTCAGCGGCGCCGAGTTTCGATTGCTGCGTGTATTCCTGGATCATCCCCAGCGCGTGCTGAGCCGAGACCAGCTGCTGAATCTCACGCAAGGCCGCGACGCCGAGCACTTCGATCGCTCCATCGACTTGCTGGTGAGTCGTCTGCGTCAGCGGCTTGCAGACCATGCGCGCGAACAAAGTTATATCAAGACTGTGCGCAGCGAGGGCTATGTGTTCTGCATGCCCGTCACGCTGATCGGCGGAGACTCCTGAAGGTGCGCTGGCCCGCGTGGATGTCACGTCTCGTGCCGCGAACCATGGCGGCCCGATTGTATTTGATCCTGTGCACGGGCCTGCTGGTCGCGCACGCGTTGTCCGCCAGCTTGATGCTGTACGAGCGCTATCTGTCCGCCCGCTCCATGCTGTGGAGTAACCTGGAGCACGATGTGAGCACGGCGGTCGCGCTGCTCGATCGCCTGCCCGAACAGCAACGCGCCGACTGGCTGCCCCGCCTGGAACGACGCACGTATCGATACATCCTGGGCCCGGGCGAAGTGAACGAGCAGCCGCTCGACGAGGTCGGCCGCGGGATGACACAAATGATCGTCAGCTCGCTGGGCGACCAGTTTCCGGTGACAGCGAACAGCACCTCGCAAGATCCATATCGGTTTCAGGCGCACACTCGGCTCAGCGATGGCTCGCCCCTGACCATCGAGGTCACGCCTTCGGTGATGCCGATCGCCAAGTGGTTGCCGACGGTGCTGGGCGCACAGGTCGTGCTATTGCTCGCGTGCGCGTGGATCGCGGTACGGCTCGTCACTCGTCCGCTCGCCGATCTGGCCCGCGCGGCCGAATCCATCAGCCCAAGCGGCGGCGGCCAATATCTGAAGGAAGGCGGCCCGACCGAGGTGGCGCACGCGGCTGCTGCGTTCAACGCCATGCAGGACCGAATCGGCAGTTACCTGCGTGAACGCATGCAGATACTCGCTTCCATTTCCCACGATCTGCAGACGCCGATCACTCGCATGTCACTTCGGGCCGAAGCGTTACAGGACTCGAATGAGCGCACCAAGCTGCTGGAGGATTTAGGTGAGATGCAGCACCTGGTGCGCGAAGGTGTCGCTTATGCACGCAGCTCGCATGGTGCGACCGAGTCTCCAGTCAACGTCGATCTGAATGCGTTCCTGGACAGCCTCGTGTACGACTACCAGGACATGGGCAAGCAAGTGACGTTGACTGGCAAGGTCGATCAGCCCGTCAACACGCGCCCGCATGCGCTCCGTCGCGTGATTGGCAACCTGCTCGACAACGCCATCAAATATGCCGGCGCGGGCGAAATTGCAATCCAGCGCACCGACGGTGGCATCGCGATCGGCGTGCTGGATCGTGGGCCGGGCATTCCGGACGATCAGCTCGAAGCCGCGCTCCAACCGTTCTATCGATTGGAGCGCTCACGTAGTCGTGAAACCGGCGGCGCGGGTCTCGGCCTCGCCATCGCCCAGCAGCTCGCGATTGCGATCGGCGCAACGCTAGAACTGAGCAACCGCGACGGCGGCGGACTGCAGGCCGTGCTACTTCTGCCCGCGAAAGCGCCGGCCTTGTAGGTCCTGGCTTGCGACCCCATGGTGAGCTTCACTTGGTAAGATGGCCGTTTCACGGCGAGGCTTGCTCATGACCGCTCCCCTCAAAATCGACTTTGTTTCCGATGTTTCCTGCCCCTGGTGCGTGATCGGCTTGAAGTCGCTCGAGCAGGCGCTCGCACAGCTTGGCCCCGAGGTCAGCGCCGACATTCATTTCCAGCCGTTCGAGCTGAATCCACAGATGGCGCCCGAGGGCGAGGACATCGTCGAGCACATAGGCAAGAAGTACGGCTCGACGCCGGAACAGATGCAGGCCAATCGCGAGGGCATCCGTGCGCGCGGCGCGGAGCTTGGGTTCACATTCAACATGGACAAGCGCGCACGCATCTACAACACGTTCGATGCGCATCGTCTGCTGCACTGGGCAGAGCATGAGGGCCGGCAGCTCGAGCTCAAGCGCGGGCTGTTCGAGGCGTACTTCACCGACGGCCGCAATCCCAGCGATCACGAGGTGCTCATCGAGGTCGCCTCGCGAGCCGGTCTGGATGCGGAGCAGGCAAAAGAGATTCTGGCGTCGGACCGATATGCCGCCGAAGTGCGCGAGCGCGAGCAGTTGTTCGGTCAGCTCGGCATTCGGGCCGTGCCGTCGGTCATCGTCAACGACAAATATCTGATCCAGGGCGGCCAGCCCGTTGCCGTGTTCGAACAGGCGCTGCGCAAAATCGCCGCCGAATAGTTTTTCAGCTCACGCGGCGAGGGCTACACCCTCGTCGGCGGCGAGCATGACGTCGATATCGAGCAGCAGAATCATGCGCTCGCCGAGCGTGGCGAGTGCGGGCACGAAGTTTCGATCGCTGAGCGTAATGCCGGACGGCGTCGCTTGCACGTCGCGCCGGCGCGGCGCTGACTGCCGAGCTCATGCGTAACTTCCCCGGTTATCCCTGTCGACCGTACCCGATCGTCACAACGGCCAGGTACTTGAGCGAGCAGAAGCCGATTCAGGTCCCGCCCTAGCTCCGCGTCGCCACCGGCAAGGTCAGGCGGAAGATAGCGCCCCCGCCAGGACTGCGTTCGGCCCACAGCCGTCCGCCATGGGAAATCACGATCTTCTGCGAGATCGACAGGCCCAGGCCCAGGCCCGAGGGTTTGGTGCTGACGAAAGAATCGAAGACCCGCTCCAGCATCGACTCCTCGATGCCCGGTCCCGAGTCGCGCACCGAGAGCTCGACCCCCAGGGTGGGGTGCATCGACGTGCCGATCCAGAGCCGGCGCTGGCCCGGTGCGACACTCTCCATGGCGTCGCACGCGTTGACGATCAGGTTGAGGATCACCTGTTGAATCTGTACTCGATCGGCCGCGACCCGCGGCAGCTCGTTCCCCAGGCTCTGGATGGCGACGACCTGCCGCCGGTGCAGATCGGCGCGCGACAGCGCCAACGTTTCCATCACCAGCTCGTTCAACGGCTCGGGCCGGCGATCCGTCGGGCTGTACCGAAGCATCGACTGCATGCGCCTGATGACCTGCGCGGCCCGGCGATTGTCCGCGATGATGTCTGCGAGGATCGGCCTGACCTGCTGCACGTCCATCTCGCCGCTGGCGAGCAGCGCCGAAGCAGCCTCCGCATTGGCGAGCATCGACGCCAGCGGCTGCCTGATCTCGTGGGCCACGGCTCCGGAGATCTCGCCCACCGTCGCCACGCGCGACAGATGCGCCAGCTGCTGCTCCCTGCGAGCCGCTTCGGCAAACGTCGCCTTCCGCTCCTGGAGCACCGCCGCCAGCATCAGCAACGGAATACAGATCACATTTAGAAACAACACGGTCGTGAGCGCGTTGCGCACCGGCGAGTGCACGACGAACGGCCCCACCTCGTGCAATACGCCCCAGGTCGCGAACGCCCCGAGCAGCAGCACCGAAGCGCACACGCCCGCAATCTCGTAACGGACCGTCGCCCAAATGAGCAACGGCAACGGTGCATACAACAAGGCCGGCGCGCGCTCGTCATACACGCCGGGCCAGACGAATACATACACGCAAACGACCGCGAGACAAACGCCGATGATGCAAGCTTCGAGCAGCCTGCGCCGATCGAGAGTGGGCCAGCCCCGCTCCGAGCGCAGGGCGAAATGAATGATCAGCGGCACCAGCGTGATAGTGGCAAATGTGTTGGTGCTGGTGCGGGCGACCACGGTCAACCAGAAGTCGTCGGTCAGCCCGAGCGGCACGAAGGCCATCGCCATGGCCACGCTGGTGATCAGCGGCGCAGCGATGCCGCCGATCAGCACCAGGTTCGTCATGGCGCTCAACTGGCCGAGACGCCGCGGCTCCGATTCGAAACGCAACAGGGCCGCGGCGCTGATCGCGGCCTCGGCGCTGTTGACGATGTATTGAATGACGATCTGCGAGGCCGGCGCGTCCGAGACCTGCGCCAGCACGTGACCTGGCAGGATCGCTGCAAGATAGATCCACCAGCGGTTCACGGGCGCCAGCAGCAGCGCCGCAAACAAAATGGCGTTCGGCGCCCACAGCGCCGAAACCGGCGCCGACGGAAACGCCAGCGCCTCGCCCAGGAAGGCAGAGAACAGATAGGCAAGCGCGGTCGCCGCGGGCCCGACGCCGAGTCGGGCCCAGCTCTCTCGATCGATCATCGACGCAAAGCGTCGAACAGGCCCATCCGCCCGGTCATGCACGGTCGCGTCCCTCGCTGCGACATTTCAGCAAAATAGGTGAACCCTGCCGAGTGGAAATATCGCGCGCCCCGATCGGCAATGAAGATATCTGATTGGCTGACCGAAGCTCGATTACATCGTTGCCGGCTGATGCGCACAAGCTCGGCACAATTAGCCCTTGGGCCAAGATGCAGCCTCCGGGGGAAACGATTTAATCGCCCTCCACCCTCGCTGAGCCCTCGGGCTCGTGCAACTTTGCCTCTGGAGGTGCAGATGCAATCGCCACTGGCTCGGACGCCTTTGTCCCTGGTTCGCTGCGAATCCCACCGCGACTCTCTCGCCGATGAAGAGGCAGGTCATCTCATGGCCGACATCCCCTTGTCCCAGGACTCGAGCGTGATCGAGCACGCCTTCGAGAACAGCCACGACTGCATCGCAGTGGTCGATATGCAGGGCATGGTCGTATACATGAACCTGCCGGGCTCGTACCTGATGGGCCTCGAGGGCCGCCCGCCGCAGCAGCGCGTGTCGTGGTCCGAGCTGTGGTCGCCGGACAATCATGATCTGGCCGAATACAGCATCGACGAGGCTCGCTCCGGGCACCAGTGCCGCTTCATGGCGTGCCGGCCTACCGCCAGCGGGCTGCCGAGGTGGTGGGACATCGCCGCCAATCCTATTTTCGACGCGCACGGCGTGCCATCACAAATGTTTTGCGTCTGCCGCGACGTGACCGAGCTCAAGCAGGCCGAGCGCTCGCTGCAGCAGCAGCTCGCGTCCAAGGAATTGTTGCTGGTCGAGGCCAGCCATCGGGTCAAGAATCATTTAGCGGGCATCGCCGGAGCACTGGCGCTGCAGGCCCGTTACAGCGGCGACGAAACGGTTCGCGCCTCGCTGCAACAAGCGCAATCCAGGATCCAGGCTGTGGCTTGCATCCATCGCAGCCTGCAGCAGGGCCGCGCATTCGACCGGCTCGAGCTGTGTCCGGCGCTGGCCGAAATTGCCCGCGAAGCCATTGCGGCTTTGGGCGCAGAAGATCATATTGCTGTCACGATTTCGTGTCCGCAGGGGCTCACCATGGCGACGGACCGCGCCGTGGCTCTGCTGCTGATGACGACCGAGCTGATCACGAACTCGTTGAAACATGCGTATCCAGACAGCAATAAAGGTTCGGTGCGCATCAGTGTCAGCGGCGCGCAGCGCCACTTACTGTTACAAGTCGATGACGACGGCCGGGGCCTGCCGGGCGATTTCGATCCTCGTGTGAGCCACGGTCTGGGAATGAGGATAGTCCAGGGACTGGTCGCGCAGTTGGGCGGCGAGCTGCAAATCGAGGCGCAGTCCCTCGGCGCTCACTTCCGGGTGCGGCTGCCGACAGATACGCCAAAGAATGCCTCGCGCGACCGGCCCAGAAACCTGTCGAGCAACGTGACGCGAATGATCTGATCGTTTTTGTCGACTGCAGTCCGAGGGGAGACGAACGTTGACCAGGAACGGCACGTGGACGATGAGCCTGACCGGGCGCGCGTCCTTCGATTCCGCGGCGTTCCTGGCGCCGCTGAGTGGAGTGCTTTATTACCTGGCCGCCAGCCTCGAGCGCATGCTGCGCGAACCGGACGGCATCCTGGTGTTGTTCCCACAACATGGAGTGCTCGTTGCGCTGTTCATGACGACGCCCCGCGAGCGATGGTGGCTGATCGCCGCCGCAGTCGTGCCCGCTCACCTGATCGCGTATTGGAGCACCGCCCTGCCGTGGTGGCAGCTGGCCTGGCAAGCGCTCTTCAGCTGCCTGATTGCCACCGGTATCGCCGCGACGCTGCGTGTATTGCTTGGGCAACGCAACCCCTTCGACAGCTTGCGGCAGTTCTCGGTCTATATCGTCGCCGCCGTGATCGCCGGGCCGGTGCTGTTGACGATTTTCTCGCCGACCGTCGCTCCGCAGCTGCTGAGCGGCGCGCTGCCTCTGGCAGTCGAGAATTGGCAGGCCGAAGCCATTGCCAGCTCGCTGGCAATGCTGACCTGGGGCTCATGGACGTATCTGGCCCTGCTCCCCCAACCCGGTTGGCTGCAAAGGCGCACTGCCCCGCAGTATGCCGAGGCCGGCGCGATCGCCATTGCGCTGTACGCTTGTTTCCACCTGGCGTTCGTCAGTAACGCCGAGAATCACGCAGCGCTGTATTTGTTTTTCATTCCGTTGCTCTGGCAGTCGGTGCGCTTTGGCGTCCATGCGGCGGCCGCCGCCGTCACGCTCATCGCAACTCTGGCCTCCGCGGCGGATCGCATCCCTCACAGTGTCCGCCTCCAGGACGCCCCGCAGGCCGCTGCCATGGATCTGCAAATATTCCTGGGGGTGTTGGCGCTGACCGCCGTGGTGATCGCGATCGTCGTCGAGGAGCGCCGCCGGGTAGCGCAAGCCATCTCCGAAAGCGATGCACGCTATCGAGCCATCGTCGACAGTCAGACCGACTTCGTCTGCCGCAGCCTGCCCGACACGACGCTCACCTTTGCGAACGCCGCGATCTGTCGTTACTTCGGCATGCCGCGCGAGCAAGTGCTCGGGACCCAGTGGCTGGAATTTGTCCCGGAGGAGACTCGCGCCGAGTTGCGGCAGTTGCTGAGCCGCGCCACGCCGGAGAATCCGACCTTCATGTTGAAACATCCGGTGCAACTTCCCGATGGACGCACCGGCTGGCAGGAGTGGACCAACACCGCCATCTTCGATGCCGAGCAACGCCTGGTCGAGTTTCAGGGCACCGGTCGCGACATCACTGCGCTGGCGCAGGCGGAACAGGCTCTACGAAAAAAAGACGAGCAGCTCTCGCTCATCGCACAAGCCGCGGGCGACTTGATCTACGAATGGGACATCGTGCGCGGCGAACTGTGGTCCAGCTCCGGCGACGAGCGCAGCGAAGGCACGCCGAGCGTGCGGCACCTGAGCATGGACGCGTGGGGTTGCTGCATCCATCCGAACGATCGCGATCGAGTCGCGCGCGACTGCCGCCAGGCGTTGCGAGGCACGGCGGGCACGTGGGAGTCGGAATATCTTTACATCGGGCGTGGTGGCGATCCGCCACGCTGGGTGCGTCACCGTGCCTATATCATTCGCGATGAGAGCGGTGTCGCCGTGCGCATGATTGGCGCGATCACCGATCGCAGCGATCACAAGAATCTCGAAGAAGCCAATCGAACCCTGCAGCGCTTCGCCCGGCTCGCGATGCTGGGCCAGATCACCGCCTCGATTGCCCACGAAATGAATCAGCCGCTCGGCGCAATCCGTTACAACGCCGAAGCCGGCCTGCTGTTTCTGAATCGCGGGCGTTACGACAAGCACGAGTTCCAGGCAATCTTCGACGACATCTGCCGGGACAACCGCCGCGCCACCGATCTCATCGGCCGCCTGCGCGAGTTGCTCCACGATCACGAGTTGCGGCTCGATTCGGTGGACATGAACGAGGTCATCAACGATGTGATCAAGCTGCTGCGGATCGAGATCAGACAGCGTCACGTGCACATAGAAACCGAGTGCAACGAACTGCCCACCGTGCTCGGCGACTACGGGCGCCTGCAACAGGTGCTGCTGAACCTGATCCTGAATGGCATGGATGCCATGGCCGCGCAGCCCGAAGCCTGCCGGCGGATCGCAATCCGCACGGCGCGCATCGGCGCCACGCGCATTCAGGTTCAAGTCATCGACCGCGGCTCGGGCATCGATCCGGCGACGCTGCCGAAAATCTTCGATTCTTTTTTCACCAGCAAAGACCATGGGATGGGGCTGGGTCTGGCCATCGCCCGCTCCATCGTCGAGGCGCACGGCGGGCGGATCTGGGCGAAAAACAACGCCGACGGCACGGGTGCAACGTTGGCATTCGAAATGGACAGCCTCGGAGCCAATGTGATGCTGTCATCGTCTGGAAGTAGCGACAGATACGGCGCGCGGCTGAACTGATCTCACATAATCAGGCTGCATTTCCGATTTTTTGTAGTCCCTGGAACGCTGGTTATTGCGGCAATTCGCGATAACGCGTACACCAGCTTTGGAACACTGCCGCACGACAGGCGTTGTCCCGCGGCCGTGTACCGGGTCTGGCAGCGGCATGTTTGGCTCAATGAATCAGAACTACAGCCCCTTAAGGTGTACCTGAGATGAGTTGGTCCGAGCGCGACAGCGAAGGGTCACGGAACTGCCGATGAACGCAGTCGTCCTGCTGATCGATGACGATCGACGGATTCGCAATAGCCTCGGACGGCTGCTGCGCGTGATGTCGTACGACGTCGTCGAAGCCGCCGATTGGGATGCAGCCCTCGAGCTTGCGGCCGAGCATCGCCCCGACGTGGTGGTTACCGATCTGCACATGCCGGAGCACAGCGGCGTCGATATCGCGCGACTGCTGCGCAGTCATCCCGAGTTCGGCAACACACCCATCATTGCTCTGACCGCCACTCCGCCTCGCGACGACGAAACCATTTCGCTGTTCCACAGCGTTTTGGAGAAACCTTGCGCGGCGGAAGATCTCCAGCGTGCCTTGACCGAAGCATTGCAAACTCACAAGCACTGACACCGCACTAGCGCGCATTGGTCCGTTCTAGAAATCGCATCAGCCCGCGCGCGGTCAGCGACGAAGAGAACAAAAAGCCTTGCGCCATCTGCACACCCGCTCGCGCGAGCGCGTCGGCTTGATAGTGCGACTCCACTCCTTCGGCGATCACCTGCAACTCGGAATGAGTCAACAGCGAGCGCAAACCAGGCAGCCACGCCGGGTCCGGCGCGTGCGCTGCCAGCTGCGCAATCAGCTTGCGATCGATCTTGATCACCTCGAAGCGGCCGCGCGACAGCACGGCAAGATTGGCGCCCGAAAGAAACACATCATCGAGCGCCAGCCGCACGCCGTGCTCGGCCATCTGGTTGAGTGCGTTCAAGCCGAGCTGGTCCGGCACGCCGCGCTCGGTGATCTCCAGCAGGATTTGACTGACGTGGGCACGTAGGCCGGAACGCACGGCGGCATACTCCAGACCACCGCGTCCGAGAATTTCCGGCGGCACATTGATGCTGATGTAGATGTCGGAGTGCTCGGTCAGCCAGTGGTCGAGCTCCTGGGCGATGGTGTCGATCACCCAGTAAGTGAGCCGCCCCGACAGCGGCGTGTTCTCGATCAGGTCGACGAAGCGGCTCGCATGCCACACCGTGCCCGCGCGCAGCCAGCGCACCAGCGCTTCGGCGCCGACGCAGCGCTGCGTCACGAGAGAAACGATGGGTTGATACTCGACGAACAGCTCACCCCGATCCATGGCAGCGCGCACGTCTTCGAGCGTTGGCGTGTCCTCATTCACTGCACGTTCCGTCATTGCGCGAGCCGCGAGCCGAATGTAAGCGCGACACGCAAACGCCGCTATGAGCACAAGGGCCAATGCGGACGGCTTGGATTCCCTGTTACGTAGACTGTCGGCGTCCATGGAGCTGCTTGCAGATGTTCTCCGATGCGGACACCTATTTCGCGATCCTGCTGGCCGTGCAGATCGCCATCCTCGCCGTGCTCGGCGTGCAGAGCTTCATGCGTCATCGGGCACGCTCCAGAGCGCGACAGAACTATACCGACATGACGCACGTGGCCCGGCTCGCCCTGGCTTCTGAAATCACCGCGTCGGTTGCGCACAAAGTCACTCAGCCGCTGAGTTCGATCCTGGCCGATGTAGAAACCGCGCAGTTGCTCCTGAATCGCAAGGAGCCGGACCTCGCCGCTGTGCGCGATCTGCTGGCCGATGTGCGCAAGGAAGATCTGCGCGCCAATCGTTTCGTCGACAGCATGCGGCTGCCGATGCGCAAGCACGAGCTGCAGTTCGAGCGTGTCGATGTGAACGAGCTGATCGCGGAAGTTCTGTCGATGGTGCTGCCCGATGCCCTGCGTCGCAAAGTCGCGATCCAGAGCACGCTCGAGCCGGGGCTGCCGCGCATCCCCGCAGACCGTTTACAGTTGCAGCAAGTGCTGTTGAATCTGGTCGACAATGCGCTCGAGGCGATGGAACACACGCCGGCCCGACAACGCCGACTGCTGGTGTGCACCGAATTGCACGACGACGAGAATGTGAAGGTCGTGGTGCTCGACAGCGGCGCCGGCATCGATCCCACGCAGGCGCCGCGGCTGTTCGACTCGTTCTTCACGACCAAGAGCGATCGCCTGGGCCTGGGCCTGTCGATGGCCCGCGCCATCGTGCACATGCACGGGGGAGAAATCTGGGCCGAACGCCGGCCGTCAGGCGGCGCCGCCTTCATGTTCACTGTGCCGTTGTCGCAAAAGAACGAGCCTGCGCCCGATCGGACGCGCGCGGTCACGAACTGAGCTCGTCAATGTTCGAAGACGCGTTAGCCAGCGTGCGGGAGCATCCGATGGCGTGGCTGGCGCTGCAGCTCCTGCTGCTGATTCTCGCCGTCCTGGTCTCCTACGCAATCACACGCGCGCTACTGGTTCGGATCTTGGGCCGAGCCGCGCGCAGGACCGGTCCGCGCTTCGACGATGCCATCCTCGGCCCGGGCGTGATCCCGAGGCTCGCTCAGGTCGTCCCTGCGCTGGTTGTTTATTATGGCTCCACGCTACTGCCGGCGATTCCTGACGCCGCCCTGCCCGCCCTGCGCCGTTTCGTGAGTGTCTATCTCGTCGTCGCGATCATGACCGCGATCATGAGTCTGCTCACCGCCATCGGCGCGGCCTACGAGCAATACGATCCGGAGCGCGCCCGCATGCATCCGATCAAGAGTTATCTGCAGCTCGGCAAGATTCTCGTGGGCATGGTGGCGGCCATCTTCATCGCCGCCGCGCTGTTCGATCGCGATCCCTTGCTGATCCTCTCGGGCCTGGGCGCGATGACCGCGGTGCTGATGCTCATTTTCAAGGACACCATTCAATCGTTCGTCGCCGGCTTGCAAATCTCCGCAAACGACATGCTGCGGGTCGGCGACTGGATCGAGATGCCGCAGGTCAAGGCCGACGGTCACGCCATCGACCTGTCGTTGCACACGGTGAAGGTGCAGAACATGGACAACTCCATCACCTCCATTCCCACCTGGCGCCTGTTCAGCGAAAGCTTTCGCAACTGGCGCGGCATGTTCGATTCCGGCTCGCGACTCATCCAGCGCGCGCTCCTGCTCGATCAGACATCGATTCATTTTCTCGGCGCCGCGGAATGGGAGGGATTGCAGCGCTTCGCACTCATCGACGACCACCTCGCGAACAAGCGCGCGGAGTTCGTCATGGCCGCCGATCTGGATCCCGTGAACGTGCGCCGTTCCACCAACGCAGGAATATTTCGGGCGTACGTGCGAGCGTATCTAGGCGCGCATCCGCACGTCCGGCACGACATGGACATCCAGGTGCGCCAGCTGCAGCCCACGCCGACGGGCTTGCCGCTGGAGATCTACTGTTACACCGCGACCGACTGGCAACGCTACGAAAGCGTGCAGGCCGAAATCTTCGAGCACTTGCTCTCTATTCTTCCCGAATTCGGCCTGCGCGTGTTTCAACAACCGAGCGGCGTCTCGAAGGCAGCTAGTGAGTCGCGTCTGCCGCGTTCGATCGACGACGTTTTTGCGCATACTCCTCGATGACATCCGCACTGGCGGACTCGGCCCACTCCACGCCCTCTTCCACTTTGTTGCCGGCCCTGCGAGCCGCGTCCGACAACTCTTCGCCCGCCGCCTGGGCAGTGTCCTTCGCTGCACGCAATCCTCCGCGCCCGTCGTGGTCCATGGCGCGCTGGAACTCTTCGGCGACCGCGACGCCAAACTCGCCTAACGCCTTGCGCTCGCGGATGCCCCAGATCAACAGCGCGCCGCCGGCACAGGCGCCCAGTACCCGACCGGTCGTGCCCCAAGCGCTGCGTCCCGCGGCCGAGCGGAATCTGTGACCATTCTCGATCGAGGACTCACCATTGCCGAGATGGTCGCTTAGGTGGTCGGTGATGACGAACACACCGGGTTGACGCCGCACTTCATCTAGCAACCGTTGATGCTCATGAGGCATCAAGCGGCCACGCAGAAAGACATGTCCGTGATCCACGGCTACGTCGATGGATTCCGGATGCGCCACCGACTGCCGGATAGCGCCGCAGACGGTCTTGCTGACTGCTCGGTCCGACTTCTGACGAATCGGCGCCTGTGCTTTGCCTCGCGAAGCAAAGTAACGGTCCGACGCGTCGCGCCGTATGTCTCGCGTCTGCCGATCGATGCTACGCGCCGCGCGCCTGCACTTGTCTTGCAGCAGCACCCGTCGCTCGCGCCCGCTCACCGGATCCAGGAAATACACGGCCGCGGCGGTGAGCGCCACGCCGACGATCGATCGTGCCAGAGAGTTCATGCAAATCTCCTTGAGCTTTTTTGGTAGGACGGCGCCGTCGGACGCCAGAGCCCGTTCGATGCTACGCGGCGCACACGCCGACGAAAGATGGACCAAGGGCTACCAAGAGCTAACGTCGCGTCGTCCTCAGACTGACGACTTCCGCCTTGGCATCCCGGGTACGCGCGAGCGCGACGGGTGCAGGCGACTCGATTCCGTCTTCGAACGGTGAGTAGGCCCACGACGCACATATCATCGCCGCAACTCGCCCGGCCCAGCCGGTGTGCTGCCCGGCGCTCGCAGCGCCTTGCATGTACACGTACTCACAGAACTCGAGCAGCTTCGAGCGGCTGGTCGCCGCAACGCGCGCCGCCACGTGCTGATGAACGATCCATTGACTCAACTCGGCAGGACTCATCATCGCGCCACCGGCGGCCGCACAGCGAACTCGCAGCGACGATCCATACAAGGCCTCGATCTGCGCAAGCGCCCGTATCAGCAGCATGCCCGCGGGCAGCGTCGCCCACGCTGCGTTGACCGACGCGCCGAACATCCGAGCCAGCACGCTACGCAAATGATCGGGCATGCAGATGCGCTCCGCGTGCTCTCGATGAATGGAGCGCATCTGTTCGCAGAACCGCGGCAATCTGGCGAGCGCGCCTGATCGGAACGCCACCGCGCCGTACAACGCCACCAGGCCGAACGAGGACAGCACCTGGAATTGCATGCGGTCGCTGATGATCAGCCGGAAGCCCGGTTCATCGTCCGTTTCCTCGCTGCGCGCATCCAGCAGCGTCGCTTCACAATCCAGCGCCGCTATCGCGGCGACGAACGACACGTAACATTCCATCGCGCGCTGCTCGTATCGAGCATCGTGTATCGCCAGCTCCAAAGCCATCTCGAGCATGCTTTGCGCGCGTATCGCAGCCCATCCGCCGCCTGCGGTCTGCGAGGACAATGCTTCGAAGTTTTCAACCAGGTCGCTGCGGGCATCCTTCGGGCGACGCGGCCGCTGCAACCGGTACATCAATAGCGCGGCCCACGGCTTGAGCGCCTGCCACTCATGATGAATGGGACTGATCTTGCCGGTGCGGTTCTTCAACTCGCCCTTCAGCAGCAGCCGCATCTGGTGGGCGGCGAAATCCGCATCGACGCAAGCCAGCGCCAGGGTGTGCAACAGCCAGGCAGGCGACTCCAGGTGCGGGCACTCTTTCTTGTGAGGCGGCGCCACCAGTCGAGCGACCTTCAAGCGAAACGTGGCCGGCTCGTGCGTCTCGCCCGGAGTAGCCGAGTTTGCGCGCCGGTCGTACAGCCAGCCGGTGACGGCCGACACCCACACCGCTTTGTTCCAAAGCATGTTGCAGAACGCCCGCCGCACGTCGAACGCGCCGGCCGTGCTGTCACAGGCATAGGTGATCACAGAGAAGAACTCGTTCGCATCGTGCCGGTGCTGCTTCAGGCTGGCGAAGAGCTTTTCCAACGACGGCTTGCCGACAGCGGGTAGCGTGGAAGTGAGCAGCATGCGAACGCGTTGTACGGCGCGCGGTGCGAGGATCAGCAGATAGTGAGCCGCCGCCCGCGTGCCGCCGCGACTGAGCTCGGTCGGGGGACCACACCCGGCGAACAAGAACGCACCCGCCAGCTCACAGTGCAGGTAGTAGGCCCCCAGCTCCGGATGGCGCGCGATCAGGCATGGCACATCGGCACGGCTCGCCGCCCGTTCTATGATGACGCGCGGATCCGCCAGAGCGTCCACATCCTGCCGGAACCACAACTGCGGCAGCACCTGTAGGGTCGCGGTTTCGCAGCTGGTGTTCTTGACCTCGATCTGGATCAGGATTTCTTCGGGACCCGTTTTGGCGTACTCGACCAGGACATCGAAGCACGCCGTCTCGCGATGGGCCGCCGGCCGCTCCCTTTCGCGATATCTATAGTGGGCGCGCAGATAGGAATGCGTCGGCAAGTTGTCGGCCTGGGAGCTGCGCCTGGACAGCACCGGCATCGGAACCAAACGTTCCTGCAATGTGACGTCGCCGCCGCGGCGGATCGCCACCCCAAAACACAACCGCATCTGCTCATCGCAGATTCCCACCGGACCGTCGTCACAGCACTCGTACGCCCACGATCGCTGCTGGCCCGAGGCGGTCGCCGGCGCGTCGTTTTCGGAGCGCGCGCGCGCCCCGGGCCGGGCGCTGTCACGCATATAGGGCCCCCACTTGCGCCATGGCACGCCACGTTCGTTAGCCTCACGCAGCCGGCCATGCTCAGCAGTCATAGGTGCTCTCCCCGTGGGTTTGCAGATTTGGCAGCGACTGTGGCCGCGACGCGCGCGCGTCGGCAATTTACCCTTGGTCCAACAAACTCAACAGACTCACGTTCGCTTGCCGAACTGTGCGCGGATGCGTTCTGAAAAGTCCTCGGCTGCGCCGGCCGCCCGCGCGGCTTGATTGATCCGGGCCTGGCGGCGCAGGTCTTCGAAGGGCATCGAGGCGTCGAGCAGCTGGCGCTGATAGAGATAGCTGTCGAACAGGCCGTTGAGATAGTGACGGATGTCGAAGCGGGAACCCGGACGCACGGTATTGGCGTAGCGCACGATATTCAAAGTGCAGTTGTTGCTCAGCAAGTGATAGAACTCGGCTCTCTCCGCCAATTCGTTGATGCGCTCCAGGTAGATGAGAAACAGCTGTCGTGCATTCTCCGGTGTGGTGTCGATTCGATACAGGAATACATCCTCGTCCCGATAGTTGGT
Source organism: Peristeroidobacter agariperforans (assembly GCF_004138335.1). Classification (GTDB taxonomy): domain Bacteria; phylum Pseudomonadota; class Gammaproteobacteria; order Steroidobacterales; family Steroidobacteraceae; genus Steroidobacter; species Steroidobacter agariperforans. Next base: position 1,176,492 of record NZ_RYFW01000002.1, on the reverse strand, counting down.
GCGCACGCCGACAACGTCCCGCTCCTCGCCCACCACATAGATCAGCTCGAACTGCTTGAACAACGAGCCCACCGGCGCAAACCCCTCGTGCGCCTCGGGGCGCGCCTCGATCGAAATGCTGATCGGCTCGGCGTCCTCGAAAGTGAAGCTCAGGAAGGTGTGGCCGATCGGACCGGGCATCCAATAGGAGATGTAGAAGTCCACGCCGACCAGGTGGGACAGCTGCACCTCACGCTCGCGGTAACGGGGTGTGAAATCATCCACCGAGCGGTAGACGAAGTCGCGCACGCCGACCAGACGCACCCGATCTCCGACAACATAGGCTCGTGGCAAGACCGCCACTTCGGCCCGCCAGTCACGATCCATCTGCGGCCTGATTGCACTCCAGCCGGTCAAGAGCACCAGATACAGCGCAGCAAAAGCCAGCCAGACGCGCCGCGAGCGAGTGAGCCAGAACGCCCAGATTCCCAGCGCCGCGAACACGATCGCCATCGCCAGGCGCACTCCTGCCGAGGGCACCGGCGAGAACCAGATCGCAAGCGCTCCCCATATCACCAAGAGTGCCTGGATCAGGTGACCGGTCGCGTGGGCGAGCCACCGCAGAGCCAATCGCGTCCGGGGCAGCACCGGCTACCCGCCGTCCAGGACCCTTGCCTTGGCCGCGGTGTATTCCTTTTCGGTGAGCGCACCGGATGCTTTCATCTCCGCCAGCTCACGAAGACTGGCAACAAGGTCGCTGCCCTGATGATTAGAGGAAGACGCCGCCGGAGGCGGCGCGCGCATCTCATCTTGCCGTGCAAATTTTTGTTGCTGACGGCGAGCCACGCGACCTGAAGCAGCGGTCGCGGCTCCCCCGATGACGGCCGCACGCGTTGCACTCCGAACCAACCCTCGCCTACGCATTGCTTTGCTCCTCAGTTCATGCGCGCGGGCGCTCTGCACGCTTCAACAGAAATTCGGAGATCAGCGGCACCGGCCGGCCGGTCGCACCTTTACGCTCTCCGTTGACGGAAGCGGTGCCTGCGATGTCGAGGTGCGCCCAGCGATAACCCTTGGTGAATCGGGACAGGAAACATGCGGCGGTCACCGCACCCGCCGGGCGTCCGCCCAGATTGCTCATGTCCGCAAAGTTGCTCTTCAACTGCTCCTGATATTCATCCCACAGGGGCATGCGCCAGGCGCGATCGCCAGTATCGGCGCCACACTGGAGCAGCTCATCCGCGAGCACATCGTCATTGGCAAACAGGCCGCTGGTCTGCGCTCCGAGCGCGATCACGCACGCGCCGGTGAGCGTCGCGATGTCGATGACATAGGCAGGCTGGAAACGTTCGGCGTAAGTGAGCGCGTCGCAAAGAACCAGCCGGCCCTCCGCGTCCGTGTTGAGAATCTCGATAGTCTGGCCCGACATCGATCGGACGACGTCGCCGGGCCGGCTGGCACGACCGCCCGGCATGTTCTCGACCGCGCCGATGATGCCGATGACGTTGATCGGCAGCGCCAGTCGGGCGACCATCTTCAACGCACCGAAGACGCTGGCCGCCCCGCACATGTCGTACTTCATCATGTCCAGATCGTCGCCCGGCTTGAGCGAGACGCCACCGGTATCGAAGGTCACGCCTTTGCCGACCAGTACGATGGGCTGCTCTTCGGCTTCGCTGCCGAAGTACTTCATCACGATAAAGCGGCACGGCTCGGCCGAAGCCTTGCCGACCGACAGCGCGGACTCCATGCCCAGCTTGGCCATGTCCTCGCGCTCGAGCACTTCCACCGGGAAGCCGAATTCCTTACCCAACGCCCGCGCGGCGTCCGCCAGGTAGCCTGGATTACAAACATTGCCCGGCAGGTTACCCAGATCCTTGGTGAGCGCCATGCCTTCGGCGATCGCGCGACCGCTGCGTGCCGCATGCTCGAGCTCGGGAGTAATCGGATCTTCGACGAGCAAACATATCTGCGGTGTCGGGGCGTTCTCCTGCGATACCTTAGCTGCGAACAGCGGCGCCGCGAATCTGTAGTAGCCGTCCGCAAGCGCACGACTTGCCTGCTGCACGCGCCACGCCGTCGAATGTTCCGCGTCCGATACTTCGAGCAACGGGATATCGACGCTGCGAGTCGAGCTCGACGCCACCGCCTGCGCTGCCGAGGCGAGCGCCTTGTGATAGGCCTTGCCGTCGAACTCATCGCGAGGCCCGAGACTGAGCAGCAACACTCGCCGCGCCGTATCTCCGGATGCGTAGTACACCAGCAGCGTCTCGCCGACCTTCTTCGGTAAGTCAGTTTGTTTCGCCAGCTCCCGCAAGCGCCCGTCCAAGGCAGCGTCGAAAGGTTGCGCCGCTCGTGGCAGCGAGCCGTCCGCATAGACACCGAGCACCAACAGATCGGACTTGCCGAGCTGCGATGCGGGCCGCAGGCCGATCTGCACCGGCTCGCGACGTCGCACCAGTTCCACCGGCGTGGCATGCGATGGGCCATTGGACTTTGCAGTAGCGGGCATCGGAAACACCTCTCGATCACAGGCCCCACGGAATCCCGAGCAAGTGCCAGGCCGCGAGCAATACGATCCACAACACGAAGACGATGATCACGTACGGTAGCATCAGCGCGATGACTGTGCCGACGCCGGCTTTCGGATCGTACTTCTGCGCGAACGTCACGATCAGCGCGAAGTAAGCATTGAGGGGCGTGACCGCGTTGAACGGCGCGTCGCCGACGCGATAAGCCGCGAGCACGGCTTCCGGATCGACATTCAGCCGCATCAGCAACGGCACGAATACCGGAGCGAAGATGGCCCACTTGGGAATCGCGCCGGTCATGATCAGATCGAGCACTGCGACCACCAGCACGAAGCCGATCAGCAGCGTCAGCGGACCTAGGCCCGCATCCTCGAGCATGTCGCCGAGATTCACTGCGGCGAGCGTCGCCATGTTGCTGTAGTTGAAGAACGCGAGGAACTGGCTGATGACGAACAGCAGAAACAGCAGACTCGCCAGGCTGCGGATCGCTTTCTCCATCGCAGTGACCACATCGACCGTGCTCTTCAGCGTGCCCGCCCCGCGGCCGTAGGCCCAGCCCGCGGCGAGAAACAGGATCATGATGAACACGATCAAGCCGTTCATGAACGGCGAATCGCCGATCAGATCGCCCGTATCCGGATTCCGCAGCGGCGCGCCGCTGGGCAGACTCAGCGCCATGAACACCGCGAGCACCGCCAGAATGGCGTAGCCGGAAAAGCGCAGGCCGCGCGACTCCTCCGGTGTCATCTTGCTGCGTTCGACGACCGTCTCACCGCTGTTATAAGCGCCGAGCCGCGGCTCGACGATCTTCTCCGTGATCAATGCCACCGCGACGGTCAACAACAACACCGAGGCAGCCGAGAACCAGAAATTGGCGGTGAGATCGATGGACAGCGACGGATTGAGCAGATGAATGGCGTCGTTGGTGATGCCGGTGAGAATGCCGTCCAGTGGCTTGATCAGAATGTTGGCGGTGAAAACGGCGGCGACGCCCGCGAATGACGCGGCGAGGCCAGCGAGGGGATGCCTGCCGAGACTGAGGAACGCCGCCGCCGCCAGAGGGATCAGCACCAGATATCCGGCATCGGCCGCGATGCTGGACAGGATGCCGATGAAGACCAGGATGTATGTCATCGCCGCCGGCGGCGCGACATTCACCAGTTTGTGGATCAATGCTTTGATCAGGCCAGACTCTTCCGCCACACCGACGCCGAGCATCGCGACGATGATCACGCCGACGGCGTTGAAGTTCATGAAGTTCTGAACCACGCCTTCGTACATGAAGCGGAAGCCGTCCGCGGTCAACAGGCTCTGCGCATTGGTCGTGAGCTCTTCGATCTCGCCGGTGTCGGCATCGATGGTCTGATAAGTGGCGCTGGCGCCCAGCAGGTAGAACAGGTGCGACAGCAGGATCACCACACCGATCAGCAGCACGAAGATGACGACCGGATGGGGAACCTTGTTGCCGACCCGCTCGATCACGTCCAGGAATCTTTCGAAGCCGGATTTGCGCGGCTCGGCGCGCGCCGCCTCTGCGTGCGCGGCTCCCACATCGTGGGGACTCAACGTGTGGGAACGCTTTGCCATAGCCACCTCTGCGGCGCCGGGTTCGCGCCGTGCCCGGACCGCAACTGATCAAGCAGCTTCGAGTGCTTCTCGCAATGTCTGCTCGGTGTCCTTATCGAGCGAGGTCTGATACACCTTACCTCTGCCGGCAAATTCCTTCAGGCCTTCCAGCACTTTGTCGACAGTCGCGCGACGCACGAGCACGAACAGCGCCGAGGAGCCTGGGTTGAAGGATGCGGCGATCTCTTTCATCATTTGATTGCTGAGCCCGATGTCGGTGAACTTGCCCGACACCGCGCCGGCAGTCGCACCGACCGCCGCTCCCAGCAAGGGATTCAGAAAGATCATGCCGATGAGCATGCCCCAGAAGCCGCCGCCGATCGCGCCGGCCGCGGTCAGATTGGTGGCCTGATCGAGCTTGGTCTTGCCCGTTTCGGTCTTGGTCACCACCACCGAGTCTTCCAGTTCGATCAGATGCTCTTTCTGCATTTTCAGCAGCGAGGTGCGCATCTCGAACGCCGTGGTCGGATCGTCGAACACAATCGCTACCAGCGTGCTCATCGTGCATCTCCATCGTGAGGAGCTGACGAGGATCGAAGCGCAAGCCCTTACCGTCTATTGGGCCAAGGCCCAACGCAGCGCAGCCGGCAGTGGCAGTATCAAGCCATGGCATGCACGCGTCATCCAGCACCGACGATATCGACTCCATCGCCGAGGGGACGCGCCCCGCCTCGTGGACGCCGATGATCGTGATCGTGCTCGCGCAGATCATGATGATCTTCAACATCTCGACACTGCAGGTGTCGATGGACGCGATCGCCAGCAGTCTGGGCACGGCGGCAACGACGCTCGGCACGGCGATCGTCACCTATGCACTGGTGGTTGCCGCTCTGATATTGCCGGGCGCGCGGATCGCACAGTTGATCGGATCGCGCCGCGTGTTTCGTGCATCGGTCGGGCTGTTCGGCATCGCCATGATCGTCATGGCCGCGAGCCTCGACGTAACGATGATGATCGTCGCGCAAGTCATCGCCGGCATGGCCGCGGCGATGCTCGTGCCCACCCTGGTCGTGCTGGTCGCCGATAACTATCAAGGTCATCAGCAAGCCAAGGCGCTCGGTTGGCTCGGCGGCGCGCCGGCGATGGGCATCGTGCTCGCGTTTCTGCTCGCCGGCACATTGACCAACTGGGTCGGCTGGCGCGCCATGTTCGGATTGCTCGCGGTGCTGGCGCTCGCATTGCTGAAGTTCAGCGACAAACTGAGTGCGGCCCGCAGACCGTCGCACGTCGATATCGATTGGGTCGGCGCGGGATTGGCGGGCGTGGGCGTCGTGCTCATCAGCCTGGGCACCAGCAATCTCGCCGCGTGGGGCACGTTGCTCGCGCGGCCTGATGCACCGTTCGCAGTGTTGGATATATCGCCCGCGCCGCTGATGGTGCTGATCGGCGTCTTCTTCCTGCAGGCATTCATTTCCTGGTCACGACGGCGTCGCAGCCAGGGGGCGGACTCGCTGGTTGCGCTCGAAGTCGTTGCAGGCACGTCCGAGCGCGCCGCGCTGCTGTCGATCTTCATCGTCAGTGCGCTGGCCTCGGCGATTACTTTTTTGATCCCGCTCTACATTCAGGTCGTGCAAGGCCGCGGCAGCTTCGAGACCGCGCTGAGCGTGATTCCATTCTCGTTGGCAAGTTTCATCGCGGCGATCACGGTGATTCGTTTGAAGAGCTATCTCAGTCCCGCGCACATCGGCCGCTATTCGTTTCTATTGGTCACCCTCGGGCTGGCGCTGCTCGGCGCCACCATTCGCAACGACTGGAGCCACTCCATGGTGGTCTTCGGCATGGCCGTGGCAGGCTTCGGCGAAGGCGCTCTGGTGACGCTCCTGTTCAATGTCCTGGTGACGTCGTCGCCGCGAGAGCTGGCGGCCGACGTGGGTTCGGTGCGCGGCATCACCAATAACCTCGCTACTGCTGTCGGCACAGCGCTCGCGACCGCGCTGCTCATCGGCCTCCTGGATCGCAGCGTGCATTTCGAACTGGTGCACAACTCGAGTCTGCCCGATGAAGTCACAGCACAGGTCGATCTGGACAGTATCCGGTTCGTCAGCAACAGCCGTCTGGAGCGAGCGCTCGCGGATACGAGTGCGACACCCGAACAAATCGCCGAGGCCGTGCGGATCAATACCGACGCACGCTTGCTGGCGTTGAAGGCCACCTTCTTCGCACTGGCCGGCTGCGCACTGCTGGCGTTCTTCCCCGCCGGCGCGCTGCCGGGCTACGTTCGCGATCCCGCCAGACACGGCGCCGCCAATCTCAAGGACGAGCCCCACTCCACCGCATCCTCGCCCGCGTGATCAGCAAAGACCGCTTCAACTGGCTGCCATTGATCATCGTCGCCAGCGCCCAGGTGTTGCTGGTCTTCAACATCGCGACCTTGAAGATTTCCATCGAAGGCATCGTCACGGCTTTCGACGCCGGCTCGAGCATGGTGAAAACCGCCATCATCATGTACTCGCTGATGGTCGCGGCCAGCATACTGGGCAGCACGCGCCTGGCCATCATCATCGGCGCCCGTCGCATGTTTCGCGCATCGATCGCTTTGTTCGGCGTAGCCATGGCGACCATGGCCTGGAGCCCCAACGCCACGATGGTGCTGCTGGCCCAGATGATCGCCGGCGCCGCAGCTGCAGTGCTGACGCCCGCATCGGTGCAATTGATCGCAACTCACTACGCGGGCGAGCAGCGAGCCCTGGCGCTCGGCCGGTTGAGCGCGACCCGCAGCCTCAGCCTCGCGCCGGCTTTTCTGATCGCTGGTGCGATCGCGACGTGGCATGACTGGCGAATCACCTTCATATTGCTGTTGCTGCTGGCGGGCGGGGTCTATTTCGGGAGCTTGTATCTGCGTCAACGTCCTGGCCTGCTGCCCAACACGACCATCACCAGCAAGGAAATTGTCGGGCTTGGCGCGGTCGCGCTGGCCATGCTGCTCATCGGCCTGGGCAGCGACAACTTGATCAATTGGGGCGTCGTGCGAGCCACGGCCGGCGCGCCTTTCAGCCCGCTCAACTTGTCGCCCGCGCTGCTGGGCATGCTATTCGGCGTGGTGCTCATCAAGCTGGTGCTGGTGTGGATGGCCAAGCGCCACATCGGCGGCTGCCTGGGCGTGATGCAACTGCTGAACACCCCGGGACAGCGCTCCATGCTGTGGTCCATATTCACCATCGCCGCGGTCAGCTCCGGCGTCACCTTCCTCATTCCTTTGTACATAGAGATCGTGCAAGGACGCAGCAGCCTAGTGACCGCGTACGCGCTTGTGCCCTTCACGGTGGCCAGCTTCATCGGCGCGCTGTCCGTCAGCCGTTTCGGTAGCCCACAGTCGGTGCGCAACATTACTCGCCATGCGTTTCTCGCGGTGGGAACGGGGCTGCTGCTGCTGGGAGCTATCGTTCGAAACGACTGGAGCGACGCGTCGGTCGTGCTCAGCCTGGCGGCGATCGGTCTGGGCGAAGGCACGCTTGCGACGCTGCTATTCAAGAATCTGGCGTCGGTCGCGCCGACGGAAATTTCAGAGGATGTCGAGCCGCTCTGCTCGGCAACCAGTCATTTAGCCGCGGCAGTCGGAGCTGCAATCGCAGGCGCGCTGGTCATTGGCGTGCTCAGCCTCAATGTGAATCAACACCTGGCGCGCGATCCTGCTATCGGCACCGAGCTGCGCGCCCATCTCGATCTGAATCGCGTCGCCTTCATCAGCAACGATCGATTGCAGCAGGTGTTGGAACAGTCCCTGCTCACACCCGAGCACATCGCGAATGCGGTGCAGATCAACACGGATGCGCGGCTGTTCGCGCTGAAGCTCTCGTTCTTCGCGCTCGCCGGGCTCACGTTCGTCGGCTTCCTGCCCGTGGCCCGGTCGCGATAGATTAGAAACGACAGGTCGCGGCGACGCCGGTGTCGGTGGGCATGCGCTCCTTGGGCACGATGACCACCTGCCCCTTCATTCGCAACACCATGCCCGCCAGGTCGCTCAGCACGTCGCCGACCTCCGGATCGGACAACGCGCCCTGCTCGATTTTCCCGGACTGCGGATCGACGCGGCCGGGAATCTGCCGGTCGGCTTCGACCAGCAGGTTCGCCACTCGTCCCGCCGCAGTCGCCGCCGCCACCTCGGATAGATCGTCGAAGCCGAGCTGACGCGTCCGCGCAATTTCAAACTCGCGCACCAGCAACGCCAGCCGCTCGAGATACAAAGGCTCCATCTGCTCCCACGTCAATGCACGCAATTCATCGAGGCCGATCGCACCGGGATCCACATCGACACCCATGCTCAGCAGATGCGGATTGCGGCTCAGGTTGCGAAACGGCGTGTGATATTCCTTCAAAGCCACCAGCATCAACGGCAACCCGGTCGGCTTGGAGTGATTCTCCATGACGCCCCGATCGACGGCGCGGAAGAAGCGGTCCCGGTCGCGATCCACTTCTTCCTTCTTCTGCCCGACGCCGTGATAAATCGGCGTCTGCCCGGCCGCACTGCGCACCGACTGATGTTGCGGAGTCAGGTCGGCGCCGAGCGCTTCGGTGATGGTGCCGGGCGTGTCGATGAGCTCTACCGGATCGACCGCGTCGCGATTACCTTCATACAGTTGCGCCCGGTCGCGCGTCAGGCACAGGATCTGAAAACGATCGGCCGACTGCGAGATGCGCAGCAACGGCTTGAGATAGAAGGTATCGGCGACGATCAGGTTCTCCTGCACCGGTCGTTGCAGCTCGAACACCTCGAACATGTCGGGCGCCGCCAGCATGGCCAGGCCGTCGGTGCGGTGATTCCAGAATTCGCCGTCGTGGCTCAGCGGCTGGAATTTTTCCAGCAACGGCCGCACTTCCTTCTTGTCGTACTTCTGCAGCAGCGAGCTTTCCATCTCGCGCAGCAGATTGCGGAAGCGAATCGGGTCCTGCAGGCTGTCCGGGTGATGCCGGTGGGTGTACTGATAGAGCGAGATGCAGGGCGGGCCATGTTTGTCCAACAACGACAACAGCTGATGAGTGGAGAACTGACGCATGACGCCCCCTCTACAGAATGCGCAACTAATGTCTGATCTGCTCTCTACCGGTGTCCCGAGGGATACCCGCGTCCGCGCTGCTCGACTCGCGCGGACTCCCGGTAAGGCGCTCGGCGGTGAGCAGCGATGCAAGCTCTTCGCGCGACAACAATCCGGACGCAGCCACCACGTCGACGATGTCGCCACCATCCGCCAGCGCCTGCTTCGCGAGCCGCGCCGCCGGTTCATAGCCGATATAAGGAATGAGCGCCGTGATCACGCCGACGAACGAGCGTGAGTGTTGTTCGAGCCGACCCGTGTTCGCTTTCACGCCGATGACGCAGTGCTCACGCAACGTCGTCACCGCCGCCGTCAGATACTTGAGGTTCTCGAACAGCACGTGCGCCATGACCGGCACGAACGCATTGAGCTGCAACTGTCCGGCCTCGGCTGCCATGGTCAGCGTCATATCGCCGCCGGCAATCGCGAACGCAACCTGATTGACCGCTTCGGGGATCACCGGATTCACCTTGCCCGGCATGATGCTCGAACCGGCCTGGCGCGGCGGCAGAGTGATCTCGCCGAATCCCGCCTGCGGGCCGGAGCTGAGCAGCCGCAGGTCATTGCAGATCTTCGACAGCTTCATGGCGCATTTCTTCAACGCACCCGAGAGCTCCAGGAAGCAACCGACATCGGTCGTGGCTTCGACCAGGTCCGGTGAAGTGCGCAGCGCATAGCCGGTGATGTCGGCCAGGTGCTGACGCGCCGCCTCGGCGTACTCCGCGTGGGACGCGATGCCGGTGCCGATCGCAGTCGCGCCCAGGCTGATCTCGCACAGCTTGTTCGTCACGTGTTCGAAGTCGAGGCACTCTTCGGCCAGCGTAATCGCAAACGCCTGGAATTCCTGGCCGAGAGTCATGGGCGCTGCATCCTGCAACTGCGTGCGTCCGACCTTCACGATGCCCGAGAACTCGCCGCCCTTGGAGTGGAACGCCGTTGCCAGCGACACCAGCTCGACTTGCAGACGCTCCAGCGCCAGGCGCAAGCCGATCTTCAAAGCGGTGGGATAAGTGTCGTTGGTGCTCTGGGACCGATTCACGTCGTCGTTGGGATCGATGCGCGCATAGTCGCCCTTCGCGTGGCCCGCCAACTCGAGCGCGCGGTTCGCTATGACTTCGTTGAAGTTCATGTTGGTCGACGTGCCAGCGCCGCCCTGCATGATGTCGACGACGAACTGATCGTGCAGCAACCCGTCGCGAATTTCGACGCAGGCGCGTTCGATGAGCTCGGCCTTCCAGCGCTCCATCACGCCCAGGTCGGCGTTGGCCAGCGCGGCCGCCTGCTTGACGCAGGCATAGCCGTAGATGAAGTCGGAATACACCGAGATCGGACGACCGCTGATTGCGAAATTTTCGAGCGCGCGCGAGACGTTGACACCCCAATAGGCATCCACTGGCACCTCGCGCTCGCCGAGGCTATCCGTTTCCGAGCGTACGCGGCCGCGTCCCGGCGGCCGCGTACAGATGCTCTTGCGAAATGCCTCGTCCGCTTGAGGATCGCTCATGGTTCGCCCTCGGTGGTTGCCTGTCGCGAGGAACCTATCCCAGTCTGCAATGACCACGCGTAGGACCAAGGTCCAACAGTTAGCCATGTGCATCGCGCCGAGAGTCGACGACGGTGAATCCCTGGATATCAGCACACTCCAGCCTGCTGCGCGCAGCTGCAGGCGAGTACGTACGCGACTACGCGCACTACTTTGCAGGCGCGATGGTTTACTACGCGCTGCTCTCGCTGGTGCCCTTGCTGGTCCTGTTCATGGCGGCGATGGGTTGGCTGCTGCGCCTGTCGCCGCTGGCTGTCGATCTCGAGCAACAACTATTGCGCACGGTCGAAGCAACGTTCGGCTCGGACTTGAGCAGCGCGGTCGAGCAGGTGTCTCTGTATCTGCAGCGTGGCTCGATCGTGGCGACGATGATCGGCATCGTCGGCTTGTTGATGACGTCCTCGAAGCTGTTCGCGCACCTGCGCTTGACGTTTCGGGCGCTCTGGAAGCAAGCGCCACCGCTCGCGTCCGGCTCGATACTGAACGCCTTGCGGATGAAACTCACCGAGCGGGCTATCGCCTTCGGCATCATGTTTGGCGGCGGCGCATTGTTGCTCGCGCTGCTCGCAGTCATCGGCGCGTTGCAGTGGCTTGCAGCGTTGCCAGGTGAGCTGTCGCTGCTCGGCGATACGCTGGGTTGGCTGCTGCCCCTGCTCGCCTCGCTGGTCATTGCGCCGCTGATATTTGCGTTGTTGTTGCGGGCATTGCCGCCGGCGCAGGTGCGCTGGAGTGACGTGCGAGTTGCCGCAGTCCTGTTGGGTCTGACGTGGATCTTGGGCGCCGAAGTCTTATCGGTGTACGCCGCCCGTGCAGCGGCGAAATGGAGCGCTTACGGTGCGATCGGCGGCCTTCTGATGGTGATGCTATGGATGCACGCCATGAGCAAGATGCTGTTCTTCGGTGCGGAGCTGAGCAAGGTGACGTATCGCGCGAGAACTAGTACTGAAAGAACGCCTCCTGCACAGCGTTGCGATCCAGTTCGTGCGCCAGGCACAGTTGCAACAATATCCGGCTCTTCTGGGGATTGAGCTGATCGGCCACGACGAAACCCAAGGCATCGTCGTCGAGCTCCACGCCCCGTTCGACGTCGCCACTGCCGACCCGCGTGGCGCGAACCACGATGACGCCCGCCTTCGCTGCATCCGCCAACGCGCTGACCACCGGACCGGGCGCATTGCCATTGCCCACACCCGCGACCACGATGCCGCGCACACCGAGCGATACGCTGGAGAGCACCAGGTCGGGCTGCATGCCCGCGTGCGAGTACAAAATATCCACGCGCGGCAAACGTCGCTGAGCGAAGGCAGAAAAGCTCGACCGGCTCGTGTGCAAACGCTTCGGCTGACGGAAATAGCGAATGCGCCCCAGCCGCGCCGTGCCGAGCAACCCCGGCCCAGGCGAAATGAAAGTCTGCACATCCGTCGTGCTCGACTTCGTCACATCGCGCGCGCTGTGCAGATCATCGTTGATTGCCAGCATCACTCCGCGATTGCGCGCATCGCGATCGGCAGCGACCGAGACCGCGTTATATAAATTCAGCGGCCCGTCGGCGCTCAAGGACGTCGCGGGCCGCATCGAACCGGTGAGCACGACCGGGCGGTCCGATGTCACGGTCAGGTGCAAAAAGTAGCCCGTTTCTTCGGCGGTATCGGTGCCGTGCGTGACCACGACGCCGTCCGCCGCATCGGCATCGAACAGTTTATTGATACGACTCGCCAGGCCCTGCCAGATGACCTCGTCCATGTCCTGGCTGCTCATCTGTGCAAACTGCTCGCCCGTGACTTCGGCGAGCGCTGCGAGCCCCGGCACGCTGTCGATCAATTGTTCGATCATGACCGAGCCGGGACGATAGCTGGAGGAGGTGTCGCTCGAGCCTCGACCCGCAATCGTCCCGCCGGTCGCAAGAATGTGCACTCTCGCCATGCTGTTTCACGATAGTGAATTGACGGAGCACGTTCGCACCGCAGTCGGCGGCTCGCAATTAGCCTCTGGTCCAATCAGTTGCGAATGCGGCTGCGCTACGGCGCCTTCTCTTCGGCCGGACGGTGCTTCACGAAGTTGTACCTTGCAGTGATTCGGAAACGAGGTGCGTCGGCGTTTGCGCCACTCTTGTTCTCCACCCAGCCGTAAACGAACTCAGCACCGACATCCAGGCTGCCGATCGGATTCCAGATCAGGTTGATGCCCGAATAAGTGCTCTTGCGATAGGTATCGGGCGATTGGAAATCGGTGTTGTCGACGCTCACATGGCCGAGCGTCAGGCTCGAACGCATCCCCGAGTTCCAGTAGTGCTGATAACTGCCATACGCCGCCGTGAGCGGCAGAGCTCGCAGAGAAAAATCTGTCTGCGATTCGGGCGCCGCATCCAGTGCCAAGCCCGCGGTGTCGCCCACATAGCGCGCAATTCCTTCGCCGTAAGCAAGCCCCAGGACAATGGAATCGCGGCCGAATACCTCGATCCCTCCCGTCGCATTCACGCCCCATCCAAAGGTCGACCGGCGTGCTCCGTTCGGCAACTGCACGCCCAGGTCTCGAAAGACGCTCGCCAGTTGTAGGTGTCCGAGGTCCCATTCGTTTCGCCAGTGAAGCGTGAGATCCGGAGCAGAAGTGGTCGGCGTGACAGACGCGCCTGCAATTGCGAAGTCGATCGACGAGTCCGGATCCTCGAGCGCAATAGAAGCGCTCGCGCCGCCGCCCAGTCCAAAGCTGTATCTGACCTGCGGCAGACGCACGCTGACTGCCCCATTGACTCCCTGATTGTCCAGCTCGTCCCCGAACGCATCGGGATCCATGAAGTTGGTGAATGTCTGGCCGACCAGGATGTTGTTCAACTGCGCGTAGAAATGACGCAGGCGTGGTGCGGTCGTCCCGTTCGGCCCGAAGAAATCGTATTGAATGAACGTGCGCGCGGACCCGCTCTCGCCTGCCGGGATACGAAAGTCCGCCATGAAGCGGCTGCCGCGAATGCTGCCATTGAAGTTCGAGAAATCGGCGACCGTGGGGATCGGTATCGACGAGGGCACGAATCCGTCGCCCATCGTGGGTGTTCTTGGATCGTAGATCAGATCGGCTCGGGCCGATCCGTCCAGACGCAGCAGCGTGTGAGTGCCTGGCAGAAGGAAGAATCCAGGATACGTGGCATCCATTGGCGCGTTGTACAGGCGCGGCGCGTCCTCCTCATCATGCGCAAAAGTCTCGCGATGTTGAGTAGCCTCACCTATCGACTCTTCCTGTTGCTGCGGAGTCAGCTTTTCCGGTGACGGTGGCTGCGTGCTGACGATGGAGCCGGGCTGCGCCAGCTTCTCTGGGTGGATCGCATCCAGTTCAGCCTGAATTTCCGCTATCTGCGCCTTCAGCTCGTCCATCCTGGCGTTGAGCTTACGTATCGCTTCTTCCTGAGCTGACCCTGTTTGCTGGGCGGACACCTGGCTTGCGCCGCAGATCAGCACGAGCAAGAGCAGATAGATCGTCTTCGGTGTCTTGTGCATATTGCTGCACAGTACGCACGAAGCCGCGGCGGTGAGAAGCGTGACGAGGGGCGCGAATACCGCCCATCTCACGATGGCTCAATGAGCTCACCAGTGCGCTACACCGCCGATCGAGTGGCTGCTGCCGCCGGAGCTGATCGGTGCGCTGTATTTCACGTCCGACGGCAACTCGCTGCTGCGAGCCGGACGGTCGAGCACCACGCCCGACGCCGCGATGAGCTTCACCAGCTGAGCCAGCGAGCGCACGCGCATCTTGTGCATCACTCGCGCGCGATGAACTTTGATGGTCTTGAGCACGGTGCCAAGGTCGCCGGCGATTTGTTTGTTCATTCGACCTTCGACGACATGCGCGAGCACTTCACGTTCGCGTGGCGTGAGTGTCGCGATCCGCTCTTGAACGATCTGACGCAGGCCGGTGGCGCGACGCTGTTCTTCATCCATGCGCAAGGCTTCTTCGACGGCGCCGAGCAGTTCTTCGTTCTCCACCGGCTTGGTGAGAAAGTTCACCGCGCCGGCGCGCATCGCAATCACACTCTCGGCGATGCTGCCATGACCGCTCAAGAAAACGATTGGACGATGACAGTCTGCCTCGACCAGCGTTGACTGCACATCGAGGCCGCTTTGATCGGGCATGGCCAGATCCAGCAGCAGACAGCCGGGCACAGTTGGATCGTGGTGCGCGAGAAATTCCGCTGCGGATCCAAAGGAGCGCGTGACATATCGAGCCGCGCACAACAGACGAGCTAGCGCTCGTCGCACATCGGCATCGTCATCGACGATGAACACGGTAGGTGGTGTCCTGCTCACGAAAACTCCCGCTATGCACCCGACGATACATATTTCGATGTATTTCGCGCGCTCCACGACGTGGCCACATTTGGAGGAAGCGCGGCCCTTGTAACCTGCTTGTCACCTTCATCTCGCGGTGAATCAGTGCAGTCAAGGACTTCCGCGCAGATCATGCGGCAGCGGCTTACGCGAGTAGATCGGGATTTGCCGAATCGAAAGTCATTTTTATCTGGATATATCGGCAAAAGGTCGTCTGCTCGCGTATCCACTGTGCAGCATCACTCCGCTTTGCTCAGAGCGATGGCGGTCGCTTCGGTGTACGTGATGCGCACCTCGTCGCCAGGTTTCAGGTTGTGCACGAACTTGGTGGCTTCCGGATCTTCGACCGCGACGGTGCGCACCACGCCGTCGGAACGTTTGAACGTCACGGTGTCGAACGACTGGTCCACCGATTGAATGACCACATCGGTCGACACAGAAGCACTGACGGACGCGGCGGGCAATTCACCCTCTTTGGCTCGGGTCTTGGAGACGGTGGTGCGCGGTTCGCCGACTGCCGAGCCTTTCGGCACGACTTGCGCCAGCAGCGCCTCACGATAGGTGGCCGACACGGTGTCGCCCGCTTCTATCTGCTCGAAGTTGCGGACCTCGGGTCCCGCGACCACCAGCGTATCGACGCCATCGGCAGTGCGAAGCACCAGCGAGCGGCTGTCGTGATCGACTGACTTCACCGTCGCCGTCGCTTTGGTGACATTCTCCGACGAGACCTTTTTCGGATCCCCTGCCAGACCCACCAGCGGCAGACAGGCCAGGGAAACAACCACAATATTCCGGATCATGATTTCACTCCTCGAGGTTAGAGCTGCTTCGAATGCGTGATGCGCACGCCACGCAGCGCGCGCAGGCCCAGGGCAGCGCAGGCGAACAACAGACCGAAGGCTGCAAACAGGGGCGCAGGCCCGGCGGTGCGCGGCATTTCGGGATCGGCTTCGGCCAGGCGCGTGGGCTCGGCCTCTTCGGCGGCCGCCGCTGCGGCCACCAAGGGCACGATCACCAGCTCCTGCGTGCTATCGGCCGGCTCCAGCGCCATCACCGGGCGGCTGACCTGCACGTAAGCTTTCAGATCCTGGTTCGGCGCCAGATCGGCAACGCGCGTGGGTGTGCCGTTGATGAGCACGCGAAAATCGCGTGGCGGTGTGACGGACTGCGTCGGTCCCATGGAGCCGTCGGCGTGCCTGAAACGCACCCGCATCGTGTTTCCTCGCACGTCGACCAGACGAGCGTTGATCACCGCATAGTCCTGCCCGCCGCGGGATATCACATCCTGGCAAGCCTCCTGCGCCCGCGGGAAGCGTTCCAGGACGTCGTCACTGAACTTCACGGCGGCGCAATCCTTCGGGTTCTGTGCCAGGGTCGCGGTAGCGATGAGTGCGAGAAGCGCGCCGAAGGTCACGCG
The DNA here is from genome assembly GCF_004138335.1 of Peristeroidobacter agariperforans. GTDB lineage: Bacteria > Pseudomonadota > Gammaproteobacteria > Steroidobacterales > Steroidobacteraceae > Steroidobacter > Steroidobacter agariperforans. Next base: position 1,160,047 of record NZ_RYFW01000002.1, on the reverse strand, counting down.
AGAACGGATACCCATGATTGTCTCCTGCAGGTTCGAGAGGCTTTAGATGGCGGCGGTTTTCTCCCGAAGCGGTGGCGTCACTGACGCGGTGGCCTCGCGAGCGGAATCGAGCTGGCCACGCACCACGAACCGCCGTGGCGCGGGTCCTACGAAGCGGAAGGGATAGCAGGTCACCAACGTGATGGCGGGCTCGTCGGTATGCCGCAGGAGCGCGGCATCGGTGCGATCGACGATGGCGATCGACGTGACGTGATAGACGTAGTGAAAACTCGCGGTCCGCACCTCGATGGCAGCGCCGACCCGGATGTTCTCCAGCGCTCGAAAGATGCCGTCGCGATGCGCCGCCACGCCGAGGTTGCCGCCGTGGCCCGGCACCGACATGCCGGCAATCAGTCCGGCGCCCCGATTGAGATTGAACTCACTGGTATCGGAATAAAGCGGCGTGCGCAGGCCCAGTGACGGAATCTCCAACAGGCCCTGCAGCCCGGAGGCTTCAGCAGCGGATTGAACGATGTCGACTGCAGCCGGCGGATCATTCGATGTTGTTGTCGCGCGAGCCGCGGCGGTGGTCACTCGTGCGAGGTCGGCCTTGCCGTTGATGGCTGCGTCGGTTCGGGCTGCGAGGTACAGAGCAATCGCCACGCACGCCAGGGCCCAGCAGACACGCTCTACCACCCTGGCCACCCCACTCGCGCTCGCTCGAGCCATGATCCCAGCTCTTCTGCTTCTCGGGGGATCAGCGTCGGCTCAGACTGAACGAGGAACAATTAGCCCTAGGGCCAACCCATTACTGCACGCTCGACGCGGCGTCGCCGCGAGCCTAGACTGACAGAAAATCGCATGCGGCTTGCGGCGGAGAGTTGCCCATGACGACCTTGCACCTGTTCACACATCGTGGCGCGTCGGCTGCCTTGAAACTGCTGTCAGCCGCGTCCTTGCTGCTCACCGGCGCGGCGCTCGCGGAGGCGCCGGTCACGGCGGTGTACAAAGTCCAGGAACTCTCGCTGAATTACCGGTTGCCCAGGCAATTCCAGGCCTGCCACGAATTGCAGAACCGAGTAGCCAACATCCTGCTCGCAATCGGCGCCAGGGACGACGTCAAGGTCGACGTGAGGAACTGCGACGCGTACATGGTCGGCGACGACGACATGATGGATCCGATGCCCGGCCGGGCGAGCTCCGATCCCTTCGATCGCGGCGACCCGTTCGATCGGGGCGATCCGTTCGACCGCTCCTCCTCCACCTTCCGCAACCCCGCCAGCGAGCGACGCCAATCGGCGCTGATCCGCATTCGAGTGCAGATGCCGGTCGAGGTCACGCCGGCGGTGATGAAGGAGATCGAGAAGGACAAATCGCGACGCGAGCTGGTGTCGCGCGTGACTCGCAACCCCGGCGCCGCAATGAACGATCCGATCGTGTTCGAGGCGCAGCGCCAGGAAGTGACACTGTCCTCACGCACCGTGCGCTTGCAGCCCGAGGATTGCGATCTGCTCGAACAGATGGGCACGCAACTATTCCGCAAGCTCAATGTGAAAGTGACGCATCGGAGCGCCAGCTGCGGTCCTCGCGACTCCTCGCGCATCCCGCCGCAGATGACCGTCGAGGCACTGTTGCCCACTGGCAAAATCGTGCCGCTGCCCGACCCCGAGAAGCAGCAGCGCAGCGGCGCCGGCCCCGGCCAGGAGCCGGCCGAGAAAGCGGCTGAGTCGGCGGTCGAGCCGCCGCCACAGCAACAGCAATAGCAATAGCGCAGCGATCCAAGGACGCAGTGGGTGAGTGCCGGGTGGCAATGCTACGATGCGTGCCCCCACTCACCCAGCGCCTTACTCGCATGAAAAGAACATCGCTTGCTCTCGCTCTGTGTTTGACGCTCGCTGCCTGCTCGCCGAAGTCCGAGGCTCCCAAGGAGCCGGCGCAGCAAGCCGCAACTCCCGCTTCGACCGCACAGGCGCCCGCCGGCAGCTTCAGCATCGGCGAGCTGTCCGCCATCGCTCTGCGTGACGGCGGATTCGATTTCCCGAATGACAATAAAATCTTCGGCGTCGGCAAGACCCCCGAGGACGTCGCCGCCGCGCTGACTGCAGCCGGCCTGCCCTCCGACAAGCTCAGCGTGTCGATTCAGCCGCTGCTGGTGAAGAGCGCCGATCGCGTGCTGTTGTTCGACACGGGCGCAGGTTCGAACTTCGGCCCGGCCGGCGGTCAGCTCCTGCAGTCGCTCGCCCAGGCCGGCTTCGAGCCTGCCAGCGTCACGGACATTTTCATCTCCCACGCGCACGGCGATCACATCGGCGGCCTGCTGAATGCCGAAGGCGCGCTGGCGTTCCCGAATGCGACCGTTCACATCGGCGCCGCCGATTGGGAATTCTTGAAAGGGCTGAATGCCGAGACGGCCGCAGCCGTCGGCGCACCGAATCATGCCGCGCTGGTCACCGCTCTGACGCCGAAGATGGATGCGTTCGCTCCCGGGGCGGAGCTGATTCCGGGCGTCGTGAAGGCCATGGATTATCACGGCCACACGCCGGGTCACTCGGGTTATCTGATCGGCTCGGGCGCCAACACGCTGCTGTACGTCGGCGATTCCGTGCACCACTACGTCGTCTCGGTGCAGAAGCCGGACTGGCCGGTCGCATTCGATCTCGACGCTCCGACCGGACAAAAGAGCCGCCTCGATGTGCTCAGCAAGAGCGCCGAAAGCGGTCAGCGCATCTACGCCGTGCACTTTCCGTATCCTGGCGTGGGCAAGTTCGAGCGTCGTGGCGACGGCTACGTGTGGACTCCGGAAACGTTATAAGCAACGTGCTGGCTGCGTGCAGACGATCGAACGCTGCACGCAGCCGCTTCTGTCTCTAGATCTTCGTAACGACGACATGTAGTACGGTTTCGGACGCCACCTGTCGAGTGACGCTGTAACCCAGCTTCACCAGATCCAGTCCCATAAGAAGCGGTTCGCCGCGGCCCAACAGTTTGGGCACCACGACCAGGTGCATCTCGTCGATCAGCTGCGCCTGCAAGTACTGCCGGATCGTCGACGCCCCGCCGAGCACCCGGATATCCTTGCCGTTCGCCGCGGCCTGCGCTCGCTCGAGCGCGGCGTGAACACCATCCGTCACGAAATGAAAGGTCGTTCCGCCCTCCATGCTGAGTGGCGCGCGAGGATGATTCGTCAGCACGAATACCGGTGAGCGATACGGCGGATTCGAACCCCACCAACCTTTCCAATCTTCATCCGGCCAGCGGCCGCGAATCGGACCGAACATATTCCGGCCCATGATCCACGCACCGAGGTTGTCGAAACTTCGCACCAGAAAGTCATCGTCGATGCCGGTGCTGCCGCTTTCCTTGCCGAATAACATTTTCTGGAAGGTGCGTGTGCCGAAGGCCCACTCGTGCAGCGACTCCCCGCCAATACCCAACGGCTGTTCCAGGGATTGATCCGGCCCGGCGCCGAAGCCGTCCAACGACACGCAGAAAAAATTGACCCGAACCTTGCCCATCGGCGCCGCTCCTCAACCTGTGCACGCACGCGAGCATACTTAAGACATTCCCTGCCTGAAAAGAACCTACGGGGCGCGAGTTGCGGCAAATATTGCTCGCGCGCGCTCAAGCTTTCGGCGCAGCGCGTCGACACAGCGTCTAACCAGGCGCTGCTGCGCCTGTCTTCCATAACAGCTCATTCATTGGAGCATATGAAGGCTCGGCGACTGCTAGCGCTGCTCATTTCTTCGTTGTTGACCCCCTGCGCGGCGCAGGCCCAAGAGGATCTCACCGATCTGGACCTGGCGACGTTGATGAGCATGGACGTGACCGTGACATCGGCAGCCAAGCGCGCGCAAGCGAGCGCCGACGCCGCCGCGGCGGTGTTCGTGATCACTCGCGACGATATCCGGCGGAGCGGCGCTACCAGCCTGCCCGAAGTGTTGCGTATGGCGCCGGGACTGCAGGTCGCGCGCATCGACGCTCGCAGCTGGGCGATCACAGCGCGTGGCTTCAACAGCCGCTTCGCCAACAAACTCCAGGTGCTGGTCGATGGACGCAGCATCTATACGCCGCTGTTCTCCGGTGTGATGTGGGAAGAGCAGACGGTGCCGCTCTATAACATCCAGCGCATCGAGGTCATGCGCGGTCCCGGCGGCGCCCTGTGGGGCATCAACGCCGTCAACGGCGTGATCAACATCATCACGCGCACCGCCGCGGACTCGGCCGGTTTGCGCGTACAAGCGGGCGGCGGCACTGTGGATAGCGAGTCGGGCGCCATGAGTTATTCGGATCGCATCGACGCGCTCGGCGACTATCGCGTGTACGCCGAGCACGCCCACACCCAGTCCTATTTAAATGGCGGCGAGCCCTGGGTCAGAACTCAAGCGGGCTGGCGACTCGACCGTGCAGCGGCGGGCGGACAGCTGTCCTTCCAGGGCGACGTGCAGCAAGGCGACTTCGGCGATATCGACGGCTACGCCGACTCGAATCTTCCGGGCAGCTCGCGAACCGGCAACGTTACGGTCAACTGGCAACGCGACGTCACCTTGGGCCGCATCGATGCGCACACTTATTACAGCTGGGCCGACCGTGGCATGCCTGGCCGCTGGAGCGAAGCGACCGCAGGCCTCGATCTGCAGTTGAGCGCCAATCGCATCGGCCGGCACCTGCTGACCGGCGGCTTCGGGCTGCGCCAGCTGGAGGAGGAACAACGCGACCCCGCGACGCAAGTGCGCTTCTCGAAAACCAGGTCCACGCAGGATCAATGGAACATCTACGCCCAGGACGAAATCAATTTCTTCGACGACCGCTTACGCGTGATCGCCGGCGCGAAGCTCGAGGATTTCACGTTCACCGGCCTCGCGTTCCAGCCGACACTGCGTGCGCTATGGCGCTTCAGCCCGACCCAAACGATCTGGGGCGCGGTTTCACGCGCGGTGCGCACACCGTCGCGCATAGAGCTGTTCTCGCATGTCAAGGTCGATGTGCCACGAGATGTGCTCGTACGCTTCGTGCTCAGCGGCAACGAACATCTCGACGCAGAGAAGTTGAATGCCTACGAGCTGGGTTGGCGCTGGCGCCCGAACTCCGTTCTAGCGCTCGATGCCTCGCTGTACTACAACGAGTACAAGGATCTGATCAGCGTGATCGACGTCGAGACTGCATTCGTGCCGGGCCCGCCACCGCGGATCGACCGGCTGTTCGCGTACACGAACGCCCACGACACCACAGTGTATGGCGTGGAGACTTCACTGGAATGGGCCGCCGCCGACTGGCTGCGCTGGCAACTCAATGGCAACTGGTATCGGATGACGGAAACGCCGTCCGCTGCCGAGCTGTTGTTGCAAGCCGCGAGCGATCCGTCGAGATCGTTTGGCACCCGAGCACGCATCGATCTGCCGTATCACACGGAGCTCGACGTGTCGTGGCGCTACGTCGGCAGCCTGAGCACCTATGACATCCCGTCATACACGTCCTTCGACCTGCGCGCCGGCTGGCACGTGCGGGAGAATCTCGAGTTGTCGCTCATGGTGAACAACGCATTCGACGACGACCATATCGAATTCTACGACGAGACCGGCGGCGCCATGGGCGCGCGCATCGGCCGGAGTTTCTTCGGTCGCTTCGTGTGGCGCTTGGGCCGCTAAGACCCTGACGACGATGCGATTCCTGCGCTCCGTTACCTTTGTGACGTTGCTGCTGGTGGGCAGCGCGCGTGCAGACGACATTGCCTTCGAGCGAGCGGATCAGCTGCGCGCCGCCTATTTGTTCAACTTTCTGAAGTTCGTCGAACTGCCGCACGCCAGCGCGGCGGCAATCCACGTTTGTTTCATCGGCGCGCGCGGCGTGCAGCACGCACTGACCACATCCACCGTCGATAAGAGAATCGGCATGCGGTCCATCGCCACCGCCGAGCTGCCTGCGAGCGGCAGCTGGTCGGGCTGCGATGTCGTTTATCTGGACGCCGCGCAAGACGTGCGCACCGCCCTCGCCTCCGCCGCTGGCAATGACGCGCTGACCGTGAGCGAGGCCAGCGACTTCACCGAGTGCGGCGGCATCATTCGCTTGTTTACCGAAGACAACCGCCTGCGCTTCGCTATCGACGTCGGCAACGCTCGTCGCGCCGGCTTGAAGATCAGCTCCGACCTGCTCCGCCTGGCATCGCGCGTCGAGCAATAGCTCAACGAATCTTCTTTTCGATCTTGCGCGCCAGCTCGGCAAGATCCGCGCTCTCGTCGATGGAAATATCGATCGGCGCTTCCGTCGCCGGCTTGGATGTTGGACGCCCGACGGCTGGCGGAGGCGGCGCGGCGTGTGCCTGCACTTCCAGCGGCGGGCTCGCACTCTGTCGCGACGGCATCACCCAATCCCGCTTCTGTTCCATCCAGCGGCGATAGCGGTCGAAGCTCCACATGCCGTCCTCGCCGCCCGACTGAATCACCGTGGCCAGCTGACTGAAGGAGCCACTGCGGATCGTGCCTTTGGCGTTGGAGTTGGCCATCAGCACTTCGCAAAGCGGCACCCGCAGCTGGTAATCCTGCAGATACTCCAGGCGTTGGCAAACCACTGCAACCAGACAGTCCGCGACTTGCGCGCGAACGCTGCCCTGAATCTCGGACGCGAATGACATACACAGACGATTCAGCGCTTCGGCGCAGGTCGACGAGTGCATCGTCGCGAGCACCAGGTGACCGGTCTCCGCCGCGTTCAGAGTGAGCCTCATCGCCTCGGGCGTGCGCATCTCGCCGATGACGAGCACATCCGGATTCTCTCGAAGCGCATCGATGATCGCTTGCTCGTAGCTGGGCGAATGCGTCGGCACTTCGCGCTGCCGGATGAACGAGCGATGGTTGGTGTACAGATATTCGATGGGACTTTCGATGGTGATGATGTTCTTGGCGCGAGAGGCATTGATCTCCTCGATCATGGCCGCCAGCGTCGTGGACTTGCCGCAGCCGGTCGGCCCCGAGACAATGACCAGGCCGGTCTGCGCTTCGGTGAGCCTGCTCAGGTCCGGATGCAGATTGCAGCTGTGCAACGTGTTGGTCGACGCCGCAAGCAGCCGCACCGCCAGCGCCGCACCCCGGATGGTCTGAAACAAATTGACCCGACAGCGCGTGCCGGCAACGTTGATCGATAAATCCGCCGAGCCTCGCGCGCGGAAGTGCTCCCACTGTTCGTTGTTGAGCAACTCCCTGCCCATCTCGGCCACTCGCGCCGCCGGCAGCGCTTCACTGACCGTAGACAACTCTCCTCGGACGCGCACCACCACGGGTGTCCCCGCCTGCAAATGCACGTCGCTCGCCCCGAGCGCTCGCGCCTTCAACACCCACTCTGCCAACATCATGGTCGTGTCACTTGCGTTTGTAGGCGCCATCGAACGCCGTCGTCCACCCTCCCTGGCTGTCGGTCGATTGCCAATGCTGTCGGACGGTGCCATCGGCGTTCGGCGTCCAGGTGATCCGATGTTTGGTCACTTCACCCTTGGCGCCGATCGATTGCCCTTCGAGCACCATAGCCTCGCCGCGCAGACCGCCTTCGAGCAGCAACAAGGCCCCGTCGCTATCGACCCAGCTCTGATGCCACACTTTACGCCCGGCATCGTAAACATTCAGGCTTTCGCCGCGATAACCCAGGGGCGTCGAATAGCGTTCGTGCAGTACGCAGCCGCCGTATTCGCTTTTGATGCTATTCGTGCCGGCGAGCTTGCCGTCGGGGCTGTAAACATTCCATTCGCCGAGCCAGAAATCGAACTGCCGATGCTCGGCCGCGGTGCAACTCCCTTCATCCGCTGCGTCCGCAGGCGCGATCGCGATACACGCCGCGATCAGGAAACCTTTGAAGATGCGCCACTGCATCGACATAGACACCTCAATGCTGCTCGATCTCCGCCAAGCCGCTGCCGCCTGGGCTGGTCGGATTGAGCCGCGCCAGGATACGGCGCACCAGCACTTTGTAGTTCGCCTGGCCAGCGTAAGTGTTCGCCAGCAGAATTACACCCGTTTTACGCGTGCCGTCGAACTCGTAGGAAGTCACGAAGCCCTCCGGAAATGCGCCGCCATGACCGATTGCAGCGAGTTTTCCGTCGGGGTCGCGGACGGCGGCGAAGCCGACGCCATCGCCGTATTGCAGATTCGCACTCGACGGCACGAGCATTCGATACGACGCCTGCAGCATCTCGTTGCTGAGTACCTTCTCGTACCCGCCGAGCATCTGAAAGCGCATCAGCTTGGCAAGATCACCCACATCCGTCAGCAGGCCCGCGGCGGGCAATAACAAATCCTTGCTTGGATTGACCCAGGGCATCTGGCCGCGTGAATCGGCCTTGTTCAGAGCATAGCCACGCGCCACATGGGGCTGCATGTCGGCAGGGATCGAGAACCCAGAGCGCCGCATCCCGAGCGGTTCCAATATTTCGGTACGCGCGTAGTCGGCGAACGGCCGCTTCGCCGCGCGACTCAACGCGAGGCCGAGAATGGCATAGCCGGCATTCGAATAACGATTCACCGTGCCGGGCTCGTATTGATATTTAAAAGAGGGAATGACGACGGCAATCGCCTCTTCCCAAGTGGTCGCGGCATTGAACGCCGCCCTCCTGTCCTCCGGAATGGAGATGCCCACTTGCACACCGGCCGTCATGGTCGCGAGCTGCATCAGTGATACCGGCGGCGCCCACGGATACGCGTTCTGCATCTGGCGCATTTCCGGAACGTACTTCTCCGCCGGATCGGCGAGATGAACGCTGCCTCGCTCCACCAACTGCAGCAGCATGATCCCCGTCAGCATCTTCGTCACTGAGGCAATCGGATAGATCGACTCACGTGTCGCCGGGCGCTGCTCCGCCTCGTCGGTAAAGCCGATGCTGTGAGTCCACACCAGCTCGCCCTGCTCGACGACGCCAACCGTCAACCCACCTCGCCCATCCCTGGCGAACTCCTGCTCCAGCAGCTCGCGCACTTCATCGAAGTCGCCTCGTGAAGACTCGGAGCTGTATGCAATCGACGCTGCGAACAACAGCACGATCGCTATGAACCAGGTGGGTCGAGTGTCCATGGAGACCGATAATGAGAGCGGAGTGGTCGATTGTAGCGCCCTGAAGGCCGTATCATCCGCCGCGTCCCTCAGCGAGGAGAAGCTGAATGAAGTGTCCGGTATGCAAGACGCCCGAGCTGCGCCCCACGTTGATCGAAGAGCTGCTGCCAGCGATGGGTTGCGAGCAATGCAAAGGATCGCTGGTTGGATTGCTCTACTACCGGCACTGGGCCGAACATCACAAGCCGCCTTCGGATGCGAACGGCCCGGCGACCGTCTCCGAGTTGCCGGCGGACTCGGTCAACGCCCTGCGCTGCTCGAAATGTGAGCGCATCATGAACAAGTATCGTCTCACCGGGACTGTCGCCAACCGCCTGGATCTCTGCTCGGTTTGCGACGAAGCCTGGCTCGACGGCGGCGAATGGCAGTTGCTGGAACAGCTGCAGCTCAGCGACAAGCTGCCCTCTGTATTCTCGGACGCCTGGCAACGCAAGATTCGCACGGAGAGCAGCGAACGCTTGCGCCAGGAAGTCCTGCGCCGGGACATCGGCGCCGACGATGCGGGCAAGGTCGAAACGATTCGCACGTGGCTCAGCGGACATCCTGCGAAGAGCAGAATCCTCACTTATCTCTATCGCGACTAGTTCGAAACAGCGACTCGGACATCCTGCTGACCGACATGGATGTCGGAAATGCAGGTGTTGCACGGAGCATTCACCTGCCACTCGCGCTGTGGCGCAGAGGGAAAAGGCGCGACTTTTCCCCTGCGCTCGCCGCCCATGGCGGCGGGCACATTGCTCTGCGCAGTCCTGCTTCGAGCAAGCCCAGGGTGTACATCCATGTACACCCGCTCGGCGGAGCGAAGCCGTGCTTCGCTGAAAGGCACCGCCGAGCCCCTGTGCCTGGGGTGGCACTCGCTCTGGGCCGGGCTGGACATCGGCGGCGCTTAAGGCAATGCTGGCGGCATCTTCCGGTCCGAGGATGGCGCTATGACCGCCGCTGCCCGACCCCAGTTCATCGTGCCCACCGAAGCTCCGGCAGTCGGCCTGCCGGCCTGGATTTACAGCGATCCCGACTTCTTCGAACTGGAGAAGCGCACGATCTTTCGCACCAGCTGGCAGCTGGTGTGTCACGGCAGCGATATGCCGAACCCCGGCGACTATCACTGCTTCGACATGCTCGGCGAATCCATCGTCTCCGTGCGCGGCCGCGACGGTGAGATCCGGAGCTTTCACAACGTGTGCCGTCACCGCGCCTCGCGTCTGGTCGACGGTCCGAAAGGCCACTGCGGTGGACGCATCACCTGTCCTTATCACGCCTGGACCTACTCGCTGGACGGCCGGCTGATCGGCGTGCCGCATCGAGAAACATTTCGCGATCTGAAGCCGGAGCTGCACGGGCTCGTGCCGCTCGAACAGGAAATCTTCATGGGCTTCATTTTCGTCCGCCTGGAGCCGGGCCTGCCGAGCGTGCGAGAGATGCTGGCGCCGTACACCCACGAACTGGCGGCGTATCGACTCGAAGAACTGGTGCCTCAAGGACGCGTCACTCTCCGCCCGCGCACCGTCAATTGGAAGAATGTCGCGGACAACTATTCCGACGGCATGCACATCGATGTCGCGCACCCCGGCTTGTCGAGATTGTTCGGCAACAGCTATGGCATCGAGGCTCGGGATTGGGTCGACAAGATGTGGGGCGTCCTGCAGGACAAGCCGAGCAGCAACTGGTCGGAGCGCCGCTATCAACAGCTGCTGCCTGCGGTCGAACACCTGCCGCCCGACCGGCAACGGCTCTGGACCTACTTCAAGCTCTGGCCCAACGTCGCGCTCGACATCTATCCCGATCAGATCGACTTCATGCAATTCATTCCCGTCTCTCCCACAGAGACCATGATTCGCGAGATCGCCTACGTCCATCCTGACAACCGCCGTGAAATGCGCGCCGCGCGTTATTTGAACTGGCGCATCAACAGGCAGGTGAACAAGGAAGACACAACGCTGATCGCGCGCGTTCAATCCGGCATGAGCTCGAGCAGTTACACGGTCGGCCCGCTGAGCGAAAATGAAGTGTGCCTGCGCAGCTTCACGCGTCGGATGCACGAGATGATTCCGGAGAGCCGCAGTGCCCGCAAAGTCTGATGTCCTGATCGTCGGCGGCGGCCACAACGGTCTGGTCTGCGCAGCGTATCTCGCCGCGGCCGGATTGAAGGTCACCGTGCTCGAGCGCCGCCATGTCGTCGGCGGGGCTGCCGTGACCGAAGAATTTCATCCAGGCTTCCGCAATTCGGTCGCCTCCTACACGGTTTCTTTGCTCAACCCGAAGGTCATTCGGGACCTGGACCTGCACACGCACGGCTTGCGTGTGGTCGAGCGCGAAGTCTCGAATTTCCTTCCTACAGAGGATGGCCGCTACCTGGCGACCGGCGGCGATCGAACGCGGCGCGAAGTCGCGAAGTTCTCGCAGAAGGACGCCGAGCGCCTCGATGCCTACGGCGAACGGCTGGACATCATCGCGGATCTGTTACGCGATCTGGTTTTGCAAACACCGCCCAATGTCGTGGATGGTGGCTGGCGCGCGGCGCTGCCCGAGCTCGTGCATGCGGCCGGGCTCGGCAAACGTTTCAGCAAGCTCGACATGACGATGCGACAGGAACTGCTCAGCCTGTTCGTCACTTCAGCCGGCGATTATCTCGACGGCTGGTTCGAAAGCGCGCCGATCAAGGCCGTCTACGGTTTCGACGGCGTCGTGGGCAATTACGCGAGCCCCTACTCGCCTGGCTCGGCCTACGTGCTATTGCACCACGTCTTTGGCGAAGTGAACGGCAAGAAAGGCGCTTGGGGTCATGCCATCGGCGGCATGGGCGCGATCACACAGGCGATGGCGAAATCTGCTGCGAGCCGCGGCGTGGACATTCGAGTCGACGCGGGCGTGCGCGAGATCATCGTGGAGAACGGCAAGGCTATCGGCGCCGTCACCGAATCGGGCGAAACGTTTCACGCTGCCGCCGTCGTCTCGAACTTGAATCCCAAGCTGCTGTACACCCGCTTGATCGATGCAGCTGCACTGCCTGCGCCGTTCCGACAGCGCATCGATCAATGGCGCTGTGGCTCGGGCACTTTTCGCATGAACGTCGCGCTCTCCGAACTGCCTGACTTCACCTGCCTGCCTGGCAAACAGCGCGCTCCTCATCACACGGCGGGCATCATCATCGCGCCGACGCTCGGTTATATGGAACGCGCTTACTTCGACGCGCGCACGCACGGCTGGTCGAAACAGCCCATCGTCGAGATCCTCATTCCGTCGACACTCGATAGCAGCCTCGCGCCTCCTGGCCAGCACGTCGCGAGCATGTTCTGCCAGCACGTCGCGCCGAGCTTGCCGAACGGCGAATCGTGGGACACCCATAGAGAGACGGTCGCAGATCTGATGATCGAGACGGTCAACGCGTTCGCGCCGAACTTCAAAGCATCCGTGCTCGGCCGTCAGATCAACAGCCCGCTGGATCTGGAAAGAACCTTCGGCCTGATCGGCGGCGACATCTTCCACGGCCAACTGAGCCTCGACCAGATGTTCTCCGCCCGCCCCATGCTCGGCCACGGCAACTACCGCGGCCCCCTCGCTGGCTTATATATGTGCGGCTCCGGCACCCACCCCGGCGGCGGCGTCACCGGCGCGCCGGGACACAACGCCGCGCATGAAATCATCAACGACTTCCGTCGCAAGGTGGTGCGGCGGATGACTTGATCACGAGGCCAGTTTCAGCCCCAGGATGCCGGCCACAATGAGGGCGACACAAGCCAGTCGTGCCGGAGTCATCGCTTCGCCGAACAACACGATGCCCAGCAGTACAGTGCCGACGGCGCCAATGCCAGTCCAAACCGCGTAGGCAGTACCGACCGGCAGTGAACGCATCGCCCAGCTCAGCAGTGCGACGCTGACAATCATTGAAACGGCCGTGCCGATGCTCGGCCACAGGCGAGTGAAGCCGTCGGTGTATTTCAAGCCGATGGCCCAGCCGATCTCGAACAGACCCGCGATTAGAAGTAATACCCAAGCCATGGTGCCTCCGGGGTGCGCATTCGCGCTGTTAGAGGGGTCGTCCCCGGAAGGTGAAAGCGCGGTAGGGTCGTCCCTACCGGCATATCGATTAGACCGCCGTTGATCAGCGAGTTCCCGTCATTCGCACGGGCTCGCGACCCTGTCCGGCGTTTTCGTGCACGAGTGGCGCACGCTTCACCGCGCACAGCAATTCGTAAGGACTACGACCGGCGCTCTTCGCGACAGCAGCCACCGGAACTCGCGGACCCCACAACTCGACCGAGCTGCCGACGCCGGCATTCGGCAAGTTCGTGAGATCGACGGTCAACATATCCATCGAGACTCGACCGATCAGCGTCGTCGCCTGCCCATCGACAGCGATCGGTGTGCCCGTCGCAGCGGTCTGCGGATAACCATCGGCATAACCCGCGCATACCAGTCCGACACGCGTGCGCTCCGAAGCAACGAACGTCGCGCCATATCCCAACGACTCGCCCGCCTCGAGCGTACGCACATTGAACACCCGGCTTTCGAACGTCATGACGGGCTGCAACTCGGGCACTTCGCGTCCATGCGTCGTCGCGCCGTACAGCATCAGCCCCGGCCGCGCCCAATCGCTCCGTGCGGACGGCCAAGCCAGCAAACCCGCTGAGTTACACAAGCTCCGCTCGCCTCTCAACGTCGCAGTCGCCGCGCCGAACGCTTCGATCTGTTGAGCCGTCATGGACTCGCTCAACTCATCGGCGCGCGCGAAGTGAGTCATCAACGTGATCGAGCTCACCTTGCCCGTGCTCTGCAATCGCTGGTAGGCGTTGGCGGCATCGGAAGCACGGAATCCCGCGCGGCTCATGCCCGTGTCGATCTTCAACCAGACGTTGAAGCGCGCCCCCGTCCTGCTCTCTTCGATCAGGCGGATCTGCTCCTCCTGGTGCACGACCACCCACAGATCGAGCTCGTTGGCGAGCTTCAGCTCGGATGCGTTGAAACAACCTTCCAGCACGAGGATGGGATTGCGAACACCCCCCTCGCGCAGTACGCATGCCTCATCGAGGAACGCAACGGCGAAGCCATCCGCGAGCGACGCCAGCGAATGGGCCGACGCGAGCGCGCCATGGCCATAAGCGTCGGCCTTGAGCACGGCCAGCGCACGACCGCCGTGCACGCCGCGTGCGTAGAGATAGTTGTTTCGAAGCGCCGCTAGATCGATTCGAACACTGGTCGGACGCGTCACGCCGTCTCCTCGCCAGTGACCAGACGGGGCCGCGGCGCGCTCACCTTCTGATAGCGCGAAACATCCAGGCCGTCGGTGCGAATCTCGGGGCGATAGCCCGTCACGAGATCGGCGATGAGCTGTCCCGAGCCGCACGCCATCGTCCAGCCGAGCGTGCCGTGACCGGTGTTGATGAACAGATTGCGGTACTCGCTCGCACCGACAATCGGCGTGCTATCCGGCGTCATCGGCCGCAGGCCCGTCCAGAACTGACCCTGCTTCAAATCGCCAGCGCCCGCATACAAATCGTTGACGACCAGCTCGAGCGTCTGGCGACGCTGCGGCAGCAACTCATGATCGAAGCCCGACAGCTCGGCCATGCCACCGACGCGAATGCGATCGTCGAAGCGCGTGACCGCAACCTTGTAAGTCTCATCGAGCACCGTCGACACCGGCGCCGACGACTCGTTCACGATGGGCAGCGTCAGCGAATAGCCCTTCACCGGATACACCGGCAGATCGATACCGAGCGGCAATGCCAGTGCGCGCGAGTAGCTGCCGCACGCCAGAACATAAGCATCGGCAGTGATTCGCTCTTCCCCGATGCGAACGCCAGCGATACGTCCACCGCTGGTGTCGATGGCAGTAACGTGCTGACCGAGGCGGAACGTAACGCCCAGCTTCTCCGCGGCATCGGCAAGGCGCTTGGTGAACAGGTTGCAATCGCCCGTTTCGTCATTGGGCAAACGCAGTCCGCCGGTGAGCTTGCCCTTCACGTGCGCGAGCGCAGGCTCAGCGGATGACAGCTGGTGCTCTTCAAGAAGTTCGTAAGGAACATTGCAACGCTCGAGCACGCGAATGTCCTGACGTGCCGACTCGAACTGCTTGCGGGTACGGAACAACTGCAGCGTGCCGCCGGTGCGTTGTTCGTATTGAATGCCGGTCTCGACGCGCAGGGCGCGCAGACAGTCGCGGCTGTATTCGGCGAGGCGGAGCATGCGCTCCTTATTAATTAATGTCGTAACGCTCGGGCGAGCAGTTGACGAGCATCTGCGCCATCCACTTCAGCTGGTGCAGGCTGCCGTCGAGGCTGATCGACAGCGGCGCGTGCTTCTGGAACATCCACTTGAGCGCCTTGAGCGGGATGCCGGGCGCCGCCCACGGCGTGGAATAGCCGGGCGAGACCTGGCCGGCGTTCGCGAAGCTGGTCTCCGCGGCCACCGCAGTCTGCCGATCGATCACTGTAACCTCGGCGCCTCGCCGCGCGAGATACCACGCGCTGGCTACGCCGATGACGCCACCACCCAGAACCACTACTCGCATGAGCACTCCGAAGGGCACTGAAGCGTCAGTAATTCTATGTAGACCCCGGCAGCGACTTCCTTCGAAGTAGCGCGTTTCTCAGCGGTTTCCCCTGCGCCAGCCTGACATAAGCCTCCGAATCCAGTGAAAAACACTGACCTCCACGTAAATGCCAGCCCAGAACACTGGCATCGAGCAAAACCTGAACGTAATCTACGGGTCCTGGACAGCCATCAATTACGGGTCCTGTACGGTGCTGGACAGCCATCGACCGTCCGGTCCACCGCCAGGAATCGATGGGTGTCCAACAACACCCCCTGATTTATGGGTGTCCACAACCACCCTGGATAGCCACCGCCGCCGCCATGCAG
Source organism: Peristeroidobacter agariperforans (assembly GCF_004138335.1). GTDB lineage: Bacteria > Pseudomonadota > Gammaproteobacteria > Steroidobacterales > Steroidobacteraceae > Steroidobacter > Steroidobacter agariperforans. The sequence goes on along the minus strand of NZ_RYFW01000002.1, from coordinate 1,144,117 downwards.
CAATTCGACCGTATCGACCGCAAGATCCTGGACATCCTTCAGCGCGATGGACGCATCTCCATCACCGACCTCGCCCAGCAGGTCGGCTTGTCCGCCACCCCCTGCGCCGATCGGGTCCGCCGGCTGGAGCGGACCGGCGTGATCACCGGCTACCACGCCCGCCTCTCGCCCCGGGAGGTCGGACGCAACTTGCTGGTGTTCCTGGAGATCAAGCTGGCGGTGAAATCGGACGAGGTGTTCGAGAAGATCAAGAACGAGCTGCACAACATTCCCGACGTGATGGAATGTCACCTGGTGTCCGGCGACTTCGACTATCTGATCAAAGCCCGCATCCCGGACATGCACAACTATCGCACGCTGCTCGGCGACATCCTGCAACGGCTGCCCTCTTCCGCCCAGTCGCGCAGCTACGTGGTGATGGAGGAAATCAAGGAGACGTTCTACTTGCAGGCGTGAGCGAATTCTTCGCGATCGCTCCGTTCTTGATGATGACGACCAGGTTCTTGGCCGGGTCCGCGATCAGCTCGATGTTCTCCAACGGATTGCCGTCCACCAGCAGCAAGTCCGCATACGCTCCCTCTTCCACCACGCCCAGCTTGCCGGGATACGGATTGCGCTTCCCCGACATCGTCAGCAACTGCGCGTTCGTGCTCGTCGCCATGATCAGCACTTCCGCGGGCGTGTACCAACGAACCATCCGGGTCAGCATCGCGTTCTGACCTTTGGCGAGGATGGGCGAAAACAGAATGTCGCTGCCCCACGCCGTCTTGATCTTGTACTTCTTCGCGAGCGCGTAGGCTCGGTCCGTCCCTGCGGTCACTTCCTTTTTTTTGGCCGCCTCCAGCGAGCCTTCGGGAAACTGATTCGCACCTTCCTCGACGACGAATGGCTGCAGGCTCCACCACACTTGCTTTTCGGCCATGAGCTTCGCGGTGGCTTCGTCGACCAGGTGGCCATGGTCGATGCACTTCACGCCTGCGTCGAGCGCAGCGCGAACTGCACGGGACGTGTAGGCATGAACGGCGACATACGTGCCCCAGTTCTCCGCAGCTTCCACGGCTGCTCGCAACTCGGGCAGCGTGAAAGTCGAAACGTCCAGCGGACTGTGAGGGGACGCGACGCCGCCGCCGGCAGTCAGCTTGATCTGCGATGCGCCTTGCATCAGTTGCTCACGCACCCGAATTCTCACTTCGTCCGGCGTGTCGGCGACTGCGCTAGCGCCAATCTGCTCCATCCGCGTCAATGGCCCACCGATGACGCGCGGGACTTCATACATCATCCTGAAATCACCGTGTCCACTCGTCACCGTGATCATCGCGCCCGAGGGATAAATGCGCGGGCCGGGAACGACACCTTCGTCAGTCGCCTGCTTCAACGAGAACGCCGACCCACCCATGTCGCGAACCGTCGTGAAGCCTCGCATCAGCGTTGCATTCGCCTGGGCCGCGGCAAGCAAGTTGAGATAGCCCACGTCGCTCATGAGCCCCACCAGCGGCGTCGTGGCCAGAAACATCGAGTGCCAATGCGCATCGATCAGGCCCGGCATGAGTACGCGACCGCCGCCATCGATGCGCATCACGCTGCCATCGGCCTCGGATATGGCCGTGCTGGAGATGCTCTTGATCAGCGGCCCGACGATCAACACGTTGGTCGGACTCGATACGCGCGGCGACTTGCCGTCGAACACACGAACGTTCTCCAACAGAATGCTCGAGGAAGCCTCAGCCGCCGCGTTACTTTGCCCCGCATAGGCCAGCAAGCTCAAACATGCGATGGAACACAACAGGCTGCACAGGCAACGTGTGGCGAGCTTCATCATAGTGCGGCCTTTGTGCTTTGTGGGGACACGGTGCGCAACGCTTCATCGAGCACATTCGCGACGCCGCCATTGCGCAAGATCTCCGAATGAGAAACGTCGAAGCCGTAGACGCGATAGGCTTGGTCTTGCGCCGTGCGGAATAGTTGACTGGCGACGCTGGTCACGGCGTCGCCCGACAAACCGAACGACGACCAGCTCTTGCGATAGGAAAACAACAAATAATGACGCGTCGAGGCAGGCAGGTCCCGCGTGGAGCCGACAGCGTCGACGAACAGCGAACTCAGATACGCACTGCCAGAGGCGATATCGCGCCATGAATCGATAACCACCGGCGACCAGCGAACGCCGACTGCCGCACTTGGCACGCCTCCCCAAGGAGCGGACATTGTGATCAACAGAGGAATGTCCACGCCCGCGTGCGAGGACGGATTCAAGACCAGCTCGCGCCCGATCAAACCGCCAATGCTGTGCCCGACGATGACCAGCGACCCGATGTCATAGCGACGGTGCAACTCACCGACGTCCTTGGCAAGATCGCGGCCGATGTTGTCCAGGCTGGCACCCGACGCATAGAAGAACACGCACGGTTGAAAACGATTGTGATCCAGATGTGCGATCAAGAATCTGAAATCGCGCGGCGAGCCGTTGATCCCGTGGATGAACAGCACGACCGTGCGCCCGGCAACGGGCGGCTCCAGACAGAAAATTCCGCCGTGAGCGGAACGGGAGAACTCGGCGGGCGACCACACTCCTTGCCGGATGTGAGCCGATGAGAAGCGCACATCCTCCAGGCCGGCGACAACGACGTGCTCGAGCGCGCCATCGTCGGCCAATGGCGTGAATGAGCATCCTGCCAGCAGCACCGTCAGCAACAACCAGAGCCTGCGGATCGAGAGTAGCGTCACGAAGCTACCTCAGTGCAAATCTCCTGCAGCGCCCAGTCGTAACGCGGGCATGCACCCATGCCCGCGGCGCGGCGTCGAAGGGAAATGGGCCGTGCCCGCGATACCGATTCCTCCATGAACGACGGCACGCACGATGGCCTCTCGTTCTTCACGATTGGCTGCGGCCTTGAGACAAGCTCACATTCGCTTCGGTGTCATTGCCATGGCCGTGCTCGCACTCACGGAATCGGCGCGTGCGGACGATTGGAATACCAGCGGCACGCTGTACCTGCAGTTCGCGAATATGGACGGCCATACCGAGGTGCGCGGGCGGCAAGCCGATGTCGAGGTGAGCTCCAGCGAATTGCTCGATCATCTCGACATGGCGGGCATGATGGTTCTGCGCAGCGAGAAGGAGCGCTATGCGTTGACCATCAACGCCGTATTTACCGGACTCAGCGCCGACGCTGCCGCTGCGAATGGTGCGTTCTACGACCTCGATGTCACGCAGGATATGGTCGAGCTGGCGTGGTCGTGGCGCATGGACGAGCGCTACGAGTTGTATGTCGGCGGGCGGTATCAATCATTGTCGGTGGACCTTTCGGTCAAGTTGCCGACGGGCGCCAGCGATGCAGCAGCCAAGACCAAGCGATTGTTCGATCCCGTGCTGGGCGCGCGCGCTGCGTGGCCACTCGGGCAAGCGTTCACTCTGATAGCACGCGCCGACGTCGGCGGGTTCGGCGTTGGCTCCGACCTCACCTGGAGTGCGCTGGCGGCACTCGACTGGGGCCTCTCTGAAAACTTCGGCCTGGTGCTCGGCTATCGCGCACTGGACACCGACTACAGCGACGGCTCGGGCGAGGATCGATTCAAGTTCGACATGCTGGTTGCCGGCCCGCTGCTCGGCCTGCGCTACAACTTCGGCCCATGAGATCGTTATCCGTCGGAGCCGTGATCGTCGCCTTGCTGCTGAGCGCCGTGGCGCTGAGCGGCGCGACTGCAATCGAACACGCCGATACTGTCGCCGACCACGTCGTCGATATGTCTTCGTGGTCGGCGACTCGCATCGCTGCCTATCGCAACCGGGCCCCACTCAAGCAGAAGCCCGAGGCAATACTCAGGATCCCGAGCATCGGCCTGGTCGTCCCTGTGTTCGCGGGCACGAGCCCGGAGATTCTCGACCAGGCTGCGGGCCGCATCGAACGAACGTCGCCTTTCGGTGCGTCGGGAAACACGGGCATCGCGGCCCATCGCGACGGTTTCTTCCGTGCCCTGCGCAATGTGAAAGTCGGCGATGTCCTGCAGGTAGACCTGCCCGACGCAACTGTGAGCTACCGAATCGTGAGCACGCGCATCGTCGATCCTTCCGAAACCGGCGTGCTGCGTGCGACGACCGAGCCGACCATCACACTCGTCACGTGCTATCCATTCTACTTCGCCGGCTCAGCCCCGCAGCGCTTCATCGTGCGCGCCACACGAGCGCCAAACGCCGAAGATATCCGGCTGAGTCGGGCACACGGCTGACCACCATCTGCGTATGGTCTGACCGTCGAGCGCGGATTCATATGCTCGTTCCAAACTCTCCGTGCGCAATCCCCCACGATGCTCGACCTGTTGCAGGACATGACGACGCGACTCTGGCACGACCTGCTGGCCCGGCCGAGCGGACCGTTCGCATTCCGATTCCTACTGCAGCCGACGATGGCCGCCATCGCGGCGATCCGCGCCGGAATCGTCGATGCACGCACCGGCCGCTCGCCGTACTTCCTCGCGCTGTGGACCGAGCCCGGCGAACGCAAGGCACGCCTGCATGAGGGATTGGCGGCGACCGGCCGGATCTTCCTGCTCGGACTGATCATGGACACCGCCTACCAGTTCGTCGTGCTGAAGAAGTTCTATCCGCTGGAGGCGATCATCGTCTCCGTCGTGCTCGCCGTCCTGCCCTACTTTCTGATCCGTGGACCGGCCGCGAGAATCGCGCGCTGGTGGCAGTCCCGGCACGGAGCCCATCACCGAGCCGTGCATCGATGAAGGCCATGATCTCATCGCAATCGCCATCGGATGAAATCTCCGTCGAGCTGTCCTCCCGCCGGACGGGAATGTCGTTTCATCGCACGCGCCTGAGCGCGGACCGCACGCTCATGTCCATCATCCGCACCTCGCTCTCGTTGCTCAGCTTCGGCTTCACCATCTTCCAGTTCTTCCAGAAGCTCGCCGAGAACAACATCGTGAACACTGCGCACTCGACGCGCGCGTTCGGCATGACGCTGGTGTGGATCGGCATCGGCATGCTGGCGCTCGGCATCCTGTTTCACATCCAGTTCATGCTCGGCCTGCGACACGAGCGCAGTCACATGAAAGAAGAAGGATTGATTCACGCGGAAAGTCATTTCCCGGTGTCCTTGACGCTGCTCACCGCCATCGCGCTGCTGGTCCTCGGGATCGCCGCGATCGTGAGCATGACGTTTCGCGTCGGGCCGTTTGGTTGATGGGATTCGTAACGAGGAGTAGCCATGGCACGTGCAGCGAAGAAATCCGACAAGCCCAATATCCTGGTGATCTGGGGCGATGACATCGGCATCGCCAATCTCAGCTGCTATTCGCACGGGTTGATGGGATATCAGACGCCGAACATCGACCGCGTCGCGCGGGAAGGCATGATGTTCACCGATTCGTATGGCGAGCAGTCCTGCACGGCCGGGCGTTCGTCGTTCATTACCGGACAGAGCGTGTATCGCACGGGGCTGTCGAAAGTGGGCATTCCCGCCTCGCCCATCGGCATGCCCGAGGGCATCGTGACCATCGCGGCGCTGCTGAAGAATCAGGGCTACGCGACCGGCCAGTTCGGCAAGAACCATCTAGGCGACCTGAACCGGCACCTGCCAACCGTACACGGCTTCGACGAGTTCTTCGGCAACTTGTATCACCTCAACGCCGAGGAAGAGCCGGAGATGGACAACTATCCCAACGAAAAGGATTTTCCCAATTTTCGCAAGCAATTCGGGCCGCGCGGCGTGCTCCGCTCGTGGGCCGCCGACAAGGACGACGCGACCGAGCAACCGCGCTGGGGCCGCATCGGCAGGCAGAAGATCGAGGACACCGGGCCGCTGACCAAGAAGCGCATGGAAACCTGCGACGATGAATTCGTCGCCGCCGCGAAGAATTTCATCAAGCGACAGCACGAAGCCGGCACGCCGTTCTTCACGTGGGTGAATACGACCCACATGCATTTCATCACGCACACGAAGAAGGAGAGCCTTGGCCAGGCGGGCCGCTGGCAATCGCCCTACCACGACACCATGATCGATCACGACCGTCATGTCGGCGAGCTGCTCGACCTGCTCGATGAGTTGGGCATCGCCGAGAACACGTTTGTGATGTATTCCACCGACAACGGGCCGCACATGAACTCGTGGCCCGATGGCGCGATGACGCCGTTCCGCAGCGAGAAGAACACCAACTGGGAAGGCGCGTTCCGCGTGCCGATGCTGGTGCGCTGGCCGGGCAAGATCAAGGCAGGCTCGGTGTCCAATGAAATCATCCAGCATCATGATTGGTTGCCGACCTTCCTGGCGATGGCAGGCGAGCCTGACATCGTCGAAGAACTCAAGCGCGGCGGCTACCAAGCCAACGGCCGCGAGTACAAGAATCACATCGACGGCATGAATCTGCTGCCCTATCTCACCGGCGAGCAGCCGAAGAGCCCGCGCAATTTCTTTTTCTATTTCAGCGACGACGGCGACATGCTCGGGCTGCGCTACGACAACTGGAAGATAGTCTTCATGGAGCAGCGCTGCCAGGGCACCTTGCAGGTGTGGGCGGAACCGTTTACCCGGCTGCGCGTGCCGAAGTTCTTCAACCTGAGAACCGATCCGTTCGAACGGGCGGATGTTACGTCCAACTCGTACTATGAGTGGATGATACACAATGCATATTTCATCTATGCCGCGCAGGCCGCGGCAGCGCAGTTCGCCGCGACCTTCAAGGATTTCCCGCCGGCGCAGCGGCCCGGCAGCTTCACCGTCGACCAGGCGCTCGCCAAGATGCATGAAGCGTCGAGCGGCGACTAGCCGCCACGGGAGCGTGCGCCATCGTGAATCAATGGATGCTGGACGCGACCCACTTTGCAGTGGCCGTGATCGATCTCATCGCGGTGCTGATCATTCTCTTCGGCACCGCGGCGGCCTTTATCTCCATGCTTCGTGTCATGCGCACGAAGCCCGAGGGGCACCAGCGCCGACTGGTCTGGATTGCGTACGCTCGCTGGCTGGTCGCCGGCCTCACTTTTCAGCTCGCAGCCGACATCATCGAATCGACCATCGTGGAGAGTTGGGATGCGGTCGGCCGGCTGGCGGCCATCGCCGCGATCCGCACCTTCCTGAATTATTTCCTCGAGCGCGATATCGCCGACGTCCGCGAGCGCGATGCAGCCCGCGCCGAGGCCGCCTCGATTCCACCGTGAGGTAGGCTCGTGCCCCAGCGCTCATGCCGCATCCTGTTGTTCGCCACGCTGCTGGTCGCGACGGCGGTTGCATCTGCGGATCCGTTGGCATCGTGGGCGGACGGCGCCGGCAAAAAAGCCATCGTTGACTTCGTTGCCGGTGTCACCCGAGAAGACAGCGCTGACTACGTCCCGCCCCGCGAGCGCATCGCTGTGTTCGACAACGACGGCACGTTGTGGGCCGAGCAGCCGATCTACTTTCAGTTTGCCTTCGCGATCGATCGTGTGAAGACGCTCGCGTCGGTGCACCCGGAGTGGCGCACGACCGCGCCGTTCAAGGATCTGCTGGCCGGCGACACCAAAGCACTGGCCGCCTCGGGAAAACAAGGGCTACTGCAAGTCATGGCGGCGGCGCATACCGGGATCACCACAGAAGACTTCAGCACCATCGTCGGCTCCTGGCTCGCGACGGCGAAACATCCGCGATTCCAGCGCCAGTACACCGAGCTTGCGTATCAACCCATGCTCGAGTTGCTCGATTACTTGCGCAGCCAGAACTTCAAGACCTTCATCGTCTCGGGCGGCGGCGTGGAATTCATGCGAGTGTTCGCGGAGCAGGTTTATGGCATTCCGCCCGAACAGGTCATCGGCTCCTCGGCCGTCACGAAATTCGTGCCCGTGGGAACCAACGGCAAACCCGCGCTGATCAAGGAGCCGCAGGTCGAGTTCATCGACGACGGACCCGGCAAGCCATCGGGCATCAATCGCTTCATCGGCCGCCGCCCGCTGCTCGCGTTCGGCAATTCGGACGGCGACCTGCAGATGCTGCAGTGGACGGCGGGCGGCGCCGGACCGCGCTTCGTCGCATTGCTTCACCACACCGATGCCGATCGTGAGTATGCATACGACCGGCAATCTCCTGTCGGCAAGCTCGATAAGGCACTCGACGAAGCACGGCGGCAGCAGTGGCTCGTCGTCGATATGAAACGCGACTGGTTACGCATCTTCAGCGCAGGGAAATAACAACATGACTGCGATGACAGCATTGAGAGGCATGGTGTTCGTACGCGGCGGCACCTATCTGATGGGCTCCGACCATCACTATCCGGAAGAAGCGCCCGCGCACCATGTCACCGTCGACAGCTTCTGGATCGATGTGACGCCGGTGACCAATCGGCAGTTTCGCGAATTCGTCGAAACGACCGGCTATGTCACTCAGGCGGAGCTGCCGCCGGATCCCAAAATGTATCCGGGCGCGCTGCCTCACATGTTGAAGCCGGGGTCGCTGGTATTCGCGCCACCGAAGCATCGGGTCGACTTGCGTAACTGGCAAGCGTGGTGGCGATTCAAGTTCGGCGCGAACTGGCGCCGGCCCTACGGTCGCGCCGCCTCGAACCGTCATCTCAGCGATCATCCGGTCGTGCACGTAACCCATCAGGACGCCCTCGCTTACGCGCGATGGCGCGGCAAGGAGTTGCCGACGGAAGCCGAATGGGAGTTTGCCGCCCGCGGCGGCCTGGCTGGCGCCGAGTTCGCCTGGGGCGACGAGCTCACCCCTCGCAATCGTCATCTCGCCAACACCTGGCAAGGCGAGTTTCCCTACCAGAATCTCTCCAGCGACGGGTATCCGCGCACCTCGCCCGTGAAAGCGTTTCCTCCCAATCCCTATGGCATCTACGACATGATCGGCAATGTTTGGGAGTGGACCGATGATTGGTTCGCCGCGAATCATCCGCCGGACGCCGCGAAGCCCTGCTGCATTCCTCACAATCCTCGCGGCGGCGTCGAACGCGGCAGTTACGACCCTTGCCAGCCGCACATCCTGATTCCTCGCAAAGTACTGAAGGGCGGCTCGTTCCTGTGTGCGCCGAATTACTGTCGGCGCTATCGCCCGGCCGCGCGTCACGCCCAGCCGATCGACTCGTCGACCTGTCACATCGGCTTTCGTTGCGTCGTCAGAAAGGTGGCGACAAACACGGCTTCATCGAGTCAGGAGCGGCCAGCCAGCGCGGTCGCGTGAGCTATTGATCGCTGAACTGCTTGCCGGAAGCGATGAACCACTGGCCTTGCTCGTCCTTACAGAACGGGAAAGTAAACAAGCTCTGCGAGGCGTTGAGCTGCATTCGCAGCTGGAGCCTGCGACAGCGCAAGCCGTCAGTCGACCTCATATCTCCCTGCGCGTCGATGCGACCTTTGAATCCGGTCTTCTTGTTCTCCCACTCGCGCACCGCGCGAGGATCGCTGCTCTCGAGCACGTCCATTACGGCTTGGTACTGCAGCTTCTTGTCCTCGTCGCTCAGCTTCAGCAAGGCACTGTTGCCGAGGATATCGGTGGGCAACGCTGCGACGACGCCGGGCAACCCAGCCACAGCGACGATAGCGAGAACGGCGCGCGAGAAAGATCTCATACCGGCCCGACTCTGTTACAGCCGCGTGCTTGAAGTCAGTGCGAGCTGCGGGCGCACTCCGCTCCCTTCGCACCTATTGCTGCCACGTACCAAAACGCGCTCCCATAAAGCTGTCTCGTCCCCCTGGAGGTCGTGGCGCTGACTCCCCGTGCTATAGCGCATCCCTGGCCTCAACGCCGCCGGTCGATACTTCGCCCGAAGCACACCGGCGGCGCGATTTTTTGAAAGGGAACGAAATGAAGGCCGGATCCGCTCCCCTGTGGTTGGTCTGTATCGTCACGCTCACCGCCGCAAGCTCCGCAGTGCTCGCTCAGACCGACGACGAAATGAATGCGGCAAATAATCCGCTGCAGCCCACTCTGGGCATCAACCTCCATAACCTCTACGTCGACAGTTATTACGGACTCAACGATGCCGACAGCAACAGCGGCCTGCTGCGCGGATCCTTGCCACACAAACTTTTCGGCAAGCCGCAGCTGCTGCGTGGGACGTTGCCGATCGTCACCACGCCGGACTTGTCTCCTGCCGGCGAGCAGACCGATGTGGGCGATCTGAATCTGTTCGATCTGCTACTGATGAAGGCCGGCGAGTTCGAGCTGGGCCTGGGCCCGCAACTCACCGCGCCCACCGCCGGCCGCGATGAAACAGGCACCGGCAAGTGGCAAGCGGGCCTCGCCTTCCTGGCAATCAGCCCGCGGCATTGGGGCATCTTCGGCGGCCTGGTGACCTGGCAGCATTCGTTCGCGGGCGACAGCGACCGTCGCACACAAAACAATCTGCAGGCGCAACCGCTGGTGATATTCAATCTTCCCAAGGGCTGGTACCTGCGCAGTACCGCGACCTGGACCTGGGACCTGCACGAGGGCACCTACTACGTTCCCGTCGGCGCCGGTGTCGGCAAAGTCTGGAAGCCCTCCACCACGACCTGGAACGTGTTCGTCGAGCCACAGTGGACGCTCGCGCACGATGGCGACGGCGTGCCCGAATTTCAGATATACGCCGGGCTCAATCTGCAGTTTCCTCTCTAGACACGGGCTGTTGCGCGCGCTGACCGCGGTTGGACCTAGGTCCAACTGTTCCGGCAGGGATGGCCGTGCCAATTTTGATTCAACGCAGCTCCTGGCCACTGGAACGCAAGCCGCTCATGACGGGTGACTTTCTCAACTATGCCTATCTGATCGGCCTCGTCCTCATCGCGCAGCTGGCGTTGGTCGTGATCGTCCTTGCCTACGTCAGACACGGGAACCCTCAGCGGAATTCAAGCCTCGGCGCCGAAGTCACGCACCATGCGCGCCTGGCCCTCGCCGGCGAGTTGACAGCGTCGATCGCGCACGAGATCGCCCAACCGCTCGGCGCGATTCTCAATAACGTCGAAACGGCCGAGCTGATCCTCAAACAGCGTCAGAACGCAGCGGACGCGGAGGCGCTTGCGCCCATTCTCGCCGACATCAAGCGCGACGACATGCGGGCCAACGAAGTGGTCAACCGCTTACGCGCCCTGCTGCGCAAGCGCGAGCTGAAGCTGGAGCCCATGGATATCAACGCGCTGGTCAGCAGCGCCGTGACACTGATTCGCGCCGACGCGGGCCGCCGACACGTCCAGCTGCGAATCGAGCTGGAGCCGGACCTGCCGCCGGTCGCGGTCGATCCGATTCACTTACAACAGGTGGTGTTGAACCTGCTGGTCAATGGCATGGATTCGATGAACGAGACCCCGCCGCCGACACGCTGGCTGTATGTGCGCACGCGACTGCGGGCCGGCTCGGCGGTCGAAATTGCCGTACGAGACAATGGCCACGGCATCGATGCCGCCGACGCCGGCCGATTGTTCGAATCGTTCTTCACCACCAAGGAGGGTGGCATGGGCCTCGGGCTGTCGATCGCGCGCTCGATCGTCCAGGCCCACGGCGGCACGATCTGGGCCGAGCGCAGCCCGGGCGGCGGTTCGATTTTCGCGTTTCGCCTGCCCCTACCCCAACGTCAACGCCAACGCACTCCGCGAATTGGCATCCCTGAGCTGACGAGTCCTGGAGGCTGATATGGAGCTTTACGATCCACTCACCTGCGACCACCGAATTTATATCGTCGACGACGATGACAGTTTCCGCGGCAGCCTGGCGCGCCTGCTCAGCACCGCAGGGATGTTTCCTGTGCCGTGTCGCAGCGTCGGCGACTATCTGCTGGCAGACCATGCCGACTGTCCGAGCTGCATCGTGCTCGACATGTTGATGCCCGGCCCGAGCGGGCTCGAGCTGCTCGCCTCGCTGGCCCATCAGAAAAGCGCTCCGCCGGTGATCTTCGTCACGGCGTTCAACGACATTCCAGCCACGGTGCAGGCGATGAAAGCCGGCGCCATGGACTCGTTGTCGAAACCGCTCGATACCAAGCGTCTCTTGCAGTCCTTGCGTGACGCCATCTCGCGCGACGCCAGAAGACGCGCCGAGCGCCACGAGCTCGAGCAGCTGCAATCCCGATACTCCGAGCTGACGCCATGCGAGCGCGACATCTATATAGGCGTGGTCCACGGCAAGTTGAACAAACAGATGGCGCTGAAGCTCGGCATCTGCGAACGCTCGATCAAGTCGCACCGCTCCAGTGTCATGCGCAAGATGCGAGTCTCGTCGGTCGCCGGACTGGTGAAGACCGCGAAAATGCTGGATGTGCTGAGCGCCGCAAGTGATATGCAAGCCGTCAACCAGTAGCTCCGCGAGCGCGGAGCTATGGGACGCTTCGCATGCAAGTGTGCCGCGCCAACGTCATCATTGTCGAAGACGACATGGGCTTGAACCGTGCCGTCGCGAGACTGTTGAACATTGCAGGCTTCCACTCCAGCAGCTTCGAATCCGCCGAACGCCTGCTCGAGAGCGCCGCCGCGTCGGGCGCCGATTGTTTTGTTTTCGATATCCATCTGCCCGGCATCAGCGGCGTCGAGCTGCTCGACCGGCTGGACGAGGCCGGCATCCATCGGCCCGTCATCTTCATCACCGCACATGACGATGCGCACACACGCGACGCAGCGCGCGGCGGTTCGTCCTATCTCACCAAACCTTTCACCGGACAGGCCTTGATTCAAGCCATCGACGCTGCGCTCACCCCGTCGCCCTGAACGCGATTTTTTCCTACAACCCCGGCGTCGACGCGCGTTGCGACATATCGAGCACGCGTGGAACCTGGTCCTGCACTGGCCGCTTCGTTGTATGTCATCAGCGCGGGAGCATCGTCATGAGCATCTTTTCACGCATCAAAGACGCGATCTTCGGAGCGAGCGCCAAGGCAGCGCCGGCGCCTTCGCCTTCGACGGCCCCCAAGCCGACTGCGACAGCGGCGCCGAAGCCGGCGGCTACTCCAGCGAGCACTCCATCGACACCTCCGCCTGCCGCAACCGCGGTCGACGTGGAAGCGGTGTTGCAACAGATGGCCGCCAATCAGAAGCAGCAGTTGAACTGGCGCACCTCCATCGTCGATCTGATGAAACTGGTCGGTCTCGATTCGAGCCTGGAAAATCGTAAGGAACTGGCTCGCGAGCTGGGCTACAAGGGCGATACCAACGATTCCGCCGCCATGAATATCTGGCTGCACAAGCAAGTCATGAACCAACTGGCCGCGCACGGCGGCAAGGTTCCCGCTGAATTGAAGGACTGAATCGCGCCGCGCTAAAAATATTGCAGCGGCCGCCCGCCCCTCCTGGAACTTGGCAGCGCGGCGTTCGTTCGTGCCTAACGAACGGACAATTACATTTCTCCAGGGGGCGATCATGCGCACAGTGATGTGTTCCGCGGCGTTCCTGCGCCTGCTGGTCGGCGGCGCTCTGGCCTGCTTCTTTACTTCGTCACCGGCAGCACCCGTGGTGCTGCTGGAAACAGCCAAACTGATTCCATCCGACGGCGCGCCCGATGGCGGATTCGGCCGCTCGGTCGCGATCGACGGCAACGTGGCGGTGGTCACGGCGAACAACCAGCAAGCCACGCACGGCGCAGGAGAAGATTTACTCGGCGCGGCCTATGTTTTCGAGCGCCAGTCGTCCGGCGCTTGGATACAAACAGCCAAACTCACCACGGGCGACGATGGCGATCTGTATGGCATAGACGTAGCTGTCGGCGGCAACGTCATTGTTGTGGCCGCCGTGTTCCGCGGTGAAGCGCACGTGTACGAAAAAATCTCCGGCAGCTGGCAGCAGACTGCAGTCTTGGGAAGCACATTGGGCAGTGGCAGCGGTTTTTCCGTCGCCATCGACAACGGCATCATCGCGATCGGAGAAGAAGAACCGCACGGCATGGTCCTCTACCAGCGCCAGGCCACCGGCTGGGTGCGGATCGCAAGCTATGAAAACGGTCTGCCGCTGGGCGACGACGAGTACTATTCGCCGCGTGTAGATATCTCGCCGAACTACGCCATCCACGGCAGCTGGGGTTTCGACTTCGACCCGCCGACGCTGTCCACCGCCTATATCTACAAGCCGGGCCCGGGCGGTAATTGGGCGCAGCCCACTGTCACGGCGCTCACGCAACCCGGCGGCCCCGGCTTTGCGAACGGCTGGTCCCGGCAAGTGACAATCTCCGCCAACACCGCCTTGATCGACGGCTATGTGTTCCGGGCGGACGCCAACGGGCAATGGCGCTTCGAAACCACGGTGCCGGGCGCCTCCGCACTCGATGACGACGAGGTGACCATTCTCGGTTTTGCCGGTGCGTTCCGTTATGCGCAGCTGCATCGACGCACGACTTCCGGCGATGCTTGGCCCGTTCGCGCCGAACTGGCAGCAAGCGACGAGGCTCGCATCACGTCGATGGGCTCCGATGCCGGCCGTGCGCTGCTCGCGTCCTATCGCGGCCCGACACCCGCAGCTTATCTGTACGAGGTGCCGTCGAACCTCAACCGTAACGCTCTCGTCGAAGACACTTTCCAGGACGGTGATGCAGTCGGCTGGGTCACTACGCCAGGCAGCACCTTTGCGGTCGCCACCAGCGGGACTTCGCGCTTCTACAGGCAAACGAACACCACTGGCAACGCGGCGGCGCTGTGGCAAACGACGCCCAACAACGATCAATCCATTCAAGCCGACATCACGCCGCGCGCGTTCAATGGAGCGGATCGATGGTTCGGTCTGGTGACCCGCTACAGCGACGCCAACAACTACTACTATGTCACCGCCCGTTCCGGCGGCGGCATCCATCTGAAACGTATGCTGGGCGGAACGTTCACGACGTTGGGCACCGCGCCCCTGCCCGTCACCATTGGCGCCACGCATCGCATCCGGCTGGAAGCGGTGGGAGATCACATTCGTGTGCTGGTGAATAATCGCCCTGTCATTCGCGTGCGCGACTCGGGCATCGCCGGCGGCGGTCAGCCCGGAATCATGATGTTTCGTACCCAGGCGGATTACGACAACGTCGTGGTCAACGAGAATCCCGGGTTCACGGCGTTTGTCGACGACTTCCAGTCGATCAACTTCGACTGGAACGTCGTCGCGGGCGAGTGGAATCGTGTCGATACCGGCACGACGTGGGTGCGTCGTCAAAGCGATCTCACGGGCGGCGCTCGCCTGTTGACGATCGGCGCAACGTTCGGCGATCAGATGATCGAAGCCGACTTGCGCCCGACGCAGTTCTCGGGCGCGGATCGCTGGTTTGGACTGATGGCACGCTATCGCGACGACGCGAATTATCACTATGTCACGTTGCGCACCAGCGGCTCGCTGCAGATCCGGAAGCTGGTCAACGGCGTGGCCCAGACCCTGATCAGCGTGCCCTTCACGGTGCAAGCGAATGTTTCCTATCGTGTCCGGCTGGAAGTGGTCGGCACCAGCCTGCGCGTCTATGTAAACGGCGCGTTGCGGGCGGAAGCGACCGACGCATCGATCACGCCCGTCGCCGCCACCGCCGGCGTAGCGATGTACAAGACAGCGCTGGACCTCGACAACGTCGTGACCGCCCAACCCTGATCCGCCGACTGCCAACGGCCAACACCTCGCCTGTTGGCCGTCAGCAGTATTCAGGGCAGAATCTCAGCCAGTTCCGGCTACCGGCGAGGAAGGATCAATGACTGAGTTCACCCGCGTTCCCAACGGATTCGATCGTCGCGATTTCCTCGCTGCCGCGCTGGCCGGCGCCGGCGCCATGGCTCTGGGATCGCCCGCGTGGGCATCGTCCCCCAACCGCTATCCCGCGATCCGCAAGGCCGCCGAAGCCGGACGGGAAGGTTCGATCAAGCGCATTCAGGACTGGATCGCGCACCCGTCCATCGCCGCCGAAAACCTCAACATGAAGGAAGGCGCCGAGTACATGGCCAATCTTGCCCGCGAGGCGGGTTTCGATTCGGCCACCATCATGCCGACCGACGGTCATCCCGGTGTGTTCGCGACCATGGACAACGGCGCCAAACGCACGCTCGCGCTGTACTTCATGTACGACGTGAAGCAGTTCGATCCTGCCGAATGGTCATCCCCGCCGCTGGAAGGTCGCATCGTCGATAAGCCCGGCTTCGGTCGCGCCATCGTCGGTCGCGGCGCCGTGAACCAGAAAGGCCCCGAAGCGACCGTGCTCGCCGCGCTGCATGCGTTCCGAGCGGCCAAGGTGAAACTGCCGGTCAATCTGGTGCTGGTCGCCGAGGGCGAGGAAGAGATCGGCTCGCCGAATTTCCATCAGGTCGTGCAGAGTCCCAAAGTGCTCGCCGCGCTCAAGAAGGCCGAAGGCATCTTCATTCCGGCCAGCTGGCAGGACATGAATGGCAACGTCGCGGTCAATCTGGGCTCCAAGGGTGTCGTCGAGCTGGAGCTGATTGCCAGCGGCGAGCAATGGGGCCGCGGCCCGAAGGGCGACATCCATTCCAGCATGAAAGCCATGGTCGACTCGCCGGCCTGGCGCCTGGTGCAGGCGCTGAACACGCTCGTGACCCCGGACGGCAATACGGCGGCGATCGATGGCTGGTTCGAAAACGTCCGCCCGCTCACGCGGCGTGAGAAAGAACTGATCGCGGAGATCGCCCGCAACGGCGATGAGGCGACTCAGAAGAAATTGCTCGGCGTGACGCGATGGATCGACGACCTGCCGTATGCCCAGGCGCTCGAACGGCTCGCCTCGCAACCGACCGTCAACATCGAAGGCCTGGTCTCCGGATACACCGGCCCCGGCGGCAAAACCATTCTGCCCGGACGCGCCGTCGCCAAGCTCGATCTGCGACTGGTGCCCAATCAAACACGCAAAGAAGCGGTCGAGAAGCTGCGCGCGTATCTGGACAAGAAGGGCTTCGAGGACGTCGAATTGAAAGTCACCGGCGGCTACGATCCCACCGAAACCGCCGAGGACAGCCGCATCATTCGCGCCGAGCTCGCGACTTATAAGCGCGCCGGCGTGAAGGCGACGCTCAATCCGCGACTCGCTGGCTCATGGCCGGGCGCTGTATTCACCGCGCCGCCGGTGTCACTGCCTGCAGGCCACTTCGGCCTCGGCCATGGCTCGGGCGCGCACGCTCCGGATGAGTACTACGTCGTCGAGTCGACCAATCCCAAAGTCGCCGGCATCGTCGACGCAGTGATGGGTTATGTCGATATGTTCTATCAGATCGCCGAAGTGAAATAGCGTGATCCGAATCTTCCGCTGCAGCGATTACATCGAAGCCCATCTCGTCGAAGGTCTGCTTCGAGAGCGAGGCATCGAGACATTCCTGCAGGGCGCGATGCTGCAAGGTGGCCTGGGCGAGCTGCCCGCCCTGGGCCACCTTGCCATCATGGTCGACGAAGCCGACGCCAGCGCCGCCCGGCGCATCATCGACGCCTACGAGCGCGGCGAGCTGCAAATCGACGAAGAGCAGGACGGGTAGAATTTCACTTCGCCTTCGCGCGCACCTGAGCGACCACGTCGAGGATCGCAGCGGTCACCAGCTGCGGCTCGTCGGCCTGGATGTTGTGTCCCGCTGTGGTCGCGACGATATGCTTGCTGTTCGTCGATAGTGCGGCCAGGTCGGCATTCAATCTCTGGCCCACTGCTTTGATCAACGGCTCGACATCGTCGGGCGCGTACGGATCGTTCCATGTCGGGCTCGCGCTGAGCACGATCAATGGTCGATCGCCGAATTTGCCAGTCGCACGCACCAGCTCGGCATTCTTTTTCAGATCCACCCATTCGCGCGAACCTGAAAGATCCGGCCCTTCTCGCCATCCCTTGAGCAAAGCGTAGTTCTTGTCGTCGGGCGATGGCGCCTGCAGCACCTTGGCGACCTCCGGATACATATCGGGATGGGATGAATCGACCAGCACCACGCCGGCGACCGTATTCGGATAGAGATGCGTGAACATCCGCGCGTTCATGCCGCCGTACGACTGGCCCGCGATAACATACGGCGGCTCGATATCAGCCTTCTCGAGCAACTCATGCAGATCCTTCGCCGCGTCGAGACTCGTGCGCGGCAAAGTCGCTTTGTCACTGCGCCCCAAGCCCGCCCGATCGTAAGCGCAGACACGCGTCGTCTTCGCAATGTCGCGAATGATGACCGGCCAACCTCGGCTGAGATTCCACGACGTGACCGTCTCGAGCGAAACACCGCCGCCTGGCTCGATGATCACCGTCGGCGCCCCGCTGCCCTGACAGTTGTAGCGCAACGAGCGCCCGCCGATATCGATACTCGTAAAGCCCGGCACCGGCTCCGCAGAAGGAGCGCTCGCATCCCACTGTTGCTGGCCATGCGCGCAGAACGGGGCAAGCGAGGCTAGAGTGAGGCCGAGGAGACGATGCATGCCAATCTCGATTGATGGTTACGACCCAGCGCCTACGGTCGCGGGATAGGCTTCCGCCAATGCCACCGAACCTGCTTCCAGCAGGGACTTCAGGTTGGAAATGATCTTCGGCCAACCGCCGGAGACCGCTTCGATGAGTTGCGAGGATTCCCGCTCCATGGTGTGAGTGATCGTGAGCTTGATCGATGTGCTGATCGGCTCGAGCTCGATCGTGCACAGCGAAGCGCCTTCAGCCTTGAGCTCCGGCCTCTTCTGATGCTGCCAGCGGATCGTCAGCAAGCGGGGCGGAACGGACTCCACGATCTCACCGTCGTCGAGGACCTGCCCTTCGCCCGACACCATTCTCCACGCTGAGCCGGATGTCCACTGGCTCTCGCAGTGAATACCGAACCAGTACTGCTTCATGAACTCCGCATCTTCGGTCAGTGCCGACCACAGCTGCTGCTGCGTGGTGCGGATATATGTGACGTAAACGAAGGTCGATCTGGCCATTGCAGTCTCCAGTCTTGTGTTAGATCTTCATTGCGCAAACGGCGCGATTGTTTCGGTTCATGATTTGCGTCGCTTCGGTGTGTCGATGGTTTCGCCTGCTTCCAGACGCTGCTTCAGACCGTGCAGCGCCTTGACTCGCGATCTCTCGAATTTGGCGATCCAGCGCTCGTAGATTTCCTGCAGCGGCACCGGATTCAGGAAGTGCAGCTTTTCCCGGCCGCGCCACACGATCGCCACGAGGTTAGCCGCCTCGAGCACGTTGAGATGCTGAGTCACACCCTGCCGGCTCATATCGAGGTGCTCGCACAATTCGTTCAAGGTGCGCCCATCATTTGCATGCAGGACGTCCATGAGCTTGCGCCGGCTGGGATCCGCCAGAGCCTTGAACAACACATCCGTATCCGGGCGTTCTGTCATGAAACCAATATGCAAGTAATGACTTGCCTGAAGAATAGGCAAGGAATTAGTTGCATGTCAAGCGTATCGGAGGCGGAAGCGGCGCTGCTGACTCGACGCGCAGCGCCGGGATGCGGACACGCCGCATGACTTAGGGTAAGCTGACGGGCCTTGGGCGTGCCGCGTTTGGCCGGCGGCTCATCCTCAACAAACTCCGCCTCCTTGCACGCCGCAGCTTCTCTACACCGGCCGATCCTGGGCATCGCGCTGAAACTCGTGTCCGTCGTCCTGTTCGCCGGGATGACGTTGTGCGTAAAGCTGCTCGGGCAGGCGGTTCCGGTCGGGCAGACGATTTTCGTTCGCGGTTTACTGTCGATAGTGCTGCTGGCGCTGATTGCCCGGCAGACGAATCGGCTGCACCTGCTGAAGACCAGTAATCTGAAGTCGCACGCGCTGCGCTCGTTGTCGGGCACGGTGAGCATGTTCTGCCTGTTCACCGCCGTCACCATGATTCCGCTGGCCGATGTGACAGCGATCTCGTTCACCTCGCCCATGTTCATCACATTGCTCGCGATGGTGTTCCTCGGCGAGCAGATCCATCGGTTTCGCTGGACCGCGCTGGCGCTGGGATTCATCGGCGTGCTGATCATGCTCGGCCCGCATCTCACGTTTGCGGACGGCGCATCGCTCGGCGTTCTGGTTGCGCTCGGTGCGGCGATGTTCTCGGCCGTTGCAATGATCTTCCTGCGCATGATGAGCGGCGGCGAGCACGCGCTCACGATCACTTTTTACTTCTCGCTGACGTTCATGGTCTGTGCGGCGCTGACGGCGTTCGCGGGATGGGTCGTGCCGACGACGACACAGTGGCTGCTGATCGTCGGGGCCGGAGTGTTCGGCGTCGCCGGCCAGCTGGTGATGACGTATTCCTATCGATACGCGCCGGCATCGACTATCGCCCCGCTCGATTACACCAACATGATCATGTCGGTGATCCTGGGCTACGTGTTCTTCGCGGAAATCCCGACGGCTTCGGTATGGATCGGCGCGCCGCTGGTCGTCGCCGGCGGGCTCATCATCCTGTGGCGCGAATATGCACTGAAGAAACGCCCCAGTCCGCCGGCGCCGGAACCGACGCCGGAAACGTGAGGCTATTTCAGCAGCACCAGCTCTTCGGCCATCGTCGGATGGACCGCGACCACTTCATCGAGCTGTGACTTGCGGATGCCGGCTTTCACGGCAATCGCCAGCACCTGCAGAATCTCCGGAGCATCCGGACCGATCATATGAGCGCCGACGATTCTATCGGTCGCTGCATCGACGACGATTTTATATAACGCGCGCTCGTTGCGGCCTGCGAGCACGTTCTTCATCGGACGGAAGTCCGCGGTGTAGACCTTGACGGCGCCGAGTCGATTGCGCGCCTCCCCTTCCGTCATCCCGACCCCCGCGAGCGGCGGATGGCTGAACACGGCCGAAGGAATGCAGCTGTAATCCACCTTGGTCGGCTTCTTGCCGAACACCGTGTCCGCGAACGCTTGTCCTTCCCGGATCGCGACCGGCGTGAGCTGTACCCGATCGGTCACATCGCCGACCGCGTAGATAGAGGGACACGTCGAGCGACTTTCATCGTCCACGCGGACGGCGCCGTTCTCGTCGACTTCGACGCCTGCGCTCTCCAGCCCGAGCCCGCGCGTATTCGGCACTCGACCGGTAGCAAACATCACCGCATCGAACTCCTGCGGTCCGCCGGGCATGTGAACGGTGAGCGCGCCGCTCGACTCCTTGACGATCTTCTCGATGGGCGAATTGAACAGGAACTGGATGCCCTTGATCATCGAGATCTGCAGCAGCCGATCGCGGATCTGCGCGTCGTAGCCGCGCAGAATCGCATCGGATCGATTGACCACCGTGACTTTGACGCCGAATTCGTTGAACACGCCGGCGAATTCATTGGCGATATAGCCGCCGCCTGCAATCAACAGCCGCTTCGGCAGCTGTTCGAGATGGAACGCCTCGTTGGAAGTGATGCCGTGCTCGCAGCCTGGCTGCGTCGGCACGTGCGGGCGCGCGCCGGTCGCGATGAGAATCACATCGGCCGTGTATTCGCGCTCGCCGACTCGCACGCCGTTCGGGCCCGTGACAACGGCCCGCTCCGGCAGAATCGTCACTTTGTGATTATCGAGCGTCTGCGTGTACAGGCCGCTGAGTCGCGTGACTTCGGCCAGCACGTTATCGCGCAACGTCGGCCAATCGAACTTCGCATCCTGCACATGCCAGCCAAAGCGGCGCGCATCTTCCAGGTCTTCGGCGAAGTGCGCGCCGTACACCAGCAGTTTCTTCGGCACGCAGCCGCGAATCACGCAAGTGCCGCCGACTCTGTATTCCTCGGCGACTGCGACTTTGGCTCCATGAGCCGCTGACATTCGCGCCGCGCGCACACCGCCGGACCCGGCGCCGATGACAAACAGATTGAAGTCGCGTTGGCTGGCCATGGAATCTACTTGAGCTTTCGGGTGACCACGATGTCGACCGAGTTCGACTGGGGATCGAACATGATTTGCGCCTCGCCGCGCTCCAGCTGATGCACCACGTGCGTCAGCTTTTCTTCGAGCGTGAACTCGCGCTCGCCGTACTCCGTACCCTCGCGCAATACGAATGATTCGATGACACCCCGAAGCGCGTCGGCCGACAGCTCGGTGTGCGGCACTGCCACGGGAGTCAGATCTTCGTCGTCGGGATACATGGTGGAGGGATCGAACGGCATGCGCGACGATAGCACATGCTCAGCTGGTGCGGCCCCGGCCCAGACATTTCTGGTAGCGATCGTCGACGCGCCTCGCGAACCACTCGGTGGTGAGCTTGCGCGTGATCTTGGGGCTTTCCAGACGGATGTTCGGCATCAGCGCGCGTGGCACGGGACCTTTCAGTTTCTTGTCAGCCAACGCGAACACTCGCTTGAAAAGTTTACTGTCTTCGAACGCCTGCTCGCGGCCCAGCTCCAGATCCCGGCGAATCGCACGGTCATCCAGATCCAGCTCGGCGGCCAGGCCGCGAATCGCCAGCTCCGTTTTGCTCGGCGCGCTCGAACCCTCGATCAACAGATCACCATCCAAGGCGAGCTTTGTCTTGGACAATTTGCCGATGGCGCTCTGAAACGCCGCATTTCGACTGGCGTAGTGGCCGGCGTTGAAGTCGGCGAAGCGATACACCATGCCCGGATAGCTCACCGGATAGTCGAGCAGATGCGCGATCCCGAAGTACATGCCGCCACGTCGCGTGAACACCTCCTCGCGAACGCTGCCCGGCATCGGATAGGGATAGCGCTTCTGATTGGCGTGCTGTTCGGCGTACGCGATGCTCACTTGCATCGGGCCGCCGGTGCGGACCGGATTCAAGCTGCCGAACAAACGTTCGCCCAGCGGCACCATGCCGATGAAGTCGCCGAAGATCTCGCTCAGCTCCTGCTCGGTCTTGACCTTCGCCAGTCGCTCGCGATAGCTCTTGCCATTCGGCGACTCCACGCTCAGTGCCGCATCCACCAGAAAATTCGGAATCTTGTAACGAGCCGCCCTCGCATCGATCTCACGGCGAGCAATGGCGGGTAGCCCAGCCACCGCGGGAGTGGCCTGGAACGTGGACTCCTGCTCGGTCACTGCGACCACGGCGCAGATGTTCTCCGCCGTCGGGCGGATCGAGAGCGCCTCGAACGCAGCGAAGATGTCGATTGCCCAGCCTTCGCGATTCTTGACCGTAGGAGCAATGCGTTTGGCAATCTCCGCTCGCGCCACATCCGGATCGATGGCCGGCTCGCGCACCGGTGGGCTCGTGCAGCTCGCGATCAGACTCATGCACAGTGACACCGCCACTGCGCCGAACCGGCGGCGCGGGACCGAGTTGAGGCGTAACGAGTCGGTCATGTGGTGGCGCTGACTTCCAGCAGTTTGGCCCAGGCCAGCCTTGCGGGACGATCCAGCTTCTTCAACGCCGCTTCCGCTTTCATCGCCTCCGACTTGGTGGCGAAGGCTTGCGCGCCGAGGACGCGAACGGGCGGATTCGAGCGCGTGAATTTCGCGCCCTTGCCACGGCTGTGAGCTTCGAAACGGGCCGCAACGTCGGTCGCGATACCGGCATAGGTGCGGCCATCGCGGCAGATGAGCAAATAAACCCACCAACTTTGAGTCATACGCAGAGGTTACCGCATGTGTCGCCGATTCGGGCAGACTGCGCACTCGACTGCCGCTGCGGAAGGACGACGGAACGCCGTGAACGACCTGGTCACCGATCTCGACACGTTACAAGGCCACGTTGGCAGACTGCCTGCCCCGCGCGACTTGAAAGTCATCGATTACCTCGATGACAACGCCATGCGGTGGCTCGCCGCCTCGCCGTTCATGTTTGCGGCCTTCGGCGATCCCAGTGGCATCCGGGCGACCGCGGGCGGCGGCGAAACGGGCTTCCTGCGCGTGACCGATCCTCAGTCCATTCAATTGCCCCTGACGCTGCTCGACGATCCGAGCCTGGCGCGTGAAGGCCAGGGCTTCGGTTCGCTGTTCCTCGTGCCCGGCATCGATGAAACATTGCGTATCAACGGTCGTGTTCGCGGCGTCGCCGATGGTCACATCGGTGTTGCGGTGGAAGAATGCTATTTACATTGCGCCAAGGCCTTCATGCGATCGGGATTCTGGAGCGCAACGCCGGTCGAGGTGAATGTGATCTCTGATGCTGCCGCCTTCGTGGAGCAAAGCCGCTTCATGGCGCTGGCCACCATGGACAACGATGGACGCGCGGATGTGAGCCCCAAAGGCGATCCGGCGGGTGTGTTGTTGAAGGCGC
The DNA here is from genome assembly GCF_004138335.1 of Peristeroidobacter agariperforans. Lineage (GTDB taxonomy): Bacteria > Pseudomonadota > Gammaproteobacteria > Steroidobacterales > Steroidobacteraceae > Steroidobacter > Steroidobacter agariperforans. Next base: position 1,120,113 of record NZ_RYFW01000002.1, on the reverse strand, counting down.
ATCAAGACGCGATGTGGTACCCGGACCGCCCCGGCAACCGCCGCGTCGACAGCTTTCGGAACATTTTGACCCAGCCACGGATCGCGGCCATGGCGGTGATTCCAGGATCCCTGGATGTCATGCACGTGACCGGCGTCGCCAGCGTGTCCACCGATGAGGCAGTGCGCGCATCGTTCGCCGTCAACGAGAAGACACCGAAGCTCGTGACCCGGATTCAGCACGCGGAGTGCATCGTGCGCAGAAGCGAAGCGCTGTCGCGCGCACGACTCTGGCCGGCCGTGCAGACCGCCACCGGGCTGGAACCTGCGGAGATATTCAAAGCTCACATCAAGCTGAGCCGGGTTGGCGGCGCAGAGGCAGCCCTGGCCCGCGCCAGCGTGTCGATCCCAGGCATGATGCGCAAAGGGCTCGACCACGACTATAAAAAGAATCTCTATTGAAGCCGCAGGCCCGAGCGGTCCGGCGCCATCACGCCGCCGATGGCGGCGCCGATCAACAAACCCACACTCGAGATCAGCGCCCACAAGCCAACGGCCAGGCCGCCGAAGAAACCGAGCAGCGGACGGCCGTACGAGGCCAACATGATCCACAAGATCGCGCCGACGATGATGGAGGGCAACACCGCCGCACTCACCCCTCGCCCCGCAGAGCCGGCCTTGTAGCCACCCACCCAGCCGCCGATCAGGCCGTTGATGGCCGGCAAGAAGAACAGCACGAGGCTGATCAGGATCATCCAAAGTGAGCTGGCCAGGATGGAGCTGTCCCGTGCTTGCGCCATTGTGCGATCCTCGTTTGGTTCGGTGTGACTTGTAACACTCAATTCGGACAGCGGTTCCCCGGCACCGATGGCCGTCCTGGGCCGCAACGATGGCGCTTTTGGTCCGTAGTTCGGGCATCCCGCTGCGCTAAACTTCTGCGCCGACCCTTCTCGGATGAGTTGGCCATGAGTTACACGCTTTATTATTCGCCGGGATCCGCCAGCCTGGCGGTGCATTGGATGCTGATCGAGCTCGGCGTGCCGTTCGAGGCGAAGCTGGTCAGCATCGATGCCGGCGCGCAGAAATCGCCGGAGTATCTGCGCGTGAATCCCACCGGCCGCATTCCGACTTTGATGGTCGACGGCAAGGCGCACGGAGAATCCACGAGCCTGCTGATGTTGCTCGCCGAGCGTCATCCAGAGAAGAAGTTCGCACCGTTGCCGGGAGCGCCCGGTCGCGCCGATTGGCTCGAAATGATGATCTTCCTCGCGAACACAGTGCTACCCGCCAAGCGCGATTGGTTTTATGCCCAGGCGGACGGCGATCCTGCCGACGCTGACGCAGTCAAGGCGCTCGCACGACGTCGAATCGAAGGTGCATGGGACCGGCTCGATGCGCACCTGGCCGACGGTCGCACTCACATGATGGGCAGCGAACTGACCGCGGCCGATTTCCTGGCGACCATGGTCATGCGCTGGTCGCGAAACATGCCGCGACCGGCGACCACCTGGAAAAATCTCGCGCCCTACATCCACCGCATGCGCTCCCGGCCTGCATTCATCGAGGTCAACGATCGCGAGGGCCTGACCGACTGGAGAAATCAGTCCTGACCGTAGTCGATCCGGTTAAGGCGATGTCGTAGAGGAAATCGCAGGCCCGGCCGTAGGGGTGGTTGGTCCATCCGGGGATGTTTGCTGCACGCACACCGCTCGTATCCTCATTCGCAGTTTCCAATTGCACCGAGGAACTCACGCGATGCACACGCCAATTGCAGCTTCTGTCGCCTCCACTTTCCACAACCCGCCGGCGTGGGTGAAAGGCGTAGCGCGAGCCACGTTTCTGGCGCTGTTCGTCAAGGGCGCGGTGTGGGTGGGCGCGTCGTGGCTCGCGGTTCGGGGTTTCGGCGCTCTGTAATCCATGTGCTGCCGCCACGCAGCTCCGCACTTCCATAGCCCGGAGCCTGCGGCCTGCCCTCGATGAAGTCCTTCATCATCTGAAAATAGCCCTCCGGCTGGCGCGTCGACACGCGCTCGCCATCCGCCTGCGTCTCGAACTCGTACATCCCGTGGTCCGCGTCGGGAAAAACAGCCGCGGTAATCGGCCGACCCGCTTTTCTCAGCGCTTCCAGCCGACGCAGCGTCTGCCTCGGCGGCGCGTCGCGATCCTGGCCTCCCATTATCCATAGCTGCGGCACGTCGAGATTCGCCAACACCGGCATCGGGTCGTACCGGGCCGGCACACCTTCGAGTAGGGCCGGACCTTCCTTGCGTATCGATTCTTCCGACCCGGCCAACAGATACCAGGTGATGTTACCGCGGACCGACTTGAACCAAGGCTCGTTGCCATACTTGCGCTTGACCGCAGCGAGCTGCTCGTAGCCTTCGGTGAAATTGCTGTCGACGATTCGCGCCGTGGCGTCGGCAATCTCCATGGCCTTGACCTCGATCTCGGGCCCGAAGCCGGCACGCTGCATGTCGAATTCGATCGCCTCGCGATCTTCATCCAGCGGCGACACCGCCAGCCCAAAGCTCACGATGACGAAGTCCACCGGCTCGATGCGCGCTGCCAGCGGCGCCACCCAGCCACCCTGGCTGCCCCCCTGATATCCCACTCGTCCGGCACGATCGCCGGCGAGACGCCGAGCCTCACGCACGGCGTGAACCGCATCGGTCGCGAGTAACAAATAATTCTGGGAGTAGCGTCCTGCGGACGCGCCCGTGCCACGCTTGTCATAGGCGAACACGCCGATGCCGACGCTCGCGAACTGCCGTTGCAACGAATAATCCTCGAGCGCCGATGAGTGCTCGGCGCCGTGGATCAATACAACGATGGGCACTCGCGCCTGGCCCGGCGGCAACGTCAATCGCCCGGCCAGATCGACACCGCTGCCTTGAAAGCGAGTGTCGATTTGGATCAAAGCCTGGCGCTTGCCCCTGAGCTCGTCGAATCGAATCTCGCCTCGCTTGCAATCTGAAAACGTGACGTGATGTCCGTCGGGACGATCGGTCCAGCCCAGCTTGCTGGTCCATCGTCCCTTGCCCTGCGATGTCAGCGCGCCGGTGCGACCGTCGAGAAGACTCCATCGCAACCTGCCCTCAGAGCTGGGGGCAATGTCCAGCTGGGTGCCGTCCGCCATGGTGTAGCTGCCGACTTCGCAAGGAATGGGACTCGAAGGTGACGCAGCGATTGCTCGAGAACCGCCGAGCGCCAGCAGAATCATCGACGTAGGGACCATCCAATGCATGGGAACAACCTTCCAGGCTTGCTGCGAATGGCATCTACGACGCGCAATGTCCGCCAAAGGTTGCGACACCCAGGTCGATGCCCCTTGGTCTAATCGCAGCCCGCGCCAGATTCGCTACGTTTCCGGAATCGGTCCGTCCACTCCCAGGAGTCAACATGAGTACCGCACCCGAAATCATGAAGCTGGAAGTCGTCGTCATTCCGGTTGCCGATGTCGAGCGCGCCCTGCGCTTCTACACCAAGCTCGGCTGGCGGCTCGACGGCGACTTCGTCGTGGGCGATGATTTTCGAGGCGTGCAAGTCACTCCGCCAGGTTCCTCGTGTTCGGTGCACTTCGGCAAGGGCCTCACCGACGCGGCGCCCGGTTCGGCATCCGGATTGTTTCTCGTCGTTTCTGATGTCGAGGCAGCGCGCGCCCGATTGCTTGAACTGGGCGTGAAGGTCAGTGAGGTGGCGCATCGACAGGGCCCGGGGCAACCCGTGCGCCCCGGCATCCATCCCGAGCGAGGCAGCTACGGCTCGTTTGCAACGTTCAGCGATCCGGACGGCAACACGTGGCTGCTGCAAGAAGTCACCACGCGCCTTCCCGGACGAGTCGACGCAGCCACGACCTTCACGTCCGCAGGCGAACTCGCTAAAGCGCTGCGCCGCGCAGAGGCCGCTCACACGGAGCACGAGAAACGCACGGGCGAACGGGATAAAAACTGGCCGGATTGGTACGCCAATTACCTGGTTCGCGAGCAGACGGGCGAGCCCTTGGCGAGCTGACCGGCAACCAAGGCGCGGGGCGGCGCGTTTACCTGCTCGAGCCGTCCGTTACGCCCCTGGAGCCCCCATGAACGACGAAACCTTCAATCTCAGCATTCGCAAGTTTCTAAAGATGGTCGGCGTCGGCTCGCAACGCGAGATCGAGCATGCAGTGGCCCAGGCGATCCAGGAGGGCAGGATTTCAGGCGCCGAATCGCTGCCCGCCCGGATGACGCTGGAGATCGAAGGCGTGCAGCTCAACGTCGTGTTCGACGGTGTAATCGAGCTGGGCTGACTACCGGACCCGCACCGAGAAGCCGCCGTCGAACTCGCTGATCGACACGCGCTTCGACGTGAACGTCTCGATGATCGATGCATTCGATCGCAGATGTTCCGTGACGACCGTCGTCGTAAACGATCCGCCCTGCCCGAGCGTCATCGGCAACAGCAACTGATCCGCCAGGTGCTCGCCGACCGCGGCGGTCGCTGCAATGTAGTTGCGAGCTTCGTCGACTGCGCCAGCCGCAACCGCCTCTGCTCGAACGCCTCGCTCGCCGAAGCCCGTGAACACTTCAGTGACATGCTCGTGCTCGACGGTGATCGTCACGGCGTTGCCCGGTCCCATGTCATTCGACAGGCCGCGCAGCAACAACTGATCCTGCGACCAGTTCAAGCGATGGCCGATGACCTCCAACTCACGCTGCGCGATATTGATCGGCAACGCCGCGACGTACGCTTCGGCGTAAGCCCGCACTCGATCGCCTCGCTCGGTCAGCGTTAGCGCCGACAACTCAGACGGAGCGATCTTGGCGACGATCTCGCCGCCGCCTCGCGGGTAGAAGCCGTAGCTTCGCAGCTCGAGTTCCACCTTCGCACCCATCCGAGCGAGCGACGGCAAAAACGCTCGCTGCAGGAAATCGAACGGCGGCGAACCGCGATTATGCGTTCCGCCAGTGATCCGAACGACGCTGGGCTCCTCCGCGGTCAACAACGGCGGCAGCACGGTCTGCAACACCAGCGTCGAGCTGCCCGCCGTGCCGATCGCAAACGAATAATTGCCGCCCTTCAACCGGCCCGGCTTGAAGGTCAGCTCCCGACTGCCGATCTCGGCGCCGGTCAGTTCTCCATTGCAGATCTCCCCCGCGGCCTTGACCGCAGTGAGATGCTGACGCAACAGCCCCGGCTTATCGCGATTGGCGCGAATATTCGTAATCAGGAACGGCTGCTGCGTGCAAATGGCGAGCGAAAGCGACGAGCGCAGAATCTGCCCGCCGCCTTCGCCCTTGGATCCATCGATCTCGATCATTTTCATCCCTTGACGCACACGACCTGCTTCAACGTATGGACCACCTCGACCAGGTCTCGCTGTGCGTTCATCACCGCGTCGATGTCCTTATAAGCAGCGGGAGTCTCGTCGATCACTTCTTTGTCCTTTCGACACTCCACTCCCGCCGTTGCCGCACGATGTTCTTCCACCGTGAAGCGCTTCCGAGCCTCGGTGCGAGACATCGTCCGTCCCGCACCGTGGCTGCAGCTATGGAAGCTGTCCTCATTGCCGAGGCCGCGCACGATGTACGAACGCGCACCCATGCTTCCCGGAATGATGCCGAGCTCGCCCTTTCGAGCGCTCACGGCTCCCTTACGGGTCACGAGCACATCGCGACCGAAGTGGTGCTCCCGGTTCACATAGTTGTGATGACAGTTCACCGCCTCGATGTGACTCTCGAACGACTTCGGAATCGCCTTGCGCACGGCTGCGATCACATTCTGCATCATCACCTCACGATTCAATCGCGCGAAGTTCTGCGCCCACTCCACCGCCTCGACGTAGTCGTCGAAGTGCTGCGTGCCCTCCGGGAAATACGCCAGGTCGCGGTCCGGCAGATTGATCATCCATTGCTGCATGTCCCGCCGGGCCAGCTCGATGAAGTGCGTGCCGATGGCATTGCCGACGCCACGCGACCCGCTATGGAGCATGAACCAAACCGACTGCTCTTCGTCGAGACACACCTCGACGAAGTGATTGCCGGTGCCAAGCGTACCGAGATGCATACGATTGTTGGTCTTCTGCAGGTGCGGGTACTTGTCCGTGATCCGCTTGAAGCCCTCGTGTAACTTGCCCCACGCCGCATCCGCGTTGTCGGGAGGCCGATCCCACGCGCCCCGGTCGTGCCGTCCGGGGGACTTGCCATGCGGTACAGCCCGCTCGATCGCCGAACGCACGCCACTCAAGTTGTCCGGAAGATCGGACGCCTGCAGCGTCGTCTTGGCCGCGATCATGCCGCAGCCGATGTCGACGCCGACCGCCGCAGGTATCACCGCCTGCAGCGTCGGGATGACACTGCCGATCGTCGAGCCCTTGCCAACGTGCACGTCCGGCATCACTGCGATGTGATGAAAGATAAACGGCATCTTCGCCGTCTTGCGCAGCTGTTCCTTGGCCCCGTCCTCGACCGGCACGCCCTGCGTCCACATCTTGACGTGGGCGCCGCCCTCGACGTTCATCGTGTCGTGATTCTTTTCGCTCATGTCCTTCACTCCAATAATCCAGTCGATCCCGGCGCCGACGACCAAGCAGTCGATGAAACCCGTGCTCTACCTCTGAGCTACCGCCCCACAGTGTTGGAGCGGACGGGATTCGAACCCGCGACCCCGGCGTCCTTAGCGATGTAGTTCCATCAGCATTCGTCGGCGACAGCACCGATGTGCGACAACGTTTGGCAGGACTCTTTCAGGCCTTGCAGCCTGTCGGGGACTTGAACCCCGTCGCCTTGCGGCTTACCCATGTAGTCCTGCCGGCATTCGCACAAACCCGTTTGGATCGATGCGCCCGGGACCAGGTTGTCGGTGACCTGACATTTACCGGATGTAGTCACAGACGCATTCCCGCGCGCACCAAACCTCAAATCATCATTGCTTCGATCTTGTTCACCCAATGACCCGGCGACAGCGTGCCGTTGGCAAACGCGTTCACCACATTGAACACCTCATCCGAGAAGCCGCCGACGTTCAACACATCGGCGCGCTCCATCGCCTGAGTCGTTCCATTCGGCTGGATGTCGATGCACACCAGCTTCGCCGCCGGGTTGCGGGCCTTGAAGGCGCCCCACTGACGCATCATCTCGGTCGAACCGGTCTTGCGGGCATCCACCCACGACTCGTTGTCCGAAACATAGATCACCAGGTCCGCCTGCACCTTCCGCGCATTCAACGACTTCAACGGCGCGCTGCAGTTCGTTCCACCGCCACCGATCGCTGCCAGCTTCTCGGCATTGGTCATCACCGAGTCCCGCATGTTCAGCGCGATGTCACGAACGCAGTTCTCGAACGGCAGCACCAACGCGTCCCGGTTGGTGCGAGCCACAGCGGCTGCCACCAGGCCAGCAACGTCGATACACCGCACGGCGCTCGTCGCTCCGTTACGCACGCCGGTGATCGCCGAGGCCATGGAGCCGGAAACGTCCGGGCACACCACCACACGGCCGTCGAACTTACCGATGTTCACCAGCGCGATTTCCATCGCATCCTGCAACGCCTCGCGCACTTCCATCGGAATGCCCGCAGCCGCCGCCCGATACGCAGCCAGCAACTGATACGGCAACACTCGCGCCTTCTCGATCGCGACCGGATCGCGCAGCTTGTCCGCGACCACCCGTGACATGCCCTCGATCTCGAACACCCCGTGACGGGCGAACGTCTTCAAGTTCATGCGCACCATGTGCCAGTTGCCGCGACGGGCGACCATCGCCCACTCATCTCGCTTCAATCCCAGCGCGGTCAGCATCTGGAACGGCACATCCGGAAACTCCTGCGACCGGTCGAACTTATACACGACGTACTCCTGCAGCTTGCGCGGCAAGGCTTCCAACGCGTACGGCTTACCCAGCAACCAGCCATAGAACGCCTCACGAACCGGATCGTTCGGCTTCGGATGCACCATTCGCACGATGTCGGCCAGCGACGGATCGCTGCCCACAGCTGCCTCGATCAGGCGTCGCTCGTTCGCAGAGCTCAACCAGTTCTGCACCAGCGCCTTCGGCGCCGAGCCCAACGACTTCCGACCGACAGCGCCGCTGCGGATGATCTGCACGAAGTTACGAAGCATGCGTCCGTTGTCGACCACACGATCGAATACACGACGCAAATACTCCGGGCTCTTCGTCGACAACACCGCCAGCAACAACGCCGGCATGTCCTTCATCGACGCGCTCTCACGCGCATAGACCGCAGTCTTCGCGATGAACTCCGCATCCAGCTGCTTGCTCAGCTCCAGCACCTGCTCGAGCTGATCCGCACCGCTAGCGTAGAACGTGTTGTTGAGACAGCCGGTCACGGCGTACTGAGCCAACAGATGCTTCGGCGAGAACCGATATGCCGGCGCGCCTTCGCTATTCGCGTCCATCGCCGCCGGCACAAAGGCGCCGCGTGTCGACTGAAAGAGTTGAGTGTTGGCCATGATGGGCGACTCCCGTTCCGTTTGTTCCGTGTGAGCCGCGGCGCCCCCATGGCGCCGCCCGTTCTGATTGAATCGTTGCTCGCGGAAGGAGATAGCAACCGCTGTGCCAGGCGGCGGAGCCCGACGCCCTGCACGTTCATAACTCACTGACTATGCGCGCAATTTAGCAAAACAGTCGCCCCGCAACCCACTAGACGCAAGCTCATTGCTGCCATGAAGTGTTATCTTTTAAGCTAGTGCTTTCTCCTTTTGGATAGTTAATGAAAACCGTGGTCATCGGCTTCCTGGGTTCGATGCTGGACAGTGGCGGCGGGCCGGGCCGTTGGGAGAAGTGGCGTCCCAGTGTTTCGATCTGCCAGCAGGAAGATCTGGTCATCGATCGCTTCGAGATGCTTCACGCGCGCCCTCACCTTCGCCTGGCTCAGCAACTGCAGGAGGACATCGCCGCCGCTTCACCCGAAACGAAGGTGAACCTGCACCTCTGCGACCCCAAGGATCCGTGGGACTTCCAGGAGATGTACGGCTGCTTGCACGAATTCGCGCGCCAGTATTCCTTCGATCCGGAGCGCGAGCGCTATCTCATCCACATCACCACGGGCACGCACGTCGCGCAGATCTGCATGTTTCTTTTGACCGAGGCACGCTATTTTCCGGCGGTGCTGTTGCAAACGTCACCGCCTCGCAAGCAGAGCTTGCGGGAAGTCGGCTCGTACTCGCTCATCGATCTCGACCTGTCGCGTTACAACCAGATCGGCGCCCGCTTCGCGCGTGAGAAACAGGAGAGCACCGAGTTCCTGAAGTCCGGCATCAAGACGCGCAATGCCGAGTTCAACCAGATGATCGCGCGCATCGAGCGCGTAGCTGCGCGCTCCAAAGCGCCTTTGATGCTCAACGGCCCCACCGGCGCCGGCAAGTCGACGCTGGCTCGGCGCATCTACGAACTGAAGAAGTCCCGCCATCAGATCCAGGGCGAATTCGTCGAAGTGAACTGCGCGACTCTGCGCGGCGACGCGGCGCTCTCCACGCTGTTCGGTCATGTGAAAGGCGCCTTCACTGGCGCCCAAACCGATCGCGCCGGCCTGCTGCGCAAGGCTCACGGCGGCGTCGTGTTCCTCGACGAAATCGGCGAGCTGGGCATCGACGAGCAGACCATGCTGCTCAAGGCCACCGAAGAAAAGCGCTTTGCGCCGATGGGCTCGGACAAGGAAGTCCAAAGCGACTTTCAGCTGATCGCCGGCACGAACCGCGACCTTCGCGCCGCCGTCGCGGCCGGACGGTTCCGCGACGATCTGCTCGCTCGAATCAATCTGTGGGTTTTCGAGATGCCGGCACTGCGCGAGCGCCGTGAAGATATCGAGCCGAACATCGACTACGAGCTCGAGCGGTTCGCGCAGGACAACGACGCCAATGTGCGCTTCAACGCCGAAGCCCGGCGCGAGTACCAGCGATTCGCAACATCACCGGCAGCGGTATGGAACGGCAATTTCCGAGAGCTGTCCGCCTCCATCATGCGTATGGCCACGCTCGCCGAAGACGGAAAGATCACGGTCGAAGTGGTGCAGGATGAAATCGACCGGCTGCGACAGGCCTGGCAGCCGGAACAGGCGCACAGCAATCTCGAATCGCTGCTGCCGGCGGACCAGCTCGCCGACATCGATCTGTTCGATCGGCTGCAACTGGACGCGGTCATCGCGACGTGCCGTTCGTGTACGACTCTGGCCGAAGCCGGCAGGAGATTGTTTGCAGCGTCGCGAACACGTCGCCGGGCAGTGAACGACAGCGATCGGCTGAAGAAATATCTCGCCCGCTTCAACCTGGATTGGGCAGCACTCCGGCAATAAACCTGCGATCCGCCTATATCTCTCGATACATTCGCAGCGGCGCTTGACACGCTCGCGCACCTGGCGGATAAGTACCGCCGAAAGTTAGCGGTAACAAAATCTAAGGAGGTTTATAACAAACAGCACATCGAACGCCTGTTTTACATTGACGCCACAACGAAAGGGGGAATCATCATGAATGGAATCTCTAGAAGATTTACCGTTGCCGGCACGCTTTGTTCTGCACTCGCCTGCGCTGCCGCGCTCTGCACTTCGGCGGCGAACGCCCAGACTTTGACCTCGAGTCAAACCGGCACTCACGACGGCTATTACTACTCGTTCTGGACCGACGGCGGCGGCTCGGTCTCCTTCACCTTGCAGTCCGGCGGACGCTACACGTCGCAATGGAGCAATGTCGGCAACTGGGTCGGCGGCAAGGGCTGGCAAACCGGCGGACGCCGTACTGTGACCTATTCGGGCAGCTTCAATCCGTCGGGCAACTCGTATCTTGCCCTGTATGGATGGACGACCAATCCACTGGTGGAATATTACATCGTCGATAGCTGGGGCACATGGCGCCCGCCCGGTGGCGAGGGCTTCCTCGGCACCGTCACCAGCGATGGCGGCACGTACGATGTTTATCGCACGCAGCGGGTCAATCAGCCGTCCATCGAAGGCACTCGCACGTTTTATCAGTACTGGAGCGTGCGACAGCAGAAACGGGTCGGCGGCACCATCACCACCGGCAATCATTTCGACGCGTGGCGCAGCTATGGGCTGAATCTCGGTACGTTCAACTACATGGTCCTGGCGACCGAGGGCTATCAGAGCAGCGGCAGCTCAGATATCACCATTGGTGGTAGCGGTAGCAGCAGCTCATCCTCCTCGAGCAGCAGCAGCAGCAGTAGTAGCAGTAGCAGCGGTGGTGGCGGCAGCAAGACCATTCTCGTGCGCGCACGCGGCACCGTTGGCGGAGAATCCATCTCCCTGCGCGTCAACAACAGCACTGTTGCGACCTGGTCGCTCTCGACCAGCATGCAAAACTTCACGGCGACGACCACGCTGAGCGGCGGCATCACTGTTGCTTACACCAACGACAGTGGCAACCGCGACGTGCAGGTCGACTACATCCAGGTGAACGGCCAGACGCGTCAATCCGAAGCCCAAAGTTATAACACCGGGCTGTACGCCAACGGCAGCTGTGGTGGCGGCTCGAACAGCGAGTGGATGCACTGCAACGGCGCCATCGGCTACGGCAATACGCCTTGAGCCGGGCCGTCAATCGTGATCGATAACAATGCACCTCTGACTCGCGAAACATGAGCGCCGAAGTTCGCGTTGTCCCTGCGAAGGGTGGATCCCCGTCCACCCTTCTTTACGGCATGCTCGCGAGGCTGTGGAGCGCGCGCTTCGTCTCGAACTATCTGTCGACTCTAGCCTTCATCGGCCTGTCGTACTGGATCATCTCGAGGCTCAGCAACTTTCATCGTTCGATGCTGCAAGGGCAGTGGCAGCTCGGCCTGTTCGGCCTCGACCTGGTCATCACCGTGCACGGCCTGTTCGTCACGCTGATCGCGATCTATGCAGCGATATTGATTCCGTACTACGCCGCCTACCCGTGGATGCGTTCAAAGGCGTTCACCTTTGCACAGGGTTTATGGTTCGCCTTGCGGCGTGATCGCTCGAATCCGCAGCTCTCGCCGCTCGCTCGACAGGCCGGACTGGCGCTGCTGCTGAAGCTATTTTTCGCGCCGCTGATGATCAACTGGTGCCTGGTCCACGTCGCCAACCTCACAGGGTCGTTGTTCCAGTTGATCGACGGGACACAAGGTGGCCTGTCCGGCCGAGAACTGTTCGACACCTCGCTGTTCTGGGCCGCCTTTCAGCTGATCCTGTTCGTCGACACGCTGCTGTTCACGCTGGGCTACATCATCGAGCTGCCCACGCTCGGCAATCGCATCCGCTCCGTAGACCCGACGTTCTTCGGCTGGTTCATCTGCCTGGCCTGTTATCCGCCGTTCAACGATCTCACGCTGCGTTTGCTGGAATGGCAGAGCAGCGACTTTCCTCAGTTCCAGAGCGACTTCCTGCATTTCACGCTGAACATCGGCGTGCTGATCGCGCTCGGCATCTTCTCCTGGGCCTCTATCGCGCTCGGCTCCAAGGCCAGCAATCTCACGAACCGCGGCATCGTGACGCAGGGTCCTTATGCGTTCGTCCGCCATCCCGGCTATGCGGCGAAAAACTTCGCGTGGTGGCTTGGCGCGCTACCTCTTCTTGGAACCACGCTCGCGTCGGGCCACTGGCAGGCATTCGCTTACTCGCTGTTCGCGATATTCGGCTGGACGGCGATCTATGCGATGCGCGCCGTCACCGAGGAGCGCCACTTGCGACTCCTCGACAACGGCTACGCGGAGTACGCCCGGAAAGTTCGCTGGCGTTTTGTTCCGGGCGTCTGGTAGCGCCTACCGGAACATTGCGGCCATCTGTTCCAAGTATTGTTCGATCGGCAACTCCTTGCGAAGCGCGAGCAGGCCCTGCCCCTGCTGGCCCAGCACCTGGCGAAACTGCTTGTTCTCTCCTGACGCCGACGCATAGATCGCATCGACGATGGTCTGCGGATCGTCCAGCAAGTCCTCGGGCGTGGCCTCGAACAGCGACTGCACTTTGTTGACTATCGCGTCGTAGTCGGTGATGTCTGCATTGGCGTTGAACACGATGTTGTGCTTGAAGTTATTGCCGCGTGAACCGCCCGGCTCGATCAGGCGCAGCTCGATGCCCAGCGGCGCGAGCTCGTAGTACAGCCCTTCGGTGAGCCCTTCGAGCGCGAACTTGGACATGTTGTACAGCGAGCCCGTGGGCACGACCGTCGTCACGCCCATGAAGGAGCTGATGTTGATGAACATGCCGCGGCGACGCGCACGGAAGTGCGGGAGAAACGCCCGCATGACATTGATCGGGCCACGGACGTTCAAGCGAAACTGCCAGTCGATGGTCTCCTCCGTCGCAAACTCCAGCGGCCCATACGAGCCGGCGCCGGCATTGTTGACGACGACGTCGACCGAGCCGAAAGCATCGATCGCTTCACCCACGGCGCGTTTCACTTGTGCAACGTCGGTCACGTCGAGCTTGATCAGCTGCACATTGCTGAGCTTGCGCAATTCGGTGTCGGCCTCGGGATTGCGCAGCGTCGCCGCCACATTCCAGCCCTGCTTCGCGAAATGGGCGGCGGTGAGCTTGCCCAAACCGCTGCTCGCACCCGTGATGAATACCGTCTTCATGCTCGTCTCGACCTCGTCCGATAACCCGGTGAGGCGTATTCAAGCGCACCCATGTATACGGTTGATGTCGCCGCCCCCCTGGTCTGTATCGGAATGTATCCGTGCCAGCTTGGGTCAGTGCCCCGGGATAACCAAAGACAGTTCGGCGGCCGCCGTGACATCAATACAGTCGCGATTCCAGTAGAACCCGAGACCGAACTCATGCCTGCCTCACGTCGTTCCGTCCTGGCTGCCGCCGGTGCGGCTCTGGCTTCGTTCGACGCTGCCGCAACCGGCGCCAACGAGACGATCCAAGAGCTCATCAAACTCTCCGAAGCATCCAACGCCACGCTGATGCGTGGCGACATCGAGAAGTATCAGACGCTGATCTCGTTCACCGACGATTTCACTTTGATGGCTCCTTTCGGCGGCAAACCGACCCGTCGCGCCGACATCACCGATGAGACAATGAAAGCCATGGGCCGCTTCTTCAAGAACGGCGCGCTGACGCAGGAAGTGATTGCCGCCTATGGCTCGTCGGACATGGTCGTGCTCGCGCTCATCGAACGAGCCCACGTCGAAGTCGGCGGCCTGCCGCCACAGCCCTGGGCATTGCGCGTTACTTTGGTGTATCGGCGGGAAGGAACTGGCTGGCGATTGGCCCATCGGCACGCCGACCCGTTGGTGACCGGCATCTCCCTCGAGCAAGCAGCCGCGCTCGCAAAGACTATTTAGGGCGTCGATCGTCGAACACGGTTCGGCCGCCGTACTCGGCGGCATTGGCGCGTTCTGCAGAGATGAATTGATCGAAGCCGGGTCCGGCGACCCGACCTTCGAGCGCGCGTGCTTGAGCATCGAGCTGGCGAATCGCGGCGAGTCTCTCGTCGTTGCCGAGTTTCGCCCGACCGACCGCATCCTTGAGCACCCGGATGGTTTGATCGTAAACCTTCAAGGGCACCGGAAACGGATGTCCGTCCTTCCCGCCGTGAGCCATCGAGAAGCGCGCCGGATCGCTGAAACGCGATGGCGCGCCGTGCAGGACCTCAGCAACGAACGCGAGTGCTGCAACCGTGCGAGCACCCACGCCTGGCGTGAGCAGCAGATCGGCGAAATCCTTTGGCCCACGATCCGCCGCCGCGGCGAGCGCTGCATGCAAACGTCTGAGTACGACATCCGATGCTCGCACCTCGTGATGGGCAGGCAAGCGCAGATGCGGCTCAGACGCGGGCTCCAACTCGGGAAACAGACTCAGCGCGGTGTTGCCTGAATCGCGCCATCGTTTCAACAACGTGACGGGCCGGTCCGGTCCGGCGTGCACGAGCTCGAGCCCGGCGCGTCGATTCCTTTCGGCTCGGGCATCCGCGAGATTGATGATCGAGCCCTGGTTGCGCCCCTCGATGGCCGAATGCGGCGAATCCAGGAAGCTCTGCAGATTCTCCGAGAGCCAGTGATAGCGACGGGCCTCGCGTCGCTGCTCATTCATTCCTTGCTGGACGACGCACCAGCGAGCTTCGGTGCTCACGATGAAGGCGTGCAGATAGAGATCATAGCCATCCTGCACGGCCGCGCTGTCGACCTTCGCCACCAGGCGGCTGGCATTTGCGAGCGGCGTCGCGTCCAACCCGGTGCGATCGCCAACAGCGGTCAGCTCTTGGGGCGTGTTTCGTGACTTCGCACCTTTGCCGCCGCAGACGTAAATGCCCAGCTCCTGCTGCACAGGTGAAAGCCCGCGCTTCAGCGCGCCGAGCACGCTGGTGGTGATGCCGGAAGAATGCCAGTCCATGCCCATGACGGCGCCAAAGGACTGAAACCAGAACGGGTGAGCCAGTCTGCGCAGCAACTCGTCCCGACCGTATTCGAGCACGATCGCTTCGACGATGATCCGTCCCAGCTTGGCCATGCGCGCGGACAGCCAGGGCGGAACGTGCCCGCCGTGTAGGGGAAGATCTGCGCTGCCGGTTCGTTTGCCCATCGACCGGCCACGTTACCGGCTGCGCCGACAGCTGTCGATTGCAAAGGTTAGTGCGCCAGTTGCTCCGCTAACCAATCGCGAAACGTCCGCCGCGCGCGAGACCGAGACGACCCGCCGAGCAGCCAATAAGTGCCGCAGGGAGCAGTGACCTGAAACGGCTTGATCAGCCTGCCCGCCTTCAAATCGTCGCCCGCCAGCAGATCGTCACCCAATGCGATACCGTGTCCGTTCGCCGCGGCCTGCAATACCAGCGCCACGTCGTTGAATCGCATGCGACGCGGAATCGAGATGCCCGGCATCCCGGCCGCTCGAAACCACGCCTGCCAGGAGCGGTCTTCATCCTCATGGAGCAGCGGATATTGCAGCAGATCCTCCGGTGTCCGCAGGCTCTGACCCGGGCGGAGCAACGATGGCGCGAGCACTGGAAACATCGCGACTTCCTCCACCAGGATGGCGCTTCGCTGCGGGCTGCGTCGTGGACCTTCGATGTAACGAATCGCCATATCGGTCTCGCTGCCCAGCTCCCGCATGATCTCGGTGGAATCGACTTCCACATCGATCTGAGGCTCGCTCGCCACGAACCGGGGCAATCGCGGTAACAGCCACCGAGCGGCGAAAGCAGGCTCGACGCTGAGCCGCAACCGCTCCCGCGTCTCGCCCCGGGCCTGAGCGACCGACCGTGCGATCTGCATGAAGCTATGCGATAGATCGGCAGCCAACCGCTCCCCCACGGGCGTGAGCTCGACACGCCGGTGCATACGAATGAACAAAGGCTGATGGAGCGCCGCTTCGAGCTGCCGGATTTGCCGGCTTACTGCGGCTTGGGTGAGATGCAGCTCCGCGGCCGCACGCGTGAAACTCAGGCGCCGGGCCGTTGTTTCAAAAACGTGCAATGTATGAAGGGACGGCAGGCGTTGCGAGGTTGGCATAAGCACAGATTATGGCAGCCGGGCTGCAATGTTGCTTGAGCGGAAGCGGGCGCGCCGGTTCAATGAGCCATGGACTTCCTGGCGCAGGTAATCGCGGATCTAGCCACACTCGTCACGTTCCAGCAACGTCAGCGGTCCGCGCCCCAACGTCTCGCAGGTGATGAAATGGATGAACCGGCGAGTCGCTTGCCGTCATTGACTTCGCACTGTCGCGGCACTGGAATGCCCGAGGACAGCGATTCCAACGACGTTTGATGCGCCCGCCAAGGAGTGCGTGGATTCTTGCTATTACGAGCGTTCGCATGCGGCAGGCGTCATCGACAACTTGATCGATCTCTCACGCTCTCAACCGCAGGGTTGCCTGAACGTGCCTGGCACTTTGCTGCCGGCGCCGATGACAAGACTCTTGGCTTTAGCGAACGTTACTTTGCCAGGCTGTTCCGCGAGCAAACCAAACATTCCATCGGCCAGTATTTGCGCACGGCGCAGATCGCGAAGGCGCAGTCTTACCTGACCGACACGGAGTTGCCATTGAAGAAAATTGCCGCACGTCTTGGGTTCAGTGCGGCATCGAATTTCTTTGGCGCGTTTCGGACGGTGACCGGGGTCACGCCGGGGCACCTTCGCCAGGTCAATCGAGCAATTTTCGCCATAACCCCCATGTAACCTGCACACGACTGACCTCATGACCCGAGGCTGCTACAGTTATCCCGGGGCTGTCCCCTGCGATGACTGTGAGTTCGATGCAATATTCATGGTTTCAATGGCGCGCCAGCGTGGTGGCCATCATCCGATTCGACTTTGGCAAAGTGTTGAGAGATGTGAAGGACGGCGACATTGACTGGGATTCGTGGCGCGCCTTCTACGATGAAGGCCAATCCCCTCAAGCCGCCGTGGATTGCGCCTTCCTTCGGGATCTCAGACGATCCGGCTCTGCATGATTGACGCCCTGTAGTTTCTTCCTGTCAGCGTCTACAGACAGTGCCGTTCATGGCATTGACATCGGCTGCTGGCGATAATCGTTGTTCTTGGAGCGCAAGAAGACGAAGCCGCACGAATGAAGCCGACCGATCCGATTCCGCTGCTCAACCCGGCGTCGCGCCCGACGATTCTGATCGTGGACGACGATGAGGCCATTCAGGACTTAGTAAACATCTACACCCAGGAGCAAGGCTTTCAGACCCGCTCCTGCCCGAGCGCCGAGACCGCGCTCGAGGACATGCGAAAATTCTTCTGCCCGATCGTGATCACCGACGTGCAGATGCCCGGCATGGGCGGCTTGTCGCTGTGTCGCAAGCTGCGCGCCGGCAAGTGGCCCGGCTATGTTTATATCATCGTGATGACCGGCCACGACCAGGAGGATGGCGTGGTCGAGGCGCTCGATGCCGGCGGCGATGACTATCTTCACAAGGGCGCTCCCCCTGCCGAGCTCCGCGCGCGTTTGCGAGTGGCGGAGCGCATCGTGACGCTGGAGCAGCGCTTGCGTCGCACGCTGGAAAGCAAGGCCCGCCAGGCCGCCTCCGATCCGCTGACAGGGCTGCCCAACCGTCGCACCTTCGATCGAAGGCTCAATGCCGAGTTCAAGCGCGCTCGTCGCTTTGCGGAGCCCATCTCTGTGCTGCTCATCGATGCCGACCACTTCAAACAAGTGAACGATCAGTACGGCCACCATGTCGGCGACGAAGTCCTGCGACGTCTGGCGACCACGCTGAGAGAGAATTTACCTCGCGAATACGATGTGCTCGCTCGGATTGGCGGCGAGGAATTCGCCGCGATTCTTCCTCACACCAGTCGCGATGACGCAGCCATCGCCGGCGAGCGACTTCGTGCAGCGATCGAGAGCACGCCCTTTGTCACTGCAGCGGGCAGGCTGAGCATCACGGTCAGCATCGGGATTGGCAGTTTATCGAACCGCATCAGCATGGAGCCGCAAACGACACTGGACGTGCTCGATGAAGCCGATCGCGGTTTGTATGAAAGCAAGCGACTCGGGCGCAATCAGGTGACGGCGACTCCGGCCACCGAACCTCGCACCTTGCTCGAAGTGTCCAGCTAGAAGCGGTAGCCAATCCCGACGAAGATTTCCTCCTGCAGCGTCTGCGTTCCGCCGCCTTCCGTCAGGTCGAACTCGAACCAGCGCATGCCTGCGAATCCTTTCATCTGGTCAGAGAGCGGAATCTCCACCTGCGCGCTCAGGTCGGTGAGACTGTCCGCAGATCCGAACGTCATGATATCGGGCGCATAGTAGGCGTGGCCGGCGACTGCGAGGTCGAGATCCTTGTCGAGAACGAAGCGCAACTCCGCGCCCAGGCTCAACGCCATCACGTCGTTGTTCTCATCGTTCAGCAGCGCCGCATAGGCCTGGGGCCCGACCAGCACGCTGAGCCGGCCGAAATCGAAGTCCACCGGAAACACCAGCCCCGCGCTGAGCACGATGTCTCGCTCCTCGCTCAGAAAGAAAGCACCGGAGAAACGACTGTTGTCGACGCCCACTTTCTTGCCGCCGGAGATGTATTTGAGCTGCAGCGTGTCATTGCTCAGCTGCACCTGGGCTTCGTGACCGGTTGGAATATCCCCTGGATTTTCACTCTGGGCAGCGGCGCTGCCAGCGGCCCCCATGAGCACCAGGAATCCGAGACAGCTTCGCATGTTTCTTCTCCATCTCATGATGGCCGGATGCATAGCCAATGAGTTACGAAAAGAAAGGTTCCGGCAACGCGAGATGGTGCAAGCGCGATCCGAGATTTATAAGTACAAAGACTGCGCCCGCTGCCCACGCAACCGCGCGAGAACCTTGAATCCACCTAAGCGCAGCTCGGTAGAACGAGGGCGGGAGACGGGCTCGACCGTGACAGCTCGCAGCGCAACGCCACCGGGACGGGCTCGCGCTGCTCTCACGCCCTCCGCGACGGAACCAACTCTTTCCACGCCGGATTCGATTTCCAGCCAGGCTCGACGGGCGGCTCGCCGGCGCGAGGAACATACGGCGACGGCTTGCCTGCCGCGAGATCGGGAATGTAACGCGGGCAATTTGGAAAGATGTCGATCGGCGTGACGCGCACTAGTGCCTGCGCGCCGACGAACTCCTGCATCAGCGGATCGTCGAGCACGACCTGTGCGCGTCCGTTGATGCGCAAGCGCTTCGGCGCCTCGCCCATTCGAATGAATAACAATCCTACGAAAGGATTGACGCTGATGTTTCCAAGGCTCTTGAACATCCCATTGCCGTCGTAGTCCGGCCAGACCAACAGGTCAGGCCGCACGATGTGCGCGAAACCGGGCGGTCCGCCTTTGAAGGAACAATCCGGTTGGCCGTCGGCAGCGGCGGTGGCCAGAAAGAAGAACTCCACCGAATGAATGAACGCCGTGTCCTCCTCCGTGAATTCTGAGTGGCGCAGTCGTTCGACCAGCCGGTCGGCCAACGCCTCCGATGCAAAGTGCTGCTGCAACTCACGGTTGCCGTCGTGGAACATCGTCATGGGGTGCCTCCGCTCGCCAGGAGCCAACGGAAGCATACGCCGATTCAGCCTGACAGCGACTCGCGCGACGATTGGTCTTTGTCGCACCGCCCACGCAAGCTGGTGAACAGTGAGCGCTCAAAGCGCCTTCAGTTCCGCATCCCGCAACCCAACCAGCACCGCCTCGCCGCTGTCACGATCCAAGCGGAACTCGCCGAAGCGCGCATTGGTAAAGCGAGCGGCAGCTCCTTCCTCGAAGAAATAAGCGTTGGTGCCCAGCCACGCGCCGCCGTCGCGAAGGCGGTAGCGGATAAAGAGATCAGTGGGGATGCCCTGCCCAGCCAGCGTCGCGACCTGACGCGCGTCGAGGACGATCGGTGCCCGAAGATTTGAGATGTTCGCGGTGTATTCCGCGCTCAGTTGGTCGGCGAGCTGGAAGCGCAACGCCATGTAGTCGCCTTGCATGAGCGAGCGAGGGTCCACCGGCGCGAGCGCGAGGTAAATGGGCTCGCCGGTGCTGATGATCCGTTCTTTGGCGCGGATCGAATGATTGACCGCGACCAGGACTAGAATCGCGCCGAGCGCCGTTATAGCACGAGTCAACGTCGAGCCCATCATGTCGCGACCTCCTGCCGTTGCAACCGCATCGCCGCCAGCAGCGCGAGCACCCCGACGCTGACCATGATGCAAGACTTGGTCAGCAGGCTCAGCCCGAGCAAATAGTAGAACTGGCCAACGTGCAACAACGCACCGACGCTCGCGATACCGATCAATGCACGACTGCGCAACCGGAATGCATAAACCGCAGCCAGCAGCGCGCCAGCTGCACCGAGCAGCGGCCATAGCGCGAGCCAGTTCGTCTGAGGTTGATCGTTCCAGAACATCAAGCTGCCCAACGGTTCGGAGATCCAGGTCGCGAGCGACAGGCTTATCAGCAGGCCCGTCAGTGCCGGTCGTGCGATCCGTCGAGCGGGGCTGGACATCCAGCGGCGCTCATTATCGATGAGCGCGTGAGTCGTCCCGATGATGGGCAACCAGACAATGAACCAGCCGATGAGCGCGGGGGTCAAAGCCACTTGCCGAACGGCATCGTAGCTGATCGAGCCCCACCACCCGAAGCGAACCGTCAGCGCCCACGCGCAGCACGTGAAGAAAGCAGCGATCGTCTTGGCGAAAGGATTCGGCATCGCGAGCAACAGCACGACCTGCATCGCGCACGTCAGCGCCGCCGTCGCGGTATCCGAGTCGGTGGCGTCATAGGCTGCCCACACCATCGCGAGCTGCCCGGCGATCGACAGCGCCAGTGCGAACTGATCGAAGAACTGGCTGCCGCGATCGGCAGCATATAATGCGAACGCCGCCACCAGCAGCGACAGGCCTATCACCGCAATCACCGCGGCGGAATCCGGCTTGAACAGCGTGCCCAGGAAAACGAGCACGCACACACCGGCCAACCAGCCCGAGGCTCCGAGCACGATGCCGATGAACCAAGGCCGGCCGTCCGGCGTGCCAGGAACATCGTCGGCGGACGGTTCGATCAGCCCACGCCGCACGAGTTCGTTCCTCAGCTCAGCAACAGATATCGCCCCCTTCATGCCGCCTCTCCTTGCTGACGCCACTCCCTGAGGAGTGACATCAGCACGCGTCCACTGATGGTGGAGCTCACCGTCAGCCACAGCGCCAGCATGAACGTGATGCCGAGATCGTCAAAACCACTGTGCACCGCCAACGCGTAGGTGACGATGGCGATCACACTGGCGGCGGTCAGCGCCAAAGGAAACACGTCGTTCCGCAAGCGCATCGCGTGCACGACCAGAGCCGTTTCCACCGCCAGCACGAGGAACAGAGCAATGACATCGAAACCGTCGATCGAAATGGTTTCCACCGCGTCGATCCCGGCCGCAGTCAAGAAGCCGAAAGCACAAACAAGCGCCAACCCGGAAACCCAGCGCGCGCTGACAGCACTCCAGCCCATTCGCCAGCCGAACTCCGCAAACCACCACAGCGCCAGATTGAGCAGCGCCGGCGCGAGCAGCTCCAAAGATTCGCTGCCGTGAACAGGCGCGAACACCACCCACAACCACCCGCCGCCGGGGCGCCCACCGAAGAACAGTAGTAACGAAACATTGAACACAACCAGCCATGCAGCGCTCAGGACCGACCA
Source organism: Peristeroidobacter agariperforans (assembly GCF_004138335.1). Taxonomy (GTDB): domain Bacteria; phylum Pseudomonadota; class Gammaproteobacteria; order Steroidobacterales; family Steroidobacteraceae; genus Steroidobacter; species Steroidobacter agariperforans. The sequence goes on along the minus strand of NZ_RYFW01000002.1, from coordinate 1,098,086 downwards.
CTGCCCCGCCACGACGAAGGCCAATCCGAGGAGCGACCAGCTGAGGAACAGCTCATAGACATCGGCCCCGGTCTGATACGTTTGGCCGAACAACGCCAGCAACGCACCGCTTGCAATGAAGGCCATGAGCAGGGCGTAACGGCCCAGCGCGTGCGGCGTCGGCTTCCACAATGCCAGCGCCACACTGCCGACAATGGCCCCCTGGATCAGCGCGAACCTGCCGGTGACGCCGATGTCCTGCCAGTTCGCGGCGATGAAGAACACCAGCCCCGCCGCGAGCGACAGCACGCCTGCGAGTTGCAACACTCTGACAAGAAACAATCGAAGCTCGGCAGGCGCCGGCCTCGCCGCCGCCAGATCCAGAACGACCTCGGTCGCCTCGGCCGACAGACGATAGTGAGCCACGAAAGCGTCGAGGTCTCTTCTATTCATATTCTTCCCTAAATCGCGGGGCCCGCCCCTCGCAGTAGAGATTCTACAACCGATGACACCCCGATCGCTCGACAAGCTCCGGAGCCGGAGAAACTGGGTCCAGAGCGGGCGATCGCGATTTGCATCGACCGTTCTTGCAAGTGATTCCGGTACAACTGTTTTCGCTGTCGGACTCGATTACACGACGTCAATAGCAAGCGAGGGCAACCAAAAACATCGACGTCGCACTCGCGGAACAAGTCGATACGTCGCGCGTAACAATACTGATTCACCGGTGGGGCTAATAAGCACGAGGACACCGCCATGCCTCCGGCCAGGCACGCACCCTGGGTGTTGATGTCTTTAGCTTTGCTGATCGCCGGCTGCGGCGGCAGCGGCGGCGACAATGACAACAGCCCGCCGCCGTCCGCGCAAGAACCGCCGCCAACTACACCTGATCCGCCGCCGACCCAGCCCGTGACCCCAGGCGTCGCTGGACTGGATGCAAGGCCGAGCAACGCCACTTGTATCGCGCCGGAGCGCGCCAGCGGCAGCGGCACGATCGCCACCGAGCGGGTTTTTCCCAACCTGCGTTTCACCAATCCCGGCGGTGGCAGCCGCAATCCTCTGCTGATGATCCAGGCCCCTCGTGACAGGAGCCGCTGGTTCGTGGTCGAGCGCTTCGGCACCGTGAAAGTGTTCGATAACAATCCGACCGTCGCGACCACATCGATGTTTCTCGACATCGGCGCGCGGGTCGAATCAACGTGCGCCGAGTGCGGCCTGCTCGGCATGGCGTTCCATCCCGACTTCCCCGCCACGCCGCGCGTCTACCTGGTGTACACCAGCCTGGATCGCAACGGCGGCAACGGACCAGACACTCATCTCTCCGAATTCACCTCGCCGGACGGCGGACTCACGCTGAACCCCGCGTCCGAGCGCGTTCTCATCACAATTTACAAGAACTCGGTGCACCACCATGGCGGCAACATCATTTTCGGCCGCGATGGTTATCTCTATTTCGTTGCCGGCGATGGCAATGCGGCGAGCAGGAACGACGCGCAGGATCTGCACACGCTGCTGGGCAAAGTGATCCGCATCGATGTGAACAGCGCCACAGGCTCCGCGCTCTATGGTATTCCCTCCGACAATCCCTTGGCTGCCAGCACCGCGACCTGTCACGCCAACGGCAGGGGCGAGCAGAACTGTCCCGAGATCTGGGCCTGGGGCCTTCGCAATCCCTGGCGCTGGAGCTTCGATCGCCAGACCGGCGACATCTGGCTCGGCGATGTCGGCGAAGCGGAGATCGAAGAAGTGAATCACGTCGTACGCGGTGGCAATTATGGCTGGCGCTGCTTCGAAGGCTCGCAGGAAACAGGTCGTGGCTGCGGTACACCGGTCGGTCCTCTGCTGCCACCGATCGCTCAATACACGCACGAACTGGGGCAAGCGGTCACCGGCGGTTATGTCTATCGCAGCTCGGCCATTCCCAGTCTGTTCGGTCATTATCTGTTCGGCGATTTCGTGAGCGGACGCATCTGGCACATTCCGGTCGACACCCCTCCCACACTGAACGTGGAGGAAGGCTACGACTCGGGCCTGCTCGTTTCTTCGTTCGCCGAGGATCTCGATGGCGAGCTGTATGTCGTGAGCATGCGCGGCGATCTGCATCGGATCACTGGCAGCGGGACAGTAACGGGCGGCGTCGCCACGCAACTCTCCGCTACGGGCTGCGTCGATCCGAACAATGCAACCGCCCCGGCGAGCGGACTCATCCCTTATGAGCCGACCGCGGCATTCTGGTCAGACGGCGCGGACAAGCAGCGTTGGATCGGACTCCCGGACGGACAGAACATCAGTGTCAAAGACGATGGCGATTGGGACTTCCCCAATGGCACCGTGCTGGTGAAGAACTTCCGCCTGGAGAATCGACTGGTCGAAACGCGCCTCTTCATGCGCCACCCGGACGGCGTGTGGGCGGGCTACAGCTACGAGTGGAATGCGGAGCAAACCGACGCGACGCTGGTGCGCGGCGGCAAGCAAGTGACGATCGGCGCGAACACCTGGATATATCCGAGCGAGTCGCAGTGCACGCAATGTCACACCGAGGCGGCGGGTCATTCCCTCGGTCTGGAAACCAAGCAACTGGCGTCTTCGATCGCCTATCCCCAGACCGGGCGCACTGCCAATCAGCTCGTGACATTGAATACGATCAATACCCTCTCGCCGCCGATCGCCGATCCAGCGGCGGAGATTGCGTACCCTGCACCGACCGGAACGACCGGCACACTCACCGAACGAGCGCGCTCTTATCTGCATACCAATTGCGCGCAGTGCCATCGCCCTGGCGGACCGACGACGGCAAACATGGACCTGCGTTACTCGACGCCGCTTGCGAGCACCAACGCATGCGATGTAGCGCCTACGGCGGGTGACCTCGAGATCGCGGACGCCCGAATCATCGCGCCCGGTGCAGCCAATCGATCGGTGGCGGTTGCGCGCATGAGTCTGCGCAACGATCCGAATCAGATGCCGCCTATCGGCGCTCACGTCGACACCGCCGGCGTGCAGCTGATCAGCGAATGGATCGATTCGCTCACCAGCTGCAACTAACAGGGCCGGCCCCGGGCAAAAAAAAGCCGCCTGCGCACTGGGCGCAGACGGCGAATTCACAACTCAGGAGGTGAAAACTTACTTGTTGGCGAGCACCGGCGATGCTGGCGCGTTGCGCGAGCGGCCTTCAACGTCGGCCGCCATGCCCTGCAGCCACAGCTCGAGATTGGTGTAACCGCTCGCGGTCACCGCGTTCGGATCCGCCGGCAAGGTGAGCGCGCGAGTGTTCTCAGCCATCGCCGGCCAGCCACCGGCGTTTTTGTTACAACGCTCTGTGCCGTTCGGCGCGACGCAATTGATCGTCGAACCTGTGCGGTTGCGCACGCTCTGCACGATTCGCGTGTCGATCGGATCGCGATCCGCCGGCCGCGCACCCGCGAACTTGAGCACGTAGTTGAGCACCACGCCGTCGCTGGTCGGCTTGGTCGTAAAGCCAGCCGGCCAGACGACCGGGTTCTCCGCCTTGTAGCTCGACAGGCTCATGGAGCCGAACACCGTGTCGACGATCGCCCACGGATCCGAAGTCGCTCCCTCGGCCTCGTTGTCGGCGACGAACACCTTGCTGCCGGCGGCGGGCTTCGTCGAGTCCGCGCGCACCAGGATCGGCGCATTCGATCCGGTCTGCGGACCCCGGATGAGCACGTTGCCGACGATCGAATTGTTGGTCACATCGCCATGGCTCTGCAGCTCGATGCCGTTGTTCGACCAGTTGTAGATCACGTTGTTGACGATCGTGGTGCGCGTCGAGTTGGTGAGCGGATTACGCGACTTCGCCCCGCTGATGAGGTTGTTCGCGAACGTGATGTTGCCCTTGACCGGTCCGAAGATCACGCCATAGCCGTGCGCGCCTTCGGGATGGATCGATTGATGCAGCGGCTCGGCGAAAATGCTGTTGATGATGCTGACGTTGTCCCAGCTCGCCCACGCGCTGGCCAGCTCGTCGATCGACCAGCTGAACGAGCAATGGTCGATGACGATGTTCTTGATCGCGGCCTCGGCCGGACCCGAGATCTTCAATCCATCGCGATTGCTCGGAGGCTCGCCGCCGGCATCGTCGCCGGGACGCACCTGCAGGTGCTGGACCAGTACGTCGGAGGTCCGCACATTCAAGCCGCCGCCTCGTAGCATGATGCCGGGGGAAGGAGCGGTCTGGCCCGCGATCGTGATGTTCGGATTACGCAGCACCAGATCGCCGGTCAGCTTGATGGTGCCGGAGACTTCGAACACACACACGCGCGGACCGCTGGCGTCGACGCAAGCCCGCAGCGAGCCGGCGCCAGTGGCGTTGAGATTGGTCACGCGATGAACGGCGCCGCCACGGCCAGCGGGCGTCGTGGCACCGTTGGTCTTCACGTTCGGCAGCACAGATACGGCGGCGCCGGCAGCGAACGATGCGGCACCCGACGCAACGGCAGCCGCTGCGATCAGGCCAAGGCGAACAGCACGGGCCGTGGGACGATTCGAGAAAGCAGTCTTCGGCGAATGTTCGGTCATCAAGTAAGGTCCTCGTTGTGACTCTGTCCTGCGAGACCGGGTGTCCGGCTCGGGCCGGCCAGAGGGGCCGGGGCGATGGCGAAACGTTACAAGTCCGCCTGATGCGATCACATCGGAGAACCCCTGAACGAGGGCACAGATGGCCTGTCGGCGCGTAGTCCCTTTGCCCGCAAACAGCATGGTCGCGCTTATGTTCTCGTCGTCCCGCTAAAAGGCTGCGCGCCAGATCGACCAGGTATAGTTTCTAGTCCTGCGCGAGCTGGGTCCACCTGTACCCAGATGTAGACAGTTCGACCGCTCTCGCCTCCTTCCTGTCAGGATTTTCAGTCCGCGCGTACCTCAATTTCCTTGCCTTGTTGGGGCGCGCACGCCAACCTAGCGGGATGGCTTCAGGACTTGCAGCACTATTGGATGACGTTGCGGCGATCGCCAAGCTGGCGGCCGCGTCCCTTGACGATGTGACCGCGGCCGCCGGCAAAGCCGGCTCCAAGGCGGTGGGAGTCGTCGTCGACGACGCCGCGGTGACGCCCGGCTACGCGATGGGCTTTACGCCCGAGCGCGAGCTGCCGATCGTCTGGAAAATCGCGCTCGGCTCGTTACGCAACAAGTTTTTCTTCCTGCTGCCCGGCGCACTGCTGCTGAGCGCGTTCGCGCCGTGGGCGGTGACGCCGATTCTGATGCTCGGCGGGGCCTACCTGTGTTTCGAGGCGACCGAGAAAATCATCGAGGCGCTCATGAAGGCCGGGAGCCACGAGGCCGAGACGCCTGACGTGGAAGAACTGGCGCAGAGCTCGGCCGACGTCGAAGCGCGGAAAGTCGCAGGAGCGATTCGCACCGATCTCATTCTATCGGGCGAAATCATGGCGATTGCCCTCGCCACCGTCGCAGATCGTCCCTTCGCCATCCAGGCCGGCGCGCTCGTGCTCGTGAGCCTCGGGCTCACCGTTGCCGTCTATGGCGTGGTCGGCTTGATCGTCAAGATGGATGACATCGGCGTGCACCTGGCCGGGCGCGGTTCGTCAGTCTCGCGGGGCACGGGCCGAGCCCTGGTGAAGTCGATGCCTCATGTGATGCAAACCCTGAGCGTCGTCGGCACGGCCGCAATGCTGTGGGTCGGCGGCGGCATCATCGTGCACGGGCTCGAGCACTTTCACCTGGAGACCGTGCCCCATCTCATCCACACGCTCTCGGAGATGGCCCATCACGCATCGGTGCTCGGCGGGGTTGCTGCGTGGCTGACATTCGCAGCCTCCTCAGCCATCGTGGGACTCATCGTCGGCGGCGCGATCGTTGCGATCGTGCACTTCCTGCCCGGCCGCAAACACTGAGCGGATCCGGCTGATATAACTTCGCCTCATAGATCGGCGGCCTTATTAGTTGGATGGGCCTCCTCGCCGCGCTTGTAGACTCGAGCGCACGACAGGAGGACCCATGACCGATCTCGCGATCGAGAACTTCCGCTTTCAGGCGCCACCCCAGGCGCTGGACGATCTGCAACAGCGACTGCGTCGCACGCTCTGGCCCGACGAAGTCGCCGCCGAGCCCTGGCGCTACGGCCCGCCCGTGGCGTACATGCAGAGCTTCGTCGACTACTGGCTGAATAAATATGACTGGCAGGCGCACCAGGCGCGCTTGAATTCGTTTCCTCAATTCGTCGCACAGATCGACGAGCACCGCATTCATTTCATCCATCAAGCCGGCAACGGCCCCTCGCCCATTCCGCTGGTGCTGACTCACGGCTGGCCTGGCAGCGTCGTCGAGATGCTCAAAATCATCCCGCTGCTCACAGACCCGGCAGCGCACGGCGGCGATCCCGCCGATGCGTTCACTGTCATCGCGCCCTCCATCCCCGGCTATGGCTTTTCGAGCCGGCCTGCGAACCGCGGCACCAATGTTTTTGTGGTGGCAGATTTGTGGGCGAAGCTGATGACCGGCTTGAACTATCCGCGCTTCGGCGTGCAAGGCGGCGATTGGGGTTCGTGGATCAGCGCCGCCACCGCACTTCGCCATCCGGAGCGGATCGTGGGCCTGCACCTCAACTATCTCTCGACACGATTCCGCCCGGCGCTTGGCTCGAACGACCCGCCACTGAGCCCGGCCGAGGAGGATTATCTGGCGAGAGTTGCCAGATGGATGGACACCGAGGGCGCATACATCGCGATACAAGCAACGAAGCCACTCACGCTGAGCTACGCTCTCACGGACTCGCCCACGGGGCTGGCGGCATGGTTCGTCGAGAAGTTTCGCAGTTGGAGCGACAATCAACTGCTGCCGGATGAGGCGCTCAGCAAGGACGAGATGATCACGGACATCATGCTCTACTGGCTCACCGGCACGACCCACTCCGCCATCCGCTTTTACAGCGAATCGCGCGAGCATCCGTTTCATCTCGCCGCCGGGCAAAGAATCACACCTCCCTGTGGCATCGTCCATCTTCCCCGCGAACTGCCCATGCCACCGCGCAGCTGGGCCGAACGCGCATTCAACGTCGCGCATTGGTCCACCCTGCCGCGCGGGGGTCACTTCGCCGCGTGGGAGCAGCCGGCGCTGCTCGCCGAGGACATTCGAAAGTTTTTCCGGCCGTTGCGTCGCTAGGGCAGCTCGCGCGAGGAGACGTGATTGAGCGCGATCACCCACTTACCATCGCGCTTGCGCATCAGGCGGGTGTTGATGCCGTCTTGCGCGCCCTTCGGGCGGTCGAGTTGATAGCGGCTGATGAGCTGGGCGGCATCGGGTGCGAGTATTTCGATTTTGATGTCGAAGAAGTGCAGCTTGCCGCGCGTCTCCTCCGACGCGCCATAATCGCGAATGTAATGATCGAGCGTGCCCTGCCAGTCTTTCTGGAACTCGCCACGGGAGACGAAGATCACGTCGGGATTGGCAAAGCCCTCCATGTAACCGCGGAAGTCGCCGCGGTTCCAGGCCAGCTCCATGCGGTTGATGACTGCCAGGATCGCCTGTTTCTCTGCTTCCGGATCGACGGCCGACGTGGTTTGCTGGTCTCGCGGAGTGCAAGCTGCCGTCAGTGCGAAGACGAGAATCGCAATCGCTGCGCGGATTCGTGATGAGTGCGAGTGCATGTCGGCTCCCTGGACGAGATGCGCGCTATTAGCACAATTCGCCGACGAGCCGTCAATCCCGTCCAAGACCGGCCGCGGCTTTATCGGAGATCATCACGGCTCACAGCCGAGCGATCACGGGAGGTGCGACATGAGCGCCAATACTGAAGGCCTGCAAGACGTCCGGGTCTACACTACCGCCGAGGGACGCGCAGTCATCGAACAATCGTCGGGGACTGTGGTGCTCGAGGCGGAGCAGATTCTGACCGTCATCAAGCAACTACACGCCTGCTACGATTACTGCGCCGTCTGGAAGCAGGCTCCGCAGGAATAGGATCCTCTCATGACCCAGCCCATCAACATCCTGCTGCAAACGACCATCGAGCCCACCGAGAATGACTGGCACATCGGTCGATTCTCGATGCTGCGGGACTATCTCGCTTCCCTGGCGACGGCCGACGGCGCGCCCATGTTTCAGGTGACGGCGAGAGATCGAGACCCGGTCGGCGCGTCGGATTCGGTGCTGTCCGCGCTCGATCGCTCCAACTACGATGAGCTTTGGCTATTCGCTGTCGATGTGGGCAACGGCCTCAACGACGAGGACCGCGCAGGCATCCTGCGCTTCCGCGCTCGCGGCGGCGGGCTCATGATCACGCGGGATCACATGGACCTGGGCTGTTCGATCTGCGATCTCGGCGTGATCGGTGCGGCCCACGTTTTCCACACGCACAACGCGGGCCCGACGATTCCCCCGCCGGACGACAGAGGCACGCCGCAGATTCAGTGGCCGAACTTCCATTCGGGCGCGAATGGCGCGGCTCAGCGCGTGCAAGCTGTACAGCCGGCGCATCCTGTTATGCGAGAAGTAACGTTCCTGCCTGCTCACCCACACGAAGGTGCGGTCGTCGCGCCGGCGTCGGCGCCGCACGCGAGAGTGATCGCGACAGGTCAGAGTCTCGCGAGTGGACAGCGTTTCAACATCTCCGTCGCGTTCGAACGAACGGCGACCGAAGGCCCGGCGATCGCGGAATCCACCTTCCACCACTTCGCCGACTACAACTGGGATCCCCACCGCGGCAGCCCCGACTTCGTCAGCGAAACGCCCGTGTATGAGTTGCCGAATTCACCTGCCATGGTGTCGGTCCACAACTACGTTCGGAACGTCGCGTTGTGGCTGGCGGGCAGGCTCTGACGTCGCTAACAAGGGAATCTGCCGTTTCGGTGCGGTCTAGTTCGGCGTTGCTGTCGGAGGCGTGGTGGTCTGCGGCGCTGGGTGCGGTCTAGTTCGGCGTTGCTGTCGGAGGCCTTGGTGGTCTGCGTCGCCGGGAACATCACTGGCGCATTCGCGCGTGACTCGTCTCCGACCGTGCAACCGTTGGTTGTGAGGTTGAGGTTGCGCGCTGTCGTAACGGCAGTTGCGGCCGCGCTCGGCGCGGCCGCCGGGTGACGTTCCCGCAGGTCGCGATGTCACCGCGTTCGCCCGTCACCGCTTGAGTGACGTTGTCGCCGTGTGATCGCATAGCTCTCCGTCGCGAGTCGTCGCGAAGACGACTCGTCTAGTTTCGCGCGATAGCCAGGCGACCGCAGGTCGCCCGCCTGACTCCGCTCCAACATCTCGGCGGCGTCGGGAGCGACGCGAACCACCGACGCTCCGACACCGACGCTGAGTTGGGCCACTGCCGGCGGCCCGGCAACGCACACTACGACGCTCCGACTCTTACTCTTTAAACGGCGCGTCCATCAACAAATCAACGGCAGATGGTCTCTTGTATCCCGGCACGAGCCGCTCCCCGAAGTCCCGCGCGAAATTATCGTACGTCGTATCCGGCCTCGTCTCCACGATCCGGCACACCGCGTGCGTAAACGCTTGCTTCATATCCAACCTCGGATACGCGTCGATGATGGAACCGATGAGTGGGGGCGCCAACATCTCGTAGCCGAACCCGCCCCAATCGAGCCCGATGCCAGCCGTGCACAACGCAACTTCGGGCTCCTTGTGCAACCCGATCGACGGCGTCGAGTTCAACGCAACTCCATCCCAGATCAACTGGCCCTGACGCTCGTCCATGCCGAGCGTGCGTGCAAACTCACGAGCCGCATTCGCCCCTCCCACTTCAAAGCGCAGCGGCCCAGCGAACTCCTGCACCAAACCGATATCGTGGAGCAGCGTCGAAACCGCTAAAACCTCGGGATCGTGCAGAGCGTTCTTCAGCTGCGCGAGCGCCGCGGAGAACAGCCACGACCGCATCGAGTGATTGAACAGGTACGGCTCGCAATGCTCACGCGCAAACTCGATCGCGCGGGCCACGATAGGTGTATCGGGCACGATGACGCCGGCGAGCAGACGCGTCGGCACGGTCGGATACAACGTCTTATCGATCGAGTTCATCGCGCTCTCCCACTTCTGTAAGAGCCACGATCCTCCTCGTGTGCAGCCAACAATGCTTGGAGAACCGCGCCGATATTGGAATAGACCTGCCCGGGCTGGTTCCATTCAACTGAAGAGCAGATTCATCAAGCTTCGCTGCGCGGTTCGTTGAACACTCACCAGCGCATCAATGCGCCTTGCTGGAAGCATCATGGATCTCGCCATCAATCGATTCTCGATCGACGCTCAGGAGGTTGCCGCCGTGACCGACTGTCTCACCAAGTGGTACGCCGCGAACGATTCGGTTCGCCATCTCTGGGCGGTGCAGGAGCGCGGCTCGCTCATCGCCGTGTACATCACGCTGGAGCCGACTTCCGACGGCGACGATGCCCTGCCCGTCTGGTTCGCAAAAGGCCATCAGTGGGCCAACGAGCTGTGCGTGCTGACCCGCTGCGAAGTGCAGCTGCAACTGCTCGGCTCGAACTACGAGCGGCCCGAGATCTCTGCCGAAGCAATGATCGCGGAGCTGAGCTGGCGCGATCCATGGATTTCCGAGTGATCCTTCCCCAACCGAGGACTTTGCAATGTCTGTTCTGAAGAAACTTGCCCCGGCCATCGTCGTTGCCTGCGCAGTGGCCGCACCCAATGTGTACGCATCGGAAGACGCGAAGCACGCCATCGTCACACAGCTGCTGACCAAGCCGGTGCCCGAGCTTGCAGGTAAGGAATTAGAAATGATCACCGTCGAGTATCCGCCGGGCTCGATCGATCCCGTGCATCGACACGATGCGCACGCCCTGGTCTACGTGCTCGAAGGGACCATTGTCATGCAGGTCAAAGGCGGCAAAGAAGTCACCCTGAAGCCGGGACAAACCTTCTATGAAGGTCCGAACGATGTGCACACCGTCGGGCGGAATGCGAGCCAGACCGAGCCGGCGAAGTTCATCGTCGTGCTGTTGAAGAAGCAGAACGCACCGATTCTCACCGTGATCGAGTAAGTCCTGTCGCCGGCGACTCACTCGGTCGCCGGCGAATCCCATCATCACACCAACGTAAAGCCACCGTCGATGTTGAACACCTGACCGGTCACCCAGTCCGCATCCTTGCTGGCGAGTGCGACGATCCAACGCGCCACGTCCTCGGGCACGCCGCGTCGACCGACCGGAATGATACTTCGCTCCTGCTCTTTCACCGCTTCGACGGTGGCTTCCGACAGGCCCATGCGATCGCGCAGAAAATCGGATTCGACCGGTCCCGATGCGATGGCATTGACTCGCACACCGTGAGGCGCCAGCTCCAGCGCCCAGCAGCGAGTCAGCTGTTCCAGCGCGGCTTTGCTCGCGCAGTAAGCACCGAAACCCGCGACGGCCTTCTGCGCCAGGCTGCTCGATATGTTCACGATCGAACCGCGCGATCGGATGAGATGCGGCGCTGCCGCCGCCGCGAGCATCGTCGGCCCGATCGCATTCACGCCATAGATGTCGCGCGCGTGCTCGAGCGTCGTCTCGATGAGCGGCGACGGCGCGCCAGCGCCGGCATTGTTGACCAGCACATCGACGCGCCCCCACAAGTCGATCGCACGCTCGATCGTCCGTCGCGCATCCAGAGGATTCGCGACGTCCGCGGTCAACGATTCGATGCGAGGCTCCGATCTGACAATTTCATCGAGCTTCGCAGCTCGTCGCCCCGTGATGAGCACGTTCGCCTGTTCCCTGGCGAACGCACGAGCGGCGGCGAGTCCGATCCCAGCACCGCCGCCGGTAACTACCACGACCAGATCTTTCACATTCATCATTGGATCTCTCCAGGGGCATTCGAGCGGGCTCGACGCCACGCTCGCGGACTCTCTCCCACGATCCGCCGGAACAATCTCGTCAGGTGAGATTGGTCGGCAAGACCGCAGTCGAGTGCGATGTCGCTCAGCGAAGCTTCGGTCGACAACATGAGGCCCTGAGCCCGCTCCACTCGCCGCCGGATCACGTACTCATGAGGCGGCTCGCCGAAGCTGTTGCGGAACGCCCGACCGAAGTGCGAAGCATTGAGCCGCACGAGCGACGCAAGCTCTTCGTTCTTGATCGGGCGATCCAGATTCGCATCGACGTGGCTGGTCACCTTGCGGATCTGCCACGGCGACAAGCCGCCGCGCACCGGCTCTTTCGGCGCCGTCTCCGTGCCGCCCAGTCCCTCGAGGATTTCGGCGGCTCTGCGCAAGCTGTCCTCGGCGGTCACGCGCTCGTCGTCGAGTGCGCTGCGCAGAGCCGTGCACAGCTCTGTCATGACGGATCGGAACTGCCGCACGCAGACTCCCTGCCTGGCCATTTCTTCGGGCGGCACACGTGTCGTTGCAAATGTCAGTTGGGGTGTAAACGTGTCCATGACTTCGCTCCGCTGTTATGCGCGCAGGAACGCGAGCAGATCCGCGTTCACCTGATCCTGGTGCGTGGCCGTGAGGCCATGAGGCGCACCGGGGTAATAGATCGCCTTGACCGTCTTGAGCAGCTTCTCGGCCTTCTTCGCCGAGTCGTGCACCGGCACGATCTGATCGTCTTCGCCGTGCATCAGCAACGTCTGGACATCCATCTTCTTCAGGTCCTCGGTGAAGTCCGTCTCCGAGAACGCCTTGATGCACTCGTACGCGTTCTTCAGGCCGACCTGCATGCTCCACAGCCAGAACTGATCGAGCGTGCCCTGCGAGACCTTCGCGCCTTCGCGGTTGGCACCATAGAATTGGACAGCCAGGTCTTTGTAGAACTGCGAGCGATCGTTGAAGACGGCCTTGCGCAATCCGTCGAATACTTCGAGCGGCAGACCCTCGGGATTCGCCGCGGACTTGACCATGATGGGCGGGACCGCGCCGATCAGCACGGCTTTGGCAACGCGCTTCGTGCCGTGGCGGCCCATGTAGCGCACGACTTCGCCGCCGCCGGTCGAATGGCCGACCATGGTGATGTTCTTCAGATCGAGGGTTTCGATGACGGCCGCCAGATCGTCCGCGTAACCGTTCATATCGTTGTTCGAGGACGCCTGTTCCGAGCGGCCGTGGCCGCGGCGGTCATGCGCTATCACTCGAAATCCCTGTTGCACGAGGAACTGCATCTGTCCGTCCCACGCGTCGGCGTTGAGCGGCCAGCCGTGCGAGAAGGTGACGACCGGGCCACGGCCCCAGTCCTTGTAGTAGATCTGGGTGCCATCTTTACTGGTAATGAGGTTCACGTTTCGGGCTCCTTTGCGCGGGGAGGAAGGGGTGGGTTGGTCGGACGAGGCGCTCGCCACAGCGGCCGCGGACAACCCGGCGGTTGCGGTGGCCATGACGCTGGCGATCAGGACTTCACGTCGACTCGCGCTCGTCGAAGACGGGGGGGCGTTCATCAGGCTTACTCCGGTGGTGTGGGTGTCCAAGGTCTGTGGGTGGATGTCCAAGGTCAGTCCGAGGTCTGTGGGTTCCAAGCTCTGGGTGAACTGTCCCACCGCGCCGCACGCAGCCCAAGTTCAGTGGTGTTAAACAGCGCTAAGCGGCAGTGCGCCGCTCTCGTCCAAGTCGCCCCGGACGCAATCAAGAATCGGCCGCCGCTCTCGCAGACGATGCCGCCACACTGATTGAGCGGAGCGAGTCATGAGGATCGTGGTAGTCGGCGGCAGCGGCCGCGTCGGGGCAAAGCTGGTGGACACCCTTCGCCACCGCGGCCATGACGTGATGGCTGCCTCGCCTCGCACCGGCGTCAACACGATTACTGGAGAAGGTCTCGCCGAGGCGATGACCGGCTGCAACGTCGTCATCGACGTCACCAATTCCCCTTCGTTCGAAGACAACTACGTGTTGAAGTTCTTCGAGACCTCGAGCCGCAATCTGGTGGCTGCCGCGGAGGCCGCCCGCGTCAAACATCACGTCGTACTGTCGATCGTGGGCACTGATCGGCTGCTGGAGAGCGGCTACTTCCGCGCCAAGATGCGTCAGGAAGATCTGGTCCGGGGGTCATTGATTCCCCACACCGTGCTGCGTTCGACGCAGTTCTTCGAATTCATGCCGACGGTGCTGCAATCGGAAAAAGACGAGCACGCCGTGCGGGTATCCCCTGCCCTGGTGCAGCCGATCGAGTCGGCCGAAGTGGCCGCCGCGCTCGCCGATCTTGCGACCGCGGCGCCTCGCAACGGCATGATCGAGTTCGCCGGCCCCGAGTGCTTCCGGCTCGACGACGCCGTGTTTCGCGTGATGCAAGCCAAGAGAGATTCGCGTGCAGTCATTGCGGATCCCCAAGCGCGCTATTTCGGCGCGAAGCTGAGCGAGGACACCCTGACTCCGGATGAAGGCGCAATCATCGGCGTGGGACGCTTCGATGACTGGCTGAAACAGGTTGGAGGCGCACGCGCCGTGCATTGAAGGATTCGATCATCGCCCGCCCTCGCAACGAAGAAGACGGGCCATCAGCTCGTCGAGGGGCTGTTCCGGAAGGCGCATTTTCCGCCCGTTCATGCGCGAATCCGCCGCCAGGCGCCGGACAGTTACACGACGACGCGAGGGCGGGCTTTTGCAGTCAAACGCAACGTAGGAGTCAGATATGAAAATCGTCGTCATCGGTGGCACCGGCCTGATCGGTTCCAAGCTGGTGAGCACACTGCGCGCCAAGGGACACGAGGTGCTCGCGGCTTCGCCCGACTCGGGCGTCAACACCATCACCGGTGAGGGTCTGCCCGCGGCACTGGCCGGCGCCCAAGTCGTCGTCGATGTCGCGAACTCGCCGTCCTTCGAAGACGCCGCGGTGCTGAAGTTCTTCGAGACTTCCACCACCAACCTTCTCGCGGCGGAAGAACGCGCCGGCGTGCGGCATCACCTCGCGCTGTCCATCGTCGGCAGCGACCGCTTGCCCAAGAGCGGCTACATGCGCGCCAAAGTCGCGCAGGAAAAGCTCATCAAGAACTCTCCGATCCCGTACACGATCCTGCACTCGACGCAGTTCTTCGAGTTCATCGGCCGCATCCCAGAGGCCAGCCCCGACGGCAAGAGCGTTCGCGTGTCGACGGCGATGTTCCAGCCGATCGTCTCCGACGACGTGGTGGCAGCGCTCGCTGAACTTACGCTTGGGACACCCATCAACGGCATCGTCGAAGTCGGTGGCCCCGAGCGCTTCCGCATGGATGAGCTGGTCGAGCGCGTGCTGCGAGCGAAGGGCGACAAGCGCGAGATCATCCGGGACACCCACGTGCCCTACTTTGGCGCCGAGATCGACGATCAGTCGCTGGTCACCGGTCCGGGCGCCCGCAGCGGGTCGAAGCGCTTCGAAACCTGGCTGAAAGAATCGCAAGCAGCGAAGTGAGGACAGCCATGAAGCTCTATTACTTTCCCGGCGCCTGCTCTTTGGCCACCCACATCGTTCTCGAGTGGCTCGGCGCGCCGTACGAGACAGTCAAGCTGGACCACGCCGGCACCAAGTCGCCGGAGTTCCTTAAGCTGAATCCGAATGGTGCGGTGCCCCTGCTGGTCGATCGCGATTTCGTGCTCAGTCAGAACGCCGCGATCCTGTACTACCTCGCCGAGCGTCATCCAAACGCAGGACTGTTCGGCGACGGCACACCTCGCGGACGAGCCGAAGTTCTGAAGTGGCTCTCGCTACTGAACTCCGACGTACATCCGGCCTTCAAGCCAATCTTCGCGCCGAACCGCTATCACCCGGATGCATCGCAGTCCAAGGTCGTCGCGGAGACGGCACGGGCAAACGTTCGCGATTACTTGGAACGGATCAATGGACGGCTGCAAGGCCGGGACTGGATCGCCGACCAACGCTCCGTCGCCGATCCGTATCTGTTCGTGATGCTGCGTTGGACGATCAAGCTGCACATCGACACCAAGGGGCTCGACAACCTGGCGAGCTTCTTTGCCCGGATGCTCGCCGATCCGGGTGTGCGTGCCGCGATCGTTGCCGAGGAAGGCAGTGTCGATACCAACGTCCGGCTCGCGGCCTGAGGATCCACGCTCGTCATGAGTGCCACTCCGCAACCCAAGGAGAGCTCGCGTCTGCGGGCTCTCCTCGCGTGGATCGATGCGCGTGTTCCTCTTACTCAGATCATCGAGAAGCACGCGACCGAATACTACGCACCGAAGAACTTTAACTTCTGGTACTACTTCGGCGCCCTGGCGTCCGTGGTGCTGATATTGCAACTGGTCACTGGCATCTTCCTGACGATGAATTACAAGCCCTCGGCCGCCGAGGCGTTCTCGTCGGTCGAATACATCATGCGCGACGTGCAGTGGGGCTGGCTGATCCGGTACATGCACTCCACCGGCGCGTCGGCCTTCTTCATCGTCATTTACTTGCACATGTTTCGCGGCTTGCTGTATAGCTCCTACAAGGATCCGCGCGAGCTGGTGTGGATCTTCGGCATGCTCATCTATCTATGTCTCATGGCCGAGGCATTCTTCGGTTACTTGCTGCCTTGGGGCAACATGTCCTACTGGGGCGCGCAGGTGATCGTGTCGCTGTTCGGTGCGATTCCCGGCATCGGTGAGTCACTGGTCGAGTGGATTCGCGGCGACTACTACATCTCCGACATCACGCTGAACCGCTTCTTCGCGCTGCACGTCATCGCGTTGCCACTGGCGCTGGTGTTCCTCGTCGTCACTCACATTCTGGTGCTGCACGAGGTGGGCTCGAACAATCCCGATGGCATCGAGATCAAGAAGCTCAAGGGCCCCGACGGCCATCCCGTCGATGGAGTCAGGTTCCATCCCTACTACACCGTCAAGGATCTGGTGAGCGTGATCGCGTTTTCGATCGTGTTCGCGGGAGTGTTGTTCTTCGCGCCAGATTTTGGTGGTTACTTCCTGGAGCACGCCAACTTCGATCCGGCCAACCCGCTGCAGACGCCGGAGCACATTGCGCCGGTGTGGTACTTCACGCCCTACTACGCGATTCTGCGTGCGGTGCCTAACAAGCTATTTGGCGTGCTGCTGATGGGGCTCGCGGTTGTTTCGTTCTTCTTCCTGCCGTGGCTCGACCGCTCGAAAGTGAAATCGATCCGGTATCGCGGCTCGCTGTTCAAAGGATTCCTGTTTTCCTTTGCGGCCAGCTTTCTCGCACTCGGCTACCTCGGTCTGCAGCCCGCAACGCCTGGTTACACGAACGCTGCACGAGTCTTTGCCGTTGTCTATTTCGCGTTCTTTATTCTGATGCCGTGGTACACGCAGGCGGACCGCACCCGGCCCGTGCCGGATCGGGTGCGATACAACCCATAGAACGTGGTGGACACCCATCAGTTGCCTGGACGCATAGTGGACACCCATCGGTTGCCTGCTCGAAAGCAGAGTCATGGTGGGCGCAGTAACTAGTGGACACCCACATCCTCTTACGGTGGACCCCCACCTGCTCACTGCTCGAAGCGACAGGATCGGCAACTCGCCATCGATTGCGATCGGTGGATTGCCGAGGAATTGGGTAAATCCCAACTTGTGATTCGAACGCGGCCGGAGAACTACGCCTGCTGTAACTTCCGCGCCGCCTGCAACCCACGAATCCACGACTGACCTAATCTTCTGGCATGAGCTCGCATGCTCTCGACTCTACCTATGGCTCGCCCAAAGAGACGGCCACCCGGCCGCATCGTGCACAGCCACGCATCCGGGTCAATTTGCAATCGCGCGAGAATGGGCGGCAGAGCCTGCCCAATGGCACCGTGCTTATCGGCGCGGCGTTCTCGTCCGCTCCAGTCGAGCAACTGCAAATAATCCAGAAACGTCATGGGAATGCTAGGGCGATCTGGATCCGCTGCATCGCTGAAGCCGAGCAATGGCGGCGCCTGGCGACCGACGCGGCTTCTTGGCGTTGGCCTCGCCTGCACTTGCGCGGCTAATTCATGTTGGTGTCGCTGCAAACGTGCATAGAGCGAAGTAAATTCGGACTCCTCGGGAGTTTTGGCGATGCCGGCTCGCACTGGGTTGAGATCCACATAGGCCATGGCCGTGAGCAGGCCAGCTTCATCCAGTAGCGCCTGCGAGCTGAAGCGCCCTTGCCAGAACCGGCCGGTGCATTCATCTTCCGCATTCGCCCGTCGCGCGAGATATTCATTCAAACAGCGCATGTACCAGCTGATGTCGATTAGCCGCAGGCGCCAGCGTTCGATTAGTTCTTCGGCGATCATGCGCTCCGCGGCACTTGCGCGGCCCTCCTGCCAACGCTCGATCAAGGGCGGCGCGCTGAAGAGCTGAGTCCACCTCGCCACGACCTCGATCGCACTCCAGCGTGCCATTCGCTGCCGATCCACCCGCAGCACCAGATGGTAGTGATTGCTCATGATGGCGTAAGCGCACAGGTCGATCGAGAAGATCTCGGAGAGATAGCGCAGTCGGTGCAACACCCAGGCTTTGCGATGCGAGTAGTCCTTGCCGGCGTAGGCGTCGTACCCCCATAGAAACGCACGACGCACGCAGCGTGCTACGACGTGGTAGTACGGCGTGTCAGCGAGACAGATGAGCGACTTACGTGGATAGCCCATGAGCGCAGCATGGCAGCGGGCTTTGGGGCGCTGAGCTCGATTAACTGGGCAATTTCGCTAAAAATGCGGAGATCGGGGTTGCAGGGAGCGTGGTGGTGGATGTCCAAAGACTCGTGTCACCCAACGTCATTGTGTCGATGGGTGTCCAAAGTCACTCGCGACGTGGCGCTCGGTCTATGGGTGTCCAACGTCACTTCGTGTCCAACGTCACCTGCCCATTGTGTCGATGGGTGTCCAAGGTCCCTGCCCCGCCTATCGATGGGTGTCCAAAGTCACTCCGCCATCATTGTGTCGATGGGTGTCCAAAGTCACTCCGCCGCAAGGACACCCGCACTGACGAACCGAGGCGCAATATCCACCGGCACCTGGTCCAACTGGTCCAGCACCCGCTGCACTTCGGGCCGGATGAGCGACATGCGATCCATCAATCTCTGGACGCCCGCGTAGTCGCCGTGCGCCTGCAGGGTCATGATCTGTGTCGTCAGTGAAGTCACGGCGCGCTTGGTCTTGGGGACATCGAGCGAGAACCGGCCTTGCGAATCGATGCGAATCGCGCCCGCGTCGAGCAGGCTGTTGACCTGCAGCGCCATGCCCTTGGCGTGCGCGGCGTTCAATCCAAAGCGCAGCGTGCGGAAGGTCGAGGCCAGGAACGTTACATACATGCTCCGCTCCTGCTTCTTGTCGAGAAAGCCTTTGTCCATCAAGTACTGGAGCGCCCAGAGACCGGACACGTCGGCCTTCGCCTCTTCCAACGGACCATTCAATTCCTTCAGCTCTTGGCGCACCGTGCTCGGACGGCCGTTCACTTCGATGGTCTGCGGGCCGAGGCCGTGCATCAGCTCGTGCATGAGAATGTGAGTGAAGAAGGCGTCGAACGACAGCAGTTGCCGATCCTGCGCCACCAGCGCGATATCCGCGATGGGCGTCAGCACCTTGTCGAACTTGGCCTGCTGGAAGTTCTTCAGCAGCACGCGCTTGGAGCCCTTCTCTGCAACGACGCGCTCGTCGTTCGGCAGGTTGAACGCGGCGGTCTGCACGCCATGATTCGCATCACCCGCGGAGAACACCACGTTCACGACCCGGATGGGTGAATAGCCGCCGAGCTTCGGCTTACGGAATTTCTTGTCGATGGGCAGATGATCTTCCAGGTCCTGCAGCTGCGCGCTGAAGCGCTTGAGCTTGTCGGTCTCGGTGGCGTCGGTCACACTGATGAAAGCTTCGAAGGCGGCCTTGAAGTTGAACCACTCGTCTTCGTACACCTCATAGGGCCCGATGGTCGGCTCGATCGACGCATCCAGCTCCATCCACGCAACATCGCTGGCGTAGTAATCATTGGAAACAAACGCCGCGGCGCGCTTCTCCAGAAACGCTTTCAGCGTCGGCTGCTGAGTGAGCGCTGCCGCCTCTCGCAGCAGACGCGCCATCTCCATCAGCTCACCTTGATACTCCAGCGAGTACGGTACCGAGATGAACTTGCCATCCGCGCCACGACGAATGGTTGTAAAGAAGCCGGTGGCCTCCTCCTTCTGCGCCTGTGGGAGACCTTGCATCCAACTGTCGACCTGTTCGCGCGTTGCATCGGCCGGATAGAAATTCCCGCCCGGCGGCTTGGCGCGGACGCCCGGCAGGAAAGGCCGATCCTCGTCCAACTCCGACCACGGCCCCTTGTTGAGCAGGAAGTAGTCGACCCGCGCACGCCCCAAGGCGCTGGAGTCCGACAGCAGTTGCAGTAACAGCGCGTTGTTACCGGGGGATCGCTGACGCATGAACAACGCATCGACATACCGCGATGCCTCGACCAGCTTCGCCAGCGCCGCCTTTTCCTGCGCCGGCAGATTCGCCAGATCGACCTTTACCTCGACCGGCGCAAAGCGCGCCGCCATCGAGGAAAGTTGTTCCGGATTGGGAAGGTCCTCAGCCATCGACGCCACAGACCACAGATTGCATACAGCCAGTACCGCACTGGCGAGCAGGGTTTTACGCATGGCGCGTAATCTGCCCGCGGCCGGTTGCCGGCGCAAGGACTAAGGCTACTTGACCTGCCGCTTCAGCAGTTTGCGCGCCAGCGTGCGGCGGTGAATGCCAAGCCGCCGGGCTGCTTCGGAAATGTTGAAGTCGGCGTCGGCGAGCGTTTGTTGGATGCGCTCCCACTCGAGTGTTTTGATGGTCGAGGGCCGCGTGCCCAGCTCCACGTCGGTATCGCCCTCGGTCTTGCCGAAAGCCTTTTCGATATCGTCCGTGTTCGACGGCTTGGCGAGATAGTGGCGAGCGCCGAGTTTGATCGCCTCCACCGCGGTCGCAATGCTCGCAAAGCCGGTGAGCACGACGATGTTCATTTCTTCATCGTGCGCGTGCAGGGTCTGCACGCACGCCAGGCCCGACGCACCATTCAACTTGAGATCGACGACCGCGAAGCCCGGCGATTCCGTCTTCAGCAACTCGACGACTTCGTCATGGCTCGAGGCCGTCAGCACGCGATACTCGCGCCGCTCGAACGAGCGCTTCAGCGTGCGCGCCAGCGACTCGTCGTCCTCGACGATGAGCAACAGTTTTGCGATTTCATGCTCAGCCACGATCTTTCTCTCGATATTCCAAGGCCGCAAGCGGCAGCTCGACCGTCACGGTGGCGCCGCCCGGCTGACGATTGTGCGCCGAGACGCTGCCGCCGAGCTTGCGAATGACGTTGACGACCAGGAACAACCCCAGCCCGCCACCGCGCCGGCCCTTGGTCGAGTTATAGGGCTTGCCGAAGTTCTCCAGCATCTCGGGCGTGAAGCCGGGCCCGAGATCGAGCACTTCCATTCTCAGCATGTCACCGCGACGCTCGGCGTTCAATCGGATCCAGCCCGGCGATACCTCGAAGGCATTGTCGAGGAGATTGGTGACGACCTGCTTGAGCGCAGGATCCGCCACGATCTTCACGTCCTCGCCCAGCGCACCGCTGCCGGCATGATACTGCAGCGTTCCGCTCGGCCGGCCGTCGGACCAATCGCGCGCGATCTCGTCGAGGAAGCGATGAAGCGACGTCACTACCGGCGCCTCGCCGCGCGCTTCGCCGGCCGACATCAGGATGCCACTGAGGATGCTCTTGCATCGACGGATCGCGGCCTGCATTTCCAAGAGTTCCTGCAGCATCTCCGGATGTTGAGAAATCTCCGGCATGCGTCGCCAGTCGCCCAGGATCACGGATACCGACGCCAGCGGCGTTCCCAACTCATGGGCGGCGCCTGATGCCAGCAAGCCGAGCCGCACGATGTGATCTTCCTCCGCCGCGCGCCGCTTCAGCTCGACCAGGTAGGTGTCTCGCTCCTGCAGGTTGCGCGACATGCGACTTATAAAGACCACTAGCAGCACCGCGCCCAGCACGAAGCAAACAAACAGCCCCAGGATGTGCAGTCTCAGCAGGCTGGTCGGCGGCCGCACCGCCAGGGGCACGTTGATGCCAATCAATCCCACGAACGCCGCGCACGTCACGACGACGATGAGCCACGCTCCCCGCCCCGGCAGCAACACCGCCGCCAGCGCGATCTGCAACAGATAAAGCGCCGTGAATGGATTGGTGGCGCCCCCACTGAAATACAACTGCACGGTGAGCGCGGCGACATCGAGCAGCAGCGCCGAGAACAATGCCTGGCTACTGATGTGCAGATGCTGGCGCAGCCATAGATGGCTGAGCGCATTGAGCGCCAACAACGCGCCGAGCACCATGGCCATCGGCGCCAGCGGCAAGGGAATCTGCAGGCCGAAGTGGACGATGGCCATCGTCACGACCTGCCCCAGCACCGCCATCCAGCGCAACTGGATCAGCAGCGCCAGATTCTTGCGGTTCGCGGTATCGATGTGCGACGGAGCCGTCGGCTCGGTCAGGGCAATGGAATTCACGTTGTCTGCGGCCTACGCAAGCGCCACTCATGGCGGATCACCAGGCCCGCGCCGGCGATCAACATCAACGCCAGCCCGAACCAGGTGAGCGCATACTGCAGGTGATTGTTGGAAAATGCGATCACGGTGAGGCCGCCGACGGGCGCACCGGCAATTTCAGGCTCGAGCGCCTCGGCATCGATGAAATACGGGGCTACGGCGCTCAGCCCTCGAGCGGCCGCGATTGCCGCCACGTCCCGCGAGAACCAGCGATCGTTCGCCGGCTCATTGGTCCGCAGGTACCCTCCTCCAGGCTCGCTCAAACGCAGCAGCCCCGTTACGGAGGTTGTGCCTTCGATCTGACCTTCGGATCGAGCCGCGGGATCCCGTTTCGGCGGCGGCACGAAGCCGCGATTGATCAGGACCGTGTAGCCCGCATCGGTGACGAACGGCGTCAGCACCCAGAACCCACCGCCGCGTTCGGTGACCGCCTGGACCAGCGTTTCCTTATCGTTCTGGAAGTGGCCTTGGACAGCCACGCGCAGATATTCGCTGTTGGCTCGATCGACGCTGGGCCACTGCTCGCGACCGGGCGCCGCGACCGGCGGCGCATGGACCCGCTGGTCGACGCGCTCGATCAGATCTCGCTTCCAGGCCAGCCGATGGACCTGCCATACGCCCAAGCTGACCAAAACGCCGATGCCCGCCAGCGCGGCGATCAAGACGACCGCCAGCTGGAACGGCGGCAGCGGCGGACGCGCCGAACGAGGTCGACCGCTCAGAGCGGCTGACTGGCCTCGTGCCTGGGCATCATGTTGCTGTCCATGTGATACATCACCCATAGGGAACCGGCGAGCGTGATGACGACGAGGATCAGCGTAAAGACCAGCGAGGTCAGCGTCCAGCCGTCCTCGCTCTTGGGCGTCATGTGCAGGAAGTAGACCATGTGCACGACCATCTGCACGGCCGCGAACGCCACGATGACGAACGCAATGGTCTGGTTGCTCCAGGACACATCGCCCATCACCAGCCAGAACGGAATCGCCGTGAGAATGACCGACAGGATGAAGCCGGTCAGATAGTCCTTCAGCGTGCCGTGCGGCCCGTCGCCGTGAATCAGGCCTTCCTCGTGACCGTGCGTGCCGCCTTCGTGACCTTGTGCGTGAGTGCTCATCGCAACATGCCCATTAGATAAACGAACGTGAACACGCCGATCCAGATCACGTCCAGGAAGTGCCAGAACAGGCTCAGGCACGCGAGCCGGCGCGCGTTCGCCCGGTTCAGCCCGTGCTTGCCGATCTGCACCAGCAGCGTAATCAGCCAAACGATGCCAAACGTCACGTGCAAGCCGTGCGTGCCGACCAGCGTGAAGAACGCAGACAGGAACGCGCTGCGCTGAGGCGTCGCGCCCTCGTGAATCATGTGCGCAAACTCGTAGAGCTCGATGGCCAAGAAGGCGGCGCCGAACAATCCGGTGACCACCAGCCACGCCTGCGTTGCCGCCACCTTGTTCCGATACGAGGACAGCATGGCGAAACCATACGTCATCGACGACAGCAATAGCATCGTCGTGTTGAGGGCGACCAGCGACAGGTCGAACAAATCCTTCGGCCCCGGCCCCGCCGCGTAGTTGCCGCCCACCACGCCATAGGTGGCGAACAGCACTGCGAAGACGAGGCAGTCGCTCATCAGATAGATCCAGAAACCGAGCAGCGTGCTGCCGCCGGCTTCGTGATCGTGCTCGTCTGCTTGATAGAACAGCGTGCGAGCCGCCGCTTGTTCGGTGGTCAGTGCGTGTCCCATGCGATCAGCTCCGCACCGTCGCCAGCATCCGCGTGCGCTCTTCTTCGGCGCGAACTACATATTCAAGGGGCAAGTGGAATTCCCGCTTGTAGTTGAATGTGTGATAGATCGTGAAACCGACGATGCCGATGAAGCTCGCAATCGCCAGCCACCACATGTACCAGACCATGGCGAAGCCGAACGCCGTGCTCAGCACTGCCAGCACGAAGCCCGCGCCCGTGTTCGCCGGCATGAGAATCGCCCGGAAGCCGCCCAACGGTCGCTGATAGCCGCGCTGTTTCATGTCCCACCAGGCGTCACCGTCATGAATGATGGGCGTGAACGCAAAGTTATAGGCGGGCGGCGGCGACGAGGTGGACCATTCCAGCGTGCGGCCGTCCCACGGATCGCCCGTCGTATCCAGCAGCTCCTTGCGCTTTCGGAAGCTGACGTAGAATTGCACGAGCATCGCGCCAATGCCGATCGCGATCAGACCCGCGCCCACCGCGGCGATCTGGAACCAGATCTGCAGCGAGGGATCCTCGAAGTAACGCAGACGACGCGTCACGCCCATGAGGCCGAGCACGTACAGCGGCGTGAACGCCACCCAGAAGCCGATCACCCAGAACCAGAACGACACCGTGCCCCAGAACTTGTCGAGCTTGAAACCGAATGCCTTCGGGAACCAGTAGTTGATGCCGGCGAACAGGCCGAACAGCACGCCGCCGATGATCACGTTGTGGAAGTGCGCGATCAGGAACAGGCTGTTGTGGAGCACGAAGTCTGCCGGCGGCACCGCCAGCAGCACGCCCGTCATGCCGCCGATCACGAACGTGAGCATGAACGCGACGGTCCACATCATGGGCAGCTCGAAGCGGATGCGGCCGCGATACATGGTGAACAACCAGTTGAAGATCTTCGCGCCCGTCGGGATCGAGATGATCATGGTCGTGATGCCGAAGAACGAGTTGACGCTCGCGCCCGACCCCATCGTGAAGAAGTGGTGCAACCAGACGATGTACGACAGGATCGTGATGACGACCGTCGCGTACACCATGGAGCTGTAGCCGAACAGCTTCTTGCCGCAGAAGGTCGAGGTGACTTCGGAATACACGCCGAACAACGGCAGGATCAGGATGTAGACCTCCGGGTGGCCCCAGATCCAGATGAGGTTGACGTACATCATCGGGTTGCCGCCGAAATCGTTGGTGAAGAAGTTCGTTCCCACGTAACGATCCAGCGACAGCAGCACCAGCACGGCGGTCAGCACTGGGAACGCGGCCACGATCAGCACGTTCGTGCACAACGACGTCCACGTGAACACCGGCATCTTCATCAAGGTCATGCCGGGCGCACGCATCTTGATGATGGTCGCCAGCAGGTTGACCCCGGACAGCAAGGTTCCTACGCCTGCTATTTGCAGCGCCCATATGTAATAGTCGACGCCTACGTCCGGACTGTATTGAATGCCCGACAGCGGCGGATAGGCGAGCCAGCCGGTGCGCGCGAACTCACCGACGAACAGCGAGAACATGACCAGAATCGCGCCCGCCGTGGTCATCCAGAAACTGAAGTTGTTGAGGAACGGAAACGCCACATCGCGTGCGCCGATCTGCAACGGCACGATGTAGTTCATCAAGCCGGTCACCAATGGCATGGCGACGAAGAAAATCATGATCACACCGTGTGCGGTGAAGATCTGATCGTAGTGATGCGCGTTGAGGTAACCCTCCGAGCCGCCGAACGCCATCATCTGCTGCAGTCTCATCATCACTGCGTCGGCAAAGCCACGCAGCAGCATGATGATGCCGAGGATCATGTACATGATGCCGATGCGCTTGTGATCGATCGTGGTGATCCACTCGCGCCACAGATAGCCCCACAGCTGATAACGCGTCACGCCCGCGAGCAGCGCAATGCCGCCAATCGCGACGGCTACAAACGTCGCAACCAGAATCGGCTCGTGCAACGGCAGGGCCGCGAGACTCAAGCGGCCAAAGATCGGATCCAATACGGGCGCTTCTGCTTGCATCATCGATTACCGCGAGCTCGAGGAATCCAGGGCGTCCGCGAGCAGTGAACCGGACCGGCTGGGCGCCGGGCGAGGCAATCCCGCACCTCGCAGCGGCGAGCGATCGACTTGCGGCAGCAAGTCGTCTTCGAAAGTACGTACAACGGGCGCCGCACAGATCCCGATGACGTGGGAATGATCGGCGCCAAACACGGCGCGCGGCTGATCGCCCGAACGCCGGGCGACGTTGTAAATGCCGGCCATGCCCAGCCCGCCCCGCTCATCGAGCGCCATCATGTCATGCGTACACATCTTGCCGGGCTCGACGCACATGCCGACGATCAAGTCGAAGAGTTGGTTGTCCACAGCGGAGAAATATCGCACCGGCTCGCGCTCCGACGGCTTCGCCAATTGCAGATAGGCATCGCGGGTCAGCGATTGCTGGGCGGCGCGCGCCATGCCGATCCAGCGCTGAAACTCGTTGTCGTCCACGCTGCGCACCTTGAACCTCATGCCGGAAAAGCCAGCGCCGCTGTAGTTGGCGGAAAATCCTTCCGAATCGCCGGTTGAGTTCAAGACACCGTGCAAACGCGTCTCCATGCTGGGCATCGCGTAAATCATTCCCGCCAGGTGCGGCGCATAGAACGTATTCATCACTGACGATGCGGTAATTCGCAGCGACAGTGGTTGATTCACGGGCACTGTCATCTCGTTGACGGTGGCCACGCCGTACTGCGGATAGATGAAGAGCCACTTCCAGTCGAGCGCGACCACTTCAACCTGCAAGGTGCGCATGTCCTCGGGTATTTCTTTCCCGGGCGCCAGGCGGTCCAGCGGACGATAGGGATCGAGCAGGTGCGAGCCGAGCCAGGTCAGCGCGCCCAGACAAATGATGATGAGCAGCGGCATGGACCAGATCACCAGCTCCAGGCGCATGGAATGGTGCCAGTCCGGCTCGTAACGCGCCTCGCGGTTGTTGTGCCGATAGCGCCAGGCAAAAATAACCGTGAGCGCCATCACAGGAACGATGATGAGCAGCATCAGCCACGTCGATGTGACCAGCAGATCGCGCTGTTGAGCGGCTACGTCGCCGGCCGGATTGAGCACGACCATGTCACAAGCGGACAACGCCGCACACAACGGCAGCACTGCGAGAGAGCGCAGTCGAAGTTTCATCAAGGTATGCCTGGAACCCAGCATAGATGGCGCACAGGATAGGCATTCCTGGCGGCGCGCGACATTGGGCGTTTTGCCCAATGGTCCAGGTGCTCGTCCGAAGCTATAAATGAAGCCATGATCCGTAGGAGTAAGTCATGACCGCCGCGCAATCCGGTGCGCCCACCTCGTCGCTGGAACGCGATGCCCGGCGGACCAATGAAGCGCACGCCGGCGAAGTTCGACCGGGCGACATCGCGATCGGTGTCATCATTGGCCGTACTTCGGAGTTCTTCGACTTCTTCGTGTACGCCATCGCCTCGGTGGTGGTGTTTCCGAAGCTGATCTTTCCCTACGTGGATGCGTTGACGGGTACTTTGTACTCGTTTGCGATCTTTGCTCTGGCGTTCGTCGCGCGTCCGTTCGGCACAGTAATTTTTACCGCCATCGACCGCACCTACGGGCGCGGCATGAAACTCACCATCGCGCTGTTCCTGCTGGGCACCTCGACGGTGGCCATCGCCTTCATCCCAAGTTATGAATCCATCGGCGTCGCGTCCGCCTATTTTCTAGGTGCGTTACGCATCGGCCAGGGTCTGGCGCTGGGCGGCTCGTGGGACGGTCTCGCTTCGCTGCTCGCTTTGAACGCGCCCCAGAAACGCCGCGGCTACTACGCGATGATTCCGCAGCTCGGCGCACCGCTCGGCTTGATGGTGGCGAGCGCGTTGTTCGCCTACATCATCGCGCACCTGTCCGCCGAAGACTTCCTCGGCTGGGGCTGGCGATATCCGTTCTTCGTGGCGTTCGCCATCAACGTCGTGGCGTTGTTCGCGCGCCTTCGGATCGTCGTCACGCCGGAATATACAAAGCTGTTCGAGACGCGGGAGCTGCAACCGCAGCCGATCCTGGAAACATTGCGCCAGGAAAGACGAAACATCGTGATCGGCGCGTTCGCGCCGCTCGCCAGCTTCGCCTTGTTTCACATGGTGACCGTGTTCCCGCTGTCGTGGGTGTTCCTGTATACGCAGGAAGGCCCGGCCCGCTTCCTCGTGATCGAATCCATCGGCGCGGCGTTCGGTGTCGCGGCCATCATTGCGTCCGGCTGGCTGGCCGATCGCGTCGGTCGACGCACGCTGCTCGCCGTCACGGCCGCAGCGATCGCGGCGTTCAGCGGCTTCGCTCCTCAATTACTGGCGGCCGGCGAACTCGGCGAGCTCGTGTTCATGATCTCCGGCTTCCTGCTGCTCGGACTCTCCTTCGGCCAGGCATCGGGCGCCGTGGCGTCGAACTTCCAGATGAACTACCGCTACACCAGCTCCGCCATCACTTCGGATCTCGCGTGGTTGTTCGGCGCCGGCTTCGCACCGTGGGTCGCGTTGCAGCTCTCGAGCAGCTTCGGCCTGGGCTTCTCGGGCGCCTATCTGTTGTCCGGCGCAGTCGGCACGCTCGTGGCGTTGTTCATCAACCGGCAGATGGTGCAGGATCGTTAGTCCGAAGAAGCGTCCGCAGGCGTCGCTTGCGGCGTGCTGCTGGCGCGGGCTTTGATCTGATCGAAGTCCGAGAGGTGCTTCGGCGCACGGTACCACAGGTGATGAACCACCGGGTGAGCCACGACTTGTTCCACCAGCGCGGCAGGAGCTCGTCACAAGTTCTTGCACCGTTGAACATCCCTTAACACGACGACGGCGGCGCGAGGCGTCATGCTGACGGCAACCGTAAAGGAGCCGGCGAATGAACCAGCAGATGCCCTTCAGAGCCCAGATCGTTCCCTCCGTGAGCAGCCCCGCGCGTCCGGAGCTGCCGTTGTGGAAATCCCGCCGCGTCAAGGAATACA
Organism: Peristeroidobacter agariperforans; assembly: GCF_004138335.1. GTDB lineage: Bacteria > Pseudomonadota > Gammaproteobacteria > Steroidobacterales > Steroidobacteraceae > Steroidobacter > Steroidobacter agariperforans. Next base: position 1,069,014 of record NZ_RYFW01000002.1, on the reverse strand, counting down.
TCGAGAGCAATCTCGACCGGCCGATCCGCAACAGCGAGCTTGCCGACGTGGCGAGGTTGAGCCGATCGCACTTCTGCCGTGCGTTTCACAACAGCACCGGCAATCCGCCGCACGAATACATCATCCGTCGGCGCATCGAGCGCGCACAGGAATTGATGCGATCGACTCGCACGCCGCTAAATCAGATCGCACTGGAGTGCGGGCTGGTCGATCAAGCCCATCTTGCTCGCCTGTTCCGTCGCGTCGTCGGCGTGACGCCGAGGGCGTGGCGCACGGCGCAGATCAGCACAACCTGATCATGGACCGGGCGGCGTCCAACCGCCGCCCAGGGCGCGAATCAACAGCACTTGAAGAAAGATTCGACGCGACTCATCAGCCGCAACGGCTCGTTCGCTGGCGAGCAAACGATCCTCAGCAAGCAACACTGACTGCAGATCCGCCGCACCGGCAGTAAATCGAGCGCGGGCAAGTTCCAAAGCACGGGTATTCGCCGCCAGCGCCGCCTGATCCTCGATCAATCGTGCATCCACTGCCTGATGCTGGAGCATCGCCGCTGCAATCTCTTGCAGCGCTTGAACGAGCGTCGCCTCGTACAGTGCGAGCGCTGCGTCGTAGTCCGCACGTGCTGCTCGATAGTTGCCAGCACGCCGTCCACCATCGAACACAGGCATCGAAACCAGCGCGCCAATTGAACCAAAGCCCGAGCCGTCGGCGAACACCTCATCGATGCCGAGAGACTGCCGCCCGATCAACGCCAGAAGGTTGACGCTTGGCTTGAACTGCGCAAGCGCCACGTCGATTCGATCCGCTGCGGCCTGGGCGCGAAGGCGTGCTGCTGCAACGTCCGGACGATGTTCTAGCAACTCGGCTGGCAGCGTCGCGGGCGTGTCCAGTCCCTGGATTCGCGTGACTGTCACTGTCTTGAGCTGCAACGCGCGATCCGGTCCACTGCCGATCAAAGCGGCCAACCGCAGACGCGAAGTCGAGATTCTTTCATCAGCCGCGACCAACTGCGCCCGCAACGTCGGCGGCCCAGCTTCAGCCTGCCGCAGATCCGCTTCCGAGTCGTAGCCAAACTGGAACCGCCGTTGAACGAGCGTCAACGTTTGCTCGCGGACATGCAATGTTCGTTCGAGCACCTCCTGGTCCTTCTGCAGAGCATTGAGCTCGGCATACTCCGCCGCAATCGCAGCCGACAACAGCAGGTGCGTCGCGCCCAACTCGGCTCGCGCCGCATGCACATCGCCCGCCGCCGCGGCAATCGCTGCACGATTCTTACCCCAGAAATCGATCTCGTATGCCGCGTCAAGCGACAGCCGAGCCGTGTCATTCCAGCCGTGCAACGCGGGCGGCGTCGGCAGCCCGGTGTTGTAACTCGGCATCGATTCGGCAAGCGCGACGCCGACGCTCACATTCGGAAACCGCACCGACCTGGTTTGCTCGCGCAGTGCATCGGCCTTGAGCAGACGCGCTTTCGCCAAAGCAATCGAAGGCGCTGCTTGCAGACCCTCCTCGATCAACGCGGTCAGCTGGCCATCGTTGAAGGCTTGCCACCAGCCGTCGCTCGGCCATTCTCCGTTGGAGTCGGCGAACGTTTTCTGAGCCGCGTACTCGTTGACCGACTTCGGCGCTCGCTGCGGTCCTACTTCCGGCACGGTCGCACACGCCGCTAGTGCAAGCGCGCACGCCACTGCTACCGCTCGGATCATGTGCGTGCCCCGGAGGACTCGCAGCCGAAGGGCCCAAACAACCATCCGACCAGGCCGCGATGTGCGCGGCCATCGGTGTGAGAGTCGAGCGCAATCATTGGCTGAACGGACATGCCGCCTGCGAGCCGATCCAGACCAGGCTGCGCTTTGTCCAGCAGGATGCGCACCGCAAAGCGCCGGACGATCTTTGTGAAATTGCCGGTAGCATTGTCCGGTGGAAGCAGCGCGTATTCGGCCGCGCTCGCGCCGCCAATGCTCTCGACAGAGCCGCAGTAAGCGACACCTCGAATGGCATCGACTTCCACTCGAACCCGATCGCCCGGCCGAATGCGCGACAACTGGGTCTCGCGCAGATTCGCTTCGATCCAAAGATCCTGCGTGGGCGCGATGGCAAGCAATCGGGTACTCGCATTGACGAACTCGCCGAGTCGCACGTTGCGGCCGGCGACCACACCTTCGCGCGGCGACGTAATTGCCGTCGCCTGCAGGTCATTCCTAGCACGAAGCTGCTTTGCTTCGGCCCCCTGTAGCGCCGCCTTGATGGCCTGACGTTGCGCATCGATCACGGCCAGCTGCTTACGAGAAAACATCGCGTGCGCTTGCGCCTGTTCGACGGCCGTCTCGGCGCGCACTTTCTCCGCAGTCGCTTGATCGTGGATGGAACGACTCACGCCACCCTCGTCCACCAATGCCGAAGCACGCGTGAACTCCTCTCTGGCCTTGCGCAGTTGAGCATTCGCACTGGCGACCGCCGCAGCGGCAATCCGAATCTGCGCATGCTGCAATTGTTCCTGCGCATCGATCTGAGCCAGTGCCGCCCGTTGTTGAGCGACGAGCGCTGACGCATCTTGCAGCGTCGATTCATAGTCTCGCGAATCGATGCGCGCCAGAATCTGTCCGGCGGCAACGCGCTGGTTGTTCTCTGTGTTCACCTCGACAACGTAACCGCCGACTTTGGTAGCGACGAAGGTCAGATCGCCTTTCACGTAAGCATTGTTGGTCGTCTCGAAGGGCGTGACGCCATGCCAGGTTCCGTATGCCAAAGCAACGACAGCCGCCGTAGCCAGAACACTGCAAGCGCCAATAAGAAGTCGCCGCATCGGCGGCGTGAGCGCGGACGCAGGCGGCGCAGGCAACGCTTGCCCCTCGGGTATGGCACTCATCGATTCGGCACCAAGGGAAGTTGTGAGACCGTGGCACGGGGCAATGCCGGCAGCGCCCACACGAGTACAGCCGCGAGCAACATCACAATCGACGTGATGAAGAACGCATCGCCGAATGCGAGCGCGAAAGCTTGTTTCGTTTGCAACTGCGCGAGCCCGGCCGAAGCCGCGCGCTGGGCACTGGCCCCATCGGAAAGCATCGAGCCGAACGTTCCCGCCAGCATTCTCGCGCGCTCGACGGTAAGCGGCTCGAAGGGGGTCAACGATTCGACCAGATGGGCCGAATGAAACTTCTCTCGCTCAATGACGACATGCGATGCAACCGCCAGCCCGCCGACCAGTGCGAACGTACGCGCGACGTTGAAAACGATGCCACGCGACGGCCCGTCTTGGAGCGTCGCTCCATGCACGGCGTACCGCATCGTAGCCGTCGAGAACAACGCCTGCCCTACTCCGGCCAACGCCAGCGGCACGATGAATTCGCTCGCGGCCCAATCGGGCGCGAGCTGCAGGCACAACGCGGCCGCAAGCGCCAGCAATGCCAGTCCGCCCGATAGCGCAATTCGCGGGTCATGATCGCGCGTTATGGCGTACGCCAGCGGCGTCACACCGATCGTTGCGACCGCCATGACCAGCATGGCCGATGCAAGTTGTTCCACTCGAAAACTCTGTAGCCGGCTCAGGAACTGAGGAGTGATGAACACCGCCAGCAGCGTGCCGAAACGAAACAACAACTGCAGGCCGATGGTGATCGAGAAGGTCGGCTTCCGAAAAACGTCGAGCTGCACCACCGGTCGCGGCGCGGATAACAGGTGCCGTAAGGCAAACACCATGCACAGAGCCCCGCACGCGAAACACGCGGCAATCCACCATTTTTCGAACCAGAACCGCCGCTCTCCCTCGGCGAGCACGACCAGGAGCAGCCCCGCACCGAGCGACAGCAGAACGAACCCCTGCCAGTCGAAGGCTTTCACGAGCTCGGGTTTGCCGCGCTCTTCGCGGAACACGGACCGGGCCGCAAACCAATAGACGACGCCGACCACTGCCTGTGACAGAAACAACATTCGCCAACCGCCCAGCGCGATCAGGCCAGAAGCAGCCCCGGCGGACAATCCAACGCCCAACGTCGTAACGAGTGCGAAGGCAGTCAGGCCTTCGAGCTGACCCTGGCCGGGTCGCACGCTCGTGAGCACCAGCAGCATCATGAGCAGCGGCAACGAGCCGCCGAAGAGACCTTGCGCGAAGCGCGCAATCACCATCCATTCCAATGAATGAGCGATGCCAGCTGCGAGGCTCGCAACAGCAAAGCCGAGCCCGACGATGCGCATCGCGCGTCCGCGTCCGAACATGCCAACGAAACCCACTGTCATCGGTACGCCGACGATGGTGCCGACGTTGTAAAGCGTCGTGATCCAGCTCGCCTCATCGGCGCTGGCCGACAGGCCGCCGGCCACATCGCCGATCGACAGAATCACGGCGAGCGGCATGGTCGCAGCCACGATCGTGCCGAACGTGCTGATGGCGATGGCTCGCATGGCATCGCGAGCCGGGCTGGCTGTGGCGGGCGTCATAGGAAATCTCTCGCTCTCGCGCCGTTGCAAGGTATGCGAGGCGGTCTCTGCGGTCTTGGACAGCCCATGCGCACTTGGCCCCGACCGCGGTGCTGTCAGCGGCAAGCGGCACAAATCCGGCCCGCGCTACGGATGGCAAGCCCTAATGGCTGGTCGTCATATAGACCGAAAGTCAGCAGGAGTCCTGTCCATGCGCATCTTGATCTTCTCGGGCATTCTGGCCGCCAGCCTGTCGTGGTCCGCGCACGCGCAAGAGACCCGTCCGCCGGGCTCGGAATTCGGCTTCGATGTGGTGTATCAGCTCAGCCAGGACATTTCCTTCGACGGCGGCTCGACCATCGACTTCTCCGACGACGTCGGCGTTTCGTTGTGGTGGTCGTATCGGTTCAACGAACACCTGGATCTGCAGGCCGCGCTCGATTGGTCCGAAGTGGACTACGACGCGAACCTGGTGTCGGGAACCTTGCCCGGCCTCTCGGCCGACGTGAGCGGCGACATGGAAACGTTCGTTCCCAAAGTGGTCCTCAACTACAACATCCTGAAAGGTCCGTTGACGCCGTTCGTGAGCGTCGGCGCAGGCTGGGCGTTCGTCGACACGAATATTCCCAACAGCCGGGTGCAGGTCGGCTGCTGGTGGGATCCGTGGTGGGGCTACATCTGCACGCCGTACCAGAGCACGAAATCGTTCGACGATTTCACCTATCAGCTCGGCGCCGGGATGCGCTGGGACATCAACAAGAGTTACTCGCTGCGGCTGTTGTACGAGAAGCATTGGCTCGACTACTCCAAGTCCAGCAGCACGCCGGATTTCGACCAGTTCCGGCTCGGCATGGCCTTCATGTTCTGAAGCACACGACTTTTCGGCGAAATTGATCCGTGTCACAAGCCTGCGAACCGGCCTGTCGGCGTTGTCGAAAGATGAACGGCGTCCCAGTCCGCAGGCAATCCTGAACGTAAAGTCCGCGCCGTTGATTCGTCACGGACAGCAACAACGTGCCAGGGTGGCAACTTGAATCAAGTGATTCTCGTGGTGGATGACGATCGCAGCATGCGCGCCAGCACGCTGCGCCTGTTGGGCGCTCGCGGCTATACGACAATCGAAGCGGCGAGCGCGGCCGAAGCCGTGCAGAAAACCTCAGCGCTAAAGCCTGACGTGATATTGATGGACTTGCACCTGCGCCATGGCAGTGGCCTGGAGGCTGCTCGTCAGATCAAAGCGCAGCAGTCGCTCGCACACATTCCCATCATCGCGCTCACAGCGACTCCGCCGGACTGGGACGAGAAATTGCAGTTATTCGCCGCGATGCTGGTCAAGCCTTGTCCGACGGCGCAGATCCTGGACGCCGTTGCGGCCGCGCTGCCTCCCTGAGCTCACTACAGGGCTCGCATCATGCCTGGGGCGCTGTCGCAGGCTGCGTCGGAAACTTCTCGAAGACCTGCCGGACCACTTCATCGATGGCCGGCTGTGGGTCGTCGCGCGCTTTCTCATGAATGCGGCCGACGGCAACGCCTTCCCACACCAAGCGGCTCGTTGCACTGTCGATGACATCGACGTTGAGCGTGCCCTCGGTATAGTTGTCCACGGAGGTGGAGACGCCTGCGCCCCAACCATACATTCCGTAGCGGTAGCCGTAATAGCCCGAAGGTGACTCGGTGACCTTCACCTTGTCTTTGGTCTGCACGTGCATGTTGACCAGCAGCTGCGGCTCCTTGCTCTTTTGCAAGCCGCGCTTCTGCATCTCATTGTCGATCGCGGTTTTGATGTAGCGGGTCGCGAACGAGTCGTACGCCGGCGCCCGACCGGTCACCTCGTCGAAGAAGCCGTAGGTCTTGAACTTCGAGAAGTCCGCTGACGGATCGACATTGGAGCGAATGGTCGGTTTGCTGGCGCACGCCGCTACTAGCGCGACCGCAATCGTCAGCCCGCATCTCACCATCGAGTTTGCCGCGTTCATGGATGACCTCGTCATAGTGTCCGAGATCATCGTGTCGCACACCTCGGCGAGCTATCAATTTATCGCATTCGCCGTCAGCGCCAGCCGCGCCTGCTCCTGATAGCGCAGCGCCGATGCGTGTACGTTGTCGTCCTGGATGTAGAACGGCGTCTGCGCTACGTATTGCAGGACGCGCGGCACGCCGAACTCCGCAATGAGCGGCTGCACCAGCATCGATCCACCGAGCTGCTGGACGTCACGATAAACCGTGTCGTCCTGACTCCGGCCACGCAGTTCCTGCAGATCCTCCGGCCAGATCATGTCCACTCGATTGGTATTGAAGAACGGCCGCACCTGGCGACGCGATGCCTCGACGCCATACACCAGCATCTCGCAGCCCAGACGTTTCTGGATATCCAGCGACGAGCAATCCTGGTGCGGCCAGGACAGCCCCTTGCGATACGCCGCCTCCTGCAGATGAGTCATCCACAGCGCATCGTCGATGAGCTCGATGGCCGGCAACAGCGCGCGAATTTCGTCATTCTTATAATAGGGCCAGTACGCCTTGGCCCAGGACTTCACACCGCGCCCCACCGCGCCTACTACGCCCCGGCGGAACGTCAAGGTATGGCTCGCCGGATCGTAGGCAGCCGGGCCGTTGCGCGGATAGGAATCGTCGCCCGAATAGACGAGTTCGATCGTAATCTTGTCGCCCGCGCCCTGCAGTATCGGCCCGAGCGCCTGATCGATCGCGGTCGCCCGCATCGCGACGATCTCGAAGAAGCGCCGTTCGACTTTGCTCGCCGATGAATCGATGGCCAGCCGCTCTCCGCCGCTGCGCTCGGGACCTTCAGCGAAGCTCGTTGCCGCCGCCACGACCAGCAGCAGGGGAATCAGCACCCTCACAACTCCTCCGCCACGGCCCTGCGCGCCGTGGTCTCGACGCAGTCGCAGCCGCTGCGATCGACGCGACCGCTTGCCCGTCCGAGAGTGACCGATGGCAGCTCGCCAAACAGGTCGTAGTAGTCCTTAGAGAACTGACTCAGGTGCCAGAAACCCCACTTCATCGCGAGCTGAGTGATCCGACCGCTGGTGTAAGCCGAACCGTGCAACTCTCGCCTCACGCGCGAGAGTCGCGCGCAGCGCAGGTATGCAATGGGCGAGACTCCAAAGATCTCTCGAAAGCCATACTCCAGCGCTCTCGGACTCGAGTAGCTGGCCTGACAGACAGCGCCGAGCGTCAATGGGCGTTCCAGGTGCTCATCGATGTATTGCCGCGCCCGGATCGCGGCCTGGCACCTGGCCGTCGATGGCGCGAACGCCACGTTGTCGTCGGGCGCCTCACGCAACCACGTCTCGCAGACTTCGAGCAACACATCGCTCGAGGCGCCCGCCGTCTCGGTCAGCTCTCGAGCACAGGTATCGAATGACTCTATCGCCGCCTCCGCTGCGGGCAGTACCCGAACTCGAACCGAACCCGTGACGACGTAGTTCTGCCCGATGAATTCACCGACGCCGCGATCCGGCAGGGAAACAAACGTCGAGCGATAGTCCCGCTCGCTGCAAACGGTCAACTCCGTCGGCCCGTGCGCGACGATCACCCGCCCCCGCGCGACGCTCGTGGTGCCTAGTCGAGCGCGACCGCTCGTAGGCACAACGACGAGCATCCGACCTCGAGGAACCTCCAGCCATTCGACCTTGTGACGATCTGCGCTCACATAGCCGACGCACAATTGATCCAGTCGCGCAGCCGATCCTCGCGAACAAGCCATTCCGCGTTCCAGCTGCACGTAACGCGTTCTGAGGAACGGAGCTAGCTGCGCCGCTGCCTCGTCCAGGCCATGCGCATGAATGCGCGTCACGAAGTTAGCGAACGTCAGCGCCGATGAGGTAGTAGCCATAGCCCCTCGTTGAGTTATCGATTCCGTGATGTGAAGCACATAGGTAGCGCGGAGGCTTGCCGCGCGAGAACCAGTACGGCGTGAGCAGGGCAATACCCCTACTACGCACTTGCCTCAAAGCAACGAGGGAATCAGTCAGCTGCCTGGCGTACCAGCAGCGTCGAGGGAGGGAATGGCGCTGTTGACGCGTCTACCAGCACCGGCAGCTCGAACGACACGGTCGCTCCCGGGCCGTGCTGGTTGTTTTCGGCAAAGATGTGGCCACCGTGCGCCTTGACGATGGCGCGTGCGATCGACAAGCCCAGGCCGAGACCTTCGGCCTTGCCGCTGTGAAACGATTCGAAGATGTCCTCGAGATGCTCCGGAGCAATGCCGCAGCCCGTGTCTCGCACCGACACGCGAATGCAGCCATCCACATACTGGCTGAGCACCTCGACCCGCTTGGCGCCGGTGATATCCACCTCGGTGGCATCCAGCGCATTGCCAATGAGATTGATCATCACCTGCTGGAGATGCACGGCGTCGCCGCTGATCGATGGCAGCGACCCTTGCGAGAGCGTCAAGGCGATCCCGCGGCGCCTGGCCTGCATCCACAGCAGGTCCACTGCCTCCGCCAGCACTTTGTTCAAGCTGACCGACTCCCGAATCATTTCTCGGGTCTGAAGCAGCGCCCGCGTCCGACGCACCACCTGGCTTGCGCGCAAGTCATCGTTACGAATGTCCTCCAGAATGGTCCTGAGCATGGCGATCGAGGGTCGCCTTCGTTGCAACAGGAATAGCCCGGTCTCGGCGTTGTTGAGAATTGCACCGAGCGGCTGGTTCACCTCATGAGTGATGCCGGCGGTGATCTCTCCTATTGTTGCCAGCCGGGCCGCTCGCGCCAGAGCTCGGGCCGCATCGTTGGCGGTCTGCGCGTCGGTCATGTCGGTCAGCGCGCCAACCATCTTTAGGGGTTTCCCTGACGCATCTCGAACCAAGATGCCTCTGACGCGCACCGGGACACGCGCCTTGCCGCGTCCTTTCAATGTGAATTCGTTTTCCCAGACCGCTTCGCCGCCGGCCATGAAAAGTTTCAGCTCGTGCTGGACCCGTTCGCGATCGCGCTTGTCCACGCACCTCTGTAGCAATCGCCAGGCGTTGCAGGGTCGGGGCGGCGCTGTAAAGAAACGTCCGCCGTTGGCGCTCCAGCGCACCAGGCCGCTGTTCGCATTCCAATAGAAAATGACATCGTTGCTGGCGCGTAATGTGAGTTTCTGCCGTTCTATCCTTGAACGCAGCTGCGCGCGGGCTCTTTTTAGAGCCAATCGATTTCTGCACAAGCGCTCGGAGAGACTATTCGCACGTGCTCGATGCTGCGCATACAGGCAAGCCGAGATCACGCTGCACGCGAAGAACAGAGAGCTCGGCAACCAAAACATCCATCCTTGGAGATCGATCGCCATAACCTACCGTCCGCGCACCATTCACCGCCCCTCGAGTCGGCCGCGACCATCCCCCGCCGCATGATTTACTCTGAAATAGCAAATATTTCAAGTGATAACGAATGTTACAAGCGTATCAGGGAAGCTAGAAGCGCCACGCAGCCGACAGCCAGAGCACGTTGGAGTCGTCCACCTCGTCGAAATCCATCAGCTCGTACTCGAGCAGCACGTTGATGTGATCGATAAATGTGACGCCCGCTCCAACGCCGTAAACCAGCGCCTCGCCACTGTCGTCGGTGTGTAGGACATTGCCATTGCCGCCGCCGATGTTGTCCAGATTCACGTCCAGCTCCACATCGTGAAAGTAGTAACCGACCTTGGCGGAGAGCTCGAAGATCGTAATGGGCAGCGTGCCGATGACATATGCGCCGAAGCCGGAGAGCTCCAGGTTATAATCACCGTCCGATCCCGACGCGTCGAAGTTGCCGCGCGGATTGCCGAGATCGATGTAGTCGGCCTCCAGCGAGATGAACTTGTTGAAACGCCAACCGGCGAAGATCTTGAACGCGCTGTCGTCGGTATCGATGTTACCGATGACGTCGGTCACGCCCTCGACGTTCTCGATCTTGGTGTCGAACTCACCGTAGCCCGCGCCGACGTAGATGCCAGAGTCATTGTCATCCGCCATTGCATGGCTGGAGAACAAGGCAATCGTCAACACGACGCAGGCGTGGCGCAAGGAACGCGAAATCGACGTATGCATGACGCTCTCCTGGATTTTTCTGGCGCGAGCACACGATGTTGCGTTCAGGCGATTCGCGCGCGAGTCCGTATGGCGGGCAGTGGCAAAACACCAGATCGAGAGTTGCGCGGCCGCACCAACGCGGCCTGCACCCCGACGCGAGTGCCCATCGCGCGTATACATCGCCGGCAGCGGCGCCGCATAAGTTTCCTGCATGCCGCCTCTCTCTGGCCCTGCAAGCATTCTCTTACTCGCGCTGTGCTCGTACTGCACAACGGCAACGGCGCGCGAGAAAGCGGACGTTCTCACCATGCGCAACGGCGATCGACTGACCGGCCAGATCGTCGTCATGCAGTTCGGCAAGCTCAGCCTCAAGACCGACTATCTCGGGACGGCGACGATCGAGTGGCTCGACATTGCACGCGCCGAGAGCCCGCAGCAGTTCATCGTCGAGGACCTGCGAGGCCGTTACTTCTCCGGATCGCTCGTCGCGAGCGGTATCGATCGTCGCATCGTCGTCCGCGCAGACGATGGGACGATGACCGCGCTCGGGCTCGATGAGATCGAGCGCGTCTACGCGGACGAGACGATTTTTTGGAATCGCCTGAGCGGCTCCTTCTCGGTGGGGTTCGACTACGCCAAGGCCACCGAAATCTCGACGGTCTCCGGCAACTTCGACACGACGTATCGCGCCCCCGAGTTCCGCTGGAACGTCAGCGCGGACATCAATTCCACCAAGGATCCGGAGCAAGGCACGATCGATCGGCACTCACTCGGCTTCACCTATCAATGGCTGCTCCGGCAGCAGCGTTTCATCTCGGGCTTGGGCTTGCTGGAACGTAATGAGGAGACCGGCATCGACGCGCGCCTGCAGCTCGGCGCGGCCTACGGAGAATACTTCCGGCAGACGTCCAAGTCCGAGCTCTCGGGCATGCTTGGCCTGGCGCTGACGCGCGAATGGGCGACGGGCTCGGAAGATTCGCAAGAGAGCATCGAAGGCATCGTCGGCGGCAATTGGCGCATCTTCAAATTCAACTCGCCCACGGTCAGCATGAACTCCGCCGCCCTGCTGTTCCCGAGCCTCACCGACAGCGGTCGCTATCGCACCAATCTGAATCTGTCGTTGCGCCGGGAACTGGTGAAGGATTTCTATCTGGATCTGTCGTTCTACCATGCCTACGACAGCGAGCCGCCCGACGCCAACGCCGAGAACTCCGACTATGGACTGACGACATCGCTGGGATATTCGTTCTATTGAAGTGCGGGCAGCACTGGCTTGTCGGGCTGTCCTTCGAAGTGCGGCGTCATGATCTGCACCTGCGCCCTCATGAAGGCGTCCAGGATGTTCGAGTTCAGCTCCGAACGCACCGTAGCTCGATACTCGGCATTCTCCAGGCGGACGTGCAACTGATATAAGACCGAGAAATCGCTCAACTCCCACCGCAACGCACGCGGCGCCGGGTCGCGGCGTACGCCCTCCGTCTTCGCTGCCGCCTCCAGCAGGAGCGCCTCGACGCGCCGCCATGGCACGTCATAGCCAATCTGGATGGACACGCTCAGCAAGGCGCCCTGCTCGTCGCCGAGCTTCGAATAGTTGACCAGGTTGTCGCTGGTCATGACCGCGTTGGGCACCGTGATTTCCTCACGACGTATCGTGTGCAGCTTGGTCGCGAGCGGCCCCATCTCGGTGACATAGCCTTCGACGTCTCCAATCTTCACGTAGTCGCCGATTCGGAACGAGCGCGAATACAGGACGACGACGCCGCTGATCCATTGATTCACCAGTCCCGCCGAGGCCAGCGACGCTCCCAGGCCGATGACGAGGCTCATCCCCTGAAAGATGGGATTGTTCGACCAGGGCAGCAGCGAATACGCGACCGCGAGACCCAGCACCCAGATCAGGCCGCTCGCAATGCGCCGGGTAGCGCGTGCCTGCCACGAACCGATCCATGTCACGGTCCGCACACCGTGCTCCACCTCGGCGATCACACGCGAGACCCAGAGCGATATCGTGCGCGTCATATAGATGACCGCAACGATTCCAAGAATGTTTGGCGATGCCCGGACGGCAGTAACGGCTGCGTCTGCAAGGCGGCCTCGCAGATATGTACCGAGCCGATCGCCAAGTGGCTCGGTGTACGGGAATGCCTGCAATACGAAGATCACCACGAGATAGACAACCGCAGCGATCGCGATCCAGGCGAGTACACGGAATGTCGCACGCTCGATCGTCGAAATCGTGGGAAGAATGTCGACGCCGCCGATCACCCAGTGTCGTAGCTGCAGGCGCCGGTCGATGGCGTGGATCAACCATTCCCGCACGACCAGAATCAGTTTAACGGCGACAACGAACACTAGCAGCGCAAGCACCGACAGCGCGATGCCTCGCGCTACAACCAGCGGCCGCTGTTGCTGCTCGTGAGCCTGCAGCGCCTTCTGCAGGCGTAGTGCAGCCCGTGCAGCCGCCTGCTCGAGCGACCACGACGACTCTGCGTCGAGGTCGCCTTGGACCAGCCCGAACGCAACGCCCGGACCCATCGTCACCAGAATCCCCTTCACGTCGCCAATCGTCGTGACGCGTGTCGCCACCGGCGCCGTAGTGTGTGCGTCGATATTCTCATCGATGCGCTTGCGAGAATTCAGTACGCGTTGCGCCGGCGTTACGCCGTCGACCGTGGCGCGGAAAGTCACAATTTGCCGGTTCCACAGCGACAACACTGCCGGCTCGGCAGCAGTCACGTGTTCCGTCTGCGCCGATGCTCCGAAGCATGCGAGCAAGACAACGACGATGAGAACCGCGCGCGTCATTTCACGTTTGCCTTCTCCCATGCACGCACCCGACGGCGCGCCTCATCGAACAGCCGTTCGTAGTTCCCCTTGCGCAGCTTCTCGCTGGCCTCTGGCGTGAGCTGAGCGAACAGCGGCTGGTACATGTCATATATCTTCAGATAGCTTCCCTGGTCCTTCGGCGCGACTTCATCGGTGCCGAACAGGAATCGATCCGGAAATCGATTGATGGTCTGAGCGACACGCGCGGTTGTTTCCGGCGTCGCCACGATGTACTTCGCGGTCTCGGTCCAGGAGATATCGATCGACACGTGCGACGAGGCTGGATTGCTCAGCGCGCGCTCCAGCAGCTCCAGCTGACGCTCGATCGGCCGGACGACACGCCCGACGCCACAGTGCGCCCAGATGATGCTGGTCCTGGGATGGCGCTGGAACAACTCCGACAGCTGCTTCAGCTCATACGGTTCCTGGTCCTCGCGCGGATAAGGCATGTCGATGTCGTTGTGAAGAATGACGACCAGCCCCGCTTCGGCCGCAAACTCCATGATTCGATCGAGCGCCGGGTCGGTGAGGCTGGCGACATCGCCCGCGATCTTCGAGGACACGAACTCCTTGTGGATCGTGAACTCGCCGATGCCAGTGAACACGCCGGGAAACGTCTTCAGCACGCGCTTGATGTGATCCGCCGCATACATGTCGGCGGGATTGAAACCCGTGATCATCGGGTCGAAGCGCGCCCGGTCCCGCTCGGGCAACGACAGATACGCCTGCGCGATGTAGGCGTCGGTGAACGAGTAGTAGTACAGCGGCGAATCGGTCTGCAGATAGTACGTCGGCGCAAAATCGCCGGTGTTTCGATGCGACCAGGTCTGCTGCAACGGAATCCCGAACAGCGCGACCCGCCCCACCCGATCTCCCATGATGCGGAGGAAGTCACGGATGTCCGTGCCCTCCTGGACATAGTTGGTCAGATGGAAGTGCGAGTCGTGGACGTCGTATTCCGGCTGCGCGGCCTGAGCCCCGACCGTCAATGCGAACGCAGCAACGACGAATAGTGAGCGCATACCTGGCCTCTCAGAACAGCAACGACGCGGCTACGGAATAGGTGGTGCCGGTTTGACCGCCGACGTAGAAGCCGAACGTGCTGCTGACGGGAGACTTCTTGACGTCGATGATCTGCGCGTTCACGCGCAGCTTGCGCGTCCGTGCTGGATAGTAATTCGCACCGATGATGTACTCGCGCGACTCGCCGAAGCCCCCATCCTCATCGCCGAATACCCACGACGTGACGCCGTAGAGCTCGAGCTTCTGCTTGATCGGGAAGAACGCGCCCTGCACGTAGAAACCGTCATCGACGATCTTTCTGACCGGCACCAGTCCATCGGCGACGAAGTTGTCGAGCTGGCGGCGGTAGTACTCGGCCTGCAGGAAGATGCCCCTGTACTTGATGCCGGCATCGATCGAGAGGGATTCCCAATCCGCCTCTTGCACGGTCACTCCCGTCGCTAGCGATCCGGTGTTGAACAACAGCAGGCTGTCCGCCAGCCTGACCTGCGTGTTCTCGGGATTGTTGTTGTCCAGCTCCTGGCGATTCTCGCGGCTACGGATGTGAGAAAAGCCGAAGCGCGTCGCCAGCGTCTCGTGCCATTCCCAATCGCCGTACGAGCCCTGCGGCCCGAACTCGTGCGTCGTGGGCATCCACCACATGCCGTAGCCCGTGCCCATATCGCGAGTGAGCTGGCTCGCAGTGATACCGAGCTGGCTCAGATTATTGGACACCGCGACGTGATACCACAGGCCGGGCAAGACTTCGCCGTTCGCCCACAGTGTGCCGGTGAAACTGCCGCGAAAGAACTCGTCGGCCATCACGCGATCGTTCGCAAGCCACAGAGGATGCGAGCCCATCACGGAACGTGAGCCGCCGGGCGTGTTGATGCCGCCGTAGAGATTGAACCACTTGTTGAACTGGTAGCCCAGGAATCCATACAGCGTAGTCTGATCCGTCGACATCACGGTCCACACCGTGATCTGGTAGCGGAACTTGGGCGTATAGAACCAGCCCTTCAGGTGGATCATCGCGCGATGGAACTGGACGTCCCGGCGCGTATCGACGTCCCGCTCGTTGCCCAGGTGGTCGACGAAGGTCTGGTCTGCGGGGCGCTGATCGATGTAGCGCACCAGCGCATAGGCGCTCAGCGCCACTTGCCCCATGTCTTTGTCATCGAACAGTACGATGCCCTGACCTGTCGTGTCGATCGCGCCCCACGTGGGTCGCTCATCGGCCAGCCTCGGATCCGGTTCGAACAGCTTGGACCCAGGCTCGGCCGGCGCCTCGGTTTCCTCTGCGACTGCAGTGCCAGCCAGGAGCAGCAAGGAAACCATCGACACGCGCCACACGCGAACCCAAAGCGACGGCTCAGTGCCCATGCTCCCCTCGCTGTTCCGACCGACTCGATGTCACTTCGTCTTGGCGACCGTCGGCGCATAGGGATTGCCACCGATCGTGTTCGACACATCCGTGATCGCCTTCTGCGCGCGTACGCTGTTGCCGGCTTCGTCTAGCGGCGGCGACACGACAGCGATGCCGAACTTGCCGGGCGAAACCGCGATGATTCCGCCACCCACACCGCTCTTCGCCGGCAAGCCCGTGTGATAGAGCCACTTGCCCGAGTCATCGTACAGACCCGCCGTCGCCATCACGGCCAGCACTTCCGGCACGTTCTGCGACTTCATCACCTGCTTGGCAGTCACGGGATTCTTGCCGGCGTTCGCGAGCGTCGCCGCCATCGTTGCGAGGTCCTTGGCGTTGACGCTGATCGCGCACTGCTCGGTGTAGATATCGACTGCCTGCGCCGGGTTGTCCTTGATGAAACCATACGCGTGCATCAACGAGCCGATCGCCTGGTTGCGCTGGTTGGTCGCGGCTTCCGAGTCGAAGACTTCCTTGTTGACGCTGAGCGGACGGCCGGCAAAGGCCGAATGGAAATCGAGGATGCTCTTCCATACCTCGTCGCGATTCTTGCCGCGAACCATGCTGGTCGCGGTGATCGCGCCGGGGTTCACGAGCGGATTGATCTCCGGCCCGCCGAGCTCCTTCTCGGCAAACTCGACCGCGACGATGGAGTTGAACCTCATGCCAGTCGCATCGACGCCGATGCGCTTGGCAATGGCATCCGCGCCCAGTTCTTCCATGACCTTCGCCATGGTGAAGACCTTGGAGATCGACTGGATGGAGACTTCCGACTTCACGTCGCCGGCGGTGTAGATCTTGCCGTCGGTGGTCACCAGCGCGATGCCGTAGATCTTGGGATCGACGCGCGCCAGCGCCGGAATGTAGTCGGCGTTCTTGCCCTCCTTGATGTCCTTGTACTTCTTGTACACCGCGTTCAGCGCCGACTGGACTTGATCCGCTTCCTGGATCTGCGCCATGACTGGCGAAATGACGAAGACCCCCAGGAGCGCCGCCAGCTTGATGAATCCACGATTGCGCGAGCGCATGTCACTCTCCTCCGAAAGTCTTGCTGAAGCTGTATTTGAACGAGACCTGCACGCGCACATCGTCCGAGGTGAAGCCGTCGCGGAAGTTCTCGCGGCGGCCGTACTGGATCTCGGGCCCGAACATGAAATTCTTCACCGGCGTGAACAGGATATTCGCCAGCGCGTAGTCGCCATGTTTGAATGCGTTGTCGCTCTGGCCGTCGGAGTTGTCGATATCGACCATCGAGTAGCCGATCGAGGTCGACATACTGTCGCTCCAGTTGATATCGATGAAGGCGACCACACCGAGCAGCGGCAGCGCTTCGCCCACAATGGGCCGGCGTGGATCGCTGAAGTTATTGCGGATGCCCACGTCCTCCGGCGCGTCGTTCATATAGTTCTGAATGCCCTCGCCGTACACGACCTGCAGGCGCACGGTGCTGTTACCGAGCTTGAGATTCGAGCTGAGGTTGACGCCCCAGCCCATCTCGTCGCCGGACAGATCGAAGGCATCCGCCAGCTGATCCTCCCATTCGATGTAACGGACGATGCCCGCGATCTCGACATAGCCCCAATCCTCGCTGCCCATTCGAAACTCGCCGGAGACATCCGGATACGGAAAATGCGGCGCGATGTTCTCGAGCTCGATGCGGTCGGCATATTCGCCCTGGTCGGCCGATGCACCGGGACGTTCGAGCGCGAACGTGAGCCGTGTGTAGTCGCCTTTGATCGGCATCCAGCGCACCTGGACATTGCGGAAGAACACCATGCCGTTCGGTCCCCAGTACTCGATCGAGTTGGGAAACACGTCGATGTCCATGAACGGACTCCACGTCTGGCCGGCGCCAAACTGGCCCAACTCGCCGTAGGCATGACGCAAGCGGAACGTCGTTTGCCCGGCATCGACGCCGGTGCCGAACAGCTCGAACTCGAACTGGGTTTTCAAATCGCCGAGCCCGGTCGGGGTGCTGGTTTTGACTCCGAAGCGGCTCTGGCGCACACCGGCGAACCAGTGGCCGTCCGCGCCGAACTCATCTTCGAACGACGGCAGCTTGGTCGGCCGCACGACGTCGAACCAGTCGGGATCGTTCTGTTTGCTCTGATAGCCGGTATCGAGCATCGCAAAACCATAGATGTCCATGGTCGTGTTCGTGTCCTCCTCTGACAGCGCCGCAGCCGAGCAAAATAGACCCGTGATTCCGAGCAGCAACGTTCGCATATCTCGCCTCCGCGCATGGCCCCTGCCACTTGGATTGAACAGTTGCGCGCCAAGGACGCCGCGCGACGCGAGATACAAGCTAGTCGCGTCTGTGACATGCCGACACTGGCTCTAGGTGAAGGGCGGCGTGCCCTAGATCACATCTGCAACTGCAGGCGCGTCTGGAAGAAATGTGTTGCGCCTTGCAGGCCGAAACGATCGAGCACGCCATAGCCATAGGCAAGCTCCAGTCGCACGTGGTCGGAGAGATGCCAGTTGACCATTGGTGTGATGCGACGAAACCGGCCGCCGCGAATCGACTCTTCATTCAGATCGGCATAGGAATATCGCAGCACGAACTCCCAGGCGCCGGGGCCGCCCTCGAACACCGTGCGCGCCGGCGAGACGGCTTGAAACAAGGCGCCGCGGGCGCTGTAGGGCCGCGTCTCCCCGGTCAGCAGCCAGGCCGCGAACACCTCCCCTCCATGGAAGAGCGGATCGCCCGACGCCGGCGCCGATACCTGATTGAAGAAATACTCCATGCCGAACGTCCACGGGCCGTCGCGGTAGTACGTCTCCACGCCGTACATGTTCGAATGATGAGCCGCGAAGACGCCGCTATCGATCGCGTACGACTGCGCGGGGAACGATTCCGGTTTGGAGCGATAGCGCAATGTGCCGTCGTCGGCTTCGCCGTAGCGATATTCCAGCGCGAGGTGCAACAGCTTTGGCGACTCCTGACCGCCGCCCAACGGCAGCCACACACCGCGCGCTGCGAACTGATTGTCGTTACGATTGAACGACTCGTTCTCCGAGCGCGTGTCTTTGAACCAGCCCAGGTTGTAGACAAACTTGCCGCCGGCCGCCCAACCGGTCCACTTCACCCCATCCGCGAGAATCGGCAGAAACGCGTCGTTCGCGGCCGAGCGTTCGTTCGCCCAGCCGTGATAGCCGACCATGGCCTTGTTGGTCGAGAAGCCTTCCTTGGTGCGACCGATGAACAGATTGCCGCCCAGCTCGGGCGCGTCGAGCATCAGACCGGTCTGTCGAAAACGCCACTCTTCGATGCCGGCGTCGTACATGTAGCCGAGCGTATAACTCAGCCGTGGCAATGTCGGGAATCGTCCTTTGAGCAGCACCCGAAAGTCACGCAGCTGACCGGTCGGCCGCAACGTCATCTGCTCTTTGCTGTCGTCGTCCTGCGAGTAAGCAACGTAATCGTAGAGCAGGCCGCCGCCCAGACGCATCGTGAAGTACGGTCCCTCATACTCGTTCCAGTTGACGAGCTTGCGGCGGGGGCCGGGGTCGTCCGCCTCCGCCGCGTCGAGAGTACGGTACCGCTCCGATGTTTGATCCTGCTCTTCCGCGGCCGCGGCATACGCCGCGACCAAGAGAAGTAAGCATGATGCCCAGCGAGCGCGGACTCGCATACTCCCTCTATCAATAGAGGTCGTATAGATTCTGGATGTCCGTGAGCGAGCGCTCCTGAAGCAGCGCTAGCGCCAGCAGGATCCTCGCCTTCTGTGGATTCAGCTCGTAGGACGCCACGAAGCCGAGCTTGTCGTCGTCGAGCTCGACATTGCGGCCGACTAGACCGGTCGGCACGCGACTGCTGCGAACCACGACGACGCCACTTTTGGCAGCCTTGGCAGCGGCATCGACCGATGCCTTGTTCATGTTGCCATTGCCGACGCCGGCGATGACGATTCCTTTTGCGCCAGCGGCGACGGAGGCATCGATCAGATCCGCCGGCATGTCGACGTCCGCAAAGACCACATCGACGCGCGGCAGCTTCGTGACCTTGCTGATGTCGAAGTCGCTTTGCGTCGTATGCTTCCAGGTCGGTGAGCTGTAGAAATCATTCTTGCCGTAGCTCGCGACGCCGATCAGACCTCGCCCGGGGGACATGAATGTTTCAACCGCTGTCGTGCTGGTCTTCGTCAGGGAATGCGCGGCGTGAATCTGATCGTTCATGACGACCATCACGCCGCGCCCCTTCGCCCTCGGATCGGCGGCGACTCCCACGGCGTTATACAAGTTGAGCGGACCGTCGGCGCTCACTGCTGTCGACGGCCGCATCGAGCCGACCATCACGACCGGTTTGTCGGTCTTCACGGTGAGGTTGAGAAAATAGGCCGACTCTTCCATCGTATCGGTGCCGTGCGTGATTACGATGCCATTGACATCGGTGCCCGGCGCGATCTCGTTGATACGCTTGGCGAGCTTGAGCAGGACGTCGAACGACATATCCTGGGAGCCCACATTGGCGACCTGCTCGCCCTTCACGGTCGCGACCTTGTCGATGCCGGGCACCGCCGCGAGCATCGCGTCGATGGTGACAGCGCCCGATTTGTAGCCGGATTCGGTTCCAGTCGCCGCAGCTCCGGCGATGGTTCCGCCCGTTGCCAGAATCGTCACTTTCGGCTTCTGCTGGTCCGCAGAGGCAGACCAGCCGACCGAACTGAGCGACAACGCGACCAGCGCTGCTGCCCAGGATTTGAGAGGCGCATTCATACCATCTTCTCCTTCCTCGACACTGTCGAGTCAGCGCGGATATTTACTCTTGTCGAGATTCGCCAGCTTGACCGGATCGAGCAGATCCTTGATCTGCTCCTCGGTCAGCACCTTCTTCTCGCGGATGATTTCCAACAGGCCTTTGTTGGTTCGATAGGCTTCGTTCGCGAGCTCCGTCGCCTTCTCGTAGCCGATTACGGGATTCAGCGCGGTGACGATGCCCACCGTCTCCTCCATGTAGCGACTCAGAACCTCTTCATTGACTGTAATATTGTCGACGCACTTGGTTCGCAACGCGACGGCGCCCTTGAACAGCAAGTGCTGCGATTCCATCACCGCCAGTCCCACCAGCGGCTCGTAGGCGTTGAGCTGCAATTGGCCCGAGTGAGCGGCCATCGCTACACCCGCATCATTCCCGATCACACGAAACGCGATGACATTGATGAGCTCGGGAATCACCGGGTTGACCTTGCCCGGCATGATCGACGAGCCCGGCTGAATCGCCGGCAGATCGATCTCGCTCAGTCCGGCTCGCGGGCCGGAAGCCAGCAGGATCAGGTCGCTCGAGATCTTCGACAGCTTGATCGCCACGCTCTTGAGCGCGCCCGAGTACACGACGAATCCCTGCTGATCCCAGGTCGCCGCGAACATGTCCGTAGCGGGCACGATGGGCTTACCGGTGAGCTTGGCCAACTCCGCCGCAGTGGCCTCCGCGTAGCCCTTCGGCACGTTGATGCCGCTACCAATCGCGGTCGCGCCCATATTCACGGCATACAGATACTTCTCCGCGTCCTTCAGCAGCTCGATCTCACTTTCCAGCGACGCGCCGAACGCATGGAACTCCTGACCCACGGTCATCGGTACCGCGTCCTGTAGTTCCGTGCGCCCCATTTTCGGAATCTCCAGCCACTGATTGCCCTTGGCGCGAAACGACTGCGCGAGCATTTGGAGCTCGTCGATGAGCTTCGCGTTGCGCAAGATGAAGGCCACCTTGATCGCGGTCGGATACGAGTCGTTCGTCGACTGCGACATATTGAGATCGTCATGCGGCTCGAGGTGCTGGTACTCGCCCTTCTTGCGTCCCGTCAGTTCCAGGCCGACGTTCGCCATCACTTCGTTGGCGTTCATGTTCGCCGACGTGCCGGCGCCGCCCTGATACCAATCGACTTTAAACTGATCGTGATAGCGGCCCGCCTTGATGGCCTCGTACGCTTTCTCGATGGCCGCCAGCCGATCCGGCTTCATCGCGCCAACGCTGGTATTCGCACGCGCGGCTGCGACTTTCACTATGGCGAAGGCTTCGACGAACTCGGGATAGAAGTTCATCGGCACGTTGGAGATCTGGAAGTTCTCGAGTGCCCGAGCTGTCTGCACGCCGTAGTAGGCATTCGCCGGCACTGCTTTGTCGCCCAGCAGGTCGTGCTCCATGCGCGTCCCCTGCGACGCTTGTTTCTTCTGTGCATCGGCAGCAATTAATGTCAGCGGCAGGCAACAACACGCCAGGACTGTCGTTAACCGAGCTGTCCGCGTCATTTGCATTTCCTTGATGAGCACCGGTCGAGATACGCCGGAGTATGGATCGCGTAGGTACCAATAAGATGCGTAGTGAGGGCACTACGGACAGCTGTGGGCGAGATCGACGGCTCCGCCGTACTTGTTTTCACAAGTCACCCCATCGGCAGGGCATCGAGTCGGTTCGTCGAAGAAGATCCTTGCAGAATTTGG
The DNA here is from genome assembly GCF_004138335.1 of Peristeroidobacter agariperforans. Taxonomy (GTDB): domain Bacteria; phylum Pseudomonadota; class Gammaproteobacteria; order Steroidobacterales; family Steroidobacteraceae; genus Steroidobacter; species Steroidobacter agariperforans. The sequence continues at coordinate 1,046,872 of NZ_RYFW01000002.1, read as the reverse complement.
GATAGGATCGCGCCGTGCGCTAAACTCCGGTCGCGACCGTCGACAATTCGAGAACGGTCGCAGCCAGGAAACGCCAGCGGTCAAGATTCTTGGGCCGTCGCAACGACCCGCCCGAGGGCCAGATGAAATCAGCGATCGTCGGCGTGGGCGCCTCCGCAGGCGGGTTGGAGGCAGTTTCCGAGATTCTTGGAGGCCTGCCTTTACAGCCGGGCGTGGCCATCATCGTTGTCCAGCATCTGGACCGCGCGCGGGACAGTCTTCTGGCGGAGATTCTGGGACGGCGCACGACGCTGCCCGTCATCGAAGCCCGGGACGGTATGCCTATCGCACCCGATCATGTGTATGTCATTCCGCCCAATGCCACTCTGACGGTTGACGCGCGTGTGCTGCGGCTCTCGCCTCGCGCGGCGACTGGAATGCACATGCCGATCGATGCCCTGTTTCGCTCGCTCGCAGACAACTGCGGAGAATCCGCGGTCGGCATTGTTCTCTCTGGTGCCGACTCCGATGGGGCGGCTGGCACGCAAGCCATAAAACACGCGGGCGGCATCACCTTCGCGCAGGACCCCAACACCGCACGAGTGTCAGCGATGCCCCGCTCCGCCGTTGAGACCGGCTGTGTCGACTTCGTGCTCCCGGCTGCAGAGATTGCCCGTGAGTTGCTGCGTCTCTCGCACTCCTATCTCAGACCTGCTGACGTTGCCGAGGCTGTGATCGCTGGTACAGATAGCGAAGAAGGCGACGGCGCGACCGAGGGGCAGCTACTGCGTCGTATCTTCCGTCGGCTGCGGCTCAGTCACGGAGTCGATTTTAGTGGGTACAAGCCCAGCACCTTGCGCCGGAGGCTGGTGCGGCGGATGGCAGTGCAGCGCATTGAGACGCTGACGGAATACACCGCGTTCCTGGAGAACGATCCCCGAGAGGCCGCGGCGCTCTACCAGGACTTCTTGATCCGTGTGACTTCGTTCTTTCGCGATCCAGCCACCTTCAGCGCACTGATCGAACACGTATTCCCGAGCCTCCTCAACGGGCGTTCGCCAAAAGAGCCGATTCGGATCTGGGTGCCGGGTTGCGCGACCGGCGAGGAGGTCTATTCGATTGCCATCGCCCTGCTGGAATATCTGGGCGACTTGCCGCCTCCGGCAGGGATTCAGATCTTCGGAACCGATATTAGCGAAGCCGCGCTCGAAAAATGCCGTGTCGGCGCGTACTTCGACTCCATCGCGCAGGATGTTTCCGCAGACCGACTCCGTCGCTATTTCGTTCGGCAGAATTCCCACTACGTCATCGCCCGATCCATCCGTGATTTGTGTGTATTTGCCCGACACGACATCACGCGAGACCCGCCGTTCTCACGACTCGACCTGGTGAGCTGCCGCAACGTGCTGATCTATCTCGGGGCCGCGGTCCAGGGCCGCATCATGCAGACCTTTCGATATGCTCTGCGGCCCAATGGCTTTCTGCTGCTCGGTCCGTCGGAGAGTATCGGGCAGGGGGCAGAGCTATTCGAGGCGGTCGACAAGCAGCATCGTCTGTACAAGCCTGGGCCGATAGCGAGCTTCGCGGCCTCCGATCGCGCGCTTCCCAGCGTTCACGGTTCGATATCCGCGTCGCAGCACCCGGAACAGTTGCTCATGGAGACGGAGTCGGCCGTGCGCCATGCCGACCGCCTGCTGCTTGCTCGCTACTCGCCCGCCGGCATCGTCGTCGACGATGCACTCAACATTTTGCAGTTCCGCGGCGAGACCGCGCCTTTCCTGGCGCCTGCAAGCGGGCCTCCCAGCCTGAACCTGCTGAGAATCGCCCGCCCGGAACTGCTGCTGACCGTTCCGCCCGCGGTCGAGGAGGCTCGCGCGAGCGGCAAGGTCGTCCGCCGAGCGGGCTTGACCATAGACGGTGCCGGAGCAGTGGATCTCGAGGTGATTCCGCTGCGGCAAGCAGGCGCTGTCGCCTGCTATCTGATCCTGCTGGAAAGCGAATCCTTCCGGACTGTTGGCCGGCGAGAGCGACTGACCGGCACGACATCGCTTACGGAATCGGAGAAGGACAAGCACCTCGCCAACCTCGAGCGCGAGAACCTGGAGCTTCGTGAGTTCCTGCAGGCGACGATGGAGCAGCACGAGGCGGCCAGGGAAGAATTGAAGTCGGCGCATGAGGAAGTACTTTCAGCGAACGAGGAGTTCCAGAGCACCAACGAAGAGCTGGAAACCTCGAAAGAGGAACTGCAATCCGCGAACGAAGAACTCATTACCACCAACGACGAGCTGCGGGAGCGCAATCGCCAGCTCGCCGTTCTCAACATGCAGCTCGAGAGCGCACAGCAGGTGTCCGACCGGGCGCACGCATTGGCAGAGAGCATTGTGGAGACAGTCCGCCAACCGCTCGTCGTCCTCGATCGCGACCTGAATGTCATGCGTGCCAACAGGGCCTTCGCCACGCAATTCGGCGTACGGGTCGAGGATATGAAAGGCGCGTCGCTCGATGTAGTTGGCATCGCACTGGGGGATACGACGCTGAACCAGCGCCTGGCCGCCATCCTCACTGACGGGCCGGCATTCACCGACTTCGAGGTCGTCATGCCACACGGCCGGGACGGCCGTCGCATCCTGTCACTCAGCGCACGGAAAATTGCTGGAGACGCCGATCGCGTCGAGCTCATCCTGCTCGCAATCGAAGATGTGACGGAGAAGAGCGCGCGAATCGAATTGGTGCGCGAGGAGTTGGTGGAGCTACGGCGCAACCTCGCTCATGCCGGTCGAGTCACGGCGCTTGGAGAGCTCGCGTCCGGCCTGGCTCACGAGCTTCGCCAGCCTCTGACTGCGATCCTGACCGATGCCCAGGCCGCGCAGATGCTGGTGCGTGCTTCCGAGCCCGATTTCGCGGAGTTACCAGAAATTCTCGGAGAGATAGTACGCGACGCTCAGCGTGCAGCGGGAGTGATCGATCGATTGGGCAAGATGCTGAAGCGTCAGCCGATGGCACTGGCACGATTGTCGGTGGAGGACTTGCTGAAAGATGTCACCTCATTGGTTCACGGCGACATCGTCCGGCGAGGTATATCGTTGCAGACGAACCTCGGCTACGGGTCTATGTTCGTCCAGGGCGACAGAGTGCATTTGTCCCAGGTTCTGATCAACCTGCTCATTAACGCGATGGACGCAGTCGACGACCTCGAGAACGCGCGCCGGCGTGTAGTCCTGCATGCTCGCACCAACGCCCAGGGGTGGATCGAAATCGGCGTCGCGGACGCTGGCCCTGGAGTTCCGGCTGAAGCAATGAAGAAGCTCTTCGAGCCCTTCTTCACGACCAAACCCACCGGAATGGGAATGGGATTGGCCATTTCTCGCACTATCATCGAAGCGCATGACGGCAGACTCTGGGCGGAGAACAACCCAGAGACTGGAGCAACCTTCTGGCTGGCGATGCCCGCGCACGACGAGCCACAGGCCGCCCGTTGATCCCGCGGCAGAAGCATATGTCTCGACTCCATGTTCCTGCCCTTGCTACGGACTGTTCCTGGTACGTGAATCGCCGCATCGTTCACGGTCTATCTGGAAACCGGCATGTTTGCGTCGCTCCATGTGCAGTAGCCCACCATCGCGATTGGGCCATACCCGATGGCCTCGACCGCGGCGGACAGCAGCGGCCGGACTCGCCCTGCTTCCTCTTCCCGCATTGTGCGACGACGCGCGTGGCGTATTGGGCGACTCGTTTTATATCGCCGTCGGAACGTTCATCGTCGAGACCGACACCACGCTGCGTCTCGACGGCGACGCTGGCGAGCAAGGCGTCCCTATCGATTGGGAAAGAAATTTCGGGGACGACAACGTCAATCGTTTTCGCCTCGACGGCTTCTGGCGCTTCGGCGATCGACACAAGCTGCGAGCCCTGGTGTTCAGCTCCTCGCGCAGCGCCTCCCGGACACTCGATGAGAACATCGAATGGGGCGGTGATACTTTCCAAGCCAATGCTACGATCGATGGCAAGATCAAGTTCTCGATCTACGAGCTCGCGTACGAGTATGCGTTCATGCGACGCGAGAACTACGAACTGGCAGCTTCGCTCGGTCTGCATTACCTCGACTACGAGGCAACTCTACAAGGCAACGCGATAGCGGCGGGTACTGCCGAAACCGCAGACATCGAGGAAGCTGGTAGTGTCGGCGCTCCATTGCCGGTCTTCGGCCTGCGCGGGACCTGGCTGCTGTCGCAAACGTTCTCGATCGATGTATCCGGTCAGTACTTCTCACTGAGCTACGGCGACTACGACGGCAACATACAAGACTATCGCGCACTGTTGAACTGGCAACCGAGGAGCTGGCTGGGCATCGGCGTCGGTTACGATCGCTTCGCCGTTGACCTTGACGTGGATAGCAACAACTTCAAGGGCAGGATGGACTGGTCATACAAGGGGCCGATGATCTTCTATAGCGTGTCGTTCTGATCGCGACGGTCCCGAGCAATTATCCAGCAATGCTCCATTGCCTAGCCGGCAGGCACGCGTTTTTTCGGCGCGGGCGGCTTGCGGCTCTCTTGTACCTCCTTGGGTACGGCCCAAGCGCAGCTTGCAAGTGCTGGGCGGCATGGCTCAGAAGTACCGTCGCCAGTCGAATGCGATTCGCACGCCGATCGAGTAGTGCTTGCTCACAGGGCCGATAGTCAGGTAAGCCTTGTCTCGCTTCGAGCACGGCACAATAGATTTCGCGGAATCGTCCGCGCTTATCGATGACGCCGGCTTGAGTTACAGGCCTCTGTCGGGAATGCGGTGACGTCCTAGCATTTGGCCCGGCGGCGCTGCATGCGGTTAGGTGCATCGGAAAGGGGGCAACAACGCGCGGGACGCAGTTGTCGAAAGCGACGGCTTCTGCCGTTCTAGCTAAATGGAAGTCGGCACGCCACACGGCGTGCCGACGAGACGCGGTTATTTACTTACTGGGTTGCGGCACGACGCGCAGGTACGGCTTCACTGTCTTCCATCCCTGCGGGAAGCGCTGCTTGGCCTCGTCATCGGAGACCGACGGCACGATGATCACATCCTCGCCGTGCTTCCAGTTCACGGGCGTCGCCACCTTGTGTTCCGCGGTGAGCTGAATCGAATCGAGCAGGCGCAACACCTCGTCGAAATTGCGGCCGCTGCTCATCGGATAAACAAGAAGCGCCTTGATCAGCTTATCCGGGCCAACGATATACACCGTGCGCACGGTTTGATTGGTCGCGGCGGTGCGCCCTTGCGAAGTCGCGCCCGCGTCAGCAGGCAGCATGTCGTAGAGCTTGGCCACCGCCAGATCGTCATCGCCGATCAGCGGATAATTCACCGCAGCGCCGCCGACATCCTTGATGTCATTGAGCCAGCGCTCGTGATCCGTGACCGGATCGACCGATAATCCCAGGATCTTGGTGTTGCGCTTGGCGAACTCGGGCTCGAGCTTGGCCAGGTACCCCAGCTCGGTCGTGCACACCGGCGTGAAGTCCTTGGGATGTGAAAACAAAATACCCCACGAGTCGCCGAGCCATTCGTGAAACTTGATCGGACCCTGCGTGGTCTGCGCCTGAAAGTCCGGCGCCTTATCGCCAATTCGCAATGACATGGTGCTGCTCCCGTTCGACCGCTGACAACGGGCAACTATAGAACGACGCCGCGCAGCTGTCGCTGACTGAAATGTTATGACGTCAGACGAATCGCACCGACGCGCAGCGCGTCACGGCGCGGGATAGAGCCCGAGAAAGTGATCGAGAATGCACGCGTGATCTTCGAACAACTGCGCTTCCAGCGACGGCAGCTGCGCGATGGGAACCCACTTCGCGAGCTTGGCATCATCGCTGCCCTGAACGTCGGGAAACTCGGCGTCGTCGAGATCGAAGTGAAATGCGTTGGTGATGATGCGGCCACGCGGTGAGCGGGCCGGATGATCGAAGACCGCGGACGCTTTCAGCGCATTGCGCAGTTGTGCGGCGTGGGGCTTATAGCCCGTCTCCTCCGCCAGTTCGCGCACGGCGGCAGGATAGAAACGTTCCCATGGATCGACGAATCCGCCGGGCAGCGCCCACAAGCCATGACCGATGGTTCCGCCGCGCTTGATCAACAACACATGTTGCTGAGTCGTGACGACGGCGTCCGCCGTCATATAAAAAGGTGCGGTGTATTTCGCGCGATACTCGGCGACGGCGCGGTGCTCGGCCTGGCATTGACGATACGCCGGCAGTTGAGCCCAAGCTTGCAGATAATCGCGCACGCCCGGCTCGACGTAGTTGCCGATGACCGTGAGGGCCGCTGCGATATTGTCGGTCTCGAAATAGATCCGACGCAGATCGCTGGCGTTGATATCGACCTCCGGCTCGACCTCCTGCACGGCCCAGCCGGGAAAACAGTCGAGATAGCTCGACGTGTGATCTTTTTTGAATCCGACCAGCGCAACGTCGGCGGCTCTACCCGCCACTCGCTCGACACCGGCACGCACGGCATCGCCCCAACGTTGATCGTCGAAGTAGTCTCGCACGGGCAGGAACTCGACCCGTTGCCGCTGCTCAGGCGTCAGCACCGCTTCGAACTGCTGCTTGCGCTCCTCCCAAGTAAACGGATTGTGAGCATCGCGCGCACGAAACGCCGAGCCAATGACGATGAGCACGTTGGGGGCTGCGGCGAACGCCGCCTGTAACAAGGTGCCGTGGCCTCGCTGCAAGATTTGAAACCGGCCAATGATGACGGCGATCTTCGCGCTCATACAATTTATCTATCCGTGATCAGTACTTCGCGGCAATGGGCATTTGCCGCCCGCTGCCGAACGCCCTGGATCTCACGCGCAGAATGGGCGGCGCCTGGCGGCGTTTGTACTCGTTGCGCGCGATCATGTGCTTCACCCGTTCGATGAGCGCCTTGCCTTCGCTGGTCGAAGAGGTCTCCAGCACGAACTTCATCGCGGCCTCGCCTTCCTTTTGCGACAGGCGGTTGCCTTCGATGAGCGTTTTCAGGATCGAATCCAGCACGTCGTACGGCGGCAGACTATCGGTGTCCTTCTGGCCCGGCGCCAGCTCGGCCGACGGCGGCTTATCGATGATCGTCGTTGGAATCAGCTCGCGACCGGCGGCTTCATTCAAATGGCGCGACAGCTCGAAAACCTCGGTCTTGTAAAGATCGCCAAGCACGCCGAGGCCGCCGTTGGTGTCGCCGTACAGCGTGCAGTAGCCCACGGAGATTTCGCTCTTGTTACCTGTGGTCAGCAACAGATGGCCGAAATGGTTTGAGTACTCCATCAGAATCGTGCCGCGAATGCGCGCCTGCAGGTTCTCCTTGGCCAAGCCCGCGAGCGGCTCGCCAAACGCCGTGCCGAACTGACTCACGTACTTCTCGACCAACTCGCCGATGGGGTGCGTGTACAACGCGATGCCCAGGTTCTGGCACAGCCGTTGCGAATCCGTGACGCTGCCGGTGCTCGAGTACTGCGAAGGCATGGTGATGGCCACGACATTCTTCGCACCCAGCGCCTCTACGGCAATCGCCAGCGTCAGTGCCGAATCGATGCCGCCGGAGCAACCGACCACCGCCGTCGAAAATCCGCAGCGGCGCGCGTAGTCGCGCAATCCCAGCACCAACTGCTGACGATAGAACTCATTTTTCGGCAACCCTTTCGAGTCGATCGCGGCAAGCTCCTTGCCATCGCGATCCAGGAACTTCGAGCGCGAGTGCACTTGCAGGAGCAGGAGATCGGGCTGGAACCGAGCGCCCTCCATCACGACGCCGAGCTTGGGGTCGACGGCGAACGAGGCGCCGTCATAAACCAATTGATCATGGCCACCGATCTGATTCACATACACCAACGGCAAATTGTGGCGCGCACTCGCCTTGGTGAAGATCGCATGGCGCATCTCGCGCCGGCCGATGCTCGACGGGCTCGCATTGATCGAGACCACCACATCCGGCGCTGCGTCGGCGAGCCGGTTGAACGGATTCACGACATAGTCGCGTTGTTCATCGTTCCAGCCGTCTTCGCAGATCATGAAGCCGACGCGTACGTCCTCGATGTCGAGGATCTTGGCCACGTCCGGGCCCGGCTCGAAGTGGCGGCGCTCGTCGAAGATGTTATAGGTGGGCAGCAACTGCTTGTGATACTGGAGCAGGATCGAGCCGTTCTTCAGCACCAGCACCGAATTGAACAACGGCTTGCCGATGCCGGTGTTGGGCGTCGGCGCGCCGACGACCCAGTGCAGGTTCGGCAGTTCCTTGCTCGCGAGCAGCAGATCCTGAATGCCTTTCGCCAGGCGACGTTGAAAATCCGGATCCTCGAGCATGTCGGCCGGGTAATAGGCGGTGAGCGACAGCTCGGGGAATGCGACGAGCTGCGCCCCCTGAGCGTGCGCTCGCTGCGCGGCCGCAACCATCAACGCCAGGTTGCCATCGATGTCGCCGATCGTCGGATTGATCTGAGCAAGCGCGATTGTGAGCGTGGGCATGGTCAAGCTGCCTGTTTGAAGACCTGGCGAAGATACGCAAGGAACGTTTCATCGGAGCACAACGTCTTGCCCGGCGTGTCGGAGAGCTTTGCGACCGGCTGGCCGTTGCACTCGGTGAGCTTCATCACGATGTTCAGCGCCGGCACGCCCATGTCGTTGGAGAGGTCGGTGCCGATGCCAAAGCCGCATTGCACCCGGTCCGAAAAATGTTCGTAGAGCCGCAGCGCCTTCGGGATGTTGAGTCCATCGGAAAATACCAGGCGCTTGGTGTGCGCATCGATGCGCAGGCGCTGATAGTGAGCCAGAGCTTTTTCGCCCCACACTACCGGGTCGCCGGAGTCGTGGCGCAGGCCGTCGAAGAGTTTCGCGAAGTACAGATCGAAGTCGGACAGGAACGCGTCCATGCCGACCACATCGGTTAGTGCCACGCCGAGATCGCCGCGATACTCGTGAACCCAGGCCTCCAGTGCTTCCTTCTGGAAATTTCTCAACTGCACGCCGACGGCCTGGAAGGTCTGCAGATATTCGTGCGCCATGGTGCCGATGGCCGAGAGGCCATACTTCTTTGCGAGGTACACATTCGATGTGCCCCTGAAGTACTGTGGCACCTCACGCGCCAGTGTGGCGACCATTTCTTCGTGCCAGTCGCGCGAGAACCGGCGCCGTGTACCGAAGTCGAAGAACTGAAACGGATGCCGGATGGTGTGCAACGCCCCGCCGGCCATCGGTGCGCTGGTGCCGTTTGCGAACTTCAATACATTGGGCACGGCCACTTCCGCAACCGGGCTCTGGGTTCGGAAGTCACGCAGCATGAGAATCTTCTCAGCGAGCCGCTTGCGCCCCTCCGCCATCACTTCGGGCGTCGCGTAACGCCGGAAGTACAGTTCGTTGATGATGGACAGCACGAAGATCTCGAACCCCATCACATGAATCTGCGGACCGCGCGCTACCACTTTGAGCGTGTCGCCTTCTGGGGTCACCGTGATGTAGCGTCGTTGGAAATGGAATATGCGCAGGAAGTCGACGAAGTCGCTCTTGAAGAAGGACTTGGTCGCCAGATAGTCGAGCTCTTCCTCGGTGTATGTCAGCGTGCACAGATGTTCGATCTGCGCTTCGACGTCCGCCTTCAGGCTCGCGAGCGGATATTCAGGCGTATTGCGGCACACGAAGCTGTACACCGCCTGATTGGCCGGAAACCGATGTAACATCGGCGACAGCATGGTCAGCTTGTACAAGTCCGTGTCGAGCAGCGAGCGAATAATGGGTGTAAACATGGGAGCCGCCAGCTTAGTTCCTGGAGATTTCACTCAGCGCCTGAGCACTCGTCATCGCTCGGGCGCCGCGCGCCAGGGCTCCATCGATGCAAGACTTGCCATGCAATTCGAATCCGGTGACTGAGCTCATGCAATCCTCTAACAACACGACGCGGCTGGTCTCCTGAACCGAGAACGACTCGAACAAGTGCTCGAGCGTCGCGGCCACACAGTGGCTGGCGGCCTCTCCGGCCACGAACAGCAACCCCGACTGGGGCCGGCACCTCTCGATCAACTCATGGTTGGTCATGGTGCGCGGATCATCCGCCCTTGGCACTTCAGCGCGCACCGCGCTGTATTGCTCCGTCAGCGGATTCTGGCCCTTCAGCACCTTGAACGCTCCGCGTTGAACCTGCGTTTCCCACTCGCCGAGCGCCTCGAGCACGGCGCCATGGATGTTGTGGCCCCAGGCGCCGATCACACAGTGCACCGGCCAGACCATCAATTTATACCGTCCCTGCGATTCCAAGGCTTGCAGATAAGTCAGGACCTGCGGAAACAGCGACCGATCGATCGGGCCGTACTCGCCCGCTGCGGCTTGCGCATGGGTAATTTGCGTAAAGGGCGCCACGGGCTGGCCGTCGGCGCGCTTCCAGAAGGTCGGGCGCTCGATGGCGACGCTCGGGTGCGAATCCAGGGTCACGACGACTTCGCCAAGCTGGCGGCGGGCGGCGCGAACCAAGCCTGCCAGGCGCTGCATATCGTCGCCGGCGCCAGGGACAAACAGCGTGCCCTGCCGGTCACAAAAGTCGTTCTGGGGATCGATGATCAATAGTGTGTGCATGTGGGCTCCAACCAGTGGGGCCATCCTAGCGCACCTCGGTGAATCGAAAGCGCAACAATCGGAGCGCGGCCGGAGCAACGGTGAAGTATTGAGCGGCTTGCGTGATCTCACGCAAATTCGGAGGGCCAAGCCGTGCTGTCAACGTGGCGCATCTGTTTGCTGCTCGCCCTCGGCCCGTCGACGGTTGAGGTTCCCCGCCTTTACGATCTCACGACCGAAACCAGCATGCCTCACCTGGAGGAAAACCTCCGCTATACCGTCGAGCGCAGTCAGCGCTGCCTGAGTCGCGACGATCTCGCATCGGCGTTTCCGATTCTCCATCACCCGTCGCTCGCCGGCTGCAAGCTGCGCGAGCAGAGCCACGACCAGAGCGCGCTTACCTATCAGCTGGTTTGCGACCGAGCCCCTGGCACTACAGGCCAGGCAACCTGGCATTTGGAAGAACAGATCATCCGAGGCAGGCTCGATGTAAAGCTGGGAGGCAAGAACATGACGTTCTCTCAGCGTGTCACCGGCCGCGTCAGGGGTCAGTGCTAGTACCGTTGAACGACAGCGCGATCTCATCCATTAAGGTCTGTGACCGACGCTTGAGAGACACGCTATGCCGGGCCGGATTGAAGATTATGCACTGATCGGCGACCTCGAAACCGCCGCGCTGGTCGGGCGCGATGGCTCCATCGACTGGTTGTGCTGGCCGCGGTTCGATTCGGATGCCTGCTTCGCCGCGCTGCTCGGCGACGCCGGACACGGTCGCTGGCTGCTGTGCGCAGCGGACTCCGGCGTCAAAGTAACCCGACGCTATCGTGAGAACACGCTGATTCTCGAGACGAGACTGGAGAGCGACGCCGGCGCCGCGACCATCATCGACTTCATGCCGCCACGAGGGAATGCGTCGGATGTCATTCGTCTGGTCATCGGCGAACGCGGCGAGCTCGCGCTCTGCAGTGAGCTGGTGATTCGATTCGGCTATGGGGCCATCGTTCCCTGGGTGACCCACGTCGCGCCCGAGCAATGGCAGGCGATCGCCGGCCCGGACATGCTCCAGTTGCACTCCGACATCCCCATGAAGGGCGAGAATCTAAAAACTGTGTGCCGCTTCACCGTCAAGGCCGGTGAGCGCGTCTCGTTCGTGCTCGCTCATTGTCCCTCGCACCTGCCGCCGCCGAAGAAGCTCGACGTCGATTGCGCGCTGGCCGACACCGAACACTTCTGGCGCGAATGGGTAGCGAAGGGTCAGAAAGCGCAGCACTTGCCCGACGCTGTGACCCGGTCACTCATCACGCTGCGAGCGTTGATCTACGGCCCGACCGGTGGAATCGTCGCCGCGCCGACCACCTCCCTGCCCGAAAAGATCGGTGGCGTACGTAACTGGGACTATCGGCTCTGCTGGCTGCGCGATGCTACGTTGACGCTGCTGGCCTTCATGAATGCCGGTCACTTCGAAGAAGCGGACGCGTGGCGACACTGGCTGTTGCGCGCCATTGCCGGCAGTCCGGACCAGGTGCAGATCATGTATGGCATCGCCGGCGAGCGTCGACTCAGCGAATGGGAAGTACCCTGGCTGCCCGGCTACGAGAACTCGGCGCCCGTGCGGATCGGCAATGCCGCCTACTCGCAGTTACAAATCGACGTGTTCGGCGAAGTCATGGACGCACTCCACCAGGCGCGCAAAGGCGGCATTGCGACCACAGAAACCGGCTGGACTCTGCAGTGCCAGCTGCTATCCCATCTGGCGAAAATTTGGGAGCAGCCGGACTACGGCATTTGGGAAGTGCGTGGACCGCCGCGTCACTTCACCTATTCAAAAGTCATGGCCTGGGTCGCCTTCGATCGCGCGATCAAGGATGCGCAGCGTTACAAGCTCGACGCGCCTCTCGATGAATGGCGCGGGCATCGCGATCGCATTCATCGGCACGTGTGCGAACGAGGATATGACTCGAAGCGCAATTGTTTCGTGCAGTCCTACGGCTCCGCTGCTTTGGATGCAAGCCTGCTGCTGATTGCACAGCTCGGTTTTTTGCCCGCCGACGATGAGCGTTATCTCGGCACGGTGCGGGCCATCGAAGCCGGCCTGCTGAGCGATGGCTTCGTGCACCGATACGACACTGAGATCACGGACGACGGCCTGCCACCCGGCGAAGGTGTGTTTCTGCCTTGCAGCTTCTGGCTCGCCGATGCCTATGTAATGTGCGGGCGACTGGACGAGGCTCAGGCATTGTTCGATCGCTTGCTGGCGCTGAGCAACGATGTCGGCCTGTTGGCGGAAGAGTACGACCCGGCGACGCAGCGTCAGGTAGGCAACTTCCCCCAGGCGTTCTCCCACGTGGCGCTGGTGGCGACGGCCTGCAACCTGGCGCACGCGAAGAAGCCGGCTGAACAACGTTCCGAGCGGTCCTGCCCCCAGGAACGCAGGTGAGTGCGTTGCGCCCGTAGAGCGACGCGATAAGTCGGGCACGTTCGTCGGACTCGCTGCATCTAATGTGTGCACTCCTCTCGTGCACACAGCAGGGAGACCGAAATGAAATTCCCGTCGATGATCCGCGCGGCCATGGCCGCCGTGGGATTCCTGGCAATTGCGACGCAACCTGCCCGCGCCGAGGAAACATCCGACGCTCGTGCGCTGTCTCGCACCGATCTGAAAAATCTCCAGTTCGCGCTCGAACAGATCAAACAGGGCAGACTGACCTTTCGCTATGACACCTTCGGCGACGAGGCTTTCTGGGGCGATGCGTTGCGCTTGCATACGGCCATTGCCGGCAGCGCCAACGGTGGCGTCGGCGCCGGACTGAGCCCAAAGGCGGCGCTTGCGGTCGGGCTGAAGGTCGACGTCGAAGCGCTACCGAGCTCGTTACGCAACGATCTGCAAAAAGGGCGAGTCGATCTCGACTCTCCCGCAACAACGCTGGCGCTGTTGAAGCTCGATGCTGTAGTCGGCGTGCGTGGGATCTTCGACGACAGCGGCCGTCGCCTGCAATCGGTGGGTATTACCTGCGCGCTTTGTCATTCGACGGTGGACAATTCGTTTGCTCCCGGCATCGGCCGGCGCCTGGATGGCTGGGCGGCGCGCGATCTGAATGTCGGCGAGATCATTGCGCTCGCTCCCGACGTGCAGCCGTTCGTGGACCTGCTGCGCATTGCCATTCCATCGATCGACGCCGCGACGGTGCGCACCGTGTTGCGCAGCTGGGGCCCTGGCAAGTTCGATGCTGAGTTGCTGATGGACGGCAAGGCCGTTCGCCCCGATGGCAAACCGGCGGCGACGCTGATACCGCCGGCGTTTGGCCTGGCGGGAGTGAATCTGCACACCTGGACCGGCTGGGGCTCGGTGACCCATTGGAACGGCTTCGTCGCCAACCTGGAGATGCAGGGCCAGGGAACATTCTTCGATCCGCGCCTGAACGATTCGGTGAAGTTTCCTATCGCCGCAGAGGCCGGCTTTGGCGACGTGCGGCGCACGCCGGATCTCATCACGCCGAAGCTCGCGCCGCTGCACTTCTATCAACTCAGCCTCCCTGCACCGCGCCCGCCTCGTGGCAGCTTCGACGCGGCCGCGGCCAATCGTGGCAAAGCACTATTTGAAGACCGAGCCGACTGCGCCCGCTGCCACGTTCCACCGATCTTCACTGAGCCCGGCTGGAACATGCACACGCCCGAGGAGATTGGCATCGACAGCTTCCAGGCCGATCGCTCGCCGGACGAGCGGTATCGCACAGCGCCGTTGAAGGGGCTGTGGACTCATGGCAAAGGTGGCTACTACCACGACGGCCGTTTCGCCACGCTGGAAGACGTGATCGATCACTACGACGATTTGTTTGGCCTGTCGCTCTCCAGCAGCGAGCGCGCGGACCTGGTGCAATATTTGAAGTCGTTGTAAGGCGGCGGGCGCCTGCGAACCGTGAATCTGCTCCGATCTACGACGCGCCGACGAGTCGCCGGCGCGTCCAGCCGCGAGATCAGTGCCAGTTGCTGATCTTCACATCGTTCGGGCTGGGCTGACCCTGGCCCGTTTCGATCAGCGATTTCAGGCTCTGCAGGAACACGCCCCACTTGGTGGAGCAGTGGTACATGAATTCGGCGGGCTCCCGCCAGCCCTCGTGCTTGAACAACACGACGGCGAAATCGTCTTCCTGCTTCAGTTCGAAGCGAACATTTGTCCCGATCCACTCCGCCGGCCCGTCCACCACTTCCCACACTACTCGCGTGTTGGGCCGCAACTCGACGATCTTCATGTTGAAGACGCCAAGCTCGCGGCCGCCATCGGTGAAGCGAAACTTGATCATACCGCCGGCCTTGCGATCGCCGGTCGTCTCGGTGGTCCACCACCCTGCCACCCCTTCGGGCGTCGCGAGCGCCTGATAAACCTTGTCGAGCGACGCCTTCATGCCTACCCGATGCAGAATGTCGAACATGACTTTGCTCCTTGAAACAGTTGAGATCGGACGGAGCACAGTGTGGTCGACAACGCGGTTCGAGCGAGAGTTACAAGTGCGACGCGATTTCGTCCGGCTCGGCCATTCACCGCATTCATAACGCCCGATGCAGGTTCTGCATTGGAGTGGTCCTCGACGCAACGCTAGGCTGCACGTGGTGCAACTACTTCGCGAGGCCACGCATGCGGTTCCTTGCATTCGAGCGTCCAGGCGTTCTGGGATGGCGCGAGACGAGCGCGCCGAAGTTATGTTCGGATCTCGAATCCATCGTTGCGCCGCTGGTCGTCGGGCGATGTGACCTCGATGTGGGATTCGTACGCGGCGTGGCGCCGATTGCCGCGGGCAGCGCACTGGGCCACGAGTGCATCGCCCAAGTGATCGAAGTTGGCGCGCTCGTCAGAGCCGTGAAGCCCGGCGATCTGGTGCTGGTGTCAGCCCAGATTTGCTGTGGCTACTGTCGAAGCTGCAAGCGGGGCCATACGGGTCGGTGCGAATCCGTTCCATTCGCTGCTTCTTACGGCATGGGACGTGCCGGAGACTTCGGTGGCGCGCTCGCCGAGTTGTTACGTGTGCCCTACGCCGACGCCATGCTGGTTCCATTACCGAGCGGGCTCGATCCGGTCGCGGCCATCGGCGCGGCCGACATGGCGCTCGATGCTTGGCGTGCGGTTGGGCCGGCGCTCAACGAGCGACCTGAAGCGGCAGTGCTCGTTGTCGGCGGACTCGCGTCCGTCATCGGTCTCTACGCCGCTGGCATCGCAGTATCGATGGGCGCAAGCGAGGTCGTTTACTGGGACGCCGACGAGCAACGTCGTCGCGTCGCGGCCAGATTGGGCGCGACTGCTTTGGATATGACGAGCACCCCGCCCCGCGCGTTCGGCATCGTCGTCGATGCTGGAGGAACTGTCGATGGACTCCAGCGAGCCCTGGCCGCGGCAGAGCCGGAAGCGCTCTTCACGAGCGTCGTGATCTATTTCGACAACGCGACGCCCCTGCCGCTACGAGATATGTATCTCAAAGGAATCACGCTGCGCACCGGCCGGCCCAATGTCCGGCCGCAGATGGAAAGCGTGCTCCGGCTGTGTCACAGCGGAAGCTTTCGTCCCAGCGACGTGCCGACGACCGTCGTCGACTTCGATCGCGCCGATGAAGCGTGGCTGTCGACGGACTTGCGAGTCGCAGTGACGCGGCTCGCGTCGCGGTCCCAGGCGACGCGAGCCTGATATTACTTACCTCCGCGGTCGTGGAAAGTACAACCGGGCAGCCGGCGGCAATTTCATGTCGGTTCCCAGAAAGAAGCCGGGGTGCGGCGGCTGGTTATAAGCAACGTTCTGCCAGGCCACCGCCAAACGATACGTCGGATCGTGCATGAGCGTGCGCAGCTTATATTCCGTGGGCGCGGTCGTCGTGTAGATGCGCAGCTCGCTGCTGTCTTGCGAGCGCCAGATCGCCTCTTCACGCCAATCGCCGAGAATGTCGGCTTGCAACGCCGGCGTTCCCTTGGTGCCGTTGTTGGAATAAGTACCGGCCGCGACCAGGATGGGCGCCGACACGCTGTTCAAATAGTCCCATTTGTCGATGCGTCCGACACCCGCGCCCGCCACGGAATCGTAGGTGTGATCGAGCAGCTCGCGCGACAGATCGCCATCCCACCAGATGCCGAAGTTGATGGTCGAGGGAACGCCCGTGAGCGGGTCACCCGTCGCGGTGTGTAGTCCGCCGCCAGCGCTGGACCACATTTCCTCACCGGGATGCGTGGGATCGATGTCAGCGGACATTCCGCGCCCCGTGTCCGCCGCCGTGAGCTTGCCCCACAGGATTGCGCCGGTCGCCGCATCCCAGGAGGCGAGTCCGTATGGCGACGTTCTCGACTCCATGACTTTGAACACTTCCAATCCAGGGCGATTGGGATCGAGGTCGCCGACGTGTAACGCATCGCCGTGGCCCAGCGCGGTGTTGTACAGCACCGTGCCGTTATCATCGATGGTCATGGCGCCGAAGACGATCTCGTCCTTGCCATCGCTGTCTACATCGGCCACCGCCAGCTGATGATTGCCTTGCCCGCGATACTCCGCGCCTGAGACGTCCGAGTCGAAGACCCAGCGCTGCGTGAGCTGGCCATGTTTCCAATCCCACGCCACAATAACAGTGCGCGTGTAGTAACCGCGGCTCATGATCAGGCTCGGATGCCGGCCATCGAGATAAGCCACGCCGCCCAGGAACCGATCGACGCGGTTGCCGTAGTTATCCCCCCACGACTCGACCGTACCGCGTGCCGGCACGTAGTCGATGGTCGCCAGCGCTTTGCCAGTGGCGCCATCGAACATCGTCAGATATTCCGGGCCACTGAGCACGTAGCCGGCGGTGTTTCTATAGTCCGCGGCGGGATCGCCGATGACCGTGCCTCGAGCGTCGGTGGAGCCGTCGGCAGTCTTCATCGCGACTTCCGCTTTGCCGTCGCCGTCGAAGTCGTACACCATGAACTGCGTGTAGTGCGCGCCAGCCCGAATGTTTCTTCCCAACGAGATGCGCCAGAGCAGCGTGCCGTCGAGCTTGTAGGCATCGACGAAGACTTCGCCGGTGTAGCCGCTTTGTGAGTTGTCCTTCTGATTCGAAGGATCCCACTTGAGTACGATCTCATATTCACCGTCGCCGTCCAGATCGCCCACGCTCGCATCGTTGGCGCGATAGGTGTACGCCTCGCCTACCGGCGTCACCCCGTCAGCCGGCCGCTGCAACGGAATTGGAAGATAGGAGCCTTCCCAGACTTCGGCGGAGTCCGCCCTGCCGCGCCGTCCTTGTGTCACGGCCTCGAAGAACGCGGCGAGCGGCTGCTCTCGGCCGTCGAACACACGGCGAACTGTGTAAGTCGAACCCGCCGTTCCGGCAGGATCCAGGTAATTCGTCGTCGAGGTCAGCGGCTTGCGATTGAGCTTTCTACCGTTGCGGTAGAGATTGAAGCCCGCGTCGTACGACTCGCTGCCGAGCAATCGCCAGCTGAGAAACACTCCTCCGTCCGTCTGCACCGCCACCAGTCCGCGGTCCAGAAACTCAGCCTGCCTGGCCGGCAACCGACTGGGGCTGTCGGTCTCCGCGCCTGCTTGAACAATCGGCAACAACAGTCCAATACAACCAGCGGCAATCCCCCGCCGCCATCCTTTCAGCTGGTCCATCGAGCACTCCTTTTATATATGAGCGGCTCTCGCCGCCCGGATGACGCCCCCTAATCGGATTTGCCCGAATTTGCTCTTTATTGATTATTTTTGCAACCAGCCGCCGCGCCCGCCAGCGAAATACCGTGCAAGCCCGCCTTGTTTCGAATGGCCGACTCGCTGCGCCGCAACGCCAAGGCGATGTCGCAGACTTGGACACCCATCGATGCGAGCTCGCGCAGACGACGGAGATCGATGGGTGTCCAGGGATTCCGGCGGCGCGCAGGGAGGCCGTGCCGCGAGGAGCGGCACACGGAAAAAGCGAGCGGGCGCATGGGGTTACTTCATGACCGGCATGACGTATTCGGCCATGCTGCGGATTCCTGTTGGCCAGCGAGCGGTCATCGTTTTCATGCGAGTGTAGAAGCGCACGCCGTCCGGACCGTGCACGTGCAGGTCGCCGAACAGGGAGCGTTTCCAGCCGCCGAAGCTGTGAAACGCCATGGGCACCGGGATGGGCACATTGACGCCCACCATGCCTGCCTGCACCTGGTGGCAGAACGTTCGCGCCGCGTCGCCGTCATTGGTGTAGATCGAGGTGCCATTGCCGAACTCGTGTTCCTCGATGAGCTTCAGCGCGCTGGCAAGATCCGGCACACGCACGATGGCGAGCACCGGACCGAAGATCTCTTCCTTATAGACACGCATGTGGGTCTTCACGTGATCCAGCAGGGTCGCGCCGAGGTAGAAACCTTGCTCGTGACCAGGCACGGATCTAGAACGGCCATCGACCACCAGAGTCGCCCCTTCCTGCACACCAATGTCGATGTAGCTGCGCACTCGCTCCAGGTGCTCTCGGGTTACCAGCGGCCCCATCTCGACTTCCTTGTTGGCGCCATTGCCGATCTTGAGCGCGGCAATCATCGGCTTGAGCTCTTCGACCAGTCGATCGCCGGCATCGCCCACCGCGACTGCGACCGAGATCGCCATGCATCGCTCACCCGCCGATCCATACGCCGCGCCCATCAATGCCTGCGCAACGAGTTTTGGGTTCGCATCCGGCATGACGACCATATGATTCTTCGCCCCGCCGAGCGCCTGCACCCGCTTGCCGTGCCGGGCAGCCGTCTCGTAGATGTGTTGGGCGATGGGCGTCGAGCCGACGAAACTCACGGCCGCGATCTCCGGATGACTCAGCAGTGCGTCCACCGATTCGCGATCGCCATTCACGACGTTGAAGGCTCCCGCGGGCAACCCGGCTTCGCTCAACAACTGCGCCAGGCGCAGTGCGCACGACGGATCCTTCTCGGAAGGCTTGAGCACGAACGTGTTGCCGCAGGCCAGCGCGATAGGAAACATCCACAATGGCACCATCGCTGGGAAGTTGAACGGCGTAATGCCTGCACAGACGCCGACAGGCTGGCGCAGCGACCAGCTGTCGATGGCGCGGCCGACATCATCGGAGAATTCGCCCTTGAGCAGATGAGGAATGCCGCAGGCGAACTCCACGACCTCCAGCCCGCGACTCACTTCGCCGCGAGCATCCGATAGCACCTTGCCATGTTCGCTGGTGATGAGGGCCGCAAGCTCGTCGATGTGCGCCTCCATCAACGCTTTGAAGCGGAACATCACTCGCGCACGCTGAACGGGAGGCGTTGCAGCCCACGACGGCAAAGCTTTGCGCGCCGCCGTGATTGCCATCTGCGTTTCCTGCGTGGACGCGAAGCTCACGCGCGCCGCAACCTGGCCTGTCGCAGGGTTGAAAACCTGGCCGAATCGGCCGCTCGCGCCGGCGCGCACATTGCCGTCGACAAAATGACCCAAGGTCCGCAGCCCGTCTGCGGACGTCGCAACTTGCATATTCATGGAGACTCCTGGGAAACGACTACGACGCGACCTGGCGCCGGCGTGCAAACGATTGTTCGAAAGTGACGCGCGACCCGCCGGAGCCGTCGGTGGGTACTTCGATGATCTTCACCGTCGCTTTGTCGCCTTCGATGCTCAGATGCGCGAAGCCCCAGGTCAGTCCCTTGGCGTAGAGAGTGCGCAACTGCGGATAGCTGGCGAGCTGGTTGCGAATGAACGCGCTATTGATCGGGCGCATCTTCGCAGCGCTGCCCGACACGATTTGCGGCAGCGGATCGAGCGCGCCGGCGTCGGTTTGCGAGCAATCGTCGGTGTGCACTTCCATGGTGTGCTCATGACCGGCGAGATAGATGTCCGCATACCGACACAACGTGGGCAGGATGAGCCGGCGCAATGCATGGGCCTGCTCGAATTTGCTGCCCGCCGCGGACCACAGCGGGTGATGTCCGATGACGATTTTCCAATGGGCCTTGGAACTGCGCAGCGAATCTTCGAGCCACGCGACCATGTTGCGCTCGGCGTCGGTCTGCGGGACCGCCCACTTCAACGGCTTCTCGCGTTTCTCACTGCGCACCTCGCTCGCATCGTCCGCGAGCGTCGCCTTGTAAACGGTGGTTGCCGAGAGCAGCACTTCCGTGTCGATTGCAAACACCTCCACGTCGCCATGAGCCGCGGGCGGCTGTACGCGATAAAACAGCCCATCCATATAGAACGGTCGCGTCTGCTCGAGGAACTGGACTTGAGCCATCGCGCCCTCGCGGGAGGTCCGCCAGTCGTGATTGCCCAGCACCGAATAGATGCGGAAGTCGTCGTGCCTGCGACCGAGACCCGCGAACGGCGTCACGAACAGATCACGGAACCGCTGCGTGTCGCGCCCGTCCGCGTTGGCAGTCGCACCATCAGGATAGATGTTATCTCCGAGCATCACCCCGAAGTCGCAGTCCGCCGCGCCGGCGCAGTACGCCTGCATGGCATTCGCAACCGGCTCGAGTCCGCTGGCCGTGATCATGCTGCCGTTACGCGGCAGGCGGTACATGGGCGAGAAAGCGAGCTCGTCGATGGGCCGCTTGTCCTCGATCCAGTCGCGCCGCTCCTTTTCCTTGAAGCTCTCTTCGGTCACGACGATCTCGTAGTCCTCGGCTTCGAGATAGTCGTAGTGATAGCCGCTGTCGCCGAACACCAGTATCGAAACATCGGTCGACGGCTGCGCCGCTTGCTGCTTGGGATTTACGTCGACGGACGTGCAGGAGAGCAGCGTCGCGCTCAGCAGCAGCGCGACCGCCGATAACCCAATCGAGTTCTTCAGAAGCTTCACGAGTACTGTCTCCGGATCAACTCCTCCACGTCCGCGCGCGTACGACGGATCGGCCCTTCCGCTTCGAGCTTCAAGCTGGTCAGCGCCGCGGCCCAGCGGGTCGCCTGCTCCGGTGTCATCTGCAAGCGGCCGGAAAGATAAGAGCCAACGCAGGTGTCACCACGACCGCTGCGCCCCCGCAACTCCTCCGGTCGGAACGGCTGCTCGAAATATTCGCCATTCGCCAGCACGAGCAAACCGTCCTTGTGCGTCAACACGATTTCCTTCGGACCATACGAGGCGAGCTTCCGGGCCGCGACGCGGATGTCCGACTGGCCAGTGAGGAACTCCGCTTCCACCGCGTCGGTCTTGAGCACGTCGACCAGCGCCAGCACTTCCGACATTTCCGGCCACCCTTGGTACGTGAGCTTGCCTTCGGGCGTGACGATGCGAACGAACCCTTGCACATCGACTCCGAGCAAGCGCGCGCGCTCACGAACTGTTTTCACCACCGGCAGCGACACTTCACCGCGAATGGACGCGCTGATGAGTATTGCCTCGGCGCGTACGCTGGCGATGTCCTCGATCTGAAATGGATCGGCGATGTCGGTGACCGTCAGGATGCGCTCGTCGACGTTGGCCGTCGGATACTCCAGCCGCATCACGGTCGACCTGGCCGACTCTCGCACCATCACTTCCACGCCCGCCTCTTTCAACAGTCGAGTGGACTCGATGTCCTCCCTCGCCAGCCGAGTGACGGCGCCGACGCGCTGACCCAGCAAGCGCGCGGCGTGTGCCGAATAGCTGTATCCGCCGCCATGAACCTGGCGAGTGCCGGTGCGCGTGACGATAGTGTCCTTGGTGTATGCGCCGATAGAAACAAAGTCGAACGTGTGCAAGCGAATGTCCCCCCAATGAATCTCAATCGTGCAACTTCACGCGCCACAGACAGGCGGCAAGCAGCATCGACAACAACGACGAGCCGAGCCAGAACCAGATCACCGTGCTGAAGTCATAAGTGCGGACGCCATCGACGACGCTCATGCCGCGCTCGATCAAATGCCCGCTGACGTTTTCCTGGATGGCAGCGCCGAGATAGCTGAAAATGCCGATCAGGCCCATGGCGGCGCCGGCGACCCGTTTCGGACAGATGTCGACCGCGAACAATCCGCCGAGCGCCGTGACCAGCCCGGTCAAGCCAATGCCAAACAGCACCATGCCGAGCATCAGCACGGACGTGTTCGCCGGCCCGAAGAAAATCAACACCAGGCCCGTGAGCTCGACGATGGCGAACACCAGGTTCGTCGGCGGCCTGCGCGCGTGGAAGACCTTATCCGAGATGAATCCGTACGAGATCGCGCCCACCATGCCCGCGATCGTGCTGATCATCAGCAAGGTACCGGCCATGGTCAGCGAATAGCCGCGCGCCTCCTGCAAATACAGCACGCCCCACGAGTTGATGGCGTAGCGCGTGATGTAGATGGTCGAGCTCGCCAGCGCGAGAATCCAGATGGGCGCGATCTTCACGATCGACAGCTGCGTGGCGAAGGTGCTCTGTTGCTGAGCGCTCACCTGGGCATAGTGATCGTTGCGCCAGTCAGCAACGGTCGGCAAACCCAACGTTCGCGGCCGATCCTGCACGAAGCGGTACACCATCGCGGCGATCACGATCCCGATCAGTCCCGGCACCCAGAAGCCCCACCGCCACCCGAGCGTCGCGACCAGCGCGCCCACTACTAGAAACGTCAGCCCCTCGCCGATCGAGTGCGCGGTGCTCCAGATTCCATAGATGCGGCCCCGCTCTCGATTGCTGAACCAGGCGGTGATGCCGACGACGCTGGCTGGCGCTCCAAAGCTCTGGAACCAGCCGTTCAGTCCCCACAGCAGCACCGACACGGCAACAGTGGTGGAGAAGCCCATTCCCACGTTGCACAGCGCGCTCAACAAGAAGCCCAACGCGAGAAATCTTTTGATGTTGGCGTGATCGGCCAGAAAGCCGTTGGTCAGCTTGCCGATGGCATAGGCATAAAAGAGCGCGGAGCCGATCATGCCCAGCTCGGCAGGACCGAACACGCCGGCGTCGATGAGCGGCTTCTTCACGACGCCGAGCGCCAGGCGACACGTATAGATCACACCGTAGCAGAGCGTGATCGCGACCATCACTCGCACGCGGTGATAGCGAAACAGGGCGTCCACCGCGGCGGCATCCTGGAGCACGGGACGATCCGCACCGGTCGCGAAGAACTTCAGCAATGAGCTCAATGCCGAAGCCCTCCCCGCCAATCGCAGACCGTCGATCTCCGGTTCGCCAGCGCTCACGCGCCCCCCTCGTCAATGCCGATGATTGAAATTTGATTTCCATTAGCTTAAAACAATGGAAAAAATATTCCAAGTCCAATTACCGGCATTCCATCAAGAGAGACGCTATGAAATACCCTCCGCTTCTGACCTCCCTCGCGCTTGGCCTGTTGGGGTGGCAGGCGCAATCGTCGACACAACAGAATCCAGCCGTCAGCGTGCCGGTGGACCGAACTACGCAGCCCACCTCGCACAAATTCGCACTCGATGCCGCCGTGTGGCGGGATCCAGCGCGACCCGCGAATAGCTTGTTGATCGTGGCGGCCGGCGAAGGCGGCTTGGAAATTCACGATCTGGCCGGTCAGCGAGTCGCGGCATTCGATCAGGTCGAAGTCGGGTTCGTCGATGTCCCGGATCGAGCGAGCCTGCCGGAGACTCTCAACAAACTCGTGCTGGTCAGCGACCAACGCGCCGGCGCCGTTCGAGCCTTCCGCTTCGATGCAGGGAATCGCAAGTTGAGCGACGTCGCTGCGCAGCCCCTGCCCATCGAGGATGAGATTACCGGCCTGTGCTCCTATGTGAGCCCGCTGACGAACAAGCTCTACGTGTTCGTCTCGACCGGCCAGGGCCAGTTGGAGCAGTGGGAGTTGTTTCCCCAGGCGCAGCAGATTGCCGGTCGTATGGTGCGCAGGATCGCAGCAGGCAAAGGCGTCGGTCATTGCGCAGTCGACGATGCTCGTCGTCGCGTGTACTTCAGCGAAGAATCCGTCGGCGTATGGAGTATCGCAGCGGAACCTGAGGCGGATACGGTACGCGAAGCCGTCGACCTCGTCGCGCCACGCGGCGGACTGAGCGAAGAAGTCAAAGGAGTTGCGGTCCATCGTGCTGCAAACGGCACGACCTTCTTGTTGGCGCGCGATGCGGATGGATTCGTCGCCTATACGTTGCCCAATGGCGAGCCGCGCCGAGTCCAACTGGGCGCGCCCGATCAAATCGGTGACGCCGAAGGATTGACGATTGCCGCCGCGCCGCTCGGAGACGCGTTGCCCGATGGCGTGCTGATCGTTGCCGACGAAGACGCCGGCGACTACAAGCTGGTGTCGTTGAGCGCGCTCGCGAAATCATTGAACCTGCCGACGGCGCAGAGCGGCGCTGCGGCCAGCGAGTTCGTTCCGGGCGCAGTATTGCCGGTTGCGGAGAGCGAGCCGGTGGCCAGCTTCGGCGATGCCGCCGACGATCCGGCGATCTGGGTCGATCGTCAGGATCCCGGCCGCAGCGTCGTCATCGCGACCGACAAAAAACTGGGTCTCAACGTTTATGACCTGGATGGCAAGTTGATTCACAGCGTCCCGGACGGCCGCATGAACAATGTGGACGTGCGTGACGGCTTCACCTTCGGCGGACGCACCATCACGCTCGTGGCCGCAACCAATCGAACGCGCAAATCGATCAGCCTGTATCGCTACGATGCCCAGGCGCGACAACTGCACGCACTGCCCGGCGGCGACCTGGCCACCGGATTCGACGATCCCTACGGCCTGTGTATGTACCGAAGCTCCAAGAATGGCGCCTATTACGTCTTTGCCAATGACAGTGCCGACGGTCGCATTCGCCAATGGCGGATCGCAGCCAGGGCCGGAAAGATCGCCGGCGAGCTGGTGCGTGAAATCGAGGTCGGCTCGCAAGCCGAAGGTTGTGCGGCGGACGACGAGCTGGGCCATTTGTATGTCGCTGAGGAAGACGTGGCTCTATGGAAATATTCCGCCGAGCCGCGGGGCGGCTCGCGTCGCACGTCCATCGACACTGTCGAGAAAGGGCGCCTGAAGGATGACATCGAAGGCCTGTCGATTTACTACGGTGCAAACGGCACCGGTTATCTGGTCGTATCGAATCAGGGTGAAGACAATTACGCGGTGTATCGTCGCGAAGACGGCAACGAATATCTCGGCAAGTTCGCCGTGGTCGCGAACAGCGAGGCGGGGATCGACGGTGCTTCCGAAACCGATGGGCTGGATATCGTGAGCGCGCCGCTGGGCCAGCGCTTTCCGGAGGGCTTGCTGGTCGTGCAGGACGGCCGCAACCTGATGCCGGCCGAACGCCAGAACTTCAAGTACGTGTCATGGCAGGATGCGCTGCGCTCACTGCGCAAGGAATGACAAACAAAAAAGGCGCGCCCTCGCGGGCGCGCCTGACTCGGCCTCGAGCAATCAATCCAGATCGCGAATGTCGTGCTCGTCATCGACGATCAGGTTGAGCTGATCGGCAATGTCCTCCCACTGCACGAACTTGAAATTGGTGTTCTCGATGACCTCGCCTTCCGGATCCAGGATGTCCGGGGTATTGCCGCCATCCATGGCCACGAACAAGCCGTCGTCGAACGCGCCGCCAAAATCGGCGTTGCTGACGCCGATGCCATCGGTTTCCTGCGTGCCGTCGACCATGCCGTCCACGATCGAGAATTTGCCGACGTAGTCGTTGTCTTCGCGGTCATACACCAGATACTCGTTGTTGCCCTGGCTCGAGACGATCACATAACCCTCTTCGTCGTCCGCCTCGTACAAGGTCACGCCTTCGACGTCGCGCGTCAGCCGCCCGCCATAGCCTGGATCCTGCTGCGTCTGGTATTCACATACATATTCCTCTTCCTCCGCATCCCAGGTGCGCGTGTACGGCGTGCCATACGTATCCACTTTGTCGATCAACTGCAGATTTGCGCCGGGATTGTCGATGGTCGTGCGCCACAGTCCGACCGCTTCCTGACCGATGTAAACGTAGCCGCGATCCCGATCGATCACCGTGCCCTCCGCCATCGGCGTCAGCCCGTCCTCGTCCTGGCACGGCACCCACTGCTGCCCGTTCGGCAACGTGAACTGCGATGGCAAGTTGAAACGCACCAACGGCGCGTAACCCACTTTGCCGCCGCCCGCGTCGTACAAACGGAACTTGGCGGCTTGCGAACGATCGTTACGCGTGACGAATGCGACGGTCTGGCCATTCGCCAGCTTCGCGGTGCCGATGCCCATCACCGTCAGTTCGTCATTTACTTCGTCCTGGTCGGCCGCGAAAACGAACGGCAAGCCGGGCTTGGTCACTTCGGTCAGCGGCACGGCCGCATCGGAACCGCTCTTGTTGATCTCGAAAATCGCCAGCCGATCGAAGCCGCGGTCGGTCGCTACCGCCAGATCCACGGTGCGCGAGCCAAGCTTGAACCCGTACACCAGATCGACGTTGTTGAAACGCTGGCGGGGATAGTCGGGATTCGGGTGCGGCAGCCCGGGGATGTGCTGCAACAGCTGGCCCTGCAGGTCGTAAACATCGATGCCGCCTTCCTTCAAGGTGGCGACGACCAGGCTCTTGTGCTGGCGATCCTCGTTGGGATGGACCCAGATCGCCGGATCGTCGGCGTTTGCCAGATGTTCGCCATCGTCATAATCGAGCGACGGCGGAGTCTCACGAACGGCCTGCACTTGCGCCGCCTGCGTGAGCCCTGAAGTGAGCGCGCTGAGTACTGCAAGCGCGAGAACGGAGTGCACTTTCGACATGGAACCCTCCTTTGGGTGTGACAACGGGGCATCGAGGCGCTCGCGAATGCGAGCGCCATCCATCGACGTGCGGTAGGAAAGGAATCAGCTCAGAAGGTGCTGCGGAACGTGAGAATGATCCACGGATCCGACTCTTCCTGATCGATCTCGGAGCTGACCGGAGTGCGCGCGTTGTACTGCGCGGCCGATTCGTAGATGCGAGTCACATCCTTGCGCTTGGCATCGAGCAGGTTCTGCGCGGCCACGCGCACGACATAGCGCTCCGCGAACGTTTTCTCGAGGAACACTTCGAGGTTGCCCTCGAAAGTCACATCGGCGACTTCCTTGGTCGCGGCGCCCGAGTCGACCCATTCTTCGGCCGCGCCACGCTTCTGATAGCTCGAGCCCCAGGTGAGCGCCCAGCCCTCGATCAGATGGTCGAAGCCGACGTTGTAGATGTAGTCCGGCTGCATGGAGAAGCGCCGGTCGACCGGGAAGTTGCTGTTGGCATCGCGGATCTCGGAGTGCACGTACGTGTAATTGGCGAACACGTGGAAATTCGGCGCTCCGATCACCTCCAGCGGATAGCTCAGATCGAACTCGATGCCGTAGATCGTGCCCTTGTTGGGATTGTTCACATACTGCGTGGCTTCGATCTCGTCGTCGATCTGCTCCTGGAAGATGGCGTTCACCGCGTCGCCGACGCCGTTCAGCTCGATCTTGTTCTCGATGCGCCGGTAGAACGCGTTGACGCCGAGCACCGCATCTTCGGCGTTCAGGCGCAGGTCGAAGCCGCCGTCGAGTCCGAGCGCGGTTTCCTGATCCAGGGTCGGATTGCCCAGCACGCTCTCGTCTTCGTCGAGCAGCAGCGTCGGATTGAGCTCGTCGAAGCTCGGGCGGCGCACGGTGCGCGCCGCCGACAGTCTCAGCTGCAGCGAATCGGTCGCGTCCCAGCGGATGTGCGCTGTCGGGTTCAGCTCGAAGTAGTCGTTGTCGACCGCGATCTGATTGCCCTGCACGTTCAGTCCCAGCGAGCTGAGCGCGGCGGCCGCATCGGCGACCGGCCCGGCGACGGTCGAAGTGATTTCCAGGTTGGTCTGCTCGCCACGCACGCCGAGCTCGACCTTGGTGCTGTCGGTGACGTCGAGGCCCCATTGCACGAAGCCGGCGATGCGCTCGTCGTCGACGTTGAAAATGCTGAACAAGTCATCGAGCGTGACCAGCTGGCCGTCGTCGATCTCCTGCACGTTGAAGCTGTAATCGCGCTTTTTCAGCACATAATCGAGGCCGACGCTCAGGGTCGCGGCGGTGAACTTCCATTTGAACTTGCCGCCCGCCTTGGCTTCGGAGTCCTCGCTGTCCTCGTTCTCGATGCTGTCGATGTTGTCGAACACATCGATCTCGTGGCCGAACTGGGTGCTGTTGGCGCGGAACTGCTCGTTCAACTGCGGATCGTTGAACGAAGACAGGAACGGCAGGATGTCGTCGCCCGTATTCAAGCCGACGCTCGCGAAGTCGAAATCCATGTCGACCAGATAATTGGTTTCTTTCGCTTCGCCCTCGGTGCGGTCGTAGCTCGCCGAGACCTCCCAGGAATTGCCGCCGTCGGTGGGCGCGGTGAACGTGGCGGCCAGCATCCAGTTGCGCTCACGGAATGCATCGGTCTGATTGGTCTGCTCGGCGCCCGAGTCAAGGTCGCCGTCATCGTCTTCGGCCTCGAAGGCGCGCTCGAACTCGTGCTCGACCCGGTCGGTATCGACAAACAACGAGTTGAACTGCAACTCCTGGCCGCCATCGAGCTTGAAAGCCAGGTCGCCCGTCCAGGCGATATCGCGGGTGTCGCGCTCGTCCGGCTCGATGGTGGTCTTGAATTCGGGCTCGGCGTTGCCCTCGCCGTCCAGCACTCGCTCGACCGAATACACCTGCTTGCGATTGAAGCGCTCCTGATAGTTGAGCGACGTACCCCACTGCACGGCGTCGTTGGTGTGACCGTACGAGACGAAGGCGCTGGGCCGGGTCTCGCCGTCGATGTAGTAGCCGCCGAGTCGATAGATGCCGCCGTTGAATTCGGCGCCTTCCTTGAGAATGATGTTCAGCGTGCCGCCGATGCCCTGGCTGTCCATATCGCTGGTCGGGCTGCGGATGATCTCCACCCGCTCGACCAGCTCGGCGGGAATGCGATCCACCAGCACGGTATTGTCATTGCCCGAGCCGGAGATGCGCCGGCCGTTGATCAGGATCTGGGTGTATTCCGAGCCGATGCCGCGCAACGACGGCGCCGCGTACTCGCCGACGTCGTCGCTGAATGTCACGCCCGGCACGCGCTTCATCATTTCGCCGACCGACAGCGGCTCGAAGCGCTGGAAATACTCTTCGGAATAGGTGAGCACCGGCTCGGCCAGCTCGGTGCGCTCGCGCGCGTTGACGCGCTTGGCGAGCACTTCGATGAACTCCAGGGTGTCTTCCTTGCCCGGTTCGGCAGCATTGGCTGCCGCCGTCGCCAGAGCAATCGACACCGCGCTCGCCAGGACACTCCCCTGCTTTAACCGTCTCATCTTTTCCCCCTGGACGCTCGACGCGTCTCTCCATCGTGCATGAGTTGTAGTTCCGCACTCGAGTGCAGCTGGAGCAGAGTCTAGAACGAACATTTCATAGAACGCAACTAGTGAAATAAAAATTCTAACTGCTATAGTGGCGCCACGCTGCGGCTGGCCGTCCTGTCAGAGCTGCATAGAATATTTATTGCAGCGGCCGTATGATTGGGAATTTCCATGACACTCAGAGAATTAGCCGTGGCGAGCAGCGCAAAAACACTCGAAACCCTGCGGGGCGACATCGTGCGCCGATACGAGGAGCTCAGTCCCCGTCTGCAGCAGGTCGCCAAGTACGTCTTGGAGAATCCCAACGACATGGCGCTGCAGACCCTGGCGGTCATCGCCGAACGCTGCGAGGTGCAGCCCTCCACCATCGTGCGTTTTGCCAAAACGTTCGGTTACGAAGGCGCGAGCGACATGCAGGAGCTGTTCAAGGACGAGATGCTCACCCAGGCGCCGAGTCCCAGCTATGCCGAGCGCATCCGGCAGTTCTCGCGCCGTGCGGGCGCCGCGGGCGCGCTTGCTCCCCAGGACGTGATGCACGAGTTCGCGGACAGCAACATCCTGGCATTGGAGCATTTGAAGAGCAGCGTCCGCAAAGCCGACCTGGAGCGAGCCGTTGACATGATCGCCGGCGCGAACGCGGTCTACATCGTCGGCCTGCGACGCTCCTTTCCGGTTGCCTCCTATCTCGCCTATGCCCTGCGCCACGTCGACAAGCGTGCCTATCTGCTCGACGGCGTGGCCGGCATGCTGGCCGAACAGAGCACCATGCTCACGTCGAAGGATTTGCTGATCGCCATCAGCTTTCAGCCCTACGCGGCCGAGACCGTGGAGATCGTCGGTTCCACGCGCGAGCAGAAGGCCAGGATCATCGCTATCACCGACAGTCGCTTGAGCCCGATCGCGGCCGCCTCGGACCTGGTGTTCGAGATCAAGGACGCGGAGGTGCGCCAGTTCCGTTCATTGACCGCGTCGCTGTGCCTCGCGCAGTCGCTGGTCATCAGTTATGCATTCGACATGGAAAAACGTGGCCGCGGACGCTAGTAAAAACAGCGACTCGGGCATTCTGCCACTCGCGCTGTGGCGCAGCGGGGAAAAGGCGCGACTTTTCCCCGCTGCGTTCGCCGCCTGTGGCGGCGGGCACATCCGTGTGCCTGGGTGATACGTATTAAATTTCAGGGGGACCAATGATTCGATTTCTATTGATAGGCGCGGGACGCATCGGTCGTATCCACGCAGAGAACATCGTGCGCGGGGCGGGCGCCAGCCTGGTAGCCGTCACCGACGCCGATTCACGCGCTGCCGCCGAGCTTGCGAGCAAATGGTCGTGTCGCGCCGTCAAGCCGGATGAAGCATTGGCGCAAACCGACTTTGACGCCGTGCTCATCGCCAGCTCGACCGACACTCACGCCGATTGGATCGAGCGCTGCGCAGCCGCCGGCAAGCCTGTGTTTTGCGAAAAACCGCTCGATCTGGACATCGCTCGAGCAACGCAATGTATGCGCAAGGCTGAAGCGGCCGGGGTGCCGCTGTATCTCGGTTTCAATCGCCGCTACGACCCCTCTTTCGCGCGACTCAAGCGCGAAATCGCCGCAGGCACGATCGGCTCGCTGGAAACGTTGCACATCACCAGCCGCGATCCTGCGCCACCGCCCGTGGACTACGTGCGCCGCTCGGGTGGGTTGTTCCGCGACATGATGATTCACGATCTGGACATGGCGCGCTGGCTGCTCGGGGCCGAGCCGGTGGAAGTGTTCGCACGAGGCAGTGCGCTGGTCGATCCGGAGATCGGCGCCGCAGGCGATATCGACACGGCTATGGTGATGCTACGGACGGCTGATGGGCGGCTGTGCCAGATTGCGAATAGCAGACGTTGCAGCTTTGGATACGATCAGCGCATCGAGGCGTTCGGTGCGGCCGGCATGGTCAGCGCCAACAATCACACCGCCACCAGCGTGACTGTCGCGGGCACGCAGGGCTACACCACCGAGCCCGCTCTGCCCTTCTTCCTGGAACGCTACGCCGATGCGTATCGGCTGGAGCTGGAGGATTTCATCGGCGCGCTCAACGGCAACAAGGTCGAGCTTGCAACCGGCGAGGATGGCCGGCGCGCACTGCTACTGGCTGATGCCGCGCAGCGCTCGTTGACGACTGGAGTTGCAGTGACGTTGAGTTGAGGAACGCGGCTCCCTCGCCTTGCGCGAGGGAGCCTTGTTTCAAACAAACAGCTCGGTCGCGAGCCGCGACAGATGCGTGTAGCCCATCTTCGCGTAGACAATCGGTGTAGCCACCGCCGGATCCTGCTCCGCTTCGACTACCAGCCAGCCGCGATAACCGCTGCGAGCCACCGGCTGCAAGACATTGCGATAGTCGACCATGCCGTCGCCAGGCACCGTGAACACGCCTTCGAGGACTGCATTCAAGAAACTGGTGTCTTCATTACGAGCTCGCTCCAGGACCGACCGGCGTACATCCTTGCAATGGACGTGCGCGATGCGCGCCGCATAACGCTGTGCCATTTGGGCGGGGTCGCCGCCTGCATAGGTGAGATGGCCGGAATCGAGCAACAGGCCGACCGCATCGCCGGTCGCCTGCATCAGATTGTCGATATCCCCGGCTGACTGCACGACCGTGCCCATGTGATGGTGATAGGCCAACCGCAGCCCAGCGGAACGCATTTTCTCCGCCAGCCGGGTCATGCGCTCGCCGAAGCGCTGCCAATCGCCCTTGGTGAGATGGGGCCGCTGCGACAACGGCGCACGCTGATCGCCGTGCGTGCAGCGTGAAACTTCGGCGAACACCATCACCTCGCAACCCAACGCGTGCAACAGCTCGAAATGGGCGCTCATCGCATCCCATTCGGCATCGACATCGCGCTCGAGCAGACGTGCGCTGTACCAGCCGGACACCAATTGCAGATCGTGAGCCTGCAGGATCGGCCGGAGCTGAGCGGCAACCCGTGGAAACTTGTTGCCGAGCTCGATGCCCGTGTAGCCCGCTTCGCGGGCTTCCTGCAGACAGGTCTCGAGGCTGGTTTCAGCGCCCAGCGATGGCAGGTCGTCGTTGGTCCAGGTCAGAGGATTGATGCCGATGCGAATATTCATGCAGGAAGTACCGGTTACTTTGTTACTCGAGATCGCTCACGTCGCGGAGCGTCTTGCGATATTTCTCGTGTGCTGCGGACACATCCTTGGAGCTGGACACTTCCGGCACGGCGACATCCCACCAAGCACCACCCGCGGCCGTACTGTGATGCGGATCTGTGTCGATCACGATCACGACGGTTCTCGTCTTAGGGCGCGTGTCGTTCAGTGCGCGCTCGAGTTCGCGCACATTGTTGACCTGGAGCGACTCGGCGCCGAGGGAGCGAGCATGCGCGACGAAATCTATGGCGGGCGCAGCCTCTTCGAGCAAGTTGTTGAACGCCGCTCCGCCGCAGCTCTTCTGCAGGCGACTGATGCAACCGAAGCCGCGGTTGTCCAGCAGGACGATCGTCAGCTTCAGGCCCAGCGCAATGGCGGTGGCGATCTCGGAATTCATCATCAGATAGCTGCCATCGCCCACCATGACGACCACGTTACGGTCAGGCCTTGCCAGCTTGACCCCGAGCCCGCCGGCGATCTCGTAGCCCATGCACGAGTAGCCGTACTCGAGGTGATAAGCATCGCTATCCTGAGCACGCCACAGCTTGTGCAATTCACCGGGCAAGCCTCCGGCCGCGCATACGACCGTGCCATTCGTTCCAATAGTGCGGTTGACGGCGCCAAGCACTTGCGCATCAGTGGGCAGCGTAGTGTCGGACGCGGCAGTGGCAGCCTCTACCGATGAATTCCACGTCTGCACGAGTTGCTTGACCCGAGCCGAATACTCGGCGCGCACAGATGACGGCTGCAGCAGAACATTCAACTCGTTCAGCGCTCGTAACGCGTCGCCCTGCAACTGCAGCGCGCCGAACTTTGCAGAGTCGAAACGACACACATTGATTGCTATCAACCGGCGCTGCGGATTGCGGAACAGACTCGACGACGCCGTCGTGAAGTCCTGCAGCCGGGTGCCGATGGCGATGATCACATCGGCATCGCGGGCCAGCTCGTTCGCCGCACTCGATCCAGTGACCCCGATGGAGCCCACATTCTGCGGATGGTTCCAGCGCAGTGCGCCCTTGCCGGCCTGCGTCTCCGCTACCGGAATGCTGAAACGCTCGGCGAACCTTGCCAGCGTTTCACACGCCTGCGCGTAGTGAACTCCGCCGCCAGCGATGATGAGCGGCTGCTTCGCTCGCCGGATCGCTTCGGCGGCAGCCGTCAGCTGACGAGTGTCTGGCCCAAGCCGAGTCGCCTCATGGACCCGAGGCTGGAAGAAGGAGGAGGGATATTCCCAAGCTTCCGCCTGCACATCCTGCGGCAGCGCCAGCGTCACCGGCCCGCACTCTGCTGAATCGGTAAGCACGCCCAGTGCCTGCGGCAACGAGCGCAATAGCTGCTCGGGGCGAGTAATGCGGTCCCAGTAGCGCGACACCGGACGAAAACAATCGTTGGCGGTGATGGTTGGATCGCCGAAGTCCTCCACCTGCTGCAATACTGGATCCGGCCGACGGCTGGCGAACACATCGCCCGGCAATAACAACACGGGCAATCGATTGACGTGTGCGAGTGCGGCCGCCGTCACCATGTTGGTCGCACCCGGCCCGATAGAAGTCGTGCACGCCATGAACCGACGCCGACGCATCGTCTTGGCGTAAGCAATCGCGGCATGAGCCATGGCCTGTTCGTTGTGGGCCCGATACGTCGGCAGCTCGGCATGAGACGCGCTCAGTGCCTCGCCCATGCCGGCCACGTTGCCATGTCCAAAGATTGCGAACACGCCAGCACACAGCGGGACTTCCTGGCCGTCGACGACGGTGCGTTGTGCCGCCAGATAGCGCACGACGGCCTGACTCGCGGTCAGGCGGACTCGATCGCTCATAGGGACTGCTCCGCCAAAGCACCGGAGACTCGCGAGGATAAACGAGCGTGGCTCTCTCGCAATGCGCGCCAGCTGTCGATCAATCGTTGATATCGGTCCGCGATATCGGCGATCACCTGCTCGTCGCTCAGCGTGCCGGCAAACCAGCCTCGCGCTGCCGGATTGAAAATGCTTCGGCCGACTGCAAACCCTTTGCACACCGGGGTGGCCGCCGCGCTTTCGAATGAGGCTTGCAGCGCTTCCTCCGAAGCGTCGAGCCCGAGCATCAGCACCCCATTGCAATGCGGATCGCGCCTCTCGATGACCTCTGCAATGCTCAGCCACGCAGCGCGCGATTGCGCCTCCAGCTTCCACCACGCGGGGCGCACGCCGAGGTTATATATTCGAGTCAACGCGCGGGCAGTGGTCGTATCGTCCACCGGCAAGCCGCGCCCGCTACAGATGATCTCCAGCAGCAACTCACGATCCTGGGCGCGAGCGGCGTCGTTCAATGTGCGAATCTGGCGTTCCTGCGCGAGCCGCAGCTCGATGGGATCGTCGGGATGAAAGAACACCAGGCACTTGATGACGTGGGCGACCGGCCAGCTCGTCAGGTGCAAGCCGACATTGTCGGGGGGATCGAACGCCACCGGGCGTGAGCCAGGCGTTTCGATGGGACGGCCGATCCACAATCCTTGCGCCGTGAATCGATTCAGAACAGCCGAGCCGTGGCGCGCATCGACAATGATGCCCAGACGCTCTCGATCTCGTGCGTCCGCAGCCACACGCTCGACGGCACGAGCGATCAGGTCTTTGAATTCGCCGATGCGTGCCCGCGACGCGCCATGCTCGTCTGCCAGCTCTTCGAGTTGCCGACGATGGTCGAACGCGAGCACATACAACGATTCACGCGGCCGGCGAGTCGTCGTGGCCTCGTGCACATGCGAGAGCTCGGCGTCGAGATCGGGCCGTCGCAGGCTCGTGGCTCGGTGCAGGAATTCCTGAAGCTCTACTGCACTCGGCATCGCCGGCGTGCAGCCGTGCCGCGATACGACCAGCGCCCCGCATGCGTTGCCAAGACGCGCGCACTCGGCGAGCGGCCTGCCCCGCAGCCAGCCTGAAAGAAAGCCGCTGAGAAAAGCATCGCCCGCGCCGAGCACGTTCAATACCTCGACCGGAAATCCCGCGATCGTATGAAGCTCTGCCAGCTTCGCCGGTACTTCATCGGAAATGACGCTGCAGCCGGCGGGGCCGCGCTTCAGTACGATAGTCGCGTGGGTCTTGCGCCGGATTGCACGCAAGGAGGCAAGCACATCGTCCGAACCACCGGCGATCCGGATCTCTTCTTCCGTGCCGACCACCAGATCGCAATCAGGCAACACACTTTGCAGCGCCTGGGTCACTTCGGCCGACTCGATGAATCGAGACTCGCCCTGCCCCGCATTGGTCAGTTTCCACAGCACCGGCCGATAGTCGATGTCCAGAATGACGCGCGTTCGATTCGCTCGCGCCCAGCGAAACGCCTGCTCCACCGCTGCACGAGTACCTGGGGTCGACAGATGCGTGCCCGTGACGGCAACAGCACGGCTGCCTGCGATATATGACTCATCGAAGTCCTGCGCGCACACTCCCATGTCTGCGCAGTTCTCGCGAAAGAAGATATGCGGATAAGCTGCCGGGCCTTCGATGCCCAGCACGACCGACGCGGTGAGCCGCGTTGGATCGGTCGCCACATGGCTCACATCCACACCCTCGCGTTGCAAAGCCTCGCGGACGAAGCGTCCCATGTGCTCGTCTCCAACGCGAGTCAACATGGATACGCGCAGACCGAGACGCGAAGTTCCCGCTGCCAGATTCGCTGAAGAGCCGCCCAGATATTTTGCGAAGCTGCGCACATCCTCGAGCCGGCCGCCGATCTGCTCGCCGTAGAAATCCACGGCCGCGCGGCCCAGACAAATCAGGTCGAAAGTCTTATTCATTGTGATCCATCTCGCGCGGGCGCCAGAAAGGAGCGCCGGCTTGCAAAGTCCAGGCGTGCTCGGCGGTGAAGTCGGGAATCGTGTAAGGCCGATCCGGCAAGTGGCGGATCACCCACGAGTAGTACATGCCATAGCCTGGCGCCGCGCACTGCGCGTGATCCAGCCCGGCCGGAATATGGATGGTGTCGTACTCCATCACTTTGACGACGTTGTCGCCCAGCTCCGCATGACCATACCCCTGCGGTCGGGTGAAACGATAGTGATAAATCTCCGGCTGCGGATGATGGTGCGGCGGATAACTCGACCAGCCGCCTGGAAACGTCACCACTTCGCCGAGCACCAGCTCGACCGCCTCCGGCGAATTGCTCCGATCGAAGATGGTCCGGACATAGCGCAAGGCTCGATCGCCCACCTGCCCACGGCCACGCGGCTCATTCGGCACCTCCTTCGGAGTGAACACGCGGGCTTCGAACGGCCTGAGATTGGCGCAATCGAACACCATGATCTCGGTGTCGCGTGAGGCGTCGAAAGTAATCGTAGAACCCGCCGGAGCATGGATGCAGCTCGCAGACTCATCGAACAACGAGTCACGCGACAGCTCGAACGCGCGCTCCCCCACCGTCACTCGCACGGCGCCATTCATGAGCAGCCAGGCCGTTTCGCACGTGATGTGCTGGACCGAGCGCTCGCTTGCGGTCAGACGCCACGCGCCGATGCCAATCCGGGACGGATTGTCCGGCTCCAGCTGACGTGCGATGGGCGTAAACCCCCGGTCGAAGCCGCGTCGGTGCGCGGTGATGTGTTCTTTAGTCATGCCAGTCGTTGAATGTGCGGCGAGCCACACGCCCCGACCGGTACGCTAACCCAATGGAATGAAAATTTCAATTCATTGGAATAATGGAATTGTAATTCGAGCGAGCCGTGGCCGACCCGGACCTAGGCCGCTGAGTTAAAGTGGCGCCTTTCATTCCAGGAGCTCTCCGTGACCATCTCCGCACCCGCGCCCTATCCCATCGGCACACCCGGCGTTGCTTGGGGCGCCGCCGAGCGCGCGCTGTGGCTGTCGCGTCAGGTTCGACATCGCAGTTACAACGACGATGTAGTGAAAGCGGTCGAACGGCTGGCGGATCGGTTCGATGTCGAGGTATACGGCCACCTCGACTATCCGCCGGACCACTATCGTTTGTTTGCTGTTCGCAGCCGAGGCTGGCGCGATGATCTGCCGGTTGCGCTCGTGACTGGCGGTGTCCACGGCTACGAAACCAGCGGCGTGCACGGCGCCCTGCAATTCCTGGAGCGTCGCGCCGCCGACTATGCGAACAAGATCAACTTGCTCGTCGCGCCCTGCGTGAGCCCCTGGGCCTATGAACGCATTCATCGATGGAACGCGAATGCCATCGATCCCAACCGCTCGTTCCGCGAGAACAGCCCGGCCGAAGAGTCGGCTGCACTGCTGCGCTTGATCGCCCCGCTGCGCGGTCGCTTTCTACTGCACATCGACCTGCACGAGACGACCGACACCGACGAAAGCGAGTTTCGACCGGCGCTCGCCGCCCGTGACGGCAAAGCCTCCGAGCCCGAGCTGATTCCCGACGGCTTCTATCTGGTCGATGACACCGAGAATCCGCAGCCAGCGTTTCAACAAGCCATCATCGAGGCCGTGAGCAAGGTGACTCACATCGCGCCCGCGGATGAGAAAGGCCAGATCATCGGCTCGGATGTGGTCGCACCCGGCATCATTCGATACGCCATGCGGCAGCTCGGCCTGTGCGCCGGCATCACCGGCGCACGCTACACAACGACGACAGAAGTCTATCCCGACAGCCCACGCGCCACGCCCCAGCAGTGCAATGACGCTCAGGTCGCCGCGGCGTGCGCGGCGATCGAGTTTGCGTTGATGGCTCCTCGCTAGTCGACCTCTAACAAGATCTCCACCACCACAGGCGCGCCGGCCGGCAGGCTCAATACTCCCGAGACCATGCGAGTCGGCGCTTGTTCGGCGCCAAACACACTCGCCAGCAACTCCGAAGCGCCGTCGGCAACTTTGGCGTGGTCGCGAAACTCGGCAGTCGTCGCGAGGGAGACCGTCAGCCGGACGATGCGCGTCACTGAGTCGAGCGAGCCTAAGTGCTGCCGGGCTAGCGCGAGCGCATTGAGGGCGGCCAGGCGTGCCGCGCTCCGTCCGTCTTCAATGCCAATATCCGCTCCTATTCGCCCCTGAAACTTCGGAGCGCTGTCTGCCAATGGCAGCGTGCCGCTCAAGTACAGCAGGTTTCCGACTTGCACCGCCGGTACGTAAGCTCCGAGCGGCTTTGGCGCTGGCGGCAGAGCGATGCCCGATCGTTCGAGCCGTTGTTCGGCGCTCATGTTCATTCAAGTCTCCTCACCACTTGCCCACATGCGAACCGCCGTCGACGTGGAGCACCTCACCCGTCACCTGACCTGCCTCCGTGAGATACAACACCGCTTCGGCGATGTCCTTGGTGGTGCCGATCTGTCCCATGGGCGACAAGCTCCTCAGAAAATCGTCTGGCACGCTCGCGAGCAGCGGCGTCGCTACCAAACCGGGAGCCACGGCGTTTACTCGAATCCCCTGCTTGGCGTATTCCAGCGCCAGGCTGCGGGTGACTGCGTTGAGACCGCCCTTGGTGATCATCGGCACGGACGCGCTCAACGCTGCGAGCGGATGATTTGCTATCGAGGCCGTAATACTCACCACACTGCCAGCCGACCTCTGCGCGAGCAGTTGTTTGATGACGGTCTGAGTGATGTGGATGAAGCCGTCCAGGTTGGTGGACGAGAGCGCGCGGAAATCTTCCGCCGTGTAGTCCGTAAACGGCTTTGCGAAAAAGATGCCGGCGTTGTTGACGAGCGCGTCGACCGAGCCGAAACGCTCGAGGGCGACCTTGACGATCTTCTCGGCGGTCGCGGGCAAAGCGATATCGCCATCGACCAGCGCCAGATTGTCCGAGCGCTGCAGCTCGTTCTTCTTGCTGATATTGCGTGAGTTGGCGACGACGTTGTAGCCGCGCTCGAGAAACAGATTGGCGACACCGGCGCCGATCCCCTGAGAAGCTCCCGTCACGATGACGGTCTTGCGTTGGCTGGTCATTTGAGTCTCCTGATGTGTTGCGAGTGGAGCCATTGTCGGGAGCGGCGCCAGCTTTGATTAGATGGGAATCGCTGTAATCTGATTTCCATTAATGGCAAAGTGGACCCATGGCGGACCTCGACAACATCCTGATCTTCGTGAAAGTGGCTCAATACGAGAGCATCAGCCGCGCGGCGCGTTCGCTGGGCATGCCGATCTCGACGGTGAGTCGCCGGCTTTCGGTGCTGGAGTCGCAGCTCGGCGCCACCCTGTTGAGGCGCACCACCCGGCGCGTCAGCCTGACTGCACAGGGTCGGGACTACTTCGATCAATGTCAGGAGCCGCTCAATCTTCTGCAAGATGCCGAACGCGTGCTGACGCACGCACAGCAGGAGCCCCAGGGACTGCTGCGCGTTTCGGTGCCGGTGGTATTGGGCCAGCCGGCGTTTCTGGAATTTCTGTCGGCGTTCCTGAAGGCGCACCCGCAGATCCGAATGGATCTGTACATCACCAACGTGTTCCTCGACCTGGTCGCGGAGAACGTCGACGTGGCGATCCGCTTCGGCGACCTCAAGGATTCGAGCGTGGTCGCGAGCCGGCTGGGCAAGAGCATTCGTTACGTCGTCGCCGCGCCGGAATATCTGAAGAATCGCAGGCCGCCGAATGAACCAGCGGATCTCGAGCAGCACGATTGCGTGATGCTCAGTGCCAAGAACAATGAAGCCGCCTGGGACCTGATCAGCGGTCGGCGCAAGGCTCGGGTGCACGTCTCAGGCTCGATCTCGAGCCGGGATTTCAGCACCGTCAGCACCTTCGTCTATCGCGGCCACGGCATCGGCTTGCTGCCCTCCACGTACTGCGACGAACCGATCGCCAAGGGCTCGCTGGTCAGGTTGTTGCCGAAGTGGACTTCGCCGCCCATTCCGGTCTTCGCCGTCTATCCGGGCCGCAAATTCCTGCCGTCGCGACTGAAATTGTTCCTGGCAGCGTTGATGAGCTGGAAGAGCCCGCTGTGGAGCAGAGATTGATAGTTGGCGCGGGCTCAGGCAACTGTCACAGCGCTGCTCCATCCAGGCAAAATAGCGGACTGACTCATCGATGGAGCCCGCAGCCTAGTGGAAAGCATCACCGTCTCATTGTTCCTGCTGCTGGCCGTCGTCCTGAGCGGCTGGCTGCAACGCGGCCTGCCCTGGTCGGTGCCGCTGCCCATCGTGCAGATCGCGCTTGGAGCACTGATTGCGCTGGTCGCGAAGACCCCGGTGAAACTCGACCCCGACGTCTTCTTCCTGCTGTTCCTGCCGCCGCTGCTGTTTCTCGACGGCTGGCGCATTCCCAAGGAAGGCCTGTTCCGCGACAAGGACACGATTCTCGAGCTGGCCGTGGGCCTGGTGATCTTCACGGTGGTCGGCCTCGGATTTCTGATCAATTGGATGATTCCGGCGATGCCCCTGCCAGTGGCGTTCGCACTGGCCGCCGTCGTTTCGCCGACCGATCCCGTTGCGGTCTCGGCCTTGTCTGCGCGTGCGCCGATTCCCAAGCGGCTCTTGCACATTCTGGAGGGCGAGTCGCTGCTGAACGATGCGTCGGGCCTGGTGTGCATGCGCTTTGCGGTCGCAGCCATCATGACCGGCATGTTTTCGCCGCTCACCGCGATCGGCACGTTCCTGTGGCTGGCGCTGGGCGGCATTGTGATCGGCGTGCTCGTCACCTGGACCATCACCGCCATCAAAGACTGGATGACTCGTCGACTCGGTGAGGACAGCGGCTCGCAGATCCTGATCAGTCTGCTCATTCCTTTCGGCGCTTACCTGCTCGCCGAACATCTGCACTGCTCGGGCATCCTGGCCGCCGTTTCCGCCGGCATCACGATGAGCTACGCGGAGCTGACCGGTCGCGCGCTTGGCACTACACGCATGCGTCGCACGGGTGTGTGGGACACGATTCAATTCTCGGTCAATGGCGTCGTTTTCGTCCTGCTCGGCGAGCAGATGCCGAGTCTCATCGAGGGCGCCGCACGGGTCGTGCAGGATGCGGGACATCACGATCCGCTGTGGCTCATCGTATACGTGATCGCGATCAATGCGGCACTCGCCACGCTGCGTTTTCTTTGGGTTTGGATCTCGCTGCGCTTGACGCTGTTCCGCGCATCGCGAGCAGGCCTCGGCCTACCGATCAACCGACCGAGTTTTCGCTTGGTCGCCGCCACCTCACTCGCTGGCGTGCGCGGTGCGATTACGCTGGCCGGAGTGCTGACGCTGCCGTTGTTTCTTCCGGACGGCTCGCCGTTTCCTGCTCGCGACCTGGCCATCTTTCTGGCGGCCGGCGTGATTCTCACGTCGCTGGTGGCCGCGACCATCGGCCTGCCCTTCCTGCTCGGCGGTCTGCAGCTTCCCGCTGAACCTGCGCATGACGAGCAAGAAGACAGCGCACGAGTCGCCGCAGCCGAAGCGGCCATCAAAGCGATCGAGCACGCTCAACACGAGTTGAGTCAGAACCGCGCGGACGCCGATTCATATGCAGACACCGGCGCGAAGATCATGGATGTGTACCGGGCTCGCATCAACAGCCAGCCGCGCAGTGTCGAGGAAGCGGAGAAAATGCGGCTGATCGGCGAGATCGAGCGTCAGCTGCGTCTCGCCGGCTTGCGAGCGGAACGCGACGAGCTATTCCGCCTCGTTCGGGCACGACAGCTCTCAGACGAACTGGTGCGCAAACTGGTTCGTGAAATCGATCTGCTCGAGGCGCGACTGACGACGAACTGAGCGGCGCGAGGGTCAACCGCCGCTCAGTCCGGAACCGCCGACTGCGAGCAGCAACTCGGCAGTGTTCACAAAGCGCTTGGATTGCGCATCCAGCAATCCGAGCCGCGCCTGCAGACTTTGACGTTCGGCGTCGAGCACCGTCAGCACGCCAACGTTGCCTGCGCTGTAACTCTTGCGTGCGAGATCGACGCTGGAGCGCGCCGTTGCCATCGCCTCGGTCTGAGCCACCAGGAGCTCTTCGTCATTTCGGGCCGCCTGCAGCAGGTTCGCCACCTGCTCAAACGAGTGCAGGACCGTCTGCTGATAGTTCGCAGCGTTCACTTGCACGGCCTGCAACGCCGCGCGCCGCTCGGCCCGCAACGTTCCACCATCGAACAACGGCGCCGTGATACCGCTGATCACGCCCCATGCCAGGCTCGAAGCGTCGAACAGATGGCTGGTGCGGGTGGATTGCTGGCTGACATTTCCGGACAGTGTGATCTGCGGATACAAGTTTGCGGTAGCGACACCGACAGCCGCGGTCGCCGCATGCAACTGCGATTCCGCCGACAGAATATCCGGCCGACGCCGCACCAACTCGGAAGGCAAGCTGACCGGCAGCTGATCCGGCAGGCGCAGATCGCTCGCCGCCGTGAACTGCGATTGCGCAGCCGCCCATTCGCCAGGCGCTTTGCCCAACAGCACCGCCAGCGCATGTCGAGCCGTATCCAATTGTTGTCGCAGCGGCGGCAGCAGCGTCGTGTCCTGAGCCAGCTGCGCTCGTGCGCTCAGCTCGTCCACCTTCGTCACGATGCCCGCCTGCCGTGCGCGAGCGACCAGGTCGACATTGGTCCGAT
Organism: Peristeroidobacter agariperforans; assembly: GCF_004138335.1. Taxonomy (GTDB): domain Bacteria; phylum Pseudomonadota; class Gammaproteobacteria; order Steroidobacterales; family Steroidobacteraceae; genus Steroidobacter; species Steroidobacter agariperforans. The sequence continues at coordinate 1,003,558 of NZ_RYFW01000002.1, read as the reverse complement.
CCTCGGCGAGCAGCTCTTCGAGCGCCTGGATCTGCGCCTGCGTGAAGACGATCGTGAAATATTGAACGGCCACATTACCGGTGAGCGACAACCATGCGGCGTCGAGCTCGTGCTGGTAGTACTCCGTCAGTGCCCGTTGCTGCTCGATGGAGCGAGCGATGCCGCCGGTGTAGTCGAGCGTGTAGCGCACATCGGCGCCGATCGCATAGTAAGTAAACGTCGGCAGCTGGAAATCACCGAGTGCTTGCGCGCCCAGCTGCTGCCGGCCCGCGCCACCGCCCAGATTCACTTGAGGCATGCGGGCGCCGCTCCGGGCTGCAAGCAATTCCTCCGCCTGCGCCAGTGACGAGCGTGCGGCAGCCAGCGTGAAATTGCCCTCCTTCGCCTGCTGCATGAGCCGGTTCAACTCCTCGTTCTGGAAAAGCGTCCACCAATCGTTCGGCGGTGTCTGGCCGTAAACCAACCGCTGGGTCTGCTCGGCCCCGGCGGTGTAGCGGTCGGTGGTTGGCGGATCGGGACGTTTGAAATCCGGCCCGACTGCGCATGCCGACAACGCAACCATCACGCCGGCCGTCACTAAACTGCGAAACATTCCACTCATCATCTCGTTCAACTCTAATCTGCGTGCACCACGGGCGCCGAGGCGCCGCGAGCGCGGCGAAGGAAAAAGACCAGCGGCGTCACGGCCAGCGTCATGATCAACAGCAGCTTGAAATCGTTGATGTAGGCGATGAGCGTGGCCTGATACGTCACCACGCCATCGATGCCGTGCAGGCCGTGCAATGTGGACGCATCGAATACCGGATGCGTGCGCGTCGCCAGATCGTAGGGCGTGATGTGCTCGACCAGGCGCGCGTGCATGAACTGCACATTGCGGGTCAGCAACGCAGTGACCATCGCCACGCCGATACTGCTGCCGATGTTTCGGAGCAGATTGAAAATGGCGGTCGCCTCGTTGCGCTGACTGGGCGCGAGCGTGCCGAACGCAATCGTCGTCAGCGGCACCCAGGTGAATCCCAGGCCGAAACCTTGAATCACACCGCTCCAGATCACCAGGCGGTCATCCATTTGCGGCGAGAAGCCGGTCATGAGCCACAGCGACAGCGCCGTGGTCAGCAGACCGAACGTCACCAGCGCGCGCGCATCGATCTTGCCAATCACCCGCCCCACGATGAGCATGGCCGCGAACGTTCCCATGCCGCGCGGCGCAGTGACCAGGCCGATCGTCACGACCGGATACCCGAACAATCCCTCGAGCAGCGGCGGCAGCAGCGCCAGCGTCGCCAGCAGCACGATACCGACGATGAAGATGAACACCGAGCCCAGCGCGAAATTCCGATCTCTGAACAGCGCGGGACTCATGAACGGCTGGCGCGTCGTCAGGATGTGTACGACAAAGAGATAGAACGACACCGCAGCGATCACTGCTTCGATGACGATTTCGGTGGAGCTGAACCAGTCGAGCAACTGGCCGCGATCCAGCATCAACTGCAGACTGCCGATGGCGATGCTCAACATCGCAAATCCAAAGAAATCGAACGGCGTCTTCCTGAGCGGCGTCTCGTGCAGGAACCGCGAAGCCAGCAGCATCGCAATCACGCCGAACGGAATGTTGATCAGGAACACCCAGCGCCAGCTTTGCGTATCCGTCAGCCAGCCGCCGAGCGCCGGGCCGAGAATCGGGCCGAGCGTCACGCCCATCGCCCACATGGCCGTTGCTTTGCCATGCTGCTCCTTCGGATACAGATCGAGCAGGATGGCCAGCGACAACGGCACCAGCGACGCGCCGGCGACGCCTTGGATGAGGCGATAGATCACCAGCTCCGTCAGGCCGTGTGCCAATCCGCACATCGCCGAGGCAATGGTGAACAGCGCGATGGACGACACGAATATCTTCTTGCGCCCCACCGGCCCGGTCAGCCAACCCGATAGCGGCGTCATGATGGCAGCGCCCACGATGTACGAGGTGAGCACCCAACCCATCTGCTCCTGCGTCGCCGACAGCGTGCCTTGAATCTTCGGCAAGGCGACGTTGGCGATGGTGGTGTCCAGCGCCTGCATGACCGAGCCGAGCATCACCGCCAGGACGATCGGGCCGCGATGACGCAGCTCGTCGGCGCTCGCCGTGGGCAACGAATCGCTCATTGAGAGATCGCCGCCACCGTTTCAGCCGCAGTCTCGGAGCGCAAGCCGAACAACGTGCGCTGGCGACGAGTATCCACTTCGACATTCGCACTCAAGCCGGCACGCAACGGAACATCCGCGGCGGTCTTCAACTCCAGTCGCACCGGCAAACGCTGTACGACCTTCACCCAGTTGCCCGACGCGTTCTCGGCCGGCAACAGCGAGAACTCTGCGCCGGTGCCGGGGCTCACGCTAACCACCGTGGCCGCCAGCTTGTGACCCGGATAGGCATCGATGAGCACTTCCGCCTGCTGCCCCGTGGCCATGTGCGTCAGCTGCACTTCTTTGAAGTTCGCTTCGATCCAGATGTTCTGCGAGGACACGAGCGCGAACGCCGGCGCCGCGGCGTTGAGATAATCGCCCACCTGCAACTGCTCGACCTTGGTGACGATGCCCGCCGCCGGCGCATAGACAGTCGTATAGGAAAGATTCAACTTGGCGCGATCCAACGCGGCCTGCGCCTGCTGGACCGTTGGATGGTTGTCGACCGCGATGTCCGGATCGCCGCCCAGCCGCGCAAGCACCGCTGTGATCTGCTCACGAGCAGCCTCGAGTTCCTGGCGGGCCGCATCGCGCGCAACCTGCGCCTTCTCGACCTGTGCCTGAGAAGAAATGCCCGGCTCGAGCAGGCTCTGCTGTCGAGCCAGTTCCTTGGCCTGATAGTCGAGCGTCGACTGTGCGGACGAGCGATCGGCCAGTCGCTGGCGATAGGTGGCTTTGAGAGACTCGACTTCCAACTTCGCCGACGCCAGGCGCGCCTGCGCCTCGTCCACGGCGATCAGAAACGGACGATCGTCGAGACGAAACAGCAGATCGCCCTTGCTCACCTGCTGGTTGTCGCGAATCGCCAGCTCGCTGACCCGGCCAGCGACGTTGGCGCTGATGGAAACCTGCGCGGCGCGCACGTAAGCATCGTCGGTGGATTCGTAGCGCCCACCAGTCACATAGAAATAAGCAGCAGCGGCCAGCACCAGCAGCGGGCCGCCAATCATCAATGGACGGCGCAGCTTGCTGGGAGCCGGTTCATTCGAAGCGGAGTCGGACACGGAATCGCTCATCGGTTGCGGGGAACTCATGGATTTACTTTGGTAGCGAGCAGGTTCTGGTACACGTGCTCGAGCAGGCCCATCAATTGATTGCGCTGCTCGCCGCTCAGACCGGCCAGCGCTTCGGCGCGCATCTGCGCAGACAGCTTGTCGATCTGTTCCAGAACCGGTTTCGCGCCGGCAGTCACATACAGCGTGCGCGCTCGGCGATCGTTGGGGTCGGGCCGCCGCTCCACCCAGCCATCGCTCTCCATGCGATCGAGAATGCGCACCAGCGTCATCGGCTCGATCTCGGCCAGCTCGGCGAGCCGCTTCTGGCTGATGCCCTCGTTGCGCGACAGCTGAAACAGCGCCTTACACTGAGGCAGCGTCAGCGACAGCTCCTGGGCCAACGCTTCGAAGCGCTTGGTGTACAGGCGCTCGAGATTCTTCAGGATGAACCCGAAGTTCCGCATGCGATCCATGGCGACTCCGCGACGGGATGGGTTGAGCCGCCCTTTCTCGGACGACTGAATAGTGCTCAGACTATATAGTCATTCCTGAGATAGTATCAATTGTTATTATAGTAGTTGTGGAGTATTTCTCAGTGTCTCAGCCCCAGCACGCCAGGATTCATGCGGCCGTTGCGGTCAAGGAGTCCCTTCAATCCTCGAATCAATGCTGCCGGGGCGGGATTCAACGCGTCCACGTAGGGATACGCCCGACCGATCTGGTTCGACGCCGCGCCGATTTGTCGAAACAGGTTGATCGTGTCCTCGCGCAGCGCTGCGACCAACGCCCGCGCGGCGGGATTTGCCTGCGGCGGTGAATAGCCCTTCAACACCTCCGCATCCACCTTGGCGAGGTGCACGGGCAGCCACTCATCTTGCCAATGAAACACCGACTCGAAGCTGAAGCTGTGGGTGCCGAGTGCGGACAATAAATAAGTCACGGTGACTCCTCGCTGCGCCATCTCCGACGAGCGACGCGCCACCAACTGACGATGCGCCTCGATCAACGTCGCAGCCTCTGAGTGAGCGACCTTCGCGTTGAGCGCAGCCCAGCGCGCGCCGCCCTGGCCGAGCACAGCATTCAAATTCGCGAATGGTTCTGCTCGCGCGATTCTAGGCACAGTGGCGGCAATGGAAATTCCACGCAGGCTGGCAGCAAGCTTGCGAGCGATCGATTGTTCTGCCGCGACCGCCGCTGCGCTCGACCCCGCCATCACACAGTGCAATGTATATGAGCCTGGAGGCGCCACTGTGCGCCCTCCTCGTGCCAAGTCGATCAGCGCACGAAGAGCCGCGACGCCACCGCCTGCCGATTGCACCACCGACCTCAACGCCGAGATCGCCGCACCGATGCCCTGCTGATTCTGCGCGGATTTCGCAATCGCGTCGGAGTCGAGCACGAACGCATCTTCCGCAATCCCTGCACGCGCGATCTCCGACAGCGCAAGCGCGGCGTCCTCGAACGCTGCAAAGGCGAACGACGCATACCCCGTCGCGGCAGGAGCCCGGATCAGACGCAACGAAGCCTGCGTCTTTATCCCCAACGAGCCGCCGTCGTGCAGAAACAATCCCGTGAGATCCGGACCGAAGTTGCGGAACACCGGCTTGGCGGCGTTGCGTAGTGCCCATTGCCCGGTGTGAATCAGCGCGCCATCCGCACCAGCGACCTCCAAACCGAGCGTGATGTCTGCGGCCGAGCCATAGCGCGCGCTGCCAAAGAACAACGCGCCGTGACTCAGGCCGCCGCCAATCGTCGCACCGGCGCCCGAGAACGTACCGAAGAACGGCAGACGCAAGCCGTGCGGTTTGAGCGCTTCGTAGAGCCGCTTCCATGTCACTCCCGCTTCGGCGACGACAAACATATCCTGCGCCGAAATTTCTCGAATTCGATTCAGCGCCGACAGATCGAAGAGCACGGAATCTTCGACGCCGCAGGTATAGCCGCCCGTGTAACTGAGCCCACCGCCTCGGGGAATCACGGCGTAGCCCTGCGACGTTGTGACAGCGACTGCCCGCGCGACAGCCTCCGCTGCAGGCGGCCTCACGACCGCAACCGGCAGCGGACCGCTCGAGTAAAGATCCGACGCCGCGAGCTGCCTTGCCGACTCATCCGTTCTGACTGCGTCCGCTCCAGCCGCCTCTTGCAGCGCTCGGATCAGCGGATCGTGCGACATCACATCGGCTTCCACACGCTGACAGCCACCAGCGCCGCGATGAACACCCATAGCAGTACGAGCACGGAAGTCGCCTGCAAATAGGTTTTGCGGATCACGGCGTTCGTATGGTCGTTCGGTCCCTCGCGAGCCATCACAGCCCACGTGCGGAAGTGAGAGATCAACGCCAGTCGAATGCCCACGCCGCAGGCCATCACGCACGCGAACAGCCCGAGCTTGAGACGCAACCAGAAAGGCATGCTCCAGTCACCGCCGATCAGATGCAGACCGATCGCTGCGAGCACCGCCATGAGCACGTAACGCGACCCACGGTCGAAGGTGGCCAGCCCCTTACCGGTCGGGCTGTGACGCAGGCGATGCGTGACTTCAACGTAGATCAGCCAGGCAACCGCGAAGATCCCAATCACCCAGGCTGTAGTCGTGCCGCCAGGAACGTACCCATAGAGCGCGGCCAGCGAGAACCCGAGGCCAAACTGCAGCACCAACGCATAGCGCACGTGCTGATCGACGGTCATCACGTGATCCATCAACCGATCGCGTTCGGCGAAGGGACTCTGTGCGCCATAGGAAACATAGCGAAAAGTGCTGTTGATCACGAGCTCGGAGCCGAGCCAGTAGCCGAGCACCGCGATGTGCGCGACCAGCAGGACGTGCATCAGCATCGCTCAGGCCCCTGCCGGCAACGGATCGATCTGCATGAGGCTGATCAATTGTCCATCCGGATCGTAGACGATCATTTCTCGATACAAGCCCGCGGGCGAACGTTCGCTGGCCTGGCGTTTCGGGTAACGCACCGGCGGCGTGAGGAACTTCGCCCCCGCCGCTGCCAGTTTCGCGTGCACGGAGTCGAACTCGGTCGTGGTCAGCACGAGCGCCGTTTGGCCCCGCGCGATGCCTTGCGAGGGAGTCGCCACTTCTTCGAGCGGAACGCCACTGATCTCGAACAAACCGACCACGACATCCGCCGTCACGGCGGGCGCCAGCAGCACGATGCGCATCCGACACGCCGGCAACTGCAGCAAGGCGCCTGCGGCCGGCCCTTCGATCACCTTGTCCTCGACCGCCACCATGCCGAGCAAATCCCGGTAGAAACCCAGGGACTTCTCCAAGTGGCGACAGAAAATACTGACGCGCGCAAAGCCTACGCCCATGCCATCACCCACCCATTCACCCGACGTGCGACGGACCGACTATAATGCCAATAATTTGTCCGGACAACTTCGATGGAACTGCGACAGCTGCGCTATTTCATTGCCATCATCGAGCACGGCGGCTTTTCCCGCGCGGCCAGCGAGCTTGGCCGCACGCAGCAGGCGCTGAGCAAGGCCATGCACGCGCTCGAGGAGGAGCTGGGCGTGCGGCTGCTCGATCGCAACTCCCAGATCGCCACGCCCACGGCCTTCGGCAAGCTGTTGCTCGAACATGGCCGGGCAATCGAGAGTGAAGCCCGCTCGTTTCGCACCAAGCTGAGTCAATTGCTGGAAGCCGAAGCCGGCGCGTTGCGATTGGGCACGGGGCCCTCCGCCGCCGGCGGCTTGGTGGCGCAAGCGGTGCTCGATCTGCAGCGAAGCCGCCCTCGCATCCGGCTCGATGTCGTCAGCGGCGTGCACGCTGAGCTGGTCGCCGGCCTGCAGCAGGGCCGCATCGATCTGGCCGTGTGCGTCGAAACCGACAGCTTGGATGCCGGCAACCTGGTGCGCGAGACCTTGGGCGAAGACGAGTACGTCATCGTCTGCGGCGCCTCGCATCCGCTGGCGAAACGACGCGAGATCTCCGTTGCCGATCTGACCGACGTACGTTGGATCGTCGGACGCAAGCTTGGGGATGTCGAGCTGGCGTGGGCGGCTTTGTTCGATGAAGCGGGCCTCGCGCGACCAAAGCCCGCCATAGAAACGAACTCATTGGAATTCTGTCGCGCAGCGCTGCGCGATGGCGAACACCTGAGCGTGCTGACACGCAGCTTGATCGCGGACGAACTGCGTTCCGGAGAACTGCGCGCACTGGCGGTTGCGCAGGCGGCATGGCGCCGACCCATCGTTCTACTCTACCGACGCAGCGATCTACTGGTGCCCGCCATGCTGGCGGTCATCGACGCGCTTTACATTGCCGCGCGCAGCAACGTCGAATGAACCGCCAGCACGCGTGCTACTTGCGGCCCATGCGCTGCTTCGCGAGGGCGCCTGCTTCCTGATAGTTGTTGGGCAACTGCTCCAGAAACGCGTTGGGCTGAAACGAGGGCTGGTACTGCTGGAACACTGGCAGCAGCAGCGCCATCGGAAATTCCGCAGGCGCGCGCGTGTTGCGAAAATCAGCGATGGGCACGCGAGCCGTGGCGATGTCTTCGTGATGGCTCGTCGTCTTTGCAAGCGGCACGCCGCGCGGGTCGACGATGACTGTGCCTTCATCTCGCGCGCCCACCGATTCGACGAAACCAGGATTGTCCGGCGATACCGAGTTACTCACACCGATGGTGTATGTGCGCGTCATGCGCGCGGACTGAATCGCTGTTTCGGCGTTGGACGCGCCGGTGACGGTGAGAATCATGATCTCTGCGCCCTTCAACGCGAGCGCCTGATACAGCATAGGCTCCATGCCCACCGCCGTCATGGCGATGTTGCCGATGTCGGTGCGCGCGATCGGCAGCGTCGCATCCCAGCCGTACATCTCTACGTAGCGATCGAGGACATCGTAAACAGTCGTGCCGATGAGCCCGATGCCGCCGAAGGAGCCGAGAATGTTTCGCGCCTTCCACTGCTTGCTGACGATGTTGCCATCGGGGCCGACGATGACCGACATGTTGATCACGTGATTCGGCCAGTCCTTGTCGCGCGCGTAGCAGCCGAACGCGATGTAGCAACCGTAACGTTTGGCGCGCTCGCCAATGACTTCAGATTCGGGGCCCGGTAGATCGAACGCGATCTGGTTGAGTTCCGCGCGATTCCACGGTTGGAATCCTTGAATCGGAAACTCGTGCAGGCAGATCAGGTCCTGCTTCGCGCCCCACAGGCGCTGCCCGCCCCACTCCTCGCCCGAGCCCTGCGCATAGTCGATCAATTTGACCACGTGATCGAGACTGCGCTTCATCGTCGCAGCTCGGTTCTTGACGTCGACCGACAGCAGCCGCGACTGAATGGCCGAGACATTGATCGCGTCCTGCCGCAGCGGCACTTTCGCGTACTCGCCTCGCTTCATCACCGCAGGCTCGCCGCCTGCTGCCTTGGGTGACTGGGCGGCGAACGCCGAGGCTGCGGTCAGTGCACTCACACTGGCGATGCCAGCGCCGGCCAGCACGTCGCGACGCGAAACCATTGAAAGCTCTCCCCTGATCGGATCGCCGGGACACTAGCACCGAAGCTGCGCGTCGATAAAACAACTCCGCGTTGTGGGGCCGCCCTTGGAGTTGTTGGACAGCTTTTCCAGCTCGCCGATAGGCTCGACCCGCTCGCAATTGTCCGGACAAAAATCAGGGAGCCTATGAAAACCAGACATCCGCTGTACCTATCGTGCCTGCTGCCGTTGGCCGCGACCCCAGTGCTGGGCCAGGAGCAGGATCAGACCGAAGCGGTGACCATTACCGAAATCGTCGTGACCGCACGTCGCGCCGAAGAGAGCTTGCAGAAGGTGCCGCTGTCCATTACCGCGTTGGGCGCCAACGATCTGCAGGCCGCCGGTGTTTCCTCGGTGGAGGAGATCGCGGCGCTGACCCCGGGCTTTTCGTTCCGCAACGGTTTCGGACGCGGCTTCGAGCGCCCTGTCATTCGCGGCATGGCCAATATCAGCGGCACTGCCAACGCGTCGTTCTTCATCGACGGCATTTTCGTCAACGGCCCGATCAGCGGTTACAACATCGACAATCTGGAGCGAGTAGAAGTCATTCGCGGTCCGCAGTCGGCGCTGTTCGGTCGCAGCACCTTCGCCGGCGCCATCAACTACGTGACCCGCAAACCAACCGACGAATTCGAAGGCCGCATCGAGGCCACGACCGGCAACTACAATCGGCAGAACGTTTCCTTCTGGGCCAGCGGCCCGCTCGTCGAAGGCGTGCTGCGCTTCCAGGTCAATGGCAACTACTACAACCGTGACGGTCAATATCTGAACCTTGCCTCCGGCGAGAAAGATGTCGGCGGCGAGCGCACGAAGTCCTTCGGCACGACGCTCAGCTGGACGCCGGTTGAATGGTTCGATGCCACGCTGCGCGCAAACTACGCGCTGAACGACGACGAGCAACCGGCCATCGTTCGCCTCGGCGGCCCGGGCACCGGGTTCTCTGCAGACGAAGTACGCAACTGTTATCAACCGACGGCGGGCACGCGCCGTCGTGGTTACTTCTGCGGGCAAGCGCCGACACCCGACCACGTATGGATCAATACACGCGAGTTCGATGCGGCCGGCATCGAGCAAGGTCAGCAAACAAAGCTGTTCCGCTCCAGCCTGGTGATGAACGCCTACCTGAGCGACTACACCTTCACGTCGACGACGAGTTGGGATCGCATCACTGACAGCCTGGCTTCCGACCAGGATTACAGCGCCGCGCGCGGCTTTGGAGGCGCGTTCGAAACGTTGAGCGAGACCGGCCAGGACGTCTGGAGCCAGGAGCTACGAGTTGCCTCGCCTCGCGACGGTCGACTGCGCTGGCAAGGCGGCCTCTACACTTACGAGAGCCATCCCGACACGACGGCGCTCGCGGCCAATCTTGTTGCCAATCCCGTCGCCGGCCAGCCCGATCTGCCCGCAGTGTTCGCAACTCAAGCCGTGGATTCGAGCACCAGGAACGAAGCGGTGTTCGCGATGGTCGAGCTCGACGTGCTCGATCAGCTCACGCTGACGGCCGAAGGACGCTATGCCAAGGACACGATCCACACCGGCGGCCGCTCCGTGTTCACCAAGTCTGCCAACACCGGCTTCATTCCGGGCACGTACTCGGCGAACTGTGTCGCGGCCAACACGCCGAACGCAGCCAATCCGAACCGTCAGACGCTCACTTGCACCAATCCCTACCTGAGCGACGTTTCGTTCACGAACTTCCTGCCCCGCTTCACCGCGACCTGGTTGAGCTCCGATTCGATGACGTACTACGCGCAATACGCCAAGGGCAACAAGCCGGGCGGCTTCAACGCAGACTCGCAGAACGCACGCATTCAACCGGCGGATCGCGACAATCTGCGCACCTTGGGATTGCAATCCTTCGAGGAAGAAGAGGCCGACAGCTACGAAATCGGTCTGAAGAGTCAGCTGCTGGATCGTCGCGTTCAGTTCAACACGGCGCTCTACTTCATCGACTGGACCAACCAGCAACTCACGCAGACCGCGCCGGTCGCGGAAGAAGGTCGTGCGGTGGGCAGCACCGTGCCGGCGCAGTTCCTCACTTCTTACACCGCCAACCTCGGCAAGTCGGAGATTCGCGGCGTCGAGATGGAAATGCTCGCTGCGCTCGGACAGCACTGGGATCTGCGTCTCACGTACGCCTACCAGGATGCGGAGATCAAGCGCTATGTCAGCTCGGATCAATCCGATCTGATCTTCGCAGGCCCGTACACCGGGTGCGTCGCAGGCTCGCAGTGTTATGCAGACTATCTCGCTGCCGGCGATCTGTCCGGCAAAGCTCTGCCGCGCGTGCCGAAGCATCTTGCGTCGGCGTCGTTGTCAGCCAGCTATCCCCTTGGCGCCTGGGGCACGCTGTCGTGGCGCACGGATTACAGCTACGAGTCGAGTCGCTTCGTGCAGGTCGACAATCTCATGGAGAGCGGCGCTTCCAACCTCGTGAACATGCGATTGGGATTGGACGTCGGCGCGTGGAACGTGACTGCGTGGGTGGAAAACCTCACCGACGACGACACCTCCGTAGATACGATCCGCACGGTCGATCCGGCGATCTTCCTGACCGTGCCGGTGCAACCTCCGCTGCCCGGGACGCTGACCGCGACGAACGCTCGTGACTTTGGCGTGACCTTGCCGCTCAAGCGGATGTACGGCGTGACGCTGAGTTACAAGTTCTGACGATGCGTACGGGACCGATGTTGTCTCCGGCAGCATCGGTCCTGCCCGCAGGAGTAATCATGAGCCTGAGCGTCATCAACCCACGCACCGGCGAGGCTGACTACACAATTGAGCCGCTCGCAGGTTCAGACATTGCAGCGCTCGCGCGAAGACTGCGTGAAGCGCAGCCGAGCTGGTCGGCGCTGGAGCCGTATGATCGAGCGAAACATCTCCACGGCCTTGCCGATGCGATCGGGCGGCATCGCCAAGTGCTGATAGATGCGCTCACCGCAGACACCGGCCGCGCCGGCCTGTCAGCGATCGAAGTCGACACAACGATTCGAACGCTGCTGCGTTGGGCGCAGACCGCGCCGGAGTTGATCCGGCGACAGCAGAGCTCCGGTAATCCGACCGCGATCCCATCGATCACCACCTCGACGCGACTGGCGCCATACGGTCTGGTCGGTGTCATCAGCCCGTGGAACTTTCCGCTGATCCTTGCTCTGATCGACGCAATTCCGGCGCTCGCCGCCGGTTGCGCCGTTCTGATCAAACCGTCCGAAGTGACGCCGCGGTTCATTCGTCCACTCATGCGGGCCATCGCGGAGATTCCTGCTGTCGCCGGCGTGTTGTCGATCGTCGAAGGCGACGGTCGGACCGGCGCCGCGATGATCGAGCTTGTCGACTTCGTGGCGTTCACCGGCTCCGTCGCCACCGGACGCAAAGTCGCCGAGAACGCCGCGCGCGCGTTCATTCCGGCCAGCCTGGAACTAGGCGGCAAAGATCCGATGCTCGTGCTCGCGAGTGCAGATCCGTTGAAGGCCGCGGACACCGCACTGCGCGCCTCCGTGTTGAATACGGGCCAGGCGTGTCAGTCCATCGAGCGCGTTTATGTTGCTCGAGACATCGCCGAGCCATTTCTCGCCGCATTGGTCGAGAAAGCACAACGAGTGCGACTCAACTATCCGGACGTTCGAGCGGGCGATATCGGCCCCTTCATCTTGCAGAAGCAGGCGCAGATCGTACAAGCACAGCTCGACGACGCCATCGCCAAAGGCGCGAGAGTGCTGACTGGCGGACGCGTCGAGGTGCTGGGTGGCGGTCACTACCTTCGACCGACGGTGATCGTCGATGTGACTCCCGACATGGCTGTGATGACCGAGGAAACATTCGGCCCCGTCATCCCCGTCACAGTCTTCGATACCGCCGACCAAGCCGTCGCTCATGCCAACGCTGGTCTCTACGGCCTCTCCGCCGCAGTGCTGGCGGGCAGTATCGAGGAAGCGGAGGCAGTCGCTGCACGCGTCTGCGCAGGCGGCGTTTCGATCAACGACGGATCGCTGACCGGCCTGGTGTGGGAGACCGAGAAATCCAGCTTCGGCGTCAGTGGTCTCGGCCCATCGCGCATGGGCGAAAGCGGCCTGCTTCGGTTCTTCCGCAAGCAGGTCCTCATCCGGCAATCGGGCGCCCCGCTACCGCTGTCCGCGTACAGCGAAGACGTTGTGACCGCGGAAAAGTAGTTGTTTGTTTGGGCGGTGCACGGTTCGTAGCATCGCACGGTTCACTATTTATAGACGAGAGTAACGATGGCAAGTCTCGCAAGCGTTCGCGAATGGCACGATGAAACCGATGTGTTGGTGTGCGGCTTCGGCATGGCCGGCTCCGCGGCGGCCATCGAAGCTCACGACAGCGATCCGACCGCGGATGTTCTGTTGATTGAAAAAATGCCGGAGACCCTGGCCGGCGGCAACGCTCGCGTGTCAGGCCAATCGCTGCTGATCTCCAAGGACGTCGAGGCGCTGAAGAGTTATCAGCGCGCCATGAGCGCCGCGAATCCGATTCCGGAGGACATGCTCGACGCCTGGGCTCAACGCATGGTCGCGCTCGAGCCATACATCGAAGCGCGGGCGAAGGAAGTGGGCGCGCAATACATTCATGGCGTCGGCTGGTCGGAGCGTGCGGCGGTATTGGAATATCCAGAGTTCGGCGCGGCCTCGGCAGTCGCCCACACCGCGACCATCCTGCCGGCGCCCAGCGGCGTCTGGCTCGCCTTCAAAGCGAACGTTGAGAAGCGCAAGCGCATCCGCCGCAGCTTTCAAACCGCACTCCTCGACCTGATTCAGGATCCGGACACGCTCGAGATCTTCGGCGCGGTCGTTTCGCAGGACGGCGCTCGCAAGAACATCAAAGCTCGCCGCGGCGTAGTGATGTGCACGGGCGGCTTCGAAAACAATCTGGACATGCAGCGCAATTACTTCGGCCTGTCCGAAGCGTATCCGCTAGGCACGCCCGGCAATACCGGCGACGGCATCAAGATCCTGCAGAAGGCTGGCGCCGATCTGTGGCATCTGCGCAATCAAGGTCAATCCGGCGGCGTGTGGCCCGGCTTTCGGTATCCGCAGCACCCCACCGTGTTTCTACGCCAGCTGTTCTGGCAGAGCTTCAGCTGGATCGACGTCGGCGCCGACAGCCGTCGCTTCATCGACGAAACCTACGAGTGGCAGATCACGCACTACAAACAGAAGGTGCAAGGCCAGTGGATCGACACGCCGCACCAGCGCGTCATGCCCATGCACATGATCTTCGATGAGATCACGCGCCAGTACAATTGTCTGGTGACCAGCGTGATGACCTGGAATACCGTGGTCGAGAAGTATTCCTGGAGCGACGACAACTCCGCCGAGGTGGCGAACGGCTGGATCGTCAAAGCCGACTCCATCGAAGAGCTGGCCCGCAAAACCGGGCGCGACCCCGCAGCGCTCGCCGATACGGTGAAGCGTTACAACGCAGGCTGCGCTCGCGGCGTGGATGACGAGTTCGGGCGCAACCCGGCGACGCTGCAACCGATAGCCAAGCCGCCCTTCTACGCCATCGCCATGGTGCCTGCCATCGTCTGCACCGGCGGCGGCGCGCGTCGAAACATCGAATCCGAAGTGCTGGATCATGCGGGCAACGCAATCCCGCGCTTGTATGAAGCGGGCGAGCTCGGGTCGATGTTCTCGAACCTGTACCAGAACGGCTCGTATCTCACCGAAGCCATGATCTCGGGCCGAGCCGCAGGCCGTAACGCAGCCGGACTGCGTGCGTGGGGCTGATCCGATGCGTGTCGTAACACCTGCAATGAAACTCGACGTGCGCATCGATGACGCCGCCGCAAATCAAGGCCTGCTGAAGCTGACCGGCGTCGCCGGCATCCTGCCGTGTGAAGTTACGTTGACGCCGGCGGAATTGCGCCGGCTGCTGCTGCGCGTACTCCGTCCTGGCACGCTCGCACTGCTGTTCCGTCGCAACCCCTCATGACGATGTTCGTTCTCTGGAGATGACTATGGGAATCCGCGAAGAGATGCCGCTGCTGGCGCGACATGAAGGCGTCTGGGACGGCGTCTATACCTACTACAACGCCGCAGGCGTGAAGATCGACGAGCACCGCTCGCGCCTGTTCTGCCGTTTTCCGGACAACGGACCGTATCTTTATCACCAGACGAACTATTACACCTGGGATGACGGTCGCACGGATGTGCGCGACTTTCCCGCGACCTACGCCGACAAGCGTGTCTGGTGGGACAACGATCTGATCAAGGGCTGGGCCGCGGAAGTGCCGCTCGATCAGAATCATCGCACCGTGATGCTCTACTGGCAGCGCCAGGGCGATCCAAGCCTGTACCTGTACGAAATGATTCAGATCGCCGACGACGGCCGCAGCCGCTGCCGCACCTGGCACTGGATTCGCAACGGGCTGCTCGAAACACGCACCGCGATTCAGGAACGCCTGGTGGATCGCGACTGGCGCGCGATCGAAAAGCAAATGAAGAAGTAGTCGGTACGCAGTGCGCGCTCAAGCCGCGCACTGCGTACTCTCGTACGAAACGAGCTCGTACGCTGTCTGCATGTAACCCGCCACCGCCGCCTTGAGCAGCACGTAGTCGCCGTCGGCGGTACACCAAAGATCGTACGCCGGATGTTCGAGCGGCAGACCGGGCACATCGACGATCCGGAAATGGAGCGCGTCGAACGTTCCCGCTGCAACCGTGACACGCTCTCGAGCCACGAACTCCAGAGCGAGGTCGACGGCGAAAAGCATCGGGCCAGTCGCGCCCCGATGATCGGGCGATGACAACAACATGCGCGGGAACACCTGCACTCCAACGCCTTTGCTCAGATCGTACAGATTGAGCAGGTAACCGTCGTTGACCATCGCATGATTGCCGAACGCGACGAGCGGACGCTCGAGAGTCATCCTTTGCGAGAGTCTGCCCTCCGCTGCCGTGAATGCCTCGCACTCGGCAAGATCGCCGGCGAACCTGAACCAGGCCGACCCGGTGAACTTTCCGCCCACGGCGATACGAACGAAACTCTCCTGCGGCCGGCGATCCGCACCGACTCGAAGATTCACGTCGCGCACGACAGCGGGCGCATCGTCTATTTCGCCGTGCGCCGCGATCGTCCGGCAGCCATCCGCGTGAACGTCGATGCGAAAGGATTCGCGACCGCGCTCCTGTCCCTGCCGCTCGGGCTTGCTGCTCGTATAGCGGATCGACCCGGTAATGCTGCGCACGACGCCACGACTCATCTCAACCTCCGGCCGGACTCCAGCATTTGTCCGGACAACTTCGACGCAGCAAACTAGCCTGCCGGCCGGTGGTTGTCAAAGGCGCATGAGGCGCAGACCGATCCTCAGTTTTCGGTCGCTACGTTGATGACGCCGTACGCGCCATCGGTTTCATCGTTCGGTCCGGCCGCCCAGAACAACGAGTTCGTCGGCTGGCCGAGAATTCCATTGCCGAACTGGATACCCCACAGCCCGTCTACGCTGATGGCGCGCTTGTTTGCGCCGCGAAGCTTGCCGAGGAATTTTCCGGAACGCGCCCCAAAGGCGCTGATGGTTCCATCGCCCAGGTTGCCGATCAGCAATGCGCCGCCAAAAGCGCCGAAGCTGGCTGGCGCGAGCGCAATTCCCCAAGGAGCATTGAGCGGACCGTGGCTGGCGATCCGGCGGATCAGATGACCTTGCGGATCGAACACATCGACGAAGCCCAGACCTGCACCGACCTCTTCCTCGTCACTGCCTGGCTCTTCCTGTTTCGCATATGTCACATAGATATCGCCGCCGATCGCCTGAATGCCGAAAGGCGCGTAGTCGCCGGGCAGGTTCGGGTCGGCGAAATCGCCGGGCACATCTACGGCCTTGAACGTGCCATCGAACACATCGATACGCGCCTTGCTGAAATTGCACGCGTACAAAAGATGTGTCGTGCCGTTGCCGCTCAGAGCAAGTCCCGTATAGGCCGCCCCCTGCTTCGAATTGTCGACCGCCTCGAGGGCATTCGTGGCATTCACGTTGGGCGCCCAGCCCGCAATGGTCCCCTGCTCGGTCGCGAATATGAATCGAGCCGGACCCGTGGCCGTTCCGTTGGTCACGACGAAGTCCATCCCGCCCGAGAATACGATGCCGGTCGGATTGCCCTCAGCCCCGCCCGGCCCAGGCACAGTCACGACCAGCGATTGCGGCTGTCCGTTGCCATCGTACAGCACCGACTTTCCTGCATCCTCCGAGCTCACCCAGACAAAGCCGGTCGGGTTGAATGCCACGCCCCAGCCATTGATCAGATTCTCATCGGTGAAGTTCGCCGGCAGACCGCCGTTTGAAACCAGCACCTTCGATTCATAGACAGAATGCGCGCGGCCGTTGCCGTCGGAATCGTCGTCATGCGCAATCGCGGGCAGGGTTGCCAGTGTGAGTGCGGCGTACGCGACGCCGGACCACGGGATGAGTCTTGCGGTGCTCATGGGAATTGACCTTTGTGGAAGTGATCGATCGAGCGCGCCGTCGGCGAAGCGGCGTGATGTGAGTACCGCACCCATACGCCGCGGTTCATCCCCGGCGCCGCCCTGAGCGATCAGAATCGATAACCCGCACCGAGCTGCGCGTGCAAAGCCGGATTGCGGATGCCGATCCGCAGATCGGGATTTCCTCGAGGATGCGCGTCGATCCAGCCCAACGATGCGGAGACCTCGCCCAATAGATAAAAGTGTGGACTGAGATCGAGCCTGTGCCCGGCTCCCACCCACACAGCGCCGCCTGCCAGTTCGTAGGGTCCGTCGTAGACTGTGCCAGCGATATTCGCTTCGGCGTGTGTAATGACCGGGCCAACGCCAGCGCGGAAACACCAGCCACGGGACTCCCAGGCGCGATTGAAACTCACAATATTGAATCCGTGGCTCACCGACAGCGAATCGACACCGTCGGGCGGATTCTCCAGGTACAGCTTGTGATGCAGCAGCTGCAACTCCCAGGCACCGTTGCCCTGCCAGCGAGAGATGCGCCAGGCGTAGTGAAACGGCGCCTCCAATCCCCTGGTTTCATAGTCTCCAGACGTGGACAATCCGCCTGACGCGCCCTGTTCGATGCGGGTGCTGCTACGGGCGTTGTAAGCTTCACCGACCAGGAGCTCTACCGACCAGTGGCTCTGCGCGGCCATTGCAACCTGGGCCGGGTACGGCGCCCACGCCAGTAGCAACACAGCGGTGTGTCTCTAATAGCGCATGGCGTTCAGCGTACGCCGAAGGCGATGCGCCAGGGAGCTTGATCGACGACTCAGGCGTTCAGTGGAAACATCACGACACTGCGGAGGTACCCATGACTGCAAAGACGACGGCAAAAAAGACCACGACGGCGAAAGGCTCATCCCACAAAGGTGCGAAGGCGAAGGCCAAAACCAAGGCCAAAGCCAGCTGGGCCGAGACCATGAAGAATGCTTTGGAGAAGCGGCAGCCTGCAGGCGGCTTCCCCAAACAACCGAAGCCGCGCGATTCCGGTGTCCAGCCGGTGCGGAAGAACGCCTTCTAAGGCTCGAGTCGGATGAATACCCGAGAGATATTGCTGACCGGTCTCGCGGGAATGGCCTGGATCGCGCTGGCCATGCCGTTGGATTCCCGATCCGAAGCAGCGGACCTTGTGGCCATCAATATCCTCGCTGTCCCTGACGCTTCGATGCGCGATCGGGCTCGTGAGCTCAACGAACAGTTGCAGCAATTTCAGCCGCAGCCGTTCGCCCTTGACGAGACGCATACGCCGCACATCTCCGTGCTGCACCGGTTCGTCGCGACCAAGGATCTGCCGAAAATAGTTGCTGCGGTCGAGGGCGTCTCGGCCAGGCATCGGCTGGCCGGCGCAAAGCTCGAGACAGCGGGCCTGGAGCACTCGGCCTGGGGCGAGGCCGAGGTGGTCAGCATCAAAGTTGAAAAAACACCGGAACTCGCCGCGCTACAAGCGGACCTGGTCGCAGCGCTGCGTCCGTTTGCAGCACCTTCGGGCGGCCCCGACGCCTTTGTTACTTCACCCGGCCCGCCCGAGATCGACGCCAAGACTCTCGAGTACGTGCAGACCTTCGAACAGAAACAAACCGGCGAGCGGTTCGAGCCGCACATCACCGCCGGCGAAATCAGCCGCACGGCCAAGGATGAACTGCCGCCGTTTCCTCACACGACCTTCTCGATCGAAACACTTGCCATCTATCAGCTCGGCAACATCGGCACTGCCCGAAAGGAACTGTGGCGAGCAGCGCCCGCCAGATAGAAACAGCCCTTTTGAGCGAGGCAGGGCGCTCGCGAAATTCGGAGAATGCGCCGCTGGATCCGGTCATCTGGCGGCGCTATGCATACGACCTTCGGGCAAACATCTGCATTCCGAATCGCATCTTGTGCGCTGGCCCTGGGCGCACTGTTCATATCGAGCCCGGCGGCGCTGGCGGCGCGCCGTCCTTGTGACTGCGACAATCTCGAGCAGATCGAAGAGCACATCGCCCAGCAGGAGTTTCTGCACAAGCTGTTCCAGCAATGGGCCGATTACATGCCCGCCTCGCTGCTCACACCGGATGACGTGCGTCAACGGGCGAATGCGCTGTTTCTACTCTCGTTCTATGGCGTACCTACCGAAGTGCCCCATGGCACAGGCTCCGGCGCCGGTGCGACCGCCGGTACATTGCTGAATCCGGACGAGCACTGCCCGCTCGTCAAGTACAAGTATGACAAGAAGGGCAACCCGGTTCTCCGTGAGACGCAGCGCTCTCGCGAGGAAAACCGCAATCCACCGGAGCTCGAACACGCATGGGACCGCATCACCGAACGCCAGTACCCGAGCCGCGAATGCGCAGCAATCGTGAACTTCACGCTGGCGCACGAACGGCATCATCGGCACACCTGCCAGAGCAGTAGCACGCCGAAGTCCAGTTGGGACAACGCTCAGTTCTTCGCAAAGGACGATCGGGACGCGTACCAGGCGGGCCTCGACATTCTCTACGCCGAGCGCGCTCGCTTGAAGCGCAAGTGCGAGAAGCGGCCGGCACGTGACGGGCGCTGGCGTGGAGTGCTCGAGTACGCGTACGTCTACCACTCGGTCGCTTCGAAAGTCCTCGAGAAGGGCTCCAACAGCGTGTATCTCGACGCCGTGGGCGAGGAGCAAAGGGGCGACCGCAAGTCCGTGCGCGCCCGGGCGAGCATCGACGCGCCGGCCGCGGGCGGCAATATCAAACTCCGCTATAAGGCGTCGCGCCAGGAAGCATGGTTCAACAAGATTACCTGGGCGATGCCTGGCGAATGCGGCTGGTATAAAAAAACCGACTGGAAGTTCGACGCCGGCAGCGAGATCCGCTCGGAGGGTAAGACTAGCGGCACCGCGGATGGCGTTCTAAGAGTCGACGAACAGTCTGGCACCCTGGCCATCGACTATCGCGTGCCCGAGATATCCGACGGCACACAGACCCAGCACGAGTGGAACAAGCCGCAAGGCACCTGCGGGAAACGGACTGACGAGCAGAGCGACAGGTCGTGGGGACGCGTGCAGCGCATGCCGGGCATCAGCGTATCGATGAAGGTCGAGATCGATCCGCAACGTCCGGACGATATAGAAGTCGTCCGGATCCAACCCGATGGCGCCGGCAAGGGACAGCACTACTGGGCGTTGCGACTGCACCGCCAACCTGCGGAGTGACCCCATGACGAGCGCTCGCATCTACACACTCGCGTGCATCTCGATTGCTGTCCTCGCTGGCTGCGGCAGAGGCGAAGTGGCGCCCGCCGACCACGATGGCGCTGGCCCTGCTGCCGCCGCCGAGGCACCGTCGACTGAATCGTTCGACATGGCAGGCGTCGCCACCCAGGAAATACATCTCGCCGAAGAAATCGTCGATCCGGATGCGAACGAGCCGTTCGCATCCGACGAGGAAGATCAGGTCGATGTTCCTGAAGAAACAACTCCTGACAGCGTCATGCTCGCCAACACGCCGGGCGCAGTGACGTTTGTGACGGTACCAACATCCAGCCTGCGAGCCAGCCACGCTCAAGCCACGTTCGCCGACGAGGCCGCACGCCACAATAGAGAAGCTCTGCGACGCGCATCGTTGGAGTCGGTGGAGCCGGCATCTTCAGAGCCGGCATCTTCAGAGCCGGCGGCGCCGTCAGCGTCCGATGCGAATGCATCCTCAAGCGACGCCGCGGCCGCCATCGCGTCAACACCGCCCGTTCAGGACAGCAAGCCCGCGACGCAGCCGGCGGCAGCTCCCGTCGATGAAAAGAAAATCCTCGCCGATCCGCTGGGGCAATGGGCTTCGAGCGCGGTTGCGAGCTCGACGTACGCACAAACAGCCGACCAGAAGGCCGGCTACTCCGCTTGGCAGGCGACTGGTGCGCCCAACGTGTCACGCTACTCCGACAATCCCGCCGCGTGGACCACCAGATCAGGCGACTCCAAAACGCCCGAATGGTTGGAAGTGAAATTCGCCAGGCCGGTGTACGCCACCAGTTTGCGCATCCGTCAGAGCGCCGCGCCTGGAGCCATCAGCAAGCTCGAGCTGATCGACGCCGACGGCGCCAGCCACGAGATCTGGAGCGGCGCCGACGCCACACCGTATCAGAAGAACACGATCGGCTGGCTCGTCCAGGACATTCCCAAAACTTCGTTCGTCGTGACCGGCGCTCGCATCACGCTGGCTACGGCACGAGTCTGGGGATGGAACCAGATCGACGCCGTGCAGCTGGTCGGCGAGCCATAGAAGAAACAGCGGCGCAGGCACATCCTTGTGCCTGGAGTGGCGCACATCTCAAAGTTTGATATTGACGCCCGCCAGATAGAACCGGCCGAGCGGGCTGTCGCTCATCGTGGGTCGGCGCGTGTCAATAGATTTTCAAACCGCCGAACTTCTTGCGCAGCCGGCGTGCGAGCGTCTGGTAGCCGCCGGCATAACTCACCGCGCCAACCGCCAGCATCGCGACTACCCAGCCCACCACGCTATTCGGCGCAGTGGTAGGAAGCACCGCTGCTTGCAACGGCGGCTCCGGCGCTGCGGTGATCGTTTCACCCTGCGGTGGCGGTGGTGCGACCGGCGCGGCGATGCGAGCTTGCAACTCGCTCACTTGCCCACGCAGCGCGGTACTTTCTTTTTTCAGCTGCGCGATCTCGTCCAGCGATGCCTTGTCCACTCGAGGCGCGGCGTTCGGTTGCTGACGCTGCAACTCGCGCAGACGAACGATAGCGGGCTCATCGCTTGTCAGGTAGCTCGCTCCTACCCAACCTTCACGGCCATCTTCCAAACGCACTCGAACCAGACTGCCGGAGCGTTCCAACTCCTCGACGGCGTCGCCGGTCTGGATCGTCGCGACGCGGGCGCTGCCTTGATCCGGCTCGGCATAGACATTCAACACGAGCTTGTCGGAAACGAAACGTTTCTCCGCCGTCGGCGCAGTCGCCGCGGGCGCCTCGCTTGCTGGCATTTCCTGCGCCGCGCTGGCGAGCGGCAGCGTGGCCGCAACCAGAAAGGCTGTCGCAATCAACAGACAGGAAAGCGTCGCTGAATATTTCATATCAGCGATGTTTTCAGAGTTGCCCGGCGCGGGCAACCGCCGAAAGCTGAACGGTCGCGAATGGCCGATTCGTTACTGCAAAACTTTGAACCGGATCGCAGCACCGCCACCCGGTCCGAGCGCCAGAGAGAGCCGATCCGTCGAGCTCACGCTGCGCCGTTCGATCACTTGCGCAAGCGTCAGCTCATTTGAGCGCGCGCAGCTTGAAGGCCGCAATGATTTGCAGCACGCCGTAGATCAACGCACCCGCGCCGATCCACCAGGCGGTGACGACCAGGCCGGTCAGCGGGCTGATTACGAAGAGTGCACCGAGTGCAATGCTCAGCAGACCGCTGAGCGCGATCAACCACTCTCCCTTGATTTCCTGGCGCACCCGGATCGCGAAGATGATGCGATAGATGCCGGCGAAGACCAGCCACGCGGCGAGAAACAACAGCAAAGCGCCCGCCGTCGATACAGGATTGACGACCGCCATGATGCCGAACAGGATCGACAGCACCGCATATAGGAGCACCCAGCCTTTCGACACTGCAACCTTGCCGCTGAAGGCAGCAAACAAACTCACGACGCCCTCGGCCAGCGCCAGCACGCCGATGGCCCAAACCATTGCCGTCGCTGCGGCCAATGGCCGCGCGAGTGCAAACAATCCGAAGATCACACCCAGGATGCCGTACACCAGCAGCACCCACCAGCTGCGACCGATCAAGGGTAGGAATCCCGGAATTGAATGCCGTTCTGATGCGCTGACGCTCATGATGGTCTCCTCTGCAGAGATTCAGACCGATCGGCCGCGAGGCACGCCCGGCTTGCCGAGCTCACACTCCAGCGCAGCGCGATCCCACTTGCCGCTGACGGCCGCCGCTTCATACGTCGATTGCAGAAAGCTCAGCAGTGCGGCGGCGGGATCTTTCGCTGCGCGCACTCGCTCGTAGGGCAGCACGAACTCACCGAGAGCTTCGTTGAATGTCGCGTCTTTGGGCTCCACGCGATATTCCTTGAAGCCCTCTGGCGGCGGATAGGCATATGAATAGAACGATGCGTCGATGCCTGGCCCGCCCGGCCAGAAGCCCGCGCTGCTGACTTCGTGCGAGTAGGCCTCCTGCATCACATCCTGACGCAGTCCCGGCGCGGTGCCGGTGAACAGCGGCGCCGGCCGGCCCGAGAAGCGAGTCACCGCGAGATCGAAGCTGCCCCAGAAAAAATGCACCGGGCTGCTCTTGCCCAGAAACCCGGTTCGGAACGTCTTGAATACCTGGTCTACCTGACGCAGCACCTGAGCGAAGCGCTGCACGTACTCCCGGTCGTACGAGGCGTGCTTGCGGTCGCGCGAGAATGGGATGCTGTCGGCAATTTCGCTCGGCAGATCGTCGATCGCGACCTGGATGCCAACCGATTCGAGCTCTTTCAACACGGCCCCATGGAAGTCGGCGACCGTCATGGGGAGCAAGGGAATCCGCCGCGCCTGTCCATCACTCACTTCGATGTCGAACTGGTGCTGCCGCAAGTCGAAGCGCAGCTCGAAGGTGCGGTGCCCGTCAGGAATCGGCGAGGTGGTGAGGCCGTTGGTCGTGACATACAGCGTCACATGCCAGCCGTGATTGAGCCAGGGCGTACGAGCCAAGCGGATCTTGCCGGCGATCTGCGTCCACAAGTGCAGCGTCGTGCAGGTCTCCTGCCACGCCGCATAGGGCAGTTCGGGCCAGGAATCCAGAGTCATGGAAGCGCCTCGCAGCAGTTTCAGCTGTCAGCATCTTCCGGCCGTCAATGTTCCATCAGCAAGTGGAGTTCAGCCTTCAAAGCAGGTGACGATGGGCAGGCCGACCTTCACCCTGCAGCGATCACGGAAACTCCTACACGCTGCAGGTTGGTACGCCGCGCCCGCGCTCATGAAGTCTTGCGCCGCACACTCACGGCATTTGCAAGTTGCTCCAGGATCTGCACGGACGACTGCCAGTCGACGCACCCATCCGTGATGCTCTGGCCATATTCGAGCGGCTTGCCCGGCGCCAGGTCCTGCCGGCCGGCCTTCAGATGACTCTCGACCATGACGCCGCTGATGCGCCGCTCCCCTGCTTCGATGCGTTTGGCGATATCGGCGATGACCAGCGGCTGATTCTCGGGCTTCTTCGAGCTGTTGCCATGACTCACGTCGACCATCACGCGCAGCGGCAGCTTGGCCGCACCGAGTTGTTTGCACACTGAATCGATGCTCGCCGCATCGTAGTTCGGCTCCTTGCCGCCGCGCAGGATCACGTGACAATCGCCGTTGCCGCTGGTGGTCGCGATGGCGCTGTGACCTTGCTTGGTCACGGCCAGAAAATGATGCGGAAAGGACGCCGCCTGCACTGCATCGATCGCAATCTTCACATTGCCGTCGGTGCCATTCTTGAATCCCACCGGGCAGGACAAGCCCGAGGTCATCTCACGGTGCACCTGGCTCTCGGTGGTGCGTGCGCCGATCGCGCCCCAAGCGACCAGGTCGCCGATGTATTGCGGTGTGATGATGTCGAGGAACTCGCAACCGGCGGGCAAGCCAAGATCGTTGATGTCGCCCAACAGCTGACGCGCAATGCGCAGCCCCCGATTGATATTGAAGCTGCCGTCGAGATCGGGATCGTTGATCAGTCCTTTCCAGCCCACCGTGGTGCGCGGCTTCTCGAAATACACGCGCATGACGATTTCCAGTTCGCCCTTGAAGCGCTCCCGCTGTTCCCGCAGCCGATGGGCATAGTCCATCGCCGCTTGGGTATCGTGAATCGAGCAGGGCCCGATGACGACGGCGAGCCGGTCGCTGCGACCGTGCACGATGTCCTGCATTGCTCTGCGGCCCTGCTCGACGGTGGCCGCGGCAGTCTCGGTGCACGGGTGCTCGCTCATCACTTGATGAGGAGTGACCAGCTCGCGGATTTCACGAATTCTTAAATCGTCGGTACGGGCGTTCACGAGGGCTCCAGTGGGCTTACCGGCGGCGCAAAAAAAACCGCCAGTTTGCTGGCGGTTTTTCGGGTGACTCGGTTCAAGCTTCGGTCAAATCGAGGTCAGTCCATCCGCCAGCGGCTTTGGATAGCTAAAGTAAAACCAATAGCGGGTGGAAGATTTTTGCATTGGGGGCTTTGATAACACAGGAATATTGCCCTCTGCAACTCTCTGATTCGCATTGTGCAAGACGATTCGACGCGCAATGGACTTTCGGCCAGGGTGAAGCGGGTGTCTGGCAGTCGTGTAAGCTGCTCGAGACAGCCATGGAGTGTCCCGTGGGCTTCTATCGAAACCGCGTTCTGCCTTGGATCATCGATGCCTCGATGCGCAATCGGGAGCTCCGGCCTTATCGCGAACGGGTTATTTCCTCGGCCGAGGGGACGGTCCTGGAGATCGGGATCGGCGCCGGCGCGAATATTCCCTTCTACGGCCCGAAAGCCACAACGCTCGTCGCCATCGAGCCCGCTGCTCCGCTAATGGAAATGACGAGGGAATTCGCGACGCGCCGGCAGTTGCCGCTGGAATTGATCGCCGCCTCTGCAGAAAGCATTCCGTTGCCGGATCACCAGTTCGATACGGTCGTCACAACCTTCACGCTCTGTAGCATCCCCGATGTATCGCGAGCGCTGAAGGAGATCCGCCGTGTGATGAAACCCAACGGACGGCTGCTATTCGCCGAGCACGGCCTGTCTCCCGACGCCAGCGTCAGGAAATGGCAGGATCGCCTCACGCCGACGTGGCGTTGCATCGGCGGCGGTTGTCATTTGAACCGCCCCATCCGCGAGTTGATCCAGGGCGCCGGTTTCAGGATCGAACATCTGCACACCGGCTACATGAAGGGACCGAGGCCGCTGACTTATATATATGAAGGCCGGGCGGCGGTAGCTGCCTCCACTTGATGATCAAACTGCGAACTTCCGTCTCCCCCGCTCGGCCGACATCCGATGTCTACCCGCCAACGCCGTGCTGCGCGACTTGATCGTCTTCATGAACAACCATTCGCCGGTCACACGCTGCGCAGTGACATCGACCATCATGTAGCCGCGTTGACTGGTGTCGGCCCACACCAGCTCGGGATTCGTGTCAACGAACGCGCGGACCACATCTTTGGGGTCCACGCCCAACTGTCCTTCGATGCCAGGCGACGTCACGCTATGACCTGCGAACTCGACGCCCGCCGGCTGACCGTCTTCCGCCAGTGAATAGGCCCAGGCGTTGTGACTATCGCCTGACAACATCACCAGGTCCGCATCGGCTTCTTGTGCTGACTTCAGCAGACGCGAGCGAGCGACGGGATAACCGTCCCAGCGATCCATCCACATGGGCACGCCGAGTTTGGAGCCGCGCACATCCTTCTTGAACTTGTTCGCGACATGCTCGCCCGCCTCGGGGCGCAGCCAGCCCGGCGCCGAACCCGGCATCAACGTGCGGCCCATGATGGTGGCCATGCCAACCATCTGCCAGTTCGAGGCAGCAGCATTGCGCTTCAATTCCTGCGCGAGCCAAAGTTCCTGAGTCGAACCGAGCATCGTTGCCGTCGGATCGCGCCACGCGCCATCGCGAAACGCGCGCAGAGCTGCATCGGGATCGCTCGCATCGTGTGCCTTCGCCAACTCCGCATACGCCGGTCGCGTGCGCGCGAAAAGGCGCGACTCGGTTCGATACAGCGTGGCAAGGGAACCGATGCGATACGCCTTCCAGGGTTCTTCAGAAACCGGCAGCCACTCGCGGAAAGCCTGAATCGAAGCAGCACGCCGGAGACTCCAATCGCCTTCGGACGTCGGCTGATGATTCTGCGCCCCACCTTCCCAACTGTCGTTGGTGGAGTCATGGTCATCCCACAACGCGACCATCGGAGCCACCTGGTGCAGCTTCTGCAGATCCGGATCGGCACGATAACAAGCCAGTCGCAGGCGATAGTCCGCCAGACCGATCATCTCGTGCCCATGCGCCGGCATCACATCTCGTCCCGAGACGAGATCCTTGTCCTTATACGCAGCCAGCGCGTATTCATAGATGTAATCCCCGACGTGTAACCACAGGTCGAGATCGTCACGCGCGGCTGCGTGCCCGTAAGCATTGAACCAGCCGAGAGGCAGGCTCGAGCAGGAAAACACACCCAGGCCGAAGCGATCGACAGCGCCGACCGGCAGCGTCTTGGTGCGCCCGACCGGCGACTTGTCGCCATCGGGTGCGATGAATCGATACCAGTAGCGGGTGCCTGGCTGCAGGCCATCGACGGTGAGCTTGGCCGTCCAGTCACGAAACGCGCCGATTCGAACGCTGCCGCCCGACACAACGCGCGTGAAGTCGGAATCCAGCGCCACTTCCGCAGCCAGCCGCACGTCGTCGACCCCGTTCGCTGGCACATAGCGCGTCCACAGCAGCATGGAATCGGAGCCAGGCTCGCCGCTGGCAACACTGTGAGTGAAGCCTTTTGCTCCGAGCACCACCGATGCAAGGCTGCCGCCGATCGGCAGCATCAGCGCGCCCAAGCCAAGCGCGCCTCCAACGACGAGGCGACGCCGATCGATACTCAGCGTCATCGGATCTCTTCCGAGGTCACGGCAACGAAGGGCTTGTCAGCATCGCCGGTCCATCGCATCAATGTGAGATCCGCAGTCTGGGCGCCCTTGCCGCCCGAGCTCACCGACAGATAGAACAACTTGTTGCCGACCGGCTGGAAGCCCACATCGCCCTTCTGATTCCAACCGCGCACGCCGGTGGCGGCATCCTTCAAGCCATCGTCGGCGAGCGCGAGCAAGTGACCCTGTTCCCAACCCTTGCCCTCGGGATGCGGCACACCGACCAGGACGCCCAGCTTCGGTTGCGTACGTGCATCGACGGCGAACAGCAGATAGTTGGGGAAGGACTTCTTCTTGCCCCGGTAGACGCCCATGAACCAGCGCTGCATCGAGCGGTCGTAGGAAAGATTCTGCACACCCCAGGTCGTGTTACCGGTGCGCACGAAATACTTTCCCTGGTATGCGCCAGGTCCACTGCGATGCGGATCCGATTCATTCAGCGGTCGAGCGTACTTCGCCCAATCGCTCACGTCATATTGAATGAGCACTTGATGGTCGTTGTCGTCGCGTTCGGTATCGCCGAAGACACCGTAACCGGCGGTGAGATAAAGCGGACCATCGACCCGACCGAAGGCCGGCCCGATGGCAACGCCGTCGATGCCGGAGCTGCCGTAGCGATGATCTTTGGCGCCATCGGTTCTGCCATCGCCATCCACATCGGCAAGGAAATCCCTGGCCACCTCCGGTAGATAAACGGTCCGGAAGATTTCGCTTTTGCCGGCCTCGATGCCGACGCGATCGAGCCGCTTCACGTCAATCACGGCAACGTAGAACGCGTTGTACTCGCGATACTCCAGCGAGCCGTACAGCTTGCCATCGGCGGGATTGAAATCGAGGTCGCCGAGATGGCCGGTCCAGCCGACGATCGTGCCCACCAGCTTGCCGCCGAAATCGTACTTCGCGAGCAGATTGGTGAACGAGTAATAGATATATCCACCCTTCACGTCCACGGCGATGCCTTGTACGTGCCCCGCGTCCCACGTGCCGCCGTTCTGCGTGAGCGGCAACCGAGCGGTGGGCGTGGCGACGGGCTCGGCCGTCGCCACGCAGGTGGTGATGAGCAGCGCTGCGGCTGCAATGAAAGTACGAGCCATCAGAATGTAACCTTCACTCCGAGGTTCCACATCGAACCGTAGATCGTGTACTGCTGCACTCGGCTCTCGACGTTGGAGTAGATGATATCAGGCTCGTTGAAGATGTTGCGGCCCGCGAGCTGCACTTCGAGGTTGTCCGAATACTTGTAGCTCGCGCTGATATTCCACAGATCGCGCGAGGTGTGATAGAGGATGCCGTTGTTGGCGGTGGTCGCGGTATTGCTCAGCGCGCTGGTCCGATACTTCCCTTGATAGTTGCCGTTGATCCTGAAGTCGAATGGACCGTAAGCGTAGCCGACGCCGATGTTGGCCGCGCGCTCCGGCATGTTCACGCGCTCGCCGTCCGGATTGATGCGCGTGATCGAGCCAAACACGCTCAGGCCTTTCAATGCGCCCGGCAGGAAGGTGAACTGCTGGCTGTATTCGAAGGTCAGACCTTCATTGGTGCTTTTGCCCGGGACGTTCTGCGCGCTGCGGAAGGTGAAACCGGAATATTCGTCGGGGCCGAAGCCGACCGCCTCGGGCTCGACCTCGATGCCGGCCACTTGCATGTCTTTGATGTCGAGCTTGTAGTAGGACAGACCGATCAGACCGGAGGGCTCGAGGTAGTACTGCAGGGCTGCGAAATACTTCGTGGCGTGCTCGGGCTTCAACTCCGGATTCGGCACGTTGACGGTCGAGGTGTCCTCGTTCACGGTCACCACGCCGCCGAGGTTGCCGTAGTCGGGGCGCAGGATCGCCTGACTGAACGCGAGCTGGCCGACGAGCTTCCGGGTGAAGTCGTACTTGACGCCGCCGCTAACGAACCAGTCGTCGTATTCGCCGTGGCGGTCGGAGTACGCGCCGTTGTTGTACTGATAGAGCAGGCCTTCGACGGTGTTGACGTTGAGACCGGCGGCAGTCACTTCGGCGGGCGTGCGCACGGTAGCCACGCGCGCCGCCGTCTTGGTCTTCTCATAGCGCACGCCGAGATCGAAGCGCGCGTCGCCGACGCGGGTCTCGCCTTCGATGTATGCCGCCTCGACGTCCTCCTGGATGCGCTTGTTGAAATCCAGCTGGCGCTTCAGGTTGCCGACGGTGTCGGGCACGAAATATTCGGGGTGTTCCTTGTAGATGTCGTAGACCGCGTAGTTGCTATCGGCGCGCCAGTTCTGGGCATTCATGTTGCCGGCGTTGAAACCGGTGATTTCGAAGTCGTAGTTCTGGGTCCAGGGAATGACGGCCGCGGGATCCCGCTGCGTCAGATCGCCGTTCGGACCGACATACTGAAACTGCCGATAAGAACCCTCGTCGGTGCGCCAGTCGTTCGTGCGGCTGCCCAAGCCGGTGTAGAACGTCACCGGCAGGTCGCCGAAGTTGAGATCCTTCTTCAGGTCCAGATTGACGCCGTACTGCTCGTTGATGGCATCGGACTGGGAGGTGCGAATGTTGTTGCCGATGTCCGCATCCAGATTGAAGTTCCCGGGATCGCTCCAGTCGCGCCCCGCGGTCTGCGTGAGGTTCCACGCGTTCGAGTCCTGCGAGGCGCGATCGAGCGTGAAGCCGATGCCGGTCAGCCAGGTATCGGTGCGCTGGAAGAAGCCTTCGTCATTGTCACGGAAGTTGAATTCCGAGCGGGAGTAGCTGGGGCGCAGCGCGACCTCCAGCGTGTCGCCCTTGAATTCCAGCTTCGGCGCAATGGTGTACGTCGGTGTGCCGGCGTAGCGATGCGAATACTCGGTGCGCAAACGCGTGTTCGTCCCGTTCGGATTCACGACGATGTGCGTAGGCGTGGAATCCGGCGTGGCATAGGACGTCGTAGTGGTGCCGAAGTACAGGAACGTGTATTGGTTGAAGTACTCGACGTCATAGAACGAGTACATGCTCCGCAACGAGAACACCAGATCGTCGGTGATCTGATAGTCCGCACTCAGGTTGGCGGCCGTGCGAGTGGTCATCTTCGGGCCCGGACGCCACATGACGCGATAAGGCATGACGCGCCCGTCGGGAAGATACGACCAGTCCGTCTGGATACGATCCTGCTGAACGTAGTTGGCGTTATAGCTGGTGTTGAACGCGACACCCAGGCGACCGTCCATGAAGATGTCGCTGTAGCCGAGCTGCGCCGAGGGATAGACGGTCGAATGCTTCTTATCGTCCGGGAAGTACTTGCGCGAGGACGTGGAGTCGGAGGTGCCGACGCCGCCGAGCTGCAAAACGACTTCGCGGCCGGTGAGGTCGAGCGCGGACTTGCTGCGCAAGTTGATCGTGCCACCGGGTGAGTCGGCATCCATGCGGGCCGTGAGCGTGTTGTTGAGCTCGATCGCCTCGATGCCGGTGATGGACATCTGCTCGAAGGAGTTCTGGCGACCGGTGTTGTTGTTCGACGTCGCGGTGGCCATGCGGGCGCCGTCGATGGTGAACGTGGAGTATTTCGGATCGAGGCCGCCGATGCGCACGGCCGTCGCGTCCACTTCGGTGTAGTCGAGCGAAATGCCCGGCATGGACTTCATGAACTCGCCGACGTCGCCCATGGTCAGCGCGCCGAAGTTGTCGGCTTCGACCACGTTCTTCGCATTCATCGCGGCGCGACGCTCCATGATCGCGCTGGCCTGGCCCTCGCGTTTGGCGGTGACGATCACCATGTTGATCTCGTCCGGACCGGCTGCATCGGCGTAGGAAGGCACGCGGAGCTCGAAATCCAGCGTGACAATCTGATCCGCGAGCACGGTGACCGCCGCCTTCGACTCTTGCAGACCGGTGTATCTGACGACGACGGTGATCTCGCCGGCCGGCACGACGTTGAGTCGGAAATTACCGCCATCTTCGGAGTAAGTAACGATCGACGTGCCTTCGACGCGAATCTCCGCGTTACGCACATACTCGCCCGTCGCGGTATTGAGAATGCGACCGCGCACACCGCCGGTGCCGACGTGCTGCTGAGACGGCGTACGCGCGACACTGCCGCCCGCCTGCTCCAGCAAAATCACATTGCCTTCATCGGACTTGATCCTCAGGCCAGTACCCGCCAACAGTGTGCGCAGAGCGTCGCGCGTATCCATCTCGCCAGCGATCGCCGGTGTGTCGATGCCCTCCAAAGATCCAGCAGGCGCAATGATCTGCACCTGCGCCTGCCGCGCCAACTCGGGGATGGCTGTGACCGCACGCTGTGCGGGAACTTCAAACTTACGCTGTTGCGCGTCGGCCTGGGGAGCGGATGCCAGCGCGGCGGCGATGGCGCTGGCCAGCAGGACATTCTTGTAACGATTCATGTCTGATCTCAACGAGCTCAATGAGCAGTTGAGATCAGAGAGCGCTGGCGCCGACGTTTCCGTCTGCTGTCAAAAAAAGTTCAAAGTCCGCCAGCTCGATGTCGAGCGGCGATGACGATTCGATCGCCTTCCTGTCGCACGTCCGCGTCGAATACATTCGCGACGGCGCGACTGAAGCCCAGCGCATTATTGACTGCGAACAGACCGGCAACGGGGACTGTCGCCAACCCCGGATCGGCGATGACGATGGGCGTGTCGCTGTAGCGTGCATAGAGGGCCACTGCTTCCGCCAAGGTTTCACCCTGCAAGGCGATCTTGCCTTCGCGCCAGGCCAGCTCGCGGCTGAGTTGTCCATAAGACAACGCTCGCAGCTGCCATCCCTGCTCTTTGCCTTCGAGCAACGACGCGCCAGTGTTCGCCGACAGCGGCAGGGTCGCCTGTCTCTCTTCGGCGAGCACGACGCGGCCCTCCTGAACCAGCACCTGCGCGGGCTGATCGTTCAATTTGCGCACGACGAATGTCGCCGCCGAACCTTCCAGCTGCTTGCCGTCGACTTCAACCAAAGTCGGCGACGTCGCCGCGGCGCCCTCGATCAGGACTTCACCTCGCAACACACGGATGCGTCGCCGGCCCTCGTCGTCGTAGAGCTTGATGTGGGTATCGGTGTTGAGTGTCACCGTGGCGCCATCTCCCAATGGCACAGTACGCATCTCACCCTTGGCCGTGGCGTAGGCCGTAGGCATCTGCAACGTTGTCACAAGCATCACGGCGACCACGAGCGATGCGGCCAGCGCTCCGCTCCACTTCATCATCGGTCGTCGGCGCTCGACGTGCGCGGGAGGCGGCGGTTCGGCTGCCGCAGGTTGAAAGTTCTCAGGATCGTACTGTGGGCCGAGTGCCCGCGCCGACTCGCTGCGCATCCATATCGCTCGCGCGCGAATGAACGCGCCCCGGCGGCGTCGATCGGCTGTCAGCCATTGCGTCAGCTCTTCAGTTTCGCCGGCGGCAAGGGGCGCACGATCCATCCGGGCCACCCATTCTGCCGCGGCTCGATCAATATCCTGACTGGTTTCGAGCTCTTGCACCGGCACGCCTTTGTTCACGCTTCAACTGATTAGAGCTTTTAGCGGGTGGGTTTCCGCCACTGGCGAACCAATCTCCCAACCAGCGAAGGCCACGAACGATGTGCTTCTCGACTGTGTTCTCTGAAAGTCCCATGCGCGAAGCGATCTCCCGCTGAGACAAGCCGCGGACCCGGCGTAGAACGAATGCCTCGCGAGTCTGCCCCGGCATGCTGGCGATGACTTCCGCCAGTCGGCGCAAATCGTCGTGCGCGATGGCGCTTTGTTCCGGAGTGGCCGCGTCGTCGGGCAGGTCCGCCAGCCCGAGATCTTCGACGGCGAGGATGGGCACGATCCGCGCCCGGCGAATGCTTCGAACGACCAATGAATGGGCGACCTGGAACAGGTAGGCGCGCGGATTCAGGATGTCGTCTACGCGCTCGCGCTCGGCCAGCAGCGCATAGCTCTCCTGCACTATGTCATCCACGTCGAAGGCCCCCGGCGCACGTCGGCGCGACAGCCAGCCCCTGAGGGCGGCCTCGTGGGGCAGGATGTGGTGCACGAACCAGCGAGCTCTCTCGACATCGTCCAGAGGGAAATCCCTGTCCCCCTCTAATTCGGTTCGATCAGACACCCGCGTCCACATTCCCAGCAGCAAAAAACGACGGCAGATGCTAGGCGGTGCGTATGACGGATATGTTTCAGCCCCTCCTGCCGAGGTAACTATTTGTGATCTGCTGATGGCAGCCCGGCATGAACGGTGACCGATTCGTGACCGCGCCGCGACTGAACCGGTATCGGCCAGCTCCTACGATAGCTCCAACACTGGCCAACTACGTGGGAATACAAGAATGCGCGGACTTCGGACTAACAGCGAATCGCTGGGCTACTCGGCCCTGCTCGCCCTGATCGTTGCGGGGAGCACGAGCGCTACTCACGCTGCCGAGGGCGACACCGACACGAACGCTTCGGCGGATTCGCAGATCGAGAGCGTGACGGTCACGGCTCGACGCCGCGAAGAAGCGGTTCAAGACGTACCGCTGGCGGTATCGGTACTCAATGCCAACACCATCGAGCAGACCGGCACCATCAACGTCGGCCGCCTTTCGCAGCTGCAGCCTTCGGTGCAGTTCTATTCCAGCAACCCGCGTAATTCCAGCGTCAACATCCGCGGCCTGGGCACGCCATTCGGCCTCACCAACGACGGCATCGAGCCCGGCGTCGGCATCTACATCGACCAGGTTTATTACAATCGCAACGCCACCGCGACGTTCGACTTCCTCGATGTCGAGCAAGTCGAGATCCTGCGCGGCCCGCAGGGCACGCTGTACGGCAAGAACACCACGGCCGGCGCGGTCAACATCACTTCGCGCAAGCCGACGTTCACGCCGGAAGCACGCGTCGAGCTGACGCGGGGCAATTACGATTACATCCAGAGCAAGGCGTCGGTGTCCGGCCCGCTCATTGGCGAAACGCTCGCGGGTCGCCTGAGCGCTTCGTACACCTCGCGTGACGGCACTATCTATAACACCGCCACCGGTCAGCACATCAACGAGCTGGACAATCGCGGCGTCAAGGGCCAGCTGCTCTGGCAGGCGAGCCAGGATTTCAAAATCAACTTCTCCGCTGACTACACCGAACAGGATCCGATCGGCTATGGCCAGGTGTGGGCCAGGACTGGCTCGACTCAACGGCCGCTCAATCGCCAGTACGACGCGCTCGCCGCTGCGTCCGGCAACTATCAGCCGCCGAGCTTCAATCCGTTCGATCGGCTGACCGACCTGGACACCCCGCTCACCGCCATCCAGCAATTTGGCGGCGCCTCGGCGGTGGCCGAGTGGAACGTCGGCTCCGGCCAACTCACCTCGGTGAGCGCTTATCGCAAGTGGGACTGGGGTCCGTCGAACGATCGTGACTTCATCGGCTTGCCCATCACCACCGTGTCCGCGAATCCGTCCAAGCAGCGTCAGTATTCGCAAGAGCTGCGCTACGCCGACTCCGGAGACAAGATCGACTACGTCGTCGGCTTGTATGGCTTCTACCAGACCGTCGATACCTCCGGCGTGCAGGAGCAAGGCCCGCTCGCGAGCCGCTGGTTGCTCAGCGGCGCGAACGCGAACAATCCTGCCATCCTCGACGGGCTGCGCTCGGAGAACGACATCGGCCTGAAAAACACCAGCGTCGCGGCGTTCGGCCAGCTCACCTGGCATATCACGGACGATCTGCGGCTGCAGCCCGGCCTGCGCGTCAACTACGACAAGAAGGAAGGCAAGTACATTGCAACGGTGACGAATGCGACCAGCACGCCGCTCACGTCTGCCGAACGCGGCGTGCTCGCGCCGCAGAGCTATGAGCCCGAGTTCGACGACACCAACGTGTCGGGCGACTTCACGGTGTCGTATGACGTGGCCGATGATGTGCTCGCGTATGTTACTTACGCTCGCTCGTTCAAATCGGGCGGCATCAACCTGTCGGGCTTGCCGCTGGATGCGAACAGCCAGCCCATCACTGCGGTGGCGACGGTCGATCCCGAGAAGACCAACCACTACGAGGCCGGTTTGAAGACGCAGTTGTTCTCGCAAGGCGTGACGCTCAACTTGTCTGCATTCTGGACCGACATCGACGACTATCAGGCGACGGTCACGAACAGCCAGGCGAACGTGATCCGCGGCTATCTTGCGAATGCCGAGCAAGTGAGAGTGCGTGGCGTGGAGTTGGAATTGAGCACACGACCGCTCGACAATCTGAGCGTGTTCTTCAACGGCGCCTACACGGATCACGAGTATGTGAAGTTTCCTGATGCGCCGTGCCCGCCGGAGCTTTCGGGCGGCACCGCTGCGAGCGCCGCGAATCCGCCGAGTGCGCCCGGCACACCTGGTGGCTTCAGCCCGCCTTCCTGCGATATCTCCGGCCAATGGTTGCCGGGCGTTTCGAAGGTCGCGCTGTCGTATGGATTCGAGTATGACTTGCCGCTGAATGCGCTCGGCGCCGAGGGCGGCGCGTACTTCGCGTTCGACGGCAGCTATCGCTCCAAGTTCTCGTCGAATCCGTCGCGCTCGATCTATACCGACGTGTCGGGCTACTCGCTCGCGAACTTCCGCGCCGGCGCCCGCTTCGGCGACGGCTGGAACGTGTACGGCTGGGTGCGCAACGCCTTCGGCAAGGACTACTTCGAATTCCTGTCCACCCAGTCGGGCAGCACCGGCCTGGTCGTCGCGCAGCTGGGCGATCCGCGCACCTATGGCTTGACCGTCAACAAGTCGTTCTGATCGATCGATGGAGCGGGCAGCTCGGCTGCCCGCTCTCGCTGTTCTCCGGCAGATGGAACAGAATATCCCGCCAGTTCTTTACTGACGGTGGACTCTTCTCTGAACATGCTTTTCAGCGTCGCGCTGGGCATCGGGCTCGCGGCGGCGACGGGCTTTCGCGTGTTCGTGCCGCTGCTGGTGGCGGGATTCGCAGCTCGGGTCGGCGTCATCCCCCTGGCCGACTCTTTTCAATGGCTGCAAAGCACGCCCGCGTTGATCGCCCTGGGGACCGCGGCCACGCTCGAGACGCTGGCTTTCTATATCCCGGGCGTCGATCACCTGCTCGATGTCCTGGCCGGTCCATTGGCGGTCGTGGCGGGCGTGCTGGCCAGCGCTTCGGTGATGGTGGATGTGCCGCCGGAAGCGAGGTGGCCGATTGCGATCATCGCCGGTGGCGGCATTGCCGGCCTGACCAAGACCGGAGCCGCTCTGCTGCGCGTGAAAAGTACAGCGTTGACCGGCGGGCTGGGCAATCCCGTCGTCAGCACCGCGGAGACCGCGAGCGCTGCGACGATTTCTATTCTCGCGATCCTGGCGCCGATTGCGTGTGTCGTGGCAGCACTGGCATTAGCGATTTATCTCTTCCGGCGACGATCTCGTCGTGCACGCGCGCGAAGCAATCCGGCAGATTGATCAGCGTCGCGGCGACATTCAATGCTCGCTGCAGATTACGCAGCGGCCAGGAAAGCAACCGATCCACTTGATAGCTGCGGTGCTCCGCCCGCAGGCACCATTCGCAGAAGTGCTCGCAGTTGTTATTGAGAAAGTGATAGCGATGCTCCCCAAGGCGGGACAGCGCGCGACTGACGATTTCGGTGCTGCTGAACGCAGGCGAGCTTTCCGGGATCACGTACCACGGTCGGCCTTGCGTGAACCGTTCCATCGACACCGCTTCAATCGGACCGGGGCGCAGGCTGCGCACGAAACCGGCGTAGTGCGCGACCAAACCGTCGCCGAGATAAATGCCGTGGTGAACGTACGCTCTGCGCTCGGTGGCGATGTGCGCTCCCGGCTGAGGCAGATCGGGCGGACCGCCGCCATCGGCCGATCGATTCTGCTGACTACACCATTCCGAGTCGCCAGCTTCGGCATCGCATATGGAAGGCACTACACCGCTGAATGCGAATGTGGGGTTGGGCTTTTCCATGGGGGCTCCCTAAACAGGGCTACAATCTCTGTGCAACCTTTTACGGGGGATGCGCGTCGCAAGGGTCATGGCAGAAAGGAGAGCAAAAACAATGCAAGGACTCGGCCTGGCTGTCCTGATTGGTGGCCTTGCCTGCGCGACCGCTGGCGCCGCCGAAGGACCGCAGATACAAATCGAGGACGTGGACCGCTTCTACAAAATCTACGACGCCGCGAACGGCCACCCGACCGTCGAGCAGCTGCAACGTGACTATCTCGATGCCGGCACCGAGGAGCTGCACACGCTGGCGAAGATTCGCAACGTGACCGCTCAGAGCATCGCCGACCGGATCGCAAAGCAGCCTGCGATCTACGCCAATGCCAAGCGCTGTCTCGCGGTTTTGCCTGGCGTGCGGCAGCGTCTGGAGGTTTCATTGCGCGAGTTGGTCAGGCTCTACCCGCAAGCTCGCATTCCGCCGGTCACGATCGTCGTCGGTCGCGGCAAGCCGGTCGGCGTCGGCTATCCCGACACGGGATTGCAGATCGGCCTGGAAGCACTGTGCGCGGTGGATTGGTTCTATCCCAACCTCGAGGATCGCTTCGTGCACGTCATCGCGCACGAGTACGCACACATTCAACAAGTGGCGACCAACACCGACGAAGATCACTTCACGGTATTGCAGCGATCCCTCTTGGAAGGCGCGGCCGAACTGGTCGCGGAACTCACGTCAGGCAAGACGGGCTACGCTCACTTCGGCCCATTGACCCAGGGCCGCGAGAAGCAGATCGAAACCGCATTCATCGCCGATCAGGACAAGACCGATCTGTCGCAATGGCTGGATAACAGTACGCTGGAAAAGCCCGGCGACCTCGGCTACTGGGTCGGCTATCGAATCTGCAAGGCCTACTACCAACGCGCTCCCGATAAAACCCAAGCCTTCCGCGACATCCTGGAAATGACCGACGCCAAAGCGTTCCTCGCCAAGAGCGGCTGGCACCCCGGTATTCAATTGCAATAGGCATCCGATGATATTGATGCCCGGCTTCGACGATGAGCTGCCGGACTCATCGACAAATTCGTGTCTGCGAGTATCCGTTGACTATATTCGCGTGGGAAACATTCGTGAAGATCCGAAATACATCAGCGATCGCAATGGTGGCTGTCTCCCTGTGGATGGGAGGTGCAAACGCCGCGGAGCAATCGACGCAGCAGGTTATCTCGCTCGCGGATAGCTACGTTGCCGAGTACACCAAGACCTTTCCCGAGATGGCCACATTCAGTGGCGTGAAGCAAGAACACCACGATGGCCTGAGCGACAACTCCCTCGCCGCGCTGAAACGCTGGCAGGTTTTGGAAGACGGTTGGTCCAAGGAGCTCGCCAGGATCGATTCGGCGCCGCTGTTCGGCAAGCCCGAGTGGGTCGTGCTCGGCTTCTTGCGGGAAGCCGTCGAATCGTCGCGTCAGTTGCGCGTTTGCAAATACGAGCTGTGGCCGGTCAATCAAATGTCCGGCTGGCCCTTCATGACGACGCAGCTCGCTGCCATCCAGCCGGTGGGCTCCGAGCAGGCGCGTCGTGAAGCGCTCGCGCGCTGGGGCAAGTTGCCGCGTTACTTGTCGAACGAGCTGGACAATCTCCGCGAAGGACTCCGAAACGGCTACACCACGCCCAAAGCCAACGTGCAACTGTTCATCGAGCAACTGGATCAGATGCTCGCCAAGCCGGTCGAGGAATGGCCCATGTACAGCCCGGCTTCACGCGATGAGTCGCCGGAGTTCAAGAAGGCCTGGGCCGCGCTGCTGAGCGAACAGGTCAGGCCGGTGGCCGAACGCTACAATCGATTCCTGAAAAATGAATATCTCGCCAAGGCGCGCGAATCCATCGCCATCAAGGCGAATCCGAACGGCGAGCAGTGCTATCAGGCCTCCTTCCGCAGCTACACGACGCTGGATCGTCCCGCCAAAGAAACATTCGAGCTGGGACGTCGCGAAGTGGACCGCAACCTGGCGACCGCGCTCGCCATCGGTAAGAAGGAGTTGCAAGCGAACGATCTGCCGACGTTACTGAAGAAGTTGCAGGACGATCCGGCGAATCATTTCACCAGCCGCGACCAGCTGCTGACGTTCGCGCAGGCGGCCGTCGACCGCGCCAAAGATCACATGCCGAAGTGGTTCGCCCGCGTGCCCGAGGCGAAGATCGTCGTCGAGCCCTACCCCGATTTCCTGGAGCAGACCGCCAGCGACAGTTATTGGCCCGCCGCCGAAGACGGCAGCCGGCCCGCGATGTATCGCATCACGCTGTATCCCTACGCTCAAACCACGCGCTCGAATGCCGAAATCACCGCGTTTCACGAAGCGTATCCCGGTCATCACTTGCAGATCGCGCTCGCCGTCGAACGGCCGGCCGCACATCCC
Organism: Peristeroidobacter agariperforans; assembly: GCF_004138335.1. Classification (GTDB taxonomy): domain Bacteria; phylum Pseudomonadota; class Gammaproteobacteria; order Steroidobacterales; family Steroidobacteraceae; genus Steroidobacter; species Steroidobacter agariperforans. Next base: position 963,515 of record NZ_RYFW01000002.1, on the reverse strand, counting down.
ATCACTCGCCTGGTCGGCAATTCCGGCTTCAGTGAGGGCTGGGCTCGCTACGCCGAGGCGCTTGCGGAAGAAATGGGGCTGTACAGCTCCAACTACGCGCTAGCCAATCGACGTTTGTGGCCGGCACGCGGCATGGTCGTGGACCCGGGCATTCATATGTTCGACTGGACGCGCGAGCAGACGATCGCGTTCGTCGCCGAGAGCGGCCGATTCGACGACAACACGGCCAGGTCAGTGGTGGACCGCGTCGCCATGTGGCCCGGCCAGCTCACCGCCTATGACACCGGCGCGCTGGAATTCTTCGCCCTTCGCAAGCAGGCCCAGGAAACATTGGGCTCACGCTTCGACATTCGCGAGTTCCACTCCGTGCTGCTGGAGAACGGCGCAGTGACCTTACCGATGCTGCGCGAACAAGTCGCGCACTGGCTGAAGAGCAAACACTGACAGAGTTGACAGGCGGAAACGCCGCGCGAAGTGCGTAGCATCTCTCTCCAGTGGCGCGGTGGCCGATCGGTGAGGCAGAGGTTTGCAAAGCCTCGTAAATAGGTTCGAATCCTGTCCGCGCCTCCATATTTATGACGAGGGATCGGGGCTCCTGCCCCGCCCCTCCGAGCGCGGCGGGTACGTCCATGTACCTGGGTGGCACGCGATAGGGCAGCGTTAGGCCCGGCGCCAAAGGGTCTTGCCGCCGGGCTGATCCTCCAGAATCACCCCGACACTGTCGAGTTGCTGGCGGATTCGATCCGCTTCGGGCCAGTTCTTGCCCCGACGCGCCGTATTGCGCTCCTCGATCAAAGACTCCACCGCCGAATCCGCAATATCTGCTTCGCCGGCCCCGCGGAGCCATGCTTCGGGATCGGCTTGCGCGAGGCCCAGCACACCAGCGAGCGAGCGAAGCTCCGCACCGAGCAGGGTCGCTTGTGAGTTGTCACCGGCGGCGCGCGCCGAGTTGATGCCGCGTGCGAGCGACTGAAGTACCGCCAACGCTTCGGGGGTATTGAAGTCGTCGTCCATCGCTTCACAGAAGCGCTCGGTGTGAACACCAGACTGTACTTCGTGAATTCTCGGCAGCTCCCGTAGCGCGGTGTACAGGCGCACCAGCGCCGCATCCGCTTGTTCGAGCTGCTCGAGCGAATAATTGATTGGTCCTCGGTAGTGGCTCGACAACATGAAGTAACGCATCACCTCCGGATGACGCAGCTTCGCCAGCACGTCTCGCAAAGTGAAGAAGTTGCCGAGCGATTTCGACATCTTCTCGCTGTCCACATTCACGAAGCCGTTGTGCATCCAGAGGTTCGCGAAGTGTGAGTGGCCGGAAGCGCCGCAGGACTGCGCGATCTCGTTTTCGTGATGGGGGAATTTGAGATCCAGCCCGCCGCCGTGAATGTCGAAGTGGTCGCCAAGCAGCGACGTCGACATCGCCGAGCACTCGATATGCCATCCGGGCCTGCCGCTGCCCCACGGCGAATTCCACGCCGGCTCGCCAGGCTTGGCGGCTTTCCACAACACGAAATCGAGCGGATCGCGCTTCGCCTCGACGACTGCAACCCGCGCGCCGGCACGCAGATCCGCAAGACATTTTCCAGACAATCGGCCGTAGCCCTCGAACTGCGCGACCGAATACATGACGTCGCCGTTCGACGCCACGTAGGCATAGCCACGCTCGATCAGGCGCTCCACCATGGAGATGATTTGCGGAAGATATTCCGTCGCCCGCGGCTCGTGATCCGGCGCGACGATGCCCAGCCGTTCTCGATCTTCCCACATGGCGCGGATGAATCGCTCGACCAGCGCTTCCATCGGCTCGCCATTCTCGGCCGCGCGACGGATGATCTTGTCATCGATGTCCGTGATGTTCTGAACCAGCGTCACCGCGAAGCCGCGACGCTGCAAATATCGTCGCACCATATCGAACACCACAAACATCCGCGCGTGGCCGACGTGCACATGGTCGTACACGGTGATGCCGCACACATACATGCGAACGTGACCCGGCCGGATCGGCGCCAGCTCCTGTTTCTGGCCGGAAAGCGAGTTGTGAATGCGGATCATGGTCCTGCCTCGTAGGATGAGTGCAATGGGAGCGAGCCGCGCAAAGCTGGTGCAGCCGCGCGGTCCTGGTGCGAAGAAAACGAGATAAGTTAAACGAGCTTCAGGCTCACGGCTCGAACGATGGCCTGAATCTTGTTCGAGGCGCCGAGCTTCTGGATCACGTTGTTCATGTGGAACACCACCGTGCGCTCGGTGATGCTCAGGATCTGCCCGATCTCCCACGCGGTTTTGCCGTCGGCCGACCACTTCAGGCATTCCCGCTCGCGCGGCGTCATCGGGATGCTCTGCTCGGGCAGAAGTTTCGGCAAATCGATGCGCACTACGGCGTCGTTCAACATGCTGGCGAACATCTGGGCCCGCCCGATGAGCGCGGCCATTTCGGCGGACGGCAGGTTCAGCGGCTTATCGCGCGACAGGCTCATGAGCCCGGTCAGGCCCGGCTGCCCGTGAACCGCAAAGCTCATGCCGGCTCTGAGTCCCAGCGCTTCTGCCTCGTCCCAGAACTCGCGGGATTCCCCGGTGTGGAACTTCTCATCGCTCCAGATCGCAGGCAGCGAGCTGGTCTGCACGTGCTGAACGATCGGATCGATCTTGAAATATTCGCGCGCAATGTAACGCTCGTGCCATTGCAGCGGAAAACCGTTGATCACGTGATGCTGCAGCCTGAGCGACGGCGCGCTGATCGTGAGCACATACGCGAAATGTTCGAAGCCGCTCTGCCGGGCGAACTTGTCCATTTCGGCACGTAGCTCTTCGGAGCTGTGCGCGCGTTCCATGGCATCGTAGGCCTCGCACAGCAAATTCAGCGTCCATGAGTTTCCCATAGGTGGCCGTTTGCCCGGTTGCCCTCACCTGAGCCCCTCGCCCCCCTCGACTGGCTCCCTGCGTTCTTGTCGCTACGCTGGCGCTGCGGGGCATGTTTTACAAGTCCTGCCCTCGGCGCTCGCCATCGCGCTGCCGAAGACACTATACGAGATGAGTTTCAGAAAGGTAACAGGCGCGTGAAGGGCAAAAGGCCTATTCGCACTCAACGCTGTTTGTTCAGGCTGCGTTCGCCCGCCAGCAGTTCTTCGACGGCGCCGCTGCGCCATGGCAGCGACTCGATCCAGTGGAACAAATGAATCTGCGCGAGCGCCGGCGGCTCGGCGCTGCCGGTGCGCGAAATAAGCTGGATATTCGTACGGATTTCGCTCGGATTGACCAGCACGATGAGGCCGTCGACGACCCCCCAGTCCCAGCCGATGGATACGGTCTGGTTGCGCCACTGCCCGACCCATTCGGTGATGCCGGTGATGCTCGCGCCACCGCCGGGCACGGCGATGGTGACATCCTTCTCCGAAATCAGATGGCGCAGCTCGACCTCTGCGAGCACCTCGCTGGGTATCCGCACGAATCCATCCGGTGTGTTTCCCTCACGCTGCATTATTCAGACCGCCCTGTGCGCCCGACTTTGGGGGGCGCGTCCGTACCGCCGTGACAAATCGCAAATCAGGCTGCCACTCCTGCCGCACTGGGATGCGACATGTCCAATGTGATGTGCGCGGGAGCAGGAGCTACAGCCTTTTCTTTCTCGACCTCGATAAACAAGGCCACTGTCAGCTGTCCGTCAACCAAAGCCGGTGGACCGATACGGTGGGCCGGCACCCCGGCCCGTAGCATCAATCGTTCTACCCCGATCGACGTGACGAAGATCAATCGGCGTATGTTATGGCGCTGGGCACACTCCAACACTTGCTCGAGAAAGTCCAGCGTCGGCTTGGAAAGCGCAAGAATACGCCCTTCGCCGGTTTCGCGCACGCTCGTCGCGAAGCGGCTGAGCTCCCAGATGTTGGGGGCTCTCGGTGTGTCGCACCCGCTGAGCAGCTGAGGAAACAGCTCCGGCAGCATGTAGTTCTCCATCGTGGGCAGCAGGCGTGCGCACGCGGTGATTCGATCCGTATCGTCGGTGAGAACGACGTACTTCGCGCTCGACGTGTCGTACTGATCGCGCTCTACGCCGTCGGTTGCCGGCAGCGACCACTTGAGCCGCTTCACGAACACTTCGTGACGAAACTCGTGCATCAGGTGGATGAGGGCGGAGCTGAGTTGCCTACAGTTCCCGGTGGAGAGGTTTGGCATGCCAGAGTTTCCTTAACGCGCCGTCCGTGGATGGATTAGATGTCAGGCCGGGATGCCCTGGTAACTGACAGGTTTGACAGCTGAGTAGACCTTACGCGGCTCGAGCGAAGTCACGTCGTCGACGTCGACCTCGACGCTGACGCTGCTGCTCAACAGCGGCGCATTTATCACCAGGCGATCCTCGTTCTTGATGCGAACGAGCTCGCCCTGGATGCCCATGAACGGTCCGGCCACGACTTCGACGCGCTCGCCCGGCATGAGCCGCGGATTCACCGCCAGATCCGTGCCGCTGCCGACCAGGATCTGCACCGCCTCCAGATCCTTCTCCGGCATCACGGCCGGCTTGTCCCCAGAGAGAATCAGGCCACACGAGCCGCGGATGTAACGCATGTGCTCGAACTGCTCCACGCGCGGCTGCACGAAGATATAGCCAGGAAACAAAGGCATTTGGACGAAGGTGCGCGGACCGTTGGCGCGTCGGCGCGGCACTGGGTGTCTGGGCAGATAAGCGATGATCTGTTTCTGCCGCAGGCTCTGCTCGACTGTGTTCTCTTGATGGCTGCGCGTTCTAAGCACCAGCCACGGATCTGTCTGCGACATAGCCAATACCCACCTTCCCTTCCGTGGGACTGACATTACGTCGATGCGCCGCCTTGCGTAGCTGGAAACTCTTGCAGGTCGGGGGTGGTCAACTCCTTTCGAGGCACATGGCGCAGTTGATGCCACTGAAACCCAGGCTGATTTTTACTGCACGCTGGATATCGTGATCGACGCAGCGGCCGCGCACCCAGTTGCAAGCGTCGTCGATGGGCTGCTCGAGATTTCCGCAGGGATGCAGCTTGCCCGCTCGCATCTGTAGCAGAGTGGCGACGAGCTCACTCGCACCCGCGGCGCTCAGTCCGTGCCCGATCAGCGACTTGGTCGTGTTGATATAAGCGTGTTTGAGTCCCACCTCCTCGATGGTCTTGAGCTCGGTCGCATCGCCCAATCGCGATCCGGTGCCATGCGGATTGACGTAGTCGATGGTCTGCGCATCGAAGCCGGCCTTTTGCAGAGCCTGCCGGATCACACCCACCTCGCCCTCGAACGAAGGATTGGGATTTCTGTTGGCATCCATTCGCACGCCCCATCCAGCGACGCGTGCATAGGGCCGTACACCGGCCCTCGTGGCCGCACCCGCCCGCTCCACCACGACCACTCCGCAAGATTCGCCGAAGATGAAGCCATCGGTGCGCCGATCGAAGGGTCGACACGCGAGCTGCGGCTGTGCCGCGAACTCATCGGATCCCATCGCGCCCAGCGACCGCAGTCCCTGACACTCCCAATGGGAAAGATCCATCAATGCACCGACTGCGATACAAACATCGACCTGGCCGGACGCCACGGCCTGCACCGCCTGGATGGCAGCGAGCTGTCCGCTGGCCGATGCACCGCCGATGGTGTATGCGAAACCCCGGATGCCGAAGACCTCGCTGCACATCCCGGAGATATCACTATCCATGAACGACAGACCATAGGTCGGACGCAGGAACTGCGGCCGCTCGCGATAGGACTCGTGAGCCCGAATCAACTCTCGTTGCTGGACGTTGGATCCACCGACGACCAGGCCGATGCGCATCGGGTCGACGTGCGACAGCCTGGCGTCGTGCCATGCTTCGTGCAGCGTAGCGAGCGCCACTTGCCCGGACAGCGATGCCGTTCGAAGAATGCTCGCGGGGATGCCGTCGGCCGGCGAGAACGAAGGAATCTCCGCGCCGATGAACTGAGTCGTCGGTGGCTCGTCTCCCGTCGAACACTGCCGTCCCGGCCGCTTCATCACCGCAAAATTGCTGTTGCCTTCCAGCAAAGCCGCAGTGAAGTCAGCCGCACCGTGGCCGATGGCGCTGGTGATGCCAACGCCTGTGACGAGGATGGCGGATGAATCAGAGTTTTGCATGCAGCACGTTGACCAGCTCGCCGATGTTCGTGGCCTTGACGGTCTCGACCAACGGAATGCGCAGCGCCAGCGATTCGAGCGTCATCATCACGATCTCGGAGCGATCGATGGAATTGGCGCCCAGCTCGCGCAGCGACTGGGTAGGTTGGAACTGATGGCCGCGCAGCGCCGGAATCACTTCCTGCGTATGGCGGGTGACGATGGCGAAGATGTCTTCTTTGTTCACGATGCGCTCCTGTCAAAAGACGGGCTAACGCCCGAAGAGTGTCTCGATACGATCCCGGATCTCGGGGCGGTGGAAGGTCCGCTCGTGCATTTCGAGCTCCTGATCGATAGTCGCGGGCAGCCCGCTTCGTAACGATTCGACCAGGTGGTCCTTGAGCGTGACCAGCGACACTCGCGGCTTCTCCGCGATGTCTTTCGCCAGATCGAACGCGTAGGCGGCAACCTCGGCTCGCGGCAGCACTGGAAATGGCACACCGCGCCTCTGCAGCTCCTCGCCACGATAGGTTCGGGCCACGATCATCATTTCCTCCGCCAGCGTAATGCCGAGCTTTCTGGGCAGGATGAAAGTCGCCCCCATGCCCGGCGTGAAGCCGTACTTCATGAAGTTGGTGGTGTAAATGCTTTCGCGGCTCAGGATGGGGAAATCAGCAAACATTCCCAGCGCGAAGCCACCGCCGATGCCGTGCCCCTGCATGGCCGCGATGACCGGCACGGGGCAGTTCAACGCCAGGCTGTAGAGGTCGACGTCGGTGAACTTGCCTTTGCCATCCGACAGCAGCAGCAGACTTTCCTTGGTGCCGCCGCTGGCAAAATAGCTGTCGTAACCGGTGAGGATCACGACTTTGCAGCGCTCATCCTCGCTGACCTCGGCGAACGCCGCGATCAAGCCCTCGGCCAGCGGCATCGAGAACGTGTTCTTGCTCACACGATCCTGCATCCTGATCTGAGCGATGCCATCGTCGACGTAACGCAGCTCGACCGCGGGTTCCATGGCTACTCCGCTTCCCAAGGGAACTGACCGGTGCTCACATATCGTGCGATCTTCTGCAGATTCGCTCGGTCGGAGAACACCTCCACGTTTGCTTCCAATGCCTTCGATTTGGCCGCCTCCAGCGTGTCATCCAGATGCTGTGCGTAGCGCTTGTAGCGGTAGATCGCGGACTTCGACAGGCGACGCAAACGCAGCAGCTTCTTCCGGAGCAGATTGCCGCTGTCCGCGGCGCAGTCATCGACCAGGCCCCACTCGAGCGCAGTCTTCGCTGCGATGGGCTCGGTCATCAGCGTCATGTAGTTGGCGCGGGCGAAGCCGACCCGGCGCACGAGGAACGGCAGCACACACGCCGGCATCAGTCCGAACAACAGCTCGGACAGGCTGAAAGTCGCCTTGTCGTCGCAGATCACCATGTCGCAGGCGGCGACGAAGCCCATGCCGCCGGCATTCGCCTGGCCACGAACATGAGCGATCGTCACGTAGGGGCCGGACGCAAGCCGTCGCCACAGCTCGTACATGGGCTCCGGATCCATGACGGCCGGCCGCCCCGTGGCCTGGAAGCTCTGTTGCAAACCCTTGAAGTCGGCGCCGAAGCAGAACACTTCGGGGCTGCCTTCGAGCACCACGACCTTGATTTCCGGGCTGCAGCGATCCAGTGCCGCCGTGAACTCCTCGATCAGTCGATCGTTGATCGAATTGTTGGCGTCGGGGCGGTGGATCTGGATGAAACAAACATCCTGGGCCGCCCGCACCCGCAGCGTCTGGTACGGGAGCGCTTCCGCGATTACTGCACCCATTCGTACTTCCTCCCGTATTCCTTGATTTCTTTCAGGAACAGCGTCGGCCGGCCGTGCGTCGTGCGCGCCTTGGGAATGAAGTTCGAGTCCAGCACCACGTTGCGCGTGCCGAACTTCACCGCGTTGCTGCCGACCAGCAGGTCGTCGTACTCGTCCATCGACAGCTCATAGCGTCGATCCAGATGTTCCTTGATGCCCATGGCGCGAACGCGCTCCTGCCCTTCCTTGGTGGCGACGCCGCTGAAGAATTCCGAGCAGCAGCCCGAGCCGTACGAGAACACGCCGACTCGCTGCGGTTTGTCGAAGTTGGCGTTGGCAATGGTGCTCGCGAGCGACAGCATGGCGGTCGCGCCCATGATGTTGCCGACGCGTTGGCAATACGTCAGGCCCGGCACCATGCGACGCTCGAAGTCCGCTTCGATGTCCGAAGGCGTCACGCCTCTCACGTGCTTGCGCATCAAGCTGCGATGGGCCCCTTTCACCATGCCGCCGAACGGCGTGTGATAGGCGAGATAGCCGAAAGTGCGCTGGTAGTCCGCCCCGCTGACGCGCTTCTGATACTCGAGGAACGCGTTCTCGCTGCAGTCCAGGTACGACGTGAGCGACAGATCCGAGTCGCCTGCCTCACTGTCCGTGGAGGGGCGGCACGTATCCATCACTTCATAGCCATACGAGCCGATCGCGCCCGGGTCCACCTGAAACACGTGCGGCGTTTCGCTGATCAACAGCGCCACCGCGCCCGCGCCGCTGCTCGGTTCGGCGAACGACCATTCCATGGTCAGGGCGTCGCCGCCCTCTTCGATCATGAAACGTGAAATGTCGGTGGCAATGACCAGCGCCTTGGCGCCCGGCGACACCTGCGCGAGCACGAAGTTGATCGCGTTCTGGAAGCCGGCGACGCCGGAGAAGCACGCGTTCTTAACCTCGAACAGGCGGCAATTCCGATTCAAACCGAGCAGATCGTGACAGTAGGTGCTCATGGACTTGCCGAAGTCGAAGGCCGACTCGGTGCAAGTGATCACCATCTCGATGCGATCCTTCTCCTCGGCGCTCAGGCTATCGATGATGGGCCTGGCGGCGTTGACCGCGAACGTAATCGGATCTTCATAAGGCAGCGTGACGCTCTTCTGCTTCATGAGCAGATTGTCGAAACGCCTGCGATCAAGATTGCGATGCTCGGCCAGCTTCTTGACGTCCAGGAACGTGGTGCCGGCGAACACGTTCATTGCCTCGATTCCTGCCTTGACCATGACAAGCTACCTGCTGTTCGTAAGATGAGTGTTGAGCTTCAACAAGCCTTCAACGGCACGACCTCATCGAGATCGAAATAGCCGTTGTAACCTTTCATGTAGACCGCCGCGCGATGGCCAAATAGCACCAGCGCCGGCGTGCGCGTCTCGAGCGGCTGATCGTCCATCAGCGTGGACCGCACGCGCGTGCCCACGGGGTATTTCGTGTTCCAGGCAACGACCTTGCCGCTCGGATCGGTGGGGACGCGCGCCGCTGATGCTGCCGCGCGCGGGGACGAGCCGGCGCGTCGCAGCTCGGCCCGGTACGGCTCGAGCGCCGATTCCGGCGTCTGTCGCTTGATGGTTTGGAAAATGCGGGTCAGCACATCGCCGTACCCGACCTCCTCGAACACCGCGGCCTCACCGCGGTGTTCGGCCAGCGCCATCAGGTATTGAATGCTTTCGCACCAGCGCACGGTGCTGGCGATTTGATTGGAGAGACCGTCGACGATCTTGCCCTGCTCGTAAGGCCGGGCCGTGACATTCGCGAGCACCGGAATCTTCGGCGCCGAAAATTTGAACGTGCGCAGATACGTCCCAAACTCTTCCATCGCATTGCGCATGAAGCGCGAGTGGAACGCGCCGCTGGTCACGAGCGGGTAATAGAGCATCGTGCCCACCTGGAACAACGACTGCGCCTGAGTGATCTCGTCCAGCTGGCCGGAAATCACGATCTGCGACGGCGTGTTGTAGTTGGCCAGGTCGATATTCTTGAGGCCATTGCGCCTCAGAATGGTTTCGATCTCGTCCTTGCTGGCATTCAAGATCGCCGCCATGCCGCCGTTCGAGACGCGGCTCATCAACTCGCCGCGCCGGCGCACCAGCCGCAAGCCTGTTTCGAAATCGAAGCATTCCGCAGCAAGCAAAGCGTTGAACTCGCCGAGGCTGTGGCCCGCGACGAAATCCGGCTTGCCCTGCTCCGTCACCTTCTTCAGGTACGACAGCGCGTTGACCACGAACAAGGCCGGTTGGGTGAATTGAGTCTGGCCGAGCTGGTTGCTCGGATCCTCCAGGCACAGCTCTTTGATGGAATATCCCAGGATGCTGTCGGCCTTGGCCGTGAGCGCCTCGAACTCGTCGAACAACGCCCCGCCCATGCCTCTGGCCTGCGACCCCTGCCCTGGGAACATAAAGACTTTCATGAACACCTCCACTTGAACCAGGAATTTTGATGCCAGTGGTTAGCGGTTGGCGGTTAGCCAAAAGGAGCGAGAATACTGCCGCCTTTCCCGAACCAACCGCGAACCGCCAACCGCTAACCGCTTCAGCCGCTTCACGCCGACACGGGCTCGATGGGTCGATCGCTGCCGACTCGATCGATGTTCGCCGGCGTCGCTTGAATGAAGGGCTCCGTCCACGCATCCAGCAAGTCACACGTCGCCTGCAGGTCATCGCTCAGCGCTTCGTGCAATTGCACGGTGAGCGCCATACAGCGATTCAGCGTGACGCAGCCCGCGCCGATCGGCTGAGCACGCGACACAGCGGGACCGAATATCCAATGGCCGGCGCCCGGCACGTTCCAAACACCCAGGTTGGAAAAGAGGCCCGTCCAGCCGTTGTTCTGTTTATCCCGATTGCGCAACTCTTTGCGGATGCCGGCCGCGCCTATCAGCTTGCCGAGGTGTAGCGCCGACCATGAGCCCCAATGGCAATGTCGATCCTTGAGACTCGTCAGCTGAGCCTGCAGCTGACCCACCGACGGGCGGCCCTGCATCTCGACTGGAAAAAAAGACATCTTGAGGAAGGTTTCCGGATGCTCAGGCCGCAGCCCTCCGCGCAGGTTCACCGGAATCATCCACAACCGGTTCGCCGCGTCGGGCGTCAGCTGGGCGGACACTGCTCTGTCGAGGTGAAACAGCAGCAGCGTGTTGACGGTCACGCCGGTGCTCTTGGCCGCTGCAACGATCGATGCCGTCTCGCGCTCGGTCAGCAGCTTCCACGCGACCCGCTGCCCGACGGGGCGAAAGGTGGCGTTACGAGTGCGATCGAAGTTGCGCCACTGCTGGGTTCGCACTTTCAGTGCCGGTGAAACAGCCATCAACCCGCGCACCGCGCGAGAGAATGTCAGGCTGTCTCCCTGCAAGGCCGGCAGCTCGTCCACGCGACAACCCCGCTCGCGCAGCAAATGCGCAAAGCCGCCAATGCCATCGAACTGATCGTGCGGCAATTCGACCCACTCGGGCTCCGCACGCGGCGCCTTGTTGACGCGGCCGTACACGATCGAGATGTCCTCGCCGCAATCGCGCATGGCCGAGAACCCTTCAGCGACCCAGTCGATCTTCATGATGGCTCCTTCACGTCCGTGTCATCGACCAGAGCGTGCACACGGTCGTCGTCCGCATCGTGATATCGATTCACCAGATCCATGAACCATCGATACCGCGCGTTATCCCACTGATAGCCGTCCAGCCGCTCATCGAGCGCGATCGCCTGCCTGAGCCCGGCCGGGAACATCTTGAATTGCCTTTTGATGTCTTCGGAGATGTGCGGCTGATCCACATTCACGGCGAAGCTATAGGGCTCGACCCGTCCGAAGTGGTGCACCGAATGCTGTGCGATCTCGAAGATGTGTCTCGGCAACTTGGGAAACACGCCCGGAATGTATTGGTGCAGGTCGATGTCGCTCTTCACCTCGATGGTGTAGTACAGCGCCGCGATGAGCGGATTGAGGAAAGGCGTCGGAAACGCGATGGTGCCGCGGAGAAATCCTTCCAGGTATCCGTTACCCGCCACGCCAATCAGCCCCGAGGGAATCGCGTCGTGGTGCGAGCCGTGCAGATAAACGAAATCGAACTCCGAGTTGTGACCCACCCAGTGGTCCCGATAGAACCACTCGTTGATGACCTTGGCGAAGTTGACTGAGAGCACCACGCCGGCGACCAGCGTGATCGGCAGCAATACCAGCGAGAAATTCGCGTGCGTAATCACCAGATACCACGGCGCGACCAGCACCAGATGCGTCAGCAGTCCGGTGCAATAGGCGTGCAAGATCTCGAAGACGATGCTCGGCTGCCGCTCCAGGCGCTTCTTCCAGATCGACTCCATCAGGATCTCCCGCACCAGATCCTTCTTGTAGAGGTGCGAGAACAGAATGACGGTTCGATACAGCGTGATGACGGCCAGGTGACCGTAGAACAGATACAGCGCGGCTTGGCGCATCCACTTTACGTGGTGCGGCCACTGCGGCGTCAGGTAGATGACACAGTTCTCCAGCAGCAGCAGGCCGATCGCCCACAGGTAGGCCGGCTTGATGTTCTGGATCTTGTAGACCAGCGAATACAGCACATCCAACGGATTCGAGAGAATGACCGGTTTCCTGAGCTCGATCCCGTGCCGGATCGGGAACGAAAACAACATGAACACGCACAGCGCCAGGCCGATGGGAGTCAGCACATTGGTCGCGCCGAAGCTGAACCAGAGCACCGTGCCGATGATCGCGAGCATCAGCGCATAGTCGAGCGCATCCTTCGGCTGATACGTAATTCGCTGCCGCTTCGCTCCGTAGAGCTTGTGGAAATATTCGGCTTCGGTGTTCATGGCCTGCCCTTCAGACGATCGAGATGACGACGTTGCCCTTCTTGCGACCCTGATCGACGTAGCGGTGCGCCTCGACGATTTCATCGAACCTGTACTGGCGATCGACGACGACTCGGATCTTTCCGGCTTCCAGCAGCTCGCGGATGAATTCGAGCGCCTCGGCAGTTTCCGGCGGCGCTTCACCGAGGATGAGTTTGTGCGTGCCCGAGAGCTTCGCTCGCATGACCTGCACGCTCGGCAGCACAGGAGTGCAATTCAGATAGCTGCCGCCGCTCTTGAGCACCGCGATGCAGCCGGCGAACGAGGCTTTCCCGACTGTGTCGAACACGACGTCGTACTTGTCGGGACGCTTGGTGAAGTCGTTCGCCGTGTAGTCGATGACGACATCGGCGCCCAACGATCGGGTGAGATCGAGATTCGCAGCGCTGCACACGGCAGTGACCTTGGCGCCAAAGTGCTTCGCCATCTGCACCGCATACGTGCCCACGCTTCCCGATGCGCCGTAGATCAAAACATCCTGGCCGCACTGGACTTGTGCTTTTCTGAGGTAATGCAGTGCCGTGCGCGCGCCAATCGGAACGGCCGCGGCTTCCTCATACGTCAGGTTCTTGGGTTTCGCGGCCACCGGACCGTCTTCGGCAAGGCATCGATACTCCGCATAAGCGCCGAAGCCCTGCAATGTCGCGGCAAACACCCGGTCGCCCTTTTGAAAACGTCGCACGCTCTCGCCCACTGCTTCGACTTCACCGGCGAGCTCGATGCCCAGGATGTTCCGGCGCGGGCGCCGGATGCCAAGCGCCATTCGCGCCGGCAACCATACTGCCGAGGGCACGGTGAAGCTTCGGATCCTGTGGTCGCCCATGCTCACCGTCGTCGCGTGAACCTTCACTAGCACCTCGTTACTCGCGGGCAGTGGCTTCTCCACGTCCTGCATCCGGAGAACTTCCGGCGGGCCATAGCCGGTGCACACGACCGCTTTCATTGCACTCTTCATCGTTGCGCGCCCTCCCTCGGGATGACCGCAGCCGCGCTCCTTGAATCGCGCAGCTTTGCCGGCCTTAAAACTGATATTGAACTTTGAAGGCGACCTGCTTCTGGTCACGAACATTCCACAGGCCAGCCTTTTCGTCGCGCGTGTACGGGTAGACGACGTTGAAGCCGAATCTCAGGTTGTCGTTCCAGTCGTAGGTGGTCTGCAGGATGGCCAGGTTGCTGTTGCCCGGCTGGGTGTAGAAGTTCATGACCTGGATGTTCAGGTCCTCGTGCATCAGCAGCTTGGTCATGCTGACGAGCAACGATTGACTGTCGCGCGGCGCACTGGCGACTTCGCTGGTCCAGTCGGAGACGTGCTGATTGATCGCTTCCACGCTCAACGTGAGTGTCGAGGAGGCTTGGTACTCCAGGCCCACATAGGCATCCACGGCGTCGCGCTTCACGACCTGCAACGCCGCGGTGTTGAACGGCAAATCTTGCTTCCAAGCCGCTTCGCCGCGGAGCACGAAATCACTGAAGGCGTAGTTGAAGGAGAACCCGTTCATCGAGAATCGCGCGCGCTCTCGAGTTACGGTCCCATCCTCGTTCATGCTCAGCGCGTAGTCGTTGTCGACCAGACTGGCGGTCATGAACGTGATGTCGCCGCGCGTAAACGTTTTTCTCCAGCTGGCGCCGTACTCCGAAAGATCGGTCTCGCCGCCCACCTCGCTTCGATAGCGAAATCTGTCGAAGGAATAGGCCGTGCCGCGCTCCGGGTTCTTGTTGAAGGAAGCGCGCGGATTGAAGAACACGCTGACGCTGCCCCACCCCGAAAACTGGTCGACGACCAGCATCGGCTGGCCGATCCGCAGCTCCTCCAGATTGAAGTTGAACAGCTCGCGGTTATCCCTGGGACTCACCTCGTCGGTAATCGGCGCCAGGATCGACTCGCCCCACGGCACGCTTTGAAATCCCGCCCGAATCGCCGTGTGACCGAAGCTGGTCTGCAAGTACGCCTGCGACACGAGAAAGTCCTCGCCTTCCGCGTCGTGACGATGATCCTCGCCCCAGAAGCCGGTCGCCTTGCCGTCCAGCTGCACGTAGAAATTGTCGAGCACGTACTTGGAATACTCGACTCGCAGCGAAGAACGATTCTTCACGACGTACTGCGGCTTCTCTACCTTGTAAGAAACCTCGTGCGCCAACGTTACACGCAGAGGTGAGCTCGACTGACTGCCGCTGCTGCTGTCCGTGGTGGACTCCTCCGCCGTCGAATCGACTATGGAAAAGTCCGGCACGGCGTGATCGGTGTTCGAGCTCGGACCGGGTTCCGGCTCGGGCGCGAGCGTCTCCGCACGCGCAATGAAGGGATTCACGGCGGTGAGGCACAGTGGCACGACCCACCGCAGATCGCATCGTAAAAGGTTTGGCATCGTCGCCCCCTCCGCTTCGACTTCACGACATCAGTGGTAATAGGTTCTCAGCAGGGCGAGATTCCTTTCCCTGAAGGTGAAGTCGGTGAGGCTGCGCTCGGTCAGCACTTCGTCCGGCACTTCGCGGTGATAGGTGACCGAGATGTTGTCGATGGACGTGATCCGGCTGGTCGACAGATTGTTCATGGTCTGCTGTCGCGACAGCCACACGTCGTCGATCAGCGTGTACTTCCGGTACAGGCGTTGCCGATACAGCTTGCCGGCGCGGTTATAGATATCTTCCTTCAGATAGATCTTGCGCTCCTTGTCCACCCACACGACGATCTTTCCATAGGCCGTTTTCCTGGCGCGCTCGGCGGTCGGCGTCACTTCGATGACCCAGGTCGGCCGCTCGTCGTAGGTTTCTTCCCGCAGCAACTGGTAAGTGAACTCGTTGATCTTGCGAGCCTGCGCGTCGTCACCGTAGAACTCGGTGCCGAAGAAGCTGCCGCCGTCCTCGTTGTCGCTGCCTGATACCAGGCGGCGCACCTTGCCCAGCGCCGGCAAATACAGGAAGTTTTCGTTGTCCCGGTCGGCCTCGTAGTACTCATAGCGCAGCATGCCCACGCCCTTGTCCGAGATCGGCTCGAGCACCAGCGCGATCGATTTTCCGTCGCGATTGTCGTCACCGTATTTCTTCTCGCCGACTTCCAGGACGACCACTCGCGGCTTGTCCTTGCAGCGGATGCCGCCGTCCGACTTCTCGTACTTGCAAGTGGACAACTGCGTTTTCACGACCGCCGTCGTGAACGCCTTGCGGTTCACGTCGTCGACCATCTTCATGATCTCGGGACCGGTCATGGCGGCAGGCAGCCGCAATGGCGCCATCAAACAGCCGATGGCCAGTGCACGGGCAATCGCGCCCCAGTAGGTTTTCATGGGAATCTCCTTCAGTTGCGATGATTGATTCAGGCTTGGGCGCTGCCGGGCACTGGTTCCGGCTCGACGCGCCGTTCGTCACGCTGAGACGCGAAGTTCAGCTTGAACACCATGATCAGTGCGGGGGTCAGGAACAGCTCGCAGAGCAGCCCCGAGAGAATCGACAGGAACCCGAGCTTGCCTAGATTCGCCAGGCCCGGAGAGCTGGCGATCGACATGATGCCGAAGCCGAGGCCGAGCACGAGCGATGTGAACACGATGCCCTGACCGCATTCCTTCACCGTGTCGCGCAGCGCCCTCCTGATGTCTCCATCCTTCAACACTTCGGCCCGGTACTGGCTGACGAAGTGAATGGTGTCGTCGACCGCAATGCCGACCACGATGGGCGCGAGCATCATGGTGTAGAAATCGATCGGGAAATCCAGCAGTCCGAGGATGCCGAGCACCAGGAACGACGGAATCAGGTTGGGCAGCAGCGAAATGAAGCCGGCTTTGAACGAGTTGAAGATGATCAGCAGGATCAACGAGATCACCAGCAGGCTCAGACCGAAGCTCTGCAGCTCGTTGGTCATGAGATAGTCGGCGGCCTGCAATCCCATCGAGAACAGACCGGTGATGGACACGGTCGCGTCGGGATAGGTCTTCTTGATGACGCCCAACGTGTCATTCACGTCCTGCTTCATTGCCGCGAACACATCGGTGTATTCGTTCGAGCCGAAGGTGCGCAGCGTGACGGTGATGTTGGCTTTACGGTAGTTCTCGCTGACGACCTTCTCGCGCTCCTCCGGATCCGCGGTGTTGAACATGAACAGCGTCTGCGACAGCTCCAGCTGGCTGTCCGGGATCTTGTACATCTCGGCACGGCCTTCGTTCTGCTTCTGATTGGCGTCCTTGACGATGTCTACGATGGAAGATGTCGTGACCACATATTTCTTGTAATCGGTCTGCAGCTTGCGCTGCATGGCTTCGACCGCTCGCAGCACCTCCGAATCCTGGAATCCGTTGTCCTTGCCCAGATCGACGTACAACGACACTCGCGCCGAGCCCGCCATCTGTTCATCGAGCAGCTTGATGCTGCGATAGAAGTTGGATTCCTTCGGATACTGGTCGTAGCTGGTGTAGTCGACCTTCACCTGGAACGCACCGTAGATGCAGATCGCAAGGATCACCGAGAACAGAGCGACGAAGGTTCGTGGGCGCTTCTCTACCACCGGCAGCACCTTATCGAGGCGCTTCTGCAGCGACAGGGCGAAGTTCGGCATGAGCCGTTGCAGGAGCGAAGAAAAACGGCCCGCATTGGCCTTCCTCACCTTCGGCACCGGCGCCCACAGATCCAGCAGCACCGGCAGCAGATAGAGCGTCAGGAACAATGCCACGACCACGCCCGTCGCCGACATGATGGAGAAATGTTTGATCGGCACCAGATTGGTGAACAACAGCGACAACATACCCGCCATGGCGGTGGTCGCGGTCAACAAGCAGGCCACGCCAGCTTTCTCGTAGGCCATTCGCACCGCGGCCTTGAAATCATGCCCTTCGTTACGGAAGAACAAGTACCCGGAGATGATGTGCACCACGTCCGCCATGCCCATGGTCAGGATCAGCAGAATGGTGAGCGTGACGAACGGCGTAGCTGCCAGGCCAGCCAGGCCAGCGATGCCCAGGGTCCAGATCGTGCTCAGGATGACGATCAGGAACGACCAGACCGCCGCCGATAAGGAACGAAACACCAGCAGCAGCGAGATCAGCATGATCACCAGCGCCGCCAGATACAGCACCGCGACTTCCTTGCCCATTTCCAGCTGGTGCTCGGATTCGATGGTGCTGCCGACCTTGTAGTACTCCAGGTGTTCGGCAAACTGGGGCTTCTCGAGGATGACCTTGAGCGCGGCGTTCAACGCCAGGTAATCCGCCGTATCGGTCGGCTTGAATCGCGGCGGCCCCTTCTTCTGCGTGCTGGAGGCGGCGGCGATTTCCTGCGCCATGTCGATGCTCATGCCCGAGGCGGGCTTCTCGTCCGAGTCCAGCGGAATGGCGCCGAAATCCGTCTTTATATAGATCGCCGCGTGCTGCATGTCCTTGGAAAAGAACTTCAGCGGGAAGTCGCGCTGTGACAGTGCCCGGCGCCGGATATCTTCCAGCGCCGCACGATCCGTCGGCACCGTATCTCCCACCAAGCCGCTGGACAGGAGAATGTCGTCCTTGACGGTCAGGATGAAAGCATTGATCAGGCAGTCCACATCCACGATGTGGTCGAGCGCGGACTCCTCACCCTCTTTCAGGTGTTTGTGGTAGTTCAGCAGCTCTTCGCGTATGCCCTGCACGGCCTGCAGCGACTGGGCGGAGAAAACATCGCCGTCCTTCGCCTTGTAGACGATGACGACGCCGTCCTCGCTGCCGAACTGCTCGTGGAACTCGTTGTATGCGATGAACGACGCGTCGTCCTGCTCGAACCAGCGCTCCAGCGTGAAGTCGAACTTCAGCTGCGTCAGTCCATAGCAGAAGACCGCCGTCGCCAGCGCAAAGAACGTCAGGACCAGCAGCTTGCGACGCTGCAGCCGTTCCGGCACATGAGTGATGTGCGCGGCAATCGCTTGCAATACTCTCTTCATGGCAGTCCTACATTGATTGAGGGCCCGCAATGGCTTGCGGGCGCGGAACGGAGCGAATGATCAGGCGCCCAGCGGAACGCCGGCGGGCGTGAACTTGAAGGAACGAACGCAGAACTTGCTGATCTTCACCAGCACCAGGCCCTGCTCGTTCGTGATCTGCAGGTTGAACTTCCGGACCTCGGCATTGCCTTGCGACTCCGCTCCGGCGGCCTCGACGTGCACGTAGCACGCTGGCGCCGTGGATCGCAGGATCTGCACTTCTTCGATCGCGAATGGCAGATACGGCACCGATGTTTCCACGCGACCGATCAGGCCAGACACCGTTTGCAGAGCGCCGTCGACAATGCTCGGATGGAGCACGTACTCGTCCAGGTCGCTCGCGAGCTCGTCCGGCAGACGCAGCCTCGACAGTGCGAACGAATCGCCGATGTACAGCTCCTGCACAGTGCGGAATGAAGGCCCGTAGCTCAGACCGGACTTCTCGACCTGGTCGTAGTAGCTCGCGCCGCCGATGCGCTTCGGACATTGCACCTTCAAGGATTCGATGGGCAGATGGGCTTCGAGCATCGACGGCTCGGCGCCATCAGCCTCGAACTGGACGATGCCTTCCGCGTGCACCACCTTTTCGTTGTTCTCACCGAACGACGTGATGGTGTACTGCGCCTCGCCATCGCCCGCCTGGAATGCGGTTTGAACCAGCTGCGACTCGGTGGAGAACATCAGCGGCTGAACCCACACCACATCCTTGATGCCGGTCACTCGGGCGGACGCGGCGATGGAACCGGCGGCTCGGGCGATCTCCAGGTAGCCCGCGCCGGGAAAGATCATTTCCTCGTTGACCTTGTGATCGCGCGCATAGAACTCGGTTGCTGACAGCAGCGAGCTGAAGCTCACCTCTTTCAACGTCGACGAGTTGTGCGAGACCAGCGGGTGCAGTCGTGTCTCGTTGGTCGCAATCGCCCGCGGCGTGTGTCGTGCGGACTGTGAGACCCAGTAGCGCTCCTTCGCGAATGGATAAGTCGGCAGGGAGACGCGCTTCGGCAGCTCGCCAGCGTACAAGTGGTCCCAATCGATCTCTTCGCCGGCGGACCACGCCTTTGCCAACGATTCGAGATCCCGACCGGCGACCTTCGACGGCTTCCTATTGGCTCGACCCGCTGCGACTGTGCCTCGGTAGACAGTTGCGGATGCGTTACCTCTCAGCGCTTGCTTCAGCTCCGTCACGTTCGTGACGATCAGCGCCAGTCGTTCTGTCATCGCCTCCCGGCCCACCTGCAAGGTGAAAGACAGCGCCGCCAGATCGATGTCGTCCGTCGCCTCGATGTGCTCGAGCAGTTGCTGCGCAGACTCCGCCAGGCGGTCCGGCGTCTTCGCTGACAGGACGACGAGATACGGGCCCGTCGCTCGTACACCATCTGTGGCGATCGGCGCTCGATGCTCCTCGAGCACCACGCAGGCGTTTACGCCACCCGCACCGAACGAGTTGATGAGTGCCCGGCGCGGTCGATCGTTCGAAGACAGCCACGGCGACAACCCGTGCTGCAAGTAACAGGGCGATGCCTCGAAGTCGATATTGGGATTGATCTCGTCCGAATGAAGGCTGGGAGCGAGCTGCCGATGCTTCATCTGCAGCAGGACCTTCGTGACGCCGGCAATGCCCGCGGCCGACTCGGCGTGACCCAGATTGGCCTTCACCGAACCCACCGGACAGAACTGACGCTGGTCCGTGTGCTTGCGAAAGGCTTGCGCCACGGCGGCGATTTCCAGGCTGTCGCCCAGCTGCGTCCCGGTCCCATGTCCCTCGATGTAACTGATCGACTCTGGATGGATGCGAGCCTTCTCCAGCGCACGGCCGATCACACTGGCCTGGGCGTTCGGGTTCGGCGCGGAATAGCCATTGGAGCGGCCGCTGTGATCGTAAGCGCTGCCCGCGATCACCGCGTAAACGTGATCGCCGTCTCTGAGCGCCTCACTCAGGGGCTTGAGCACGAGCGTGCCGACCGCTTCGCCAGGAACGAAGCCGTCGTCGCCTGCCCCATAGCTCCGGCACTTGCCTTCGGTCGCCAGCATGCGTCGGTCGCACAGCGAATGATACTTGGTGGGGTGCAGGTACAGATTCACACCGCCAGCGATGGCGACCCGGCACTCGCGATTGCGCAGGCTTTCGCACGCGAGGTGAATTGCCACGAGCGAGGACGAGCACGCCGTGTCGATGGGCATGCTCGGCCCCTGGAAGTCGAAGAAATAGGAAACACGGTTCGCAATGGACCAGGGCAGCGCGCTGGCAGATGCAACGTTGCCCTTGCCCCACTCGTCCGCCGCCAGCAGCTGATACGAATTGGTCGTGACGCCGACGAACACGCCCACGTCCGCACTCTTCGCTTTCGGGAAGCGCTTCTTCAAGCTGTCCCGCGTGTAACCAGCATCTTCCAGCGCCGCCCACACCGAGCTCAGGAACAGTCGTTCCTGCGGGTCGATGACGCTGGCCTCGGCCGGCGGAATGTTGAAGAACGGTGCATCGAACTTATCGACGTCGGCAAGGAACGCGCCGGACTTGCAATAGATCTTTCCAGCAGCGGCCTTGGCCGGATCGCTGTCGTAGAGCGCTTCGGCATCCCAGCGATCGGGCGGCACGGCGCCAACCAGATCTGCGCCATCGCGCAGGTGTCGCCAGTAATCCTCGAGATCGTTGCAACCGGGGTAGTAGCCGTGCACGCCGATGATGGCGATTTGTTCGTCCCTACTCGCTGCAGGTTGAGTTTCCTGCGGCGCCAGCTGAACCGTGGGCAGCACGGCCGGGGCGCCGCTCGCAACGCTTGCGCCAGAGAATTTCGACAGCGCACCCGCAGCCTCGCTGGCCAGATACTGGGCCAGCTCCTCGACGTTCTCTCTTTCGTAGAACAACGTTTTCGGCAACTCGCCCAGATCGCGGGCGAGCGCAGCGTTCAACCGCCCCACCACGACCGAATCGATGCCGAACGCGTCGAAGCGCTCCAGCGGATCGACCTGCTCGGCGGACAGCTTGATCTCGGCTCCAATGAGTCGCTGCAAGTACTCTCGCGCTTGCGACAGGAGATCGGCCGAGCTGGCCGCATGCCCGACCGGATTTGCTTCTTCACGCGTTTTCGCTTTCGTGAGCTGGGCACCGATCCTGGCTGCATCGCCGTAAAGCGCCACAGCTCTCGGGAGATCGGTGCGCAAGATATCCTCCCACAGCTGCAGGCCCTCTTCGGTCGGCAGCGGACTGAGGCCGGTTTGGGCCTGAGTGCGCTCCAGGTCCCCTTGCGACAAGGTCATGCCGCCTTCCATCCAGAACGGCCAGTCGATCGACAGCGTGCGACCCGAGCGTTCGAGGCGGCTTCGCAGCTCTTCTCGGTGCTCGGCAAACGCATCCATGAAGCTGTTGCCGTACGCATAGTCGCTCTGACCCGCATTGCCCCAGGTCGCTGCGACCGACGAGAAGGTCACGAACAGATCCAGCGGCTCGGCGCGGGTCGCCAAGTCGAGGTTTACCGTGCCGAGCACCTTCGCGCTCAGCACCGCATTCATCTCCTCGCGTGTCTTCTTGAGAATGAACGCGTCTTTGTTCACGCCGGCGGCGTGAATGACGCCATTGACGGCGCCGAAGCGCAGTTTCGTCGCCTGCACCGCGCGAGCAACGTCGTCCAACCTCGCAACGTCAGCCTGCACATACGCGATGTCCGGCTGATGAGCTTGCAGACGGCGCAGCTTGTTCGCTTGCGCAGCTGTGAGCGATGACCGCCCGAGCAGGACCAGCCGCGCGCCGAAGCGCTTGGCAAGGTACTCGCTGAACACGTATCCGAGCCCACCCAGCCCACCGGCGACGATGTAGACACCCCGCTGCTTCAGCGGCAGCTCGGTCGGGAGTGCGCGCATCGAAGTGTGGGGAACCAGCTCCTCGACGCTCCGAATGTAACGATGCGACTCATCGCGAGCTTGCTGATAGCTGACGGAAGTGACCGACCAGTTCTGTTCTTCCAGCTCATCGAGCACCAGCCGCGCGATCTGCGACGGATCGCTCGCGGCGGTTCGAATGTTCACTACCTTGCCGCGGTATTTGGGATTCTCCAGCGCCAGCGTCTTGAAGAACCCAGCCAGCGCGGCATTCCGTGCAGCCGGTATGCCCGACTCTCCCGCGTGCACCGATACGACTCTCACCGGCGACTGCTGTTTGTTTGCGAGCATCGCTTTGCACAGATTGAAGATCGAATGGAACCCGCCGGCATCCGCTGCGGTAAAGTTGTTCAGCACCTGCACCGGGAGCTGGTTGCGAGAGCTGAGGTTCTCCACCAGCTCCGAGAACTGCGCGCTGCGCTCAGGATCGAGCGTGAACCGATTTGCCGCCGTCTCTTCATACGAAGAGCCTGGCTGCAGGCGGACGAGCGTAAGATTCGCGTCGGCCGGAAGTTGCCCCTTCAGCGCCAGAAACAACTCGTCCGAGGTGTCCAGCAACAAAGTGGGGCCGGACAGTCGCGCAGTTCGATCGGACTGCGACAACGCTTCGACTTTCCAGCGTGGCGCGTAGATCAGTCGTTGCTTCTCTGCGGCCAGCGCCGCATTGCTTGACGCCATCGTGTCGACCGTGGACGTGCTCGCTCGCGTCGGTGCAGCCTCAGTCACGTTCGGCCAATAGCGGTCCTTGGCAAATGGATACGTCGGCAAGCCGATGCGACGCGGAGCCTTCTGCCCGGCGTAGCGCTTGCGCCAATCAACGTCCAATCCCTTGACCCAAAGGTCCAGCAGGCTGCTGAACTTGCCCTGCTCCAACCATCGGCCAATCGTGGCCTGCAAATCAGAGTCCGCACTGAAGAGCGCAAGCGCATCTTTGTCGCGGCCTGCTTGGCCGCGGTACAACTGCTCTACGTTTCTCTCGCCCGACGTGAAGCCACGGAGCTTCTCCACCAACTCCGCGACCGAGCCCGCCACCACACCCAAGCGCTCCTTGAATGTTTCTCTGCCCACTTGCAGCGTATATGCCACCGCAGCGAGATCGATCTCTTCCGCCCGTAGCAGGAACTCCAACAGATCCTTCGCCTTCTGCTCCAGTTGCGCCGGCGTCCTCGCGGACAGCACGACAGCAACATCTCCGGCAGCTGGCCGCTGCTGAATGTTCTTCACCGACGGCACATATTCTTCCAAGACCAGATGCGCATTGGTGCCGCTGAACCCGAACGAGCTGACACCGGCGCGCAACAGCGAGCCCGGCGGTGCATTCCACGCCTGCTGCTCTCGGCAGACATAGAACGGTGAGCTTTTGAAATCGAACAGCGTGTTCTCAGTCGTCAGGTTCAGGCTGGGCGCCAGCGAACGATGCCGCATCGACAACAGCACCTTCTGCACGCCCGCAACTCCTGCCGCGCCGGAAGTGTGTCCGATGTTTGTTTTGACCGAGCCGAGCGCGCAGAAATTCTGCTTCGCGGTCTTTTCGCCGAATACGGTCGCCAGCGCTTCCAGCTCGATGGGATCGCCCAGCTTCGTGCCGGTGCCGTGCGTCTCGACGTAGCTGATCGTCTCCGGATCGATCCGATACCTGGCGTATAGATCGCGCTCCAGCTCGATCTGGCTGCTGACGCTGGGTGCGGTAATGCCGTTGGTCTTGCCGTCCTGATTGATCGCCGAGCCGAGGATGACGCCGTGAATGAAATCGCCATCCGCTTCGGCATCTTCCAGGCGCTTCAGAACGACGGCCCCAACGCCCTCGCCCGGCACGAAGCCGTCGGCGGAGTCGTCGAATGTCTTGCACTGGCCATCCTTCGACAACATGCCCAACTGGCACATCGCCAGGTAGGAGTCAGGCGTCAGATACAGCGTGACGCCGCCGGCCAGCGCCATGTCGATCTCGCGATTCATCAACGCCTGGCAAGCCAGATGGATGGACACGAGCGACGACGAGCACGCGGTGTCGATCGGGATCGCTGGTCCCTTCAGATTCAGGTGATAGGCGATGCGCGCGGCGCCAATGGCGTAGCTCGTTCCAGTAGCGGCGGCGTTGATGGAGCTGTCCTTGGCGAGCAGCAACGAGTACTCGTTGCTCATGATCCCGAGATAGACACCGCACTTCACATTGCTGAGCGCCGTGTTCGAGTAGCCCGCGTCTTCGAATGCCCGATAGGCTTCCTGCATGAACAGCCGATGCTGTGGATCCATGGCCTGCGCCTCGGCGGGCGAGATCTGGAAGAACAGCGGATCGAAGCAGTCCACGTCCTCGAGCAGGCCGAGCCACTTGCAATACACCTTGCCTGGCTTGGTCGGATCGGCGTCGAAATAGTCATTCACGCGCCAGCGCGAGTTGGGAATTTCGACGATGGAATTTCTTCCTCGAGCCAGGTTGTCCCAGTACTGCCCCAGATTGTCCGCCTGCGGATATCTGCCAGACATGCCGACAACGGCGATCTTTCCGGACGGCGGCATGACCGTCTGCTGCGAAGAATCGACCACAGGCTCGGGTGTCCGATCGACGAGTTGCTCACGGCTGACTGTCGCAACAGACTTTGCGACCGATGTCGTTCGCTTCACGGCAATGCTGGCTGCCGGCACGGATGCTGGCTTCTCGACCGCGACAGGTTTCGCGATCGGCCTGGACACCGGTCTGGCAACCGCCGCCTGCTGAGCCAATTCCTTTGCGACAAAAGACGCCAGCTCCTTGATGTTCGGATAGTCGTACACACGAGTGGCGGCGAGCGACAGGCCATAGTGTTTGTTGATGACCTTCACCCACTCGACGCCAACGATGGAGTCCAGGCCCAGATCGACAAACGACTTCTCGCTGTCGACATCGGCCACGTCCATGTACAGCGCTTCGGCCAGGGTGGCGCTCAGTCTCCGCTGCAAGTCGCTCAGCGATGGCAGCGCTATCGGCGTGTCCACAGCGACGGAGTCGACCTGCGACTCGATGGCTTCGACGAGCTCGAACTCTTCGATGACCTCGATCTGCTCGGCCTGTTCGACCACAGCGGTCTGCTCGTGCCGCGGGGTTTGAGCGATTTGCTGAGCCTGCTCGGCCTGCTCCAGCGGGTCCGTCTGTTGGACCTGCTCGAGCATCGCGATCCGCGCGGTCGCTTGATCCGCATCGAGTTCCTGCAATCCGATCAACGCCACCGCCTTCGGTTTGCTCGCTGTCCCCACGGCGCCGCCGGCCGGTGCGCTGTCCAACTGAATCGACTTCGGCTTGGTCGCAGCCGCCGTCGCTGCCGACTGCAGCGCGCTCTTCACAACCTGCCCGACCGTCTCGATCCAATACTTCTCCTTCGCGAATGGATACGTCGGCAAGCTCACTCGACGCGGCGGCGTGTCGTAGAGCTTGGACCAGTTCAAGTCCAACCCCTTTGCCCACACGTCCAGCAACTTGGGCAGGTTCTTGCGCGCCAGCCACCTGTCGATCGTGTCCTGGAAGTCCGGATCCTCACTGAAGCCGGACAGCGTTTCCTTGTGATCCCTGATCCGCGCTTCGCACATTCCCTCAATGTCTGCACCGACGATATCCGTGCTCGACAGATACGCTTCCAACTTCTCGGCGAGTTGCGCGACTGTATCGACGATGAAGCCGAGGCGGATGTCCATCGCCTCTCGGCCTGCCTGCAGCGTGTACGCCATGCCAGCCAGATCAATCGACCCTTCCGGCTCGCGTGCACGAATGAAATCGAGCAAGTCGCGGGCACGCTGCTTCAGCTGATCCGCCGTTCTCGCAGAGAGCGGAATGATCACCGGCCCACGCACCGACTCGGTTCGGGCGGACGGCACGTACTCCTCGACCACGACGTGGGCGTTCGAACCACCGGCACCAAAGGAAGAAATGCCCGCGATCCGCGGCAGCGGCGTTCCCTCGCAGACCGGCTGTTCCCACGCTCGCAGCGCTTGATTGACCACGAACGGGGTGCGCTCGAAATCAATGTGCGGATTCAGGCGAGCCGAATGCAACGAAGGAACGAGCTGCCGATACTGCATTTGCAGCAGGACTTTCGTGAGGCCGGCAATACCAGCGGCAGACTCACAATGGCCGATATTCGACTTCGCTGATCCGACCGCGCAGGCGCTGCGCGATTCGTTTTGCGCCCTCTCTCGGCCGAGCTCGTCAAACGCCTTACTCAACGCCGCAATCTCGATGGGGTCGCCAAGCTTCGTGCCGGTGCCGTGCGCCTCGATGTACGAGACATGGCGAGGATCGGTGTTGGAGTCCGTCAATGCCTGGCGAATCACGCTCGCCTGAGCTTGCGGATTCGGCACGGTGTAGCCATTGGTCTTGCCGCCATGATTCAGGGCGCTGCCGCGGATGATGCCGTAGATGCGATCGCCATCTCGCTCGGCATCGGCCAGGCGCTTGAGCACCACCGCGCCCACACCCTCGCCGGGAATGTAACCATCGCCACCCTCGCCGAAACTCTGGCAATGGCCATCGCTGGAGATGAATTGCCCGGCGCTCAGCATCAGGTATTTGCTCGGATGAATGCTGACGTTCACACCGCCCGCAATCGCCACGTCCGTGCGCCCCTGCTTCAGATCCTGGCAAGCGAGGTGAATGGCAGTCAGCGAGGATGAGCACATCGTGTCCAGCGACATGCTGGGGCCGTGAAAATTCATCACCGACGAGACCCGATTCGCGATGCCGGCGAGACTGCCCGACAAGTTATATTCGCCATACATCACGCCGACGTAGACACCGACCTGGCCGGGCAGCCCGTGTGTGCGCGGTACCTGCAGAGAAGCACGTGTATAACCGGCATCTTCGACGGCCATCCACGCATGCTGAAGGAACAAACGTTCCTGCGGATCCATGAGCCGCGCCTCACGCGGCGAGATGCCAAAGAACAAAGGATCGAACTCGTCGACACCTGCGATGAATCCACCCCACTTGCTGTAGTGATAACCGGGCTTGGTGCGATCCTCGGTGTAATGCTCGCGCCAGCTCCAGCGCTGCTCCGGGACTTCGGTGATGCAGTCCTTGCCATCGCGCAGGTTGCGCCAATACGCCTCGACGTCGATGGACTCCGGATAACGTCCGCTCAAACCCACGATGGCAATCGGTCCGTTCGCCACTGAGAGGCTTGCAGCTTGGTTCGCCCGTTGCTCTTGGTGACGGAACCGCCGTGCCTTCCTCGACTTCTGCCTCCTCGGCTGCGCAACTGCGGAGGTAACCGCGGTCGGCTGAACGTTGGTTGCACGCTGCTCGACTTTACCGTCCGTGCTCTCAGCCGCGAACAGCTTCGCCAACTTGTCTGCATGACACTCGATGAGGTGTCGCGCCAGGTCACGCACGCTGCGATATTCGAAGAACAAAGTCTTGGGCAATGAGCCGAACGTGAGCTCGAGCTGATTGGTCAAGCTCATCGCCACGATGGAATCGATGCCGTACTGATCCAGCGGCGCGGCGGGGTCGATCTTCTGCGCCGGCAGCTTCAGCACCACCGAGAACTGCTTGCGCAGGAAGCTCTGCGTCTTGTCGATGAGGTTGCTCGAATCCACCGGCGCAGCCGCCGCGTTGCGCTCGGCGACTTCGGCGGAGATCTGCGGCTCGGCGAGGAATGCACGATGGATGCGCTCCGCGTCGCCCTCGACGACCAGCACCTGGCTGCGCTGTAACCTCAGGCACTCATGAAAAGCCCGCAGTCCGGTCTGCGTCTGCATCGGATGCATGCCCGTCGAGCGCTGCAAGGCCTGCAGGTGCTCAGGATCGATGGTCATTCCCCCGTCCTGCCACAGCGGCCAGTTGATCGAGAGGGTCCGGCCATGCCGCGCCTGCGCGGCGACCAGCCGATTTCGATGAGCGGCGAACTGATCCATGAAGCCGTTGGCCGCGGCGTAATCCGCCTGCCCTGGATTGCCGTGAACCGCAGCTCCGCCCGAGAACAGCACCAGGAAGTCCAGGCTGATGTCCTGAGTGGCGGCGTCCAGATTGACAGTGCCCGTCACCTTCGGCTCCAGCACGCGCGCGAAGGCATCCGGTGTTTTCTTCAGAATGAATGCGTCAGCGATCATTCCCGCACTGTGAATGATTCCATCGACGCGGCCGAACTCCTGCAGGATCGAGCCGAACAGGCCTTTGACTTGCTGCAGATCGCTGAGGTCCAGCTGGCGATAGAACGCCCGATTGGATAGCTGACGCAATGTTTCCTGGGTCGCGTCGCTGGCTGCAGATCGTCCCGTCAGGATGACCTTGGCGTCCGTCGTCTGCGCCAGGATCTCGCGCGCGAATATCAACCCCAGGCCACCGAGCCCTCCGGTGATGACATAGACGCCTCGATCCTTGAAAGTGACCGAGGGCTCTTGCGCATTCGAGGGCTCAACAGCGCGCCAACGCAACACCTCGGGCTTGCCATCTGCGAACTTAATGGCCGCCTGGTGCGGCAACGAGCGCGCCTCCCGCAACTGCCTCGCAAGTTCGACTGCAGAAACCGCAGGTGTCGTCACGACGAGCTGCCCGAGCAGGTTCGGATTCTCTTGCGTCGCTGTCTTCAGCAAGCCGGACAGGCCGGCAAAGATGAGATCCGAGTGTGCGATAACGACCTGCACATGCGCACGCTCTTTCAAACCTTGCAACAGCGAGCGCAACGTATCGAAACACGCAAGCGCTGCTTCGGTGTAGCGACTGGCCATCGATTGCCGAGCGCTCTTCCACTCGCGACAAGAAAACCGGTCCTCCGCCTTGCCGAGTTCGGCTTCCAACTGCGTCGCCGCCACGCCCGGAATGTCGCAGAGAATGACGTGCGTCTGAACGGGCCGGTAGTCGACCACCGCCGCACTCGCTGCTTGCCACTCCGGCACGGCGAGCACGCAAGCCGTTTCGACGTCCGCGCTCAACATCCGGGACGAGAAGCCACGCATGCTGACGCAGACATTCCCTTCGCTGTCGCACAGATCGATGTCCAGCTTGGCCACGCTGTCGCCAGGCCTGCTTCCCGGCGCAAAGCGAGCCCATGCGAACATCTCCGGCTGACAACCGGAGAACACTCGCAACGATTCCAGTGCGAACGGCACCGGCGGTTGTCCGGCTGCCCGAGTCAGATCGACGAACAGTCCCGAAGCGGCCTGGAGCACGCTGTCCATGAGGCTCGGGTGCAGCACATATTCGTCGCGGGCGCCCTGCACCGTTTCGGGCAGGCAAATCTCCACGAGCTGCTGCCGCTCACCCTGATGGATCGCCCGAATGCCTTGCTGCGCGGGGCCGAGGTCGATGCCGATTCCGGCAATTGCGGAATAGATGCTCGTCGCCTCCACGTGGCCCCGAGTCATTTGCGCTCGAAGCGCTTCGATGTCACATCGAGGCGGCCGCGCGCCATCGATCAGCAGCGCCTGGCCCTGGCAATGAATGACTTCATCCGACTCCGCGTCGCTATAGATTTCAAAATCGACTTGTTCCTGGCTGCCGCCCGCATCGACAGACAACGCCAGAGACACGTCCTTCCTGTCGTGCACGACAACGGGCTGGGCCCAGATGACATTGCGCAGCTCGAGCGTCTGCTCCGCTCGATCAGGGACGGCATCCGCGATCGCCGCCCGAATCATTTCCAGGTAAGCCACCGCGGGCAGCACCTTGTTTCCGTGCACCCGGTGATCGCGCAGGAAGAATTCCGAGCCGCTGAAACTGCTCGCATAGCTCTGCTGGGCAAGATCGGAGGTGTTCCTGTGCAGCAGCGGATGAAGCGCCGCTGTGCCGGCCGCGCTGGCGCGGCCGGAGAACTGATTGATCAGCGACAAAGCATGCCCCTTCGACAGGCGCTTGCTCTTCAACTCGCCGACCACGTATTCGATGAAATCGATCATTGGGCTGACTCTTCGTGCGATATCGGGCGCGACGCCGCCGATCCCCGGCGCGTCAGGAGGAGGAAGATCAGTCGATCTGGCTTCAGACCATCAGCTTCAGCAGCTGCACGCCGGCGTGGGCGTCGATCGAGTCGTCATCGATGCGATCGATGATGTCCTCGATGTTTTGCGACGGAAGGTTTGTGGAAGTCGTGGCCAGGCCCGAAAGGCCCGTCCAGTACCTTTCCCTGGCGAACGGATAGCCGGGCAAGCTCATCCGCGGCGGCCTGGCGTCGCCCCAGAGCAGCGCCCAGTCCTGCGCTTCACCTTGCAGCCACGATGCGAGCTGCTGGTCGAGCTTGTCCGTGCCTCGAACATCAATCTCACCCGCAAGCCAGGCGCGAAGCTTGTCCTTCAGTTGATCGAGCGAGCGGACGACAAACCCAACGCGCTCCACCATAGCCTCGCGCCCTGTTTGCAGAGTCCAGGCCAGGGACGCCAGCTCGATCGCTGGGTCGGCGGATTCGATGAACTCGAGCAGGTCGCGCCCCTTCTGTTGCAGCTGTTCCTGCGTCTTTGCCGACAACGGCACGATGACGGAGCGGTTTGCACGTTTGCCCTCCAGGCGCGTCGCCGGTGAGTACTCCTGCACCACCATGTGAACGTTCGTGCCGCTGTGGCCGAAGGAGTTGATGGCCGCCATCCGAACCTGGCCCGCGGGCTGCCAGGCCGAGCGCTCGGTGACGACGTAGAACGGCGAGCGCTCGAACTCGATGAGCGGATTGAGCGTCTTGAAGTTGAGCAGCTTGGGCAGTTGCCGGTGTTGCATGGACAGCAGCACCTTGATCAAGCCCGTGACGCCGGCCGCCGCAGCAGTGTGCCCGACGTGAGATTTCGCACTGCCGACCGCGCAATAGTTTTGCTTGCCGGTGTAGTGTTTGAACGCCCGGACCAGCGCATTCGTCTCGACCGGATCGCCGAGCCTGGTGCCCGTGCCATGCGCTTCGACATAGCTGATGCGTTCCGGATCGATCTGGAACTTGTCATAGACGCTGCGGATCAGTTGCTCCTGCGCGGCGCCGTTCGGAGCGGTAATGCCGTTGCTGGCGCCGTCCTGATTGATGCCGGAGCCTTTGATGACGCCGTAGATGTGATCGCCGGCGGCAATGGCGTCGTCCAGGCGCTTCAACATCACCATGGCCACGCCTTCGGAGATGATGGTGCCGTCGCCGGCCGCGTCGAAGGTGAAACAACGCCCGCTGGGCGACAACATCTCGATTTCATCCAGACGGATCTGCGTCGCCTGGTTCATGCACGCGTGCACACCGCCCGCGAGCACAACATCCGTCTCCCGATTTCTCAAGCTCTCGCAGCCCAGGTGGATTGCGACACCCGAAGAGGAACAACCGGTGTTGACGACGAACGCCGGGCCATTGAAGTTCAGCACGTAGGACAGGCGCGAGGCGATGATCGCCTCCGACAGGCCCGTGAACGTATGGCCCTGATATCCGGTGGGCTCCGAGCCGACGAATACGCCGGTTTGCGTGCCCGCCAGTGCTCGCGGGTTGTAGCCGGCATCCTCGATGGCGTTCCAGCTCTCCTGCATCACCAGCCGCTGGTGCGGATTCATGGACTCCGCTTCGTTCGGCGAAATGTTGAAGAACAACGGATCGAAACAATCCCGCTCTGCGAGCACGCCGCCCCATTTGCAGCGCGTTTTGCCCTTCTGTTTCTTCGGGCTGTAGTTCACCTGGTCCAGATACCGGGCCGACAGTTCATCGACGCCATCGACGCCGGACACGAGATTGTTCCAGAACTCCCGCACGTTCTCCGCCTTTGGGAAGCGACCCGACATGCCTACGACGGCGATGTCTGCGCCAGCTGCAGGTGCTCGGCTCTCGCTGCGCTTCGAATGCCGCTTCGTAGTAACGGCAGGTGCTTGCGTCGGCACGGGAGCTGGCCTGGGTGTCGCAGCTGGCACGCTTGGGGGCGCGCTCAACTGCGATTCGATTTGATCTCCATACGCCGCCAGAACGTGCTTGCTCAGCCGCTCCAGCGACGGATACTCGAAGATGATCGCCGTGTTCAACGAGATCCGCAGGGTGTCGTTCAGCTGCTTGACGAAGTTGACGCCGAGGATGGAATCGATGCCGTAGTCGGAGAACGCGATCTCGGCGCCGATGCTCGAAGCGGGAACCTTCAGCGTCTTCGACAAGCAGCCAAGGATGGTCTCTCTCACATGCGCGCTGCTAGAAACCGCTGGCGCCCGCTCCATTGCCACTGTACGCACCGGCACCGGAGTGCTTTCGCGGCGTTCGACAGGCATCGGTGCTTTGGTAACAACCGGAGCTGCGACACTAACCGCCTTCTGCCGGATGACTCCATTACTGCGAGCGACGATGACCTGATTGCCAAGGACATGCGCTTGCTCCGCTGGGAACTGCACCGAGCAGAAGCCCTCTTCCTCCAGCACACGTTTCCAGCTCTGTGGATACAACCCCGGACAACCAGGGATACGCAGCTCCGGATCCTGGAACAGCCACCAGCCGTCGAGCAGCGCAACGGTGAGGTGCGGCGACAGCGACTTGTCGCTGATCTCATTGAGCAGCAGGAAGCCATTGCTGCGTAGTGCCGCCTTCGCATTACGCAACGTCTGTCGAATGTCTCGCGTGGCGTGCAGGACGTTGGTGGCGATCACCACGTCGTACGTGCCGGCCTCGATACCCTGGGGCTCGATCGGCTGTTCGATATCCAGCCGGCGGCAGACGATATAGGGATTGCCCGGAAGATAGTTTTCCTCCGCGTGCAGGAAGAACGCCTTGGACAGGTCCGTGTAGCAGTATTCGTCGACGGCGTGCTGGAACGGCTTCAGCTTGGCGAAGACCATCGCCGAGGTTCCACCGGTGCCCGCACCGATCTCGAGAATTCGCAGGCGCGTGCTCGGGTCCGCTTGCAGGCGCTGCTGCAAACAAGCCAGCACAGCGTCACCCACGACCTCGTTGTACGTATCGGCGACGGCGTTTTCCTTGTAAAGCGCGGCTACCTTCTCGGGCGACGAATTCGGGAAGATGACATCCGTTGCAGACACGTTTCCATTCAATATGTCCGGGAGACTGACCAGGCAGTCGGTGACCAGCGCCGTGAGCGCCTTCGAGTACGCGTCATCGACATACGCCTGCCGTCGCAACTGCCATTCGTGCCACTTCGCCTTCGCCTCCTTGGCATCCCAACGGACGATGACATCGTCGCGCAGCTCGATGAGCTGCCGCTTCGCCAGCATGCGCAGGCTTTCATTGACCCAGGGAATGTACTTGTCGAGGATCCGACAGCGCTCGTGCAGCTCCGCGACGGTCGTCGGCACTCGCGCCGGCAGACTGTGATCCGATGCCTCCACCAGCCGATTCAGTTGATAGAACAGCAGCTGACTGAACCAATCGTCCAGGTCGCTGCGCTGCTGAGCGCGTATCAAGGTCGCGATGCGCTCGCCCGGAAGCTCGATCTGCAGATCCGACACGGGTGGCGCGAAAGGCGCGTCCGCCGCCAACGTCACGATCTCCTCCGAGTTGCAGTTGATCAGCGGCTGCACCTCTGCCGAGACCCGCATGCACAGGACCTGGTGAACTCTGCCCTGCTGAAGCTCGCCCACGAACCGCTCGAAACACGCGAAGCCCTCTTCGTCGCTGAGCGAGCCCACGTTCTTCGCGCGCACGTCATGATGAACTTCCATGCGTTCTTTGACGAAGGCTCGCCACGCGCCCCAGTTGATCGTGCCAACCGGAACTCTCGTCGTGCTCTGAATGGATCGCGTGAAGCTGTCGGCCGCGCTGATGCCTGCGGCGTATGCCGCGACCGTCATTGCGCCCGAGAAGGAGTACGCCTGTCCGGAAGAGAAATAAACCATGAAATCCAGCGATTCGTCGCTCAGCGCAGCGTGGAACACCCTGCTGCCTTGGGTCTTGATGCCCACGACGGACTCGAACTCCGCCTCCGAGATCTGATCGATGGAGTTGTCGATGCCGAACACCATCCCCGAGAAGATGGCGCCGTTCAGTGCGGAATGACGATTCTTGATCGTGGCAACGGCCTGCCGCATCGAATCCAGGCTCAGCACGTCCGCCTGCAGGTAGCTGAGCTTGTTGCCGAACTCCGCGAACGATTGCAGCGCCGAGCGCACTTTCGGCGAATCGCGATCGCTTCGGCCCAGCCAGACCACGGTGGCCGCATATTTGTGGATGAGATTGCGCGTGATGATGCGACCGACGATGCCCGTGCCGCCGACGATGAGGTAAACGCCGTTCTGTTTGATCGCCGTGGGCGTGGGTGATCCCCAATTCAACTTGAAGAACGACCCGCGATAGCGCTTGCCTGCATGGAGCTTGAATACCTCGCCGCGATCCGAGGACGGCTCACGACTGATCAGAGTGAGCAGTTGCTCTGCGCGGCCCGGGTCACGCAGATCCTCGGCCGACAAATCGAGGTTTCGGACCCGGAACTGATAGTTGCCCTGCGCCAGGGAATAACCCAGGCCCGATGCGCCCGCTCCGGCCCGCGCATTGGCTTCGCCGGTCAGCGAGTGGTTGTCGACCGTGAGAATGTAGGTGTCGACCATGTCACCGACCTTCTGGCTTTGTTTCAGGAACTTCACCAGTCGCAACAGCTGGCCTTCCGCATCCTGCTCGACCGAGGAATGCTCGGCCCGCTCGCTGGCAGCCAGGAAGTACAGTGCATCGATCTGCCGAACACCCTGCAACGCGGTCTCGAATCCTCGCGGGTCGCGCTCTCCGCAGCGCCACTCGTTCTGGGATAACTGCGCCGTCGTTTCCGTCAGCCGAATCAGCACCACGTTCGCCTGCTGATTGCGCTGGCGAATGACCTCTTCAAATCCGTACGAACCATCGCGGCAAACGATGAGGACGGTCTGGTGTGCAAGGGTGGAGTTCGGCAGCGAGTCCCGGCACTCTTCCCAGCGATGCAGGTAGCTGATGCCATCCCACTTCGATGGGTTCGATGGAGCGGCAGCGGTACTACCCGGCGCCGTCCAACGCACGCCTCTCATCAGCACGCAGGCATTGCCCGCCTCGTCGTAGAGATCGACATCCAATGCCTGATCGTCAGTCGATGCGTATCGAATCAACGCATACATCCGTTCCGCAGCGGTCGAAGCGATGGTGACCGAATCAATGGAAGCAGGCAGCCGAGAGCCCGCGTCAGCGCCTAGGAACATCGTGCAGGCCTGCCATGCGCCTTCCAGCAAACATGGGTGCAGCGCGTATTCTTGAACGCCACGTTCCTGCCCGATTTCGATTCGCGCCAATAGACAGCCGTCGCCACGGAAGACTTCCTTCAAGCCCTGGAGCGAGGCATCCACGCAAGTGGGTTGCAGCTCATCCCGCGTCATCCGCCCCATCGTGCCTGCCAGGTCGAGCTGCTCTACTTGAACATTCGCAACCAGTTCCGCGCGGCCGCGCGCATGAACCTCTTCAGTCTGGATCTCGAATTCGATCACGTCGTCGTCGGCCTCGAGATTGATGGTGACTTCGGTCGGTTCAGTCACGAACAGTGGCTGATCCCACTCCATCCCGGTAATCGAGAGCGCCGCCGGCACACCGTGATCGGACGTGGCGTGCACGATTGCCGCACGCGCCATCTCCACCAATGACAGGGCGGGAAACGCCTTCGTGTCGTCGAGGAAGAATTCGTTGCCAGCGAAGCTCGATTGATATCGTTGCTGACTGAGCAACGACGCATTCCCGTGCACCAGCGGATGGATTCGATCGTGATCGACCGGCGAGTCCATCGCCCCGGTGCCGTCGATCCAGAAGCGATCTTTGGCGAAGGGATAGCCCGGCAACTCGATGCGCCGCGGCTTCGCCTCACCGTACAGTTGCTTCCAATCCAGCGTCAGGCCCTTCGACCACCACTGCGCCAGCTTGGCGAGCTTGCGCTCACGCAACCACTTGCCAACCATGGTCGTGCGGACATCGTCGTCCTGCGTGAACAGCTTCATCTCGTCTTTGTTTTGCTTCGCCAGCCCCCGGAACGCGCCGGCGATCTCGGCTTCGCTCGCTACATACGCTTCGAGCCTGGCGATCAGTTCGTCGAGTGACCCGGCCAGGAAGACCACGCGATCCGACATAGAATCGCGAGCCACTTGCAGCGTGTAGGCCACATCGACCAACCGCAGCGTTGCGCCTCGCTTGCGCAGAGACTTCAGCAAGTCCTCGGCCTTCTGTCGCAGCTGGGTTTCATTCCTTGCCGACAGCGGCACGATGAACTTCTCGCCCTGTGGCCAGACCGGCGCGTCGAACTCCAACTGCGCAGACCCCGCATGCTCCGCAATCACAATGTGAGCATTGGTGCCGCTGAATCCGAACGAGCTCACCGCCGCGCGCCGGAGCCCCTGATCCGCAACATTCCAATCAGCCAGGCTGCCGTTGACATAGAAAGGCGTGCCGGAGAGGTCGATGTGCTCGTTACATTGCGAGAAGTTCGCAGCAGGCGGCAGCTGGCGATGCCTCATGGCCAGCAACAGCTTCGCGACACCCGCCACGCCGGCAGCGGTCAAGCAATGGCCAATGTTGCTCTTCACCGAACCGAGCGCGCAGTAGTCCTGTCGATCCGTGAATGGCTTGAAGGCTGCCTTCAAGCCCGCGACCTCGATCGGATCGCCGAGTTTCGTGCCGGTGCCGTGCGCCTCGATGAGCTGTATGCCTGCCGGATCGATCTCGAATCGCTCGTAGATGGATTGCAGCAGACGCGCCTGGCTGTCCTCGTTCGGGGCAGTGATGCCGTTGGTCTTGCCGTCCTGATTCACGCCCCAGCCTTCGATCACGCCGAGGATCCGGTCGCCGTCGCGCTCGGCATCGGCCAGACGCTTCAACACCACGACGCCGACGCCTTCGCCGATTACGAAGCCATTGGCGCGCTGATCGAAGGTGAAACATCGGCCGTCGCTCGAGAGCATGCCGGCCTGCGATGTCATGATGTGCATCGACGGACCGGACATCACATAGACGCCGCCGGCCAATGCCAGATCGCTCGTGCCGGAGCTCAGGCTGTCGCACGCTTCCGCAATCGCAACCAGTGACGATGAGCACGCCGTGTCGATGGAAAGACAGGGGCCGCGCAGATTCAAGAAGTATGCGATGCGAGCCGCCAAGATCGAGGTCGCCGCGCCAGTGAAATCTTGCGCACCCAGCGGATTCCTGCGAGGCAGCTGGTGGTAGTCGCCAGCCGCGCAGCCGACGAAGACGCCGCAGCGACTGCCGGATAGGGATTGGGAGTCATAACCCGCGTTCTCGATGCCGTGCCAGCACGCTTGCAGGAATACGCGCTGCTGCGGATCCATGCACTCCGCCTCGGTGGGCGAGATGTTGAAGAACAGCGGGTCGAACGCGTCGTAGTCTTCCAGCGCACCAAGCCACTTGCTGTACGTCTTCCCTGCCGCCGCTTCGCCCGGCTGATAGTAATCGTCCAGGCGCCAGCGTTTGTTGGCCACTTCACTGATGCAATCGCGGCCTGCGGCAATGTTTTCCCAGAACTGGTCGAGATCGTTCGCCTTGGGGAACTGCCCCGCCATGCCAATCACGGCGATGCGCTGAACCGTAGCCGCGTTTCGTGGACTGACACTCGAACGTAGACGCACCGGCTCGCGATTCAATCGCGACACCAGCTCGCGACGTGCAGTTTTCGGTGGCGCCACCTTGGGTCGTGCGGGCTCGGCTGGCGCCGCGCGTGGTTGCACCGACGCAGAAAACGGCGCCGTCTTGCCAGCTTCCTGCATCACGAACCGACTGAGTTCTGCCAGCGTCGGATAGCTGTAGACCTTGGTCGCTTCGATGCTCGTGCCATAGCGGTCGTTGATCTTGCGGATCCAGGTCACGCCCGTGATCGAATCCAGCCCGAGATCGGTGAACTGCACGCCTTCGTCGATGCCGTCGGCCTGCATGTGCAACTCATGCGCGAGCAGGCCCCGGAGCGTTGCGATCACGTCGCGAAGGTTCGGGCCTTCGTTTGCTGTCGATTGAGCGGCCTCCACGCGGGGACTTGCCACGACCGGTGCGTTCGAGAACTTGGTCTCGATCTGCGCCAGGGTATCGTCCTTGCCCACGAACGTCTGCTCGTGCATCTGTACTTCGCGTCGATAGACCTCCTCGCGCGCCTGGCGGAGGGAATGCGTCCACTGACGTTTCAGGGCCTTCAATTGGCTTCTGGAATGCTTGGCAATGTTTCGGGCCAGCTCGATGGCCGCCGACAAGACCTCCCGCCGCGGCATGACCGCCACCTGCAGTCCACGATCTCGCAGCTCATGACCGGCGATCTCGCGTGCCGTGAGCAACGTTTCGCGTGCCAGGTCGTGGCCGATCTTTCGAGGGAACACCAGCGTTGCGCCCGCACCCGGGGTGAAGCCATAACCCATGTAAGGGCTGTGAAAACGACTCTCTTCGCCGAGCACGACCAGGTCGGCAAACATGCCGAGCGACCAGCCGGCGCCGATGGCGTGCCCCTGCATGGCGGCGATCACGGGCAGAGAGCAGTTCAAGGCGATCTCGTAAATGCGCTCGTCGGTGAACTGCGCCTTACCCTGCTGGATCGACAGCAATGTTCCCTTGGTGCCGCCCGCCGCGAAGTACGTGTCATAGCCGGTGAGCACGACCACTTTGCAAGCCGGCGTGTGCTCGACGTATGCAAAGGCCTGCTTCACGGCGCTCAGCAACGATTCGGAGAACAGATTCTTCGTCTGCCGATCGTGCATGGTGATCACAGCGACGCCATCGGCATCGTTGGCCACCGTCACTGCATCGGATCGAGGGACCTTCGGTGCAGAGGTTGGCGTCGCCTCCTCCTCTACCGGCAGAATTTCCGGAGCGTGCTCCGCCGCGGTCACGCGCGACTGCTTCCAGGCTTCGATAGTCTCGCGTGGCCACTCCGCCCAGAACTCGGCCAAACGCAACGCCTGCGGAATCACGTCCGCCGCGTCGACCACCGTCAGCGCACCCGCTCGGGCACGCAGATCGGCGCCTTTGTAACTGCGGCCCGTCAGGCAAGCTTCCTGACCCAGCGCTGGCCCAAGTCGGCTCACGGACAGAGACGCGATTTCGCGAGCCAGCGCTGGATCTGCCCTACGGAAGCTTTGATCTATCGACTTCCCCGACTTCGACGAACTTGCAACTGGTTGAAACGCTTCGTTGATCGAAGCTGACGACGGCGAGGCCTGGCCATTGACCAGATGTTCCCAAGGAGCGTTTGCGCGGTAGCGTCCCTGTGTTTGATACACACAGGCATCGCTCCACAATCCCAGCAACCAGGCGGCGCCCTCGGCGTCGCCCCGGAAGGCCGTGATCACAGGCACCTTGCAACCCTGTACCAATCGGCGCAGTTCTAATGTCGCGCCCGCGTCAACTGTTTCACTCGAAGGCAGGAAGCCTGACTGAGCGCTCGTCAACACGATGGCGCGGTAGCCGGAGAATTGCCCGATCTGCTCGAACAACGCTGCCAGGTCGGCAATCAGCGGTTTGATACCGACATCGCTCGATCCGATCTGGACGACAGCGACGTTCTCGGTCGAGGCCTCGAGCGAAAGGTGCGCGACCGGCGAAACGATCTTGGTGCGAGTTCGAGCATCGAGTCCACCTGGCGCTTCCGTCGGAGTTGCGACCGTGAGCGCATCGACGAGCGGCACGAGCTCGCGCGCCAGGTGCTCCTTCAGCAAGCGCAGCGACGTGTGGGACTTCTGCGCAAGATCCGCGGCAAGCTCCATTGCCTTGATGTCGACCTTTGCAGCAGGCACGATCCAGCAAGTCCATCCCTTCTTCAGCAGTTGTTCGCCGGTCCAGGGGCCGGTTCGATATAACAGCTCATCCGTCTGCACTGCGCCGAAGCGCTCGACGAAGAAGCGCTCTTCACTCTTGGTCGGGAAGAGTCCCAGCCGTGGGCTCGTGAATTCGTAGCGACCTTCCTTGCTGCCGACCATCAGGTCGCAGACGCTGGCGAGCAAGAAGCCACTGCCGCAGGCATCACCTTGCATGACTGCAATCACAGGGAACGGGAACGATGCGACCTCGCTGAACAGGCGGCGGTCAATCGCTCGATTGCAGGCTGCTCTGTCGCCAGGCCAGAAGCCGTTTTTGCCTTTGATCAGTAACACCTTCAGAGAGGCTTCCCGCCGCGCGGCGCGCACAGCGTTCAGCAGCGACTCGATGACCGTTGCCGGCGCCGCATCGGGCGCAGACGCGATGTCAATGGAGAACACGCCGTTGCCCAGATCGAAAAGCTTCACTAACGGGCTCGTCGGCGGGACGGTTGCCGGCGCCGAATCTGGCGAGGCCAGGTCGAGCAGAGTCACGGCCGCTCGTGGCGCTGCCTCGCTCGCCGGCAGCTCATCCGTGGCGGCCAATGTGACTTTTCTGGCCTTGGCCGCAACGGGAGCTTCGACCGGCGCGGCCGGCTCAACCCCAAGCGGAATCTCTCTGGGCTCAGATCGCACCGAGAGTGCAGGCACTGCGACGGCAGTATTCTCTGCCACTTCATATTGCAAGCCGCGAGCCTGCAGGCATACATCGCCCTGCTCGTTGCACACGTCAATGTCGAGGCCGGCGGGTGCGGCTCGTCGAATCGAAATCAGCGCGTTGTCAGGACACTCGATCAGCAGGCGCACCCGGTGCATCGACAGCAAAGCGATCTTCTCGCCTGCGAAGTTCGTTGCGCTCTCAGCGACGAGCTTCAGCAGCTCCGGACACAAGGAATAACGCTCCTTCTCGCCACCGCTCGGTGCTGCCAAGCGAACGCGCTTCGCCGACTCGAGCTGCGCGATATCCAGACGATCCGGGGTTTGTGCAACGGTGTAAGCAGCGGTGCTCTGACAATGGACGATGCCGTCGGCACTCACAATTTCGACATCGATGCTGCCATCGTCCCGCGGCTGCAGCGCGACGCGAATGGATCGATCTGCGATCACTTCGATCGGCCTGCCCCACGCGATGTCGCGCAGTTCGAGCACGTCCGACGGAGACCGGCTCGACGATGCGAGCTCAACCGCAGCGCGCATCATCTCCAGCGCGGTCCACTCAGGCAGCAGCGTTCGATCGGTTGCCTCATCGCGCTCCAGGAACGACTCCGTCCCACTGAAGCTGGAGGTGTAGCTCTGCTGCGCCAGAGTCGAGGTGTTCTTGTGGACCAATGGATGCAACAGCGCCGTGGTTTGAGTCGGCGCGGTCGCAAGAGGCGACGGCAGCGCAAGCCAGTAGCGCTCTTTAGCAAACGGATAGCCGGGCAAGCTCATGAGCCGCGGCGTCTGGCGGCCCTCATGAAATTTCTGCCAGCCCACCTCCACCCCGTTGACCCAGGACTCGACCAGCTTCGACAGCTTGCCCTCGGCGATCCATCGATCGACGACCTCCCGGAAATCCGCATCGGCACTCAGCACCGACAACGGTGTGTTGTGGCGCCCGGCCTGGCCGCGATACAGGCCATCGACGGCAATGTTACCCGCGAGGAATTGCTGGAGCTGGTCGGTCAGCTGCTCCACCGAGCCTGCCACCAGACCCAAGCGCTCTTCGAGCGCTTCGCGGCCGACCTGCAGCGTATGTGCCAGGCATATCAGATCGAGCGCATCCGTTTGCGCGCCAATGAAGGCCAGCAGATCTCGCGCCTTCTGCTCCAGCTGCGCCGTCGTCTTTGCCGACAATGGAACGACAACCTGCTCGTCAGCTCGGGCGGCAGCGGCTGATGTGGCTCGATACTCCTCGACGATCACGTGCGCATTCGAGCCGCCGGCCCCGAACGAGGAGATCCCGGCGATGCGCGGCACGCGCTGGCCGTCAACTTCGTGGCATTCCCATTCGCGCAGCGACTGATTCACCACGAACGGCGTGCGATCGAAATCGATGTGTGGATTGAGCTTGCTGGAGTGAAGCGAGGGCGCGATCTGCCGATGCTTCATTTGCAGCAGCACCTTGGTCAGGCCGGCGATACCCGCCGCCGATTCGCAGTGACCGATGTTCGATTTGGCCGAGCCGATCACACAAGTGCCGGGCGCAATTTCACTGGCTTGGGAATCGCGACGGAACGCATTGCTCAGCGCGGTGATCTCGATCGGGTCGCCGAGCTTCGTGCCGGTGCCGTGCGCTTCGATATAGCTGATGTGTCGCGGATCCAGATCGGCATCGGTCAATGCCTGACGGATCACGTCGCTCTGTGCCTGCGGATTCGGCACGGTGTAGCCGTTGGTCTTGCCACCGTGATTGAGCGCGGAGCCCCGAATGACGCCGTAGATGACATTGCCATCCCGCTCGGCTTCCGACAGCCGCTTCAGGACCACGACGCCGACACCCTCGCCCGGAATGTAACCATCGCCGCCCTCGCCAAAGCTCTGGCAGTGCCCGTCGCTGGAAATGAACTGCCCGGCGCTCAGCAACAGATACTTGTTCGGATGGATGCTGACGTTCACGCCGCCGGCAATCGCAAGTTGAGTCCGACCCAGCCGCAGATCCTGACAAGCGAGGTGAATGGCGGTCAGCGACGACGAGCACATGGTGTCCAGCGTCATGCTCGGACCGTGCAGGTTCAGGAAGTAGGAGACGCGATTGGCGATGCTCGCAAAGCTGCTCGAGACCGCCATGCGCTGACCTTGCGCGCTGGCCTCGGCGCCGAACAGCTGATATTCGCTGTGCATCGCGCCGGCATACACGCCCACGCGATCGTTTGGCAGGCTCGCGCGCGTATAACCCGCATCCTCGATCGCGAGCCAGGCATGCTGCAGGAACAGGCGTTCCTGCGGGTCGATGCCCTTGGCCTCTTTCGGGGAAATGTTGAAGAACAGCGGATCGAACTCATCGACGCCCGCGATGAAGCCGCCCCACTTGCTGAAGTGACGCCCAGTCTGCGTGCGGTCTTCGCTGAAGTAGTCCCGCCAGTCCCAACGATCCTTGGGAACTTCGACGATGCAATCCCTGCCATCGCGGAGATTGCGCCAATAGGTGCCCAGATCCGGCGCTTCCGGATACCGCCCGCTCAGGCCGACAATTGCGATGGGTTCGGCGCTGTCGGAAGAGCTGAAGTCACTTCGACGCCGGGCAGCAGCCTTCTGCGTCGGAACAGGCGCGACTGATGCCGCCGGTCGCTGATTCGGCGCCGGTGGCACGGCCTTTTCGAGCGAAGCCGCCGCCCGCCTGGACGCACTGCTCTCCGGAAAGAACAGCGCATCCAACGCCGCGGCATGCGACCGAACGAAATACTCAGCGAGTGACTGAACGTTCTGATATTCGAACAACAGTGTCTTGGACAGCGGCCCGAACGTTCGTTCCAGGCTGTTGATGAGGCTTACGGCCAGGATGGAATCGATGCCATATCTTTCCAAACCCGCGCGCGGATCGATGTTGTGAGCAGGCAGCTTCAACACCGTCGAGAACTGCTTGCGCAGATAGTCCCGAGTCTTTTCCAGCAAGTCGTCGGCGTCTTTTGCGAACGGTTCGCTTGGCGCAGGCTCAATCGTCGCGGGTTGCGCCTGGAGCGTCTGGTTCGCGAGCACGCGATGCAGCTGCGCCAACTCGCCTTCCATGACCAGCATCTGATCGTGGGTCGACTGCAAGCATCGATACAGCGCCTGAATGCCCGTTGCGGTCTGCATGGGCTGGATGCCGCTCGAATTGCGCAGCGATTCCAGCGTTCGCGAATCCAGCGTCATGCCGCCTTCCGACCAGAACGGCCAATTGATGGACACCGTTCGTCCGCATCGTTCACCGGCCGCGACGGCTCGATTTCGATGGGCAGCGAATCGATCCAGGAATCCGTTCGCTGCTGCGTAGTCAGCCTGCCCGGCGTTACCCATCACAGCGGCGATGGACGAGAACAACACCAGGAAATCCAGCTCGACGTGCCGGCTCGCGAAATCCAGGTTGAATGTGCCTGTGACCTTGGACGCCAGCACTCCGCGGAATTCCGCAGAGGTCTTCTTCAGGATGAAGTTGTCCGCGGTTACGCCGGCACTGTGAATGATGCCGTTGAGCTGTCCATGCTCCTCGACGATCGAGGAGATGAGTTGCTCCACCCGCCCCAAGTCGGTCACATCGACACAACGATATTCCACACGACCCGGCTCGGCTGCCGGCAGGTTTGTGGCATCGGGTGCAGAACGTCCCGCGAGGATGACTTTCGCGGTGCGAGTTTGCTGGAGAATTTCCCGAGCAACGATCTGGCCCAAGCCGCCCCGGCCGCCGGTGATCAAGTAGACGCCGTGGTCCTTGAATGCAATCGGCGCATCGCCATCGGTCGCTGGCTGGGGGGCCCAGGCTTGAACCTGCCGCACGCCGTTCTGATATCTAACGACCGCACTGGCTTCTCCCCG
This sequence comes from Peristeroidobacter agariperforans, assembly GCF_004138335.1. Taxonomy (GTDB): domain Bacteria; phylum Pseudomonadota; class Gammaproteobacteria; order Steroidobacterales; family Steroidobacteraceae; genus Steroidobacter; species Steroidobacter agariperforans. The sequence continues at coordinate 918,753 of NZ_RYFW01000002.1, read as the reverse complement.
AAGCTTCGGCGCCAAATCAGCGGACGTGATATCGGCTGGCACGAGAATGCATTGACCCACTACGCTAGGATTTTCCAGCGTGGCAGTCTTGAGCAGCGCAGACAGGCCCATGAACACGCGGTGCTCGCCAACGTCCGGCATGGCGATCCGCACGAGCACTTTTCCTTTCGGCTTGCCGCGCACGATGTTCTGTATCGCCTCGAAGCAAGCGACGGCGTAGTCACTGTAGCGCGCAGCGATAGTTGCGCCCTCGGACCGCAATGACTGGCAGCGCCCGTTACTTACGAGCGTGGCCAACTCCCCTGCATCCACCTCGGGCAAGTCACACAGCAGCACGAGCTGTTCGGCGTATTGCCCTGTCGACCCGCTCGGGATCTCGTCCGCGCTCGCCTGCCACTGAGGGCTAGCAAGGACCACGCCGACGCTTTGTTGTTGCCGCTTGAGCGTCGCGATGATCTCCAGGGCCGCTGTCTTGGACAGCTTGCCCGTGGACAGATCCTGATAAATCTGTTGCAACTGTTGTTTCATCAGCGTTTCCATTCGCTCGCTCAGCCCAGCTCTGCCGCGTCGTCCGCGGACACTTCACCGCTCATGATTCGTTCCAGCAGCCGGCCATAGAACGCGCTGTCGAAACTTGCCGCGTTCTCCGCGACTCGAGCAGAGAAGCCTTCCATTTGCAGGCAGACATTGCCGTGGCGATCGCACACATCGATGTCGAGCCGAATCACCTTGTCGTCACGACGACTGCCCGGCGAATAGCGCAGCCAGGCGAACATCTCTTCGGTGCAGGCGGCGAAGACTCGCAACGACGCGAGTGCAAAGGGCACCAGCGGCTCGCCCGGAGGCCGATCGAAGTCGACGATCAATCCCGCCGATGCCTGCAAGGCCGAATCCAGCAACGACGGATGCAACTGAAAGGCTGCGCTGCCCGAGCGGACACAATCCGGCAAGCGCAGCTGCGCCAGGAGTTGGTCTTGGCCGAGATGGAGCGAAGTGATGCCGCGATGAGCCGGACCGTATTGCAGGCCCATCTCATCGAACATTTCATAAAGCGCAGCCGATTCCGCCGTGCTCCGGTTCATCTGCGTCTTGAGCTGCGCGACATCCAAGCGCGGCGTCGACGATGCATGCCGGTAAGCCGCGAAGCCCTGGCAGTGAACGGTCTTACCTGCCGCGTCCTCGCTGGAGATCTCGTAGTTGACGTTGTCGTCGGCGTCGTTGCGCGACAGAGTGATGGTCACTTCTCTGGGCTCGGTCACGACCACCGGCTTCAACCAGACGAACTCGCTGATCTCCACCAAGGGCGATTTGGGTTGCGCCGGCGCCGCGTGCTGTAGGGCCGCACGAACCATTTCCAGATAGGCGACACCGGGCAGCACCTTCTGCACACCGAGGCCGCCGAGCTTGACGCGGTGATCTCGCAGGAAGAATTCCGTACCGCTGAACTTGGATCGATATTTCTGCCCGGTGAAGTCCGACGCGTTCGTGTGCAGCAAGGGGTGCAGGAGCGCCGGCGCATCGGTGCTTGCAGCGGCTTGCATTGCCTGCGACGACTCGATCCAGTAGCGCTGCTTCGCAAATGGATACAGCGGCAGCCGCATGCGCTTGGGCTTCGAGTCGCTATAGAGCCTGCGCCAGTCGAGGTCGAGACCCTTGCTCCACAGACCCAACAGTTTGCCGAACTGCCGCTGGGCGATGCACCGATCGACGATCGCCTCTTTCATGTCGGCATCCTGGGCAAAGAGGCTCAGGGTTTCCTTGGCGTTCTGCATCTGGCCTCGATACACACCGTCGCTGTCACGCGCGCCGCTCAGGAACGCCTCGAGCTTTTCGGCCAGTTGCGCGATCGAGCTCACGAGCAAGCCCAGCCGCTCCTCCATCGCTTCCCTGCCTACTTGCAGGGTATAGGCCAGCGCCACCAGATCGATCGACTCCTCAGCGTTACTAATGAAGTCCAACAGTTCGCGAGCCTTCTGCTCGAGCTGCTCCGGCATGCGTGCCGACAGCGGGACGATCACGCCATTGCTGTCGGGGCGCACTCGTCGTGCCTCCTCTCGAATCACGGGTTCCGCCACGACCACATGAGCATTCGTGCCGCTGAACCCGAATGCGCTGATGGCGGCACGCCGTCGCTCGGTCTCGGCCACGTCCCAGGATTGCAAGCGATCGTTGACGTAGAACGGGCTGTCGGCGAGACCGATGTGCTCGTTCAACCGGTCGAAATTCACAGTCGGCGGCAGCTGCCGATGCTGTAAGGCGAGCACCAGCTTGATGAAGCCGGCGATGCCGGCGGCTGCGAGACAGTGCCCGACGTTGCTCTTGACCGAGCCCAGCGCGCAGTAGCCCTTCTTCTGGGTGTACTTGCCGAAGGAGCCTTTGAGTCCCTCGACTTCGATGGGATCGCCCAGCTTCGTGCCGGTGCCGTGAGCTTCGATCAGCTGAATGCCCGCCGGATCGATCTGATACTTGTCGTAGACATCCTGTTGCAGCCGGGTCTGCGATTCGGGATTGGGCGCGGTGATGCCGTTGGTCTTACCATCCTGATTGACGCCCCAGCCCTGGATCACGCCATAAATCGTGTCCCCATCCCGCTCCGCATCGGCGAGCCGCTTCAACATCACGACCCCGACCGCTTCTCCCGGGACGAAGCCGTTGGCGCGCTGATCGAAAGTGAAGCAGCGTCCGTCGGGCGACAGCATTCCCGCCTGCGCGGTCTTGATGTGCATCTCGGGAGTCGACATCAGCGCGACGCCGCCGGCCAAGGCCACGTCGCTGTTGCCCATCGCCAGGCTATCGCAGGCCTGTGCCAACGCCACCAGCGATGAAGAGCACGCGGTGTCGACGGACACACAGGGTCCCCGCAGATTCAGAAGGTAAGAAATGCGCGCAGCGAGAATGGAATTGGCCCCGCCGGTGAAGCCCTGCGCGGAGAAGCGCAGCTCCGGCGACAACTGGCGATAGTCACTGCCCGTGCACCCGACGAAAACGCCGCATTTGCTGCCGGACAACGATTTCGCGTCATAGCCGGCGTCTTCGATACTGTGCCAGCACGCCTGCAGGAACAGGCGCTGTTCCGGATCCATGCACTCCGCTTCGATGGGCGAAATGTTGAAGAACAATGGATCGAACAGATCGTACTCGTCGAGCGCTCCCATCCATTGGCAATTGGTCTTGCCCGCGACGACGCTCTCGCTGTAGTACGCGTCCATGTCCCAGCGCTGCGCCGGAACGCGTGAAATGCAGTTCTTGCCTGCAGCGATGTTGCGCCAGAACTCTTGCAGATTCCGGGCTTGCGGGAACTGGCCCGCCATCCCGACCACCGCGATAGGTTGCGACAATGCAGCCTCGACCGCACGCGGAGCTTGTTTTACAGGCGCTCGGTTGCGCCAGGAAACGAGCTTTCGAGTGGTGAGCCGTGCAGCGCTGGTATAGGGAGCCTTCAATTTCTGCGGTGGCGCGACCGGAACATCGGCAACGACAGCACTGCTCACCACGGGCGGCGGCAAGAGTTTGTCCGTCTCTTCTTTGATGTGCCTGGCGAGCTGGGTCAGGGTCGGATAGCTGTACACCTTGGTGGCCAGCATCGACATCTTGTAAGCCTCATTGATCTTGCGCACCCAGGTCACGGCGGCAATCGAATCCATGCCCAGGTCGATGAACTGCACGTCCTCATCCACGTCGCTTTCCTGCATGTGCAGCTCTTGCGCCAGCAGCTGCTTGAGCTTGGCCGTAATCGCAGGCAACGGGTTGGCTTCGGCACGCGCAACCGTGACGCTCGGCGGCGCAACGATCGCATTTGATTCGCCTTCGGCGGCGCCGATCTGCAGGAAGTTGCGTTGGATCTGTTCCATCGCCACCGACTGGCCCACAAACGTCTGCTCATGCATCGCCAGTTCCCGCCGATAGGTCTCGTCGACGACGGCCAGCACGGATCGAGTGAGTTTCTGTTTGAACCGCACCAGCCGGCCGCGCGGCATCTGCGCGATCTTCTTCGCCAACGCCATTGCAGTCGTCAGGACCTCGCTCCGAGACGCCACGGGAAGCAACAAACCGCGGTCTCGCAACTGTGTGCCGGTATAGGGCCGAGCGGTCAGCAGGCTTTCTTTTGCCAGGTCTGCACCGAGTTGCCGAGGCAGAATCAGCGTCGCGCCGGCGCCCGGCGTGAATCCATAGTCCATGTACGGGCTTACGTAACGGCTTTGTTCGCTCATCACGACGAAGTCAGCGAACATGCCGAGCGTCCAGCCGCCGCCGAGGCCGTGTCCCTGCATGGCCGCGATCACCGGCACTTCGCACTCCATGGCGAGCTGGTAGATCCTGGCGTCGGTGAACTTCTCTTTGCCTTCCTGGATGGCCAGCAGACTTTCCTGCGTACCGCCGCAGGCAAAGTAGCTGTCGTAGCCAGTGAGAATCACGGCCTTGTAGGCCGAGCTCGTCTTGATGTGCGCGAATGCTTCCTCGACGCCTGCGACGAAGGCCTTGGAAAACATGTTCTTCGCCTGGCGATCCTCCATCTTGATGACCAGGATGCCTTCGGGGTGCGCGACCGCGGATATGACCTCCGAGTCGAGCCGGACCGAAGTCGGCGCGACCGGCAATGAAGCCGGGGTTTCGTCCCCGAGATCGATCTCGGCACGACCGGCCGCCACGCTCGACAATCGATCCCGAAGCAGCGCAGACATGTGCCGCTTCCACGAACCGATGGCATCGACCCGGAGCGAGGACCACTCGCCTGCCAGGCGCAGCGCCACCGACAGCACTTGATCGTGCTCACCAACAGTCAGCGCACCGACACGTCGCTGCAGTTCGGCGCCCGTGTATTCCCCGCCCGTAAGCAACAACTCCTTGCCGAAATAGTCACCGAAGCGCAGCGGAAAGACTGCCGCGGCTTCATCGGCCATTGCGAACTCACCGCTCGCGTCGGTCAACGAATAGCGACCGTCCTTGTTGTAGATACATGCATCGAAGAACTGACTGGTCAGCCACGCGAAGCCGCGAGCATTCCGGCTCAAAGCACCGATGACCGGCACCTTGGCTTCGACGATCAGCTGCCACAGCTTTCGCGCTGCCTGCGCTGACGCAGCGACGGCCGGCAGGAATTCCGGGCAGTCGCTCGCCAGGACGATGACCTTGTGGCAAGACGCGGCGCTGACCTTCGCAAACACATCCTGCAAGTCGCGAGACAAGTCGTCCCACGACTGCTGGGTGTCTCGGATCCGGATGAGGAGCACGTTGCCCGCACGACTCTCCAGCTGCAGATCGCCGGAGGGCGAAGTGATTCGTGCCGCGAAACCCGCTTCATTCAACGGCCGCTCGGCGGTTGTCCGTTCCCCTTGACCGACGGTGAGGCTCTTCACCTGCTCGAGCAAGCGACGTGACAAGTGCTGCTTCAGCAGATGCAGCGCCTGTTGGGACTTCGCGGACAACGACTGCGCCAATTCCAGCGCATAGCTTTCGACTTCCGCCTGCGGGACGATCGGGCAGGTCCAGCACTTGTCACGCAGCTCCGTTCCGGTTGCAGTAAGCGACACATACAAAAGGTCGTGCGCGCGCGCCTCGCCAAAACGGTCGTTGAAGAGCGCCACCTGCTCGGCCGTGGGATAGAAGTCGTCGCTCAGCCGGGTGTAACTGTAGGTGGCTTGCTCGCCGCAGATCATGAAGTCAGCAAGCGTTCCCACCAGGAATCCCGCTCCGGTCGCGTCGCCACGCATGGCTGCGATGACCGGGCATGGAAAGGAAACAATCGCATGGAACAGCCCTTGCTCGACAGCGCGGTCGTACTGCTGGCAGCCGCCACGCAGGAAACACCGCTCTGCCCCATTGATGATCAGGGCTTTCAGGTCGGCCGCTTGTTTCGCCGTGGCCAGCGCCTGAACCAGTTTCTCGATCACCTCGGCGGAGAGCATGTTGCCGTCCGGCGTGGCAATGCGAATGGAATAAACGCCGCTGCCGTGCTGGTACAAACTGACAGCGCTCGATCCGGCAACTTCAGCCGGCGCAGCCAACGAAATGCCGGTGGCCTTCTTGCGCTCGACCGGAGCGGCTTGCGGCGAGTGCAACTCGCCCAGCACCACAGAGGGGGTAACAGTCGGGAGCATTGCGATTTCCTTCGGCTTCGGCGCAATGGCCGTCACAGCAGTAGGGACTGGTAGAGAAGTCAGTGGCGGCTCGGTTGGATAGCTGATCCCGCGCATCTGAACGCAGACACGCCCCTGCACGTCGCAGAGATCGACATCGACGCGAGCACTGTCCGAGAAGCGGATCCAGGCCATCATTTGCGCTTCGCACTTGCGAAGCATGCGCAGGCAATGCAGCTCGAGCGGCAAGCGCGGTGAGGTCGCGAGTGACTTCGTGCCAGCGATCAGGGCACGCACGGCCTGCAGGGCATCTTCAATCAAGCTGGGATGCAGGCCCAACTCCCCTACCTCCGATAGCGCGCGGAGTTGCATGAGACGTTGCCGATCGCCCGCCTGGCTCCCGAGACGATCGAGATCGAGCTCGATCGGCCCGGGGTCCTGATCGAACACAGCGCGCCCCTGGCAATGGATGATCTCCTCGCCAGCTTCGCTGTAGATCTCGAAATCGACTCCCTCCGTCGCACTGGTCCGCAAGGCCACGCTGATGGGCCGCGTTTCGTCGACTTCGATCGACTCCGCCCAGACCACCTCTCGCAGCTCGAGCACCGCCGACTTCGGACGCTCCGAGGACGCGTGTTCGATCGCAGCTCGTGCCATCTCCAGATAAGCGCCCGCTGGCAAGGTCCGCTCGACGAGGAATGTTTCGCGACCAGTAAACGTCGAGCTGTAGCGTTGCTGCCCGAGTTCCGACGTGTTGGTGTGAAGCAAGGGATGCAGAATCGCTGTTGCCGGTGCGGCGACCGCACGGACCTCTGCCGTTCTATCCATCCAGTACCGCTCTTTCGCGAATGGATACGTGGGCAGACTCAGGCGCGCCGGCGCGCTCTCTCCGTAGAGCTTTCGCCAATCCAGCGCCAGCCCCTTGACCCAGAGATCCAGCAGCCTGATCAGATCTTTGCTGGCAATTGCACCGTCGAGGATTCGTTGCACGTCAGCTTCGCTGCCGAACAGCGCCGCCGCTTCCTTGCGTTTGACCTGGCCTCGCCCATCGTCGCTGTGCGGCTTGCCATCCAGCTGTGCTTGCAACTTCGACGCGAGTTGCTCGACCGAGCCCACGATCATGCCGAGGCGCTCGTCCATCGCCTCGCGACCGGTTTGCAACGTATAAGCCAGCGCGGGGAGATCGATCGCCTCGGCCGAGCGAACGTAAGTCAGCAGATCTCGCACCTTCTGTTCGAGCTGCTCCGCCGTCCTCGCGGACAGCGGCACGATCGTCGGCGCTACCGCGCCGGAGCGTCGAAATTCGTTCGTCGGAATGTATTCCTGGACGATCACATGGGCGTTCGACCCGCCCGCGCCGAAAGAAGAAACACCGGCGATGCGTGGAATCTCACGCACGACGCCATCCACTTCCCGCATCGGGCGAGCCCAGGGCTGCAGGCTGTGCTGGACCCGGAACGGCGTTTGCTCGAAGTCGATACGCGAGTTCGTGACTTCAGAGTGCAGTGAAGGCACCAGTTGCCGATGTTTCAGCTGCAGCAGCACCTTGGTCAGGCCGGCGATGCCGGCGGCCGATTCGCAGTGGCCGATGTTCGATTTCAACGAGCCGATGGCGCAGTACTGCTTGCCGCCGCCACCGCCATTGGATGCGTTGCCGTTGAACGCACGCGTCAAGCCGGAGATCTCGATGGGATCGCCGAGCGCTGTCCCCGTCCCGTGGGCCTCGATGTAACTGACGTGCTCGGGCGCCACCTTGGCGCGCTCCAGCGCCAGAGAAACCAGCGAAGCTTGAGCAATTGGATTGGGAACGGTATAGCCGTTGGTCTTGCCGCCCGCATTGACGGCGCTGCCCTTGATGACCGCGTAGATATGATCGCCGTCGCGCTCCGCCAGGTGCAGCGGCTTCAGCACGACGACGCCCACGCCCTCCGCATCCACGAACCCGTCCGCGTTCTCGCCGAACGACTTGCACTCGCTGCCGCTCGACAGCATCGTCATCTGCGACAGTTCCATGTAATGGACCGGGTCGATGATGAGGTTCACGCCGCCGGCGATGGCGCAATCGCTCGAACCGCTATACAGACTCTCCAGCGCCAGGTGAACGGCGGTCAGCGACGACGAGCACGCCGTATCGACGGCCATCGACGGGCCCTGGAAGTTGAAGACGTAGGAAACCCGGTTCGCAATCGAATAGTGCGCGGGCTGCGGGATGTAACGCGCATTCATCGCACCCGCGAACACACCGATCTTTTCGGCCGGCCCCAAGGACTCCGGCGTGTATCCGGCATCCTCGATGGCCTCATAGCAGGACTGCAGGAACAAACGCTCCTGCGGATCCATGCGCTTGGCTTCCTTGGGCGCGATCTTGAAGAACAGCGGGTCGAACTGGTCGATGCCGTCCAGGAAGCCGCCCCACTTGCTATAGATCTTGCCGGACTTGCCCTTGTCGGCGTCGTAATAATCTTCCCAGCGCCAGCGCTCCCGCGGGATTTCGGTAACACAGCTCCGACCGTTTGCCAGATGCGACCAGAACTCCGTCAGGTCGTTGGAGCGCGGATAACGTCCGCTCAATCCAACGATGGCAACGTCGAACACCGCTGACGTTGCGCCGGGTGCCGACGTCGACTTCTCGGGCTGCTCGGGTCCCTTCTTGGAAGCTTTGGAAGGTGAGATCGGTACGGGACGAGGACGCTCCTGCGCAGCGGACGCATTCACCGATGGAGGCGTTTGTGGAGCCGGCACAGCCGACGCGGAAGTCGGCAGAACCTTGCGCAACTCCTCTTTCCTGTTCTCCAGCAGATAATCGACCAGACCCGCGACCGTCTGCACTTCGAAGAACAAAGTGCTCGAGATGCCCGGGAAGACCTTGCGCAGCTGATAGTTGAGCTGGCCGATCAAGATGGAGTCCAGGCCATACTCAGCGAACGGCCGACGCGCCTCGATCTCGTGCGGCTGCATCCGCAGCACCGATGCGATCACCTGTTGAAAGTGAGCAATGCCTGCAGTGCGCATGGAAGTTTCGGAGCTGGCGGGCGCGACTTGCACTGGCGCCGGCTTGGCCGGAACCTCAACCGCCTCGCTGTCATCCAGAACGATTGGCGAGCGTTGCTCGAGATGCTGCCGTACCCATCCGTCGCTGCGTGCCGCGACGATCTGCTGTCCGAAGCGGTGCGCGTTCTGGGCCGGGAAAGTGACCGTGCCGAAGCCCTCCTCCAGCAGTACAGCGCGCCATTTCTCGGGCGACAACCCTGGGCTGCCGGGCAAGCGCAGCGACGAGTCCTCGTGCAACCACCAGCCCTCCAGCAAGCCGAAGGTCAGGTGACTGAACAGCGACCAGGTGCTGATTTCATTCAGCAGCAGGACTCCGTCCTGCGCGAGAACCGCTTTGGCGTGACGCACGGTCTGCCGGATATTCGGCGTCGCGTGCAACACGTTGGTTGCGATGACGTAGTCGTAACAACCCAGCTCGATCTGCTGCGAGCCGACGGGTTTGGAAACATCGAACAGCGCGGTGGTCAACGCCGGGAAGCCGGGCTGATAGTGCTTCTCCGCGTGCATCAGGAAAGCCCTGGACACGTCGGTATAGCAGTACTCCGCGATCGGCAGGTTGCGTAGCTCGGGCAGGATGCTCGCGGTGGTGCCGCCCGTGCCGGCGCCGATTTCGAGAATGCGAATCTCGCGATCTTTGACGTTCCTGGTCCGTCGCAGGATATGCGTCAGCAGAGTCTCGCCCAGCGCGGCATTGAAGTAATCCGCCACGGCGTTGCCGCCGTAAATTCCTTCCACGAGGTGCATGGAGGAGTTCGGAAACATCACATCGGTCGACGACTGTTTGCCGAGCAGAATATCGGGCAGTGCGCTCAAGCACTCGTCCAACAGGACCACCTGTGCGCGCAGATCTGCGTTGCTCTTCCATTGCGACTGCTTCTGCTGCCACTCGGCCCAGACGCCGCTCAACGACCGCACTTTGCTGGTCGGCGTGAGGTCCGCAGTGAGCCACGCGTGCTGACGCAAGTAGCGGATGCTGCTTTCGAGCCAACGCTCGCGGAACGTCGTAACGCGTCGCTGCGCCGGTAAATCGGCCAGCTGACATATGCCATTCTGGAACAGGCCGACGGAGACCAGGCTCGACAGCAGCAATTCTGCGAGCAGCTCGTCCATCATCGGCGTCTGCAAGCCGCCTTCGCGCGCGGTCGGCTCCTGGCAAGTCACTAGCGTAGGCAACTCTTCGCTGCCCAGATCCTTCTCGGCGCGGGCTTTTCCGAAATGAACCCACTGCTCCGAATACTCGATGTCGTCCGGGCTGCGGCCCGCGACCGTCTTGATCAACGCCGCCTGGCTCAGGTCCGAGCTGATCAGCGATTGCAGGAACGGCATGCCCTCGCGCGGCTCGATGGAGCCGATGCCGATCCGCTCCATGCTCTTGCTGTGCGCGTCGTCGGCGACGATCCCAACATTGCCCCAGTAGCCCCAGTTCACGATCTTCACCGGATAAGGGCGCTGCTGCTCCAGGTGCTGCGCGAAGCTGTCTTTGAACGTGCAGCCCGCGGCGTAGTTGGATTGGCCGGGCGAAGTGATGAACGACAGAATCGATGAAAAGAACAGCATGAAGTCGAGCGGCTGCTGCCCGAACACGCGGTCCAGGTTCACGCTGATATCGACCTTGGCGGACAGTCCGGCGCGAAACCGGCTCTCCTCCATGTGCTGCACGCTCTGGTCCTGCAGGACGATGGCCGAATGCACGACCCCGTCCACGGAGGGATAGGTCTCCAAGAGGGTGTCCAAGGCCCGCTGCAACGCGTTCGGATCGGTCGCATCCGCTCTTATATATAGAGGTGCGCGGCCAGCGGGACCCGCAAGCCGGGCCAGCGCGTCGATCTTGCCTTGAATCGTGGCATTCAACTCGTCACGACCGATCCAGACCATCCGGGCCTGGAAGTGCTCGATCATGAAGCGGCTCCACACTTCTCCGAGCCCGCCCGCACCGCCGATAGCGACGTACACGCCCTTCTGCTTGTAGTACACAGGCCGCGACGGCGGCACCGACGGCACCTGTGCGAACGTCTGTTGCAACCACTCACCATCGCGATGCGCGAGCCGGCTAGGTTGGCTGTCGGTGGCCCGTGACAGGCATTCGCCGGCGGTCACGGATTCCAGCGAATCGACATCCAGCAACGTCACCTTCCAGTGCGGATATTCCTTCGCCAGGCTGCCGACGAAACCTGCGATGGCTGCATGAGCAGGATGGACTGGATCGGATTTTCTCGCTTGCTGCGTGCGGCGCGTGACGAGCGTCCAGGCGAGCTCCTTGTCTGCGTAGCCTAGCTGTAGCAATGCCTTCGCGATCCTGAACACCGCCAGTACACCGACTTCCTGTGCTTCGACCATCGAATCCGCGGTTTCGCACGCCACATCGGGCGCGATCCACATCAGGCGATCGAAGGAACGAGCCTTCAGCGCCTCGTGCGCAGCCTCGATAGAGGCCGACGACGCCAGCTCCAGCGACTCCACATTCGTGTGCGTCCGCTGCAACCAGTCGAGATGAGTTGCGTCCGTTCCCAGCAGCAACACCTTGGCCAGATCCGGGAAAGCGTTCGGCTCGCGCTTCCCGGTCGGCAGCTGACTCCAGATCGGCACGAAACATTGCAGATCCGATGTCAGCTTCCTTGGCCGCGGGCCGTCGCCCTTCACATCGCGCGCCGAGAATCCACGGAACTGCACCTTGACGTTCCCCTGCTCATCGCAGAGATCGATATCGAACTTCTTCACGATATCGCCGGCATTGCTACCCGATGCATATCGCACCAGGGCACACATCTTTTCGGTGCAAGGTCCTATGATGCGCAACGACTCCAGCGCGAACGGCATGGCTGCGCGGCTGGGAACGCGATCCAGATCGATACTGAGGCAGATCGCTGCCTGCAGGGCGCCGTCCATCAAGCTCGGGTGCAGCTGAAAATCACGACCTGCGGCGGGCGGCAGAGCGAGCTCCACGACCTGTTGACGCTCGCTGCGATAGAGCGCGGTGATCGAGCGATGCGAGGGACCGTACAGCAGTCCCATGGTCGCCAGGGCATCGTAGATGCGGGTAGCGTCGACGCGCGCGCCAGCCATTTCGGCTTTCAGCTGCTGCAAATCGAGCTTGGCCGGCATCGGGTCGGTGCAGAACGATGCGCGCCCGATGCAGTGAGCTGTCTCGTGCCCGTCGTCCTGACTCGTGACCTTGCATTCGATCTCATCATCGCCCTGCGGCGCGAGCTTGATGCTGACCTGCTTCTGGCCGTCAACGATCAGCGGCTGTGTCCATTCGACATCGCGTAGCTCGAGCAGAGATGCTTCCGGCCGCGTAGGCTGCGCTCTCTCAACAGCCGCGCGCGCCATCTCCAGGTAGGCCACTGCGGGCATCACTCGTTCACTGCCGCGCTCACCCAGATTCACGCGATGATCGGCAAGGAAGAACTCATCGCCACTGAACGTAGAGCTATACCCGTGCTGGAACAGCTCCGACGTATTCGCATGCAACAAAGGATGCAGAATCGCGGATCCAGAGCCGACTCGAGCTGTCGGGCTGTGAGTCACGTCATTCGTCACCCAATAGCGATCTTTCGCGAACGGGTATGTCGGCAAACTCACCTTCGCGCGGGCCGACTTGTGCCCTCGGCGCCAATCGATTTCGATGCCCGAGGTCCACAACTCAGCAAGCTGCTCGATATCCCACTCGCGCAGAGCCTCTTCAATGAGCCGCTGCCCGGCCTTGCCTTGCCACACGCGGCCGAGTCCGGTGGCGCCCGAATCAGCCGTGCCCGACCAAACATTCACTGGGTTCTCGGCGCCCGCGAGCCAGCTGCTCAGCCTGGCACGCAGGTCCGCGGCGTCAGCCACTCTGATCGCGAGGCGCGCCTTCATCGACGTGCGGCCGACCTGCCAGGTATGGATGGCGTCCGCGAAACTGACATCGGCCGCGGCGCTGTTCAGCCATTGCATGACTTCGGCTGCATACGTGCGCAGGCGCTCGTCGTTGGCGGCGGACAAAACAAACAAATGCTCCTGCCCCGCCGTGTCGGCGCTCGTGCCACTCGAATATTCCGCAACGACGACGTGCGCATTGGCGCCGCCCGAGCCGAAGCTGCTGACGCCCGCAACGCGTCGCTCAGCAGCCCACGGACCAAGACGCTCCTGAACCTGGAAGGGCGTGCCCTCCAGACGAATCTTGGGATTGAGCCGGGAAAAATTCAGCGACGGCGGCAGCTGACCGTTCCGCATGCACAGCACGATCTTGAGCAGGCCCGCGATACCGGCGGCCGGCTCCAGATGACCGAGGTTGCTCTTGACCGAGCCGATGGCGCACGTTCTGCCCGCCGCCTCATCGCCGTAAGCAGTCTGAATGCCCTGAATCTCAATCGGGTCGCCCAACGAGGTGCCCGTGCCGTGCGCCTCGATATATGTGAGATCGCGCGCAGCGACGCCCGCATCCTTCCATGCTGCTCGCAACAACTCGCTCTGCTTCTGCGGGTTGGGAACGGTCAGGCCGCCGGCCAGGCCGCCGTGATTGGTCGCGCTACCCTTGATTACCGCATGAATGCGATCGTGATCCTCTACCGCCTGCTTCAGCGGCTTGAGCAACATCATCACCGCGCCTTCGGAGCGCACGTAGCCATTCGCGGTGGCGTCGAACGTCTTGCAGCGACCGTCGGCCGCCAACATCCCCGCCTTGTGATAGGCAATCGACAGGTCGGGATGACAGATGAGATTCACACCACCGACGAGCGCCGTCGTGCACTCGCCAGAGCGCAACGATTGAACGGCTGAGTGCAAGGCCACCAGCGACGACGAACAAGCGGTGTCGATCAGCAGACTCGGACCCGAGCAATCGAAGAAATACGAAAGACGGTTGGCCAGAATGGCGAGCGAACTGCCGACGCCGTGATGAGCCTGGACTTCCAGGCCCGCCGCTTGCGTCAAGCGGCTGTAGTCGCAATTGCTGGCGCCGACGAACACACCGGTCTTCGTGCCTTGGAGCGCGGCAGGCACAGTGCCCGCGTCCTCCAGACAGGCCCATGCCAGCTGGAGCAACATCCGTTGCTGTGGATCTGTGACGACGGCTTCCGCCGGCGACATCCGGAAGAAAGCGGCGTCGAAGGCATCTGCATCGCTGACAAATCCGCCCTTGTCGATGCCGGGCATGTCACTGCTGTCCGGCCATCGCCCACGGCTTTCAGGGAACGAACCCACGACCGAGGTTGCGCCGACGAGCGTTTGCCACAACTGGTCCGGCGTTTCTATGCCGCCCGGGAGTTTGCAGGACATGCCGATGATGGCAATGTCCGTGTCCAGGCTCCTGGCCTTTCTCGAGCTCGAGCCACGTCCGTCGGAGTCGTCATCGTTCTCCGGCATTCTCCGCTCGCCGTTGGCATCGAATTTCACGAGCGTCAACAAGCGATCCGTCACCTTGCGCGTGCTGTTGAACTCGAAGAAGAATCCGGCCTGCAAGCGGCAGCCGAGCCGCTCTTCCACCTTCAGCTGCAGCTTCAGCAGATCGGCCGAGTCCAGGCCCATCTCCATCAACGGGCGATCGACATGGAACTCACGACTGTCGACCCCCAACAGGTCGGTGACGCTGTCGTGGACGAACTGTTCGAGCTGCTGAGGCCGCATCGTGCCGACGCGATTCGCAACAACAACATCGCCTTGCTTGGATCGGGGCTCGCGGTGGCGAATGTCATAGGTCACCAACACGCCTTGTCCGCCGTTAGCGCGGTCTTGCGGCCGATACCCCGGAACCGATTTGAGTATCGTCGCGCCGTGCGTCTGGTGGAAAGCCAGCACGGCGTCCTGCTCGTTCCCCTGCAGCTCGATATAACGATCCATCGAGTGCGCGCCGCTGGCGTCAAAGTCTTTGCACAGCGTGACCGCAACGACGCGATCGACGCCTGCCACGAGGCCGCACCGCTGCAACATGAACTCCAGCAACTGATCGCCGTAGCCGAAGTTCTGCGCGTCCGGATCGACGTTGATTGCCAGCAACTGGATGTTCGCGCCGGCGTCATCGTGCAGGCGATGCACGTTCGTCGCGTTCGCCTCGTCGAGTGCATCCACGTCCGCGATGCGCTGGCTATAGATCACGCCCAGCACGCGGCCCGCACGCTCCAGGACGAACTGACCTTGGGGATATTTCTGCAGCCGCGCGCGGATTCGTTGCTTGGGCGTCCGTGTGTGCTGCCAGCAAAGCTTTTCGAGCTCGCACAAGCGATCGATGTCCCCTTCTGCCGCGTAGCGCACGATGTAGTCGCGCTTGCAGAAGCGCCGCAAATTGCTGCGGCAAAGACTGTCGATATTCGGATAGTGCTTGATCGGCTCGTCGCTGAACAATCCTACGCTGCCCGCCACGACGATGAACGCCTCCGAGCTGATCGGATAACGATGCGCCAGATGATTCAGCGTATCGAAGTACTCCTCGCCCAGCAGATCGGTCTGTCGGCGTTCGGCATGAGCGCGCAGCTGCTGCTGCCACTGGCTAAGAACATACAACGCGTCGCGCCGCGGTCCTGCGCCGTCCAGACAGTGTTCAGCCGGGTCTTTCGCGAGCACGGCAATGGTGCAGTCGGCGGAATGCGGCGCCTCGACCAGGTCCTGATCGGCGAAAGAGCGGATATCTAGGATTTGGCTGCTCATCGAGTTTGCTTACCCTGAGATGTTCGCCGGAGGGGTGTGCCAGAGTCGCTGCACTACTTGAATGCGGCCGTGGCAAAGGCACTGGCCGGAGTCTTGGTCGTCACGATCGGTGATGCCAGGGTGGTCGGCGGCGTCAGCGTCCGCGTCTCGGCCGTCGTGGCGAACAGAACGTTTTCCTGGTCGTACTTCGACTGGTTGACGATTCTCGGCAACGACATCAACCCGTCGTGCACGAAGCCCGGTGCGAGCAGGTTGTAAACGAAGTACGGCATCCCCACGTCCATGTCCTGCATGAAGTCCACTTCGATCTCGCCCTTGCCCGCCGGCGTGAAGCGCCAGTTGTTGTTCATGTGAGTGACCCGATAGCAGCAGTCGTTGCGCGGCAGCTCGTCCGGCATGGCCGTGTACTGGATGAAAACGGATTGATCTTGCGAGTCCGGCGTGAACTGCGCCTTGAGCAGGAATTCCCGCGGCGCCATCGGATTCGGCAGGTTCACTCGATAGAAGTGCACGAAGCTGCGATCCTGCTGATCCCACGGCTGCACCGTCTGCTCGCTGACGCAGCCCGGATTCCATTGCGCACAGGACTTCAGATCCCGATCCATCATGCCGGCCACGATGCGATTCATCGTGGACTTCATCCGCATGGTCGCCTTGTACTTCATGAAGGTCGAGCCGGGCTCTTTCATCTCGTACACCCGCACGCCTTCCTTGTCGGAGACCATGCGCCACTGATCCGAGCCGGACATCTTCCAGGTGTAGTGCGCGCCGACCAGCAGCGCAGCGGCAAAGCAGCCGCCGTACAAGGCGACTTTCAAGAACTTCGACATGGGGGCTCTCCTTGAGAGATCGAAGACCAGCAGGACAAAGGAACGATCTGGTTCGGTCGCGGCGCGAACAATCGCGGCCGGTCGTTGACGCATCTACCGTGGGGGAATCGGGCAGGCTCCGCCCTTTCGATTCGCGTGCGTCACGCTATGAAGTGGAATCAAGATAACAAAGCGCGCCGCGGATGATGCCTGTTTGTTTTGTCAGGTCGCGCAGCGAAACAAACAAACGAAACGTTCACCGATCGCGAGCTGCGTCGTTCTTCGTTACATGCTTCGTGTACAGCTCGACGAATCGACGATACCTCGGCGTGTCCCACTTGAAGCCGTCCAGTTGCTCATCCAACTTGATCGCGTGCTGCATTTCCTTGGGCAGGAATCGATACTTCTTGCGCAGCTCAGCGGACAGCTGCGGCTGATCCAGATTCATGCCGACGCCGTACGGCGTGAGGTTTCCGTAGTGATGGGTCGAGTGCTGATTGATGTCCTGGAACTCTTTCGGGATGCGCGGATACACGCCGGGAATGAACTGGTGGCCGTCGATGTCGGACTTCACATCGATGCTGTAGAAGACGAACAGCAGCAGCGGGTTATAGAAGATCCCGGGACCGCCCAGCGTATATCGCGCGAATCCTTCCAGAAATCCGTTGCCGGACACGCCGATCAAGCCGCTCGGGATGGCATCGTGGTGCGGCCCGTGCAGATAGACGAACTCGAGCTCCGAGTTGTGGCCCAGCCAGTGGTCGCGATAGAACCAGCGATTGAGCACTTTCATGAAGCTGGCGTGAATCAGGAAGTTTGCGACCAGCGCGATCGGCAGGAACAGCAGCGAGTACTGGACGTGCGTGATGACGATGTACCACGGCGCGATCAGGATCACATGCGCCAGCAGGCCGGTGAAATACGCATGCACGATCTCCAGGACGACGCTGGGCTGCCGCTGGAGGGCGACTTTCCAGTTCGTCTGCAGCAGGAAGCCGCGGACATGTTCCTTCAGTCGCAGGTGTGAGATCAGGCTCGCGGTTCGAAAGACCGTCAACGCGACGAAGTGTGTGTAGAACAAGCCGATTGCAATTTTTTGCATCAGCTCCGTGTGGTGCGGCCACTGCGGCGTGAGATGGATCAGCACGTTTTCCAACAGCAGCAGCGCCGCGGCAAGGAAGTAAGGAACCGTCATGTTCCGCAGCTTGTAGACGAGCATGTAGAGGACGTCTTGCGGCCGCTTCACGATGACTGGTGTTCGCAGCTTCCAGCCGTGCCGGAGCAAGAACGTACCGATGAGGCACACACACAGCGCCAGGCCGATGATCGACATTACGCTCGGCAGTCCGTACACCAGGCTGAGCAGGCCACCGCACAGCGCAATCATCAAGACGTAGTCGATGAAGTCGTCGCGGCGGTAGGCCATCCTGGGGCTGTGCACCCCATAGAGCTGGTGAAACTTCGACGCATCGGCAGTGTTCATGTCCATGTTCCTTCCACGTCGGTGGAATCGAGCGAGCCGGTGGTGTCCCTAGCGACATCGCGAGCCAGCTCATAAGTGACGCCACGCATCTGAACGCTGACGTTGCCGTGCGGGTCGCACAGATCGATGTCCAATTGAACGTTCATTTGCTCGGTGTATTCGCCCTGCGAGTAGCGCACCCAGGCGAACATGCGCTCGCCGCAGGCGCCGAGAATGCGCAGTGACTCCAATGCCAGCGGCTGTGACGGTCGCTGTTCGCGAGGGATGAGACCGAACGCTGCCTGCAAGGCGCAATCCATGACGACGGGGTGCAGGACCAGCTCTGCCGTTGCCTTCGGCACACTGATCTGCGCAAGCAATTCCCGATCGCCCAGCGATATTTCCGTCACTGCCTGATACGCGGGACCGTAGTGAATGCCTGCGTCGACCAGACTGCTGTAGAAGCCGTTGGAGTGGCGCTTGCCCGTCTGCATTTGCGCTCGCAGACGAGCGATGTCGAGCTTAGTCGGTGGGGCCTCGGCGCTGAGCACCGACTGACCCTGGAGATGAACGGTGTCGCCCTCGTCCTGCTGGCTGTAGATCTCATAATCGAGCTGATCGTCGTCTCGAGCGAACAGCGCCACGTTGATCGAATCGTTCGCGAGAACGCCGGTAGTGTCCGCCCAGACGACGTTGAAGAGTTCCAGCCCGGTGCTCGATTGGGACGCCGTGGCATCCTGGATCGCCGCTCGAGCCATTTCCAAATACACCACCGGAGGCGGCGCGACCGGATGATCGATCAGGAAATCCTCTCCGCCGCTAAAGGTCGCGCTGTAACCCAAGTGGCGCACCCCCGAAACGTTTCGGTGCAGGAGCGGATGCAACCTGGTCTCGACCGAAAGCTTCGTCGGCGCATCGGTGCGCTCGCGCCAGTAGCGCTCCTTGGCGAACGGATACACCGGCAGGCTGATGCGCCTCGGCTTCGCATCCCCGTACAACTTGCCCCACTCAATGTCTGCGCCTTGAGTCCAGAGGTGCGCAAGGCGAGACAGATTTCGGTCCGCTACGGCTTCATCTACGCCGGTCGGCGCCGTTGTCCTTCCGTGACTCCGCTTGAACCGGCCCCGATGAGTTTCCTCGCCCGCCTCGCCTGCGACAAACGACTCGAGCCTGGCCGCGAGCTCATCGATCGAAGCGACCACGAGCGCCACCCGCTCTTCCATCGGCTCTCTGCCCACCTGCAGCGTGTAGGCCGTCGCGAGCAAGTCGAACGATTGATCTGGTAAGCGCAGCAGGTCGAGCAGATCGCACGCCTTGGTGCGCAACTGGTCAGAGGTTCTGGCAGACAGCGGAACAATGACTGCACCGGCTGCTGCATTCACCGCCGTTGCGTACTCGTGCTCCTGCACGATGATGTGAGCATTGGCTCCGCCGGCGCCAAATGACGAGATGCCGGCCGTGCGAGCGATCTCTTTGCTGACGCCGTCGACCTCGCGCCGTGGACGCTGCCACTCTTCCAGCGCCCGTTGAACTTTGAACGGCGTTCGCTCGAACTCGATTTCCGGGTTGGGCACATCGGCGTGCAGCGAGGGCACCAGCTGTTTGTGCTCCAGCTGCAGCAGCACCTTGGTCAAACCGGCGATGCCGGCCGCGGACTCGCAGTGGCCGATGTTCGACTTCAACGAGCCGATGGCGCAGAACTGCCTGTCACCCGGCGCTTGCTCGAACGCGCGCGTGAGACCGGCAATCTCGATCGGATCGCCGAGCGCCGTACCCGTGCCGTGCGCCTCGACATAGCTGATCTCGCTCGCGGCGATGTTTGCACGCCGAAGTGCTTTCGATATGACGGCGGATTGAGCCTGCGGATTCGGGACGGTGTAGCCGTTGGTCTTGCCGCCCGCATTCAGCGCACTGCCCTTGATGACGCCGTAGATGTGATCGCCGTCCCGCTCAGCCTTGCTCAATGGCTTGAGCACGATGGCTCCCACGCCTTCGGCATCGACGAACCCGTCCGCTTCATTTCCAAACGACTTGCACTCCTGCCCCGCCGACAACATCGTCAAGGCGGACAGCTCGAGGTAGTGCACCGGATCGATGATCAGGTTGACGCCGCCGGCGATGGCGCATTCGCTCAAGCCGCTATAGATACTTTCGAGGGCGAGGTGGATCGCTGTAAGGGACGCGGAGCAGGCGGTGTCCACGGCGAGCGACGGGCCCTGGAAATTCATCACGTAGGACACCCGGTTCGCGATCGAATAGTGCAGCGGCTGCGGCGTATACCGGGAGTTCATCACTCCGACGAACACGCCGACTTTGTCGATGTCGCCCAGGCTCGCGGGCGTGTATCCCGCATCTTCGATGGCGTGATAGCAGGACTCGAGGAACAGCCGTTCCTGAGGATCCATGGCCTTGGCTTCCCTGGGTGCAATCTTGAAGAACAACGGATCGAAGCCGTCGATGCGGTCGAGGAAGCCGCCCCACTTCGTATAGATCTTGCCCGCCTTGCCGCGCTCTGCGTCGAAGAATTCCTGCCAGTCCCAGCGGTCTTTGGGCACCTCGGTGACACAGTTACGGCCGTTCGCCAGGTTGTTCCAGAACGCGCTCAGGTTCGCCGATTGCGGATAGCGACCTGCGATGCCAATGATTGCGACATCGAACACCGTGGGAGTCGCGGCGGGCGTCGGTGTAGCCACTGTCGCGGCTTGCGGACGAATTCGTCGAGAGGGTCGGGAGACGCTACGCGTTTCGACGCTGACTTTGATCTCAGGAATCGCGCCCTCATCGCCGCCGATCAGCGCAATCAGCTCTTCCTTCTTGTTCTCGAGAATGAAATCGGCGAAGCAATCGATACTGCGCAGCTCGAAGAACAATGTGCTCGTCACGCCGGTGAACGCGCGTCGCAGCTGGCTGGTGACTCCGACAACGACGATGGAATCCAGGCCGTACTCGGCGAGTGGGCGGCTGGGCTCCAACTGCGACGGTTCCATGCGCAGCGCCTTTGCAACGACGCCTTGAAGATACGTCACTGCCTTATCGCGCAGGGACAGCCCTGTTCGAGGAACGTCAGCCAGGGTGCTGCCCGATGCCGGCGTCGCGTGCTTCGCCACCGTCGGACGCTTGCTCGATGCACCTGCGACCACCTGCGGCGCCTTGGATACTCGCTGCCGCACTCGGCCGTCGCTGCTCGCCACGATGATCTGCTGTCCGAACGCACGGGCCTGCTCGGCCGGCAGCGCGACGTTCTCGAATCCTTCTTCCTTCAGCACTCTGCCCCAGGTTTCTGGCGCCAGCCCAGGACTGCCGGGAATGCGCAGCGCAGCGTCTTCGTACAACCACCATCCGTCCAACAGCCCAAACGTCAGGTGGTTGAACAGCGACCACTCGGACATCTCGTTGAGCAGGATGATGCCGTGCTTCTTCAGTAATGCCTTGGCGTTGCGCATCGTCTCCCGGATATCTGCCGTCGCGTGCAATACGTTCGTCGCAATGACGAAGTCGTACTGATTCGCCGCCATCGCCTGTGACGACAGCGGCTTCGAGGCATCGAACAGCGCCGTGCGCAATGCCGGGAATCCAGGCCGGTAATGTTCCTCCGCATGGATCAGGAAGGCTTTGGAGAGATCGGTGTAGCAGTACTCCTCAATGGCACCATCGAACTCGCGCAGCAGCGGCAGCACCGCTTTGGTCGTTCCGCCCGTTCCCGCACCAATTTCCAAGACACGAATCTTGCTTGACGGCTCCGCCTGACGGCGCTGCCTGATGCACGCACACAGCGTTTGCGCCAGCGCCCCGTTGTAGTAGTCCGAGACTGCGTTGCCGGCGTACACACCAGAGACCAGGCGCAGCGAGGACTCTGGGAACATCACGTCCGCCGCCTTGCGCGTGCCGGAGAGAATTTCGGGCAGCGCCCGCAAGCAGACTTTGAGCAGTTCCAGATGAGGTCGCGTGCTCGGATTCTCTTGCCAAACCGCTTCGTTCGCAGCCCACGATGACCAGAGCTCCTCTACGTTAGCGTGCGACGTGCGCCCCTGACGCGCCAGATACTCGACACTCGCATCGAGCCATCGACCGAGCAGCGGATCAGTCATCCGCGCCCTCTCGAAGGATTGAAGACTCGCCGCGAGGATCTGTTCGGCCAGATCCATCACATCTTGCGCCAGCACGCTCTCGCTCAGCGCTGCGGGCGGCTCGCCCGAGCTGATCTGCTTTCGCAACGACGGCAGCACATTGGTGACGCCAGTCGAAGCGTAGCCGATAGTTTCAGGCTGGGTGATGCCTTCAACTGCACGCACATCGATGGCCTTCACCAGCGCCAGCTGGTTCACGTCCGAACTGACCAATGTTCTCAGCGCATCCATCGCTTCCGGGGCTTCGATGGAACCGAAGCCCATCTGCTGCATGCGACGGTTGTAGAACTCGGCCGCGACGATGCCGACGTTGCCCCAGAAGCCCCAGTTCATGATCTTGATCGGATAGCTGCGACGCCGTGCCAGGCTGTGCGCGAAGCTGTCCTTGAAAGTGCAACCCGCAGCGTAGTTGGACTGGCCGGGCGCCTTGGTGAACGAGATCAGCGACGAGAAGAACAACATGAAGTCCAGGTCCAGGCTGCCGAACACGGCGTCCATGTTGACGCTCACGTCGACCTTGGCGGCGAGGCTGCTCCTGAACGTCGCCTCGTCCATGCGCGACAGGCTTTGATCCTGCAGGACGATGGCGGAATGCACGACACCGTGAATCCTGGGATGGATTTCGCGGATCTGCTCGAACGTCGCTTGCAACGAATCCTGCCGGGTTGCGTCGGCGCTGAAATATCGTGGCGCAGGCCCGAGCTGGGCAAGCGTCTGCAGCTTGTCTTCAATCGCGGCGTCGAGCGGACGCCGGCCGATCCAGACCAACTGGGCCTGGTAGTGCTCGACCATGAAGCGGCTCCACACCTCGCCAATGCCGCCGGCGCCGCCGATCACGACATAAACACCGCCTTGCCGATACGCGGCCGGCGACTCCGGCAATGTGCCGACCCGCGCCAGTCCTTCTACGAGCCACTCTCCCTGCCGATGCGCCAGACAATCGCCCTGTTTGTTTGCTGGCGATGTCAGGCATTGTTCGGCGCTGACAAACTGCAAGTCGTCGACATCCAAAAGCTGCAGAGTCCACTCTGGATATTCCTTCGCCAGGCTGCCCACCAAGCCGGCGACCGCACCGTGGGTCGGCGCAATTCGATCAGTCTTCCTGACGTTCTGGGTGTGGCGTGTGATGAGCGTCCAGTGCAGGCTCCGCTCGGCTCGATTCGAATTCAGCAACGCCTTGGCGATTCGGAAGACCGTCAACACGCCCCGTTCCTGGCCGGCGACGATGTCGTCCTCGCCCTGCGCCGCCAGAACGTCCGGCGCAATCCACAGCAGATGCTCGAAGGCGCGAGGTTCGAGCAGCTCCTGCATGGTCTCGATGCTCGCATTCGCGGGCAGCTGCACGAACTCGGCTTGCGGATATGACTGTCGCAGCCAGGCAAGCGGAGCTTCATCCTCGCCCAACAACAGAATGTTGTTCGGCGAGTACCGACCCTCGCCGGCGTGCTGTGCGCGCACTCGGCTCCAGATCGGCGCCAGCGGATACAATAGCCCCTGGTTCTCTGCGTTACTCGCGAGCCCCGCATCCAGGGCACGAGAAGCGAAGCCGGACATCTCCACGCAGACGTTGCCCAAGCGATCGCACAGATCGACATCGAACTTGAGCTGATCCGAGCGACGCACCCATGCGTACATCTCGGACGTACACGGAGCGACGACGCGCAACGTGTCTAGCTCGAATGGCAGAAGCGGACCGCCCTCGGACTCTCCAATCAAGGCCAGACAGCCTTGCAAAGCGCTGTCCATCAGGCTGGGATGCAGCACATAGGAGTGACTCGTCGACTCGACGGCACCAGGCAGAGTCAGCTGCGCGAGCAATTGCCCCTCGCCGAGATGAATCCCCGTGATGGCTCGATGCGCCGGTCCATAGCTGATGCCGGACTGCGTGAAGCGGCCATAGAACTCCTCGACATTCAATTGTCCCAACCTCATCTCGGCTTTGAGCTGCGGGATATCGATGCCCGGCACCGTGTGCGCGTCCACCCATCGAGCCTGCCCCTGGCAATGAATCGCTTCAGCCCCGGCAGACTGGACTTCGAAATCGATCTCTGTCGGATCGCTTTCATTCAGATACAGAGCGATGCTGACTTCCGTCGACGAAGACACGGCAATCGGCTGCAACCAGGCCGTGTGCTGCAATTCCAGAATGCGTCCGCGGGCCTGCTTGGGGGACGCGAGCTCGACGGCCGCGCGCGCCATCTCCAGATAGGCGACGGCCGGCAGCACCTTGCTGCCTCGAACCTTGTGATCGCGCAGAAAGAATTCTCCGCCGCTGAAGACGGAGCTATAGCTTTGCCGATCGAGATTGGATGTATTCGTGTGCAGTAATGGATGAGCTGCAGGCGCAATCGAAGGTGCAGCTGGTGCGTCCCACGCCCGCACACCTTCTACGGCATCGATCCAGTAGCGCTCCGGGTTGAATGGATACGTCGGCAGCGCCATGCGTCGCGGCCGGGCCGACTCGTAGAGTTTGTCCCACTCTATATCCAATCCCTTGGCCCACAGCTCCAGCAGCTTGGAAAACTTGTGGCGCGCCAGCCAACGATCCAGCGTCGCCTGGAAATCCTCATCACCGCCGAACAGCCGCAAGGTTTCTTTGTTGCTCTTCGCCTGGCCCAGATAGATGTCCTCGATGTCCTGTTCGCCGGCAAGAAACGCTTGCAGCTTGTCGACCAAATGATCGGCCGAACTCACGAGCATGCCCAGGCGCGCTTCCATCGCCTCCCGTCCCACTTGCAGGGTGTAGGCCATGGAGCGTAGGTCGAATGCAGCTCGTTCGACTTGAACGAAAGCCAGCAAGTCCCGCGCTCTTTGTCTCAGCTGCTCCGAAGTGCGGGCAGACAGCAGGATGGCGTGCGGCTCGTGTGTGCTCGAAGACGTTGCAGTGACCGGGAACTCCTGCACGATGATGTGCGCATTAGAGCCGCCCGCACCAAAGGACGAAATTCCAGCAATGCGCGGGGCTTCCTTGCCGTCGTCGCTGCGGACCAACCACGGTGACAAGCTGCGATTGACCCGGAACGCGCTCTTGTCGAAATCGATATTTGGATTGAGCTGGCTCGCGTGCAGGCTCGGCGCGATGGACCGATGCTTCATCTGCAGCAGCACCTTGGTCAGCCCCGCGATGCCCGCGGCCGATTCCAGGTGGCCGATGTTGGATTTGGCCGAACCGATCGAGCAAGGCTTCGATGTGCCTGCAAACGTCTGCTGCAACCCAGAGATCTCGATCGGATCGCCCAGTTCGGTACCGGTGCCGTGGGCTTCGATATAGCTGATGTCGTCAGCTTTGATCCCGGCCTTTTCGATGGCGCGGCTGATCAGCTCGGCTTGCGCCCTCGGGCTCGGCACGGTGTAACCATTGGCCTTGCCGCCGTGATTGACATGCGTTGCCAGGATGATGCCGTGAATGCTGTCGTTGTCGCGCAGTGCGCTGGGCAAAGACTTCAGCAGCACGACGCCAACGCCCTCTCCGGGCACGTAGCCGTTGCCACCGGCGCCGAAGCTGCGACACAAACCGTCGCGAGACAACATCTGCTGCGAGCTCAACCAGGTATAGGTCGCGGGATGCAGATAAAGGTTGACGCCGCCCGCAAAGGCCAGTTCGCAGTCGCCGCAATTGATGTGCTCGCAAGCTTCGTGGATCGCCGTCAGGGACGACGAGCACATCGTATCGATCGGCAGGCTGGGGCCGGTGAGGTCCAGGAAGTAAGAAACGCGATTGGCGACGGAGCTGAACGAGGTGCGCGGGTAGAAGCCATCCTCGATGGAGGCTGCGGGCGTCGCGTACAGCTCGAAACCGGTCTTGGTGATGCCGGCAAAGACGCCGACCTTGCGCTGGAAGCGATGCTTCAGATCGTTGCGCGTGTAGCCAGCGTTCTCCATCGCTCGCCAGGCTTCCTGCAGGAACAAACGCTCCTGCGGATCCATGTTCAGCGCTTCGCGCGGCGAGATATTGAAGAACAGCGGCTCGAACTGCGCGAACTGCTCTATGAATCCGCCCCACTTGCTGTAGCTCTTGCCTTGCGCAATCGCCTGCTCCACGTCCGGAACATAGAAACCGTCGAGCGACCAGCGCTCCGGCGGGATCTCGCTAACGCAACTACGGCCACTCTCGAGGTTCTTCCAGAACTCGTCCAGCGTGGCGGCTTGCGGATAGATGCCGCTGATACCGATGATTGCGATGGGCTCTCTTCGGTAGGCGCTCGTCCCCGGAACCTTTGGTTTGATCGCCTCGACTCGGCGAGAGGGAGTCACCGTAGCGACCGCCCCCGAGGATGCCGTCGATCCCGTCCACGCGACGCAGCCTGCTGCGTGCATTTGAACGAGGTGCGCCGTGAGCTCTGCGAGTGTCCTGTACTCGAAGAACAGCGTTTTCGAGATAGCGCCGAAGACCTCGGCCAGCTTGCGATTCATCTGATTGATCAGGATCGAATCGATGCCATAGCTCGAGAATGGCTCGTCGGCATCCACCTTCGCCGCCGGCAGCTTGAGAGCTTCGCCGAACAGCTGCTTGATCCTCTTCAGAGTCGCTTCGCGCAACAGGTCTGCGCTTGTCGTTGCGGATGTCGTTGGAAGTGTGCTCGCCTGGATTTCGTTCGCACGCGCGAGCGTCTGCTGCAACATTTGTACGTCGCCTTCCAACACCATCGTGCGCGCATTTCTCGACAACAGGCTGTCGTGAAACGCACGCACTCCGATGGCGGTCTGCATGGGTTGAATGCCCGTGGCCTGGCGGAGCGTTTCTGCACTCTCCGCGTCCATCGTCATTCCGCCTTCCTGCCAAAGTGGCCAATGGATGGACAGCGTGCGGCCGTACCGCTGCCCGGCATCGACCTGACGATTTCGATACGCGGCGAACTGATCCATGAAGCCGTTGGCAGCCGCGTAATCCGCCTGCCCGACGTTGCCGAGGGCGCTGGTGAAAGACGAGAACAGCACCAGGAAGTCGAGCTGCAGGTCTTTGCTCGCTGCGTCCAGGTTGGACGTTCCGGTCACCTTGGGTTCGAGGACTCGTTTGAACTCCTCCGCGGTCTTTCTGAGGATGAAGCTGTCCGAGATCATGCCCGCGCAATGGATGATGCCGTCGATGCGCTGGTGCTGCTCCGTAATCGCTTCGATGACCGCTTGTGTCTGAGTCAGATCGGCCAGATCCAACTGCCGATACTCCGGCGCACGTGCGCCCGTCTCAACAGCCAGCCGCGCGAGTTCATCGAGACGCCGCTGCTGTTTATCCGTCAGCGCAGAACGGCCCGTCAGAACCACTCGGGCTTGGACGGCGTGGCGAAGGATTTCCTTCGCGAACACCCTGCCCAATCCGCCCAAGCCGCCGGTGATGAGGTAGACACCGTCGTGCTTGAAGGCCAGCAAGGACGAATCCGCCGCACCGACTTCCCGCCAACGTAGGACGTGCCTCTGCCCCTGCGAATACTTGACGAGCGTATCGCGAGATGAATCCTTCTCACGACGCAGTTGCGTGGCGAGCGCGTCGTGGTTGATCCCCGCTTCGGTGAGGATCATCTGCCCGATGAGGTTCGGATTTTCACGAGTGGCCGTGCTGAGCAGCCCGGACAAGCCGGCGAGCAGTGTTTCGCCGTGCTGTTGCGGGACGACGACCTGGAACAATACCCGACCGCGTGGTTTATCGGCGAGTATCCGTTTCACTTCCTCAAAGCACTTGAGGGCGTGGTCGACATAGCGCCCCTCGATCGACTCCGCACGACTTCGCAGATGTGAGCAGTAGTTCGACTGCGTCGACGTGCGAATCTTTTCCGCATCGACGTCTGGCAACTCACAGAGCAGAACTCGGTGTTCGCGGAATCCGACCTCGTGCGCGGCCGCCTGTGTCGATGCTGACTCCCAAACCGGAGTCACCAACAGATGACCTGATGCAGATGGGAGCTCCGCAGCCTCGTTTGTCTCGATCTCGGGGACGCTGATCCAGTGACTCTCTCTCGCGAACGAATAAGTGGGGACGCTGATGCGCCGTGGTTCGGCGGAGTACAGCTTTCGCCAGTCGACATCGGCCCCTGAAGTCCAGAAGGCGCCGAGCTGACCGAGATTCCGCTCGGCGAGTGCTCGCTCGACGAGATGCAGTCCCTCTTCCTCCTGCCACAAGCGACTGGCGCTTGGATCGCGCGAATTCACCTCATCCAGCCATGCATCGGCAGGACAGCTCGAATCGGCCAACCATTGTTGCAACTTCGCGCGAAGCTCCGCCGCGTCCCTGACTTTGATCGCGAGGCGCCGCTTCATGGCGGTGCGACCGGCCTGCCAGGTATAGATTGCGTCGCCAAAGCGCTCGCCAGGCTCGTTTGTTTCCAACCAATCGAAGATCTTTCTGGCGCAGGCGCGGAGTCGTGTTTCATCGGCGGCCGAGATCACGAACAGATGATCGACGCCGGCGACGCGAGCCGTATCCTGAGCTTCGGCCACGTATTCCTGCACGACACAGTGCGCGTTCGCGCCGCCGGATCCGAAGCTGCTTACGCCTGCCAGCCGCCGCTGGTTTGATTGCCAGCCCTGGTGGCGCTCGGCGACGTAAAAGGGACTGTCATCCAGAATGATTTTCGGATTGAGCTGGTCGAACGTCGGTTGCCCCGGCAGCTGCCGATGTTGCATCGACAGCACGACCTTCAAGACACCGGCGATGCCCGCGGCCGATTCCAGATGGCCGAGATTGCTCTTGAGCGAGCCAACTGCGCAGGTCTTGTCGGCGCTAACGCCGACCAGGCTGGAATACGCTGTTTGTATTCCCTGAACTTCAATAGGATCGCCGAGCGACGTGCCGGTCCCGTGAGCCTCGATGTAGCTCAGCTCGCGGGGCGAAATACCCGCGCTATTCCAAGCCGCAATCAACAGTTCGCTCTGCTTCTTCGGATCGGGAACCGTCAGCCCGCCGCTGAGACCGCCATGATTGACAGCACTGCCGCGGATGACCGCATGAATATTGTCGTGCGCCCGGATGGCCTCGCTCAAAGGCTTGAGCAGCAGCATCACGCCGCCTTCCGCACGCACATACCCATTCGCGCGTGCGTCGAACACTTTGCAGCGACCGTCGCGCGCCAGCATGCCGGCTTTGTGATACGCCACGCTCAGGTCTGGATGGCAGATGAAATTGACGCCGCCGACGAGCGCGCTGTCGCACTCGCCCGCATGCAGGGATTGAACGGCGGCATGGAGCGCCACCAATGAAGATGAGCACGCCGTGTCGATCAGCATGCTCGGGCCGGACAGGTCGAGGAAGTACGAGAGGCGATTGGCGATGATGGCCAACGAGCTGCCAGTGGCGTGGTGAGCTTCGGTCTCGACTCCCGCGGTCTGGATCAGTCGACTGTAATCGCAGTTACTCGCACCGACGAATACGCCGGTGCGCGTGCCACGCAGGTGCGCGGGCAACACACCGGCATCTTCCAGGCACGACCACGCGAGCTCGAGCAGAATGCGTTGCTGCGGATCGGTGATCTGCGCTTCCGTCGGCGATACGCGGAAGAACGATGCGTCGAAGGCGTCACCATCCGCCAAGTAACCGCCCTGATCGATTCCCGGGTACTTTGCGGCCGAGGGCCAGTTCCCTCTCCTCTTCGGATATGAGCCGATCATGCACTCCGCGGCAGCCAGCACCTCCCACAAATCATCAGGCGTTTCGATGCCGCCGGGCAGCCGACACGACATGCCGACGATCGCGATGCCCTTGGATTGTTTCGAGGCTGGCCGTGAAGCTTGCTTCTCTGGGGCCGCTTTCGCGTCCGTAGAGAAATACGCAACGACCTTGTCGACGCAGTTGTGCTCGAAGAAAAAGCCAGGGCGAAGCGTGCAGCCGAACTGCCGCTGCATTTGCAACTGGAGTTGCAACAGGTCGGCCGAGGTCAGGCCCATCTCCATCAACGGGCGAGTCGAGTCGAAACCTTGCTCGTCGCCGATGATCCGCGCGACTTCGGCGCGCACGAAGCGCTCGACCTCTTTCCGGTCGAACGTAATCGCTGTATCCGATTGCTTTGTCGATGACCGGACCTGCCGGCGTCGGATATCGTAGGACACCAGCACGCCATTGTGCTGATTGGCCACGTCCTCAGGCCGGTAGTTCGCGATCGATCCAACGACGGTCGCACCATGCGAGCAATGCAGGGCCAGCACCGGATCCTGCTGACCGTCCTGCCGATGGATGTAGTCATCGAACGAGAGCCCGTGGGTCGAGTCGAACCGCTTGCACAACGTGACCCCGACCACTCGGTCGACGCCGTCCATCGAACCGCATCGCTGCAGCGCGAACTCCAGCAGCTGATCGCCCAGACTCAAATTCTGGACCGCGGGATCGACGTTCAGCGCCAGCAGTTGGACGATCGAGCCCGACGCGTCGTGCAGCTCATGCACGTCGGCCGCGCTCCGGCTCGCCAAAGCGGCAACATCTCTGATTCGCTGGCTATAAACGGCGCCGAGAACCTGGCCGGATTTCTCCAGTACGAACTGGCCCTCGGGATATCGCTGCACGCGCGCTAGCAGCTGCTGCTGCGAGGTGCGTGTGTGCTGCCAGCACAGCTCTTCGAGTTGAACCAGGCGAGGCAGGTCGCTTTCGGCAGCTGGCCGAACGATATAGCCCCGCTCGCTCAACTCCGCAGCCGCGGCGACGACGTGCAAGTCATCCATTGTCGAGGATTCCTGGAAGTATCACGGCGCCTGTGACGAGCTGAGCAACACCGGCTTGGCGTTCTTGTAACGATCGGTCTTCATCACCTCGCGCATCGCTTTGATCTGGCTGCCGATCACCTCGGGCATCGCGAGGTTGGCCAGCACATACGGCAATCCGAGGTCCATCTCCGACACGGACTCGACATCCACACCGTCGGTCACCGGCGTCAGCGTCCAGTTGTTGCTCAAGTGAACGACGCGAGGAATGTCCCCCTCGCGAGGAATTCGGTTCGGGGCCGCATAAATATTGATGTGGTACTGGTTGGTCTTGGTGTCTTCGTAGCACTGGTTCAACAGCACCACTTCGACCTGGCCGAAGGGCTTCGGCAAGGTGAGCTTGTAGGTGTCATAGGCGTAGAACAGCGAGGGGGTCGAGATCTCCTCGATGCGCTTGATGTCAAAGGCGCCGAAGTCCTTGCCGGTATCCAGATCGGTCAGCATGAACAGCACTTCGGGCAGCTCCGAGTCGAAGCGCACGTTGACCTTGTATTTCATCAGGCTGTACCCCGGCGACTTCAACGCCGAGATCTTGATCCCATCCTGATCGCTGACCAGTTTCCATTCGTTCGACCCGGAGTTGGTCCACGCCAGGTGGGCGCCGAACAGCGCGATCAGCACGGCGCCGAGCGACAGGCAGACACGTTTGAGCAGTTTCATTCGGCAGCTCCCTCAAAGTGATTCCTGCAGACTGGAGGTCAGCGCCTGCGGCGGGCTGCCAGGCTCTTCGACGGAGATGAGCCGCGCCTTCTGATACTTCTCCGTCAGCACCAGCTTCTTGTGATAGCTGAGGTCGTTGAACAAATACTCCGGCATCGAAAGATTGGCGAGCGGATATAGCAGCCCCATGTCCACGTCCAACGTGATCTCCCAATCGATCAAGCCGTTCGCCAGGGGCGTCAGGCGAAAGATGTTGTTCAAATGGGTGACCCGCGAAGTGTTCGGGCTCGGCGGCGTGCGGCCGGGCGCGGCCTGAACATTGATCTCGACCTTCTTGGTCGCCTTGTCCTGTGCATAGTTGAGCATCACGACCATTTCCTTGGTGCGAAACGGCGGCGGCATGGGATGTTTCGCCGAGTAGCAAGCCATGAACAGCTGCGGCGTCTCGATGCGCTCGACAACTGTGAAATCCTTGCCGCCGAAGTCGTCGGAAGTGGACTCGTCTCCGCGCAACAGAAACACTGCGCTGGTGAGACTGGTCGCCACCTGCATATCCGCTTTGACTTTCAGTAACGTGGAGCCTGGCGTCTTGAGGGTGTACACCTTCACGCCGTTCTCGTCCTTCTTGAGCTCCCACTCATTCGACCCGGAGTACTTCCAGGAGAAATGAGCGGTCGTCAAGGCGACGGTCAGGGTCACGACGGTGGGCACGAAGGCTTTGCATATCCCCCGCCCGATCTTGGCAAATAGAGCTTTCATGGTTCCCTTCCGAATGGAACAGTGCGAATGGACGATGGCTAGCTGCTGTCAGCGGCTGCGCATGCGAGCCACGACTTCGAATCGTCGCGGACCTCGGGCTGGCGGGACCTGGAGTGAGGTCGTGAGGTGCCTGGCGAGGCGATTGGCCAGACAGATGAGCGTGAAGGTCGGCGTGATCATCACATCCGACATCAACGAATGATCGCAGACATAGAGATTGCCGATGTCGGTCTGCATGTTCTCATCGACATGCTCTTTGATCCGGATCGTGCCGCCGGGGATGCCGGCCATCAGTTTGGTGCGAAAAATATTCTTCGCGCCGGCGTTCTCCAATATCTTTACCGCGATCTGCTCCGCTTCCTGCAGCTTCTGCAGCTCCGCGGGCGTCAATTGTTTGCGGTAGCTGCCATCCTTGCCGACCTCGCCGCCCAGCGAGTCATAGATCAGGATCCCCATCGACAGGATGTTCGAGAACGAGAACAGATAGCGCCACTTCAGATTGGCCAGCATGACGAGCTTGAACAACAGCGAGCTCATGGCGCCGTCGCCCAAAGAGAACCCCTTGCCCAACTCGATGTCCTGATTGCCCACGAACGTATCGGTCGCGCCCAGGCCGGGCACGGTGCCGCAGACCATGTACGCCGGCTTGCAGAAGAAGCCGCGATCGCCGATGTTTTTGATGCCGCAGTCGATGAGCAGCTTAGGTGTAGCAAGCGCTCCGGCGCTCAACACGATACGCTTGCCTCGCGCCGTGCAGAGCTTCGTGCGCATGAAGCCCTGCTTGTGCTTGTACTCCACACCGGTGGCCCGGCCGCCTTCGACCAGCACTCTGGTGACGGTCGCCTGCGTGATCAGCGTCGCGCCAAAGTCGACTGCCTCCTCGACGTACGCCTTGGCTTTCCAACGAGCGTCGTACGAGTACTCACCCGATGCGCACTTCGATGCATCGACCAGCATCAGGTTCTTTTTGAACTTGTAGCCAAGTTCCGCTGCGCTCTTGCGCAACACCAGGGATTGCGGCGACAAGAACTCATCCGGCAACTCGGCAATGGGCAGTTCCCTCTTCGCCTCTGCCACTTCAGCCGAAAGATCGATGCCGAGGCTCGAGTACGTATCCGCGGTCGGCAGCTTGCAGACGCCGAAGTACAGGCTGGTCGAGCCACCTACCGTGGCCGCGGCAGCCGCCTTCAAGTCGTCGCCGACGGAATATTCCTTGGTGATCGCGGCCATCGACCCGAACGATTCACGCAGCACACTGTCCCGACCCTGCTCGAGAATGAGCACCTTTTTATTCCGTCGCGTGAGCTCGCGCGCGAGAGTCGCGCCGCAGGTGCCCGATCCCACGATAATGACGTCATATTCCCGACCGGACATGTTCGTCTCCCAGGTTTGGCTTACAGGTCTCGGGCCTTGATCCACGCGACGGTGTCGCGCAACGTTTCGGTCAGTGGCCGCGGCTGCCAGCCGAGCTCGGCGCGAATCTTCTCGTCGCAATACATGTACGGCTGGCCAACCAGCTCGACGGGCATGCCCGCTTTCTCGGCCAGCTGCCTCGCTTCAGCGACAGTCAAGGTGCGCTCGGGCAGCACCATGTCTGGCTCGATCTCCTTCAGCGCCGTCATCAGGTCGCGAACATTCGTTCCTGTGACCAGATACCGCCCCGACGCGTTCTTGCTCTCGAATGCACGGATATGAGCGTCCGCCACGTCACGCACATCCACGACCGAGAACTGCATGGGCAAGCGGAATGGGACCTGGTTGTTGATGCACGCACCGACGTTGATCGTGCTGGGCGTGTGTTTGTAGAAGTTCGGACCCAGCACGACGCTGGGACAGAGCGCGACCAGATCCAGCCCCTGTTCCTGAGCGTAGTTCCACGCGGCTTGCTCGCTTTCGAGCTTGGAACGGCAGTAGGGATCCGCCGGATCGCTCCAGCTCTGCTCGGTCAGCGGCCGATCCTGCGTTCCGCCGAAGCCAACGGCAGCAATACTGCTGGTGAATACGACGCGCTCGACGCCGCAATCGCCGGCAGCCCGCAGTACCACCTGGCTACCGGCAGTGTTGTTTGCAACGATGCCTTCGCCGAGGCTCTGCTCATCGTAGTTGTAGAGCGCGGCGACCTGGAAAACGCCGCTGACGCCCTGCATGGCCCTGGCAATGGCCGCTTCGTTCCTGATGTCGGCCTGGTACAGCTCGATGGGATAGCCAGCGAATATCTCCGCTGATCGCACTTCATCGGGATTGCGTACGGTGACGCGAACTTCATAGCCGCGCTCGCTGAGCGCCTTGGCCAAGGTGTTACCGACATGGCCGTTGCCGCCGGTGACCAGAACTTTCTTAGGCTCCATTGACCTTTCCCAGCAGCAGTTCTTCCCGAGCGGCGCTGTTGCTCACCGCTTTAGCTTTGGATTCCAGTTGCGCCCAGCGCCGGTACTCGGAAATCCTGGCCATGAACCCGCAGTCTTCCCGGCTCCAGCGAGCGAAATACGAGTCGATCAAAGCGCCCCATTCGGGCAGCGACAGTCCCAACGTTTGCAACGAGCGCCGGAAATTGTCCTGAGCGAACGGGAAGATCACGGAAAAGTACGCATCCATCATCTTGCGACTGCGCACCGACCCTTCCGCGTCGCGTAGCACGCACTCGAGCACGAAGCCGTTCACGGGATTGATGGAATGAATGAACCTGACGAAGTCATAGCATCGTGACAGGTAGGCGGCGCGGGTCACCGGCGCGAATTGCAGCCCGTGGTGTTGCGCCTGGCGATACATGTTGGCGAAGCTGTAGGGCTTCAGATGGGTCGCGTGCAGAATCGCATTCCACAACTCCGGCTTGTTGCCCGTGTTCACGATCAGCCGAGCGGCGAAGTCGACGGGCAGCATGTCGAGCACATCGTTCGACACCTTCTCTCTGCACCCGACCGCCAATCTCATCTGCAGCAGACGGTGCACGATGTCATCGGTCTGCCCGAGCCCGGTGCGGGCCGAGCCGGACAGCTCGCCGAACCGGTAAATCACATAGGGAACGCCGCTCTCGGCGGCGCGCCTCAGCAGCGCTTCCTGTACCCACTTGGACTGGCCGTAGCCGCCGTACACTTGCGC
This sequence comes from Peristeroidobacter agariperforans, assembly GCF_004138335.1. Lineage (GTDB taxonomy): Bacteria > Pseudomonadota > Gammaproteobacteria > Steroidobacterales > Steroidobacteraceae > Steroidobacter > Steroidobacter agariperforans. Next base: position 883,406 of record NZ_RYFW01000002.1, on the reverse strand, counting down.
GCCGGCCTCGACGAAGTCCTCTTTCTCGTAGATCGAGAACTCTTCGCCGATCTTCAGCGCGCAGCCGGCGATGCTGGAGACGAACTGGATCATTTTCAGCCGATCGCTGCTGGCGAGGCGGATGATCTCCTTCATGCCGAGCGTGGAATCGCGGAAGGTTGCGTACCCTTCGATATGGTTCACACGCGCGGAGGCGTGCACAATCTGCTGCCCCTCACGGGCACACAGCGTCCAATCTTCCGCTGACAATCCGAGTTTCGGTTCGCCGATGTCCCCGCACACCACGGTGATGCGCGACTCGTCGATATCCAGTTCGAACTTCGCAGCCTGCTTCAGAATGCGCTGCAGCCCCTGCTCCTTGGACGCCGCGCGCACCAGGCAGTAGGCAGTCACATCTGGATCTGCACCTAAGAACTCGGCAAGCACATGGATGCCAAGGAACCCGGTGGCGCCGGTCAGAAACAATCGTTGCGCCTTCCCTGGGTGTGCGGGCATGAGCGCCTTCAGGTCGCCCAGCGCGAGATCGGCATTCGCATCGTGGACGTGCAGAGGAATGTGAGACGATGCCGGGACCTGTGTCGGCTCGGCTTTCCTTCTCAGCGGCACGACCGTCTCGCCCTCCTCGACGGTCGATCGCGTGACGGTCAGCTTCTCGAAGGCTGAGCCGTAGCGCTGAGCCAGCAGTTCCGCAAACGATCGGATGGTCGTGCACTCGAAGAAGACGATCGGTGAGAAATCTTCGTCGACGCCAAGCTTGATCGACTGGGTGATCTCCGCCATGTCCAGCGAAGTGATGCCCGTCTCCATCAGATGGCGGCTGTCCTCGATCTCTTCGATACCGATGCGCAGTTGGCTGGCGATCAGATGCCGCACGAACAGCCGGACCCTGTCTTCCAGGCCCAATTTGAGGCCTCCAGCCGGCGAGGACTCGGCGCCGAACGAGAAGTGATATTTCTCGGTTCGCCTGATCTTGGCGACAGGTTCGGCATCGACAGGCGTCACCGGCATGTCCGGCTGGGCTTCCTGCTGCGTGAGCCAGTAGCGCTGGCCTGCGAACGGATAAGTAGGCAGCGAGACCTTCCTTCCTGCCTGCGCGATAGCCAAGCCCCGCCATTCCGGTATCACACCGTCGCACCATAACCGCGACAGGCGCCGCGGATCGCCGCTACGAACCAAAAGCTCGATGAACTCCTGCTTCTCAGTGGCATTCAACAGCCCGGTGACACTCGCGGCATTCTTCACGCAGCCGCTCGTCACTGCGTCCTCATGTCGCCCCTGCAGATAGGCGTCGAGCTTGTTCGCCAGATCGTGCAGATCGCTTGCGAAAACAACCAGGCGAAAATCAAAGGACTTTCGGCCCACCTGCAATGTATGCGCGACATCGTCAGCGTCATAGCCAGGGCGCTTGCTGAGGAAGCCATGCAAGCGAACGGCTGCTTCGCGCAGCTGTATCCCACTCTCCGCTGACAACGGGAAAATCCGATCGCCGCGACCGTTGAGCTGATCGATTCGAGGTGCATGCTTGTATTCCTCGAGAACGACATGAGCGTTCGTTCCGCCCGCGCCGATTGCACTGAGTCCGGCGCGCCGTGGAAGGCGCACGCCATCCAGTTCTCGCGGCGCCCACTCCTCCACTCGCTGTTGGACATAGAACTGCGATCCGGCGAAGTCGATGCCTTCGTTCAGCTCGACCGAGTGCAGCGAAGGCACCAGCGTGCGATGCTTCATCTGCAGCAGCACCTTCTGCATACCGACGATGCCTGACGCCGCTTCCAGATGGCCGATGTTTGTCTTTACGGAGCCAATGGGACAGCTCTGCTTCGCGACGCCGTGTTCCTGATAGGCGCGAGTGAGTCCGGCGATCTCGATGGAGTCACCGAGATCCGTGCCGGTCCCATGTGCTTCGATGTAACCGATGCTGCGCGCATCGATATCGGCGCGCTGTAGGGCCTTCAGTATCAGCTTGCTCTGCGATTGCGGACCGGGAACGGTGTAGCCGCTGGTGCGACCGCTGTGTGTGACGGCCACGCTCTTGATGACGCCATGGATGTTGTCGCCGTCGGCGATCGCTTGATCCAGCCGCTTCAGTAACACCGCCCCGACGCCTTCGCCGGAGACGTAGCCGTTCGCGCCCTTGCCGAACGAGCGACACACGCCGTCGCGAGAGAAAGACCCGCCCGCCGAGTTGAGGTCGAACTTGGCCCGGTGCAAATCGAGGTTCACGCCGCCGACGAGGGCCGCGAAACATTCGCCGCGTCGAATCGCTTCGCAAGCAAGGTGCAGCGCCGTCAAGCTCGCGGAACAGGCAGTGTCGACGGTCAAACTCGGGCCCGAGAAGTTCATCCAGTGCGAGACGCGGTTAGCAATGCTCCAGAAGAAGGAGCTTGGATTGACGAGGTTTCCGCCGATGCGCTCCTCGAGCCCGAGCAATTGGTACATCGACCACACAGCGCCGACGAACACGCCGACTTCTCGGCTGCGCTCGCGAATCAATGATTCAGGGTAGTAGCCCGCGTCTTCCAGCGTTTCGTAGGCGACTTCGAGGAACAAGCGCTCCTGCGGATCCAGGACCTGCGCCTCGCGCGCCGAAATGTTGAAGAAGCGAGCATCGAACTTGTCGACGTCCGCGATGAATCCGCCCCGATACTTCTCGCCACCTTGGCTGGGCGAGCGAAGGGCCAGGCGCGCGTCGGAAATGGACTCGATGCAGTCCTTGCCTGTCACTAGGCTCTGCCACAGCTCCTGCAAGTTGTTCGCTTGCGGATAGCGCCCCGCCATGCCGACGATAGCTATGTCCTGAGTCGGAACGTCACGCGATGACCCCGGCACTGTCTGTTCCGCGGGAGCCGGGACGATCGGCTCGCGCGGCGACGAAGCGATCGAGCTGACGATCCGCCCCGATGCATTGTGATACCTGACGAGCTTGTATCGGCCGTGAATATCGCCCACGGAGTCGGCGGAGTCTTGCACCGAAGCGAGCTCAGGGATGTTGCTGCGCTGAGCGAACAGCTCGACCAGCCTCTCGATGATCGAGTCGACCTGCTCCATCGACAGCCCAACCGGAATCGCCAGGCGAACCAGATCGTTGATCGCCGTGTTCCTCTGCATCCCGGCGTTGTGCGCGCCTCCACGAATGCCGGTGTTGAGGAACAGCCAGGCCAGAAACGATGCAACGGGATGTTTGAAGTCCCGGAACTCGGGCACTTGCTTGACATCGATCAAGATGCAATGCGCCCCGGCGGGCTGCACGACTGGAATGCCCTGCTCCTTCAGCGCGTCCCAGATCCGTCGCACGGACTGCTTGCGACGCGATGTCTGGCTCTCGATGTACTCGCGCCTGCGGAGGGCCAGCGCGAGCTGCTTCCTGTCGACACCGCTCAACCCGCAGCCTTGCGCGCGGATGCGATCCTGCACCTGCTGGAACAACTGCCCGTCGTTGACGGCGATCAGCCCGCCAGTCACACAGAAGTTCTTACCAAAGCTCAGCAGGACGGCGTCGGCATATCCCAGAATCTCGCGGACTACGCTCCAGAGCGTTCTACCGGCGTAACCCGGCTCGTTCTCGATGACGAAGTAAGCGTTCTCGATGATCCTCGTGCCGTCCAGCACCAGCGGAATGGACGCGTCTTTGACAAGTTGCTTGACCCGCTTCAGATGCTCGATCGAAACAGGATGGCCGCCGGCTGCGTTGTCGCTGACCTCGATGCACACATACGCGACCGCCGCTGGATCTCGCGATACTTCCCTTTGCAGCGCCGCCCAATCCATGTCGCCCTTGTACAAGTGCGACGAATCGAGCCGAAACACTTCCGCGTGCGGCAGCTCTGTCGGCACCAGGGCGTTGTCCATCTGGTGAAAGAGCGTCGTAGGAAACAACAGGTTTTGCAGAACGACGCCCTTGCGCGGCCAAACGCTACAGAAAACGCTCTCGGCCGTCCGCCCGGACGTGGTCAGGGCGAAGTGAGCGAACGGAAACAGATCGGCCAGCGTCGCGCCGAGATCGACACGTTGATTCAACTGCGCGCTGAGGAGCCTGCGCTGATTGTCGATCGCCGGCAGGCGCAGCTGCGCCCACGAATCCGTCTTCAGGTCGAACTCGACCTGCTGCGGCAACAGATTGAGCGGGTTGAAACCGCACTGGAGCAGATCGGCAGATCGCGCCTCGCCTTCGATGATCAGCGCGTTCTCGACAACGGCGGCAGTGTCGGCGCCCAGATGATTCTCGGCGTCCGACGTCTGCATCTTCATCGGGTCTGCGATCATCATGATGATGTCGAGAACTTCATCGGCGTTCGGCTGGCCCTGCGGCCGGCACAAGTAGATGGGCTTGTTCTCCGGCCGGAACTTGTTCTTGAACTGCAGATTGCCTTCGTCATTGAAGATGTTCTGCATGCGCAGATCATCCAGGATCTTCTCGACCGCGGCGTCCGGAACGCTCGAGTCGCCGAGCTTGCAGCCGTAGGTGCCGCCCAGGCTCAACACATCGCAACCTTCGGCAACCAGCCGCTCGACGATCTTGACGATCGTGAACTCCAACCCGCCCAGCGGCATGCTGTCTGGATAGAACTCCAGATCCATCAAATAGCCGTTCTGTTCGGCAGCCAGCGGCGAGATCAGGATCGCGTTCTGGAGCACGTCATCCAGATAGGTCACGAAGATGCGATGCTTCGGATCCAGCGTGCCGGCGAGGATCTCGTCTTTGACGATGTGAATGAGCGGATTGACCATGGTACGCGCCGCGCACCATTGATCGATGACGGTGGCGATGGCACGAGCCACGCCGTCGTTGGAGCCGCAGCGAAATTCTTCGGTACGACAGTTGCCGGCCTTCTCGAACTTCGAGACCTGATAGCGCAGCCGGCGCATGGCCTTGCCGTCGAGCGTGAACTGCTGCAATCCCAGGACGCGTTGCAGAGCGCCGAACGGTGTCGAAGTGAACGGGATGCCGCAGATCGACGGCGTCTCTTCGTCGTACACGATGTTGACGCTGAGCTTCCGGCTGGCGCAGTGCTCGTACAACTCCTTCGCGAGCGCCGGGAAGTAATCTCTCGGGCCGGTGTAGGTGTAGGCAAGGATGATGTCGTTGCTGCGGCTGTAATGGAAAAAGCCGCGACGCTCGCTGCCGATGAACAGGTTCGGAGCGATGTTCCTCGTGCCGCGGGACACCGATCCCTCGTTCTTGTATTGCTCGAAGATGTTTCGAACAACCGGCCCGAGCTCCGGATGCGTGCAGGCATCGCTCTCCAGCATGAGGACAGGCTGCGCCGCGGGCCGCAGCTTCACCCGTTCCGCAGATTGCTTCGGCGTTACGACAGGCTCAGGAGCCGGCGCGCACTCTTGGACGGGCTGTTTCAACTGCGACGACAACCGGGCACGCAATGTTTGCTCGTGCCTGGCGACGAAGTACTGCGCCAGGTCGGCGATGTTGAAGTTCTCGAACAGCAGGGTTTTCGGCAGCCGGCCGAAGTCCGCTTCCAGCGCCTTGATGATCTTCAGGACGCGAAACGAATCGATGCCCAGCTCGCCGAACGGCGCCGTCGACGCAAAATCCGCGCTCATCGAGCCGACCGCCGTCCGTACCAGCGACTTCAGATAGGACTCGGTCAGCTCAACCAGCTGCTCGTTATCGATCATGGGGATGCTCTCGATGGAGGCTCGATCCGGAGTCGAGCCAGCGTGGCCGGGACCGGCCGCCGCGATTACTTGGTTACTTTCGATTCGATCAGGCGCGCGAACGCTATGTCCGCCCTGACCCACTGGATCAGCTCCAGCTTGTCCGCGCCGATCTGGTCTGCGAGATCGCCTACATCCAGGGCGCATTGATCGGGCAAGCTTCTCAACATCCGCAGCACACGCCAGTAGTCGTGCTCCGCGGTCTCGATGTCGTCGTCAACCTGCATATCCATGACGTGCTCCCCAGATGTTTCCCTTGCCCGTTGTGTGAGGTGCTACATCGATGGCGACAGGAGAAACGCTTCCTCACCGGCGCTTCTCATGTGTGGCTCGAGATCGTCGAGCGACGTGTTGAGCGATTGCAGCCGCGCCCGCAGCTGGCGCACTTCCTGGAGCAGTCGCGGTATGTCCTGCCTGGCATTGACGATGAACTCGTGGTCGGCCGCGCTCGCGCCGACCAGCTCGATCGACTTGAACGTACCGAGCTCGTTGCACAAGCCCAATTCGATGACGCTGACGTTGGCCGTCTCGTCGCTGTCGGGAAGCCACGGCCCGAGGGTGGCCGCGGCCACGCGACGCTCCATGCGGTCCAGCTCTTCCTCGCTCAATACATCGAACGCGTGCATGCTCATAACTCCTCCTACTCCGGCAGTTTGAGAGCGCAATGAAGTCCTAGTGTCTGGCGCAGGCTCCGCCCCGTCACTTCTGGTAACGGCTTTCTTGTTGGTGAGGAAAAGGTAGCCGAACTGGATCGAGACGCCGCCTGCAAAGAATGACAGTAGCTGCGTCATCCGCCGATGCGGTGTACTGTCAATCGCGGGGAGTTCGCGATGCGCAAGACCGTCTTCATGTTTTCCGGCCAGGGCTCGCACTACTTTCGAATGGGTCAGGACCTGTTCGAACACGACCCGGTATTTCGCGAATGGATGCTGCGCCTGGACGATCTGGCGTCATCCCTGTGCGGCGAGCGTGTCGTAGATGCCATTTACTCGCCACGCGATCGCGACAGCTTCGATCGCACGTTGCAGACTCATCCGGCAATATTCATGGTCGAGTATTCGCTGGCGCAGAGTCTGATTCACGCCGGCCTGAAGCCCGACATCGCCCTCGGCGCCAGCCTGGGCTCTTTTGCAGCGGCAACGTTGGCAGGCTTCCTAAAAGTCGAAGATGCCCTGTCAGCCGTAGTTCAACAGGCTGCGGCATTCGAGGCTTGCTGCGATCGGGGTGGCATGATCGCGGTGCTGGCGGATCAGACCCTGTATGCGCAGCCGTATCTTCGTGAGCGGAGCGAGCTGGCCGCAGTCAACTTCTCTTCGCACATCGTGGTCTCTGCGCCCCAAGCCCATCTGACACAGATCGAACGCTCGCTCGGCGAGCACGACGTGGTTTACCAACGTTTGCCGGTTTCGTACGCGTTTCACTCGCAGTGGATCGACGATGCTCGCGCGCCATTCGAGTCCTTCATGAGCTCGATTCGTTGCTCTCCTGGCACGCTGCCGCTGACATGTTCTCGGGAAGCGACGTTGCTGACCGGGCTACCGAATGGTTTCTTCTGGCGCGTCGTGCGCGAACCGATCCGCTTCAAAGACACGATCGCTGCGCTGGAGCAACGGGGCGCGCACCGCTACATCGACGTCGGGCCCGCGGGGACGTTGGCAACGTTCACGAAATACTGCCTGCCGCCAGATTCGCAATCGACTGCGCACGCGATCATGAGCCCCTTTGGGAATGAGCGTCGGAGTATGGCGGCGCTGCTGCGTGGCTGACGTTACTGCGAGGCTTTGCGTGCACAGCGAGGCATGAAACAACGCTGAGCACTACCAGCGTAAACGCCGCATACTCGAGCGCGGTGGGCAGGCGCTGCTCCCACAGAAAACCATAGATCAACGCGAACAGCGTTTCGAATAGAATCATTTGACCGACCAGCGTGAGCGGCAACAGTTTGCTCATGCGATTCCACAACGCGTTACCGACCATGGAGCATAAGATCGCGACACCCGCGGCAACACCCGCGAGTTTCGCCCAAGCCAGCGTCGCATGCGATTCGGTGGCAAGCACGAATGCCAGGGGAATCAGCAGAACCACTTGCGCTCCCGTCACCACGCCAGTGAGCATGTTCCACTCATGCGGCGACACATGGTCGAGTCGCACCAGCCAGCGGCGATTTCCGACGGCGTAGCACGTCCAGGAGATCAGCGCTCCCACGGCACAAAGCAGTCCGACCACTTGAGTCAGCACGGACTCAGAAGCTGGCCCAGCGAGCGCCTGCCATCCGATGCAGACCGCGCCGAGCGCGCTGAGCGCAAGAGATGGGAGCAAACGGTGTAGCGGCACCGCGCCCTTATCGCGGCTGCCGACGATGGTGACGGCAACCGGCAGAAACCCAATGACCAGAGACGTCATTGCAATACCGCCGAGGCGAACGGCACTCGACAGCAGGATGTAATAGAGCACGTTGCCCGTGAGCGCCAGCCATCCCAACGCAATCCACTCACGCCGCCCCAGCAGCGGTTTGAGTTTGTGCCAGATCGGCGCGATCAGGCAGAGGGAGAACAGGCCGTAGAAAAAGTAGCGACCGATCGTCAGTTGTAACGGCCCGAACTCCGGCACGAGCTCCGGCGCCAGGAACACCAGCCCCCACAGCGCGCCCGCCCCGATACCGTATGCGACACCCGCAATAGTCCGCCCATCATTCCGCATGCATGCCTCCGCGACACGCGCAGGGTATGTCTACGGCGGCCACTCGGTCTTGACCGATGCTCTTGGGTTTTAGTCCCGGACTCTAGCCTGGCGTCGATAGGCCGCTGGCGTCATCCCGGTCGCCTTGCGCATGGCGCGGGTCAACGCGCTTTGATCAGCGTAGCCGGAGCGATACGCGAGCTCGGCAATCGCCAGGTCGGTAGTACTCAGCAACCGACACACATGTTCCAAGCGCAGGTCGGTGAGCCACACGCGCGGCGACTTGCCGAGATTCTCCTGAAATATCGCATGAAGCCTGCTGGCGCTGATGCCTACTCGGTCCGCCATGTTCTCCACGGTCCAGTGCTTCGAGAGATTTGCCTCGACCGTGGCGAGCAGCCCCGCCAGTCGTGAAGGCAATTGCGGCTCATCGCCCAGCAATGCGTCCACCAGCAGCGGCACCCACAGATTCAACTTGCATGGCAGCAGGCGCTCTTTCGCGAGCAACGCGCCCATGTAGTCGATCAGGTTGATCGCCTCCGGCGTCGCGGACATGAAAGGGTGCGAGGCGAGACGATCTGCAGTTCGAGGATCGAGCTCGCGAGCGTGCAGATCGAGAATGAGCGAACGGTTGAGCCCATCACTCACCTGATCGTGTCGGGAGCCTGCCTCGACATAGGCCACCACCGTCCGATCGATGATCGACTCGCGGCCCGCGATGTCCATCGACAGTGCGCCAGTCAGCGGCAATACGAGTTGAGAGAAATCGTGAGTATCGGCCGTGCTCTGCGGTCCGTAGGAACGAACAGCAATCGAATAGGAGGCAGTCAACATCTCGTCACCATCAGCGTGATCGACTCTTTTTCGACGCGGCGAGATACGCGTCATTAAGACGCTGCAGTACGCCGGGCCCCGCGCCCGCCCGCACCACGCGCCTTCGACCGAGGTGCAGCTCTCGCAACTCCTCCATGAATTCTTCCCACATCTGCGGCCCGCCTTCGAACAACAGCTTCGCGCGGATGCTGAGCTCATGAGTGACGGGCAGATGCCGCCGCCCCCACTCGCCGAGTGTCGCCATCACCGGCACCAGCTGGATCGCAGGCTCCGTCAGGCTGTAGATCAACTTCTGCTTGTGGCTCGGATCCTGCGCACAGCTGATCAACCCCACTTCCTGCAAATGCTTGAGCCGCGCCGCCAGGATGTTGGAGGCGATGCCCTCCATGTTGTTGCTCAACAGCTCCCGGAAATGCCGGAAGTTGCCGAACATCATGTCCCGCAGCACCACCAGGCTCCAGCGGTCGCCGAGCACTTCGGTGGCGAGGTTGATGGCGCAGCCGGATTTCACGGCGAGCGAGGCGCTGTCGATCTTGGCACTCATACTGGTTGCATTGTGCAACTGGAATGGCTAAAGTCGCAACTGCTTGCAGAGTGCAACCAGTTAAGCCTCAAACGGAGACCGTCGTGCAATTCCTGTGTGCCTGCTATTACGACGCCGATGCCTTCGCGAAACTCCAGCCCGAGGACTTCAAGAAGCTGGGCGAGATCTGCGCACCGCATGACGCGCGCCTCAAGGCGTCGGGAAAAGTCTCGCTGATCGGCTCGCTGGCCCTGCCGAATGCGTTCAGGACCTTGCGCGCAAAAAAGAATGGCGCCGTGACGGATGAGCCCGGGCCCTATGAGCAGACCAAGGAGCCGTTCGGCGCCTTCTTCATCGTCGAGGCCGAGAACATGGACGAAGCCGTCCGCATCGCCCGCCTGCACCCGGGCACGCACCTGGGCGATATGATGGCTGGCGGTATCGAGATCCGTCCGATCGAGAGCCTCGAACGTTGTGCTCGAGGAACGACTTGAGAGCTTGTCTCGACGTTCAATCCGTGGGGTGTGACGTCGGCGACAAACGCTGACGTCGCGGCAGATACCACAGAACGACAGCGACTGGCGCGCCGACAGTAAGCCACGCGAGCACATCGCCTGCGGAATCGGAAACCAGCGCGGAGATCAAACCGACTGCCGTCAGCACACCGAGAACGATGGGCGCCGTCCAAACGCGGACAGGTGCTTTCGAGCTCATTGAGCAGCCCCTTCCGCGACCAGCGCGCCCAATCGTGCTTCGATGGGCACATTGCGCTTCTTGATCCACAGATAGACGCCGCTGCCGAGCACGACGATCGCGAGAACGTCGAGCAGCGCCCACAGAATCTTCAACATCATGCCGCCGTAATCGCCGAAATGCAGTGGCTGCGACACCAGCAGCGCCTTCACGTACCACGGTAACGAACGACTATCGATGAACTCGCCGGTGCTTGCATCGATCAACACGGGCGTGAGCAATTTCGAGGTGAGCGGCGTCGCCCCAGCCATGAAGGCGACATAGTGATGCGGGCTCGAGAAACTCGTACCCGGAAAGGCCATGAAGCTCAGCTCGGTGCCAGGCACGGTCGCGAGCGCCTTCTTCACCGCGTCGTCGGGCGAGCTGAGGTGCTGGACCGCAGGCTCGTTTTTGTATTTCGCGGTCATCTCGCTCATCTCGGTCTGTTGCCACACGCCGAGGATCGGAATCGCCAGCGTGTTGATGACGCCCGTCACGCCGACGGTCAGCAACCAGATCAGGGTCGCGATGCCGAGCAGGTTGTGGAGATCGAGCCACTTCAGTCGCGACGAACGGCCGTGCCGCACGGTGCCGAACGGTAGCTTGCGCATGAACGGTCCGTAAACCACGGTGCCCGACACCAGTGACGCGGCCAGCAGCAATCCCATGAACCCGAGGAACAACGTGCCCGGCAGACCGGTGAACATGTCGTAGTGCAGGCGGAACATGAAATTCATGAAGCCCTGGTTCAACGGATATTCGTGCAGGAGGTCGCCAGTGCGCGCATCGAACATATAAAACGCCGAGGAGTCGGGCGACTGCGGCGTCTCGGCCATGGACACGAACCACGCCTCCGGCTCGTCGGGATCGCGCGAGACAAATGTCACGACATCCTGCGGCCGCTTGGCGCGCGCCGATGACACGATTTCATCGAGGCTGACCTTACTCGTGACACCCGGCAGCTCCGGCGGCTCCACCGAGTAGCCGGTCGCGTGATCGATCTCGTGATAGAAGATCAGCGGCAGACCGGTGATGCACAACATGAGCAGAAACAGCGTGGACACCAGACTGGTCCACTTGTGCACCCAGTACCAACCTCGAATCGCGGACGAGCTCAGCATGACGACCATCCCAGGAATGAGCGCTCGTTATACCGTCATATCGCTCTAAATGCGAACGATTCCCGGCTGATAATGGTTTCCGTTGTCAATGACAGCCACCATCATTGGCCCACAGCCGTGACCGAGGAGGTCTTGCCAACAGTAAGTCCATTGGGGATAAACCCTTGATCTTTAAGAAGACTTTGCTTGCGGCAGTACGTGTGCAGGCCCGCGCCGCAGAACCGGCCGAGGCTGCCGAGCGTCGAATACAACGCCATCTCGACCGCGACCGTCTCTGGCTCGATGGCTACGAGCCCGTCGATCTCAATCTCTTCTATAAGGGACTGCCTTTGTGGGAGTTCGCGCTGCTGATTCGCAATGTCCTCGATGAGCGCTATATCGAAGCCGCGGACGAGCGAGCGCCTACGCGCGGTTCGGCTCGCCGACAGCGGCGCTGCAGTCCGTCCTGAATCGCGAAGGGCTGACTGCGGCGATCCGGGCTTGCGAACAACATATCGCTGCTAAGCCGTCGGATCCCGACGCTCATCGTCACCTGAGGCAACTGCACGCGATGCGCGGAGCACGAGTTCCTGCGCGACATCGGCAACATGCGTGCGACCTTGCGCTCAACGATCTCCTTCGCAGGCTCATGACCGATTGAGCCGCGGTCGGCTGGGAAGGACTGCCCTGGGGAGTGTACCTTACGCCGAATTGGTCACGGTAAAGGAGACAGCGCGCGATGCTGACATTCGATCGTCGGTCATTTTTGCGGCAGGCGGGCTTCTCAACCGTCGCACTCGGCATGAGCGCCCCGCTGCGCGCGTTGGCGGACGCACGCGCTGCGCCGGAGGCATCAGGCGTTTCGTCACAGGCGATTCGCACGTTCCTTGCCGCTGTCGCGAGCTCACAGCACGAGGTGCACAGCCTCATGATCGTGCGCCATGGCCAGAACGTCGCGCGGGGATGGTGGCGGCCTTATCGCGCCGATACGCCGCAAAGTTTGTATTCGCTGAGCAAGAGTTTCACATCGAGCGCGGTCGGCTTCGCAGTCACGGAAGGCAAGCTCAAGGTTACGGATCGCGTACTCGACTTCTTTCCCGAGCAGGCGCCTGACAACGTCAGCGACAACCTGAGAGCGCTGCGCATCCAGCACTTGCTGACCATGTCGGCGGGACATGCGAAAGATCCCACACCGCTCATCACGCGCGAACAAAATTGGGTCAAGGCATTCTTGGCGTTACCTATCGATAATGCGCCGGGCAGCGCGTTCGTCTACAACAGCGGCGCCACTTACATGCTGTCTGCCATCGTGCAGAAGGTGACGGGCGACAAACTGAGCGATTACTTGCGTCCGCGATTGTTCGAGCCGCTGCAGGCGAGCCCGATTCGATGGGCGAAGTGTCCGCGGGGGGTCGACGCGGGCGGCTGGGGGTTGAGCACCACCACGGAGACGCTCGCGAAGTTCGGGCGGTTGTATCTGCAGCAGGGTCAGTGGAACGGCAGACAACTGCTGCCGCAGTCGTGGATCAAGGAGGCGACGACCTTCAAGATTCAGCAGCCCGCAACCGCGCCCGGCAGCGATCTTGCGCTGCTGAAACAAACCAGCGATTGGCACCAAGGCTACGCGTATCAGTTCTGGCGCTGCCGCCACGATGCGTTTCGCGGCGATGGAGCGTTCGGACAGTATTGCATCGTGCTGCCGAAGCAGGATGCGGTGATTGCAATCACCAGCGCCACCGGCGACATGCAAGGACTGCTGAATCTGGTCTGGGAACACCTCTTGCCCGCCATGCGTGACAAACCATTGTCGCCGGATGCAGCGGCAAGCTCGCAATTGCAGGAACAACTCGACTCGTTGACGCTGCCGTTGCCCGCCGGTTCACACTCGTCCCCCACGAGCGCGCGTATCGACGGGCGCAGATTCGAAGTGGAATCGAACACCCTCGGCGCAAAGCACGTTGCGTTTCACTTCAATCGCGATGCGTGCAAGTTCGAACTGACGACCGCTGCAGGTCGCTTCGACGTGGAATGTGGCATCGGTCGTTGGGCCGACGGCGTTACGTCCATGCCGGGCACGCCGCCGGAGATCAGCGGGCTGGTCGGCCTACCCGTCGGTGAGCAGACGCCAGAGAAGGTCGGAGCCGCGGGCGTCTGGAAAGACCCCAATACTTTCCAGATGCAATGGCGCTTCTATGGAACGCCACATCACGACGTCGTGACCTGCCGCTTCGAGGACGATCGCGTGCAGATCGAATTCAGGAACAGCATCACAACCCTCAGCGGCGGCACGCATCCGGAGACGCGTCCGGTGCTGAAGGGAGGCGCCGTTGCTCGTGCTTGAGTCTCATTGTTTACGAGCCGGCAGCCGAGCCAGCCTTGCCCTGTCGTCACTCGTGAGCCCTTCACCCTCTGTAATGCTGTACACGGCGTCGCCGACGATGCGGTGATGCTGTTCGGTGACGATCTGCTTGTCTGCGAGAATTGCCAGCAGTTCCCGCAGATCAGGATCGGTGGTGATGCCGCCGAGCCGATACTGCATCTTGTCGAACGAAGGCGACTTGGCTTCGTTCAAGCACTGCAGATTCATTTCGACGATGAACTTGCGACGTTTCTTCTCCTCGTCTTCCTTGCCGGCCAGGCCACCTGAGCACGGCGTATACGGCATATTGATTCGCACGCGCTCGACCAGCAGGCCGTTCTGGCCCTCTTGGTATTCGGAGATCATGACCAGCCCGTCGCGCATGTCGATGAGAGTGGTGCCGTCGACGCCGGTCGCCATCGGGCGATCCATGCACAATGCCACGCAGACTCGCACGCCCTGGCCGCTGCCGACGGTCGCGGTTTTGTCCTTGCACTCGCCGCCGTCTGCATCGGCCCCGATGATGGGGCCGTCGAGACGCACGCCCGCGGGCAATTGAAGTGGCTGCGTTTGTGGAGCGCCAGGGTCGTTGCCCAACCCGGGACGTACTTTGTTCCCTTGTGCAAACACCGTCCCCGCAACAGCCGTGCACACCGCGAGCAGGAATGTTCTTTTCAACAAGACAGGCGCCTTGGCAGCTAAGACCGCTGCACTGTACGCCGGCCGTCGCGCCAATCCACTGAACTAAAGTGCGGATGCCGAGGCGTCGATCAAAATCTCCAGTTCGCTCCGATCGAAATGAGGTCGAGCAGATCGCCGTCGCGGCCATGCTCGCCGGCGTCGAAGCTGAGGAACTGAGCTTCGATCTCGGCGCGGACCGCGAAGCGACCGTTGCGCAGCTGGACGCCGAGCCCCAAGAGCGGGTCGATGTCGTCATCTCGGACGCTCTGTCCGTTACGGTCCACGGTTGTGCCCCGCCACGCACCGAAGCCGGCTTTGCCGAACAGCTCGACCTGGCGCAGAGGAATCAAGCCGACGATGCCGACGCTGAAAGCCTCAACGTCTCCGGTCAGTTCATCGCGCTTCGCCATCTCGCCGAAGTCGGCATAGCTCGCTTCAAACGCCAGCCTGCGCATCGCGCGGTATCCGAACAGTGCTTTGAAGGCGGTATCGTGCGCCTCAACGTCCGACCTGGTGAAGCGCGCACGGTGCAGGGTCGCCCGGCCGACCCCCACTCCTGCATATGCTCCTGTAATGGGCTCATCGGCGTGTGCCATGCCAGCCAATAGCGCCAGCGGCAGAACAGATAGGAAACGCAGCGTCCGGATCCCGCCCAGAATACGCTTTGTCATCTGCATATCCGTCGCTCTTTCCATAATTAGCTCAATATCCGTTTATCACGGTGCATCGTCGCTACCACCGGCTCGGTACCGTAGCGGCTGTCGTCCGCGGCCGGGCGACGGGTCACAACAACTAAGGGAATATATGTTCGCGCGTTTCTCCCGTAGCCGGCAACTGTTGAAGGCGAGCGGCACGGTCCTGCGTCAGGACAAAGAGTTGTTGCCGGACATCGCCGAGAACACGCAGAAGCAGTTGATACTCGGAGGCTCGCACAAGCTCAACGCAGGGCTTGCAACTGGCGGGCAACGTGTTCTATCGAGACATCGATAGTGGAGAATCGCGCCACGTCGCGGACCGGGATCTTTGCCGACGCTCGACGCACTACGGTCGGACAGTCCGACCCATGCGGCGGATACAACAAATCTCTTACTGCCGGCAGTAGACATCACCCTGCCGGAGCGCGCACTCTTCCGCTCGCGTCTTTGCCGCTGGATGAAGTCGAACCATGGGACGAGTCACTTACATCGCGCACGACGGCGCCGGCCACACCATCGAGCTGGCCGAAGGCGAGTCGCTGATGAGGGGCGCGGTCGACAATCAAGTTCCTGGAATCGATGGGGATTGTGGCGGCTGCGCGGCCTGCGGCACCTGTCACATTCATGTCGCTGCGGACTGGCTGGGCAAGGTGGGTCCCGCCTCGGATGCGGAGCGTGAAATGCTCCAATTTGCGGATGGCGCCGCCGAGGACTCGCGCCTTGCCTGCCAGATCCGAATGCGCGACGAGCTCGACGGCATCGTCGTCCACACACCGGAATCTCAACACTAGATCCTCCTATGACTGACACGCTCGCCTCTCGCTCCGGGCCTCCGGTCACTTACAGTCTGGGTGTGTTTCCGGACGCGCCGCCAACGCTCGAAGCCGCTCGCGCGCACGCGAACTCGCAGCCGCTGGCCGACATCGACGTCGCCAATCCAAAGCTGTTTCACGCCGACCTCGTGGAGCCTTACTTCGAGCGACTGCGCCGGGAAGATCCGATTCACTACGTCGTGAGCCCGACGTTTGGCGGCTATTGGTCGATCACGCGCTACAACGACATCATGGCGGTCGATACCAATCACCAGCAGTTCTCTTCCGAGGCGGCGCTCGGCGGCATCACCATCAACACCGTGAGCAGCCCGCTGCCCATGTTCATCGCGATGGATCCTCCCAAGCACGATGAACAACGTCGCGCGGTACAACCCATCGTTGCGCCCACCAACCTGCGCAATCTCGAGCCGCTGATTCGCAGCCGCGCCGCGGCGATCCTCGACGAGCTGCCTATCGGCGTCGAATTCGACTGGGTCGACAAGGTGTCGGTGGAACTGACTGCGATGACGCTGGCCACCCTGATGGATTTTCCGCAGGAGCAGCGACGCAAGCTGACTCGCTGGTCCGATGTAGCGACGGCGGTACCCGGCGGTGGCGTGATCGACCGGCCCGAGCAATGGGTCGAAGAAATGTCTGAATGTTTCAGCACCTTTCAAGCGCTATGGAACGAGCGCGCGGCGCGCCCGCCAGGCAACGATTTGATTTCGATGCTGGCGCACGGCGCGGGTACGCGGAACATGCCGCCCTATGAGTTCCAAGGCAACGTGGTGCTGCTCATCGTCGGCGGCAACGACACGACCCGCAACAGCATCACTGGCAGCGTACTCGCCTTGAATCAAAACCCGGAGCAATATCAAAAGCTCCGCGAGCATCCGGAGCTGGTTCCCAGCATGGTGTCCGAAACCATCCGCTGGCAAACCCCGCTCGCTCACATGCGCCGCACCGCCGTGCAAGATGTCGAGCTCGGCGGCAAGCTGATTCGCAAGGGCGACAAGGTCGTCATGTGGTATCTCTCGGGCAATCGTGACGAGACGGTCATCGAGCGACCCCACGAGTACATCATCGACCGCGCGCGCCCGCGCCAGCACATTTCATTCGGCTACGGCATCCATCGCTGCGTCGGCAATCGACTCGCCGAGCTGCAGCTGCAGGTCATCTGGGAAGAAATATTGAAACGCTTCCCGATGATCGAGGTCGTCGGCCCGCCCGAGCGTGTCTACTCGACGTTCGTGCACGGCTATCGATCGCTGCCTGTCAGGATCCCACGCGCCAGGTAGGCTTCCGGGTCATCCGCATGATCGGTAAGAACTGCCTCGTAGGTCGAAAGCGTACCTAGGAACCATCGTCGATTGCGGTGCGTCGGCAATGACATGAGCGACGCGCCTGCCAAGAATCCGCGAACCGACGAGCTGTTGCGCCTGATATTCGACAGCGCCACGGATTTCGCGATCTTCACCATGGACCCGAACGGCATCGTCACCAGCTGGAATACCGGCGCCGAGCGAGTGCTGGGGTACGACGAGCGGGAAATTCTGGGAACCTCTGCCGATATCACGTTCGTGCCGGAGGAGCGCGGCCATGTGCCTGCTGAAGAGCGGCGGACGGCGCTGCTTGTGGGACGTGCCGAGGATGAGCGCTGGCAGCTGAAAAAAGGCGGCGTTCGCTTCTGGGCCTCGGGACTGGTGATGCCGCTCACCGACCGCACTCAGGGCTTCGTAAAAATCTTCAGAGACCGCTCCGACCACCATCGTATGGAAGAGCAGTTGCGCCAGAACGAAGAATTGTTCCGGCTGCTCGCCACCAACATCCCGCAACTGGTGTTCCGCTGCCGTAGCGCCGGCGAGCGCACCTGGGGCAGCCCGCAGTGGAGCCTTTACACCGGGCTAACCCTCAACGAGAGCCTCGAGTATCGGTGGCTAGAAGCAGTTCATCCCGCCGATCGCGAGCACGTCGCCAGCAGTGAATGGGTGGGCACCTCAACGGACATTCATGAGCTGCGACTGTTACAGGACAAGCAGAAGGTGCTGCTCGCGGAGCTGCACCATCGGACACGCAATCTGCTGTCGATCGTGCAAGCGATTGCGCGACAGAGCCGCCTCGACCATGGACCAGTTCTACGACAACCTGTCAGGGCGGCTGCGCGCTCTGGGGCGCTCAAGTATGGAGCGCTGGCGCAACCTTCCGGCCGGCTTGCCATCGCCTGGGCCCCGCAAGGCGACAGTCACATCCGGCTGCACTGGACCGAATCGGGCGTGACTCTGCCGCAGCACCGAACCAGGCGCGGTTATGGCAGCCAGCTGATCGAGGAGGCGCTGCCCTACCAGCTCCGCACGCAAACGCGGCTCGAGTTCAAAGAGGACGGCATCCGCTGCGAAATTGTGGTGCCGGCCCGAAACGAGGGCTCGATGCCGCAGCTGCCGTCGGCCTGCGAGGATATGAAATAAACAGGCGACTCGATTCCCATGGCCGCGAGCTCGATATCACTCGCACGGATTGCCGGCGCACGACGCGCGCCGAAACCTGGATTCATCGATCCCTGCCTTGCCACGCCCGCGGACAACGTGCCCCAGCAAGGCCAGTGGAGCCACGAAATAAAATATGACGGCTACCGCATCCAGGCTCATCTGGAGCGGGGCAAGTCGACGCTGTTCACGCGACGAGGGTTCGACTGGACGGAGCTGTTCGGCGCGACCGCCCGGGCGCTCGAGCTGTTGGACGTCGAAGCGGCGATCATCGACGGCGAAATCTACGTTCCCGATGCGAACGGCCGCGCCGATTTCCATCTGATGGAAACGGATTTGAATCGGGGCCGTGACGACCGGTTCGTTTACTGTGCGTTCGACCTGCTCTATCTGAATCGATATGACCTGCGAGATTGCGCCTTGCGCGATCGCAAGGCGCTGTTACACCAGGTCATCGGCGCAGGAAGCGAGCGCGTGTTCGTCAGCGCCGGCATCGAGGCCGAGAGCAGCGAGATATTCCAGCGGGCCTGCGAGATGAATCTGGAAGGTGTGGTCAGTAAGCGACTCGACGCACCGTACCGCTCCGGCCGGCAAAAAAGCTGGCTGAAACGAAAGTGTCGCAACACCGACTCCGTTCCCGTCGTCGCTTTCGTGGAAAAACTGGGCGCCCGGCCACGCCGGATCGCATCTCTGTACCTGGGCCGCTATGAGGACGGACGCCTGCTCTACGCGGGCAAGGCCCAGACCGGATTCAAAACGCAGCAACTCTACGAGTTGCGCGAAAAACTAGATCCCTACATCAGATCGACGTCGCCACTCAACGAACCGATCGACAAACCCAAAGCCACCTGGGTGGAGCCCAGGCTCTACGCCGAAATCGAATTCAGTTCTTTTACCGCCAACGGACGGCTGCGCGCGCCGGTTTACAAAGGCATGAGAGAGGATCTCAGCGATGTAGCACCGCGCCCTGCCCGCCACACCAAGACGCGCAGAGTCAGCAGCACAAACATCCTGCAACTCTTGCCGGATGCGACGCCGCCCGACTGGGACGAGCTAGCGAGCTACTGGCAGCGGATCCACCAGGACGCTTTGATGTATCTGGCGCGCCGGCCGCTCAAACTGGTTCGACACGTCGCGGGGCAAACGTTTTATCACAAGGGCAAGCTGCCGCCCGTGCCGAGCGCGGTCCATCAACTCCAGATCGAAAAGCGCGAAGGCGGCGCAGGAACACGGGTGTGGGTCGACGACCTCGCGGGCCTGCTCGGCTTGCTGGAGATGGATGTGGTCGAGCTGCACCCATGGAACGCGATCGTCGACGACATCGAGCACGCGGACACCATGGTGTTCGATCTGGATCCGGGGCCCGGCATTGGCTGGACGTTCGTTGTCGACACGGCGTTGACCCTGCGTGAGCTGCTCGATCAGCACGGCTTGGAGCACAGCTGGCCCAAGCTTTCCGGCGGCAAGGGCATTCACGTCATGGCGCCCCTGACGACGCGCATCACTCATGATGCCGCTCACCGACGCAGCCGTGAGATCTCCGAGCTGCTCGCCAGCACGGACCCCGATCGATACACAGTGGCTGCTTCACCCGCTCAGCGCCGGGGCCGGGTATTCATCGATTTCTTGCGCAATGGCCGGGGCACTACTGCCGTCGGCACTTATTCACCGCGAGCGCGCCCGGGCTATCCGATCGCCGCGCCAGTGACGTGGCACGACGTCGAACGCGGCGTGCGACCTGATACGTTCAATATCGGAAGCCCGCCGCGATTGGAACAAACATCGGGGCGGCGACTCCGATAGCCGATCCGACGGTGCAAACAATTGATGAATCAGTTCACCCGCACCATGGCGAGACGTTCCGCGGGCGTGAGCTCGGATTCGAGCACGACGACGAAGCCGGTCTTGTTCTTGATCAGCGCCGCCTGGCCGCTTGCCAGCGTGCGATCGATTTTCTCCGGCGAGATATTCCACATGGCGCCCGTGGCCGGATCCACCGCCAGCATGCCAATCAAACCGCCGATCAGCAGGTTGCCCCAGTACCAGCCGGACATCTTCGGCGTCAGCGCCACTTCGGCGACTTTGTAGCCGGGCATTTCCAGCCGCAAGGTGTAGCTCTGGCCCGAGAAGTAGCCCTTCTTGGGATCGAGCGAGACCGTGCACGGGGTCTTTTCCACCGCCACGATGTCCGTGATGTCGCCGCCGGTCCTGCGCACCGACGCGGTCGCGCCCGGCGGTTGCGTAGCAATCGAAATCTCCCGGTTGCCGCCATGGACAATGGAAGCGCAGCCGCCTGCAAACAAGCTCGCTCCAACCATTCCGAATGCCAGCGCGCCCCGAACCCACTTGTTCTGACTCATGCTCATCCTCCGCCGAGTTTATTTGTTCAATCCGTTAACAACGGGCGGCGGGACGCTAGCTTTGCAAGTCACATTGCGTCAACGATTTCCGTACAAAACCATGACGTAGTCGTCATCCGGTCGAGCTCAGTGCCCTACTACTACCGCTGGCGATGACGTGAGCTGCAGCGGTGTTTCGAAATCGGCGAGATAGAACAATCTGTCGGGCGCGAGCGCATTCACGAGTGCGACACGGGCGCGAGTGGGCGCCGTACCTCCCGGGGCTCCTTCGGCGAGCAGCGCGACGCCGCGATCGAACCCGCTCACCTCGCTGAAACGAGCCACTTGCCCCGGCGTACCGACCAGTTGAGGAGAGCCAAACGCTCCGCGAGTCGTTGCGCCAAGCACTGCGTACGGGATGCCTCCAACGAACTGCGCCTGTTGGACGAGCACGATGTTCCCTGTGGAGTCGTACCACGCCGTGCCGCCGGCTGCGACGAGCGTATCCGCCCCGTTGCTGGCGAGATCCCGTTCATATATCTGGCCGCTCTTCGCATACAACAGTGCACCGTCATCGGGCCGCAAGCCTACGACTTCCGCGGCCGTTGCAACCTCGCGCGGATTGGGAGTTGCCGAGATTTCTGCGACGTACGCCCGGCTCGGCAGCAACGGCACCCGAACTGTGTAACCCACGCGCTGCCCTAGGCCGCCGCCGATCGTCCCACCGGTCAACGCGATCGTGCTCGCGCCGATCGATTCCCCGAACGCAAGCGTGTGGCTCACCTGTGATTCCACGCGCAGCTGACGTGCATCGATATAGAACAGCCCCTGACGCCCGCCGCGATTCCCTTGGATGAGAATCGCGCTCTGATCCGCAGAAATCGAATAATCCAAAACGTCGTCGCTGGTCGCCGGATCGCTGATTGCAGAGACCGCAACGGTGGGGCTGGGACCCACGGGCGTCACAGTGTAGAGCGACCTGGCGCCGCCTCCTGCAACTGGCGCCGCCAGAAAGAACAAATTTCGCGAGTCCCGCGAGAAGCGCAGTCTACTTGCAAACACTGCATTCGTCGGACTGACCTTGGTCAAAGCGGCCGGAGTCGCCGCGTTGAAGACATACACGGAGTCGACGCTGCCGGCGCGCGCGATCAGTGCGATCCACTGGCCGTCAGGGCTGACGATGAACTGGTCTGCGTTGCTCGCATCGAGCGGCAGCGTTGCGCCGGACGGCAATGGCACGGCGCCTCGCTGAACGGGCTCGGCCGTTCGCACGAATCCGAGATCGACAGTGGCCGCATTTGTTTGGTCCTCGCGCCGATAAACAACGGTCGCGCCGTTTTGGGAAGCGGCGAAGCCACGCAGTCGCATGTTGCCTTCGGTGGCGGCCGTCAGTGTTCTGGGCGCCGAAGCGAAATCGCTCATATAAAGCTCGGGCGAGCCATTCGCCGCCGCCTCGCCTGCAAAAACGACCCGAAACGGTTCGACGCCGACAAAGATGGCGGCAGTCCCGATGGCCGACTCGGAGCTCGAATCGGTCACGCGATATTTGAAGCGAGTGACTCCCTTGAAACCGCCAGGCAGCCCGCTGATGCCGATCGAGGAGTCGGTGTTGACGATGGCGCTACCCGCAAGCGGCCCCTCTTCGATCGTCACGGTGAGCGGATCGGAATCCGCATCCGTATCGTTCGCCAGCACTGCGATGTTTGCTAGCGCGGCGCCATCCGCACGCAAGGCGTCGTTCGCCGCGACCGGAGCGCGATTGGGGTGCACGTTGATATTGACAGTCCCAGGGACCGAATTGCCGGCGTTGTCGTTGACCTGAACACGAAAGCTATCGTCGCCGAGGAATCCCGCCGCCGGACGATAGACGAATGCGCCATTGGGACTGAAGCTGACCAAGGTTCCGCTGCCGGGATTGACGGCCACCGAGAACGTGAGCGCATCGCCAGTTGGATCGGTTGCCGATACCTGGCCCTGTAGATCGGTATTCAGCTTGGTCGAGAAAGCGGTGGCTCCGAGTACGGGGGGTGCATTCGAAGCGCGACCGGGTGTACGACCTCCGCTCCCACCGCCTCCGCCGCCGCATCCGGCAATACATACAACGACAATCGAAATCAACGCGCGGTACAGCGACCTCTGCTTCGCAGCGTTCTGCATGTCCCCTCCCTGCACGTTCTTAGGGTGCGGAGGCCACAAAATACTGCAGCAAATCCCCAAGCTCAGCCCGCGAACTCCCTACAATGTGCGAAATAGACAGCGCCCCTGCCCACTACATATATTTCTTACTTGCGCGACGCGCCGCGTAGCTGCGCCGCAATGGACTGCAATCCGCCCAGTGCGAAAGCGACCATGTGATCGATCAGCGAGTCGGTGTCGACCAGCAGCGTTGGAAATATTTTCTTCTGCCATTCCGGGCTCGCGATCAACATGAACAGACAGGGCCCCACGATGCTCACGGTCGAGCGGCTCACGGCGGGATGCGTCGGCGGCACGCCGAGAATGTCGGCGATCAGTCCGGTCACCAGCCTGGCCTTCGGCATGACCTGGTTCTTCATCATGTTGTCCATAAGCGATGTGGGCGCCATCAGCTCCCGACTCAACACTCGCAACTCCCACGCGCCCTCGTCACGCTTGGCGACTTCGCCGACGATCTTTCGCAGCAACAGCCGCAGCTTGTCGGCCCCGCTCGCGGCGCTTTGGGTGATCTCCGTGACGATGTCTATGCTGACCAACCTTGCGTGCGCCTCCTCGAGCACGGCGGCATACAAACCATCCTTGCCGCCGAAGTGATAATTGACGGCCGCAATGTTGGCGTTGGCGTGCTCGCAGATTTCCTTGCTGGTTGCGTAGACATAGCCCCGTTCAGCAAACACGCGCCCCGCAACTTCCAGCAACTGCTGCTTCGTCTGCACGCCGTCCTCGCGCACTGCTGCGCGCGCCGGCGGGCGTTTGGCTGCGCGCCGTGGCTTGGACGCGGTCTTGTGGGTCTTGCGGGGACGCATGCCGACTCAGGTGGAGTTGAAATTCAAATTTGATTTTGAATAGACTGGCGGCAGTTTGCAACCCTGCTCGGGGACTGGCCGTGTCAAAAAGAACTATCGCCCTCGCCGTCGTCGCTCTGCTGGCGCTCGCCGCGCTCGGCTATTGGGTGTTCGGCGGCAACGACGACGAGTCCCGCATCGTTCTACAGGGCAACGTCGATCTGCGTCAGATCGAACTGCCGTTCAACGACAGCGAGCGCATCGCCGAAGTGCTGGTCGAGGAAGGCTCCAAGGTGAAGGCCGGCCAGGTGCTAGCGCGGCTCGATACCGGCCGACTCCTGCCCCGCGTCGCGCAGGCCGAAGCTCGCGCCGCCGCGCAACGTGAGGTGCTCAGGAAACTTCGCAATGGCGCGCGTCCCGAAGAGATTGCTCAAGCCCGAGCAGCCCTGGCAGCGGCGCAAGCCGAAGCCGCGAATGCCACGAGCCAATTGCAGCGTTTGCGCAGTATCAGCGACGAATCCAAAGGACGCGCCATCAGCCCGCAGGATCTGGAAGCAGCTATCGCGGCGGCACGCATGAGCGAAGCTCAGGCCGAGAGTTCGCGTAAAGCACTCGAGCTGACGCTCGCCGGCCCACGCCAGGAAGAAATCGACCAAGCAAAGGCGCAACTCGATGCGGCCGAAGCCGATCTCGCCCTGCTCAAACGACAACTTGCCGATGCGGAACTGCTCGCGCCGACCGATGGCGTGATTCGCAATCGCCTCATGGAGCCAGGCGAGCTGGCCAACCCGCAGCGGCCGGTGTTCGCGATTGCAATCACCACGCCGAAATGGGTGCGAGCATATCTGTCCGAAGTCGAATTGAGCCGTGTCGCACTGGGCGCACCGGCACGCGTAACCATGGACAGTGCGCCGAACGATCCGCTCGAGGGCAAAGTCGGTTTCATCTCCTCCACGGCGGAGTTCACGCCGAAAACCGTGCAGACCGAGGAGCTGCGCACCAGCCTGGTCTACGAGATTCGCGTCTTCGTCGACGATCCCGACGACCGGCTGCGGCTCGGCATGCCGGCGACGGTGACGATCACGCCCGTTGGCCAGCCAGCGAACACGCGAGAGTCCGGAAGATGAACGCCGCCGACGACTTCATCGTTCGTGGTGACAATCTCACCAAACGATTCGAACGTCCGAAGCTCGACCCGGTCACGGCGCTCAACCGCGTGTCGTTCGGCGCACGACCTGGCGCGTTGATCGCGCTCGTCGGTCCGGACGGCGCAGGCAAGACGACGCTGCTGCGTCTCACAGCGGGACTCATGCGGGCCGATGAAGGCACCCTCACCGTGCTCGGCCTGGACGCCGCGAAACAGCCGCAAGCGATCCAGGATCGCATCAGCTACATGCCTCAGCGCTTCGGTCTCTACGAGGACTTGAGCGTGCAGGAGAATCTCGATCTGTATGCGGACCTCCATGGCGTCGGCCCGGAGCAACGCGCCGAGCGTTATCCACGGCTCATGGAAATGACGGCACTCGCGCCCTTTCTCGACCGGCTCGCCGGCAAGCTCTCCGGCGGCATGAAACAAAAGCTGGGCCTCGCCTGCACGCTGGTGCGCTCGCCGGAGCTGTTGTTGCTGGACGAACCGACCGTCGGTGTCGATCCACTCTCGCGGCGCGAGCTGTGGGACATCGTCAGCGGGCTCGTGGAGAACGAAGGACTGTCCGTGATCGTCAGCACGTCCTATATGGACGAAGCAGAGCGTTGCGCGCACGTCGTGGTGCTGCACGAGGGCAACGTACTGGCGAACGGCACACCGAAAGAGTTGATGTCCCGCGCGACCGGTCATTCGTTCCTGGCGATGTCACAGCGCGAAACTCCCGCGCGCAAACTGCAAGCAGACCTCATCGATCGCCCCGACGTAATCGACGCCGTGCCTCACGGCGGCCAGGTGCGGGTGGTTCTGGGAGATCGCGAGCCGTTGTCGCTGCAGGACGTGACGTTCGAACCGACGCCGCCCATCCTCGAAGACAGCTTGATGATGCTGCTGCGTCACAAGACGGACGAGCAGCCTGCCGCGAACGCGGCGCTGGAGTTGAGCAAGAAGGCTTCACAGGATCATTCCGAGGTCGTCATCGAAGTGCACGACCTGGTGCGCAAGTTCGGCGACTTCACGGCGGTGAACCGGACCAGCTTCGAAGTGAAGCGCGGCGAAGTGTTTGGGCTGCTCGGCCCGAACGGAGCTGGCAAGACGACTACCTTTCGTATGCTGTGTGGCTTGCTGCCAGCAACGTCCGGCACATTGAAAGTGGCCGGCGCTGACCTGCGACGTGCACGCGCCGAGGCGCGACAGAACATCGGCTACGTCGCGCAGAAATTCTCGCTCTATGGCGATATCAGCGTGCTCGAGAACCTGCAGTTCTTCGCCGGCGCCTACGGTTTGCGAAATTCTCGAGCAGCACAACGCATCGAGTGGGCGCTCGACAATTTCGAGCTCAAGGAGCGCGTGACATCCACGGCAGGCTCGCTGCCCGGCGGCTTCCAACGCCGCCTGGCCATGGCCGCCGCCCTGCTGCACGAGCCCGCCATCGTGTTCCTCGACGAGCCGACGAGCGGCGCGGATCCTTTGGCAAGGCGCGAGTTCTGGCGGCGTATCGGCTCGCTCGCCGATCACGGCACGACCATCGTGGTCACCACTCATTTCATGGAAGAAGCCGAGTACTGCGATCGGATCATGATCCAGGACGCGGGCACGATGCTGGCGATCGGCACGCCGGAGGAAGTGCGCAGACAGGCCGGCTCGGGCGGCGAACCTGCGCACTCGATGGAAGACGCCTTCATCGGCATCGTCGAGCAAGCCCGAGAACGGGCGCAGCGACAGGACCACGCGGCATGAGCGACGTTCATCCACCTCGTCTGTCCTGGCGGCGCTTGCGCGCGCTCACGGTGAAAGAAACCCGTCAGCTGCTTCGTGACAAGAGCAACCTGATGGTCGGCCTGTTCCTGCCGTTCGTGCTGATTCTGGTGTTCGGCTACGGCTTGTCGTTCGACATCACCAACGCACCGGTGGCGATCGTCTCGCAGGACACCTCGCCCACTGCCAAGGATGTCGTCTCCGGCTTCCATTTGTCGCCCTACTTCACTGTGACCCAGTTGAATTCCATGGCGGAGGCGCAGAGCTTGATGCGCGCCGGCAAGGTCGAGGCGATCGTCTATCTGCAGTCCGACTTTTCTCGTCGACTGGCTGCGAGCGACGCGACCATCCAGGTGCTAGTCAACGGCGTCGACGCAAACCGGGCGCGCGTGCTCGAAGGGTTTGCGCAAGGCGCGATTGCACAGTGGAGCAACAAACGTGCAGTGTCTGGCGCCAGCATGGCCCCGGCGCCCGCGGTCAGGCTGGAAACGCGCTTGTGGTTCAACGAAGCCAACACCAGCACTCACTTTCTGGTGCCCGGTCTCATCGTGCTGATCATGACGCTGAATGGCGCGCTCTTGACGTCGCTCGTCATGGCCCGCGAATGGGAGCGCGGCACGCTGGAATCGCTGTTCGTCACGCCGATCAATACTGGCGAGCTGATCGCCTCGAAGCTCATTCCCTACTTCGGCGTGGGCCTGGCGGGCCTCACGATGTGCCTGCTCGCGGGCAAGTTCATGTTCTTCGTCCCCATCCGCGGCTCGTTGCTGCTGATCGTGTTGATCTCAATGCTGTACCTGCTGGTGTCGCTGAGCCTGGGCCTGCTGATCTCCGCTGCCACCAAGAATCAATTCCTCGCCTCGCAGATCGCGCTGATCACCAGCTTTCTGCCGGCGCTGATGCTCTCGGGGTTTATTTTCGATCTGCGCAGCGTGCCTGCGATCGTGCGCGCCATCAGCACTGTGCTGCCGCCGACCTACTACGTCGAAGCGCTGCAGACGCTATTTCTCGCCGGTAACGTGCCCGGCCTGCTGATCAAAGACACGGCCGTGCTGCTCACAGCAGCTGTCGTGCTGTTCGTGCTGATCCGGATCAACACAAAGAAGCAACTGGTATGAACGCGACGCTACATCGGATCGCGATCCTGATCCGCAAGGAGCTGATCGCCATCTTGAAAGATCCGCGCAGCCGCCTGGTGCTGGTGATGCCCGTGGTCCTGCAATCGCTGCTGTTTGGCTATGCGGCCACCTTCGATCTGAACGAGGTGCCCTACGCGCTGCTCGACACCGACCGCAGCAATGCCTCGACCCAGTTCGTGACTCTGCTCGACGGCTCGGGCGTATTCGATCGGGTGGCGAACCTGAGCAGCGCGAAGGAAATCGGCGAGACCATCGGCAAGAAACGCGCGTTGCTCGTCATCCATTTGCCCGCCGACTTCGAGCGCAACATCATTTCGGGACGCGGCGGCGTCGTACAGGTCATCGCCGACGGTCGCAACTCGAACACAGGCAACGTTGCCGCCTCGTATGTCACAGCGGCGGTCGATCGTTTCAACGCTCAGTGGAACGAGCTGCGCGGCGGCCCGACACCAGCGCTGCGAATTGAAACGCGCGCCTGGTACAACCCGAATCTGGAAACACGCTGGGCCATGATTCCCAGCCTGATCGGCGCGCTGAGCATGCTTCAGGTGCTGATGCTGTCCGCACTGTCGGTGGCGAGGGAACGCGAACAGGGCACGTTCGATCAACTGCTCGTGACGCCGCTGCGCCCGACGGAGATCATGGTCGGCAAAGCCGTGCCGCCGATCCTGATCGGGCTGGTGCAGTCCTCCATCATTTTCCTGATCGCGCGCTTCTGGTTCGGCATTCCTTTCCAAGGCTCGCTGTTCACGCTGTATTCCGGCCTGCTGCTGTTCACGACCGCGGCGGTCGGCATTGGCCTCGCGCTCTCGGCGTTCTCGAAGACCATGCAGCAGGCGATGCTGTACACGTTCGTCTTGCTGATGCCGATGATGCTGCTGTCGGGCCTGACCTCGGCGATCAGCAACATGCCGCCGGCCATGCAATACCTCACTTATGCCAATCCGCTGCGCTATGCCATCGATCTGGTGCGGCGGGTGTATCTCGAAGGAGCGAGCTTCGGCTATCTGCTCCACGACATGTGGCCGCTGGTGGTCATCGCGTTGGTGACCCTGCCGGCCGCCGTGTGGTTGTTCAGACACCGGCTCGTTTAGGTGCGTCATGCGAAGCAAGATCTGGATCATCCTCAGTTCGGCGCTGTTGAGCGCGTGCGCCGTCGGCCCCGACTTCAAGGAGCCGCAAGCCGACCTGCCGCAACAGTGGCGAGCACCGACGGCGACGAACGCCGCGGTCGAACACGAGTGGTGGAAGCAATTCCAGGATCCGACGCTCGATGATCTCGTCACACGCGCGCTTGCGAACAACGCGCAGGTGCAGATCGCGACGCTGCGAGTCGCGCAGAGTCGCGTAGTCCGTGGCGTCGAGGCGGGTGCGCGCTGGCCAGTATTGAACGCCAGCGCCGTCTATTCACGCGAGCGAACCAGCGAGAACGGCACCGCCACCCGCATGATCGACTTGATCGCCCCGCCAAGCGGTCGCGACCAGATCGTCTCGCTGCTCAGCGAACCCTTCAGTGTCTTCCAGGGCGGTTTCGACGTCGGCTGGGAGCTGGACCTGTGGGGTCGCGTGCGCCGCTCGGTCGAAGCGGCCAACGCCAACGTGCGGCTGAGCGAACAAGATCTGCGCGACGCTCAACTTTCTCTGGTTGGCGAAGTGGTGCGCGGCTATCTCGAATTGCGGGGCGTACAGGATCAGCTGCGCATCGCGAATGCGGACGTAGCCGCCAGCGCGGATCTGGTGGAGCTTACGCAGTATCGAGTCAAGGGCGGTCTCGTCGACGAGCTCGATCTCACCACGCAGCGCGCCCGTCTCGCCGAAGCGAGATCGAACATCCCGCAACTGAGACAACAGGAAACGCAGCTCGTGAGTGCCCTGGCAGTGTTGCTCAACGTGCAGCCCGGCGCTCTCGATGCGCAACTCGTCGCCACGCCGCCGACCTTCTCCGTACCCTCGACGGTGGCCGGCGGCGTGCCTTCAGAAATGGCCAGGCGGCGCCCGGACATTCAACGGGCCGAAGCCCAGTTGCAGGCGGCCACGGCTGAAATCGGCGTCGCCGTCGCGGACTTATATCCTCGCTTCACGCTGACCGGCAGCTTCGTCCAACAATCGCTGCACGGCTCGGATCTCACCGGCTGGGGCTCTCGGCAGTGGTCCATCGGGCCGAGCCTGAGCCTGCCGATCTTCGATGGCGGCCGTCGACGCGCCGCTGTCGAGCTTCGTAAGCTCGATCAACAGCAGGCTGCTGTTACGTATCAGCAAACGGTGTTGCGCGCATGGCATGAGATCGAGAATGCGCTGAGCGGCTACAGCGCCGAGCGAGAGCGCAATAGCGAGCTCGCCACCGCGCTCGCTCAGAGCCGCGACGCGTACGAGATCGCGCGAGTCCGCTACAACCACGGCATGATCAACTATCTTGCCGAGCTCGATGCGCGTCGCACGTTACTGCAAACCGAACGCGCCTTCAGTCAAAGCAACACTCAGCTGGGAACTCAGTGGGTCGCGGTCTATAAAGCGCTCGGCGGCGCCTGGACGCCCTGAGGCCGACATACCGCTTGGGCGTATGAGTACTGACTCGGTGCGGCCAGGGCGCCATTCAGCAGGAGATCGACTGCCGAAGTGACGCGAGCGTGCATCTCGGTCAGGTCGGGACGCCCTCTGCGTCAGCGTCTTTCACTATCCCGCCACGCCCGGCTTTCGAGGGCCGACATTGACGCTGGCCGGAGCGGTGTTTGGTTATCCTCTGCTCGCGTTTGGCTGCGCGTGCACCCTAGCTGCGTCGCTCGAGTGGGAGCGAGCCTTCGGCGCCTGGCGTGTGCCCGGCGCGGGAACGATCGCGATCCTCTCCTATAGTATCTATCTGTCGCACAAGCTGACCTCGCACGCCAACGAGCTGCTGTTCGGCAAGGAGTCGATGAGCGGCGCCGGCGGTTTTGCGCTCTACTTTGTGAGCAGCATCGCGGTCGGCGCGCTGCTCTGGCTGGCAGTCGAGCGACCGTTCCTGCTGCTCAGGGAGCGGATCCTCCAGCCGGGCCGCGCTCCGGATAGTTGATCAATATCCGATCGCCTTGCCGCGCTCGTTGCGCCCATCGCTGGCGCCGAGCCGCTGGCCCGTTGCGAGATCGATCTGGATGCACTCGCCGTCGCCGCCGAGGCCGAAGCTGACCGCGTGTCCGCGAGCTTCGAGCAGCTTGACCGTATCGGGCGAGAAACGATTGCGCTCCATGATGATCCGATCGGGCAACCATTGATGATGAAAGCGCGGCGCATTGACCGCCTGCTGGATGTCGAGCCCGAAGTCGGCGACGCCGATCAGGATGTTCGCGACGGTCGTGATGATGGTCGGGCCGCCCGGCGAGCCCAGCACCAGCCAGAGTTTGCCGTCTTTCAACACGATGGTCGGCGTCATGGCCGACAACGGCCGCTTGTTCGGCCCGACCAGGTTGGCATCGCTTTGGATCAGGCCGAACATGTTGGGCACACCGGCCTTCGCCGAAAAATCGTCCATCTCGTTGTTGAGCAGGAAGCCCAGCGACCCGATCGTCACCTTCGAGCCGTAGCTGCCGTTGAGCGTGGTGGTCACGGCGACTGCGTTGCCGTCTTTGTCGACGACCGAATAGTGAGTCGTCTGCGTCGACTCGGGCGCCGTCTTCACCGGCTTCTTTTTCGCGTACTCGGCGAGTGCTTTGGACACTTGCGGCCGCTCCAGCCGCGTCGACGCGCTGGCACGCTGCGGGTCGATGGAGGCCCGCCACTCGACGGCATATCTCTTATCGGCCAGCTCGATGACCGGCAGCGTGCTGAATTCCGGATCGCCCAGGTACTGCGCGCGATCGTAGAACGCGCGACGGTAGCTCTCTGCGATCAAGTGAATCGCCTCCGCCGAGCCAAAGCCCGCCTTCGCGAGATCGAAGCCTTCGAGGATGTTGAGCGTCTCGACCAGCGCGATACCGCCCGAGGACGGCGGCGGCGCACTGATCACCTCGAGACCTCGATAGCTGCCACGCACCGGCTCGCGCTCGACGACCTCATAGTTTTTCAGATCCTGCACCGTGATCAGACCGCCGCCCTGCTGCATGAACTCGGCGATCTCGCGCGCCATCTTGCCTGTGTAGAACTCATCGGGATTGGCAACGATGCGCTCCAGCGTGCGCGCCAGCTCGGGCTGTTTCAGCACATCGCCCTGATGCCAGCCTTTGCCGTCGTTCTGGAAGATGCGCTTGGAATCCGGGAAATTGGGCATGTGCTTGTCGTTGGTGAGCGCACGCGCCTCGGCCCAATCGAGCTCGAACCCTTCGCGCGCCAGCTTGATCGCCGGCGCGACGACCTGCTGCAGTGTCAGCTTGCCGTACTTCTTTTGCGCGTGAACCATGCCTTTGACCGAGCCGGGCACGCCAATAGCCTTGTAGCCGACCCGGCTGAGCATCGGAACCACATTGCCCTGCGCATCCTGATACATGGTCGCGGAGGCTTTGCCGGGCGCCTTCTCGCGGAAGTCGAGGAAGTGAGTGTCGCCCGAGCTCATGCGAACCAGCATGAAGCCGCCGCCCCCGAGATTGCCCGCGGCCGGATGCACGACAGCGAGCGCAAATCCGGTCGCGACGGCCGCGTCGATTGCGTTCCCGCCCGCCTTCATCATGTCGACGCCGGCCTGCGATGCCAGCTCGTGCACGCTCGCGACCATGCCATGGTCGGCACGCTCGGGCTGCATGCCCGCGCCGGAGCACAACGGCGCGACGATCAGGGTGAAAATAAATACAAAACATCGAGCTTGCAGCTTCATGCGGCGGGCCTGTCTGTCCGAAGGGCCCGCGCATTGTGCGGCAGTCGGCGCGGTAACTGAATACCCTGTTGGATAGCCAGCAGCAGACGCTTATGAATGCCTCACGGCAGGACCTCAACCCTGGCCGATTTGGAGCTGACCGAATTCGGGCAAGATCCTGTCGCGGCGACCCCGTCTTGCCCTATCCTGCGGCCATGTTCGAAACGCACGATCTCATGGTGTTCGTCGTCGCCGGGTTGCTACTCAACGTGACTCCGGGGCCCGATGTTCTGTACATCGCGAGCTGCAGCGTGCGGCAGGGCTGGAAATCGGGCGCGGTCGCTGCTTTTGGCATCACTGCCGGGTGCTTCATACATATCATGGCTGCAGCGTTCGGCTTGTCCGCGCTCTTGATGGCCTCTGCCACCTCTTTCGCTATCCTGAAAATCTGCGGCGCCGCGTATCTGATCTATGTGGGTGTCTCGCTGATGATCCAGCGGCCAGCGACGGCTACCAGCCCCGCAGCTGTGCCGACGCGCGTGCGCAAGGTGTTTCTGCAGGGGTTCTTGACCAACGCACTGAACCCGAAGGTCGCGCTGTTCTTTCTGGCCTTCGTGCCCCAGTTCATCAATAGCGGCGCCACCGAGAAAGCGGCTGCGTTCCTGTTCCTGGGCACGCTCTTCAATTTCAACAGCCTGCTATGGAACCTGCTCGTCGCCTGGTCCGCAGCGCAAGCCAGCGGCAAGCTGCGCAACAGCGGAATGGTCGCATGGATGAACCGCTGCATCGGTGGCCTGTTCGTCGCACTGGGCATCAAGCTGGCTTTCGCAAGATCGGCCTGAGCTGGTTCTGGGCCGTCGTTTCTTTCACCGATTTCTGCAGGTTGAGGAATGAAAACTGCTCACGCAGTATTCAACCATGCAGACTACTTCGGATGACACCGCCCGGCCGCGCCTGCCGCCGGGTCAACGAGTCCGCCCGGACTTCCCTCGATTTGGCATCGTGGCCTTCGCCAGGCAAAAGCTCCCGGCGAGCGGCGTTCGTATCGAAATTCTCGGTGCAATCGAGCACCCCCTCGTCCTGACAGCCGTCGAGCTCGCAACACTGCCGCGCGTAACGCAGCGGGCTGACTTTCATTGCGCTGCCGGCTGGAGTCATCTGTCGCTCGAATGGAGCGGCTTTCGATTCAAGGATGCCTGGGAGCAGCTGATTCTTCCCAAGGCGCGCCCGACCGCGCAGATCGAGCTGGTCGTACTTCGCTGCCAGGATCGCTATCGAACGGCGCTGCCGCTCGCCGATCTGCTGGCCGCCGACGTACTGCTAGCCGATCGACTGAACGGTGAGCCGCTCACCGTCGAGCACGGTGCGCCGATCCGCCTCATCGCTCCCGCGCACTACGGATACAAGAATGCGAAACATCTCAGCCACCTCGAGCTGCGACCGGACGAACATGGTTATCGTGCGCAGGTGCGCCTGTTGGATCACCCTCGTGCCCGGGTAGCACAGGAAGAGCGTGGCCAGTTCCTGCCCGGATGGATACTGCGTCACGCATTTCGTCCATGCATCGAACCGATCGTTCGCGCCATCAAGGCAATCGGCGATAGCCAGCGTTCGTAAGTCGCCCACTTGGGCCGATCGCGGATCTGAATACCGCCGCGCACCTGCACGGCGCTCGCAGTGACGACACCCCGACGCCGTGAGCCGAGCTCCAGCACCGCTGGATCGAACGGCAAACCGCAAAACCCCGTCACGCGTCGCAGTTGTGACTCCGGGTCCGTCAGGAGCTGCGCGTATTCCACGTCGAGTGTTCGGCCGGCAAAACGCGCGCGCCAGTGTCTCATCAAATCGGCGTACCCACGATAGTAGTCCGCCAGCTCGCGAAGGTCATAGCTGTACGGGTTCGCATCAGAAAAGAGCTCACGCAGGTTGGAGAAGCAAGTCTCCATGGGATCACGCACCATGTGCAGAATCTTCGCCTGCGGCAGAGCGTGCGCGATGAAACCGATGTTCAGGAAATTGGCAGGAAGCTTGTCGGTGAAGTATCGCGCCTCGCCCAGTCGCCATCGAACGCCGTCGAGATAGCGCTTGCCCGCAACACCGAGGTCGACGCTGCGCGCTCGCTCGACCAGGGTGGCATCGATCACGCCCTTGCAATGACGATCCGTCGTGTAGCGCATCGCGCTAGTGAAGTCATAGAGCTCGCCGAGTGCAGCGATTTGCGGATGCCCCGCGAGCATCTGCTCCAGTAACGTCGTCCCGGAGCGATGCATGCCCACGATGAAGATCGGCGTTGGACCGCCGTCGCCATGGGCCGTGCCGCTGCCCTCGAACGTCCGCAATACATCGAACAGATGCTGCGTTGTGCGAGGGTCATAGTTCAGACGCGATCGTTTCGCACGACAGCCCTGCATCAACGCCTGCCACGCCTCGTCATATTGCTGCAGGTCGTCGAGCTCCTTGTGAAGCGCGAACGACAGCAACGCAATGTCGTCCGTGGATCGTCCGGGACGCGCAAGTTCTTGCCGGATTGCGTAGACGTGATTGTGCTCGGCAGTCTGGCGCCGCAAGCCTGCTCGCAGCCAATAGCCTTGCGCGATCTCCGGAGCACGGCGGATGGCGCGATTCACATCTCGTTCGGCTTCGTCGAATCGTCCGAGATACGTGAGAATCTGCGTGCGCGCGAGCAGCGTCGTCGGATAGTCGGGATCGGCCCGGCGCGCCTCGTCGAGATAGTCGATCGCGCGCTCCGGAAGATTGAGATAACTCAGCTGCGCCCCGGCGGCGATCAGCAGCGGAATGGACATCCTGGCGGGCGGCCCTGCCCGTTCGATGCACGCCAACAGTTCCGCCCCCCTGTTGAATGTGCGCAAGCGTGGCAGCAGCTCGGTAAGGATCTTCGCATCCGTCGTTCCAGTTCGTGCGGCGGCGAGCGCGAAGTTCTCGGCGCGACGATAATCCCCTCGCAGCGAATGCACATACGACAGTTGCACTAGCGTATGGGGATCGTCCGGCGCCAGCGCGAGAACCTTTTCGTACGCAGCGATCGCTGCGTCCCACTCCCGTCTGCCAGCCAGCGCCTCCGCGCTCGCCAGCATCGAACGCACCTCATGAGAAACGGCCGCCTGACGGCGGCCGTATGAAGCAGATTCGCTCCCGTCGCTCAAAAGTTATAAACCAACGAGAACTGAAACTCGCGCGGCGACTGAAATGCCCGAGGCACGAGATAGGTGCTCACCGGAGCACCGGTCGCGCCATCTTCCGCACGATCGTCCACAGCGACGGCTTCTTGCTTGTTGAAGACGTTGAAAACATCCATTTTCGCGGTCAATCCTTCAGCCCAATGCGGAGTGTAAGCAAAGCTCAGGTCGACCTGATAGGTCCAGGGTAATCGACCCGCCGTGCCCCGTGGCCTCGGCTCCGAAGGACCGGCTTGTCCGCCTGCCGCCGTCGTGCCACAGCGGAAGAAGGAAGAACCGTAGGGATGGATGATGCCGTTATACGGATACAGCACGCCCAGACAGTTCTTCGGTCGTCCCGACTGCACCAGCAGGTTGGTGCCGAGCGCGAATTGATCGGTGAATGAATAGCTGCCGAACACCTTCAGCGAGTGCCGGCGGTCGTTCGGCAGATAACCGTACGAGTCCACGGCCAGCTCTTTGTAATCGAAGTCCTGGGTGACGTTGGTGTCGTCCTGGCCGATGTCGGATTTGACGCCGCCTTCGGTATTGCCTTTGCTGTAAGCAAGCGTGTAGGTGGCCTGCATGAACGTGCGGTCCCAATTGCCGTCCCAGAACAGCTCGAGCGCCTTGTAGGTGCGCCGCGCCTTCGGCGAGAGCAGAGCGCCATCAACTGTCGTCTGCTTCAACGTGCCATCGCCGTAAAGGCCGGTCAGGAAGATCGCGTCCTCGCCGGGGTTGAACATCCGGCAGAATGGAAAGCCGGCGTTCGGCAGCGCAGCCGCGCGCCCGTTGGCGTCGAACCAGAGCCCTTCATCTTCATCGAAGCTGAAACCTTCGCTCGTCAGGATCGCGGTGTAATCGCAATTGTCGTCGATGGCGGCTTTCAGCTCGCGATAGATGGCGCGGGCGCCGATGTTCTGATGATTGGTGATGCGCATCTGCGCACCGAAGATGAATTCATCCTGATACATCGGATCCAGGTTCTTCGATGCAATCGTCTGCGCGTTCTTCGGCGCGCCGAACTCGCCGTTGACGTATCGGAAGGTGCCGAGCGATGTCAGGCCCGTGGGCGCGCCAGTGACGGGATCGACCCCCGTGAACGTGTAATCGTTGCGGGTGAACAGCGAAGCACTCGCGCCGCGAATCGCAACACTAGCGGTCAATGGCAACGCATACCGGCCGGCATTGCCGTACACCTTCATCGATGAGTCGCCTTTCACGTCCCAGGCGAAACCGAGACGCGGCCCGAACTGGTTGTCGATCTCGACGTAGGTCTCGCCCTGGCCGTTCAAGTTCTCGAAGCTGTCCCAGCGCAAGCCGGCCGAGAGCAGGAAATTCTCGGTGATATTCCAGTTGTCCTCGACGTAGAACGCGCGTTGCTTGACCTCGACGCTGGCGCCTTGATTGACGATCTGCTCTCGCACCACATCGCGCCCGCCCGAGGTCGCGTAACGCCACTGACGGCCGCCTTCGATCGACTCGCCCGCCACGGACTCGAAGTCATCGAGGTCGTAGCCGAAGCGCAGCAGGTGTGCGCCCAGCTCCCATTCGGCATCGATGCGCAACTGATTGCGTTCGTCCCTGGCGTCCTCACGCTCGATGTTGCCCAGGTTCGGGAAGGTCGCAGTGATGTTGCAGGTACTCGCGTAAGTACCGGTGGTCGCGCGTCGCGCGGCTGAGCGAGCATCGACGATGACCGGGCAGCCGCTGGCTGGCGTGTCGAGATCGCCGCCGTATGCGACGCGCCGGCCGTCGGCCGTCATGAGGTGCAAACCTCGCGAGTACTCGCCATAGCCATACAACGCGGACACCGTGAACGAATCGCTGATGTAGCTCGTGTACTTGCCCACCAGGTTCGTGCCGCCGTTCTCTTCGTACTGAGTGCCGATCAAGCCGAGCCGATTGGCCGTCCCGAGAGTGTTTAGATAAACCTTGCTGGTGGTCTCTTCCTGGTCGGAGAAGCCAGTCAGCTCGAACGAATTCGCGTCGTTGATGTGCCAGTCGAGCTTTACCAGCCAGCTCGGCCGCTCGGTCTTGTCGTTGGTATTGTTGGCCTGGGTGACATTGCCCCAGCGGTCCTCTTCGTGCTCGCTGTAGCCGATCAACGCAAAGGCGAACAGCTTGTCCGTCACCAGCGCGCCGCTGGCCCAGACATTGGCGGTCCACTCGCCGGTCTCCTCTGCTGCGTTGATGGAGCGCACCGTGCCCAAGCTGCTCGGCTCGAGTGGATTGGAATAGATGGCATTCCTGGTCTTGGCGCGCAGCGATCCCGGCGACCAGTAGATGCTGGAGCCCGATTGGAACTCGTTGGTGCCGCGCTTCGTCGTCTGACTGACGACGCCGCCCAGCGAGCGGCCGAACTCTGCGCCATACCCGCCGGTTTTCACCTGCTGCTCGGCAATCGCCTCGAACGGGATCTTGGAGAAGTTCAGGCCGCGGAACGA
The DNA here is from genome assembly GCF_004138335.1 of Peristeroidobacter agariperforans. Taxonomy (GTDB): domain Bacteria; phylum Pseudomonadota; class Gammaproteobacteria; order Steroidobacterales; family Steroidobacteraceae; genus Steroidobacter; species Steroidobacter agariperforans. The sequence continues at coordinate 845,092 of NZ_RYFW01000002.1, read as the reverse complement.
GTTCGTCACGTTGAAGCCGTTCACGTAGTACTGATTCTCGGCGACCGAGGATCCGCCGAACGACGGCAACTTACCGTCCGCAAACGCGAAGTCGCCGCGCACGGCGCCGGGAGCCAGCAACGCCGCCGACGTGAGATCGCGCAACACAGGAATCTTCGAGAGTTGATCGGCGGACAGGATGGTGACCGACTCCACCGAGGAAACATCGATCGGATTGACACGCACTCCGGTCACGACGATGTTTTCCATCGTCAGGGTGCCGTCGGACGCCGAGACGAAATTCACCGGCGTACCTGTGCCGGCGCTGACCAGGACGCTGTCGCGGACCACGGTCGTACCGTCTGTATGGCGCAACGTGATTCGGTACCTGCCGGGCGACAGTGCAGGCACGCGATAAGAACCATCGGAGCCCACGGAAATTTCCCGGCGAAATCCTGTCCCTTCACCCTCGACTACGACAGTGTCTCCCGAGGCTGCCTGTCCGAACACGCTGCCGCCCGTGCTTTGGGCCCACGCCGGACTGCTCACAATCAGTGCGGCGGCACTGACCGCGAGCGCATTCCTCACCGCTACCGCGAGTGTGTTTCTCGTCAACATGATCTCCTCCTGAGAGCTGTTGTTTTGAACGTTGTTGCTGATCCCCCATTCTTATTGGCTCGACGTGTGTCGAGCATACAACTGCAATCTGGTCGTTAAAAGCTAAATTGCCGGCGTGATCCGGCTGTATACGGGCTGTAGAAAATCGGAATCGACGCGCGAACTTGGCGCGTTCGCAGGATTTTTTTGCAGCACAGCCACTAAGTCGTTGTCTGGATATTGTTAGTCAACGACGCCTGCGCGATGCTTTGTTGCAACGAGCGCTGCAAATTGGAGCAAATATATCTCGCAAACATTGATCCAAGATTGAGGACTTGGATCCAAAGATTCTGCCGTTTATTTCGAAGTCGACGCTTTCAAGGTGACCCGATACTCGTCGGCGGAAATTTCGCGCGTCGAGACGCGCTCAGGCTCGACCTTCACGACGAACAGCTGAAACTCGCCAACCGTTGCATGCTGGCCCGCCGTGATCTCATGTTGCTCGGCTGCGGCCACATCGATCCGAGTCGACAGTTGCACTTTGACCTCGCCTGCCCACACGCAAGTCAGATCGGTCGGGCAGCGCGAGTCCTCAACCACACGTACAAACTCCACGGTGAGTCCGTGCGGTTCGAACACGGCCTGCTGTCTCGGCGCCAACTGAATTTCCTGATCGAGACTCGCTGCACGAGACGCAGCGGCGCCGCCAGACTTGCAGGCGACGAGCGCGACAGCCAGCAGCAGCGGGACGAGAGCATGATGGTATTTCATAGCGAAAGAATAGCAGCGCGGGCCCGGGTGGGCCCGCGCCTCATTAGGACGACAATGATTACTGTTGCGTGATGCGCACGTCGTCGATGCCCGCTTCGACCAGGCTCGCCGTGCCTGCATCGGCCGCTTCGATCAACAAGCGCACGGTCTGCCCCGCAAACGCATTGAGACTGGCCGAAGCGGTGGCCCATGCGCCATCGACATCGGTTGCCGAGGCGAGCCGCTGGAACACCACGCTGGTTGTGGATGCGCCCACGACGCTGACACGCAGGAAGTCTGCACTGGTTGCATTACTGCCATGGGCAAGATACTGGCTGAACGTCAGTGTCAGCGTGCCCGTGGCCGGCAAGGCGATGGCCGGTGACCGAATCGAAGTGACACCGCCATCGACGTCATTCACACCGGCGCTCGCACCTGCCAGCCGAGCGGTGACGAGATCGTTGCTGCCACTGGTCGTGGCGCCGAGCTGTTTGGTACCGCTGGAAGCAGTCGCCTCCGGGTCGCCTCGTTCCCAGGCTCCGGAGATGGCGGTATCCGTGCCGTTCGGATTCGTCTGCCAACCCAAGCTGGTCTCGAAGGTGTCTTCGAACACGACGGTGCCGCCACCGCCCTGACAAGAGGCCGGAACATTGAAGCCGTTGGTCGGAGCCGTGCTGCCAGAGCCGCCGCTGACTGCGTTTGCGCCGAGACCAAACGCGGCGAAGGCTTCCCACACCCGACACACATCTTCGCCGCCGTAGTTATCCATTGCGGCCTGGATGATGCCGTCGCGCACCTGGGTGAAGGTCGGATTGCACGCGGTGTTCTTCAATCCTTCGTTTACATACAACATCATGCGCTGATTGCCTGCGCCACCCGACGCGTTGTACAGATTGGCACTGAAGCCCCATTGATCGACGAGCTTCCAATACACCTCCCACGCTGCCTGCGCCCACACCGACCCGACGCCGTGTGGCACCGCCATGCCGTTGATGCTCGCATAGGTCCAGGTGTTGACGGCTGGATCGGTGCTGTAACGCTGGGTGCGAATGCCAGCGCCGGTCGTGGCCTGACCTAGCGCATACGTTCCCATGCCACGCGGCGTGGCTCCGGTGTCGCTGGCTCTCGCGGTGTATGCAAGCGCCCACCAATCCGATAGTCCTTCGCCGGGCTGCTGACGATTCGTGAGGCAGTTGACGTTCGACGGTCCGCCGACCAGCCGATTGGATATGCCGTGGCCATACTCGTGCACGACGATGCCCGCATCCAGATCGCCGTCGCGGTCCGGATTGGGGCTGGTCCAGACATACATTTGCATGCGCGGCCGCGAGCCGTCGGCGGGCGTAGCGAAGTTGGCGTTGTTGGTTCCACCGCCGTCTTGCGCCTCCGCTCTTACCGAGTCGTTGCCGGCTCCGCCGCGACCATAGTTGTTGACCTGAAAGTTACCGGCCGCCTCGTCGAACCCATACTGATACTGAACGTCGTGAATGATGTTGTTCCAGTAGAACAAATTGGTCACGGCGCTCGGGCGATACGTGCTCGGCGCTCCCGACAGATTGATCGCGAAGTCGAAATTGAGCGCCGCACCGCCGCTCGGGCTGGAGCCGGAGTCCGGCGAGTTGTTGTTATCCGTATCGGTGTAGGCATGGACATTGTTGCCTTCGGTCGTGGTGAGCTCCGCGCCCGCCGCACCATTCGTGTCGTGCCATCCGAAGGGCGACGCGACGCTGTTCGCAGGATTCACCGCGAGCGTGCGACCGTCGGAAGGAGGCAGCGGGCTGGTGTGCGTCGGGCTCTCCACCGGCTGTGCATACACTCGATATTGATCGGCCACCGTTCCGTCGAAGCGCGTCCAGACCTGACCCGAGTCGGCGTCGACGGTAAAGTCCCAGGTGTGCTGCTGATCGAGCGTATCGATCTGGAAATTCCAAACCAGGCGCGCCTCGCCGCGACGGATCGGCAACAGCATCAAGCGGCCTTTGGGCGGCTTCACCGGCACGCCAACGCCCGAGAACTTCGCTGCCGCATCCACCGCTTCAGCGAGTTTCATCCTGGGACGCAGCGAACGCACCGACTGCGCCAGCCCCGGCAGGAATGAATTGTTCACGCTGATGATGCGGCCGTCCCGATTCACATTGACCTGCAGCTGCGCGTTGTACACCGGGATGCCGGCGTGACGCTGCTGCAAATAAATGTGCGTGGCGCCCGTCACTCGCGAATACACGACATCCGACACTGCATATCCCTGCAGGTCGGAGGGCTCGAGGCCCAGCGCAGCGACGTTGCTGCGAACGAACGCCATCGCCAGATCCATGTGCCGGCCGCCCGCCTTGCCCGTGAGATAGCCGCGCTGGCTGGACAGCGAGCTCACCGCTCCGGTGACCTCGTTGGACTCGACGGTGAGCTCTTCCACATTGGCGACCAATCCCTGAATCGATTCAGGCTGAACGGCATCGCTGGATCGGGAAGCGCTGAAGCCCCGGTTGAGATCGAGCCGCGCATCGAAGTGACGCTCGGCATCCTGCGTCGGTGATATTTCTTGAGCGTTTGCCGGCGCGAACCAGGACAGGCCGCAAGCGACTGACAGCGACGCGACGGTGAATCCTCGGCATCGGTTCATGATGCAACTCCTTCCGTGAGCAAACATTGAGGATGTGGGTCACGCGCGATTCAGCACGTGACGCCAGCTGCTGTCAATCGGGCACGGCCGATGTGAGTTGCAGCCGCGTGACACGTCCCAATGTCACGCGTTTGATTTGTCGACAAGCGGCGCTACGCGGCGAGTGCCACATGCTGGTCGTCGACCAACATGCCGTCGATGTCCAATAGCAGGATCATCCGCTCGCCCAGTGTTGCCAGCGTCGGAACGCTGCGCTGTTCGCCGCCCATGCCGGCAGGCGTCTCGCGAATGTCGCTGGGCTGCAGGTCGCTCACATCGGAGACCGCATCCACGACCAAGCCGAAATCCCGACGCCCGTCACCCACGCGCACCGTGAGAACGATGATCACGGTGGTAGCGGTCGCTTCGGCGCCAGGCAACCCGAGCCGTGCGCGCAGATCGATGATGGGCACGACGGCGCCGCGCAAGTTCAGGACTCCGAGCACGTGTGCCGGGGTTTCCGGCACCGATGTGACCGCCGACCAACCGCGAATCTCTCGAACGCGGAGGATGTCGACACCGAACACCTGCTCACCCAGCTGAAACGTGAGTATCTGCTGATGAGCCGGCGCGACGTTCATATCAGAGCTCATGCTCAGAACTCCTGCCAGGCCGCATCGTGCCCGCTCGCCTTCGCGACCGGCGCTGCCGCAGCCGAATGCTTGTGCGTCGGCTGCGCCTGCTTGGTCGGGCGACGCAACGGTGTCACGGCAGCGTGGCCAGCATGAGTGGCCGGTTTGCTGTGCGCGATAGCCGCTTCGCGAGTTCGGAACTGACCCACCTGCGCCACCAGGCCCTGCGCCTGCTGCTCCAACGCCTTGCTCGCCGCCGACGCCTCTTCGACCAGCGCCGCGTTCTGCTGCGTGGTCGTGTCCATCTGGGACACGGCGTTGTTCACTTGGTCGATACCCTGCGCCTGCTCTTCGCTCGCCGCGGCGATCTCGGCCACGATGTCACTCACGCGCTTCACGGCTTCCATGATGTCGTTCAGTGTGCGGCCCGACTCGTCGACCAGTTCCGAACCGGCCTTGACCTTGTCGACCGAATCGTTGATCAGATCTTTGATCTCCTTGGCGGCCGTGGCGCTGCGCTGAGCGAGGCTGCGCACTTCGCTGGCGACGACTGCAAAGCCGCGGCCCTGCTCGCCGGCGCGAGCCGCTTCCACCGCCGCGTTGAGCGCGAGCAGATTCGTCTGGAACGCAATCTCGTCGATGACGCTGATGATGTCGGCAATCTTGCGGCTCGAGCCGTTGATCTCCTCCATCGCTTGCACGGTCCGCTGCACGACTGCACCGCCCTTTTCGGCATGCGAGCGCGCGTTGGTGGAGAGCTGGTTCGCCTGGCGGGCATTGTCCGCGTTCTGTTTCACGGTCGCGGTCATTTCTTCCATGCTCGAAGCAGTCTCTTCCAGCGCAGCAGCCTGCTCTTGCGTGCGTTGACTCAGATCGTCGTTGCCGCGGGCGATCTGCAGCGTGCCCGTCGACATGGAGGTCGACAGCGACTTAGTCGTCGAGACGATGTCGTGCAGCTTCTCGATGAAGCCGTTGAGCGATGTGGAGATCTCACCGAACTCCGCGCTCAGCTGCGGCAGACGGTAGGTCAGGTCGCCATCGCCGGCGCGCAGGTCTTCGGTCGCGCGCAGCACCTGGCGCAACGGGTTGACGATGCTCCGGGCGATCAGCATCGCCAGCACGATCGACAACGCAATGGCGAGCGCACCGCCTCCCATGAGCACGACATCCAGGGTCTTGCGAGCGGCGGCAGCGGCAGCCGTGCGCTCGTCGAGGAGATCGTCCTCGACATCCACGATCTCAGCAAGCTTGGTGCGCATCGCATCCATGCCCTGCTTGCCATGCGCCTCGCGCTCGAACTGCACCAGCGCGTCCATGGGCTTGGCGCCAGCGTTCACTTCCCGTCGCAGGGCAAACGATGGCTCTACGGCTTTTTGCAGCCAGGACTGCTGCGAGCGCTGCAAATCCTCCAGCCGGCGCTGCTGCGCCTGGTTGTCCGAGGTGAGATCGCGGATCGCATTGAAACCTTCCTCGAACGCCTTCTGGCCGCTCTGGAACGGCTCGAGGAACGAGTCCGTGCCGGTCATCAGGTAACCGCGCTGGCCGGTTTCCATGTTGATCAGCGCCTGCAGGATCCGATCGGCCTGCTGGATCACCTCGTAGGTGTGAATGTTCATATCCTGCGACTGCAGCTGGTTGCCCTGACTGACCTTGGCAGCCGTGATCAGGCCCATCAGGATCGCCACGATGATGCCGAAGGCCACCATCAGTCGCGTGTTGATCTTCAAGTTTGCAAAGCTCATGACGTTCTCAGTAGGTGAAATCGATATCAAGCTGGATCAGGTCGAACGGCTGAGGCGCCGCCGAAGAAATGTTCACTTGGTTGTGCAGGTAAGACAGCGAGCTGCTCCAGCGGCCCGCCGGGTGGTACGAAAGCCGAAAGGCATGGCCGCGCGAGTCCGTGCTGCCGCCGCCGAAATCGCCGTCCATCAATTGGCCGAATAGCGCGTCTTTCTCGATGCGGGTGTAGTGATATCCGACGCGCCAGTGCTTCAGACGCGCAGCGCTCATGGAAACGCCGGCCGCATACGCAGTGTCGTTGGCCGATGCCGCGACGTTGCGCGCGAGGTGCACGAATGCGGTGAGCGAACCGGGATAGCTCTTCATCGTCAGCTCGGAGCTGAGCTCGGCAACATCGAAGTCGGTCAGCAGCTCGCCGCCCGCGTTCAAGCTGTTACCGTAAGGATTGACGCCGTCGAGAAACGGCTTCTGGCCTGCGACGTGAGTGAAGTCGGTGTAGGCGCCAGCAACCGTCAAACGTGTCGGCATGCCCTCGGCGCTCGCAAAACCGAGCTGCAAGCCGCTTTGCCGCGAATCGGCTGCATCCAACCGGGTCTGCAGCCAGAAGTGGTGAGCATTGGCGAACCAGCCCGAGTCGCTGCGATAAGCGCTCGACCAGCCTTCCGGACTGAAATCGCCGCCGATGAACACGCTCTGCGCCGGCTGCCAGTTCGGATAAGCGACCTTTCCGGCAGCCATGCGCAACTCCGGCGCGATGGACCACTGGAGGTATGCGAGGTCAACGCCAACACTTCGTCGCGAGTATCCGCCCGAGAATGTCAAATGTGCAGAGCGCGGGTCGCCCTCGCCCGTCGACAATCTGAGTCCGGTAAGGAGGGTATCGGTGATTTTTGCCTGCACGCCGAACCGAGCTCGAACGCGCTGCCGATCGTTATCCACGTCGCCGACATCGATGCTCTCGGCGCGATAGCGCGCGTCGCCGGAGAAGGCGATATTGCCGACGATCGTTCTGCCTTCGGCAGCGGGAGCCGAAGATTGCGCATCCGGCCCGATCCGTTCCTCCAGCGCCTTTACGCGCTCTCGGAGCGATTGCAGCTCCGCGGCCTGATCTTCGGTCGCTTCGGCAGCGTAGACATTGGACGCAAGACAGACGGCGACCGACGCCGCGATTGCGATAGCTCTACCACACATACTTCTTTCTGCCCAACCGTCTGCCTATGAACCGTACGGGTAGTTCATCGACACTGACCGGTAGCTATTGAGAGAGGCTGCGCTATTTCAGGCGGCGCCTTACGTGGGGAGACGCAGAGGGGTTGATGACTAAGTGGGGTCCCTCCCTGATGTCGAGCCGGGCCGGGCGCCCGGCGTGAAGTGCGTCACGAGTTGGAGTCCACCATACCCATAACGTGCACGCAGAATGCCCTCGTTGGCAGCCTGCACCGAGATGTCCTGCAGACTGCGGCTCGCCACTGGACCATGGCCCAATGCGCGGACACCGCGCAAATGCTTTCAATTCGGCATTGCCGTCGCTGCGCGGAGGCTCATGAGCATGTGCAATTCCATGTCGAACCCAGTGAGACTCAGCATCGCTGCTGTCGCCCTCACGGCGCTTGCCGGTTGCGAAATGACATCGCACCGAGTCGGGCAAAGCGCGACCGTACAGTTCGGGGTCGTGCAAAGCGCCCAGCAAGTGACGCTGGATTCGAACGCCGCGCAAGGAGCGCTCATCGGCGGAACGATCGGCGTGCTGGCGAGCGGAGGCGGCTCACGAGGGCGCGGCGCGGCGACAGGAGCAGTGCTTGGCGGTGCAGCCACAGCCGCCACTCAAGGCAATCGCACCGGCATTCAGTACACGGTGCAAATGTCTGATGGCAGCTCGGTACGCATCGTCAGCGATCAGCGCGAGATCAAGCCCAACGATTGTGTCGCCATCGAGCGGGTCGGCAACAGCGCGAATATCCGTCGCGCCTCCTCGGACTACTGCGATCCAGCCAACGCCGAGGCCATCCGCCAGGTGAGCGATGCGAACAGGTCGGAGGCCGGACACTGCCAGGCCGCGAAGGAGGAGCTCGCGGCGGCAGAGGATGAGCAGGCCGTGGACCTGGCCAGTCGCAAGGTCGAGCTGTTGTGCGACGACTGACTATCTCATCAGCGCGCCTTGCCGCCCTTCCACGCCTGTAACAGCTGCTCGTACGACACCGTTTCGCCCTTGGGCTTTTCGTTCGCGAGCTTCGCCCACGGCGCCGCCTTGTTCGACAGCCATTTGTTGGGGTCCTGCTTCGGATTCAGTTTCGGCGGGCAGTTCTTCATGCCGGCGCGTTCCAGCCGGGCGAGAATACGATCCATCTGATCGGCGAGATTGTCCATCGCCGCCTGCGGCGTGCGTTCGCCGGTGACGGCGGTCGCCACGTTCTGCCACCACAGTTGTGCGAGCTTCGGATAGTCGGGCACGTTGTTGCCCGTCGGCGTCCAGGCGATGCGCGCGGGGCTGCGATAGAACTCGATCAGGCCGCCGTACTTCGCCGCATTCTTCGTGAAATAGTCGTGTCGGATGTCGCTGTCGCGGATGAACGTCAGACCGACGATGGATTTCTTCAGGGACACGGTTTTGGCAGTAACGAATTGCGCATACAGCCACGCCGCCGCGAGACGATTCGGATCGTGGCCGCGAAAGAACGTCCACGAGCCCACATCCTGATAGCCGTTCTGCATGCCGTCCTGCCAATAAGGTCCGTGCGGCGACGGCGCCATGCGCCACTTCGGGGTGCCATCGGCATTCACGACCGGCAGACCTTTCCTGGTCATATCGGCAGTGAATGCCGTGTACCAAAAGATCTGCTGCGCGATCTCGCCTTGTGCCGGCACGGGGCCGGACTCCGAGAACGTCATGCCCATCGATTGCGCCGGGGCGTACTTTTTCATCCAGTCGATGTACTTCGTGAGCGCGTACACGGCGGCTGGTGAATTCGCAGCGCCGCCGCGCGCAACCGAAGCTCCCACTGGCGTGCACTTGTCCGCAGCGACGCGAATGCCCCATTCGTCCACCGGCATGCCGTTGGGAATGCCTTTGTCCGCGGCGCCGGCCATGGACAGCCATGCATCGGTGAAGCGCCAGCCCAGCGAAGGATCCTTCTTGCCGTAGTCCATGTGCCCGTACACGCGCTTGCCATCGAGCTGCTTCACGTCATTGCTGAAGAACTCGGCGATGTCTTCGTACGCGCTCCAGTTCACCGGCACGCCGAGCTCGTAGCCGTATTTCTTCTTGAATCGGTCCTGCAGATCCTTGCGCGCGAACCAATCGGCGCGAAACCAATAGACATTGGCGAACTGTTGATCGGGCAGTTGATACAGCTTGCCGTCGGCGGCAGTCGTGAACTTCCGTCCGATGAAGTCGTTGAGATCGAGCCCGGGATTGGTGAACGCCTTGCCCGTGGTCGCCATGAAATCCGACAGCGGCAGGATCGCCCCGTAACGATAGTGCGTGCCGATCAGATCGGAATCGGTGATCCAGCCGTCGTAGATGGATTTGCCGGATTGCATCGAGGTCTGCAGCTTCTCGACCACGTCGCCTTCCTGGATCAGATCGTGCTTGACCTTGATGCCGGTGATTTCCTCGAAGGCGCGCGCCAGCGTCTTCGCTTCATATTCGTGGGTGGTGATCGTTTCCGAGACCACGCTGATTTCTTTGATGCCTTTCGCGCGCAGCTGATTGGCGGCGCCGATGAACCATTTCAGCTCTGCCAGTTGCTGGTCCTTGCTCAGCGTTGCGGGTTGGAATTCCTGATCGATCCATTTCTTCGCCGCCGCTTCGTCGGCGCCCGAAGCCGCCGTGAAACACAAGGCCACCGCAGAGATCGCAACCCGGAGCACCCGATTATTCATGGTTCCTCGCTAGACTGAACTGCCCTTATCCCCAACGCATCACGCACACGAGACCGACCGCGCCGAGCATCGCGCCCCACCATTGAGTGAGGTCGGTGGCGCCAGTCCACGCCAGATTGATATACGCCGCCAGCAGCAGACCGATGAAGAGACGATCGCCGCGCGTTGTGACCAGCGGCAGCAAACCTTTGCGCGGCACCGTCGGCGAGCGCAGCTCCCAAATCGTCATTCCGATCAGCATCGCTGCGATACAGGCAAAGAAAATCGCCACCGGCGCAGTCCATGCCATCCACGACAGCAGGTCCATCACACCCTCCCCATCGCGAAGCCTTTGGCGATGTAGCGACGAACGAAATAGATGACCAGCGCGCCCGGCACGATCGTCAACACGCCCGCCGCTGCCAGGGTTCCCCAATCCATGCCTGCGGCGGACACCGTGCGAGTCATGGTCGCCGCAATCGGCTTGGCGTCCACGGATGTGAGCGTGCGCGCCAGCAACAGCTCGACCCATGAGAACATGAAACAGAAAAATGCCGTGACGCCGATGCCGGCTTTGATCAACGGCAGCAGAATCCGAACGAAGAATCGCGGGAAGGAATAACCGTCGATATACGCGGTTTCGTCGATCTCGCGCGGCACGCCCGAGATGAAGCCTTCGAGAATCCACACCGCCAGCGGCACATTGAAGACCATGTGCGCCAGGGCCACGGCGATGTGCGTATCGATGAGGCCGAGCGCCGTGTAGAGCTGAAAGAACGGCAGCAGGAACACTGCCGGCGGCGTCATGCGATTGGTGAGCAGCCAGAAGAACAGGTGCTTGTCGCCGAGAAAGGAATAGCGCGAAAACGCGTACGCCGCCGGCAACGCGATCGCCACCGACAGCACGGTGTTGATCGTCACGTAGATGATCGAGTTGATGTAACCGTCGTACCAGGATGGATCGGTCAGAATGCCGACGTAGTTCGCCAGCGAAAGGGATTCAGGAAACCAAGCGAACGCGCCGGTGATGGCCTCATTGCTCCGCAAGCTCATGTGCACGAGCCAGTAGATCGGAGCGAGCGCGAACAACAAGTACAGAACGAGCAGGATCCGGCGGCCCGGAAACGAACGCGCGCTCATGCCGACCTGCCCTGTTGCTCGTCCGCGCCGACGTTCTTCATGAAGTTATAGAGCACGAAACACAGCAGCAGAATGATCAGGAAATACACCAGCGAGAACGCCGCGGCCGGTCCGAGGTCGAACTGCCCCACGGCCTTCTGCGTCAGGTACTGCGAAAGGAAGGTGGTCGCCGTGCCTGGCCCGCCGCCGGTCAACACGAAAGGTTCGGTGTAGATCATGAAGCTGTCCATGAGCCGCAGCAGCACTGCAATCATGAGAACGCTGCGCAGTTTCGGCAGCTGGACATGGCGGAAGACGGCCCATCGCGAAGCTCCATCGATGCGAGCCGCTTGATAGTACGCCTCGGGAATCGCCCGCAGCCCCGCGAATGCAAGCAGTGCGACCAGCGGCGTCCAATGCCATACATCCATGACGAGCACCGTTATCCATGCATCCCAAGGGTCTTGCGCGTAGTTGTAGTCGAAGCCCATCTGCGTCAGCACGTAACCGAGCAAGCCGATGTCGGCGCGCGCGAAGATCTGCCAGATCGTGCCGACCACGTTCCAAGGCACCAGCAAGGGCATCGCAAGCAGGACCAGTACGAGCGACGAGCGCCACCCTTCTCTTGGCATCGATAGCGCCAGCGCGATACCGAGTGGGATTTGAATCGCCAGCACGGCGGCGCTGAAGATGAGCTGTCGGACCAGTGCGCTGTGCAGCTCGGGATCGCGCAACACCTCTTTGTACCATTCCCAACCGACGAACACGCTTTGCGACGGGCTCAGGATGTCCTGCACCGAGTAGTTCACGACGGTCATCAACGGAATCAGCGCCGAGAACGCCACGCTTACCAGCACCGGCAGTACCAACCACCAGGCGCGCTGGTTGACCGGCTTCGCAACGCTCATGCCACTCTCCGGTCGTCGGCGTAGAGCGCGCACTTATCTGGTGGCATGTAAGCGAACGCGGGCCCGATGCCGACCGGTTCGCTCGTGTGCCGAATCTTGCTCCATACCGTGCGCTTGCCGATCTGCAGTTGCACCATCCACTGCGTGCCCTGATCCTGAGCCGAAGTGACGATGGCCGGCACGCGATTCGGACCGGGCAATGAATGCACCTGCAGATACTCCGGGCGAATGCCGATGGCGAGTGTCGCGCCCGGCTCGGGCTGTTGCGTGCTCGACGTACTGATGGGCACACCTTCGATGCGAGGTGGCGCGCCGTCACAAGCGATGAAATTCATTCCCGGGCTGCCGATGAAATGCCCTACGAACCGGTGCGCGGGCGATTCGAACAACGCCTCGGGCGTGCCCACCTGGACAACTTCCCCCTGCGTCATCACGACCACGCGATCGGCGAAGGTCAGCGCCTCGGTCTGGTCGTGCGTGACATAGATGAGCGACAGATTGAGCTGCTGGTGCAACTGCTTGAGCTGGCGTCGCAGCAGCCATTTCACGTGAGGATCGATGACAGTGAGCGGTTCGTCGAAAAGGACTGCAGCGACATCGGGCCGGACCAACCCGCGCCCGAGCGAAATCTTCTGTTTCACATCCGCTGCCAATCCGTGCGCCCGCCTCGGCAGGTCGCTCTGCAGTTCGAGGATCTCGGCGATCTCGTGGACGCGCTTGCGCACCTCGCCTTCCTTCCAGCCGCGATTGCGCAGTGGGAATGCGAGATTGTCGTACACGCTCATCGTGTCGTAGACGACCGGAAACTGGAACACTTGCGCGATATTTCTCTGCTGCGGCTCGAGCGCCGTCACGTCCCGCCCGTCGAACAGAATTTTTCCCTGGGTGGGCGCAATCAATCCGGAAATGATGTTGAGCAGCGTCGTCTTGCCACAGCCCGACGGTCCCAGCAGCGCGTAGGCGCCGCCGTCCGACCACGACAAAGTCATTTGTTTCAGGGCCCAGCTCTGGCCGTAAGCGTGTGCAACGTCGATGAGCTCGATTCGTGCCATAGCTTCAATGAGGCGCGAAGATGAGCTGACCGCTCGCATCGAAGCAATAGATATGACTGGGCTCGACGTGCAAGGTGCAGCGCTCGCCGATAGTCAGTTCGTGCACCCCCGGCAGTTGCGCCACCAGCGACAGGTCGTGGTGCGAAACGTGCACATATGTTTCGGAGCCGCTGATCTCGGCGAGATCGACTCGGCCCGTGATCGACGCCCCGCCCGGCGCCGGACTCGCGGTGAATTGGTGAGCTCTGATGCCAAGAATGACGTCGCCCGATCGCTTGCTCAGTGCCGATAATGCTGGCGGCGCGAGCGGCAGGCGCAGATCGTCTCGGATGATGGCCATACCGCCGCTCAAATCGACCTGCGCCCGAATCTCGTTCAACGGCGGATCGCTGAAGGCCCGGGCGGCCGCGAGCGTCGCAGGTCGCCGGAATATATCCAACGTGTTGCCCTGTTGAACCAGCCGCCCGACATCGAGCACCAGCGTTTCGTCACCCAGCTGCAAGGCCTCCTGCGGTTCCGTCGTCGCATAGACGACGGTGGCTCGGCCGTTGGCAAACAGATTTCGCAGCTCGTTGCGCAAGTCCTCGCGCAGCTTGTAATCGAGATTCGCAAGCGGCTCATCGAGCAGCACCAGCTCTGCATCCTTGGCCAGCGCCCGGGCCAGCGCCACGCGCTGTTGTTGACCGCCTGAGAGCTCGGCGGGCCGACGCTCCAGCAAGGGGGTGAGGCGCAGCGTTTCGGCGATCGCCCCCACTCGTTGCCGGACAGTTGCATCCGGTCGTCCGGCGAGCCGCAAGGGCGAGGCGATATTCTCGAACACGCTGAGCGACGGATAGTTGATGAACTGCTGATACACCATGGCGAGATTGCGCCGGCGGACGGGCACGCCGGTCACATCTTTGCCGTCGACGAGGATGCGCCCGCTCGCGGGTTGCTCGAGCCCGGCCATCAGGCGCATCAGGGTGGTCTTGCCGGCGGATGTCGCGCCTAGCAGCACGGACATGCCGGCTTTTAGCGACAGGCTCATCGGATGCAGCCAGGTCGCCGAGCCAGCTCGATAGCTCACGTCGACCAACTGCAAGGGGGGTCCTGCCATGGGCCGATACTATAACGTCGCGCCGCCAGGGGCAGACTGGAATCCAATCGACGCGGGCGTCGAATACAACACAAATGAGCGCGGAACCGAGCCAGACAACGATCGCCGACGCGTGGACCCAATGGCAAAGCCAGGTCGTCCAGGGGCGCTTTGCTCTGCGCCGTTGCCTGGGCTGGTCGGACCAGGGGGCGGTGTTCCTCACCGAACACAAGGCCAAGAACCTGGCCGAAGCCGCGATCAAGTTCGTCCGGGCGGATGCGCCGCAAGCGCAGCCCCTGCTGGTGAGGTGGCAGGCGGCGGTCAATTTGTCCCATGCACACCTGGTCCAGCTCTTCGAGGTCGGCCGGTGGCAGGTCGCGGGGCAGGACTATTTATTTGTCGTGATGGAATATGGCGATCAGACGCTCGCCGAGATCCTGCGCCGCCGGCCATTGAGCGCCGAGGAAGTGCAGGAGTTGCTGCCTCCGGTCCTGGACGCTCTCACCTTTCTGCACCGACGCCAGCTGGTCCACAGCCAGTTGAAGCCGTCGAACTTTCTGGCGGTCGGCGATCTGCTAAAACTCGCCACCGACACGATTCGGCCGGCCGGCCAGGATCATGGAATATCCACCGCGGGCGATGTCTGGAGCCTGGGCGCGACACTGGTCGAGGCCCTCACGGCGCGACCGCGAATCTCGATCGACCAACAATTCGATGAGGCTTGGTTGCCGGCGGGGTTGCCGGCGACATTGGTGGAGACAGTGCGGCGCTGTTTGAGCCCATCGCCGGCCGAGCGGCCTTCGATCATCGAGCTGAGAGCTGAATATAAACTTGCGCCGCAGGCCGCGCCGGCTTCGAAACCCGAGCCGCAAGTACAGAAGGTGTCGCCGGTAGCGCCGCCGCCTGTGCCGAGTGCACCGCCGGCGGCAGTTTCGCCTCAGCATCCACAGATTGTCTCGCGAGTAGCCTCCCTAACTGAGGCCTTGCCGATCTTCCCGCGAGAGGTCCCGCCTCTTCAGCCTATACAGACCGCTTCGCGAGTGACGGTTTCATTTCACGCGCCACCGAGTGTTTCGCCCGGGATTGCTCCGCCTGCATCTGCAAAGGCTGCGTCGCAGGCAGCTGCGTCATCACAACCTGTATCGAGTCCGCCGCGAGAAGGCACGTCGCCTCAGGCTGCAAGCACGGCTTCGCGAGTAGCTGTTTCATCTCCGCCTGTTTCAAGCGCCCCACGAGACGTCACTCCGCCTCCGCCTGCAAACACGGCTTCGAAGCCAGCTGCGTCATCCCAACCTGTGCCGAGTGCTCCGCGAGACGCCGCTCCGGCTCAGGCTACAAACATTGCTCCGAAGGTGGCTGCACCAGCTCAGCCCACATCGAGTGCCCCGCGAGAGGCCGCTCCGCCTCAGGTTGCAAACATTGCTCCGAGAGTGGCTGACCCGGCACAGTCGCTGCCGAACGCTCAGCGAGCGGTCGATCAGGCTCAGCCTGCAAACATTCCCCCGCGAGTAGTCCCACCAGCTCAGCCTATAGCAACCACTCCGCGAATAGTTCCACCAACTCAACCGGCGCCAGGCACCCCAGTAGCCATCGCGCCACCTCGACCAGCAACAGCCACCTCGCAAGAGGCGGCGCCCACCGAGAATGCGCCCAAGCGACATATATTAGGTATCGCGGCTGGCGCGCTCTTGTTAGCGACCGCTGTATGGATCGGCCTGCAATCTACAAGCGAGTCGCCTGCTCCGTTGCAACAAGCCGCCGTCCCCGCGCCTGTGACGCCGCCGCCGGCACCTGAGAAGGTCGCGGAACCCGAGCCGACACTCTCCGTCGCTGTTTCTCCTCCGCCAGAGCAACCGGCCCCAGCGGCGGCAACCTCTTCCTCCATACTCAAAGACGTCCTGCCGACCGTTCCGCAGAAAATCCGGAGCGAGATTCAAGGCCGCATCTACGTAAGCGTGCGCGTGCTCGTCGACCCGACCGGCAACGTGATCGGCGTGCTCATGGAAAACGCCGGACCGAGCAAATATTTCGCTCGCCTTTCGGAACGGGCCGCGAGGGAATGGCAGTTCGTTCCCGCGGACACCGACGCTGCTCGTGTCTGGGTATTGGAGTTCGAGTACACGCGAGACGGGGCCGCCGTACGGACCCTCGAACAGTAGCCACCCCGGCGTTCGCCCGGGACGAACGTCACAACCGTCATCGCTGTCGTGAGAAACTGCGGTTCCTGAGGCATACTACTGCCATGCTCCGCCACTCCCCCATCGCCCGGCTCCTATGGCTGCTCGCCATAGCATTGCTATTGGTGCGAGTCGGCGAAGCCCACTTGCACCTGTGCCTGGATGGCCAGCAACAGCAGTCCGTAGCCATGCACGTCGAGGACGCGCCCGGCGATCACGAGGCCGGCGGGCACAACGACGTGGATGTAGATCTCTCGGTCTCGCCGTGGGTCAAGAAGATCGGCGTAGATGAACTGCCGATCATCGTGTTTGCGAGTATCCTGCTCGCGTTGCTCCTGCCGATTCTGCAGAGCACGGGCCGTCCGGCTCAGCTGCTCATTCCAAATCTCGCCTCTGCCTTCGACTTGCGTCCGCCGCTGCGCGGGCCGCCGCTCTAAACCTCCGATTCAAAGTCATTTCCTGTGACCTCGCGCGTGCGAACGCACGCGTGCTGTAGGAGGCTTTCGATGTTATTCGCACTTGCGCGCGCCTGTGCTGCGTGCGCCCTATTGTTTGTTGTTTGCTCAGCGGACGCGCAAGCGCAAGCTGAGTCAGTCAATCCGGATGGCGAGCTCACGCTAGCCCGAGCGATCGACGCCGCCATGCGCGGCAATCCCGACTTGCTGGCGAGCGCGTATGAACTCAGCGCGGCGCAAGCGCGAATCGTGCAAGCGGATCTGCGACCCAATCCTGAATTTGGCGTGGAGCTCGAGAACTTCGCTGGCAGCGGCGCGGCACAGAGAATCGATTCGCTGGAGACGACGCTGAGCCTGAGCCAGGTCGTCGAGCTGGGCGGTAAGCGAGGATTGCGTCGCGCCGCCGCCGAGGCGGATCTGGATTTCGTCGACATCGAACAGCGCGCCCGCGAGTTGGACATTCTTTCGGACGTCACCAGTCGATTCATCGATGTGGCCGCCGCCCAGGAACGCGTTCGCTTCGCGATACAGGCAACAGCACTCGCGCAGAGCACACTCGAAGCGATCGGCGCTCGCGTCGAAGCCGGACGATCTCCGGAAGCAGAACGCAGCCGCGCGCGTGTCGCGCTGACGCGGGCTGTCATCGAACAGCGCCAAGCAGAAAGCGAGTTACGCGCAGCGCGCTACGCACTCTCTGCCTCATGGGGTAGCCCCGAGCCCGCATTCACCATGGCCAGAGCGGAGCTGTTCGATCTGCGAGCAGTGGAATCTTTCCAGGCGTTGATGGATCGCCTGGAGGAGTCACCGGACTTCATCCGGTTCGCTTCGGAAGCACGTCTGCGTGCAGCGGAGCTGCGACTGGCGCGAGTCCGGGCTCGGCCGAATCTCACGTTCAGCCTCGGTGTACGACGTTTCGAACAGACCGACGACGCCGCTCTCGTCGCCGGCTTCTCCATGCCTTTGCCGATCTTCGACAAGAACCAAGGCGCGATTCGCGAAGCACAGATCCGCCTCGATCAAACGGACGCGCTACGGAATGCTGCTCGCGTCAAAGCTCGTGCGAGCCTGCTCGCTCTGTATCAGGAGATGAACACCGACCGCGCTCGCGTCGACACATTGCGCAACGAGGCGATGCCCCAAGCGCAACTCGCTCTCGATCAAACACGCAGCGGCTACGACCGAGGCCGCTTTTCTTTCCTGGAGTTGATCACCGTGCAGGAAGAGCTGCTCGCGGTGCAGGCCGCGGCCATCGACGCTGCTGCCGACTTTCATCGCATCCTGGCCGAGATCGAACGTCTCACCAGCGCCGCCCTTACCCGTCCGACTTCACCTTGAGTTGCCATCATGAATCAGAAATCACTATGGGTGCTGGTCCTCGCGCTATGGACCCTCGGCGGTTGCGGAGGCTCTGCCACGGAAGCGCCGTCGACGAAGGCCGAGGCTCATCACGAGCACGGCGAGCCGGGACACGTCGAGCTGACGCCCGAGCAGATTCAAGCGGCCGGAATCGTAGTTGCCGAAGCAGGTCCGGCCACCATCCGCGAGACATTGCCCGTCTATGGCGTCATCGCGCCGAACGCCGAGCGCGTCAGGGACGTGGCTGCACGCTTCCCCGGCGTGATTCTCGCCGTCACCGCGAAGGTCGGCGATGCCGTGCGCGCGGGTGAAACATTGGCCACGGTCGAGAGCAACGAAAGCTTGCAGAGCTACGCCGTCGTCGCACCGCTCAATGGCGTCGTCACTGCACGTCAGGCAAATCCGGGCGAACAGACTGGAGAGAAGGTGCTATTCACCATCGCAGACCTATCGAGCGTGTGGGTCGAGCTTTCCCTGTTCCCGCGCGACATGACAAAGGTGCGCGTCGGGCAAACGGTCCAAGTGGCAAGCAACGACACAGGCCTGAGAGCCGACGGCAAGATCATCTACGTCGCGCCGTTCGGCAGCAGTGCCAACCAAACATTGACGGCGCGCGTGCTGCTCGACAACGCCGATCGACGTTGGGCGCCCGGCCTGTATGTCTCCGCTCGAGTCACGCTGGGCGAAAACCCTGTGCCGCTGGTCGTGCGCAACGAAGCGCTGCAAACGTTGGATAACAGCAATGTTGTGTTCGTCCATGCCAGGCAGGGATTCGAGCCGCGACCGGTACGCATCGGCCGCGCCGACGGTCAATTGAGCGAAGTGACGGAGGGACTGCGGGCAGGCGAACGCTACGCCGCCGCGAACAGTTTCATCCTCAAAGCGGAGCTGGGCAAAGGCTCTGCCGAGCACGACGACTAGGAGCCGCCCGATGATCGACTCAATCCTGCGCTTTGCCATTGCCCGTCGCTGGGTCGTTCTGTTCCTGGTGCTGGTCGCAGCCGCGGGCGGCGTCTGGAATTATCAGCGCCTGCCGATCGATGCGGTGCCCGACATCACCAATGTCCAGGTGCAGATCAATACTCAGGCGCCGGGCTACTCACCGCTCGAAGTCGAGCAGCGCATCACGTACCTGGTCGAGGTCGCCATCGCGGGCCTGCCGCACCTGGAGTACACGCGTTCGCTGTCACGATATGGGTTGTCACAGGTCACCGTCGTCTTCGAGGACGGCACCGATATCTACTTCGCACGCAATCTCATCAACGAACGCTTGCAGCAAGCCAGGAGCCAGCTGCCCGACGGCATCGAGCCCGAGATGGGCCCGATTGCCACGGGGCTGGGGGAGATATTCCTGTACACCGTGCGCGCCGACGCGAATGCGCGCCAGCCCGATGGACGCCCTTACGACGCCACCGCGCTTCGTATGTTGCAAGACTGGGTGATTCGCCCACAGTTGCGACAAGTGCCGGGCGTGACTGAGGTCAATACGATCGGCGGCTTCGAACGGGAGTATCACGTCACTCCCGATCCCGCTCGCCTGCTCGCATTCGGCCTGACGTTCGACGACATCGTCACCGCACTCCAAAAGAACAATGCCAACGTCGGCGCCGGCTATATCGAGCGCAACGGCGAGCAGTATCTGATTCGCTCGCCCGGCCAGGTTGCCGACATTACTTCCATCGAACAGATGGTCGTTACGCGCCGCGGCGGCGTGCCGGTCATGGTTAGAGACGTTGCGGAGGTGGCGTACGGTAAGCAGCTGCGAACCGGCGCGGCAACACGCGACGGTGAGGAAACCGTGTTGGGAACGGCGGTGATGCTGATCGCGGAGAACAGCCGCACGGTGTCGAAGGCGGTCTCGGAAAAACTCGCCGGGATCAATGGAACATTGCCCGAGGGTGTCACTGCGGATCCAGTCTACGATCGCACGGTCCTGGTCGAAAAGACCATCGCCACCGTGCAGAAGAATCTGCTCGAAGGCGCGATCCTGGTCGTCGCAGTCCTGTTGCTGATGCTGGGCAACGTTCGTGCGGCCTTGCTGACGGCTGCGGTCATTCCGCTATCCATGCTGATGCTGGTCACCGGCATGGTGCAGACGAAAGTCAGCGCCAACCTGATGTCGCTCGGCGCGCTCGACTTCGGCTTGATCGTCGATGGCGCCGTGATCATCGTCGAGAACTGCATGCTCCGCCTGGCGCAGCGTCAGCATCATGTCGGACGGTGGTTGGATCTCGATGATCGCCTGCACACCGTGTTCACGGCGACGCGTGAGGTATTCACACCGAGCCTCGTCAGCGTGCTCGTCGTCATTCTCGTCAATCTGCCCATCCTCGCGCTCACTGGCGTCGAAGGAAAGATGTTCCAGCCCATGGCGTTGACCGTGATCATCGCGTTGGTCGCCGCGCTCATTCTGTCGCTCACGTTCGTGCCTGCCGCGGTCGCGCTGTTCCTGACCGGCAAGATCGACGAAAAGGAGAACGCGATCGTGCGGAGCGCGCGTCGCGCTTATGAGCCCATTCTCGATGGCGCGTTGAAGTTCCGCACGTTCATTCTGGCAGGCGCCGTGATCTTTGTCGGTGTCTGCGCATGGCTAGGCTCGCGAATGGGCTCGGAGTTCATACCCAATCTGGATGAGGGAGATCTCGCGGTTCAGGCATTGCGCATTCCTGGCACCAGTCTCACTCAATCGCTGGAAATGCAGTTCCAGCTGGAACGGGCGCTGCAGGAGATGCCGGAGGTCAAGACTTATTTCTCCCGGGTCGGCACCGCCGAAGTGGCGACCGATCCGATGCCGCCGAACATCTCCGACGGTTACGTCATGCTGAAGGAGCGCCGCGATTGGCCGGATCCGGACAAGACCAAGGCCGAGCTGGTGCAGGAGATCGAGCAGAAACTCGACGCGATTCCTGGCAACGCGTTCGAGATCAGTCAGCCCATCCAGCTGCGCTTCAACGAAATGATCTCCGGAGTGCGCTCGGACCTGGGCATCAAGATCTACGGCGACGATCTCGATCGCTTGTTGCGATCCGGTAACGCCATCGCGCGCGTCTTGAACAGCATCGATGGTGCGGAAGGTGTGAAGGTCGAGCAGGTGGCCGGCCTGCCCGTGCTGTCGATCGAACCCAATCGCGCCGCGTTGTATCGCTATGGCCTGAACGTCGCAGCCGTCCAAGACGTGCTTTCTGCTGCGACTGGCGGCGAATCAGCTGGCCAGATCTTCGATGGCGACCAGCGTTTCAATATCGTGGTTCGACTGCCGGAGCATCTGCGTGCGGATATCGCCAATCTGTCCCGGCTACCGATAGCGCTGCCCGAAGGCGGCTACGTGCCGCTCGGCGAAGTCGCTTCGCTCGAACTCGCGCCCGGACCGAATCAGATCAGTCGCGAGAATGGCAAACGTCGCCTGATCGTTTCCGCCAACGTGCGCGGCCGCGACCTCGGTGGCTTCGTCACGGAAGCCAGAGAAAAGATCGCACGACAGATCGAGTTGCCAGCCGGTTACTGGCTCGACTATGGCGGCACATTCGAGCAACTGAAGTCCGCCTCGCAGCGACTCGCGGTGCTCGTGCCCGTGACGCTCGTGATGATTTTCGCGCTGCTGTTGATGACGTTCGGTTCCTCGAAGGACGCCGCATTGGTGTTCAGCGGCGTGCCGCTGGCGCTGACCGGCGGAGTCGTCGCACTGTGGCTTCGAGATATACCGCTATCGATCACTGCCGGCGTCGGCTTTATCACGCTGTCAGGCGTGGCCGTGCTCACCGGCGTAATGATGGTTTCCGCATTCCGCGATCGGCTGGCCGCCGGCGCCCGGCTGGAGGACGCGATCCGAGAAGGCGCGATGATGCGCCTGCGCCCGATCATGATGGTCGCCCTGGTGGCCGCGCTCGGCTTTCTACCAATGGCGTTGAACACGAGCACGGGTGCGGAAGTCCAGCGACCGCTGGCCACCGTCGTCATCGGCGGCATTCTCTCGTCCACGCTGCTGACCCTGCTGGTGCTGCCAGGCCTGTACCGCATGGCGTATCGGCCCGACTCAGCGCGAATTGCGCCTGCGCCAACGCTGCAGGAGTCGCACTCATGAGCCCGCGTCATCCAGTAGACTATGGATTCCAAGTTCCCTGCTACGCCCCACGTTCTCATGGAATCCGCCGCTCCGGAGCGCACGGGCAGTCGCCACTCAGCGCTGTCCGAGCTGCTGTCTCAAGTCGCAGAAGATGAAAGCCGCGAGCGGGTCTCCACCGGAGACCTGCTGGCCATGGCGGGCGATCGCGCGTTTGGCGCATTGATCTTCGTATTCGCGCTGCCGAACCTGGTTCCGACGCCGCCGGGCACGTCCGCCATTCTCGGACTGCCGCTGATCATCCTGTCATTTCAGTTGTTATACGGTCGTCGCACACCCTGGCTACCGAAGGCGATTGCAGCGAGGTCGATTGCTCGCGCAGATCTTGCGTCGGTGGTGCGTCGAACCGCGCCCGTGCTGAAACGAATCGAACGGGTGCTGAAGCCGCGTCTGAGCTGGCTCGTCACCGCTGTTTCGGAGCGCCTGCTCGCCCTGCTGATGCTGATTCTTTCGGTCATCCTGTTCTTGCCCATTCCCCTGGGCAATATCTTCCCGGCCGCGGCGATGTGCATCATTGCGCTCGCGTTGATCGAGCACGATGGGCTGGCAGCATTGTTCGGCGTCTTGATCGGCGCCGGGTCAGTGTTGATTGTCTGGGGCGCCTTGCTCGCCGTGCTCAAGGCGATCCTGCTGGCGCTCGAGCACTTTGCCGGCGTCTGAAATCAACAGCACCGCACCGATCGCAAGCAGCACGGCGATGAACAGCAGGCTTGCGGCGTAGCTGTTCGTATAGGTCTTGGCAAAGCCAATCGCTGCAGGCCCGAGGAAGCCACCGAAGTTTCCGAGCGAATTGATCAGCGCGATGGCGCCCGCAGCCGCGGCGCCCTGCAAGCCTCGACTCGCCAACGCCCAGAACGATGGCAACCCCGAATAGATACCCACAGCCGCCAGACACAGCGCCACGAACGCAACGACGGGCTCGCGGGTCCAGCCACTGACGGTCAGCGCCGCAGCTCCCAGCAGCATCGGCAACGCGACGTGCCACGAGCGCTCTTCGGTCGCATCCGAATGCCTGCCCCACAGCACCAGAGCGATGCACGCCAGTGAATATGGAATCATTGTGAGCAGCCCGACCTGCACGTTGCTCATGCCGCCCAGCGACGCGATGATCTGCGGCAACCAGAAACTGAACCCGTACAAGCCGACGAGAATGCAGAAGTACACCAGTCCATTGCGCCACACACGCGGCAGCATCAGCGCCTCGCGCAAGCTGCTGGCATGACCGTGAGTGGAGCCGGAATGCTCGCGCGCCAACTCGGCCTGCAGCCATCGCTTCTCGTCGTCACCAAGCCACCTGGCATCTGCCGGGCGGTCCGGAAGTACTGCGAGCACCGCGACGCCCAGCACGATCGTCGGGATCGCCTCCAATAGAAACATCCACTGCCAGCCCCTGAGTCCCAGGGCCTCGATGCCGAGCAGCGAGGTCGAGATCGGCGCACCGATGACGCTCGACAGCGGCAGCGCAATCATGAACAAAGCGATGATCCGGGCTCGATGCTGCGAAGGGAACCAGCAGGTCAAGTAGAAAATGATGCCGGGAAAGAAGCCGGCTTCGGCAATGCCGAGCAAGAAGCGTACGGCATAGAAACTCTTCGGCCCCTGTACGAACGCCATCGCCGCCGACAGCACACCCCAGCTGATCATGATGCGGGCAATCCAAATGCGCGCGCCGAAACGCTCGAGCAGCACGTTGCTCGGCACCTCGCACAGGATGTAACCGATGAAGAAGATGCCCGAGCCGATGCCAAAGGCGGCCGCTGAGATGCCCAGATCGACATTCATGGTGAGCGCCGCGAAGCCGACGTTCACCCGGTCAAGGAACGCAAAAAAGTACAGCACGCCCAAGAACGGAATCAGTCGCCACGCGACCCTGCGCAGCGCCGCGCCGCCGATGCTGTTGTCAGCCGGTTGAGTCATCACGTATTTCCACGACTGAGCACGTTACGAGCATTGCTCCGACCGTTCGCATGCGACGTCGGCGTGGTGCAACGGTCGGATGATGAGTTATGTAGCAGGCGATCTCGCTAGCGGCTCGATCGTGATATAGGAATGCGACCTGCTCCCCGGCCACTTTCAGAGTATACGGCACGGGGGGTCTTGCCGTAAGCCCCGGGGCTTGTCCCAGCATCGCCCGCCATGTCCAACCTGGAGGTAGCGATGAGCAAGCATGCAGTGGTGATCGTCGGAGCGGGTCCGACTGGCATGATGCTGGCGGGCGAGCTGGCGCTCGCGGACGTCGATGTTGCAATCGTCGAGCGGCGGCTCACCCCGGAAATCATTGGTTCGCGAGCAGGCGGCCTGCATGCCCGAAGCATCGAGGTGCTAGATCAGCGCGGCATCGCGGAGCGGTTTGTTTCTCAGGGGCAGAAGCACAACGCCGTGCACTTCCATGTCCCACTGGATATCAGCGACGCACCCACTCGTCACAACTATGTGCTCGGGCTGTGGCAGACGCACATCGAGCGCATCATGGCCGAATGGGTCGACGAGCTGAAAGTGCCAATCTACCGCGGACGCGAAGTCATCGGGTTCTCACAAGACGACGGCGGCATCGATGTGGAGCTCTCTGATGGCGAAACACTGCGCAGCCAATATCTGGTCGGCTGCGACGGAGGACGCAGTGTGGTCCGCAAAGCGGCGGCCATCGACTTCCCTGGCTGGGATCCCACGACGAGTTGGTTGATCGCCGAGGCCGACATGCGTGACGAACCCCAATGGGGAATGCGCCAAGACGCCGCGGGCCTGCACGGGATCGGCAAGTTGGAGGATGGCCGAGTCCGCATCGTTCTCACCGAATCACAGCTAAATTCCGCCACCGAGCCGACGCTGGACGATCTGCGCCAGGCGCTCATCGCCGTGTATGGGACCGATTACGGAGTCCACACTCCAACCTGGATCTCCCGATTTACCGATATGACTCGCCAGGCCGCGGCCTATCGCGAGCGACGCGTGCTACTCGCTGGGGACGCCGCGCACGTGCATCCGCCGGTAGGTGGGCAGGGATTGAATATCGGCGTGCAGGACGCGGTGAATCTGGGATGGAAGCTGGCCCAAGTGATCAAACAAACCTCGCCAGCGACCCTTCTGGATACCTATCACGCCGAGCGCCATCCGGTCGCGGCCCGTGCACTCCGTAACACGATGGCGCAAATCGCGCTTCGCCGTACAGACGATCGCGCCAAGGCATTGACCGACCGCGTTTCTGAGCTGCTCCGCATGGACGAGCCGCGCAGACGCCTGGCTGCGGAGATGGCGGGCCTGGACATTCATTACGACTTCGGGCCGGTCGATACTGAGAGGCACCCGCTGCTCGGGCGCCGTATGCCCGATCTCGATCTGGCAACCGCGAAGGGACCACGCCGGCTCTTCACCCTGCTCCACAAGGCCCGAGCGCTGCTTCTCAACCTTGGGGACCCCGGCGGAATCGACATCGTCCCGTGGACCGATCGAGTTCAGATGCTCGACGCCAAGTACGAAGGCGCGTGGGAGCTGCCAGTGCTCGGAGCCGTCCCTGCGCCCAGCGCCGTGTTGATCCGGCCGGACGGCCATGTGGCCTGGGTCGGCGGCTCGAATCAGCCTGGACTTACCGAGGCGCTGATCCGCTGGTTCGGATCGCCCCGCCGGGTGGATTGCATGTAACAATCGCGCCTTGCACGCTTCAACCCAGAGATCTAGAACGCACTTGAGGATGCGCTGAATGAAGGCAGCCGCGCGTATGACCCTCGCCCTCCCCGTCCTGCTCGGCGCGCTGGCGATGATGTTTGCGAGTCTCGCAACAGCGGACACGAAGCCCATCGACGGCGCCGCAACGCTCGCGCTCATGGAAAAAGCCGCCGACTGGCAACTCGCCCATCTCGAGCCGGCGAGCACGATCAAAGTCATGCGTGAGGAAACACGCAATGCCCGCAGCTGGCAGCAGGGCGCTTTCTACGTCGGGCTGACGGCGCTTGCGGAGCGAAGCCAGTCGGAGCGCTTCCGTGCAGCGATCTTGAGCCACGGCCGGAGCCAGAAATGGCGCCTCGGGGACCGGACCTATCACGCCGACGATCACGTCATCGGCCAAAGTTATCTTTGGGCATCGACTCACGGTGCGGGGCCGAAAGCCATCGCGCCCGCGCGGCGCAGGCTTGACGCCATCATCGCCGCGCCGTCGCCAGCCAATCTCGCCGCACACGAAGCAACGCAGTGCTGGGATCGATGGTGCTGGTGTGACGCGCTGTTCATGGCGCCGCCCCTCTGGATCGAGCTGTCGCAGCTCACCAACGACCCACGCTACGCGCAGTTTGCTCACCAGGAGTGGAAGGCAACTCAGGACTATCTCTACGACCGCGACGAACATCTGTTCTACCGCGACAGCCGCTTCTTCGAGCGGCGCGATGAGAAAGGTCGCAAGTTGTTCTGGAGCCGTGGCAATGGCTGGGTATTCGCTGGAATCGCGCGCGTGCTCACATTCCTGCCGAAGGACGATCCGGCGCGACCCGCCTACGAAACGCTGTTCAAACAGATGGCCGCCAAGCTGCAAACATTGCAGAAACCGGACGGCTACTGGCCGAGCTCGCTGCTGGCCCCGGAAAACACGCCGCCCGAATCGAGCGGCACGGGATTCTTCGTCTACGGCCTCGCGTGGGGCATCAACGCCAACTTGTTGGATCGCTACACCTATGAGCCAGCCGTGTTGCGCGGCTGGCAAGCGCTGGAAAAAGCGGTGGATGCAGACGGCCGGCTCGGATGGGTGCAGCAAGTCAGCGATCGACCCGATCAGGTCTTGCAGTCCGATACGCAGTTCTACGGTGTCGGCGCGCTTCTGCTGGCGGGCTCGGCACTGCTCGATTTATATAAGTAGCGGCTCAGGCGTCGAGCAAATGTCGCACGCGCATCGCGAGCTGCGCGCGATTGAATGGCTTGGTCAGCAGCTCGGCGTTGCGCTCCAGCTTGCCCTGCTGAAACATCGCATCCTGCGCATACCCGGTCGTGAACAGCACCGGCAGCTCGGGGCGCATCCGGCGCACTTCCTGAGCCAGCTCGCGGCCACTCATATGAGGCAGGCCCACATCGGTGAGCAGCAAACGGATCTCGGGGTGAGCGGCGATCAGCCGCAGTGCTGACGGCCCATCGGCAGACTGCAGCACCGAAAATCCCAGATCCTGCAAACATTCGATGCTGTAAGCGCGTACATCGTCCTCGTCTTCGACGACGAGCACGGTCTCGCTGGAGTGGCCCCGTGGCACCTCGTCTCCCGGTCGCTCCATTCGCGCTTCCGCCGAAACATCGACGCGGGGCAGATAAATCTTCACCGTCGTGCCTTCGCCAAGCTCGCTCTGCAACTTCACCGTGCCGCCCGACTGCTTCACGAAGCCGAACACCTGGCTCAAGCCCAGTCCGGTGCCCTGCCCGATCGGCTTGGTGGTGAAGAACGGATCGAACGCGCGAGCAATCACTTCTGCTGACATGCCGATGCCCGTGTCCGCCACGCTGATCACTGCGTGCGGCCCAGTCAGCAGGTCTCCCAAGCGCAGGGCCTCATCCTCGCTCACATTCACCAGCTCGGTCGCGATGGTCAACGTTCCTTTGCCGGACATGGCATCGCGCGCATTCACCGCCAGGTTCAACAGCGCACTTTCCATTTGATTGGAGTCCACACTGACCTGACCGACGCCGGCGCTGAGCCGCGACTGCACAGTGATTGCTTCCGGCAAGGTGCGACGGATCAGCTCGAGCAGCGTCGTCACGAGCTGATTGACGCTCGTGGGTTTCGGATTGAGCGGCTGGCGGCGTGCGAACGCGAGCAGCTGATGCGTCAACCCAGCGGCACGCTCGGCGCCTCGGGCCGCATGATCGATCGCACGCTGCAGTCTTTCGTCATTGGCAGGCGAGCGCCGCTGAACTATATCCAGATTTCCAAGGATCACGGTCAGCAGATTGTTGAAGTCGTGCGCGACACCGCCGGTGAGCTGACCGATCGCTTCCATCTTCTGCGCTTGATTGAGCTGCTCCTGCATCAGGCGCCGCTCGGTCATGTCGCGCGTGATCTTGGCATAACCGAGGACTTGGCCATCGGGTCCGTGGATCGGATCGATCAGTACGCTGGCCCAGAAGCGCGAGCCGTCCTTGCGCACGCGCCAGCCCTCGCCTTCGAACTTGCCCTTGGTCGCAACCAAGCTGAGCGAGCGATCCGGCAGGCCGCTGGCGCGATCCTCGATCGTATAGAACTGCGAGAAATGCCGGCCGATGATTTCGTCCGCGGTGTAGCCCTTGATGCGCTCCGCACCGGGATTCCACGAGGAGACATAACCCTTGCGATCGATCATGTAGATCGCACAGTCGGTGACGCCTGCAACCAGCTGCGCGAATTGCCTTTCGGTGCGGTTCAGGTCACGCACCTCCAGTTTCAACCGCTCGTTCGCCTCACACAGTTCGCGCGACACGCGCGCCCGTTCGACCGCCTCCCAACAACGGCCCGCGACCAGTTGCAACAGCTCGACTTCTTCCTGCCGCCACTGCCGCGGCCGATTCTGGTGAACGGCCATGACCGAGCACAGCTGGCCAGCTCTGAGCAGCGGGATGGCAATCCCCGCGCAGACCTGCGCCCGGCGATAGCTGTCGATCTCGCCTTGCGTACGCGGATCCGTCTCCACATCCTCGATGATGAAGGGCTGTCCGGACCGGGCCAGTCGCAGAAACTCGGCGCCGAATTCGTACAGGCGATAATGGCCGACCAGCGACGGCACGCCGTCGCTGTAATCGCCGACGATGTCGAACGTGTTCCGATCGGACGCGACCTCGGCGTAAGCGCACCGGCTCACCTTCATGGACTGGCTGACCAGACGGGCTGCGACCTGCGTGATCTCGGCGGCATCCGTCAGCGGGCGGAGCGCTGCATCGAGTGCGAGCAGAAACTCGTATGGTGCTGTTCTGGGAGGCACTTCTCTCATTGGCGTGCCATATGCCATTTACGTCCCCACCACGCAAGTACACACGACACAATGGCAGGCTCG
This sequence comes from Peristeroidobacter agariperforans, assembly GCF_004138335.1. GTDB lineage: Bacteria > Pseudomonadota > Gammaproteobacteria > Steroidobacterales > Steroidobacteraceae > Steroidobacter > Steroidobacter agariperforans. The sequence continues at coordinate 815,677 of NZ_RYFW01000002.1, read as the reverse complement.
CCGGCAAGTTCCTTACGGCTCGGCCCTTAGAAGCTGTAGCGGGCTGCGAGCTGCAGCAGCCGCTCGGTCGCTCTGGCGGGCAAGCCGATTTCCGCCCGCTGGCGGAGCGAGCCGGCCAATCGGATGGCCTCGGCCGCCAGTTGCCAGTGGTCATCGAAGCTGAACAGATAGGCCACGGTCCAGGCATCCGCGTCCTGATGGCTATCGAAAAAGCGCGCGCCACGGACGGTCTCGGTGTTCATGCGGTCGTAGCGGGCCGTGTAGCGATGCCGTCCGTACTGTTGGCTCATCAACACGAACCACGACTCGAAATCGACGATGATGAAACCGCGCCCATCGGCACTTGCACCGACCGCGGTGTCGCCCTGCATGTATTGAGCGATGGCGGTGATCTCGAGCGGCAACTCGACTCGCGCACCGAATGAATCGAATCGAGTCAGCCAGGTGGGCTCGCGAGCATCTTCCTCAGCCGTGTCGCCTCGGTTGTCGTAGTGCAGAGCCCGAAGCACGTGGCTGCCGGAAATCCTCGTCTCGACGCCTGCGTAGTATCCATAGCGACCGTCGACCTCGTCGAAGAACTCGATGTTCGGAATGTTCGGGTCCTGCACCAACGGCCGCGGCAGCTCGCCGAACAGCGCGGTCTGCCGGTCGTGAACGCCCCAGCCGCGCTGAAACAACAGAATCCCGGCCGGATCGTTCCAGCCATACGCCGATGCGACGATGCTCACATCGAAGTTGCGCCCCGCCGGCGCACCGAGCGCAGTCAACGATGTTTCCAAACCGATGGTGCGAAACTCTTCGCCCATCCAGGTGTTGATGGCCGACGCGCTGATGCTGTACAGGCTGTCCCAACCGACGCTGCGATTCTCCAGGGAAATCGGCGCGTAGAACGCACCTGCCCGAGTTTTCCAACGCAGCGGACTGGAGGCATACGGACGCCACTCCAGATACGCTTCGGTGAGATCGATGGGATTGCGATCGCCGTCACCGGTCGCTCTCGCGGTAACGCCGTAGCGGACCGTGTCGACGATCTCGCCGGCCGCATCGATCATCACCGCACCGAGCCGCAAGCCGTCGTCGTCGCCACCGAAACGCAACTGACCGGTGCCACCTTCGGTAAACGAATCCAGCGGCGAATCGACCACGACCGCGCGCAGATCGATCTGCGCTGTGATTTCGTGCGCCAGTGCGGACTGACCGAGCATCCACATCGAGACCGCAAGTGCGAGAGACGACAGGCGCATCAGTAGTCTCGCACTCGCTTGTCTTTGATCGGCACAGGCTCGGGCCGCAGTGCGCGTTTTAGTTTGAAAGACGCGCGAGTCGCTTGGTCACCGAGCGCGATGCTCTGAGTGTGCAGCCACTCGTGCGGAGGCAGCAGTGGCGTCCATACCTGCAATTCGTACTCGCCGGCAGGCAGATCGCGCCCTGTCCAGACGCCGTCATCGCCCGTCGTGCCGAACCAGGGCGCATCGGTGACGTAGAGATAACCCACCATGTTGTCGTGGATGTTGCAACCGACCGTCACGATGCCCGGCCGGTCGAACACCACCGGCTCGCGCGGCCTGCCGTGATACAACGCCAGCTCGAAGCGTTTAGGCGGCGAGAACGAATACACCTGGTGCGCAACCGAATCGTTGTTGGCAAACAGCACCGGCGTGCCGGTGTGGATGGCGAGCACATAAGGCGAGAACTGTCGGTCGATCTGGTCCATCTCGGCCATGGCCGGCCGCCCCGGCGCGCTCACCGCTGCCTTCGGTGTTGCCACGACAACTACATTGTGGGCCGGACGACCCTGGACATCACTCACACGGACGGTGAGATCGGCAGCCGACGCTGCCTGGGTGCATAGCGCCAGACCCAGCAGAAGTAGTACTTCAATGTGATGCGACGGCAATCTCACGGGCCGGATTGTGCCCGCGGGCATGAGCGCATGGCATGCCCCACCGCACAAAATCAACGTCGGCAGCCTTGCGCGAGAGGTGACGAATCGGCACCATGCAGCCGACGGATACGCAGCTGTCGGCAACGCTCCGCGAATAATTCATGGAGGCTTCAGCAGTGCCCTACGGGGTGAGGTGATCCGTGCCAACCGCTTCCAGCAGTGCTCCCGCCAGCACTCATGAGACTGCCCAGTCCAGCGACTCCGCCGCCCAGTTGCTGTCGCGGCGAGCCCTTCCGCCCTTCGAGACGTTGCGGGCTTTCGATGCCATCGCCCGCTTCGGCGGTGTGCGTAAGGCGGCGCAGTACTTATGTCGAGACCACGCCGTGGTCAGCCGGCATTTGCGCGCCATCGAAGTCTGGACCGGGACCAAGTTGATTCAAAGAACCCCGGCCGGCAGCGTGCTGACCGAAGACGGCGTCCGTTATCACCGCGACATTGCCAGTGCGCTGGATCTCATCGCCCGCGCCACGGTCGACTTGATCAAGCGCGGCAGTCATTCTCAATCCTGAGCTGGCCGCTACTGCTCGGCCCACGACTTCTCCCAGTCGATGTCGTTCGCCGGGCGGTTCGCTTCCCAGAAGAACTTGCCTCGTGGCTTGTCGTAGTTGCCGATCTCATTCATGGTGTTCGCGTCGTACAGGCGCCCGTTGACCATGGTGTAGCGGACGCTGTTGCTGTTCTGGATATCCTCGAGCGGGTTCTTGTCGAGCACGATGATGTCGGCGAGCTTGCCCGGCTCCAGCGAGCCCAACTGCTGCTCCAACCCGTGCGTGCGAGCGCCATTCAACGTTGCCGAGCGCAGTACGTTCAAATTGCTCATGCCGCCCTGTGCGAGCAGCCACATCTCCCAGTGCAACGCGAGGCCGATCACGTGACCGTGCGAGCCGGCATTGACGATCACGCCTGCGTCATCGAGCTTCTTCACCGAGCGTGACACCGAGCGATAGCCCACGTCCCACAACTCGTCGGCGACCTTGATGGAAGTCATGCCGCGCACGTACGGCGGCGCATAGTGAGGCGTGCTCAGCGGGCTGTAGCCGCTGGTGACCACCTGCACGAACGTGCGCACCTTCGGATCCTCCCACACGCGCTGGTTTTGGTAGATGAAGTTCTCGCCCAGCAACTCGCCATTGAGCATGATCAGCGTCGGCGTGTGCGGCGTCTGCCCGTGCTTGAACAGCTGCACCACGTCATCGTAGTAGTTCGCGACCGGCAGATTGTGCTGCTGATTGGTGTTGCCATCGATCACGGCGGTGAGATCGAGGTAGAAATTGCTCTCGCCTTCCACGTCCACCATGACGCCGGCCTCGCGACCGGCCTTGATGAGCATCTGCCGCTGGCTGCGCATGGGCTGGCGATAGCTTTTCACGATCGTGCCGCCGAGCGCCCGCTTGCGCGCCATGAAATCCCGCGCGTCCTGATAGCTGAGAATCGGCACGTAGCCGCTGTCCACCTTGGCGATGCGGCCGAACGCAATCAGCCCTGACTCGATGGAACGCGGACCGACCATATCGCCGGTCAACGTCATCTCGGTCTGAGTGTAGGAAGGCAACTCCAGACTGTACGGATCGTAGTTGGTCGTCACACCGAAGGCGAGATCGGCGTATCGGGCCGACTGACGTTGCGGCATCAGACCCGAAGATGTGTAGTAGCAGTTGTTGATGTGGCCGTGCATGTCGAACAGGCCTGGCATCACCGTCTTGCCGGCCGCATCGATGATCTTCGCGCCGGACGGCACCGTGACTTCGCCCGCCGCTCCCACGGCGACGATGCGATTGCCCCGCACGACGACGGTCCCGCGCTCGATGACCTGATCGCCCGCCATCGTGATGATGCGTCCGTTGGTGAACGCCACGTGGCCTGCAGGGACATCGACCTGAGCTTCCAGACCCGCCGCGACTCGTTGCAACTGCGGCTTGACCGCCGCGTCGTCCGCGACGGCCGCAGTCACCAATTGATCGCCGACGGCCCAGTGCAAACGCTTCGAATCCGTCGACCACACAACCGCATAACCGCCGATATCGCTCAGCCTCGTCACGCGATTGGCGCTGTCGCTCCCGGTCGTCAGCGTCACAGGCTCGCCAGTCTGGTGATAGCGAGTCACGTAGTACTGCTGACGATGACGGAACGCGATCCAGTTGAGGTCTGGGCTTACTCGCGGCTCGGAGGTGTCGGCATCCAAGGTCTTCGCGTGAACACGCTTATCGAAGCCCTCGAGGTTCACGCTTTCCAGCGCGGCAACCATAGCGTGGTCGATGTAACTCTTGGTCGAGTAATAGATGCGTTGCCCGTCGGGCGAGAACATGGGCGCATCGCCCGGCGGCCCGATGTAGTGAGCTTCACCGCCGCTGGCGTCGATCCAATACAAACCGATTCTGGCCTCGCGACCGCCGAGGCAGCGATCGCCTGCATCGATGTTGAACACGATACGGTTGCCGTCGGGCGAGAAGGAAGGCACGCGCAACACGCCCGCGGTGCTGTAAATGGTCTTCGGCGCGCCGCCTTGCGCGCTCACGATCATCAGCCGACTACCACTCTCATCATTCCAGTCGACATAAGCGATCGTGCGACCGTCGCGTGAGAACGCCGGCTCGAATTCGAACGTACTCGCACGAGTCAAACGCGCGGGTTTGGCATCGTCATGCTTGCGCCACAAGCGGCCGAGCGCATTGAATACGACGACGCGATCGTCGGGCGAATACGCGAGCTGACGAATCGCACGAACCGTTATCGATTTCGGCGCGAGGTCGTGCGTGAAGCGCGGCGGCACGGTGATCTTGTGACGCGAGCGGACGCTGAAAGGAATTTGCTTCGCCGCGCCAGTATCCATGTCGACATTCCAGAGCTTGCCCTTTCCCCAGATCGCGACGTGTCGGTTGTCCGGGAACCAGCCGTACTGCGGGTAATAGCCGTCGATCCAGCTGTAGTCGGCCTGCTCGTCCCGATCCAGACCTGCGAACACGGGCAGTTGCTTGCCGGTGGCAATGTCATAAACAAACAGCACGGTTTGTTCCCGCACGCGGCGGACGAAGGCGATGCGCTGATCGTTCGGCGAGAGTTGCGAAGCGATGGCGCTGCCAAAGCCGCGAATCAGTTGCTTGGTTTCACCGCTGGCAAGGTCTCGACGCATCACGGCGAAGTTGCTGTGATTCGCATCCACATACACGCGCGACGGGCTCGATGGCGTCACCTTCTCCGTGTAGTAGAGATAGCGGCCGTCGCGCGAGAACTGCGGCTCGTTGACCGGCTCGTCATTGTCGGGCGCAGGCACGAGCAATCGCCCACTACCGCCGCGCAAGTCGTAGATGCGGAGCTCGGCAGCGTGATGCTTCTCTTCGGTCGCGAACTGCAGCGCGCCGGCGACCAGCGTGCCGTCGCCGTTCCAGGCGGGCGTGCTCAGCAAGCGGATCGATTCCTTCGTCACTTGTCGGGCGTTGGAGCCATCGGCGCTCGAGACCCAGAAGTTGTCGCTGCCGCCGCCATCGCTGATGTAGAGCAGCTGACGACCATCGGGACTGAAGCGCGGATTGCGCTGCATGGCCGCTCCACCGTGCAGCAGCCTGGCTTCGCCACCGGACGCCGGCATCACATAGATGTCGCCGAGCAGGTCGAACGCGAGCGTCTTGCCGTCAGGGCTGACGGCCACGCTCATCCAGGTGCCTTCGCTGACCTGGAACTCGGCGTCATACGACGGCTGGCCGGTAGCTTCGACGTTCCAAGGGGCTTCGGCGAGCGCGGGCGCCGCGAGGAGGGACAACAGCAATCTGCAGCAGAGATTCGTGGACTTCATTGATTCGCTCACTGCCCGGACCACGACGAGTTCCAATCGATGCCTTTGTAGTCATCCATTTCCCAGTAGAACCGGGTGCGGAGCCGTGGATGGTTGCCGATCTCGTTCATGGTCACCGAGTCGTAGAGCCGGCCATTGAGCAGCGTGTAGCGCACCGAGTTGCTGTTGCGAATGTCCTCCAGGGGATTGCGGTCGAGCACGATCAGGTCGGCGAGCTTGCCGACTTCCAGCGAGCCCAGGTGCTCGTCGAAACCCAGTGTGGTTGCGCCATTCCAGGTCGCCGCGCGCAGGATGCGGTGATTGCTCATGCCTCCCTGTGCGAGCAGCTGCATCTCCCAATGCACCGCCAGCCCGGCTATCTCGCCGTGCGAGCCAACGTTGATGCGAACGCCTGCGTCATCGAGCTTCTTGATGGAGCGTGACACCGAGCGAAAACCGATATCCCAAAGCTCATCTGCTACGTGGATGCTCGTCATATTGCGTGAGTGCACCGGTGCGCCGCCTGGCGTTTCCAGTGCGCTGTAACTCGAAGTCGCCTCCTGCGCAAAGGCCTTGATCTTCGGATCCTCCCAGGCGCGCGACTGTTGGTAGAGAAAGTTCTCGCCGAACAGCTCGCCGAACGAGACCACCAGCGTCGGCGTGTTCGAGCTGGTCGCGTGACTCATGAGCTGGATCACGTCGTCGTAATAATGTGCGACCGGCAGGTTGTGCTCGATGTTGCTGTGGCCGTCGAGCACCATGGAAATGCCGTTATGGAAGTGCCCCTCGCCTTCCACGTCGACCATGATGCCGCTCTCGCGCCCCGCCTTGACCAGCATCTGCCGTTGTTGACGGCCCGGCTGCTTGTAGCTCTTGACGATCCTGCCGCAGAGCGCTTGCTTGCGAAGCAGAGCCTTGTGCGCATCTTCGTACTCGCGCAGCGGGACGTAAGTGAAGTCGGACTTCCCGGCGCGGCCGTAGATGGGATTGCCCGAGCCGATCCATCGCGGTCCGACAGTGATGCCTGCCAGATCCGTCTCGCGGGTCTCGTAATTCGGCAGCTCGCTCGAGTAAGGATCGAAGTTGGTCGTCACGCCGAAGGCCAGCGCAGCGTAGCGAGGACCTTGCTTCCGCGGCATCACGCCGGAGTCGTAGCAGCAATCGATATGACCGTGCATGTCGATCAATCCCGGCATGATCGTTTTGCCGGAGGCGTCGATCACTTGCGCGTCGGCCGGAACCGTGACAGATGCACTCGGACCGACAGCAACGATGCGATTGCCTGCGACGACGACCGTGCCCTGCTCGATCACTTCATCGCCTCTCATGGTAATGATGCGCGCGTTAGTGAAGGCCAGCTTTCCTGTGGGAATGTCAGCCTGCAGTTTCAGGTCGATCTTGGTATAGGGCTGCGGCGCAGGCGTCGATGCCGCATCGGCGACATTTGCGCGATAGAGCGACGCGCCGAGTGTCCAATGCAGCGTCGAAGAGTCGTTCGACCATGTCAGGGAATATCCACCCAGATCGGTCAGTGCTCGCACCGGGACTTCGCTGCTGGCGGCACTGACCGTGAGCGGTGCGCCGAGCTCATGGAACGGCATCACGAAGTACTGCTGTGACTCGCGAAACGCGATCCAACGTAAATCGGGGCTCACGCGCAGCTCCAACGTGTCTGCGTTCAGTGTGTGTGCATGCTCTCGCTTGTCCAAGCCATCGAGTGTCACGCTGACCAACGAGTGCACCAGCTCCCGGTTCACCCGACCGACTTCGACGTAATAGATGCGCTGCCCGTCGGGCGAGAACATCGGCCAATCATCGCCAGCAGCAACGAAGCGACTCTCGCCACTGCGAGCGGGCACGACATAGATGCCCGGCTGCGTGCCATAGCCGCCCATGGCCTTGTCCGCTGCAGCGATCCGATAGACGATGAGCTTGCCGTCGGGCGAAAACGAAGGATTGCGAATGACGCCGCGGCTCGTCGCCACAGCGCGCCCGTTCCGGCCAACGGCGTTCGCGACTTTCAACGTGCTGCCGCGCTCGTCATCCCACTCGACATATGCGAACGAGCGGCCGTCGCGCGAGAACGCCGGATCGAACTCGAAGGCCTCGCTCTTGCTCAACCGTGTCGGCGCAGCTGTAAAAGCAGCCTGGTTCCACAGCCTGCCGAGCGCCGTGAACACCAGACGCTTGCCGTCGACCGATGGCGCAAGCTGTCGTATCGATCGAACGGTGACCGTGTCCGGCGCCGGGTTTTGTTCGAAGTGCGGCGCGCGCACGATGCGATGTCTGGCGTGCACACGGAACGGAATCTCCGTGGCCGTGCTGGCCTGTGTATCGACCTTGTACAGCTTGCCTTTGCCCCAGATCGCGATGTGACGATGGTCGGGGAACCAGTCGAAGCGCGGGTAATAGGCATGCTGCTGCACGAAATCGGCTTGCAGGTCCCGATCCAGCTCATCGAATACCGGCACTTGCGTGCGAGCCGCCACGTCATAGACGAACAGCACCGTCTTTTCCTTGACGCGGCGGACGAACGCGACCTTCTTACCATCGCGCGAGACCTGTGGCGAAGTCGCGCTGCCCCACCCTCCCAACAAATCTTCGGTTGCGCCGGACGCGAGCTCACGGCGCTTGATCACGTAGTTGGGATGGTTGGGATTGATGTAGATGTTCGGCTCGACGATCCGCTGGGTGTAGTAAACGAACCGGCCATCGGGCGTGAAGCTCGGCTCCTGCACGTCGCGTCGATTTGCCGGCATCTCGACCAGCACCGCGCCGCGGCCGCCGTGCAGATCGAACAAACGAATCTCCGATGCCTTCATCAGCGGGAAGGTCGAGTACGCCTGCACGACAGCGATGGATTGGTCTTGCGGCCCCCACGTCGGCGCACCCAGCATGTTGGCGGCGTCATGAGTGATCTGGCGCGCGTTCGAGCCGTCGCCGTTCGAGATCCACGCGTTGTCGAAACCGCTCGCATCGCTCTGATACAGCAGCTTGCTGCCGTCGGCGCTGAAGCTCGGGAAGACTTGCATGGCGGGCCCGCCATGGACACGCCGCGCCTCGCCGCCAGTGGCGGGCAACACATAAATGTCGCCGAGCAAGTCGAAGGCGAGCGTCGCGCCGTCCGGGCTCACATCGACGCTCATCCAGGTGCCTTCGCTGACAGCGAACTCGGCGTCTGCGAAGGGCTGACCGGTATCAGTGACGTCCCAGGCGCCGTCCCCGGCCAGCGCGACCGTGCTCGACAACAAAATACTTCCGGCCAGGCACAGCCGCTCGAGTCGCCGCCGTATTGTCATTCACGCTCCCCACGATCGTCGTCGCCTTCTTATAGCTATTCAGGCGACGGCCTGGGTTGCGTAGCGCGCGCCACAGCGGTGAGACCGGGTCACCACTATGGCGGCACGAGCGATCAGGGCGCGGGCTTCACGTCATAGACGACCACTTTTTCCCAAAGATGCTCGCAATCGGCGACGAATTTTTTGTGGATGGGATGCACCTGGTACGCGTTCTGGCCGGCCACATCGTCGAAAAACAAAATCTCCGAGGCGCTGTAGCTCGCATCGACGACGCCGCGCTGCTCGGTTTCCGCCGGCACGCCGACGTGAATGGCCTTGACGGTCTCGATCCCGCCCAGCGTCCGCAGCCCGGTCAGCAACCGGTTCAGATCTTCCTTGGACTTGGGGTTCTTGAGCCAGAAGAACACGTGATGGACCACCGGCGGAATTGCCGCCTTCGTCGTGCCTCCAGCCCCGCCAGAGGGCGCGGCGGCGGCGGCGTGAGCGGCTACGCCTGCACCTGCCAGCGCTGCAGCGGCGGTCAGGACTTCTCGTCGGCTATGGGTCGTCATGCTCGGCTTCCTTTTGCCTGAGTTAATCGAATTGTCGAGTATAAGCTGGCACAGGCGGTGTGCTCGCCAGTCATTTATCATTCGCGGCATGGACAGCACCACGCACGCCCCTGCACCGCCGGCTCGCTCGCTGCCCGTGGATGCAGACAAGCAGCGCAGCCTGGTCGCCGCACTGCGCACTTTGCTGCCCGACGACGCCGTCCTGTTTCGAGAGGAAGAGACCCGGCCCTATGAATGCGATGGGCTGACGCTGTTTCGTCAGCTGCCCATGGTCGTGGCCCTGCCGGAAACGGAGGACCAGGTCCGCCGCATCCTGCAGCTCTGTCACGAGCACCAGGTGCCCGTCATTCCGCGTGGCGCCGGCACTGGCCTGTCGGGCAGCGCTCTGCCCCACCCTGCGGGGTTGTTGCTCTCGCTGGCCAAGCTGAATCGAATTCTCTCGATCGATCCTCGCGCGCGAACCGCAATGGTGCAGCCTGGCGTCCGCAATCTTGCGATCAGCGAAGCAGCGGCGCGTCATCGTCTTTACTACGCGCCCGATCCGTCCAGTCAGATAGCCTGCACGATCGGCGGCAACGTCGCGGAGAACTCTGGCGGCGTGCACTGTTTGAAATACGGCCTGACCATTCACAACGTTTTGCGCGTGCGCGGCCTGACGATCGAAGGCGAAGTGGTGGAATTTGGGGGCCTGGCGCCGGATGCGCCCGGTCTGGACTTGTTGGCGCTGGTCATCGGCTCGGAAGGCATGCTCGCGGTCGTGACTGAAGTGACAGTGCGACTCGTGCCCGTCGCGCAGACAGCTCGTTGCATCATGGCCAGCTTCGCGGATATCGGCGAGGCCGGCGATGCGGTCGCCGCGTTGATCGCCAACGGCATCATTCCTGCGGGCCTGGAGATGCTGGATCAAGCAGCCAGCCGATTGGTAGAGCCGTTCGCCAACGCAGGCTATGACCTCGACGCCGCCGCCGTGCTGTTGTGCGAATCGGACGGCACGCCGGAAGAAGTCGCCGAGGAAATCGAACGAATGTCGGCGGTGCTGGTGGCCGCGCGCGCCACTCGAATTCAAGTCTCGAACAGCGAAGCCGAGCGCCTGCGCTTCTGGGCCGGACGAAAGAATGCTTTTCCTGCGGCCGGTCGCGCTTCGCCTGCTTATTACTGCATGGATGGCACCATTCCGCGGCGTCGGCTCGGCGAAGTGTTGAAGGCGATTCAAGCGTTGGAGCCGAAGTACGGGCTGCGCTGCCCGAATGTATTCCACGCCGGCGACGGCAACTTGCACCCATTGATCTTGTTCGATGACGCCGATCCGGAATCGGTCGCTCGTGCCGAAGCATTCGGCGCGGAGATCCTGGAGTTGTGCGTGCAAATGGGTGGCACTGTGACCGGCGAGCACGGCGTCGGCGTCGAGAAACTGGATCAGATGTGCTCGCAGTTCGATCGGCCCACGCTCGATGCATTCCTCGGCGTGAAGAGCGCGTTCGATCCTGCGGGCCTGCTGAACCCGGGCAAGGTCGTGCCCACCCTGCACCGCTGCGCCGAATACGGGCGCATGCGCGTGCACGGTGGCAATGTTCGATTTCCAGAATTGCCGCGCTTCTGATGGATCAAGCACTCAGTCAACTGTGCGAAACCGTGCGTGCCGCTGCGGAGGCGCGAACCCCGCTACTCATCCGAGCCGGCGGCACCAAAGATTTCTACGGCAATGAATCTTCCGACGCCGTGCTCGATCCGCGCAGCGTCACGGGCATCGTTGATTACGAGCCAACGGAACTGGTCATCACTGCGCGAGCTGGCACGCCACTCGCCGAGTTGGAGCAATTGTTAGCCAAGAACGGTCAGCTGCTCGCCTTCGAGCCGCCGCACTTCGGCGCCAACGCAACTATCGGTGGTTGTATCGCTGCCGGCCTGGCAGGTCCTCGCCGCGTTTCCTTCGGGCCGACCTATGGCGGCGTTCGTGACTTCGTGCTCGGCGCGAAGTTGGTCGACGGTCGCGGCCAATTGCTGAGCTTCGGCGGGACGGTGATGAAGAACGTCGCGGGTTACGATGTCTCGCGACTGCTGGCCGGCTCCATGGGCATTCTCGGCGTGATCGCCGAAGTATCGATCAAGGTGCTGCCCCGTCCAATGTCACATCACACGCTGTGCTTCGAGATGACCGAAACCGCGGCGATATACAAGCTCAATGAATGGGCAGGGCGACCGCTGCCGCTGTCCGCATCCATGTGGCATGACGGCGCACTCTATTTGCGATTGGCGGGCGCCTCAGCGGCGGTGCGCGCGGCACGTCATCATCTGGGCGGCGAGGAAATCGACAACTATCAGGCAGACGCCTTCTGGACCAGCATTCGCGAGCAGACGCATCCGTTCTTCGGGGACGACGCGCCGCTGTGGCGAGTATCGGTACCTACAACGGCTCCCAGTCTGTCCATGGTCGAGCCGCAGTTGATTGAATGGAATGGCGCGCTTCGATGGATGCGGACCCACCGTTCTGCCGAAGAGGTGCGCGAGTGCGCAGAACAAGCGGGCGGTCATGCGACGTTGTTTCGGAACGGTGATCGCTCGGCAGGTGCGTTCACGCCGCTCACGGCGCCGCTGGCTGCGATTCATCGACGGCTGAAATCGCAATTCGATCCGGCCCATATCTTCAATCGTGGCCGGCTCTATCCGGATCTTTGAGCAGTCGCCCATGAGAACGCAGCTCGCCGATTTCATCAAAGACACGCCCGAAGGCAAGGAGGCCGAGGAGATCGTGCGCCGCTGCGTGCATTGTGGCTTTTGCACGGCCACCTGCCCCACTTATCAGCTGCTCGGCGACGAGCTCGATGGACCGCGCGGCCGGATCTATCTCATGAAGCAGGTGCTCGAAGGCGTCGAGCCCACTCGAAGCACCCAGCTTCACCTGGATCGATGCCTCACCTGCCGCGCCTGTGAGACGACCTGCCCTTCGGGTGTGCAGTACGGCCGGCTGGTGGATATCGGACGCGACATCGTCGAGAAAAAGATCGAGCGTCCGTTCGGCGAGCAAGTGGCGCGGTCAGCGCTGAAGCATGGGTTGACGAGCAAGCTGTTCGGTCCTGCGATGCGCGCTGGCCAGGCCGTGCGCTCGTTCCTTCCCGAATCGATTCGCGCAAAGATTCCGGAACGACGCGACCCTGGCGCGTGGCCACAGCGTTCGCACGCTCGAAAGATGTTGCTGCCGCTGGGCTGCGTGCAGCCCTCGATGTCACCCAGCATCGATGCGGCGACGGCTCGGGTGCTCGATGCACTAGAGATCGAGGCGATCACTCCCGCGGCGAGCTGCTGTGGCGCCATCAAACATCACCTGAACGATCACGATGCGGCGCTGGTTGAAGTCCGCCGTAATATCGATGCGTGGTGGCCACATGTGGAGACCGGCGTCGAAGCCATCGTAATGAACGCGTCGGGCTGTGGCGCGATGGTCAAAGAGTATGCGCATTTGCTACGGCATGATCCGGTGCATGCCGAGAAAGCTCGGCGCATCGTCGCTCTGACAAAGGATCTGGCTGAGCTGCTGCCCCAACATGCGGCGCAGTTGACGAGCAAGCTCCGCGAGAAAGCACCGGAGCGCGTCGTGTTTCATCCGCCCTGCACTTTGCAGCACGGGCAGAAAATTCGCGGCGTCGTGGAGCAACTGCTCACCGCCTTCGGCGCCGAAGTGTTGCCGCTGTCGGAGAGTCACTTGTGTTGCGGCTCGGCGGGCACTTACTCGATCTTGCAGCCCGAGCTGAGTCAACGACTCCGCGATCGCAAGCTCGAAGCGCTGCACGCGCCGCAGCCCGATGTGATTCTCTCGGCCAACATCGGCTGCATCACTCATCTGGCGAATGGCGCACAAGTGCCCGTGCGCCACTGGATCGAATGGCTCGACGCGCGGCTCGCGTAGCGCTCAACCCGCCGCTTTCAATTCGCGACGTCGCTTGTGCAGGATGTACTCGGTGTAGCCGTTCGGCTGCTCGCGACCGAGGAAGATCAAATCGCTCGCCGCCTTGAATGCGATGCTGCCGTTTAGATCGTTGGCCATCGCCCGGTAGCTCGAGTCGCCGGCGTTCTGCGCATCCACGACCGCAGCCATCCGCTGCAATGTTTCTTTGACCCGCTGCTCCGTGCACACGCCATGGAGCAGCCAGTTCGCGACGTGCTGGCTCGAGATGCGCAACGTGGCGCGATCTTCCATCAAGCCGACATCGTGAATGTCCGGCACCTTCGAGCAGCCCACGCCCTGGTCGATCCAGCGCACGACATAGCCGAGAATGCCTTGAATGTTGTTGTCGAGCTCGCTCTGGATCGCTTCGGCCGTGAAGCCCGACTCGGCCAGCGGCGCACGGAGCAGATCGTCGAGGCCCGTCGCTTTGCCTGACTGAAGCTGCCTCTGCAATTCGTTCTGAACTGCCCGCACATCGACTTGGTGATAATGGAGTGCGTGCAGCGTCGCCGCCGTCGGGGATGGCACCCATGCAGTGTTTGCGCCGGCGCGAGGATGGCCCGCCTTCGCGGCCAACATGCCGGCCATCTTGTCCGGCATCGCCCACATACCTTTGCCGATCTGGGCACGACCGCGCAGGCCGGTGTTCAACCCCACCTCGACGTTGCGCTTCTCGTAGGCGACCAGCCAAGGTTGTGTCTTGATAGCGTCCTTGCGCATCACCGGCCCGCCTTGCATGGCGGTGTGAATCTCGTCGCCGGTGCGATCGAGGAAGCCCGTGTTGATGAACACGACGCGATGTTTCACTTTCTCGATGCAGGCGCTCAGGTTCAAGCTGGTGCGACGCTCCTCATCCATCACGCCGATCTTCACTGTGTGCTTGGGGAGCCCGAGCGCTTCTTCCACCCAGCCAAACAGATCGTTGGCCAGCGCGGCCTCCTCCGGACCGTGCATCTTCGGCTTCACCACGTACACCGAGCCAGTGCGGCTGTTTCGGCCGCCGCCACGCAGGTCGTGCAGAGCGATTGCGACCGTAACGAGCGCATCGAGCACCGTCTCGAAAATCTCTTTGCCTTCGTGAAGCACGGCGTCGGTGCGCATGTGATGGCCGACGTTTCGTACCAGCATCAAGCTGCGGCCGGGCAATGTGAGCTCTTTATGGCCCGGCGCGGTGTACACGCGATCCGCGTTCAGCTTGCGGGTCATCGCGCCCTTGCCCTTTGCGAACGTCGCTTGCAGATCGCCGGTCATCAGGCCCAGCCAGTTGCTGTAAACCGCCACCTTTTCGTCTGCATCGACGGCGGCGACCGAGTCTTCGCAGTCCTGAATCGTGGTGATCGCCGACTCCAACACCACGTCCGAGACACCCGCGGCGTCGGTCGCTCCAATCGGGTGTTTACGATCGATGCAGATTTCGACGTGCAGACCGTGATGCCTCAGCAGAATGCCTTGCGGGTCAGCGGCTGCGCCACGCCAGCCTTCAAGCGTTGCAGGAACCGCCAGCGTCGCGCGTGATCCGTCCTTGAGCGTCACGACCAGCTTGTCGCTCTCGATGGAATACCTGGTCGAGTCCTCATGCTTGCCATGAGTGAGCGCCGCGACTTCATCCAAGAACTTGCGCGCGTACCCAATGACCTTCGCGCCGCGATCCGCGTTGTATGGCGAGCCTGCCGGCAACGGCGCTTCCAACGCATCGGTGCCATAGAGCGCATCGTAGAGACTGCCCCAACGGGCGTTCGCGGCATTCAACGCATAACGCGCATTACTCAGTGGCACGACGAGCTGTGGACCGGCGATGTGCGCGATCTCTCTATCGACCTGCTCGGTGTCGACCTGAAATGCGGCGGGCTCGGCAACGAGGTAGCCGATGGACTCGAGAAACTGACGCTGCTGCGACACATCGATGGGCTTACCGCGCTGCTGTTGCCACCAAGCATCGATCTTCGCTTGCAGATCGTCGCGCTTCGCGAGCAGTTGCTCATTGCGAGGTGAGAATTCCTTGACGATGCGCTCCAGGCTGTTCCAGAACGCCTGTTCCTGCACGCCGGTCCCGGTCAGCGCCCGCTGGATGAAACCGTGCAGCACGCCGGCGATTTCCAGACTCCCCACCTTGACTCTTGCGCTCATCGTCGTGTCACTCGCAGCTGCCGACTGCAGGGACTATAACCGGCTCACCCGTCCGGTGCGACAGGGACAACCGCCGTCGCTTCGATTTCCACTTTGGCTTCCGCTTCCATCAGCGCCACGACTTGTACCACCGCCATCGTCGGAAAGTGGCGGCCAATGATCTCGCGATACGCCGCACCGATCTGCGGCAGCTCGGCGCAGTACTCGTCACGACTCGTCACGTACCAGGTAAGTCGAACAATGTGCTCCGGACGCGCATCGGCCTCGTTCAAGACGGCAACGATGTTCTGCAACGTCTGGCGGACCTGGTCGCCGAGTGTTTCGGGAAACTGTTGCCGCTCGTCCCAGCCCACCTGGCCGGCGACAAAAACCTGTCGGCCTTCGGCCGCCATGCCGTTCGAATATCCTTTGGGCCGTGGCCAGCCCGCGGGTTGCAGCACTTGAATGGTCACTTCAAGACCTCGCGCGCAATGATCAGCTTCTGCACTTCGGTCGCGCCTTCGTAAATACGCAGCGCTCGAATGTCGCGGTACAGACGTTCGACAATTTCTCCCTGCACGACGCCTCGACCGCCAAACATCTGCACCGCTCGGTCGATGACGGTCTGCGCACTTTCGGTGGCCGTCATCTTCGCCATGGCAGCGCTCTTGGTCACCGGTTGCCCGGTGTCTCGTTGCCAGGCGGCTCGATAAGTAAGCAAGGCGGCGGCATCGATGGCCGTGGCCATCTCGGCAATCGCAGCTTGCGTGAGTTGGAAATCCGCGAGCGTCTTGCCGAACATCGCTCGCTGCCTCGCGTAAGCAACGGCTTCATCCAATGCTCGGCGCGCGAACCCAAGCGCGGCCGCGGCTACGGATGCACGGAAGATATCCAGCGTCCGCATTGCGATCTTGAATCCGTCACCTTCCTCGCCGATGCGGCGACCGGCGGGGACTCGACAATTTTCGAATCGCAGCGTGCCGAGTGGATGAGGCGCGATGACGTCGATCCGAGCCTCGACGCTGAATCCTGGATCGTTCGGCTCGACCAGGAATGCGGTGATTCCCTGCGCCCCGACGGTGCCGTCTGCCCGCTTCTGGCCAGGCGACGTGCGCGCGAAAACGCAGTACATATCGGCAATGCCGCCGTTCGAGATCCAGGTCTTCGTGCCATTGAGCACGTAGTGATCGCCGTCGAGTCGTGCCGACGTTTGCATCGCTGCGACGTCGGAGCCTGCGTCCGGCTCGGACAGAGCGAACGCTGCGATCGCCGTACCATTGGCGACTCGCGGCAAATATTGACGCTGAAGGCCCGCATCACCGGCCAACGACAGAGCACCGCTGCCGAGTCCTTGCATGGCGAATGCGAAATCAGCGAGCCCATCGTGATAAGCCAGCGTCTCGCGAATCAAACAAATCGCGCGCGAATCGAATTCCTGCAAGGCCCCGCCATGCTCGGCTCGGACGCAGAAGCGCGTGATGTTGCCCTTGCCGAGCGCGGCGACTAACTTTCTGGCCTGCGCGTCGACTTCGGCTCGCGACTCTCCATGCGCGTGGCCGACCGCGTGTTCCGCGCTCCACGACGTCACCAAGTCGGCGAGCGCGCGATGCTCTGAGCCAAAGAACGGCCAGCTGAGTCGCTCGCCCAGATCGAATGGCACGCTCATCGGCCGACGAACTCCGGCCTGCGCTTGTGCGCGAACGCTTCGAAGGCGCGACGGAAGTCCTCGCTCTGCATGCAGATGGCTTGGGCCTGCGCTTCGGCTTCCAGCGCCTGCTCGATACTCATGTTCCATTCCTGGTTCAGCATGTTCTTGGTCATGCTGTGCGCAAACGTCGGCCCGGTTACCAGGGTGCGCGCCAGACGAGTGGCCTCCGGCAGCAATTTGTCCGCGGCGACCAGCTGATTGAAGAACCCCCAGCGCTCGCCCTCTTCTGCCGTCATCGCGCGACCCGTAAACATCAGCTCGGCTGCCCGCCCCTGACCGATGAGGCGCGGCAGAATGGCGCACGCGCCCATGTCACAACCGGCCAGGCCGACGCGAGTGAACAGAAACGCAGTTTTTGCGGCAGGCGTGCCGATGCGAAGATCCGACACCATGGCGATGATTGCGCCGGCGCCTGCACAGACACCATCGACCGCGGCGATTACGATCTGAGGACAACTACGGATCGCCTTGACCAGATCGCCCGTCATACGCGTGAACGTCAGCAGCTCCGGCATGGTCATGCGGGTCAGCGGACCGATGATGTCGTGCACGTCGCCGCCCGAGGAGAAATTGCTGCCTGCGCCGTCGATCACGATGGCCTTGATGTCGTTGTCGTACACGAGCGTGCGAAACAGGTTGCGCAGCTCGGCATACGACTCAAAGGTCAGCGGATTCTTGCGCTCCGGCACGTTGAGCGTCACGTAGCCGATGCTCTCTTCGACCCGCCAGAGGAAATGCTGCGCCTGATACGAGGACAGGTGCAATTGAGTGAATGACATGCGCTCTCCCGATCTACATGACTTCGCCGCCAGCGACGGCGATGCTCTGCCCGGTGATGCTTTCGGTGCCGGGCAGGCACAACCATGCGACGGCGTTGGCCACTTCCTCACTGCGAATCAAGCGGCGCTGGGGATTGTTTGCAACGAGCACCGCCAATGCTTCGGCCTCCGAACGCTGCGTCTTCGCCTGGATGTTGGCGATGGTCTCGCGAACCATGTTCGTGTCCGTGTAGCCCGGGCACACCGCGTTCACCGTGATGTTCTTACCGGCTACTTCCAGCGCCAATGATCGCGTGAGGCCAATCACACCGTGCTTCGCGGCGCTGTACGCGGCAACGTAGGGATACCCTTTCAACCCGGCAGTGCTAGCGACGTTGACGATGCGCCCGAAGTTCCGCTCCAGCATCGATGCTAGAACGTGGCGAATTCCGTAATAGGTACCGGTGAGATTGACCGCCAGCATGGTGTGCCACAGCGCGTCGTCGGTCTTGTGCACGGGCGCGCTCGACGCCTGACCGGCGTTATTCACGAGGATGTCTATCGGACCGAAGCGATTCGCGGCGTCTTCTATCGCGGATCGCATTTGCTCGCTGTTGCTCACGTCGGCAGCCACCCCATGAGCGTCCTGCGTACTCAGCTTTATCGCCGCTTCGACGACGGTTTCGAGTTGACGCCCGAGCAATGTCACTCTAGCCCCCTCGTCCAGAAGGCGCTGAGCGATAGCAACGCCAATCCCGCGGCTCGCGCCGGTGACCAGCGCATGCTTTCCCGAGAGCGGCTGCGTGTTCGTGCTCAAACTGCACCAATCATTTGTGAGGCGCGCGCGAGATTGCGTTCCAGCTGGCTCTTGCCAGAAAGGTAGGCCTTCGGCCAATGCTGTTCGGTCCAGTTCTGCGCCGCCGCCGCGTGCAATGTCCAGGAAGGATCCGCCAGGTGTGGTCGAGCGAGCGCGCACAGGTCGGCGCGGCCCGCGGCGATGATCGAATTCACATGATCTGCTTCGTAGATGTTGCCGACCGCGATGGTCGCGATGTCTACGCTATTACGCAGCAGATCCGAGAACGGCGTTTGATACATGCGACCGTACACCGGCTTCTGCCAAGGCACGGTCTGGCCGGTCGACACGTCGATGAGATCTGCGCCGGCCTCGCGGAGTGCGCGAGCGAACGTCACCAAGTCGGCTTCCGACAGGCCGCCTTCTGCCCAATCGCTGGCGGAGACACGAACGGACATCGGTTTATCCGCGGGCCACACCGCACGACACGCTTTGAAAACGGCCAGCGGGAAGCGCATGCGCTTTTCGATCTGGCCGCCGAACTCGTCATCCCGACGATTCGTCAGAGGTGACAGGAAGCTCGCGAGCAGGTAGCCGTGCGCCATGTGCAACTCGAGCATGTCGAACCCGGCCTGCGCACCAAGCTCCGCTGCGTGGACGAATTGCTGGGCAACTTCTTCCATGTCCTCGCGCGTCATGGCCCGCGGCATCTGACTGATCCCTTCCAGGTACGGCAGCGGCGACGGCGCGATCAGCTCCCAATTGCCCTCGTCCAACGGATGATCCGCACGCTCCCAACCCAACTGCGTCGACCCTTTGCGCCCGGAGTGCCCGAGTTGCAGCGAGAACTTCGCCGCCGAGTGCGCATGCACGAAATCTACAATGCGCTTCCAAGCATCGCGTTGCCGATCATTCCAGAGGCCCGTGCAGCCCGGGCTGATGCGACCGATCGGCGACACGCACGTCATCTCGGTTATCACCAACCCCGCGCCGCCGGCGGCGCGCGAGCCGTAGTGCATGAGATGCCAGTCGCCAGGGACGCCGTCGACGGCTTGATATTGCGCCATCGGCGAGACGACGATTCGGTTCACCAGCTCCATGCCACGCAGCTTGAACGGAAGAAACATCGGCGGCCGCGGCCCCTCAACCC
Source organism: Peristeroidobacter agariperforans (assembly GCF_004138335.1). Lineage (GTDB taxonomy): Bacteria > Pseudomonadota > Gammaproteobacteria > Steroidobacterales > Steroidobacteraceae > Steroidobacter > Steroidobacter agariperforans. Next base: position 795,652 of record NZ_RYFW01000002.1, on the reverse strand, counting down.
CCGCCCGCTGCGCCAGATCTCGCTCGACATCGTCGACGAAGGCCCCGTCGCGCAGACGAAGGTTGTCGTGACCGATGCGCTGACTGCCGGTGAGCAGGCTATATGCAAACTGCAACGGCTCGAGGTGCACATAGCGAGCGACGTTCTCGAACCACTCCATTCGATTGCGCGCGGCGCTCTGCAGCTTCAATGCTTCAAGGCTGCGCTCAGCCTGATACGACTCGAGGCCCGCTTCGACGTCGGCCTGAGCGACGTGCTTCACGAGTGACGCAGCGTCTTCCATCGCCAGCTTCGTACCGGAGCCAATGCTGAAGTGGGCGGTGTGCGCAGCATCGCCGATCAGCACGATGTTGCCGGTGTGCCAGCGCTTGCACAGCACCCGACTGAAGTTGAGCCACGCCGAACCGCGCAGATGATTGGCGTTGCTCATCAACTTGTGGCCGTCGAGGTAGCGACCGAACAGTTGCTCGCAGAACTCGATGCTCTGCTGAGTACCGAACCGATCGATGCCGTGCGCCTTCCAGGTCTCCTCGCGCGTCTCGACGATCACCGTCGACAGCTCGTCGCTGAATTGGTACGCGTGGATCTGGAACCAGCCGTGCTCGGTGCGCTCGAATGCAAACGTGAACGCCGGAAAACGCTGCCGGGTGCCGAGCCAGATGTAGCGGCACCTGCGCGCGTCGATGTCGGGCTCGAACACCGAGGCGAAGCGCTTGCGGGTGCGGCTGTTGACCCCATCGGCTGCAACGATCAGATCGGCGTCGGCGAATCGGGCCGGATCTTCGATCTCGTGCTGAAAGGTTTGTTTTACACCTAAAGTAGCGGCTCGCTCCTGCAGCTTGTTGAGCAGCAGCTGGCGCGAAATCCCGCAGAACCCGTGCCCTCCGGAGCGCACCCGCTCGCCCTTGAAGTACACGTCGATGTCGTCCCAATGATGGAAGTTGCTGACGATGGCGTCGTGCGATTCGGGATCGGTGGCCCGAAATCCCTGCAGGGTCTGATCGGAAAAAACCACGCCCCAGCCGAACGTGTCGTCCGGGCGATTGCGCTCGTAAACCTCGACGCTGGCGCCGGGCAGCGCCTTCTTGAACAGGATCGCGGCATACAGGCCGGCCGGCCCGCCGCCCACACAAACGATGCGCTTCATGGCATTGCGCCGGTCACCCTAAGATGGCATCCATGGTACGGTTGATATATTTTAGGTGTCAACTAATCTCCCGGAACCTGCCGATGACCACCGCAACCCGCGCCTTTGCCGAGAAACTCGGCGGTTCTCCGCACAGCAGAAAGTCCTTGCGCCTGTGGCTGCGACTGCTCAGCTGCTCCATGATCATCGAACGCCGCATCCGCACCCGACTCGAAGCAGAGTTCGAAACGACTCTGCCCCGCTTCGATGTGATGGCGGCGCTCGAGCGTGAGCCGGATGGGTTGACGATGAGCCAGTTGTCGGCGGCGCTGCTGGTGTCGAATGGCAATGTGACGGGGATCGTGAATCGACTCATCGAGGAGCTGCTGGTCGTGCGGACGTTGGAGTCGGATGATCGCCGGATTGCGACCGTCCGCTTGACCAAGAAGGGAAGAGACGCGTTTCAACGCATGGCGCGTGCGCATGAGCAGTGGGTGGACAAGATGTTTGCTGGGGTGACCGAGTCGCAGATGGAGCAGCTGATGAAACTGCTGGCGTCGGTGCGACACTCGATCGATGAAAACAAGGATCAAGATTGAGATTAAGAGGCCACGTTCCCACCAAAGTCAGATCAGACAGCACGGACGCAAGCTTGAAGCCACTCTCATCCGCCAACGCCGCGTTCCTCAACCGCTTGATCACATCCGCAAGATCCGACCGCCCACGCATCTGCTCGATGCCAGCCAGTAGAGACAGCATCACGAACCAGCTCACTTTCGCCGTGTGAATGTGCCTTCCGCGTCGGAACAGCCTCCTCGAACCGGGGATGCATGAATTCAGTGACGTACACAACCTGATCCGCCCCTGCCTGTAGCCCCGAAGCGTTAGCCAGGACAACGCGCACTGTTGCACCCGGCGCAACGAAAGGGGACCATGCCCGCCTCATGAAGTTTTGCTCCAACTGTGCCAACCCGGTCAGCCTCAGCGTCCCTCCGGGTGACCATCTGCCCCGCTTCATGTGCGCCAATTGCGGCGCCATCCATTACGAAAACCCACGCATCATCGCCGGCTGCGTGATCGAGTTCGAAGGCAAAATCCTGTTGTGCAAACGGGCCATCGAGCCGCGCCGCGGTTTCTGGACCATACCGGCGGGCTTCATGGAAAACGGCGAATCGGTACAGCAGGCGGCGGCCCGCGAGGCGCTGGAGGAGGCGCTGGCCCACGTGCGCATCGGCTCGATGCTGGCCATCGTCAATGTGCTGCGCGCCCACCAGGTGCACATCATGTTTCGCGCCACGCTAACGCAGCCTTCGTTTGGCATTGGGCCGGAGAGCCTGGAATCGCAGCTATACGCCGAAGAGGAGATTCCGTGGCCCGATATCGCCTTCCTGAGCGGGGAGTTTGCCCTGCGGCGCTACCTGGACGACCGGGCCAAAGGCCGGGAACAGCTGCACTTCCGCGATATCGACTGGCAGGACGGCAAACCGGTCATGACCGACGGCCATTCCCAATAGCGCTGGCTCCCCTGGTTATATGCAGATGGCAACCCCGCCTCGCATCCCCGCGCCCCCTTTGGCACAATGCGCAGCCTCAAAGCGGCCGTGCCGCCCGAAGAGATTTTGCGGAGCTGTAGCCGATGACTTTCGTCGTCACTGAAAACTGCATCAAGTGCAAGTACACCGATTGCGTCGAGGTGTGCCCGGTCGATTGTTTCCACGAAGGTCCGAACTTCCTGGTCATCGATCCGGACGAGTGCATCGACTGCACGCTGTGCGAGCCGGAGTGCCCGGCCGAAGCGATTTTCTCGGAAGAGGAGCTGCCGGAGGGGCAGCAGCACTTCAAGCAGCTGAACGCCGAGCTGACCAAGTCGTGGCCGGTGATCACCGAGAAGAAGGCCATGCCCGCCGATGCCAAGGAATGGGACGGCAAGCCGGATAAGTTGAAGCTGCTGGAGCGCTGAGAGCAGCGCTGAATCGAACGCTCACCCGCGCGAGGCGGGTGAGCTGGGAATCCCGCTTTATTCCTTGCCTTCGAGCCGACTGACCATCTGGTCCGGCGCCAGGTAGCCGCCAATGTACTCGCCGGTGTCGGTGAAGATGGCCGGCGTACCGCGCACCCCGAGCTTTTCACCCAACTGGAACTGCTTCGCGACCGGCGTGGCGCACTGAGCCGCCTTCACTGCCTTGCCCGCCTTGGCGTCGGTGATGGCTTTCTTGCGGTCCATCGAGCACCACACCGCTTCCATCTTGGCCCAGTCCTCGGTGCCCGGGCCGGCGCGCGGATACGCCAGATAACGCACCTGCACGCCGCGATCGTTCAGCTGGGCGATTTCGCTGTGGAGCTTCCGGCAGTAACCGCACTCGACGTCGGTGAACACCGTAATGGTGTGCCTCACCTTGGCCGGCTTGAACACGATCATGTCCTTCTCATCGAGCTTGGCGAGCGCCTGCAGGCGGCCCTTTTGGCGGCCGTTCTCGGTGAGATTGGTGCGCGAATCGATCTCGTACATGTCGCCCGCGATGAGGAACTTGCCGTCGCCGCTGATGTAGGCGATCTCGCCCCCCATCTGAACTTCGTAGATGTCCTTCATGGGCGAGGCCCGCACCTCGTCGATCTTCATCTCGGGGAATTTCTTGGCGATCGCCGCGCGGATCGCCGCATCGGCCGCCTTGGCGGGCGCTGCCGGCTCGGCCGCCGCCACGGAAGTGGCCAGCAACGTCGCCAAAGACAAGTTGGCGAACAGACACAACAACAGTTTTTTCATGGGAACTCTCGTGACCCTCGCCGATTCGAGCCTGCGCGGCGGCGCAAGTTCAACGGGAATTCGGCTTGAGGAGGTAAACGGAGTCTACCAGCTGCCAGAGGACCCGCGAGAGTACGTTGGTTCAAGGCCGGGTCGCGGCCGCAGGCCGCGACAAAATCATGCCTTTTCAGCCTCTCGGGTGATGAAGGGCATGCAGCTCCTTCATGCGTTCCCGGGCCACGTGGGTATAGATCTGCGTGGTCGACAGGTCGCTATGCCCCAGCAGCATCTGCACGACGCGCAGGTCGGCGCCATGGTTCAGCAGGTGTGTGGCAAATGCATGGCGCAGTGTATGAGGCGACAACGCCTTCTGCACACCGGCCTTGTGCGCGTAGCGCTTGATGATGTGCCAGAACGCCTGGCGCGTCATGCGATCGCCGCGGCGCGTGGGGAACAGATAGTCGGTCTGGCGCTCCAGCAGGATTTCCAGACGCGCGCCGTTCATGAACTTCTGCAGCCAGGACACGGCTTCCTCGCCCAGCGGAATCAGCCGTTCGCGATCGCCCTTGCCGACGATGCGCAGCACGCCCTGGTTCATGTTCACCTGACTGGATTTCAGGTTCACGAGCTCCGACACGCGCAGGCCGGTGGCGTACAGCACCTCGAGCATGCAGCGGTCGCGATGGCCCAGCGGATCCTCGATCACCGGCGCCTTCAGCAGCGCCTCGACCTCTTCCTCGGTCAGCGACTTCGGCAGCGAGCGGCCGATCTTCGGCATCGCAATCTGCGCGGTCGGATCTTCCTTGATGGCGCCGTCGCGAATCAGGTAACGGTAGAATCGACGAAAGCTGGAGAGCTGGCGGGCGGTGGAGCGCGGACGCGCACCGGCTTCGACCCGGTGGGCGATGAACGCCAGCAGGTCGGCGCGCTTGGCGGCGACGCTCGATGTGCCTCGCGACTGCAGCCAACGATCGAGTGCAGTCAGGTCGGCGCGGTAAGCGGACAGCGTGTTGGGCGACAGACCGCGCTCCATCCACACTGCGTCGAGAAAGCGGTCGATGGCTGCCAACGACGGCGTCGTCTCCGGCATATCGTCGCCTGACCTCGAGTAAACTGATGCTTTGGTTACGCTGCTCATCGCCTTTAGGTGTACGCCGTGATCGCTCACGACAGACCGGTAAATCGATGGCGGCCAGTATGGAGACCGGGTCTGGCGCTGGGCGTGATTACAATCACAGAACCCCGGCGGGGTTTACATAAAAGAGACTTAGTTCACAGAAATCGACCGTTAAACGAAATCCATGCCAGCACAACATAAAATTCCCCGTGACATCTGTGTCGAGTTATGACTGAAGGCTGGCTGCGCGCGCCCTGGACCATTGTCCGGACAGTGCTCGAAATCATCTACGGTTTGTATGCGCTGGCGGTGTTCCTGCTGTTTGGCCTGAGCGCCTTCGTAGCAGTTTTACTGCCTTTCGGGATCAAAACACGTCGGCATATTGCTCACTTTGCCGGCCGTGCATTTTTTGCGGTCGCCGGCTTGCGACTGCGCGTGCTCGACGAGCATTTGTTACCTGGCGGCCCCTGCGTGGTGGTCGCCAATCACGCCAGCTATCTCGATGGCATCGTGCTCAAGGCCGCCCTGCCCGCACGCTTCTCGTTCGTCATCAAAAAAGAGTTCAGCCGCGTGCCGCTCGCCGGTCTGCTGTTGAGGCGCATCGGCTCGGAGTTCGTGGACCGTTTCAACCGCCACGCCGGTGGCATGGATGCGAGACGTCTATTGAAAGCCGCCGACGCCGGCCAGGCGCTCGCGTTCTTTCCCGAAGGCACGTTCCTGGCGGAGCCGGGACTCGGCAAATTTCACAGCGGCGCTTTCACCATTGCGGCGCGCGTCGATCTGCCGGTCGTGCCGCTGGTTCTGAAGGGCACGCGCTACATCCTGCCCTCCGGCCGGTTCCTGCCGCGTCCCGGGCGGATCGACATTCACGTCCTGCCCTCGATTGGCCCGATGCGGGATATGAAGCATTCGGACGCCGTCGTCCACACACGCGATCTGGCGCACGCACGCATCCTGGCGGAATTGGGCGAACCTGATCTGTCGTCGAACGACGGCATCGCCGCGCTGCATTCGAAGCGATCCTAAGTCGCACAACCCCGCCTATAATCATCGCCTGCGGTTTTCGAGGGATGGCGATGAACCTGTTCGAAGCGGTGGGCCGGCTCGGTCACGAGCAAGTGGTGTTCTTTCATCATCGCGAGAGCGGCCTGCGCTGCGTGATCGCGATTCACAACACTGCGCTGGGCCCGGCGCTCGGCGGCCTGCGCATGTGGCCGTACGCAAATGAAGCGGACGCGGTGCGCGATGTGCTGAAGCACTCCGCCGACATGACTCACAAAGCCGCGATCGCCGGCCTCAATCTCGGCGGCGCCAAAGGCGTGCTCATCGGCAATCCCGAAACGGATAAGAGCGAAGCGCTGTTTCGCGCGCTCGGCCGTTTCATTCAATCGCTCGGCGGCCGCTACATCACGACCGAAGATGTGGGCACCAACGCCGAGGACATGGAGCTGATTCGCCAGGAAACGCGCCACGTCGTCGGTGTGCCGCAATTGGTCGGCGGCAGCGGCGATCCATCGCGCTTCACCGCGTTGGGCACGTTGCACGGCATTCGCGCCTGCATGGAATTCAAGCTCGGGCACGCGGACCTGCGACGCACCAGCTTCGCCGTGCAAGGCGCCGGTCAGGTCGGCTATCACCTCGCGAAATCGCTGCGCGCCGCCGGCGCGAAGGTGTTCATCACCGATATCAATGAAGAACGCATCGAGCACGCCGTTGCCGAGTTCGGCGCCGAGGCGGTGCCGATGTCACAGATCTACGATGTCGAGGCGGATGTTTTCTCGCCGTGCGCGCTGAGTGCAGTGATCAACGAGGACACCGTGCCTCGACTGCGTTGTCGCATCGTCGCAGGCGGGGCCAACAATCAGCTCGAATCCGAAGAGCTGGGCACGGAGCTCGACCGTCGCGGCATTCTTTACGCGCCCGACTACGCCATCAACGCCGGCGGCCTGATGAACAGCGCGATCGAGCTGGAGGGATATAACGAGGACCGCGCCTTACGAAGCGTCGCGCGCATCCACGACATCATTAGTCGAATACTCAACCTCGCCGCGCGCAACAACATTCCCACCTGGCAAGCGGCGCGGCGCCTCGCCGAAGAGCGGATTGCGGCGCTCAGCCGCATTAAATTGCCTTACGGCGGCCGATAACGTTCGACTTTTTGCGGGTTGCGGGCGCCTTATTGCACTGCATACAAACTCGGCGTACGCTGGGTACTTGCAAGTAAGTTTAGGAGCCGCCATAAACTGGCGATGCGCTCCTGAGACGATCGTTTCGGTGCCCAATCGCCCTTTACTGACAGCAGTCGAGCATTCCCATGAGCGAACCGGTTTACATCGTTGCCGCCCGCCGCACTCCCATCGGTGCTTTCCAGGGCGCACTCAGTCCGTTGACCTCCCCGCAGCTCGGCGCGGCAGCCGTACAGGCCGCGATCAAGGACTCTGGCTTGTCGGCCGAGCAGATCGACGAAACCATCCTCGGTTGCGTGCTCATGGCCGGCATCGGCCAGGCGCCCGGTCGCCAGGCTGCGCTCGCCGGCGGCGTGCCGCAGAAAGTGCCGGCAACGACCATCAACAAGATGTGCGGCTCCGGCTTGAAGGCCGTGATGATGGCAGCCGATCAGATTCGCGCCGGCTCCGCCAACGTCGTGCTCGCCGGCGGCATCGAGTCGATGACCAACGCGCCTTATCTGATTCCGAAGGCCCGCGGCGGTCTGCGCATGGGTCATTCGGAAATTCTCGATCACATGTTCTTCGACGGTCTGCAGAGCCCGTTCGACGGCAAGATGATGGGCTCGTTCGCCGAGGCCACAGCCGCCAAGTACGGCTTCACTCGTCAGCAGCAGGATGAGTTCGCCGCCGAGTCGGTGCGTCGCGCGCTGGCCGCCGTCGAGAGCACGGCGTTCAACAACGAAATCGCGCCGGTCACGGTGAAAGATCGCAAAGGCGAGCGCGTCGTCGCGAAGGACGAAACGCCGTTCACTTGTGACATCAGCAAGATCCCGAGCCTGAAGCCGGCGTTCGCAAAGGACGGCACCGTCACTGCCGCCAGCTCTTCTTCGATCTCCGACGGCGCCTCTGCCCTGCTCATCGCGAGCGCCAGCGCGGTACGTCAGCACAATCTCAAGCCGCTGGCTCGCATCGTCGGTTACGCCAGCCACGCGCAGGCGCCGGAGTGGTTCACTACCGCGCCGGTCGGTGCGATTCAGTCCGTGCTCGCGAAGACCGGCTGGTCCGCGGGCGATGTCGATTTGTATGAAATCAACGAAGCGTTTGCGGTGGTGGCCATGGCCGCGATCAAAGATGTCGGCCTGGATCACGCCAAGGTCAACGTCAACGGCGGCGCTTGCGCGCTCGGCCACCCGATCGGCGCCACCGGCGCTCGCATCCTCACCACGCTGGTCCACGCGTTGCGTAATCGCAATCTGAAGCGCGGTGTCGCCTCGCTGTGCATCGGCGGCGGCGAAGCGACGGCGCTCGCAGTCGAAATCGTCTAATAACTCGAGTGTGTGTTCGGGGCAACGAATCCTTGCGGGTTCGTTGCCCCGATTTTTTATAAGCGCCATTCCCTAGCAACCAAGCGAGCCCCAGACGCCTTCCACGTTGATAAGTGGAGGCAACTATGCACGCAAGGCCCGGTCCTGTAGGGCTCGCAGGTGGTCATCGCTACCTCAGCCTCGATTCGACGAGACTGACCGAGCGCAAGCTTCGCGAGAGCCAGGAGCGGCTCCACGCCTTCCTGCTCGCGAGCACGACGTCGATGTACTGGAGCGAGATGCGCGAGCTCGACGGCCAGGGCTTCCTGCCCGATACGGCGGTCGCCGAGAACCGACTGGCTGCAATCGGTTGGACCCACTCCAGAGCCGTGCCCATGCTCGATGAGCAAGGGGAGCTCGTCGATGGTTCGGCGCGGCCACGGCCATCACAGAGCGCAACGCATGGAAGCCGCGTTGCGCGCCGGCGAAGAGCGATTCCGTTTGTTATATGAGGCGCAGCACACCGCGCACGTGGTGCTCTCTCCCAACCTTACCATCGAGGCCGTCTCCGAACAGTACTTCGATCTGCGCAAAGCGCGCGGCAGTCTCGGCATACGCGTGATAACCAGCCTCGCCGCTCAACTCAAGGGCACGCTCACAGTCCACTCCGCCCCTCCCGGAACCCGATTCGTCGTGGAGTTTCCGATCAAGGCTGCGGCCCCCATGGCCTGAGGGTTACACCGAAATCGGCGTATCCGGCGATATGCCCGCGACTTCATAGCCGCGCTTGAAGTCACGCACGTGTTTCGACATCCACTTTCTCGCCTCGTCCGCGTTCTTGTCTCTAACAGCATTGATGATGCGTTTCTGCGCATCTGTGATACGAGCTCGGGCCTGAGGGACGGTGTCGATCATTCGAGCCAGTGACGGCGCCAGGCATTGAGCCAGCGACTGCTTCGCCAGCACGAGCACTTGATTGCGCGACGCTGCGCCGAGCTGCTCGAAGAACAGCGCGACGATATTCACCGAGTCGGGATCGCCTTCCGGAGAATCGCGAAACGCCTCGCTGGTCTGCGTGAGCGCGACCAGGTCCGCTTGATTGCGGCGCACCGCCGCCAGTGCCGCGACTTCCGGCTCGATCACCATCATCGCTTCCCAAACATCGACGAACGACACCTCGTGCAACACCAGCGCGTGGCGCATGCCCGAAGCCACTTTCGCCGCTTCCGGCCGGCTGACGATCATCCGCTTTGCGCCCGGCGGCCGCGCCACCAGGCCGGCGTTTTCCAACTGACGCAGCGCCTCGCGCACCGTCGACCGGTGCACGCGAAATTGTTGCGCGAGCTCCAGCTCGGCAGGCAGGACATCGCCCTCTCGCAAAGCCCGCGACAAAATTTTATGTTCGATAGCCGAGGAAACTTTGATGTATGCAGGCGCGCGCTCCACCGGATCGAACAGCGCACCGTTGTCGGCAGTTTCAGGGGCGGCCAGTGCGGCGGCTCCTGCGCGGCGTGGGCGGGCGGCGGATATCGTCTTTTTTTTCATGACCATAGTGGAGACGCGAACGCGGTTATTGACTAAAAGACGGACTGTCGGACAATAGGGCAATTCGTAAGCCGGCGCCATCCGCCGGACCAGCACATGACCGGGGGCCGCCGTGGAAGATTTCGATTTCGGTTTGGGTGAAGATCTGGACGCATTGCGCGCCACGGTAGCGAAGTTTGCGAGCGAACGCATCGCTCCCCTCGCCGCCGATATCGACCGCACCAACAAGTTCCCGCGCGAGCTGTGGCCGGAACTGGGCGAGCTCGGCCTGCTCGGTATCACCGTCGAAGACGAATACGGCGGCAGCGGCCTGGGCTATCTGGCGCACGTCCTCGCGATGGAAGAGATCAGCCGTGCTTCGGCGTCGGTCGGCCTGTCGTATGGCGCGCACTCGAACCTGTGCGTCAACCAGCTCCGTCGTTGGGGCACGCCCGCACAGAAGGAACGCTACCTGCCCCGCCTGATCACCGGCGAGCACCTCGGCGCATTGGCGATGAGCGAGCCCGGCGCCGGCTCCGACGTGGTCGGCATGGGCACGCGCGCCGTGAAGAAAGGCGACAAGTACGTCCTGAACGGCAACAAGATGTGGATCACCAACGGCCCGACCGCCGAGACGCTCGTCGTCTATGCGACGCTCGATCCCGAACTCGGCCCGCGAGGCATCACGGCGTTCATCATCGAACGCGGCATGAAAGGTTTCTCGACCGCACAGAAGCTCGACAAGCTCGGCATGCGCGGCTCCGACACGTGCGAGCTGGTGTTCCAGGATTGCGAAGTGCCCGCCGAAAACGTGCTGCATCAGGAAGGGAAAGGCGTGCAGGTGTTGATGAGCGGTCTGGACTATGAGCGTGTGGTGCTGGCGGGCGGACCGCTCGGCATCATGCGGGCTTGCATGGATGTTGTCATCCCCTACACGCACGAGCGTCGTCAGTTCGGACGAGCCATCGGCACGTTCCAGCTCATGCAGGGCAAGGTCGCCGACATGTACACGACCATGAACGCCTGCCGCGCGTATGTTTATTCCGTCGCCGCCGCCTGCGATCGCGGCAAAGTCACGCGCTTCGACGCGGCCGGCTGCATCCTGCAGGCCTCGGAGAAAGCGACCTGGATGGCGCTGGAAGCGATTCAGGCGCTCGGCGGCAACGGCTATATCAACGATTACTCCACCGGCCGACTGCTGCGCGACGCGAAGCTGTATGAAATCGGCGCCGGCACCAGCGAGATCCGTCGCATGCTGATCGGCCGCGAGATTTTCGAAGCCACCGCCTAAGACCAGGCATGTGTCGCATGTAGTCAGGCATTGCATGCGACCTCTGCCCTAACGTATTTATTCCGCGCCACTAACGGCGCGAGATCTCATGCCATGTCGACCGTCACCACCAGCATCGATTCCCGAGGCGTCGCAACGCTGACCCTCAACCGCCCGGAAAAACACAACGCGCTCGACGGCGCGACCATGGGCGAAATGGTTGCAGCGCTGACCCGGCTCGGCAGCGATCCGAAGGCGCGCGTCGTCGTGCTCACGGGCGCAGGCGCGAGCTTCTGCGCCGGAGCAGACATCGGCCACATGCGCTCGATGTTGAATTTTTCCGAAGAGCAGAACGTCGCCGACGCGCAGGTCCTGGCAAAGCTGCTGCGCAAGCTCGACGAATTCGAGCTGCCCATCATCGCGCGCGTCAATGGCAATACGTTTGGTGGCGGCGTCGGCCTCGTGGCCTGCGCGGACATCGCCATCGGCGCGGCCTCGGCCAAGTTCGCGTTGACTGAAGTGCGACTGGGCATCGTGCCTGCGGCGATCTCTCCTTACGTCGTCGAGGCGATCGGCAGCCGTCAGGCACGACGTTTGTTTCTCACTGCAGCACCCTTCACCGCCGGAGAAGCCAAAGACTTGGGCTTGTTGCATTTCACCGCAGCGCCCGAGCAGCTCGATCAACTCGTCAACGAGCAGATCGATCATTTGCTGCGCGGTGGCCCGCAGGCCGTGCGTGCGGCAAAACAGCTGGTGAAGCGCGTCGCACACTTCCACGATCGCGATGTGCTCGGCGATGAAACGGCGCGTCTGCTGGCGCGCTTGCGCGTCAGCCCCGAGGGCAAGGAAGGTCTGTCGGCCTTTTTAGAACGCCGCAAGGCGGGCTGGGTGCCCCAGGATTGATGGCCACCGTTGTCGTAATGAAACTGGCCTGCGGAATAAGTGCGCCGGCCTGGATTTATCGTGGTTTACCTCTTTGTGCAGCGCAAAATTCGGGGTAACATTCGAGCCCTTTGATCGAGTCTGGGGAAGCCAATGCAGCTGGACGGAAAGCTCGTCGCCATCACCGGCAGCGGTCGCGGCATCGGTCGTGCGATGGCACAGGCATTCGCTCAGAAGCGCGCGAATCTGGCGCTGATCGATCTCAATGCCGAGGACCTCGCACAGACCAAGGCGCTGTGCGAATCCGCTGGCGTCCGTGCCGGGACTTATGTTTGTAACGTCACGAGCGAGCAGGACGTCGAGAGCGCGCTCGATCGGATCGTCAGCGACTTCGGCCGCCTCGATGTGATGATCAACAACGCCGGCATCACCAAGGATGCGCTGCTGGTCAAAGTGCAGGACGGCAAGGTGGTCGGCAAGATGTCCATGGATCAATGGCGTGCCGTCGTCGATGTAAATCTCACAGGCGTATTTCTCGGCGCGCGCGAAGCCGCTGCACGCATGGCCACGCTGGGCAATGGCGGCGTCATCATCAGCACCTCGAGCATTTCCCGCGTCGGCAACATGGGTCAGTCGAACTACTCCGCCACCAAGGCCGGCGTAGTTTCAATGACGGTAGTGTGGGCAAAGGAGCTCGCGCGCTACGGCATCCGCACCGGCGCGATCGCTCCGGGCTTTACGCGCACCGAAATTCTCGACACGATGAAGCCCGAGATGATCGAGCGCGCCGTCAGTGCCGTGCCGCTGCGACGCATGGCGGAACCGGCCGAAATGGCCCACGCCGCTATCTTCATCGCGGAGAACGATTATTTTTCCGGCCGCGTCATCGAAGTCGATGGCGGCCAGAGACTATGACGTCAGGACCGAAACCGGGCGTGTCGACTACCTTGACCGCAACGAATGCGATGGTCGTAAGACCAAGTCGATACGAAGATTTGAGTTAGAGGGGTACACATGAAGTTGAATGAAGTGCGAGCCGTCATCACAGGCGGCGCCTCGGGCCTCGGTCACGCAGTCGCGCAGCGACTGATCGCTGCCGGTGGCAAAGTCACATTGCTCGATGTGAACGAAGCCGCTGGCCAGGCCGCGGCGAAAGCGCTCGGCAGCAGCGCGTTCTTTTCAACCGTGGATGTCACCAATGAAGCCGGCGTAGACGCCGCCGTGGCCAAGGCCAAGAGCGACATGGGCGGCTTGAATCTCGCCGTGAATTGCGCGGGCGTCGCCTGGCCCCGTCGTATCGTCAACAAGGAAGGCGCCATGCCCGGCGACTTCTTCCGCAAGGTGGTCGAGATCAATCTGGTCGGCACGCTGCTGGTCGCGAAGGCCGCCGCCGCGCAGATGGGCACGAACACCCAGAACGAAGAAGGCGAGCGCGGCGTGATCGTGATGACCGCGTCGGTCGCTGCGTTCGACGGCCAGATCGGCCAGGTCGCCTACTCCGCGTCCAAGGCCGGCGTCGTCGGCATGACGCTGCCGATGGCGCGCGATCTTTCGACCGCCGGCATTCGCGTCATGACCATCGCTCCGGGCATCTTCAAGACGCCGATGATGGCGTCGCTGCCGCAGGAAGCGCAGGACTCGCTCGGCAAGCAAGTGCCGTTCCCGCCGCGCCTGGGCCGTCCTGAAGAGTACGCCGCGCTGGTCGCCCACATCTGCGAGAACTCGATGCTGAACGGCGAGGTCATCCGTTTGGACGGTGCGATCCGCATGGCGCCGAAGTAATAAAAGTTACGCTCAACAAAGACGAGACGCGAGCGGACACAGCCCACGAGACTCAGCCATGACCGAACGTGAAGTAATGGAATATGACGTCGTGATCGTCGGCGCCGGCCCTGCGGGGCTGGCCTGCGCGATCCGGCTCAAACAGCTCAAGCCCGATCTGAACATCTGCGTGCTGGAAAAGGCTTCGGCCGTGGGCGCGCACTCGCTGTCGGGCGCAGTGCTGGAATCCGGCCCGCTCGAAGCGCTGCTGCCGAACTGGCGCACCGAGTACACCGGCATGAAAGTGCCGGCGGCCGAGGATGACGTGCGGCTGATGACGCGCACCGGCTCGTTCAAGCTGCCGAACTGGGCGGTGAATCTCTCGCCCATGAACAATCATGGCAATTTCATCATCTCGCTCGGCCAGCTGACGCCCTGGATGGCTGCGCAGGCCGAGGCGCTCGGCGTCGATATCTTCCCGGGCTTTGCGGCCGCAGAAGCGGTGTTCGACGAGAACGGCGCAGTCAAAGGCGTGCGCATCGGCGACATGGGCATCGAGAAGAACGGCGAGCCCGGCCCGAACTACACGCCCGGCGTGGAAATTCACGCCGGCACGACCGTGCTGGCCGAAGGCTCGCGCGGCTCGATGTCCAAACAACTCATCGCCAAATACAACTTGCGCGACGGCGTCGATCCGCCGACGTTCGGCTTGGGCTTCAAGGAACTGTGGCAATTGCCGCCGGGCCGCGTGAAGCCGGGACGCATCGAGCACGCATTCGGCTGGCCGCTCGACACGGCAACGTATGGCGGCAGCTTCCTGTATCACCTCGACAACGATCGCGTGTACGTCGGCTACGTGGTGGGCTTGAACTACAAAGATCCGCGACTGAAGCCGTTCGAGGCGTTCCAGCAGTTCAAGAATCATCCGCGTATCAAGCCGCTGCTCGAAGGCGGCGAGATCCTCGCCGCGGGCGCACGCACGATTGCGGCGGGCGGCTATCAATCCCTGCCGCGCCTCGATATGCCGGGCGCCATGCTGATCGGCGATGCGGGCGGCACGCTCAATGTCTTCAAGATCAAGGGCATTCACCAGGCGATCCGTTCCGGCGCGCTGGCGGCTGAACACCTGGCCGAGCAAGGCAAGACCACGGGGTTCGACGCCCGCTGGCGGAACTCCGCTGGACACCGCGAATTGCACTCGGTGCGCAACTTCAAGCCGGCGTTCAAGCGCGGGCTGTACTTTGCGATGGTCAATGCCGGTATCGAATCGCTGCTGAAGGGCAAGGTGCCGTGGACGCTGCGCAATACCGCAGACTGGTCGTCACTGGAGAAGCTGAGCGACTATGCGTCACCGGATCGCGGCTGGGGCGATCGCACACTGCCACCGCGCGACCGTCTGGCGTCGGTGTTCTTCGCCGGCAACGTGCACGACGAAGCGCAACCGGCGCACCTGAAGGTGCTGGACACGTCGATCTGCGTCACTCGCTGTACCAAGGAATATGGAAACCCTTGCCAGAACTTCTGCCCGGCCGGCGTGTATGAAATGGTCGATGACGGCCAGGGCGGCCGGCGCCTGCAGATCAACGCGGCGAACTGCGTGCACTGCAAGGCCTGCGACATCAAGGACCCGTACGAGATCATCAACTGGACCACGCCCGAGGGTGGTTCCGGCCCGAACTATCAGAATATGTAGTCCAACGTTCGCGGCGGGTGACTGACATGGAACCCGCCGCGAAACCGATCTGGACTCCCTCCCCCGAGCGCATTGGCAAAGCCGCGCTCACCCGCTTCTCACATTACGTGCACGAGCGCTACAAAGCGCCCGTGCACGATTACGCGTCGCTGCACCACTGGTCGGTGGAGTTTCCCGAGCACTTCTGGAACGCGGTGTGGGATTTCTGCGAGATCCGCTGCTCGCAGTCCGCCCAGCAGACCATCGTCGACGGCACTCGCATGCCGGGCACCCAGTGGTTCGTCGGCGCGCTGCTGAACTACGCCGAGAACCTGATCCCGATCGGCGACGATTCGATTGCCATCATCTTCCGCAACGAAAGCGGCGAGCGTCGCGAGCTGACGCGACGTGAGTTGCGCAATGAGGTCGCCCGCGTTGCGGCCGGCTTGCGAGCCGCCGGTGTGAAGCTGGGCGATCGCATCGCCGGCTACCTGCCAAACATTCCCGAAACCATCATCGCGATGCTGGCTGCCACCAGCCTGGGCGCGATCTGGTCGTCATGCTCGCCGGATTTCGGCGCGAGCGCAGTCGTGGATCGGTTTGGACAGATCAAGCCACGCGTTCTGTTTGCCACTGACGGTTATCAGTACGCGGGCAAACGCATCGATTGTCTGCCGACCATCGCCGCCGTGTGCAAGCAGATCTCCAGCATCGAGCGGGTCGTGCTCGTGCCTTACCTGAACGCGGACGCGAAGGCCGATCAGGTACCGCACGGCGTCCTGTTCAAGCTGTTCGGCAAGGCCGGCGCGAAGCTCTCCTTCACGCAGCTGCCGTTTGAGCAGCCGGCGTTCATTCTGTATTCCTCCGGCACGACCGGCGCGCCCAAGTGCATCGTGCACAGCGCCGGCGGCGCCCTGCTCCAGCAGATGAAAGAAAACATTCTGCACTTGGACATGGGCGCCGGGGATCGTTATTTCTATTTCACGACCTGCGGCTGGGTGATGTGGAATGCGCTGGCGAGCGCCCTCGCAACGGGCGCGACGATAGTGCTGTTCGATGGCGCGCCGTTGCAGCCGGATCCGAAAATCCTGTGGCGCCTGGCGGCCGAGGAGCGCGTCACGATATTTGGCACCGGCCCGAGATTCCTGACCACCTGCGAGCAGCAGGGCCTGCGACCGCGCGAGGAGTTCGATCTGAGCGCGCTACGGACCGTGATATCGACCGGCGCGCCGCTCGGCCCGGCGGGTTATCGATACGTCTATCGGGACGTGCACCCCGACGTGCAGCTTTCATCCATTTCCGGCGGCACCGACCTCATGGCGTGCTTCGGCGCTGCCTGCCCGGTGCTACCGGTGTACGAAGGCGAGATTCAGGCACTCGGTTTGGGCATGAACGTCCAGGTGTTCGACGAGGCGGGCAAGCCGCTGATCGGCCAGCAAGGCGAATTGGTGTGCACCCGCCCGTTCCCGTCCGTGCCCGTCGGCTTCTGGGGCGACACGCAGACCGATCGTTTCGTGACCACGTATTTTTCGCGCTATCCGAACGTCTGGTGGCACGGCGACCTGGCGACCGTCACCTCGCGAGGCAGCCTGATCGTGCACGGCCGTTCCGATGCCGTGCTGAATCCCAGCGGCGTGCGCATCGGCACGGCCGAGCTGTATCGCCAGCTGGAGCAGATCGAGGAGGTGGTGGAGTCGGTCGCGATCGCTCAGGAATATCGGGGCGATGTGCGCATCCTGCTGTTCGTCCGGCTCCGCGACGGCTTGACCCTCGATGAATCCCTGCGCGACAAGATCTGCCGGACCATTCGCGACAACACCTCGCCGCGCCACGTGCCGTCCAAGATCATCCAGGCGCCGGACCTGCCCCGAACGCTCAACGGCAAGCTGGTGGAGCTGGCGATCCGCGACGTGGTCCACGGCCGCATGCCCAAAAACCTCGCTGCCCTGGCCAATCCTGAATCGCTGGACTTCTTCAAGCGCCGGCCGGAACTGAAGGACTGAACCGAAAGCCCCGCTCCGGTACTATTGGCGCCGAACAGGACGATTCAAAAAGCTCGAGCAGTGCCCGACCACCCTACGCCCGCGACCACCGTCGCCGCCCTCTACGAAATCGAATGCGCCCGCCTCGGGTATCAGCGCGATCCCGTGCAGGAGCGCGTCGTCGCGCACCTGGACGACTTGCGTCAGCGCCTGCTGGCGCCGCAGCCCCGATCAATAGTGAGGGGCGGCCTGCTCAAGGGCTTGTTGTCCTCGCGCAAGGAACATCAGCTGCACAAAGGCCTCTACATCTGGGGCGGCGTGGGCCGGGGCAAGACCTGGCTGATGGATCTGTTCTATCAATCCCTGCCGTTCAAGGACCGCCAGCGCAGCCATTTCCATCGTTTCATGCAGTCGGTACACGACGAGCTGAAGAAACATCAGGAGCGCGCCGACCCGCTGGAGCTGATCGCGGACAAGATCGCGAGAAAGACCCGCATCATCTGCTTCGACGAGTTCTTCGTCTCCGACATCGCGGATGCGATGCTGCTGGGGACCCTGTTCCGTGCCTTGTTCGATCGTGGCGTCACTCTGGTGGCAACCTCGAACGTGCCGCCCGACGATCTCTACAAAGAAGGTCTGCAGCGCGCGCGCTTTCTGCCGGCGATCAAACTATTGAAAGAGAACACGCAGGTCATCCACGTCGACAGCAAAACGGACTATCGGCTGCGCCTGCTGGAAAAGGCGACGACCTGGTTCGATTCGCACGACGCGAGCACCCCGCCCGCGCTGGTGAAGCTGTTTGAAGCGATGGCTGGCGAGCCTGGCGCCGTCGATGCGACGCTCACTTTGAATCATCGCCGCTTGCACGC
Source organism: Peristeroidobacter agariperforans (assembly GCF_004138335.1). GTDB lineage: Bacteria > Pseudomonadota > Gammaproteobacteria > Steroidobacterales > Steroidobacteraceae > Steroidobacter > Steroidobacter agariperforans. The sequence goes on along the minus strand of NZ_RYFW01000002.1, from coordinate 777,234 downwards.
GAAGCGCCACGCCGGCGATGTCATCTGGTTCACGTTCAAGGAACTGTGCGACGGCCCGCGCGGCCAGGCGGACTACATCGAAATCGCCCGCTGCTATCACACGGTGTTCATCAGCGACATCCCGTCGCTCGGCGTGGAATCCGAGAACCAGACGCGTCGTTTCATCACGATGGTCGACGAGTTCTATGACCGTGCGGTGAAATTGATCATTTCAGCCGACAAGCCGGTGACGGATCTGTATCACGGCGCAAAGCTGAAATTTGAGTTCGAGCGCACGCGGAGCCGGCTGATCGAGATGCAGTCGCAGGAATATCTGGCGCGACCGCATCAGGCCTGAAACAAACGCCGCGCTCGAGGCTCAGCCATCAGAGGGGGAACTGACGCGAGCCCCGAGCACGGACCCTCAACCAAACTTCAGCCCGACAGCGCCATCGTCCGCTGCGGCATGAACTGCGCCTTGCGGCGCGTTTCCGCACTCTCCATCGCCCGGGCTGCGGCGCCCATGTCACCGCCCAGCTCCATGACACGCGCAGTGAGCTGCCAGTTGGATGGGCTCGACGGCTTCAATTGAGTGCGCTCTGCAATCAGCGCACGCGCGAGCCGGATCTGATCCGAACGCAGCGCCGATTCCACCAAGGTGAGATGAATCAGATCGCGCTGTGCATTACTGCCACCGAAACGGCTCGCAATGGTTCGAATCGGTTGCAGCTGACGCACCACCTCGGAATAGTTGCCCTCGGCAAACGAAACCAGCGCCTGCGCCAGTGGCAGCCCCACATCGCGCGTCATCATGGCGTTGGTATCCGCGCCGCTGCACTTCTGCTCCATCGCGGCGATGGTCCGCCGCGCCAGGTCCATTCGCTGCGCGCCAACGAACGCCATCACCGCGTGCGCATCGTTGAATGCGTAGTAGGCGTGATCGACGAACGGCTCCCAGCAACTGGCCAGCGTACGCCAGCGATCGCCTACATCGATGCCGCGCAACTGCAGACGCCAGAGCATCGCCGACGCGTCGAGCATTTCCAGCGGCACCTGCGAGGGCGCTGGCCGGATCCGGCGGTCATAAAGATCCAACACCTGAGCGACATTGCCCGCGTCCAGATGAAACAACCCAAGGTGCCACCAGTTGTGGAACGCCAGGCCGTTGTCGTCGGCCCAGTCCCGCTCACGCGATGTGAGGAAATCGATGCCCTCGCGGATGCGGCCTTGCATCTCCATCACGTGGGTCACGGCGTGCACACCCCAGGCGTCGATCGGATTGATCTCGAGGGCGCGACGGCCGACGTCTTCGGCGCGAGAGTACAACCCCGTCTCCTCCAGGCCGAACGCATACATTCCGAGGACATAGTTGTAGCCCGGCGCGCTGGTGTCCCATTCGGGCAACACCTGGGCCACGCGATCGCGCAGCATGGTGCTGGAACCGTTGAAGAAATCACCGACGTGGGCAACCTGCAGCGCCAGCAGGTCCCGTGGATATTCCAACAGGATCTCGCCGTAACGGCGCACCGAGCCGGCGAAATCGCCGTGCAACCAGGCTCGCGCCGCGGCAGCATGCGCCCGCTCACGTTCGTTAGCCCGGCGACCCAACGATTCGATGGCTTCGATGCTCTCTGTAAGCAGTGGCGCCACCATGCGGTCGGTCGCCATGATCATCAGCCCGGCGCGCAGACAATGCCCCATGGCGAAGTCCGGATCGCTCTCCAGCGCGGCCTGAATCGTGGCCAACGGGTCGAGCCGGTAGCTCACCGACAGTTCCAGCGCCTGCTCGAACTGCGCCAGCTGTGCGGTGCTGCGGGTGGAAACCGGGCAACCGCGCGAATCTCGAAGCGACATGGGGGCCTCCTCTACGTTGTGGAACATATTTGTAGGCCCCCTGCGTGAGCTGAAAGTCTCGACAGCCGTGAAAAATGCGTGAAAATGGCGACCCTGGCGCTGGATAACAACAACATCGGACCGGGTCTGCCCGTGAGTGAACTGACGCTACAAGTCTTGGGCTCGTTTCATGTCCGCGACGCGAGCGGCGGCGAAGTCCGTATTGCCTCCCGCAAGGGGCGCGCCCTGCTCGCCTATCTGGCCTTGCGTCCCGGTGAATCTCACAGCCGCGACCGGCTCGCAAATCTGCTTTGGGAAGATGCCGACGAAGAACTGGCTCGCACCAGTCTGCGCCAGGCTCTCGCCGCCCTCAGAAAAGCTCTGCCGACGGGCGCGCAGGCGGCACTGCTCGCCGACACCGAATCCGTGGGCGTCGATGCCGGGTTGTTACAAAGTGACATCGTGGCCTTTCGCAACTCTCTCCTCGCCGGCACGCGCACTTCGCTGCAGGAGGCGATCAATCACTACCGCGGCGATTTGTTAGATGGCTTCGACGCGCGCTCGACCGCCTTCGATGAATGGCTGAGCAGCGAACGCGGCGTCTTGCGCAAACAAATGAGCGAAGCCCTGCAGCGCCTTACCGATCTGTGCATGGCCGCCGAGGACAACGACGGAGCATTGACCGCATGCGTCAAGCTCGTCTCTCTGGAGCCGCTCAACGAACCTGCACACCGTCGCATCATGGAACTGCAAGCGAAGCGCAATTCCTATGCAGAAGCCTTACGACAATACCGTGTGTGTCGCGATGTCTTGCGTCGTGAGCTGGATGTGTCGCCCGAAGCGGCCACTGAAAACTTATATCGGGAGTTGATGCGCAAGCGGCGTGCGGCCGTCGCCGAGCCGGCCGATGGCGAATCGTTCATTGATGAGTCGGTCGATGCCACCCCCGCACCGGCCGCACGCCAGGAGCTGCGACCGAGCCTGCGCGACGCGACGATTTTCGTTGCGCGACTCGAAGGCTTGTTGGAAACCGAAGCCCGACTCGACCCCGAAGAAGCGCACCTGCTCTCGAACGAGTTTCAATGTCGCGTGCAGAGCGCGGCACAGGAATTCGGCGGGCTCACCGACCGGCGCGTCGGCTCGAATGTCATGGCCGTCTTCGGTATTCCGCACTCCTATGGCAACGAAGCCGAACGGGCCGCTCGCGCCGCGTTGATGTTACGAGACATGGTGACTGCGAAGCCCTGGCCCGTAGCTTGCGCACTGGCGCTACGCATCGGCATCGCGCAGGGACAAATCCTCTGCGGCAGCGAAGTGTTTCCTCTGAGCGGGCGTCCGACGCACGAAGCGCACACGCTGGCTGCTCAAGCGCAGGACGGCGAGGTCTTGATCTCGGAAGAGATCCGCCAGTCGCTGGGTGAGCGCGTCAGTACTCAGCGCGTCGGCGCGGCGCTGCAGGCGCATTCCGAACCTGTGAGTGCCTGGTCGCTGAATGCCATCGGCGTCGATGGCGCCGCGACGGCCCAGCCATTCGTCGGTCGCCGTCCTGAGCTGGCAATGATTCTTGCCTCGCTCGATCGATGTATGTCTAGCCGCCACGGACGCGCCATCGTCGTGCGGGGCGAAGCGGGCATCGGCAAGACGCGACTGGTCGCTGCGGTCCGTGATGCTGCCATCGAACGCGGCGTCGGCGTTCACTCGGCACAGATTTTCGACTTCGGTCAGTCCCCTGGCCGGCGTCCGATCACGACACTGGCGCTGAGTCTGCTCGGCATTCGGCCCGACGCGCCCGCCGCCGAGCGCAAAGCGGCCGTGCAACGAATGGCGGCGCTGACAGGCGGCAGCATCCATCAAATCATCTTCCTCAGCGATCTGATCGATGCGCCACTGGAGCCGGAACTGGCGGCGCTGGAAAAAGCGATGGAAGTCGCCACTCGTCAGCGTGGCCGGACCCTCGCGCTCGCGCAAATCATCGAAGCGGCCGCCCAGCGCTCGCCGCAACTGCTGATCGTTGAAGACGTGCATTGGGCCGACACCGATGAACTGGCGCGGCTCGGCGAGATTGCGGCGGTGGTCGCCAATTGCCAGATCCTGTTCATCATGACGACGCGTCCCGAAGGCGATCCGATCAGCGCAAGCTGGCGCGCCCGAGCACGCGGCTGCCCGGTGACGACTGTCGACCTCGCCCCGCTGGCCGAAGACGAAGCGCAGGAGCTGGCGGCGCATTACCCGGAGCTGTCGAGCGAAACGATTCAGGAATGCATCGTGCGCGCCGAAGGCTATCCATTGTTTCTGGATCAGCTGCTGCGCTCGGCCAGCGCCGGGCAACACACGCTGCCCGGGTCGGTGCGCTCGTTGGTGCTGTCACGCGCCGACAGTTTGTCGGAGCTAGATCATCGGGCTTTGGAAGCCGCTGCAGTGCTGGGTCAGCGCACCGAGCTGGCGACCGTCCGTCGCATGCTCGAAGACGACAGCTACGAGCCCGAAAAACTCATCGCCACTACCTTGGTTCGCAGCGACGGCGTCGAGGTGGAGTTCGCACACGCGCTGTTTCGTGATGCCATCTATGAGTCGACGTTGAAGTCGCAGCGACGCGCATTGCACCGTGTAGCGGCGGATTGGTATGCGACGCGCGATCTTTCGTTGCACGCCGAGCACCTGGCCGCCGCCGACGACGATGGCGCGGCCGAGGCTTATATCAAAGCGGCCGAAGCCGAGCGCACGGCCCTTCGTTACGAAAGCGCGCTCAACCTGGCCAACAAGGCGAGCGCCGTCGCGCGTGAGCCAATGATGCTTCATCGCACCAGCGTGCTGCTCGGCGAGTTGCTGTTACACCTGGGGCGCACTCACGACGCACTGGCGGCGTATCGCGAAGCATTGGATTTCTCGATCGATCAGACTGGTCACGGCACCGCCTGGTTGGGTATCGCTTCGGCCCTGCGCGTGATGGATCGTCATGAAGAGGCGCTCGATGCACTGGAACGAGCGCAGAGTCTGTTCGCCGAAACGGCGGATGCGCAGACTCGCGCCCGCATGAGCACGCTCCACGGCAATCTTTGTTTTCCGCTCGGACGCTTCGACGATTGTTTGCACGCCCATCAGCAGGCGTATGAGTATGCGCAACAAGCCAACTCCCCGCTCGAGCTCGCGCGCGCCTTGGGTGGGCTCGGCGATGCCTATTACCAGCGCGGCAGCTTGCTGACGGCACGCAAACATTTCGTGCAATGTGTAAAGGAAGCCCGTGAGCACGGCTTGATCGGCGTGTTGCTCGCGAACCTTCCGATGGTCGGCATCACACAGGTGTATTGCGGCGAAGTCGCCGCGGGTCGCGGGAGTCTGCAGGAATGCCTGGAGATCGCGCGCCGCGTCGGAGACCTGCGCAGCGAGCTCATCTCGGTGGTGTGCCTCACCGCCGGTTTGATCCTGCAGGGTAAGAATGAGGAGCGCAGCAAGCTGGCGGCGCAGGCGCTGCAGCTAGCGAAACAACTGGGCGCACGCCGCTTTCATGCCGAGTGTCTGGGAATTCTTGCCAGCTGCATGACGCAGCCGGAAGTTCGCGATGAAGGATTACGGCTGGTCGAGGAAGGTTTGCAGCTCAGCCGCGAAATGGGCATGTCTTACTGCGGGGCTTCGCTGCTCGGAATTCTGGCGAGACTGACGCCAGATCCGGCGCGACGTGCGGCGGCGCTGGCGGAAGGAGAAGCATTGCTGGCCTCAGGCTGTGTGAGCCACAGCTATTTCGAGTTCTACCATCACGCGATGGAAGTGAGCATCGAACAAAGCGCCTGGCCAGCAGCACGCCGTTACGCCAACGATCTGGCCGTGTACACCGCGATCGAGCCTCTGGCGCCGACGAGTTTGCAGAGCGCGCGTGCCCGCCTCTTGGCCGACGTGGGCGAAAACATTATTACGCCGCGAACGCTTTCGGAGCTGGAAACATTGAAACAGCGCTGTCGCCAGATGGATGCGGTGGCGCTCGTTCCCGCCATCGACGCAGCGATCGCGCTGGTCGATCGAGCGCCCACGGCGTAAAAGAAAAGGCCTTCCGACGCGGAAGGCCTTTGTTTGGATCTTACGATTGATACGGCGCGCCAGTCTTCGCCTTCACTTCCTCGGCCGTGACGCCCGGCGCCAGCTCCACGAGCTTGAACGGCGATTTGCGATCCGGGCGCGCGAACACCGCGAGCTCCGTGATCAGCATGTCGACGACGCCCGCGCCGGTCAGCGGCAGATCGCACTTCTGCTTGAACTTCGGCGAGCCGTCCTTGGAGGTGTGTTCCATCACGACCACGACTCGCTTCACGCCGGCCACCAGATCCATCGCGCCGCCCATGCCCTTCACCATCTTGCCGGGCACCATCCAGTTCGCGAGATCGCCAGTCGCGGACACTTCCATGCCGCCGAGGATCGACAGGTCGATGTGACCGCCGCGGATCATTCCGAAGCTGTCGGCCGAAGAGAAGTACGAGGAGATCGGCAGCTCGGTGATGGTCTGCTTGCCGGCGTTGATCAGGTCGGGATCCTCTTCGCCTTCGAACGGGAACGGCCCCATGCCGAGCATGCCGTTCTCCGACTGCAGCACCACTTTCATTCCCTGCGGAATGTAGTTGGCCACCAGCGTCGGAATGCCGATGCCGAGATTCACATAGAAACCGTCTTTCAGTTCACGGGCCGCGCGGGCAGCCATTTGATCGCGAGTCCAGGGCATATGAGTAACCTATGAATTCTGTTGAGTGGGAGGCCGAGCGTCAGGCGGCAGTGCGCTTGCGCACCGTGCGCTGCTCGATGCGCTTGACGTAGTCCGTGCCCTTGACGATTCGCTGCACGAAAATGCCCGGCGTGTGGATCTGATCGGGATCCAGCGTGCCCGCCTCGACCAACTCTTCCACTTCGGCAATCGTGATGCGGCCCGCAGTCGCCATCATTGGATTGAAATTACGCGCGGTCTTGCGATAGATGAGATTGCCTTCGGTATCGCCCTTCCACGCCTTCACGATCGACAGGTCCGCGGTCAGGCCCGTTTCCAGAATGTATGTATCGCCGTTGACGACGCGCGACTCCTTGCCCTCGGCGACCAGGGTGCCCGCGCCCGTGCGCGTATAGAAACCGAAGATGCCCGCGCCGCCGGCGCGAATGCGCTCCGCCAACGTGCCCTGCGGATTGAATTCCAGCTCCAGCTCGCCGGCGAGGTACTGCCGCTCGAACTCCTTGTTCTCGCCGACGTAGGAGGAAATCATTTTCTTGATCTGGCGCGTCTTGAGCAGCATGCCCAAGCCGAAGTCATCGACGCCGGCGTTGTTGGAAACGACGGTCAGCCCTTTCGCCCCCGAGTCGCGCAACGCCAGGATCAGGTTCTCCGGAATGCCGCACAGGCCGAAGCCGCCGGACATGACGGTGAGCCCGTCGCGCACCACCCCCTCGAGAGCCGCGCGGGCGCTCGGATACACCTTCGATGCATTTGTCATAGAAATAGCTCGAGCCAGCGTTGAAACGGACCGGCATTGTACCTGCCGCTTTGCCGCACAGCACTGCTCTGCAGACTTGATGCACCATGCGCCGCGGTGGGACGCGACCCAATGGCTGATTTTTGCGGCAAAAGGCCGCCCCTCGCCGGTTCCGCCGCCCGGATTGCCCGGGCGGCGGCGAGGTTATAACTGGATGACGTCCGCGCTCAGGCCGCGTTGGCGTCCGAATCCGGGTCGTAGCCCAGGTTCGGCGATAGCCAGCGCTGCGCTTCCTCCAGCGAGATCTTCTTGCGCGCCGCGTAGTTCTGCACCTGATCGAAATCGATCTTGCCGACCGCAAAGTAATGCGAGCCGGGGTGCGACAGGTACCAGCCGCTCACGGCCGCGGTCGGGTACATCGCGAACGACTCGGTGAGCTTCATGCCCGCGTTCGCTTCCGGATCCAGCAGCTTCCACAGCGTCGCCTTCTCGGTGTGATCCGGGCAGGCCGGATAGCCCGGCGCCGGCCGAATGCCGCGATACTCTTCCTTGATCAGCTGATCGTTGGTGAAGCGCTCCTCGGGCGCATACCCCCAGAATTCGCGGCGTACACGCTCGTGCATGCGTTCGGCGAACGCTTCGGCGAAGCGGTCCGCCAGCGCCTTGAGCATGATGCTCGAATAGTCGTCGTGCGCCTTGGCGAAACGCTCCAGGTGCGGCTCGATGCCGATGCCGCCAGTCACCGCGAACGCTCCGATGTAGTCGCAGCGGCCAGAGGACTTCGGCGCGATGTAATCCGACAGCGCATCGTGCGACTGGCCCGCCGGCTTGCCCTTTTGCTGGCGCAGGAAGTGCAGCTTCGTGAGCACGCGGGTACGCGACTCGTCCGTGTAGATCTCAACGTCGTCATCGTCGACGCTGTTCGCCGGGAACAAGCCGATGACGCCACGCGCGGTGAGCCAGCGCTCACGCACGATTTGTTTCAACATACGGCGGGCATCGGCGTACAGATTGCTGACCTGCTCGCCGACCACGGGATCCGTGAGAATGTCCGGGAACTTGCCGCCGAATTCCCACGCATTGAAGAACGGCATCCAGTCGATGTAACGGGTCAGGTCTTCGAGCGAGAAGTCATCGAACGTACGGATGCCGAGGAACTTCGGCACCGGCGGCGCATACGAGTCCCAACCGCCGTTGAATTTGTTCGCTCGCGCTTGCGCAATCGTCAGCTGCGGCGCTTTGATCTTTTTGCCGGCGTGCTGCTCGCGTCGAACCGCATGCTCGGCCTTCGTCTTCTCCACGAAGTCACGACGCAACGCCGCCGTGACCAACTGCTGACAGACGCCGACCGAGCGCGACGCGTCCTTCACGTACACGACCGGTCCTTTGTACTGGGGATCGATCTTCACCGACGTGTGCGCCGGCGACGTGGTCGCACCGCCGATCAGCAGCGGCTGCTCGAAGCCTTGACGCTGCATCTCGCGCGCCACGTGGACCATCTCGTCCAGCGACGGCGTGATCAAGCCCGACAGACCGATCATGTCCGCGTTCTCGCGGCGAGCCGTCTCGAGGATGCGCTCGGCCGGAACCATCACGCCCAGATCGATGACCTCGAAGTTGTTGCACTGGAGCACGACGCCGACGATGTTCTTGCCGATGTCGTGCACGTCGCCCTTCACCGTCGCGAGAATGATCTTGCCGTTGGTCTTGGAGACGGCCCCCGACTTGGCCTTCTCTTCCTCGATGAACGGAATCAGGTGCGCGACTGCCTTCTTCATGACGCGCGCCGACTTCACGACCTGCGGCAGGAACATCTTGCCGCTGCCGAACAGGTCGCCGACGACGTTCATGCCGTCCATCAGCGGGCCTTCGATGACGTGCAGCGGCCGCTCTGCCTTCTGCCGCGCCTCCTCCGTATCGACGACGATGAACTCGTCGATGCCTTTGACCAGCGCGTGCTCCAGTCGCTTTTCCACCGGCAGATTACGCCACGCCAGATCTTCGGCCTTCTTCGCGCCGACTTCGCCCTTGAAGCGCGCAGCGATTTCCAGCAGGCGCTCGGTTGCGTCCGACCGGCGATTCAAAATCACGTCTTCGACGCGCTCGCGCAGCTCGGGATTGATGTCCTCGTAGATGGCCAGCTGACCGGCATTGACGATGCCCATCGTCATGCCGTTCTTGATAGCGTGATACAGGAACACCGAGTGCATCGCCTCGCGCACCGGGTCGTTGCCGCGGAACGAGAAGGAAACGTTGCTCACGCCGCCGCTGATATGAGCGTGCGGACAGGTCTTTCTGATCTCGGCGGTGGCTTCGATGAAGTCGACCGAGTAGTTGTTGTGCTCCTCGATGCCGGTTGCCACCGCGAAGATGTTCGGATCGAAGATGATGTCTTCGGGCGGGAAACCGACTTTCTCTGTCAGCACCTTGTACGAGCGCTGGCAGATCTCGACCTTGCGCTTGACCGTGTCGGCCTGGCCGGTCTCGTCGAACGCCATCACGACCACAGCGGCACCATACGCACGCACTTTCTTCGCGTGCTCGATGAACGCCGCCTCGCCTTCCTTCAAGCTGATGGAGTTGACGATGCCCTTGCCTTGAATGCGCTTCAGACCCGCCTCGATCACCGACCACTTGGACGAGTCGATCATGATGGGCACGCGCGAAATGTCCGGCTCGGACGCGATGAGATTCAGGAAGCGCACCATCGCGGCTTCCGAGTCCAGCATGCCTTCGTCCATGTTGATGTCGATGACCTGCGCGCCGCTCGCCACCTGCTGACGGGCGATATCGAGCGCGGCGTTGTAATCGTCCGCTTCGATGAGCTTGCGGAACTTCGCCGAGCCCGTGACGTTGGTGCGCTCACCGACATTCACGAACAAGCTGTCAGGCCCGATGTTCAACGGCTCGAGACCGGACAAGCGAGCGCGTTTCTCCAGCACGGGTGGCTTGCGCGGCTTGACGCCCTCCACCGCTTCGCGAATGTGCTTGATGTGATCGGGCGTCGTGCCACAGCAGCCGCCGACGATGTTCACGAAGCCGCTGGTTGCGAACTCCTTGACGAGTTCGGCCGTCTCGCACGCGTGCTCGTCGTACTCACCGAAAGCATTCGGCAAGCCGGCGTTCGGGTACGCACTGACGTAACAATCGGCAATGCGAGACATCTCTTCGATGTACGGACGCAGCTGCTTCGCGCCGAGCGCACAGTTCAGGCCGACAGCGAGCGGTTTTGCATGGCTCACGGAGTTCCAGAACGCTTCGGTCGTCTGACCGGACAGCGTGCGGCCCGACGCGTCGGTGATCGTGCCGGAAATGATGATGGGAATGTCGATCCCCGCCTCATCGATCGCCTGGCGCGCGGCGTAGATCGCGGCCTTCGCGTTGAGCGTGTCGAAGATGGTCTCGATCAGCAGGATGTCGACGCCAGCTTCGATCAACGCACGCGCGCCGATCAGGTAAGTGTCCGACAGCTGGTCGAAGTCGATATTCCGGAACGCCGGGTCATTGACGTTCGGCGAGAGCGAGGCGGTGCGGTTCGTCGGCCCCAACGCGCCGGCGACGAACTTCACCTCACCGGTCTTGGCGAAATATTCATCCGCCGCTTCGCGCGCCACTTTGGCGCCGGCCAGATTGATCTCGCGCACCAGGTGTTCCATCTGGTAATCGGCCTGCGAGGAATAGTTCGCCGTGAACGTGTTGGTCTCGACGATGTCCGCGCCCGATTCCATATATTTGGTGTGAATGGCCTTGATGATCTCCGGCCGCGTCAGCACCAGGACGTCGCTGTTGCCTTTCAAATCGCACGGCCAGTCCTTGAACCGTTCGCCGCGATAATCCGCCTCGGTGAGCTTGTAGCCCTGAATCATGGTGCCCATGCCGCCGTCGAGCATCACGATGCGCTCGGTCAACAGGCGCCGCAGGGTGGCAATTCGTTCAATGCGATTCATATCTGTATTCCCTTCGCTCAACCCGCAGCCGCCTGCGCCAACACCGGCCGCACGCCGAGCGCATGACAAATGGCATAGCTCATCTCGGCCCGGTTCAAGGTGTAGAAATGGAACTCTTCGACGCCGTGCTTCTGCAGTTCCTGCACTTGCTCGATCGCGACCGCCGCGGCGATCAGGCGACGCGTATCTGCATCGTCATCGAGACCGTCGAAACGATGACTCAGCCAATCAGGCACGCTCGCGCCACAGCGCTGCGCCATGCGCAACATCTGCGGGAAGCGCGTGATGGGAAGAATGCCCGGCACGATGCTGGCTTTGATGCCCGCAGCCGCACACTGGTCTCGAAACTTCAGAAACAATCCGGTATCGAAGAAGAACTGCGTGATCGCGCGATCCGCACCGGCGTCGATTTTCGACTTGAGATTCGTCAGCTCGAACGCCGCGCTCGGCGACTCGGGATGCGGCTCGGGATAGGTCGCGACCGAGATCTCGAAATTGGCAACCGACTTCAAGCCTTTCACCAGGTCGACGGCGTATGCGAACCCTTCCGGATGCGGGACGTACTTCGTCGTGCCCTGCGGCGGATCGCCGCGCAACGCCACGATGTGACGAATGCCGTTGGCCCAGTAGTCACGCGCGATATCCAGAATTTCTTCGCGGGGCGCGCCGATGCAGGTCAGATGCGGAGCGGCCGTCAGCGACGTGTTCTTCTGGATCTTGGTAACGATGTTGTGTGTGCGTGCGCGCGTCGAGCCGTCGGCGCCGTAGGTCACGGACACGAACCGAGGCTGCAACGGAGCCAGCCGTTCGACTGACTCCCACAGCGTCTTTTCCATCGCCTCATCCTTAGGCGGAAAGAACTCGAACGACACCGTGGGACGGCCGCGCAGTTTGCTCAGGCTGTTGCCGATCTGGTCCTTGAGCTTCTCGACTGACATGTTTCTTTCCTCAGTTCCTTTCGATAAGGAGGCGCGGCCTCATGCCGCCGCCGTGCTGCGCGCCACGCGCCGGCCGATTGCCACCAGCAGATGCCCTGCTTCGGTGTCGACGGGGCGTACGCGGGAAACTTCCAACCCTGCCTTGGCAAACCAGTCGCGCAGAGTGGAGATGGGATTGGCGGAAAACGCTGAGCTCAGCGAGTCGAAGTCTTCGATGATTACGGCGCGACCGCCGTGCTTGAGCGTTCGTGTGATTTCAGCAAGCGCCACGAGCGGTCGATCCGCACCTGCCAGCACTCGCTCGGCGACGACGGTATCGAACAGCGGCGCAGCGAATGGCAGGTCATACATGTCGCCTCGCTGCAGCTCGCAGTGGCTCAGCCCCGCGCCGTGTACTTTGGTTCTTGCGAGGCGCAGCGCTTCACTTGAGATATCTACGCCGACCGCACGCGTTGCTTTCGCGCCGAGGAGCTGGAGCATGTGGCCCGAGCCCGTACCCACATCGAGCAGCGCGCCGATCGGCTCGCTCGCCAGTTCCTCGAGAACGGTGGCATCTACCACATCAGACGCCTTCTCGAGCGACTCTCCCTCAGCGAGATGATCCGCCGCGAGGCGACCCCGCTCGGCGATGACCTCCTCCATACGGCGGCGGTCGCGGCGGAGAACGTCATCTTGTTCATCGACCAATGCGAGCAGCTGCCAGACGGTGTCTCGCGCCTCACCCGAGGCCGGAGCGCGGTAGTACACCCACAGCTGCTCACGAAATCGATCCAGCAATCCAGCGTCGCAGAGCAGCTTCAAGTGCCGGGAGACGCGCGGCTGGCTCTGCCCGATCACCTCGCAGATCTCACCCACCGTCAGCTCCGCCCGCGCCAATAGCGCAAGCAGCCGCAACCGAGTGGGCTCGGCAGTAGCTCGTAGCGCGGAGACGGCGGCTAGAAAGCTCGGCATTCCGATGTCAGTGACTTAAGGATATAAAGATATCTTTATATGGACGGGCGACACTATACGTGAGGCTCAGGGGCGCTGTCACTGCTAGCGGCACGATCCGTGAGGCAGCTCACGAGCCCTTGAGGGCTAATTCCTTACTAAACAATGGTCTAACTTCGGACGGTCAGTGCGTGAAGTCGTTGATCACTGTGATGCCAGTGCCGCGAAAAGAGTCCATAGCGGCGAGCACGGCGGGCGCCGCGGCCAGGGGGATGGTCTTTTCGACGAGGAGCTGTGGCTGCACGCGGCCGGTGAGTATGAGGTCGAGCATGGCGCCGTAGCGATGGGCCTGCATGCCGTGGCTGCCCATCACCTGCAATTCCTTGGCGATCACCAGTCCCATCGGCACCGGTGGGTCCGCATGCGCCCCGAGCATCAGCCCGACTTGGACGTGGCGGCCTTGCGGCCGCAGGCACGCGATCGAGTTGTAGCAGGTGACGCGGTTGCCGAGCGCATCCATCGAGACGTGCGCGCCGCCGCGGGTGTGCTCGAGGATTTCGGCTTTGACGTCGGCATTTGCGAGCACGCCCACCTCAGCACCGAGGCGTTTGGCGAAGTCGAGTTTCGTTTGATCGATATCGACCGCGATCACCCGCGCGCCCATGGCATTCGCGATCATGATGGCGGACAGCCCCACTCCTCCGCAGCCGTGAATCGCCACCCACTCCCCCGGCTGCACCCGCGCCTGATCGACAATGGCCCGGAATGACGTCGCGAACCGGCAGCCCAGGCTGGCCGCGGTCACGAAGCCGATGGAGTCGGGAAGTTTGACGAGATTGATGTCCGCGTAGTCGATCGCCACGAACTCCGCGAACGAGCCCCAAGCTGTGAAGCCTGGCTGAAATTGCACAGCGCAGATTTGCTGCTGGCCTTTCGCGCATTGTTCACAGCGACCACAGCCACTCACGAACGGGACGGTGACTCGATCGCCCACTTTGAAGCGCGTGACATCCGCGCCGGCTGCGGCGACGACGCCGGCTAGTTCATGGCCAGGTATGTGAGGAAGTCGGATGTCCGCGTCGTGCCCGATCCAGCCGTGCCAGTCGCTACGACAGATCCCGGATGCCTCGACTTTGATAACCACGCCGCCCGCCGCCGGAGCGGGATCGCGAACGTCAACGCAGTTGAGCGCGCCACCGAATGTTTCGAAGAGGACGGCTTTCACGAGACGGCGTCAGTGCCTTCGCTCCGGCGCGTCAGTCGTCGGCGTCGCTGCGTGGGCGAACAACTGCTCCACATCGACCGAATCGAATCGATACGCCCGATTGCAGAAATCACAGCGCACTTCGACGTGGCCCTGCTCGGCCAACACCGAGCGCACTTCTTGCGCGCCGAGCGCCTTGAGCATGCCGACAACACGTTCGCGAGAGCAGCGGCACTTGAAGAAGACCGGCGCCGATTCGAACAAGCGCACATCGTCTTCCGCGAACAAGCGACGCAGAATGTTTCGATCGCTCAGCGTCTGCAGCTCTTCGGGCTTCAACGTGTCACCGAGCAACTGCACCCGGTTCCACGCATCCTCGATCTCCGCCCGATTCATTTCATGCGCGCGCGAGCCGACAGTGCGTGATTTCACAGAGTCATCCGACAGCCTCTGCAACAACAACCCCGACGCGCCGTGCTCATCCGCGTGCAGCCACAACCGCGTCGGCAGCTGCTCGGACGTTTCGAAGTAATTGCGCAAGCAATCCGACAGCCGCTCGCCATTCAACGGCACGATGCCTTGATAGCGCTGGGACAAATCCTCGTTCTCGACCGTAACTGTCAAGCTGCCTTCGCCCGACAACGACGCGAGGTCCGGCCGAAAGTCTGCATCCTTGTAACGAGCGACCGCCCTCACGCCCAACGCATCCGAGCACTGCGCCAGCATCAGGTGCATCGGCCCCTGCCCCTTGAGCTGCAAACTCAGCATGCCATCGAATTTCAACGTGGCCGCGAGCAGCACCGAAGCCGCGACCGCCTCACCGAGCGTGTCGCGAATGACGGGGGGATATTCGCGATGCTCGAGCAATGCGCGCCACGATGCGTCGAGATGGACGATGTGGCCGCGAATCGGATAGTGCTCGAACAGGAATCTGTGCAGGCAATCGCGATCGTGCATGACAGGTGTAGTGGCCGGGGTGACAGGAAGGCGGATGATGTTACTCATCCGCCGTTACATTAGCCCGTCAGTTTCTTTTTCAATAGCCCGGCTTGTTTCCAAATGACCTTATCCGGCCAGCTTCTTTTTCAGTAAATCGTTGACCTGCGCCGGATTGGCCTTGCCGCCGGTGACCTTCATCACCTGGCCGACAAAGAATCCGAACAGCTTGTCCTTGCCCGACCGATAGTCGGCCAGCTGCTTGGGATTGGCCGCCATGACCTCGTCGATGGTCTTTTCGATGGCGCCCGTGTCAGTGATTTGCTTCAGGCCCTTCGCCTCGATGATGGCGTCGGCATCTTTGCCTTCCGCCCACATCGACTCGAACACTTCCTTGGCGATCTTGCCGGAGATCGTCTCATCGGCGATTCGCGCCAACAGGCCTGCGAGGCGCGCCGCGTCGATCTTCGACTCGGTAACTTCGACACCGTCCTTGTTGAGCGCAGCCGACAGCTCGCCCATCGTCCAGTTCGCGGCGAGCTTTTCGTTGCCTTCGAGATTCTGCGACTTCAACGCGGCGAGGACGCCCTCGTAGTAGTCGCCCATCTCGCGGCTTGCAGTGAGCACACCCGCGTCATACGCGGACAGGCCGAACTTCTCGATGTAACGAGCCGCTTTCTGATCCGGCAGCTCCGGCAGCGTGGTGCGCACGCTCTCGATGAAGTCCTGCTCGATCACCACCGGCAGCAAGTCCGGATCCGGGAAGTAACGATAGTCGTTGGCCTCTTCCTTGGAGCGCAGCGAGCGCGTCTCGCCCTTGTCCGGATCGAACAGGCGGGTCTCCTGCTTGATCTTGCGGCCGGCCTCGATCTCTTCGATCTGGCGCGCGACTTCGTAATTGATCGCCTTCTCGATGTAGCGGAACGAGTTCAGGTTCTTGATCTCGCAACGCGTGCCGAACTTCTCCTGGCCGATCGGGCGCACCGAGACGTTGGCGTCACAGCGGAACGAGCCTTCCTGCATGTTGCCGTCGCAGATCTCCAGGTAGCGCACCAGCGTGTGAATCTTCTTCAGGTACGCGACCGCTTCCTTCGCCGAGCGCATGTCCGGCTCGGAGACGATTTCCAGCAACGGCGTGCCGGCGCGATTCAAGTCGATGCCCGAGGCGCCGTGAAAGTCCTCGTGCAGCGACTTGCCCGCATCCTCTTCGAGGTGCGCGCGCGTGATGCCGACGACTTTGATGGTGCCGTCCTCGAGCAGGATCTGCATCTTGCCCTTCTCGACCACCGGCTTCTCGTACTGGCTGATCTGATAGCCCTTCGGCAGGTCGGGATAGAAATAATTTTTGCGCGCAAAGATGGAACGCGGCGAAATTTGCGCGCCGATCGCCAGACCGAACTTCACAGCCATGCGCACTGCTTCGCGGTTCAATACGGGCAGCACGCCGGGATAGCCCAGATCGACCAGGTTCGCCTGTGCGTTCGGCGCGGCGCCATACGCGGTGGCGGCACTGGAGAAGATCTTGCTGCGCGTTGCCAGCTGCGCGTGAATTTCCAAACCGATGACGGTTTCCCAGCTCATCATTCGTAACCCTTCGGAATATCCCGGTGCCACAGCGTCTCGTTCTGATAGCCGTGCGCGACGTTGAGCAATTTAGCCTCGGCGAAGTGCGGACCGATGATCTGCAATCCGACTGGCAGGCCACCGACGGAGCCGCAAGGAATCGACAAGGCCGGCAGGCCCGCGAGATTGGCGCCGATGGTGTAGATGTCGTTCAAGTACATGGTGATGGGATCGTCGACCTTGGCGCCGATGTCGAACGCCGGCGTCGGCGACGTGGGGCCCATCAACACGTCCACTTGCTGGAAGGCACGCGCGAAATCGTCGGTGATCAAGCGGCGAACCTTCTGCGCGCGCAGGTAATACGCGTCGTAGTAGCCAGCCGAGAGCACGTATGTGCCGGTCATGATGCGACGCTTGACCTCGGCGCCGAAGCCTTCGCCGCGCGAGCGCTTGTAAAGATCCACCAGATCCTTCGGGTTCTCGCAGCGATAACCGAAGCGCACGCCATCGAAGCGTGACAGGTTCGACGAGCACTCCGCCGGCGCGACCACATAATAGGTAGGCACGGACAGCGGCAGGTTCGGCAGGCTCACTTCGATGAGTTGCGCGCCGAGCCGTTCATACACTTGCAGCGCTTCGCGAATCAGCTTGCCGGTCGATTCTTCCAAGCCGCCTTCGAAGAACTCCTTGAGCAGACCGATCTTCAAGCCCTGCAGCGGCTGATCGAGCGCCGCGACGTAGTCGGGCACCGGCATGTCGACGCTGGTCGAATCGCGCGGATCGAAGCCCGCCATGTCACGCAGGACCAGCGCCGCATCCTTCGCGGTATAGGTGAGCGTGCCGGCCTGATCGAGGCTGGAGGCGAATGCGATCATTCCGTAGCGGGATACGCGCCCATACGTGGGCTTCAAGCCCGTCAAACCGGTGAGCGCCGCGGGCTGACGGATCGAGCCGCCCGTGTCGGTGGCAGTGGCTACCGGCGCCAGTCGAGCAGCAACCGCTGCAGCCGAGCCGCCTGAAGAACCGCCCGGTACCTTTTTCAGATCCCAGGGATTCTTCACCGGCCCGTAGTAGCTGGTCTCATTGGAGGAGCCCATCGCGAACTCGTCCATGTTGGCCTTGCCCAGCATGACGACGCCAGATTGCGACAGCTTCTCGACGATGGTCGCGTCGTACGGCGCGACGAAGTTGGCCAGCATGCGCGAGCCGCAAGTGGTCAATACACCGTCGGTGCAGAAGATATCTTTGTGAATCAGCGGCAGACCGGCCAATGCGCCCGCCTCGCCCGAGGCGAGCAGCTCGTCAGCTCGTTGCGCCGCGGCCAGCGCCTGCTCGGTAGTTACCGTGATCAAGGCGTTCAGCGTCGGGTTCAAGCGCTCGATTCGCGCCAGGAAGTGCTTGGTGAGCTCGACGCTGGAAAAGCGGCGCGCCCGCAGTCCCTCGTTCAGCTCGGCCAGCGTCAGGTGATGCAATTCAGTCATGGCTTACTCGATCACTTTGGGCACGAGATACAGATCCGCTTCGACGCGCGGGGCATTGCGCTGATATTTGCCGTGCTGGTCGCTGTCCAGCACTTCATCCGGCCGCATCCGCTGCACCTGGCCGGCGAGCGGGTGCGCCATCGGCTCGACCGACGCAGTGTCGGCGGCGTTGAGCTGTGCGACGAAGTCGAAGATCTTCGACAGGCTGTCCACGTACACCGGCACCTGTTCCTCGGTCAGCGCGAGGCGCGCCAGGTGTGCGATGTTTTTCACATCGTGATCGGTAAGACTCATAAACCGAATATTTCCGCTGGAAAGTCAGATGAGAATTTGCAGGCAGTGAGACCGCACACCCGCCGCGCAGTCAGGCGGTGGAGTAATGAGGAGCAAAAAAGACCGCAAAAATCCCTGGAAAAATGCGGCGTAATCATACACCTGAAAGCTTGTGCTATGTGAAACCCGTTGCTAGAGTACCGCAACTTTTTTGCCCCCCTTCCTTCGCGCCTCGACCCGTTCGCTCGACGCACAACAACCATGTTTAAAAACCTCCGCGGGTATTTCTCCAACGACCTGTCGATCGATCTGGGCACGGCTAACACGCTCATCTATGTCCGCGGCAAGGGCATCGTGCTGAACGAGCCTTCGGTGGTCGCGATCCGTGAAGAGCCGGGCCGCGCCGGCAAGAAGATCGAGGCGGTCGGTCAGGAAGCGAAGAACATGCTGGGCCGCACGCCCGGTCACATCACCGCGATTCGCCCGATGAAGGACGGCGTGATCGCCGACTTCACCGTCACCGAGAAGATGCTGCAGTACTTCATCGAGAAGGTGCACGGCAATCGCCTGATGCGTCCCAGCCCGCGCGTGCTGATCTGCGTGCCGTACGGCTCGACGCAAGTGGAACGTCGCGCGATTCAGGAATCGGCCGAAGGCGCCGGCGCCCGCTGGGTGCGACTGATCGAAGAGCCGATGGCTGCCGCGGTCGGCGCCGGTCTGCCTGTGCACGAAGCCCGCGGTTCGATGGTGCTCGACATCGGCGGCGGCACTTCCGAAGTCGCGGTCATCTCGCTCAACGGCATCGTGTACGCATCGTCGGTGCGCATCGGCGGCGACCGCTTCGACGACGCCATCATTAATTACGTGCGCCGTAACTACGGCATCCTGATCGGCGAGGCCACCGCCGAGAAGATCAAGATCGAGATCGGCTCGGCCTATCCCGGCCAGCAGGTCAACGAGATTTCAGTCAAAGGCCGGAACCTGTCCGAGGGCGTGCCACGTTCGTTCACGCTCAATTCGAACGAAATCCTCGAAGCGTTGCAGGAACCGCTGGCCGGCATCGTCGGCGCGGTCAAGGTCGCGCTCGAACAGACGCCGCCCGAACTGGGCGCGGACGTGGCGGAACGCGGCATCGTGCTCACGGGCGGCGGCGCCCTGCTGCGCGATATCGACAAGCTGCTGATGGAAGAAACCGGCCTGCCGGTAGTGGTATCCGAAGACCCGCTCACCTGCGTGGCCCGCGGCGGCGGCCGCATGCTGGAGCTGATCGACGAGCACGGCCCGGCGCTATTCAATCTGGAATAGCAGTTCCGGCGAACTATGAAGTCGTCGGCAGTTACGGGTTAGCGGTTGGTGTAAGACACCCGTGGTTTTGCTAACCGTCCATCGCTAACGGCAAACCACTTTCCCACCTATGGTGACTCTCAGCTCCGACAGCCGGAACATCATTGGCCGAGGCCCGCCGCTCGGCGCCGGCTTGTTTTTTCTTGGGCTGGTGTCGGTCGGCATCATGATGCTCGACCAGCGCAGCGACTATCTGAACACCGTGCGCCAGTGGCTCGGAGCCGCAGCCTCGCCGGTTTACGCCGTCGTGCAGACGCCCGGCCAGGCGTGGGAGTGGCTGACCGGCAGTTTCGCCGACCGCAACCGGCTCAAAACCGAGAACGCCGAGCTTTCCGAACAGCTGCGCGAGGCCCGGGTCAAGCTGCTGCAGTTCGATTCCTTGCGCGAAGAGAATGTTCGCCTGCGGGCCGTGCGCGAGGCGTCGGCCGGCGTCGGCGGGCGCACCATGATCGCCGAGATCATGCGGGTCGACGTCGATCCGTTCCGGCACCGCGTGCGAATCAACAAGGGCAGCGACGACGGCGTGTTCAGGACTCAGCCGGTGCTGGACGCGTTCGGCATCGTCGGCCAGGTCGTGCAAGTGGACAAATACTCCTCCACGATCATTTTGATCAGCGACTCCGGGCACTCCATTCCCGTGCAGGTGAACCGCAATGGCATCCGCTCGATCGCGGAGGGCGCCGGCGATCTGGGCAAGCTCAGCCTGCCATACCTGACCGTTGAATCGGATGTGAAGACCGGCGACCTGCTGGTGTCCTCCGGTCTCGATGGCATCTTCCCGGCGGGTTATCCGGTCGCCAAGGTGAGCAAGGTGGAGCGCAATCCGGCCGATACGTTCGCGCTGGTGGAGGCCAAGCCGCTGGCCCAGCTCGATCGCGATCGCGAGGTGCTGTTGCTGTGGGCGGAACCGCCGTCCCAGGTAGCAGCCCCGGCCGCGAAGCCCAGCAAGCCGGCGGCTACAGAATCCAAGCCCGCGGCCGAAACATCGAGTGCGCCGCCTGCCCCCGCGACTCCGTCTGCCGCCCCTCGAGAGCCGGCCGAGACGTTGCCGCCGGGAGCTCAGCCGCTGCCGCAGTCACAACCGCCCCAGGATTAAATGACGCCCCTCTCTGTAGCCAGGGCCCGGACGAGCCATCGTGAGTGACGGTCGTATCAGTCGCGCGCGCGTCACCTTCACGGTGATCCTCGCGATCATTTTCGCAGTGCTGCCCTTGCCCGAGCCGCTCGACGCGGCCCGGCCCGACCTGCTGTTGTTGCTGGTGATTTACTGGTCGCTGAGCGCACCACGCATCGCCGGTCTGCTGTTCGCCTGGTTCTGCGGGCTGGCCATCGACGTGCTCAAAGGCATCATCCTCGGGCAGCACGCGCTGGCGTTCCTTGTAGTAGCTTACTTTACGCACAAGTTTCAGCTGCGTATCCGTATCTTTCCGCTCTCCCAGCAGACGCTCACCGTGTTTGCATTTCTGTTCCTGTATCAGTTCATCGTGTTCTGGCTGGATGGCATCGTCGGCCAGCCGGTCACCACCTGGATGCGCTGGATGCCGGTGATCAGCGGTGCAATTCTTTGGCCCATCCTGGTCGCCGGCCTGGACACCTGGAATCGGCGGAACCGCTAATGTCCGCCTCGAGTTAGCGAATGGCTCGCTCCGTCCGCATCAAAGATCATCACGCCGAAAGCCAGCTGTTCGAGCAGCGGGCGGTCGTCGCGGCCGTGCTCATGGTGATCGCCATGGGCCTGGTGATCTCGCGCCTGGTGTGGCTGCAGGTCGTCAAATACGACTACTTTGCCGACCTCTCGCAAGGCAACCGGATCCGCATCGAGCCGATCCCGCCGAACCGCGGCCTGATCCTGGATCGCAACGGTCTGCCGCTTGCGACCAACGCGCCCTCCTACCAACTGGAATTGACCAAGGAACAGGTCGCCGACGTCGACGCCACACTGGCCGGCATCGCCGAGATCGGGCTGATCGACAAGGAGAACATCCCCACGATCAAGCGCGACCTGCGCGGCCGTCGCAGCTTCGACGCCGTGCCCATCAAGCTGCAGCTCACCGAAGTCGAGCTGGCGCGCTTCGCGGCCCGTCGCCATCAGTTTCCCGGAGTCGAGATTCGCCCGCGCCTGACGCGTTATTACCCGTTGGCGGAAAGCAGCGTGCACGCGATCGGTTATGTGGGCGCGATCAGCGAAGACGACAAGAAACGCCTGAACCTGGACGACTACGCCGGCACCACGCTGACCGGCAAGAACGGCGTCGAGTACGCGTACGAGGATCAGCTGCACGGCCGGGCGGGCTTCCAGCAATTGCTGGTGAATGCACAGGGCCGCAGCGTCGAGCGCATCGGCAACGAAGCCGCCAAGCTCGAGCGCAAGGAGCCGGTCGCCGGCAACGACCTGTTCCTGACGATCGACATGCGCGTTCAGCAGGCGGCGGAAGAAGCGCTGCGCGGCCAGCGCGCCTCGGCGGTCGCCATCGATCCTGCGAACGGCGACATCCTCGCGTTCGTCAGCACGCCGGCGTTCGATCCGAATCTGTTCGCTCGCGGCCTGACGCGTCCGGAGTATCTGGCGCTGACCGAAGATCCGGACCGGCCCATGTACGACCGCGTGATTCGCGGCGTGTATCCGCCCGGCTCGACCGTGAAGCCGATGATGGCGATGGCCGCACTCGAATATGGAATGGTGACGCCCGCCGACAGCGTTTTCTGCCGTGGCGCCTATCGCATGCCGGGCGTCAGCAGACCATGGCGCGACTGGAAACCCGGCGGCCACGGCCACGTCGATATGCGCAAGGCCATCGCCACTTCCTGCGACGTGTACTTCTACGACATCGCCAACCAGATGGGCGTGGATCGCATCCACGACTACCTCGCGCAGTTCGGCATGGGCACGATCACCGGCATCGATATTCCTGGCGAGAAGATCGGCTTGCTGCCCTCCACGGCATGGAAAAAGAAAGCATTCCGTCGCAAGGAAGCGCAGATGTGGTTCCCCGGCGATACGATCAGTATCGGCATCGGCCAGGGCTATATGAACGCGACGCCGCTGCAGCTGGCGCACGCCACCGCCACCATCGCCGGGCGCGGTCAGCGTTTCAAACCGAGATTGGTGCGCGCCGTGCGCAATGTGACGACTGGTCAGGTCACGGAGCTGAAGCCGTCACCTCTGCCCTCGCCGCATGTCAATGATCCCGGCGCGTGGGACGTTGCGATTGGCGGCATGTATGACGTCGCGAATGCTCCTTACGGCACTGCTCGTGGCGCAACCGCCAACGCGCTCTACAAGATCGCGGGCAAGAGCGGCACGGCGCAGGTGTTCACCGTCGCCGCCAACGAAAAGATGCGTAAACCCGGCGAGCTCGCCGAACATCTGCGTGACCACGCTTTGTTCATTGCGTTCGCTCCCGCCGACGCGCCGCGCATTGCAGTCGCGGTAGTCGTCGAAAACGCTCCGGCCGGCGGCTCGGGCTTCGCTGCCCCGATCGCCCGTCGAATTCTCGATACCTATTTGCTGACGCCGGAACAGCTGGCGGAGCAGGACGCGAAACGCAAGCCAACGCCACCGCCGCCGCCAGCGCCGCGACCAGGAGAGACCGAATGAGCCTGGACGCGATCGACAGCTCGCGCACTCAGCGCACCCTGACCGGCACGGCGCAGCTGCTGCTGGCGCTGCATCTCGACGGCCCGTTGTTCATCGCGCTGTGCATGGTCGGCGCGGTCGGCAGCATCGTGCTGTTCAGCGCGTCGGGCAGCAGCCTCGATATGCTCGAAGCGCAGTTGATGCGTTTCGCACTGGGCTTGATCGCGATGATCATGCTCGCTCAAGTGCCGCCGCGGATCATTCGTAATGCCGCACCGGTTGCTTACGTGATCGGCTTGATCATGCTGTTGCTGGTGATGTTTACCGGCGATATCGCCATGGGCGCGCAACGCTGGCTCGATCTGGGATTCGTACGTTTTCAGCCGTCGG
The DNA here is from genome assembly GCF_004138335.1 of Peristeroidobacter agariperforans. Classification (GTDB taxonomy): domain Bacteria; phylum Pseudomonadota; class Gammaproteobacteria; order Steroidobacterales; family Steroidobacteraceae; genus Steroidobacter; species Steroidobacter agariperforans. Next base: position 753,395 of record NZ_RYFW01000002.1, on the reverse strand, counting down.
AGCTCATGAAACTCGCGGTGCCCTTGGCCTGCGCATGGTTTCTCCACGAGCGGCCGCTGCCGCCCAGCCTCACCTCGTTGCTCGTCGTTGGGCTGGGGATCGGCATCCCGACCTTGCTCATCGCCGAACAGCCCGACCTCGGCACCGCGCTGCTGGTCGCTGCCGGCGGCGGCATGGTGGTGCTGCTGGCCGGCCTGCAAATTCGCTACATCCTTTCGGTGGTCGGCCTCCTCGTGCCGGTGGCGGTGGTGGCGTGGCACTTCCTGCTCCACGACTATCAAAAGCAACGGGTGCTCACCTTCCTCGACCCGCAAAGCGATCCGCTCGGCTCGGGCTACCACATCATCCAGTCGCAGATCGCGATCGGCTCGGGCGGCGTGTTCGGCAAGGGCTATCTCAATGGCAGCCAGGCGCAGCTGGAATTCCTGCCGGAGCGCTCCACCGACTTCATCTTCGCCGTGGTCGGCGAGGAATGGGGCCTGATCGGCCTGGTGACCGTGATTCTGCTGTTCATGTTTGTAATCGGCCGGGCGCTGTACCTGTCCGCGACCGCGCACGACACGTTCTCACGGCTCGCCTCGGGCAGCCTGGCGCTGACGTTCTGCGTGTATGTTTTCGTCAATACCGGTATGGTCACCGGCCTGCTGCCGGTGGTGGGCGTGCCGCTGCCCTTCGTCAGCTATGGCGGAACTGCAATGGTGACCCTCATGGCCGGTTTCGGTATTCTCATGTCTCTGTGCGCAAAGCGGAAACTGGTGAGTCGTTGAGATTGAATCTGCTATCCCTTACTCCGCTGCTCCTGTCTGCGGTCGCAGTGCCTGCGCAGGCCTTCGACATCAAGCGCCCCGAAGTGCGCTCCTTCATCGACACCATGACGCACGAGCACGGCTTCGAGAAAGCCCAGCTCGAGGCGCTGTTGAAGACCGCCGAGACCAAACAACCGATTCTCGACGCCATCAGCCGGCCCGCCGAGCGCGTCGTGCCGTGGTGGGAATATCGCGAGCGTTTCCTGACCGAGAAGCGCATCAATCAAGGCGCGGACTTCTGGCTCGGCCACGGCGAAAAGCTCAAGCAGATCCCCGATCCGCAGCTCGCCGACGTCGTGGTCGGCATCCTCGGCGTCGAGACTTCGTTCGGTCGCATCACCGGGCGCTACAAAGTGCTCGATGCGCTGGTGACGCTGGGCTTCGATTACCCGCCGCGTGGTGAATTCTTCCTCGGCGAGCTGCAGGAATTCCTGTTGTTGTCGCGCGAGGAGAAAGTCGATCCAGCAAGCGTGCTGGGCTCGTATGCGGGCGCCATGGGCGCGGCGCAGTTCATCTCCTCCAGCTACCGCAAATGGGCTGTGGACGGCGATGGCGACGGCCATCGCGACCTGTGGCACAGCTGGGACGACGTGATCGGCTCGATCGCGAATTACCTGGTCCAGAACGGCTGGATGAACGGCCAGCCGGTGGCGGTCGAGGCGACCCTGGAGGACCACGACCTGTCGCGATTCGACATCAAGTTGGCTTTGAACGAGACCGTGCAATCATTACGCGAGAAGGGCGTGAAGTTCGACACCGAGCTGCCGCCGGACACGCCTGCCATGCTGGTCGTCGGCCAGGGCAAGGACGGTCCGCTGTACCGGGTCGGATTCAATAACTTCTACGCCATCACGCGGTACAACCGCAGTCCGATGTATGCCATGGCGGTACACGACTTGGGCGAGGCGATTCAGAACTATATGAGGGATACCGAGAGATGAGGACGCGGACCTGGCGATCCGCAACGTCGAACTGGTTTTCTCTCGCATTGGCCCTGGTCGTCGCCGGCTGTTCGGCGCCGTCCGTGATTCAGCCGCCCAAACACCCGCCGTTGCCGCCGCCCTCGCCCATCCCGGCGGACATAGAAAACATTCCCGATCCCGTGCCCCGCGCCGAGCCCAAGTCGGCTCGCGGCAATCCGCCGTTCTACACCGTGCTCGGCAAGCGCTATTACGTGCTCAACAGTGCCGACGGCTATGTGGAGCGAGGCGTCGCGTCCTGGTACGGCCCGGGCTTTCATGCCGCCAGCACTTCCAATGGCGAGCGCTACGACATGTACGCAATGACCGGCGCGCATAAAACCCTGCCGCTGCCGGCGTATGTACAAGTCACAAACCTGAGCAACGGCAAGCACGTCGTGGTGCGCCTCAACGATCGCGGCCCCTTCAAGGAAGGTCGCATCATCGATCTTTCTTACACGGCCGCGGCCAAGCTCGACATGATCAAGGCCGGGACGACGTTCGTCGAAGTGCGCGCGCTCACGCCGATGCAAAAAGCCTCGCCGCCGCCGGCGCCGCCCGCGACGTCCGACTTGTATGTACAGGCCGGCGCGTTCGGCACCGAAGCAAACGCCTCCAAGCTGCTCGGACAGCTGCGCTCCAAGGGCGTCGACAACGCCTTCGTGCGCGAAGACCAGGTGGAGGGAAAGACGCTGTACCGCGTGCGCATCGGCCCGATTCCCAGCGTCAACGAATTCGATAAAGTGGTGAAGCGGCTGCGCATGCTGGGCTTCCCCGACGCACGCCTCGCCGCCAATTGATTCAGCGCCACCGCGGCGCCGTGCTCCGACACCGCTCGGGCACGCGAATGCCACAATTCACGCTTACTGTCGCTTAACTATTTTCTGGGGGGCGCGATCGGTAGAATCCGCCCCGCCTCGTCACCCACGCGAACTTCACCATGCCTGCAAGCAAGCCTGCCTTCCTGCTGAAATTCACTGCAACGTCAGTTCTGGCGCTGGCGCTGGTCGCGTGTTCAGATTCCGAGCAGCCCGCGGCCGAGCGCACCCTCGCGGCACCGCTGCCCGATGTCGCCGCGAGCACCGCGCCCGCCGGCATCAAGCCGCCGCCGATTCCGGCGCCGCCGCAGGTGCAGGCCAAAGGTTATATCCTGCTGGACTACGTCAGCGGCCAGACGCTCGCCGCCACCAACGATAACGAGCGCCTCGAGCCCGCCAGCCTCACCAAGCTGATGTCGGCTTACGCGGTGTTTCATGCGCTCAAGGATGGCCGCATCAAGATGACGGACATGGTGACGATCAGCCCGCACGCGCGTTCTCAGGACGGCTCGCGCATGTTCGTGGACGTGGGCACGCAGGTGAGCGTGGAGAATCTGATCCAGGGCATGATCGTGCAGTCGGGCAACGACGCCACCGTGGCGCTCGCCGAATTCGTCGCCGGCAGCGAGCCAGTGTTCGTCGATCTGATGAATCAGTACGCCCAGCAGATCGGCATGGTGAGCACGCGCTTCCAGAACAGCCCCGGCATGCCGCATCCGGAGCACTACACCACGGCTCACGATATTGCGCTGCTGTCGCGTGCGCTGATCAAGGACTATCCCGAGTACTACAAGTTCTACTCGCAGCGCCAGTTCACCTGGAACAAGATCACGCAGCCGAATCGCAATGGCCTGCTCGATCGCGATCCGACCGTCGACGGCCTGAAGACCGGCCACACCGAATCGGCCGGCTACTGCCTCGTCTCCTCCGCGCGCCGTGAAGGCATGCGCCTGGTGTCGGTCGTGATGGGCTCGCCCTCGGTGCGTGCTCGTGAAGACGCCAGCTCCGCGCTGCTCAATTACGGCTTCAACTTCTATCAAACGCGCCAGCTGTATCCGAACAAGTCGCCGGTGATGACCGTGAAGGTCTGGAAGGGCGAAGCAGCCGAAGTGCCGCTCAGCGTCGTCGAAGATATCTACACCACGATCCCGCGCGGCCAGGAAAACATGCTGAGCGCGGCCGCCGATGTGCCGGATCCGCTGTTCGCGCCGCTGTCGCCGGGCAAGGCCGCCGGTCAGCTGCGCATCACGTTGGGTGACAAGGTCATCGGCACCTATCCGTTGCACCCGACCGTGGAAGTGCCCGAAGCTGGCTTCTTCGGTCGTCTCGCCGACGATATGAAGCTCTGGTTGAAGTAATCCACGCCATGCCCGAGCCGCTGCCGCAGTGCTACCTCAACGGCGAGTACGTAGCACTGCGCGATGCTCGAATCTCGCCGCTCGACCGGGGTTTCCTGTTCGGCGATAGCGTGTATGAAGTGCTGCCGGTATTCGGCGGGCGGATGTTTCTTTTCCGCGAGCACTTCGACCGCCTGGCCCGCAGCCTGCGTGAGATTCGTCTCGAGAATCCGCATACGCACGAGCAGTGGCGCGGCATCCTCGAGCAGTTGATCGCCCGGAACGGCGGCAGCAATTGTTATGTTTACGTGCAGGTGAGCCGCGGCATGGAGTACGGCCGCAATCACGCTTTTCCCGCCGTGGTGAAGCCGACTGTGTTTGCGATGGCTTCGCCTCTACCCGTATTCACCGATGCACAGCGTGCGGCCGGTATGTCGGCGATCACAGTGGAAGACTTTCGCTGGGGTCGATGTGACATCAAGAGCACGGCGCTGCTCGCCAACGTGCTGATGAAGCAGCAAGCCGCGGACGCGGGCGTCAACGAGGCGATCATCGTGCGCGACGGTCAGGTCATGGAAGGCGCGTCGACGAGCGTGTTCGTCATCAAGAACGGTGTGCTCGCGACGCCGCCGAACAGTCACAGCATCCTGCCAGGCACGACCCGCGACGCGGCGCTGTCGCTGGCGACGAATTTCATGCCGGTGGAAATTCGCAGTGTCTCCCTCGACGAACTGCGCGCTGCCGACGAAGTCTGGATCTCCGCCGCGACCCGAGATGTGTTGCCCGTGACGCGCATCGACGGCGCCCCGATCGGCACAGGGCGCCCAGGCCCGGCGTGGCTTCGCATGGCCGATGCCTTCGCCCAACTCCGCCAGCAACTGGCCGGCACCCCGACCTACACGCCCTGAGCGGCGAATTGCGGCTTGACTTAGCGCCGCCCTGGCCGCATATCGAGCCCCATGACCGATACCAGCAAAGACACCCTGTTCGAGTTTCCCTGCGACTTTCCGCTGAAAGTCATGGGCCGCAAGACGGATGACTTCCGCAGCATCGTGCTCGGGATCGTGCAGAAGCACGCCGGCCCGATCGAGCCGTCCAATATCGAAGAACGGCCTAGCAGCAGTGGGAGCTATCTGAGCCTCACCTGCACGTTCACTGCGCAGAGCAAGGCACAGTTGGATGAGTTGTATCGGGAGCTCACCGCGCACGAGCGGGTAATGGTGGTGCTGTAAGCGCCCAATCTTCCTCTATTCCGCAGCGACGCGAATGACGACCTTCCCTGTCGAGCGCCGCGTATTCAGGACATCCAGCGCTTCGGTGAAGCGATCCAAGCCGTCGAGCTCGGTCACGTGCGGTTTGATCTTGCCGCTTTCGAACAGATCGAACAGCGCTTTCAGATTCGACGCGTGCACTGCCGGCTCTTTGCGCGTGTGAGCACCCCAGAACACGCCGACGAGTGAGCAGCCCTTCAGCAACGGCAGATTCAGCGGGATCGCGGGAATCTTCCCGCCGGCAAAGCCGATGACGAGATAACGGCCGTTCCAGGCCATCGCACGAACGACTTGCTCCGCGAAGTCCGCACCCACCGGGTCGTACGCGACGTCGATGCCGCGATCGCCGGTGAACTCCATCACCTTCGCTTTGATCGTGTCCTGCGTGTAATTGAAAGCGGCGTCCGCGCCGTGGCGCTTCGCCAGCTCCAGTTTCTCCGGCGTGCTCGCCGCGGCCAGCACTCGAGCACCGAGCGCCTTGCCGATCTCGATCGCAGTCAGACCGACGCCACCTGCCGCCCCGAGCACCAGCAATGTTTCTCCCGGCTGAATGTTTGCTCGCTGCACGAGTGCGTGATACGTCGTGCCGTAGTTGACGAGAAAGCCCGCGGCGGCAGCCATGCTCATCGAGCCAGGCAGCGGAATCAGCGCATGAGCGGCAGCGACACATTCCTCGGCGAGCCCGCCCTGCCCGGCCATCGCCAGCACTCTCGCGCCCGGCTTGAACTCCGTAACATCGGCAGCGACCTCAGTGATCACGCCGGCAACTTCATTGCCCGGCGTGTAGGGCGCCTCGGGCTTGACCTGATATTTGCCCGCAACCATCAGCGCATCGGGAAAGCCGAATCCGACCGCGTGCACGCGTATGCGAACGTGTCCCGGCTTGAGCGCCGGCGCGGCAATGTCTTTTACGGAAAGATCGGGAGGCGGACCGTAGCTACTGAGAACGACTGCGCGCATGTGAATCCCCGGCGATGAAGCATCAGCTGACATCCTGCGTCAGCCGCAACGATGCAAGCAGCCGCGGCGCTAACGCATCCGCAACTTCCTGCACACTTGCGTTCACGCCCAGCGAGCGCAGATCGGTTACTTCCAGGCCGCGATAGCCGCAGGGATTGATGCGCTGGAACGGCTGGAGATCCATCGCAACATTGAACGCGAGGCCATGATAGCTGCTGCCGCGGCGGATCCGCAGCCCGATGCTGGCAACTTTGCGTCCGTTTACATACACACCCGGCGCGTCGCGCTTCGCGACCGCCTCGATGTTCCACGATGCGAGCAGATCGATGATGGCGTTCTCCAATGCCATCACCAATTGACGCACGCCAAGACCTGCTCTTCTCACATCGAGCAACGGATAGACCACGAGCTGTCCCGGCCCGTGGTACGTCACCTGTCCGCCGCGATCGATCTGCACTACGGGAATATCGCCGGGCGCGAGCAGATGCTCGGGCGCAGCGTTCATGCCGAGCGTGAATACTGGTGGGTGCTCGAGAAACCAGATCTGGTCGGGAGTGCTGGCGTCGCGCTCGTTGGTGAACGTTTGCATCGCGCGCCAGGTGGGCTCGTACTCGACGGAGCCGAGCCAACGGATGAGCGATTGAGCGTTGCTCGTCAGGAGTTGGTCAGCGGCGGCCACGAGTCTTCACTAACTCCCAACCTCTCAACCACTGACCGCCGGCTTCAATCCAGCATTGTTTCTTTCCAGCGCGCGCTCGGCGCGATAGCTCGATCGCACCAGCGGACCGGACACGCACTCGAGGAAGCCTTTCGCCAGCGCCCACTCGCGATATTTCTCGAACTCCGCCGGCGTCACCCAGCGCTCGATGGCGAGGTGATTCGGGGTGGGACGCAAATACTGGCCGAGCGTGAGAATGTCCACGCCGACAGCGCGCATGTCATCCATCGCCGTGGCGATCTCTTCGTCGGTCTCGCCGAGGCCGAGCATCAGGCTGGTCTTGGTCAGCACGTCCGGGCGGAACTGTTTGGCGTGACCGAGTACCGCCAATGTTTGTTCGTAACTGGCGCGCGGATCGCGCACCGGATGAGTGAGGCGACGCACGGTCTCGACGTTCTGGGCGAACACTTCGAGGCCGCTGGCAACCACGGTCTCTACGTCGGCCATGACGCCCTGGAAGTCCGGTGTCAGTGCTTCGACAGCGGTGTTCGGATTGAGACGCTTGATCTCACGAACGCTCGCGGCGAAATGCGCGGCGCCGCCGTCGGGCAGATCGTCGCGATTCACCGAGGTGAGCACGACGTACTTCAGCTTCATCAGCTGCACGGTGCGGGCGCTATTGGCCGGCTCTTCGGCATCGAGCCAGCCATGAGGGTTGCCGGTGTCCACCGCGCAGAAGCGGCAGGCGCGCGTGCAAACGGCGCCCATGAGCATGATGGTGGCGGTGCCGGCATTCCAGCACTCACCGATGTTCGGGCATTTGGCTTCTTCGCAGACCGTCGCGAGCCGATGTTCTTTCACCGTGCTCTTGACCGAGTCGAAACCGCGGCCGGCGGGCATAGGCGCACGCAGCCAGGTGGGCTTGCGGCCAAACTCTACCGGGGCCGCCTGGGCCGACGCTTTGATCCCGTCCTTGATCGCGCTGAAGCCCTGCGGCGTACGGTACTTGTCGCCGCTGCGGATGATGGGGATGCCTTTGAATTCGGTCACTTCAGGCTCGCTGGAGGAAAGCCCTGGATGAGGGCTCGCGGGGTGGAATTCTAGCCCAAAACGCAAAAGCCCGGCTTTCGCCGGGCTTTTCAATCAGATCAGTGCCCGGCCGAGGCCGGGCTTCTTCGACATTACGTCAACTGATCGATCAGGCGGAGTGAGTGCGGATGACCCACAGCTCGCCCAGGTCCTTGAACTTGTTGCCGGCCTTCTTGAAGGCCTCGCGAGCCTGGTCCTTCTGGCCCTTCTTCAGGTACGCCATGCCGAGGCTGATCTGCGCCTCGTCGATATCGGTCACGCCACCCTTGGCAATGCCCTTCTCGAGCGCTGCGATGGCCTTGTCGGTCTCGCCGTAGCTCAGATAGGCCTGACCCAGGCCGACCAGCACCTGGCCGGTGCCAGCCTTGTCAGCTTCGGTCTGCTGCTGAGCCAAGGTCTTGCGGTCGAGGTTGGCCTGGTCCGTCGCGCTCTTCAGCAGACGGTCGTAGCGGCCCTGCTCGGTCTTATCGGTGCTCTTCAGCACGCCCGAGTCCATACCCTTCTGCACGATGGCCTGCGCTTCGCCAGGAACGCCGGCGTCGATCGCCAGCTGCGCCATTTCGACGTAGTCGCCCTTGTCCTTCAGCACGCCCACTTCGTTCATCAGGCGGTAGTAGCCGAGGCTGATGCGGTCACCGCCTTCCTTGCGGCGATAGATGTCGAGCAAATTTTCCCAGTATTCGGGTTTCGGATAGTAGCGAACCATCTTCTTGAGCGCGTCGCCGATGCCGTCCTTGTCCTGCGGCTGCATCTTGAAGTACGAGCTCATGACGATCTGGATCCAGTTCTCGTCGGGCTTGCGACCAGCCTTCTCGGCATTGTTGACCACGCCTCGCATGGTCTCGGCGGCGCCCTTGAAGTCGTTCAGCAGGTACTGCGACTGACCGAGCAGGATGCCCATGTCCTCGGTGTTCGGATGCTTCTCCAGCCACTTCTTGGACCACTGCGCGGCCTTGTTGTAATCCTTCTGCTGGAAGTACAGCTGGGCGACGGTCTTGGTGCGATCGTCGACCTGGTCGGCCGGCATCATGCCGGAGTTCAGCATGCGCTCGAACACCGGTGCGGCTTCGCCGAACTTCTTCTGCTGGATCAGCACGAAGCCCATGAATTCGTCGATCTGGTAGGCCTCGAACGGGGTCTTCTTCTCGACCGCGGCGGCCTTCTTGATTTCGGTGAGCGCCGTGTCCCACTGCTTCTTCTGCATGGCCTCCTGGGCGGCCTTGAGCGGCACGGCGACGGCCTTGGTGGTGATCTTGTTCTGCTGCTTCTCCTCGGCGGCGTGCGCCGCGGGAGCCAACAAGGTCACCGCGGGAACCACAGCTCCCATGGCGAGAGAAATCGCGACGGCAATACTACGTACTCGAGTCATATGGTTTCCCGATCTATAACAAAGGGCGCGAATCGACCCACTCACTCAATTCGTTCAATCGTTCGAGACGGTGCTTGCGCAACCATTCGTCTTTATGACCTCGGTGCGGGTCATAAATTCGCCGGCCGGCATCCCTAACGGCCCTCAAGCTACCGAAAGTGTGAGTCGTTGACTACAAACGGTCGGCGGCGGGAATTGTTTCCCGCCGCCTTCAAGAGCTTGTCCGACGGCAGCACAGCGGGCTGAACACCCGCTGAACCCATTATTCACCCATGAATTGTTCGTTGCCGACGAAGCCGATGCGCTGCATGCCGCTGCGCTGGGCCAGCGCCAGCACCTTGGCCACCGTATCGTAGTTCGCGCGACGCTCTGGGCGCACGTGCAGCTCGGGCTGCGGGTTCTTGGCCGCTTCGACGCGGAAGTAACCTTCCAGCTGATCCAGCTGCACCAGCGAACCGTTCCACACCACGCTGCCGTCCCAATCGATGTCGATGCGGATCGGCTCCATCTGCACGTCGGTGGGCGGTGGGTTGGACTTGGACTGCGGCATGTCCAGCTTCACCGCGTGCGTCATCACCGGCAGGGTGATGATGAACATGATCAGCAGCACCAACATGACGTCGATCAACGGCGTCGTGTTGATGTCCATCATGGGTTCGTCTGCACCGCCGCCGCCTACACTCATTGCCATGGCAAATACCTCTTCTAAGTAGCGCGGGGGGTTACTGCGAACTCGCGCCCGGCTCGGTGATGAACCCGACCTTCTGAATACCGGCGCGCTGCGCGGTCAGAATCACCCGGCCCACGTACTCGTAGCGAGTCTGCTGGTCGGCGCGGACGTGCACTTCGGGTTGCGGCTTCAACACCGCAGCGGTCTTCAGACGCTCGAGCAAGGCATTGGTGTCGGGCACCAGGCTCTGGCCCCAGTACATCTGGCCATCCTTGTTCACCGAAATATTGATGTTTTCCGGCGCGGTCTTGGTCGCCTCGTTACGCACCTTCGGCAACTCGACCGGGACGGTGTGCGTGATCACCGGGATGGTGATCATGAACACGATCAGCAGCACCAACATGACGTCGACCAGCGGCGTCGTGTTGATTTCGGACATGGCCTTCTCGTCGTTGTCCGACGCAGGCGGAGCAAACATGCCTTCAAATGAACTCATTACAACGTGCTCCGATTAAGAAAGGCCCCGGACCTGGATATTCAGGACCGGGGCCGTTCACATTACTTGCGGGTCACCGCAGCGGCGGGGGCAGCGGCCGGAGCACGGCCAGCGGTCGGCAGCGGACCGGTCTCGACGCGGGCGCCGCTGACCAGGTAGGCGTGCAGGTCGGAAGCGAAGTAACGCAGCTTCTCGATCAGGTCCTTGTTACGACCCAGCAGCCAGTTGTAGCCCCACACGGCCGGCACGGCGACGAACAGACCGATGGCGGTCATGATCAACGCTTCGCCGATCGGACCGGCAGTCTTGTCGAGCGAGGCCTGGCCGGCGAGGGAGATCTGGATCAGCGCGTTGTAGATGCCCCACACCGTACCGAACAGACCGACGAACGGAGCCGTCGAACCGGTGGTGGCGAGCACCGACAGACCGGTGTTCAGACGCTTGCTGATGGAGTCGACCGTGCGGTACAGCGACGCGGTGATCCACTCGTGCAGCGGGATCTGATCGGTCAGGCGGCCTTCGTGATGCTGGGCGGCGCGCAGGCCGTCTTCCACCATCATGCGGAACGCATTGTCCTTACCGGTGAGCTTGGCGGCGCCATCGCGGATGTTGCCGGCAGTCCAGAAGCCCTTCTCGACTTCCTTGTACTGCTTGAACAGGCGGCGCTGGTCCCAGGCCTTGGTGAGAATGATGTACCAGGAGGCCAACGACAGGATCACCATGATGATCAATGTGCCGTGCGCGACGACCCCACCCTGCTCCCAGAGTGCTTGTAGGCCGAAGGGGTTTTCGACGTTTTCGGTGTTCGGAGCCATGGAACGATGTCCTCTACGATTAAATCAATGACCTTGAGTCAGTTGGGTGGAGTTCTACTTGCCGTCTAGCCGGGCCCGCTCACCGCAGGCCCTTTGTCACGCGTTACCCGCGCCTCAGTCCGTGAGTTTGAATGTGACGGCGAACTGCCCCCACATCGGAACCGGTTTGCCATTCTCGGTGCCCGGCACCAGGCGCCAGGACCGTTTCACTTCGCGCACCGCCGCCTCGTCCAGACGGGGGAAGCCGCTCGACTGCTTCACTCGGGCTTCGCCGACGCGACCGTTCTCGAGCACATAGACCTCGAGGATGACCGTGCCCGCTTCGCCGGCACGGCGCGAAGAAGGTGGATATTCAGGCTGGGTCAGCGGCCGACGCGAGTCCGACTTCGGCGCCGTGCGCGCAACAGGCGCTGGCTGCGCGACCGGCGGCGGCGGCGCCGTCGGCTTGACGTTGGTGGTCTGCTGGATCGCGTTGGTCGGCGGCGCGTCCGGCGTGATCGCGATGTCGATCTCCGGCGGCGGCACGAACGGCGGCGGCGTTTCGATCTTCGGCGGCGGCGGCGGCGGCGGCTCTTCCTGCTTCGGCGCCTCTTCGATCATGCGGGTCTCGATGGGACCCAGGACGACGTCGATGATCTGATGGGAAAGACCGGAGTTCAGCAGCCAGAACATCCCGATATGCAATCCGATAATGATCGCGAGAACGAGACCGCGGCGGGTGAAAAACGAACTGTCCGTGGCTGGTGCGTAGGGCATGCTTTGCAGCTCAACAAAAATAAGACACGGGGCTCAAGGTTCAACCCCGCATGATTAGTGCGCAACCGTTAGTGGTCGTTCGATGCGTATGCTCATACGGCATACAACCCCCGTTTCTGCCCGGCCTTCGCGCCCGCGTCCCGTCCGGGAGGGCCGGAATAAGTCCGTAAATTCCGTATTGACGCGTTGTCCTACAGACCGCAGAAACGGCGGGCAAGGTATAAAGTTTCTGCGAGGAAGGCAAGCACTCCGAAACAGAATCTACCTACTTGTAAACTAACTTTGCTGATAAGAAACGCGACCCCAAATCCCCCGCGCACCATTGACGTGCTAGCTACCGAAGGCGTTGCAGCACTACTGTGCATACACGTCCGGTCACCGGACCGCGGGCCGATCGACTCATGGGCAACGATTACCGTAGTCGATTGTTCCACCCGATCATGAACGAGTGGAGCGGCTGTCACATTGCTGGTACGACAGCAAATACAGACAGCGCGCGGGGCGAATAGTTACGCCGAGCCCCGATTTAAAGCGAATTCGATCGGGATCAACACCAGCGCCCGGCGTGGCTCGCCGTCTTCCACATAGGGCCGGAAGGCCGCGCGTAACACGGCATCGCGCGCGGCATCGTCCAGTCGCGCATGGCCGCTGGACGTTTCTATTTCGATGCTGCTCGCTGCGCCCCGCTCGTCGATCACCACTCGCAGGACTACCAGTCCCTGTTCTCTCATGCGCCGTGACTGAGGTGGATATCGGGGTGAAGGCTCGCGGACATATTCAACCGTCGACACCAGCTTCGGTGTGCTCCGGTCCTCGGCTTGCGTGGCGGGCGGCGGTGCCGCCTGTACAGGAACAGTGATGGCGCGTGAAGCGGCCGGAGCATCGGTCGGAATCTCGATCACCGGCAGGTCGGGCACCGACACGATCGGTTGCGGCGTTACCACGCTCACTTGCGGCAGCTCGTGCCGTGGGGTGGGTTCAGGCTGAGATACGAAGATCGCGGTCAGCGGCACTTGCGCAACAGCCTGCTGGATCCGAGGCGCGATAGTGACCGCCAAATAGAGTCCGATCGCGTGCACGGCGAGGATCGTTGCGCCCACGCACAGGCGCTGCGAATGGTTTTCAGCGAACACGGGCGGCATCTCGCGCTCGACAACTTTCATATCTAAGGGAACAGCAGCGATGATGCCCGGGTGGATGCTCGGTTGCAAATGAGAAGCCTTCTCACCTAAAGTCGCGGCCACAAAACGACGTAGCCCGCTTCCGTCGGCGCCCTCGGGCGCCGCAGTCGCCAGCCAGAAATCACAACCTTTGTTAAGGGAGATCTCCGGCTTATGCGCGACTCGAACCCAGGCACGCGCGGCTGCACGCTCGCGGCCGCCATTTTCACTGTGTTACAGGCGTCGGCCCTGCACGCGGCCGAGGAGCAGCCGCAATCGATGCGGAAGATCTCGGTGGAGAGCACCGAGGAAGCCGCCAAGGTGGATGAAGTGAGCTCGCCCAAGTTCACGCAGCCGCTGCTCGATACGCCGCAGACGATTGCTGTCATAAGCAGCAAAGTGCTTCAACAGCAGCAGAGCACCACGCTCAGCCAGGCGCTGCGGAACACCCCGGGCGTGACGTTCCTGTTGGGCGAGAATGGCAATACCGCGACCGGCGATTCCATTTTCATGCGCGGCTTCGATACCCAGGGCAGCATCTTCATCGACGGCATCCGCGACCTCGGCACGATCTCGCGCGATACCTTCAACACCGAACAGGTGGAAGTCGCCAAGGGCCCGTCGGGTCCCGATAACGGCCGTGGAGCCGCGTCCGGTTACATCAACCTCGCGACCAAGGTGCCGCAGGCGGACAACTTCTCGCGCAGCACTGTCAGCTATGGCACGGCCGAGAACAGCCGCATCACCGGTGACCTGAATCATTACTTCGACAGCGCCGGCGCCGCGTTCCGCCTGAACGCGATGGTTCAGGACGGCGGTGTCGATGGCCGCGATCATGTGGAGCGGAACAGCTGGGCGGTCGCTCCTTCGCTCGCGCTCGGCCTCAACAGCGACACGCGCGCTTATTTCTATCTGCTGCACACGAAACAGGACAATCGCCCCGACGGCGGCGTGCCGACCATCGGCCTGGACGGCTTCTTCAACGCCGCGTTCGCGCCCGGCGGCGCCAACTCCGGCCTGCAGCCGGCGAAAGTCGATCGCGAGAACTTCTATGGCGCGCTCAGCGATTTCGATGATGTCGAAGGCACGATGTTCACCGCGCGCGTCGAGCACGACTTCAACGACAACCTGCGTCTGCGCAACACCTCGCGCTATGGCAAGTCCGAGCAGTCCTATCTGCTCACCGGTGTAAACGCGATCACGGCGACGGCGCCCGATCCCGGTGCATGGACCGTGTCGCGCTCGCGCCAGATCAAGTTCCAGGAAAACACGGTGCTCACCAATCAGACCAATCTGACGGCGACGTTTCAGACCGGCGCGCTCGAGCACTCGCTGACCAGCGGCCTGGAATTCATTTACGAGAAGCAGCTCAACCCGACTTACATCGGTCAGGGCACGATGGCGCCGGCCGGCTCGGCGGCGAACGCGAATCTGGCGAATCTCTACAACCCGAATCCGCGCGATCCGATCACCGGGCGCAACCTGGTGCGCAACGGTGTCTACACGAAGGGCGACACGACCACCTTCGGCGCTTATCTGTTCGATACGATCTCGTTCGCGGAACGCTGGGAAGTCACCGGCGGCATTCGCCTCGATGACTACACGACGCAATTCGAGAGCGCGACGCTGTCGACGGCCGACAACCAACCGACGCTTCCGGTCGGCACGCTCGTGCCAACCAATCTCGAGTCATCCGACACCTTGTTCGCGTACAAGGTCGGCGTGCTCTACAAGCCGCGCGAAAACGGCAGCGTCTATCTGTCGTACGCCACCTCGCAGCAGCCTCCGGGCGGCAACAACTTCACCTTGAGCACGGCGACCACCGGTAACAACGCGGTCAACAATCCGAACGTCGACCCGCAGAAGTCGAACAATGTCGAGCTCGGCACCAAGTGGGACTTGAACGATGGCGCATTCGCGGTCACCGGCGCGATCTTCCGCAGCGAGAACGAGAACGACCTCGTGCAGAACGATCCCACCGATCCGTCGGCCATTCAGCAACTCGGCAAGAAGCGCGTGCAAGGCATCGAGCTGGGCGTGGTCGGTCGCGTGACCGATGCGTGGGAGCTCAGCGCGGGCATCGCCAAGCTGGACACTGAAGTTCTCGAAGGCACGGCGATCCAGAACGGCGCGCAGATCAACTGGTCGCCCGAGCTCACGTTCACCAGTTGGACGACCTATCAGCTGCCGTTCGGCCTGACGCTCGGCGCAGGCGTGCGCTACGTGGACACGGTGTTCCGTCAAATCAACAACAACAGCGCGCCGGGGGCGAACCCGCCGAACACGCCGCAAGCGCCGGACTACTGGGTGGTGGATGCCATGCTCTCGTATGTCATCGGCGAGCATCTCACGGTCCAGCTCAACGGCTACAATCTGGCCGACGAGTTGTACGTGGCCAGCCTCAACAATGGCGGCTCGCGCTATTCGCCCGGGGCGCCCCGCTCGGCCTTGCTGAGCTTCAGCGTCGACTTCTAGGACGCAATCGAGTGCACGCCGCATGATCCTTCGCATCGCCAGGCTGCTCAGCACCGAGCAGGTGAACGAATGTCGGCGTGCCCTCGACGCAGCGGAATGGCTCGACGGCAAGGCGACCGTCGGCGAGCAAGGCGCACTGGTGAAGAACAATCGCCAGCTCGCCGAAAACTCGCCGGTGGCGCGCCGTCTGGGTGAAATGATCCTGACGGCGCTGTCGCGCAATTCGCGGTTCTTCTCGGCGGCGCTGCCGTTGCGTACGGTGCCGCCGCTGTTCAATCGATACGAAGGCGGCGAGCACTACGGCGCGCACATCGATGGCGCGGTCCGCGGCATTCCGGGCACGTCCTATTTTTTGCGCACCGATCTGTCATCTACCTTGTTTCTAAGCGAGCCGTCCGAGTACGAAGGCGGCGAGCTGGTGATCATGGGGACGCACGGCGAGCAGCAAATCAAATTGCCGGCGGGCGACTTGATCGTGTATCGCTCCGGCAGTCTGCACCGAGTCAATCCCGTGACTCGCGGCCAGCGCACCTGTTCGTTCTTCTGGACGCAGAGCATGGTACCCGACGATCGTCATCGCGAGCTGCTGTTCCAGCTGGACACCACCATTCAAGAGATCCGCGGGCGCTTCGGCGAATCGGATCAGAGCGTCGCGCTCACCGGGCACTATCACAATCTGCTGCGGATGTGGAGCCAGCTCTAAGCGGAGCGATCCCGATCGATCTGCTGCAGCTGTTGGGGCGTGCCGACGTTGTGCCACTCGCCGCGGTACAGCTCGCCACTGACCCTACCCTTGCGAATCCAGTCGAACATCAACGGCGCGAGTGGAAATTTTCCAGCCTGGCAGCCGGCAAAGAACTCCGGCCGCATCACGCCGATGTTCGCGTACGTGTAACGATCGCCACTGTCGGTGAGGCGCCCATCGACCAAACCGAAATCGCCGCGCGCGTGAAAGTCAGGATTCGGCACGACGACGAAATGCGCAACGTCGGTGCGCGACAGCTTTGCTCCGACGTCGCCGAGTGGATACTCGGTCCACACATCGCCGCTGACGACCACGAACGGGTCCGTGCCCGACGGGCCAGCGAGCAACGGCAGGGCTTTGAACACACCGCCGCCGGTTTCCAGAGCAGCGTCGCCTTCGTCACTGTAATGAATGCGCACGCCGAATTGCGAGCCATCGCCGATCGCCGCACGGATCTGCGGCCCCAGCCACGCCAGATTGATGACGATCTCTCGCATCCCGGCCGCGGCCAGCGCCTCGATGTGATATTGGATCATCGGCTTGCCAGCCACGGTCAGCAGCGGCTTGGGAGTGCGGTCCGTGAGCGGACGCATGCGCTCACCACGTCCGGCCGCGAGAATCATCGCGCGCATGGTGATGTCCTATAGCTTTGCCATCGCGGGGACGATGCGCTGTTCGATGAAAGTTGCCAGGAACTCCAGGTCGCTGTAGTTCTTGACCACCTGACGGACATAACTCAGCGTGCGCGGCAGATCCTTCAAGTATCCCGACTTGCCATCGCGGTGATACAGACGCGCGAAGATGCCGAGCACCTTCAGCTGGCGTTGCAAGCCCATCAGATCGAACCAGCGCTGGAACTGCGCGGGATTCGCGCCCACGTCGACACCGCTACGCTGCGCGGTGTCCCGGAAATATTTGATCCAGGCATGGATGCGCTCGATTGGCCAGGCTACATAGCTATCACGCAACAGTGACACCAGGTCGTAAGTGACCGGACCCAGCACCGCGTCCTGAAAATCCAGAATGCCCGGGTTGGCGCCATGCCCACCTTGGTCGTGGCTCACGCCATCGGTGACCATGAGATTGCGCGAGTGATAGTCGCGATGAACGAACACTCGCGGCTGCTGCAAGACTTCGGCGACCAGGGTGTCGAAGGTCCGGGCGATCCCCGCGAGCTCGGCCTCGGTCAACTGCAGGCCGAGATGCTTGCCGCAGAACCATTCAGGAAACAGCCCCATCTCACGGCGCAAGAGCGCATCGTCATAGGGCGGCAACTGCGCGGCGTGTTGACCCGCTCGCGCCTGAATAGCGACCAATGCGTCAATGGCGTCGCGATACAGCTGCTCGGCATCGGCGCCGGCGTCCAGATCGGCAAGATAGGTCCGCGAGCCCAGGTCGGTGTTCAGCAGGAAGCCCTTCGCATCGTCCAGGTGCAGCACCTGCGGCGCGTTGACCCCGACGTCCACCAGCATGGCCGAGACGCGGATGTAAGGACCCATGTCCTCTTTGCCCGGCGGGGCATCCATCGCAATCCAGGTTTGCCCCTGGCGCGAAACACGGAAATAGCGGCGGAAGCTGGCGTCGGCGGACGCCGTCGTCACCACGAAATCGCGCGCGCCGAACAGGCCGGCGAGCCATTGCTCGAGCTGTTGCAGCCGGAGGTCGGGTGCGGAAGAACCATCGTGTGAAGGTGACGACACGCGAAACGCTGCTCCAAAAAAGGTTGTGAAACGTAAATAGGCGGCCAGCGAAGAACGACGCTCATTATAATCGCCACCCGATGCACCGAACTGCGACACCCCTAACAAGCCTTTCAATTGCAATCGCCGCAGTGCTGGCCGCAGCGTCGCTTTCGGGCGCGGCCTCCGCGGCCGAGCGTGAGGCGAACCCTGCAAAGACTGCAGAGCCGGCGTCCGAAAACGAAGCACCCAAGTGCCCGGCGCCGAATCGGGAAGCGACCGGAACGAGCCAGCGCCGCGAGGCCAAGCCGCGCGCGGAGCTGCCTCAAGAGGTCGAGTTCGAAGCCGACGGCGTCGAAGGCACGCGCGAGGGTGAGTTGAAGCTCACCGGCAAGGTCGAAATCCGTCAGGGCGAACGTCGCATCCACACCCGCGACGCCACCTACAATCCGCAGGATGAGAGCTTTCAGGTCGATCAGGGCGTCGAGTACGACGACGGCCAGGTCACGGTGCGCGGCGAAGGCGCACACATCGATCGTCAGGGCGGCGCGGTCTTCGAAGGCGCTCAGTTCGAGCTGGCGGATCGTAATGCGCGCGGCTCGGCCGATCGTATCCGGGCGACTACCGAGGGCACGCTGTCGCTGGACCGGGTCAGGTACACGACCTGCCCGCTCGGCAACGAAGATTGGATGCTGACGGCATCCGACATCGACATCAGCCAACGCGCCGGCCTCGGCATCGGCCGCGGCGTGCGGCTGGACTTCAAGGGCGTGCCGCTGCTGTACACGCCGTTCATTTCCTTTCCGGTCGGCAACGAGCGCAAGTCGGGCTTCCTGTTTCCGACCATCGGCACCTCCTCGCGCAGCGGCTATTCGCTGGAAGTGCCTTGGTACTGGAACATCGCGGAAAACTACGACGCGACCCTCGCGCCCATCTACTACAGCAAGCGCGGCCTGAAGCTCGACACCGAGTTTCGCTACCTGAACGCGGCCGGCGCCGGTCAGCTGGACGTGCAGTACCTGCCCGACGATCGCGAGTTCGGCGAGGAGCGCAGCCTGGTCCATTTCGTGGATCAATCCGATTTCACGCAGCGCCTGCGGCTGAACATCGATGCAGCCAATGCCAGCGACGACCAATGGTTCGAAGACTTCGGGCTCGGGCCCGAAGGCACCAGCGTCACCTATCTGAACCGCTCCGCCAGCCTCACTTATCTCGACGACCGCTGGCTCGCGATCCTGCACGCGCAGAACTTTCAGACCATCGACTTCGCCACCGAGAACCGCATGCCTATCCCGCCGGCGCAGCGTCCATACACGATGCTGCCGCAGATGGCGGTGCGCGCGAATTTTCCGGATCAGCCGTTCGGCCTCACCTACGCCATGGATTTCGAGCTGGCCAACTTCCAGCACAACGTCGAGGGGCTGGATACCGGCTGGCGCGCCGACTTCGCGCCCGAGATCCGCATGCCGCTCAGAGGCGCCGGTGTTTATATAGAGCCGTCGGCGAGCTGGCGCTACACGCGCTACAAGCTGAGCGAAGAAGGCGCCGGCTTCGATGATGGCGACGATACATTCACGCGCTCGGCGCCGGTGCTGAGCGTCGATGGCGGCATGGTGTTCGAGCGCCTGTTCGGCTCGCGCAAACAACGGCTCAGCACCATCGAGCCGCGCTTCATGTATTTGTATGTTCCCTATCGCAACCAGGACGACCTGCCGGTGTTCGACACCGAGCTCGCCGATCTGAATCTGGTGCAGTTGTTCCGCACCAACCGTTACGTGGGCGCGGATCGGCTCGGCGATGCGAATCAGCTGGCGATCGGCTTCACCTCGCGCTGGCTGGATGCCGACACCGGCGAGCAATACATCGCTGCGACCGTCGGCCAGGCGTATTACTTCGATCGGCCCCGCGTGACGTTGCCGGGAGAAACGGTGGACGACCCGGAGACGTCCGACATCGTCGCCGAGATCGATCTGCGTGCCTACGGCAATTGGAATATCCGCGGCGGCATTCAATGGGACCCGGGCGAAACACGCTCCGAGCGCGGCCAGCTTCAGCTGCAATACCGGCCCGAATACGACCGGGTGATGAATCTCGGCTATCGCTTCCGGCGCGACCGCCTCGAGCAGGTCGACGGCTCGGTCGCCTGGCCGATCAGCAAGCAATGGAGCGTGTACGCCCGCATGGTGTATTCGCTGGAAGACAACGCCATCGACGACACCGCGCCGGTGGATCCGACGCTGCCACCCGACACCGTCGCCCGGCGCAACGAAAAGGGCGTGATCGACCAGTTCGCCGGCCTCGAGTACCGCTCCTGCTGCTGGCGCTTCCGGGTCGTGGGCCGTCGGTATGTGAGCGATCGCACCGGCGACCTGGACACCAGCGTGCTGTTCCAGCTCGAACTTAACGGGCTGTCCAATGTCGGAGTGGGTGCGAATACTTTTCTGGAGCGGTCGATTCGGGGATACTCCGTCGATCCTCCCGAGGATGAATGACGCCTCGCCTCAGAGGCCGCCCCAGTGGCCCAACCCTGGTTACGCATGAAACTGCTCCCTACTTCCAAAGTTACCAACGCGATCCGTGGCTGCCTGCTCGGCCTGAGCCTGCTCGGGCTGGCCGGAGGCGCCCTGGCCCAGACCCGCGAGCTGTCCAGCAACGGCGTGCTGCTCGATCGCATCGCTGCCGTCGTCAATGACGGCGTCGTGCTGAACTCGCAGCTCGAAGAGCAGACCGAAGAGATCACCGCCCGGCTGCGTCAGCAAAATACCGAACTGCCGCCGCGCAATGTCCTGCGCCAGCAGATTCTGGAGCGCCTGGTGGTCGAGGAAATCCAGATGCAGCGGGCCAACAAGCTCGGCATTCAGGTTTCCGACGAAATGCTGAACGGCGCGCTCGACGACGTGGCCAAGCGCAACAACATCGGCTTCGCCGAGCTGCCCCAGGCTCTCGCCCAGCAGGGCATCGACTACCGCACGTTCCGCGATGAGATCCGCCGGCAGATGACTTTGCAGATGCTCCGTCAGCGCGACGTGATCGGCCGCATCAACATTTCCCCGCGCGAGCTGGAGCAGTTCATGACTCGCCAGCAGGCCGCGCCCGACAAGAACGCCGAATACAACGTTTCGCACATTCTGATTTCCGTGCCGGTGAGCGCGTCGCCCGAGCAGATCGAAGCGCGTGAGAAGCGCGCCAGGGAAGTCTTCGACAAGGCCAGCGGCGGCGACGACTTCGCACAACTCGCGGTCACCTACTCGGACAGCAGCACGAATATCGAAGGCGGCTCGCTTGGCTGGCGCCGCGGTACGCAGCTGCCATCCATTCTCGCCGACACCATTCCCACGATGAAGCCGGGCCAAACGTCCGAGCCCATCCGCACGCCCAGCGGTTTCCACATCTTCCGCTTGAATGAAGTGCGCGGTGGCGTGCAGCAGTCGGTGGTGGCGCAGGTTCACGCACGTCACATCCTGCTGCGGACCAACGAGCTCGAAGACGACCAGACGGTCGAGCAGAAGCTCGCCGGCATTCGCACTCGGGTCATCGACGGCAAGGAAGATTTCGCCGCGATCGCCGCGGTGACTTCGCAGGATCCAGGCTCGGCCGCCGACGGCGGCGATCTGGGCTGGGCCGGTCCCGGTAGCTTTGTCCCGGAGTTCGAGAAACAGATCGACGCGTTGAAAGAGAACGAGATCTCGAAGCCGTTCAAGACTCAATACGGCTGGCACATCGTGCAGTTGCTCGGTCGCCGTCAGCACGATTCGACCGACGATCTGAAACGTCAGCGCGCGTTCGCCGAGTTGCGCGAGTCCAAGGCTGAAGAAGAAACCGAGCTCTGGCTGCGTCGCCTGCGCGACGAAGCATTCGTGGAATACAGGATGTGAACTCGCCGGCTCGGGCGCGCATACCGCGGCTCATCGTAACTTCGGGTGAGCCGGCCGGCATCGGGCCCGATCTGTGTCTCGCCATCGCCGCCCGCGATTGGCCCTGCGATGTGGTCGTCGCCGCCGATATCGAACTGCTGCAGCGACGCGCTCAGCAGCTGCGACTCAGCATCCGACTCCTTCCTTATGTCAGCAGCACCGTCGTGCCGGCTCATCAACCGGGATCGTTGCGTGTGTTGCACGTTCCGACCGCCGCGCCTGTCGAACCAGGCAAGCTGAACGTTGCGAACGCGCGTTATGTGCTGAACCTGCTCGATGCCGCCGCGCAAGGCTGCCTCACGGGCGAGTTCGATGCGATGGTCACCGCTCCCGTTCAGAAAAGCGTGATCAACGATGCAGGCGTGCCGTTCTCCGGACACACTGAATATCTCGCCGAGCACACCGGCGGCTCTCATCCAGTGATGATGCTGGCCACCGAGCACCTGCGCGTCGCGCTGGTCACCACGCATTTGCCGCTGCTCGAAGTGAGCGCGGCGATCACCGATGAAACATTGACGCGCGTCATTCGCATCCTCGATCACGATCTGCGCACTCGCTTCGACATCGCGCAGCCGCGCCTGCTGGTGCTGGGGTTGAATCCTCACGCCGGCGAGTCGGGCCATCTGGGACGCGAAGAAATCGAAGTGATCGAGCCGACGCTGCAACGGCTGCGCGCGGAAGGACTGCACCTCATCGGTCCTGCGCCCGCGGACACCGCTTTCACACCTCACATGCTCGATCAGGCCGACGCCGTGCTCGCGATGTTTCACGACCAGGGCTTGCCGGTGATCAAATATGCCGGCTTCGGCGATTGTGTGAACATCACGCTCGGCCTGCCTATCGTGCGCACCTCCGTCGATCACGGCACCGCGCTGGCTCTGGCCGGCAGCGGCAAGGCCGACGCCAGCAGCCTGATAGCGGCGATGCAAATAGCGCTGCAAATGACCCATGCACCAACCTCGCAAGCGATTCGGCCAGCACTTCCTGCATGACCCCGGCGTGATCGGGCGCATCGTCGCCGCGATCGCGCCCCAGCCGCAGGATCGTATGGTCGAGATCGGGCCGGGCCTGGGCGCGCTCACGCTGCCTTTGCTGGCCCGCCTGAACGAGTTGCACGCCGTCGAGATCGACCGCGATGCGATCCGCCATTTGCACCAGATCACCCAGAACGACCCGCGGCTGCACATCCATTCCGCCGATGTCCTGAAGTTCACGTTCGCTCATATATATGAAGGCGAGCGGCTGAGAGTGGTCGGCAATCTGCCCTATAACATTTCCACGCCGCTGCTGTTTCACCTGATCGAACAGCGCGAGCGCATCCTCGACATGCACTTCATGCTGCAAAAAGAGGTGGTCGACCGCATGGCAGCGGCGCCCGGCTCGGAGCATTACGGCCGGCTCACGGTGATGCTGTCGCCCTGGGTGCGGGTGGAATCGCTTTTCGATATCGGCCCCGGCGCATTCCGGCCGCCGCCGAAAGTCGTCTCGACTGTGGTGCGGCTGACACCGCACGAACAGCCCCTGCCGATCGGCGATCCCCGTCATTTCGCGACAGTCGTCGGCGCCGCGTTCTCCCAGCGGCGCAAAACCCTGCGCAATTCGCTCAAACCTTTCCTCGACGCCGACGATATAACTGCGGCCGGCATCGATCCGGGCCTGCGGGCCGAGGTGCTGTCGCCCGCTGAATTCGTTGCGCTGAGCAGCCGGCTGAGCGCCAAGCTCCTATAATCGATTCACTTCGCGTCGAACGCACTTCGAGGGGACTGCAATGCGCGACTACAAGAACATTCTGCTCGTGGTCGACCTGTCCGACGACAGTCAGATCATCGGCGAGCGTGCCAAGGCCATCGCCGCCTGTTATCAGTCCGAGATCACGCTGCTGCACGTGGTCGAATACGTGCCGGTCGAGCCCATGGGCGAAGCCCTGTTGCCGACGGTTCAGATCGAAGGCGAGCTGGTCGAGCGAGCCAAGCTGCGACTGGCGGAGCTGGCGAAGAAGCTGTCGTTGTCGAACAGCCGGCAGCTGGTCGAGACCGGCGGCATCAAGGCCGAGATCATTCGCACCGCGCAGCGTCTTCACAGCGATCTCATCGTGCTCGGCAGCCGCGAGCGGCACGGCCTCGCCATCCTGCTGAACTTCACCGAAGACACGATCCTGCACGCAGCGCCTTGCGACGTGCTGGCGGTACGGCTGCACTAGCAGACATAAGCCTCAGCAGCTCCTGCACTCCATGTGCCCGCTGCGCTCGGGCATCCCTGCCCGGCATGATTTTTCCGGCAAGATCTGGCCCCGAGACTGCTAGAATCGTTGCGGCTCAAGCCAGTCATCCGGATATGACAGATACCACGCCCCCAAAAGGTCGCGCCTCCGCCAGCCATTCGGACCGCGATGCCCCGCCCGCCCCCGATGCGATCCACAAGATTCGCGTCGACGTGAGCGCCAATTACGTGGGCGAGCAGTCCAAGCCGGACGAAGGCCACTATGCCTTTTCCTACACCATCACGATCCGCAACGAAGGCCAGGTGCCGGCGCGCCTGCTGACGCGTCATTGGGTGATCACCGACGCCAACGGCAAGGTGAAAGAAGTGCGCGGCGAAGGCGTGGTCGGCGAACAGCCGTATCTGTTGCCGGGCCAGGGCTTCCGTTACTCCAGCGGTGCGGTGCTCGAAACGCCGGTCGGCGCCATGCAGGGCAGTTATCAGATGCTGGCGGACGACGGCGCTCATTTCGATGCGCCGATCGCGCCGTTCACCTTGGCCATGCCAGGGTTGCTGCACTAAGCGCCGCCGCCCGCATGGCCGTCTACGCCATCGGCGATATTCAGGGTTGTGACCAAGAATTTTCCCAGCTGCTGACCCAGCTGAACTTCTCTGCGTCGCGCGACACGCTCTGGCTGGTCGGCGATCTGGTCAATCGCGGGCCCCGCTCGCTCGAAGTGTTACGACGCGTGAAGGCGCTGGGCAGCTCCGCCATCAGCGTGCTCGGCAATCACGATCTGCACCTGCTCGCATTGGCGCTGTCGCCCACCGAGCCGGTGAAGTCCAAAGACACGCTCAAGGAAATTCTCGACGCGCCCGACCGCGACGAATTGCTCGACTGGCTGCGGCATCGGCCGATGCTTCATCACGATGCCCGGCTCGGCTACACGATGGTTCACGCCGGACTGCCGCCGCAGTGGGATCTGGCGCTGGCGCAAGCCTGCGCGCGCGAGCTCGAAGAAACATTGCGGGATGAGCAGAGCTGTCGCGAGTTGTTCGCCCACATGTATGGCGACAAGCCGGATCGCTGGTCGGACGATCTGCAGGGCCACGAGCGGCTGCGTTTCATCACGAACTGCCTTACGCGCTTACGCTTCTGTCGCGCCGACGGCAGCCTCGATTTGAAGTTCAAGGGCGAAGTGAAGGACGCACCCAAACATCTCCTGCCGTGGTTCCGGGTGCCCGAGCGACGCTCGCGCGATATCCGCATCGTCTGCGGCCACTGGTCGGCGTTGGGTTATCACGACGCCGATGGCGTGCTCGCGATCGACACGGGCTGCGTCTGGGGCGAGAAACTCTGCGCCGTGCGTCTCGATCAGTTCCCGCCCGAGCCGGTGCTCGTGCCCTGCTCGTCCTCTGGGCTGAGCGTCGGCAGCGAGTAACACCGCCGCTACGTGCCCTTGTCTTCCGCAGCGTCGGGCTTCGGAATTTCCACCAGTGCATCGACTTCCAGGCGCGGCTGTCCCAAGGTCAGCTGATTCGGCGAGCACTGCACGTCGTCGCGCACCGTGCGTACCGCGAGCTTGGGCAGCACTTTTTTCTGTATTTCATCGATCAGCTCGCAATCGCCGGGCTGCAGATCCAGGCGCCCCCGCGTCAACGAGACGCGGCGCCATTGGGCAGGAAACTGCTCGAGGCTGTCGAGCGGGTGCTCGCTCTTCTTGCCTCGAACGCGCTGAGCCAGCTCGCGCACACTCTTGTTCTTATCGCGCTCGGCGAGCGCTTCCGGTGTGGCCTCGACGGGGCTGATGACTTGCATGACTACGCGGGGCATGCGAGCCACCGAGTACGGACAATCCGCCGACCGCGCCTTCACCCGCGCGTGCACGCCAAGCTCGCGCAAGATGCGCTCGAGCTTTGCTTCCAGGCTGGTGCAGGAATAGAAGGTGGTGAAGCTTTGAAAATAGAACGCGATTTCCTGGTGCTTCCAGATGGCCTGCACCGGATCGGCGGCGGCCACCTGCGCATCGGGCGCCGCTGCCGCAGCCGTCTGATCCTCGGCCGCCCCGGCCGCCGGCAAGCTGAATAGCAGCGTCAGCCACAATATTGGCGCTGAAGTTACGCATTGACGCGACATGAGCGGTGTCCTCCGCATGGCTCACAAGCATGGTCCGCGCCCGCCCCTTTCGCAAGCGAGGCCCGCCCGCCTGTATACTGGACACCCGCGGAGGACCAGCATGAGCCCGCTCAAAGCCTTCAATTTTCGCGACTGGATCGACAAGCACCGCGAATACCTCAAACCCCCGGTGAACAACCGGCTGGTGTTCCGCGAGTCCGAATTCATCATCATGGTGGTCGGCGGCCCGAATTCGCGCACCGATTATCACGAGGATCCAGGCGAGGAATTCTTCTATCAGCTCGAAGGCGACATGACCCTGCGCACGATGCAGGAGGGCGCCCGCGTCGATATTCCGATCCACGAGGGCGAGATCCTGCTGCTGCCCGCGCGCGTTCCGCATTCTCCGCAACGTTATGCAAACACGGTGGGCCTGGTGATCGAGCGCAAGCGGCGGCCCGAGGAACAGGACGGTTTCCTGTGGTTCTGCGAACACTGCTCCTACCCGCTGCACGCCGAATACTTGCACGTCAGCGACATCGAGAAGCAGCTGCCGCCGGTGTTCGAGCGCTTTTACGGTTCCCTGGAGATGCGCACCTGTCAGGCTTGCGGCGCAGTCGCGCACAAGCGTTGATCGATGACGTTCGATGCGTGACCTGGCCCCTGCTTCCAATGCGCTTGCTGTCGAGATTGCCGGCCGACGCTGGCGGGTGTCATCCGACGGTCACGACATTTCCATCCCGCTGCGCTTCAACGACGCTCAGCCGACTTTCTTCGGCGCGCCGGCCGCGAGCGCAGAACCGATAACGGCCGGCTCGTTCGTCGGCGACGTGCGGCACGGCGGCAGCTGCAATTGTTCCGTTCACACGCTTGCGCCTCACTGCAACGGCACGCACACCGAGTGTGTCGGTCACATCACTCAGGAGCGTTTGAGTGTGCGCGATCTCGCGATCCGGCACTTGAGCGCTGCATTGCTGATCTCCGTGACGCCCGAGGAGTCAGCGGAGATGGCTGGCGACCGTGTGATCTCAGTGGCTACGCTGCGCGAAGCAATTGGCCAGGCGACCTTGAGCGACTATCAGGCGCTGGTGGTGAGAACGTTGCCGAACGATTCATCCAAGCTCACCTGTAACTACGATGCTGGGCCCATGCCGCCGTATTTCAGCGTCGAAGCCATGCGCCACATCGTCGACCACGGCATCGATACGTTGGTGGTGGATCTGCCTTCCATCGATCGCGCGCAGGATGGCGGCAAGCTCGCAGCTCACCGGGTTTTCTGGGGCATGCCGGCGGGCAGCACGTCCGCGGCAACCGCCACACGCCAGCACGCCACCATCACGGAGATGGCCTTCATCGACGGCGCCGTCGCCGATGGCCCCTACCTGCTGAACTTGCAGGTCGCTCCCTTCGTCATCGACGCCGCGCCGAGCCGGCCTATTTTGTTACCTCTGTCACCCGCATGAACGTTTCCGTCGAGCGCAGCTTCGCCGAACAGCAGGATGCCGCCGATTCACTGGCGCCGCTGCGTGCCGAGTTCTTCATTCCACAACGCGAGCATGGCGGCGACAGCATCTATCTATGTGGCCACTCGCTTGGGCTGCAGCCCCGCGGCGTCGCGCGAGTGCTCAATGAAGAATTGCAGCATTGGGCCGAGCTCGCAGTCGAAGGCCATTTCGCATCGTCGCGTCCATGGCTGCCGTATCACGAACAGCTGACGGGTTCGCTGGCCAGGCTGGCCGGCGCGCAGCCGCTCGAAGTGGTCGCGATGAACTCGCTGACGGTGAACCTGCATCTGATGTTCACCAGCTTCTATCGTCCGCGTCCCGGACGAGAGGCCATCCTCGTCGAGCAGCAGGCCTTCCCGTCGGATCAGTACGCTGTCGCCTCGCAGATCAAGTATCACGGCTTCGATCCGAAGACGGCGCTGATCGAGATCGCTCCACGTGCAGGCGAAAGCATCCTGCGCACCGAAGACATTTGTTCGTTGATCGAGCGCGAAGGTCAGCGCATCGCCACGGTGATGTTGCCGGGAGTGCAGTACTTGACGGGGCAGCGTTTCGACATCGAAGCGATCACGCGCTGTGCCCGGGGCCAGGGATGCACGGTCGGTTTCGATCTCGCGCACGCCATCGGCAACGTGCCATTGAAACTGCACGACTGGAACGTCGATTTCGCCGTGTGGTGCAGTTACAAATATTTGAACGCCGGGCCCGGCGCAATCGGCGGCTGTTTCGTGCACGAGCGTCATGCGCGCTCAGTGGACCTGCCTCGCTTCGCGGGCTGGTGGGGCCACGACAAGCAGAGCCGGTTTCAGATGCCCGCTTCATTCCAGCCCATTGCGGGCGCGGAAGGCTGGCAGCTTTCGAATCCTCCCATTCTCGCCGCCGCGCCGCTGCTGGCCTCGTTGCCGCTCTTCGATAAGGCGGGCATGGACCGGTTGCGAGCGAAATCGCTGCACTTGACGGCCTATCTGCAAGCGCTGCTTCAGGCTCGCTTGTCGAAGGCGCTGGCGGTCACGACCCCGAGCGATCCCGAAGCGCGCGGCTGCCAGTTGTCCATCCGGTTGCACCGTTCAGCTGCCGAGGCTCGCGCCGCCTTCGACGCCCTCGCCTCACAAGGGGTGTTCTGCGACTGGCGCGAACCCGACATCATTCGCGTCGCCCCGGTGCCGCTCTACAATTCGTTCCTCGATGTGTGGCAATTCGTCGCCGCGCTGGAGCAGGCGCTGCAATGAGCGATGACAGACGTGACGAACCGATAACCGTTGTCGGCGCGGGGCTGGCAGGCACGCTGCTTTCCATCATCCTGGCTCGCCGCGGTCACCGCGTGCGCCTGTATGAACGCCAGGACGACATGCGACGCGTGCTCATCGATGCCGGCCGCTCCATCAATCTCGCCCTCGCGGCCCGCGGCATTCGAGCACTCGAGCTCGCCGGAGTCATGGAACACGTGACACCCGAGCTGGTGCCGCTGCCCGGCCGCATGCTGCACGACCTGAGCGGCGCGCTGACCTTTGTGCCTTATGGCCAGCGTCCGGAGGAAGTCATTTATTCCGTGTCACGGCCCGGCTTGAATTGCATTCTGCTCGATGCCGCCGAGCGAGCAGGCGTCGAGCTGTTGTTCCGCCATCCCGCGATCGGTGCGGACTTCGCGCGCAAGCAAGTGAAGTTCCAGGATCCCGCCGGTCAACCGCACGACATTCCGATGGAGCGCGTGTTTGCGACAGATGGCGCCGGCTCGGTATTGCGCCGCACCCTGGTGGATCAGCTCGGCATTGCGTGCACCGAAGACCTGCTCAAGCACGGCTACAAGGAACTCACGTTGCCGCCGTGGCCCAACGGTCAGCCGCGTATCGACAAGCACGCCTTGCACATCTGGCCCCGCGGCGGCTTCATGCTCATCGCGCTCCCGAATATCGACGGCAGCTTCACGGTCACGTTGTTTCTGCCGCTCAATGGGCCGGACAGTTTCGAGACGCTGACGACGCCGGCCAGCATCGAAACATTCTTCGGCAGGCACTTCCCCGATGTGAAACAGCTGATGCCGGAGCTGGCGGCGGAGTTTCTTCAGCACCCGACCGGCATCATGGGCACCGTGCGTTGCCAGCAATGGTCGTTCGAGGATCGACTGTTGCTGGTCGGCGATGCGGCGCACGCCATCACGCCGTTCCATGGCCAGGGCATGAACTGTTGTTTCGAGGACTGCCGCGAGTTGGACACTTTGCTGACGGGAAGTGACGACTGGGCACGCAGCTTCCGCGAGTTCGAAACATGGCGTCGACCGAATACCAACGCCATCGCCGACATGGCGATCGAGAACTATCTCGAAATGCGCGACACGGTGCGCGATCCGAAGTTCCACTTGCACAAGGCGCTGTCGCTCGAGCTGGAGCGTCGCCATCCGACGCGCTTCGTGCCCCGGTATTCGATGGTCATGTTCCGTGACAACATCCCCTACTCCGTCGCCTATGAACGCGGCCGCATTCAAAGTGAGATCTTGTCCACGCTGACACAGCAAGCCGACTCGCTCGCCACGGTGGACTATGACGCGGCCGCGAACATGATCGAAGCGAAGCTGCCGCCCTTGCCGAACTGATCTGTGCCGGCGTTCGCTCGCCGGACTGTGCATTTACCCGAGCCGCTGCTGCGTTTACAACAGCGGCATCGGTCATGGGATGGGTCATGGGCACTCTGAATTTCCGCATCGTCAATGTCTTCACGTTCAACGGCGGCACGCTCACCGGCAATCCGTTGTGTGTCTTCGAGGACGCCCGCGGCCTGGACACCGAAACCATGCAGGCGCTTGCGCGCCAGTTCAATTTATCTGAAACGACGTTCATCCAGCCTTCCAGCTCGGCCAACGCGCACGTGCGCATCTTCACGCCCAGCTATGAAATGCCGTTCGCCGGCCATCCCACGCTCGGCACTGCATTTGTTTGTCGCGCGCTGGGGCTGGGCAGCGATCGTCTGCGGCTGGAAATGAAGGCGGGCATTATTCCGGTCGAAGCCCAAGGCAATCGCTGGACGCTGCAGGCCAATCAACCGACGTGGCGCGCATGCGAGGCGCCGCGCGAAGCATTGGCGGCCATGCTCGGGCTCGAAACCGGCGACATCGGCGAGCAGCCGCTCTGGATCAAGGCCGGCAAGGAACAACTCGTCATTCCCTTGACCAGCGAGGCCGCGGTCCGGCGCGCCATGCCCCGGCCCGATCTGTTCGGCGCCGTAAAGAGCGAGGATGGCCACAGCATGGCTTATATCTTCGCCCCGCCGGCAAACGGCCGCACCTTGGCGCGCTTCTTCTTCCCGGACGGGCCCGCGATCCTCGAGGATCCCGCCACCGGCTCGGCAACCGCCAACTTCGGCGGCTGGTGGCTTGCCACGAATCAGCCCCTGCCCTGTCAGCTGCAAATATCACAAGGCGAGTACGTCGCGCGGCCGTCGACGCTCTACCTCCAGGTGGACGCACAACGACGCATCCTGGTCAGCGGCGACGTGATCGAAATCGCGCGCGGCACGCTGCAGTTGTAACAACGACAGCGAGGTTTTTGCCGCCATCTACGATCTCTTCCGGATTGGCAACCGCTTGCGCAGTCCCTAAGGTCCTGCCAAGGATTTCGGTAGCGCCTGGGAGCGTAGATGGCCGACACCGCGGTTCGCCGACGCCAAATTACCCCTGATCCTCCGCGATCTTGTGATCGTGCGCGGCGACACCGTACAGAGTTTCCAGGGTGACTCGGCCACTTTGTGGGCTCACTATCGTTATGGAACGATCGTGGATCCATCTGTGGCAGCACGTGGTGCTATTCATGGTCGTGACTTTGGCGGTCGTCGCCGACGGCTCGCAGTGACCGCCCGGTGCCTCTTGGGGGTGCTCGTGTTAAGCACTTCACTACTACTTGCCGACAGCGCCTTGGGCGCTGGCGTGAAATGCGAGGCGTGGCCGGCCTGGCAGCGCTTCAAGCTGCTGTACATGAGTCACGACGGCCGCATCGTCGACGCCAGCACCGAGGCCCAGATCACCACATCGGAAGGCCAGTCCTATGCATTGTTCTTCTCGCTGGTCAGCAACGACCGCGAGGCCTTCGACCGAGCCCTGCGTTGGACCCACAGCAATCTCTCCGGCAGCCAGCTGGACAAGAACTTGCCGGCGTGGAAATGGGGCCGCGCTGACGAAAGTTCCTGGCGCGTGCTCGATGGCAACTCGGCGAGCGATGCCGACCTCTGGATTGCCTACACGCTCGGCGAAGCGGCGCGGCTGTGGAAAGAGCAACGCTATTCCAGCCTGGGCGCCGAGATCGCAAGAAACATTCTGCGCCGGGCGGTGGCGACCGTGCCGGGCCTGGGTACGGTGCTGCTGCCCGGGCCGCAGGGCTTTGTTACAGACGACAGCTGGCGACTGAATCCCAGCTATGTACCGCTATCAGTGCTCCGCGGACTCGAAAGGCAGACCAAGGAACCACTCTGGGGCGAAATCATCCGGTCCTCGGAGCAAGTCATCCTCGGCGCTGCGCCCAAAGGTTTCGCGGCCGACTGGGTCGAATTCACACGCAATGGTTTCATCGCCGATCGTCGCAGCCGGGGCGTCGGCAGTTACGACGCGATTCGCGTATATCTCTGGGCCGGCATGTTGCCGGCATCCGATCCCGTACGCGACAAGATCGTCGACGTCTTGAAGCCGGCGCTGGAGAGCGTCGCCAAGCGCACCGCTCCAGTTGAAATCGTCGACACCCAAACACTGGAAACGCGCGGCGATGGCCCGCCTGGTTTTTCGGCGGCGTTGTTGCCGATGCTGGCCAACGCCAGAATGACCGCCGCCCTTCAGTCCCATCGGCAGCGAGCCGCCGAGGGCTCGTTACAGAACAATCGAAGTTATTACAGCGACGCACTCTCGCTGTTCGGGCTCGGCTGGCTGGAGCAGCGCTATCGTTTCAATCGCTCCGGCCTGTTGAGCGTGCGCTGGACTCCTGCGTGCGATCGACCGCACTAGCGATCGCCGGCAGAATAGCGACGCGCGCGCTGTTTCGGGGCAGGGCCTCTTTCCGCAACGTGCTGGAATTTCAAAGCCCCGCCCGCATACGGGAACCATCCAAGGCCGCGGGACATCTATCCCTCGATACCCACCACTATGAGCCCGGGTAACTCAGCATGACGTCGCGCTCTTCTGGTGCAGCCCTCGCCTCGCATTACGAGGACATGCCGCTGTCACTGGTGCTGTTCCGCTATCTGTGGCCGTTCTGGCTGTTCAAGGACGCCAGCCGCGGCGATCGCATGACGCGTGCCGCCGCTTACCGCCACAACCGCAGTATGCGAATCTATCTGCCGGGCTATCTGATGAAATGGATGTTCAATTGCGTCACCACGTTCGGCATCACGGCGGGTTTCGGCTCGCTCTCGACAGCGCAGGCGGCGAGCACCGAGCGCTCGCTCGATGTGTTCGCCATCATTGCCGCCGGCTGGGGCATCGTTTTCGCGTGCAGCGTCTGCGTGCTGTTCATCACCAGTTACATCTATTTCTATTTGAGCCGCAACGACGCTTGATGCGCTCACTGCTCGCCGCCCTGCTGCTGGTCGGCAGCGGCCTGGCTTGCGCCGCTGCTCCTGAACGCTACGAAACACGCGCCGCGCACGATCCCGACGGCATCGGCAAGTTCTATCTGGGCCGCGAAATCGCACACGTCATGGGGCCAGGCGGTGTGCCGTGGCTGGAACGAGCGCAGCGTGAGAGCGAAGAACGTCCGCAGCTGACCGTCGCTGCGCTGGAAATCAAACCGGGCCAGACCGTCGCCGACCTGGGCGCCGGTTCTGGTTATTACAGTTTTCGGGTTGCACCGCTGGTCGGTGAGCGAGGCAGCGTGCTCGCGATCGACGTCGAACCGCGCATGCTGAGGGTTATTTCCGAGCGTGCCCGACGCGACGGCGTGAAGAACATCACCACCGTGCTGGGCACGCCCAGCGATCCGAATCTGGAACCGAACAGCGTCGACCTGTTGTTCATGGTCGACGTCTACCACGAGCTCGAGTACCCCTTCGAAGTGATGACGAAAGTGCGCGAGGCGCTGAAGCCGGGCGGGCGGGTCGCGCTGATCGAATATCGCGCCGAGGATCCGGCGGTGATGATCAAGCCGGTCCACAAGATGACCGAGCAGCAGATCATCAAGGAGCTGACCGCGGCCGGCTTCCGCCACCAGAAAACCATTCGCACCCTCCCCCTCCAGCACCTCGTCCTGTTCCAGAAATGACGCTATCCTTGCCCGAAATCGGGCAGGATCGTTGGGAAATGACGCACGAGCCGGCAGACTTCGCCTCCGCATCGAATCCAAAGGGGGCGCAGGACGACATGGGAGAGCTGGTGGACTACCTGGCCCGCTCCAGCCGCCTGACTCCCCAGGAAGCGGCCCGACTGGTCAACGAAGTGCTGGCATTCATGAGCGAGATGCCCGAGGACTTCGTCCGCCGCCGCCACCTCGCCCTGCAGGCCCAGGGCCTTTCGAACCGAGCGATCTATCTGCAGATCAGCGACGAGCTGGCGGCGCGACGCTTCCGCGCGCCCGAGTACAGCGAGCGACAGATCCGCAGAATCATTTACGGCTGAGCGTTTACCAGGGCGGAATTCATCATGTGCGGCATCGTCGGTTATATCGGCAAGCGCGAAGCGGCGCCGATCCTCGTTGAAGGTCTGCGACGGTTGGAATATCGCGGCTACGACTCGGCAGGCATCGCCTGTGCGCGCAACGACAAGCTCACCATCTTCAAGAGCAAAGGAAAAGTTCGTGACCTGGAGCGCGCGCTGCCGGAACGGCTGAAAGGAACGACCGGCATCGCCCATACGCGCTGGGCCACGCACGGCGAGCCCAGCGATCGGAACGCGCATCCGCATACCGACACTCACGAACGTTTCGCCATCGTTCACAACGGCATTGTCGAAAACGCCGCGCAGCTGCGCTCGAAGCTTCAAGCCAGCGGCGTGACGTTTCGCTCAGAGACCGATTCGGAGGTGCTGGCGCATCTGATCGGCGCCATGCCTGCCGACACGCTCGAAGGGCGCGTGCGCGGCGCTTTGCGCCTCATTACCGGCACGTATGGACTGGCCGTGATCGATGCCGAGCGACCTGAGACCATCGTGGTCGCACGCAACGGCAGCCCCGTCGTGCTCGGCATCGGAGAGCGTGAAATGTTCATTGCCTCCGACCCCTCCGCGCTGGTGCGACATACGCAAAGCGTCGTGCACCTGGACGATGGCGAAGTCGCAGTGGTTCGCGCCGACGGCTTCGAGACCTCGACGCTCGATGGCGGCGCGACCGCCAAGAAGCCCTCGACGATTCCCTTTACCGACCAATCGTTCGACAAGGAAGGCTACTCGCACTACATGCGCAAGGAGATTGCCGAGCAGCCGGAATCGATCCGCCGCACTTTGAGCGGGCGGCTCGACACCCGCTTCCAGACAACTCACATCGGCGGCCTGGAAATGGCAGCGCGCGAGCTGCTGGAAATCCGCCGCGTCAAAATTCTCGGTTGCGGCTCGGCGTACATCGCAGGCTGCTTCGGCGCGCACCTGATCGAGCAAATGGCTCGCGTGCCGGCGCATGCGGAGCCCGCCTCCGAGTTTCGATATCGCAATCCGGTGATCGAGCAGGACACGCTGTACATCGCGGTCAGCCAGTCCGGAGAGACGTTCGACACGCTCGCCGCTGTCCAGGAAGTGAAGCGTAAAGGCGGCCGTGTCCTGGGCATCGTCAATGTCGTCGGCAGCACCATCGCTCGCGAATGCGGCCGTGGCATTTATTTGCACTCCGGCCCCGAGGTCGCGGTCGTTTCGACCAAGACCTTCACCTCCACGGCCGTCGCGTTTGCGCTGCTCGCCATCCACCTCGGCCGTATTCGCGACATGTCCACCGCGCACGGCTCGCGCCTGCTCAAGGCGCTGGAAGCATTACCCTCACAGGTGGAAGAAATACTGGCGATGGAGCCGCAGATCGCGAAACTGGCGCAGGAACTAGCGTCTCACGAAAGCGCCTATTTCGTCGGCCGCGCCGCCGGCTATCCGGTCGCGATGGAAGGAGCCTTGAAGCTGAAAGAGATCAGCTACATCCACGCCGAGGCCTACCCGGCTTCCGAACTGAAACACGGCCCGCTCGCCCTCATCAGTCCGGAAACGCCGACCGTGGTCATCATGCCCCGCGACGATTTGTTCTCGAAGAACATCTCCACTCTCGAAGAAATCCGCGCTCGCAGCGGCCCGATCTACGCCATCACCCACCGGGGCGAGCCCTTGCCCGTTCAGATCAATGGCATTCTCGAAGTGCCAAAGTCCGAGCCCGAGCTGGACCCGCTGCTGTTGAATATTCCTTTACAGCTGCTGGCGTATCACGTTGCGCTGGCCAAGGACCGGAATATCGATCAGCCAAGGAACCTGGCCAAGTCGGTGACGGTGGAGTGATCGCCTGAGCCGACTCAGGAACAGACTTTATTTCTTCCGGTGCGCTTCGCTTTATAGAGCATCTCGTCCGCGGTCTTGTACAGATCGGCCGATGACATGCTCTCTTGCAGCGAGCCCACGCCGACGGAGATCGTGACGCGGATGTTCTTGTCCTCGGCGACGAACGCGTGCGCTTCGACGAGCGAGCGCAGTTCCTCGCCGATCTTGGCGGCGTTGCGAAGTGAGGTCTCGGGCAGGATCACGCAGAACTCTTCGCCGCCGTATCGACCCAATCGATCGCTGGGACGCAGGCGCCGTTGCAGGATGCCGGCAAGGCCGCGCAGCACCGAATCGCCGGTGAGGTGACCGTGCGTATCGTTGACGCTCTTGAAATGGTCGATATCCAGCATCAGCACCGACAGCTCGCGACCATGACGGCGTGCGCGTGGAATCTCTTCTTCCAACAGCAAATCCAGCCGCTTGCGGTTGGCGAGATCGGTCAGGCCGTCGGTCACGGCCATGCGATGAATGATCTCGTGGTACTGCAGCTCGATGTCCGAGCCGGACAGATATTTGAAAATCGTGTCGCCGATCTTCAGGCGATCGCCCCGCTGCAACTGACGCTCGCGGACGGTGTGGACGTCATCGTTGATGAAGGTGCCGTTGGTGGACACCAGGTCGACGACGAACAGATTGCCGCCACGCTGCTCGAGGCGGGCGTGCCGGCGGGAGACGCAGTCGCTCGGCAGGACGATGTCGTTGTCACGTCCGCGCCCGACCGTGGTCTCGGACTTGTCGAGGACATAACGTCGGCCCAGGTCGGCCTGCACGGGCGCATGGATGACGACCAGGCACGCCTCCCCCGGCCGCCTGACGCGCAGCTCATCGAGCCCCGTGACCCGGGTTTGTACGTCGTAATCGTGGTCCACGGCGCGCAAGATACTGTGCGGCGCGAGGAAACGTCTAGCCGACCCGCATGGGTACATGGATGTACCCCACCGCCGTCCGGCGGCGAGCGAGAGGCAAAAGTCGCGCCTTTTGCCGGTTCGCACGAGGGTCGTGGCAGGATGCCCGATCCCGAGTTTTTTATGTTCCGACTGGCGGCCGCTAAAAATTGAATCCGGGCTTATGGGGCAGCAATCCGCGCACTTCGCTGTCCTTCAGCTCGCGCCACTGCCCCACTTTGAGACCGTCCAATGTCAAATTGATGATCCGCACGCGTTGCAGGCGCAACACTTTGTAGCCGAAGAACGAGCACATCCGCCGGATCTGCCGGTTCAAGCCCTGGGTCAGCACGATCCGGAAGGTCGCCGGCGCCACGCGTGTGACTTTACAGGGCCGCGTGACGGTGCCGAGGATCCGCACCCCGCTCGCCATGCCGTTGAGAAAGATCTCAGTCACGGGCCGGTCGACCGTTACGACATATTCCTTTTCGTGGGCGTTCTCGACCCGCAGGATCTCGTTGACGATGTCGCCGTTATTGGTCAGCAGGATCAGTCCTTCGGACTCCTTGTCCAGCCGGCCGATCGGAAAGATCCGCTCGCGGTAGTTGACGAAGTCGGTGATGTTTCCGGGAATCTCACGATCAGTGGTGCAGATGACGCCGACCGGCTTGTTGAGCGCGATATAGACGTGCTTCTGCTCGCCGCCGACCGGCTGGCCATCGACGCAAACAACGTCGCCTTCGTTGACCTTGGTGCCCAGCGTCGCGACCGCGCCGTTGATGGTGACCCGGCCCGCTTCGATGCGGGCATCAGCCTCGCGCCGCGAGCACAGCCCTGTCTCGCTGATGTACTTATTCAGCCTCACTACGAATCAAAACATCACGCAGATGGAATGAACTCGTCGTCGCCCTGGTGCTCACGCTCGAACTTCAGAAATTCGTGATAGCCGCAGCGATTGCCGTACGGATACTTGCGACAGACGTTCGGGCGGGCTTCATACACGGTGCAGCGGCGCTCGTCCGTATCGAAGAAGCGGCAGATGGTTTTGTAGATGTGATCTTTCTGGTGCCGCAGGATCTGCTCGTCCACTTCCTTGGTCTTGTAGTTGTAGGTGAACTTCTTTTTGGCCTCGGCCTGCGACAAACCGAAATGCCTGGCGAGCCGCGCGATGTCGTGCTCGCTCACCGCAATGCGCGAGTGGCTGCAGCAATACCCGGGACAGGTCGCACAGTTGTAACGCATCTTGGTGCTCATGGACCGACTCTCTCCAGCGTGCTGAAGGTGAAAGCGTGCGCGTGGCGCTCGTCGGCCGGATGATACTCCTTCGCGACCTCGCGCCACTCGTGTTCCGGCAGCTTGGGAAACACTACGTCGCCTGCGACATTCGCATGCACGCGCGTGAGATGGATGACCCGAACCTGTGGCAGCACTTGCCGATAGATATCCGCGCCGCCGACGATCACGATCTCCGGCGCCGGCTGCGCAGCGGCGATCGCCTCGTCGATGGAAGTCACAACGGTGCAGCCTGGAATCTCCAGCCCGGGCTGGCGTGAGATCACGACGTTCAAGCGCCCCGGCAAGGGCCGGCCGATCGAGTCGTAGGTCTTCCGCCCCATCACGATGGGCTTGCCCAGGCTGAGCGCCTTGAAGCGTTTCAAATCCTCGGGCAGCCGCCACGGCAGCTGATTACCGCTGCCGATGACGCCGTTGTCGGCCACTGCGACGATGATGGAAAGCACCATGCCTCAGCGCTTCTTGGCCTTCTTCTTGGCCTTTTTCTTATCGACCTCGCGCTTGTCGGTCGGCTCCTTGTCCAGCATGGTGCCGCGACATTTCTTCGCGCCGCAACGGCAGGCGTACAACGCCAGCTCGGCCGGATCGTCGGTGCTCTCCCAGGTGAGCTGATAGTCGTAACCCAGTTCTTCGCCCGGCTTGATGTTGCGAATGGCGTCGATGAACACGCGGCTGTTCTCGATCACTGTTTCGCAATTCGGCGCGCAGCTGTGATTGATGAAGCGCGCGTCATTGCCGTCGACGCCGGCATCGATCACGGTGCGATTGCTGGCGATGAACAGGAAGGTATGGCCGTCGTCATCGCCCTTCTTCTCGTAACGAGAGTCGGCTTCGCCGTGCGAGATACGCTCGCCGAGATATTCGAGGACGCGCGTGCCCTTCTTGATGGGCGCGATCGCATACACGCCACGACCGTGGATCGCGGAATTGCGGGCTTCGACCAGCGGCGAAGCCGCCAGCGACACCGCTCGTTTCTTGGGCAAGGGGCGGCGCGGCTTGGGCCGTGGCGCCGACTTCTTTTGAGAGCGAGTGGTTTTACCGGACGAGCGAGTCTTATTGCGCGACTGAGTGCGACGGTTCTGCTTGGCCATTTAATTAGACGGCGATGGGCGCTTTGATGGACGGATGGGCCTGGTAGTCGACGACCTGAAAGTCTTCGTACTCGTATTCGAAGATCGACGGCGGCTTGCGCTTGATCACGAGCTTCGGCAGTGGCAACGGCTCGCGCTCCAGCTGCTGGTCGGCCTGCTTCAGGTGGTTCAGATACAGATGCGTGTCGCCGCCGGTCCAGATGAATTCGCCGGGCTCGAGATCGCACTGCTGCGCGAACATGTGCGTCAGCAGCGCATACGAGGCGATATTGAACGGCACACCGAGGAACACATCGGCGCTGCGTTGATACAGCTGGCACGACAGCTTGCCCTCGCCCACCCAGAACTGGAACAGCGCATGGCAGGGCGTGAGCGACATCTGCTCCAGCTCGCCGACGTTCCAGGCGTTGACGATGATGCGGCGTGAATCGGGATTGCGGCGGATCAGGTCGAGCGTGCGGCTGATCTGGTCGATGGTCTTGCCGTCCGGGCCGGGCCACGAGCG
Source organism: Peristeroidobacter agariperforans (assembly GCF_004138335.1). Lineage (GTDB taxonomy): Bacteria > Pseudomonadota > Gammaproteobacteria > Steroidobacterales > Steroidobacteraceae > Steroidobacter > Steroidobacter agariperforans. The sequence continues at coordinate 713,355 of NZ_RYFW01000002.1, read as the reverse complement.
CCACTGCTTGCCGTAGATCGGGCCGAGCTCGCCGTTCTCATCGGCCCACTCGTCCCAGATCGACACGCCGTGGTCGTGCAGATATTTGACGTTGGTGTCGCCCTTGAGGAACCACAGCAACTCATAAATGATGGACTTGAGGTGCAGCTTCTTGGTCGTGACCAGCGGGAAGCCTTGCGACAGATCGAAGCGCGCCTGATAGCCGAACACCGACAGCGTGCCGGTCCCGGTGCGATCGGTCTTGCGCAGGCCGTGCTCGCGGACGTGCCGGAGCATCTCCAGGTACTGCTTCATGACGCGGTCGCGAGCTGCTTGGCGCCATAGTTGCCGCTGGCCTGCTGGCTGCGATACGCCCACGCCATCAGGATGACGCCGAGCAGGATCATCGGCAGCGACAGGATCTGGCCCATGGTCACCCAGTCGAACAGCAGGTAGCCCCGATTCGCATCCGGCACCCGCACGAATTCCACCAGGAAGCGAAACGTGCCGTACAGGATCAGAAACAGCCCGGACGGCGCCAGGCGCGGCCGCGGCTTGCGAGTGAACAGCCAGAGCACGATGAACAGCACCAGCCCTTCGAGCACGCCTTCATAGAGCTGCGAGGCGTGCACGTGTAACACACACGGATCGACGCCGAAGCGCTGGCACAGGTTTTCGGCCTCGGCCCGCTGCACGGGATAGAGCGGCGCAGGATCGACGATGAAACCCCAAGGCACATCGGTGGGCTTGCCCCACAACTCGCCATTGATGAAGTTGCCGATGCGGCCGGCAAAGATGCCGATGCCCGGTAACGGCGCGAGGAAGTCGAGCACGTCGGCAAAACGGCGCTGCCGCTGGCGGGCGAATAGCACCACCGCGAGAACCACGCCGATCAGGCCGCCATGGAACGACATGCCGCCTTCCCAGATGCGGACGATGGTGAGCGGGTCCGCGATCACCTGCTCGCCCCCGTAGAACAGGATCCAGCCCAGGCGCCCGCCGAGTATCACGCCAATGGCCGCGAAGAAAATCAGATCGTCGACTTCGGCTGCCTGCCAGGTCGAGTCAGCGCGGGCCGCCCGCCGGCGCGCCAGCCACCACCCTGCCGCGAAGCCAATGACATACATGAGCCCATACCAGCGCACGGCCAGCGGGCCCACCGAGAAGATGATCGGATCGATCGCGGGGTAGGGAATCATGATCGGTGCGAGTATACCAATGCCCTGACTTCGCCCGCCCGGGCAGCTTTCAGTCGGTCACGACCCGGCAGAAATACGCCTTCAGGTAGCGCGTTTCCGGAATCGCCGGGTGCAGCGGATGATCGGGCGCCTGGCCGCCGACTTCCACCACCTGCGCGAAACGGCCGAGATGACGCGCGCCTCGCTGAATGGCGGTCAGCAAGTGCTCCGGCTCCAGGTGGTACGAGCAGGAGCACGACACCAGGAAGCCGTCGCGATCCAGCAACTGCATGGCGAGCTGGTTGAGCCGCTTGTACGCCGCCTCGCCTTTGGGCACATCTTTCTTGCGCTTGATGAACGCCGGCGGATCGATCACCACTACATCGAAGCGGCGGCCTTCGGCGTGCAGCTTCTCCATCACATCGAACGCATCGCCCTTGATCACCGAGGGCTTCAGGCCGTTGCCGGCCGCACTCGCCTGCAACTGCTCCAGAGCCGATGCCGAGGAATCCACGCAGGTGACCTCGGTCGCGCCCGCCTTGAGCGCGCCCAATCCCCAGGCGCCGAGATAACTGAAAACGTCGAGCACGCGCGCGCCGCCGACGTATTTGCGCAGGGCCAGGCGATTGGCGGCCTGATCGAAGAACCAGCCGGTTTTTTGCCCGCCGCCGAGCGGCACCTGGAAGCCGACACCGCCCTCTTCCACGAGCACGGACTCCGGCGCCTCGCCGAACACGGTCTCGACGTAATGCGACAAGCCTTCCAGATCGCGCACGCCAGCGTCGTTCTTCCACACCAGCGCCGTGGGATTGATGACCTTTTTCACCGCCGCTTCGATTTCTGGCCGCAAGGCCTCCATACCCGCCGTGGCGATCTGGCCGACGATCACGTCGCCAAATCTATCCAGCACCAGGCCTGGCAACGCATCGGATTCGCCATACACCAGTCGGTAGAACGGTTTGTCGTAGAGCGCCTGGCGCAATGACTGCGCCACCTGCAGGCGGTGCACGAACAGCGATTTGCCCGGCGGGTGCTGGGCGCTGCGCCCCAGGATTCGCGCGCTGATCAGCGACCGTGGATTCACATAGGCGTAGCCCATGAATTTGTCGCGATCGGAAACCACACGGCACAGCGCGCCCGGCTGAAAAGCCGTCAGCGGCGTGCGCGCAGTGTCCACTTCGTTGGAAAACACCCACAGGTGGCCAGCGGCTAGACGACGGTCCTCGCCACGCTTCAAGCGCAACTCGGGCAGCTCGGCGGGCGTAGAGAACGCGGGGGTCGGTGTATCGGGGGAGTTGTTCATTTAAAGTGGGCGCATTCTATGCACGAATCAACACATCGCAACCGTCTCGCGCAGGAGACGAGCCCGTACCTGCTGCAACACGCCGCCAACCCGGTCGACTGGCACCCCTGGGGCGCCGAGGCCCTGGAGCTGGCCCGCCGCGAAAACAAGCCGATTTTACTGTCGATCGGCTACTCCGCGTGCCATTGGTGCCACGTCATGGCGCACGAATCCTTCGAGGATCCGGCCAGCGCGGCGGTGATGAACGAGCTGTTCGTGAACATCAAAGTGGACCGCGAGGAGCGGCCCGACCTGGATCGCATTTACCAGATCGCGCAACAGATGCTGACCCAGCGCGGCGGCGGCTGGCCGCTCACGATGTTTCTATCGCCGACGGATCAGCGGCCGTTCTTCGGCGGCACCTATTTTCCCAAGGAAGCCCGCCATGGCCTGCCCGCCTTCACCGACTTGTTACAACGAGTCGCCGCGTTCTATAGCGAACGCCGTGCCGACATTGCCCAGCAGAGCGAGGCGCTACAACAAGCCTTCGACCAGCTGCACGCAGCGCCGGCGTCGGGCGACACGGCATTGACATTGGCGCCGGCACACGCGGCTCGCGAGCAGCTGGCTGGCGCGTTCGATCCGGAATTCGGCGGCTTCGGCGGCGCGCCGAAGTTCCCGCACCCAACCAACATCGAGTTCCTGTTACGACAGTGGCGCGCGACGGCCGGCGCCGAAGAACCTGATCTGCACTCGCTCTACATGGCGACGCTGACGCTCAAGCGCATGGCCGACGGCGGCATCTACGATCAACTGGGCGGCGGCTTCGCACGCTACAGTGTCGATGCTTACTGGATGATCCCGCACTTCGAAAAAATGCTGTACGACAACGGACAGCTGCTGCGTGTTTATGCGCACGCCGCGCTGGCGACCGGCGAACCGTTGTTCAGCCGCATCGCGAGCGAGACGGCCGATTGGATGATTCGTGACATGCGCTCTTCCGAAGGCGCCTATTGGTCGGCGCTCGATGCCGATTCCGAAGGTCACGAAGGTAAGTTCTACGTGTGGCAACCAGACGAAGTGTCGCGCGTGCTCGGTGCGGATGACTATGCCGTTTTCGCGCCCCACTTCGGCCTCGACCGCCCGGCGAACTTCGAAGGCCAGGACTGGCATCTGCACGTGTTCCGGTCGGAAGACGACATCGCCGCGGAGCTCGGCATCGAGCCCGCCGAAGTCACAAAACGCCTGGAGCGTGCGCGTCGCGCGCTGCTGGAAGTGCGCAACCGCCGTGTCTGGCCGGGACGCGATGAGAAGGTGCTGACTTCGTGGAATGGCCTCGCGATCAGTGGGCTCGCCGTTGCGGCTCGCGCCTTACGTCGGCCCGACCTGGCCGATGCAGCAGCTCGCGCCATCGATTTCATTCGTCAGCAATGCTGGCGCGATGGGCGTTTGCTCGCGACGTACAAGGATGGGCGGGCGCGCTTCGCGGCTTATCTCGACGATTACGCATTCCTGCTCGACGGCGTGCTGGAACTGATGCAAACCTGCTGGCGCAGCGAGGACCTGGCGTTCGCGACCGAGCTGGCCGAAGCGCTGCTGGCGCATTTCGAGGATCGCGAGGCCGGCGGTTTCTTTTTCACGGCCGACGATCACGAGCAGCTCATGCATCGCTCCCGATCGTTCAGTGACGAAGCGGTGCCCGCAGGTAACGCCATCGCGGCGCAGGCACTCACCAGGCTCGGCCTCTTGCTGGGTGAAACGCGATACCTCGATGCAGCGGCAAAGACGCTGCGCGCCGCTTGGCCCGCCTTGCAGCACTATCCTCATGCGCACACGGCTTTGCTCGTTGCTCTGGAAGAACATCTGGAACCGCCGGAAATCGTCATCGTGCGCGGCGAGCGAACCGAGGCCGAGAGCTGGCGTGACGAGTTGTCGAGAGTCTATGCGCCGCGGCGACTGGTGTTCGCTATTGCAGCGGATGCTGTCGGATTGCCGACCGCAATCTCGGATAAGAAACCTCTGGCGGAGACCGCGGCTTATGTGTGTCGCGGGATGACCTGCTCGGCGCCGGTGCGCTCGCTGTCTTCTCTGGTGGCGCTGACTCGCAGCTGACCCGGCTATTTCTGTTGTTTCGCGCGCTTCTTCGCCTGCTTCATGTGGCGGGAGCGCTCGATGCCCGCCATTTGTTTGGCGCGCGCCGACTCGATCGCCGCATTGAGTGCGCGCTCGCCCCAGATTTTCAGCTGTTCGGCGTCGTTGACGATCTCCTGCGGCACTTCGTGATGATCGGTAGTGAGATCGAACGCATTCGGATACGGCTTGAACTGCTGCATGCCCCGCGCGACATAATCGTCGAGGTTGCTCTTATCGGTGTGCAGATACAGTTTCTCGCCCATCACGATGGCGAGCAGACGGTCGTCGATGAACACACCGACGCCACCGAAAATCGCACGACTGGAAATGCGCCCGAGCGGCGCGAATTGTTCTGCGACGTAACTGGCCAGGCTCGACTTGACCCGCATATCGAGCTACTCACTCTTCGAAGAATGCTTCCAAGCAACGCAGAGTTTACATCGCGAGCCCCGAGTGTAAACCCGAGATCGTCACCAGGCGGCGACACTGTGCGCCAGTCGACAGGGACTTGCTGGGAAATCCGCCAAAAACGCGCGGGAAAGCACGCAGGAAAAATTATACGGCCGCGCCGAGCCGGACCAGGTGCTGGCGAATTAAGTCACGCAACTGCGCGTGCACCTGGACGTCGAACGCGGGCGCTCGCTGCCAGTCATAGCCCCAAGGATTCGCGGTGCGCATCGGCTCCGGCTCATCGACGAAGCGCGGATGCACGTGAGCGTGCAGCGCCGGCTCCACGTTTCCGAAGATCGCGTAATTGATACGCAATGCACCGGTGGCCGCCAGCACAGCGTCGCCCAGCAGGCCGAGCTCGGAGAGGAACAAATCGCGGTCGGCACGCGCCAGTGCGTTCAAGTGCGGGACCACGGGATCGGGTAACAGCAGACAGTAGCCCGTCAGCACCTGCTTCTGTCCCATCACCGCCCAGCCCGAGCGCAGGCGTGCGACCACGGTGGGATCGTTGCCGGCACGGCAGCCTTCGACCAGGCGATGAATGGCGGTGCTCATTTGCGAAATACGAAATAAACCGCACCCAGCATACACAGCGCCGCCCACAGGTAGTCGAGCTTGATCGGCTGGCGCATGTACAACATCACGAACGGCACGAACACCGTCAGCGTGATCACTTCCTGCAGGATTTTCAGCTGCGGCAAGGTCATGACCGTGTAACCGATGCGGTTCGCCGGCACCTGCAACAAATATTCGAACAGCGCGATGCCCCAGCTGACCAGCGCCGCGACGATCCACGGCTTTTGATTCAGCTCCTTCAGGTGCGCATACCAGGCGAACGTCATGAACACGTTCGATAGCGTCAGCAAGATGATGGTGCGGAGAACCGGGCTCATACGATTTCGATAGGGGGTTTGGGCACGTCGATCTTGCGCAGGCGCGGCGGTGACACGCCGGTCTCCAGCTGTAACACGAAATCGAACTCATCGACCCGCGTACACAGATCGAAATCACGCTCGGGCGCCCAATCGCAGGCGGGATCGAAGAACTTCTCCGCGCTCGACGCCTTGCGCAACCGCTCGCGAATGCCCATCGCGGTCATCGGCTCGCCCAGCAGACGAGAGCGCAGCAGCTCGGCGCACAGGTCGTCTTCGTCGCAGTTCTCGCGCGCCTCGTGCCCCATGCGCACCAGCGTGACGATCGAGGGCTGACGGGCCTGGATGTAACGGACGATCGCGCCCGCATTCACCAGCGCACCGGTGAGCACCTCGTCGGCCTGCCTGGCGTTGGTGAGGCCCTGGGTTCCGGCGTGCGTGGTGTGGATGAGGGTGCGTCCGGCGACATCGAGCTTCTCGAGGTCGGCGGGCGAATTGCCGCAGTCGAAACCGGGTAACGGGCGCGCGTGACGCTCGCCGATCAGAAACCAGTCCGGATGCTCACGCTTCAGTTGGCGCGCGTAGTCGACTTCAGCGACAGGAATGACGGCCGCCGCGCCGCGTGAGAACGCGTACGCGGCGACCGAGAAGGCACGAAACACATCAATGACGACCACGATGCCTTCGGCGCTCTGCGCGCCCGCGACGTGGTCTGCGACCTTAACCTGCAAGCGGCGACCTCATTCAGGCCGCCGCGCTCAGGCAGCGCGGCCTCGACCGCCGGCAGCCTTGCGCTGCAGGCGAACCACACGCCGCGCGTCGGCGGTCTCGTTCATCACGACGACCTTGGCGCGCTTGAAGAAGTTGAAGTCGGTGGCGCTGGCCCAGGTGTAGGCGCCCATCATGCGGCCCACGACCAGATCGCCCATCTCCAGCTCCGGCAGCATGATGCACTCGTCGATCACGTCGATGGAGTCGCAAGTCGGACCCGAGAGCACGCTCTCGTGCAGTTCCCCGCCTTCGCGCAGCACCGACACCGGATACTTGGCGTGGTCGAACATCTGACCGCTGTACGAGCCGTACAGACCGTCGTCCAGGTAGTACCACCAGCGACCGTCACGCTTGGCCTTGCCCATCACCGACGACACGGCGATGGCGGCAGGCGCGGCGATGAAGCGGCCCGGCTCGGCGATCACACGGACGTGCGGCGGCAGCTTGGCGAGCGCGGCACGGATCGGACGGCAGAACTCGTCGATCGGCGTCACGTCTTCGTTGTAAGCCACCGGGTAACCGCCACCGATGTCGAGCACGTCGAGCGACGGCAGGCCCGCCAGCACGGCTTCCGCCATGATGTTGGTGCACGCCTGTACAGCTTCGACGTACTTCGCCGGGTCGGTCGCCTGCGAGCCGACATGGAACGACAGACCTTTCACGCGCACGCCGAGGCGGCGCGCCTGTTCGATCAGCCCAAGCACGTCGCCAGGCGCGCAGCCGAACTTCTTCGACAGGTCGACGACGGCGTTCGGGCTACGGAACGACACGCGGATCAGCAGCTCGGCACGCTTGCGATAGCGCACGAACTTCTTCAGCTCGTCGGGATTGTCCGCGACGAACGTCGTGACGCCGTAGCGGAGCGCGTCGCGGATGTCGCTGTCGCGCTTGATCGGGTGAGTGTGGATGCAGCGGCTCGGGGCAATGCCCTGCTGCTTCACCAGCTCGACTTCGCCGGTGGTGGCGAGGTCGAAATATGCACCTTCATCGCGCAAGCACGCGACGACCGCAGCGTGCGGCAGCGGCTTGAGCGCGTAGTGAAGATCGACGCCAGGCAGCGCGGCCTTGAGGGCGCGGTACTGGCGGCGCACCTGCTCGCAGTCCACCACCAGCAGCGGCGAACCGAAACGGGCGACCAGCGCACGGATTTCGGTCTCCGTCAGCGTGGTGGAATCGAAGGCGTGGGCCGGAGAAACGGCGAGTGACTGCTTGGCTGCGCGGGGCAACACCTGTTGGGCACCTCTCAAAAAGCTGCGAACACTTAACCAACCAACAAGAGCGACAGATTTCGTGAACGTCTGAAGCTCTCACAAGTTCTGGTCGAGCGGCACTGCAGCTTACGCGTGGTGCTCTCTTACACAGGCCGGCGCGAAATTTAGCAAAAATGTCCGGCGATGCAAGAAGCGCGTCACAGTTTTTATCCCCGTGGACGAAAAAAATTCTGGCGCGCGAACTACAGCACGGGCTCGGGAGCGCTCTCGCTGCTCTCTTTACGTAAGGAATGCGGAGTTAGATTCACCACATGACAGCCACAACAACGACGACGGACACGCGCAGAGAGCTGGAAGCACTGCTGAAAAGCCGCGTGCCGCTCATCGTCATCGAGACGCGCGACGAGCCGCGCGCAGTCGCTCTGCTCTCCTCGCTGGCGCCGAAGCTCGCCGCCGCCGCGCACACGCCGGTGTTCCAGTGGACTGTCACGGAAGGTTTGCGCCGGCTCGACATTAGTTTGGGCGGCGCGCAGCAACACAATGCCGAGCCGACCGCGGTGCTGAAATCGATACGCTCGACGCCGACCGGCGGCGTGTACGTCCTGCTCGACTTCCATCCGTTTCTCGCCGATCCGGTGAACGTGCGACTGCTGAAGGACGTCTGCCAGGACTACGATCGCCTCGCTCGCACCGTCGTGCTGATCAGCCACGAAGTTCAGGTGCCGCGCGAGCTCGACCACTTCTGCGCTCGATTCAACCTCGCGTTTCCGGACCGCGCCGAGCGCCACGCGATCGTCGAACGGGTCGCGTCCGAGTGGACACAAACTTACGGTTCACGTGTAAAGACCGATCGCAAGTCGCTGGAACTGCTCGTGGAAAATCTCGGCGGACTTTCCACCGGCGACACCGAGCGACTGGCGCGCAAAGTGATTTTCGACGACGGCGCGCTGAAGCCGGAAGATCTGCCCGCGGTCATGCAGGCGAAGTATGAATTGCTAAACCGTGGCGGCGTGCTCGCGTACGAGTACGACACTGCGCAGTTCGCCGATCTCGGCGGCATGACGCGGCTGAAGGAATGGCTCCGCGTGCGGAAGCCCGCCTTCGACGGCAGCGCGCCTCAGCTCGAAGCGCCCAAAGGCATGCTCCTGCTCGGCGTGCAGGGCTGCGGCAAGAGTGTCGCGGCAAAATGTGCGGCCGGCATTTATGGCGTGCCTCTGCTCCGGCTGGACTTCGCCGCCATCCACAACAAGTACATCGGCGAGTCGGAGCGCAATTTGCGCGAGTCGTTGGCCACGGCAGAAACGATGGCGCCGTGCGTGCTGTGGATCGACGAGATCGAGAAAGGCGTCTCCGTCGGCGACGGCGACAACGGCACCTCTCGCCGGCTGCTCGGCACGTTCCTCACCTGGCTCGCGGAGAAGAAGTCGCGCGTGTTCGTGGTGGCGACGGCAAACGACATCTCTTCGCTGCCGCCCGAGCTGGTGCGAAAGGGACGGCTGGACGAGATCTTCTTCGTCGACCTGCCGAGCGCCGCCATCCGCGAAGACATCCTGCGCATCCACTCGAAGAAGCGCAGCCTCACCCTCGCCGACAACCACGTGCGGCAACTGGCCACGGCCTGCGAAGGATTCTCGGGCGCGGAGATCGAACAGGCCGTTGTGTCGGCCGTGTACGCCGCTCACTCGAGCGGCACACCCGCCACCGCCCCGCACGTCCTCCAGGAGATCCGCGCCACTCGCCCGCTCTCGGTCACGATGGCGGAGAAGATTTCAGAGCTGCGGGAGTGGGCAGCAGAGCGCACCGTCCCTGCTGACTAGCACTTCCCGTTCAGAGAAAAAGTTTTGCAGAGACGAGGACCGCACCCCGATCACGCGCTAGCCACATCGACGGGCAGCGCTCGGGTTAAGCACAGGGAACCCGCCCTCTTCGCCTGGCAGCCCGCACGCCGTCATCCTCGCGCTCGTCTCTGCGCGCGCCCAGCGAAGCGCAGGCGCCCGCTAGAGCGCACCAGACGCGAAGCGCCCCGCTCAATGCTCACCAACGCGGCCCGCGCTACAAAGCATCGAGTCGCGCATCTTCGAGCTGGGGAAAGGTGGGGTCTCGGGAAGTTCGCAACCGCGGTGACTCGGTCACCGCCGCCATTCGAGCAAGCCGTTGCACGTTGCCAGTACCGATGAGGACGCGCGTTGCAGCTCGCAGCGCGTTAGCGCGCACCGAGCGACACTGACCGTGAAGCGGCCACTGACTAAATCGTGCGGCAGCCATCGCGAAAGCGCAACGGCGTCAGCCGGGAGGCCCACCCTCTTCGCCGAAGTCGGCGACCCAGGCAGCGATGTCCTGGTCGTAAGTGACGATGTTCTCGGCGCTGGCCGAGCGGCGGAGACGATCGCGCACGGCGTCCCACTTCTCACCTTCGGGGACTTCCTCGACGAGGATGATCTTCGCCGACGCCTTATCGAGCGTGCGCAAATTCGCGTAAAGGTTGCGCGCGTAAATATCCGGCCGGATGCCGGCGTTGATCCATGTCATGAAAGGGTTCGCCCGTTCCGGCGGGCGCTGTGCCAGCACCGCGACCTTCTCATGATTCTGCGTGAACTCGTTCATCACCGTCTCGAGCCGGCGGCTCGGCACGACGTTGACCGGCGTCGCCGGCGAGTAGTGCCGCGACGTCGAGCCCGGCACGCGCGGCGTGTTCGGATTCGGGCCGATCTGGATCGTCGGCACGACGGCCTTCAGCTGCGACAGGCTGATGCTCCCCGGCCGCAACACCCGCGGACCGTCGGCGAGACAGCTGATGATCGTCGACTCGAGACCGACCTTGCAGTCACCGCCATCGAGGACGAATTTCAGCTCGTCGCCAAACTCCTCGCGCACATGTTCCGCGCGCGTCGGACTCACGTGGCCATATTTGTTCGCCGATGGCGCAGCGATGCCGCCGCCAAACGCATTGAGCAGCTGCTGCGCGACCGGATGATTCGGCACGCGAATCGCGACCGTGTCCTGCCCGCCGGTAATCACATCGTTGACCGCCGGCGCTCGCTTCGCGACCAGCGTGAGCGGGCCCGGCCAGAACGCATCGGCGAGCTTTTTCGCTTCCGGCGTCATATCTCGCACCCAGCGTTGCAAATAACGCGGATGATCGATGTGCACGATCACCGGATGCGTCGACGGCCGACCTTTGAGCCGGAAAATCTTACGCACCGCGTCCGGGTTGTTGGCATTCGCGCCCAGGCCGTACACCGTCTCGGTAGGAAATGCCACGAGCTCGCCGGCGCGCAGCGCTTCGACGGCCTCCTGGATCTCCTGTTGTAGAACTCGTCCTATAGCCATGGGAGCGATGATAGCAAGTAGGGCTCCAGCCGTTCGTCGCGCACGACGGACGGTCTCATTCGAGCGCCGTCCGGGCCCAGCCCTGCGGGGTCCGGCGCAGCTCGTAGGTCGGCCAGAAACGCTTGTCGAGCTTCAGTGTCATGACTTCGACCGATCCATTCCACGTCACCGTCCGCAGCCTGAGTGAGCTGCGGTCTTCGCGCCCGCTCACCGCCTGGATGAACTGATCCAAATCGGCGACAGGTTTGCCGTCGACCTCGACGATGCGCCGGCCGGCCCACAGCTGATAACGCGTCGCCGGCGAGCCGTACGAGAAATACGCGACGAACACGCCATCCGGATCGATGCCACGCTGCGCAGCCAGCGCACGGTGCGGCTTCTGCAGCACTGCGCCCGCCCACACCACGATGCGATCCAGATCGCGGCCGCCGAGCGCCACGGTCGGCACCTCGATGACCTGCACACCTTTGTCACGCCAGACGGTGACTCGCACCGACGGCTTCTGCACGCTTCGCTCCACTTCCCGGAAGCGATTCACGATCGCGCCATCGATATCCAGAATCAGATCGCCCGAGCGCAGTAGGCCGTCTGCCGGCGAGCCGCCGACCGTGCGCACCACGCTCAGCACCTGACGGCGCTCGGGGCTGTGTTGTTCCAAACGGCGGATCCAGTCGTCCGGCAAATCCTGTTTGCGCGCGACCGACAGCGGCACCGGCTGCAGCTCCGCCTCGAGGGAATGTAGCGCACGACCATCGCGCAGTAACGGCAACATCTCCTGCAACAGCTCGGCCGAGATGCCGCGATTCTCCTGCGCAGTCTCACGACCGGCCTCGTACGCGAAGCTGGCCCACGTGGCGATCACGGCGCCGCTCTTGTCCACCAGCACGCCGTCGTAGTCCGCCGGTCCGTTGACCAAAGAAATGGTTTCCAGATTGGAGTCCCGGAACTGCAGCGTGCGCGACAGCGGGAATCCCACGGGGTCTACCGAAGCGACCGTGGCCGAGCGCGATTGCACCTTGCCATCGGCACGCATGCCGACCGCCCACACTTCCTGGCCCGGCAGCACGTCCACCGATTTCAACGTGGCGGCCTTGGCGGGGGTGGCGCCGACCAATTTCGGGTCATAAGAAATCGCGGCGATATTGTGCAAAGGATGAATGTATTCGACACGGCCGGGCACTTCGATCGAGCCCGCGAACGTGATCCGCACATCGCCCAACGGTGACGGCACAGTATTACGGTCGACGATCACCAGGCCGCGCTCGGCATCCACGATCAGGCCCGTGCCGTAATAGCTGCGCTCGGTGATGCCCGACACCGAATACGGCATATCGAAATTCACCAGCACCAGCGACGGCGCAAGCTTGTTGATCAACGGGTCGGAGGTTTTCGCAAACGTCGTCGTGGCGGGCTCCGGCGTCTTCGCCAGGCCATCCGTGCCCCAGGCGGTGCACGGCCAGGACCCCTGCATGTCATCCCGTTTGCACACTCGGGCCGGGAACCAGCGGCGATCCATGCGCACGCTGCGCCACTGCGCGGTCTTCGGGTCGTCGATGGTGAAGAAGCGCACCGTCACGCGCTCGCCGTCGCCGAGCTTCGACAGCACATCTTCCAGATCGCCCAGGCCGCCGATGTCCTTGCTGCCGGCCTCGCTGATAACGGCGCCACGGGGCACGCCGGCGGCGCCGAGGATGTAACCCGGATTCGCGACATACACGCCTTTGATGGGAACATTGATGTGACGCGCCTGCTGCCAGGACAGGTTGTGAACGATCGCGTCACCGAACTCCAGGAACTCGTCCGGCATCACTTCATACAGGTCCTGGATGGGCAGCTCGCGCTCGAACTGCTGCCCGCCGCGCTCGATGGAGAGCTTCACGGTCTTGCCGACGTTGTCGTCGAGCGTGCTCGCCAGCAGCGAGAAATCGGCGGTGAGCTGGCCGTTGATGCGCACCAGAACGTCGCCCGGCTCGAGCACGTCCTCGGCAGCCGAGCCCCGCTGCACTTCCGACACGACCAGCATGCCGACGCTGTTCGGAAACTTCTTGCGCACCTCGATCTCGGACTCGTTGCGCAGCCCGAGGCGACGCACTTCGTCGAACGGCGTGTAACCGAACACCGTCTGCAGCGTGCCGCGCGCGACCGGCTTGTTCTTCTGAATCGCCTCGAGCGCGCGCGTCACTCGATCCAGCGGCAGATAGAAACTCGATGCCGCTGCGTTACTGCCGCCCGCGTTGAGCGCCAGCACGCGACCGTCGATGTCGATCACCGGCGAGCCGGACGAGCCGCCGGAGGTGCTCGAGGCGGCCTGGTAATAAAACGTGTTGAAGTCGTTGTACTTGCCGAGGCCGTAGTTCGGCGCCTCGCGATCCAGGCGTGCGAGCGTGCCGGCGAGAATCGACAGTTGTTCGCCGGCATCGTTGCCGATGACCCGGATTTCTCTGCCGACCTGGGCGCCCTGCGGGTGCAGCTTCAACTCGGTGGGCTTGATGAAGCGCAGCTTGGACGGGTCGTAACGATAGAAGCCGAAGTCGTGCACCGGATCGCGATACACCGGATACAACGTGACTTCCTCGCGGTTCAGGAACACCGCGGTGGCCGTCACCGGGCCGGGCGTCACGACGTGACGATTGGTGAGGATCAGGCCGCGCTGGGCGTCGACCACGAAGCCGGTCGCCTGACTCGACATATTCCATTCGGTGTCGAAGGCCCTGGCCAGGTCGACCTGAATGGTGACCACGCCGCTGGCGACGCGTTCCAGCGTGCGGGTCCAGCGTGAGTCCTCGACATCGGGGACCGGCACCGCGGCCGGCGGCACCGGCGAAGCGCTCGGCGCCGATCCGGGCGCCTGGGAGTGAGAAGGCAGGCAGGCAAGCAGCAGCAGTCCGGCAACGGCAAAAGTTCTATGCATGAGTGAACCGCGTTCGAGGCTGTTGGGAAGCCGCGACCGGAGGTCACTCGAGGCGGGCCGTCAGCCCAGCAGCAGGAACCCCCAGATCACGACCAGGACGCCGAAGGATAGCAGCACGGCGGTCGAGCCGACGTCTTTGGCCAGGCCGGACAGCTCGTGGCGCTCCAGGCCAATGCGATCGACCACGGTTTCGATGCCCGTGTTGAGCAGCTCCACGATCAGCACCAGCAGTACCGAGCTGACCAACAAGGCCTTTTCCACCGGCGTTCTACCCAGATAGCTCCCCAGCGGCAGCAACACCACCGCCAGGGCCACTTCCTGCCTGAACGCCGCTTCGCTACGGAACGCGCCCCGGAAACCCTTCCATGAATTGACGAAGGCGAGCAACAGCCGGCGCATGCCGGCGAGCTTGGGGCGCTCTATCGTTGTCATTCAGTGTTTCTCATTCCGTACGTCAGATCGAGTTGCTTGGCGGCGCGCACGTCGTCGAGACGCCGAACCGGCAAAGTATAAGGAGCACCCTTGACCTTGGCCGCGTCCTGTTCGGCCTCGGCCTGAATCGCGATCAGTGCATCGACGAAGGCATCCAGTTCCTCCTTGGCCTCGGTCTCGGTCGGCTCGATCAGCAGGCACTCCGGCACCAGCAATGGAAAGTACGTGGTCGGCGCATGGAAGCCGTAATCGAGCAGGCGCTTGGCAAAGTCCATCGCATTCACGCCCAGCTCCTTGGCCTGGCGTTTCATGGTGATGATGAACTCGTGGCTGGCGCGCCGCTCCGGATAGGCCGCATCGAAGCCCGCCTTCTTCAAGCGCGCCAGCAGATAGTTGGCGTTGAGCGCCGAGAATTCCGCAACTCGGTGCATGCCTTCGCGGCCGAGCATGCGCATGTAAACATACGCACGCAGCAGCACGCCGGCGTTGCCCATGAACGCGGACAGGCGGCCGATGGTCTGCGGCACATCCTTCTCGTCCAGCCAGCGATAGTTGTCCCCTTCCTTGCCCACGGTCGGAATGGGCAGGAACGGCAGCAACCGCTGACCGACGCCGACCGCACCCGAACCCGGACCGCCGCCGCCGTGCGGCGTCGAGAAGGTCTTGTGCAGGTTCATGTGGATCACGTCGAAGCCCATGTCGCCGGGACGCACCTTGCCCAGAATCGCGTTGAGATTGGCGCCGTCGTAATACAGCAGGCCGCCGGCGTCGTGCACGAGCTTGGCGACCTCTTGAATGCGACGTTCGAACACACCCAGCGTCGACGGATTGGTCAGCATGATGCCGGCCGTCTTCGGCCCGAGCGCCGCCTTGAGCGCATCGATGTCGATGTCGCCATTGGACAGCGATGGGATTTCGACCACCGTGCAACCGCACATGGTCGCGGTCGCGGGGTTGGTGCCGTGCGCGGCGTCGGGAACGATGATTTCAGTGCGTTCCAAATCGTTGCGTGCGCGGTGATACGCACGAATCATCGCAACGCCTGCGAATTCGCCCTGTGCGCCGGCCATCGGCGTGAGCGACACGCCTTTCATGCCAGTGACTTCCTTCAACATCTCCTGCAATTCATACAAGCAGGAGAGGAAGCCCTGGCTGACCGAGTTGGGCGCCAGCGGGTGACGGCCGAGAAATTCGGGCAGCATCGCGAATGCATTACACGCACGCGGGTTGTACTTCATCGTGCACGAGCCCAGCGGGTAGAAGTGCGTGTCGATCGAGAAGTTCAACTGCGACAGACGCGTGAAATGACGCACGGCCTGCAGCTCGGACACTTCCGGCAGCGCTGCGCGTTTGCGACGCCGAAACTTCTCCGGCACCTCGGCGGATGCGCCTTGCGGATACTGGCCGACGGCGCTGCGCCCGGAGCGCGAATGTTTGAAGATCAACGGTTCAGTGATGCTCACGGCTTGCGCTCCAGGACGGCGGCCAACGCAGAGGCATACGCATCCAGGTCCGCATCGGTGCGCATTTCCGTTGCACACACCAGCAGCGCGTTGCCCAGCTCGGGATAGAGTTTCGACAAATCCAATCCACCGACGATATTGCGTTTGGCCAAGGCGTCGAGCACATCGCTCACCTTGACCGGCAGCTGTAACACAGCTTCATGAAAACGGTAACCGTCGAACACGACTTTCACGCCAGGAATGCGCGTGAGCTTCTCGACCAGCTTGGCCGCCTGCCGTTGCGAAGTCGCCGCCACCGATTCCAGGCCCGCCGCGCCCAGCAGCGACATGTGAATCGTCGCCGCCGTCACCAGCAGGCCCTGGTTGGTACAAATGTTCGACGTCGCCTTGCTGCGGCGGATGTGCTGTTCGCGCGCCTGCAGAGTCAGCGTGAAGCCCTGCTTGCCGTCGAGGTCGACGGTGCGGCCGATGATTCGGCCCGGCATCTGCCGCACATGTTCCATGCGCGTGGTCATGAAGCCGAAGTACGGACCGCCCGAAGACAACGGGACGCCGAGCGGCTGACCGTCGCCGACCACGATGTCGACGCCCTTCGAACCCCACTCGCCCGGCGGCTTGAACAACGCCAGCGACAACGGGTTCACGACCGCGATGACCAGCGCGTTATTGGCGTGCGCCCAATCGGTGATCGCATCGACATCTTCCATCTGGCCGAAGAAATTCGGCTGCTGGATCACGACGGCGGTGAGATCCTCACCCTTGAGCGCTTCGAGTTTCGAGAACTGCAGCGTGCCCTTGCCCGCTTCGTACGGCAGCACGGTGAAGCTGAGGTTCTGACCCTCCACGACCGCGCGCGACACGGAGAGGTAAGTCGGATTCAACGTCGACGGCACGACGATGCGAGCCGACTTCGACTTGCGATGCGCGCGCACCGCCATCAAACAAGCTTCGGCGAGCGCCGATGCGCCGTCGTAGAGCGACGCATTCGAGACTTCCATGCCCGTCAGGCTGCTCATCATGGTCTGGTATTCGTACAACAGCTGCAGCGTGCCCTGGCTCGCTTCCGCCTGATACGGCGTGTACGCGCTGTAGAACTCGCCACGCGTGACGATCGCCCAGACTGCGGCGGGAATGTGATGCTCGTAAGCGCCGGCGCCCAGGAAATTCAGCGGGCGACCGTCCTGGTTCGCGCGCGCCTGCATCAGGCGCCCGACTTCCATTTCGCTCAGTGCATCAGGAATCGCGGCGAGCGATTTGATCCGCAGCGCCGCCGGGATTTCGTCGAACAGCGCATCGATGCTGGGCGCGCCGATGGCAGCCAGCATTTCGCCGATCTCGGTTTCGGTATGAGGGATGAACGGCATGGCGGCACTCAGTGGGCGGCGTCAGCGACGACCTTTTCGTAGGCCTTGGCGTCGAGCAGCTGTTGCAGCTCGCCGTTGTTGCTCGGCTTGATCTTGAACAACCAGCCGGCGCCGTACGGATCGCTGTTGACCAGCTCGGGCGAACCGCTCAGCGCGTCGTTTGCGGCAACCACTTCACCGGACACCGGGCTGTAAACGTCGGAAGCGGCCTTGACCGATTCGACCACGGCCGCAGCGCCGCCCTTGGTCAGCGACTTGCCCACTTCCGGCACTTCGACGAACACCAGGTCGCCAAGCGCGCCCTGGGCATGATCGGAAATACCGATGGTGACCGTGCCGTCGCTTTCGACGCGCGCCCACTCGTGAGAGTCGAGATATTTCAGGTCGGCAGGAATGTTCGACATGGGATGTCCTCGAGGAAACGAAATCGGGGGTAAAAAAACGAATCAGGAAACGAGGGGCTTGCCGTTGCGCACGAACGGATATTTCACGACGCGCGCCGGCAACAGCTTGCCGCGGATATCGACCTCGACGCGATCGCCCGTCGCCACCGGCACACGGGCAAAGCCAATGGATTTCTCCATGGTCGGCGAGAACGTGCCGCTGGTGAGCTCGCCGTCGCCCGCTGGCGTGACGACGCGCTGATGACCGCGCAGCACACCGCGATCGTCGAGAATCAGACCGACGAGCTTGCGCTTCAGGCCCGCTGCACGTTGCGCTTCGAGCGCGGCACGGCCGACGAAATCACGCTCGGGGGGATCGAATGCGACGGTCCAGGTCAGACCGGATTCGAGCGGCGACAACTTCTCATCCATGTCGTTGCCGTACAGATTCATGCCTGCTTCGAGCCGCAGTGTGTCGCGCGCACCGAGGCCGCACTGAGCAACGCCGGCGGCTTTCAGATCGCTCCAGAACTTCGGCGCTTCGCCCACCGGCAACATGACCTCCCAGCCGTCTTCGCCGGTGTAGCCGGTGCGAGCAATGAAATATTGGCCAAGCTCACGCCCCACGAACGTCTTCAATTGCAGCGCTTCGTCGGCGTACTTGCCGATCAATGTCGCTGCCTTCGCGCGCGCGTTCGGCCCTTGCACCGCGATCATCGCCAGATCGGTGCGCGGCTTGATGTCGACGCCGAACTTATCGGAGAAGCGTTTCAACCAGGCGATGTCTTTATCGCGCGTGCCGGCGTTCACGACCACGCGGAACCAGGACTCGTTGATGAAATAGACGATGAGATCGTCCACGACTCCGCCCTGCTCGTTCAGCATGCAGCTGTACAGCGCCTTGCCCGAGTCCTTCAGTTTGGCGACGTCGTTGGCGAGCAGATAACGCAGGTAGTCACGGACGCGCGCGCCGGTGACATCGGCGATGAGCATGTGGGAAACGTCGAACATGCCGGCGTCGCGACGGACGGCGTGGTGTTCTTCGATCTGGGAGCCGTAGTTGACCGGCATGTCCCAGCCGCCGAAATCGACCATACGGGCGCCAGCGGCGACATGGGTGTCGAACAAGGGAGTCTTGAGGCCCATCGAATGCTCCGGGATTGCCAGTGTAAAGGTCAGCGCGAACGCAGCCGCGTTCTACGCCCCCTCTGTCCTGTGACCTGAGAGATCCGGTGCCACTTGCAGTAGCGCACCTCTCCCCTTCGGTGAACTGCCGACGAGCGCCGCGGCGCGAATCGCAGTTTCTCTCCAGAGCCCGCCGAGTGGCGGGCGGAGCTCCGCCCTGTCCACTTGCACGCCGTTCATTTGCCTGAGCGTTTCCGGGCGGTTGCGCCTTCGGCGGCGGGGTCGATCCCGCTCTCTCCGGCCGTGCCTTGCGATGGGTGCGCGTATGGTAGCCGAAGCCAGCGATTCGTGTGCGAGGCGTTACAATAACGCCCATCTATGCGCCCAACCCGACGTCACTCCATTCCCGTTCGCATCGGCTCGGTCACTGTGGGCGGTCCCGCCCCGGTCGTCGTGCAATCGATGACCAACACCGACACCGCCGATATCGACTCCACGACCCAGCAGATCAAAGCCTTGGCTCGCGCCGGCTCCGAGCTGGTGCGCGTCACAGTCAATACCGACGAAGCCGCCGCGGCCGTACCCCACGTGCGCGACCGGCTCGCACAGATGGGCATTCACGTGCCCATCGTCGGCGACTTTCACTTCAACGGTCATAAGCTGCTCAAGGCGCACCCGGCCTGCGCCGAAGCGCTGGCCAAATACCGTATCAACCCAGGCAATGTCGGCCGGGGCAGCAAGCGCGACCCGCAGTTCGCCGAAATGATCGAAGTCGCGATCCGCAACGACAAACCGGTGCGCATCGGCGTGAACTGGGGCAGCCTGGATCAGGACCTGCTGACGCGGTTGATGGACGAGAACTCCAGGTCGGCCCAGCCGATGGACGCCCGCGATGTCACGCGCGAGGCCCTGGTCGTCTCGGCTTTGGAATCGGCGAAGCGCGCCGAGGAGCTGGGGCTGGGCTCCAATCGCATCCTGATTTCGTGCAAGGTCAGCGGCGTGCAGGATCTGATCGCCGTGTATCGCAACCTGGCGAAACGCTGCGACTACGCGCTGCACCTCGGCCTGACCGAAGCTGGCATGGGGTCGAAAGGTATCGTCGCTTCCACCGCCGGCATGGCCGTGCTGTTACAGGAAGGCATCGGCGACACGATTCGAGTGTCGTTGACGCCTGAGCCCGGCGGCGATCGCACCCAGGAAGTCATCGTGGCGCAGGAGATCCTGCAAACCATGGGACTGCGTTCGTTCATGCCCATGGTGGTCGCGTGCCCTGGCTGTGGCCGCACCACTTCGACGTATTTCCAGGAACTGGCGCAAAAGATCCAATCTCACATTCGCCACCAGATGCCAGAATGGCGCAAGCAATACGTCGGCGTCGAAGACATGACGGTCGCCGTGATGGGCTGCGTAGTCAACGGTCCGGGCGAGAGCAAACACGCCAACATCGGCATCAGCCTGCCCGGCACCGGCGAGCGCCCGGTCGCGCCGGTTTATGTGGACGGCGAGAAAGGCCCGACCCTCAAGGGCGAGCACATCGCTGAAGAATTCCAGTCGCTGGTCGAGGACTACATCGCCAGGACCTACGCGCGGAGGGAAACAGCATGACCTCACTCGCCGAACAACGCTGCAAGCCTTGCGAAGGCGGCGTCGCGCCGCTGACGCTCGATGAAGCGCAAGCGCTGATGAAACAGGTGAGCGGCGACTGGAAGCTCGCCGCCGACGGCAAGAGCCTCCGCGCGGAATGGAAGTTCCGTAATTTCTATCACACGATGAGCTTCGTAAACGCGGTGGCCCACATCGCCAATGCCGAAGATCACCATCCCGATATGGAAGTCGGCTATGGCTATTGCCGCATGAACTTCAACACTCACGCCATCGGCGGTCTGTCGCAGAACGATTTCATCTGCGCCGCCAAGGTGGATGCGTTACCCCGCACCTAGCCGGAGAACTCACATGCGCCGCGCTACGTTAGGTCGACTCGTTCAGCACCTGCGTATTTGGTCAGTCTGTTTCGCCGCCCTGCTCTACGTCACCCCCGCCGCGGCCGTCTCGGTAACCGCGCTGACCTATGATCCGGGCAAGGATCAGCTGGTCATGACCATCGCCTACCGTGGCACGAATCCGGATCATCAATTCAGGGTCGCATGGGATGCCTGCAGGCAGCTCGATGATGAGCGCATGCAGATTCTCGGACTGTTGGTGGATAGTCAGCCCGATGACCTGGCCCGCGAGGAATTCACCACGCCGCTGCACATCGATCTGCGGGATTTCAGCTGCCGACCGTCGAAGGTGACGATCAGAACGTCGGCGGGATTCTTTGCCTCGGTGGATGTGCCGGCGGCAAGGACCAAGGGGTCTCCGCTCCAGCCTAGTACCGATCCGCGCAACGCTCCTTAGCTAGGCGACACTCGCCACCGCTTCCGTAGCGAGCACCGGACCGACGGGATGGCGAAATTCGTGCTGAG
The DNA here is from genome assembly GCF_004138335.1 of Peristeroidobacter agariperforans. GTDB lineage: Bacteria > Pseudomonadota > Gammaproteobacteria > Steroidobacterales > Steroidobacteraceae > Steroidobacter > Steroidobacter agariperforans. The sequence continues at coordinate 692,006 of NZ_RYFW01000002.1, read as the reverse complement.
CGAAGGCAATGCGCTCGGCGGCGGCAGCGGAGAAGTTGGCGCGCTCGTCGCAGATTTTCAAACGACGTAACAACCCCTGCCGATTGGCGATCTGGATCGCCAGCCCCGGCCGCGCATTCAACTCGAGCACCAACGGTCCCAGGTCGCGATCGAGCACGATATCGACGCCGATATAGCCCATGCCGGTCAGCTCGTAGCACCGCGCCGAAATATCCAGAATCACATCCCAGTCCGGAATCTTCAGCCCTGAGATCGCATGCGTGGTATCCGGGTGATGCGTGACGACCTGTGTCCCGACCACGCCATCCAAGGTGACGCCGCTGGCGAGATCGATGCCCGCGCCCACCGCGCCCTGGTGCAAATTCGCTTTGCCGTGCGACGCGCGTGTCGGCAGACGCACCATCGACATGATCGGGAAGCCGCGATACACGATCACTCGGATATCCGGCACGCCCAGATAACTGATGCGCTCGAACAGCGGCGAGAAGCGCACCATGTATTCGACGATGACCACATCCTGCACGCCGCCCAGACTGAACTGCCCGTTGATGGCGTTGGAAAGGTGGTGATACAGGAAATCGTCATCGAGCAGCGTGCCGCTGATGGTTCGATAACGCTGCGAGCTGCGGCCGGAGATGACGACGATGCCGTCCCCCGCGCTGCCGTGCGCTGGCTTGAGCGCGAACTCCGGATGGTCCTTGACGATCTCCGGCAGCCGCCGGATGTCATGCTGAGTCTCGATGACGCCGTACAACTGCGGAACCGCGATGCCGGCCGCCAGCGCCAGCCGTTTGGTTTTCAGCTTGTCATCGACCAGCGGATACAGCCGCCGCGGATTGAAACGCAGGATGTAATCGCCGTTGCGCTTGTTGAGCCCAAGCACGCCCTCGTCGGACAACCCTCGGTAGCGGCCAAACATCAGGGTTCGCTCCGCGATGGCGTCAGCGCCTTGAAGCGGCGCAACTCGAGCAATCGATAGCCGGTGTAACGACCGGCCAGCAGCGACATCGCGATCACCAGCAGCAACAGTTCCGGGAACACGAAGATCAAGTGTTCCAGCCACGCGATGCCCATGATGACGTAGGCGACCGCAGCCACCAGCAAGCTGCCGATGCCTTCCTGGATGGCCTCCGACGCGCCGCGCTCCTCCCACACGATCGACATGCGCTCGATCGTCATCGACAGGATGACCATCGGGAACAGCGCGATCGACAGGCCCGGCTGCAGCTCCAGTTTCTGACTCAGCACGCTGATGCCAGCCATCAACAGCACCACCACGGTGAGCACAGTGGTCAAACGCGGCACCAGCAGCAGCCGCAGCTTTTCCAGATAGAACCGGATCAGCAGTCCCAGCGAGACGATGATGGCAAACAGCACGATGCCCCACAGCAGCCGCGTCTCGCGAAACGCCAGCGCCACCAGCACCGGCATGAACGTGCCGAACGTCTTCACGCCGATGAAGTTACGCAGCAGCATGATCACCAGTGCGCCGATCGGAATCATCATCAGCACCGCGTACACCGCCTGGGTCGCAATCGGCAACGCAAACAGCGAGAAGTCCATGGCGTGCGAGCCGGTCAACTCGGCCCGGCGCTCGGCCACCACCATCGAATCCAGCAGGTTTTGCTGAACCGCGAGCGTCACATCCAGATTACTGCCGCCTTCGAGGCTGGCGATCGCTTCGTCGCCGCGCCACCAGATCAGGAAGTCCGGCGGCAAGCCCTGCTCCAGCGTCTTGGGATCGAAGTACAACCATTGCACGCCGTCGTGCACTTCCAGCAGCTGTTGGGACTGCACCGGCCCCGCCACGTTGCGCAGCTGAATGCCGTGCGCGATGCGTGCGGGAATCGAAGCGCCGGCCAGGAAGATGGTGGCCAGCTCGGCTGCGTCCGCCGGCGCACTGCCCCGGCTCATGAACAAACTGACGTACGGATCGCGTTCGGCGTGATTGATGTGACGAAGCAGCTCGGTCGTGAAGCTCGCGACATCGGCCGACTGCCGCCGCACTTCGGCGATCAATCCTTCCATGGCGATGCGCGACGGCTCGTCCAGCACCGGCTGTTCGGGAAACGGCGGCGTCGTGTCCTCGGCGATGCGGCTGGCATCGCGATACACCTGCGCTCGGTAGTACAGCGTCTGCGGGCCGGTCGCCTGGCGCAGCGTCCATTGAGATTCGCGTCCCGCCGGGGCGGACCGCGTGGCATGCCCGAAGCCGCGCGAAATGAAGTTCTCGTCCAGGATGGAAAAGCCGGGCGTCAGGTTGGGAATGCGCAACGTCGCTTTGACCGCCGCCGGACCCGGATCGAAGCGCACCGCCGCCTCAATGGTCCAGACGCGCGTCTGTTCCTGCGGCTGCAGCGGAAAGCCGAGCACTTGCGACTTGTACGCGAACAGCGCCAAGCCCATCAGCGCCAGCACCGCTGACAGCACATAGATGTGACGATTGTTCATTCGATCAGGCGGGCGGAATCTTCGCTATTGATATCGACCAGCAAATCCAAGGGCGCAGCGGCGAACCGGCAGGCCGCGGCTGCATCGCCAGCTTCGACCAGCAACGCCAGCTCCAGCGCGCGTCCCAGAGTCATCGCCAGCCGGCGGGCGTGGGCCTGCAGGCGGCGCGGGTCGTCATTGTGACTCAACCAGCTGAACACATGTTCGACGGCGGCAAGCGCCTGCTGGCCTGCCTCGGCCAGGCGACCTTCAGTATGGGCTGAGATACCTTGCTGGATTCGTTGTCGCAATGCCGGCAATCCGACGCTGAGCTCTCCACGCAGTACGGTATCCAACGCCAGCACGTTCGTGGTGCCTTCCCAGATCGGCAACACCTGCGTGTCACGTAACAGCAGCGGCAGACCGGTATCTTCTACATAACCGGCGCCCCCAAACGCTTCTATGCACTCGCTCACGACATGGACGGCTTGTTTGGCGGTCAGCAGCTTGGCGATCGGCGTGATTACCCGGAGCAATGCTTTCTGAGCATCATCGATCTCGCCCGCCTCTTGCCGGCCCATCAACTCGACCAGTTCGAAGGCCAGCAGGAACGCACCCCGCGTTTCCGCTTCCAGCCCCGCGAGGGTATCGACGTGTAACGGCAACTCCTCGAGCTTTGCACCGAAGGCGCGCCGCTGACGGGCATAAGCACGGGCCAACGCGAGCGCGCGACGCATGAAGCTGACCGACGTCACGCTGTTCCAGGCGCGGGTCACCGTCAGCATGGGCTCAATGTTTCGAGTGCCATGGCGGGTGTCGCCCACCAGCACGGCGCGCGCACCGTCCAACGTGAGCTCGGCGGTCGGAACCTTGCGAGTCCCCAATTTATCCTTGAGGCGCTCGACGCGGATGCCGTTCAAGGCGCCATCGTCGTTGTGAGTCTCGACGTAGAACATGGCGAGACCGCTGCCGCCAGGACCGTTGCCCTCGGGCCGGGCGAGCGTCAGCGCCATTTGTGACGTAATCGCCGAGGTGAACCACTTCTTGCCATACAGCCGCCATTGGCCCGACTCATCGCGCACGGCTTGCGTGAGCGAGGCGCCCACGTCGGAGCCGCCGGTCGCTTCGGTCATCCATTGACCGCTGGTCCAAGCCTCTGAAGGGTCACGGTGCGTCAAGCGTGTGACGGCGCGATCGATCAGCGCCTGGTTGCCCGACACTGTCAGCGTGCGGGCGGCGCCATCGGTCATGGCCAACGGACAGGTATAAACATCCGATGAGGGATGGAACAAATAAACGGCGGCAAACTGATGGATGCGGGAGTAGCGGCCGTGACGGCGCTCATACGGAATCGCGATGAGCCCCTGAGTGGCCGCGATCTCAGCGGCGCGACGCCACAGCGGCGACACTTCGATGCGATCGATGCGATTACCCCAGGCATCCCACTGCGTCAGCGTCGGCTCGTTGAGCCGGTCCTGCAGCTGCAGTCGATACAACTCACCGCCGGCCAGCTCGCCGAGCTCGGTGAGCGACGGCTCGATCTGCGCCAGCATCTCGGCCGGCAGGCGCCGCTGCAAATAGGCACGCAAAAAGGGATCGTCGCCATACTGGTTGCCCAGCTGCGGCGGGGATTGGATGAAGAGCGTGCTTTGCATCCCCCGGTCCACCCCTTAGTGACATTGCGCCCGTGCAGTTTAACGATGCGAGCGAACCAGCGCTGGCGCCGCGCCTCGAATTCCGAGCGCGCGCCCCATCAAGAAACGTTTCGCGAGCCCGTGCCCGTCGAGAATGCTCAAGCCGGTGCGACGCGCCCAGCCGAGAGTATCGGCACGGCTGCCAAACAGCTTGTTCAATCCATCGACCAGACCTAACGCCACCGCATTCTCGCTCTTGCGCCAGCGCTCGTAACGACGCAGGACGCGGCGCTCGCCAATGAATGCGGGAGCCAGGCCGCCATCCAGCTCCTCGGCCAGCACCTCGACCAACGCGGCGCCATCGAGGAACCCGAGGTTCACGCCCTGCCCTGCCAGCGGGTGAATGGCGTGAGCCGCATCGCCGACCAGGACGAATCGCTCGCGGCAATAGTCTTTGGCGTGGGTGAGTCGCAGAGGAAATTGCCCGCGAGGTCCGGCCAGCTCGACGTTGCCGAGCGTGCCGTCGAGCGCCAGCGTCAACTCTTTCGCGACTTGCTCTGGTGCTTCTCCCACCAGGCGCTCGGCATGTTCGGGCGTGGTCGTCCACACGATGGAGCTGCGCCCGTCGGCGAGCGGCAGGAATGCGATCGGTCCATCCGGCAGGAATCGTTGCCACGCCGTTCGGGCATGGGGACGCTCGGTGCGAACGTGGGTGACGAAGGCGCGTTGGTCGTATTCCCAGCCTCGCGTCTCGATGCCGGCGAGCTTGCGGCTCAACGAACCCGAGCCATCCGATCCCACGATCAGCGCGGCGTCGATGCGACGACCGTCGCTCAGGATCGCCGTGGCCCGATCCTCCTCGAACTCGAGCCCGCTCAGCTCACCTCGTAGCAACGTCACACGATTGCGAAAGGCGGCGCAGTCATAGATCGACCACAGCACGCGGCGGTTCTCGACGATATATCCAAGATTGGGCTCACCCGATTCGCCGGCGGAGAAGTGAATCGACCCCGGACCGCGCGGCTTGCCGGCAGCGTCCCAGACGCTCATGTCGTCGTACGCACAAACGTGTTGACGCGGTATCAGCTGCCACGCCCCGATCTCGCTCAGGATGCGCTCTGAAGCGCGTGAGATCGCGGATACGCGCAGATCGATATCGTCTACTGCATCGGGCGGCGGCAGCGCTGGCGGGTTCGATTCCAACACGGCGATGCGCAGGTCGGCGAAGCGACGATCGGCAGCGGCCAACGCAGCGACGCAGGCGCCGACCATGCCGCCGCCGATGACCAGAATGTGAAAGCCGTTCTTCATTTCAGCGGCGCGCCTCGCGCCAGACGTGGCACCCGACCCGCAGCCCCCAACGACAACTGCGATAACGCATCTTTCGCCGCCGGCATGAGATCGAACGCCAGCATGCCCGCATTACGTAGCAACTTGACCGGACCGAGCGGCTGAGAGAACACCCTCACCAATCCGTCGGTGAAGCGCACGATGTTGCTGCGATCGGCGGCCCGCCATTCGCGATAGCGCTGCAGCCACATGCCGTCGCCCGCATCGAACTCGCCTGCTCCTTGCGCGAGCCCATCCGCCAGCACCTCGGCGAGGCTCACTGCGTCTCGCAGGCCGAGGTTGAATCCTTGTCCTGCGATTGGATGGAGCGTCTGCGCGGCATTACCGACGATAGCGAGGCGCTCGGCGACGTATTCGTCGGAACGCGTCAACGACAGGGGATACAACTGCCGCTGCCCCACTCGCGTAAAGCGACCGAGGCGGAAACCGAACGTGTCCTGCAAGCGCGCCAGGAATTCAGCATCGTTCAGCAGCGTCATTTCTTTGGCGGTGTCGGGACGGAAGGTCCACACCACGCCCAACCGCCCTTCGGTCAACGGCAGCAGCGCCAACGGGCCCGCATCGGTGAAACGCTCGTATGCGACGTGATCGTGGAAGTGCTGTGAGAGCACGTTGCTGACCAGCGCGACCTGCTCGTAGTCCCAAGTGCTCGAGCCGATGCCGGCCGATTGCCGCACGGTGGAACGAGCACCGTCGGCGGCGATCGCGAGCTTCGCTTGCACGATGCGCACGCCACCCGCCATCGCGCATTCAATACGCTGGCTGTGCTGTTGCAATTGCATCGACTGCACTTTGGCCGGCGCGAGCACATTGATTGAGGGCTCGGCCTGCAGCCGGCGCCACAGAGCCGCGCCCATGATCCGATTCACGACGACGTAGCCCAGCGCACTCAGGCCCTGTTCCTTCGCATCGATGCGCGTGAAGCCGAAGCGCCCTTGATCGGAAACGTGAATGCGACGGATCGCAGTGGCCTCGCGCTCGATCAGCGGCCAGACCCCGAGCGCTTCGAAAATGCGGCGACTGCCGTTCGATATCGCGGTACTGCGATCGTCGAAGCTCGGTTGATCGACAGCGCCGAAGGGCGCCGCCTCGATCAGTGCGACTTTGAGCTGCAACTGGGCCAGCGCGAGCGCCAGGCTGGCGCCGACCAATCCGCCGCCAGCGATGGCGACATCGACGACTAGAGGCGTGGCGTCCGGGTCACTCATGCATTCATCAGCTTTTCGATGCCATCGGCGTCTTTGACCAGCCCGGCCGTCAGCACTTCGTTGCCGTCCTTGGTCACCACCACGTCATCCTCGATGCGCACGCCGATATTCCACCAACGCTTCGGCACGCCCTTGAGGCCGGCCGGAATATAAATCCCCGGCTCGACCGTCATGGCCATGCCGGGCTCGAGCACGCGCCATTGATCGCCGATCTTGTAGTCGCCGACATCGTGCACATCCATGCCCAGCCAATGACCGGTCCGGTGCATGTAGAAGCGGCGATAAGCGCCCTCCTTGATCAGGTTCGGCACCTTGCCTTTCAGCAAGCCGAGTTTTACGAGCCCCTGGGTGATGGCTTTCACCGCCGCCTCGTGCGGCTCGTTCCAATGATTGCCGGGTTTGGTCTTGTCGATCGCGGCGTGCTGCGCCTCCAATACGACTTCATACACGGCCCGCTGCTCGGGCGTGAAACGGCCGCCCACTGGGAAAGTGCGCGTGATATCGGAGGCATACAGCCGGTATTCGCAGCCGGCGTCGATCAACAGCAGATCGCCATCGCGCAACTCTTCGGAGTTCTCGTGATAGTGCAGGATGCACGTGTTGGCGCCGCCGCCGACGATGGGGTGATACGAGATATCCGCATCGTTCATCTTGAACTCGTGCAGCAGCTCGGCCATCACCTGGTATTCCTTGCGGCCCGGTTCGACGAACTGCATCGCGCGCTTGTGGGCAGCAACCGCGATTCGGGCCGACTCGCGCATGGCGTCCAACTCGGGGCGCGATTTGTACAAGCGCATGTCGTGGAGCAAGTGATCCAGCGCCACGAATTCCTGCGGAGGATGCACGCCGGTGCGCGCCTGCGTCTTGAGCGAGTTGACCCAGCCGATCACGCGTTGATCGAACTCCTGGTGCAGGCCCATCGTGTAGTAAACACGCGAGCAGTGCTCCATCAGTCCCGGAAGGATGTCGTCGATGTCGTTGATGGGGAACGCATCGTCAGCGCCGTAGTCGCGCACCGCGCCTTCCGGTCCGGCGCGTCTGCCATCCCATGTCTCGCGAGTTGGATCGCGCTCGCGCGTGAACAGCACATATTCGGCATGGGCGCGTCCCGGTATCAGCACGGCCACCGATTCGGGCTCGCCAAAGCCGGTCAGATAGAAGAAATCGCTATCGGGCCGATAGTGATAGCTGACGTCGCTGTTGCGCGTCTTTTCGGGAACCGCGGGCAGGATGGCGATGGCGCCGCGGCCCATCATCTTCATGAGCTGCCGGCGCCGGCGGGCGAATTCGTCTTTGCGCATGTTCTACGCTGGTGGGTTGATCAGTGCAGGGTGCCCGGATCGCTGTCGTCATCCGGATCGGCAGGCTCGCCGCCTTCGTCGCCCACATCGATGCGGTGGGCAGCGACGGGAATCAGTTCGTCGTGGATCAATTGCACGCCCACGCGCACGTATTCGACTACTTCGGCGTAGGCTTCTTCTTCGCTCTCGTTGCCGTCGCCGTCGAGCTCGACGCTGGCGCGGCCGATGTGCGTGAGGTCGTTGAGAATTTCGTTGACGTTGCCGGGCAGCTCTTCCTGCTTCACGGCCCGCTTGCCGACTTGACCGGTGCCGAATCCATACAGGAAGCCCTGGCACCACTGCGAGAGGCCACCGGCGCGCGTCGCCAGTGAAATATCGTCATCCGGCAGCAGCGCTTCGAATTCCAGGTCCTCGCCGCGCAGCGCATTGAGCGTGTCGGCGTACAACAGACGCAGTGGCTGCTGGCTCTGTTCGTCGTCGCGCTGCTCGGCATCCGGAATAATTTCTTCCAGCCAGCGTTCCATCGGATAGTCGGGCGACGTGCACAACGCGCCGACCAGACAACCGTGGGCTTCCGCGGCCGGCACCGACGAGCCCAGTCCTTCCAGGACGCGGGCGACTTCAGCGAATGTGACTTGCAACATCCCGCCTATCTTAGCACTGTGCCTCCCGGACGATTGATTTGACGGATTTCGGGCGCTGGTTTGACCGGTCGGGGAGCGGGCCGCATAATCGACCGCATGAATCCTTTATCGTCCACTGGCAGTACCGGGTCGTCCCGGGCGAGTGTCGATCAAGAGCTGAAACAGCTCGAACGACGCGTGGATGAGCTGGTCGCGCTGCTCTCCCAGTTGCAGGAAGAGAACCGCGCCCTGCGCCAGCGACAGGACTCGATGATGACGGAGCGCGCCACGCTGCTACAGAAGAATGAGCAGGTGCGCGCCCGGGTCGAAGCGATGATTGGCCGCCTGAAGGCGATGGAGCACAACGCATGAGCGACCGTATGGTCCGTGTCAGTGTGCGAATCCTGGAAAAGGAGTACCAGGTTGCCTGCCTGCCCGAAGAGCGCTCCGAGCTGCTCGACTCGGCGGAATTTCTCAACGGCAAGATGCGCGACATCCGCGACGCCGGCAATATCGTCGGCCTGGACCGGATCGCGGTGATGGCGGCGCTCAACCTGGCGCACGAGCTGCTCAAGCGCAATCGTAACGACGCCATCGAGAGCGAAGTCAGCGAGCGCGTCCGCGAGATGCGCGAGCGTGTCGAATCGGCGCTGAGCCGAGGACAACAATTGCCGTTGTAGGCATTGAAGCCCCGGTATCCACCCTGATATCGGGCACGGTGAGTCTCTCGCTCGGTGGGTCAATCGAAGCTTGGGATGAACTTGGGACTGCGGATGCGCGTTACGGACGCAGACTCGTAAATGGTTTTGTTATGGCGCTGCCTGCGGTGTTCGACGTGTGTCGGGTTACCTCTCGACCCTAACGTTAATACCCCAGGGATTCGGTTTCGTGGTAGCCGTGTGCAAGTCCGTCTCGAACGGAAAGCCTTAGCTATCATGGCTGCGTCCCACCTATTGCTCCGTGTCGAGAGCAATGGCTCATGACGGCACAGGCGGGTAGCGCCTCCTCTCTCTCTTCCGCATCGACGGCACTGCTGGAACGCCAGCAGCTGCGCCGGCAGATGCGGCAACTCCGTCGCGCGCTCTCACCCTCTGTACGCGACGAAGCCCATCGACGATTCGCCCGTCTGTTGAACGGGACGCATCGCTTGCGTCCTGGGTCTCGTATCGCGGTGTATTTCGCCTACGGTCACGAGGCCGATCTGCACTATGTGATCGACGTCGCACGTCGCCGCGGCTGCCTGCTGTACTTACCAGTCATCACCGACTTCCGTCATAGCCGCATGCGCTTCGTGCGTTATCGAACCGATAGCGTGATGCGCGTAAACCGGTACGGCATCGCCGAACCCGATCGGCGTCATACCGCAGCCATTCCGGTGCGCAAACTCGACCTGATACTGCTGCCGCTGGTCGCATTCGACGAGCGCGGCTGGCGTCTCGGCAGCGGCGCGGGCTTCTACGATCGCAGTCTGCATCACCTGCGCGCAGGACGCCGATGGCGCCGGCCGAAGCTCATCGGCGTTGGCTACGAGTGCCAGCGCGTCGCTCGTCTGCAACCCGATCGCTGGGATGTGCCGCTGGATGGGATGCTGACTGAACGCGGTCTGCGATACTTCACACATCACGCTCATTCCACGGAGTCGTCATGAACTACTGGTTGATGAAGTCCGAGCCTTCGGTGTTCGGTATCGAGCAGCTCGCGAAGGCCAAGAACAGCACCACCGGTTGGGATGGCGTGCGCAATTTCCAGGCGCGCAACTACCTCAAGGAGATGCGCAAGGGCGACCTGGTGTTCTTCTATCACTCGAGCTGCGAAATCCCTGGAATCGCCGGCGTTGCCGCCGTACAACGCGAGGCGTATCCCGACCCCACGCAGTTCGACAAGAAGAACGATCACTACGATGCCGACAGCGATCCGGAGCAGCCGCGCTGGTACATGGTCGATGTGAAGCTCGTCAGGAAATTCGACAGGGTCATCGCACTCGATGAGCTGCGTAAGCACGCCGACGGCAAGCTCAAGGACATGATCGTGCTCAAGCGCGGCAATCGACTGTCGATCACGCCGGTCACCAAGAGCGAATGGAGCTTCATCGAGTCGCTCGAATGAGCGTCGCACACTGCACCGATGCGTCGCCGATGCGCCTCGCGATGAGAACGGGCACAACAAAATTGCACGCGCCTCTTGCTTGCCATTTTTAATTTATGTATATACTGCGCCCGGACTAACTCGACATGGAGATCTAGTATCATGGCAACGAAAGCAAAGAAGTCTGCGAAGAAGAAAGGCGGCAAGAAGAAGGCTGCCAAGAAGAAGTAAGTTCTTCTGAGTAGATGACGATGAAGACTGTGCCCGCGAAAGCGGGCACAGTCGTTTCCGGACCCTGGAAAAATAGGCTTTTCCGAATACCTCGCCTGCGTGCCGCACACCATGAACGCCGATCAACTGAAGCAGCAAGCCGCCCTCGCCGCCCTCGCCCACGTCGAGGAGGACTCGATCCTCGGCATCGGAACCGGGTCGACGGTGGATCTCTTTATCGATGCGATGGCTGCGCAAAAGCTGCGCATTCGAGGCGCAGTCTCCAGTTCGGAGCGCTCGACGACGCGCTTACGCCGGCACGGCATCGATGTGCTCGACCTCAATACCGCAGGCGAGCTCGACCTCTACATCGATGGCGCCGACGAGTCGGATCCTCACCGACGGCTGATCAAGGGCGGCGGCGGCGCACTGACCCGCGAGAAGATCGTCGCCGCCGCATCGCGGCGCTTCATCTGCATCGCCGATGAATCCAAGCTGGTGAATGTGCTCGGCAAGTTTCCGCTGCCGGTCGAGGTGATTCCGATGGCGCGCTCGTATGTCGCCCGCCAGTTGGTTGCTTTGGGGGGACAACCGGTCTATCGAGAAGGCTTCGTCACCGACAACGGCAATCAGATCCTCGACGTGCACGGTCTGTCGATCGTCGACCCGGTGACGATGGAGAGCGAGCTCAATCAGCTCGCCGGCGTGGTGACCGTTGGCCTGTTCGCACGCCGCCCCGCGGATCTCGTGATCCTGGGCTCGCCAGCGGGCGTTAAGACTTTCTGACGGCGGTCAGGATCTCTGTGACCAACTTCGGACCGCGATAAATAAGGCCGGTGTAGATCTGAATCAGATCTGCACCTGCCTGCAAGGCAGCAACCGCCGCCGCACCTGAATCGATTCCTCCCACCGCGATCAACGGCACGTCCTTGCCCAGATGCTCACGCAGGACCGGGATGGACTGCAGCGCCAGTGCGCGAATCGGCGCACCGCTCAATCCACCTTGCTGCTCGCTATTCGGCACACCCTTCACCACATCGCGCGTGATCGTGGTGTTGGTGGCGATCATGCCGTCGATGCGCAACTCGCGAACCAGTCGCGCGATCGCGGCAAGATCGTCACTCGACAGATCGGGTGACACCTTCACCAATATCGGCAGCTGCTTGCCGGAGCTTGAGGTCAACTGCACGCGAGCTTCGAGGAGCGCATCGAGGATGGGACGCAACTGATCGACCTGCTGCAGCTGGCGCAGGTTGGTCGTGTTCGGTGACGAAACGTTGACGGTTACGTAGTCGGCGTGAGGGGCGACGACGCGAAAACATTCGACGTAATTTCGCGCGGCATCTTCGAGGGGAGTCGTCGCGTTCTTGCCGATGTTGATCCCGCACGGTCCTTTGAACTTGCGCTGCGCCAGTCGCTGCGCGATCACCTCGGCCCCTTCATTCGGGAAGCCCATGCGGTTGATGAGCGCGCTCGCTTCGGGGAGTCGAAACAAACGCGGCTTCGCGTTACCGGCTTGCGGCTGTGCTGTGACGGTGCCTGCTTCGATAAAACCAAAACCGAGTGCACCGAGTGCATCGATGTGCCTGGCGTTCTTGTCGAGACCGGCGGCGAGACCGACGCGGTTCGGGAAGCGAAGGCCCATGAGCGTGACGCCCTCTTCCGGCCTCGACTCATGCGCGCCGAGCATGCCGAGTGAGTTTGCCAGCTCGAGCATGGAGAAGGTCACTTCATGCGCTCGCTCACCTTCCAGCGAGAAGAGGAACGGACGGATGAGTGGGTAGAGGGAGTTGATCATCTTTGTTCGGCTTCGGCTTAGTTGATGGGCGCGGCGCGATTATCGAAGCTCGGTGGCTTGCGGAGAAGAGGCGTGGTGGCTCGCATCGCCAGGGGTGGGGTATCTCCTTCCGGCACCGGGCGCCGGCCGGAGCGCACTGCGCTCCTCGCCGCACGTCCATGATGAGCCCTGCTGTTTCGGCCCCGTCCCTGTGCCGAAAAGCTGCCGGAAGGAGATACCCCACTCCTGACGCTGCCGAAAGGTAAGAGCGAAATCAGACCACGCGAACTTCGTTCGCTGCTATCGCGCTCTAACGAGCGTCGGCGTTTCTCGCTGTCGCTTGTAACGGGGGGTGAATTTGGCGTCCGCTCGGAATTTGCCAACCCTTCGTTCCGAGAAATGTCGACTGCCACAGCACTAGGCAACTCTCATCCGAACTGAGCGCCTCTGCTCCGATCAAGCGGAGGGCGTCCGCACCGGACACCTCCGAGCGAGCGGCGGAGTAGAACTTCAAATTACTGCTGCGTTAGAAGTGGGCATCACATCTGGCACCCCGAGAAAGCTCAGCTGCCAAAGCAACGCTGTAGGCAGCGCCTGGGGGAGGGATGTTCTCCCCGGCAACTGGATCAAACAGGGACGTTTTTCCAGTAGCAGCTACAGGGCAAGTACAGCAAAGTCGCGCGCGTTAGCGCGAGCGAAGCGATGCGACGGCGTGCGTCGCGGTGCCGGGGAGGACATCCCTCCCCCAGGCGCTGCCCGCCACCGAGCGAAACGCCACCACTCCGAAATCCACAACGCCGAAAAGCAAAAAGGCCCGCCAAGGAAACACTGGCAGGCCCAGAAACGAACAAGCCCGCCGAAGGCGGGCTTGCTGTGTTGGTTGGGGGACTAGGATTCGAACCTAGGTTGACGGAGTCAGAGTCCGTAGTCCTACCGCTAGACGATCCCCCAGCAATCGAACGATTAGCGCTTCGAGAACTGAGTTCCGCGACGGGCCTTGCGGAAACCGACCTTCTTACGCTCGACTTCGCGGGCGTCGCGGGTCACGTAACCGGCGTCGCGCAGGGTCTTGCGCAGCGTCTCGTCGTACTCCATCAAGGCACGGGTCAGGCCATGGCGAATCGCGCCGGCCTGGCCGGTGATGCCGCCACCCTTGACCGTCACTTCCACATCGAAAGTGTTGTCCATGTTCACGGCTTCCAGCGGCTGACGGACGATCATGCGCGCGGTCTTGCGGCCGAAGAACTCATCCAGCGTGCGGTCGTTCACGCGGATGTTGCCGGTGCCCTTGCGCAGGAACACGCGGGCGGTGGAGGTCTTGCGGCGGCCGGTGCCGTAGTTGGTCTGGGTGGCCATGTCTGAATGCGTACCTTAAGAATTAAATCTCGAGCGCCTTCGGCTGCTGCGCGGTGTGCGGGTGCTTGTCGCCCGCGAACACGTGCAGCTTCTTGAACATCTTCCGACCGAGCGGGTTCTTCGGGAGCATGCCCTTGACCGCGAACTCGATGGCGCGCTCGGGGTGCTTGTCGAGCAGCTTTTCCAAGCTGGTGCTCTTCAAGTTACCCATGTAGCCGGTGTGCTGATGATAGAACTTGTCCGTCAGCTTGCGACCGGTCACGCGGATCTTGCCCGCGTTGACGATGACGATGTGGTCGCCGGTGTCGCAGTTGGGCGTGTAAGCCGCCTTGTGCTTGCCGCGCAGACGCGAGGCGACCTGCGAAGCCAGGCGGCCCAGGGTCTTGCCGGTCGCGTCGACCACATACCAGTCACGACGGACCGTTTGCGCATTGGCGAAGACGGTACTCATTGAAATCTCCGGGAAAACTCATGCGCCCCTGCCAGCCAGGGGGCGAAAAGGCCGGCAAGTCTAATGGACGACCGAGGTCAATGCAAACGCAAGTCAAGCGTTGGATTTGGGAAGGAATCCCCTAGCTCACCCCGGGACTGCCCGGGGCCCGGCCGGCGCAGAGGGACATATATAATGAATCCCCATGGAATTCTCGAGCTCCAACGGCCGTCGTTACACCCTCCTCGACCGCCTGCTGACCCCGGCCGACCAGACCCTTCGCACCCTGTTCGCGAGCCATGTGGCGGGCCGGCCGAATCCGGCCGAAAACCAGCCCGAAACGCCCGAAATTGCCGACAACCCGGCGACGCGCCGCCACGTGGCCGCGCTGATGCGGATCAATCATTCGGGGGAAGTTGCCGCTCAGGCGCTCTATCAGGGCCAGGCGTTCGCTTCACGAGCCGATGCAACCAGGGCTTCGCTGATGGAAGCGGCGCGCGAGGAGACTGACCATCTCGCCTGGTGTGCGGAGCGCATCCGACAGTTGGGAGGCCGGACCAGCGTGCTGAATCCGCTCTGGTATGCGGGCTCTTTCACGATCGGTGCCCTCGCCGGCCTGGCGGGCGACAAGGTCAGCCTGGGCTTCGTCGCCGAGACGGAGCGCCAGGTGGTCGAGCATCTGGGCGGACATTTGCAACGATTGCCGGCAGAGGATGTGCGCACGCGGGCCATCATCCAGCAAATGAGCGCCGACGAAGAACGTCATGGACGCAATGCTGAACTGGCCGGCGGCGCCGATCTGCCGGGGCCGGTTCGGGCGTTGATGAAGCTCACCGCCAAAGTCATGACGCGAACGGCGTACTGGCTGTGAAATGTGAGCCGATCGACACATTGGGGCTGAACGACATTGGGTCGGGCCGTCAAATAGTCGACGTAAAGTTTTGCCGTGCAAGCAAAAGCTTGCGATGTTGGGTCATACTGTATTAAAAGGCGCGGCAAGACATATTGTCGTCAAGTCATCCCACTAAAGTCATTTAGTTACAAGCACAAGGCGAATAGGGGCGGGTATGGAAGAGGGCGCAAGGCCATTGAGCGATATTCCGGCGATCAACCGGTTCCTGAGCTACTGCCGGATTCGCACGGTGCCCTCCAAGACCGTCGTCATCCATGCCGGCGACCTGCCCGATGTGCTGTATTACATCGTCAGCGGCTCGGTCGAAGTCATGATCGAAGACGAGGAAGGCAACGAGATGGTGCTCGCCTACCTCAACAAAGGTCAGTTCTTCGGTGAAATGGGCCTGTTCTACGAACAGCCCACCCGCAGCGCCTGGGTCCGCACGCGGCAGCAGTGCGAGCTCGCCGAAATGACCTATCCCCGCTTCCGTCAGCTCGCGGCCGAAAGCCCGGGCCTGGTGTTCGAGCTCGCCACGCAGCTCGCCACCCGCCTCGATCGCACCAATCGCAAGCTCGGCGATCTCGCGTTCGTCGATGTCACCGGTCGGGTCGCACACGCCATCATGGATCTTGCAGCGAGCCCGATGCGATGACTCATCCGGAAGGCATGCAGATCAAGGTCAGCCGCCAGGAGCTGTCGCGTCTGGTCGGTTGCTCGCGTGAGATGGCCGGCCGTGTGTTGAAGGTGCTGGAAGACCAGGGCCTGCTGCGCGCGACGGGCAAGACCATCGTCGTGTTCGGCGCTCGTCCGAAGATGAAGACCAAGCCGCCGCTGGCAGCTGCTGCGGGCCGCGCTGGCGCCGCTACGGCGGGCACGACTCCCGCCAATCGTCGCACCGACGATGACGACGACGATGATGACGATGACTTCGACGACGAGGACGAGGAATAAACCGAAAGGGCCGCGCAAGCGGCCCTTTCGTCGTCAGGCGTCAGCTTGGCCGTTAGTTATTTCGCTGCGGCGGCAATCGCCGCCTTCATATCGCTGATCGTTTTGCGGTAATCCTTCGAGCCGAAAATGGCCGAGCCCGCGACGAAGGTATCGGCGCCTGCGGCGGCGATCTCTCCGATGTTATCGACCTTCACTCCCCCATCGATCTGCAGCCGAATGTCACGGCCGCTCGCTGCGATCATCTCGCGCGTTTTCTTGAGCTTCGTAAGCGCGGATGGAATGAACTTCTGCCCGCCGAAGCCGGGGTTCACCGACATCAGCAGAATCATGTCGACCTTGTCGAGCACGTAGTCGAGCACATTCAACGGCGTCGCGGGATTGAGCACGATGCCGGGATGGCAGCCATGCTCGCGAATCAACCCGATGGTGCGATCGATATGCTCGCTCGCTTCGGGGTGAAAGCTGATCCAGGAGGCGCCGGCGGCCGCGAAGTCGGGAATGATTCGATCGACCGGCTTTACCATCAAGTGCACATCGATGGGCGCCGTGATGCCGTGCTTGCGCAATGCCTCGCACACCAGCGGCCCGATGGTGAGATTGGGCACATAGTGATTGTCCATCACGTCGAAGTGGATGGTGTCGGCGCCGGCGTCGAGCACCGCTTTCACTTCTTCGCCGAGGCGGGCGAAGTCGGCGGACAGAATGGACGGAGCGATCCAGGGTTGGTTGGGCATGAGAGGAACCTCGTGATCTATCGCATCGCGCGCGCTTCACGCAGCACTTCGTAGGCGGCACGCACTTGCCGGGTTTTCTCCTCGGCAACTTTCATCATCGACTCCGGCAGGCCGCGCGCTACCAGCTTGTCGGGATGATTCTGATTCATCAAGCGGCGATATGCCTTCGTGACTTCGGCATCGGACGCATCGCTCGTGACGCCGAGCACTTCGTACGCCTGCGCGACTCGATCGACTTTGGGGCGCGCTTCGTACGGCTGGCGGGAGGACTGCTGCATCCGCAGTAGCGCCTCCATCTGCACGACCTCGTAAGCCGACACGCCCAATGACGCCGCAACGCGCGCCATCACTTGTCGCGCCGCTGGAGCGAAGCTGCCGCTCCACAACGCGGTCTGAAGTTGAATCTGTATGAACATGCGCAGGACGTCGGGGCGGCCGCTCAGCATTCGACGCAGGCTGCGCAGCGTCGCCTCCAGCGGAAACTCTTTCTCCTTGCCCTGCGTGAACAATTGAATGGCGAACTCGACTTCCCGTTCGCCGAGCCGGAACTCGGCCATGATGGCGCGCGCCGCGCGAATCTCATTTTCGGAAACGTGACCGTCGGCCTTCGCCATGTGCCCCATGACCTGGAACGTGGCGCGGAAGAAAGCCTCCTGCACGCCCATGCCGGACATCTGAGCGGCGGCGGCATCGTCTTCGTCATTGCTGCCGAAGCGGCCTGCGAGCCCGTTTTCGGCCTGCACGTCGAACAAATGGCCGATGAAGGTGCCGAGCAATGCGCCGAACGGACCCGCAGTCACCACGCCAATCAGCGCGCCCAGTGCTTTACCTTGCCAGATCATCGACGCCTTGAAGCCCTCGTCACCCGCTGCGACAATCGCTGGGCCGAAAATGGCCCACGCGCGGTATGGTACCAGCCTCGTGCTGCACCACCATTCGCCCGACGGTTAACAGTGTTTTTCCTTTCAATTTTCATCGAGTAAACCAGTGACCCAGCCCTCCCCGCCCATGCTCGAGTCGCGTCTGAGCGGCCTCAAGCGCATCCACCAGGGCAAGGTCCGCGACATCTACGCCATCGACGACCAACAGATGCTGATCGTCACCACCGACCGCCTGAGCGCGTTCGACGTGGTGCTGCCCGATCCGATTCCCGGCAAGGGTGCAGTGCTGACCAAGATCTCGCGCTTCTGGTTCGAGCGCACCAAGCACATCGTGCCCAATCACATCCTGGACACGCCGCTGGAAAGCGTGGTGAAGGATCCGGCGGAGCGTGCGTCGATTGCCGATCGCAGCATGATCGTGAAGCGCCTCAAGGCGCTGCCCATCGAAGCGGTGGTGCGCGGCTACCTGATCGGCTCGGGTTGGAAGGATTACCAGCAAAACGGCGCCGTCTGCGGCATCCAGCTCCCGCCAGGATTGCGGCAGGCCGATCGCCTGGCCGAGCCCTTGTTCACGCCGGCGACCAAGGCCGAGCTCGGCGAGCACGATGAGAACATCGATTATGACCGCATGGTCGCAATCATCGGCCGCGGCCTCGCCGAACAAGTGCGAGCCACTGCGCTCGCGTTGTATCGCTTTGCTGCCGAATATGCGCTCACCCGCGGCATCATCATCGCCGACACCAAGTTCGAGTTCGGCGTCGACGAAGCCGGCCACCTGACGCTGATCGACGAAGCGCTGACGCCCGATTCGTCCCGTTTCTGGCCGACCGATACGTATCGGCCCGGCACCAGCCCACCGAGCTTCGACAAACAATTCGTGCGCGACTATCTGGAAACACTGGTGTGGGACAAGCGCCCGCCCGGACCCAAGCTGCCGGCTGAGGTCATCCAGAAGACCGGCGAGAAGTACGCCGAAGCACTGCGCCGTCTGACCGGATAACTCGCCGCGCGCATGCCAAGAACGATCGCACTGATCTATCTGGCGGCTGGCATCCTCTGGATATTCGTGACCGATCGCTGGCTGGCGTGGCTGGACCTGGATCCCGAAACGCTGCAGCTCTTGCACACCAGCAAGGGCTGGCTCGCCATCCTCGGCTCCGCGGTCCTGCTGTACATCCTGCTCCGTCGACACAAACGGCGCGACGATGCTGCCGTCTCCGCGCTGCTCGAATCCCAGCGCGAAGTGCAGCAGATGAATGCCGAGCTGGAAAAGCGTGTGGTCGAGCGCACGCGTCAGCTGCAGGCGGCGAATCGCGAGCTGGAGTCGTTTGCTTACGCCGTCTCTCACGACCTGCGCGCACCGCTGCGCAGCCTGTCGGGCTTCAGTCAGATCCTTCAGGAAACCGCCGCCGAACAGCTGGATGAAAAGTCGCTGCACTATCTGCGGCGCATTCACGATGCGAGTCAGCGCATGTCGAGCCTCATCGAGGCGCTGCTTGGCTTGTCGCGCATCAGTACGGCGGAGCTGGCCATTCGGCCGGTCAATCTCACCCAAGTCTGTATAGACGCCGCGGCAGCGCTGCGAGAGAAACATCCGAGTCACAACGTGCAACTCGACATCGCACCCAACATGCACGTCGAAGGCGATGCGCGATTGCTCCGTATTGCCATGGACTGTTTGCTCGGGAACGCCTGGAAATTCACGATCAAGGCCGAACAGCCAGCCGTGACCGTCGGCGTGCAAACCGGCGTCACCGGCGGTCACATCTACTTCGTACGTGACAACGGCGTCGGCTTCGACATGGCTTATGCGAACAAACTGTTCGTGCCGTTCCAGCGGCTGCACCCGGACGCGGAATTCCAGGGCAGCGGCATCGGGCTGGTGACCGCCCAGCGCGTCATCGCACGCCACGGCGGGCGCATCTGGGCCGAGGCCCAGGTGAACGAAGGCGCGACGTTTTATTTCACCATCAACGCGCCGCTCGGCTCGCCTGCCACGCCTTGAAGATGTTGTGAATCTCGGCAATGCCGTCGGTCAGCGCCGCCGGCCCGGGCTGCAAAATAATCGATGACTTGATCTCGTGCAGCTGCGCGTCGGCGACCGCCGGCACTTCGCCCCAGCCTTCGCGTGCAGCCACGCTCTTGGGCTGAAATTTCTTGCCGCACCAGGACCCCAGAATGATATCGGGCGCGCGCCGCACGACCTCCTGCGGATCGGCGATGATGCGATTCTTGGCCAGCGACTGACGGGAGTTGTCGTCGAAACAATCGTCGCCGCCGGCGACGCCGATCAGTTCCGACACCCAGCGGATCCCCGAAATCATCGGCTCGTCCCATTCCTCGAAGTAAACGCGCGGCCGGGTCGTGAACTGCGCCGCCGATGCGCGGATGCTGTCCAGATTCGCTGCGAGCCTCGCGCACAGCTGCGCCGCCTTGGCCTCGCAACCGATCATGCCGCCGAGGATGCCGATCATGCCGAAGATGCCGGCGATGTCGCGGTGATTGAAAATGTGAACGTTCAGCCCGTGGCGCACCAGGTCGGCGGCGATGTCGGCCTGCAGGTCGGAGAAGCCGAGCACCAGATCGGGCTCGAGTTCGCGGATCCGATCGACTTTGGCGCTGGTGAACGCCGACACCTTGGGCTTCTCCTTGCGGGCGCGCGGCGGCCGCACCGTGAAGCCAGAAATACCTACGATGCGCCAGTCCTCTTCCAGCAGGTACAGCGTTTCAGTGGTCTCCTCGGTGAGGCAGACGATGCGGGAAGGAAAGTTGCCAGAGGCGTAATTCATAAACTTGCTCGGTCGGCGCACGCGTGTCAGGCTGCGCTCGCATGATCGCGCCGCTGCTAGCTCGCCTGGAACAATGGCTGTTCGAGCCGCCGGAATCCATCATCGGCCGGCCGTTGTGGAAACTTACGCGCATCCTGCGCTATCCCTATGCGCTGATGCGCGATATCGCCCGAGGCGAGCTCACCCTTCGCGGCATGAGCCTGGTGTACACGACGCTGCTGTCGATCGTGCCCATCATCGCCCTGTCCTTCTCGGTGCTCAAAGGCCTGGGCTATCACCGCGAGCTCGAGCCGGTACTGTACAGCTTCCTGGAGCCGCTCGGCGACCGCGCCTACGAGATCACTCAACAGGTGATGTCGTTCGTCGACAACGTGCGCGGCGGCGTACTCGGCTCGCTCGGCTTGATCTTCCTGCTCTACACGTTGATCTCGACCGTGCAGAAGGTCGAGGAAAGCTTCAATTTCGTGTGGCGCGTCGAGCAGCCCCGCAGCATCGGGCGTCGCTTCAGCGAGTATCTGAGCGTCATGGTGGTCGGGCCGGCCGTCATCGTCGCGGCATTGGGATTGATCGCAACGCTCGGCAGCACCACGTTCGTGGAAACGCTCTCGCACTACCGGCCGTTCGACACCATGCTGCTGATCCTGGGGCGTATCACGCCCTATCTGCTGGTCTCGGCCGTGTTCACGTTCATGTACGGCTTCGTGCCGAACACGAAGGTGCGGTTGCGTGCGGCGCTGATTGGCGGCGCGTCTGCCGGAGCCGCATGGGCTTTCAGCGGCATGGTGATGGCGCAGTTCGTCGCCAGCACGACCACCACCATGGTCATCTACGCCGGCTTCGCCTTCGTCATCGTGGCGCTCATCTGGCTGTATGTTTCCTGGCTCATCCTGCTGCTCGGCGCGCAGCTGGCGTTCTATGTGCAGAACCCGCAGTACCTGCGCCCAGGACGCGAAGTGATCGCGCTGAATTCGAGCATGCGCGAGCGGGTCGCGCTGTCCATCATGTATCTCATCGTCTGCGACTACCAAACCGCAAAGCACAGCTGGACGACGAATCGCCTCGCCGAACATCTGGATCTGCCGGGCGCCGCGCTCACGCCACTCCTGGATGCGCTCGAACATCGCAAGCTGCTGCTGGTCGCGGAAGACGACAGCTGGGTGCCGGCGCGCGACCCGCACACGATCGAACTGGGCGACGTGCTGGATGCCGTGCGTCACGACATCGCCGGCCCGCGCCTCAGCAAGTGCAGAGATGTCGCACCGGCAGTGGAAGCGGCGCGGATTGCAGAGCAGGCGCTACAGAACAGCTTGAAGGGCAAGACGGTGGCGCAGTTGGTCGAACAGACCAGCGTCGTGCACCACACGCATGGCCATCACATACCCGGTCAGCACGCATCCAATCAATGAGACTTGATCTTCGCGACTACTCGCCCGCGATCGTCATCTTCTCCAGCAGCACCGAACCGGTCCGAATGCCGCCGCGCGCATCGACGTCGCTGCCGATGGCAACGATTTCCCGATACATGTCCTTGAGGTTGCCGGCGATGGTGATCTCGTTCACCGGATATTGAATCTCGCCGTTCTCGATCCAGAAGCCCGCGGCGCCGCGCGAATAGTCGCCGGTCACGCCGTTGATGCCCTGGCCCATCAGCTCGGTCACCATCAGGCCTCGGTTCATCTTCTTCAGCAGCGCCTGGAAATCATCGGCGCCGTGCGACACGATGAGATTGTGCACGCCACCGGCATTGCCCGTGGTGCGCAGGCCGAGCTTGCGCGCCGAGTAGGTGCTCAGGATGTACCCGGTGAGCACGCCATCCTTGATCAACTCGCGATCGCGCGTAACCACGCCTTCGCTATCGAACGGCGAGCTGGCGAGCGCCTTGGGAATATGCGGCCGCTCCGAAATCTGCAGCCACGATGGAAAGATTTGCTGACCGGCAGCGTCGAGCAGGAACGACGCGCGGCGATACTGGCTGCCGCCGCGAATTGCACCGAGAAAATGACCCATGAGCCCACGAGCCAGCTCGGGAACGAACAACACGGGTGCGGTCAGCGTCGACAGCTTCTTCGCGTTCAAACGACGCAGTGCGCGCGCCGCTGCCGTCTTGCCGATCGATTCCCCATCTTCGAGCTCGCGCCAATCGCGCACTGAGCTGTACCAGTAGTCCCGCTGCATCTCGCCATCCTCTTGAGCGACGACGACACAGCTCAGGCTATGAATGCTGCTGGGAAAGCCGGCGAGGAATCCCAGCGAATTGCCGAACACGCGCAGGCCTGTATGACTCGACAGCGTCGCGCCTTCGGAATTGCCGATACGCTTGTCAGCCTTGAGCGCCGCCGCCTCGCAAGCGACCGCGAGATCGCGCGCCGCATCGGGCTCGATGCCCCACGGATGTGACAACTGCAGATCCGGAATCTCAGTGGCGAGATCTTCGCGATCGGGCAAGCCCGCGCACTCATCTTCCGCCGTGAATCCAGCAATGCTGAATGCTTTCGCGACGGTCTCGCGAATTGCTTGCGGCCGCAGGTCGGCGGTGCTCGCCGTCCCCTTGCGCTTGCCACGATAGACGGTGATGCCCATGCCGCGATCGCGTTGATACTCGAGCGTCTCGACTTCGCCGAGGCGCGCGGTGACCGACAGCCCGGTGTCGACGCTGACGCCGACCTCGGATTCGGTGGCGCCGAGCTTGCGCCCCTCCTCGATCGCAAGGGCAACCAGGTCCTGCAGGTCCTGTTGCGAGTGGCTGAGCTGGGTGGATGAAGTGCTGGGAACTTGGGCCATGGCTTGATTGTATCAGTGCGCCTGTCGCCTCCGGCGCTAGTACCAGCCGACTTGCATGGTCGCCGCCATGCCCGCATCCTTGCGCCCCCAGAAACGGCCTGTCCTGACATGACCGACGACGCCGACCAAGACGGCTCCTACGACGAGCGCCCCAGTAAAAGCGCGCGCAAGCGGCAGAGCGACGACCTGCAAGCGCTGGGCGAGGCGTTGATCGAGCTGTCGGATAGCGAGCTGGACGCCCTGCCCCTGCCCGAACAACTGCGCGACGCCGTGCTGCTGGCTCGTCGGATCACCGCCCATGGTGGCCTGTACCGGCAGAAACAGTACATCGGCAAGCTGATGCGCAAGATCGACGCCGAGCCCATCAGAGAGGCGCTCGAAGCCAGGCGCGACCGGGAACGGGTCGAAGCGATCCGTTTTCATCGCATCGAGCAATGGCGCGACCGGTTATTGCGCGAAGGCGGCGAAGGCGTAGTCGCTCTGGCCGCCGAGTTTCCTCACATCGACAGCAAAGCCATCGGCAAACTGACCGAGCGGGCGCGCAAGGAACAGCAGCAGTCAGCGCAGAAGGTCACGCCCGCCGGTCGCGAGCTGTTCCGTGTCTTACGCGACGCCCTGTCGAACACAGCCCCCTGATACAATCCCCCTTATGAAACCGTTAGTTGGCATCATCATGGGCTCGAAGTCCGATTGGGAGACTTTGCAGCCTGCCGCGGACACTCTGCAGCGCCTGGGAATCGCATTCGAGACGCGTGTGGTCTCGGCCCATCGCACACCGGACTTGCTGTTCGAGTACGCCGAAACGGCGCGCGAGCGCGGTCTGGAAGTCATCATCGCCGGCGCCGGTGGCGCTGCCCATTTGCCGGGCATGACCGCCGCCAAGACCAGCCTGCCCGTGTTGGGCGTGCCGGTGCAGTCGAAGATGCTCAGTGGCATCGATTCGTTGCTGTCCATCGTGCAGATGCCCGCCGGCATTCCGGTGGGCACACTCGCGATCGGTCAGGCCGGCGCGACCAATGCGGCGCTGTTCGCCGCCTCCATCCTCGCCAACAAATACGAGCCGGTGCGTACCGCCCTCGACAAGTTCCGGACAGACCAGACCGCGACCGTGCTGGCCAATCCCGATCCGTCCATCACCTCCATTTCCCGGCCATGAAAATCGGCATTATCGGTGCGGGCCAGCTGGGACGCATGCTGGCCCTGGCGGGCTATCCGCTCGGCCTGCGTTTCGTGTTCCTGGATCAGAGCAGCGACGCGCCCGGCGGCCAGGTCGGCCGCATCATTCCGGGTGCCTTCGACGATGCGGCGAAGCTCGCGGAGCTGGCCGATGAAGTCGATGTCGTGACCTTCGACGTCGAGAACGTGCCGGTTGCGGCGGTCGAGCCAGTCGCGGCCAAGAAACCTTTCCTGCCGCCGGTGCAAGCACTCGGTGCGTCGCAGGACCGGTTGCACGAGAAAACATTGTTCCGGCAGCTGAAGATTCCGACGCCGGAGTTCATGGCCGTCGACTCGATCGAAGACCTGCGCGCCGCCGTTGAAAACATCGGCCTGCCCGGCGTGCTCAAGACTCGCCGTCTCGGCTATGACGGCCGCGGCCAGTTCTATTTGAAGAAGCCCGCCGACATCGAAACTGCCTGGCAGACGCTCGGCACCGTGCCGTTGATCTACGAAGGCTTCGTCGATTTCTCGCGCGAGGTTTCCATCATCGGCGTGCGCAGCACGCGCGGAGAAACTTTGTTTTATCCGCTCTCGGCGAACACACATTCGCAGGGTATTTTGCGTTACTCAATCGCGCCGTATCGCAATGCCTCTTTGCAGAAGCAGGCGGAAACATACATGCGCCGGCTGTTGAAACATCTCGACTACGCCGGGGTGCTCACCATCGAGTTCTTCGTGCGCGGCGGCAAGCTGATCGCCAACGAGATGGCGCCGCGCGTGCACAACTCCGGGCACTGGACCATCGAGGGTGCGCAGACCAGTCAATTCGAAAATCATGTGCGCGCCATTCTGGGATTGCCGCTCGGAAGTACGCGTCCGAACGGTCACTCGGCGATGATGAACTTCATCGGTAGCATTCCCGAGCTCGGGAACATTCTGCAGGTGTCGGGCGTACACTTTCACAGCTACGGGAAAGAACCTCGGCCCAACCGCAAGCTCGGACATTGCACCATCAACGCCCCATCGCCGACCGCCAGGGACAGGGCATTGCAGCAGTTGCTCCGGCTGAAGATGTAGCTCCAGCGGGAACCGGCGCATCGCCAGATTCTGGTGAATCGAGCCGGTGTTTTTGTGTCCGGCGCCGGTTCTTGCGTAAACTTGCACCGCCTCGATCGCGGGCTTCCGGGGCACCTCCCCACCAAGCCCTCGACAGGCCACGGACCAGATACCCAACCGCATGTATCTAGAACTGTTCAAGCTGCACGAATTGCCTTTCCGGCTCACCCCGGACCCGCAGTTCCTGTACCTGTCCAAGCACCATGCGCGCGCCAAGGCGTACATGGAGTCGACCATCTGGTTCACCGATGGCTTCGTCGTCATCACCGGCGAGATCGGCTCCGGCAAGACCACCCTGATCGAGACCTTCCTGAAGGAGCTGGAGAAGGATGTGGTGGTCGCACAGATCAATCAGACCCAGGTCACCGCGATCGAATTCCTGCAGAGCGTGCTGGTGCAGTTCGGCTTTTCGCCGTTCAAGATGAAGAAGGCCGAGTTGCTCTCGACCCTGAACGAGTTCCTGGTCGAGCAATACGCCAACGGCCGCCGCGTGCTGCTGATCGTCGACGAAGCGCAGAATCTTTCACATAAGGTGCTGGAAGAGATCCGCATGCTCTCGGGCGTGGAGACCACCAAGGAGAAGGTCCTGCGCATCATTCTCGCCGGCCAGCCGGAGCTGAACGACAAGCTCAACGGCCCTGGCCTGGTGCAGCTGGCGCAACGTATCCGCCTGCGCTTCCATCTGACCGCGCTGTCCAAGACCGATATGGCCGCCTACATCCAGCATCGCCTGGAAGTGGCGGGCTCGCAGGGCCGGCAGATTTTCGATCCGGAAACATTCCCGTTGATCTACCGCTACACCGGCGGCGTGCCACGTCTCGTGAACACACTCGCCGATACCTCGATGATGGCGGCATTCGCACAGGATCGGCCCTCCGTGACGGTCGACGATGTGAAAGCGGCAGTCGAAGAACTGCAGTGGGTCGAATACGCCGAGCGTTCCGTTAAGTTACAGGCACTGCACGGCATGCCGGGCAGCATGAATGGCGGCATGCACGGGGGCATGAACGGCGGTGAAGAACCGAGCACCGGTTCGCGCCGCATCGTGCTCGGCCGCATCCTGGTCGGCTTCAACGGCCAGACCATCGCCGAGCGCGAGCTCACGCCGGGACGGTTCATCATCGGCCGCACGCCCGACAACGATCTGCAGATCGACAGCAAATACATCAGCCGTCATCACGCGCAGATCATCACTTCGATTCACACCTCGGTGCTCGAAGACCTGAACAGCACCAACGGCATTTACGTGCGCTCCAAACGCGTCCGCCGCCGCATGCTGAACGACGGCGACGTCGTGCAGATCGGTCAGCACGAGATCATGTATTTCGACGAGCGCACCAACCGCAGCCGCACGCAGTTCCACGAAATGGACGACGACGCTGCGCCCTTGCACGACGGCCCGGATCGCGGTCACGCGGCGACGCTGGCGCAGGAAGGCGGCTCGCTGGCGGAACACGCCGAGCGTGAAGAGGACGAAGAGGAAGAGCAGCGGGCAAATGAGCTCGGGGGCGGCCGCTAGGCCACGGCCCTCAGATCTTGTCGTCGAGCGAGCGACTGTCGTACTCGGCCTGCTTGGTTCGATAGTCCTTCCGGCGCAGCCATAACACCAGCCCGCCCATCAGGCTGAGCGCGCCCACGCCAAGAAATATGCTGGGCCAGATTTCCGTCTCGATCAGCCACGCCCCGGCCAACAGACCGGCGCCTGCCAGCATGTACAGGTAGGGCAGCAGCTCGTAGATGGGACGAGAAATCCACATAAGGAAAAGGTCACGGCCAGCGACCGCGACATCCTAGCAGCGCGGCCACTGTCCGGGGAAACGGCAGACCGAAAGGACTAGGCTGCGGTACCGCCCACGGTCAAACCATCGACTCGCAGGGTCGGTTGACCGACACCCACCGGGATGTCCTGCCCTTCCTTGCCGCAAGTGCCGACGCCCTCGTCCAGCTTCAGATCGTTGCCGACCATGGACACGCGGCGCATGACCTCGGGGCCATTGCCGATCAGCGTGGCGCCGCGCACCGGCGCGCCCAGCTTGCCGTTCTCGATCAGGTAAGCCTCGCTGGCGGAGAACACGAACTTGCCGGAAGTGATATCCACCTGGCCGCCGCCGAAGTTGCGGCAATACAAGCCCTTCTGCACCGAGCCGATGATTTCCTGCGGGTCGTGCTTGCCAGCCAGCATGTATGTATTGGTCATACGCGGCATGGTCATGTGCGCGAACGATTCGCGACGACCATTGCCGGTCGGCGCGACGCCCATCAGCCGCGCGTTCAGCTTGTCCTGCATGTAACCGCGCAGGATGCCGTTCTCGATGAGTGTCGTGCACTGGGTCGGCACACCTTCGTCATCGATGTTCAGCGAGCCACGACGCGAGCCGAGCGTGCCGTCGTCCACGATGGTGCAAAGCTCGGAAGCCACTTGTTCGCCGATGCGACCGGAGAACGCCGAAGTGCCCTTGCGATTGAAGTCGCCTTCCAGACCGTGACCCACGGCCTCGTGCAACAACACGCCGGGCCAGCCCGGGCCGAGCACCACAGTCATCGTGCCCGCCGGCGCAGGGATCGCGTCGACATTCACCAGTGCGCTGCGCACCGCTTCGTGCACCAGCTCTTTCCAACGATCTTTTTCCAGAAATTTGGCAAAGCCGTAGCGGCCGCCCGTGCCCGCATAGCCCTGTTCGCGTCGACCGTCTTTCTCGACGATCACAGAAACATTCATGCGCACCAGCGGACGCACGTCGGCAGCGACGGTGCCGTCGCTCGCCATCACCAGCACGACCTCGTGCGCACCGGACAGGCTCGCCATCACCTGCGTGACACGCGGATCGATACGACGCGCCTCGCGATCGACGCGCTCGAGCAATTGCACTTTGTCGGTGTCGCTCAAGCCCTCGAGCGGATCGAACGGCAGATACAACTGATGACCCGAGGTCGAGCGCCAGGCCTGCATGGATTTGTTTGCACCGCTGCGCGCAATGGCGCGCGCCGCCATCGAAGCTTCGGTGAGCGCCGGCAAGACGATCTCATCGGAATATGCGAAGCCGGTCTTCTCGCCCGCGAGCGCGCGCACGCCGACGCCCTGCTCGATGCTATGAGAGCCGTCTTTGACGATGCCGTCTTCCAGCGACCACGACTCCTCGCGGCTCAGCTGAAAATACAAATCGGCGTAATCGACGCTGTAGCCCATGACGCTGCCGAGCACGCCGGCGATGCGGCTTTCATCCAGCCCCGACGGCGCGAGGATGGCCTGGCGCGCCACATCCAGCGGCTGCGAAGCGTCGAACGCCTTGGGCAACTCGAGATGCAGACGGTCGTGAACGGCAGTGGTCGTAGTGCTCATGCGCGTGGCGAGTCCTCGTAATCAATCCGCGGAGACTAAAGATGGCGGCGCGATTGTAAAACGCCGATGCGACAGGGCCGGGAAACGTTCGCGGAGTTCTTGTTGCACAGTGCGGTCGATTTCCGCCACTGCAAGGCCGGGGCCGGCGTCGGTAACGCGAGAGATGACCTGGCCCCAGGGATCCGCAATGAGCGAGTCTCCCCAGGTCTCCCGCCCATTCGGATGAATACCACTTTGCGCTGGGGCCAGGACGTAGCAGAGATTCTCGACTGCTCGGGCGCGGATCAACAATTCCCAATGAGCCTTACCTGTGGGTGCGGTAAACGCTGAAGGCAGGCTAAGGATTTCCGCCCCCTGCTCCGAGAGTACGCGGAACAGCTCGGGAAAGCGCACGTCGTAGCAGACCGCCATGCCAATTCTGCCAAACGGCGTGGGCACGACCGTCGGCTGACTGCCTGGAGCGACGGTGGCAGATTCCCGATAGCGCTCGTCGCGCTGAGGCGCGTCGCGGTTCGGAATGCCTACATCGAACAAATGTATCTTGTCGTAGCGCCCCAGGGCACGGCCGTGATCATCGAATACCAGCGATGCGGACGCGACGCGCTCGGGCTCGCTGTCGACGCGCAGCGGAATCGTGCCGCCGATGATCCACAAGCCCAACTCGCGCGCGCAGTGGCCCAGAAACGCCTGGATGGGCCCCTCGCCCGGAGTCTCGGCCACCTCTACTTTGTCGACCTCCTTGCGGCCCATGATGGCAAAGTTTTCAGGCAGCGCCGCGAGCATCACGCCTTCTGCACGCGCACGCTCCAACAGGGTGCGCGCGGTCGCGAGATTGGCTTCGACCTCGGGCGCTGAGGTCATTTGCAGTACAGCAGCGCGAATGGGAGTCCGGCAAAGGTCGCGCCTTTTGCCGGGCTCATCAAAAGGGCCTTGGCCGCTTTCGATCATAGGATTAGTTGTCACCCGTGACTTCCGCCTTGGCGTCTGCCGCATCGACCCGTTCCACCACTGGGGCATCCCAGGGTCCGGTGATTCGATAGTAGCCGCGGGTGATGCCCTTGAGGGGCTCCTTGAAGACTTGCGAGAACAGCAACACCGCCGCGCCCACGACCGGACCGCCAGCCAGCGCACCCGCCACTGGCAACGATGCACCGAGATTTCCTGTCACGACCGCAGTTTGGTCGTAGTCGCGCGAGCCCAGGCCGGTGCGGCCCGCGATGCCGATTTCTGCGGCCGGACCTCGCAACAGCAGATTGTTCGTGAATGCATTGCCGTCGCGTAATTCGAAATCGCCATGGATCGTGTCGAACGCCAGGCCTTTCTCCGTGAGATCGCTGAAGTCGAGCGCGAGGCGGCGCGGTAATGCGCCCACGCTGAACAATCCGAGCACGCGGCCTGCGCCCGGTTGCAAATTCACAATCTGCCCGGTCTCCGCCTCGATGCGAATGGCGCCCGACGCGTGCTCGAGAATGTTGCTGTCGTAACCGCCATTCCACGCCAGGTCCGCTTTGATCGCGCCACGCTTGGCTTCCAGGAACGGCGTGTAGTTCAGCGCTTTGAGCGTTGCCGCGACATCCTTGCTTTCGATGGAGGCGTTCAATGTCGAACGCGGTCCATCGACAGTGGTGAACCACTGCCCCTGCGCTTCCGCGCGCACCGATTCGGCGAGAATGGTTGCGTTGTCGAAGCGAATGCCTTGCGGAACTCGCGTCGCCTTCAAGTCAACCGCGCCAACGGCGCGAGTGCCGAGAAGCATGTTGGCCACATAGATCTGCATGTTCGGCAGATTGCGTGGATCCAGCGCGTCATCGTCATCCTTCGCAGCGCCTTCCTGAACCGGCGCTTTGTTGATGACCAGTCGTTCCATCGTCGCGCGCAACGGCTGCGATCCCGTGAACGACTCGGGAATCAACACCTGGCCCGCGGCGTTATCGCCGCTCACATCGACGCGCCAGCCGCTCTGAGTCGACTGCAGCACGCCACGCAGATCGGCGAAGCGATAGCCGAAAATTTGAAAGTCGGCGACGCGCACGTTCGCGGCCTGAAGATAGTCCGACAGCTTCGGACCATCGTCGTCGCGGGCCGCGGCACTGGCATTCGGCTGCGTGCCACGCAGTGCCAGCCAGTCATCCAGCACGAAACGTTGCACATTGCCTTCGATGCGGAGGCCGCGATGACCGGGCAGCGCCGGCGCCACGGCATCGGCCCGCACACCGCCGCGATCCAGCGTCCAGCCGGCGTCGGACTGACGCATCCGAATCAACGCCCGCACATCGCCGTAAGCGGTGCGCGACAGGATCTGCTCGTCGTCTATTTCCAAAGCCACCTGTAACGGCCGCTCATCCGCGACGCCCTTGCCCAGCGGCTGCGGCAGCGTCACACCGAGGCCACGCAGGTTGGAGTCGATCTTGATGTGGCGACGTTGGGCGGCTTCGCTAGCGCCGCTCGCGATCGGCATGCTCACGTGATAGTCGGTGTCACCAGCGAGCTTCACCGTCGCGGGCAACGAGAACAACGAATGCAGCTCGGTGGCCTGCGCGTGACCTTGCGCATCGAGCTGTGCAGCGGTGGCGCTCTGCTGATCGATCTTCACGGTGAGCGGGCCGCCGAGGAATCGGCCTTTCAAGTCAGCTGCGGCGATCAAAGTGTTCTTGACTCTCAGCTCACCGGTCAGCGCCTGCACCGGCGCCGAGACTTTCTGCATCGTCACTGTCGCATCGGCAAAGCGTGCAACGACATCGATCTTGCGATCGTCGAGTCGCTTCAACGGCAGATCCAAACGCACGTCCGCTGTCATCGCTCCGCGCCCGCCCAAGCGCGCGAATGTTTCACCGAGGCGTGGGCCGATCGGGCTATTGCGCAGGAACGACAGTCCGCCATCCAGATCGCCCGCAGCCGCCGCCTTGATCGACAGCTCGTTCTGCCTGAAATCGGGAATCTCGGCCGTCGCCTCGTTCATGCGCAGATTGCCGACCATCGCAGACGTCGCGTGCACGCGCATGCCTTGATTCCGGAACTCGACCTCAGCCATCAGCTCGCGCGCCGGCTGCCAGCCTTCCTGATAATCGAACAGCGCGTTCTCGACCTGCGCGCGCGCCAGGAATGTTCCCTCGTTCTTACGGAACGGAAACTGGCGCATCGGTCCCTTGTATGTGAACTCGGCAGTGGCAATGCGACCGTCGAGCAATGCTCGATCGAACCATTCGAGCGTCTTCGGCCCAAGCTTGTCGCCCGGCAGATATTTATAGGTCGAGCCGATCTTCAGATCCTGGCCCTGCGCGAATAGATCCAACACCGGCGATGTGCCATCGCTGGGAAGGGTCAGGTGCATGCGCGCGACGGCACGACCGTCGTCGCCCTGCACTTTCAGCTGATCGGTGCTTACGATCAGCCCCGCGTCATTGCGCTCCCACGACACCACGCCGTCGGCAGAGGCTGCGGCCAGCACGCTACGAAACGTTCGCGGCAGATTGAACTCGATGTCCTTGCTCGCCAGGTGCAGCTGGCCGGCGTGATCGTTGGCGTCGAGCCTGCCGCTGATGCCGGTGAGCCCCGGCGTTCGCAACACCGGCGCGAACCCCACGTTTTCCAGCTTTGTTTCAACCGAATATTTGACGGGCGCGTCGGGAGCGGTGCGCGCCAACGAGAACTTCACATCCGTCAATGTACCGGTGGTCTGCATCGCACGTACACGCGCAAGCGCTTCGCTTTCCGGAAAATAGACGAGCCAGGGCCAGACGTTGCCGAGCACGATCCGATCTGCTTCGCCGCTGACGTTGAGCACGCCCTGACCGTTGCGCGACCAGCGCGCCGCGATTTTCTTGGCTTGCCACGACGAGTCGGTGCGAGTTGCGTCGATGTCCGAGAGCGCGACGCTCCACTGATTACCCGCTTTCTGCGCATTCAATGCGAATGCCAGTCGAGAGTAGCTCAAGATTTGCGGCGCAGGCGGCGTGGGCTGCGGTTCTACAACCGGGGGTTCTGTCTCAATGGGATGCTTGGGGGTGCGCTTCGGCGCATCGTCCGGCACAGGCGGCACCAGCGGCTCGGCTGTCGGCAGCGGAATCGTCCACACCGGCAACTCCGTCGTGAGCTGGCCAACGTCGACTGCTGCTGACAGTTGCAGCAGCTCCGCGCCTTTCAATGTGCCGCTCACACGGATGGCGCCATGACCGCTCTCTGGCGCCGGCCACGCATCGGGCAACAAATCGGCCCAGCCCGCCAGATCCAGCCTGGCTCCTTGCACATTGAATGTGGAGAGCAGCGCAGCGGAATCTTCGAGCGCACCTTCAGCCGTCGCCGAGAACTTCAGTTCCTCGCCCAAGGTCTTTGGCAACGAAGCCGTACCGCTCAATTCCATCGAATCCGTGCTGCGCGCGAGGTCGAAGCTCACACCCGACAGCGACCAAGGTCCCCGCCCCGTGATGGCGTCGCGAAAACTGACCACGGCGTCGTGCACGACGAAGCGGCCGGTCGGCAACTGCTCCAAGGCTATCGGCTTGATGTCGCGCTCGGGCAGCGCGCTCTGACCCAGCAATTGAATCTTGCCTTCGCGCGTGCGGATCAGCGCGATCTCAGGCGCCTCGAGTGCGAAGCGCCCGCCCGTCAAACGGCGATTGACGATGGACGTCCACAGATCGAAGCCGACGCTGCCCCTTCGGGCTACGAATAGCGTGCGCGTCCGATCGGGTGTGCGCACAACGGCGTCATCGAACACCAGCTCCGGCCCGTAGAAACGCAAGCGCGCACTCAAGGTTCGGAATTCGACGATCAGGCCGCTGCGCTCGCCGATCCAGTCCTGCAGCTGTACTCGATATTCCGGCACGCGTCCGACGATGAAACCGAACGTGGCGAACAACAGGCCCACGAGCATGGCCAGCACCACGAGCGTGCCGAGCAGCCATTTAACAACTTTGCGTGGACTCAACGACATTACCGGACGGCATCACACTGACGATCACATCAACACCACATCGTACTGATCCTGCTGGTACAGCGCTTCGGTCTGAAGACGGATGGGCTTGCCGGTGTGCACTTCCAGCTCGGCCAGCGCCGCCGACTCCTCATCGAGCAGCCGCTCGATCACATCCTGGTGCGCGAGCACCATCAGTTCCTGGAACTGGAACTGGCGCGACTGTCGCAGAATCTCTCGGAAGATCTCGTAACAAACTGTTTCCGTCGTCTTGACGAAGCCGCGACCCTCGCACGTTGGACACGCCGAGCACAGCATATGTTCAAGGCTCTCGCGCGTGCGCTTGCGCGTCATCTCGACCAGGCCGAGCGGCGACACGGACGAAATGTGATTCTTCGCATGATCGGCGGCCAGCGACTTCTCCAGCGCCTGCAGCACCTGCTTGCGATGCTCCTCTTCTTCCATGTCGATGAAGTCGATGATGATGATGCCGCCCAGGTTGCGCAGGCGCAGCTGGCGCGCGATCGCGACCGCCGCTTCCAGATTGGTCCGGAAAATCGTCTCTTCGAGCGAGCGCTGGCCCACATACGCGCCGGTGTTCACATCGATGGTGGTCATCGATTCGGTCTGGTCGAAGATCAGATGCCCGCCACTCTTCAACGGCACTTTGCGCTCCAGCGATTTCTGGATTTCGTCCTCGACGCCGTACAGATCGAAAATCGGCCGCTCGCCCTTGTAGAGCTCGATGCGCTCGGTCATCTCCGGCATGAAGGTGCGCGCGAATTCGATCATGCGCTGATGCGTCTCGGGCTGATCCACTCCGACGTGTTCGATGCCGGTCGACACCACATCCCGCATGACGCGCACCGGCAACGGCAGATCCTCGTGCACCAGGTTGCCCGGCCGCGTGCTGGCCGCTTTCTCGCTGAGCACGCTCCACAATTTCTGCAGGAACATCATGTCGGCGCGCAACGCGTCTGGCGTCGCGCCCTCAGCAGCAGTACGCACGATATAACCGCCGGGTTCATCGGGCCGCACGAACAGGCTCGCGGCTTCGCGCAGACGCTGCCGCTCAGCCTCATCTTCGATGCGCGCCGAGATTCCGATGCCACGCCCCTTGGGCATGTACACCAGGTAGCGCGACGGAATCGTGATGAACGTCGTCAGGCGCGCGCCCTTGGTACCTAGCGGGTCCTTCAGCACCTGGACCAATATTTCGCCACCTTCGCTGACTAGTGTCTGAATATCCGGCGTACGCCCCTCGTCGACCGGCTGATCGGGGCTGCCGTTTTCGCCCACCGCCGGGTGCACGATGTCCGACGCGTGTAAGAACGCGGTGCGCTCCAGGCCAATGTCGACGAACGCCGCCTGCATGCCCGGCAGCACGCGCGACACCCGTCCCTTGTAAATGTTGCTGATGAGGCCGCGCTTGTTGGCCCGTTCCAGGAAGATCTCCTGCAGCACGCCGTTTTCGACCAGGGCGGCGCGCGCCTCGCGCGGGCTGATGTTGATGAGGATCTCG
This sequence comes from Peristeroidobacter agariperforans, assembly GCF_004138335.1. Lineage (GTDB taxonomy): Bacteria > Pseudomonadota > Gammaproteobacteria > Steroidobacterales > Steroidobacteraceae > Steroidobacter > Steroidobacter agariperforans. Next base: position 656,523 of record NZ_RYFW01000002.1, on the reverse strand, counting down.
GCCGTCATCCTTGAACCTCACTGGCGACAACCTGGTGCGCAGCCAACAATTCGGCGGTTTCGAACAACGGCAACCCCATGATGCCGGAGTAACTGCCGGCGATATGACGGATGAACACGGCGCCGCGCCCCTGAACGGCATACCCGCCCGCCTTATCGGCCGGCTCGCCGCTGCGCCAGTACGCCCGCATTTCCGCCGGTGTCAGCTCGCGAAAAGTCACATCGCTGATGCTCAGGCGCACTTCGCTGCCGCGAGCGCTGCGGACGGCGACGGCGGTGTGCACCTGGTGCGTCCGCCCGGACAACAGCTGGAGCATGCGGACACAGTCGTCTTCGTTGGCTGGCTTGCCGAGGATGCTGCGGTCGACGACGACCGTCGTATCCGAACCGAGCACCGGCAACCGCTGCTCCTGAGGGAGGTGGTCCCAGAGCGTGTCGGCCTTCAGGGCGGCGAGCCTTGTGACATATTTTTCCGGCGCCTCGGCCCCGGCCACGGACTCATCGACGGCCACCGGGGCGACGCGGTGCGCGACCCCGATCTGGGTCAGCAGGGCGCTCCGGCGAGGGGACGCCGAGGCCAAGTAGATCAACGGCTTGGCGGATGAAGTTGCAGGTACTGACATGCGCCGAAGGATACAGGATGAGCTACCTCCTGTACCTCGGCTGGTGCCGGTTAAAACTGCTGGTTCGCCAGGAACACGTCCAGATCGGCGTCCGAGAAGAACACCAGCGACACCCGCTCGATCGCATCGGCCTGCACCAGGGCTTGCGTAATCGCAGTGGATGCCACCGCTGCTGCCTCGTCCTTCGGGTAGCCATAGGCGCCGGTGGAAATTGCCGGAAACGCCACCGAGCCGAGTGCATGATTCGCCGCCAGCGCAAGGGATTTCTTGTAACAGGACGCGAGCAGCGTATCGGGCTGCTGATCCCGCCCCCACACCGGACCGACGGTATGGATCACGTAACGCGCCGGCAGATTGCCTGCCGTCGTCAGCACCGCCTCACCAGCCGGCAGGCCGCGCGGATAGCAGGTTTCCCGCAGCTCCTGACAGGCCCGCAGGATTTCCTGACCGCCGCGCCGATGGATGGCGCCATCGACGCCGCCCCCGCCCAGCAAGGACGAATTGGCCGCATTCACGACCGCATCGACCTTCAGGCCGGTGATGTCGCCGGTCCGCACCTCGACCCGGCCGTTCAAGAATTCGTAACTCATGCTGGCCTCCGGGCGGTCCTGCCCACGCACCCAGCGCAGGGCCGCGGCGGGCTCCTCGAACATGCGCAACTTTATGTCAGCGCCGACCGCTTCGCTGATCAGGATCAGCACGTGGGCGGCGGCGGCGAGGTTGCCGGGCTTGAAAATTGCGGCCCAGCGCACTTCGCAGGGGACCGCGATGTGCACCAGGTAGTCGCGAAAGCGCTGGATTTCGCTGTAGTCCCAGTTGCCGTACGCCTCGCGGTAGTCGGCGATGGTGTGCATGCCCGGGACATATTCCGGATCGGCGCGTGCCTGATTCAGCAACTCCATCAACGATTCCGCCGTCAACTCGCCCCAGACTTTGAGTCTAATGAGGTTCGCGCTGGCATCGATCGAGTAACTGGACTCCATGACTATCGCCATACCTTCGATCCCATCCTGGCCAATGCCGTGGCCGGTTCCTATCATAACCTCGGCACGTTCGTTTGCGACTGCTGCAGCGGCAACGAAGGCGCTGAGGGATTCAACTTAGGATGTTCTATACATTGCTGCAACCGATGTCGAGTCAACCGTTCGAATTAGAGGATGTGGGTAGGGTCAAGGATGCGCCCCGAGGATAGAAAAACACCCGTCGGCCGGCAGCGCGCGGCGTTTCCGACCATTGCCGGCTATCGTTTCCTGCAAACCATCGCACGCTCGCCGAAGTCCGAAGTGCACGTGGCGTTGTCGGTGGAGCTAGGCCACAACGTGGCCGTCAAGGTGCTGCGCACCGGTCCGCTGTCGAGCGTCGAAGCCGGCGAAGAAGAGCGCTTCGAGCGCGAGCGCGAACTGCTGATGCGCATCAAACATCCGGCCATCGTCGATGTTTACGACTGGGGACACGGCGAGGACTTTCGTTACATCGTCACCGAGTATTTCCCCGGCGGCAGCCTCGAGCTGCGCATCCGCAACTTGATGACAGCGAAAGACAGCGTGGATATTTTTCTGCAGATCGCCGCCGCTCTGCAGGTCGTGCACGCCGCGAACCTGTGTCATCGCGACCTGAAGCCCGCCAACGTGATGATGCGGCCCGACGGGCGCATCGTGCTCATCGACTTCGGCCTGGCCAAACATCTGGGCACGTCGCACACCAATGTCGGCGAAATTCGCGGCTCGCCCTACTACATCAGCCCGGAGCAGGCCGAGGGCGCTGCGGTCGATCAACGCAGCGACATCTACAGCCTGGGTATCATGTTTTATGAAATGCTTACCGGACAGCGGCCGTTCAAAGGCACGTCGGTGATCGGGATCATACAAGCACATCGCAATGACCCGATTCCGGTGCTGCCGGAGCCGTTCAGTCGATTCCAACGGCTGATCGATGGGATGCTGGCTAAAGAGCCCGCTGAGAGATTTCCCACCGTTGCTTCTGCGGTTGCGGAGATGGCGCGGCTCAAGGTTTGAAGCTACGCGCGGTGGTATGGATGACCCTTGATGATCATCACCGCGCGATACAACGCCTCAGCAACAACAACGCGAGCCAGCGCGTGCGGCAAGGTCAGCGCCGATAGCGACCACTTGAACTCAGCTCTCGCATCGACCTCGGGCGCCAGGCCTTCCGGCCCGCCGATGCAGAAGACAACGTCACGACCGTCACGCGCGCGCTGCTGTAAAAACTGCGCGAGCTGTTCGCTGGAAATGTTCTTGCCGCCGACCTGCATGGCCACGACGTAAGCGCCCTGCGGGATGGCAGCGAGCATCTTCTCGCCTTCTTTGGCGATAGCTTGCGCCGGCGGGCTGGACCCGGCGCGCTGGCCGAGCGCGATTTCTTTTAGTTCGAGCTTGTAATCGCGCGTGAATCGGCCGGCGTATTCCTCGAAACCCGCGTTGACCCAGTCAGGCAGCTTGGTTCCTGCTGCTACTACGATCAACCGCATGAGTGGTTCATGGACCTGCGATCAGGCACTCTGCTCGGCCGCTTCGCGGCGCGCGGCGCTCACGTCCCACAGGCTTTCGAGCCGATAGAACTCGCGCACCTTCGGCAGCATGATGTGGACGATTACGTCGCCCATGTCGACCAGCACCCACTCGCCGTCGCGCTCGCCTTCCACGCCCATCGGCCGGAAGCCCGCCTTCTTGGCGTGCTCGACCACCCGATCGGCAATCGAACGCACGTGACGGTCGGAGTTGCCGCTGGCGATGATCATGGTGTCGGTGATGTCGGTGAGCTTGTTCACCGCCAGCACCTTCACGTTGACGGCCTTCATCTCATCGAGCGCGTGCTCCACGACCGAAACCACGGGCTGCTGCTTCGGAGCCGTGACCGCGGGCGCCTTGCTAGCAGCGGCCTTCTTTTTCGCGGCCGGCGCCGGCCCCTTGCTCGCGAGCTTCTTTCGGGCGGTGCTCAGCCGGGTCACATTGGTAGGCGCTTTGGAAGAAGCCTTCTTCTTGGCGCCGGTACTGGGTCGGGAAGTTTTCGCTCGCTTGACGGCCATGCTCACCTCTTGGGTTGCGACTTGTAACAGCCGGTCTGCTCGATGATCGCCCGAACCGAATCGGGCATCAGATAGCGCGGGTCGCGGCCCATCGCGATCAACTTGCGCACTTCAGTGGACGAGATTTCCAGCTGCGTTACTGCGTGAATGTAAATGCACCCGGCGCGCTGCTCGTGCAGATCGTTGATGCGGCCCGTGCCGCGATCGACCAACAGCTCGCCCAACGGCCCCATGCTCGGCGCGCGCCAGCCCGGGCGGTGGGCCACGACCAGGTGCGCCAGCTCCAGCAGTTCACGCCACTGGTGCCATTTCGGCAAGCCTAAAAATGCGTCCATGCCGACGATCAGGCACAGCGAGTGGTCGGGAAAGTCCGCTCGCAAGGTCCGCATGGTGTCGACCGAATAAGACAATCCCTCGCGGCGGATCTCGCGATCGTCGACGGTGAAGCCCGGCTGGCCCTCGGTCGCAGCCTTGACCATGGCGAGGCGCTGCTCGGCGTCCGCCACCGTGGTATCACGGTGCGGCGGCGTGCCGGCCGGCATGAAGCGCATTTCGTTCAAGCGCAGCGCTTGCAGCAATTCAAAGGCGGTGCGCAGATGACCGAAATGAATCGGATCGAAGGTGCCGCCGAAAATACCGATCGTCGTCATGCGGGGAAGGTCATGAAAGTCAGGCGGCGGTCGCGAGTCGAACGCCGGCGAGCCCGGCCACCAGGCGCTCGAATTCCAGCCAGGGGTCGCTGCGGATCACACCTTTGATCATGCGATCGGCGCGCTCGGCGCTGAGCAGCAGCTCGCGCACCGTCTTCGGCTTCAGCCGTGACAACGCATGTTTCATGGCCGGCTGACGATTGCGCCACACATAGAGTGCGTTCATGGCGCTGTCGGGGCTCTGGCCTCGACGCATCATGTGCTGGCAACGTGCGATCCACTGCAAATCCTTGTTGAGCGCCCACAGCACGATGGGCGGCTCGACATCCTCGCCGCGCAATCCTTCCAGGACGCGCAAGGCTCGCGCTGCATTTCCTTTCATCGCCGCGTCACCGAGCTGCAAAACGTCGAAGCGCGCACTGTCAGCGACCGCATCGACGATGGTGTCCGCGGTGACCGGGCCTGGCGGTAGCAACAACGCCAGCTTTTCGACTTCCTGGTGCGCGGCCAGCAGATTGCCCTCGACGCGCTCGGCCAGCAGCGACGCCGCTTCGGCATCGGCTTTGAGATTCTGTTTGGCGAGCCGATCGCGGATCCACGCCGGCAAACGCGCCAGCTCGAGCGGCCAGATCTGCACGACCACGCCGTGCTTTTCGATGGCGCTTACCCAACGCGAGCCCGTCACGCGGCCGTCCATTTTGCCGGTGACGATCAGCACAAGATTGTCTGGGGAAGGCTCGGTCGCCAGTTCGATGATGGCGTCCGCGCCCTGTTCGCCCGGGGTCGGATTGGTCATCCGGATCTCGATGATCTTGCGGTCGGCGAACAACGACATCGCTTTGCTGTTGGAGAGCAGCGCCTGCCAGTCGAAGCCGCGCTCGACCACGTGCAATTCGCGCTCGGTGAAACCCTGGCTGCGGGCACGCGCCCGCACGGCATCAGCCGCTTCATTGACCAACAGGGGCTCGTCGCCGGAGATCAGATAGATCGACGAGAGCTGCCGCGACAGGCTGGCCCCGAGGTTATCGCCTGACAGCTTCACAGCGGGGCGCCGGAGCACCGGCTTGAAGTTGCGGCGGACACGGAGGGAACGGTCAAAAACACTCGCGCCAAAATTGCTTGCGCCAAAATGAATTAGGTGAGGACGGCGACCTGATTGCGACGCTCGGATTATGGCCCAAGGCGGTCGGCCAGCGCCAGTTGGCCGGCCCACAGCTCAGGTTTTCGCCAGGATCGCGGCGTATTGTGCTTGGCAAGAGACAGGTCCTCCGCTAGCTTACGCGATTGAGGCGCTTCCCGGCCCTCAGGTTTCGACCGGCGCTATGTCCATTTTCCATCTGGCAAGAAATCCCTCGACATGGGTGCGAGCAATGCTCGTCACTCTGTTGCTGGCGTTTGCCGTGGACTCGGTCGCGCACGTCGTCCATCGCCACGACGATACGGTCAAAACATTCGGCGTTCACGGCCCGGCCTGCGGCTACTGTGCCGCCTTCGACGGGCTGATCGATGCCCCGAAACAGAGCTACGCGGCGGTTACCGCCGTCACTGTCACTTCTTATGTAGCACCCGTCGCTGAAGTTTCTGTTTCCTTCCGCCCCGCCGTCGCCGCGCAACCCCGCGCGCCGCCTCGATAACTCGCAGTCCGTTGCCCTCCCTCACGGAAGCGTGAGGTCGTTGCTCGTGCGCTGAAGTCCACCAATCGGACCGGCGCGCGAGGTCGCTGCAGTTATTCAGGAATGTTTTGTCATGCGTCGTTCTCAATTGTTGCGCGTGGGTGTGGCCGCGTTGCTGGTCAGTCATGCCGCTTTGTCTCAGGAAACCAAAACCGAGGAAGTCGTCGTCACCTCCTCGGCCTTGCGTGAAAACCCCCTCGATGTCGCGCAACCGACCACGGTCGTCGGCGGTGACGAACTGCGCCGGCAGATCGCTGGCAGTCTCGGCGAGACGTTGTCGAGCGAGCTGGGTGTCAGCTCCACCTACTTCGGCCCGAGCGCCAGCCGGCCGGTGATTCGCGGCCTCAGTGGCGATCGTGTGCAGGTCCTGCAAGACGGCCTGGCGTCGCTGGATGTTTCCAGTCTCAGCCAGGATCACGCCGTCACTCTGGAATCGGTGGTGTCGCAGCAGATCGAAATCATCAAAGGTCCGGCTGCGCTTCTGTATGGCAGCGGCGCGTCGGGCGGATTGGTGAATGTCGTCAGCACCCGCGTGCCGACGCAAGTCCCAACGAAGGCGATCACCGGCGCGGCAGAAGTTCGTGGCGACACCGCCAGTGAAGAACGCACCGGCGCTGTCAGCCTCGACGGCGGCGCGGGCAACTTCGCCTTCCACGCCGATTACTTCGATCGCGAAACCGATGATGTCGAGATCCCGGGCTTCACGCAGTCCGATGCCCTGCGTCGTCAGCTGATCGAAGCCGGCGAAGAACCGGACGGTGTCCGCGGCCACATTCCGAACACGGCAGGTGAAGCGAGCGGTGGCGCGGTCGGCGGCTCGTATATCGGGCAGAACGCGCTCGGCGGCTTGTCGTATAGCCGATACGAAACGACGTACGGCATCCCAGGCGAAGAAGAAGCCTTCATCGACATGAAGCAGGACCGCTTCGACGGCAAAGCCGAGCTCGATCTCGAAGGCGTATTCAACAAGCTGCGCCTGACGGGTGCGTACAACGATTACACCCACACCGAGTTCGAAGCGCCTGGCGAGCCCGGCACCGTATTCAACCAGGACGCCTACGAGCTGCGCTTCACCGCCGATCATGCATTCGGCTCTGGCTGGCGCGGCACGACGGGCCTGCAATACGTCGATGTGGACTTCGAGGCCATCGGCGATGAAGCCTTCGTGCCGAGCTCGAAGACCAAGACGCTGAGCCTGTTCGCCTTCGAAGAACGTCACTTCGATGACTTTACGGTCGAGCTGGGCGCGCGAGCCGAGCAGCAGAAGATCGACGTCGAAGCTGAATTGCCCAATTACGACGAGACTGCCGTCAGCCTGTCTGCCGGCGGCGTATGGGATTTCGCGGAAGATCATGCCGTCGCGCTGAACCTGACGCGCACTCAGCGCAATCCGCAGGCCGCCGAGCTGTACGCCAACGGCCCGCATATCGCCGCGCAGCGCTTCGAGGTCGGCGATGCCAACCTGGATCAGGAAACATCGGTGACGGCCGATCTGTCGCTACGTCACACGGGCGACGGCATCAACTGGACCTTGAGCGCCTACTACAACGACTACACCGATTACATCTATGCCTCCCCGACGGGTGACATCGAGGATGAGCTGCCGGTGTATGTCTATCTTCAGAACGGCGCGAAGTTCCACGGCTTCGAAGCCGAGTTGAACGTGCCGCTGATCGATGATGGCAACCGTCATTTGGGCCTGCGCCTCGCGTCGGACTATGTCCGTGGCAAACTCGATAACGGCGAAGACCTGCCGCAAATCCCGCCTCTGCGCTTCGGCGCAGGCGTGCACTACGACCAGGACGCGTGGCACATCGGTGCGCAAGCGTTCTACTACGACAAGCAGGACAAGGTAGCGACGAACGAACTGCCGACCGACAGTTTCACGCTAGCCGAAGTGGATGCGAGCTATCGAGTGCCGGTGGGAGCGACGAGCGTGTTCTTGTTCCTCCGCGGAACGAACCTGCTCGATGAGGACGCGCGGCAGCACGCTTCGCCGCTGAAGGACATCGCTCCGTTGGCTGGACGCTCCTGGCACATCGGAGCGCGGGCGGAGTTCTAGAAAAGCGTTAGCTGCACCACCGAGGATGAAGAGAAGAGGCCTCGGTGGTCCGCATCGCCAGGGCGATGCCGAACCACCGAGGCCGCCCTCTTACGCCGCGCGCGAATACGACTCGTGATGATCGACGCCAACCTGGCTCGAATACGAGGGCATGCTCTGGGCCGCATGCGTCTGCGCCCCAAACCGGAAGAACGACACCAACTCCTGCAATCGCTGCGCCTGCGCTTGCATCGACTTCGCAGCCGCAGCGGATTCTTCCACCAGAGCAGCATTCTGCTGTGTGGCTGTGTCCATGTTCGAGATGGCGTGATTGATTTGATCGATGCCGGTCGACTGCTCGGAGGTTGCGGCGGCGATTTCGGCGACGATGTTCGTCACCTTTACGACCCCGTTGACGATATCCGCCAGCGATTTGCCTGAATTACCGACCAGCTGCGAACCCGCGTCGACCTTGCCGACGGAATCGCTGATCAAACTCTTGATCTCGCGCGCCGCGGTGGCGCTGCGCTGAGCAAGGCTGCGCACTTCGCCGGCGACGACTGCGAAGCCACGACCCTGCTCACCAGCACGCGCGGCCTCGACCGCTGCGTTCAACGCCAGCAAGTTGGTCTGGAACGCGATCTCATCGATCACACCGATGATGTCTTCGATACGCTTGCTCGAAGAAGTGATCTCGCCCATCGCGCCGACAGCGCGCTGAACCGCCACGCCACCTTGGTCCGCCTGAGTACGCGTGCTGGTAGCAATCTGGTTAGCGTGCTTCGCGTTGTCCGCGTTCTGCTTCACCGTCGCGGCCATCTCCTCGATGCTCGCGGCTGTTTCTTCCAGCGCGGCGGCCTGTTCCTGCGTGCGCTCGCTCAAGTCATCACTGCCCTGCGACAGCTGACGCGCGGCGCGGTCCACTTCGGCGGCGCTTTCGCTCACCTGGGTCATGGTCTCCATCAACTTGGAATCCATGTCTGTCAGGCTGCGCAACAGCGCTGAAATCTCGTCATTGCCGGTGACGGCAACTTGATTGCCCAGCTCACCGCGACTCACGCGACGGGCCAGGTCTTCGGCGCGGGCCAGGCCGTTGGAAATATGCCTGGTCAGCAGCCACGCGAACCAGCTCGCCACCGCCAGCGCCGCGATGAAGCAGCCAAGCATGACATTGCGATCGCGATTCAACTCTTGCTGGGCCTGGACGATCGTTTCCGCCGCCGCCTGCTCGCGAGCCTTCGCCAACTGCTCGGTCGTCACGTCCATGCGGTCGATGACCGGCTCGATCGCTTCGATACGCACCTTGGTGGCCGCGTCGTACTCGCCGGCCAGCAGCAGCTCGATTTCTTTCTTGCCGGCGTCGACGATGGCGGCGCGCTGCGACTTCACCTCATCGAGCAGGCGACGCTCCTGCTCGCTCAGCGGATACTGGCCGAAGAGCTCGGTCAGCTCGTTGATGCGGCCGCGGTTCTCTTTCACCATGTCGTAGTTCGTCTTGGTGAACGCGGGGTCGCGATGCACGTAACCCTCCAGGCGATACTGCTGACTCTGCAGCGAGCGCTGGTAGATCTCGTTGATCTGCGTGATCGGCACCAGGTTCTCGGCGTGCAACTGCTGCATGCGGCGAGAGCTGGAATTGAAGGCGCTGAGCGCGACACCGCACACCACCAGCATGGCGACAGCCAGCACGCCCAGATTCACGTACATCCGGGTTCTGATCGTAAGCATCGACATGGAACTTCTGCTTGCCTGTGTTGAAAACGGGGGCGTCCCGCGAGTAAACGCCGGCCGTGGCAAGATGCGGGATATGTCCGACTTATCGGCCGCAGCCGTCGCGAATGCAGCGTCCCGACCTCGATTCAGGGAACGCCTGAGCCGACGCTGATCGATGGTCTATGATTTGCACCAGCCACTTAGTGCATCTTCCCAGGGGAAAACACTTTGTCCGTTCTTAGTGCGTCCGCCGCACCTCTGTTGGAGCGCGAGCAGCGCCGCTTCATCGAAGAGCATCCGGAAACGATCCGTCGCGACAAGGCTTTGCGCGCGCATTGGCTGAATGGCGTGCCCATGCACTGGATGACGGATTGGCAGTTGCCCGCACCTCTGATCGTGCGTGCCGCCTCCGGATCGAGCTTCGTGGATGTGGATGGCCGGACCTATGCCGACTTCTGTCTCGGCGATACCGGCGCCATGTTCGGCCACTCGCCACCCGCAGTCGCGAATGCGCTGAAAGATCAAGTGGCCCACGGCTTCACCTGTATGTTGCCGATGGAGCAAACCGCACGGGCCGGTGAGCTATTGACTGAACGCTTCGGCCTGCCCTATTGGCAGATCACTCAAACAGCCACAGATGCCAATCGCGCTGTCCTGCGCTGGGCTCGCGCGTTGACCGAGCGCAAGCTCATCCTCGTATTTGATGGCTGCTATCACGGCTCGCTCGAAGACACGTTGGTGCGACTCGCCGGGGGCAGAGTCGTCGCACGGCCCGGGCAGATCGGCCAGGTCGCCGACTTCGCCTCGTACGCACGTGTGGTCGAGTTCAACGATCTCGCCGCACTCGAGGCGGCGCTCGCCGATGGTCAGGTCGCATGCTTGCTCGCCGAGCCGGTGATGACGAATGCCGGCATGGTGCTGCCCCAGCAAGGCTTTTGGGCCGAAGTTCGCAAGCTCTGCACGCGCCATGGAACGCTGCTCGCCATCGACGAAACCCACACGCTCAGCAGCGGCCCGCGCGGGCACGCGCATCGGCTGGGACTCACACCGGACTTTCTGATTGCTGGCAAAGCGATTGCCGGCGGCATGCCGACAGCGGTTTATGGCTTTACGGCCGAGCTGGCGAAGCGGATGGAACGTCTGCTCGAGACCAAGCCCGCCGGACATTCAGGCATGGGCACGACGCTAGCGGCGAATGCGCTCGCGACCGCCGCGCTGGTCGCGTGTTTGCAGGACGTCATGACGAATGAAGCCTACGCACACATGTTGAATCACGCGGCCACGCTTGCTGAGGGTTTGCGGATGCGCATCGCCAAGCGAAGCTTGCCCTGGCACGTAACCACGGTCGGCGCGCGCAGCGAGCTGGTCTTTACACCAACATCGCCGCGAAACGCACGCGAGTCATTGACGGCTGCGTCGCCGATGCTCGAACGTCTGTTACATCTCTACCTGCTGAATCGTGGCGTGCTCGTCACGCCCTTCCACAACATGATGCTGGTGAGCCCGGTGACCACAGCCGAACAGGTGCAGGCGCTGCTCGACCACTTCGATGAGTTCTTGCACGAATTGTCATGAGCGTCGCCAACAACGAAGCCCGCCAGTTTCTCGACGCGAATCCCGACGTCGAAGCCATCGAACTGCTGATTACAGACCCCGGTGGCGTGCCCAGAGGCAAGCTGATCGCACGCGAGGAACTGCTCTCGCTTTACAACGAGGGCCGCTGCGTCGCCGGCTCGATCCTCGGTCTCGATGTCACCGGTGAAGATGTGGAGGAGACCGGGCTCGTTTGGTCGGTCGGCGATGCCGATCGTATCTGCCGTCCGGTGCCTGGCACGCTGGTGCGAGCGGGTTGGATGTCTCGCCCCGGTGCGCAAGTACTCATGAGCATGTACGAAGCTGACGGTCGGCCGTGCACTGCCGATCCAAGACATGCATTGGCGCGCTCCGTACGACGATTGCAGCAGATCGGATTGCGAGCCGTCGTTGCGGCAGAGATCGAATTTTATTTGGTCTCGAGAGACGCGCAGGGAAAGCTCGTGCCCGCGCCGGGACTGTTGTCACAACGCTCGCCGCAGCGGCTCGACTCATACGGGCTGGGCAAGCTGCACGATATGGCGCCGTTGTTCGACGACATCTACGCAGGCGCCCGCGTGCAAGGGCTGCCGTTACGAACGCTCATGTCGGAATATGCGCCGGGCCAATATGAGATCACGCTGCTCCATCGCGACGACGCCCTGCGCGCCATCGACGATGCGATCCTGTTCAAGCGCCTGATTCGCGCCACTGCGCTGAAACATGGCCTCACCGCCTGCTTCATGGCAAAACCTTTCGCGGAACAGGCTGGCAGTGGAATGCACATGCACGTCAGCGTGCAGGACGAGAACGGCGACAATGCATTCGCCGCCGACGATCCCGCCGGCACGCCGCTGCTACGCCATGCCATCGGCGGACTGCAAAGGACCATGGCGGAGAGCATGCTCATCTTCGCGCCCAACGCGAACTCGTATCGGCGCTTCCGCCATCAAAGTTACGCGCCGATGGCGCCGACCTGGGGCATCAACAATCGCTCCGTCAGCCTGCGCGTGCCGGCCGGTGCAGCGTCGAGTCGACACGTCGAGCATCGGGTCAGCGGGGCGGATGCGAATCCTTACCTTGTCGCAGCAATTGTGCTCGCCGGCGTACATGCGGGCATCACGGCCAAGCTCGATCCGGGTCCGCCCATCACTGGAAATGGCTATGAAAGCGGCATTACAGCCTCGTTGCCGCGGGATTGGCTGGGTGCCATCAAAGCCGCCGAAGGCTCGACGTTCCTGCGCGAAGCGCTGGGGGACGAGTTCCTGCGTGCATACGTCGCGATCAAGACCCAGGAATGGGACAAGTACAACGCGCTGGTGCCGGCGACAGACCACGACTGGTACCTCGATAGCGTATAAACTGCGCCGATGCGTTTCGATCTGACCGACCTGAAGCTGTTCCTGCACGTTGTCGAAGCCGGCAGCATCACCGCCGGCGCGGAGCGCATGCACCTGGCCGTGGCGGCCGCCAGCACCCGAATCCGCAACATGGAAATCGAGCTGGGCACGCCATTGCTGAACCGCGAGCGCCAGGGCGTTCACCCGACGCCCGCCGGCCGCACATTGGTGCACCATGCCCGGCAGATGTTGCAACAAGCGGAGCGCATGCGCGCCGAGCTGGGCGAGTACGCCGACGGCCTGAAGGGACATGTACGGCTGCTCTCCAACACCAACGCACTGACTGAGTTCCTGCCCGAGCCGCTCAGTAATTTCCTGACATCGCATCCCCAGGTGAACATCGACCTGGAAGAGCGCTTGAGCGATGAGATCGTCGCCGCCATTGCCGACGGCAAAGCCGATATCGGCATCGTCGCGGGCACCGAAGACGTGACCGGACTGGAAGTATTTCCGTTCCGTGTGGACCGTTTTGTGCTGGTCACGACGCCGACTCACCCGCTCGCCGAAAAGAAAAAAATCGCGTTCGCCGAGGCGCTGGACAGCGACTTCGTCGGGCTGGATCGCGCCAGCTCGCTGCAACGGTTTCTTTCCGACAAAGCCGAGCGCATCGGCCGCCGGCTCAAGCTTCGCGTGCAGCTGCGCAGCTTCGACGCGGTGTGCCGCATGGTCGAAGGTAATGTCGGCATCGGTGTCGTGCCGGAGACCACCGCCGCTCGCGCCATGCGCACGATGAAGCTGCACGTGATCGAGCTGAGCGATGACTGGGCGCCACGCAATCTGATGATCTGCGTGCGCAGCCTGCGGGATCTGCCGATCTACGCGCAGGACCTGGTGAAGTCGCTCGCGCAGCCGCTCGATATGGAAATGTGGGTCGCGAAGGCCTAAGCCGTCACCGCTACCGGCCGCTCCGATCGGCTGGTGATCCAGACCCCGAGCATCACCACCAGGCCGCCGATGATGGCGCGCGTCGATAACGGCTCGCCCAGCACCACCACGCCGGTGAGCACGCCGACGATGGGAATCAAGTTGGTGTAGACGCCGACCTCGCTCGCGTCGAGATGGCGTAACGACGCGTTGTACAGCAGATAAGCCATGCCGGAAGCGACGACGCCGAGATAAAGCAGCTCCACCCACCCGATCAGCGGCAATGGCGGCAACCCCTCGCCCGCAAGTTTCGCCGTGACGATTTCATAGCCGGCCAGCGGCGACAACAACAACGCACCAGCGCCGGTGACGGCCGTCGTGATCACCAGGGCGTCGAAACCAGCGACGCGTTTCGCCAGCGCGGTATACAACCCCCAGCACACCACCGAAGCAAACATCAATGAATTGCCGAATAAGCTCGACTGAGCGCCGTCCGAGCCGCTGCCCGAGAACACGATCAGTACACCCCCGACCGATAGCGCGATGCCCAGCCAGCGCAGCGAAGAAGCACGCTCACGCAGCCACAGCACCGCGACCAGCGCCGTCATCGCCGGAATGGACGCCTGAACCAACGCCCCCTGTGATGCCGACACGTGCACCATCGCCATGTTGAACACCAGGTAATACAGCGCCACGCCGATCAGGCCCATCGACCAGATGGCGCCCCACGGCAACCGAACTCCGGGCGTCTTTCGGGATAGCGCAAACGGCAACAACACCAGGGTGCCCACCGCGACGCGCACGAATGCCAGCGTGAATGGCGGCCAGAGAGTAATCAGCTCCTTGGTCACCATGAAAGTACTGCCCCACACCGTCATGGTGAGCAGCAGCAGGAGCATGGAGCGGGTGTGGTTCGCTAACGGCATACCGCCCATTGTCGCACGGGCAGCGCTTCCCTATATCCCCGAGACAGCCGAGAATTCATCTTTCTAAAGTTGGTCTCACGGAGCTCTAATGGCTACGAAGAAGCGGAAAACGACGCGTCGCTCGGCTCGCCCCGCCCCCGCCAGCAAACAACGCAATCACGCCCGGCACGCCGTGCTCGCCAAGCGCAAGCGCCCGGCCAAGGCCAAGACCGCTGCTGGCTTGCGCACTTTGTATCCAGCCATCAAGCCCAACAAATCCGGCCTGCTGCGCGTCTCGGACACGCACGAGATCTATTACGAGGAATGCGGCAATCCCAGGGGCAAGCCCGCGGTCTTCGTACACGGCGGTCCGGGCGCCGGTTGTGATGATCGCGCCCGCAGCTTCTTCGACCCCGACGCCTATCGCATCATTCTGTTCGATCAGCGCGGCTGCGGCAGGAGCAAGCCGCACGCCAGCCTCGAGGCCAACACCACCTGGGACCTGGTCGAGGACATGGAAAAGCTGCGCAAGCACCTGGGGATCGAGCAGTGGCTGGTGTTTGGCGGTTCCTGGGGTTCGACGCTGGGCCTGGCTTATTCGCAGACTCATCCTGAACGCGTCAGCGAGATCGTGCTGAGAGGCATCTTTACGCTGTCGCAGTTCGAGCTGCGCTGGTTCTATTTCGAAGGCGGCGCCAGCGCGCTGTTCCCGGATCATTGGCAGAACTACGTCGCGGCCATCCCGCCCGCCGAGCGCGGCGACATGATCAAGGCGTTCTACAAGCGCCTGACCAGCGAAGATCGCGACACGCGAGTGAAGGCCGCACGCGCCTGGTCGATTTGGGAAGCTGCGACCAGCTATCTGCACGTGAACGAAGATCAGCTGCACAAATGGGGCGAAGAGGATTTCGCGGTCGCCGTCGCGCGCATCGAATGTCACTACTTCATCAATCGCGGCTTCCTGGAAACCGAAGACCAGCTGATCCGCAACGTGGAGCGCATTCGTCACATTCCAGCGGTGATCGTGCAGGGCCGGTACGACGTGGTGTGCCCGATGCAGACCGCGTGGAAGCTGCACCAGGCGTGGCCGGAAGCGGAGTTCCATGTCGTGCCCGACGCCGGGCATTCGGCGTTCGAGCCCGGCAATACGCATCAGCTGATTTCGGCGACCGATCGATTCAGATAGTTCTTCTGCGCCAGGTCGGCCGCGCGTCGTTATCGATGACGCCGCGGCCGATCAGCCAGGCTCGCGCATCCTCGGCGTCCTGTTCGAACCACGCACGCGCGGAGCCGAGCCGGAACGTGTAGCCCCACGCGTCCATGTCATGGAACATGCGCTCGCGCCCGACGCCGGGCAGCTCGCCCGCCAGCACGATCTGTAAATAACAAACGCCGTTTTCTTCGTCGTAGTCGCCACCCGCGTCCTTGTGCAACTGCTCGCGACGCTCCTCGTCCATGCAGATGAAATGACCGGCTTCGTGCAGCAGCGAGTGCAGCGGCGTATCGGCGCGCCAATAGATCTTCGAGCCAACCAGGCCCGCTTCGCTGTCGCCCCAGTAAGAACCGGGAATGGTTTCATCGACGCCGAGCGCGATGCACTCCATTCCGTAGCGCTCGAGCAGGCCGGTCACGACATCGACACCGACGTCAGTGACTTTCAAGACGTCAGCCATAGGACCCTAGAGCGCCGCGAGACGCCTTACGACCTGACCCGCGAGGTCGCGAGCCAGCGCTTCACGCAGAATCGATTGTTCCTTCTGTTTCGCGAGCACGGCCGTTTCGTCGTAGCTGTAGTCGCGGGTGAGCTCGAGCTTCTCCGGCGCGATCAGCTCCTCGGTGCGGCCATTCACCGAGTATTCGATGGTGTAGAACACCTCGTATTCCTCGGGCGTGTTGCGACCGGACACGGTCAGCACGCGCTGTCCGCTCTCATCCTTGATGATCTTCAGGACCGCAGTGGCTTCATTTTCGTTGTTGGTCAGACGCGCGCCGGACGCCTCCAGACTCTCACGCAACGCCCGGTTGAAATCGGTGTAGCGATCCTGGGTGTCGACATAAGTCGTCGCCATGACCGGCGACAGTTTGGTCGTGCCCTGCAGGCGCCAGCCGCAGCCCGCCAGCAGAGAAGCCAGGCAGATGGAAAGCAGCAACCAGCGGGAACGACGGAAGGAGGCGGAAGGCGTCACAGATGACACTCGCGAGAGCGAAACAGGGCCGCCATGTTCGCGGGCGCCGCCCTCGCGGTCAATGTTTGGAGTCAGCGGACGGCGGTAAACGGCTGGGTGGCGCGCATCGCGGCCGGACTTTTCAGCACGCACTCGCTGTCTACTACATAGCCGTGACGGCAGACGATGCCGGCGTGCGTGGCCACGCTGCGCTGAACGGCGGCCAGTTGTTCGTTCCCTGAATGACCCGGACAACCCCGGCAATGCTCGGCCACCTTGAGCATTTCAGCCGCCTCGACCGGAGCGCTGTCGTTGCCGTCCCGCTCCAGCCCAGC
Organism: Peristeroidobacter agariperforans; assembly: GCF_004138335.1. Classification (GTDB taxonomy): domain Bacteria; phylum Pseudomonadota; class Gammaproteobacteria; order Steroidobacterales; family Steroidobacteraceae; genus Steroidobacter; species Steroidobacter agariperforans. Next base: position 639,537 of record NZ_RYFW01000002.1, on the reverse strand, counting down.
GACGCCATAGCTGAAGACCAGCGGTATGGAAACGCTGCTGGCATAGCGGCTCAACGTCGCCATCATGCGCTCTTTGATCAGCGGCACTTCGGTAATGTTGGCCTCGGGAAACACTACCGCGAATACAGCGCCCACCGGCGCTTCCATGCGGCCGATCCAATCGACGTGCGCGCGGACCGAGGCGTCTATCGCCTGGACCACGCCCTTCAAAGTGGTCGCATCCGGCGCGCAATCGTCCGCAGGCGCGCCTTCTACGCGCACGCCCAACGTCAGCACCGCCAGCTGGCGACCGTAGCGCTGCCCACGACGGATTTCGGACAGCAGCCGGGTCTGCAATTCGCTGGGCGAGAACGCGCCGGACTCGACATCGATGCTCACCGACTGCTCCATCACCGCTTCCTGCGCCTCTCGCAGCGAGCGACGCAACGCCAGCGTGTTGAACGCGGCGTAGATGCGGGCGAACAACTCGGGATCGGAAACTCGCTTGGTGAGGTAGTCGTCGACGCCGGCGACGTAGCCCTGCTCGAAGTCAGTGCTCGCATCGCGCATGGTCAGCATGATGATGTAAGTATCTTCGGCCCCGCGCTCGCGCAGCGTCTGGGTCAGCGCCAGGCCATCCATCACCGGCATGTGCCAGTCGGTGACCACCAGCGGATACCACTGGCGGTCGAGCGCATCCAGCGCCTCCTGGCCATTGGCTGCGTGCTCGACCTCGAAGCCCGCGGCCCTCAGCCGCCGCGTGATCAGCTCGCGATCCTGTTCGTCGTCATCGACTACCAGGATCCGTGACGGCAACGCCCGCTGCAGCACCGACAGCCGCGTCGCCATGACACCCGCTTTCATCCGTATGTCTCTCGAAACCGTACAAAATTTGCACTACCCGCGTTGCTTTATCATTCACGAGTGCGGGTGGCAACCGCGGTTTGTACGTTTACTCCCGATAACCGGGGTCGATGCGGTCCATTTTTCTCAACAGCGCCGGCCAGACCAGTCCGGTGCCGGCGCCGCGCGTCACCTGCTTCACGTACTCGGGCACCGTGGCGAGAACCGATTCTGGGATAGCGAGCAACGGCCCGCCGGCCTGGGCCATGATCTGGATCTCACAAGCGCGCTGCAGGCTGTACATCGTCATGAAGGCATCGGAGATGGTGCGGCCGACGGTGAGCAAGCCGTGGTTGCGCAGGATCATGTGCCGTGTGTGGCCCAGATCCGCCTGCAACCGGCCCTTCTCTTCCTGGTTGAGCGCAATACCTTCGTAATCGTGATACGACAGGCTGAGCAGAATAAACGTCGACTGTTGTGAGATCGGCAACAAACCGCCGCGCTGCGCCGAGACTGCGATGCCCGCCATCGTATGAAGATGCAGCACACAGCCGGCGTCCTCGCGCACCTCGTGAATGGCGCTGTGAATCGTGTAGCCGGCGGGATTGATTTCGTACGGGCTCGGCAATGTTTTATTGCCGGCGAGGTCGACACGCACCAGGTTGGATGCGGTGACCTCTTCGAACATCAAGCCATAGGGATTGATGAGAAAGTCATGAGTGCCCGGCACGCGCGCCGAGATGTGAGTGAAGACCAGATCGTCCCAACCGAAATGCGCGATGAGACGATAACAGGCCGCCAGATCCACTCGCGTCGCCCATTCCTCGGCCGACACCTGAGCACGCACGTCCGCGACGGCACGTTCTGCAGCTGACATATGAAATCCCCCGGTGAGTCCTCACCGGAGGCTAACGCCGCTGCAGCAGGCCGGGCAAGTCTATACCACGACGTTTACGAGCTTGCCCTTCACCACGATCACTTTCCGGACCGGCTTGCCTTCGATCCACTTCTGCACAGTGGAGTCGGCCAGGGCTGCCGTGCGGATCTGCTCTTCGGTGGCGCTCGCTTCGAGCGTGATCTGGCTGCGCAATTTGCCGTTGACCTGGATCACCACGTCGATCGAGTCGCGCACCAGCGCGGCCGCATCCGGCTGCGGCCACGGATGATCGATCAGCGCATCGGTGTGGCCGAGCGCCTGCCACAGCACGTGCCCGGCATGCGGCACGATGGGCGACAGCATTTGCACGACGAACTCGAGCGCTTCCTGTCGCACGGCGCGGCCCTGCGGCGACTGGTCCTCGAACTTCGACAGCGTATTCATGAATTCCATCACCGCGGCGATCGCAGTGTTGAACACGCGACGGCGACCGATGTCGTCTGTCACCTTCTGCAATGTGCTGTGCGCAGCGCGCCGCACGTTGCGTTGCTCGTCGGTTAATTCGCCCGCTACCTTCGGGCTCACCAGGCCGGCCGTGACATGCTCGTGCACCATGCGCCACAAGCGGCGCATGAAACGCGACGCGCCTTCGACGCCGTCGTCGGACCATTCCAACGTATCTTCCGGCGGCGCCTTGAACATCATGAACAAGCGCACGCTGTCCGCACCGTACTGTTCGACCAGCTTGGTCGGATCGACGCCGTTGTTCTTCGACTTCGACATGGTGCGCATGCCTTCCCACTCGACCGGCTTGCCGTCCGAGTTCAAGGTCGCGCCGACGCGCGCACCCTTCGCGTCGACCTGCACGGTCACATCGATCGGATTGAAATATTCGATCGCGCCTTCGCCGCTGCGGCGGGAATAGATGTCGTTGAGCACCATGCCCTGCGTGAGCAGGTTCTGGAACGGCTCCTGCACTTTCACCAGCCCCATGTCGTGCATGACCCGCGTCCAGAAACGCGCATACAGCAAGTGCAGGATCGCGTGCTCGATGCCGCCGATGTATTGATTCACCGGCGACCAGTAGTTGGCGCGCTCATCGACCATCGCCTTGTCGTTCTTGGCCGAGGCGAAGCGCAGGAAGTACCACGACGAGTCGACGAACGTATCCATCGTGTCCGTCTCGCGGCGCGCGGGGCCGCCGCACTTCGGACATTTGCAGTCGAGGAACGACGGCGTCTTGTTGAGCGGATTGCCGCTGCCATCGGGCACCAGGCCTTCGGGCAACACCACCGGCAAGTCTGCTTCGGGCACCGGCACGACATCGCACTTCGGGCAATGAATCAGCGGAATCGGGCAGCCCCAGTAACGCTGACGCGAAATGCCCCAATCGCGCAGACGCCACTGCACGTGCTTTTCGCCCCAGCCCTTGGCCTCGAGGTCGGCGGCGATGGCGTCGATGGCCTTTCGATAATCGAGGCCGTCGTACTTGCCGGAATGAATCAGCGTGCCGTACTCGCCGTACCAGCCGTGCCATTCCTTATCGGTGAACGCCGGCTCCGCTCCCGCTACCTCGATCACTTGTTTGATGGGCAGGCCGTATTTCAACGAGAATGCGAAGTCCCGCTCGTCGTGCGCGGGCACGCCCATCACCGCGCCTTCGCCGTAAGTCATGAGCACATAGTTGCCAACCCACACCGGCACCTGTTCGCCGGTGAGCGGATGCTGGACGAACAAGCCCGTCGGCATGCCCTTCTTTTCCATCTGCGCGATCTCGGCTTCCTGCTCGGTGCCGAGTTTGCACTCTTCGATGAATGCGGCGAGCTGGGGATTCGACTGCGCGGCGTACGTTGCCAGCGGATGCTCGGCGGCGACGGCAACAAATGTCACACCCATGATGGTGTCGGCGCGCGTGGTGAACACGCTCAGCAAACGTTGCTCGCCCTGCAATTCATACGGGAAGCTCAGCCGCACGCCTTCGCTGCGGCCGATCCAGTTGGCTTGCATGGCGCGCACGCGCTCGGGCCAGCCGGGCATATCGTTCAGTGCATCGAGCAGATCCTGCGCGTAATCGGTGATGCGCAGGTAATACATCGGAATCTCGCGCTTCTCGACCAGCGCGCCGGTGCGCCAGCCGCGGCCGTCGATCACCTGCTCGTTCGCGAGCACGGTCTGATCGATGGGATCCCAGTTCACGACGCCGGTCTTGCGATAGGCGATGCCTTTTTCGAGCATCTTCAGGAACAGCCACTGGTTCCAGCGGTAGTACTCGGGCTGGCACGTGGCCAGCTCGCGATCCCAGTCGAGCGCGAAGCCCAGCGACTGCAGCTGGCGCTTCATGTAGGCGATGTTCTCGTAAGTCCACTTGGCCGGCGGCACGCGGTTCTTCATGGCCGCGTTCTCGGCCGGCAGACCGAAGGCGTCCCAACCCATGGGTTGCAGCACGCTATAGCCCTGCATGCGCAGGAACCGGGTGATCACGTCGCCGATGGTGTAGTTGCGCACGTGCCCCATGTGCAGCCGGCCGCTGGGGTACGGGAACATGCACAGGCAGTAATAGCTGGGCCGGCTGGGATCTTCCTTGACGGCGAAGGCCCGGCGATCGGTCCAAAAAGCCTGCGCCTCGGCCTCCACGGCGGAGGGATCGTATTGGGACTGCATGAGTAGCGGTTGGCGGTTAGCGGTTGGCGGTTGGCGGTTGGTTCGGAGGCAACCCGGCAAAACCGATGTCGCTTCCAACCAACTGCCGCTGAATTCGGGGCGGCAAGGATATCAGAGGCCGGACCAGAGCTACCCCGCCCTCCGAACTAACCGCCAACCGCTAACCGCTTCTCTTCACTCCATCCCGCGCAGGGTAAACCGGAACTCCGCGCCCCGGCCGGGGCTGGCTTCGGCCCAGATCGTGCCACCGTGCCGCTCGACGATGCGGTTGACGGTCGCCAGGCCGATGCCGGTGCCCTCGAATTCGTCCTGTCGGTGCAGCCGCTGGAACACGCCGAACAGCTTGCGCGCATAGCGCATGTCGAAGCCGACGCCGTTGTCCCGCACGTAGATATATCGCTCGCCCGGCGTGGCGGTGGTGCCGGTATCGCCCTCGCTGACGACGCCCGAGCCGATCTCGATCACCGGCTTGGCCCGCGGCCGCGAATATTTCACCGCGTTGCCGATCAGGTTCGCGAACACCTGCTGCATCAACTCCGGGTCGCAGCTCGCTGCCGGTAACGGATTCAGGCGCCACTCGATCTCGCGACCCTGCGCGTCCTGGCTGGCTCGGTCGACCGCATGTTTCACCAGGTTGTCGAGCGAGCACGGCTCACGCCGCATCTCGACATGGCTGACTCGCGACAGGGCCAGCAAGCCATCGATCAGCGCACTCATCTCCTTCGCGCCGCGCTGAATCTGTTCCATGTGAATGGTCGGCTCGCGCGCGCCCGGCGGACCCTTGTGCTCACGAAGCATCTGCACGTGCGCATGAATCAGCCGCAACGGTGCTCGCAGGTCGTGCGCGACCGAATAGGAAAACGCCTCGAGCTCGCGATTGGCGATTTCCAGCTCGGCGGTGCGCTCCGCCACGCGCTTTTCCAGATCCTGATTCAGCCGCCGGATCTCGCTTTCCATTTCGGCGCGCCGGTCGATCTCATCCTGCAGCGCCTGGTGCTGGAGCGCGTTCTCGTAAGCAACGGCAACCTGGGCCGCGATGGCGCGCGCCACCGCGAGATCTTCCTCGGTGAAGCCCGGCAGGCCGATGCGATTCAGCACACACAGATAACCATAGGGCTTGGTGACCGACGCGATCGGCACGCCCAGCATGGAAACAAAATCGCCGCGCTGAGGTGCGCCGTCGTCGGCAATCGACTCATCCGGCGACATGGGATAGAGCGCCGAGCCGCCGCTCTCCAGGGACTGCACCAGATCGCGATACATGCGCGAGGACAGCAGACGCTCCATCTCCTCGCCGGACAGGCCACTGGAGGTGGTGACCTGCCGAGAGCCGTCATCGCTCACGATCACGAGTTGCGCTACCTGCGCCAGCAGAATGTCGCGGGCGGCATCGCACGTCGATTCGAGAATCACGGCCGGATCGGTCTGGCCGAATACGCGGCGGCTGAATGTCACCAGCGCGCTCAATCGCTCCTGCGCGCCGCCATTCTCGGCCAGGGCTGGCGGGACGCTCGGGGTAGCCGGCGGCTTGGTCGCCAGCGCGGCGTTCACGGTCTCGCGAACGATTTCCAGATCGTAGGGTTTGGACAGCGTGCTCCGGACGCCCAGCGAGCGAGCCATCTCGCGCACCTCGCGCTCGTGGTACGACGCCGAACAGAAAATGACCGGCGTGCCGGACATGCTTTCGTCCTGGCGCAGCTTGCGCACCAGTTCGTAACCGTCCATGCGCGGCATGACGATGTCTGTGATCAGCAGGTCGGGATGCTCGGTGCGCAATAAATGCAGCGCCTCGATACCGTCGGCCGCTTGCAACAGGTCATAGTCGCCATCCGACAGCGACAACATGAGCAGCTCACGCGCCTCGGCGTCGTCTTCCGCGACCAGTATTTTTCCGCCCTTCGCCACGTCCCGTTCCCCGTGGCCAGACTTGTGCGGCCATCGTTGAAATGAAAATCGCCACAAGCTGGCTTTCCTTGCCAACGAACGCAATCAGTACGTTTCACTGCACAACCGCGTTCCTAATGTAAACCTCTTCTACGCGGATAGGGCAATCCCTCAATGGTTTCGAAACGTGAGCGTGTTCACTTTGCAGTCGGGTGTCCCAGAGCGTTCTACTTCCGGCCGGCCGGTCGACTACAACGCAACCGGAAGACCCGGCCCTGGTCAGAACTCTTGCCAGGCACTGTCGTCGCCGCTGGCCTTGGCCATGGGGGCCGATGCTGGGGCGGGGCGAGCCGTGGGCCTGGCCGCTGAACGTTTTGCAATGGGGCGCACCGAGGCGCTCTTCTTTGTCGTTATGACAGTACCCGACTGAACCGCCGCGGAGCTGTGCGTCGTGCGGAAGAACGAAATCTCCTCCACCAGCTGCTGAGCCTGCTGCTCCATGGACTTGGCCGCCGAAGCCGCCTCTTCCACCAGCGCCGCGTTCTGCTGGGTGGTGTCGTCCATCTGTGTGACAGCATTGTTGACCTGATCGATGCCCTGCGCCTGCTCCTCGCTGGCGGCGGCGATCTCGGCGACGATGTCGCTGACCTTCTTGACGCTCTCCATGATTTCGCCGAGCACCTTGCCGGACTCGTCGACCAGCGCGCTGCCGCTGCGCACCTTCTCCACCGAGTCGCCGATGAGATCCTTGATCTCCTTGGCCGCGGTGGCACTGCGCTGAGCAAGGCTGCGAACTTCGCTCGCGACCACCGCAAAGCCGCGGCCCTGCTCGCCGGCGCGCGCCGCTTCGACAGCCGCGTTCAGCGCCAGCAGGTTGGTCTGGAACGCGATCTCGTCGATCACACTGATGATGTCGGCGATCTTGCGGCTGGAGTTGTTGATCTCCTCCATCGCGCTCACGGCACGCGATACCACTTCGCCGCCGCGCTCGGCCTGGCCGCGGGCGCCGCTGGCGAGCTGATTCGCCTGCCGCGCGTTGTCGGCGTTCTGTTTCACCGTCGCCGTCATTTCTTCCATGCTCGACGCAGTTTCTTCCAGCGCCGATGCTTGTTCCTGCGTACGCTGCGAAAGATCGTCGTTGCCGCGCGAGAGCTGTGACGCCGCGCCGCCAACTGCGTCGGACGCACTGCGCACGCTGCCGACGATTTCGTGGAGCTTTTCATCCATGCGCTTGAGCGTACCCAGCATCACGCCGAATTCGTCGCGCCGCGTGGTATCGATACGATGACCGAGATGACCGTCGGCGATCTGCCCGGCGACATTCATCGCCGTGCTCAGACCGGACATGATGGCGCGCATCAGGAACAGCGCGAACACACCGGCCAGCGCCAGCGCGATGACCATCGAGCCGATCGCAATGGCGCGGCTGGTATGGAACTCGTCCTGTGCCGCGGCCAACGAGGCTTCGGCGCGTTTGAACTGATGTTGAGACGCGTCATCCAGCGCGGCATTCAGCACGCCAAACGCCGGATCCAACTGGTCGACGATCAACTTGGCGGCGAGCTCGTCGTCGTTGGCTGCGATTGCTGCATTGATCTGCCCGATGGAGCGCTCCAGGCCGTCGTGCGCCGCTTTCACCTTGGCGAATTTAGCCTGGCCTTCGGGCGTGATCTGCGTGTCGCCAAACTCCTTGAGCAAGCGGTTCGCGGTCGCGTCGAGCTCCTTGACCTCCGCCTGGATCCTGCTGACCGCGACCGGATCGTCGGCCAGTACCTCGAGCGAAATCATCGCCTGCCGGTCCAGCTCCTTGGCCTTGAGCTCGCCGAGCTGCGCGGCGCCGACGACGCGCCGGCTGAACATTTGCTCCAGGTCGTCGACGATGGCGTTCATGCCATACAAGCCGAGCGAGCCGACGATGAGCATCGACAAAGCCAGCACCACCAGTGTGCTGATAATACGCGCGCGAATAGTGAGGGAGCCGAAGTTCATACCAATCTACCAATGAGTGCCAGTCATTGGCTCTATCGACGCTCAGCGGCCGACAATGAATCTCGGAATTTACGAATCAGGGCGCACCGAGCGCGGGGCTGCGAGTCGGTCCGACGGGCTGTTCAGCACACCCGAGAGATGCCGTGCTGGGCAGTGATGCTTGAATGCAGGGACGCGCAGGACCGGCCCAGTTCGTTCGAACGGACACGCGCGTCGTGCGCGCAAAATTGGTTTGGGTCAGTCGCCGAGCGCCGTGCGCAGCGCGCTGATCTCTTCGGCGCAATCGCGCATCACGTGCACGCACTTCTGATTGTCCAGGCCCAGCCGCCAGAACGATTTCACGCCCTGCATGTTGAGCTCGAGATCGGCCTCGTGGCCGAAGAAGCCGGCCATCATCACGGCGACCGTCAGCACGTCGGTCACGTCGCGCTCGTCGTTGATGCGCTCGATGTTCTCGTGCTCGCCGATCGCTTCGGCGATGTGATCCGGAAAACCCCAATTCTCGACGATGGCCTTGCCGACGTTGGCGTGCCAGTCGCGCAGCAACTGTTGCAGCGTCGACTCTTCCTTGAAGAATGGATGCTTGTAGGCGCGAGCGAGAATATAGATCTTGCCCACGTTGTGCAGCAGCCCAGCGAGCATGGACTCATCGGCATTCACGCTGGTGCGCGACGCGACTGCATAAGCGAGCGCAGCCACAGTGGTCGCTTCCTGCCACAGCGTCTCCAGCTCCTTGGAGATATGTCTCAGCTCGCTGGCCTTGCGCAACTGAGCAATGGCGAATGACACCGCCGCGGTGCGCACGTTATTGTGACCGATGCGATTCACCGCCGTCTTCAGATCGGAGACCGCGCGACCGCTGCGATTCAACGCGGCCGAATTGGCGAGTGTGAAAACGCGCGCCGCGAGCCCGGCTTCGGAGCCGACCACCCGGGCGATCTGATCGTTGGCAACGGCCTCGTCGGCCAGCACCTTGCGCACCCGCACGGCCACGTCCGGAAACGACGGCAGCTCCACCTTGCCGGTGGAGACTTCCTGAGCCAGCTCGCCCACGAACGCGAATGCTGCTGCGGTGTGATCGGTAACCGCAGTCATTTGCGCCTGTTGCGCGGCCTGATAGGCATTCTGAGGAGTGCTCATGATCGCGAACTCTACTGCGACGTACATCTCACGATCTGCGGCGCGGTTGGCATTTCTGAACACCGCTGTACATATTTCCCGCCGGGAACAGGAATTATCAGCCGTGCGCCGCCTTGCTGTTGGGCTGATCCGCCGTCAGGTGCAGCACCTCGCTGGCGACCCGATGTAGAGGCAACACGTGCTGGGCGCTGCCCAGTTTCACGGCAGCGCCCGGCATGCCCCAGACCACGCTGGTCGCCTCGTCCTGCGCAATGGTCGGCGCACCCGCTTCGAGCATTTCTTTGAGGCCGCGGGCGCCGTCGTCGCCCATGCCGGTGAGAATCACGCCCACGGCGTTCGGGCCAACGTTCTGCGCGACCGAGCGGAACATTACGTCCACGCTGGGCCGATGACGATTCACGTGCGGGCCGCTGCTGAGCTTGCAGCGATAGCGTGCACCGTCGCGCTCGATCAACAAATGTTGATCGCCAGGCGCGATGTAGACGTGGCCGGGAAGAATGTATTGACCGTCGGCGGCCTCGCACACCGACATGGGCGAGCAACGGTTCATGCGCTCGGCGAACGGTTTGCTGAAAGCTGCCGGAATGTGCTGAGAGATAACCACGGCTGGCGCATCCGGCGGCAGCGCTTCGAGCACTTCGCGAATGGCCTCGGTGCCGCCCGTCGACGCACCGATTGCAATGATTCGATCGGTCGTGCGCAGGAATCGTTTGCCGCTGCCAGCAGGCAGCACAGCATCGGCGCTGCGTCGCTGTTCGGCGTGCAACGCCACGTGCACCGTCGGTTTCGACGCTGACACCCGCGCATTCACGCGCGCCTTGGAAGCGACCTTCACTTTCGCGATCAGCTCGTCGGCGTATTTCTCCAGGCTGCCGGCCAGGTCGACCTTCGGCTTGGTGACGAAATCGATCGCACCGAGCTCCAGCGCGCGCAAAGTGACATCGGCGCCCTTTGCAGTCAGCGACGACACCATCACGACCGGCATCGGCCGCAGCCGCATCAGGTTCTCGAGGAACGTGACACCGTCCATCCTCGGCATTTCCACGTCGAGCGTGATGACGTCCGGATTGAGCTGTTTGATCTTCTCGCGCGCCGCGTACGGATCGGTAGCGGTGCCGACGATCTCGATCTCGCGATCCTTGCTGAGCATTTCGCTCAGCAGTTTGCGCACCAGCGCAGAGTCGTCGACGATCAGCAGTTTGATGGCCATGATCAGGTCTGCCCTCAGAACAGATCGATCTCGCCGGCCACTGGCGTCTTCTCCAGGCCTTTGAGGAATTGCTGTTCTTGCGACGCCACGTCCCTGGTATAGCTCGAGGTCAGGTGACGCACACGAACGCGGCCGGTGAGCGGGAAGTACTGCACGTGGCGCGGGCAGGTATCGCCCACGTCCTCGGAGGTCACGCGCAAGCCTTCCTGCTTGAGGAACTCGCGCACGAAAGTCACATTGTGATCGCCGACATCGGTCAGCGTCTTCAACACGCGACCGCCGCCGAAGATCTTCACTTCCAGATCGGCGCGCGTGCCGCCGGCCTTCAGGATGCGGTTGATCAGCTGTTCCATCGAGGCGCTGCCATAACGCGTGGCGCGGCCGGCGGCGCCGGTCTCCCACGTGTCATGGCCGTTGCCGCTGGGACGCGGCAACATGAAATGATTCATGCCGCCGATGCCGAGCTTGGGATTGCGGATGCACGCGGACACGCACGAGCCGAGCACCGTGTCGAGCACTTCATCGTGAGTGGTCACGTAGAAGTCGCCCGGCAACAGCTTGGCGATCACCTGGCCCTGCGGATTGGTGTAGCGGCGGATGGTCTCGAAGCCCGGCAGCACCTTGGCCAATGCTGGTTTCTCAGCCATTGGCGCCCCCGTTGCGGCGGTAGATGGTCTTGCCGACCAGTTTGAAGGGCGCGCTGCCTGCATGAATGGATTCCGAATGGCCGATGCACAGGTAACCGCCGGGGATAAGCATTTCGCTGAAGCGGTTGACCAGCTTTTCGCGCGTCGGTTGATCGAAATAAATCATCACATTGCGACAAAAGATCACGTCGAACGGGCCTTTCATCGGCCACGCGTGCAGCAGGTTGAGCGTACGGAACGTGATCATCGACTTGAGCTCTTGCTTGGCGACGGCGGCCCCTTCGTTCGCGCCGCTGCCCTTCTGGAAGAAGCGCTTCAGGCGCTCCGGCGATACGCTCGACATGCGGTCCACCGGGTAGATGCCCGAAGTCGCCGCAGCAACCACGTCGCTGTCGATATCGGTCGCGAGAATCTTGAAATCGTAGCGTGGCGTGGACGGCAGCACTTCGCCGGCGACCATGCCGATACAGTGCGGCTCTTCGCCGGTCGAGCAGCCCGCGGACCAGATACGAATCCGGCGCGAAGCGGCATTGCGCTTCATCGCCTCGGGCAGCATGTACGAGGCCAGCGCCTCGAAGTGATGATTCTCCCGGAAGAACGAAGTGACGTTGGTGGTGATCGCGTTGATCAGACCGACCAGCTCTTCGGGGCCGGCGTCGCGCAGATACTCGCAGTAGGCCTCGTAGCTCGGCAGTCCGAGCTCGCGCAGGCGGCGCGCCAGACGACCCTGCACCAGCTGGCGCTTGTTGGGGCCCAGCACGATGCCGGCATTCTCGCCGACCACGTGGCGGATGAAGTCGAACTCGGCGTCACCGAGCTGAGGTCCATAGTGCGCGGCGTCGGCGGGAGCGGAAGCGGAAGCTTGGATCGGCATATGGACGTTCGCGTGTGATCAACGGCTCGCAAGGTGGCCCTCGCGAGCCGTTACTCACATCTCATCGTTAGGCTGCAGGATTCAGCGCCACTCCCGTGACGTCCGCCCCGATCAGTTGATCGATGTCGAGCAGCATGACCATGCGCCCCGACACGGCAGCCAGACCTTCGATGAATTCAGTGCTGACGTGCGCGCCGAACTCAGGCGCCGGCTTCACATCGCTCGCAGCCACGTCGATCACGTCGGAGACGCCATCGACCACCACACCGAAATCGCGACGGCCGATCGGCGACTGCACCGACAGCACGATGATGACGGTGAGCGGGGTGTATTCGGCGTGCTGCAGGTTGAAGCGCATGCGCAGGTCGACGATCGGAACGATCGAGCCGCGCAGGTTCAGCACGCCGAGCACGTGGCTCGGGGCCTGCGGGATGCGCGTGACCGGTTGCCAGCCGCGAATTTCCTGCACTCGCAGGATGTCCACGCCGTAAGTTTCGTCGCCCAGAGTGAAGGTCAGCATCTGGTTGGAACCGGCAGCGGCGGCATCGATCTGCGCGGCAACTTGATTGGTCATGAAACGAGTCTCCTACTGTCTGTCTTTTCGACCCGGCGACCGGCCGGTGTCAGTGACAGCACTCAAAAGATGTATCGGCGTTCGTCTGCACAGGATGAGTAAGACATTCGCTGCATCACTCGTGCGCCGGCTCCGGGCTCGTTTAGCGAAACCCGGAGCGGCAGTGCGTTAGAAATCGCTCCACTGGCTGTCATCGCCGCTGGCGCGAGCCAGGGGCGCGGGCGAGCCCGACGAAGCGACGGCCTTCGGCTTGTTGGCAGCGCCCAGGCCGGCCTTGCGGACCGCCGCCGGACGCGGACGAGCGACCGGAGCCGCAGCGCGCACAACTTCAGCAGGCGCATGCGAGCCCGAGCCCGTGATGCCGGTGCCATCCGAGCGACGGAAGTAACCGATCTGCGTGACCAGCGTGCCGGACTGCTGTTCCATGGACTTGCTGGCCGCCGACGCCTCTTCCACCAGCGCAGCGTTCTGCTGCGTGACGTTGTCCATCTGGCTGACGGCGTTGTTGACCTGCTCGATGCCGGCCGACTGCTCTTCGGACGCGGCCGCGATCTCGGCGACGATGTCGGTGACCTTCTTGACGCTTTCCATGATCTCCGAGAGGGTCTTGCCCGACTCGTCGACCAGCTCCGAGCCGACCTTGACCTTGTCGACGGAGTCGTTGATGAGACCTTTGATTTCCTTCGCCGCGCTGGCGCTGCGCTGTGCGAGGTTGCGCACTTCGGTCGCGACCACCGCGAAGCCGCGGCCCTGTTCGCCGGCACGAGCCGCTTCCACGGCCGCGTTCAACGCGAGCAGGTTGGTCTGGAACGCGATCTCGTCGATCACGCCGATGATGTCGGCGATCTTGCGGCTCGAGTTGTTGATCTCGCCGACCGCCGCGATCGCACGCTGCACGACTGCGCCGCCCTTTTCGGCCTGCTCGCGAGCACCGACGGCCAGCTGATTCGCCTGGCGCGCATTGTCCGCGTTCTGTTTCACCGTCGCAGTCATCTGTTCCATGCTGGAAGCGGTTTCTTCCAGAGCGGCCGCCTGTTCCTGCGTACGCTGCGACAGATCGTCATTACCGTGCGACAACTGACGCGCCGCCGCGCCGACCGCGTCCGCGCTGCCGCGCACGCCACCGACGATTTCAACCAACTTGCCGTCCATGCGCTTCAACGCTTCGAGCAAGCGACCCAGCTCGTCGTTGCTGTCGACGCGCACGTCGTTGCCCAGCTCGCCGCTGGCGATGCGGTCGGCGATGCTCACCGCCGTGTTCAACGTGCTGACGATGGAACGAATGATCAGCCAGCCGAGCAGACCGGACAGGCCGATGCCGACCACGATGGCGGCGATGATGAACGTGCTGTTCTTCTTGAACGACGCATCCGCTTCGGTGCGCATCTGCTGCGCCACTTCGATCTGCGTGCGCAGCAGGGTATCGCCGGCGTTGTTGAGCTTTTCGTAGGCGGGGCGAGCCTTCTCGATCAGCGCGCTTTCTGCGGCGCTGAAGTTGCCGGACTGTGCGGCGAGCATCGCTTCCTGCACCAGGCCGAGCACATCGGCGCCGTGGCCGCGGAATTGCTCGACGATCTCGCGCTCCTTATCGGTGAGATCGGTGGCTTCGAGCTTCTTGAGCAGCTCCTTCACTTCGACCTGGCGTTCCTGGAGCAGATCGAGCGCCGCTTTGACCGCCGCGGCATCCTGGCGGATGACCACTTCTTCGGCCTTCTCGAGCACCGCGCGCTCGTGCGTTTCGATGGTGCCGACCCAGCCCGTGGGCATGAACCGGTTGGAGAAGATCCCATCGAGATCGGTATTGGAAGATTTGGTGCCGCCGAGGCCGATGGCGCCGACCAGGATCATCACGATGCCGGTCATCGCCAAGGTCGCGAACAGCTTGGCCTTAACGGAAATATTCCACGTATTCATAACATCGATTCCTTAGCTCGCTTTTTGAGCCCCAACTTGCTTTTGTGAACCCCAAAACCATTCCAATGCGCGCGCCCGTGCAATCCGTTCGGGCGCGGACGCCCTTCGTGCCGGAAGGGCGCACCCATGCAGAGTCGATCCAGTCGCGAGCCGCCTGGCCCGGCGGCTGTGCGAGCGCCGGCTGCAATCTTTCTTAAGCAGCCAGTCTCTGCGTCGCGACCCGGATCAAGCCCGGCACGTCGAGAATCAATGCCACCGCGCCATCGCCCAGGATGGTCGCGCCGGACACACCGTCGACTCGACGGAAATTCGTTTCCAGCGACTTGATGACCACTTGCTGCTGGCCGAGCAGATCGTCGACGAACAAGCCGACTTTGCGGCCCTCGCCTTCCACGACCATGATCAAGCCTTCGTGCAGCTGAGTGGTGCGCGGCTCGAGGCCGAACACTTCGTGCAGGCGCACCACCGGCACGTAGCCATCGCGGAACCAGAACACCTCGCCCTGGCCGGCGACGCGGTTCACCATGCCCTGCTTCAACTGCAGCGACTCGATGATGGTGATCAGCGGCACGATGTATGTTTCGGTGCCGACCGCGACCGACTGGCCATCGACGATAGCCAGCGTCAGCGGCAGCGTGATGATGAAGCGCGAGCCCTTGCCGAGCGTCGACTTCACTTCGATGGTGCCGCCGAGCTCCTTGATGTTCCTGCGCACCACGTCCATGCCGACGCCGCGGCCGGAAATGTCGGTGGTCTGCTCGGCGGTCGAGAAGCCCGCCATGAAAATCAGCTCGTAGATCTGGTCGTCGGTCAGCGTCTCATTGGGGCCGATCAGATTGCGCTCGCGCGCCTTCTTCAGGATGCGGTCCTTGTTCAAGCCGCCGCCGTCGTCGCCCACTTCGACGGTGATGCTGCCGCCCTTGTGATACGCGTTGAGGAACACGGTGCCCGTCTGTGGCTTGCCGGCGGCCGCGCGCACGTCGGGCATCTCGATGCCGTGGTCGACGCTGTTCCGCACCAGGTGCACCAGCGGATCGCCGATCTTTTCCATGACCGTCTTGTCGAGCTCGGTCTGGTCGCCGGTCATCTTCAGCTCGACGTGCTTGCCGAGGCGGCCGCTCAGGTCGCGCACCATGCGCGGGAAGCGGCTGAACACGAAGCTGATCGGCAACATGCGCACGCGCATGACGCTTTCCTGCAGCTCGCGAACGTTTCTTTCCAGCGTCGCCAGTCCCGAGCGCAACTGCTCGGCAACGTGGCCGGTGAACTTCGAGCCCAGCTGCGTCAGCATGGACTGCGTGATCACCAGCTCGCCGACGGTGTTCATCAATTCGTCGATTTTTTCGGTGCTGACGCGGATCGAGCCGCCGTCGGTCGCGCCAGCCTTTGGCGCCACTTCAACAGCAGCAGCCGCGGCCGGCTGATGCGCCGGCTCGGCAGCAGTAGGCTTCGCATCCGCAATGTTCACGACGTTGGAAGGCTTCGCTTCCGGCGTCGGCGCAGCGGCGGCGACAGGCGCAGCCACCGCGGGCTGCGCGGCAACGGGCGCTGCCTCTTCTTCAATCTTGAGTTCGCAATCGCCTTCGGCCCAGTCGAACACGCCATTGACGACTTCGCGGGCAGCGTCGGTGTCGAGCGTCAAATCCCAGGCGAGATAGCAGCTTTCAGGCTCGAGCTGCTCGAGTGACGGCAGTGCATTGCCATCGAGCTTGACGCTGAGCTCACCGAGCTCGCTCAACTCACGAATCATGCGCAACGGGTCGTTACCGTGCACGAACAACTGCGGATACGGACGGAAGCTGATCCGCCAGCGATGCGCAAAGCCCGGCTTCGCAGCTTCAGCGGGAGCCGCAGCGGCTACAACCACTGGAGCGGGTGCCGGCGCGGCAGGCGCAGGCTGATTCTTCTGCGCGATAGCCAGCTCGAGATCGAACTGCAGATCGGCAACTTTTTGCGCGTCAATCGCTTCCTTACGCTGCTGCGCGCGGAGCATGTCGCGCATCACGTCCACTGACTTCAGCAGCAGATCGGTGACGTGACGAGTCACTTGCATGCGATTGGCGCGAAGCTCGTCGAGCAAGGTTTCGCAAGTGTGCGTGAACGAGGCTACTTCGGAGAAACCGAAGGTCGCGCTGCCGCCCTTGATGGAGTGAGCAACGCGGAAGATCGTGCCGATCAGCTCGGGCTCCGGAGCACCCGGGTTGAGCTGGAGCAGAGCCGCCTCCATCGAGTCGAGCGCTTCGAAGCTCTCCTCGAAGAAGGCATCGTGAAATTGGGCGAGATCGATAGCCACGCTTGTTTACCTCAGCACGCGATGCATAGTCGCCACCAGTTGCGCCGGATCGAACGGTTTGACGATCCAGCCGGTGGCGCCGGCGTCCTTGCCTTCTTTTTTACGGTCCGGGCCCGCTTCGGTGGTCAGCATCAGAATGGGGATGTGGCGATAGCCAGATTCGGCGCGCAGCGCGCGGATCAGCTGGATGCCATCCATCACCGGCATGTTGACGTCCGAGAGCACCAGGTCGAAGCCCGATTGACGCGCCAGGTCGAGCGCTTCCTGGCCATCGCTGGCCGAAGTCACATCGAAGCCGGCGCTGGTCAGCGCGATGCGCACCATGTCGCGCATCGAAGGAGAATCGTCGACGGCCAGTATCCGCGTCATGCGGCAACTCCTTTTGTCTCGAGACCGAGCAGCGCACTGACGCCGAGCAAGCGCACGGCATCCTGCAGAGCCGCCGACTCACCGCGCCAGGCGACGCTTTGGTTGCGACCGCTGCGATCGCGCACGAAGGCGCACAGCAGCTGCATGGTCGCGGTATCGACACGTTCGACGGCGCTCACATCGAGAGTCACAGCGTCGCCGTGATTCGAGAAAGCGCACAAAGAAGACTTGAGTGCAGCGGCATCTTTCACGCTGCAGTTGGAAGCGAGCACCACGATCGGGTCGCCCACGACGGCCGGCTCCGCGGCTTCAGCAACAACGGCGTCGGCGGCTCCGGTTTCGACAGACTCGACCACCGGCTCGGCCGGAGCTTCGGCGGCAACCTCGGTGGCCTGCTCCATAGAAACATCGCCGGCCTGCTCGAAGATCGCTTCGGCGACCTGCTCGACCGACGCACCGACCACTGACTCGGCAACCTCTTCCGCGATCTGCTCGCTGGCAGCAGCAGCCGGCTCAGCGACCAGCGCTTCCACGGCCGCCGGGCTCGACTCGGCAGCGATCGGCGTTTCAGCGGCAACAACGTCCGCGCCCACGGTCTCAACGACGGCGCGGGCTTTGGCGGAACGTTTACGCTTACTTGTTTTCATGACGCGGCTTAAGGGACTCGTGATACGAATTTCACAGATTCGGGTTTCATATCGGCATATGAGGGGTCAGCTTTAGGTGAGCCACGTCGCACTACTTAACCGTGGCCGGCTAAAGCTCGGGGATTCCCTGCCGATAAATTGGTGAAGCAGTTCACGTTGAAACTGAACTCGCACGAGTGACCCATTCATGCGTATCGACCTGGTGGACTTTCGCAGTACCAGCCCGGCCGGGAGCACTAGCCCGAGCCTGCTGTCGGAGTGGCGCGTAGGCGCGCTCCTGCAGGCTATCGCCGTGCGTGACGCTGCCAGCGGTCAACTGTTCCTCGATATCGGCGGCCAGCGGCACAACGCCCGCCTCGCCTCCGGCAACAGCGCCGGTCCGGCCAATGGCGAAGTGTTGAATGTCCGCGTGCTGCGTAACAGTCCGGTGCTGGCGTTGGAGACACTCTCCTCTTCCACTCCGGTGAGCGCAGATAACGAAGCAACGGTCGTCGCCGATGCCATGCGTCGTTTCGTTCCTCGTCAGGAAAGCCCGGCGCTCATGCTCGCCAATCTGTCATGGCTCGCCCGAGGAAATAATGTGAGCAAGCATGGCCTTGACGAGTTGCCGAAGGCCGTGACGCAGGCCGCAGCGCAGCTTTGGCAGGCTTTGCCTGATGCGGAATCCCTCGGCGACCCCAAAACACTGGCGAGCGCGCTCCAGCGCTCCGGCGCTTTTCTCGAAGCGAATCTCGCCGACGCATCGCGTGGCGCAACCGATCCGAAAGTGCTGGTCAACGATTTGAAGTCGCTGATGCTCACATTGAGCCGCACGCTGCGAGATCACGGCGCACGCCCGAACGCAGCGCACTCGGACATCGCAATGAATGCGGCTCCGCCCACGGCTCGCGGACCACTGACTGCACTCAATGCGGCGCCGGCAACGTTCTCCATGATCGATGGAGCCGAGCAGCAGATGAATGAACTGTCACGTCAAACCGACGGGGCAATCGCGCGCCTGACCACGACGCAGATCACCAACACGGCGCCGGATCCGGCCATGCAATCGATGCTGATCGAACTGCCGGTGCGGCACGACGATCGCGCCTCCATGCTTCGGTTGCGGGTCGAACACGACGAGTCCCGCAAACGTCAGGGCGGCGGCGATTCGTGGAGCGTCGAGGCGGCCATG
Organism: Peristeroidobacter agariperforans; assembly: GCF_004138335.1. Taxonomy (GTDB): domain Bacteria; phylum Pseudomonadota; class Gammaproteobacteria; order Steroidobacterales; family Steroidobacteraceae; genus Steroidobacter; species Steroidobacter agariperforans. The sequence goes on along the minus strand of NZ_RYFW01000002.1, from coordinate 620,465 downwards.
GATCTGGGTCAGGTCGGCGCACTGCACGCGAAAGTGACTTTGGCCGGTCATCGCATCGGCGTGCAGTTGCGAGCCGAGTCGCCCGCCATCGTCAACGCCTTGTCCGCACGTGCCGGAGAGCTCGAATCGATCCTGCGCGACGCGGGGCTCGAGATCGATCGGATCGTTTGTTTGCACGGCATGCCCGCCGGCGACACCGGCGCTCGTCCCGCGCGCTTACTGGACGTACGAGCATGAACGAGCGTCCCAAGCCACCGATCGCCGTCGCGCTCCACTACAACGTCAACGGTGGCGGTGCGCCTCGGGTCGTCGCCAAGGGCGGCGGACAGATCGCGGAAAAAATCATCGACACCGCTCGCGAGCACAACGTGCCGCTGCAGGAAGACGCAGCGCTCGCGGGAGCGTTGTCGAAATTGGATATCGGACGTGAGATTCCGAAAGAGCTGTACGTGGCGGTTGCGCACGTACTGGCATTTGCCTGGTCGGTCGCGGGCAAGAGCCCGCCGCCGAGCTCGCCGAGACCGGAAGAACAAACTGCGCGACTCCCGGCGCCAGGTTACTCGCCGTCGAGATGGTGACGAGCAAAAATGAGGCCGCGATCCCTGCGGCCTACCGACTGACCATTGTTCAGCTGACGACGCTCAACAACGAGCCACGCTTGCGGCCCGTCGACTGCGGCTGCTGCTGTTGCGGAGCCTGCGCGACCTGCTGTTGCTGAGCTACCTGCTGACGAGCCTGCCAAGCCGCGACATCGGGCTGAGACTTCGCCGCGTGCAGACGAGTCAACAGCTCCGCTTCATGGCGAGTGATGCCGCAGTTCGCGACCAGATCTTCGACAGCTGAGCCGTTCTTCGCCATGCGCAGCGCCAGGTCATAGCCGCGCGCTTGCGCGGTGGCCACCACTGCCGGCATCTGCGGACGACGCGAATCGGTTTCGGCACGCTCGCTCATCGCTTCGATGCGCGCACTCATGACCGTCACGGTCTCGTGCAGGGTGCGCATTTCGGTGAAGGCCCGCTCGAGCTGATCCCGCAGCGCCTGTGAATCCCGCTCGTCGGCACGACGCCAGCGTGTGAACGCCAACGCAAACACCCAGAACGCGCCGATCAGCAACACGGCACGGCCGGCGATCAGCACGGTGTCGAGCGAGGGGTTGGGCAGAATTTCAAACATGGCGACTCCCGTCAGATGGCGTCAAACCTTTGGCGCAAACCGAAGGTCTCGACGGGATAGGAGCACGATGCGTGCCACCGACCGGCGGCTGTGGCGACTGGCGGCGGCTTGCGAGTGAGTTTTTGCGAACCGGTTAACGCTCTGGCGCGTGGCGCCGATCGAGCTCCGCCCACAACGCCGCCTCATGGGCATCGATCTCGCGAGCCTCGTGACGGGCCAGCGTCAGATCGCCGGCACGCGCGGCCCTCTCAATGGCGCCGGCGCATTCGCCCAGTGCGGAGGCGCCCACGTTGAGGCTGGCGCCCTTCAACGCATGCGCTTCGCGGATAACCGGCGTCAATTCACCGGCCGCCAACGCCGTCCTGAGCCGGCCGAGCGTGCCCGTCGCGCTGGCGCGGTAGGCGCCGAGCAGTTCCTGCTCGAAGGCCGCATCGCCATCGGTCACTTCGAGCAGCTGATTGCGGTCGAGCACGGGAGCAGTGTTCATCGCTGCGGACGGTTCGTTCACTTAGAACCGGCAGCACAATCTCAACGCGACGCCGACGCCATCCTGGACGTTACCTATTCGCCGCCGCGCCGGGCCGCAGCGTGCACCCGCTGTAGTTCCTGCCGCATGAATGCAAAGTTCGAGTTGCCGGCATGCTTCTGCAAATGCGCCAGTGCGGCGCTCGTCAACTCGCCAGCGCCGTGCAGATCGCCCATGCGCTGCTTCAGACGCGCGCTCTCCATCACCAGCTGCAGATAATCCAGGTCGAATTCCCGCGGAGCGTCCAGCGGCCCACGCTGCGCCAAGGCCGCACGCGCTGTGGGTAAATCGTTGTCGGCGAGCGCGACATCGATGACGGCGGCGAGATAACAATCCGACTTTTGCGCCGGCACACCGTAGAACTGCGGCAACTCAGCGACGCGAGTTAACTCGGCCTTGGCCGCCGCGATTTTGCCCTGCAAAGCCAGGGCGCGAGCGCGCACGGCGAAATACTGAACGCCGTTGGGTACGAAGCGCGTACCGAACTCGATCGCGCGCTGGCCGTACGGGTCGAGCACGGCGAGCGCCTGTTGCGACCGCCCTTCTTGCAGCAGCCCAAGCGCCTTGTAGACGGCGGTGTCGAACTCGACCGCGGTGGGGTTTGCTACGTGCTCGGGCGTGAGCACCAGATCGAAATACTGGTGCGCCTGTTCGAGCTTGCCCGCCTGGTGCAGAGCCTGACCGTACAAGCCCAGATGAATGCGCGTGTAGATGGAAACATCGCCGGCATGCTGGCGCAACAGCTCGATGCCCTTCTCGTAATCGCGCAAGGCATCGTCGACCCAGCCCAGCTGCATCTCGCAAAACGCCGCCCACGCATAGCTCGAGCCCAGATCGCTGTAAGCCTGCAGACCTGATTGCTCAAACACCTGGCTCGCGGCCTGAAAATATTTGACCGCCGCACGCATGTCGCCCTGGGTTCGATGCAGTTGACCGAGCGCGAACACCGAGTTGAAGTGGCCCGGGTCGTTCGGATAACGCGTTTTGAACAGCTCCACCGCCGCTGTCATCAGCTCGATCTCGTGCATGGGATCGGCAGAGAACTGCGCGATCGTCGTGCCCATCGCCCGGGCTCGCAGCAGCGACGTTCTATCGTTGCGTCCATCGAGCACGCGCAGCGCCTCGTCACGAGCTTCGGCCGCCTCCTTGCCCCGGCCGAGCAAGCGGCCCGCGAACGCGACGCCGATCAAGCCTTCGACGTAAGCATCGGCGCCCGTGAGACGCATCTCGCGCGCGATCTTCACCGACTCCCGATACAGCGTGCCGGCGCGATCGAACTCGTTGATATCGATCAGCAGCCCTGCAACGGTGTTCATCACTTCCATGCGAACCGCTGGCGTGTCCGTGAGATCGTGCAGAACTTTGTCGCTCGCCGCGACCAGCAGCTCGTGCACGCGCATGTTGCGAGCCTTGAGCGCATCGGGCTGCAAGCGTGTGTTCTTTTCGAACAACGAGGTCATGAACGACTGCACCGCGCGCGTCTTTCTGACTTCCTCTCGAGCGATGCGTGTCTGCTCGGCCGCGATGTGTGCTTGCCAAGTCGTGGTCACGATGCCTGCAACCAACGCGAGCGCGCCCAGCGATGCGGCCGTCACCGCGTATTTGTGACGGCTCATGAACTTGGTTGTGCGATAGCGCAGCGAGTCGCCTCGCGCACGCACGGGCATGCCGTCGAGATAGTTGCGCAGGTCTTCGGCGAATTGATCGACGCTGGCATAGCGCCGCTCCGGCTCCTTGCGCAAAGCCATGAGCAGCACGTTGTCGAGATCGCCCTGCAATGCGCGTCGAGCTCGCTTGCGGGCGAACTGCATCTGCGGCGATATCTCCCCGGTAGCCGTGCGGACACGCGTTTCATTGACGGCCGTGCTCGGTTTGCTCAGCGGCGAATCGCTGAGGATCTCGACTGCGCGTTCGGCAGCGTTGTCCTCTCGATAGGGGCTGCGACCAGTCAACAGCCGGTACAGCACTACGCCCAGCGAATACACGTCGCTGGCCGTGGTGATGGGATCGCCGCGCACCTGCTCCGGGCTTGCATATTCCAGCGTCATCACGCGCACGTGAGTAGCCGTCATATCCGAGGGCGTCGTGGGTTGCTCGGTCTCGAGCAGCTTGGCGATGCCGAAGTCGAGCAGCTTCACCGTGCCTTCGGCCGTGACCAGGATGTTGCCGGGCTTCAGATCCCGGTGCACGACCAGGCGCTGATGCGCGAAGCTGACCGCTGCGCAGACCTGCAAAAACAGGCGTACCCGCTGCGAGATCGTGAGATGGCGCTGTTCGCAATACGCGTCGATGGGCTGGCCGGCGATCAGCTCCATGACCAGATACGGCACACCCTCTTCGGTCGCGCCGCCATCGATCAAACGCGCGATATTGGGATGTTCCAGCTGGGCCAGGATCTGCCGCTCGGAACGGAACCGCCAGGCGACGCGAGAGGCATCGTGATCGACGCGCACCAGCTTGATGGCAACGCGCGAATGATAGTGATCGTCGGCGCGCTCCGCCTGATACACCTCGCCCATGCCGCCGCGGCCGATCAGCTCGATGAGGCGGTAAGGCCCCAGGCGCGATCCGATGCGGAGCTTGGGAAAAATGGGCTCGGTTGACATGCAACTCGAATGGCGGAGAGCTGCAGCTATTCTGGCATGAGTTGCTCGCGCTCTTGCGCGGTGCACCTCAAAATTTTGGCGTTTAGTCGTAGCTCCGTGGAGCCACCGGAGAGCCATCGCCGGATTTCTTTACGTTGCGCACGGGGCGGTTAGGGTATCTGCCTAACGGCAGCCGATGAGAAGTCCACTGTAGGGAAGGCCTGTACAATCTGGCCCCTGGCCATCGGCGCTCATAGAATCCAGCGATGCCTGCGCCCAGCGCATCGATCGACCTGACCAATTGCGATCGCGAGCCCATCCATCTGCTGGGCGCGATCCAGCCGTTCGGCTTTCTTATCGCGGTGTCGACGCCGGACTGGTTAGTGCAACGCGCGTCGGCCAACGTCAGCGACTGGCTGAAAGTCACAGCAGCCGAAATGTTGGGCCGTTCGCTGCTCGACTTCATCGACGTCGACGCTATCCACACGCTGCGCAATCAACTGCAGATCGTGAACATGACCGGCACGACCGCCCGCCTGTTCGCCATGCGTATCGATGACTCGCGCCGACGCTTCGATCTGGCCGTGCACACGATGCCTGGCTTGGTCGTCATTGAGTGCGAGCCCAGTGCGGCGGGCAGCTCCGTGAATGCGAGCGCGCTGGTCCGAGGCATGATAAATCGCGTGCAGAGTGCGCCCGATCCACGATCGCTGAGCTGCATCGCTGCCCGGGAACTGCGCGCGCTGACAGGCTTCGATCGCGTGATGGTCTATCGCTTCGCACCCGATGGCTCCGGCGAAGTAATCGCCGAGTCGGCCGAGGCCGGCATCGAATCTTTCCTCGGCCTGCACTATCCGGCCAGCGATATTCCTCGCCAGGCGCGCGTGCTCTATGAGCGCAACTGGCTGCGAATCATTCCTGACATCGAGGCAGCGCCCTCGCCCATTCAGCCGGCGCTCGACGCTGCCGGCCAGCCGCTGGACCTCTCGCACAGCGTGTTACGCAGCGTCTCTCCCATCCATATCGAATATCTCAGGAACATGGGCGTGCGCGCTTCCATGTCAGTGTCGATTCTCAGAGAAGGACGATTGTGGGGTCTGTTCGCCTGCCATCATTACAGTGCGCTGCACGTCGGCTTCGAGCGGCGCACGGCCGCGGAGCTGTTCGGACAGATGTTCTCATTGCTCCTGGAGAATCGCGAGCGCGAGGCCGAAAGCGGCTACGAAAATCACGCTCGGGAGCTGCACGACCGCCTCGTGCAGGACATGGTGAGCGAACAAAATCGCGCCCGAAGCATCGCCACGCACCTCGACAACATTGCCAGTCAATTGACCTGCGACGGCGTCGGGCTGTCGCTCGACGGCACAGTGACATTGCACGGCATGACACCGGATCGACGGCAGTTCGCCGGTTTGATCGAGCACGTGCGCACGTCGGTGACCCCATCGGGCAACTACGCCACTAACGAGATTCGCGCCGCTTATCCACTCGCCTCGAAATTTCAGGAGCGCGCCGCCGGCATGCTGGTGATGCCGCTCTCCAGGCTGCCGCGTGACTATCTGATCTTCTTCCGACGTGAAGTGGCGCGCACGGTCAATTGGGCCGGCGATCCGAACAAGCCGGTGACGCCGGACCCGCAAGGCGATCGACTGACGCCGCGCAAGAGCTTCCAGTTATGGCGCGAGACCGTCTCCGGTCAATCGGTACCGTGGTCGGCAGCGGATCTTCGCATTGCCAGCAGCTTGCGCATCAGTTTGCTCGAAGTGATCCTGCGCCTGTCCGATCAAACCGAGGAAGAGCGGCGGCGCGCAATGCAGAGACAGGATCTGCTGATCGCGGAGCTCAACCATCGCGTCCGGAACATCCTCAGCTTGATCCGCGGACTGATCCACCAGAGTCACGACCCCAATCTATCGTCAGTGCAGTTCATGGATGTGGTTGGCGCCCGTGTGCAGGCGCTCGCTCGCGCACATGACCTGATCACGGCGGATCAATGGGGACCGGCGCTGTTCAGTGCGCTGATCGAATCGGAGGCTGGCGCCTACTTGGGCGATGCCAAGCGCGTACAGCTCGCCGGGCCCGATGCGCGTCTGCAGCCTCAGGCTTTCAATGTCGTGGCGCTGGTGATTCACGAGCTCATCACGAACTCCTCGAAATACGGCGCGCTCTGCTCCCGGCCCGGTACGGTGACCATCGAAACCCGGCTCGACGAATCGGGTAACTTCATCATCGACTGGCGCGAGCGCGGCGGGCCGCCGGTGCAAGCACCGAAACGTCGCGGCTTCGGCAGCGCCGTGATCGAGCGAACCATTCCATATGACATCAACGGCGAAGCGCGGATCGACTTCGAGCTGGCCGGTGTGCACGCACGTTTCCTGATTCCGGCGGAGTTCGTGCAAGCTGTTGACAAAGCTGCTCCGCATCGAGAGACAGCGGCCGCGGTCGCGCCCGACGAAGTGTCGATGCCGCAGGAAGTGCTGCTGGTGGAGGATAATCTCATCATCGCCCTGGACGCGGCCGATGCGCTACGAAAGTCTGGCGCCCGCGATGTCCGGGCCGCGAGCAATGTCAGCGCCGCGCTGAGGATGATCGAAGAACGCGTGCCGGAGTTCGCAGTGCTGGATGTGAACCTGGGCGTCGAGAGCAGTTTCGAAGTCGCCAACCGGCTGAGCGCGCTCGGTGTGGCATTCGCGTTCATGACAGGCTACGGAGAAACCGAATCCTTCCCCGCCGAGCTTGCGCACGTGCCGCGCATCCGCAAGCCCTTCACACAGCAAAGCCTCGCCGCCGTGCTCAAGCGGCGACGTTGAACCTCAGCCGACGAACTCCAGCGCGAACAGCTTCACTTGATCCTGTTCCGCCATCTCGATGAAGCGCTGGAAGTGCATGCCGCACTTCTGTAACACCTGGATCGAGCGCTCGTTGTCCGGCGAAGTGATGGCGAGAATGCGCGGCAAGCGATGCTCGCGATGGCCGTACTTCAGCACGGCGGACGCGGCTTCCAGCGCGTAGCCCTTACCCCAGTGCTCCGGCAGGAATGCATAGCCGATGTCGGGATCGGGCAAGGTATCGCGCTTGAGCAGCCCGCACGAGCCGACCGCTTCGCCAGTGCTCTTCAGCTCGCACAGAAACATGCCGAAGCCGAAGCGGTCGTACATGTCCAGTGGCCCGGTTCGCAGATAGTTGCGCGCATCGTCCAGATTGCGCACGTGCTTGTCGCCGATGTAGCGCAGCCATGACGGCTCGTTGACCAGTCTGAAAATGAACTCAGCGTCGTCGAGCGTCAGCCGCCGCAGCACCAGCCTCTCGGTTTCCAGAACGCGCATGGCATCCCCCGCGTGGTAGTGCGCAGTTAGAGAACTGCAGTGGGGTCATGCTACAGGCTTTCCAGAACGCGCAGCAATTCGCCGCGGCCCAGGCGACTTCAGAGAGGGCCGCGCGGCGCGACTGAGGCCGGTCAGGCAGGAGCGTAGCTGCGTCGGCGTAGCGTGCCGAACAGATTGCCGAAATAGAGTAGATCGACCATCAGATAAGAAACCACCAGCGCCGCAATCGTCGCACCGATCCCAAACGAAGGCGTAAAGCTCACCGTCAGTAGCACGCAGACAATGGTGCCCAACGCGATACGCACTGCCCGCGCCACGTTCAAGTTCGCCGCCAGCATCAGCCGCCCCAGCACGATCTCCATGCCCTGGGCGAGCACGATGGCGGCCATGGCGGCGATGATCGCTTCTGAACCGGCGAAGCGCTCGCCGAGCACCGGCACCAGCAGCGGCGGCACCAGCAGATACATCGCCAAAGCGAAGCTCGCCGCGAGCGCGCTGCCGACGATCAGCCCCTGCCGCGCCAGTCTTTGAAACGCCGCCGGGTCTGCGAAGGCGTGACACAGACGTGGGTATACGGCCACACCGGTGAAGAACAGCGGCAGGCAGGCCACCTCCACCAGTTTCAGTCCAGTCGCATAGATGCCGGCGGCGGCCTCCCCTACCTGCAAGGACAGCGCGATCACGCCGATGCGATTCAACAATTGCCCGAGCAGGCCCGCCGCCGCGAACGACCACAGCATCCGCGCGCGTTCGATCACATTTCGCCCGCTGAGGTTGGGCAGCAGGCGCGCCTTGAACGACGCGGCCGAACGCAACGCCAGTATCACCATCAACAAGCCGCCGCACGCGAACGCGATCGCAGCCGTGTGCAACGACCACCCAAACACCCAGATCAACAGCCCGGTCGCGACAAACGCGGAGCCCCGACCCAGCAGATTGATGATCGCCGGCGCCAGCATGTGCTGTTCGGCCATCGCCGGAACGAACAGGGTCGCCGAGAACGCCGCGCCCAGCTGATAAACGCTCATCGCGATGATGATGGTCAGGGTCGTCGGCCTTGGTTGGGTAACGAACAAGTAGCCGAGGAGCACGAGCACTGCGACGACGGCGATACACAGCTGCGCGCCGAGCAGATTGGAAATCAGCGCCGGACGCCGCTCGACCGGCAAGCGCGAGTACTCACGCACACCGTACTCATCGATGCCGAGCGTCGCGGAGTAATACACCAGGCCGGCCAGGGCGAAGGCGTAGCCATACTCGCCCATGCCCTCCGGACCGAAACGCCGGGACACGACCAGGAACAACAGAAAATTGAGCAGGTCGGCGCCGATCCGACAGGCCAGTAGCGCAAAAGCGTTGCGCCCGGTTTTATGCCCCAGCGACGTGGGGGAGGAAGGTGCTGTCATGGACCCGCTTTGCCTAAGGCGCTGCAGCGCCTTATCCGTTTGTTCCGCGGCTTAGCAACGCGGATTTGGGCATTTAACGCGCCGCGTCGACGACGGTTCCAGCGGACCGGTTACGGGAAGTTTATCTGCCGCCGGAGACGGGCGGGATTGGCGCCGCTGTGATTGCAGGCGCAGGTGCGGCAGCTTGAGCAGTGGTGACCGCGGGCTGCGGGACTTGTGGCTGCGGTTGCGGAACCGGCTCGGACTCCGGTTGGCCGCGATCGCCCGCATAGTCGCCTTCAGGATTGCCGTTGCCGCTGAGAATCACCAGCAGCACACGTCGATTCAGATTGCGGTTCTGCTCGGTATCGTTCGGATACGCGGGACGATATTCACCCAAACCGACGATCGCCAGCCGGTGCGGATCGAGGCCCGAGTCTGTGAACAGGTGAACGACGCTCGCGGCGCGCGCCGCCGACAGCTCCCAGTTGGATGTGAACGCGGCCGACTTGATCGGCAGATTGTCGGTGTGACCTTCCACGCGGATCGCGTTGGGGAACGGTTTCAGCGTTTGCGCCAGCTGCTTGAGAATGTTCTGCGCCTCCGCCGACAGCTTCGCGACGCCGCTCGGGAACAAGATGTCGGTGCGAATCTCGACTTCCACCCACACGCCATGACGCCGCACCACGATCATCTGATCGCGGATCAGCTCGCTCATCGCCTGCTCGACTTCGGCCGCAACGCTCTCCAGCTCCATCATCGCCGCCGAAGTATGTTCGGCTTCGTATTGACTCTCCGAAGCATGGCGCGCGCCCTGACTCACCACGTCGGAAACCTGCAACGGCGAAGGTTCGAGCATGCTGCGTGGCTGGCCGTCGAGCATGGCCTGCTGCACGATCGTCATGTTGATATCTGCGCCGGAGCCGACGCTCTTCTCGCCGACCTGGATCGGCTGCAGCGTGCGCGGTGAGCCACGGAACGCGGCCACGAGCGAGTCGGAGAGAATTCGATACTTGCCCTCGTTGACCGAGGACATGGCATACATCACGACGAAGAAGGCCAATAGCAGCGTCACGAGGTCGCCATAGGGAATGGCCCACGCTTCGTGGTTGGCATGCTCTTCGTGCTGGTGGCGGCGGCCCATGATGTGATAGGGCTCGCTTAGTGCAGATAACCCTGCAGCTTGGCTTCGATGCTGCGCGGGTTCTCGCCCTGCGCGATCGAGATCATGCCCTCGATCACCATCTCGCGCGTCTGGCTCAGGCTCTGGATCGACACCTTCAGCTTGCTCGCGACCGGCAGGAAGAACAGGTTGGCGAAACCAATGCCATAGATGGTGGCAACGAACGCCGCCGCGATGCCGTGGCCCAGCTTGGCCGGATCGGCAAGATTCTGCATCACGGCCATCAAGCCGAGCACGGCGCCGATGATGCCGAGCGTCGGTGCGTAGATTCCCATGCCTTCGAACACTTTCGCTGCGCGCGTGTCCGCCTGTTCGCGCGTGTGCAGATCCACTTCCAGAACGTTGCGGATGATTTCCGGCTCGCTGCCGTCGACCACCAGCTGCAAGCCTTTGCGCACGAAGTCGTCGCGCTCGCGCTCGATCAACGACTCGAGGCCCAGCAAGCCTTGCTTGCGGGCCGTGTTGCTCCACTCCACCATGCGTTTGATCATGGCGTCGCGCTCCACCGTCGGCGGACGAAACACCCACGGCAGAATCGACAGCGCACGCTTCATCACGTGCAGAGGCGTCTGCACGCAAATCGCCGCGATGGTGCCGACCACCACGATCATGAAGGCCGCGCCCGACAGCAGCGAATGGATCCCCGCGCCCTTCAGAACGGCGCCGATGAGGATCGCACAGGCCGCGAGCACCAGGCCGATGAGCGAAAGAATATCCATGGGGCGAGTCGTCTTCCTTCTTAACTATCGAGCTGCACTGCTGACTGATCGCCCTGGAACAGTCAGCACCGCTCGCAGCTATTACATTCCAAGTCCGGCGAGCAGCGAATCCACATCATCCTGGCTGCTTGCCGAGGGACCGTTGTCGACACCCGGCACCGCCGGACCGAATCCTCGGGACATGCCGTCGCTGGCCGCCGGCTTCTCGATCGGCAAGGCGCCCGGCCCCGTGCGCGACAGACGCACCAGATCCACCAGCGCGGTCTCGAGCTCGGAGACCAGCTTCATCACGCCGCGGATGATCTGGCCCGACAAGTCCTGATAGCCCTGCGCCATCAGCACTTCGGTCAGGTTGCCGCGCACCTTATCCATATCGGTGCGCGACGCCGCGAGAAACGCGTCCATCTTCTGGATCATGAGGCGGAATTCATCGATCTCGATCTTGCGGGCGCGGAACTTGGTCCACATGCCGGTGATGTCACCAGCGCCGCGGGACGTGCGATCGGCGAGCGGGCCACACTGCTCCACCAGGTCCATGGTGCGATGAGCTGCCTCATCGGTCATCTTCAGGACGTGATCGAGGCGCGCGCGCGCGTCAGGCACTTCCTTCTCGGCCAGGTCTACCAGCCGTGAGTCGACGCTGAAACGATCCAGCGCGGATTGCAGGTCGCCGGTCAGCTTGCGCAGCTCGGAGAACAGCGTGCGTTCGCGCTTGTGCACGAGCACGTCCAGTTCGGAAAGAAACAAATGCTCGTCGCCAGCGGCGAGCGCGCCGGCCAACGTCGCAATGCTCGATCCGTAATCTTTGCGTAGCGCTTCTATGCCTGAAGTCATGATGGTCAGCTCAATGTTCGCAATGGCGTGCGCGCTGTTAGGCAGCGCGCTGCTCTAAGATCTTGTCGATCTTTTCCTTGAGCGTAACCGCGGTGAAGGGTTTGATGACGTAGCCGCTCACGCCGGCCTGCGCCGCTTCGACGATCTGTTCGCGCTTGGCCTCCGCCGTCAGCATCAGCACCGGCAGCTTCGCCAGCTTCGGATCCGAGCGCACCGCCTTCAACAGGTCGAGGCCCGGCATGCCCGGCATGTTCCAATCGGTGACCAGGAATTCGATGCCGCCGGCCTGCAGGATCGGCAGCGCCGTCTGACCGTCGTCGGCTTCCTGCACGTTCTGGTAGCCCAGATCGTTCAACAGGTTCTTGATGATTCGACGCATGGTCGAGAAGTCGTCGACCACCAGGAACTTCATATCTTTGCTCACGTACGCTTCTCCTAATCTTCAGATCCGGCTCTCGACGCGGTCACGCCAATCCGACAGCCGAGCCTTCAAACGCACCAGTGCCTGTCCATGCAGCTGGCAAACCCGCGATTCAGTCACCTTCAACACCGCGCCGATCTCCTTCAGATTCAGCTCGTCGTCGTAGTACATCGACATCACCAGACGCTCGCGCTCCGGCAGCTCCTTGATCGCGCCTGCCAGCGCCGAACGGAACCCTTGTTCCGTCGCATCGAGGAACGGATCTGCACCCTCGTCTTCCACGCGACCCAGCAACGATTCCTCGTCGCCGGTCGAATCGTCCAGACTCGCGACCCGGCAGCTCGCCGCATCCTGAGCGATGCGGTGGTACTCATCGAGCGACACACCCATCTTCTCGGCGATCTCGATGTCACGCGCTTCGCGACCGAACTCCGCTTCCAACTCGCGCACCGCTGCGGCCGCTGCGCGCGCCTTGCGATGAACCGAGCGCGGCGCCCAGTCGAGCTTGCGAAGTGCATCGAGCATCGCGCCACGAATGCGGATGCCCGCATACGTTTCGAAACTCGCGCCACGATCCGCCGTGTAGTTGGATGCGGCTTCCAGCAGGCCGAGCATGCCGGCCTGGATTAAGTCTGATACTTCGACCGAAGCCGGCAGACGCCCCGCCAGGTGATAGGCGATGCGCTTGACGAGCTCGGCGTGGCGGAGGACCAATGCGTCGCTCTTGGTGGGAGCAGTGGTTACGCCCTGATAAGCGCGCAAACCGCTCATTTCACCACCTCCAGGCGGACCTGGGGACGGCGCACCAACCGCTCCACGAAGAACTCGAGGTTGCCTCGCGGCCCCTCCGGCACAGGCCACTTATCGGCCTTCAACGCCAATTTCTTGAATGCGCGCGAGGCCGGGCTGGCCGGAAATGCGCTCACGACGGGACGCTGTTCACGAATCGAACGGCGCAAATACGGGTCTTCAGGGATTTCCCCAACGTACTCCAGGGTGACATCCAGGAAGCGACTCGTGACTTTCTGCAGCTTCTCGAACAAACCAGCACCTTCGCCCGGCGCGCGGGCCATGTTCGCTACGACTTGGAACTTGTTCACGCCGTGGTTGCGGCTCAGCACCTTGGCGAGCGCATAGGCGTCGGTCATCGAAGCTGGTTCGTCACACACCACGAGCAGCACGTGCTGCGCCGCTTGTGTGAACTGGACCACACTATGGGCGATGCCCGCAGACGTATCGACGATCAATGTATCCACTCGCGTGCTGATGGCGCTGAACGCCTGCACCAGGCTCAGATGACCCGCCGCGGAGAGATTAGCGAGCTCGGCCACACCCGATGCACCAGGCACCACCTGAATGCCGTGCGGCGATTCCAGGATTATTTCTTCGAGCGTGCGCTCGCCGTTCAAAACGTGAGCCATTGTGTAGCGCGGCGACAAACCGAGGAACACATCGATATTGGCCAGACCGAGATCGCCATCGAGCAGCATGACGCGACGGCCGGTGCTGGCCAGCGCGGTCGCCAGGTTCACCGACACACTGGTCTTGCCGACCCCGCCTTTGCCGCCGGTGACTGCAATCACCTGCACCGGCCCGGGATTGGCGGCGCGCTGCAGACCGATCGATTGAATGGAATCCATAATTGCTAGAGTTAACTTACGTGAGTCAATGAGAAATTGAACGAGTCGTCAGGTTCATGCGATGGCGTGCGCCACGGTGCCGAATCGGCGACGTAACAAGTCCTCATCCGCTGAGGCGCCAGACTTACGAGACAAATCCACGGCGCGCGCGATCAGCTGATGCGCACGCGCTGGAGCCAGGTCTTCCGGAACGCGCTGACCTTCGCTGACGTACGTCACGGGCAGGCGTGCACGAATCACCGTGGAAATCGCACCGCCGAGGCTGGTCGCCTCATCGAGCTTGGTCAGCACGCAGGTGGCGGGCTTGGCCGGCGCAAATCGCGTCACGGCTTCTTCGATCGCACCGGCCTGCGAGGCGGCCGACAACACCAGCGTCGTCTCCATGCGCTTGCTCGCGGCGGCCAGCAATGTGAGTTCCTGTTCTACTCTCGGATCGCGCGGGCTCAAGCCGGCGGTGTCGATCAGCACCAGACGCTTGTCGGAGAGATGATCGAGCACGCCTGCCAGCTCTGCGGCGCCATCGATGGCATACGCCGGCACGCCGAGCAGGCGGCCGAGCGTTTGAATCTGCTCCTGGGCGCCGATGCGGACGGAATCCGTCGAGATCAGCGCGATGTCACGCGGGCCGTGACGCAATACCCAGCGCGCCGCGAGCTTGGCGACCAACGTCGTCTTGCCCACGCCGGTCGCACCGACGAGCGCGACGACACCACCACCGTCCATCCAACGCTCGCCCGTCGCCTCGATCTTGCGCGAAAGTACCGCCAGCGCGAGTCGGTTCGCTTCGGCCAGCTCCAGCCGCGTCGGCATCTGCGTGACAATCTCGGTAGCGAGGTCCTGTGCGAGGCCGAGCTGCGTCAGCTGCTTCAGCAATTCAGTTTGAATCGGCGAGCGGCGAGACAAATCGTTCCACGCCAGCGTTGCGAGCTGCGTTTCCAGCATGCGACGCAGAGTGCGCAGCTCCTCGTTCACATCACTGTTCGCGCCGATCAGATCGATCTGGGACAAATCCATGTCGGGCGAAGACTCGGCTTCGACGGCGTAACGCGCGCGATCGTTAGAAACAGCGCGATTCGCCGGCGCGTAACGCTGGCTGCGCTCCGCTCGAGCATCCACGGCTGCGTATTGTCGGTTGCTGTCGTCGCGATCATCCATGTATCGCGATGACTGCTGAGCACGATCGTTCGCGCGTGGCTGAGACGGCTGAGTCGCGAAATGCCGAGTCAGCTCGGCGCGCTCGCTCATATATTCATTGGCAGGGGCGCTCTGCGTTTGCGGAGCGCGGCTCTTCGCAACGCCGCCGAACAACGCGGGATCGTGCTGAACTCGGGCCGGCGCGCTCTGGGAGGCACTGCTCTGCGCTTGCGCTTGTGACTGGCGGCGCTCGGCGCCGTACGTATCGACGAGGCCACGGTCGGCAGCCAACTGTTCCGCTGCATCGTCACCGTCATAGTCAACAGCCGCTTCGACTTCGACGCCACCGGGCACCCGACGGGTCGACAAGATCACCGCGTCGGGACCCTGCGCGTCGCGCACCTGGCGCAACGCCGTCCGCATGTCAGCCGCACGATAATGTTTGATCTTCATAACTTGCTAACTACTCTCAGCGACCGACCGCAGTGACCAAACGGACTTTGCGGTTGTCCGGAATCTCGTTCCACGCGAGCACGTGCATGTTCGGCACAATCGAGCGCATGAAGCGCGCCAGTGTCTGGCGCAACTGTGGCGGCACGAGCAACACTGCCGGCTCGCCCGTCAGCTCCTGACGCTGCGCGGCTTCCGCCAGACGACGCTGCATACGTTCCGCCAGGCCCGGCTCGAGACCCGGCGTCGCGGCGTTGTTGCCCGACAGCGAATTCGTCAACAGCTGCTCCAGGTCCGGCTCGAGCGTGATCACCGGCAGCTCGGTCGACATGCCCGCGATGTCCTGCACGATCTGTCGACCGAGCGCGACGCGAACGTGAGACTGCAACTGCACCGGATCCTGCGTACGCGCCGCGTGCTCCGCCAAAGTTTCGACGATCGTGCGCATGTTTTTGATCGGCACGCGCTCGGCCAACAAACCTTGCAAGGTGCGGACCACCGTGCCCAGCGGCAACAGCCGCGGAGTGAGATCTTCGACAAGCTTTGGCGCAGTCTTCGCCAGCGTGTTCAACAGGTGCTGCACTTCCTCGTGGCCCAGCAGCTCGTGTGCGTGCGTCTGGATGACGTTGCTCAAGTGCGTGGCAATCACGGTGCTGGCGTCGACAACCGTGTAACCGAGCGTCTGCGCGTGATCGCGCATGGAAGGCTCGATCCACACCGCTTCCATGCCGAACGCCGGGTCGCGTGTCTCGATGCCGTTCAGACGACCGAACACTTTGCCGGGGTTGATGGCGAGCTCGCGCTCCGGATAGATCACGCCGTCGCCCACCGGCACGCCGGCGAGATTGATGCGATAAGAATTCGGCGCCAGATCGAGGTTGTCGCGAATGTGTACTGTTTGTACCAGGAAGCCGAGATCTTGCGTGAGCTTGCGACGGACGCCGCGAATACGCGCCAGCAGATCGCCGCCCTGCGCCTTATCGACGAGCGGCACCAATCGATAGCCGACTTCCAATCCGATGATGTCGACCGGCTGCACGTCATCCCAGGTGAGTTCCTTCGACTCCGTCGCAGCCGGCGGCGGAGCTGCCGCTGCAGCGGCCGCAGCCATTTCTTCTTCAGACGGCTGCTGCAACGAACGCTTGTGAAGCATCCACGCGCCGCCACCGCAGATCGCCGCCATCATCAGGAACGGCAGGTTCGGCATGCCCGGAATGAGGCCCATCACACCCAGCAGGCTCGCAGCGATCGCCAGTGCGCGCGGCTGACCGAACAACTGCTTCGACAACTCGCCGCCCATGTCCTGCGCACTCGACACGCGAGTCACGATGATCGCGACCGCCGTCGACAGCAGCAGCGCCGGAATCTGTGCGACCAGACCGTCGCCGATCGCGAGCAATGTATAAGTACGAGCGGCGTCGCTGAACGACATGCCGTGAGCCATCATGCCGATGGCCAGGCCGCCCACCATATTGATAACGAGAATCAGGATGCCGGCCGTCGCATCGCCACGCACGAATTTGCTGGCGCCGTCCATCGAACCGTAGAAGTCCGCTTCCTGGCGAACTTCGCCGCGGCGGGTGCGCGCTTCTTCCTGCGTAATCAATCCGGCGTTGAGGTCGGCGTCGATCGCCATCTGTTTGCCGGGCATCGCGTCCAACGTGAAGCGCGCCGTCACTTCGGAGATACGGCCCGAGCCCTTGGTCACGACGATGAAGTTGATGATGGTGAGAATTGCGAACACGATCACACCGACGGCGTAATTGCCGCCGATCACGAACTCACCGAACGATGCGATGACCTTACCCGCCGCGTGGCCGCCTGTGTGACCGTGCAGAAGCACCACGCGCGTCGAGGCGACGTTCAACGCCAGGCGCAACAACGTGGCAAGCAGCAGGACCGTCGGAAAAATGGCGAACTCGAGCGGCCGCTGCACATAGAACACCACCATCACGACGATCAGCGACAGCGCGATGTTGAACGTGAACAACACATCCAGCGCCATCGGCGGCAACGGCAGGATCACCATCGCCAACGTCGCGAGCACGCCCACCGGCACTCCGATACCGGAGCGCAGCAGCGCTTTCAGGTCGAGCTTGGGTGCGGTTGCAGTGGCAGTGGCCATTCGTCGTCGTCAAAAATCCGTTGTCTGGGCTTGGCGTCGGTATTCCGGCGCACGCCTTATAGGGTGCAACTCGCGAGCCACCCGACTTCGGTCGCGGCGGGCGTTGGTCACAGTTTGGAAAGGAGCCGCTAAGGGAGCGGCCTAGAGGGCCGATAGCGGGCGGGGATGGGCCGATTGAACTGTGACAGAGGTCACGAGCGCACCGTCACGCGTTACCGATCCGCGAAGGCCAATGAGTCAACTTCCTCTCAGCGCCCTCCCCGGCCGGACGGATCGACCTCCGAGTGCGCAGTTGGCGTCTGTCACGAAGTCGAAACTCGGCGCCTCAACGAACAGGTCCGCCGGAACAGAGACCGGTTTCCCACAGACTTCACATCGTTCGCGCCTTTCTGCAGTTGCGTCACCTACTCGCGTCCAACAGACAACTCGCGGAGAAGTTCGCACAGCTGGAAAGGAAGGTCTCGACGCATGATCAAGCGATCGTGGGCATCCTCAAGGCCCTTCATGATCTCATGCGATTGCCAGAACCCAAGAAGCGCCCCATCGGCTTCACCGCCGATCTCGGCGAATAGCACATCGGTTCTGAATATGTCACTGACGCACCACGACACGTCATAAGCTGAATTTTTTTCAGAAAACTCCCTTTCATAGCGAGGGAAGTTCAGTGCGGTTGTCGCTCTATCTATTAGGAACAGCAATTCTACAAAGGAGGTTCGATCGCTGTTCCAAGGAAGCGCGAGTCGTGCAGGGAAGCACGCACTGATCGAGTGTCGGCATGGAGCTGGCATCGATACGTTGCCGCTCAGGAGTGAGCGGGCTCGCGAGTCTTCCAGAAAGTCGATCACGCACCACTCCCACGGCTCGTGACGATTTCACACACAAGGACAGTGACTACCGAGAAGAACAGGATGAAACGCACATGCGCATGTCACGCAAATGCCAGGATGGCGAAAATGGCGTGTCAAGGCATTACTCAAACTGAGTCGCGCCGCAGGTCGCAAGGAGCAGGCCTGCGGCGATTCCATCCACGTAATGATATTCATCAGACGCATTGCCGCGTGCGCGAACCACGGCAAGGCCCCTCATAACCTAAGAGTCCGCGTAGGCGATAACTCCGCGTAAGTGATCTACAGCTGGAGGATTCCCACTACTCTTCGACCGTCACATCCGGCCGTGGCGGCGGTTGGAAGCCGGAGCGCTTGGCGACGCGCAGCTGGAACACGTAAGTCAGAACCTGCGCCACGGCCTGATAAACGGCCGAGGGAATCTCGCCACCGATATCGACGTTTCGATACAGCACGCGGGCCAGCGGCGGCGCTTCGAAGATCGGCACGTTGTGTTCGGTCGCGACCTCACGGATGCGGGCGGCGACCAGGTCGACGCCCTTGGCGACGACGATCGGGGCGCGCATGCGCTTCTCGTCGTAGCGCAAGGCCACCGCGAAGTGCGTCGGGTTGGTGACGATCACATCGGCCTTCGGCACGTCCTGCATCATGCGCTGGCGGGCGAACTGCTGTTGCAACTGACGAATGCGGCCCTTCACTTCCGGCGAGCCTTCCGATTCCTTGTGCTCTTCGCGGATTTCCTGGCGGCTCATCTTCAATTGCTTGGCGTACGTGTACAGCTGATAAGGCACGTCGATGCCGGCGATGATCAGCAGGCCCGCTGTGATGGCGATCAATGCCTTGCCGGCCAGAGTGATGGTGTGAGCAATGGCTTGATGGAGCGGTTCCTGGCCGAGATTGAGCAGCGTGGTCACGTCGTTCCAGAGCACGATCACGGCGATCAGACCGACGATGCCGAACTTGGCCAACGCTTTGATCAGCTCGACCACCGCGCGCATGGAGAAGATGCGCTTCACACCTTCCAGGGGATTCAGCCGACTGAACTGCGGCATCAGTGCTTCGGTGCTGAATGACCAGCCGCCGAGCGCGAGTGGAGCGAGGATCGCGGCAAGGCAGATGATGCCGAGCACGGGCGCGCACATCTTCAAGCCATCGATCGCCGCGCTCGTCAGCATTGGAATCATCTGCGTGGCGTCCAGCGACTGCTCACGAGTCAGTGTGAGGCTGCGCTCCATGAACGCGTACATCTTCCCGGCGATCTGATCGCCCATCATGTACAGCGCCGCCGCCGCCGACATGGTCACCGCCGCCGCACTCAGCTCCCTGGATCTGGGGATTTGGCCTTTGCGCCTCGCGTCCTCGAGGCGCTTGGGAGTTGCGCTTTCGGTTTTTTCTTGTGCGTCATCGCCCTCTGCCATGGCTCACTCCTACGGCGAGACACGCAGCAGCGTACGAATGACTTCGAACGCTGCTTCGAGCGATTGATTGAAGGCGGCCAGCACGGAGGGCAGGCCGATGTACATGATCACCAGGCCGGAGATCAGCGTGATCGGGAAACCGACTGCGAACAAATTCAACGTGGGCGCGGCACGGCTCATCACACCGAACGCGAGATTCACAACCAGCAGCGCGGCCATGCCCGGCAGCGCGACGATCAACGCACCCGCGAACAGCTGAGTGCCCCACTGCGCCACGCGCCAGATCATTTCGCTGTCGAGACCGCTCATGCCGACCGGCAGGGTCGTAAAGCCTTGCACCAGGATTTCGATGAGCACGAGATGACCGTTGATCGCAAGAAACAGCAGCGTCACCAGGATCATGTACATCTGGCCGAGCACCGGCGTGCTGACGCCGCGCAACGGATCGACGTTGAACGCGAAGCCCAGACCCATGGTATTGGCCAGCAATTGCCCACCCATGGCGAGCGCATCGAAGATCAGTTGCAACACGAACGCGCTCGCGAAGCCGATCAGCAATTGATGAATGGTCACGACCACAGCCGCGAACGAAAACACTTCCACGTTCGGCGCCGGAATCAGCGGCGCGACGATGAATGTAATTGCTCCAGCCAGAAACAAACGTACCCGCGGCGGCACGAAGCCGGCGCCGAAGATGGGCGCCATCATGAAACAGGCGCCGATGCGCAGGAATGGCCACAGGTACTGCGCCAGCCAGGCTTCGAGCTGTCCTGTGGTGAGATTGATCATCGACGAGTGTGATCAGCCGATCAGGCCGGGAATGCTCTCGAACAGCTCGCGCGTGTAGCCGACGATGAGCTTCAACATCCACGGGCCGGCGATGACCAGCGTCGCCGCCATGCCGATGAGCTTCGGGATGAACGACAACGTCATTTCGTTGATCTGGGTCGCCGCCTGGAACACGCCGACCAACAAGCCGATCGCGAGCGCTGCGATCAGCAGCGGCGCCGCCAGCAGCATCGTGATCTCCAGCGCGTGGCGGCCGATGGTCATGATGGTTTCTGGCGTCATGTGTAGAAGCTCGCTGCCAGCGTGCCCATGATCAGGCCCCAGCCATCGACCAGCACGAACAGCATCAGTTTGAAGGGCAAGGAAATCAGCACCGGCGACAACATCATCATGCCCATGGACATCAGCACGCTGGCCACGACCAGGTCGATGATCACGAACGGAATGAAGATCAGGAAGCCGATCTGGAAAGCAGACTTCAGCTCACTTGTTGCAAATGCCGGCACTAGTATGCGCAACGGCACATCTTCGGGCTTATCGAAGCCCTGGCCGCCGGAGATGCGCACAAACGTCGCGATATCGCTTTCTCGCGTCTGATCGAGCATGAACTTCTTGAGCGGCTCCACGCCGGTGTTCATGGCGGTGGTCGCGTCCATCTTCCCTTCCATGTACGGCTGCACCGCCTGCGTATTCACCTGGTCGATGACCGGCCCCATGACGAACAACGTGAGGAACAGCGACAGGCCGATCAGCACCTGGTTCGGCGGCGCCTGGCCGGCGCCCAGCGCCTGGCGCAGGATCGCCAGCACGATCACGATGCGCGTGAACGCCGTCATCATCAGCACGATGCCCGGCAACAGCGTGATTGCCGTCATCAGGATCAGGATCTGCAGCGTCAACGAATACTGCTGACCGCCGCCCGGCGCCGTCGACACGGTGACCGCCGGAATGCCCTGAGCAAAAGATATGAACGGCGCGAGCAACATCAGAGCCGCCAGCGCGTACCGCGCGAGCCCCCGGCCGCGCAGCTTGTCGAACGCGCGCATCACAGTCCGAGGCTCCGCTTCAGGATCGATTTGAAATCGGTGGGGTGGCGAGGATCACTGGGCGCGACCGGAGTGCCCGGAGTCTGCGGCGTTACAGGCTCATCGAGAACGTACAGTGTGCTCACGCGGCCTGGCGCCACGCCGACCAGCAACTGCTGCTTGCCGACCTGCACGAGCACGACGCGCTCCTTCGCACCGACGGCGATCTCGGTAACGACATGCAGAGCACCGTTACCAAACTTGCCAAAGCCGCGCAGACGACGCGTGATCCATGCGGCCGCGAAGACGATGCCCAGCACCAGCAACAGAGACAGCGTCACCTGAGTCAGGCTGCCCGCGCCAACGGCGGCGGGGGCCTGCGATGCTTCGGGGGCCGCGAATTTCTCGGCGCCAAATACCATCGGTGCAGCTAAACACAGGATGCCGATCGCGGCCGTGACGGCCAGACCTCGAAGCGCCACGCCACGAATGACGGACAGCATCAAGGTGCGCGGCATGAGAACTTTGCCCTGACTCACTTCGACATCAACTCACTTCAGCTTGCGGATGCGCTCGGACGGCGAGATCACGTCGGTGAGACGGATGCCGAACTTCTCGTTCACGACCACGACTTCGCCGTGCGCCACCAGCGTGCCGTTGACGAACACGTCGAGCGGCTCGCCGGCCGCGCGATCCAGTTCCACCACCGAGCCCTGATTGAGCTGCAGCAGGTTGCGGATCGGGATGCGCGTGCGGCCCACTTCCATCGACAGCGTGACCGGCACGTCCAGGATGACTTCCAGGTTCACATCGGTGGGCGATCCGCCCGGCAGACCGGGATCGGGCTGCGGCTGGGGAGCCGCGCGCTGGCGCTGTTCCTGCTCCAGCAGTTCGGCAAACTGGGCAGCCTGGGCCGCCTCCATTGCTTCTCTACTCATGCTCATGGGTTCAAACCTTCGCGTTCAAGATGTCCAGCATTCGTGGACGCATACGGGAGATACGATCTTCGACCTGCACGGCCTGCTGGCCGTTGGAAACACCGAACTTGCCGCGGAAGATGGGCACGTCCTCGGCCATGATCGTGGCGCGGCCGGTGAAGTCGCACGGCAGGATGTCGCCGGCCTTCATATCCATCAGCTGACGCATGGTGAGCTTGGAGCGGCCCAACAACGTCGTTAACTCGACTTCGGCGTCCTCGATCTCTTCCTTCAGCGCACTGACCCAGCGCTCGTCGTGCTCGACCCGGTCGCTCGCCACGCCGGCGTCCAGCAACTCGCGCAGCGGCTCGATCATCGCGTACGGCATGGTGATGTGAATATCGCCGCCGCCGCCGTCGAGCTCGACGTGGAAGCTGGTGATCACGACGATTTCGGTCGGGCTCACGATGTTCGCGAAGTGCGGGTTGATTTCGGAATTGACGTATTCGATGTCCAGGGGCTGCACGTGCGACCAGGCTTCTTTGAGATCGGCGAACACGTGCTTGAGCAGCATGTGAATGATCCGCTGCTCGGTCGCGGTGAATTCGCGGCCTTCGATCTTCGCGTAACGGCCGTTGCCGCCGAAGAAATTGTCGACCGTGGTGAACACCAGCTTCGGATCGATCACGATCAGGCCGGTGCCCCGCAGCGGCACGATCTTCACCAGGTTCAGATTCGTCGGCACGTGCAGCGTGTGCACGTACTCGCTGAACTTCAGCATCTTCACCGGCGCCACCGCGACTTCCGGCGTCCGGCGCAGCAGGTTGAACAGGCTGATGCGGAACAGGCGCGCGAAACGCTCGTTGATCATCTCGA
Organism: Peristeroidobacter agariperforans; assembly: GCF_004138335.1. GTDB lineage: Bacteria > Pseudomonadota > Gammaproteobacteria > Steroidobacterales > Steroidobacteraceae > Steroidobacter > Steroidobacter agariperforans. The sequence goes on along the minus strand of NZ_RYFW01000002.1, from coordinate 597,094 downwards.
GCGTGGGCATGCGCCCGCGCACGATGCGAACCTGATTCGAGAAATCGTAGTTGCGCGCCTCGCCGGGCGCGACCGGCGCTTCAGTCTTGACGGCGCCGCTGTCTACGCCATGTAGCAGGGCATCGATTTCATCTTGATTTAGAATGTCACTGCCGGACATGTCTCAATCTCTGGGTTACTGCATTACGAAGCTGGTGAAGTACAACTGCTCGACGTTCTCCGCCTTGCCGCCTTCGGCCGCGATCACGTCCGCCACCGCCTTGAGCGACTGGGTGCGCAGCTGTTCCTTGCCTTCACGCGAGCTCAACGTCTCGAACGTCTGGCCGCCGAGCAGCATCAACAGGTCATTGCGCAGCTTCGGATCGTGTTCCTTGAGCAACTCGGCGGTCGCCGGGTCGCGGGTCATCACTTCGATGCTGACCTGGAGGAAGCGCGTCATTCCCTTGTTCTGGAAATTCACCACGAACGGCGGATCGAACTTGCTGTAGATCGCCGGAGTCTTGACCGCCGGCGCAGTCTCGGCAGCCGCCTGCTCTTCGCCACCCTTCTTCGCGGTCATGAAATAAACGCCGCCACCCGCTGCTCCCGCAGCGAGAATCGAGCACAACACAATCACCAGCATTTTGGATTTGCCGGGTGCCGCAGCAGGGGCTTCGGCAGCAGGAGCATCGGACATCGCGCATTCCTCGAAGACTTCGTCGCTGCCGAAGAAGAGCAAGCGACGTGCCACGCCCTCCAGGGGGTGTGCAAGTGATTAATTCAGAAGAGAAATACCCGAAAAACACAGTGTGAACTGCGACACACCGCAAAACGGCGACGGAATCTTGGCGCGGGCAATTGTGACGTGCTGCTCAAGTGCACGTCGACTCGCATCCGGCAGGTGTCAAATGCTGGACGCGGTAAGGGTTGCAGTTATCAGCCTTCGACGGGCTTACTCGGCGTCTGCAGCGTCAATTGATAGAACGCCAGATCCAGCCAGCTGCCGAACTTGTAGCCCGATTCGCGGATCGTGCCCGCGTGCACGAAGCCGAGCTTCTCGTGCAGGGCGATGCTGACCGCATTGGTCGCGTCGATGCCGCCCACCATCACGTGCAAATCCTGCGCGCGGGCCGCCTCTATCAGACGTTCCATTAACGCCAAACCGAGACCCTTGCCCCGGTGATCCTGGTGCACGTACACCGAATGCTCGACGGTGTACTTGTAGGCCGGGCGCTCGCGAAAAACACCATAAGTGGCGAAGCCCATCAGCGCCCCGCTCTCGTCCTCGACGCCGATGACCGGGTAGTTCTTCGCGTCCTTGGCCTTGAACCAGGCCACCATGCTGTCCGGCGTGCGTTCCACATACTCGTACACCGCAGTGGAAGAGCGGATCTGCTCGTTGAGGATGTCCAGGATCGCCGGCCCATGCCCTGCCAAGGTGCACTTCACGAACTTCATCGCCTGTTCTCCTTAGCCGACGCCGCGCGCCGTGAGCTCGTACCCCAGCCACGCAACCAGCAAGCCAACGACGATGCTCACGACCGCGTTGGCGATCGCCACGCCCGGCTCGCCGCGCTTGAACAACAACAACGTCTCCAGGCCGAACGCCGAGAACGTCGTGAACCCGCCCAGGAAGCCGGTGAACAGGAAGACTCGCGCCTCCGGCGTGAACAAATCCTGCTTCACGGCCAAGCCTGCCAGCAGCCCGGCGATCAAGCAGCCAATGACGTTGACCGCGAACGTGCCGCTGGGAAAGCGCCAGTTCGGGCTCTGGTGCAACACCCACCCCGACAGCTTGAAACGCGCCACCGAACCGATGGCGCCGCCGATCGCGACCAGCAGGATCTGGTTCAATTTGTCACCTCGTCAAAAGCATATAGCAGCAGTTGCTCATTGAATCACGGCTGTAACCCTGTGCCCCATCGCTCGCGTCCAAGCCGACAGACAGGGCAACTGGCATCGAGGGCGCGATGTTTCAGGATTTCAGGCCGGCCGCGGCTGGCGTAATTCTATTCGTTTGCGGATTGCTGAGCATTACGAGCAGCGCCGCCGGCGAAAATGGCGACTTCACCAGTGCCGTCGGCGAACAGGCGATCGCCCGGTCCATGAAGGCCGCGCTGCAGGGAAATGCCAGGCTCGCAGCCGCGGCGCTGCAATCGGCGGCGAGGAGTAGCTTCGCTGGCAAAGACGTTGTTTATCGACGCTGCATGCTGCAGCGATTCGGCCCTGACGCCACGCCGCCGCCGCGACCGGAGGTGGGCGATCCGTTCCTCAGTGATGTGCTGGGGTTGTATCAAACGTACTGGTGGCATGCATTGATGTTCCCTGCCACGCGTGACCGCCACAGCGGCGAACTCCAGCGCGGCCTCAGCAATCTGCTGGGCGAGCCGGATGTGATCACCGACTGGGACGCGCTGGATGAGCGAGTGGCCCGCGAGTTGCGCGCACGAGGATATTACTCGCAGTTGGGAAACACTCCGCCACTGCGGGAACTGATGGTCTGGCGCAAACAGGATTCCTCCGTGCGCGAGGTGCGGCTGCCCGAGCGCAGCTATCCGGTGCAACTCGAAGTGTTGAATGACTTCGTCACGCGCGGTTGGAGCTCGTTTGCACGCTGCGAGCGTAGCTCGAACGGTGGCTGGGCCACCGATGAGCGCCTGTACGCCGTCGGCCCCGCATTCCCGCAGGGCCTGGATAGCGAAGCCTTCCGTGCCAGCCTGCTCGGCCACGAAACTCAGCATTTCGCCGATCTTCAGCAGTTCCCCAGCCTGGCCGCGTGGGAATTGGAATATCGCGCGAAGCTTACCGAGCTGTGGACGTCGAGGGACTCCCTGCGATTTCTGCTCGGTAAGTTCAATCGGGACCAGGGCGACGACGAGCAAGTGCCGCACCTGTTCGCGAACAAGCGAGTGCTACGCGATCTGCAGGCGTACCTGTCCGCAAATGGCTCGGCGCCCGCACAAGAGGATCTGTCCGATGTACCCGCAGACGAGCTTCGCGCGGCCGCTGCCGAAGTGTTGACTCGCGACACTCGCACGAGAGAGCACGCCGCGAGCATGGCCGGGACGAGCCCGGCCATGCCCGGCAAGTGAGCGCTACGGGCTCGTCGCCGAGCTGACGTATTCGAACGCCCACTGCTGGTTGAAACTGATGTTGTCGTACCAGAACTGCATGACGGCGCCGTCGCCCGTCTGGCCGCCGGTGTCTATGGCCTTGCCGTTGGAACGGTTGACGATCTTGTAGTAGGAGTCCACGGCGACGAGCGTCCACTGCTGATTGAAGCTGGGACTGTCGGCCCACTGCCCGACCGCTGAGCCATCGGCTGTGCGACCGACGCTGTCCAGATATTTGCCGCCGGTCACTGCTCGCAATTTCGAATAGCCACCGGAAGTCGTGAGTATCCAACGCTGGTTCGCGCTGTTGCTGGACGCCCACTGCGCTACGTCGGCGCCATCGGCCGTCGCGCCGAGGTTGTCCAGATATTTGCCAGTGGCTCGATTGCGAATTCGATACGTGCCATTGGCGAGCGTTCCGCCCTGCGATGGCAGGTTTACGCCTGCAGCGACCGGCCAGCCATTGCTGAAGCTCATCGTGGTGATTCTCAGCTTCGCCGCGCCGTTATCGTTGCCGTCGTAGAAGTGATAAGTGAGCTTGCCTTCGCCGACGCCTACGTGCCCCGGCCCGATGTATCTTCCATCGCGATTGGGAAGGAATATGCTGCCGCCGCCGTTCAGCACGCTCGCGCCGGCCTTGTCGAGATACGGGCCGGTGATGCTGGTCGAGCGACCGACGACTGTGTAGTACGTGCTGTTCACGCCGTTACAACACAGGCCGCGCTGGAAGAACAGGTAGTAATAACTGCCGTTCTTGTGCAGGTACGGCGCTTCCACCTGGCCGGGCACGAGATCCCAGCGACTGGAGTTGAGCGCCTTGCCGTTCGACGGATTCAACTGCAGCAGGTCGATGCCGGTCTGCCAGTTACCCCACGTCAGCCAATGATTGCTGCCGTCGACCAGCGGCGCCGGATCGATGGCGTTGTTGCCGGCAACGACCAGCCCCTGATCGGTCCACGGGCCGGCCAGATTCGTCGCCGTCGCCAGTCCTATCGCGGCGGGCGCGCCCTGCCCTGCACAGGAGTAGTAAAGCCGATACTGACCGTTGACGTTGATGACATCCGGCGCCCAGAAGAAGCCGTTGAATCCCGACACGTAATTGTTGATCCAGCTGGGCCACGTACCCACTGGAAAAACCGGGTTCTCGACGCGCCAGTCGGTGAAGTTCGCGTTGCTCGAGGACATCGCCCAGACACCGTCGCCGGTCGTAAATATCCAATAGCGCCCGTCGACGTTGCGGATCATGCGCGAGGGGTCGTGACTCGGCGCGACCTGCGCATGGGCCGATTGGTTGAACAGCAGTAACGAGCTGAGGAAGAACAGGATGACCGCCAGAAGGCGGGGTAAAGGTATCCGGCCGTGCAGTTCCATCATTGGAATCTCCCGTTGGATGAGTGACTGATCCGTGTCGGCCGACGGGATTTATATTGTCTGACAATTTAAATCGGCGCAAGACCCTGGTAAAAGCCGCTCGAAATGCGGTTCACCGCTGCGCCCACGCGAGGGCATCTTCGAGCCGGTCATTGCCCCAGAACAGTTCGTCTCCCACGACGAACGACGGCGCGCCAAAGATGCCTCGCTCCATCGCTTCCGCAGTCTGAGCCTTGAGCGTGTCCTTGGCCGTCGGCGTTTGCGACGTCGCGAGAATCGCCGCGGCGTCCTGACCGAGCGCAGTCAAGCATTGCTCCACGACGGCCGGACTGGAGATGTCCGCATCATCTACAAAGTTCGCCCGATAGACGGCACGAACGAAGTCCGGCACCCACGCTTGCTGTGCATGCGAACACACCACCCGCGCCGGCAGCAAACCATTGCGCGGGAACACCGTCGGTTTGCGCAAGGGAATATCCTGACGCTCACAGATTCGTTCCATGTCGCGCCACATGTATCGACCCTTCGCCGGATAGATGTTGAACGGTGAGTCGTTCCAACCCTGCCGGTTGAAAATCGGTCCCAACAGGAACGGGCGCCATACCACTTGCACACCTCGGCTGGCCGCGAGCGCACCGATGCGCATCGCCGCCGGATAGGAATAGGTGCTGGCAAATTCGAACCAGAACTCGATCTTCACGCGGGCTCCCCCTTGGCACGGACATCCATGCTAACCGACGACGGTCTGGCGAGCACCAGCAGGAATAGCGCCAGCACCCAGTGGAACGCAACCGGAATGCCTCCGGCATCGGTCAGGTTGTCCGCGCCTCGCGCGAACTGAAACACCAGTCGCAATACCATCACGACAAAGTAAGCGACAGCAAACCTACGCACCCACGGCATCCCGTGGCTGGAATCGCTCGACGCGCGACGCCCCGCCTGCATCTCGCGCATCGCCAAGGCGGACATGAGCATCAAGATCGCGATCTGCACTGGGACCAGTAGCGGATACGGAATCAGCCCTGAATACCAGTCGCTCATCGGTGGCAACCAGGACGGAGCGGCGAGCAGCACTTCCAGTTGCCCCACGACGCGCAACCAGAACAGGAACGTACAGGCCCACAGCACTATTACTCGGCCACGATTCGATTCCAACGCGTGCAGGCTGTTCATGGCGTCCTTGCGAGCTCGTCGCGGTAGTGCCGATACCAATCGCTTTGAAATACTTCCTGCGGATCCAGACTTCTCTTGGACGCCAGGAATTGTTCGAACATCGGATAGCAGCTACGAAGCTGGGCGACCGAGGCGTGCCGATGATAGGTGAGGAAGTAGCTGCCGCCGTGATTGATGGCGATATCGATCAATCGGCGAAAGGCGTCGGCCGAAGTGGCCAGGCCACGAGCATCGTGATCCACATGGAGGTTGAAAATGACGCACGCGAAGCGCTCGCGAGCCCAGGCCATGAACGTTTCTGTGTCCGGCTCGATCAGTCGCACCGTGCCGTAGATGAAGTCGACCCGATGTCGGAGGAAATCCTTGCGCACATCCTGCATGAAGGCAGCCAGCCGCCCGCGAGGCACATACAGCTCCGTGATCATTTCCGATCCGGCGACCTGCGGCTGCAGCGCCTCGTCGAGCTTGCCGTGATAGTCGTCCAGGTACACGCTCAACTGATGCGTGTCGCTCCAGTAGATCTGCCCGGAAGATTGCAGATAGAAGTCCGCAAACTCGTTGAACGCCTGCAGCTTGTTGCGATGGGCGAGATACAGCAGGCGACGCCAGTCCGCCGGCGACAAGCGAATCTGACCGGACGGAATCGGCGTGTCGGCAGCCACCGGCCGATAGCAGGAGAAGACGCCGCGAGACAGGAACCCGCGATCCTCCGGTGCACTCGAGAACTGGAAGTCGCCGTAAAGATAGCCGCTATCGATCCGCTCCTGAAAGCGCTCGATGATTTGTTCCACCCGCGCGAGCTCCACGACGCGCTCCACTTTCTGCCGCGGCGCCAGGCGCAGCTTCACTGACGTGACGACTCCGAAAAGCCCATAGCCACCGACCACCAGCCGAAACAGATCATGGTTTCGGGCACGACTGCACTCGACGACCGAGCCGTCGGCCAACACCACTTCGACAGCTTCGATGTCCTTGACGAATGGCGAGTAAGCCAGCCCTCGCCCGTGAATGTTGGCCGCCACGGCGCCGCCCAGCGTCAAACGATCCGCGCCAGTTTGTTTCTGGCGGATGCCCCACGCGCTCGCTCCATCACGCTGCGCAATCACGTAGTGTCGTATCAAGTCCGGCCAGGTGATCCCAGCCTGCGCGTGAATGATTCCTCGCTCGCGATCGAAGCCGAGCACCTTGTCCATCGAGCGCATATCCAGCAGCCATGCATCGGTCGCAAACTGCTGGCCACCCATCGCATGACACGATCCGGCGACGCTCAGGCTCTGACCACGCAGCTCGGTCCGCCGCACCGCATGCACCACATCATCGACCGACCTCGGTGCAATTCGCCCAAGCACCCTCGTCGAATTGAGGTGGGAGTGCTTGTCGTTGCAAACCTCGCGGTGTTCTTCCCTGGACTCGAACGTTGCCAGCGCGCTCATAATCGTTCCTTCATTGCCGTAGGTCGGTCAGGCGAGCCTGCCGGCCCCTCCCCAGAATTCGCAACCGGCCTTGCAGAAGTTGCGAAATCCAATACTCTGGGACTCATCCGACCAGACTGGGACCGCATCCAATGAGCGAGTGCGCGCAGATCGTTGCCGTGTTGAAGCGCAGCCTGAAGGCGCGAGGCACGACCTATCGAGACCTGGCGGCAACCGTCGGCCTGAGCGAAGCCTCGATCAAACGCATTTTCGCCGAGGAGACCTTCTCGCTCGCGCGGCTCGAGCAGATCTGCACGGCGTTGGGACTGAGCATCGTGGAAGTCGCCAGAATGGCGGCTCAACAAACCACTGCCGGCGGACAACAGCTCACGATCGAGCAGGAAGAAACGCTAGCCTCCGATTCACGCCTGCTCGCCTGCTTTCATCTGCTGCTCAATGGACACGAGCCGCCGGCGATCGCGAGCGAGCTCGACCTGCCGGAGCGCGAACTGCGTCGTCTGCTGGTCAAGCTCGACGCAGCGAAGCTGATCGAGCTGCAGCCCAAGCTGAAAGTCCGGCTGCGCACTTCGAATGTGATCTCCTGGCGCAGCAACGGGCCGGTGCGACGGCTATATGAGCAACAGGTGAAGACAGAATTCCTGCAGGCCGATTTCACCGGCCGCCACGAGTCGATCAGTTTTGCCTCGGCCGAGTTGTCCGAAGCGTCGGCAAAGATCCTGACGCGCAAGGCCGAGATGCTCGCGCGAGATTTCGCTGAGCTCGCCGCGCTCGATGCCGGGTTGCCCGATAAGGACAAGCGCAGTATGGGATTACTGCTTGCCTTGCGACCGTGGGTATTTTCTATGTACGACGGGCTGCGAAAGAAAGGATGAGCTAGGCGTACGCGTCGAGCAGTCCCAGACGAACCTGAGCGGCTGCCACCGCAGTCGAACCGTCCTCGCTGCCGAAGCCGGACGAAGAAGAAGAAGAAGATTGCGGCGTCGGATTCTGCTGCTGACGGGGCGGCTCGCGAGACACGTTGGCATCGGCCAGCGACAAACCTTGCGACGCGAACATTTCACGCAAGCGTGGCAGCGCGTTTTCGATGGCGTTGCGGGTATCGACGTGCGCGGCGCCGAACTGCACCGACGCCTGGTCGCCATTCATGGTGATGCGAACTTCGAGCGGGCCGAGATGTTCGGGCGACAAACGCAGCGACGCCGTGTGCTTGCCCTGCTCCACCATCATGGTCATCCGCGAGCCGATTTCGTCAGCCCACTGCGAACTGCCGACAGGAACATTGACGGGGCGAGCGTGTGCCGATTCGGCCTGGCGCAACGGCGACACGCTGTCGTTCTCCGGCAGTTGCGGAATCTCGAACTTTCCCTGCGCCGAAGCCTGTTCCGGCTGAATCAAGTCGCTGAGCAACTGCGCTTCCGGAGCGACCGCATCTTTACCCTTTGTCATGCCCGCTGCAGCTACACCAAGCAGCGTCGCCGCCTGCGCATTGCCATCAGCCTTAACTTCCGTCGGCATCACAGGCAACGACATCGGCATCATGCCGAGCATGTCGGCGGACTCGGCATCGCCGTCCAGCTCTTCGGTGTCTTCAGTTGCGGGCAGGGCCGGAGCCGTTTGCATGGCCGTCGAAGCGGGTGTCGGCGCGACCGCGCCGGCAAGCTGACCGAGCATCGACATGAAATCCACCGACACGCCGGACGGCGCAGTCGACGACGAAGTGGCTGGAGCAGCGGCGCCGGGCGTGGCAGTGCTGGCGACTGACATGGGAGTACCTGCGGAAGGAACAGTGGGCGTCATGATCAGGGTCTGGGAATCTTTCGCTGGGCGCGCTCATCGCTTTCGCGCTGCTCGCGTCGTTCGGTCACATGGCGCTCTTCGGCCTGCCAGCGCTCGACCACATGGCCCAGCGCTTTTGAACGTTTCAAGGCTTCCTGCCACTTTACGCGCTCGGCTTCATGCTCGGCACGGGCGCGGTTCACAAGCGTCTGCTGCTGCTTGATGGCCTCAGCCAATCTTGCGAGAAAGGCTTGATAGTCCCGCATTTCCATCACGCCGATGCCGCCTGCAGCGCGCTGTTGAAAGCCGTGCTCGTACTCGGCCTTGTAGCGGACCAGCTCTTCGAGCTTCTTCTCGCCGTCCAGCAGGCGCTTTTCGAACGCAGCAACGCTCATCGCGAGACGCTTCTGCGCCTCGTCGACGATGTGCTGAACGGGCTCGAGTCGTTTCGCTCGCTTCATCTGGATCAACCGCCCACCAGCGCCTGCAACTGCGCCAGGCTGGTGCGGTAGTCGACCGACTCGTGGACGTTCTGCTGCAGAAACTTCTGCATGGCCGGCCACGCGGCGATGGCGGCGTCGATGCGTGGATCGCTGCCCTTGTTATATGCACCGATCGCGATCAGGTCCCGGTTCTGCTGGAACGTCGACAACGCCTGCTTGAACTGACGCGCCATCGTCGAGTGTTCGTGCGGCACGATCTCGTGCATCACGCGGCTGATGGACGCTTCGATGTCGATGGCGGGATAGTGACCGGCTTCGGCGTAACGACGCGTCAGCACGATGTGACCGTCGAGAATCGCGCGTGCCGAGTCAGCAATGGGGTCCTGCTGATCGTCACCTTCGCTCAACACTGTGTAGAACGCCGTGATCGAACCCGAGCCGCTGTCGCCATTGCCTGCGCGCTCGACGAGCTGCGGCAGCTTGGCGAACACCGACGGTGGATAACCTTTGGTCGCCGGAGCTTCACCGATGGCGAGACCGATCTCACGTTGCGCCTGGGCGAAACGAGTCAGCGAGTCCATGATCAGCAGCACGTTCTTGCCTTGATCGCGGAAGTATTCGGCGATGGCAGTCGCGCGCCACGCGCCGTGCAAGCGCATCAGCGGCGTATTGTCCGCCGGCGAGGCAACGACGATCGAGCGAGCCAGGCCTTCAGGGCCCAGAATGCGCTCGACGAATTCCTTCACTTCGCGACCACGCTCGCCGATCAGACCGACGACGATCACATCTGCGGTCGTGTAGCGAGCCATCATGCCGAGTAGCACGCTTTTACCGACGCCGGAGCCTGCAAACAAACCGATACGCTGCCCCCGACCCACTGTGAGCAACGTGTTGATGGCGCGCACGCCGACATCGAGCGGTTCCTCGATCGGCTTGCGCATCAGCGGATTGATCGGCGCACCGACCATGCGAATACGATCTTCGCAGTTCAGCGGCCCGAGGCCATCGAGCGCATTGCCTGCGCCGTCGATGATGCGACCCATGAGCTGCGGACCGACAATCGCCGTGCCCGCGCCGGTGCGAGGGACAACACGTGCATTCGGCTTGAGACCATGAATGTCGCCGGTGGGCATGAGATACAAACGATCGCCCGAGAAGCCGACAACCTCGGCTTCGACGCTGTGACCGTTCGTTCCCAACACGTCGCAACGATCGCCGATCGCAGCCTGGCAGCCAGCGGCTTCGAGCGTAAGACCGATCATGCGTGTGAGCACGCCCTCAACCGGCGGCGGCTCCAATCGATCGACGAGCCTAGATGCACGCTGGAGCTGCTTGGCCCAGTTCGCGCCGCGCTTGAGTTGCAAGCCCTGCGATCCCGGAAGCGCGCCGAAAGCAATCCCAGTGGAGGCCGGATTGCTCATGCCGCACCCGTGCCCGAGCCGTTGCCATCGAACATGTCCGCCGACGTGCCAGCTTCAGCGGGTTGTTCTTCGCCACCGCGAATCGCCGTTACGCGCTCATCGCCCAACAGCGCGCTGATGACGCTGCCAATGCGCGTATCCAAACGTGCGTCGATGTGCGCAGTCTCCGTGGTCACGCGACACCCGCCTCGTCCCATGACGGGATCCTCGGCGATCGTCCAGGCGCGCTCGCCAACTGGGGCAGCGAGTTTTTCACGAACGACAGCGGCGTCTTCGGGATGCAAATGAACGCGTACATCGCGCGCTGACGCAGGCAATAGCGCCACGGTCTCTCGAATGATCGCGATCACCTGACTCGGATCGATGCGCAACTCACGACGCACCAGATGACGGCCGATCGTCAGCGCGAGCTGCAACAGCTGATCCTCGACTTCCGGATCGAGCTCATCGAGCGGACGCGCCAATGAGTTGATGATGGTGTCGAGCCGCTGCACGCGCGCCTGCAGCTGTTCGATTTGCGGACGCATCTCGCGCTCGGCCGCAGCCAGGCCCTGGGCACGACCTTCCGCTTGGCCCTTGGCAAACGCTTCTTCGTACGTACGCTGCTCGAGATCTTCCAGCTCCTGCACGGTCTTGCCGGGGCGACGCCCCTGCACGGCCGCCTGCATGCTGCTGATGCTCGGCAATTCGTAGCGCGACGGATTCGTCATACGAACTCTTCACCCTTGCCGCCGAGCTGGATGGTGCCAGCCTCGGCCATCTTGCGAACCTGCAGCAGGATCTCTTTCTGCGCGGCTTCCACTTCGGACAGGCGCACCGGACCGCGCGACTCGAGATCGTCCTTGAGCATTTCAGCCGCACGCTGCGACATGTTCTTGAAGATCTTCGCCTTGAGCTCGTCGTCCGCGCCTTTCATGGCGAGCAGCAGCTTCTCGCCCGGCACGGCGCGCAGCACTTCCTGCATGCCGCGATCGTCGATTTCGACCAGGTCGCCGAACACGAACATCAGATCCTGGATCTTGCCGCCGAGCGTGTCGTCCACCTTGCGGATGTTCTCGATCAGCACGCTCTCCTGGCTCGAATCCAGGAAGTTCATGATCTGCGCCGCGGTTTTGATGCCGCCGATGATGGAGGTCTTGAGCGCGCCGGTCTTGCCGGCGAACTGCTTCTCGATCACTTCGTCGAGCTCGTGCAGCGCGGTGGGCTGAATGCCATCCAGCGTCGCGATGCGCATGATCACGTCGGCGCGCAGCCAATCCGGGAACTGCGACAGGATCTCCGCCGACTGATCGGCGTCGAGATACGCGAGCACGATGGAAATGATCTGCGGATGTTCCTGACGGATCAGCTCGGCAACGGCGCGCGCGTCCATCCACTTGAGCGCTTCCAAACCCTTGCTGGAGCGGCCGAACAGAATGCGATCGATCACGCCGCCGGCTTTGTCCTCGCCGAGCGCACCGATCAGCACCTTGCGCAGATAATCGTCGACGCCAATGCCCAGTGCGGTTTTCTCCTCGAGCTCGCTGGTGAACTCGGAGAGCACGTTCTGAACTTCGGCGCGCGAGATGTTCTGCAGCTGAGTCATGGCGGCGCCGATACGTTGCACGTCCTTGGCGCCCATGTGCTTCATGATTTCCGTCGCTTCGGCCTCGCCGAGCGACAGCAACAGGATGGCTGCACGCTCGGTGCCATTCCGCTTGCTCTCTGCCTTTTCCTTACTCATCGTCGCCGACCCACGTCTTCACCAACTGCGCCACACGCGCCGGATCCTGCGTCACCAGAGCGCGGGCTGCCGCGATCTGACCGTCATAATCGAGCGGCGCCGCGACGCTGCCATCCGCTGCGGCCGCAAGCGCGGGGCCGGCCACGGCGGCCATCGACATTGGCGTCACCTGTTGAATCTGACCCTGTTTGCCATCCTTGTCCTTACCCTTCTTGTCCGCCTTCGGCGGCACGCCGAGCAGGCTGCGAAGCATCGGGCGCAGCACGCTGAACACCAGCACCAGCAACGCAATCAAGCCCACCAGCAGCTTCGCCACGTCACGCATCAGCGGCTGTTCCCACAGAGGAATCTTGTCCGCCACGATGTCCTCCGGCTTGGTCTCGCCGCGGAACGATTGATTCACGACGCTGACACTGTCGCCACGCTGCTCGTTGAAGCCGATCGCGTCCTTCACCAGCTTCGTCATGTTCTCGAGCTGCTCCGGCGAGAGCGCCGTTTCGGTCACTTTGCCGTCTTCGGCAGTCGAGCGCAGGTTGTCCACCAACACCGCTACGGTGAGGCGTTTCAAACGGCCCGCCGGCAACTTGGTGTACGCGACCGTGCGATCGATTTCGTAGTTGCGAGTCTGCTGCTTGGACGTGTTGTCCGGCGGCGCGACACCAGCGGCGCCGTTCGCATTCGCGGGCGCGCCGTTGGCGGGAGCCGGCGTGGCGTTCGCACCCGGCGGCAGCGCGGTGCCCGGCTGCGGCGGCTGATTCGTCAACGCACCCGGCACGCCCTGCGGACCGGATCCGTTGCGGCTGGTTTCTTCGGCCAGCTGCTCGCTGCGAACGATCTGGCTGTCGGGACGATACTGCTCACGAGCTTCTTCGGTCGTCGACATTTCGACATCGGCAACGACCTGTGCACGGACGCGATCGGTGCCGACCAGCGGCGTCAGCAACTGTTGGACCCGCTGCGTGTAACGATCTTCGAGCTCGCGCGCGATTTCCATCTGCTTCTCGCGCTCGGCTACTTCGGTATTGGTCCCTTCGGGCGACGACAACAAACGGCCCTGCTGATCGACGACCGTGACCTGCTGCGACTCGAGCTCAGGAATGCTGGACGCGACCAGGTTGACGATCGCTGTGACCTGCTCGGATTCGAGACGACGGCCGGGCTTCATCTGCAGGAACACCGAGGCGCTCGGTTTGCGACGATCGCGAACGAAAGCAGACTGACGCGGCAATGCGAGGTGCACACGCGCACCCTCGACGGCCTGCAAGTTGGTGATCGTGCGAGCCAGCTCCGTTTCCAACGCGTGCTGATAACGCGCGCCTTCCATGAACTGACTGACGCCGAAGCCCGGGTCCTTCGACATGACGGAGAAACCGCCATCGCCTTCGGGCAAGCCCTGGCCGGCGAGTTTCAAGCGAGCGTCGTGCACGCGATCGGCGGGCACGGTGATGGCGCCGGTGCCTTCGAGCTTATAGGGAATGCCGTTTGTATCGAGCGCCTGCGCGATCTGCGCGGCGTCCTGCTGGCCGAGGTTGCCGTACAACAGGCTGTAGGTCGGCTCTTTCGACCACAACACGATGCCAACGCCGGCAGCCACCGCGGCCGCGATGCCGATGAGCAACGCGAGCGGCTTGAGGCCGGGCGGAATGAGCGTCGGACGCGGCGGCTGCGCCGGCATCGACGATTCCGGCATACCCGCCATCTGCTGCGCAGGCGACGGCAATGCTGCTGCTTCAGCGCTCATCCTTCACCCCGAACGATTCCATCGAAACCCATAATCATTGGTTACCAGTCGCTCGCCATTAAATCGGCATGTTCATGATTTCCTGATACGCACTCACGAAGCGATTGCGCACTTCGGTGACCGCGCGGAAGGAAACACTGGCCTTCTGCATTTCCAACATCACTTGCGGCAGCTCGATGCCGGGCACGCCCTGCTCGAACTTGGTCGCCAGGTCCGAGGCGCGAGCCTGGGTCTGGCTGACCGAATCCAGTCCTTGTTTCAACACATTCGCGAACGAGCTGGTCGGCGCTTGCACCGCGCTTTCCACACCCGCCACTTTGGCGACATCGTTCTGCGGAGCGCCGACGCCGCCGCCGACACCCTTGATCTGCGACTGCATGGCGCGGATCTGCGAGAGCACGGCGTCGATCTGTAATGAAGACATGTGCGTTTACTCCAGCCAGATCAGGCAGCAGGAACCACGAAGCCCGCTTCACGCAGGCGCTGCAATTTGTAACGCAGCGTGCGCGGGCTGATGCCCAGGCGCTTGGCGGCGGCCTGGCGATTGCCGTTGTCCGAACGCAAGGCGTCCAGAATCAAGTCGCGCTCGGCGCTGGACAGCGAGTCGGACAAGCCGCCCTCCGCGGTGCCGTTCCTGCGCGATATTTCTTGAGCGGCCGGACGCTGAGGCGCGGCCACGAAATCACGAACCGTCTGGCTAGCTGCGGCCAGGGCAGCCGGCAGCGCATCCAGACCTTCGATCTCGAGATGGATGTGCTCCGGCTGGATCACCGAGCTGTTGGCGAGAATCAGTGCACGCTGCATGACGTTGTCCAGCTCGCGGACATTGCCCGGCCAGGGATACAGCAACAACATGTGAGCGGCATCGGCGCTCAGTGCCGGAATCCGTTCGCCAGCGCGGCAGCGAGCCGTCAACAAACGCATCGCGAGCGGCAACACGTCATCGCGACGCTCACGCAGCGGCGAGGTCTGCAGAGGAAACACATTCAAACGATAGTAGAGGTCTTCACGAAACCGACCGGCGGCGACTTCGGCGCGCAGGTTGCGGTTCGTGGTCGCGAGCACGCGCACGTCCAGAGCAATGGACGAACGACCGCCGAGGCGCTCCACTTCACGTTCCTGCAGAACGCGCAGCAGCTTGGCCTGCAAGCCCAGCGGCATCTCGGTCACTTCATCCAGCAGCAGCGTGCCGCCTTGCGCCTGCTCGAACTTGCCGGCGTGGCTGGCGTGCGCGCCCGTGAACGAGCCTTTCTCGTAGCCGAACAGAATGGCTTCGAGCATGTTTTCCGGAATCGCCGCGCAGTTCACCGCCACGAAGGCTTTGCTGGCGCGAGGCGAATGACGATGGATGAAACGCGCCAGCACTTCCTTGCCGGTGCCCGATTCGCCAGCAATGAGCACCGTGCAGTCGCTGGCCGCGACGCGACGCGCGAGGTCCGCCAGGCGCCGCGACGTGTCGGCGATCGCGACCATGTCATCCGATGACGAGAGCGCCGCGCGTGACTCCACCGTCTCTACGGCGTCGTCATTGACGGCCGGCTCGGTGCTCACGTCGTCGAACTCTGTTTGTGACACTGCGCTCATTCGTACGGATCTCTGGTTGCCACCCCAAAGGGAGCAAGTTCTGTTCCAGTGCCGCAGCGGAGAGGTTTTGCCGGTGAATCCTGTGGAGCCCATCACACCGGCAAAGGTTTGCCGCGGCAATCGCGGCCATCGAAGTCAGGGTTGTGCTGAGGGAGGCGTTCAGGGCGAGCGGGACGCGCGCCGCGTCCGTCAAAGTTCCGACGCGGCCGCCTCGTTGAGCATGTGGAATTTGCGGAGCTTCTCGACCAGCGTAGTACGACGCAGTTTGAGCAGGCGGGCCGCATGAGCGACGGTGCCGCCGGCGCGGCTCAGCGCCTGCTGGATGAGATCGCGCTCGATGGTAAACAGGTGATCGCGCAGATCGATGCCCTCCGGCGGCAGCTGCACGACCGCGGATTCGGCCGGCTCACTGGCGAGCATGGACATGACTTCACGGTCTTCATCCATTGCTTCTTCGGCTTCCAGCTCGGACTCCAGCGTCTCGACCGGCAATTGCAGGTCGGCGCTGAGATCCAGCTCGGCCAGCAGATCCGCCGGACGGTACTTCAGCGGCAGATCGGCCACGTCGACCAGGCGGTTCGGACACAGGATCGAAAGACGCTCGATCAGATTACCCAGCTCGCGCACATTGCCGGGCCACGGATAGTGGCTCAGCACTTTCAGTGCCCGCGCGGTCAGTTCTACACGGCTGCGCCCTTCGGCGACGTTGCGCTCGGAGAAGTCCCGCACCAGCATCGTCAGATCTTCGATGCGAGTCCGGAGCGCCGGCATTTCGATGGGGAACACGTTCAACCGATAGAACAAGTCCTCGCGGAACGTACCCTTCGCAATCGACTCCTCGAGATTGCGGTGAGTCGCGGCGATGATGCGGACGTTGCAGCGGATCGGCGTGTGATTGCCGACGCGCTCGAATACCCGCTCCTGCAGGACCCGCAACAGTTTCACTTGCATGGGCAGGCTCATGTCGCCGATCTCGTCGAGGAACAACGTGCCGCCCTCGGCGATCTCGAAGCGACCCTTGCGGGCCGCAATGGCGCCGGTGAAGGAGCCCTTCTCGTGCCCGAACAGTTCGCTCTCCAGCAGCTCTGCGGGGATGGCGCCGCAGTTGATGGCGACGAACGGACGTTGGCGACGCGGGCTCGCCTCATGGACGGCACGAGCAGCGAGCTCCTTACCGGTGCCCGACTCGCCCAGGATCAGCACGCTGGAGTCATGAGCGGCGACCTGGCGGATGAGACGGGTGACATCGCGAATCGCGGCCGAGCTGCCGGTGGGCATGGCAACCTCGCCCACCTCGACCTGTGTAGCTTGTGCAGGCATGCGCAACGCGGTGCCGAGCACCGTGGGCTTGAACGGAAATGTGAGACGGCGCACACGCGGCGCGCCCACATGGGCGATCAATTGATCGGCGACCGTCGACGAGCCGTAGGCCACTACCGGGATGTCGCTCAGTTGTTCGCGCAAGGCGGCGCCCAGCTCGACCCAGTCGCAGTCGGCGACATCGCCGACCAGCAGCGCAGGCGGATTGTTCGGAGTCTGGATCACGGCGCGCATCAACGCGCAGTGATCGATCAACAGCGGTTCGAGACTCAGTTCACGTAAAACTTCCGCGACTTTTTCTGCCCGTCCAGGATCGCTGTCGTACACGACGGCTTGCTGGATGGTCAGGCTTCTCGCCTGGGTGTCGTTCAACTTCATTCCTACGCCTCGCGCTCAAGCGCGTCAGTCTTTGTATGCCTGACAGGCATTCTGTGCCTGGGAAGGAATGGCTCTATCAGGCTAACCCTGAACGCCTTGCGTGCGTGAACTGCTGCCAGAAATTTGGCGCGCGGCTCAGGGGAGAGCTGAGTAAAGCACGGTGCAGACCGCAAGAAAATGCGCACTGGCGCGCACTTTCATCGCGGCTAAGCAGTACCGGAACTGCGTCGAACAATTGGCGCGCGCAAATCGGGTGCGAAGCGCATCACACTCGTTGCCTGCGACAACACTTGCAGACTCAACAGGCGCGCAGCCTGGTTCGTGTTACTTCTTCGGTTGGCGCACGCCGGCGACCTGCCGGCGATGCTTGCGAAACGCGAGCTTCTCGAGCAGGTCCGAAATGTTCTCGCCGGGCGGCACGAAGCGCACCTTGACCTTACCGTCAGGGCTTACCGAAGCAATGCGCCCGAACAGGCGCAACGGATCGGCGACGCAATCCCGCAGATAGACCTCGAGCACGCCCTGGTTGCCCAGCGGCGGGAACGGCGATGATCCTTGGAACACTCCGCCGAGCGCGTTGAAGCGCACCGCTGCGGGCTTGGGACGCGGACGGCTGGCGATGAGCAGCGCGCCGACCATGTCCAGCAGCAGGTTCATTTTCATTTCCAGCCGCATGATGTCCGCGGCGTGGGGCGCGTTCTCATCGGGCTTCTCGATCTGGCCGTGCTCGTCGAGCGCCGCGACCGCCTGCAGCACGCGCAGGTTGCGGTCGGCGAAGCTGCCGACGATGGCAGGATCGAAGGGCTCGGGCAGCGGCCTCCAGGCGACCGGCAGCACGTCCTCGTAGGCGAGCTCTTCGTACAGAATGACCGTGTCTAATCCTTCATACATAGCAGCTATCTGCTCTGTCTGAGCAGCTCCATCATGCTGTCCACCGCAGCCGAGTCGGGCGTGTCGACCACGCCGTTCGCGACCGTTCCTTGTGTCTGTGCCGTTGTGTCGAAATGACTCAATACGTTCGCCGGAGCGATCTTCGCCACGGCCGCGTCGGATTCCGCCATCGCCTGCTGGAGCGCGCCCAGCCACTGACGATCCTGCGGCGACGCGGACGCCGACAGGTTGTTGAGCAGCTCACGGCGCTCCTGCACCGTCTTCGGCACGTCCTGCCATTGGCCAGTCATGGCCTGCTGGACGAGCTTGTGGGTGGCGGCCAGTACGCCGTCGGCAATGATCGAGCTCATCTGCTGCGGCCCTCCGGAGCAATCGCCAGCCAGGCGCTGCGGATCTCGTGCAGCAGCGTGCTGACTTCGTCGAGCATCTCCACCTTGTTTTCGGTGGTGGCGAGCAGCAGGCGGCGGCACATGTAATCGTACAGCTCGGCGAGGTTGGCGGCGATCTGTCCGCCATTGCGCAAATCGAGACTATTGCGCAGCTCACCGATGATAGACATGGCGCGATTGATCAGCCGAGCCTTCTCGGCGGTCTCGTTCCGCTGCATGCAGCCACGCGCGGTGGCGATGCGCTCGATCGCGCCATCCAGCAACATCACGATCAGGCGATGCGGGTCCGAAGCCGCCACCCCACCGTGCGCAGCTGCGCTCTGATAGGCGGCGAGATTCGACGATTTTGCGTAACCCAGCATGCTCAAATGCTCCATCAATCCTTGAAGTGGATAACGGCGTCCTGGCTCGTTACTTGAGGCGCCGAACCTCAGTCTTGCAACGCTTTAAGTTCAATCGCGCGACCAGCTCGGCAGCGAATCGATCTGCTGCGAGAGGTACGCGGAGGTCGCCGACAAGCTCGACAGCAGCGTATCCAGCCGAGTGAACTGCTTCAGATACGTCTGCTGCACGATCTGCATGCGGATGTCGATATCGTCCTTCTTCTTCGTCAGCGCGCGCTGCTCGGCCTGCAGGGTCTTGTTACGCGTATCGATGGCCGCGCCGTCGGCCAGGCGATCTTCGATCTGGCCGTACAATTTCGCGGCCACGCCGGTCTCGGGCGTGCCGAACAAGCGCGCCACGCCGTCGAAGTTGCTGGCCAGCGCGGCATCCAGCTTGGCGTCATCGATGGACAACGTGCCATCCTTCGCCGAAGAAGTGATGCCGATGGATGCGAGTGTCTGCACAGCCGAGCCCGCCTCGGTCACCGGAGTCGACAGCGTGCGCCGGAGCTCGGCATCGATGCCGGACAAAATCGAATCGCCCAGCATCGGACCGCCGGTCCCGCTCGCCGAGTCATAGCCGCCGAGGCGCGTCATCATGCTGCGCAGTGAGTTGTAAGCGGTCACGAAGGACTTGATCTTGTCCTTCGCCTTGGTCTCGTCGTAGCCCACGGAGACACTGACGGTCGTGCCGTCCGCGGCCGACTCCAGGTTCAACGTCACGCCGTCGATCACGCCCGTCAAAGAGTTGGTCGCACTGGTCGTCGCATAACCCGCGACATTCACCAACGCGTCCTGGGCCGGGCGCAGCTCGGTGTAGTTCGCCTGGTTGGTGGTCGTGTACTCGAGCGCCGAGAGCGTGCCCGTCTGCGTCACTTGAATCGCATTGGCGGCGCCCGTCTTGGTCGATGTGAGCACC
Organism: Peristeroidobacter agariperforans; assembly: GCF_004138335.1. Taxonomy (GTDB): domain Bacteria; phylum Pseudomonadota; class Gammaproteobacteria; order Steroidobacterales; family Steroidobacteraceae; genus Steroidobacter; species Steroidobacter agariperforans. The sequence continues at coordinate 577,057 of NZ_RYFW01000002.1, read as the reverse complement.
AGGTGCGCACCGTCGGCGGCATTGATGATCGAGGCGCTGACGCCCGGATTGTTGGTGGCCGAATTGATGGCGTTGCGAATGTCGGCGAGCGTGTTGGCCGGGTCGGCGACGCCGACGCTGAAACTGGTGCCGCCGAGCGCTATCGTGAGCGTGCCCGAGCCCACCACCGTGGTCGCGCCGCCGGCGAACCCCGTCGATGATATCTGTTGCGCAGTCGCGAGCCGCTCGACTTCAACATCGTAGCTGCCCGGCGCGGCATTGGCGGATGCGGTGGCGGTCACGATGTCTTCATTGGTGCTCGTCGTGGAGCGGCCGCTGAAGACGTTCGTGGTTTTCAAACCGTTCAACGCAGACTGGAACGTGGACAGCGCGCCCAGCAAGGCGCTGGTCGCGGAGATCTGCAAAGTGTTCTTGGAAACAGCACGCGCCAGCTGATCGTCCAGCGGTTTACGCTCGGCGGCGACCAGCTGGGACACCAGCGTGTTCACGTCGATCGTCGAGCCGCCTACCACACCTGACGTTGCCATTGTTTGTTCCTTGTTTCGTTACACGATCTGATCGATCAGACCGGTGTGGGCCGTGCCGCCCAGATTCTGCGCCAGGCGCAGCACTTCTTCCGAGGGGATCTGACGAATGGTGTCGCCCGTCGTGCGGTCCTTGACCGTGACCACCGTGCGACCGCTGTGCTCGTCGATCCGAAATTCCAGATAACGATTCATGCTCTGCATGAATGTTTCCAACTGCTGAGCCGCGCGCTTCACGTGTTCGGCGGAAGGCTCGGCAGCCACGCTGGCCGATTGAACAGCCGGCTGTTGAGCCTGCGTCGCTTCGGCAGCCGTGGTCGGCTGCGGAAATGACGGCGAGCGGGGAGATCTTGCGATCTCCCCGCCCGCTTCGACCTGACTTGCGTCAAGCCTGCTCATCATTCACTCCATCGAGTGCTCATTAGCCGCGGAGCAGCGAGAGCACGTTCTGCGGAGCCGAGTTCGCCTGCGCGACCATCGCCGTACCCGCCTGCTGCAGGATCTGGGCCTTGGTCATGGCGGCCGTTTCAGACGCGAAGTCCGCGTCCTGAATTCGGCTGCGCGAAGCAGTCAAGTTCTCGGCAGTGGTCTGCAGCGAGGCAACGACCGACTGGAAGCGGTTCTGAGTCGCACCGAGCGAAGCGCGGGCGCCGCTGATCTGGCCGAGGGCGGCGTCGATCGAGGCCAGCGCGTTGCGCGCGTTGTCAGAGGTCGTCACGTCGATGGCGCTGATGGCCGTGCCGGTCTGCGCGATGGTGTTCGCAGCAGTGCCCAGGCCCGTCACCGCGGTGCCGCCGAAAGTGATCGACGTAACGTCGTTCGGAGCAACGTAGCTCACGTCGAACGTCGCAGTCGTGGTGGTCAAACCACCCAGGCCGTAGGTGGCCAGGGTCGCGCCCGTGGCGCCGCCAGCGGCGAAGCCAGCGACCGCGATGTTGCGACCGTCAGCAGCCGTCAGCTCGAGGCCGGCACCCGTGTCCACCGCCGTCACGCCAGTGGCAGCCGACTGCGCGTTGATCGCGGTCACCGCATTGGCAACGTTGGAAGCAGAGCTGGCCGAGCCGGCGATCGTGATCTGGATGCCGTTGATGGTCAGAGTCGAGTTACCGCTCGCCGAAGCAGCGGCGCCGACCGTACCCGTAGCGACCGTCGCGTCGGCATGGGCCGTCAAGCCCTGGATGCCCTGCGAGTTGATCGCGTTGACCAGCGCCTTGGTGTCCGACAGCGTAGCGCCGCCGGCAACCGTCACTGCGCCAGCGCCGGTGTCCACGGAGAACGTGCCGCCGGAGGTCAGAGCCTGGTTGTTCGCCTGGAAGCCGTTGAACGCACCGAGCGCGCTCGAGCGGGCATTGGCGATCGCCGACACGGTGATCTGGTCGGTGGCGGTCGCGTTGGCGCCGACCTGGAAGGTCTGAGCCTGGAACGAACCGTCGAGCAGCTTCACGCCGTTGAAGGCAGAAGCCTGGGCAACGCGGTCGATTTCTTCGGCGAGCTGCTGCACTTCGGCGTTCAAGGCAGCGCGGTCAGAGGCGCTGTTCGACGCGTTGGCAGACTGCACGGCGAGTTCGCGCATACGCTGCAGGTTGTTGCCGATCTGGGCGAGGTCGCCTTCGGCCGTCTGGGCGAGAGAGATACCGTCGTTCGCGTTACGAGCAGCGACCGTGAGGCCGTTGATCTGCGAAGTCAGTCGCTCGGAAATGGCGAGACCGGCGGCGTCGTCTTTCGCGCTGTTGATGCGCAGACCGGAAGACAGGCGCTGCAGGGAGGTCGCCAACTGGTTGGCGGATGTCGACAGGTTACGCTGAGCGTTCAGCGACATCACGTTCGTGTTGATAACAAGTGCCATGAATCTAACTCCTGGTGATTACTTCGCCGCAGGACCCCTGTCCTTCGGCTTGCTCTCAGCACTTACGGCGTGATGTGCGCCGGACTGCTGTTCGAGTCCTGTATCGGTGCGACCCGGGGGAACTTGAGTGGGGTTTCCCCCAGCGATACAAACTGAGGACTCGGTCACGGACAGTGGCTTTACAGTGGCAGCGAAAGGGTTAAAAAGCCTACGCAGCACCCGTCTGTGGCCATCCATCAACGCAGATAGTTGAAGAGCGACAGATTCGAGATCTTGCTATAGGACAGCTGTGCGGCCTGCAGGCCCACCAGCTGTTGATTCATTTTTGTGAGCGCCTGCGCATAGTCCAGGTCGCGCAGATCTGATAAGGCGCTGGCCGTATCGATATCCATCGCTTCGCGCGAGGCGTCCGCCGAGTCCAGCGCCGACAGCCGCGTGCCCACTTGAGCACGCACGCCGAGGAAATGATCGGTCGCTTGATCCAGCTGCTGGAGCGAGCCCGAGAGCGTCGAGGTCAGCTTGGCGTTCGCTGTGGCATTGCCGGCGGGCTGCCTGAGCAGGTCGACGACCTGGCCGATCGTGTCGAACACGCTTTCGTTGCGGCTGCGATTCACCGTGAAGGTATCGCCGGTTGCCGGCGCGCCCGTGACCGTCACGCTCACGCCGTTGAATGTAATTGCGCTGCCGGCGGTGTACGTGCCGGTCTGCACGACGTTCGCCGGAGTGGCGCCGTCGGTGATCTCATAAGCGGTCGGAGACGTGAACGTGATGGTGTAATCGTCCGGCACCCAGCTCGCCCGATCGACCACCGAGCCCACGTCGATGTGGCCCGAGCCGGTGTTGCTCATATTCACGGCGGTCGAGAACGTGCCATTGCCTTCGGGAATGTCCACGAACACTTCATAGCCGTTGTGACTATCGGCGATGCGCTGCGTGCTGGAAATCTGCAGCTGCCGCGCGCCCTGATCGCCCATGTAATTGATCGGCGTCCCCTCGCCGCCCGTGAACGGCTGCGTGCGCGTCGAATAGCCGGAAAACAGATATTCGCCATTGCCGTCCTGACGATTGGCGATATCCTGGATCTCATCCAGGCGCTGCGCCAGCTCGTTCGCGATCGACTCGCGGTCCGCGTCGCTCAGCGTGGCAGTGTTGCCGGCCGACACCACCAGCTCGCGCACCCGGCCCATGGCGCTGCTCATGTCGACGAACGCCTGTTCTTCCAGACTCAAACGGTTCTTCGCGAGCGTGCTGTTCTTCGCGAACTGCTCCGACTCGGACTGCGAGCGCTGCAGCTCCTGGATGTGCACGTAGGCGATCGGGTCGTCGGCCGGCGTGCTGACGCGCAAGCCGAGCGCCATCTGGTTCTGCAGCTTCGCGAGCCCGGACTGCTGCGTCATCATCGCGCTCAGCGAGCCCATCGAAAAACCAAGAGTGGACATTCGCATACTCAGACCTCTTCTCAAGCAGCCATCCCTGGAACGTTAGCCAGCCGTTACATCCGTGTACCGGCCTCCGGGCTCACCCGCCGGTCGCCTGGAGCACGGACTGAAAGCAGGTGTCCGCAACCCGGATCATTTGCGAGATGGCCATATAAGCCTGCTGATAGCGCAGCAGATTGGCCGCTTCTTCATCGAGGTTCACGCCGGAGACCGACTGCATGGCGTCCTGCGCTTCCTCGGAGACCACCTTCTGAGCCGCCGCCGTCACCTGCGCCTGATTGGTCTTGACGCCGATGTCGCCGACGAACTGACCGATGCCCTGCGACAGCGAGGTCTGGCCATTGTTCATCACCGGCTCGTTCATGAGCCCGGCAAGCAGCAGCATGTTGCGGTTGTCGCCCGTGCCGTTGCTGTTGTCCCGGACAGTGAACGAATCGCCCGCTGCCGGCGTGCCATTGATCTCGACGCGCCAGCCATTGGCGTCGATGTCGGCGCCCGGCGTGTACGTGTACACGGTCGGATCGCCGCTGATCTGATAGGTCGTCGCGCTGGTGAAAGTAATCGTCGTCGCGGTACGCAAGTTCGGGTTGGTGGGATTCAACACCTCGCCCGCGCTGATCGTGGCATTGCCTTGGTTGCCCGCCGTTGCCTGGGCAACGATGGGCGCGGCGGCCGCGATCTCGTTCGGATCGGTGATCAACACCCGCATCCCGCTGACCGCGCCCGTCGTCGGCATGATCTTCAAGCTGTCGCCTACGCCGGCCGCGCCGCTGACGACAATCGAGAGACCATCGGCGACGAACGGATCGCCCGCGGTGCCCGTGCCCGTCATTGGCACGACGGCGCCGGTATCTGCGCGACGCAGGCTCCAGCCTCCCGCCGTGTTCGTGAGAATGTAATCGGAGTTCGTCAGCGCGCCGGCGTCGGTGCGCGTGACCGTCGCTCCGGCAGTGCCGGTGTTGTTGGCATGCGAGCGAACCACGACATCGCCGACGGCGAAGAAGTCGCCGCCCAGGTCGCCGTTGAGATCCATGCCGGCGTTGTGCTGGTCGTTCATCACATCGCTCAGCGCGACGCTGAGTTTGCCGATCGTGTTGCGCGCCGGATCGAGCATTTCAGTGCGGAAGTTGAGCAGGCCGCCGAGGCTGCCGCCCGCGATCGAGCCGGTGATATCGATGGTGCCGACGCTCGACTGCACGGCCAGGCGCTTGCGCGTCGGATCGTACGGATCGCTGGTCGCCACCACTTTCGCCGGATCGCCGCCGACCACCAGCGGCTGGCCGTTGCCGATGAACACGTTCAACTGATTGCCGTCGGTCTTGACGACGTTGACGTTCACATGAGTCGAGAGCTCATCGATCAGCTTGTCGCGCTGATCGAGCAGATCGTTCGGCGCCTGGCCGGACTGCGCATAGCCACTGGAGATTTGCTTGTTCAGATCCGCGATGCCACGCGCCAGCGAGGTGATGGTATCGGCTTCGGCGCTGATTGAAGCATTCACCTGGCTGTCGAGGCTCTTCAGGCTGGAGTCATAGCCCTTCAACCGGTCTACCAGCGTCTGCGCCTGGCTCAACATGGTCTGGCGGGCGGCACTCGAGTTCGGCGAGTCCGCGACCGCCTGCAGTGCGTTCACGAACTTCTGCATCGAGGCGCTCAGACCGGTGGTCGAGTCGCCGAACAGATTGCTGACGCGTGCCGCCTGAGTCGCGTACGTGTTCGACTGGTTATAAGCACTCGACGCGCTGCGCGCCTGACTGGACAGGAAATTGTCGTAAGCGCGATTGACGGTGGTTACGTCCGCGCCGCTGCCGACCCAGTTGCCGCCGAGGAACTGCGGCGTACGAGTCTGGAAGTCCGGCAACTGCCGGCTGTAGCCCGGCGTATTGGCGTTGGTGATGTTATGGCTGGTCACGTCCAGCGCCCGCTGGAACGCGAGCAAGCCGGAAATGCTGGTGTTCAAAAGGTCGGCCATGACTTCACCGGAAAAGCGCTTGCGGGCTCATCAGATCAAAACCGACGCAGTCCGCCGCTACCGCCGTTTGTCGGCGACGTTGAGGCGAACTTTAGCGAGGCGTCCGATGAGTTGGTTAGGGCGCGGACTTCGTCGGCCACTGCGACGATCTTCTGCGCGTAGTTCGGATCGGTGGCATAGCCACCTTCCTGCAACGCCGAGGCGAAGGTGGCCACATCACCACCCGCGCCTCGAGCGTTTTCATACCGAGGGTTGTTGCCGATCAGCCGGGCATAATCGTTGAAGCTGTCGGCCGGCGAGTCGTAAGCGCGGAAACGCTCGACTTTGCGCACGGCGACGCCCTCTTCGAATTCCAGCGTCGGCACATTCGCGGTCGCGCCTTGCCAGCCCGAACCCGCCTTGATGCCAAACAAATTGAAGCTCGAGCCGTTCGAGTGGTTGGGCACTGCACGCCCCCAACCCGTTTCCAGCGCGGCCTGAGCGACGAGCGTACTCGGATCGACGCCGAGCGTCTGACCGGCACGCTGCGCGTGCGGCCACATCATCTTCACGAAGTCTTCTTTCGACATCGCCAGCGGCTGATGATCGGACGAAACATTCTGTGTGGCCGCGGGGAACTCGGCCTGCCCGGCGGCCGCCGCTTCCGCACCCTTGACCATGCCCGACTGCGCCAGCTGACGCACGAGCACATCGGCCAGGCCCAGGCCCTTGCCCTTCGACAACTCCAGCGAGATCTGGTCGTCGAACATGTCCTGGTAGAAGTCGCTTTGCGAACTGGAGAACATCGAACCTTCGCTGAAGCTACGATTCGCATCGCGCATGCTCTTCAGCATCATCTGCGTGAACAGGCTCTCGAACTGCTTCGCAGCTTCTTGCAGCGTCGCCACGTCCTGTTTCGAGGTCGCGTCATTGCGCAACGACGCCAGGGCGGCGAAGTCGAACGAGGCATTGATGGGCGCGGTCATGCTGGGGCGCCCTTTAGATGACGATCAGCTCGGCGCGCAGCGCGCCCGCTTCTTTCAGCGCTTCGAGGATGGCGACGAGGTCGCCCGGCGCAGCGCCGACCTGATTCACCGCGCGCACGATCTCATCGAGATTGACGCCCGCATTGAAAACAAACATACGAGCCGCGCCTTGATCGACTTTGATGTCGGAACGCGGCGTCACGACGGTCTGACCGTCCGAAAATGCGTTTGGCTGGCTCACATCGTTGCGCTCGGTAATCGTCACTGACAGCGAACCGTGAGCAACAGCAGCCGGCGTCACTCGCACGGCGGAGCCGATTACGACAGTACCGGTGCGGGAATTTACGATCACGCGCGCCGGCGCTTCGCCCGGCTGAATTTCAATCGCTTCGAGGGTCGAAAGATAAGAGATGCGCTGGCTGGCGTCGGTCGGAGCCTGCACGCGAACAGAAACCGCATCGATAGCGCGAGCAGTGTCGGGGCCGAGCATCTTGTTGATGCCGTCGGTCAACCGCGCCGCCGTCGTGAAATCCGGAGTATTCAGATTCAACGTTACATACGGCTCGCTGGCGAAGTTGCTCGGCACAGCACGCTCGACCGAAGCGCCGTTCGGCACGCGGCCCGAGCTCGGCACGTTGAGAGAAACACGCGAGCCGTCCCTGCCCTGCACGCCGAAGCCGCTGACCACCAGGCTGCCCTGGCCAATCGCGTACACCTCGCCGTCGATACCGCGCAGAGGAGTCATCAGCAAGCTGCCGCCGCGCAGGCTGGTCGCATTGCCGATCGAATCCACTGTGATGTCGATGGTCTGGCCGGGCTTCGAGAACGCCGGCAGATCGGCACGCACCGTCACGGCGGCAACGTTCTTCAGCTGCGGATTTACGTTCGCCGGAATCGTCACGCCGAACTTCGCCAGCATGTTACGAATGCTTTGAATGGTGAACGGCGCCTGAGAGGTCTGATCGCCGGTGCCATCGAGGCCTACGACCAGGCCGTAGCCCACCAGCTGGTTGCCGCGGACGCCGGCAACCGACGCCAGATCTTTGACGCGCTCGGCCTGTGCCGGCACGACAAACACCGTGGCAATCGTCAGCGTGACCAGCAGCTTTGAGAAGTTCATCACTCTTCGACCTGGACTTGTCTATGTTTGGGCGCCGTCGTTCAGAACGGCAACCAAGGTACATTGAAGAATCGTGCCAACAGGCCCGGCGTGTTGGCGTCGTTGAGCGCGCCCTTGCCGCCATAAGCGATCTGCGCGTCGGCGACCTTCAAAGATGAGATGGAGTTATCAGGATCGACGTCGATGGGGCGCACGATGCCCTGAATGCGCACGTACTCCCGGCCCTGATTGATCGTGATCCATTTCTGGCCCCTGACCAGAAGATTGCCGTTCGGCAGCCGCTGCGCCACCGTGACTGTGATGTCGCCCACAAGTCGGTTGCTTTGCCTGCTGTCGCCGGCGCCGTCGAACTCGGAACTGTTGTCCACCGACATGTTGAGAATTTCGGTGCCGTTGGCGGTCACCGGCCGGCCGGCAATGATCGGCCCCGGCATGTCGACGGTGGTGGACTTGCTGGTCGTCGTGCTCGAGCTCTTCGAAGCGTTGGTGTTCTCGTTGAGCCTGATCGTCAGCGTGTCGCCTACTCGGCGCGCCACCGAATTCTCGAACAGCGCGATGTCGTGGCCGACCTGATAGATGGCGCCATTGCCCTGCTCCGGCGTCGGCGCCGGCTCGGGCCAGGTCGCGGACCAGTCCGGCTCCTTCGGCGGCGTCACGCAGCCGCTGAGTGCAAGCGCAGCCCCGGCCATCACGAACAAGTTACGCACGGTGAGATTGATCATTGCTCAGTTACTTCAAAGCTGATTCGTGAGATACGACAGCATCTGATCGGTGGTCGAGATCGCCTTGGAGTTCATTTCATAGGCGCGCTGGGTTTCGATCATGTTCACCAGCTCTTCGACGACATTGACGTTGGACGCTTCCAGCGAGCCCTGCTCGATGTAGCCCAGGCCGTTCAAGCCCGGCGTGCCGACCTGCGGCGCACCGCTCGCAGCGGACTCGACCAGCAGGTTTTCACCCTTGGGCTGCAGGCCCGAAGGATTGATGAAGTCCACCAGCTGCAGCGTGCCGATCTGCGTCGGCGCAGCTTCGCCATCCATCTTCGCCGTGACCACACCGTCCTTGCCGATGGTGATGCTCTGCACGCCATCTGGAATCGTGATGCCGGGCTGCACACGATAGCCGCTGGATGTCACCAGTTCGCCCTGCGGGCTGACTTCGAAGTTGCCGTCGCGCGTGTAGCCCATCGTGCCATCCGGCAGCAGCACCTGAAAAAAGCCACGGCCGTTCACGGCAACGTCCAAGCTGTTGCCGGTGGTCTGCATGTTTCCCTGGGTGTATTCCTTCTCGGTCGCCACGACGCGCACACCGGTGCCCAGCGACAAGCCGGTCGGGGCCACCGTGTCCTGCGAGGTCGAGCCGCCGACCTGACGCACGTTCTGATACAGCAGGTCCTCGAACACGGCCCGGCCCTTCTTGAAGCCGGTGGTGTTGACGTTGGCGAGGTTGTGAGAAGTGACGGACATGCGCGTCTGCTGCGCATCGAGTCCGGTCTTGGCGGCCCACAAAGCTGGATTCATGATGAGTACCTGGAAAAGTGTCTGGTAGCTGGTGACTGGGGATTAGACGCCGCCACGGAGCAGCTGCGCGGCAGTTGCTGCGTTCTCTTCGGCCGTGCGCATCGCTTTCACTTGCAGATCGAAGCGACGCGCCAGCTCGATCATGTTGACCATGGCGTCTGCGGTGTTGACGTTGCTGGTTTCGAGCGACCCGGTAACCAGCTTCACGTTCGCATCCGCCGGCAACTCAGCGCCGGTGGTGTTACGAAACAAACCATCCTCGCCGCGAACCATTTCTGCGTCCGGCGGATTCACCAGCTTGATGCGGCCGATCATCGCGGTGGTTTCCGCGCCCTGGCCCAGAGGAATGACGGAGATCGTGCCGTCGGAACCGATGGTCAGCGACGTGTTCGGCGGCACACTGATTGGACCGCCCTCGCCCATCACTTGCAAACCCGCACCGTTCATCAACATGCCGCTCGGATCGACACGCAAGTCGCCGGCGCGCGTGTAAGCCTCGCGCCCATCCTTGCCGAGCACCGCGATCCAGCCCGGACCGTTGATGCCCACGTCCAGATCGCGACCAGTGGCGGTCAACGCGCCTTGCGTCGGATCCCAGCCCGTCGTCGAGTTGGTCGCGTACGCGCGCGAGGCATATCCCGATCCGGCCACGTTGCGCGTTTGGAACGCGCTCATGTCGGCGCGAAAACCGGTCGTGCTCGCGTTCGCGAGGTTGTGGTTGTTCGCGGTCTGGGCGCGCAAGGTCTCCTTGGCGCCCGACATCGAGATGTAAAGAAAGCGGTCCATTAGCTACTCGATCTCATCACTGATGATTTCAGAGGGTCGTGAGTTAGCGAATATTGATAATCGTCTGCGTGATCTGGTCCGCGGTCGAAATCATCTGCGAGTTCGCCTGGAAGTTGCGCTGCGCGGTGATCATGTTGACCAGCTGCGCCGTAATGTCGACGTTCGACGCTTCCAGCGCGCCCGACTGAATCAGACCGAAACCGGAGTTGCCGGCCTGGCCGTTCAACGGCTGGCCCGAAGCAAACGTCTGCGCCCAGGTGGTGTCGCCGAGCTGCTGCAATCCCTGCGGATTCTGGAAGTTCGCGATCGCGACCTGGCCCAGCTGCGTCGACTGACCGTTGGTGAAGCGAGCCTGCACCACGCCGGTGGAATCGATATCGATGCCGATCAGGCGGCCGGTGGTGTAACCGTCCTGCGTGATCGAAGTCATGGTGAACGTGTCGCCGTACTGTGTCGTCTTGCTCAGATCCATGGTCACGTTCATATCCGCTGCGCCCGTCGACAGGCCCGCGGCCGCGTTGTAGGTCGGCAACGCGAACTGACCGTTGGCCGGCGTCGTCAGATTGCCGTTCTGGTCATAAACGAGATGCTGCGTGCCCGAGGGGTTGCCGTCGATCGTGACGTGCATGTCCCATTCGTTGGTCGCCGTCTTCACGTAGTACATGCTGGCGGTGTGAGCCGCGCCGAGCGAGTCGTACAAAGTCATCGAACGCGCAGTGTTGTAGCTGGTCTCGTCAGCCGCATCGAACGGCGTCGTGGTCGGCACCGTGGCGGCGGACGGCAGGTTGAACACCGTTTCGACTTCCGTCGTGGCGGACGGCGAGCTCTCGCTCGTCACCAGACGCAGATCGGTCATGGTGCTGGTGTTGAAAGTACCGTTGGCTCCCGCCGGATACACCTGCAGGCGCTGGTTCTGGCTGTTCACGACGTAGCCGTCGTTGTTCGGGCGGAACGCGCCGGCGCGGCTGTAAACGGTGGATCCGCCGTCGCTCAGAATGAAGAAGCCCTGGCCGCTGAGCGCCAGGTCCATGCTGTTGTTGGTGGTGTTGATGTTGCCCTGGGTGAACTGCTGCGACACCGAGGCCACCTTCACGCCGTTGCCGGTCGCGTTACGGTTCACGCCGTACGGAGAGACCGCGAACATGTCGGCGAACTCGGCACGCGACTGCTTGAAGCCGGTCGTCGAGGAGTTGGCGATGTTGTTGGCGGTGACGTTCAAGTCCTGTTGAGCCGCATTGAGACCGCTGAGCGCGATACCGAAAGACATTTGGGTGACTCCTGAGGAAGCCGGTTGAAGCTAGAATTCGTTACTGCACGCGACGTACGTTGGCCATCGAGATCGAGCCGAGCGTCGCAGTGTTCAAAGAGAGATTGGTGCCGCTGGCGTCGAGGCTGACGCTGGAGACGCGACCCGACATCAGCACCTCGAGCGAGCCCGTCTCGCCCTGCACGGTGGCCACGGCTTCGATGTCGTAGGTATCCGACTCAGCCTGGGTACCGTCATTGCGCAAGCCGTCCCACGTGAAGTTCTGCGTGCCTTCGGCGGTCTCTAGCTGAATTTCTCGGACCACAGTGCCGGCAGAGTCAGTGATACGCAGTTGCAAGGAAGTCGTGCCGGCGGGAACGTCGATCTGCCCGGTGACGGTGCCGCCCTGCGTGTGATCGAAGCTGTCGGCCGACGCGAGGATGTCGCGGCCGATCATGGTCGAGCCGTTCAATGTCTGCGTCGCACGCAGCGACGCCGCCAATGTTTCCAGCGAGGTGCCCATCTCCTGCACGCCGGTCACGGTGCCGAACGTCGCCAGCTGCGAGATGAACTCGGTGCCTTCCAGCGGCTTCAACGGATCCTGATTGCGCAGCTGCGCCGTCATCAGCGTCAGGAACGAATCGATGCCGAGCGTCTGGTCCTTCTTGGCCTGCGCTTCGGCGGCAGCCTGCGCTTGCGCGGCCCAGTTCTGGATCGGATCGGTGGCGATGGTCATGTCGAATACTCTCTATTACGAGCCGAGCCGCAGCGTGGCCAGCATCATTTCCTTGGCGGTGTTCATCACTTCGACGTTGTTCTGATAAGAGCGCGACGCCGAGATCATGTCGGTCATTTCTTCGACGGTGTTCACGTTGGGCGCGTACACATAGCCGTTGGCGTCGGCGAGCGGATTGCCAGGCTCGTAGCGAGCGCTCGGTGCTTCCGGGTTCTCGAAGATGCCTTTGACGGCCACGCCGGAGCTCTCCGCATCTTTGCCGAGGCCGGTGCGAATGGCTTCGAACAACGGATGCTTGGCCTTGTAGACCTGGCTCGGATCGCCGCTGACGCTGTCGGCGTTCGCGAGGTTGCTGGCGGTGGTGTTGAGGCGCACCGACTGCGCGCTCATGCCGGAGCCGGCGATGTTGAAAATGTTGAAAGAGGACATGAGTCGTTACCTCTTATTGGCCCGTGATGGCCGTCATCAGGCCGCGGAACTTCGAGTTGAGGAACTGCAGCGTCGCTTGATAGCGAACGGTGTTCTCGGCGAACGCGGCCTGCTCCAATTGAGCATCGACGGTGTTGCCATCGAGCGAGGGAGCGAGCGGCGTGCGGTATTTCAGTTCAGGCGCCGGCGAGCCGTTAACCATCTTGGGCCCGATGTGCCCGGCGTTCGTCGTTTGCAGATGCACGCCCTGCTGCGCATTGCCGCTGGCCTGCGCCAGCGCGCTCTTGAAATCGATGTCACGAGCGCGATAGCCCGGCGTGTCGGCATTCGCGAGGTTTGCCGCGAGCAGTTCGGTACGCTGCGAGCGCAGCGTCAGCGCTTGCGCGTGCACTCCTAGATGTTTGTCGATTGCGCTCGTCATAACTGCATCCGCCAGAAAACTGTCTGCGAAAGTAGTTAGCAAGGCGCGTGCCACTCCGCCGAGAGGCGCATGTTTCCTGGCGGTCTCGCGGGCCGAGAGCGCTAGCAAACAAAAAAGTCGCGAAGTGGGTCACATGCGAGGCGGCAAACGTTTGCCGTCGGCAGAGTCGACGTCGGTGGCTGGCGCCGTCCGAGGTGACGTCCCTCCTTCCGGCACCGTGCTCCCCGTCACTCGCGCTTTCGCGCGGATTCCCTGGGTCCCGTCCCTGGGCGCACTGCTCCGAAAAGGTCCCTCTTTTTCGAAGCTGCCGGAAGGAGGGACGTCACCTCGGACGACGCCCATGGATCAGTGATAACGGCGACCGTCGCTTCTTTGCGTCATCAACCGTCCAGCCGGTCGGCGTGCGTTTCGGCGTCTGGCTGATTTGTTGGGTGCGTCACAGTTCGTACGATGAGGTGCGCGCGATCTGGGGTGCGCGTGGTTTGTGGCATTTCACTTGCTTTGTTTCAGGCAGCGTCAATGAGACGACTCTCGGCGGTTTCGATAGTGACCAGCTTTCGTTCCTATATATGTGTGTTGGCCAGCGCCCTGGCGGCGCTGGCGTTCTCGGCGAACGCGAGTGCCAACGTGCAATCGATCGATTCGATTCAGGCGGCGGCCGAACAATTCGTACGGGCTTCCCTGCCGGAAAAAGCTATCAAGCATTTCGTGTCCGCGGGCAATCTCGACCCGCGGCTGCGGCTCGATGAATGCGCGTCGCCGCTCGAGGCGTTCTCGCAGGGTACCGGCATGAATACCGGCCGCATGACCATTGGCGTGCGCTGCCCTTCTGCAACGCCCTGGACTATTTATGTGCCGGTCACCGTCGAGGTCGAAGTGTCGGTGCTGGTATTGCGCCGGCCGCTGGCGCGTCGCTCGCGGGTGGCGCTCGCCGATGTGGAGCCGCAGGTTCGTCGGATGCCCGGGCGGGCGTCAGTCTTTATCAACGACGTCGCCAGCCTGCAGGGCCATCGCTTGAAGCGCTCGCTGCCGGTCGGCACCGCGCTGACCGTCGACATGCTCCAGCCGGACGTGTTGGTTCGTCGCGGTCAACAGGTCACGCTGATTGCCGCTAACGGTGGCGTGCAGATTCGCGCCCAGGGCCAGGCGCTCACCGAGGGCGCCGCCGACGAGCGCGTGCGGGTTCAGAATGTGAGCTCGCTCAAGGTTGTGGAAGGTGTGGTGGAAAGTGATGGAGTTGTCAGGGTCGGGTTATGAAAACCCGCGCGAAAACGCGGCAGTTTTCTGACATTGGGGTTTTCCCTGCGTCGCCAAACGACGCCACAAGTGTCAGCAGCGCCGCGAATGTGCCGCGAGTCCCAGAAACTTCAGGTGGATACGAGTTTTGCGTCTGTTGTGTCGCCTTGCAGGAGTGAGTGGAGCCAGGTCGATTTGACCTATTGTCACGGTGGTTTTTCACGGCTTGGGTGATTCCCCTAAGGCACGTCTGAGGCCGCAGCCGATGAGGTTGCTAAAGTTCTCAGAATTGCGGCCGTTACCCCTTTCGAGCGGTGCGACGTTGTTGTCGTGGCCGCAACCGGAGAAAGGACCGTGACTACCAAAATCACTGGCTATCAGAACACCCCTGTACAGGTGGGCACCGATAAGTCGGTGACTCGCGCGAAGGATGGCGCAGCTGGCTCGGCCGAAGTGGCCAGCAAGCCGGCCAATCCCGTGCAGATCACTGATCAGGCCCGCAAGCTGGCGGCGCTGGAACAGACAGTGAATAGCGTGCCGGTGGTGAACGAGGCGAAAGTCGCGCGCATCCGCCAGGCGATCGAAGACGGTAGTTACCAGGTGGTGCCGGAGCGCATCGCCGACAAGCTGCTCCGCATGGACCGCGATCTGGGGGCAGCTGCTCAGAAATAAGGAGTGAGGTTTCGTGGATCCGGTTGTCTGTCGCGATACGCTCGACAAATTGATCACCGAAGAATCGAGCACGCTCGACCAGCTGCACCAGCTGCTCGAGCGCGAGCATGAATTCCTGGTCGCCAACGATGTGGACGCACTGGAGCGCGCAGGCACTGCGCGCCAAAACTGCATCGGCACGTTGATGCGCATCGACGATGACCGCAAGGCACTGTGCCGGGCACTGAATGTGTCGCCGGACCAGCAAGGCCTCGATCGCGTCCTCGCGTGGTGCGATCCTTCCAAACAACTGCGTCGTCGCTGGAAAGAACTGGGCGAGCGAGCCGATCGCTGCCGTATTGCCAACGACCGCAATGGTGCGCTGGTCACGGCGCGCATGAGCCGCGTTCAAGGCATGTTGGACATCGTCACTGGCCGCGCCAATCAGCCAAAAACGTATGGCCGCCAGGGCGCGTTCCAGAATCAGCCGCGCACCGGCCGCGTGATCGTCTCCGTCTAAAAACAGTTATCCGTTGATGTGGTTCAGGTCTACGGCTCTTTCGGGAGCCGGCGGCGCATCGCTATTGGCGACCACATCGCCGAGTCGCAGCAGGATGCTCGCAGTGAGCGCGCTGCCCTCTTCTTTCAGCATGCGCGAAACCGCCAGGTTCAGCAGCGCATTCGCAATGTACTCACGTTGCGCCATCGGCACGTCACGCAGCGAGCTCTGAATCCGGTGCATGACGGATTGCAGCTGCGCCACCTCCACGCCGCGATCGTCATCGGTCATTACACGAGTCAAACAACGGCTTGATACGACTGCGTTCATCACTTGGCTCCGTCGACTCAGGACACGAAATGCAGCGCCTCGGCCCCGGCTCGCAAGCCGACGATCGCGGCGAGCCCGGCGCTGATTAGAGTTGGAAATGCGGGAAGCGGCACGCGCAACCAGCGTTGCCGGGGCGATGCTGAATAAGCCAGTGCGCCTGCCAGCATCCAAGTGGCTAGAGCAAAGATCAGCAACCAAACATCTGTTGGCATTGCTACCTCGACTGCGCCGATGTTTGTTTATTCGGCGGCGATGTGAAGTAGCTGGCTGCGCCGGTGCGGGGGGAAGAAGCGGCGCTCGCTGGCGAGATCGCGCGTCTTATGACGTCGCGACCGATACGGTCAGGAACAAGCTCACGGAGTCCCGCAGGACTCACGCGACCAGTACGGTCACTTCGTGAGAATGAGCTTGTTACTGTGAGTCACACGCAAGCGGTAATAACCGCCGCTGTGCTCGATCAGAATCTCCCGCGCCTTACCGAAGAGCTCTTCGGAACGCAGTAAAGGAATCGCCGGCAAACGAGCAAGCTCGGCGGCCGGCGATCGAACCTCCGCTGGGCGGAGAGGGGTTTTGGCTTGTGGTTGCAGCATGGATGCAAATGATAATGACTCTCACTAACAGTGCAAGCCTCTATTGGACTTTTTTTGCTTTCCTATGCCGGGGTGGCTTAGGGCAATGCACCCATATCTTTCAAGGCGTTACGTATGACAGTCTGATTATCTGCGCTCGCGGCAGCGCCCTTCTCCGCAATCTCGTCCGCCTGCGCGAACAGCGGGTGGAACAGGCCGAGCTTGTCGACCGGCCCTTTCAACGTGACCTCGCCCTGCTTCACGAAGATCTGCGACCACTCGTCTCGCACCTGGTCCCAGAATTGCTTGGTTCGATCGTAATAAGAATCGGCCTGCGCGAAGTCGGCATCGCGAATCCGCTCGTAACGAGCCACGCCGTATTCGCGCGCGACATACGGTTGCGATGGCTCGAGGGTTCGCGTCGACGTGAGCACGGTCTTCAGATTGTTTTCTTCCTGGATCCAACCGGTCGGCGAAATGGTGTGACGATTGGTCCCGACCAGCGCGTGGTAGTCGTCGCGCACGCTCCATTCGCGCCGAGGCAGCGGCCGCCATGTTTCGCCGCTCAGCCAGGTAGAGAAACTCGCAGAATGTTCCCAACGTCCGATGCTGGCGTAGCGCGGCGATTCGTCGACTTGATAAACCGTTTGCAGCCACGCGCCCTTGGATTCGGCGGCGCTGAGCTTGCGACGCTGCCAACGATCGCGACCGCGATACTCGACGATGTGAGTCGGCTCGTATTGCCAGTCCTGGCGCCAATGTTTGGTGACCATGGGCTCGCTGATCGAGCCATCCTTCTGCACGATGCGCATTTCGAGAATGTGCACCAGGCTGATGTTCTTGCCGTCGTCGTTATCGACGTAAACTTTTTCCGTGCCCCACGATTGATAAGGCGCGTTCGGCTTGTCCTGGCGCTTGAAAGGCACGACTTCCAGGAAGTCGAACGTGACTCGGAACGTGCCAGCCATGGCGACGATGGCGCGACGATCGCGTTCCTGCGCAGAAATGCCGTCGGCGCGCAGATCTTTCCAAGCTTTCGACGGTTCGAGATCGAGTGTGATCGGCGCGCCTTTGGTCGTGCCACCACGCGGCGCTGGCAGGCCCGCCTCCAGAGGCCACGAGAATGTGTAGCGCGCTGGCGCCGAAGCCTGTTGTGGCTTGCCGGAGTACTCATCGGCGCCCGACGCCGCACCAACAAACAAAGTCGCCGCGAGCGCAACGACCCAACCCTCCACTCTGATCATGACCGACTCCTGAACGCTTTCAGCTTGGATCCGACGTGGTCCTGGCGGCCCCGTCAGTGTAAGCGAGCTGGCGCTCAGGATTGCAGAGTCAGCACTCCGGCAGGTTGACGGCGAGTCCGCCCAATGAGGTCTCTTTGTAGGAATCCTGCATATCGGCGCCGGTCCGCCGCATGGTCTCGATCACTTTATCGAGCGTGACGTGGTGCGAACCGTCGCCCATGAGCGCGAGGCGCGACGCGTCTACCGCCTTCACGGCGCCAGTAGCATTGCGCTCGATGCAAGGAATTTGCACGAGGCCGCCGATGGGGTCGCAGGTCAAGCCGAGGTTGTGCTCCATGCCGATCTCGGCGGCGTTCTCGATCTGCTCGTTCGTCCCGCCTTGCGCGGCCGTGAGGCCTGCAGCGGCGATCGAACAAGCGACGCCGATCTCGCCCTGACAGCCCACTTCCGCGGCCGAGATGCTGGCGTTGTGTTTGTAGAGCGATCCAATCGCCGCGGCGGTCAGCAAGAAGACGTGGCGACCTTCGCGCGTACCGTTACAGTAGCGATCGTAATAACGCAGTACAGCTGGCACGACGCCGGCCGCGCCATTTGTCGGCGCAGTGACCACTTTGCCGCCTGAGGCGTTCTCTTCGTTGACGGCGAGCGCCCACGCGTTGATCCAATCCATGGCGATGAGGGCATCGGCGGATTGCATCTGCTCGCGTTTCTCCAGCGCGGCTCGCAGCTTTGCGGCCCGACGCTTCACGTTCAGACCGCCGGGCAACACGCCTTCCTGACGCAAGCCGCGATCAATGCATGAATTCATGGCCTCGGCGAGGCCGTCGAGGCCGGCGAGCACTTCCTCGCGAGTGCGGGTCGCGCATTCATTGCGCATCATCAGTTCGGCAATGGTGAGGCCATTACTTTGAGCGGCTTCTAACAACTCTGCGGCATCGGAGAACGGCAGCGGAACTGCCCTGGCAGCCAGCGCGGTCGCGGGCGCCTTGGCCTCCTCATCGCTGACAACGAAGCCGCCGCCGACCGAATAGAACGTCGCTTCACGCAGCAATTCGCCACTCGCATCGCGCGCGAACAAAGTCAGCGCGTTCGGGTGATAAGGCAGGCTTTCCTTGAATTTCCAGTGAATGTCGCGCTCGATGCGGAAGTCGATCTCATGCCGGCCGGCGAGCAGGATCTTGCCGTGCTGACGAACCTCCTCGATCAACTGAGCGGCGGCATCGGGATTGACTTGCGCAGGCAGAAAGCCCGCGAGCCCCGTCGTAACAGCAGTATCGGTCGCATGGCCTTTGCCTGTAAGCGCGAGCGAGCCGTACAGATCGACGGTCACTTGCGCGACCCTCGCCAACATTCCCTGCTCTTCCAACGACTTCGCGAAGCGGCAGGCGGCCGTCATCGGTCCCATGGTGTGGGAGCTCGACGGCCCGATGCCGATTTTGAACATGTCGAAGACGCTGACGGTCGCTGCGCTCAAGAGAACTCTCGCTCGATTTCAGGCTGCAAATACTAAACGCACCGCCCGCACAGCGGTGTTGCGAGCGGACACATTAATCGAACGCTGGGGACAATTTCGAAATGTCCTAGAGGCTTGCCAATGAGAATTATTCTCATATGATGCCGGACCATTCACCTCAATGAGTACGGTCCGCCTGTGATTGCCGCCGCGATCGAAGCGATTGTCCATGGCTGAAGCCATCCGCGCCTCATCCGCACGAGCGCAGAAAACTCGCGCGTTCTGGCTGAAGCACCTTCACCAGTGGCACTGGATGAGCGCCGCGATGTGCCTGATCGGCATGGTGTTGTTCAGCATCACCGGCTTCACGCTCAACCATGCGTCGTGGATCGGCGCGAAGCCCGAAGTGACAACGCAGACAGCGCAACTCCCTGAACCCTTGCTGGCGCGATTGAAGAAGCAATGGGAGACAGACGCCGATGAGAAAGCCGCGCTGCCGGCGCCGGTTGCGGATTGGCTCGACGAAACCCTGTCGGTGCGAGCGGCCAATCGCGAAACCGAATGGTCAGACGATGAAATCTACGTGTCTTTGCCCCGCCCCGGCGGCGACGCCTGGCTGACCGTGAATCTGGAAGACGGTGAAGTCACGCACGAACTGACCGATCGCGGCTGGCTGTCGTACTTCAACGATCTGCACAAGGGTCGCAACGCCGGCGCCGCGTGGAGTCTGTTCATCGACGTGTTCGCATTCGCGGCGCTGGTGTTCGCAGTGACCGGGCTGCTGCTTTTGAAAATGCACGCAGGCAACCGTCCGGGCACCTGGCCGATGGTGGGCCTTGGATTGGTACTGCCCCTGCTGCTGGCGATTTTGTTCATCCATTGAGGTTGGTCATGAGAAGAATGACAAAGCTGGCGGGAGCCATGCTGCTGATGGGAGCCAGCGCCGCGTCGCTGGGCGCGGAGTTGAATCTCAAGCTGGAAATTCCGCGCCTCGACGTCGCCGAGTATCACCGCCCCTATGTTGCGGTGTGGGTCGAGAACCAGGATCAAAGCACCGCCGCCCAACTGGCTGTCTGGTACCAGACTGATAGAAAGAAAGAAGACGGCACGCAATGGCTGAAAGACCTGCGTCAGTGGTGGCGCCGTGGGGGCCGCGAGTTACAGATGCCCGTCGACGGCGTGACTGGCGCGACGCGTCCGGTCGGTGCGCACGTGCTGAGCTACCAGGGCACTGACAAACAGCTCGCCAATCTTGCCCCCGGCAAATACAACGTCGTGGTCGAAGCGACGCGTGAAGTCGGCGGACGCGAGTTGCTGCGTCTGCCGTTCGAATGGCCCGGCACCCAGAAACAAACGGCGACGGCTCAAGGCAAGACCGAGCTCGGCGCCATCACCCTCAACGTCACTCCTTAACTCACCTGGCGAGGAAAACCATGAAAACCGCACTTCGCGCCATCGCTGTTTCCGCTGCCTTGCTCGCGCCGTTCGCGAGCCATGCACACAAGATGTGGCTGCTGCCCTCCGCCACCGTCTCGACCGTCGACCAATGGATCACGGTCGACGCCGCCGTCTCGAATGACTTGTTCTACTTCAACCATGTCCCGCTGCGTCTGGACTCGTTGGCGATCACCGCGCCCGATGGTTCGAAGGTGAACCCGGAAAACCCCTTCACCGGCAAATATCGCAGCGTGTTCGACGTGCAGCTGAAGCAGAACGGCACTTACAAAGTGGCGCTCGTCAACAACGGGTTGTTCGCCAGCTACGAGCAGAACGGTCAGCGCAAGCGCTGGCGCGGTAATGCCGAGAAGTTTGCAAAGGAAGTGCCGGCCGATGCGAACAACCTGCAGGTCAGCGAGTCGATTGGCCGCGTCGAAACATTCGTCACGGCAGGCAAGCCGACCGAGACGGCGCTGAAGCCGGCCAACCTCGGCCTCGAGCTGATCCCGCTCACGCATCCGAACGATCTGTACGCCGGCGAAGCGTCGAAGTTTCGTTTCGTGATCGACGGCAAGCCCGCTGCCAATCTGGAGGTGGTCGTACAGCCCGGCGGCACTCGCTACCGCAACGAGCAGGAAGAGCAGAAGCTCAAGACCGATGCGAACGGCGAGCTGAGCGTCAACTGGCCCACGCCCGGCATGTACTGGCTGGAGACTGGCACGGAAGACCAGAAGACGTCCCTCAAGCAAGCCAAGCAGCGCCGGCTGAGCTACGTGGCGACGTTCGAAGTATTGCCGCAGTAAGGAAATGTCCGGGATTCTGGCCGGTCTCAGCGACGCACGGCTGTATTCAGCGTGCGTCGTTGTGATTTTGTATCTCACGACCTGCGCCTACTTCTTGTGGCCGCGTCGCCGGCCGGCGATCGTCACCGCTGGCGATCGCACCGCCAGCGCCACCTTGATCGCCTTCGGGAGTCAAACAGGCTTCGCGGCCGAGCTCGCAAATAGAACGGCCCAATCGCTGCAGGCGGCCGGCGCGCCGGTGATGCTCGCATCGTTACAACAAATCAACGACGAGATCCTGCGACAGGCGAAACAAGCGCTGTTCGTGGTGAGCACGACCGGCGAAGGCGACGCGCCAGACCCCGCAGCTGCATTCGTCCGCGACGTGCTCGACAGCTCCCTGCCCCTGAAGAGCCTGAGTTACGGCGTGCTCGCATTGGGCGATCGCGAGTACGACAACTACTGCGCCTTCGGCCATCGCATCGATCAGTGGCTGAGACACCAAGGCGCAACCGCACTGTTCGACGTGATCGAAGTAGACAACGGCGACGAAGGCGCGCTACGCCACTGGCAACATCAGCTCAGTGTTCTCAGCAACAGTCCGGACCTGCCCGACTGGGAAGCGCCTCGCTACGAGCGATGGCGATTGACGGCGCGACACCAGGTCAATTCCGGCAGCGCGGGCGACGCATGTTTCCACATCGAACTGCGGCCTCAGGCCGACGTGAGCGCGACCTGGCAGGCGGGCGACATCGCGGAAGTCGATCCACGCAATTCGACTTGGGATGAGAAGCTCGAACCTCTGCCCCATCGCGAATATTCCATCGCGTCGTTGCCGGCCGATGGCGCGATACATCTACTCGTGCGACAGATGCGACGGCCCGATGGCGAGCCCGGATTGGGTAGCGGTTGGCTCACAGCTGGCGCGAGAGTCGGCGAGGATGTTGCCGTCCGCGTGCGAAGCAACCCGAACTTTCATGCGCCGCAAAGCGATGTGCCGTTGATCCTCATCGGCAACGGCACCGGCATCGCCGGACTGCGCGCGCTACTGAAAACTCGCATCGCCGAGGGACGTCACCGCAACTGGCTCATTTTCGGCGAACGCAACGCTGCCCACGATCGATTCTACGGCGATGAGCTCGAGCAGTGGCGCGCGGAAGGAAAATTGGAGCGCGTCGACCTCGTGTTCTCGCGCGATCAAGCCGAACGGCGCTACGTGCAGCACCGCGTGCGCGAATGCGCTGACGACTTGAAACGTTGGATCGAAGACGGCGCAGCGATCTATGTGTGCGGGAGTTTGCAAGGAATGGCGCCTGCGGTCGACG
The DNA here is from genome assembly GCF_004138335.1 of Peristeroidobacter agariperforans. Classification (GTDB taxonomy): domain Bacteria; phylum Pseudomonadota; class Gammaproteobacteria; order Steroidobacterales; family Steroidobacteraceae; genus Steroidobacter; species Steroidobacter agariperforans. The sequence continues at coordinate 554,527 of NZ_RYFW01000002.1, read as the reverse complement.
CCGCGCTATCGGATGTCCTGGGCGCCGGCACGCTGGAAGAGTTGGCGATCTCCAGCCGATACCGGCGCGACGTCTATTGAGAATTGGTCGAAAGTGACCAGGGCCCTTTCGACTAGCAGCTCACAGCCCCCAGCCGAGATGGTTCGGATAAGGCTGGCGCTCGCCGACGTATCTCAGACCCTTCACGCAGCGGATGATCCACCAGACCGCCAGCGCGATCAGGACCGGAATCCCGATCAGCACCCAGCTCAACACCACACCGACGGCGCCGATCACCAAGCCCATCCAGAACGTGCGGATCTGCAGCTCGTAGTGCGTGCGCAGCCACTCCGGCGCGTCATCCTTGTAGACGTAAGCCACGATCACGCCGATCAGCGCCGTCACGCCGGAAATCAATGCCAGCAAATAGAGCACGTAGATGACGTTGACCATCGACGTGTTGGCCGAACCGTTCGTAACGCTCTGATTCACGCTGGGCTCTCCTAGGAGCGGTAGTGCGAAAATTGTGCGGCCGGTCACGTGCCGGCTCAACCGCATTCACCGGCAAATAGCCGCGACTGGCCTGGATTCTTGCCGGCGCGGAATCAATTACATGCCATGGGGCACGATGATGGTCGGACTGCGACGGCGTACTCTCGCTCCCACAGTTTGAGTCGGGGAGAGAGTCCATGCTCGATTTCGAAGATGACAATGTGGTCCACATGCCCACCCATGTGCAGACGACTTCGCCCGAAGCAGCGAAGACGCTGGAGCAGGCGTGGCAGCGGCGTCGGGCCGAGCTTGCCAATTGGGCTCCGTCGGCGGGTTGGCTTACGGATCGACGTGACGTAAGGCATCTCTCCCGAGCCGGCGCTCGCTGAAGAGGCCCAGCTCAACCCACCGGAGCGACTACGAACGATGCGTCGATCTCCTGGGCCCAGCCCAGCAAGCCCCCTTCCAGGTGAGCGATATTCGCCAGGCCGGCGCGCGTAGCAATGGCCGATGCGGTCAAGCTGCGCGCCCCGCTCCGGCAGATGAAAACAGTCAGCTGATCTCGCGACACTTGATCGAGCCGGCGCTCGATGTCACTCACCGGAATATTCACCGCTCCCGGCAAGTGGGACGCGCTGAACTCGCTCGGTGAGCGCACGTCGACGATAGCGACCTTATCGAGCAGCGCCTGCAGCTCGAGCGGCGACAGACGCCGCACCTGTGCCATCACCTCGGCACTGCAGATCTCGGCCAGGTCCGCGGGCTGGTGAATCGTCGGATGATCGCCACAGACGGCGCAGTCCGCCCGGCGCGTGAAACGAAACTCCCCAAAACGCATCGCCAACGCGTCGTAGGTCAAGAGACGCCCGAGCAGAGGCTCGCCGATGCCGACGATCAATTTGATCGCTTCGGTCGCCTGAATCGTGCCCATCACGCCCGGCAACACACCGAGCACGCCGGCTTCGGCACAGTTCGGCACCAGCCCGTCCGCCGGCGGCTCAGGAAACAAACAGCGATAGCAAGGCGCCTCGCCGGGCACATACGTCATCGCCTGCCCTTCGAAGCGATGGATGGCGGCGGACACCAACGGCTTGCGCAGGATCACGCACGCGTCGTTGGTGAGATAGCGCGTGTTGAAGCGGTCGGTGCCGTCGAGAACCACGTCGTACCTGGCAAAGATCTCGCGCACATTCGCGGCCCGCAACTCGACCGCGTGCGACACCAGTTCGATTTCCGGGTTGAGCGCGAGCAACCGTTCCTTCGCAGCATCGGCCTTGGGCCGGCCGACGCTCTGCGTGTCGTAGAGCACCTGTCGCTGCAGATTCGAGACGTCCACGCGGTCGTTGTCGATCACCCCGATCGTGCCCACGCCCGAGGCCGCCAGATACAGCGCCGCCGGCGAACCGAGGCCCCCGGCGCCGACCAGCAGCACTTTCGCGGCCTTGAGCTTTTCCTGGCCGCGGACGCCGATCTCGCGCAACGCCAGGTGCCGGCTGTAACGTGCGAGATCCGCAGGAGATAACGAGACGCTAGACAACGTAGACATGAATCGACCATCACACTTGGGCTGGACGCTGTCAACCGCGAACCTGAACCGTTGCTAAATAGAGAAAGCGCGGTGGCATGGATTGCGAGCTTGTTCCACCGACACGCGCCCTTTCGGCCAGACCATTGAGACCCGCGCCAGGTTCGCTCAATAATTCCTGCGTCGCCGGCCTGACCTATTAAGCCCGGCGTCAGCACGATCGGACGTTGAGTGACACGCGGCGGAGCAGCCCAGAGGGCGTTTCTCGTTGTATCCTCGACGCAGCAGTACGGTGCCGGAGATCACCGATGAGTGCCACCAGCAACCCCCTGGCCGCCGCGACCTCAGCACCGCCGCGAGTCCAGCGAACAGTCAACGCGAACATCAATAATTTCTGCGCCGGCCTGACGCGTATCGACCCCCGGCCATACGCCATCGTGTGCATGCACATCGGGCCCTCGGTGGAAGTCACTTGCGAGCGCGGCGGCAAGCTGCGTCACGGCCGCGAGGTCGCGGGCGATCTGGATATTGTTCCGGCGCACACCCCGGCTGCATGGGAAACCAAACAGAGCGGCACGACGCTCGTCATGCGCGTGCCCGATGAGTTACTGCGCAGTGTTGCCGTCGAGCTGGACATGGACCCGTCCAACATCGAGATTGCCGACCGCTTCCAGTTGCGCGACCCCTTCATCGAGCACATCGGCTGGGCGATCAAAGCGGATCTCGATTCTGGCGGCGCCGGTGGACGATTGTTCCGAGAGAGCCTTGGCACCGCGCTCGCCGCGCGTCTGCTCCAACGTCACAACCGCCGCTCGTTGCCGATGCGCGATCCGAAAGGTGGCTTGAGCGCGTGGAAGCTCAAGCTGGTGATCTCGCACATCGAGGACAACCTGGAGAGCGAGCTATCGCTGGCCGAGATTGCGAAGGTCGCCGGTGTCAGCGTGTCGCATTTGAAGACGCTGTTCCGGCGCTCGACCGGCACTCCGGTGCACCAATACATTCTGCGCCGACGCGTGGAACGGGCGAAGTTGCTGCTGCAGGATGAGTCGCTGTCGATCGCCCAGATCGCGTTCGCTACCGGCTTTGCGCATCAAAGCCATTTGGCTCGTCACATGCGCAAGATTCTAGGCGTCACGCCGGCGGCAGCGCGTCGCGACCTGGCGCATCCGCACGTCGCAGAGCAAGCGGCGAACATCTGATCAGGCGGTGACGTCTTCGCGGAGCTGCAGCTCCGCGATCATCTGCTCGCGCATGATGAACTTCTGAATCTTGCCGGTGACCGTCATCGGAAACTGCTCGACGAAGCGAATGTGTGTCGGCACTTTGAAGTGCGCGATCTGATCGCGGCAGAACAGCCGAATCGCGTCGGCGTCGCACGGCTCGGCGCCCTTGAGCCTGATCCACGCGCACACCACTTCACCGTAGCGCTGATCCGGGATCCCGAAGACCTGCACGTCCTGGATCTGCGGATGCCGATACAAGAACTCCTCCACTTCACGCGGCGAAATGTTTTCGCCGCCGCGGATGATCAGATCTTTTACGCGACCGGCAATGTTGCAATAGCCTTCGGCGTCGATCACCGCCAGATCGCCCGTGTGCATCCAGCCCTGCTCATCGACGGCCTGACGCGTCTTCTCCGCGTCATCCCAATAGCCGGTCATCACGCTGTAGCCGCGAGTCAGCAACTCGCCGCGCTCGCCTCTCGGCACAACGCGCCCTTCCGTGTCGACGATCTTCACTTCCAGATGCGGGTGAATCCTGCCAACCGTGGACACGCGACGTTCGATGGAATCGTCGCTGCGGCTCTGGAAACTGACCGGACTGGTTTCGGTCATGCCGTACGCGATGGTGACCTGGCGCATATTCATGTCGGCGATAACGCGCTTCATCACTTCCACTGGACACGGCGCGCCGGCCATGACACCGGTGCGCAGGGAGCTGAGGTCGTAGTTACGAAACTGCGGATGATCCAGCTCGGCAATGAACATCGTCGGCACGCCGTAGAGCGCCGTGCATTTCTCGGCAGCGACTGCTTCCAACACAGCCACCGGCTCGAACGCCTCAGCCGGAAAAATCATCGCTGCCCCGTGCGTCACGCAGCCGAGCACGCCCATCACCATGCCGAAGCAGTGATACAGCGGCACTGGAATGCACAGACTATCTTCGTGCGTGAAGCCCATGTGGCTCGCGACGAAGTAGCCGTTGTTCACGATGTTGTGGTGAGACAGCGTCGCGCCTTTCGGCAGGCCGGTGGTACCGCTCGTGAATTGAATGTTGATGGCATCCTCGGGCTGCAACAGCGTGCGCAGCTCGTTCAACCGCTCGTACTCGAGTTCGGCGCCCGATGTTTCGACCGAGCGGAACGGCATGAAGCCCGGCACACGAGCGTCATCGGTGAGAATCACCGTGCGCAATGTCGGCAGTCGCGCTGCCTGCAGCTCGCCCACCGCACTCGTCGCCAGCTCTGGCGCGAGTTGTCGCAACATGCCGATGTAATCGCTGCTCTTGAAACTCGGCGCGAGGATCAGCGCCTTGCAGCCAACTTTGTTGAGCGCGAATTCGAGCTCGGAGATTCGATACGCGGGATTGACGTTGACCAGGATCAGCCCCGCCTTGGCGGTCGCGAATTGGGTGAGCACCCATTCATAGCGGTTCGGCGACCAGATGCCGACGCGATCGCCAGGCTGCAAGCCGAGCTTGATCAGCCCAGCCGCGAAGCGATCCGCCGCTTCGTTCAATTCACGATAGGTCCAGCGGAGGTTCTGATGGCGAACGATCAACGCTGGGCGGTCCGCCCAGCGCCGCGCGGCGTCCTCGAGTGCGACGCCGACGGTCTTGTAGAGCAACGGCACTGAACTGGTGCCGCAGACGTAGCTCAGCTCCATGGTTCCCCCTGCAGCGAGCTTTGGCCCGCCGCGTTATTCGGCTGTCGAGACGAAGCGTGCGTGCTCGCGGTCTTTCTTGACCTCATCGCCGCGGAACACCTGGCCGCTCATGGCCACGTACACCCCGGCGGGCAAGGTCTGCACCGCTGCGAAAGCCATCCCCAGGTTGAACATCGCATCGCTCTCCGCAAAGCGCGCCGGTGACAGTGCGCCCGTGAACACGATGGTCTTGCCCGCGATGGCTTTGAGAACCTTGGCCGAGTCGGTCATGGTGTCCGTGCCGTGCGTGATGACGACGCGATCGGTGTCGAGCGCCGCGACCGTTTCGTACAGCGCCCGCCGATCCTGATCGGTCAGGTCCAGGCTGTCTTTGCGGAACATCTCGACGACGCGGAACGGGCGCGTGACGTTGGCCACATCCAGCATTTTCTTGACCATGGGCTCGCCGATCTTGTACGCGCTGAGCGCGTCGAAGTAGGCCTTGTCGATGGTGCCGCCGGTGGTAATGACTACGATGGGTGGGGTGACTTTTTGCATCCGAGCACGATACCAGCCGCGGCGGTCCGACTGAAGTAGAGCCATGAACCCGCTTCACGAGTCGGTGCGTTACAGTCCCTCCCGCGTTTTATGTCTTGCGGAGAGCAGCGATGGAATTCAGGCAATTGGGCGCATCGGGCTTCACGGTCCCGGTGTTCAGCCTCGGCACCGGCACGTTCGGCGGCAAGGGCGAGTTCTTCAAGAGTTGGGGCGACAACGATGTGAAGGAAGCCACGCGGCTGGTCGATATCTGCCTGGAGGCCGGCATCAACATGTTCGACTCCGCCGATATTTACTCCGGCGGCGCCGCAGAAGAAATCCTCGGCGCGGCCATCCGTGGCCGGCGCGATCAAGTCATCATTTCCACTAAAGCCACCTTTCGCCATGGCAAGGGGCCGAACGATGTGGGCTCCTCGCGGTTCAACCTGATCCGCGCAGTCGACAAAGCACTGACTCGTCTGGGAACCGACTACATCGACATCTTCCAGCTGCACGGTTACGACGCGCTCACGCCGGTCGAAGAAACGCTGCAAACGCTCGATGACCTGGTGCGCGCGGGCAAGCTCCGTTACACCGGCGTGTCGAACTTCTCCGGCTGGCATTTGATGAAATCGCTGGCGGCATCGGATCGTCATGGCTGGAACCGCCATGTCGCGCACCAGGCGTACTACTCACTGATTGGCCGCGACTACGAATGGGAGCTGATGCCGCTGGGCGTCGAGCAGAAAGTCAGCGCAATTGTCTGGAGCCCGCTCGGCTGGGGCCGGCTGACGGGTAAGGTGCGCCGCGGTCAGGCCTTGCCCGAAACTTCCCGGCTGCGCTCGCAACTGAGCGTGGACAAAGGTCCGCCGGTGGCGGATGAGTATGTCTACAAGGTCGTCGATGCGCTCGACGCAGTGGCGAAGGAGACCGGCAAGACCGTGGCGCAGATCTCGCTGAACTGGCTGTTGCAGCGGCCGACTGTTGCGAACGTCATCATCGGCGCTCGCAACGAAGAGCAGCTGACGCAGAACCTCGGTGCGCTCGGCTGGAATCTCACAGCCGAGCAGGTGAAGAAACTGGACGAGGCCAGCGCCACACCGCTGGCCTATCCGTACTGGCACCAGCGCGACTTCACGGAGCGCAATCCGCCGCCGGTCTGATGGTCGGCTCCTAAGAGCCCTTCTGATAGCCCGGTCCTCGCACGACCTGGCCAGGCTTCGCGCCGGTGTGTTCGCCGTCGCGAAGCACCTGCACGCCGTTGACGAAGACGTGCTGCACGCCGGTCGCGTACTGATGCGGCTTCTCGAACGTCGCGTGATCCTTGATCGTGGCCGGATCGAACACGACGATGTCGGCGAAGCAGTTCTGCTTCAGGCAGCCACGATTCGTCAGCTTGAACGTCGTGGCCGGCAGGCTGGTGAGACGACGGATCGCATCCTGCAGCGTCGTCACCTTCTGATCGCGAACATAGTGGCCGAGGAAGCGCGCAAACGTGCCGTAAGTGCGCGGGTGCGGATTGCTGAGCAGGAACGGCCCTTCCGGCGCTGCCGCTTCCGCATCCGAGTCGATGTTCACCCACGGCTGTGACAAGCCGAGCTTCACATTCTCTTCCGACATCAGGAAGTAAGCGGCGCCGACGCGTGTGTGATCTTCGATGACCAGATCGATCGCCGCGTCCTCCGGCGACACGCCACGCATCTTGGCAACTTCCGCCAGCGTCTTGCCGGTGAGCGGCTTGAGCTTCTCTGTCTTGAAGCCAATCAGTAATACGCGATCGGCGGACCCCGCCGCTTGCAACAGACTCTCGAAGTCAGCATTCGGATCGCGCATTTCCTTGATCACGCGTGCGCGGATCTCGGGCTTCTTCAGCCGCGCGACCCAGTCGTCGATGCCGCCTTCCTGCACCCAGGTCGGCATGGCCGCATCGAGACCGGTTGCGCCGGCGGTGTAGCTATACATGTCCGCGGTGATCTTCAGCCCGGCCTTGCGGGCGGCTTCGATCTTGTCGATGGCCTGCTGCATCTTCGGCCAGTTCTTCTGCCCCGCCGCTTTCAAGTGATAGACCTGCGCGGGCACCTTGGCTTCCTTCGCGATCAGCAACAATTCATCCAGCGCTTCCAGGAACCGATCGCCCTCGCTGCGCATGTGAGAAATGTAGGCGCCGCCAAATTCTCCGGCCGCCTTGGTGATCGCGATCAACTCGTCGGTCTTCGCATAATTGCCAGGCGCGTAAATCAACGAACTGCCGACGCCAAGCGCGCCTTCGCGCATCGCCTGACGGACCAGGTCCTGCATGCGGCCGAGCTCTTCGGGGGTGGGCGCGCGGTTGGCGTAACCAATCTCATGCTGCCGGACGGTGGCCGCGCCGATGAACGAAGCAATGTTCGGCGACACGCCCTTCCTGGTGAGAAAGTCCAGGTACTCGCCGAGAGTGGTCCAGGTGATGTCATAGCGAATATCGCCCTGGGTCTTGAGCATCTCCGCCTTGATCGTGGCGTTGACCGGTCCCATGGAGGTGCCTTCGCCGAAGATCTCCAGGGTCACGCCCTGTTTGATGTCGCTCATGGCGCGGCCGTCCTGGATCAACGACTCGGTCGCCCACGACAGCGTGTTGATGAAGCCGGGCGCAACGGCAAGGCCCTTGGCATCGAGGGTCTGCTTCGCCTGGTAATCCGCCAGCTTGCCGACGGCCACGACGCGGCCATCGCGCACGGCGACCGAGCCTTTGACCGGATTGCCGCCGCTGCCGTCGTAGATGACGCCGTTGTTGATGAGCAGGTCGACTTGTTCGGCCGCCGAGGCCGCGCCAGCCAAGCCCAGACACAGGATGACCTTCGCGATGACGATGGACGTGAGGCGCACGATGTCTCCAACGATGGCGAATACGGGGCTGCGACCCTAGCGCAAATCCGCACGGGCCGTACAGAGTTGAGCAACGTTAGCTCACCCGGGCGTCCGCTTCCCGCGAGATCCCCTCATGCGTTGGAATTCTTCCGCCGGGGCGAGTCCGATCTTCGCTGTTCGAACACCTGGGCCAGCACGCCGGCCAGCTCCTCGACGGTATCGGGCTTTGGCACCAGGTCGCGCACGCCGACCTCCTTGGCAGTCTCGCGATCCTCGGCGCGAACGTATCCGGACGTGACCACGACGGGCAGATCGGCGCGAATCTCTCGAATGACCTGCGCCACGTGAAAGCCCGACATCCCCGGCATCGACAAGTCGGTGACGACCACATCGAACTCGGCAGGGCGCTCCCGCAACGCTTGCAGCGCCTGCTCGGCGTCGGTGAAGCCGGTCACGCGATAGCCGCACTTCTGCAACACTCGCGTCATCAGATAAACGAGCGCGTCTTCGTCATCGATATACATTACGCGTCGACCGCGCCCCTCTGCTCGGGTCGACGCGATCTCGCGTGGCCCGCGGCTTGGCGCCTCGGGCGGCGCAATGTCACGCGCCAGCGAATTCTCCGCGAGGGGCGTCAGATCGGCCACGGGGAAATACAATCGGAACGTCGTGCCGCGTCCGGGCTGGCTCGTTGCGAATATCGCGCCTTCGTGGCTGCGCATGATGCCGTCCACGACACTCAATCCAAGTCCCGTGCCGCGGCCCGCCGGCTTGGTCGTGAAGAACGGATCGAAAATGCGATCCAGCGTGGCTTTGTCCATACCACTGCCCGTGTCCGTAACGCTTAAGCGCACATATCGGCCGGCCCTGAGCTGAGGCGCAGGCGCGTCGTCCTGCGCCACGCGCGCGTCGTCGAGCGTCACAGCGATGGATCCGCGTGCGTTGTCGCCGATCGCGTGTGCTGCGTTGGTCACCAGATTGATGATGATCTGATGGACCTGCGTCGCATCGGCGCGCACCGGCGGCAAATTCTTGGCGAACGTGCAGCTGATCTCGATCATGCCGGGCAAGGTCGCACGCAACAGCTTGATCGCATCCTCCACGGCGGACTGCAGTGGCAAAACCTCGCGACGACAATCCCCCTGCCGACTGAACGTAAGAATGCGATTGACCAGGTCCGTGGCTCGCACGCTGGCTTTCGCGATCTGGTCAAGCATGTTCCGGACTGGGTGATCGGGCGGCAACTCCTGCTCCGCCAGGCGCGTGTTGCCGGCGATCGCGAGCAGAATATTGTTGAAGTCGTGCGCGATGCCGCCGGCCAGGGTGCCGAGCGCTTCCATCTTCTGCGCGTGGTGCAAAGCATGTTCCGCATTCTTCCGCGCCGTAACGTCCGTGGTCGCGCCGATCATCTGTGTCGGCTCTCCGTCCGGGTTGCGTTGGATCTCGCCACTGATCGAAACCCATTGCGTGCTGCGATCGGGACGCAGCAACCGAAACTCCAACGCGAACTCGCGAGCGCCGCTGTTGACGAAGTGGTCCATGGATCGGCCGACCCATTCCCGGTCCTCGGGGTGCAGCAGCGCCGTGGCCGTTGCGATGGGCAATATTCCATCGGGCGGTATTTCCCAAAGCTGGTACATCGCGCTGTCCCACCATGCGGTGCGCTGGCGCAAGTCCCAGATCCACGTGCCGATGCGCCCTGCTTTCACCGCAGCCCGCAGTCGAGCGTCGTTCTGGCAATTGCGAATGGGTACGACCTGGCCACGACTCCCCCGTGGTTTGACACCCACCAAGGTGCATCGCGTGTCGCCTGCGTCGACCGGCAAGCGAATAAATCGCAAAGGGAACGTGCTGCCATCGAGACGATGTCCCGTCGCACGATGGCGGACGGCAGGTGCGTCGCCGCCATCCAACGGACGAAATGCCGGGATCAACTCGTCGATCGCACGCTGACGCAGATCGCACTGTTCGCAGCCGAACAGCCTGGCGAACGCCCGGTTCCCGGCGTTGATGTGTCCGTCCTCGCCAATCAATGCCGCTGGCGTCGGCCACCGAGCCAGCGCCAGTCGCATGATCGGAGAGTCGCGTCCTTCTTCCTTACTCTGGTCGTCGTCACCGTCCCTGTGTGGCGACTGCTGCCGCGGTGGGCTCCTGCGGCGATGCGCCCGAACGGATTTCACAGGTCACCTCTGCGGGCCTGGTAATTCTTGACTTATCAAACACAAAGGCCCGGCCGGAGCACGCTCCGGCGGGGCCTTGTGGTTCTACTACAGCCGCGCCGAGGGGCGCAGGTAGTGTTTACCGTTGGGCGTTGCCCTTCAACCTTACGAGAGCTTGGCGTCGAGCAGCGCAGTCAATTCTGCCTTGCGCGGCAGGCCGACCTTCTGGCCGATCACTTCGCCGCCCTTGAACAGCAGGACAGTCGGCACACCGCGCACTCCGAAGCGATACGGCGTCTGACTGTTGGCATCGACGTCCATGGTGGCAACCGTCAACCGGCCGTCATAATCGCGCGCGATGTCTGCAATCATCGGCTTCATCGCCTGGCACGGACCGCACCAGTCGGCTTCGAACTTCAGCAGCACCGGTCCGGATGCAGCCAGCACCTGTTCATTGAAGCTGGCGTCCGTGACCGCGACAAACTTCGCATCGCTCATGGAACCTCTCCTGTCGGGAGTGTGACTTTGGTGAGTCAACATGCGCCCACACACCGACCTCGGCAATCGCCATTGACGATCCCTTCAATCGACAATATCGATGGCGCTTGCGATCATGACGCACCCCTCATTTTCCGGAAGCTGCGCCGTTGAGCTTATGTCGCGCCGATAAATTTCTGCTGGCCAGTGCCGCCGTAACTGCCGGCTCGGCCGCGGTTTTCGGCCCTGGCGCATTGAGCGTCGGGGTGCCTTTCGGCGTGCACGCACTGCTGATGGCGGACGGAATCTTCCGTCCGGACTCCGCGATCCTGTACCCGACCCTGGTGCGCGGCCGCACCGATCAGCCGCAAGTGGCGCTGACTTTCGATGACGGCCCCGATCCCGAGATCACGCCCGCCGTACTCGATATGCTCGCCCAACATGACGCGCGCGCGACATTCTTCGTCATTGGCCGCAACCTGGAGAAACATCGCGCGCTCGGTGAGCACATCCATCGGGAAGGCCACGAGCTCGGCAATCACTCCTGGCAGCACTCGTACCTGCTGAACTTTTCTTCGGCCGCGGGGCACGGCGTCGAGATGGATCGTTGCTCGCAGCTGATCAAGTCAGTGACCCAATCGGATCGCGAGCCCTTGTATCGCCCACCGGTCGGCTTGAAGAGTCCGGCGATGGCGCGTGCCGCTCACCAACGCAATCTCAACGTCGTCGCCTGGTCGATTCATTCAAGAGATACGTTCGCGCGCGATCCCCGGGCGGTCGCGAACGGCGTCGTTCGGAGAATTCGGCCCGGCGATATCGTGCTGATGCACGACGGGCACGATCGCGACAATCAGCATCGCCCGCTCATTCTCGAAGCGCTGCCGTTGCTGTTACAAGGACTGCGCGAGCGCGGACTGAAGTCAGTGACAGTCAGCGAGCTGTCGAGCGAAACTCAGTCGGCGAAGCCCGCTCCCAACGGCGCCACACTCGCCGCAGATGATGCGCGGAGCTGAAGCCGCTACGCTCGGCAACGCGCTCTAACGCCAAGTCACTGTTCATTACCATCTCTCGCGCCACCGCCACTCGCAAGCGCTGCACGTAATCGAGCGGCGAGCACCCCGCATGCTCAGCGAACAGCCGGCCGAGATTTCGAGCGCTCATGCACGCGACGGCCGCAAGCCTGGACGCGGTCCACTCCGCCGCTGGATTGCGAGCGATCGCGTCCTGCACTTTGTGAACCGCGGGATGAATGTGATTTCGGTGCGTCACCCAGGCGGACAGCTGCGGATCGGCCGTCGTCCGGCGCATGTAGACAACGAGGTCGCGCGCCACGGTCACGGCAACCTTGTGACCCAGCTGCTGACCGATGATGTGGAGCGCCAGGTCGACGCCGGACGTGACACCCGCACTCGTCATGATGAGACCGTCCTCGACGAAAATGCGATTGCCGTGCACCGTCGCACTTGGCTCGAGCTTCTCCAACTGGCCGATCAAGTCGTGGTGCGTCGTGCACTCACGGCCGCGCAACAACCCCGCATTCGCAGCCACCAGGCTGCCCGAACAAACGCACATCAAGGTCACCGTCTCGTTGCGAGCGACGACTTGCAGCCATTGCGAGAGTTGCTTGAACGGCTCCGAATCCAAATCCAACGCGGAGGATGTGACGCCGGTGATCACGACAATCGAATGATCCGGCACTTCGGTCGGCAGGCGCTGCAGCTTGTGAAGCTGCAGGCCAACCGCGGATCGCAAGGACGCACTGGTGCCGACGAACTGCAAATCATAGCTGTCCGGAACGAGCGCGCTCGCCAGCCGAAAAGCTTCGGCGGCGCCGGCCACGTCCAGCAGCACGACCTCCGGCAACAGCGCGAACAGCACCGTCCTCATTCGATAAAACCCTCGCTAGATCGCCACGGCTTCCGAGCGCTGCACTTGGGCGAACCGGCCCTGCAGGACCAGTTCGGTGCGGTCGCGAATCTCCGCCGCAGTGTAGGTGCGGCCCGATCCGGACACCATAGGAAAAGTCAGGGTGGCATCCACTGCGTAGCTCACAGTGTAGCCAAGATCCGAAGCGTGACGGGTCGTGGTCTCGCAGCACTGCTCGGTGCGGATGCCGGTGACGATCAACCGGTCGATGCCGTTGGCACGCAGCCAGTAATCCAGGCTCCTGCCGTTCTTGGTGGTCGCGAACATGGCCGAGTGCACCGCCTTGGTGAACACTTCGGTCGGACGGATATCGAGCTGCGGCAGTGTCTTGATCAAGCCGGACTCGTAGGAAAAAGCGTTTTCCGCACCCTCTTCGTCCACATGGAACACCTGCAGCACCGGCAGGCCAGCCTTGTGAGCGCGGTTCACGAGCTGCTGCAAGTTCTGTATGAACTCGGGCAGCTCCGCCTCGTCCCAATACGGACGGCGGGTAAACGACTGCTGCACATCGATGACCAGCAACGCGGACTTCATGGCGACTCCTCCAGAACAACGTGTGCGCATGGTGCGCGTCACGCGGTCCCGGGACGAGAGCGCCCGTCGCCAGGCAGCGGTCAAAAACGGCCAGCGACAACCGCCGTGCCCGGCGGCGGCCGATTATGACCGGTAGGCTTCGCGGCCAACGCCTTGGACGGGGATGCCCTGCGACTTGAGCACGTCGTGCTGGAGCGCATACATGGCCGCAGCGGCCTCGTCGATGGCCTTCACGAAAGCCAACGAGCCTTTGAGGATGGGCGCGAGCCGCGACTTGTCCTGAATTCGGGCCGGCGGATATTCGTGTTCGACGACCAGATACGTCTCGGCCGGATCGATCGACAACAACTCGCGCGCGGCCAGCTGATGATCGAGCCAATCGACGCTGCGATTCTGCAGATACGCGAGCGGATCATGGCGCGCCGTGCCGGGCAGCTCGTGCTCGCACAGCACGGTTTGTTTCTTCCACGCGTTGGCGTGATCGGCTGGATTCGGCGAGGGCTTGCCATCGATCCAGTCGCCACGTTGCATGGTCTGGCCGCCATAGCCCCACGCCGAGACGCCCCGCGAATCGACGACCTGCCCTTTGACATGGAAGCCGCCGATGAGGAATCCGTAGCCGGCGTCCTTGAGATATTGAAACAGCGAGCGCGTGTCCTGCCCCATCAGAATCGCGTGCGACGGGTCGTAGTGGATGCGGAACTGATCGCCCACACCGTGCTTCTCGCAGATCCGGTGCAAGGCGATCCACGGGCCCGGCGCGTAAGCAATGTTGTTGTGCCAGCGATCGAGCACATTCCAGCCCGGCATCGGACATTGCTCGACGCGATACGTCAGGCCGCGAGCCTTGGCTTCCTGCAGCAACGGAATGAACACCTCTTCGAACATGCTGAGGTTTTGATCCATTTCCAGAAGCGGATTGCGGCCGACGAAGCCGCACACGGCATCGGTTCCCAACAGCACGGCGGCATCGAACACTCGCAGCATGAAGTCATGTTTCTTGCGCCGTGCTGCCGGATCGGCGACCAGCATGTTGTCGAAGTAGCCGAGATCGGACAGTCCGACGTCGTTCTCTTTCATGGATGCGAGCACGCGGGCCGCGCGCTGCTTGTTGAACGGCTGCCGCAAGTCGAGGGTGTTCGCGACCGGATCGAGCATCGCCTCGGCGGGCACGTCGCTCTCGGTCGGATGCAACGCCGCCGACAACTGAATGTTCGGAGAGCCGATGTCGCGTGCGAATTGCAGCCATTCCTCAATGGCCAGGTCCGGGTCGGCATCCCGTTTGTCCCGGGGCGTCAGCTCCTGCAGCGCCGCGGTCAGGATGCTGAGTTTCATGGGCTTGGGGGCAAAGGCTGTGGTGCTCATGCCCCGAGTCTGGCAGATCGTGGAACCGTTTACACTCCTGGAATCAGGCGATCCGCGGCTTGCGGCCGGTAACAGGTCTGCCAGGCGCAGTGGGTCACTCGAAGGCGGCTTGATACTCCGCCGGCTTGAACCCGACCAGCAGCTTGGCGCCCTTCTCCAGCACCGGCCGCTTGATCATGGAGGGCTGTTCAAACATCAGCGCAATGGCTTTGCGCTCAGTCAAATCGGCCTTCTGGTCGTCGGGCAATTTGCGGAACGTGGTTCCGGCGCGATTCAGGATTGTTTCCCAGCCCGCCTTCTTGCACCACGCTTCCAGGTGCTCGCGGTCGATGCCCGAGACCTTGTAATCGTGAAACTGGTATTCCACACCGTGCTCGTCGAGCCAGGTGCGCGCTTTTTTCATGGTGTCGCAGGCTTTGATGCCGTAAATGGTCGTCATTCAGAAATTGTACTTCACGCCAAAGCGCACCGTGCGCGGCTCCTGGATGCGGCTGACGCGCCCGTCGATCTGCTCGCCTTCCGGATCCAGCCCGGCGACGTGCGCGCCGTAGTAGTACACGATGTCTTTGCCGTCCTCGTCGAGTGCGTTGAGCAACTCGGCGTAAATGGTGAAGTGCTCCGCCTTCCATGCGCCGCGCAGATTCACGCTGGTCTCCGGATCGGCGCGCAGTGAGTTGTCTTCGATCAGCGGGTACTCGCCGAGATGGCGCACGCGAAGGCTCGCTTCCCAGCGGTCGTAAATCATGGAAACGCCCAACTCGCCCGCGTTCTCGACGGCGCCGGCCACATACACTCCATCTGGACTGTTCTCATAACGAGCGCGGCTGCCGGTCCACACTGCGTCGAATGCGAGCCAGTCGATCGGACGCCAGAAGCCGACCAACTCATAGCCGCGGCGTTCGGTCGCCGCACCCGGCTCGACGGAGTTGGAATCGCCGACGAACTTCAGCTCGCTGTCCAATTCCAGCCACCAGTAAGTCGCAGTCAGCCGGACCGCGCCCCACTCGAAACGCGCGCCGACTTCGTGACCCGAGCCTTTGCTCAGCCCGGCCACCGGCGTTTCTGTGTTCATGACACCGCGCGCGTCGTTGGAATGAAATCCCTTGCCCCAGTTGCCATACACCTCGATACGATCGTTGATCGTGTAGGCCGCACCCAGTTTTGGTGACACCGCGTTGTCCGAGTCCGAGCCCGCATCCACACCATCGATGCGCGCCTTCACGTCGAAATCGTAGTAGTCGCCGCGCAATCCACCCGTGAGTCGCAAGCCATCGATCGGATGCCACGCCGCTTCGGTGTAGATGCCCGCCGAGCTTTCGCGCACCGAGTGCAGGCTGATGGTCTCGATCAACTGGCCGCCATCGGTGTGTTGCAAGCCGACGTTGCCGATATCGTCATGACGCGCTTCGACGCCTGCCGTGAATGACAACTGCTCGTTGATCCGGAACGCTCGCTCGAAGCGGCCACCGCCGATCCAGCGACGATCGAGCTGGTTGATCTGATAGTCATAAGTGGCGTTCGACAGCATGTGCCAGTCGTAATATTGCGCGTACGCCGTCGCTCGCCAGTCATCGCCGATCAAACGAGCGGCGCCGATCCAGCGCAATGTTTCACCTACCGCCGTCGGGTCGAGCGAGCAGAAGGCGTTCTCGCACACGTCGGTGCCAATGGCGCGCTCGGGGACTTGTTCGGTCGGACGCCATTCGGCGTGGTAGCCGGACAGGCTCAATTCGAGCCGCGCGTTCTCGAGCGGCAACGAATATTTCGCCCAGGCCGCTTGATGTCGCAGGTTCTCCGCCAGCTGCCAAGGCCCGTCGTAAGACTTCCATTCGCCGACCGCGACCAGACTACCTTCGCCGATCTGAGTCGATGTGCCGCCCGCCAGGCGCTGCCAATCGTATTTGCCGCCTTCTGCTGCGATGAAAGGATCGAGGCGTGTCACCGTGCTCATGTGCGCGGCGCCGGCCATGGAGAAGTCGCCGGTGTCGGCGCGATACGGTCCCTTGCGGTAGTCGATGCGGTCGATGACTTCCGGGATCAGTCCGTTCACGTCCAGATAGCCCTGCCCATGACCGTGGCTGCGCAGGTTCATCGGCACGTCGTCGATGTAGTTGGAAAAGTCGGTGCCGTGATCCAGATTGAAGCCGCGCAGGAAATACTGGTTGGCCTTGCCCGAGCCGGAATGCTGGACGGCGATCATGCCGGGCACGACCTCCAGCAGTTCCGCCACTCGCAACAGCGGACGAACCGACAGGTCGGCGCCACCAACGGCGCCTTCACTCGCGGCGGCCGCTCGGCCGATCTGCTGCTCGCCCCGGGCGAACACCACGACCTCTTCCAGGGGATCCGCCGCCGACGCGACGTTGCTCACGGCCAATGCCAATGCCCCAAACCACTTGATCATCGTCCGCCCCTCGCGCGTGCCTGACCCATCGAGGCACGGGTGCGAGGAGCTTAGGCGGCGGCCTCCAGACCAGCGCCGTTGATTACGGTTACCGCGCGCTCGTTAACGTCAATAACATCCTGCAAATCAGGGCGCTAGCGCCGACGACGAGCTCGATTTGGCCGGCGCTTTTGTAGCGATCCAGGCTTCGATGCGCTTGCTCACCACATCCAACGGCAACGCGCCACTGAGCAGCAACTCGTCGTGGAACTCGCGCACGTTGAAGTTCTCGCCGAGCGCCTGCTCGGCGTCACGACGCAGACCGCGGAACCGCAGCTCGCCGATCTTGTACGCCAGCGCCTGGCCCGGCCAGGAGATATAGCGCTCCAGCTCGGTCTGGATGTTGTGAGGCGCGAGCGCCGAGTTCTCGGTGAAGCAGCGCCGCGCCTGCTCGATATCCCAACCCAGCCAGTGAATGCCGGTATCGGCCACGAGCCGGCACGCCCGCCACATTTCGTACGAATAGCGGCCGAAGCGCTCATACGGATCGCGATAGATCCCCATCTCTTCGCCCAGGAACTCCGAATACAGTCCCCAGCCTTCGACGAACGCCGTCGGACTGGTGTTGCGACGGAAGTACGGAATGCCGCTCAGCTCCTGCGACAGCGCGATCTGCAAATGATGGCCCGGCACCGCCTCGTGCACCGTCAGCGCCGGCAGCTCGTACAGCGGCCGCTGATCCAGGTGCGAGGTGTTCACCATGTAACCGCCCGCCTGCCCCTGCTGCATGCTGCCGACCCAATACCGACCCGTCGTGTAGCCCTCGGCGATGTCGGCCGGCACCGGGCGCACTCCATAGGGCAGTCGCGGCAGCGTGCCGAACAAGCGAGGCAGCTGATCGTCCGAACGCTTGGCAATTTCGCTCGCCTTTTCCATGAGCTCCTCCGGAGTCTTGGCATAGAAGCGCGCATCGGTGCGCATCATCTTCAGGAAGTCCGCGAAGCTGCCCTTGAAGCCCGTTTCCGCAATCGTCGTCTCCATGAGGCCGCGAATGCGCGCGACTTCCGATTGACCCAGTGCGTGGATCTCATCAGGCGTCATCTGCGTCGTGGTCTCACGCCGCACGAAGAACTTATAGGAGCTCTCACCGTTCGGCACAGTCCGCCACGCGAGCTTGGGACGCGCGGCGCGCAGATATTCCTTTTCCATGAAGTCGGCGAACTTGTTCTGCGCCGGCAGAATCCGATCGCGCACGACAGCGAGCGCCTTGCTGCGATATTCCTCTTGCGCGGCCGCCGGAATGCTCGAAGGCATGCGAGCGAACGGCAGCAGCAGCGAGCTGTCTTCGGCCTTGCTGTTCGCCTGCTTGCGAGCCACTTCGAGCACGCGATCGGCGACGATGCGCGGTTGCGTGTATTTGCTCTTGATGCCTCGCTTCAAATTGGTGAGATTCTGCTCGTAGTACTCCGGCGCGGCTTCGAGTCGAGCGATCCAGGCTTCCGCATCGTCACGCGAGCCAATCGTCGTGGTGCGGGCGAGATAGTCGAGCAATGTGTGGAAGCCGCTGTCGTTCTCGAAGGGAATGCGCGGCAGGTCGAACGTGAGCTGTTCGGTGTGAATCGCGACGACGCCTGTCAGTAGCTGATGATTCAACGCTGCGTCTTCGGACAGGCCGGAGACATCGATCGTCGCCAGCCGCTCGCCGATGCCCTTGAGTTGTCTGGCGATCGCCTGCTGTGTTTCCGGCCGCACGTCCGGCAGCCGTCGCAGCGCCTCGCGATCGCCTTCCTGGCCCGCGCTCACGGGATCGTCCTTGCGGATCAGCTGCTCGTACTCATCGATCAATGCGCTCAGGCTCGCCTCTGGCGATTGCGCCAGCGCCAGCGAACACGACAGCAGTAGAGTAAGACCGCTCAGAACGGATGCGGGGCGGGACCTGAAACCCATGAGGCCGTCTCCATAGCACTTTGGAAGGCGGCATCTTGGGCCGGCGGCCCGGGAAATTAAAGTGCTGATGCCGCGATCAGCGTGGCGCGGCCAGCTCGGTCGAGCCCAGCCCACCGCGCAGCACGCTGGCATGGAAGCCGCGTTCCGCGAGAATGTAGGCGCACGCCGAGCTGCGGCGGCCGGTATCGCAACAGACGATGTAATGCCGGTTGCGGTCCAGTGCTTTCAATTTGAGGCGCAGCGAGTGCAACGGAATGTTGATCGCGCCTTCGGCCCGATAGTGCTCGAACTCCGACGGCAGACGCACATCGATCCATTGCCCCTCTTCCCTGGCGACGATGCGCTTGGCGCTCTCGTAGTCCACCCACTCGAGCAAGGGCTCGTGCAGCAGCGTGCGAAAATCTTCCTTCGCCAGCCGCATCAGCACGCCGTCGGTCACCATGCTCACGGTGGCATTGCGCTTCACGTCGGAGATCAGCGCCTCTTCGCCGAAGGTGTCGCCCATCTTGAGCTCGGCCAGGCGCACGCCGTCCTTGTTGAGCGGCGTCTCGCGCGCGACCTGACAAATGCCTTTGACGACTACATAGAAATAATCGCCGCCGTCGCCTTGCTTGATCACTACCTCGCCGGCGCGGTAGTCGACGCGCTGCAGGCGCATGAACACTGCCTGGATGTTGGCCGGAGGGATCTTGTGAAATGCCTTGGTCTGCAGCAGCGCCGTCATCCAGTCGTCCGGGCCCGGCGCGTTATCATCCAGGCCGTTCAACTCCAGCACCTTGTAAGCGCCGGTCTGATCGAGCGTCACCGCGACGTCCAGGAACTCGCTGTCGATCTGGAAATATTCGATGCGGTCGGAAGTGACCACCGCCGAATAGGGCCGCGGCAGCTGATGCGCCAGCGGGCTCTTGGATTTGGGCGTGCCGCTCTTCACCGTGCCGACGACTTCGCCTTCGGCGAGCAGGTCGATCGCGCCGCTGATCAGATAGAAGGTCTGCCTTTCCTCGTCGCCTTCGGTGAACAGCAGGCGCCCCTTGGGGGCCTGGCGGCGCGTGATCTTACGGGCGAACACGGCCATGCTTTCGGGCTTCATGCCGTCGAACGGCGCGAAAGTCCGCAACAGGGCCAGCTCTTTGGGATTCCCGGTAAAGTCCATGCGCCCAGATCTTTTGTTATTAGACCCTATTAACCTGGGGCAGTATTAGGCAGGCGCCTCACGTTAATCCGCGATGTATCTCACAACTGCGCGGGGCCACGCCCGCAACGTCAACATTCTGTCGCGCCTGCCTACATCCGCCGATACCAGCTCGCGGGTAAACCCCGCAGCAGCCAGGCCACCAGCCGCCAGCGCCGGGTCACATACGCGTGGCGCTTTCGGCCCCGAATCGCCGCGATTATCCGCTCCGCCGCCTTCTCCGCCGTTGCCACCCAGAACAGCTGCGGGCTCTGCGCCATAGCGGTCGCCACGAACCCAGGCTGGATATCCGTCACCGTGATCGGTAAGCCGCGCCGATAGCAGCGCTGACGGATGCCTTCGAGGTAGTTGGAAACAAATGCCTTGGACGCGTTGTACGCCGGCGCGGCCCGGCCGCCGCGTATCGCTGCGATCGATGAGATGCCAACCAAGTGGCCCGAGCCGCGTTCCTCGAGCGCATGGATGGCGGCATTCACCATGGCGGTGAAGCCAAGCACATTGACCTCGATGGTGCTGCACTCCTTGGACCACTCCAGCTGCGGATTGAGAAAGCCCACGCCAGAGCTGACGACATACAGCTCTACGTCGCCCACATCGGCCGCGAGCTCGCACAGGGCAGCCATGGCCTGTTCAGGTTGGGAGATATCGACGGCTTTGACGAAAGCCGGATTGGGCAGCTCTGCGCGCACCTGCTCCAGCAGGTCGACGCGCCGGGCGGCGAGACCCACGCGATAGCCGCGTTTGGACAGGCTGCGCGCCAGGGCCGCACCGATCCCCGAGCTCGCGCCGATGACGATGGCGCCCGGCATAGCATTCCTTTGAACTTAATTACTCGTTTTTTGCGCTGCCTGGAGCGACAGAGTAGCGCATTCAGCCGTTCACCTTGAGTTCACCCCAGGGAACGGATCATGCTGACAACCGTTCTAAACGGGGGTGGGCAACATGATTTCGGGCAACGCCGACCGCCGATTCACGGATCGATCCAGCGGCCAATCCATAGGCAGCAAGCACGTGACGAATTCCCTGACACGGTGGCTGACGGGACTCGCGGGCGGTGTGGTATTGCTGGTCGCTTTCGGCGCCAATGTGGCCCGCGCGCAGGATCCCGAACCGGTCGTCGAGCCGGAGGCCGTCGTTGAAACCGATGCTGGCGAGCCCACCGTCGAACCTGTCGTCGAACCCCAGTCCGCCAGTGAATCCGCCGAATCTGCTACTCGCGGCGCGGCCGTGGTCGACCCGCCGAGCCGCGTCGCCCGTCTCGGCTACATCGATGGCGAAGTAACGATCGCGCCGGCCGGCAGCGAAGAATGGGCCGATGCAGTGCTGAACCGTCCGCTGACCAGCGGCGATCGACTGTGGGTCGAAGACAAAGGCCGTGCCGAGCTGCAGATCGGCTCGGCGGCGGTGTATCTCGATGGTGACACCGGCTTCGGCTTGATCGAGCTCGACGACAACGTCCTGCAAGCGAGCCTGACCGAAGGCGCAGCCACCATCCGCGTGCGTCGCCTGGCCGAAGGCGAAACCATTCAGGTCGAAACGCCCCACTCCACGGTGTTCCTGAATCGGGTCGGCGAATATCACCTCGAAGTGGACAAGTCCGCCGATCGCACCGTCGTCAAGACGCGCAATGGCGAGGCGGAAGTCAGAGGCGGCGGCAACAAACAATTCACCGTGCGCGACAACGAGCGCGGCGTGTTCACCGGCGTGGACAGCCTGACCGGCACGATCGAGCCGATCGGCCCGCGCACGGCGTTCGAGAACTGGGCCAACGATCGCGATAGCCGTAACGAGCGCTCGCAATCGGCCAAGTACGTTTCTCGCGATGTCGTCGGTTACGAAGACCTCGACGACAACGGCGAATGGATCAGCGAGCCCGAATACGGCTATGTGTGGCGACCGACCTATGTCGTCAGCAACTGGGCGCCGTATCGCTACGGCCGCTGGGTCTACGTGTCGCCGTGGGGCTGGTCCTGGATCGATGACGCTCGCTGGGGCTACGCGCCGTTCCACTATGGACGCTGGGCACACATCCGCAACCGATGGTGCTGGGTGCCTGGGCCTCGTCACATTCGTCCTGTGTATGCGCCGGCGCTGGTCGGCTGGGTCGGTGGGCCGACCGTGGGCATCTCCGTTTCCTTCGGCAACGTTGGCTGGTATCCGCTCGGACCCCGCGATGTTTACTATCCGGGCTACCGTCACACGCCGCGTTACATTCGCTACGTGAATGTTTCCAACACGGTCGTCGTCAACCACAACTATTTCTACGGCCGGCGCGTGCCGCCGCCGCACTTCGACTATCACCGCTATCCGGGCGCGGTCACCGCCGTGCCGCGTGACTATTTCGTCGGCGGTCGTCGCATTGGCGATCACTGGGTGCGACCGGACGACAACCAGATGCGCAACTGGCACGGCGTGCGTGAGCCGCCCGCCATCGCGCCGTATCGCGAGAGTGTGCTGGGCGGACCGGTTCGTCGCCCGCCGCGCGATGCGGATCGATTCAACATGGGGCGCGGCGATTACTATGGCGGCCGCGTGCCCTTCCATCGCGAGCGCAGCGCGATCGAGTCGAATGGCAACCGCCCCATCGGCCGCGCCGAGTTGGTCGATCGCACTCCGAGCAACCCGAAACGCTATGGCGATTTCAATGTGATTCGCCCGAGCGGCGGCAAGGGCCCGGACAATCGAGCGGATCGCGAGCGTGCGCTGGGCTTGAGTGGCAGCGCCAATCGCCCACGCGAGCTGAACAACGACTCGGTGCGCGATTGGCAGTCACGCCGCGATCGTGACAATCGCAACGACATGTTGACCCGTCCCGGCAGCAATTTCTCCACGCCCACGCCTCGCCCGGCGGAGCGTAACAATCGAGATCGGGTCAGGAGCATGCCGGCGGAGGAGTCATCGAACATCCGCCGCAACGATCACATGCAACGGGTGCCGAGCAACGGCTATCAGCAGAACGGCAGCGGCTTCTATCGACCGCCGACCAACGACACGTTCCGCGATCGCGAGCGGTCGCGCAGTTCCGGCTCTGGCGCCAGCGGGCCCAATCGCGTCGAGCCCCGCCAGTACAGCCCGCCGCCGCGCAATTACTCTCCGCCGCCCCGGCAGGAACCCCGTACGTTCACTCCACCGCCGCGCCAGGAGCCTCGCAGCCAACCGCAAGCGCCTCGGTCGTCGCCGTCCAATAACAACAACGGCGGCGGGAATCGCGGCGGCAACCGGCCGTGGAATTCGCCGAAAGAACGGTGAGGCCATCGCAAGGGTCGCTCTGACCCACTGAAGCCGATACCATTCGGGGTCGGCTCTTGCGAGGGCCGTCCTCGCTCGTCGCCGCTAGTGCTGTCGCCTGGCGCCGTCACCCGCTGACCGTCGGGCGCAGTAACCGCGCTTCGATCGCCACCGAGTTCATCACCGGCTAATGACAACGACAAAGCCTTCCAAGGAACCTGACTGCCCAGCGACTGATTGTTCGACCGACACCGATAAAACTCGAGGATGGGCCGCGAGGCCCAACATCGACATGCGCGCTCGTCTCATGCGCTGGTGGGGATGGCTTTGGCTGACCACGCTCGGGCTGCTGCTGCTCGTCAGCTTGCGCTACTTCGAGGTGGTCGATCTCGACGCGCAGCCCGCCTCTTTGTTGTTCCGGGCCAGCATGCTCGTGGGGCACTTCACTACATTCGCGGCCGTATCGCTGTTGCCGGTGCTCGCTCTCGTCGTCGCCTGGCCGCACCCCCGCATTGCGATTCCGCTGGGTGTGCTCTGTGGAGCGGCAGCCGTCGCGATGGTGCTGATCGATACGCAGGTTTATCAGCTCTATCGATTTCACATCAATGCGGGCGTTCTGAATCTGTTGTTCGGTGGCGCCGCGGCCGAGACCTTTGTTTTTTCCGCGGCGATGTATGCGCAGGCCGCGTTGATCGCGGCGGCGATCCTGGCGATCTTCGGCGTTGCGTCCAGCTGGTTCTGGCGGCGAGTCGCAGGCTCCGCCCGACGCTCGCCGCTACCAACGATCGTCGTAGCCGTAGTGACTTGCGCGCTGCTCAGCTTCCATTCCATACACATCTGGGCGGACGCCGCGAGCTACGAACCTTTCCTCGAACAAACCGAAGTGCTGCCAATGCGCTACGCCGCGACCGCGAAACGCTTGCTGCGCGCACATGGTGTGAACCTGAACGAGCTGCAGGTCGCGCACACCGATGAATCACACGCCAGAAGACAGCTGACCTATCCCTTGCAGCCCTTGAGCTGTCACGCGCCGGAAAAGCCGCCCAACATCGTCGTCATCGTCATCGATTCCTGGCGCTTCGACGCGCTCGACGCACGAGTCACGCCAAACATCGAGCGCTTCGCGCAACGCTCGGTGCGCTTCATGGATCACTACAGCGGCGGCAACGCGACGCGCATCGGCATGTTCTCGCTGTTCTACTCGATACCCGGCACGTACTGGCACCGAGTACTGGCGGAGCGGCGGGGACCGGTGTTGATCGAGCAACTCGCGAGCCTCGACTACGACGTGCAGGTGTTTCGCAGCGCGCCGCTTTACAGCCCCGAGTTCGACCGCACCCTGTTTTCACAGATCGAGACGGTGCGCATGCGCTCTGAAGGCGCGGGCCCGGACGCCTGGGATCGCGATCTCACCAATGACTTTCTGGCTTACCTCGGCAATCGAGAGCAGACCGCGCCATTTTTCGCGCTGTTGTTCTACGACGCGCCGCATAGCTTCGCTCATCCGAAAGACTATCCCACGCCGTTCGAGCCCGCGGCCAGCCACGTGAACTATCTGCAACTGAATGGCGACACCGATCCACTGCCGCTGCTCAACCGCTATCGCAACTCGGTGCACTACGTCGATTCGCTGGTCGGAGAAGCGATTGCCGGCCTGGAATCGCGCGGACTGCTGGAGAATTCCGTCGTCATCATCACCAGCGATCACGGCCAGGAGTTCAACGACAACGGCCAGAACTACTGGGGACACGCGAGCAACTTCACTCGCTTTCAAACAGCTGTGCCGATGTCGATATATGCGCCCGGGCTCGAGCCTCGGGTGTTCCACCATCGCACCACCCATTTCGATGTGATGCCGACGGTGTTGCGCGACTATCTCGGCTGCGACACGCCCTTCCCTGCTTACAGCGTCGGTCAGCCGCTATACGAGCCCGGCGGACGCGAAATCATCGTCATGAGCGAGTACGCGGACTTTGCCATCAAGCACGGCAACCAGATCGCGGTCGTGCGCAAGCAAGGAATGGAAGTTCGAGACGCAGACCATCTCAAACTCGATACCCGGCTGGCCCCCGAAGTCATTGCGGGCGCCCTCGAGCAGAAGGCGCGCTTCGTCAGCGGCGATTCACGGCCGCTTCAACGCCCGAGCGAAAGCGTCGGCCATAGCGCCGGCACCCACTGACTCCTCACGACGCGGCTGCTGCTGTTGACGCTGCGGTGGACGTGAGTCGCGGTCGCGGCGGAAGTCGCCGGAAGAATTGTCGCGGACGCGTTGAGCGGACTCGTCGAGGCGCATGGTCAGCGCGATGCGCTTGCGCTGCTGATCGACTTCCAGCACTTTGACCTTGACCACATCGCCGGCCTTCACGACTTCGCGCGGGTCCTTGACGAACTTGGTCGACATCATGGAGATGTGAACCAGGCCGTCTTGATGGACGCCGATGTCGACGAACGCACCGAACGCGGTGACGTTGGTCACGACGCCTTCGAGGATCATGCCCTGCTGCAGATCCTTCAGTTCCTCGACGCCGTCCTTGAAGGTCGCGGTCTTGAACTCGGGGCGCGGATCGCGGCCCGGCTTCTCGAGCTCCTTGAGAATGTCCTTCACCGTCGGCAAGCCGAACTTCTCGTCGGTGAACTTGGCAGGATCGACCTTCTTCAGGGTCGAGCCGTCGCCCAGCACTTCCTTCACGGGCTTCTTCAGGTCCGCAATGATGCGCTCGACGACTGGATACGCTTCCGGGTGCACCGCCGACGAATCGAGCGGATTGTCGCCGTTCATCACGCGCAAGAAGCCGGCAGCCTGTTCGTACGTCTTGTCACCGAGACGCGGCACTTTCTTCAGGCCCGCGCGATTCGCGAACGCGCCGTGCTCGTCGCGATAGCGGACGATGTTCTCGGCAAGGGTCGACGACAAGCCGGAAATGCGAGCCAGCAGAGCCGCAGACGCCGTGTTCACGTCGACACCGACCGCGTTCACGCAATCCTCGACGACGGCATCGAGGCTCTTGGCGAGCTTGGTCTGGCTCACATCGTGCTGATACTGGCCGACGCCGATGGACTTGGGATCGATTTTCACCAGCTCTGCCAGCGGATCCTGCAAGCGGCGCGCGATGGATACGGCGCCGCGCAAGCTCACGTCGAGATCCGGGAATTCCTTCGCTGCCAGCGCCGACGCCGAGTACACCGAAGCGCCCGCCTCGGACACGACGATCTTGGTCAGCTTCAAATCGGGATGCAGCTTGATCAGGTCGCCGGCGAGCTTGTCGGTCTCGCGCGAAGCGGTGCCGTTGCCGATGCTGATCAGATCGACGTTGTGCTTCTTCGCCAGCAACGCCAGATGGGCAATCGTGCGATCCCATTCGTTACGGGGCACGTGCGGATAAACCGTCGCGGTCTCGAGCAACTTGCCGGTGTGATCGACGATGGCGACTTTCACGCCCGTGCGCAGGCCGGGATCGAGGCCCATCGTGGCGCGCGGGCCGGCAGGAGCAGCGAGCAACAGATCGTGCAGGTTGTGCGCGAAGACGCGAATCGCCTCTTCTTCCGAACGTTCGCGCAGTGCCGTCAGCAGTTCCGCTTCCAACTGCCATGCGAGCTTGACCTGCCAGGTCCAACGAACCGTCTGCAGTAGCCACGCATCGGCCGGCTTCTTGCGATCCGCGATATTGAAGCGCGCGGAGATCTTCAGCTCGCACGCATTGAACGGCGCCTGACCGGTCGCAGGCGGCGGCTGCATGTCTTCCGGCAACTTCAGCGAGACCTTCAGCAGCTCTTCCTTGCGACCACGGAACAGCGCCAGCGCGCGGTGCGAAGGCACAGTCTTGAGCGTTTCACTGTACGCGAAGTAATCGCGGAACTTCGCAGCCGGCTCTTCTTTGCCTTCGGCAACGGCTGACACGACGATGCCGTTGTCCTGCAGATGCGTGCGGAGATTGTTCAGCAACTCGGCGTCTTCGGCGAATTGCTCGATCAGAATGGTGCGCGCACCTTCGAGAGCGGCTTTCACGTCGGCCACGCCCGGATTGTCGTCGCCCGCCGCCGTCTTGAACGCCGGCTTCAAATACTTCGCCGCCTCGGTCTCCGGCGTTAGCGAATGATCGGCCAGCAGCGCCGCCGCCAGCACATCCAGCCCAGCCTCGCGCGCGATCTGCGCCTTGGTGCGACGCTTGGGCTTATACGGCAAGTACAGATCTTCGAGGCGCTGCTTGGTGTCGGCCGCTTCGATGCTCGCGCGCAGCTCGGGTGTCAGCTTTTTCTGTTCATCGATGCTCGCGATGATGGCCGTGCGGCGCTCTTCCAATTCGCGCAGGTAGCCCAGCCGCTCCTCCAAAGTACGCAGCTGCGTGTCATCCAGGCCCCCTGTCGCTTCTTTGCGATAACGCGCGATGAACGGCACCGTCGCGCCCTCATCCAGCAGCGCCACGGCGGCTTTGACCTGCTCGGGTTTGGCGGACAATTCGGCGGCAATGCGGGATTCAATCGACGGCAGGGGCATCAGGTCCGATCCACAGTGCGAAAACGAAGGCGCGCACTATGAAGAACGAGCCCCCTCGCGACAAGGCTTGAGATTCCGACGGGACTGGTCTAAGCAGTTCTGGGCAAAGTTCTGTCATGGCCCGCCTGAACCGGGGTCGCCGGCCCGAGGCTGGGGCTACACTCGCGCACCGTTACAACAAGTAACTTCCGACGGATCGCGGGGGATTTCACTGTGCGGATACAACCACCCAGCCTGCGCGCATGGAGCCTGGTCGCGCTGGCGATGCTCGTCACGGTTGCGGCCGAAGCGCGCAATCTTTCTCTGCCCGAGGCCAAGCCGGAGAGCGTCGGCTTCTCTTCGGAGCGCCTGAAACGACTGGACGCAGGCATGAAGGCTGTCGTCGACAGCAAACAACTCGCCGGCATCGCCACGATCGTGGCGCGTCGCGGCCAGGTCGTTCAGCAAATGACGTATGGCCACGCCGACATCGCCGGCGCCAGGCCCATGCAGATGGACTCCATCGTGCGCATCTACTCGATGACCAAGCCGATCACCGGCGTCGCGATGATGATGTTGTACGAGGAAGGCAAGTGGAAACCGTCTGATCCGATCTGGCGCCACATCCCGGAGTTCAAGGATCTGAAGGTGTACGCGGGCAATGGCCCCGACGGCCAGCCCACGTTCGTCGCGCCCTCGCACCCGCCGACCATGGGCGAGCTGATGTCGCACACGGCTGGCTTCACATATGGAGTCTTCGGCGCGACGCCGGTGGACAAGCTGTATCAGCAATCCTCGCCGCTCGCCGCAACGTCGCTGCAGGACTTCATCGATCGCATGGCCAAGCTGCCGCTGCTGTATCAGCCGGGCGAAGGCTGGGTGTACAGCGTCGGCGTCGACATCCAGGGTTATCTGGTCGAGAAGTTGTCCGGCAAGCCGTTCCCCGAGTTCCTGCGCGAGCGCATCTTCGAGCCGCTCGGCATGAAGGACACGGCGTTCCATGTCGACAAGGACAAGATGTCGCGGCTCGCGACGATTTATCAGTGGGGCGGCGAAGGTCTCAGCGCGATGCCTCACGACAAGGGCGTGAACCAGCCACCCGCGCTGCCCTCCGGTGGCGGCGGCCTCTACTCGACTGCTAATGACTATCTGCGTTTCGCGCAGATGCTGGCGAACGAGGGCCAGCTCGACGGCAAACGTTTGCTCGCGCCGAGCACGGTTGCACTGATGACGGCGAACCATGTGCCCGACGCGGTGAAGAATCAGAGCGGCAAGTTCGGCATCGGCAACTACCGCATGCAGCCAGGCTTCGGCTTCGGGTTCGACGTGGCGATCTACGAAGAGCCGCTGGAAATCGGCAGCCCGACCGGCAAAGGCACGTATCTGTGGGACGGCATCGCCGGCACCTGGTTCTGGATCGATCCCACCAACGACGTGGTGTTCCTCGGCATCATCCAGCGCCGCGGCGGACCGGCAGGCGTGCCGAACATCGAAGACCTGTCGCGCCAACTCACATTCCAGGCGCTGGTCGAGCCGTCCAAGTAGCCGAAGGGCGGGAGCGCGCTGCTCCCGCCCCTTTCTCGTCAGAACTTCTGCCCGAACTTCACACCGACCGTGCGTGGCCGATTGGTGACGATGTAGGGCTTCGTACACATCTCCTCGCGACACTGCGCAAAGCGCGTGATATCAGCGCGCTTGTCGAAGGCATTGTTCACGAACACCTCGGCAGTCCACGAGTCCTTGCCGAAGCCGACCGAGAAATCGGCGAGGCCGTAGGCTCTGTTCTTGCCAAGGATCGTTTCGTCGAACGCCGTGAGCGCCGCCCGGCTCTCGGACTGATAAACGAATGCGGCCTGCGCGAAGGCGTCGAGCGCCCCCATCTGGAAACGATAGCGGCCGGTGAGATTGGCCTTGTAGTCCGGCACGACTGGAAGCTCCGTTCCGTCGCTTGCACCGCGCAGCACGTCGGGGCCACCGTGCGGATTGGGCGCGAAACAGTCGCTTAGCGGCAGCGGCCGGCCATCGTCATCGAGCAACTCGCAGAATTCCCCGCGGAGCTTGGCGTCGAGCACCGACAGGCCGCCGGAGATCAGGAAACTCTCGGTGGCCGCGAACTCTACATCCGTTTCGATGCCTTTGATGCGAGCGCCGCCCGCGTTGGTGATATTGGTGAGACCATTCTCGCCGGTGAACGAGAACTGGAAATCGTCCCAGTCGAGCAGGAACAGCGCGCCGTTGAAGCGCAGACGATTGTCCATCCAGGTCGTCTTCCAACCCACCTCGTAGTTGTTCAGATAGTCGGCATCGTACGGCGGAAACGTGCCACGACGATTGACGCCGCCGGGCCGGAAGCCCTCGGAGTACGTCACATACACCATGCGATAGTCGTCGAATTTGTAAGTGAGATTGACCTTTGGCGTCACGCCGTCCTCGTCGACAGACTTGTCGAGGTTCTTACAAGGCGCTGTACCAACCGCGGTATAGGGCACCCAGCCGGACCGATCGCCGATGGGGTCGCCCGCGAAGTCGCTGCACAGCGCCTCGCCGCTGGTGCCGCTGCTGCTATAGCCCTCGCCGTAACCGAAGAATCCCGCCAGAGAGTTTTCGGCTTTGAACCAGCGCGCGCCACCGGTCACCGTCAGCCGATCGGTGATGTCGTAACTCAGCTCGCCGAACACCGCGTAATCGCGATCGATTCGCTTCTGCTCGGTCAGCCAGATCGTGTCCGGCCAATCGGTCACTTCATACACGGGCGTCAGGTTGTCGATCTTGTAGCGCTGCTCGATCAGATGCTGCTGGCGTTGGTAGAACAAGCCGCCGACGAAACGCACCCGCTTGTCGCTCGGCGTCGATAGCCGCAGCTCGTGGCTTTGACGCTTGTATCGATCCTTGCCCTGGATGTACTGCGTCGGCTCGATCGTGATGCCGTCGTCGTTGTACACGGTGTAGTAGTACGCCATGTCATAGAACAGCGAGTAGTCGGAGTAGTCCTGCTCGGTGTCCACGTCGCGCTTCAGGTAAGAGCCCGCGTACACGACATCGAGATTGGCGATCTTGCCTTCGACCGTGAGCGCGGCCTGCGTCCAGCGATCGTCGGCGTGCTCTGGGCGATAGCGGGCTACTTTGAGATCGCCGAGGCTGGGGTCGAACGCAAACGCGCCATTCGATTCCTGCTGTTGATGCATCAGGGTGGGCGTGACGGTCCAGCTGTCATTCAAGTCCACGCGCAGAGCGGCACGCGCGCCGTAGGTCTCTACGTCGTTGTAATCCTCCTCGGCCCGATCGGCGTTGTTGATGGTGATTTCCGCCGTCGGATAGAGACGATCCGCCGCGACATTGCTGATGTAGCCCGCGTCGCGCTTGCCCCAACCGACCAGGCGGATCGCGGCCTTCTCGCCCAGCGGCAGGTTGGCGAAGCCTTCAGCGACATAGCCGGTCTCGCCATCGAGCACATTGCCTTCGACGTCGTAGCCCGCCGCGAACTTCGACGGATCGGGTTTGTTGGTGATGATACGAATCGTGCCCGCCTGCGAGCTCGCTCCATACAGCGTGCCCTGCGGCCCGGCAAGCGCTTCGACTCGCTCGATGTCATAGATGTGCACGTCGAGCGCGCCGGTAATCGTCGTAATCGGCTGCTCGTCGAGATAGATGCCTACGGAAGGCATCGAGCCGGAGTGATTGCCATTGTCGCCGCTGCTGACGCCGCGGAAAAACACTCGCGAGAACCCGGGCCCGAGTGAAGTGTAGGAGAGGCTGGGCAGGAACTTGGAATAATCGGCGAAGTCCGTGACGTGCAACTCTTCCAGCTTCGCTGTGCCCAGCGCGGTGATGCTCAACGGCACTTCCTGGAGGTTCTCCTGGCGCTTCTGCGCCGTGACGATCACCTGCTCGAGCACCCTTCCTTCGTTACTTTGCGCCGACGCTGCCTGCGACAGCGTGACTGACAGCGCGGCGGCCAATGGAACCGACATCGATCTTCGGCGGCTGTGCCGAAGTTTGTGAGCGTGCAAGCGACGATCAACCATCTTGCTCTCCCCATGTTGTAGCCGCGGGTGTCCTCGCGGCTCCTTTTGATGAATCGGCCAAAAATCAGCAGGTCGTCTCAATCCTCTTTCGGCACTGCGGGATACGACTCGAGCACCGGCCCCAAAGCACGCTTCAAGGGCCCGAGCCAGGATTCATAGTGCTGCCAGTGATCGACGCCGTCGCGATAGATGGGACGGCGCACCTGCTCCGAGCTGGCAGTGCGCACGGCGCGGTCGTTTTCATAGAAACGCAGGCAGCGCTCGTCGAACGGCAGGCCGCAGTACTCGAGCAGCCGACGCACTTCGTTTTCGGTGTCATCGACCATGGTCTCGTAGATCACTCGATGCACGCGCCCCGGCAGCACGGTGTCGAAATGCGCCATCAGATCTACGTAGTCGCGGTAGTAACGGCCGATGTCATCGAGCCCATACGTGAAAGGCTGGCCGCGCGCGAAATGCTGCTTGAAGCCAGAGAAGCAGCAGCCCAATGGATGACGCCGCGCATCGATGATCTTCGCTCGCGGCAGGATGAGTTGAATCAAGCCGATGTGCGCGAAATTGTTCGGCATCTTGTCGATGAAGAACGGCGCATCGGTTTTGCGCTGAATGCGCGTGTTCGCGATGTACTGATCGCCAAGCTCGCGCAGCTGATCGGCGGAAAGTTCGGCCAGCACTTCCGGATACCTGGAAGCCTCGCCGCGCACTCGCCCACCGCCCAAGGAGCGCGCCGTGTCGATGATGTCGGGCAACTCCATCGTGCCTTCGACCAACGGATGACTGGAGAGGATCTGTTCGAGCAGCGTCGAGCCTGCGCGCGGCAGACCGACGATGAAAATCGGATCGGGCGCCGGCGATCCTCTCCCCTCACGCGCGGCGAAGAACTCGGCTGTGAGCAACTGCTTTGAGCGACGCACGTGCTGTGAGGTCTCGTCGGCGTCGTAGTGGACCATCGCGCGCCGCAGCGAGTTACCTCGGTCATAGTGCTCGAACGACTTCGCGTAGTCGCGCGCATCCTCGAACGCTTTGCCCAGCGAGAAATGAAAGTGAAAGCGATCTTCCTCGCTCAGGTCGTTGCGACGCAGCTGTTCCTGCATGGCCGCGACATCGGCTTCGCTGAAGCGGAACGTTTTCAGATTCGCGAGGCTCCAATACGCCTCGCCCAGCTGTGGAGACAGCTCGATGGCGCGGCGATAGGTGCTGACACATTCGCCTTGCTGACCCGCCGTCTTCAGCGCATGCCCGTAGCTCATCCACACCTTGGCATTGGTCGGATATTCCTTCACCACGTCGCCATAGATCTTCAGCGCACGATCGTAATCCCCCGCTCGGCCGAGCACGGCGGCGTGCATATTGCGAAAGCCGGGATTGCGAGGATCGATGGCGAGCAGACGCTCGATCTGTTCGAGCGACTTCGCCAGTTTGTTCTGTCGGTGCAGAACATACGCATAGTTGTGACGCGCGCCGAGAAAACTTGGCGCCAGTTCGAGACAACGTTCGAGCAACGCTTCGGCATCGGCATATCGCCCGAGTCTCGCAGCCACTTCAGCAAACATGCGAATGGCGGCGACATCGGTCGGATGCTGCTTCAGATGCTCACGAAGCAAGGCCTCCGCCACAGCGATCCGATTCTCGGCCAGCGCGCCGCCCGCTTCGAGCAAACGAGGATCGCGAGTGGAAAAGCGGATGTGCTGAGCGTACGCGTGGTCGGCGCCCTCGACATCGCCCGCTGCGGTGAGATGATCGGCCAGCGTCCGCCATGCATCGGGCAGGTCGGGCTTCAACTCGACGGCCCGGCGCAAAGCCGCGATCGCCTGATCGCCTTGCCGGTTGGCGCTGTAAGCCAGGCCCAGTAGAAACTGCGCCAGAGGATGTCGGGGAATGACCTTTAGAATCTCCCGCGCCTGCTCGGCGGCCGCGGATGGGTCATGATCCAGCAAGCGCCGGGTGTGCGCGAGGGCGATCTCCAGGGTTCCAACCGGTTGCGGTGTTGCGCTCATTCGTCAGAGGACCAGTGACAACGCAATGTTCACGACGATGATCTGGCAGGATCATAACGCCGCTGACACCCGATACTGCAAATGCATTGAGAAAGTCGCATGCCCGCCACCACGTTCAGTTTCCATCTCGAGTGCATGAAGACCCCGATCGGCGACATGCTGGTCGTGGCCGATGAGCAGGATCGGTTGCGCGCACTGGGCTGGGCCGATCTGAAGGCGCGCCTCGATCGCACGCTCGCCGTGCTGTACGGCAACCTGCAGTTGCGAACTCGGCCGGTTTCGGCAGCGATACGCGATGGTTTGCACGCCTATCTCGAAGGCAAGTTGGATGCCATCGATACGATTCCCGTGGAAACCGGCGGCACGGCCTTTCAACGCTCGGTCTGGCAGGAGCTGCGCCGTATTCCCGTCGGCACCACGATGAGCTACGGCGACTTCGCCGCACGCATCGGTCGCCCTAAAGCCGTGCGCGCCGTCGGTCATGCGAATGGATCCAATCCCATTTGCGTGGTCGTGCCCTGCCATCGCTTGATCGGCGCCGACGGCTCACTGACCGGCTATGGCGGCGGGCTGCCGCGCAAGCGCTGGCTGCTCGATCACGAAGCAGCAGCGCAAGGCAGGCTGATCTGATAGATTTTTGCGCTTCGATTTTTTCGCCGCACGGATATCACAAATAATGCAGCTCGTTCATGCGCGCGGCGCCTCGCGCCGCCCGATCGTGATTCCATTGCTGGGGGTTTTGTTGAGTGCCTGCGCAACCGCACCGCAGTCGCAGACTCCAACGCCGCAAGCAACCCCAGCTCCATCGACGCCTGCGCCGTATACATCGACGTACAAAGCGCTTCCCTCCGGCACCACGCTGATTCGTGGCGCGACCGTACTTACCGGCACCGGCACTCGCATCGACAACGGTGACGTGCTCATCGTCGATGGCAGAATCTCGGCGATCGGTACACAACTGGGTGCACCGGCGGGCGCGAAAGTCATCGAAGCGAACGGTCGCTGGGTCACACCCGGCTTGATCGACGTGCACTCGCACCTCGGCGTGTATGCAAGCCCTGGCGTCGACGCACACAGCGACGGCAACGAAATGGTCGACCCTGTCACCGCTCAGGCGTGGGCCGAGCACGCTGTGTGGCCGCAGGATCCAGGTTTCGCGACCGCGCTCGAAGGCGGCATCACCTCCATGCAGATCCTGCCCGGCTCGGGCAATCTCATCGGCGGCCGCGGCGTCACCGTGAAGAACGTTCACGCGACCACCTATCAGGCCATGAAATTCCCCGGCGCGCCGCAGGGCCTGAAAATGGCGTGCGGCGAGAATCCCAAAGGATTCTATGGCGGCAAGGGCCAGGCCCCGATGACGCGTATGGGCAATGTGGCCGGCTATCGCCAGGCCTTCGCCGATGCGCAGGCGTATCGCGAGGAGTGGAATAAATATCGCCGCGAGCTCGCCGACTACGAAAAGAAACAAAAGGACTCTTCCAAGAAGAAGGACGACGAAGCGAAGCCGCCCTCACCGCCGAAGCGCGACCTGAAGTCCGAGACGCTGGTGGGCGCCATGGACGGCGAGATCCTGGTGCACATCCACTGTTATCGCGCCGACGAGATGGCCATCATGGTCGACCTGGCCAAGGAATTCGGCTTCAAGATCGCGGCGTTCCACCATGCTGTCGAGGCCTACAAGATCGCGGACCTGCTCGCACAGAACAACATCTGCGGCGCCGAGTGGGCCGACTGGTGGGGCTTCAAGATGGAAGCGTTCGACGGCGTGATGGAAAACCTCGCGCTCACCGACATGCCCAAGAACGGTTGTGCTGTGGTCCACTCCGATTCGGCGGAAGGTATACAAAGGCTCAATCAAGAAGCCGGCAAGGCCATGGTTCGCGGCAATCGCATGGGTCTCGATATCTCGCGCGAGCACGCAATCACCTGGCTCACGCTCAACGCAGCGAAAGCGCTCGGCATCGACAAAGTCACCGGCACGCTCGAAGCCGGCAAGATGGGCGACGTAGTGATCTGGAATGGCGATCCCTTCAGCGTGTATGCGCTCGCGGAGAATGTGTTCATCGATGGCGCGCTGGTCTATGACCGCGCCAACCCACCGACCAAGCCCGCATCCGATTTCCTGCTCGGTCAGTATGAAACCGCCGTCAAAGGGAGCGCACAATGAAAGCTCTGATTGCTTCGGCGCTGGCCCTGACCGCCAGCCATGCCCTCGCCCAAGACATTTTGATTCGCGGCGCGACCGTCTACACGTCGACCGCCAAAGGCACGCTCACGAACACTGACGTGCTGATTCGCGACGGCAAGATCCACTCCATCGGCGCCGGCCTCTCTGCCGACAATGCGACGACCATCGACGCGAAAGGTCGTGCGTTGACGCCCGGCATGTTCGCTGGCCTCACCACCATCGGCATCCAGGAAGTCACGCAGGAACCGACGACTGACGATGCAGCGATCGGTCTCGGCGCGCCCGCTTATGAAATGCAGTGGCGGCCGGAGTTCGATGTGTCGGTCGCTTATAACGGCCGCTCGGTGCTCGTGCCGGTGACGCGCATCGAAGGCATGACCTGGACAGTGCTGGACCCCGGCATCGCCGAGAGCGGCAACTTCCTTGCCGGGCAAGGCGCAGCCGTGACCCTCGACGGTCGTCAGGATGCCGTGCTCGATGGCAGCCGCTCGCTGTTCATCGATCTGGGCGGAGAAATGAACTCACATTCAGGCGGCAGCCGCGCGGCGCAGTGGATGGTGCTCGAGCAGGCTGTGCATGAAACGCGCAATCGCGTCTCCGACGAGAAGTCGCTGATGCACCCGCTCGGGCGCGAAGTGTTCGCTCGTTATCTCTCCGGCGGACGCGTGATCTTCAACGTCAACCGCGCCGGCGACATCGTCAAGACCATCGCCTTCGCCAGGAAGTACGGGATCAAGCCCGTGATCGCCGGCGGCGCCGAAGCCTGGGTCGTGGCCGACCAACTGGCCGAAGCAAAGGTGCCGGTGATCGTCGACGCGCTCAACAATCTGCCGAACACGTTCGACTCGATCGGCGCGCGGCTCGACAACGCAGCGTTGCTCAACAAGGCCGGCGTGAAAGTCACATTCAGCATGTTCGAAGACAGCCACAACGCTCGCAAGGTGCGTCAGCTCGCCGGCAATGCCGTCGCGCACGGCATGCCGAAAGAAGCCGCAGTCACTGCGCTGACTGCCGACGCCGCAGACATCTTCGGCCTCGGCGCGACTCGCGGCCGCATCGCCGCCGGTCAAGTCGCCGACGTGGTGCTATGGAGCGGCGACCCGCTCGAAGTCACCAGCCTCGCCGATCAGGTCTGGATCGCCGGCCGCCCGGTCGACATGCGCTCTCGTCAGACGGACCTGCGCGACCGTTACTTCGAACGCCTGAAGCGCGCGACCGCGAACTAAGCGGTCAACGTCGCGAGACCTGGTGCGTTGATGGGAGGAAGCTGGCTCACACCAGCCCCTCCCCGAAACCGAGGAAAGCACCATGTCTCGCACGTTTGTATCAGCAGCCCTGCTGATTCTGTTAAGCACTCCCGCGCTGGCCCAGATGCGCGGCGAAGGCGTCTTCGAACGCTCCGACCTCAACAAAGACGGCACCGTCACCCGAGAAGAATTCGTCGCCGCCCGCGCCGATCACTTCGCCAAGCTCGACCGCAACTCGGACGGTTACATCGATAGCAACGACGTTCCCGAACGTCTCGCCAAGCGCCGCAAGCAAAAAGGCGGGAGCGACGGCATGGCGGGTCAGTTCGACGCCGACGGGGATAAGAAGGTCACCAAGGACGAATTCGTGAACGGCCCCACGAAGCTGTTCGACCGCGCCGACACGGATAAAGACAACGTCCTCGATGCCACGGAGCTCGCTGCGGCGAAAGAAGCGGCCAAAGCCGCGGGCGACAATTGGCGCAATCGCAAGCGGCAGTGACACACATCTCACATTGCTTCAAGTGGGACAGCGAGGAACACCAAACGCTCGTAGAGCGCGTTGACCAGCGAACCAAGTTCGCGCGGCCAGCTCCCCTCTTACTCCGCTGGGTCAGGGTGACCCACTCCAAATCGCATCGCTCTTCATCGGCGACACAAACAACAGCCGCGCATTCAGCCCGGCGCGCGCCATTCCATCCACTTCATAAAGCGACTCAAAGGACGAAGCTCCGGCGGAATTACGCGCGACTTCCTCAACTCCCGCCCGACGTGACAACGCCTCAGCCACATGCATGACGCCGTTATCACGCGTGCCCGAAATCACAACGACCCGATTCCCATTCGGCCCAGCGAACGTCGAGAAGTAACCGAAGTCTCGAAACGCGCCGCCCTCCACGCCCATCGGCATCGCCGTGCTCACGTAATCCGTGCCGGTCTGCGTGTCGTGCAACTCATCGAACGATCCACCCAACGCCAGTCTCGACTGCGCGAACACTCGATCGCCGAGCATTCCCATGCCGCTGATGTACCCGACGTAAACGACGTGGCTCGTCTTGAGCAGCCTCGGATCGAGCGCTGACAGCAGCGTCACTCTCACTTGTTTGCCGGCATTCAACACCGGCACCAGGTCCTGCAAAGCGAACGCACTCGCCGCCGGCAGATACGTGAGATCGAGATTGCGATAGTTGCTCAACTGCCCCGGATTGAGCTGCAGATGATCGAGGAAGTCCTGATTGGAGTTGATATAGAACTCGCGCACCAGACGCTCGACATTGCCGGCCTGGTCCACTTCGCCTAGCAGAAAATAATCGCCGACGACGACCGTGATCGGCAGATCGTCATCCAGCAGCGGCCTCCACACCGCACTCTGCCGGACCGCATTCAACTCCCGATCCTGCGGATTCGACGTGAACCAATACGTGAGCACGACACCCGCAACGAACGCCGCCACCGCTGTCAAAGCCGGCCTCAGCCATTGCCGCCATCGCGGCTTATTCGGCGGCGCTACCTGAATCAGCGGTGGCTCAGCGCTCTCCGGGGCCGGAGCCGGCGCTACAGGCGCAACCGCACTGCCCGGTTCGAGCACCAGGCGGTACTCGCCTTTCGGAATCGTGATGCGGCTGTCATACGGCGTCAGCGAGCGTGTCGCGAATTCTTCGAGCCGACGCCGCAGCTTGTGGACATAAACGCGGACGACCGAGTCCTGCCCCACGTCGAAGTTCGCATCCTTGCCGAACACCTGCAGGGCGATCTCGATCTCCTTCGGCGCCTCGCCGCTCAGCGAGCGTGCCAGCAAAAAATCGAACAGGCGCGACAAGGCACCCGGCTTGCCCAAGGAGCCGCTGGCGCGGAACTGCTCCGCCAGTCGCTGCAGCTCGTCGACCGTCATGCTGACCGTCACTCCCATAGTCGCAATGCTAGGAGTTTTAACGTTAAGTAACGTCATTGGAAACAGTAAATTACTGGAGATCGCCCAGGTCCGCTGAGTAGTGTCGTTACGGTGAGTTTGCCCGAGCCTGTCTCGCTATGCGGTAACGCGCAGGTTACGAAACAGTCTCGGCCGTTCAGCACTTCCGTGGGGACCTCCCTTGCTTCGCCATCGCCGCTTCGTTGCAGCCTCCCTGCTGACCTTCGCCTCCACCGTGACGTTCGCGCACGACCCCGCTGGCAAGGATCCGCTGGAGGAGATCCTGGTGACCGCCCGGAGCATCGAGGAGACGCTGCCCGTGGAGCTGGCGCGCTACGGTCACGACGTTGAATACATCAGCGCCGATCGCGTCCGGGCGGCCGGCTATGTCGACGTCAGCACCGCGCTTCAGTTCGAAGTGCCCGGCCTGTTCGTCTCTCCGGGCAGCGGGCCGTTCGACTATGTGGACGTGTCGCTGCAAGGCTCGCGGCCCGGCGACGTGCTGTGGCTGGTCGATGGCGTGCGGATCAACAACCGCATCTTCAACGACACCAGCCCGGACACCCTGCCCGCCAACATGGTCGAGCGCATCGAAGTGCTGAAAGGCGGCGAGAGCCTGTTCTACGGGACCCAAGGCGTGGCCGGCGCCATCAATATCGTGACCCGAAGCTTCTCCGATGAGCCCGGCGGCAACGTCGCCGTGAACTACGACGGCAACGACGGCTATCAAGTCAGCGGCTTCACGCGCGGCGCCATCGGGCGGCACAAGTTCGTGATCTACAGCTCGAAGAACGAGGGCGATGGCTATCGGCAGTTCGCGCACTACGAACCGAGCGCCACCGATCGCGATCGCAGCTATGACGTGACCAACGTCGGCTTGAAGTACGGCCTGGACTTCAACGACTCGTTGCGCCTGGACATGCTTTATCACCACACCGACGCGACGCTCGACAACAACAGCGCGGCCGGCACCAAGCGCAGCTACAACGATCGCGACGAAGACATCGTCAGCGCCAAGCTCGCCCACGATGCCAGCGAGCTGGTGCAGCTGCTGATCAAAGCCTACCTGCACGACTGGGACACAACGTACGCGAACATCCAGAACGATGCCGCGACCGGCGAAGAAGTCGTCGTGTATGCGCCGGGCACGTACTGGGGGTTTCATGACTACGGCGGCAGCGCGCTGGTGAAGATCCGGCCCGGCGGATGGGTCGATTATCACGTCGGCTACGACTACCAGAACTACAAGGCGCGCGACGATGTATTCCCCATCGCGGGCGAGACCGAGACCGTTCATGCATTCTTCGGCGAAGTGCGAACGGCGGAGAATGCGTTTGAGAAAGTCGCGGCTGCTGCGGGCGTACGATACAACCGCGGCAGCGGCGGCAAGAACGCAACGGTATGGAATGTCAGCAGTCGCTACGCATTCAACGATGCGCTGTATGTCGAAGGCGTCGCGGCGACGGCGTTCCTGCTGCCAAGCGCCGAGCAGCTTTATTACATCGGCATCGATGACTACGCCGGCAATCCGGACCTGCAGCCCGAGGAAAGCAAGAATCTGAATGTTTCTATCGGCGGCAACGTTCCGCTGAGTGCAGGCGCCATAGCGTGGCAACTCACAGGCTTTGCCCGCGATGTCGACAATCTCATCGACGTCGGTGACCCGACGGATGAATTTCCCAACGGCCGCTATCGAAATCTGCCGGGTGAAGTGCAGGTTCGGGGCGCCGAAGCGTCGGTCGCTGCGCCGCTCGGGGGCAGCTTTAGAACGAGCTTGAGCTACACCTACAGTCGGTCGCGCGCAGAAGGCTCTGACTTGCAGATCGCCCGTCTTCCGGAGAGCTACGCGAAAGGTTCGCTGCAGTTCACGCCCGCGCAGTTGCCACTGGATGCGAGCGCCACGCTCAATTGGGTCGGCAACGTTTATCAGTCAGTGGGCGGGTTCGGCCGCCAGAACTACGGCAACTACTTCACTCTCAACCTGGCCGCGCGCTATTTCGTCGACGCCGCACGCCGGCATCGCATCGGTGTGAATTTGCAGAATGTCTTTGATGAGGCGTACGCGACCCGACTTAGCTCGGCGCGACGTGACGATGGCTCGGGCTCGTTCATCGCGGAGCGCCTCGGCGTGCCGAGAACTTACGGCGTCAGCTACACCTACGAGTTCTGACGATGCTGCGCTGGCTGATCGTTGGCCATCGCTGGCTGGGTATCGCCACGTGCCTGTTGTTTGCACTGTGGTTTCTGTCCGGGCTGGTGATGATGTATGTGGCGTTTCCGGCGTTGAGGGCCGAGGAGAGATTGTCGATGCAGGAGCGCATCGATTGGAGCCGGGTCGCCATCGCGCCTGAGCGCGTGCTCCATGGGCTCGCACTCGCATCGTTTCCTCGCGAATTTCGCCTGGAAATGATGGCTGGCGAGCCGGTGTATCGTGTGCAGCCGGTCGATGCGCCCCGAGTCGCTGTCTCAGCAGTCGATGGCCGGATCATACAAAAGGTTGACGCCGCTGAAGCTCGCGCTGTCGTGTCACGTGTTGCGGGTCGCGCTGACGCGCTGACTGTGACGACGCTCGAGCGCGATCAGTGGTCGGTCGCCCAGAACTTCAATCAACATCGCCCGCTGCACCGGGTTGCTTTGAACGACTCGCTCGGCACGCAGCTGTATGTTTCATCTCGCACTGGAGAGATCGTGCTGGACACGCATTCTCGCGAGCGCGCGTGGAATTGGATCGGCGCTGTGCTGCACTGGCTGTACTTCCGCGATCTGCGCTCGCAGCCGGCGCTGTGGAGTCAGGTTGTGCTGTGGACCTCTGGCGTGGGCATCGTCGTCGCTTCCACCGGTTTGTGGCTCGGCATCGATCGCCTTCGCCTGCGGCGCCGCTATCGCGGTCGCGACGTCACTCCTTATCGCGGCTGGATGGCGTGGCATCACATCGCCGGCCTGGTCGGAGGCGTGTTTCTTTTGACTTGGATCTTCAGTGGCTGGCTGTCGATGGGGCCACCTGTGCCCTGGGCTCGTGACTTCGATTTTCAGCGCATGTCGGCCGGCAATGCGGCCTTCCTCGGCAATGAGCAGCCTGACTTTCCAGCACCTCTCCACGTGCTGCACTCCTTGAACCGGCGTGATGTACGCGAAGCCGCGTTCGTTTGGAGTCTCGGTCATCCGATGCTCGTGCTGAGAACACGCGCTGCCGAGCCGCTCGTTCTCGATGCTTTGGCTGGCTCGCCTCATCAATTCGACGATGCTTCGCTGACGGCTGCTGCCCCTCGCTTGTTGAGTGACGCACGCCTCGTCACAACCCAGCGCCTCGAACACGAAGACGCCTACTGGTACTCCCGCCGCGGCGAGCGCCCCCTGCCCGTCCTGCGTTTCATCTTCAACGACCCCGACCGCACCTGGATCCACGTCGACCCCCGCACCGGCCAGGTCCTCAACTGGATGCGCCACACCGACCGCATGGACCGCTGGCTCTTCAACGCCCTCCACAGCCTCGACTTCCGCCTGCTACTCGCTCACCGCCCCGCGTGGGACGTGGTGATGTGGCTGCTGAGCTTCGCCGGCATCGTCATCTCCATCACCAGCGTCGTCATCGGCTGGCGCCGACTAAGGGCGTGAACCCCACCGCAAACAAAAAGGGCGCCCGAAGGCGCCCTTTTCTCAATCAACCTCTGCTTGACCGATCAAGCCGCCTGCACGGCGATCAACCGGACGCGCAGGTACTGCTGACGCAGCGACTCTTCGAGTTCGCGAACGCGATGAGCGAATTCGGTGTGCTCGATGTGATCGATGACGGCTTTCTTGGCGACTTCGACCTTCTTCTGTTGCAGCGTAGCCCAGTGAGCGAGCGTTTCCTTGAAGTGCTGTGCTTCGGTTTCGAGCGACTGGCGCAGGGCGGCGAGGCGGCCCTGGTCCTGGCACTGGCCCAGGTTCTCTTCGGCTTTCTGCAGCTGGCGCTCCACCAGGGCCTGGCGGATCTGGAATTCGGGCACGCGCTTGAGCGAGCGAGCCAGGCCGACGAACTTGGCAGCGGAGATCAGCCACTTGGTCGGATCCCACTGGTACCAGCGGATGCCATTGCGATAGTCCCACTGAAACAAGTGGTGATAGTTGTGATAACCCTCGCCCCAGGTGAACAGCGCCAGGATGCCGTTGTCGCGGG
The DNA here is from genome assembly GCF_004138335.1 of Peristeroidobacter agariperforans. Lineage (GTDB taxonomy): Bacteria > Pseudomonadota > Gammaproteobacteria > Steroidobacterales > Steroidobacteraceae > Steroidobacter > Steroidobacter agariperforans. The sequence continues at coordinate 511,070 of NZ_RYFW01000002.1, read as the reverse complement.
CGGTATTCTCGGTGGTGTACGGACGGCTGCCCCAGAAGTGCGCCAGCGAGTTGATGAAGAACGTGCAGTGGTGGCTGACGACCAGGCGCAGGAAGCCGCCGAGCAGCAGGCTGCCCCAGATGTCACCGTGCAGGATGCCCAGCAACAGCGGGATGCCCACGTTCATGCCGATAGCCAGCAGCAGGTAGTACTTGTGCTGGAAGGCCACGATCGGGTTGGCTTCCAGATCCTTGGCATTGCGGAAGTCCTGTTTGCCGCTCTCGTAGTTGCGCAGCATCCAGCCCAGGTGCGAGAACCATAGGCCGCGCTTGGCCGAGTACGGGTCCTGATCCACGTCATCGACATGGCGATGATGCACGCGGTGTGACGACGCCCAGACCAGGATGCTGTTCTGAAGCGCCATCGCGCCGAACAGCATGTAGAAAATCTGCAGGGGTTTCGACGCCTCGTAGCTGCGATGCGCCCACAGGCGGTGATAGCCCGCGGTGATGGACATGCCGTTCAGTGCCCAGAGCACGAAGAAGCACACCCATTCAAAGCCGTCGAACCCGAAAGTGGCCCAATACCACGGCAGCACCGTCACCACCGGAATGGTGGAGATCAGGAACATGATGATCGCGGGCCAGTTCAGGGGCGCGCGATTCGGCGTGGCATCAGCGGTCATCGGGACTCCGTAAAAGGCTTGAGGCTTGGATCCTAGCAGGGGCGGACGCGAATTTCCGCGCAATAATGTCTCAGACTCACCCGGCCGGCACTTCGTGCGAAGTACCGGCCAGGTTCAGGGTTTGCCTGAGGAGGCAGCGCTTAATTGCGTGAACTAGTTCCCTTTCAGGAGGCTTTTAGCGCTCCGCCAGCGCCGCCACCAGCGCGCCGCGGGCGGTGGCTGTCAGCGGATCGCTCGCCATGCGCACATCGCCCACCTGGAACGGCCAGGAGCGGCGGCGCAGCGCCTTCTCGAAGCGGTCCCGGAAACCGTTGGGCTTGGACGTGCCGCCCGCCAGGACGATGGGCATGGGCTGGTCGTTGCGGGGCAGTTTGGGTGTTTTTTGCACGGCCTTGCCCAGCTCGTCGACCAGCGACTCGATCAGCTTGTCGTAGTAGATGTGCAGCGCCTTGTCGATCTTGTCGCCGGCCTCGCGGGTCAGATCCAGCGTTTCTTCCTTGATCGCTTTGACGCGCGTGGCCGGCTCGTTGACGACCGCCCCCACCGACGAATCGATGAAGTCACCGCCGTGCGCGAGGCTCATGGTGAGCGACGGGATCGACAAGTACGAGATCGCGACGTTGCACATGCCGCCGCCGCAGGAAATGCCGATGCCGGTGAAGCCTTCCTTCGCGAGCTCCGCCAACACGACCGCGAGACCTTCGTTGACGGCGAGCGGCGTATAACCGCGACCCTTCAAATAACGCTTGATGGTTTCTTCGTGATAGGTCAGCTCGTGGCCCGTCTCGGGCGCTGCGGCCGGCACGGAGAACGCCAGCAATTCGCCAGGATTCCTGGACACAGGCACCAGCGTGCCAAGGACGGTCTCGAGCACGTGCGTGGCCTGCGGTTCGTGCGGATTCAAGATGCCCTTGGCCATCGGCCGGCGCACGTTGGCGTTGAAGATGTGCGCGAATTTCTCCGAAGCATCGCCGTAGACGATCAGCCGGTCGTCCTCGCGATAGAACGGCGTGCGATTCGCCTTCAGCCCTTGCTCGTGCAACGCCGAGTACGGCACGTCGAAGAACGCGTTGAGCTGCGAGTCGGTGGTCGGCGAAACGTTGTCGCCGCGCGCGGAGACCACCTTGCTGGTGCCCACGTCGAGACCGATGCGTGTGCGGGTGCCGCTCTGGCTCTGGCCAGTGTGGCTGCCGGAGCCCGACGATTCCGAGCCGTGGTCGTTACGATCGTCCATAGCGTTACCCTCTTTTGTCTGCCGTCTGTGAAGCTGGTGTCTCCAGCGCAGGCTCGGGCCCGGCGGGAGTAGGAAGCGCCGCGCGCCAGCGGCGGTATTGCGCCTGGCGCTCGTGCCTTAATTCATCGAGCGAGATCGCGCGCTGACGCGCCTCATCGGCAAGCTGCTTCTCGGCCGCAATCAGGCCGGGCCAGCGCTCGCCCATCGTGCGCAAGAATTCACTGTCGTAGTTGAAGCCGAACAGCACCACGCTCGGCAGCGGCTGCGAATACAGATCCGGCAAGCCGAACGCCTGGAACGGAAAGCCGCGCGCCCAGTCCAGGTGATATCCGATCAAGCCACGCTTCGGCGACACGCTCGCAAGCCCGTGCGTCACGCACATCTCGGGCGCAATCGCGAATCGCTGTCGCAAGTAATGAGTGAGATTGCGACCTGCGATCAGCTGCGCGCGCGTGATGGGCAACGTGCGTCCGCCTTCCCAACGGGATTCGAACGATACGCCGAGGAAGGCCGAATTCAGATCCAGATAAACCTCATCGCCGCGGGACCACACCCCGTGTCCGGCATGATTGGCGCGGCTGTCGTCATCGACGATGCGATACACGCGGCCGAAGCGATCGATCATGTAATTGTAGGCCTGCTCGCGCTGGACGAAGCGGAGCAACGCTGCCGAGCCCTTGCGCAATTCTTGCTCGTAGCCGGGCTCGAGCGGCCACAGATCGCTTTCCGATGTGTGAAACAGAATGCCGATGGGGCGATCGAATTTGGTGGGTAGCAACTTGCCGTCGCGAGTCTGCACGCGATAGTCGCGGGGCGTACCTTTTACCGTGTAAGACGTCTCGATGCGCAGGCCGTTGCTATACAGCTCCCAGCCCGGCCCACGATCTGCAACCCACAGCATGCTGGGCACGATGCCAATGTCTTCTGCGGCCAACGGTTCAGCCACCGGCGGCTGATTGACAGGCGCCTCTTCCGCAGACGCTGGAGAGTTCAGCGTCGCCGTCGTCGTGGGCGGCACAACGAGCGTCGCCGTCGTGGATTCGATTGCACTCGCATTCGCTTCCGTGGACGAGCCAACGGACACGACTTGCTCGGGCTCGCTGCGCCATCGATTGACTTGCCAGGCAACGATGGCCACGAGCACGGGAACAAATAACATCGCTGCCGCGCTCGCGCCGACAACAACACGGCGCGCGGTCTGTCGCGCCGCGAGCGTGCGTTCGGCAATTTCTTCATTGGCATCGGCGACGGCATCGAGCGCGCGCAATCCTTTCAACCGATACCACGCGCGACGCGCCGGCGGGATCGGCACGAGCTGCACGAGTGCGCTCTTATCGTCCTTCTGGTTGAGAGCGTTCTGCAGATAGCGCAGCTTGACGATGGGATCGTCGATGTCATCCGTGATCCGGGTCAGCTCATCGCCGCACTCACGGCTCACGGGCGGCCGCTCACGCCGATAGCGCTCCGTGGGCGAGCCTCTCGCTGCAGCCGTCATGGGCCGGCCATCCATCCAACGAAAACAATGGGATGCACGTTATGCCTGCGAACATTCTGCGTTGCAATCAGGGATTACAGTCGCATTATGTCCGGCGAACTAGTACCCAGTTCACGATCCCGCCAATTCCTTGGCGGTGAGCACACCGGAAATTGCGGTCCGCGAGCCGTTCGCGGTGTATCGATATGCGCGCGGCTTCTCGCCCATCCACGCGGGATCAATCGCATATCGCAGCGCTTCTTCCGGCGCTGGAGAGAAAGCATAGGCTTCCGAGCGCACGCCAAGTTCATCGAGCCGTTGACGAATGTCGGACGCCGCAGCGACGGGATCCGTTGAGATCGTCACCACCTTGAGCGTGGGTTGCTGCTTTTGCAGGGCCGCGATGTTGCCGAGCGACTTCATGCAATAGACACATTCCAGGTCCCACATCACGACCCAGAACTCCGCACCGGCATGCTGCTGCTCGATCTTGCGCAGCGTGTCGCGGCTGAATGGTTTGATCTCATCCTCGCCGCCCGCATCGCCAAGATTCGCGACGGCGACGCCGTCGGCCTTGCGCCAGACAATCAGCATCGACGAGTCGGTGCTCAGCACGCGGGGTTGATCGGATTCGCCCTCTGTTTGTAACGTCGGCCCGGGTGTGAAATGGCGGCCGCCGTCTTTCGAGAGCCACGACTCCACCTGCGTGGCATTGCCGTCGAAACGTTTCCAAACGATGCCGACGATGTTTCCTCGTGCGGCGATGTCTGCGTGCACAGCTCCGACCGGTAACGGCTGCACGTTCGCGGTAGTAGCGCCCGTCAAACGTCCGTAGAACGCACGCCCTTCGCCCTTGACTTGATTGAACCACACAGCGTGACGAGTGCCGTCCGCGCTAATCGCGAGTGATGGCCCGTGATGCGGACACGCGTCGATCTTCCAGCGATCCGTCGTGACGCGCTCGACAGCGACGCCCTGCCCGTCCGGCTTCAACACAGCAAATGCATGATCGCGCTCATTGCCCGGAAACACATGGCGCCACATGGCTACTGCGCGGCCTTTCGAATCGAGCGTCAATGCAATCCGACAGCACTCGCAGCTATTGTCGGCAAGTTTGTAATCGCCCTGCCAAGTCGCGCCACGATCATCCGAGTACGCGTAATAAACTGCCGCCCCTGCGTACTCACGCTTCGCCGCCTGCGCCGCGCCGAGATCGCGCTTGTCGATCCACGTCACCCAGATGCGACCGGCCTCATCGACGAGCAAAGACTCGAAGCGGTGCGTGATGAGCTGGCGATCATGATGAACGACCGCGGGCGCTGACCAACTCTTGCCGCCATCCAGCGAGCGCGTGAAGCGAATGTCACCGGTAAATTTGGCGGAGGTCGGCGACGTCCAGCTCACATAGATCTCGTTGCGAGGACCGAACGCGATCTTCGGACGATTCTCGCCGTCGGCCGAGACCGGTTCCGGTTTCGCCGTCACGCGCATGGCCGGCTGCCAGGTCTTGCCGTTGTCGTCCGATCGCTCGACCACCACATGAGCATTCTTATCGACAGGTTCGCTGCGGACGATCCACAGGCGCTGCTGTCGATCGAACGCCGCGGTCGTGCCCAGAGCACGACCGTGCGACATCGCGGCGAGCGCCGGCTGAGCCAGCACGACGAGTACTAGAGACAGCAGCACGGAGTTGAATGATTTCATGGCGTGCCCTCGAACGACCAGCGCGCCTCGACGAACGCAGTGCGGCCTGGATAAGGATGGGATTGATACGCGCGCTCGTCGGTGAGGTTGTCCATGCCCAGCGCCAGCTCGATGTTACTCTCGGTCGTGTACGCGACCCGCGCGTCCAGCATCGTGAAGCGCGACACCCCGCCGTACGTATCGGGATTGATGTCGTCGTTCTCGAGGTTGTTGAACATACGGCCCGAGTAACGAATGCCGAGACTGGTCAGCCAACGGTCCGTCGGCCGCCACACTGTTTGCAGATTGCCGCGCCACTTCGGGATGCGCGGCCAGACCTTGTCCACTGAAGCCGGATTCTTGTCATTCTCCAGAATCCTGGCGTGCGCATAGGCGAGACTGCCATCGAACGACAGCGATTCGATCGCAGGGATCGCGAGGCTGAACGCGGTCTCGATGCCACGCGTGCGCACGCGGTCGACGTTCTGCACGTAGCTGCGAACCGGCGTCACCGTGATGTTTCTCTGACTGAAAATGCTGTCGCGCACGTCGTCCTGGAACAAGGATGCGCGCAACTTGCCCCAGCCAAACCGGCGCTCGACGGTGAAGTCGGCCGAGTCGGAGCGTTCAGGCTTCAAGTTCGGATCGTTGACGACGATCGTCCCAGCCGTGCTCGTGCCCTGAAACAACTCCGGAACAGTCGGGAAACGCACGCCGCGTCCCGCGCTCAACCGCAGCGTCCAATCATCGTCGGGCGTGAATGCCAACGATGCCTTCGGCGACAGCGCGCTGTCACTCCGATCGGCGTACGGGGCCGCGCCAAGTTGACCGCCGTCGAATGCGGACCAGTCTTCATAGCGCGCGCCCAAGGTCAGCGACCAACGGTCGGCGAGGCGCCATTCATCCTGTAGATACCAGGCTTCCAACCGCGTCTGGCCGAACACGTATTGCGTCAGGTCGCCGCTGACGATGTTGTAGACGGGATTGTCGAGCTCGTACTCGTTGCGGTGATAGCCGATGGCCAGTGTATGACGCCCGCCGGTCCAGTCGTCGGCGAACGGCGTGTAGACGCCCTGCACTTCGAAGGTTTGCCAACCGGTGCCGTCGCGCTCGGTATTCGTTGGATCAGGCGAGCCGCCAGGACCGGAGTCACCTCGATAGCCCTCGATCTGCGAGTCCTCGAGAATGTCGTACTGGGAAAAAACCAGCGATCCATTCCAACCGTCGGGACGCGTCGTTCGCAACGTCGTCCCCCACAGCCGATGTTCTTCCTTGCGTGTGCTCGGCAGGAATGCGTTGGTCGGAATGTCGAACGCAATGCCATCGGCAACCACCGGGCCCGACCAGACTTCATTGCCGGCCGCATCGCGCATCAAGGTGCGATTCTCATTGTCGGTGTCGTTACGCCACAGCGCGACGAAGCCTTCGATCTCCATCCAATCCGTGAGTGCATAGCCGCCGCGCAGCTTCACTTGATCTTGAATCGTGTGATCGATGGCGCCTGAGTTCGCACCGAACACCGCGCGGCGGCGACCCTGCGGATCTTTGTCGAAGCGCACGCCCGTGACTGGCGTCGGCGTACCTGTGACGGCCGGGAAGGTTCCGGCCCCGTTCGCGGATACGGTGTAGTACTGCATCGGGTGACCGGTTGCGTCCTGGCGATTCGCGGCCAGGGTGAACCACGCGCCATTGTCGAAACGGTCGCCGAGGAATGCGGATACTTGATATCCGGTGTAGTCGTCCTCGATACCGTACTCGGCGAAGTGCTCGCTGAAGGCTGTGGTTCGCACGCTCGACTCCAGGTCGACCGGCCGGCGGGTGCGGATCGCAACGGTCGTGCCGATGGAGTTGCCCGGATACGTCGCCGAATAAGGCCCGTACAACACATCGACGCGCTCGATCTCCTCGGGGGCGATCATGTTCCAGCGAGGCGCGTCGAAGCGGCCGAGGAAGTTGGACAGCAGATAACCGTCCATGAAGACCAGGCCGCGAGCCGGCTGCAACGTCGAAAAGCTGCGGCCGCCGATCAGCGCGTTGCGGTCGCCGATGTAACGTTTACGGATGGTGAGATTGGGTAAGTATTTGAGTGCGTCCTCGGGATTGAAAAGATTCTGAGTGCGCAGCTCGTCGGCGGTCTTCGACGCCGTCGGGTTGGGCACTTCCATCGCCGCCCGCTCCCGCAGGCCGGTCACTGTAATCGCATCGATCAGTTTGTCCGTTGCGACGCCTTGAGCGCGCACGCAGACAGGCGCGCCGGCACTGAGCAGTGCCGCCGTCGCGAGAATAGTTCGGGTGTCCATGAAATCGACTCCAGACCTTCGCCGCCGCGATGTTTGGTCGCGGCCTATCAGGGCGCGGAACGGTCAGGAGCGAGCAGCAATGCCCGCGATCCTGACGGCCGGGGCGCCCTCACTGTGAGCAATGTCAGGCGAGGCTGGGAGGACCGCGGATACGATCGGCACGAACTGGGCCGACACGGAGGGTCGGCGCGGAGAGATATTCAAAACGCTCGTCGCGCGGCGCATCGGCTGCGCCGGCGAGATAGGGAATTTCACAAGTCGTCGCGGATGCGACCAGAGAGAACGGACACGGTGCGTTGTCACCATCGTGCGAGGGCGATGACTGATCCGCGCCTCCGCCATGATGCATGCCCTCGTGATGTTCGGCATGTGCGTGCTGCTGCAGCGCCTTCGGCGTAGCCAGCGGTTGCACGACCCCCGAGGGGCAGAACATCAGCTGCAGCTGGCCCGCATCCACCGAAAGCATGAAGCCAGTTGGAATCAGCGCCCGCGCCAGCAGCAGCGGGAGGATCCAGAGGCTCAGCAATTTGAGGGAATGGCGACGCATGACTGCGACGGGAGTATACGCCCGGTCCATGGGCACGGAACAACCATCGAAGGTTAGGCAAGTTGTCCCAGCGCGCTTTTGATGATGCTGGATCGGGGCATCCTGCCCCGCCCAGCATGCGCCCGGCAAAAGGCGTGACTTTTGCCAGTCGCTCGCCGCCTGTGGCGGCGGTTACATCCGTGTACCTGACACAGGAGGTACCCTTTTAGAGCAGTCTCTTTTTGAGCATTTTGCCGCTTGTGACGACTGCCTAGGATGCGCCCCATCGAAACAACACAGGGTTGGGGAGCGTCCATGGATACCGAGATCTGTGACCAGGTCGACATTTACGAACAAGTGCGCGAGGCGGTGCGACAGGCCGTCAGCGATACGCTGGCCCGCATCGCCACCCGCGACGATCTGAACACCCTGCTCCTGCAACTCATGCCGGCCCCGGCAGCCGAGAATGTCGTGAGCGTCTCATCGCCTCGGCCAGCTGCTGCTCCGAGCCCGGTCCGGCTCACGGCCCGCGAGCAGGAAATTCTCGAACGCATCACCGCTGGCGACAGCAACAAGGAAATCGCCCGGGCCTTCGATCTCAGCCTGCACACGGTAAAACGCCACGTCGCGAACATCCTGACCAAGCTCGGCGTCAGCTCGCGCGTGCAGGCAGCGACCTGGAAGTACGCGCGACACTGATGAGATCGCCTTCGGCCATGCTGTCCCCGGAGCACATTCTGCAGACGGGCTTCGGATTCCGCGCTTCGCACATTCTGCTGTCGGCGCTCGAAGCTGGATTGTTCACCGAGCTCGGCAAGGGGCCGCGCTCGAACCGCCAATTGCGTCGCTCGCTCGGCTTGAATCAGAGCGCCGTCGCCGATTTGCTCGAACCGCTGGTGGCACTGGGGTTTCTGGAGCGTGAAGGCGACGACGCCGGCGCCGTGTACGTCAACAGCCGCGAGAGCGGACATTTCCTGGACCGGAACAGCCCCGGCTATCTGGGCGAAGTGCTGTTGCAAAGTGTGGCGGCGGCAACGTCGAGAAAGCCGAAATCCTTCGCGACCGGATTGCTGACCATCGCCGCCACGTTATTGGCCGACCGCTTCGACTTCACCCCTTACGTAACGATGCTCGACCTGGGCAGCCCACGCGGTCTGTTGGCGCGAGCCATCGCCACCCGTCACACACATATGTCTTGCACGAGGGGCGCCATCCCGGTCCGGCAAGCCACCCTCGCTCGCACCGACGTCATCGTCGCGCCGATGATTCTGCGCCGCTTCGACGAGGCCGCACGAGCGCAGCTCTTGAAACGCGCTCATCGGGCCTTGTCGCCCGGCGGCTGCCTGATCGCCATCGAATTGCTCGCAGGCGAAGATCGTCGCCGCAGCTCGGCGCTGGCGACGCTGCTGGGCGCCGAAAACCATCGCAATCGAGCATTGAGCGGGGCGGATCTCGACGATGATTGTCGGGCGGCCGGCTTCGAGCGCAGCGACCTGCTACCGCTCATTGGCCCGCTCACTGCGACGCTCGCCTATAAGTCGAATTGAAGCGTCGGTTGTCCTGACAGTTGCAGCCCGTCCTGACGAGCAGCCTGCTCGGCGGCGTTCGCATCCGCTAGAATCCGAGCCATCAGAAGCCCGCTCCAAGGTCACCGTCTCGAGAATGGCCACCAGCGACGCCAGCAATGCCCGCGCGTTCTCTCGTTTGCGCCATCGGCCCATCGCGCGTCGTGATTTCGCGGAAGCGCTGGAATTGCTGCCGCCCTGGGTCGGCCTCGACGACAACCAGCGGCGCGAAGTCGCCGAGGCGTGGCATTGGCTGGTCAACGAGCCATCGATGCTGGCCGGGGTCATCGAAGATATGGCGCTGCCGCCCGGCCAGCGCATCCAGGCGGCAGGCGCCACTCTGATCGTGCCGAGGAGCCTGAGGCAGACGCTGGATCTGGACGGCCGGCCGCAGGCGTTCATCACCCGGCGTATCTATCGCGGCCTGTGCGACGGCAGCATCAAGCCGATGACCGATCGCGAGATCGGCATGGAAAACGCCCGAGGCGAGCTGACGATGTTGATTCTGCACTTCTCGCAACGGGACTACGACATCGCCAACCCGTACGTCCAGAGCGTGATCGCCTGCGCGCAGGACACCTTCCGGATGTTTCATGAAGGCTATAACCTGCGCGCCGTCTACTATGAAACCGGCGAGATCAACGATCGGGTAGCGGTCGCATCGGGTTTCATCCGGCGTCAGTACGCCGACTCCGTTATGGCTCAGCACCTGCCGCCGGAACACCAGCCCGCATTGTATGGATTGACGCGCGAGCAGGCGCAGACGCTGTTGCCCGGTTCGCCGGCCCGCAATTGTTTCCAAAACCAGCCGCCGCTGTTTACGTTCTCGGCCTCGCAGCGCCGGCTGCTGTGGTTCGCCTTGTTCGATGATTCCGACGATACGCTGATGCCGCTGCTCGATGTTTCCGTGCACGGCCTGAAGAAACTCTGGCGCGGCATTTACGAGCGCATCGAGGATCGCATGCCCGAGTTCTTCGGCGACGCTGCGGGCGGCGATGAAGGCAAGCGCGGCCCGGAGAAGCGCCGGCAGGTGCTCGCGTACGTGCGTCAACGGCCTGAAGAACTGCGTCCCTGGTTGGCCACCGATTGATTTTCTCGAGGCATGCACTGAAGTGCATGGCTCCGCGCTTGCGTACCGGATAGCACCTTCGAGCGATTCGCGAGCACATTCGCTTCCGCAAACTCCGCGCCCATCGTCAAACGCGGAGCTTCCCATGTTCAAGCCCCTTCCCCTGCTGGTGTGCCTGACCCTGTCGGGCTGCATCAGCCCAATCGACTATGCGCGCGCCGATTGTGCGGGCGAGAGCGTCGCAGATAAAAAACTTCACTTCCAGACGGCTCAGATGCTGGATCGCGAAGGCAGGAAAACGCAGGCCCTGTTCTCTTATCAAGCGGCGGTGGGCTATACCTGCGAAAACAACAATCCTTATGAAATGGATGCGGCCAGGCGCGCCGCGGCGCTCGGGCTGGAGCTCGGCCAGGCTGCCGAGAAGGAACGTGACTTCGCACACGCATTCGATCTGTATGAGTCTGGCGGACAGTTCGCGGCTGCCGATCGCGTGTTCATCGAGCTCATCCGCGCCGAGCAGCACAACCCCGCCTCCTATCAACGCGCGCTCGAGCACTATCGCAATCGCGAAGGCGCGTTCTACAGCAACAATGCTGCTGCGCTGAAAGTCACCGGCGATTACAAGGTCGATCCGAAATACATGGCCGAGGTGCAGGCCATGCCGAAGCGCGCCGTCGAGCGGGCCGCCGAGGCTGAGCGAGTTGCATTCAATGAGCAGTACCTGCGTGAGTACGTCCAACTGATCCGGTCACGACCGGAAGGCGCTGACTTCGCAGCCTTGCAACGCGCCGGCGACGTCCAGACCGCGTTTGCCCAGAAATGGAAGGATCCCGAACCGATGAAGACCTCGCGTGCAGCGCTGGAATCCATGCGGATGTGGGCAGCGACCGGTGGCGATGAGGCGCAGCGCAAGTCGGTGGACGCTCGCGTCGCTTCGTTGGTCGAACAAAGAGCCAGCCTGTTACGCGAGAAATTCCACGGCGCGCCCAAGCTGCTCGAAGACGCAATGGATTTCTATCGCGTGCTCGGCAGCGAAGCCAACATCGACGGCAAGCTCGCGGCGATCCGCTCGCAGGCAAAGCAACTTGCCGCCGCGGCCGATTCCAATCAACGGTATGGGCTCGCTGCTGAGTACTATAGCGTCGCCGGCGAGGACGCCAGTGCGCAGGCAATGAGAGACAAGCAGCAACAGTACGCGATGCAAAGCATGCAGCCGCAGATCGATGCGGCCCGCCAACAGGCCGAAGCGCTACAGAAGCAGTTCAGCGATCCCGCCGTCGTGGAAGCGATGAAGAAGCGGGCACAGGCGATGCAGGCGGCGCAGAAGGCCCGCGGGCAAGCGAAGGAATAACAGGCAGCTGGCAAGTGAGGTTGGGATACACCGCCTCACTCCAGGGCAACGAGCGGTAGCCCACTCCCGTTTCGGCAGCGGGATCAGCTCAGCCGACTTTCGCTCGGCTCGGCCACCGCCACGCCGGTGTCACTGGAAGGTTGCAGCTCGCCTTCCCATTTCGAGACCACCGCGGTCGCGATGCTATTGCCGATCACGTTGGTCGCCGATCGGCCCATGTCGAGGAAATGATCGATGCCGAGCAGCAGCACCATGCCGGCCTCGGGAATATTGAAGTGCGGCAACGTGGCGGCGATGACGACCAGCGACGCGCGCGGCACGCCGGCAATGCCCTTCGACGTGAACAACAGGATCGTCACCATCAGGACCTGCTGCGCGATGCTCAGCTCGATGCCGTACACCTGCGCGATGAACATGACTGCGAAGGTGCAATACATCATCGAGCCGTCGAGATTGAACGAGTAGCCGACCGGCAACACGAAGCTCGCGATCCGGTTGCTGCAGCCGAAGCGCTCCAGCTCCTCCAGCGTCTTCGGATAGGCGGCCTCGGAGCTGGCGGTCGAAAACGCCAGAATCGCCGGCTCGCGCACGCGACGGATGAGCTGCATGATCCTGGGCCCGACGACCAGGCCGCCGAGCACGATCAACAGCACCCACAGGGTCAGCAAGGCGAGATAGAACTCGCCCATGAACAGCCCGTACACCTTGATGATGCCCAGCCCTTCCTTCGCGACGATGCTGGCCAACGCACCGAACACCGCGAGCGGCGCAAACAGCATCACATAGCCAGTGACCTTGAGCATGATGTGCGCGACCGCGTCGAGCACTTCGATTACGCTCTTGCTGCGCTCGCCGAGCGAGGCCAGCGCAACACCGAAGAACAGCGAGAACACGACGATCTGCAGGATCTCGTTGTGCGCCATCGATTCGATGACGCTGACCGGAATGAGGTGTGTGAGGAAGCCCTTCAGCGTCAGCGCACCGGCCTGCACGCCGGAGGAGACGGTAGCGTCGGGAATGGGCAGCGACATGGCCTTGCCCGGCTCGAAGATCTGCACCAGGACCAGGCCCAGCGTCAGCGACAGCACCGAGGCGCTGATGAACCACGCCAGCGCCTTGCCGCCGACGCGGCCCACCGTAACGATGTCGCCCATCTTGCCGATGCCCACCACCAGCGTCGCAAACACCAGCGGTGCGATGATCATCTTGATCAGTCGCAGGAAGACGAACGGCAGCAGCGAGGCGATCTCGGCGAAACTCGCGCTCGAGGCCGGGAAGTACGCGAACGCGACGTATCCGCTCAGGATGCCGAGCACCAGCGCGATGATGATCCAGCGTGTCAGGCGATTCGGCATGCAGTCCTCTACACGGCGACCAGCAACAGGATTCCCAGAGCGATGCGATACCAGGCGAATACGGTGAAACGGTGCGTTTGGATGTATTGCAGCAGCCACTTTACTGCGATGAACGCGACAATGGCCGACACCACGAAGCCCAGCGCCAGGTCGCCGAAGTTCTCATTCGCGAGCTGGCCGTCTGCATACAGCTTCAGCACTTCGTAAGCAGTTGCGGCGAACATGGTCGGGATGCCGACCAGGAACGCGAACTCGGCCGCGGCCGGACGCGACGTCATGCCCGCCAGCATGGCCGCGAAAATCGTCGCCGCCGAGCGCGATGTTCCCGGGAACACCGCCGCCAGGATTTGCGCCAGGCCCACCCATGTCGCCACGCCCCAAGTCAGGGTGTCACGCACCGGCTGACGGTCGGCATAGGCTTCGACCGCGAAGATCACGATGCCGCCGACGATCAACGCCCACGCGATCGGAGCCACCGTTTCGGGCAGTTCCAGCCCCACTTCCTTGGCGACGAAGCCGCCAATGACCGTGATGATGAAAGCCCAGCTCAACTTGTACAAATAGTCGCGATTGACGGGATCCCTGAGATTGATCGTCAGGTTCCACAAGCGCCGCCAATAGATCACGACCACCGCGAGAATCGCACCTGCCTGAATGGCGACAGTGAACAGCTCCGAGCGCCGTCCCAACCAGTGCTGCGCGATCAGCAGGTGACCGGTGCTGGAGATGGGCAGGAACTCGGTGATGCCCTCGATGATCCCGAGCAGGATGACCTGTAAAAAATTGTCCACTCGTCCCCATCACCATTCAAAGGCACATCGGCCAATGATACTGGCGTGACGCAGCCGGGGACAGGGTGCGACGCTTTTACATTGCAGTCCCCGGCCCGCGACAGGGCCTGGACAGGTTTCAGCCGCGGCCCGGATTGAACTCACGCATCCAGGTATGCAATTCGGCGCGGCCGCCCTGGCTCAGGCCGGTCATGATCTCGGCAAACACATCGTCGCGTTCATCCTGGCCCAGCTTGAACTTGGCGCGAACATCACGGACCTGCGCGCGGAAACCGATGACTCGATGGGCCAGCGAGCGATAGCGCGCCCCCATGTCGTCGACCTTCCATGCAGACGCCGCGTCTGCGCGCGGCGCGTGGCGTTCCATTGTATCCACGAGCTCGCGCAGATGCGCCTCGATGGCCTCGGGCTGCTCGAAGAATTCCACGTCGACGAAGAACTGCGCGCTGGCGTAATTCCAGGTTGGCGCCTGGGTCTTGTCTTGCATCCACGACGGCGAGATGTAGCCGTTCGTGCCGAGCACCAGCATCACGGCCTTCGGGTTCTGCGTCAGCAATTTGAATTGGTCGTTGGAGCGCGCGAAATGCCCGACCAGGCGCACGACCCGACCCTCCTCATCCGTTTCGGCGAGGATGGGCAGCAGGGTCGAACGAAAGCTGTCCTCGGCAACAGAACCGGACACCACCCAGGCCAGCGGCTGCTGTTGTACGAGACGTAACAAATCCGCATCGGAACGCGGCGCGAAGCGATCCACCCTGGCGCTCATATTCATATCCTGCAAAGTCGACGATGTTAGTTGCTGCCGAGAGCGGCAGCTTTGCCGTGCGGATCATTTATTACAGCGCGCGGGCCCTGCGCGCCAGCTATAAGCGCATCAGCTCTGCGTCTTGCGACGAGCCATCAGTGGCCAGAGCCCGGCCAGCAGGAATAGCAAGCTCAGGATGATCACGGGCCAGTTGCCGACCTTGGCATACGGCGTCAGTCCAATGCGAGGTTGAACATCGCCGGTCAGCACGCCGGGCTTGAAGCGAGGGAACGTTTTTTCGACGACGCCGTTTGCAGCAATGATCGCGGAGATACCATCGTTTGCCGCACGCAGCAGCTGCCTGCCCGCCTCGAGCGCGCGCATGCGGCTGATCTGCAGGTGTTGATGCGCAGCGGTGGAATCGCCGAACCACGCATCGTTAGTCACATTCACGAGCAGCGTCGCGGACTTCAGCACATCGAGCTGTTCCGACGCGTAAGCGTCTTCGTAACAAATGGTGAGCGCCAGTTTCTGGCCGGCGGCGTCGAGTGGATCGGGATTCTCGACCCCGGCTTTGAAGCCGCTGTAGGGCAGCTCCATGCTCCGCAGCCAGCCCGTGAGCCACGTCGGCAGCTTCGGGAAATATTCAGTCAGAGGCACCAGGCGCCGCTTGGCGTACCACTGCGGCTCCTTGTCGAGCGCCAGCACCGCATTGAAAAACACCTGTTCCTCGGGATCGAAGTGCACCTGGCCGAGGACCAGGGCCGAACCTGCGGCATGCGCAGCGGTCCACTCCTCGCTCAGCACGTCGTGCAGCTCATAGGACAGGCCGGGCAATGCGGCTTCCGGCCAGATGATGAGCTTGGTGCCGAGATGCTCGCGCGTCAGGCCGCGATACAACGCGATGGTTTTGTCGCGCTGCTCGTCTTGCCATTTCATTTCCTGCGGGACCGCGCCTTGCACGATGGCGACACTGATGGGCTCGCCGGTCTTTTCGGTCCATTCCTTATCGTGGATCGAGAAGCCGATGAGCCACAGGACGCCAACCACACCCGCCGCGGCGATGCGGATGTTTTTGTTGCCAAGGACGATCGCGACAATAGCGCCCGCACACAAAGTCACCGCCAGGCTGACAGTGTAAACACCACCGACCGGCGCGAAGCCCGCCAGCCACGTATCAGTTTGCGTGTAGCCGAGCGCGAGCCAGGGAAAGCCGCTGAGGAACCAGCCACGAAACCATTCGAGAATGACGATGGCGGCGGGCAGGACGAGCAGCCATTTGATCCAGCCTTGCGCGGGAATCCAGCGTTTCAACGCATAGCCGACCAGCGCCATGTACGCCGACATGATGGCGACCAGCGCCAGCATCACGAACGCCGTCAGCGCCAGCGGCGCATTTCCGATGGTGTGAATGCTGTGATACAGCCAATAGGTGCCGGCGAGATACGTCCCGGCCGTGAACAGGAACCCGCGCTTCGCAGCCTGCTTCGGCGTCGCCTCTTCCCAGGCGAGAAACAAGAACGAGAAACACAGCATGGCCAGCGGCCACAGATTGAAGGGCGCGAACGCGAGCGAAACCGCCGCACCGACCGGCAAGGACAAGTGCGTGTAGAACTTGAAGGTGCGCACGCTCACGGCGTGATCCTTTTCGAGCGGCACGGCCGCCATTTGTTCCTTCGCAGTGTTCACTTGGGTGCAATGACGAATGACTGAGAACTAATGATGCCGCCGAGCGGGCCGGTCCTGCGCATCCACGCACTCCCGGCATTCGGGGCATCCCGCCCAGCATCGAACCGGATCAATCGTCTTGCGGCTCGATATCGCGCGGCGTGATTACGCGCAGCAGATCGAGGCGGCGGCGATCGGCGCGCAATACCTTGAATTCGAGTCCGCCGAGCGAAAAAGATTCACCGCGCCGGGGCAGCCGCCCGAGGCTGCTGATCGCCAGACCGCCGATGGTGTCGAACTCTTCGTCGCTGAACTCCGTGCCGAAGTAGCTGTTGAACTCATCGATGCGCGTCTGCGCCTTGACGGTGAACTGCCGCTCGCCTTCCTTGCGGATGTCGAGGTCGTCGTCCGTGTCGTATTCGTCGCCGATGTCGCCGACGATCTGCTCCAGCACGTCTTCGATGGTCACCAGGCCCGACACGCCGCCGTACTCATCGACGACGATGGCCATGTGATGATGGCTGACGCGGAATTCCTTCAGCAGCACGTTGAGTCGCTTGCTCTCGGGAATGAACACCGCCGGCCGCAAACATTCCTTGATGTCGAAGCTGGAGCGCGTGCCTTCGGCGAAGTAGCGCAGCAGATCCTTGGCGAGCAGGATGCCGACGATCTGGTCGCGATCCTCGCCGATGACCGGATAGCGCGAGTGGCCGTGCTCGACCACCATGGGCAGGATTTCTTCCGGCGGATCGTCGCGATTGACGATGATCATCTGCGAGCGCGGCACCATGATGTCGCGCACCTGCAGTTCGACGACGCGGAACACGCCTTCGAGCATCTCGTGCGCATCGGCGTCGATGATGCCCCGCTCGCGGGCCTGACCCAGCACCTCGTTCAGATCTTCCAGATCGCGTGGCTCGCCGCTCAGCGAGCCGGTGATCCGTCGCAGCCAACTGCCAGTGTGACTGTGCTCTTCAGGCATAAGGGTTGTGATATCCGAATTGCGCGAGAATCTTTGCTTCACGGGCTTCCATCACATCGGCGTCACGATCGGTTTCATGATCGAAGCCCAGCAGGTGGAGTACGCCGTGCACCACCATGTGGGCCCAATGCGCTTGCGCGGTCTTGCCCTGCTCCTTCGCCTCACGCGCCACCACGGGCGCGCAAATGGCAAGGTCGCCGAGCTCTGAATATTCTTTAGCGGGAAATCGAGACGGCACGCCGTTCTTGCCCGGCGCGAGCGGCGCAGCGGGAAACGACAGCACGTTGGTGGGCTTGTCTTTGTTGCGCCAGGTGCGATTGAGGCGACGGCTTTCGGCGGCGCCGACGACGCGAATCGTCAGCGCCAGCTCGCGCTCGACGCTGGGCAGATAGCGGGCGCAGGCAACCTGCGCCCACCGGTTGAAACTCCGGGCATGCGGTACGCCGCGACGCGAACTTGCCACTTGCACGGTCACGGCCAATTTCAAGCTCCGTCGCCTCCAGGCCGGTCGGGAGCGGCCGCCTGCTTCTGCTCGTACGCCTGCACGATCCGCTGCACCAACGGATGCCGGACCACGTCACGCGAAGTGAAGTAGCTGAAGGCCACGCCGTCCACGCCCGGTAAAACATTCATGACGTGCTTCAAGCCCGACATCTGTTGCTTGGGCAAGTCGGTCTGGGTGATGTCGCCGGTCACGACCGCCTTGGAGCCGAAGCCCATGCGCGTCAGGAACATCTTCATCTGCTCGACCGAAGTGTTCTGAGCTTCGTCCAGAATGATGAAGGAGTCATTAAGGGATCGGCCGCGCATGAACGCCAGCGGCGCGATCTCGATCACCTGGCGCTCGATCGCGCGGGCGACCCGGTCGAAGCCCATCATGTCGTACAGGGCGTCATACATCGGCCGCAGGTAGGGATCGACTTTCTGGCCGATGTCGCCGGGCAGGAAGCCCAGGCGCTCGCCCGCTTCCACCGCCGGACGGACCAGCACGATGCGACGCACGCGATCCGTCTGCAGCGCCTCGACTGCGCAGGCCACGGCAAGATAGGTCTTGCCCGTGCCCGCCGGCCCGATGCCGAACGTCAGGTCGTTGGTGTGGATGTTGTGCAGATACTGTCTTTGATTGGGACCCCGTCCACGGATGCCGCCGCGTTGCGTGTGGATCGTCACCTCATCCGACGGACGGGGCGCGACCAGAACTGGCGCCGTTGATTCTTCCATGCCTGCCTCCTGCACTGCTAAATGCACACGATCCGGTGTGATTGACTCTTTCGACGACAGATCGAACAAGCGTCGCAGCACCTTCTCCGCCGCGTTGGCCGCGGCCGGATTGCCGGACACTTCGATATGGCCGCCGCGACGATTCACCTGCACGTTGAGCCGCTGCTCGACGTGGCGCAGGTTTTCGTCCATGGGGCCGACGAAATTGGCGAGCCGGGCGTTGTCCACTGGCTCGAACGCGAGCTCCCGCGTTGCGATGGATGCGTTCAATGCCGTAGTACGCGAACTCGCATGTGAGTTCATTGGGCAGCCACGGCGAGCTCCGCCGCGGCCGGGATGGAAGAGGTGTTGCCCGCGCCGACCAGCCGGCCACGCAGCGAATTTGGCATGGCCTCGGTGATCAGCACATCGGCGAATTGATTGATCAGCGAGTGCGGGCCGTCGAAGTTGACCCAGCGCATGTTCTCCGTCTTGCCGGCAATCTGCCCCTCGTGTTTCTTCGCGGGCCGCTCGACGAGCACACGCTGCACGGTGCCGACCATGCGACGGCTGATTTCCATTGCGTGCTGATTGATGCGAGCTTGGAGAATATCCAAACGCTTGTGCTTCTCTTCCTGAGAGACATCGTCCGGCAGCGACGCCGCGGGCGTGCCGGGGCGACGGCTGTAAATGAAGCTGAAGGATTGATCGAAGCCGACATCGGCGATCAGGTTCATGGTCGCTTCGAAATCTTTTTCGGTCTCGCCGGGGAAGCCGACGATGAAGTCCGAGGAAATGCTGATATCCGGGCGCACCGCACGCAGCTTGCGGATCTTCTGTTTGTATTCGAGCGCGGTGTAGCCACGCTTCATTGCCATGAGAATGCGGTCCGAGCCGGCCTGCACCGGCAGATGCAGATAATTCGCGAGCTGCGGCACGTCGCGATAAGCCTCGATCAACGAGTCCTTGAACTCGACCGGATGTGACGTAGTGAAGCGGATGCGCTCGATGCCCGGCACATCAGCCACGCAATAAATCAACGTGCCGAGATCGCAAGGCGTTCCATCGTCCATCGGGCCGTTGTAGGCGTTGACGTTCTGGCCGAGCAGATTGATTTCCTTGACACCCTGATCAGCGAGCTGGCGGATCTCCAGCATCACCGACTCGAACGGACGGCTCACTTCCTCGCCGCGGGTATAAGGCACGACACAGAAGGTGCAGTACTTGCTGCACCCTTCCATGATGGACACGAATGCAGTCGCGCCTTCCGAGCGCGGCGCCGGTAGGTGATCGAACTTCTCGATTTCCGGAAAGCTCACGTCGACCACGGACCGGCCGGCCGAGCGGATCTCGCGGATCATGTCCGGCAGGCGGTGCAGGGTCTGCGGGCCGAACACCAGATCGACATGAGGCGCGCGCTTGGTGATGCCGTCGCCTTCCTGGCTGGCCACACAGCCGCCGACGCCGATGATCAGGCCTGGATTGGCCTTCTTCAGCTGCTTCCAGCCGCCGAGCTGCGAGAACACCTTCTCCTGCGCCTTCTCGCGCACCGAGCAGGTATTGAGCAGCAACAGGTCGGCCTGCGCCGGGTCGTCGGTCGGCTCAAACCCCTCGGCCTCGCGCAGCACGTCCACCATGCGGGCGGAGTCGTACTCATTCATCTGGCAGCCGAAAGTGCGGATAAAGACGCGAGGCATGGGGTGGAACGGGCGGACGAACGCTAAATCACAGGGCTGACAAGGATAAGGGCGATGCCGGGGCTTTTCCACCGGCTGGCACGCTGCCCGGGATATTTCGGAGCTGCGAGGGCTGCGAACGCCGAATGCCTGGCGCTTGCCATCAAGGCGTTACATAAGAACATTCAGCTTGACAAATTCGCGGCGGGGGCAGCAACGTCACCACAATAGCAAGGGCCATCGGCCTACAAGCGAACAACGGGCGGCAAAGGATTGACGCGATGACCGGGACCAGGATGTCCACCTTCTGATTCTCTCCTTTCCCAGTTGACGCTGTTTCGAGCCACGGATGCGGGTCCGGATGCGCAAGCATCCGGGTGTGGTGTCACGCACACGGAAGAATAAAAGATGATTAGCACACTGAAAGATCGGAATAATTCAGTAAAGCGCAGTTGGTGGTTTTTGGTGCTGTCTGCGGCTTTGTCGGTCAGCGCGGCGTGGGCCCAACAGACCGAACGCGAGCTCTACGACGATTTCACCACCCAGATGCTCAGCGCCTCGGGCGCAGGGAACGCTGGATCGAATTCATTCGGCGATCGCACCGACACCTATTCGGGCGCCACCAGCTTCCTCGTCACCGACGTGAATCTGCCGGGCAACAGCGACCTGCCCGTCTCGATGCAGCGCTCGCTCAATGCTGCCGACGATGGCATGGGCACGCCCCTTGGCATGTTGTCCGGCGAGTTCCTCACCTGGAGCCGCTACGAGGTCCCATATCTCTCCGGCATCTACAAATCGGGGGCTGGTTGGCAATCCAGCGATGGCGACGGCCTCGCCGGCGCCACCAATCTGCGCTGCTCACATGGCGGTGCGCCCGAGGTCACGCAGAGCAGCGGCAAGGAAAGCACCTGGGAAGCTTTCGAGTACTGGCACGCCAATCAGATTTATCTGCCGGGCGGCGGCACTCAAGTGATCCGCGCCATCGGACCGTCTGACATGAACGCGCCGACCGACGGCGCGACCTACCGCTACGTCACCAAGGATCATTGGTATTTCTCTTGTCTGCCGAGCACCGCGAACGGGGTCGCGGGCGAAGGCTTTCTGGCGCGTGCGCCGGACGGCAAGAAATATTACTTCGATTGGCTGGTCCGGTGGCGCAGCGTGTCCGCGCTGTGGAAGACCTCGTTCATCGGCGATCCGACGGTCATCAGCCGCTCGGAATATCGAATGCTGCTGAGGCGCGTCGAAGACCGCTTCGGCAACTGGGTCAACTACACCTACTCGGGCTCGGATCTCACCAACATCACCGCGAATGACGGCCGGCAACTGACCCTGAGCTATGTCACTCCGGGCGGGGCATTGAGCTCGGTCACGGATGGCACGCGCACCTGGAGCTATGACTACAGCAATGGCCTGCGCGTCACGTTTCCCGATTCCACCGTCTGGAGCGCCTCGATCAGCAGCACCATTCGGCGGCTCAAAGCGACCTCGTGCAACTCGCCGTCGATGAAATATGACGGGCAGGCCACCGTGACTATCCAGCTGCGTTCGGGGGCTACCGGCACTTTCGTTTTCGGCCCGGTCCGCCGCGGCCTTTCGTGGGTCTTTTACAACTCCGCAAGCTGGCCGTGCCCGCCGCATCCCAAAGAAATCGATAACGTCGGCCTGTTCAGCAAGGCCGTCTCCGGCGCCGGCTTCACGAGTTTCGGCTGGAGTTACAGCTACGGCCCGCCGAACGGTTGTCACACCTATGGCACTGGCGCATGCACGGCGGCCTCGCCCACGACGCGCTATGTGGATATCACCGGGCCGTCGAATACCTTCGCGCGCTACACCTTCGGCAATCGCTGGCATGACGATGAGGGCGCGCTGTTGCGCATACAAACCGGCTCGTCCGCGTCGTCGATTCTGCGCGACGAATCCATCGGCTGGCAGACATTCGCCGCGCGCGGCCTCGGGTTCAGCGCCGCGGGCGATGCCTACGCCAGCGAAATCGTCCGCCGAGAAGCGACGCGCACGATCTCACAAGACGGCGCGACGTATGTCACGACCCATTCGAACTGGGACAGCTATTTCAATCCCCAGTCGGTGGCGGAATCCGGACCGAACGGCGGATCACGCACGACCCAGCTCACCTATTACAACAATCTCGCCAAGTGGGTGATCGGCAAACTCGCCACCAGCACCTCACCCGGCCGCAGTGTCTCACTGACTTACAATGCCGACGCGAGTCTGCAGGATGCCACGCGCAATGGCGTGACGACGAGCTACACGTATCATCCCGATGGCACGGTCGCGACCATCACCAAACCTCGCTCGCTCTTGCACGAGTATTCCAATTACAAGCGTGGCATTCCGCAGACGGAAGCGCAGGCCGAAGGCATCGCCTTGAGCCGCACCGTCAACGACGCCGGCTTCGTCATGAGCATGATCGACGGCGAGCAGCATACGCGTTCGTTTCAGCGCGATCCCATGGGACGAGTCACCGCGATCGACATGGCTGTGGGCAACGACACCACAATCAACTACCTGGGCGCCGCCAAATCGACCAAGACCTCCACGCGCGGCAGTCTTACGCAGACCATCTCTTATGATGCGTTGTGGCGGCCCACGACTATCAGCAACGCAGGCATCGACGTCACCTTCCAATACGATGCTTTCGGCCGCAAGACTTTCGAATCGAATCCGGGCGAGACGCGGGGCACGCACTTCGAATACGACGCACTCGGCCGACTGACGAAGGTTACGAACGCGGACGATACCTATCGTTCCATGCAGTTTGGACCGGGCACCACGATCGCGCGCGACGAACGATCGAAGGTCACGACACGCACGTATCGCAGCTATGGCAGCCCCAGCGATGCACTGCTGATCGGCATTGCGCCGCCCGACGCTTCCGCCGACGTCACGATCGGGCGCGCTCCAAACGGCAACATATCGAGCATCACGCAAGGTGGATACACGCGCACGTACGAGTATGACTCGCGCAACTTGCCGCTCTCGGAAACGCATCCGGAAACCGGCGCCACCGTCTTCGAAGTGGATGACGCGGGCAATGTCACAGCGAGCACGCATGGCAGCCTGCGAGTCGAGCAGACCTACGACGGCCAGAATCGATTGTCGACGACCACCTACTCCGACGGCACGCCGGCCGTCACGTATACATGGACCAAGACAGGCCAGCTGCATTCGGTCACGACCGCGACGACGTCGCGCACTCTCGGTTATGACGACAATGACAACCTGACTACCGAATCGCTCAACGTCGGCGGCACTTTGCTGGCCGCGGTGTATGCGTACAACGGCAACGACCAACTCTCGAGCATCACCTACCCCATCTCGCAGCGGGTCGTAAGCTATGCGCCGGACAACCTAGGACGGCCGACACAAGTGTCGGGCTATGTGTCGTCGGTCACCTATTGGCCGTCGGGCCTGGTGCGGCAGATCGACTACGCCAACGGCATCTCCACGAACTACGAACAGAACGCGCGCTTGTGGACCAGCGGCTTCAGCACGCGCCGCGCCGGGACCTATTACGCAAACAGCAGCTCCATCTATGACGGCGCGGGAAACCTGACAACCGTCACGGACTCGGTCGATGCGATGAACTCGCGTTCGCTGGGGTATGACGATTTGAATCGCCTCACCTCCGCCTCCGGGCCATGGGGCAGCGGCACCATCGGTTACGACGGCGTTGGCAACATCACCGCGCAAAATCTCGGCGCGCTGTCGTTGAGCTACGGATATGACGACGACAACCGGTTGTCGAGCGTGGCCGGCCGCCGTACAGCGACCTATTCGTACGACGATCGCGGCAACATCACCGCGGCGGCCGGGACGACGTATCTATACGACGGCGTACCGAATCTTCTCTGCGTCAACTGCGGCTCTGCCGGCAAAGTGGAATACGCGTACGACGGCAAAGGCAGCCGCGTCACCGTGACGAAGTCGGGCACGACGACCTATGAGTTCACGGCGTCGACCGGCGAACTGCTGGCCGAGTACACGCCCTCGACGTCACAGCTGGTCGAACATATCTATCTCGCGGGCAAGCGCATTGCCCAGCGCGTCACGGACCAATCGCCGCCGACGGCGTTGACGCCCGTCGCCACGCAAATGACGGCCGATCAGTTCAACAGCGTCACGATTGCCGTGAACGTGGGCGGTACGTCGCCCCAGGGCAGCGTCAAATTTGTACGCCAAGGCGCCACGTTGGGCGCCGCATTCGTGAGCAGCGCACGCGCCAGCATCGATGTGACCGGACTCACCCATGGAGCACATTCAATCACCGCGACGTATTCGGGCGACGCAGCGAATCCGTCGGGCGCATTGACGTATCAGATTCAGGTAACGGTGCCGGCGCCCGCCGTACCCGCGTCGATCACGGTGCCCAGCGGCAGCACTAGCGGCAGCTACGCGATCACTTGGGGGGCCTCCAATGGGCTGGCTGCGTACTATCAACTCTACGAAGCGACCAACACGAGTTTCTCCGGCGAGGCGCTCGTATACAGCGGAAGCGGCACGACCACGCAACTTTCCGGTCGCGGCAATGGCAGTTATTACTATCGTGTCGTGGCTTGCAACAGCGGCGGCTGCAGCGGCCATCGCACTGGCGCGAACGGCACGCTAGTGACATTGCCGCCCGGCACGCCTGCATCGATCAACGTTCCCGCGAACAGCTACACGGTGAGCTTCGTCGTGAGCTGGTCGACACC
The DNA here is from genome assembly GCF_004138335.1 of Peristeroidobacter agariperforans. Classification (GTDB taxonomy): domain Bacteria; phylum Pseudomonadota; class Gammaproteobacteria; order Steroidobacterales; family Steroidobacteraceae; genus Steroidobacter; species Steroidobacter agariperforans. Next base: position 486,072 of record NZ_RYFW01000002.1, on the reverse strand, counting down.
GAGCGGCCAGGTCACCAGCTATCAGCTGTACCAGGCGACCAATGCCAGCTTCTCCGGTGAAACGCTGGCCTACAGCGGACCGAACAACAGCGTGGAACTGTCGGGTCGCGCGACCGGCAGTTATTACTATCGAGTGCGCGCTTGTTACGCCAGCGCCTGCGGCGGCTTTGCTGCCGGCGGACCGATCGGTGTGACTCAGCCGCCAAGCACGCCACCGTGGATCAACGTGCCGACGACGAACACCACCGGGACCTACACGATCAGCTGGGGTGCATCGACAGGCACGGTCACGTCCTACCTGCTCGATGAATCGACGACTCCGACGTTTGCTAATTACGAGCAGTTGCACGTTAGCCCGGCGACCAGCATCACGGTCTCCAACCGGACCAATGGCACGTACTACTACCGCGTGCGCGCCGCCAACACCTCCACGGTCCCGGCGGTCTGGAGTCCTTATCTGTATTCGCCTCCTGTCACCGTGAATGCGCCAGCACTGCTTGCGGCCGTGAACAATGACTATTGGGGCTGGTATCAGATGAGAGGACAACCGGTGGAGACGTCGCCGCCTATCGTGGTTACAGCCACCGGCGGCGCGGGTGGCTACACGTATCAGTGGGAGCGCGTCTCCGGTGACGGCTCGACGCAAATCGCCAGCCCGACCTCAGCGTCCACGATCTGGACGCGCGGCATGCTCACCGCGACCTACGGCGTCTCCTACGTTTCGTACTGGCGCTGCAGAGTCACCGACGCGGCGAACGCCACGACATACACACAGAACGTACAAGTGGTGTTCCGAAAGGACGACCGCGAATGAACGCAAACACTGGAGCGCACATGAACCCGATCCGCGTGATCTGCATGATGCTGGCGCTGTTTGGCATGGCCACGGCGGCGTTCGGCGGCGAGACCATTACATACTTCCACGACGATCCGGCCGGCAGCCCCACGATTGCCAGCGATGCGAATGGACTCATCGTCTGGCGCGAAACCTACGAGCCTTACGGCCTGGCCGTGATCGACAGCGACGCCGCCGATAACAATGACATCTGGTTCGCCGGCGAACAGTACGACGAGTATACCGGGCTCAGTTACATGGGAGCCCGCTACTACGATCCGATGCTCGGCCGTTTTCTCAGCATGGATCCGCTGCAGGTGGATTTCGCGAACCTCTACACCTTCAATCGCTACGCCTACGCCTACGACAATCCGTATCGATTCGTCGATCCTTCCGGCTGGGATGCCGAGCCGATCGAAGGCGTGACGGTCACCGGGCGCCGCCACTACGACGACCCGTGGTGGGATCAGGCGAGCACCTCGAGGGCCGACGACAAGTCTGCTCTTGCAGCGCAGGACCCGGTGGAGTGGCCAACATTTGCAGACGCGTTCAATGAGCGCGCGGTCGAGTTCTTCGGACCGGTTTCAGCCGCCGCGGACGATGCGGTCGACTACTGGTTGGACGTGGGGGGAATAACCGGGACCGTCTTCGGGACGCTGGCCACGACGCTCGATAGCCACCACATCGGCAACACGACCTGGATCGCCGGAACCGGCTATCTCGGCGGCACTGCCATCCGGGGAATCGGCACCGCTTTCGGCCCTCTCAAACAGTGGGTGCGCATTGGCCCGAGCTACAGCAAGGCGCTTGGACAGAAGATCGCACTTTCAATACGCTGGGGAGCTTCGCCGACCAAGGGCGGCATCTATATCAAGCAGATTGGCAGCCAGTCGCTGCAGCGTCTCAACCAATGGTTACGAGCCCGGCGAATACCCGTCGATGGTTGGCGTACTGCGGACCCGGGTCATCTACATCTGCGCAAATAGTGGGGTCGTATGGCTTTGCGGGCGTTCAGTTCGAGTCCCAGCACCTTGTTGGAGAGCGATCGAGAGAGCACATCGAGCCACGTGATGGACCGGGTGGGGAAGATTTCCGCCTGCTTGGCCAAGGACACCGACAAATCCGCGCTTGTCTACGCCATGGGCGCCCAGCGTCGAAGTCAGATACGGCAGCTGAGCCAGCTTCCAGGCGTCGAAGTCGTCTGGACTCGTTCACTGATTCCCGGGTATCTCGCGCCGCTTCGCCTATTCATTGCCAGCTATGCGGCGCTCATACGCGTCAAGGATCCTTCGCAACTGACTCGGGTCTTTGAATCCGCGACGGACAAGTCGATGGCGGCGATCTATCTGCTGCCTCGGGAATCGGAGCCAGGCTTCATTGAGAAGGTGAAAGCATCCACGTCGCCGCCTACCTATGACTTCGGAGCAAAGCGCGATCCGCAGTACCTGATCTACATGGTCGACGCAGACAGCACGGAATCGTCGACGGGCATCTATGAGATCGTGTCCATGGGATACATGACCGCGGGGTGCATCAAGGAGTGCTTCGACGACTTCTGAGCCCAGCCGCGCGGTTGACGGACGCCAGTCCCGCGGGCCGTAGAAGTCCTGCACTGCAGGACTTCTACCGACAAGGAGCGTTTAGAACGGGATGTCGTCGTCGAAACCGCCACCGTCATCGGCCGGCGGGGGCGCCGAGCGCTCGTTCTGCTGAGGACGGGACGGGGCACGACGCGGCTGCTCATCGTCGCCGCCGAAGCCGCCACCGCCACCCCCACCGCCGCCGCCGCCTCCGCCACCGCGGCCACCCAGCATCTGCATGTTCTGGCCGATGATTTCGGTGGTGTAGCGGTCCTTACCTTCCTTGTCCTGCCACTTACGGGTGCGCAGCGAGCCTTCGATGTAGACCTGCGAGCCCTTGCGCAGGTACTCGGCCGCGATCTCGCCCAGCTTGTCGTAGAGGACGACCGAGTGCCACTCGGTGCGCTCCTGCATGTCGCCGGTCTGCTTGTCCTTCCAGGACTCGGAGGTGGCGATCCGGATGTTGGTGACGGCCTTGCCGCTGGGCATGTAGCGCGTGTCGGGGTCCGCTCCCAAATTGCCCACCAGAATGACTTTATTGATACCGCGCGCCATGACTAGCGAACCTCGAATTCAGGGAAGGCCGGGATTGTAAACAGGCCGCGCGGGGTTCGCAGAACATTCTCGACGGGCAAACTGCCAGTTATTCAGCGCACCGTTGCCGGCCGATTCGTGCTTGGCGCAGCGGCTTTCCGCCGGTCGCTAATTCATGCCGCTCCCTGACCAGGTTTTGCCCGAGGTTGACCGGCCCCGTATATTGAACGATCCCCTTTTGACGCCACGTACGGAATCCATGCCTTCCATCGTCATCCGCGGCGCCCGCACTCACAACCTGCGCAACATCGACCTCGAGCTGCCGCGGGACAAGCTGATCGTTTTCACCGGATTGTCCGGCTCGGGCAAATCGTCGCTCGCGTTCGACACGATTTACGCCGAGGGCCAGCGGCGCTATGTCGAGTCGCTCTCGGCCTACGCCCGTCAATTCCTGTCGATGATGGAAAAGCCCGACATCGATTCGATCGAAGGCCTGTCGCCCGCCATCGCCATCGAGCAGAAGTCGACGTCACACAATCCGAGGTCGACGGTCGGAACGGTCACCGAAATCTACGATCACCTGCGTCTGCTGTTCGCGCGCGTCGGCACGCCGCGCTGTCCCGATCACGGCGTCGATCTCGCCGCTCAGACGGTGAGTCAGATGGTCGATCAAGTGATGCGCTTGCCTGAAGGCACACCGATCCTGCTGCTCGCGCCGATGGTCGACGATCGCAAGGGCGAGCACGCGCAAGTGTTCGAACAATTGCGCGGCCAGGGTTTCGTGCGTGCGCGCGTCGATGGGCACGTCGTTGAGCTGGACGCGGTTCCCAAGCTCGATCCGAAGAAGAAACACAGCGTCGATGCGGTAGTCGATCGTTTGAAAGTGCGGGCCGACGTGGCGCAGCGCCTGGCGGAGTCGTTTGAAACGGCGCTGCGCATGGCCGACGGCGTCGCGCGCGTTTCATTCATGGACGATCCGAAGCGTGAGGAGCTGGTGTTCTCCGACAAGTTCGCCTGCACGGTCTGCGGTTACAGCATCGCCGACCTCGAGCCCAAGCTGTTCTCGTTCAACAACCCCTCGGGCGCTTGCGCCACCTGCTCGGGCTTGGGTGTCCAGCAATTCTTCGATCCGGGTCGAGTGATTCATCATCCGAATCTATCGATCGCCGGCGGCGCGATTCGCGGCTGGGATCGACGCAATGCCTATTACTTCGCGCTCATGCAATCGCTGTCGAAGCACTACAAGTTCGACGTCGAGGAGCCCTGGGAGGAGCTGCCGGCCAAGAGCCGCAAGATCGTGCTCTACGGCAGCGGCGAAGAGAAGATCGATTTCAAATACGTCAATGCCCAAGGCGGCACGCTGCGCCGTTCTCACAAATGGGAAGGCGTGATCCCGAATCTGGAGCGGCGCTATCGCGAGACCGAGTCGGTCGCCGTTCGCGAGGAGCTTTCCAAGTATCTCAGCAATCAGCCCTGCCCTGACTGCAGTGGCACGCGTTTGAATCGCGCCGCGCGCAATGTGTTCGTTGCCGAGCGGAGTTTGCCGGACCTGGCAAGGCTCGCGGTCGCCGATGCATTGAGCTTCAGCTCGGATTTGAAGCTCGAAGGCTGGCGCGGCGAGATCGCGGGCAAGATCATCAAGGAGATCGGCGAGCGGCTGCGCTTTCTCAGCGATGTCGGCCTGGATTATCTGACGCTGGATCGCAGCGCCGACACTCTGTCCGGCGGCGAAGCGCAGCGCATTCGTCTCGCGAGTCAGATCGGCTCGGGCCTGGTCGGTTGTATGTACATCCTCGACGAGCCTTCGATTGGCTTGCACCAGCGTGACAACGACCGGCTGCTGCTGACGTTGAACCGGCTGCGCGATTTAGGAAACACCGTGCTGGTCGTCGAGCACGACGAGGACGCCATTCGCCATGCCGATCACGTCGTCGACCTCGGCCCGGGCGCTGGCGTACACGGTGGCCTGGTCATCGCACAAGGCACGCCGGCGGAAATCGCCGCGGACGCGCAGTCGATCACGGGTCAATACCTTTCAGGCAAACGCGAGATCGCGATTCCGGCGATGCGCACGCCCCTGCAGGAAGGTCGCCATCTGCGCATCGTCAACGCGCGCGGCAATAACTTGAAAGGCGTAACGGTCGACATCCCGCTTGGCGTGATGACGTGCGTGACCGGCGTGTCGGGCTCGGGCAAGTCGACGCTCGTGAACGACACGTTGTATCAATTCGTCGCGCGTCAGTTGAACGATGCTTCGACAGATCCGGCGCCGAGCGATGGCGTCGAAGGCTTGGACGAGATCGATCGCGTCATCGACATCGACCAGAGTCCTATCGGCCGTACCCCGCGATCCAATCCGGCAACGTACACCGGTTTGTTTACTCCGATTCGCGACATCTTCGCCGGCGTTCCGGAAGCACGCGCGCGGGGCTATGAAGCGGGTCGCTTCAGCTTCAACGTCAAAGGCGGCCGTTGTGAAGCTTGCCAGGGCGACGGCGTCATCAAAGTGGAAATGCACTTCCTGCCGGACGTGTACGTGCCTTGCGATGTTTGTAAAGGCAAACGCTACAACCGCGAGACGCTGGAGATTCGCTACAAGGGCAAGAACATCAACGAAGTGCTGGAGATGACGGTCGAGGACGCGCTGGAGTTCTTCCGCCACGCTCCGGTGATCGCTCCGAAGCTGCAGACGTTGATGGATGTCGGCCTGTCCTATATCCGCCTGGGCCAGAACGCCACGACTCTGTCCGGCGGTGAAGCGCAGCGCGTGAAGCTGGCCAAAGAACTATCGAAGCGCTCGACGGGCCGCACGCTTTATATCCTGGACGAACCCACGACCGGCCTGCACTTCTTCGATATCGAGCAGTTGCTCGGCGTGCTGCACCGTCTGCGCGATGAAGGCAACACGATCGTGGTCATCGAACACAATCTCGACGTCATCAAGACCGCCGACTGGATCATCGACCTCGGCCCGGAAGGCGGCGGCGGTGGCGGCACGATCGTGGCTACCGGAACACCGGAGCAGATCGCTCAGGTCAAGAACTCTTACACGGGTAAATATCTGAAGCCGATTCTGGAGAAGAAGAAGCAGCCGGCGGTGCGCAAGCGGGCTTGAGCCCGCTCAATCCCACCGGTTTGCGTTCTTCGGCCATCCGGGCCGCTGTACGCGCACGACGCAGAATCGTTGCCCGGTCGGCGCCTGCATCACGACCCAGCGCTCCAGCCGGTTCACCACGGTCGCGCCCAGCTTTTCCAGCCGCGCCACTTCAGCAGGGATATCGTCCGTTTCGATATCGATATGAACCCTGCTCTCGTGGTCCACGCGCTGGATTTCCACGATGGGCTCGTCCGGCGGCGTCGCCAACATGCGGTAGTTGCCACGAGTTGCCGGGTGATTGGTATCGACCGGGCGGCCCAATGCGCTCGCCCAGAAACTCGCGGCCTGATCGACGTCAGGCGTATTGCAGTCGATGAGTACCGCGCAAAGCCGTGAATGGTGCATGACTCCTCCTCGAGCCCGAGATCATTCATTCTCGACGATCTTGACGTCATAGTACGCCTCGCCCTCGCGGGGCCATTTGCACTTTGACGATCCCTGGCGGGGCTCGAGCACCACCGTCAGCGGGCGGCTGAATCTCTGGGTCTCGGCGGATGCAATCGCCCGGTAGCCTGCTTTCTCGACACAATAGCGCCATCCGTACCAACTCGAGCCGTCCGGCAACAGTATTTCCATTTGCCAATCGCCGCGTCGTGGAATCGACACCGTGCCGGCGGCGTCGGTTTGGTACGGAACGAGCTTCGTAGTAGCGGGTACGGCGCGCGGGTACCGATAGGTCGCAAGAGTGAACGTTGCGCCTTGCACGGGTCGCCCGGCCGAATCCAGCACGACGACATCCACTCGGGGTTGAACCGTTCGGAACGCAGGATAGCAGCCGGCGAGCCAGAGCATCGAGCCGAGGGCAAGTGCGGTTTGTCGAAAACCTAGGGTTACTTCCATTGTGGCTTTGCCCAGGAAGATCGAATGGCTGTGATGTTCCGGCGACCGTGCGTTTATCGACGATCACAATTCGAGTTAGCTATTGTCGCCGTCCAGAAGCCCGCCCAGCGACCCGAGCACAGAGCCTTCGCCGACCTGGCGACCGCCGGCCGCAGGCGCGGAAGCGATGATGCGATTGGCGAGACGTGACAAAGGCAGAGACTGCAACCAAACGCGGCCCGGCCCGGTAAGGGTCGCGAAGAACAAGCCTTCGCCGGAGAACAGCGCGCTCTTCAGTTTGCCGACATACTGGATGTCGAAGTCGACGCTGGGCTCGAGCGCGACGATACAACCGGTATCGACGCGCAGCCGCTCACCTGGCTGCAAATCGCGCATCATCAACGTGCCGCCGGCGTGCACGAACACCAGACCGTCGCCGTCGAGCTTCTGCATGATGAAGCCTTCCCCGCCGAACAGCCCTGCACCGAGTCGACGTTGAAATGCAATGCCGAGCGACACACCGCGCGCTCCGCACAGGAAGCTGTCTTTCTGGCAGATCAAAGTTCCGCCAACTTCGGACAGCTTCACGGCGATGATCTTGCCCGGGTACGGCGCCGCGAACGCCACGCGGCGCTTGGCCCGCGCCTCGTTGTGAAATATCGTCGTAAACAGCGACTCGCCTGTGACCAGGCGCTTGCCGGCGCCGAGCAGCTTGCCGAACAGGCCGCCCTGCTGAGCGGAGCCGTCGCCGAAGACGGTATCCATCTCGATACCGTCTTGCATCATCATCATCGCGCCCGCCTCGCCGATCGCCGCTTCGCCGGGATCGAGCTCGATCTCCACGTACTGCATGTCATCGCCGAAGATCTCGTAGTCCACCACATCCATCGCCATCGAAAGCTCTCCGCCCGGGAAGGTCCCCATAGGATAGCTGATGACAACTATGAGAGCGCCGCGGCGGACTTCGCAGCGACAGGATCAGCGGACGCGCTGACGATTCGTGGACGTGAATGTCTGGCGCACTTCTCCGTGCGCGACTTTTTCCTGAAACTTTCCGCCGGTGTACTCCAGCAGGATGGCGCGCCAGAAACCGACGGCGGCTTTGTTGTGCAGGAACTCCGTGATCTCCCAACTGCCCGCGAAGCGGTTGAAGATCAGATTCGCGGCATCCCGGCCAATGCCCAGCCGCCGCGACTTCAAGGCGATGAAAAACTCCGCCATGCGGAAGTCCACTTGATCGCGCCGATTCCGAGCTGGGCGGCTGACGAGCGCGAAGCCTGCCGGCTGCTCGTTCTTCAAAATGATCAATGGGTAGGAGCTGTCGTCGGCGAACCAGCGCGCCATGAGCTCCGTCTGCACCTCACGGGTGGCCGGGAACACGCCGGTGTTCATGCTCATGAGCGACAGGTCTTCCAGGTACTCCGGATATTGAGCCTGGATCCACTGACGGTCGCGTGGAGAATTCAAAGCATCGCGAATACTGACGGGCACGGCTTGCTGGCGATTCCCTTGCCACCTCCGCTGATCGAGAGTTTCAATCCTTAGATTACAGTACTGCCGATTCACAGTCGCCGATATCGGTGATCCCCACTGCTGGCGGATCCGGGCGACCCTCAAAACGACAACGGGCGGGAAAACCCGCCCGTTGTTCGTGGCAAGTCGGGAACGGATTGGAAATCCGCCCCCGCGAGCCAGGCTCGATTACTGAGCCGGGGGCGGCGTGGTCTCGCCAGCCGGCGCCGTGGCGCTGTCGGCAGGAGCAGCTTCGGCCGGAGCAGTGGCGTCAGCCGGAGGAGCAGCCTCGGCAGCAGGAGCTTCGGCAGCAGGAGCCTCGGCGGCAGGAGCAGCGGCTTCGGCCGGAGCCTCTTCCTTCTTGGCGCAAGCAGCGAGCGACAGCGACAACGCCAGAGCGGCGAGGATCATCTTTGTGTTCATGTGAACGATCACCCCAATGTGATGTAGGTTGATTGAACAGCAACGGATCGAGCGGCTCGCGCCACCGTTCCAATGCGGCGGCGGGAGTCTAAGATGTTTCACTAACGTTTGAAACAGCCACGCAACATTGAGCAGCGTCGTCGCTGCACGAAGACATCTAACAAACACACATGAAAACCAGAGCCGCGTGCAACCTCGCGTCGATGTCATTGATCTGTATCGTGCTCAGCGCGTGCAGTTCGCCGGAGCGTCGCGTCGTTGACGAAATAGTGACATCATGGCGCGAGCAGCGCGCGTTACCGAACATTGACGAAACATTGACAATTGATTCCGCGTATCGCGTGCAAACGCGCAGCGTGCGGGAAAGATTGAATGGCGCGCGTCCAGCGGGATTCAAAGCAGGACTTACATCCGCGCCGGCGCAGGCACGCTTCAAGACCAACGATGCTGTGGCAGGCGTGCTGTTCGAGCAAGGTTCATTGCCATCCGCAAGCACAGTGAGCCTGCACGAACTACGCGGCCTGCACATCGAAGTCGAGATCGCCATGCGCCTCGGCACGCGGATCGATCGGCCCTTGCCGGATGTAGCGGCTCTGCGCGCGCACATAGACGGCATCGGCGCCGCGATCGAGCTCCCCAATCTCGATTACACACAGCCGCAGGCACTCGATGGCATCGACATCGTCGCCACCAACGTCGCTGCAGCGAAATACATCGTCGGCGAGTTCGCTTCGCCTCAACGGCGCGATCCGAATTCGACAGACGTTCGACTCGTGTGCAACGGCAAAGAGATGTTCACCGGCAGGGGCACCGACTCGCTTGGCGACCAGTGGCGCGCCGCGCTGTTCCTGGTGAACAAGATGGTCGAGCAAGGTTGGCAACTCGAGCCCGGGCAAATCCTGCTCACCGGCTCGCTGGGTAGGATGCTGCCGGGCACGACAGGGCACTGCGTCGCCAGCTACCATTCGGGCTCTGCGCAATGGGCCTCGCTCGAGGTCAACGTGACGGAATGACCATGAACGTCCAATCCACCGCTTCGCTGCGAGCTTCGTACACGGCACACCTGCAGATTCAGCGCCGCCACACCGATGACGCGCTCGCCGCCACCGGCTTCGACGCCCTGGCGATCTATGCGGGCGGTCTGCACATGCAATTCCTGGATGACCAGCCCTACCCGTTCAAGCCGAATCCGCACTTCCGCTTGTGGACTCCGCTCGCGGAGCCCGCCGACTGCTGGATCGTGTATCGCCCCCGACAGCGCTTGCAACTCGTGTTCCTGCAGCCGGTGGACTATTGGTACAAGCCGCCCGAGATGCCGAACGATTTCTGGACCGATCAGTTCGACATCAAAATCATTCGTGAAGCCTCGGAGGCGAAGGCACACATCGCTGGCGTGTCTCGCTGCGCATTCGTCGGTGAATGGCGCGAAGAATTCACGGACTGGGGCTTCACCGGCCGCAATCCCGAAGCGCTGATGCACCGGCTGCACTACGTGCGCGCGTTCAAGACGGAATATGAGCTCGAGTGCATGCGTCGCGCATCGCGCGCGGCTGCGCGCGGTCACAAAGCAGCAGAAGCTGCGTTTCGGGCCGGCGGCTCCGAGTATGAGCTAAACATGGCTTATATCCGCGCGACGGGGCAGACAGAGAACGAGCTGCCCTACCCGAATATCGTCTGCCTCAACGTGAACTCAGCGGTTCTGCACTACCAAAATCAGGAGCGCACGGCGCCTGCGCAGTTGCGTTCCTTTTTGATCGACGCCGGCGCGCAGTTTCACGGCTATGCGGCGGATATCACGCGCACGTATTCACGAGAGAACGATGAGTTCGCCGCGTTGATCAGGGCGATGGATAGCGAGCAGCAGGGTTTGTGCAGTGAAGTGCGAGCGGGCGTCGACTACGCTGACATTCATCTCAGTGCGCACCGGCGCATCGCGAAGATCCTGCGTGAGTTCGATGTGATCAAAGTTGCGCCGGACGAGGCGGTCGCGAGTGGGCTGAGCAGCGTGTTCTTCCCGCACGGGATCGGGCATCTGTTGGGGCTGCAGGTCCACGATGTCGCTGGCTTCACGGTGACACCGGACGGCAAACAGAAGGCGCGTCCGCAAGGCCATCCTTATCTGCGCCTGACCCGCACGCTCGAGCCAGGCTTCGTCGTGACAATCGAGCCCGGCCTGTATTTCATCGAGCAGTTGCTGGCGAAGGCGCGCACGTCGCCGCTCGGCAAAGACATCAACTGGCAGCAGGTCGAAATGTTCAAGCCGTTTGGCGGTCTTCGTATCGAAGATAACGTCGCCGCGACGACTGGCGAACCGGAGAATCTGACACGCCCCGCGTTCGCTGCCGCGAACTAAAACCGTTTGGCAGGAAAAGAGAACGCCACGTTCCAGCTCGCAACGCGAAAGTGCCCTCGATACGTGAGGCATCCAGTCGCGCATCTTCGAGCTGGGGAAAGGTGGGGTCTCGGGAAGTTCGCAACCGCGGTGACTCGGCCACCGCCGCCATTCGAGCAAGCCGTTGCACGTTGTCAGTACCGAAGCGGACGCGCGTTGCAGCTCGCAGCGCGTTAGCGCGCAGCGAGCGATACCGACAGTGAAACGGCAGCTGACCAAATCGTGCGGCAGCCATCGAAGACTTACAGCGACAGTGAAGACGCTCGCGAGTTTCCCGAGACCCTCCACCTACGCCCCAGCTCTGCCGACATGCTGCGCGCAACGCGAAGCGACAGCGCGAAGCGAATAACCCCAAGGCAGTCCCACAGGCAGCGCGCAACCGCGTCAGCGGCAACGCGCGTCAGCGCCGCTCTTAACGCTGCTGTTTGAGCAGATCGCGAATTTCCTCGAGCAACACTTCCTGGCGAGGTGGCGCCGGCGGCGCGGCGGATTTGGCTTCCTCGGCTCGGCGCAGGCGATTGATCAATTTGACGAGCATGAAGATCGCCAGGGCGACGATGATGAAATCGAACGTCGCTTGCAGGAATACTCCGTAACGCAGGGTTACCGGCTCGGCGCCTTCCCGAATGGCCGGCATGGTGATCGCGAGCTTGGTGAAATCCACGCCGCCGATGATGTAGCCGAGCGGCGGCGTCACTACGTCGCTGACCAGCGAGCTGACGATCTTGCCGAACGCGGCGCCAATGATGATACCGACGGCCATGTCGACCACGTTGCCCTTGACGGCGAATTCCCGGAATTCCTTGACGAAGCTCATAGCCACCTCGATTGGAGTTGTTAGCGCAACGCGACGATACGCCAGTTGAGCTGAAGAATGTAATCGCGGCCGGCCGGTGCGCCCGCCGACGGATTTAGAATCTGTCCCTGTTACGTCAGCCGGTTGATGCCGTTATACGCCGCGACCCGATACGCCTCTGCCATGGTCGGATAGTTGAACGTGGTCTGGGTGAAGTAACGAATGTCGTTGTTCGAGCTGGCCATCACCGTCTGGCCGATGTGCACGATCTCCGAAGCGTTGTCGCCGAAGCAGTGCACGCCCAGCACCTGCATGGTCTCGGCGTGGAAAATGATCTTCAGCACGCCGACGCGCTCATCCGTCATCTGCGCTCGCGCCAGGTTCTTGAACGAGCAGTGACCGACTTCGTACGGCACCTTCGCTTCCTGCAGCTCGCGCTCGGTGCGGCCGATCGAGGAAATCTCCGGGATGGTGTAGATGCCGCTCGGAATGGTCGCGGTGCTATGGGGCGCGATCGACGGATCGAGCATGTGTTGTACGGCGTGGGAACCCTGCACGTACGCAGCGCTGGCCAGCGCCGGCGGTCCGACAATATCACCCACTGCGTAGATGTGAGCCAGCCCGGTCTGATAGTGCTGATTCACTTCGATCTGACCGCGGCTGTTGGCTTTCAAGCCGATGCGGTCGAGCTTGAGCTTGTCGGAATTGCCGGTGCGGCCGTTCGCCCACAGCAGCAGATCCGATTTGATCTTGCGGCCCGATTCGAGGTGCAGCACTACGTCGCGCTCGCGCGCTTCCAGTGCCTTGAATTGCTCATTATGACGGATCACGCAGCCCTGCTCGCGCAGGTGATATGACAAAGCTTCGGCGATTTCATCGTCGAGGAACGACAGCAAGCGATCCTGAGTATTGACCAGCGTGACCTTCGCGCCTAAGTTGATGAAGATCGAGGCGTACTCACAACCAATAACTCCCGCACCATAGATGGTCACGGAGAACGGATGCTGGTCGTAGCGCAGGATGGAATCGCTATCTCGAATGCGTTCGTGGCTGAAGTCCACCTCGGGTGGATGGTAGGGCCGCGAGCCTGCGGCTATGACGATGTGCTTGCCGCTGATCCGCGTCGGCTTGCCGGTCGGCGGCTGGATCTCCAGCGTGTTCGCATCCACGAAGCTCGCCTCGCCGAACAACACCGGAACGCGATTGCGTTCATAAAAGCGCCGGCGACTCGCCACCTGCGCCTCGATCACTTTGCCCGCCGAGGCCAGCAGCTGCGGATAGGTCAGTTTCGAGGCGTCGTGAAACTCACGCAGCAATGGATTGCGCCGCAGGTCATGGAGGATCTTCACCGCGTGGCGCAGGGCCTTGCTGGGGATGGTGCCCCAATGCGTACAACCGCCGCCCACTTCGAAGTAGCGCTCGACGATGGCGACGCTGCGATGACTCTTGGCAGCTGTCAGCGCCGCGCCCTCGCCGGCCGGACCGCTGCCTATGACCACGACATCAAACTGTTCAGTCGCCATGCTCGTTACCAGACTCAAAGTTTCGAGCCCTGCATCATCCCCGACTCGTTGTCGGGGAACAACAGCCCAGTCCTGCAGAACGCAACAAGATCGCCCATGGTTCGCGCGGCGTTCGGGGGTAGCCCGGACTGCACGGCGCTATCTCCGAATATCCCGGCCCGCAACCGGCATGTTTGAATCATTTTGGTGCTCAAGTGGACGTTGCTTTTATGCAAAGTCTCTTTCAACGGCGCTCCGAACTCAGTAGTCTTCGCGTGCTGGGTATCAACAGCGGGCCGATCAGCCCCGCCATGACAAGTTCTCAATCTGGACCTAGAGATAGTTGGATCTAAACAAGGGGGATCCATGAAAGATCGAAGTGTGCTGCTGCGCCGAGCAGTGGTGGGTGCATTGGCTCTGATAACAGTGCCTGCGTTTGGCCAGCAAGCCACGGAGCAGCAGCAGGATACGCGCACGATCGATACCATCATCGTGACCGCGCAGAAACGTGAACAAAGCCTGCAGGACGTGCCGATCGTGGTGACCGCGATCTCCGAGCAGCTGTTGCAGGATACCGGCGTCAAAGACATCAAAGATCTGACGCTTCTCACGCCCGGGCTGTTGGTCACGTCGACGTCGAACGAGTCGGTCACTACCGCTCGTATCCGAGGCATCGGCACCGTCGGCGATAACGCCGGCCTGGAATCGTCGGTCGGTGTGGTCATCGACGGCGTTTATCGGCCGCGCAACGGCGTGGGCTTCGGCGACCTCGGCGAGCTGGAGCGCATCGAGGTGCTGAAAGGTCCCCAAGGCACGCTGTTCGGCAAGAACACCTCGGCCGGCGTGATCAACGTCGTGACCAAGCGGCCCTCGTTCGACTTCGGCGCCAACGTCGAGCTCACTGCCGGCGATTACGGCGCGATGGAAGGCGCGGCCTCGGTGACAGGCCCCTTCTCCGATAAAGTGGCCGGACGTTTGTATGTCGCCTCTCGCGAGCGCGATGGGTTCCTCGACGTGGTGCGTGGCCCCGGGCCGCGCACCGAAGACGAAGACGTCGATCGCAAGTTCAAGACCGCACGCGGTCAGTTGCTGTTCCAGCCGAGCGAAGCGCTGGATATCCGCTTGACTGCCGATTACACCGATCGCGACGAAAACTGCTGCGCGGCTCCGCAAGCGGTGCTGACGCCGGTGGCCGGCGTGCTCGCCGTGCTGAATGCGTTGTCGCCTGGCTCATTCCGCAACCCTGCGGATCCGTTCGATCGCGTCGCGTACTCGAACCGCTCGACCAAGCAGGAAGTCGAGGACAAGGGCGCGTCGATGGAGATCAATTGGGATCTCGAAGCGCTCGGCGGCGCGACCGCCACGTCGATCACCGCGTGGCGCGATTGGGAAACCATCAATGGCCAGGACGCCGACTTCACCACGGTCGACATTCTGTATCGCAACCCGGACGGCAACTTCGGCAACTCGTTCGAACAGCTGACTCAAGAGTTCCGCCTCGCCGGCGACAGCGAAAAGTTCAGCTGGCTGGTCGGCCTGTTCTACGCCAACGAAGATCTGGACTCGCGCGATCAACTGATTCAGGGCACGCAGTTCCAGCAGTACTTCGTCGGCCTGACTGGCGGCCCGATCCCGCAAAACCCGATCGCCGCCCTGCCGCCCGGCGCTTATCCGGCCAATGGCGCGACCCGCGACGTGTATGAGCAGGAGTCGAAGAACTGGGCGCTGTTCACCAACAACAGCATCCGCTTCACCGAGGCGCTGGAGCTCACTCTGGGCCTGCGTTACACCGATGAATCGAAGGACCTCGACTCGCAGTATCGAAACGAGCACAGCGGCCTGGGTTGCACGCTCCTGCGCAACAGCGCTGCGCTGAGGGCCGCAGCGTCCGGGCAAGCCGGAGCCGTCGCCCAAGGGCAGGCACTGACCATCTACGGCATCGGCTGCAGCGTCACGTACGCCGATCCGATCTTCGGCAACGTCGATACCTCGCAGTCACTCGATGAAGAGGAATGGAGCGGCACCGCCAAGCTCGCGTATCGCTTCACCGACGACGTGATGTCGTATCTGTCGTTCGCTCGGGGCTACAAGGCCGGCGGTTTCAATTTGTACCGCGAGCGCAATGGCATCTTCTTCCTCCCGGCCGGCGCGCCGGGCGGCCCGACGGTCGATACCGATACGAGCTTCGACCGCGAACTCGTGGACTCGTACGAGTTGGGCGTGAAGACGCAGTGGGCTGACAACAGCCTGCTGGTGAACGGCGCCGTGTTCTACCAGGACTACACCGACTTCCAGCTCAACACCTTCACCGGTCTGCAGTTCATCGTGACTTCGCTGCCGCAGGTGGTGTCGCAAGGCGTGGATGTCGACTTCGTGTGGTACACGCCGCTCGAGCAGCTGAGCTTCCAGGGCGGTGTGACGTACGCCGACACGCAGATCGAAGACTTCGGCGGCCCGGCGAATCTGGCGTTCTTCCGCCCCGAGCGTGAAGACGACACGCTGTCGTTCGCGCCGGAAATTTCGGCGAGCCTGTCGGCGACTTACGAGCAGCCGATCGGCAATAGCCTGCTCTTCCGCGGCAACATCGGTGCGCGCTACACGTCGGAGTACAACACGGGCTCCAACCTGGATCCGCGCAAGATGCAGGACGCGATGACGCTGGTGAATCTGCGCCTGGGCTTCGGCGCGGCCGACGAGAAGTGGATGGTCGAGCTGTGGTCGCTGAACGTGACGGACGAGGAGTACTACCAAGTGCTGTTCGACGCCACGTTGCAGGGCTCTTCGACCGCGGCCGGCGCTTCGCAGAGCACACTCAACGGGTTCTTGGGCGCGCCGCGGACCTACGGCGTGACGGCCCGGTTCAAGTTCTAATAAGCACGACAAAAGCTCTCGCAGGAGCAAGGGCGGCTGTAACCAGCCGCCCTTTTCTTTTGCGCTACCATGCTCGGATGAAACACCTGCTGTCGACAGTCCTGGCACTCTTGATCCTCGCTCAACCGGCGCGGGCCGAATGGATGGAGCGCGTCGAGGACGGAATCATGGGAACGCGCATCGTCGTGGAGCTGTGGGCCACCGACAAGGCGCAAGGCAACGCCGCCATCGAGGCCGTGCTCGCGGAAATGCGGCGTGTCGATGAGGCGATGAGCACTTACAAGCCGACCAGCGAACTGTCCATCGTCAACGCGCAGGCCGCTCGGGAGCCGATCAAGATTTCTGCCGAGCTGTTCGATCTGCTCGCCACCGCGCTCGACTACTCTCGCGTCACCGACGGCGCGTTCGATATCACTTATGCGAGCGTCGGCTACATGTATGACTTCCGGAAGCATGTGCATCCGGATGAGAAACAAATCGCCGGCGCCTTGCCGGGCATCAACTACCGGCACGTCGAGCTGGATAAGAAAAACAGCACCGTGCACTTCGCCCGCCCTGGCGTGCGTATCGATTTGGGCGGCATCGGCAAAGGCCACGCGGTCGATCGGGGTATCGCCATCCTGCAGGCGCGAGGCATCGACCATGCGCTCGTCACGGCAGGTGGCGATAGTCGAATCATCGGCGACCGTTTCGGTCAGCCGTGGGTCGTGGGTATTCGCCATCCGGACCGGAAAGATGAAGTGATTGCGCGAATTCCGCTCGAAGATGCGGCGCTCTCGACATCGGGCGATTACGAACGTTACTTCGACGAGAACGGCGTGCGCTATCACCACATCATCGACCCGAAGACGGGTCGCTCGGCGAGCAAGGTTCGCAGCGCGACGATCATTGGCCCGACCGCCACTGGCACCGATGGGCTCTCTAAGACAGCGTTTGTTTTGGGGCCGGAGCAGGCAATCGAAATATATAACCGGTTGGATGATATCGATGCGGTGCTGGTGACGCCGGAAGGCAAAGTGCTGTACACGAAAGGCCTGGCTCCTCCCGACACAGCAAAATAAACGAGTCCTTCGCGCCGGCTCGGCAGGGAGACAGGGAGCCGAGCGGGCACTACTGCCGTTGGGATGGAGGCAGGTTGCAATGAAAAAGGCCCTCTCGATTGCTCGAGAAGGCCTTCGGTATCGACAGTCGAGGCGAAGTTACTTCTTCGCAGCAGCCTTCTTCTTGGCGCCGCCAGCCTTCTTCTTCGGCGTGGCAGTCTTCTTGGCGCTCTTCTTGGCAGCAGCAGCTTCGACCTTCTTGGCCTTGGCAGCAGCCTTAGTCTCCGCCTTGGCCTTCTTCTCGGCCTTCTCGGCGTCGGACTTCACGGACTTCTTGCTGACGCGCTTGGAAGCGGCCTTCTTCTTCGAAGCAGCCTTCTTCTTCGGCGCGGCCTCTTCGCCCTCGGTGGACGGAGCGGCTTCGGCATCGGCCAGTTCCGGCTGATCCAACAGCTGCATCAGCGCCATTTCCGCGGCATCGCCCGGACGCGGGTTCATGCGCAGGATGCGGGTGTAACCGCCCGGACGCGCTTGGAAACGGGGGCCGAGCGTCTCGAACAGCTTCACGACGACTTCGGCATCGCGCAGCAGGGAGAACGCACGACGGCGGTTGGCATCGCTGTCGTCCTTGCCGAGCGTGATCAACGGCTCGACCACACGACGCAATTCCTTGGCCTTCGGCACGGTGGTGCGGATGGTCTCATGACGCAGCAGCGAGGCTGCCATGTTACGCAGCATCGCCTGGCGATGCGGGGCATTGCGGCTAAGCTGCCGGCCAGAAAGTTGGTGACGCATTGTTCTTCAGTCCTTACGCAATCCGGGGTCTCTTCACGAGACCCCGGGTATTCATCTCTACTTAGATCACGTCGCGATCGTCGTCGCGCTTCAAGCTGACCGGCGGCCAGTTGTCCAGGCGCATGCCGAGCGACAGGCCATGGCTCTCCAGCACTTCCTTGATCTCGGTGAGCGACTTCTTGCCGAGGTTCGGCGTACGCAGCAGCTCCACTTCGGTCCGCTGCACCAGGTCGCCGATGTAATGGATGTTCTCGGCCTTCAAGCAGTTCGCGCTGCGAACCGTGAGCTCGAGCTCGTCCACCGGGCGCAACAGGATCGGATCGAACTGCTGTTCGGCCGCCTTCGAAGCACCCTCGTCCTGGCCCTGCAGATCGACGAACACCGACAGCTGGTCCTTCAGGATCGAGCCGGCGCGGCGAATCGCCTCTTCCGCGTCGATCGTGCCGTTGGTTTCGATGTCCAGGATCAGCTTGTCCAGGTTCGTGCGCTGCTCGACGCGCGCGCTCTCTACGGTGTAGGTCACGCGGCGGATCGGGCTGAACGACGCATCAAGCTGCAGACGGCCGATCGGGCCGCTGGACTCTTCAAACGTGGCGCGCTGGATCGCCGGACGGTAGCCACGGCCGCGCTCCACCTTGAGCGTCATATTCAGTTCACCGGCTTTGGTCAGATTCGCGATCACCAGGTCGGTGTTCAGCACTTCCACGTCGTGGTCGAGCTGGATGTCGCCCGCGGTCACGGGGCCCGGGCCCTTCTTGTGGAGGCGCAGCTCGGTCTCTTCCCGCGCATTGAGGCGGATCGCGACCTGCTTCAGATTCAACAGAATGTCGACAACGTCTTCCTGCACGCCTTCGATGCTGGTGTACTCATGCAGCACACCGTCGATCTCCGCTTCGGTGATCGCGCAGCCCGGCATGGAAGACAACAGCACGCGGCGCAGGGCGTTGCCCAGCGTGTGTCCGAAGCCGCGCTCAAACGGCTCGATCACGACCTTTGCCTGCTTGGCGGTCGTGGGAGTCACTTTGACGACGCGAGGCTTCAGGAATTCGCCAACGGATGCCTGCATGGACCATTCACCTGTTTAGGTAAGTGTTGGGGACAGATCGAAAACTGTCCCCTATAGATCAAGGCGTTGAGGACGGATTTCAAATCCGTCCGCAAACACTTCATTACTTCGAATACAACTCGACCACGAGGTTCTCGTTGATCTCGGGCAGAATCTCTTCGCGGTCGGGCAGCTGCTTGAACGTGCCGGTAAATTTCTTCTCGTCGACCTCAACCCACGCCGGGAAACCGACCTGGGACTTGATCTGCAACGCCGTCTGGATGCGCAACTGCTTCTGCGCCTTCTCGCGCACGGCAACCACATCGCCGGCGCTGACCTGGTACGAAGGGATGTTGACCACTTCGCCATTCACCGAGATCGACTTGTGGCTGACCAGCTGGCGAGCTTCGCTGCGCGTGGCGGCGAAACCCATGCGATAGACCACGTTATCGAGGCGGCCTTCCAGCAGCTGCAACAGGGTTGAGCCCGTCGCGCCCGGACGGCCAGTGGCCTTGATGTAGTAATTGCGGAACTGTCTTTCAAGGACGCCGTACATGCGGCGCAGCTTCTGCTTCTCGCGCAGCTGCAGGCCGTAGTCGGACAGACGACCACGACGCTCACCCTTGATGCCGCCCGGCGGCACTTCCAGCTTGCACTTCGATTCCAGCGACTTGACGCCGCTCTTCAAGAACAAGTCCGTGCCTTCGCGGCGGGACAGCTTGCACTTCGGACCAAGATAACGAGCCATGCGACTTCCTTAGCGACGCGTTAGACGCGGCGCTTTTTGGGCGGACGGCAGCCGTTGTGCGGGATCGGCGTGACGTCGGAAATGTTGGTGATCTTCAGGCCGCAGGCGTTGAGCGCACGGACGGCGGACTCGCGACCCGGGCCGGGGCCCTTGACGCGCACTTCCACCATCTTCACGCCGTGTTCCTGCGCGGCGGTACCGGCCTTCTCGGCGGCAACCTGCGCGGCGAACGGCGTGCTCTTACGAGAGCCGCGGAAACCGCAACCACCGCTCGTCGCCCACGACAGGGTGTTGCCCTGGCGATCGGTGATCGTGACGATGGTGTTGTTGAACGACGCGTGCACGTGGGCAATCGCATCGGTCACGTGTTTCTTGACCTTCTTGCGAGCGCCACCTTTGGCGCCGCCGGCCTGGCCCTGTTTCTGCTCAGCCATAAATCCTCGTAACTAAACCGTTATGCCTTGCCGGCCGGGGTGTTCATCTTCACCGCCGCCTTACGCGGACCCTTACGGGTGCGGGCGTTGGTGCGCGTACGCTGGCCGCGCAGCGGCAGGCCGCGACGGTGACGGATGCCGCGGTAGCAACCGAGGTCCATCAGACGCTTGATGTTCATGGACACTTCGCGGCGCAGGTCGCCTTCGACCGTCAGCTTGCTGATTGCCGAGCGCAGCGCAGCGACTTCCGCGTCGGTGAGGTTCTTCACCAGCGTGTTCTGCTTGACGCCCGCAGTCTCACAGGCCTTCTGAGCCTGAGTGCGGCCGACGCCGTAGATATGTGTGAGGCCAACCCACACATGCTTGTTCATCGGAATGTTGACGCCGGCAATGCGAGCCATCTGCGGACTACTCCCCGCGACGAAAAGCGCGGAACTGTAAACTAAAAAACCCTGTAACTCAATGCTTTAAAGACTGCCAACCGAGGCTTATCAGCCCTGGCGCTGCTTATGACGCGCGTCGGAGCAGATTACGTACACCACGCGGCGGCGGCGCACGACCTTGCAGTTCTTGCAGATCTTCTTGACTGATGCACGGACCTTCATGACTCACTCCCGCGGACCGCCTGGCCGTCCGCCATCAAATAGCGACTAATTCTGCTGACCCGGACGGCCATAACCGCGCAGGTTGGCCTTCTTCATCAGGCCTTCGTACTGGTGCGACATCAGGTGTGCCGCGACCTGCGCCTGGAAGTCCATGATCACCACCACCATGATCAGCAGCGAGGTGCCACCGAAGTAGAACGGCACGCTGAAGCGCGAGATCAGGAACTCCGGCAGCAAGCAGACGATGGTCACGTACAGCGCGCCCCACACCGTCAGCCGCGTCAGCACCTTGTCGATGTACTCGCCGGTCTGCTGACCCGGGCGGATGCCCGGGATAAAGGCGCCCGACTTCTTCAGGTTCTCCGCGGTCTCGCGCGAGTTGAACACCAGCGCGGTGTAGAAGAAGCAGAAGAAAATGATCAGACCGCCGTACAGGATCATGTGTGCCGGCTGACCCGGGGTCAGCGCCGTGGACACGTTCTGCAGCCACGCGAAATTGCCCGAGGTGCCGCCCCAGCTGGCGATCGTCGCCGGGAACAGCAGCAAGCTGGACGCGAAGATCGGCGGAATCACGCCCGACATGTTCAGCTTGAACGGCAGGTGCGTGCTCTGGCCGGCATACAGCCGACGGCCCTGCTGGCGCTTCGCATAATTCACCTGGATGCGACGTTGGCCGCGCTCCACGAACACCACGAACGCCGTCACCGCGATCACCATGATGAACAGCACCAGCGCCACGGCCGGGTTGATTTCACCGGTGCGCACCAGCTCTAGCGTTCCGCCGATGGCCGAGGGCAAGCCCGCGACGATACCGGCCAGAATGATCATCGAAATGCCGTTGCCCAAGCCGCGCTCGGTGATCTGCTCACCCAGCCACATCAGGAACATCGTGCCGGCGATCAACGTCATGGTCGCGACGAACACGAACTGCGGACCCGGCGCCACGACCACGCCCTGGTTCTGGAACGCAATCGCCGCCGATGCGCCCTGCACCGCCGCCAGCGCGACCGTGCCGTAGCGGGTGTACTGAGTCAGCTTGCGACGGCCCGACTCGCCTTCCTTCTTGATCGCGGCCAGCGACGGCACGACCACCGCCATCATCTGAATGATGATGGACGCGGAGATGTACGGCATGACGCCCAGCGCGAAGATCGACAACCGCTCCAGCGCGCCGCCGGAGAACATGTTGAAGATGTCCAGGATGGTGCCCTGCTGCTCCTGGAAGAAGCGCGCGAGCGCCACCGGGTCGATGCCCGGTGCCGGAATGAACGTACCGGTGCGATACACGATCAACGCACCCAGCAAGAAGAACAACCGCTGTCGCAGCTCTGCGAAGCGGGTCATCTCGCCGAAGGCGGACAGAGACGCAGCGGTGGCGGGTTTGGTGGCCACGGAGTCCTTGTCGTTCAGTGAATCGTTACTGTCGAACCGTCAGAGGCTGCTTACTTGGCAGCCTCGACCGCTTCGATCTTGCCGCCGGCCGCCTCGATCGCAGCCTTGGCGCCCTTCGTCAGGTGCACGCCCTTGACGGTCACCGCGCGGCTGATGCCACCCGACAACACGATGCGTGCGCGCTCGGAGAACGCCGGCACCAGGTTGCTGGCACGCAGGACGTCCAGGTCAATGACGTCGCCTTTGACCTTTGCAAGCTCCGACAGGCGCACTTCGGCCACCAGCGGGGCGATCTTGGAGCGGAAGCCGAACTTCGGCAGCCGGCGCTGGATGGGCATCTGGCCGCCTTCGAAGCCGACCTTGTGGTAGCCGCCCTTACGTGCGCGCTTACCCTTGACGCCGCGACCGCAGGTCTTGCCCTGGCCGGCGGAAGCGCCGCGACCGACGCGCAGCCGCGTCTTCTTGCTGCCCGGGGCAGGAGACATTTCATTGAGGCGCATGATTTAGCCCTTCAACTCTTCAATTTTCAGCAGGTGGCGCGAGGCGCTCAGCATGCCGCGAATTTCCGGCGTATCCGCCACGGTCACGGTGTCACGAATCCGGCGCAGGCCCAGGCCGCGCACGGTGGCGCGATGAGCCTTGAGCTGGCCGAAGACGCTCTTCACGAGCGTGACTTTGTAGCCCTTGTTGCTTGCCATGACGACTTCCTAATTAGATCCGCGTCGGTAATCGCTCGGCTTACTGGCCGAGGATTTCCCCGACGCTCTTGCCACGCTTCGCCGCGATGTCATCGGGCGACTGCGCGCTGTTCAACGCATTCATCGTGGCGCGCACGATGTTGATCGGGTTACGCGAGCCGTAGCTCTTGGCGAGCACGTTGCGCACACCGGCACACTCGAACACGGCGCGCATACCGCCGCCCGCGATCAAGCCAGTACCGTCGGCGGCCGGCTGCATGTGCACGCGAGTCGCGCCGTGACGGCCCGACACCGCGTAGTGCAGCGTCGCGTTCTTCAGCGACACCGTCGACAGGTTCTTGCGAGCCGCCTGCATCGCCTTCTGGATCGCGACCGGCACTTCACGCGCCTTGCCGTAACCGAAGCCGACCTTGCCGCGTCCGTCGCCCACCACGGTGAGCGCGGTGAAGCCGAACTGGCGGCCGCCCTTCACGACTTTGGCGACGCGATTCACCGCAACGAGCTTCTCGATGTACTCGTCGCCCGCCTGGTTCTTTTCAACTCTGGCCATGTGGTGTCTCTCTTAGAATTCCAGACCGTTCTCACGCGCGGCATCGGCCAGCGCCTTGATACGACCGTGGAACTTGAAGCCGGAACGATCGAAGGCCACCTTGGTGATGCCCTTCGCCTTGGCGCGCTCGGCGATCGCCTTGCCGACGGCGGCAGCAGCGGTCGCATTGCCAGTGCCCTTCAAGCCTGCGGCTACGTCCTTCTGCAAGGTCGACGCAACCGCCAGCACCTTCGACTCGGTGTCGAAGATCTGGGCGTAAATGTGCTGTGACGTGCGATGCACCGACAGCCGCAGAACTTTCAGTTCGCGGATCTTGGCGCGCGAGCGAATCGCGCGGCGCAGTCGTTGAGCATTTTTGTTCATAACTAATCTCTCGAGAAATGCCCGGTACCTTCCGGCTCACATCGATTGATGTGGGCCTAGGCCCGATATCACTTCTTCTTGGCTTCCTTCAGTTCGATCTTCTCGCCGGCATAGCGCACGCCCTTGCCCTTGTACGGCTCGGGCGGACGGAACGCGCGGATGTCGGCGCAGACCTGGCCGAGCTTCTGCACGTCCGAGCCCTTCACCAGAATTTCGGTCTGGCTCGGTGTTTCGATCGTGATGCCCTCGGGCGCCGTGTAGACGACCGGGTGCGAGAAACCCAGCGTGAGGTTCAGGTTCTTGCCCTGCGCAGCGGCGCGGTAACCGACGCCGACGAGCTCGAGCTTGCGCTCGTAGCCCTTGCTCACACCCTGCACGATGTTGGCGAGGTGCGCGCGCGTGGAGCCCGCGACCATGTCGGCTTCGCGACCGTCGTTGGCCTTCTCCACCTTCAGCGCAGCGGCATCCTGCACCACTTTCACGAGCCTGCTGTTGAGCGCGAGGCTCAGCGTGCCCTTGGCGCCCTTGACGCTGATGCTGTCGGCGCTGATGGTGGCGGTCACGCCCTGCGGCAGTGGGACCGGCTGTTTAGCTACTCGAGACATTGCTGTGCGTCCCTATTAGGAAACGACGCAGATGACTTCGCCGCCGTGCCCGGAGGCACGTGCCTGACGATCCGTCATCACGCCCTGCGACGTGGAAACGATGGCGATACCCAGTCCGCCCAGCACGGAAGGCAACTCGTCCTTCCCCTTGTAGACGCGCAGGCCGGGACGGCTGATGCGCTCCAGGCGGTCGATGACCGGGCGGCCCTGGAAATACTTCAACTGCACAGCCAGGGTCGGCTTGCCCTCGACGTCAGTCGCGGTGAAATCTTCGATATAGCCTTCGTCCTTCAGCACCTTGGCAATCGCCACCTTCACCTTGGAGGTGGGGGCGTTGATTTCGGTTTTGCCAGAAGACTGCCCGTTACGAATACGGGTCAGGAAGTCGGCGATCGGATCCGTCATGCTCATTTATGCGTGCTCCAGAGGTACCAGCTGTTACCAGCTGGCCTTGCCGAGGCCCGGAATTTCGCCGCGCATGGTCGCTTCGCGCAGCTTGGTGCGGCCCAATCCGAACTTGCGGTAGAAACCGCGCGGACGGCCGGTGATTGCGCAGCGATTACGCAGGCGGCTCTTGCTCGAGTCGCGGGGCAGAGCCTGCAACTGAGCGACAGCAGCTTCGCGTTCCGCCGGCGTGGAAGTCGGCTTGCGAATGATCTCTTTCAGCTTCGCGCGCTTGGCGGCGTAGCGCTTTACCAGCTTCGCACGCTTGTCTTCGCGATTGACCATCGATGTCTTGGCCATAACCTAGCTCCCGCCGTTACTTGCGGAACGGAAAATTGAACGCTTCCAACAACGCGCGGCCGGACTTGTCGTCCTTGGCGGTCGTGGTGATCGTGATGTCCATGCCGCGGATCGCATCGATCTGGTCGTATGCGATTTCCGGGAAGATGATCTGTTCCTTGACGCCAAAGTTGTAATTGCCCTGGCCGTCGAAGGAGCGAGCACTCACGCCGCGGAAGTCGCGGATACGAGGCATCGCGATGCTCACCAGACGATCGAGGAACTCATACATGCGCGCGCCGCGCAGCGTCACCTTGGCGCCGATCGCCAGGCCGTCGCGGACCTTGAAGGTCGCAACCGACTTGCGCGCGCGCGTGACCAGCGGCTTCTGACCGGTGATCTTGGTGAGATCGCCGACCGCGTTGTCCATGATCTTCTTGTCCGCCACGGCTTCGCCGACGCCCATGTTGACCGTGATCTTGGTGATCTTCGGCACTTCCATGACGTTCGCGAGCTGCAAGGTGTCCTTGAGCTGCGCGACGATCGTGTCGCGGTAATACTGTTCGAGTCTTGCCTTAGCCATCTTCGTTTACCTAGTAGGACCCGCTCCAACGCTTACGCGTCGACGGTTTCCTTGTTGGACTTGAAGAAGCGCACTTTCTTGCCGTCGGCGAGCGTGCGGATGCCCACGCGGTCGCCCTTCTTCGTCACGGGATTCCACAACGCGACGTTCGACAGATCGATCGAGCTTTCTTTCTCGACGATGCCGCCCTGCACGTTGCGCTGGGGGTTCGGCTTGGTGTGCCGCTTGACCATGTTGATGCCCTCGACGACCACGCGGCCCTCGAGAACCTTGGTCACCGTGCCACGGCGGCCCTTATCGCGGCCGGTGGTCACGACGACTTCGTCACCCTTACGAATCTTGTTCATGACCCAACTCTCAAAGAACTTCGGGAGCCAGCGAAATGATCTTCATGAACTGCGCGGTGCGCAGCTCGCGAGTCACGGGTCCGAAGATACGGGTGCCCACCGGCTCCAGCTTGTTGGTCAGCAACACCGCAGCGTTGCCGTCGAAGCGGATCAGCGAGCCGTCGGCGCGACGCACACCGAACTTGGTGCGCACGACCACGGCGTCATAGACCTCGCCCTTCTTCACTTTGCCGCGCGGGATGGCCTCACGGATGCTGACCTTGATGACATCGCCGACCGTCGCGTAACGACGCTTCGAGCCACCGAGCACCTTGATGCACATCAGGCTGCGGGCGCCGCTGTTATCGGCGGCATTCAACAACGTGCGCATCTGGATCATGGCGCGGCCTCCACGGCTTCAACCTGCACGGCGCGCTGGACGATCTTCACCAGACGCCAGGACTTGTGACGCGACAACGGGCGGCACTCTTCGATCGCCACGGTGTCGCCTTCACGGCTTTCGTTGTTCTCGTCATGAGCGAGGAACTGGGTCGAGCGGCGCTGATACTTGCCGTACACCGGGTGCGGCACATAGCGCTCGACAGCGACCGTGATGGTCTTCTGCATCTTGTTGCTGACGACCTTGCCGGTCAGCTGACGTGCAGCCTTCTTGTCAGTCTTCTCGGTGCTCATGATTACTTACTACCTTTCGCGCGGCGCTGTTCAGCGGCCACGGTCTTCAAGCGCGCGATGTCACGACGAACGCGAGTGAAATCGTGCGGCTTCGCGGCCTGGCCGGTGGCGCGGGCCATGCGGAGATTGAACTGTTCGCGACGCAGCTCCAGCAGCTCTTTCTGCAGGTCGGCGGCGGACTTGGCTCGCAATTCTTTGGCGGTGCTCATATCTGGTGACTCGGATCAGCGCACGTTGCGGGTCACGAACTGCGTGTCGACCGACAGCTTGGAAGCCGCCAGGCGGAACGCTTCGCGCGCGATGGTCTCGGACACGCCTTCCATCTCGAACAGCACCTTGCCCGGCTTGATCTTGGCGACGTAGTACTCGACGTTGCCCTTACCGGAGCCCATTCGGACTTCGAGCGGCTTCTTGGTGATCGGCAGGTCCGGGAACACGCGGATCCACACCTGACCGCCACGCTTCACGTAACGGGTCATGGCGCGACGCGCAGCTTCCAGCTCGCGCGCTGTCATGCGCGCACGGCTGGTGGCCTTCAGACCGTAGTCGCCGAAGGCGACGTAGTTACCGCTCTGCGCGAGGCCGGCGTTGCGGCCCTTGAACGCCTTGCGGAACTTGGTGCGTTTGGGTTGCATCATGATGGATTACCTCAGGCAGTCGCTTCGGCGGCAGCCTGTTGGCCTTCAGCCGCTTCAGCCGGCTGTTCCTGCGTGTTGAACACTTCGCCCTTGAAGATCCACACCTTGACGCCGATGACGCCGTAGTTGGTGCGGGCTTCAGCCAGGCCGTAATCGATGTCGGCGCGCAGCGTGTGCAGCGGAATGCGGCCTTCGCGGTACTGTTCGGTGCGTGCGATTTCGGCGCCGTTCAAGCGGCCGGCGACGCGCACCTTGATGCCCAGAGCGCCAATGCGCATGGTGTTGGTAACGGCGCGCTTCATGGCGCGACGGAACATCACACGACGCTCCAGCTGCTGTGCAATGCCTTCGGCAACCAGCATAGCGTCGAGCTCAGGCTTGCGGATCTCGGCGATGTTGATGCGCACGTCGCCCGTGGGCATCTTCATCATCTTCGAGACCTGGCCGCGCAGCTTCTCGATGTCCTCGCCCTTCTTACCGATCACGATGCCGGGGCGCGCCGTGTGAATCGTAATGTTCACCTTGCGCGCGGCACGCTCGATCTGAATGCGGCTCACCGACGCTTCGGACAGTTTCTTCTTCAGCAGCTCGCGCACCTGGAAGTCGGTGTACACGTGCGACGGAAAATTCTTGGTCGACGCATACCACTTCGAGGTCCACTCACGGGTGATGCCGAGGCGGAAGCCGACCGGATTGACTTTTTGACCCATGATTCTTACTCGCTCTTGCCGTCGCCGACCGTCACGATGATGTGACTGTTGCGCTTCCAGATCCGATTGCCGCGGCCCTTGGCGCGCGCATGGAAACGCTTCAGCACCGGGGCGGTATCGATAGTGACGGTCTGCACCTTCAGCTCATCCACATCCGCGCTCAGATTGTTCTCGGCGTTCGCAACGGCCGATTCCAGCACCTTCAGCACCAGCCGCGCGCCCTTCTTCGGCGTGTACTTCAGCGTGTTCAACGCCAGGCCGACGGGCTTGCCACGGACCATGTCCGCGATCAGGCGGCATTTCTGCGGAGAAATGCGCGCGTACTTCAGTTTGGCAGCGACTTGCATTGCGATTACTCCGCCGAGCTCTTCTTGTCGCCCGAGTGACCTTTGAAGGTACGCGTCGGCGCAAACTCACCCAGCTTGTGGCCGACCATGTTCTCGGACACGAGCACGGGAATGTGCTGGCGACCGTTGTGCACGGCGACCGTCAGGCCGACGAAATCCGGCAGGATCATCGAACGGCGCGACCAGGTCTTGATCGGACGACGATCGTTCTTTTCGGCGGCGACACGCACCTTCTTGGCGAGGTGCAGGTCGACGAACGGACCTTTCTTTACGGAACGAGGCACGTTGCTATCCTCTTAAGCTCAATTACGGCGGCGGATGATCATGCCCGCCGTGCGCTTGTTACGACGCGTCTTCTTGCCCTTGGTGTTCCAACCCCACGGGCTCACCGGATGCGGATTACCCTGGCCGGACTTACCTTCACCACCACCGTGCGGGTGATCGACCGGGTTCATGACAACACCGCGCACCGTCGGACGGACGCCGCGCCAACGGATGGCGCCGGCCTTGCCGTATTTGCGCAGGTTGTGTTCGCCGTTAGAAACCTCACCAACGGTCGCGCGGCAGTCGACGTGCACCTTGCGCATCTCGGTGGAGCGCAGGCGGATCGTCGCGTACATGCCTTCGCGAGCGGCCAGCTGGGCCGAGCCGCCGGCGCTGCGTGCGAGCTGCGCGCCCTTGCCAGGCTTCAGCTCGATGCAATGAATCGTGGTGCCGATCGGAATGTGGCGCAGCTGCATCGCGTTGCCAGCCTTGATCGGGGCTTCGGCGCCCGACATCACGGCGTCGCCAGGAGCCACGTCCTTCGGCGCGATGATGTAGCGGCGCTCGCCATCCTTGTACAGCACGAGCGCCAGATGCGCGGTGCGGTTCGGATCGTATTCGAGGCGCTCGACTTTGCCGGCAATGCCGTCTTTGTCGCGCAGGAAGTCGATGACGCGGTACTTCTGCTTATGACCGCCGCCCTGGTGGCGCACGGTCTGACGGCCGAAGTGGTTGCGCGCGCCGGTCGAGTTCTTGTGCTGAACCAGCGAAGTCTCGGGGCCACCCTTGTGGAGGTGATCGCGCGAGATCTTGACCTGGAAGCGGCGGCCCGGCGAGGTCGGTTTGGACTTGATCAATGCCATGACTGATTTCCTGATGCTGTCCGGCGGAGCCTTAGGCTTCCGTTCCGGTCAGGTCGATGCTCTGACCCGGGGCCAGGCGCACATAAGCCTTCTTGTAGTCCTGCCGGCGGCCGAGCCGCTGGCCGAAGCGCTTCTGCTTGCCGCCGACGTTCACCACGTTCACGTCCGCCACTTTGACTTCGAACATCAGTTCGACCGCGGCCTTGATGTCACCGCTGGTGGCATCGCGACGCACGCGGAACACGAATTGGTTAGCCGTCTCGGCGATACGCGCGCTCTTCTCGGACACATGCGGTCCGAGCAGCACGTTCATCAGTTTTTCCTGACTCATGCGAGCCTCTCTTCGAGCAGGCGAACGGCACCGACCGTCGCAAGCACTTGGTCATGACGAGCGAGGCTCAACGGATCGAGCGCGCTCACCGGCAACACGTCGACATACGGCAGGTTGCGCGAGGCCAGCTCCAACTTCTCGTCGAAGGCCTCGACCAGCACCAGCACGTTGTCGCCCTGGTTCAGATCTTTGAGCTTCTGCACCAGCAGCTTGGTCTTCGGGGCTTCGAGCTCGATGCCGTTGACCACCTGCAGGCGATCGGTGCGGGCCAGCTGCGACAACATCGCCTGCAGCGCCGCGCGATACATCTTGCGGTTTACTTTCTGCGAGAAGTCACGCGGCTTGGCCGCGAACGCACGACCGCCACCGACCCAGATCGGGCTGCGGATGGAGCCGGCGCGCGCCTGACCGGTGCCCTTCTGGCGCCACGGCTTGATGCCGCCGCCACGCACTTCGGCCTTGGTCTTCTGTGCTTTGGTGCCCGCACGACCCGCCGCCATGTAAGCGACGATGATCTGGTGCACCAGGGATTCGTTGTACTCGCGGGCGAACGTCGCGTCGGAGACCTGGACGTCCTGAGCCTGCGCGCCTTTGCTGATGAGTTTGAGGTTCATGGGCGACTACTCTTACTTCTTCGCCGGGGCAACGCGCTTGCGGCGCAGCTGCGCAGCAGCCTTCACCGACGGGCGCACGATCACCTGGCTACCCGGAGCACCCGGAACGGCGCCGCGGATCAGGATCAAGTTGCGCTCGGCATCGATGCGCACGACGCTGAGATTTTCGATGGTGCGACGGACCTGGCCCATGTGGCCGGACATGCGCTTGCCCTTGAACACGCGGCCCGGGGTCTGGCGCTGACCGATGGAACCCGGCGAGCGGTGCGACACGGAGACACCGTGCGTTGCCGGCAGACCGCCGAAGTTGTGGCGCTTCATGGTGCCGGCGAAGCCCTTACCGATCGTGGTGCCGGTGACATCGACGACCTGGCCCACTTCGAACGCGTCGACCTTGAGCTCGAAGCCCGCGGCCACATCCTTCATGTCTTCGCCGTTCAGACGAAACTCGACCAGCTGTTTGCCGGGAGCGACCTTGACTTTGGCGTAGTGGCCCGTGAGGGGCTTGTTGGTATGGGACGCCTTGCGATCGCCAACGGCGACCTGCACAGCGCGATAGCCATCGGCCTCGAGCGTACGAACCTGCGTAACGCGGTTCGGCACGGCTTCGATGACGGTCACCGGCACGGTCTCGCCCGCTTCAGTGAAGACGCGCGTCATACCCGCCTTACGACCGACCAGACCTGGGGTCTTGGCAGCGCTCATCGTGATTCCTCGTTAATTACGGCGACACCGCCCGTCCCGGCTCATGACCGGTACGGTGCGACACCGCGCTGATCCAACGCCCGCGACTACGATTGGCCGCGAACGGTAAAACTTTTCAAATGCAGTGAAATCGGCGACAGGAATTCGAGAGGAACGACCAGCTGGGCTGGTCATGCCGCTCGAGCGGTACCCCGTCAGGGCCAGACCTCGGCGCAAAAGAGGCGCGAATTATAGTCAGGTAAGCTGACTTTGCAAGCGCCTCGTAAAATTAAGCGGTTAGCGGTTAGCGGTTAGCGGTTAGCGGTTAGCGGTTAGTTCAGAATTAAGAGCCTCAGCTCCTCGTCTTCACTAACCGCTAACCGCCAATCGCTAACCGCCAACCGCTTCTCAATCAGTTCAGCTTGATCTGCACGTCCACGCCCGCAGGCAATTCGAGCTTCATCAGGGCATCCACCGTCTTGTCCGTCGGGTTCAGGATGTCCATCAGGCGCTTGTGGGTGCGGATCTCGTACTGGTCGCGGGCGTCCTTGTCGCCGTGCGGAGAGACCAGCAGCGTGAAGCGCTCCATCTTGGTCGGCAGCGGCACCGGACCCTTCACCGTGGCGCCCGTGCGCTTGGCGGTCTCGACGATTTCACGCGCCGAGTTGTCGATCAGACGGTGATCGAACGCTTTCAGGCGGATGCGGATATTTTGGTTCGTGGCCATGTTTAGTCTCTTGAAGCGCCGGCGGGTTGGTTCCGACGGCGCCCGTTAAGAATCGATTACTTGATGATCTTCGCGACGACGCCGGCGCCGACCGTCTTGCCGCCTTCACGGATGGCGAAGCGCAGGCCTTCTTCCATCGCGATCGGCGCAATCAGCTCCACCACCATCTTGATGTTGTCGCCAGGCATGACCATCTCGACGCCTTCCGGCAACTGCACCGCGCCCGTCACGTCCGTCGTACGGAAGTAGAACTGCGGACGATAGCCCTTGAAGAACGGCGTATGACGGCCGCCCTCTTCCTTCGTCAACACGTACACCTCAGCTTCGAACTGCGTGTGCGGCTTGATCGAACCGGGCTTGCACAGCACCTGGCCGCGCTCCACTTCTTCGCGCTTCGTGCCACGCAGCAACACGCCCACGTTGTCACCGGCCTGGCCCTGATCCAGCAGCTTGCGGAACATTTCCACGCCCGTGCAGGTCGTCTTCTGCGTGTCCTTGATGCCGACGATTTCAACTTCGTCGTTCACCTTCACGATGCCGCGCTCGATACGACCCGTCACCACCGTGCCGCGGCCGGAGATCGAGAACACGTCTTCCACCGGCATCAGGAACGCGCCGTCGATCGCACGCTCCGGCACCGGGATGTACTTGTCCATCTCCGCCACCAGCTGAATCACCGCCGGCACGCCGATCGGGCTCTGATCGCCTTCCAGCGCCTTCAGCGCCGAACCCTTCACGATCGGGGTCGTGTCGCCAGGGAAGTCGTACTTCGACAGCAGCTCGCGCACTTCCATCTCGACCAGCTCGAGCAGCTCGGCGTCATCGACCATGTCCGCCTTGTTCAGGAACACCACGATGTACGGCACGCCGACCTGACGGGCCAGCAGGATGTGCTCGCGCGTCTGCGGCATCGGGCCGTCAGCGGCCGAGCACACCAGAATCGCGCCGTCCATCTGGGCAGCGCCCGTGATCATGTTCTTCACGTAGTCGGCGTGGCCCGGGCAGTCCACGTGCGCGTAGTGACGCGCATCCGAGGTGTACTCCACGTGCGCCGTCGCGATCGTGATACCACGAGCGCGCTCTTCGGGCGCCTTGTCGATCTGGTCGTACGCCTTGAACTCGCCGCCGTGCTTCTCCGCCATCACCTTGGTCAGCGCGGCCGTCAACGTGGTCTTGCCATGGTCGACGTGGCCGATGGTGCCTACGTTCACGTGCGGTTTGGTGCGTTCAAATTTCTCTTTGGCCACAGCGGCGTTCCTCTATCTATAACTTTAAAAAAATAGCTCGATTTGTCTGGCTGCTGGCGCGCTTCCGACTTGCTGAGTCGGGGGCGTCAGCCCTTCTTGGTAATCACGTTTGCGACGTTGGTCGGCACTTCCATGTACTTGGCGAACTCCATCGTGTACGTGGCACGGCCCTGGCTCATCGAGCGCATGGACGTGGAGTACTGGAACATCTCGGCCAGCGGCACTTCGGCCGTCACGACCTTGCCGGAGATGGAATCTTCCATGCCGACGATCTGGCCGCGACGGCGGTTCAGGTCGCCTACGATGTCGCCGTAATAATCCTCCGGCGTCACCACTTCCACTTTCATGATGGGCTCGAGGATCACCGGCTTGGCGTTGGACATCGCGTCCTTGAACGCCATCGAGCCTGCGATCTTGAACGCCATTTCGTTCGAGTCGACATCGTGATACGAGCCGTCGAACAAGGTCGCCTTCACGTCCACGACCGGATAGCCGGCGAGCACGCCGTTGGCGGTCGCTTCCTTGATGCCCTTCTCGACCGCCGGGATGTATTCCTTCGGCACCGTGCCGCCGACGATGGCATTGACGAACTCGAAGCCCTTGCCGGCTTCGTTCGGCTCGAGCGTGATCCAGACGTGGCCGTACTGACCGCGGCCGCCGGACTGACGCACGAACTTGCCTTCCTGATCGACCTTGGCGCGGATGGTCTCGCGGTACGCGACCATCGGCTTGCCGACGTTCGCTTCCACCTTGAACTCGCGCTTCATGCGATCGACGATGATTTCCAGGTGCAGCTCGCCCATGCCGGCGATGATGGTCTGACCGGACTCCGGATCGCTCGACAAGCGGAACGACGGATCTTCCTTCGCCAGGCGCTGCAGGGCGAGGCCCATCTTTTCCTGGTCGGCCTGTGTCTTCGGCTCGACCGCGACGGAAATCACCGGTTCCGGGAAGTCCATCTTTTCCAGCTGGATGGAATGCTCGGGGTCGCACAGCGTGTCGCCCGTGATCACATCCTTCAGGCCCACGGCCGCGGCGATGTCGCCGGCGCGGACTTCTTTGATCTCGCTGCGCTCGTTGGCGTGCATCTGGAGCAGGCGGCCGATGCGCTCCTTCTTGCCCTTGCCCGGGTTGCTCACGGTGTCGCCGGAGTTGAGCACGCCGGAGTACACGCGGAAGAACGTCAGGTTGCCGACGAACGGATCGTTGAGAATCTTGAACGCGAGCGCCGAGAACTTCTCCTCGTCGCTGGCCTTGCGCGTGCCTTCTTTGCCGTCGGCGAGCAACCCCTTCACCGGCGGCATTTCCACCGGCGACGGCATGAACTCGATGATGGCGTCGAGCATGGCCTGCACGCCCTTGTTCTTGAACGCCGAGCCGCACATGCACAGCACGATCTCGTTACGGATCGAACGCTCGCGCAGGCCCTGCTTGATCTCGTCTTCGCTGAGCGCGCCGCCTTCGAGGTACTTGTTGAGCAGCGTCTCGTTGGCTTCGGCCGCGGCCTCGACCATCTTGGCGCGCCACTCTTCGCACTCTTCGACCATGTCCTCGGGGATGTCCCGGTGCTCGAAGCGCGTGCCCTGGGTGGAGTCGTCCCACCAGATTTCCTTCATGCGGATCAGATCGACCACGCCGACGAATTTATCTTCAGCGCCGATCGGCAGTTGAATCGGCACGGGCACGCCGCGCAGGCGCTGCTGGATCTGCTCGACACAACGCAGGAAGTTGGCGCCGGCGCGGTCCATCTTGTTGACGAACGCGATGCGCGGCACTTTGTATTTGTTCATCTGCCGCCAGACCGTTTCGGACTGCGGCTGCACGCCGGCCACGGCACAGAAGACCGCGACGGCGCTGTCGAGCACGCGCAGGCTGCGCTCGACTTCGATGGTGAAGTCGACGTGGCCCGGGGTGTCGATGATGTTGATGCGATGCTCGGGGAAGTTGTTCTCCATCCCCTTCCAGAAACAGGTCGTGGCGGCGGCGGTGATGGTGATGCCGCGCTCCTGCTCCTGTTCCATGTAGTCCATGACGGCCGCGCCGTCGTGCACTTCACCGATCTTGTGCGATACGCCCGTGTAAAAAAGAATGCGCTCGGTCGTCGTCGTCTTGCCCGCGTCAATGTGGGCAGAGATGCCGATGTTCCGATAGCGTTCGATGGGCGTAGTACGTGCCATGGTCTCTCGAGGGTTGCAAAAGATGCGTCGCGGGTGCGACCGACATCGTTCGCACTCCGTCCATTACCAGCGGTAGTGGGCGAACGCCTTGTTCGCCTCTGCCATACGGTGCGTGTCTTCACGCTTGCGCACGGCCGAACCGCGGTTCTCGGAAGCATCGAGCAGCTCGGCGGCGAGGCGCTGAGCCATCGACTTCTCGCTACGCGCCGAGGCGGCTTCGATCAGCCAGCGCATGGCCAATGTCTGGCGGCGGGCCGAGCGGACTTCAACGGGCACCTGGTAGGTGGCGCCACCGACGCGGCGGCTCTTCACCTCGACCGTCGGCTTCACGTTGTCCAGCGCCTGGGTCAGCAGCTCGATCGACTGCTCGTTCGGCTTGCCGGTCTTCTCGGTGATGCGATCGACCGCGCCGTACACGATCTTTTCCGCGACCGACTTCTTGCCGCGCTCCATGACCATGTTGACGAACTTGGCCAGCAGCAGGCTGTTGAAACGCGGATCGGGAAGAATCGTGCGGGTCGGGGCCGAGGCTCTACGAGACATGAGGTACTACCTTCAAAATAGATGAGGGGTGGCGCCGGTTATTTCTTCGGGCGCTTCGCGCCGTACTTCGAACGGCCCTGACGGCGGTCGTTGACGCCCGCGCAGTCGAGGGTGCCGCGCACCGTGTGATAGCGCACGCCCGGGAGGTCTTTCACACGACCGCCGCGGATCAGCACCACCGAGTGTTCCTGCAGGTTGTGGCCTTCGCCGCCGATGTAGCTGATGACCTCGAAGCCGTTGGTCAGGCGCACCTTGGCGACCTTACGCAGGGCGGAGTTCGGCTTTTTCGGCGTCGTCGTGTACACGCGCGTGCAAACCCCGCGCTTCTGCGGGCAGGCAGCGAGCGCGGGCACCTTCGTCTTGTAATTCGGCGATGTGCGCGGCTTACGGACGAGCTGACTGATACTGGCCATAACCTAATGATTCCTAGAGAGAACACGAAGCCGCCTAGCGGTTGGGCTGAGGCGGCCTAAGTAAATTCGGGTGACTGGCGGGCGGAGGATGGTCGACGCCGGCCTAATCAAAGGCGCGGGATTGTAGGAATGTGACCCTGCAGTGTCAACGGCTTAGAGCCCCGACACGGCGATTCTTAAGGGTCGGGCGGGAAAGGTGAGCCTTCCCCGCCCTCAGTTCCTTACTCCGCGGAGGCTTCGTCCGACACTGACTCCTCGGTATCCACGCCACCGCCGCCCATGTCCATGAAGCCGCGGCCCGTCCCGGAGTCCCGGCGACGACGACGCGAGTGGTAGAACGAGCCCGTACCCGCCGGGATGAGCCGGCCGACGATGACGTTCTCCTTCAAGCCACGCAGGTCGTCCTTCAGGCCGCGCACGGCCGCTTCGGTCAACACGCGGGTGGTCTCCTGGAAGGAGGCCGCGGAGATGAACGACTCGGTCGCCAGCGACGCCTTGGTGATGCCCAGCAGCACCGGCTCCAGACGCGCCGGAATCTTGCCTGACTCTTCGGTGCGATCGTTGACGTCGGTCACCCGGGCGCGATCCAGCTGCTCGCCGCGCAACAGGGACGTATCGCCGGCGTGGGCGATTTCGACCTTGCGCAGCATCTGGCGGATGATCACTTCAATGTGCTTGTCGTTGATCTTCACGCCCTGCAGTCGGTACACGTCCTGGATTTCGCGGACCAGGTAGTTGGCCAGCGACTCCACACCCTGCAAGCGCAGGATGTCGTGCGGGTTCGGCTCGCCGTCGGCGATCACTTCGCCGCGCTCCACCTGTTCGCCTTCGAACACGTTCAGGTGACGCCACTTCGGAATCAGCTCCTCGTGCTTCTCGCCCTGCTCGTCGGTGATGATCAAGCGGCGCTTGCCCTTGGTCTCCTTACCGAAGCTCACGGTGCCGGTGTACTCGGCGAGGATCGCTGAGTCCTTCGGCTTGCGGGCTTCGAACAAGTCCGCGACGCGCGGCAGACCGCCGGTGATGTCGCGGGTCTTCGACGATTCTTGCGGGATACGCGCGATAACGTCGCCGACCGACACCTTCGCACCGTCTTCCAAGCTCACGATGGCGCCCGTGGGCAGCGCGTACACGGCCGGGATGTCGGTGTTCGCGAACGTGACTTCCTTGCCCTTGGCATTGACCAGTCGCACGACCGGACGCAGGTCCTTGCCGCCCGAGCTGCGCTGCTTCGGATCCATCACGACCGTGGACGACAGGCCGGTCACTTCGTCGACCTGGCTCTGCACGGTCACGCCGTCGATGAAGTCCTGGAACTTGATGAAGCCCGCCACTTCGGTCACGACCGGGTGGGTGTGCGGGTCCCAGGTGGCCACGATCTGGCCGGGCTCGATCGGATCGCCGTCCTTGACCGTGATCACGGCGCCGTACGGAATCTTGTAACGCTCACGCTCGCGACCGAACTCGTCGACCACGCCGAACTCGCCGGAGCGCGAGGTCGCGACCCAGTGGCCCTTCTCGTGGTGCACGGTCTTCAGGTTGTGCAGACGTGCGGTGCCCTTGCCCTTCGCTTCCACGGAGTTCGCGGCAGCAGCTCGAGACGCCGCGCCACCGATGTGGAACGTACGCATCGTCAGCTGCGTGCCAGGCTCACCGATGGACTGCGCGGCGATGACGCCGACCGCCTCACCCATGTTGATGCGATGACCACGCGCGAGGTCGCGGCCGTAGCACTGTGCGCACACGCCGTAGCGGACTTCGCAAGCGATCGGCGAACGCACCTTCACCTGGTCCACGCCTTCGGACTCGAGCACCTTCACCAGACGCTCGTCGATCAGCGTGCCGGCTTCGATCACGACGCCGTCGCCGCTCGGCTTGAGCACATCGACCGCGGCCACGCGGCCGAGCACGCGCTCGCCGAGGCCTTCGACCACGTCGCCGCCTTCGACGATCGGAGCCATGGTCAGACCGTTGTTGGTGCCGCAGTCTTCTTCCGTGACCACCAGGTCCTGCGCCACGTCGACCAGACGACGGGTCAGGTAACCGGAGTTCGCGGTCTTCAACGCCGTATCGGCCAGACCCTTACGAGCGCCGTGCGTCGAGATGAAGTACTGCATGGCGTTCAAGCCTTCACGGAAGTTCGCCGTGATGGGCGTCTCGATGATGGAGCCGTCCGGCTTGGCCATCAGGCCGCGCATACCGGCAAGCTGACGAATCTGGGCCGCGCTACCGCGGGCGCCAGAGTCGGCCATCATGTAGATCGAGTTGAACGACTTCTGCGTGACCGTCTGGCCCTTGGCGTTCACGACGTCTTCGACGCCGAGCTTGTCCATCATCGCCTTGGCCACCTGGTCGTTGGTGCGCGACCAGATATCGACGACCTTGTTGTAGCGCTCGCCGTTGGTGACGAGACCCGAAGCGTACTGCTCCTGGATCTCCTTCACTTCACGCTCAGCGCCGCCGAGGATGCGGCCCTTCTGCTGTGGCACGACCATGTCGTCGACGCCGATGGAAACACCGGCGCGCGTTGCGTACGCGAAGCCCGTGTACATCAGCTGGTCGGCGAACACGACGGCTTCCTTCAAGCCGACGCCGCGATAGCACAGGTTGATGACGCCGGAGATCGCCTTCTTGGTCATGTCGCGGTTCACGACATCGAACGACATGCCCTTCGGCAGGATCTCGGACAGCAGCGCGCGGCCGACCGTAGTGTCGACGACACGAGCCTTCGGACGGAAGTTGCCGTCCTCGTTCTTCACGTACTCGGTGATGCGGACCTTCACCTTCGCCTGCAGATCGGCAACGCGGCTCTCATAGGCGCGGTGCACTTCCTGCACGTCGGTGAACCACATGCCCTCGCCCTTCGCATTCACGCGCTCGCGGGTCATGTAGTACAGGCCGAGCACCACGTCTTGCGACGGCACGATGATCGGGTCGCCGTTGGCGGGCGACAGAATGTTGTTCGACGACATCATCAGCGCGCGAGCTTCGAGCTGCGCTTCCAACGACAACGGCACGTGCACGGCCATTTGGTCGCCGTCGAAGTCGGCGTTGAACGCGGTACAGACCAGCGGATGCAGCTGGATGGCCTTGCCTTCGATCAGCACCGGCTCGAACGCCTGAATACCCAGGCGGTGCAGGGTCGGCGCGCGGTTCAGCAGCACGGGATGTTCGCGAATGACTTCTTCGAGAATGTCCCACACTTCCGGACCTTCACGCTCGACCATGCGCTTGGCGGCCTTGATGGTCGAAGCTTCGCCGCGCAGCTGCAGCTTGGAGAAGATGAAGGGCTTGAACAGCTCCAGCGCCATCTTCTTCGGCAGACCGCACTGATGCAGGCGCAGGGTCGGACCCACCACGATCACGGAACGACCGGAGTAGTCGACGCGCTTGCCGAGCAGGTTCTGACGGAAGCGGCCCTGCTTGCCCTTGATCATGTCGGCCAGCGATTTCAGCGGACGCTTGTTCGTGCCGGTGATGGCGCGACCGCGCCGGCCGTTGTCGAGCAGCGCATCCACCGCTTCCTGCAGCATGCGCTTTTCGTTGCGCACGATGATGTCCGGCGCGTTCAACTCGAGGAGTCGGCGCAGGCGGTTGTTACGGTTGATGACGCGGCGATACAGATCGTTCAGATCGGACGTCGCGAAGCGGCCGCCATCCAGCGGCACCAGCGGACGCAGATCCGGCGGCAGCACCGGCAGCACGGTCATGACCATCCACTCCGGCTTGTTGCCGGACTCGATGAACGACTCGAGCAGCTTCAGGCGCTTGGTGAGGCGCTTGATCTTGGTCTCGGAGTTCGTGCCGAGGATCTCTTCGCGAACCTTGAGCACTTCCTGCTGCAGGTCGAGCGACTTCAACAGCTCGTACACGGCTTCGGCGCCCATGCGGGCGTCGAACTCGTCGCCGTGCTGCTCGATCGCTTCCAGATACATTTCGTCGGTCAGCAACTGGCCGCGCTGCAGCTGGGTCATGCCCGGCTCGATCACCACGAACGCTTCGAAATACAGCACGCGCTCGATTTCACGCAGCGTCATGTCGAGCATCAAACCGATGCGCGACGGCAGCGACTTCAGGAACCAGATGTGAGCAGTGGGGCTCGCGAGCTCGATGTGGCCCATGCGCTCGCGGCGCACCTTGGACTGGGTCACTTCGACGCCGCACTTTTCGCAGACCACGCCGCGATGCTTCAGGCGCTTGTACTTACCGCACAAGCACTCGTAATCCTTCACCGGTCCGAAAATCTTGGCGCAGAACAGACCATCGCGTTCCGGCTTGAACGTGCGGTAGTTGATGGTCTCCGGCTTCTTCACTTCGCCGAACGACCACGAGCGGATCATTTCGGGCGAAGCGAGCCCAATCCGGATGGAATCGAAGTTCTCGACCGGAGTGTGCTGCTTAAAGAGCTTTAGCAAATCTTTCATGTGTCACCTACTGAGTGTTGCCTGAGAGTGAGTCGTAAATCCCTTGGGAATTACTTGTCGCTCTCCTGCTCCAGCTCCATGTTGATGCCCAGCGAACGGATTTCTTTCACCAGCACGTTGAAGGATTCGGGCATGCCGGCCTTCATCTCGTGGTTGCCGTCGACGATGGCTTTGTACATCTGCGTACGGCCGTTCACGTCGTCGGACTTGACCGTGAGCATTTCCTGCAGCGTGTACGAGGCGCCATACGCTTCCAGCGCCCAGACTTCCATTTCGCCGAAGCGCTGACC
Source organism: Peristeroidobacter agariperforans (assembly GCF_004138335.1). GTDB lineage: Bacteria > Pseudomonadota > Gammaproteobacteria > Steroidobacterales > Steroidobacteraceae > Steroidobacter > Steroidobacter agariperforans. Next base: position 444,779 of record NZ_RYFW01000002.1, on the reverse strand, counting down.
GCCGAACTGCGCCTTGCCACCCAGCGGCTGCTGCGTGACCAGCGAGTACGGACCGGTCGAGCGGGCGTGCATCTTGTCGTCGACCAGGTGGTTGAGCTTCAGCATGTACATGTAGCCCACCGTCACCTGACGCTCGAAGCGCTCGCCGGTGCGACCGTCGAACAGCGTCGTCTGGCCGCTGGCCGGCAGTTCCGCCAGCTCCAGCATGCGCTTGATTTCCTCTTCGGCCGCGCCGTCGAACACCGGCGTCGCCATCGGCACGCCGTGCCGCAGGTTGCCGGCCAGCGCGATGATCTCGTCGTCGGTCAACGAAGCGATGTCGGCCTTCTGGCCGCCCGACTTGTTGTAGACCTCGTCGAGGAAGCCGCGGATCTGAGTCGCGCGCTCGGCAGCCATGCTGTCGAGCATGCGGCCGATCTTGTGGCCGATGCCCTTGGCCGCCCAGCCCAGGTGCGTCTCGAGGATCTGGCCGATGTTCATACGCGAGGGCACGCCCAGCGGATTGAGCACGATGTCGACCGGGGTGCCGTTCTCGTCGAACGGCATGTCTTCCACCGGGATGATGGTGGACACGACACCCTTGTTACCGTGACGGCCGGCCATCTTGTCGCCCGGCTGCACGCGGCGCTTCACGGCCAGGTACACCTTGACCATCTTCAGCACGCCCGGAGCGAGATCGTCGCCCGCGGTGATCTTGGCGCGCTTCTCGTCGAAGCGCTTCTCGAATTCCTTGCGCTGAGCCTTCAAACGCTCGGCGGCGCGTTCGACGGCGGCGTTCTCTTCATCGTCCTGCAGACGAATTTCCAGCCACTGCTCGCGCGGCATGCTGGAGAGATAGCTCTCGTCGATGACGGTGCCGGCCTTGAGCTTCTGCGGGCCTGCCGAAGCAGGCTTGCCGAGCAGCACGGCCTGGATACGCTGGAACAAGTCGTCCTCGAGAATACGGCGCTGGTCTTCCAGGTCCTTGCGAACCTTCTCCAGCTCCGACTTCTCGATCGACAACGCACGGCTGTCCTTCTCGACGCCGTCGCGCGTGAACACGCGCACGTCGATCACGGTGCCGTCCATGCCCGGGGGCACGCGCAGCGAGGTGTCCTTAACGTCAGACGCCTTCTCACCGAAGATGGCGCGCAGCAGCTTCTCTTCCGGCGTCAGCTGGGTCTCGCCCTTCGGCGTGACCTTGCCGACCAGAATGTCGCCGGCCTTCACTTCGGCGCCGATGAACGCGATGCCCGCCTCGTCCAGCTTGGCCAGCGCGATGTCACCGACGTTCGGAATGTCGGCGGTGATTTCTTCGGGGCCGAGCTTGGTGTCGCGAGCGACGCAAGTGAGCTCTTCGATGTGGATCGTCGTGAAGCGATCGTCATGGACGACGCGCTCCGAGATCAGGATCGAGTCTTCGAAGTTGTAGCCGTTCCAGGGCATGAACGCGACCAGCAGGTTCTGGCCCAGCGCCAGCTCGCCCAGGTTGGTGGACGGGCCGTCGGCCAGCACGTCGCCGCGCGCGATCACGTCACCCGCCTTCACCAGCGGACGCTGGTTGATACAGGTGTTCTGGTTGGAACGCGTGTACTTGGTCATCGAGTAGATGTCGACGCCGGCTTCCGACGCTGACGTTTCAGCATCGTGCACGCGAACGACGATACGCGAAGCGTCGACCGAGTCGATCACGCCGCCACGACGCGCGACCACGGTCACGCCCGAGTCGATCGCCACAGCGCGCTCCATGCCGGTGCCGACCAGCGGCGTCTCGGCACGCAGCGTCGGCACGGCCTGACGTTGCATGTTCGAGCCCATCAACGCGCGGTTCGCGTCGTCGTGCTCGAGGAACGGAATCAGCGAGGCGGCCACCGACACGATCTGCTTCGGCGACACGTCCATGTACTGAATCTTGTCCGGCGAGGACAGCATGAACTCGTTCAAGTGACGGCACGACACGAGGTCGTCGACGAACTGCGACTTCTCGTTGAGCGTCGCGTTCGCCTGCGCGATCACGTACTGGCTTTCTTCGATGGCCGACAGATAGTCGATCTCTTCGCTGACCACGCCGTCCACGACCTTGCGATACGGCGTCTCGAGGAAGCCGTAGTCGTTGGTGCGGGCGTACACGGACAACGAGTTGATCAGACCGATGTTCGGACCTTCAGGGGTTTCGATCGGGCACACGCGGCCATAGTGAGTCGGATGCACGTCGCGCACTTCGAAGCCCGCGCGCTCGCGCGTCAGGCCGCCTGGGCCGAGCGCGGACACGCGACGCTTGTGCGTCACTTCCGACAGCGGATTGTTCTGGTCCATGAACTGCGACAGCTGCGAGGAGCCGAAGAATTCCTTCACCGCCGCCGCGACCGGCTTGGCGTTGATCATTTCCTGCGGCATCAAGCCTTCGGACTCGGCGAGCGTCAGACGCTCCTTCACGGCGCGCTCGACGCGCACCAGGCCGATGCGGAAGGCGTTCTCCGCCATTTCGCCGACCGAGCGCACGCGACGGTTGCCCAGGTGATCGATGTCGTCGACCTGGCCGTTGCCGTTGCGGATGTCGCACAGCTCCTTGATCACCGCGATGATGTCCGAGGTATCGGTGTACTTCTCGACGAGCTCCTTGGAGAACTCATCGGTGCGCTTCGAGAAGTGCGCGGCGTCGTACAGGATGCCCGGGCCGACGATCTCTTCACGGTGCACGCGGCGGTTGAACTTCATGCGGCCCACGGCCGACAGGTCGTAGCGCTCGGCATTGAAGAACAGGTTCTGGAACAGGTTTTCGGCCGCATCCTTGGTCGGCGGCTCGCCCGGACGCATCATGCGATAGATTTCCACCAGCGCTTCCAGGCGCGTGCGGGTCGGATCGATGCGCAGCGTGTCGGAGATGTACGGGCCGCGGTCCAGATCGTTCACGTACAGCGCGCGGATTTCGGTCACGCCCGCTTCGATCAGTTTGTCGATCACGGTGACGGTCAGGATCTCGTTGGCCTTGGCCAGGATCTCGCCGGTCTCGGTGTTGAACACGTCGTGCGCCAGGATCTTGCCGACCAGATATTCCTTCGGCACTTCCAAGCTGGTGACGTTCTTCTGCTCGAGCTGGCGCACGTGACGCGCGGTCACGCGGCGGCCTTCCTCGACGATGACTTCTTCGCCGACCTTGATGGTGAACGACGCGGTCTCGCCGCGCAGGCGGGCCGGGATCAGTTCGAATTCAATCTTTTCCTTCGACAGCCGATAGGTGTTCTTGTCGAAGAACATGTCCAGCATCTGCTCTTCGGTGTAGCCGAGAGCGCGCAGGATGATGGTGACCGGCAGCTTGCGGCGACGGTCGATACGCGCGAACACGCAGTCCTTCGGGTCGAACTCGAAATCGAGCCACGAGCCGCGATAAGGAATGATGCGCGCGGAGAACAGCAGCTTGCCCGAGCTGTGGGTCTTGCCGCGGTCGTGATCGAAGAACACGCCCGGCGAACGGTGCAGCTGGGAGACGATGACGCGCTCGGTGCCGTTCACGACGAAGGTGCCGTTGTCGGTCATCAGAGGCATTTCGCCCAAGTAGACTTCCTGCTCGCGGATGTCCTTGACGGTCTTCTTGGTCGGAGTCGACGTCTCTTTATCGTAAACAACCAGGCGTACCTTCACGCGCAGCGGGGCTGCGTAGGTGAGGCCGCGCATCTGGCACTCCTTCACGTCGAATACCGGATCGCCGAGGCGATAGCTCACGTATTCGAGAATGGCGTTGCCGGAATAGCTGGTGATCGGAAACACGCTCTTGAACGCAGCGTGCAGGCCAGCGTCCGCCCGAGCCATCTCGGGCGCATCGGCTTGTAGGAACTTGCGGTACGAGTCGAGCTGAATCGCCAGCAGGTAAGGCACCTCGAGGATGCTCTCCCGCTTGCCGAAGTCCTTACGGATACGCTTCTTCTCGGTGAACGAATAGGCCATCTGGGTCACCCTTGCCGAATCTGATTAGAGAGTTCAGGGCTTCGAAACTGAACTGGGGAGGCCACCCGACGTTGGGCCGCCGCCACAAAAGACAATAGGAAAGCACGGCGGACGGAGCCCGCTCCGCCGCCGCGCCTTCCAGGTACCGGTAAAAGTACGCTCAACAAAACTCCGCGAACGAGATTACTTGATCTCCGCAGCGGCGCCGGCCTCTTCCAGCTTCTTCTTGATCGATTCCGCTTCGGCCTTCGGCACGCCGTCCTTGACCTGCGAGGGCACGCCTTCGACCAGGTCCTTGGCTTCCTTCAAGCCCAGGCCCGTGATCTCGCGGATGACCTTGATGACGCCGACCTTGTTGGCGCCGAAGCTGGTCATGGTCACGCTGAACTCGGTCTTCTCTTCGGCGGCCGGAGCGGCAGCGCCACCGGCAGCAGGAGCCGCGGCAACGGCGACGGCAGCAGCGGCGCTCACGCCCCACTTCTCTTCCAGCGCCTTGACCAGGTCGACCACTTCCAACACCTTCAGTTGGGACAGCGCGTCGATCAGTTCTTCCTTCGAAATAGCCATTTGAATAACTCCAATAGTTAGATGATGTAACCGTAATCGAATCGGGCGGGCGGCTTAAGCCGTCGCGCCGAGCTTGTCCTTCTGCGCGGCCAACACACGCACCAACTGGGCGTGAGGTTCGTTGATCGTGCGGACAAACTGACTCATCGGGGCCTGCAGCAGTCCCAACAGGGATGCGCGAGCCGCTTCGAGCGTCGGCAGGCTGGCGACCCGGTCCAGGTCCTTCGCCGTGAGCAACGCGCCGCCGAGCGACACTACGGTCGTCACCAGCTTGTCGTTGGTCTTTGCGAAGTCCTTGACCAGTCGGGCAGCAGCACCCGGGTCATCCTTCGAGAACGCGAGAACCAGCGGGCCTTTCAGGCTCTTGCCGACCACTTCGAATTGAGTGCCGGCGATCGCCTTGCGGGCCAACGTGTTCTTCACCACTCGCAGGTAGACACCGGATTTGCGAGCCTTGGTCCGCAGATCGGTCATCTGCGAAACCTTTAGCCCACGGTATTCCGCGGCCACCACGGACTGCGCAGTTGCAGCTACCGCGGCGACTTCGGCTACCAGCGCCTTCTTGTCATCGAGTCTGAGCGCCATGATTTCCTCCTGGCGTGAAGAGCGTTAACACGAACGGATGCGCCTCCTTTCGCATCCACCCTGACCGCCTTTTCCCGTTGCCGGGAAGTGCGGTCTGACGGCGCCCTTCAGCGGGAAATTCCCATTTGGGAACGGCCGATTCAGGTAACACCATCTGCGCAGGCCTCATTAAGGAACTCACATTCCACCTGCGGTCTTCGATGTGGCCTGTCTCGCGACAGGCTTCATCAATCAACAGCGAGCACTCACTGCGAAGTGAGTGCCCGCTCGGAAACAACTTAGATCGACAGTGACGACTGCTCGACCGGCACGCCCGGACCCATCGTCGAAGACACGGAGATCTTCTTCAGATAGATGCCCTTGGCGGCGGCGGGCTTCGCCTTCTGCAGGTCCGCGAGCAACGCTTGCAGATTTTCCTTGAGCTTGGCCGCGTCGAAATTCGCCTTGCCGATCGTGCAGTGAACGACACCGGCCTTGTCGGAGCGGTAACGCACCTGACCGGCCTTGGCGTTCTTGACGGCGTCAGCGACGTTCGGCGTCACGGTGCCGACTTTCGGGTTCGGCATCAGGCCGCGAGGACCGAGGATCTGACCGAGCTGACCGACGACGCGCATCGCATCCGGAGAAGCGACCACCACGTCGAAGTCCATCTGGCCGGCCTTCACCTTCTCGGCGAGGTCTTCCAGGCCGACGATGTCGGCGCCGGCGGCGCGGGCCGCATCCTGGTTCTTGCCGGAGGTGAACACGGCGACACGCACCGTCTTGCCGATGCCGTTCGGCATCACCGTCGAACCGCGGACCTGCTGGTCCGACTTCGAGGCATCGATGCCGAGGTTCACGGCCACGTCGACGGACTCTGCGAACTTCGCCTTGGCGAATTCCTGCACGAGACCCAGGGCCACGTCGATCGGATACACCTTGCCCGGCTCAATCTTGTTCGACCAGGCCTTCAAACGCTTAGCTACGAATGGCATGTCACACGCCCTCCACGTCAACGCCCATGCTGCGCGCAGTGCCCGCAACGGTGCGAACTGCGGCTTCCAGATCCGCGGCCGTCAGATCCGGCTGCTTGATCTTGGCGACGTCTTCGAGCTGTTTGCGGCTGATCTTGCCGACCTTGTTGGTATTGGGCGCGCCGCTGCCTTTCTCAATGCCGATGGCCTTGCGGATCAGCACCGACGCCGGCGGCGTCTTGAGAATGAAGGTGAAGCTGCGATCGCTGTAGACAGTGATCACAACTGGGGTCGGCAGACCCTTTTCCAAGCTCTGCGTCTGCGCGTTGAACGCTTTGCAGAATTCCATGATGTTGACGCCCTGCTGACCCAGCGCCGGACCGACCGGCGGGCTCGGGTTCGCCTGGCCTGCAGGGATCTGCAGTTTGATATAGCCAGTGACTTTCTTGGCCATGATGCTCTCCGGGTGCAAACGCCACTCTACGAGTGGCTCCCCATCGTTTAAATAAAGAAGCGGTTGGCGGTTAGCGGTTAGCGGTTGGCGGTTGGTTCAGAACAAGAGTCTTGGCTCTTCGTCTTTACCAACCGCCAACCGCCAACCGCCAACCGCTGATCACTTCGCCTGTCAGGCCTTTTCGACCTGACTGAAATCCAATTCCACCGGCGTCGAGCGGCCGAGGATCTGCACCGCCACTTGCAGGCGGTTCTTTTCGTAGTTGACCGACTCGACCACGCCGTTGAAGTCGTTGAAGGGGCCGTCGATGACGCGCACCACTTCGCCGGGCTCGAACAGCACTTTGGGCTTCGGCTTGTCGATGCCCTCTTCGACGCGCCGGAGGATGCTCATCGCTTCCTTCTCGGTGATCGGCGCGGGCTTTTCCGGCGTACCGCCGATGAAGCCGAGCACCTTCGGCACTTCCTTCACGAGGTGCCAGGTCGCTTCGTCCATCTCCATCTGAACCAGCACGTAACCGGGATAGAACTTGCGCTCGCTCTTGCGCTTCTGACCGTCGCGCATTTCGACCACTTCTTCGGTCGGCACCAGGATCTCGCCGAATTTGTCCTGCAGGCCCTGCATCTTGATGCGGTCCTTCAAGCCCTCCGCAACGCGGTGCTCGAAGTTGGAATAGGCGTGCACGACGTACCAACGCAAAGCCATGTCAACCTCCGCGCCCGGTCAGCCACTTCGTGAGGAAGCCGAGCAGCGTGTCCACGCCCCAGAAAAACAAACCGAGCACGATGATCATGACGAACACCACCAGGGTGACCTGCCAGGTCTCCTGGGTGCTCGGCCAGACCACTTTGCGCAACTCGACGCGCGAGCTCTGCACGAACTGCCAGAACGACTTGCCCTGGTAGGACTGCAGACTGACCAACGCACCGGCGATCAGAGCCGCCAGCACGATGATCCAGCGCAACCAGATCGGCAGATCGACCAGCCAATAGAAGCCCGCGATGCCGGCCGCCAGAATGACGACGCCCGCAGCGAGCTTCAGCGCATCGAGCGCTGTGGCATTTTCCTGTACTTGGTCAGTCATTACGTAACTGCGTTCGTGTTGCCGAGTCTGGCAGGCCAGGAGGGAATCGAACCCCCAACCTGCGGTTTTGGAGACCGCCGCTCTGCCAATTGAGCTACTGGCCTAGACTTTTCAATAGGAGACGGAGGCCGAACGGCCTCCGCCCCGATCAACCGCTTACTTGATGATCTTCGCGACGACGCCGGCGCCGACCGTCTTGCCGCCTTCACGGATGGCGAAGCGCAGGCCTTCTTCCATCGCGATCGGCGCAATCAGCTCCACCACCATCTTGATGTTGTCGCCAGGCATGACCATCTCGACGCCTTCCGGCAACTGCACCGCGCCCGTCACGTCCGTCGTACGGAAGTAGAACTGCGGACGATAGCCCTTGAAGAACGGCGTATGACGGCCGCCCTCTTCCTTCGTCAACACGTACACCTCAGCTTCGAACTGCGTGTGCGGCTTGATCGAACCGGGCTTGCACAGCACCTGGCCGCGCTCCACTTCTTCGCGCTTCGTGCCACGCAGCAACACGCCCACGTTGTCACCGGCCTGGCCCTGATCCAGCAGCTTGCGGAACATTTCCACGCCCGTGCAGGTCGTCTTCTGCGTGTCCTTGATGCCGACGATTTCAACTTCGTCGTTCACCTTCACGATGCCGCGCTCGATACGACCCGTCACCACCGTGCCGCGGCCGGAGATCGAGAACACGTCTTCCACCGGCATCAGGAACGCGCCGTCGATCGCACGCTCCGGCACCGGGATGTACTTGTCCATCTCCGCCACCAGCTGAATCACCGCCGGCACGCCGATCGGGCTCTGATCGCCTTCCAGCGCCTTCAGCGCCGAACCCTTCACGATCGGGGTCGTGTCGCCAGGGAAGTCGTACTTCGACAGCAGCTCGCGCACTTCCATCTCGACCAGCTCGAGCAGCTCGGCGTCATCGACCATGTCCGCCTTGTTCAGGAACACCACGATGTACGGCACGCCGACCTGACGGGCCAGCAGGATGTGCTCGCGCGTCTGCGGCATCGGGCCGTCAGCGGCCGAGCACACCAGAATCGCGCCGTCCATCTGGGCAGCGCCCGTGATCATGTTCTTCACGTAGTCGGCGTGGCCCGGGCAGTCCACGTGCGCGTAGTGACGCGCATCCGAGGTGTACTCCACGTGCGCCGTCGCGATCGTGATACCACGAGCGCGCTCTTCGGGCGCCTTGTCGATCTGGTCGTACGCCTTGAACTCGCCGCCGTGCTTCTCCGCCATCACCTTGGTCAGCGCGGCCGTCAACGTGGTCTTGCCATGGTCGACGTGGCCGATGGTGCCTACGTTCACGTGCGGCTTGGTGCGTTCAAACTTCTCTTTGGCCACAGCGGCGTTCCTCTATCTAGGTTCACTTATTCGAGATGGCAAACACGAACCAGTCAACATGGCGAGTGGAGCTCACGACCGGGATTGAACCGGTGACCTCGTCCTTACCAAGGACGTGCTCTACCAACTGAGCTACGTGAGCGACCCTTCAACTACCTATCAATCTGTCTATCTATCTTCTTATATCCGCCGTACTCGACTCATCGCGGTCAGCGCAATGGAGCGGGTGATGGGAATCGAACCCACACCATCAGCTTGGAAGGCTGAGGTTCTACCATTGAACTACACCCGCCTCGAGGAGTGGTGGAGGGGGTAGGATTCGAACCTACGAAGGCATAAGCCAGCAGATTTACAGTCTGCCCCCGTTGGCCGCTTGGGTACCCCTCCGCGGACATAAGAGCCGGGCATTCTCTTCGCCAACCTATTGAGTGTCAACAGCAACCGAGGTTTGTTTGACGCCTCGAAGCAAAATTCCCGCTTAAGTCATCTCGCCGCGCGCCGATACAGGGCCCGACAGCGCCATTCGGGCGCGTCCCGTATTCGAAACGCAGCTCAATGGACGCGGGTTTATGCTGCCCCAGGACCTCGAACAACGCTTGAGAGCGCAGGTCGATTTTCCCAGTCCGCCGCAGGTGGCGACTGAGATCATCGCGCTCGCGCGCGATCCGGACATCGAGATGGCCAAGGTGGCCACCGCCGTCGGTCGCGATCCGGCCATGACGGCCAAGATCCTGCGCATCGCGAACTCGGCATTTTACGCACAACGCCGCCCCAGCCAAAACCTGCGCCAGGCGCTGGTCATCATCGGCCTGAACGCCGCACTGACCCTGGCGCTGAGCTTTTCGCTGGTTTCCTCGATGCGCGCGCTCCGCGCAACCGGCATCGACTACAGCCGTTTCTGGCGCCGCGCGCTGTTGGGCGCGACCGCTGCTCGCGCTTTCAGCGAAGCTGTGAAAACCGGGCATCCAGAAGACGTTTTCCTGGCAGCGATGCTCCAGGACATGGGCGTGTTGGCCTTGGACCGCGCCGCGCGCGACTTCTACAGCCAGCTGCCGCAGAAAGCGACGCATGCCGATTGGGTGGCCTACGAAATTGCCAAGCTCGGCAAAGACCACTCCTACTACACCGCGATGATGTTGCGCGCATGGAATCTGCCCGAGCGGCTGTGCAAGCCGGTCGAGGCCAGCCATTCGCCGCAGCTGTTCGCGTGGACCACCGAGGAAGGTCAGTTCGCACGTTGCGTCGCACTCGGCAGCGATCTCGCCGAGGCGGTGCTGTCCCCGGATCGCGCGAACTCGGTGCCTGCGCTCGCGCAACGGGCCCATCGTCTGCTGAGCATGAGCCACGAGCACTTCAATGAAGTAGTCGCGCGCATTCTCAGTCTGATTCCAGAAACGGAAGCCCTGTACGAGACGCCCATCCTCGAAGCGGATGACGCCGACAACCTGCTAGCCGAAGCGCGCGAGCTCCTGGCAGTCAGGAATCTGCACGCCCTGCAGGAGGTCACCAACCTGCAGGCCACGACCAGCGCCCTGCAGACTCGCACCGAAGAGGCGGAAGACTCGAGCCGTCGCGACCCGCTGACCGGCGTACTCAACCGGCCGTGGCTGGATCGCATGCTCGATCGCGAGTTCACACAAGCCGTGGTGTTCGGCCGTGACTTGAGCGTCGCGCACGTCGATCTCGATCGCTTCAAACTGATCAACGAAAAGTACGGCACGCCCATCGGCGACAAAGTACTGCACAGCTGCGCGCAAGCGATTCAAGGCGTGGTCCGCGGCAGCGATCTCGTCGCGCGTTTCGGTGGAGAGGAATTTATCGTTGTACTGCCGAGCACTGACCGCGCGATCGCGCGCCAGGTCGCGCAACGAATTCTCGCGGCGCTCGCCGGTGCTGAACACGGAGGTGACAGCGTCGCGGGTGTTCACGTCACCGCATCGATCGGTGTCGCGACGTATACGACCAACCAGCGTTTCCCGAGCACGCTTGCGCTGCTGGAAGCTGCTGACCACGCGCTCTACGCCGCGAAGCTCTGCGGCCGCAATCGCGTGGAATGCTATGACGAACTGCCGACTTCGCGTCGCAGCTCGGTCGCCGCTCGCACTTAAAGCGCCGCGGGATACCCAATCCCGCGTTTATAGATCGACCAGCTCGACCCGGCTCGCGTCGAACGACTCCCCCAAAAATCGGCTGCCCACGCGCGCAAAGCGTTCCGGACTATCCGTGGCTTGCAGAACCGGCGCTGACGCGGGCCCCGCTGTATTCAACAATCCTCGATCGATCAATTCCGCCTGCACGGCGCGCGCCGTCGTTTCCGCGGAATCGACGATCGTGATCGACGGCCCGATGACTACGCGCAACGCCGCTGCGAGCACTGGGAAGTGAGTACAGCCGAGCAACAACGTGTCGATTTGCGAATCGTTGCGAAACAACTCGTCAACATAACGGTGCGCGATGGCTTCGGCGATGGCGCCGTCCGTCCATCCCTCCTCCGCCAAGGCCACGAACAGCGAACACGCCTGCGCCCTCACCCGCGCGTTGGGTTCTAACCGAGCGATAGCGCGCTGATAGGCGCCGCCTCGCACCGTGCCCTCCGTCGCCAGCACCGCGATGTGGCCGCTTTTGGACGCCGCGCACCCCGCAATGGACCCCGGCTCAATCACGCCGATGACCGGCATGGGCGCGAAGCGCTCACGCAACGGTTCGACCGCGACCGACGACGCGGTGTTACAGGCGATCACCAGATACTTGATGCCCTGGTTGACCAGGAACTCGGCAGCCTGGATCGAATACCGCAGCACCGAGTCGGCGCTCTTCGTGCCGTAGGGCAAGCGCGCGGTATCGCCGAGATAAATGAATTGCTCGTTGGGCAGGCGTTGTCGAAGCGCGCGGAGCACTGTCAGCCCGCCGACACCGGAGTCGAACACCCCGATGGGGAGCGCATTTGCTTTGGTCATGGATGAAACTTAACACGTGCCACCCCAGGCACAGGGGCTCGGCGGTGCCTTTCAGCAAAGCACGGCTTCGCTCCGCCGAGCGGGTGTACATGGATGTACACCTGGGCTTGCTCGAAGCAGGACTGCGCAGAGCAATGTGCCCGCCGCCGCAGGCGGCGAGCGCAGGGGGAAAGTCGCGCCTTTTCCCCTCTGCGCCACAGCGCGAGTGGCAGGATGCCCGAGTCGCTGATTTACTAGAGTGGATCGTCGCCGATCAGGCGAGCATAGCTGGTCGCGTCGACGTTACTGCCACAGACAATCAGGCCGACCCGCCGGCCGCGCAGTCGTTCCTTCAGAGGGCCGAGCAACGCGGCGGTTGCCGCCGCACCCGCGGGCTCGACCGCAAGCTTGGCATTCCGAAGCAAGAACCGCATAGCCGCCCGCATTTCACCATCGCTGATGCGAACCAACGCGTCGACATTGCGACGACAGAGCTCGAAGGAGATGGGCAAGGCGTAAGGCGCGCCCAAACTGTCGGCGATGGTCGCGACCCGCTCGATGGAACGCGGCTCACCCGCCGCGAAGCTGCGATGCATGCTGTCCGCGCCTTCCGGCTCGACACCAAAAACTTCGCAGCGAGGCGCCAGTAACTTCACTGCCGACGCGATGCCGGCACACAAGCCGCCGCCGCCGATGGGAATGATGACCGCATCGAGGCGGGGAATCTGCTCACACAGCTCGAGCCCGACGGTCGCGGTGCCGAGCGCCGTGGTGCGCCCTTCGAAGGGATGGATCAGCGTGCGGCCTTCCTGTTCCGCGAGGCGAGCTGCCAACTCGAATCCGCTGTGGGCATTTTCCGCGAACACCACGTCAGCACCGAAGGAGCGACACAGTTCGACACGCAACGGGTTGGCCGACGCGAACATCACCACCTTGGCGCTGACGCTCACCGTCGCCGCGGCGAACGCGACGGCGGCCGCATGGTTGCCGGCGCTGACGGCCGTGACACCTCGCTTCCGCGCGTCCTCCGAGAGGGCCAACACGTTGAGCAGGGCGCCGCGCGCCTTGAAGGTGCCGGTCCGCTGGAACAACTCCAGCTTCAACCACGTCTCGGTAGTGGCACCCAGTACCTGCTCGACCTCGGGACTCTGCAGTCGATGCACGGGCGTCCGCACGACGTGATCGGCGAGCTGGCCGGCGGCCAGACGTATTTCGTCAAGCGTGAGCGGTGACACCATGCGCAGTTACCTAGGTGAATACATCAGTAGAACGAAGGTGCATATTGTGCCGGTGACATTGTGCCGTGACTTACGACATAACGCCTCTCCAAGAGGCTTCGCACGCGCTTTCGAGCGCGGCATAATGATCGCGCACAGATCGCATCGGGGAGTTTGAGCATGGAGCGACGTCTCCATACACGTCATAGAGCGCGTACCGCCGTCTACGTTTCCGTCCCCGGACGTCCCGGCAAGCTGTGCCGCGCGCGCAACTTGAGCGCGAACGGCGTCTTCATCGAAACCGAGAACCTGGGATTGAAAAAGGGCGCGACGGTGCACCTCGCGTTCGCCATCAATCTCGGTGTCGTCACCAAGATCCATCGCCGTACCGCCATCGTCGCGCACGTGTCCAAAGGTGGCACGGGCCTGATGATGGAGAGCCTCACCGGTACGCGTTGAGCGCTAGCTGATTCTCGCAGACGAGTACATCACCTCGTCTGCGTTACCATCGCTCGCATGTCGGCCGCAATCGTCCGCGCCGCGCCGAACAACGATCCCGCGCACAACAACATCAGTAGCGGGATTACATACATCGCACTGTGCAGCCCGGACGCGCGGAATGTGTCTTCCATCGCTGTCGCGCCGGCGTTGAGCATCGCTTGATGTGCGAAGTAATCGCTCAGCGCACCCATGATGGTCGAGCCGAAGCTCGCGCCGAGTACGTACATCGCGAAGAAGTACAACGAGACCGCCGTGCCGCGCAGGTTGGGCGCGACCACATCTTGAATCGCGCTGTACACGGTCGAGTAATACGCGAATGACAGCGCGCTCGACGCTCCCATCAATATCGTAAACACGACCACACCGCCCTTCGGCTGCTGAAGCGCCATGAACACGCACGGCGCCGCGAACAGCAACGCGAATGCGGCAATCAGCACGCGAGCGTTCGCTCGCCTCGTGCGCAGGCGATCGCCGAGCCAGCCGCCCAACAGCAAGCCGATTGCGCCCGTGAGTCCCAACGAGAACGCCGAAATCATGTTCGCGTCCCGCAAGCCGAGCTCGTGGAAACGTTGCAGGAACGGCGTTTGAAACACGTTCACTGCATAGCTGTTGAAGTTGAACAGCAGACCCGACAGCACGATCCACCACAGCGTCTTGATCCGCATGACGCTACGAAATGGCGACCCCGGCAACGCGAGCGAAGTGCGCTGCTCGACGGCGCCGCGCGGCGGCTCTTTAATGAACAGTGCGAGCACCGCGAGTATCAAACCCGGCAAGCACGCCACGAAGAACGCCGCGCGCCATCCCCACTTCTGGCCGATGTATCCCGACAACATATAAGCCGCGAACAGACCGAACGGCAGGCCGAGCATGAAAATCGCCATCGCTCGCGCGCGACGCTCGGGTGGATACAAATCGCCGATCAACGATTGCCCCGCCGGCGCGCAACTCGCCTCGCCGATGCCGACGCCGATGCGCGTCAACAGAAAAGATGTGTAGTTCCAGGCCAGGCCGGACGCAGCCGTGAGCACGCTCCAGAAAGTCACGCCGATGGCGATCAATCGGGTCCGCAGCCAATTGTCGGTCAGCCGTCCCAGCGGAACGCCGACAGCTGCGTAGACCAAAGTGAATACGGTGGCGACCAGGCCGAGCTGAGTGTCATTGAGCCCGAACTCGATGCGGATCGGCTCGCCCAACGCGCCGGCAATCTGCCGGTCGAAGAAATTCATCAGGTTGATGCCGAACAGTACCGCCAGCGCGAAGCGCGCGTTGCTCTGCTGTTCGGTCACGATGCCCCCGGTTCTTAGTGAGTCTTGGTATTGCCGCGAGGGTACCATCCGTGCCCGCGGCCCGGTGGGCAAAGAATTGTGGAACAACGCCGTCTTAACGTGTGCCAATCGCGGAACGAGGATGAGATGATGCCGGTGTGACAGCCGCCCCCGTTGCAATGACTCCCGATGCCCCCGCCGCCGGCGCCGATCTGTTCGCCGCGCTCAAAACTCGCTTTGGTTTCAGCTCGTTCCGCCCGGGCCAGGAAGCCGTCGTGCGCGATGCGCTTGCGGGCCGCGATCTGCTGGCCATCATGCCTACTGGCGGCGGCAAGTCGCTGTGCTTTCAGCTGCCCGCGGTTCTGCAACCCGGCATCACGCTGGTGATCTCGCCGCTGATCGCGCTGATGCAGGATCAGGTGCGGCTGCTCCAGGACAACGGCATCCCGGCGACGTACATCAACTCCAGCCTCGAATCGAGCGAAGTCAGCGCGCGCCTGCGAGGCGCGGCGCAAGGCGAGTACAAGCTGCTGTATCTCGCGCCCGAGCGATTATTACAGTCCGGCTTCTTCGATGGTGTATTGACGCGCCTCGTCGGTGGCCGCGGCATCAACGCTTTCGTGGTCGACGAAGCACATTGCGTGTCCGAGTGGGGCCACGACTTCCGTCCGGAGTATCGGCAGCTCGCCGCGCTTCGGCGTCGGTTCGAGAACGTTCCGTTGTTTGCCTTCACTGCCACTGCCACGCCGCGCGTCCGGCAGGACATCATCAACCAGCTGGCGTTGCACGATCCGGCGGTCCATGTCGCGAGCTTCAACCGCCCGAATCTGTATTACGGCGTGCGCCCGAAGAACAAGCGCACTTACGACGAGCTGCTCGCGCGAGCGCGCGAAGACAGCGCAGGCATTGTGTACTGTCTGTCACGCAAGCGCGTCGACGAGCTCGCGTTGCAATTGCAATCCGATGGGATCGACGCCCTGCCCTATCACGCCGGTCTCAGCGCGGAACAACGCCGTCGCAATCAAGAGGCTTTCATTCGCGACGACGCGCGCGTGATGGTTGCAACGATCGCGTTCGGCATGGGTATCAACAAGCCCGACGTGCGCTGGGTGATTCACTACGATCTGCCGCGCACACTCGAAAGTTATTATCAGGAGTCGGGCCGCGCCGGGCGCGACGGCGATCCCGCCGAGTGCATTCTGTATTTCAGCGCGGCCGACATCCGCACCGCCGAGTTCCTGATTCAACAAAAGGTCGATCCCGACACCGGCGCGCCGTTGGAGGACGAACAGCGGCTGGCCCGACAACAGCTGCGCCAGGTGCTCAACTACGCCGAGTCCACCGAATGCCGCCGCGGAATCCAGCTGCGATACTTCGGCGAAGTGCTCCCCGATTCCTGCGGAAACTGCGACAACTGCCGCAACCCGCGCCAGCAGCAGGACCGCACGATCGAAGCGCAACAGTTTCTGTCGTGCATCGCACGGCTGGCGCAACGACGCGAACGTTTCGGCGCCGCCTATCTGATCGACATCCTGCGCGGCAGTCAGTCACAGCGCCTGATCGACAATGGACATGCGCAGCTCAGCGTATACGGCATCGGCAAGCAGCACAGCGTCGACACCTGGCGCAGCGTGGCGCGCGCCCTGCTCCACCAGGGTCTGGCCCAGGAGACTCAGGACGGCTATTCGGTGCTATCCCTCAACGCCGCCAGCTGGGAGGTCCTGCGCGGCGAGCGCAAGGTACACATCGCCGAAGCCCCCGCTTCGTCACGGCGCAAGTCGGACGTGTCCGGCGGAGCCGACGACCTGCACGTCGCCGATCAGCCGCTGTTCGATAAGTTGCGAGCCTTGCGTAAAAAGCTGGCGGATCAGAGCGGTGTACCGCCCTACGTCATCTTCCACGACGCCACGCTGCGTGAGATGGTGCGCCGGGCGCCGGCCAGCCTGGAAGAATTTGCCACCATCCCGGGGGTGGGCCAGGCAAAACTGGCGCGCTATGGGCAGTTGTTCACGGACGAAATCCGCGCAGCCCGGTCATAGGTCTATAATCGCCGCCGCCTCATCGGGCCGCCGGACGCGCGGCCCTCGTTACTATTGCCTACTGAGATCGCTTCGCTTTGACAGTCCAGAGACGACCGATGTTCATTCATGCCTCGGGTGAGTACCTGCCGGAACGGGTCGTGGACAACGACTACTTCTCGCGGCTGACCGGCCGGCCTTCGCCATGGTTCGAGCAACTGACCGGCATTCGCCAGCGCCGTCGCGCCGGCGAGGGCGAGAATGCGAATTCGATGGCAGTCGCGGCCGTCAAGCACCTGCTGCGCACCGGCGATGCGAACCTTGAAGATGTCGACCTCATCATCGGCGCTTCCTACACGCCGTGGGACACCATTGGCACCATCGCTCACGTGCTACAGCGCGAGTTCTCACTCGCGAATGCGCGTGCCATGTATTTGTCGACGGCATGCTCATCTTTCATAGACGCCATCGACATGGCATCGGCCTACTTTGCGTCCGGCCGCTCCAGCAAGGCGCTGATCGTGGCTTCGGAGCACAACAGTCTGTATTCCTCCGACGGCGACGAGAAATCCGGTCACCTGTGGGGCGATGGCGCGGCCGCACTGATTCTGGGCAACACGCCGGGCAAGCTGCAGCTGGAAGTGTTGGACACGCATACCGTCGGTCTCGCAGATCGCGGCAAGGGTCCGTTCGGCATCACCATGGTCCCGCGCGACGGCGGCCTGGTCATGCATCACGGCAAGGACATTTTCGTGCACGCGTGCCGGGAGATGGCCGGCATGGCGCGGCTGCTCCTGGAGCGCAACAACCTCACTGTGGGCGATGTCCGGCTGGTCATTCCGCACCAGGCGAACAAGCGCATCATCGATAGCGTTGCGGACGACCTCGGCCTGGCGCCGCAACGTGTCGCGCTGACCATCGGCGAGCTGGGCAATACCGGCTGCGCGAGTGTCGCGATCACTTTGCATCGTTACGCGCACAAGCTGGAGCCGGGTGAATATGCGCTGCTGATCGCGTTCGGCGGCGGCTATTCGGCAGCCGGCGCACTCGTCCGCCGCGCGCCCTGACAAACTTTACGTCGCGCTCGTTCAGAGCGCGACATGTTCTCCAAACTGCGGCGGCTTCACGATCAACGCATCGCACGGCAGCTTCTCGAGCACATCCTCCGCCGTACTGCCGACGAAAATCCGCTTGAGCCCGCTACGCGCGATCGCGCCCATCGTCAGTACATCTGCACTGATGCGTTCGGCGGCCAGTGGCAGCATCTGACCGGACCCGCCCAGCTCGAGATGGATGTTCTTGGGCGGGATGTCATAGTCGCTGACCAACGCACTCACGAGCTCGCGGCGATTCTTTTCTTCGATCGCCAGCTCCTCCGGCGCCGCCGCTGCAACCACCTGATTCATTGTCGTCGCTACGCCGATTATGGCCAGCGGCAAATAAACGTGCACCACGTGCAGCTCGCCGTGCAGCCGCTGCGCGAACAACGATGCATGCTCGATGATCCAGTGGTCCAGAATTTTCGGCTTGTCATTGACATGACCTGGGTCCACCGCCGCGACGACGCGCGGTGTCTGCGCCCATGGCGCAGCTTTGGTCAACAACAGCGGCACCGGGCAAGCGCGAATCAACTGCCAGTCCGTATTGGTGAGAAACGTTCGCTGCGCAAGCGAATGATGATGCGTGTCCTTCACCACCAGATCGGCACTGGTGTGTCGGATGCGATCGATCAATCCGACGTGCAGCGGCTCGGCACACACGGTTTCGGTCGTGACATCCAGACCGCGCTCGCGTAACGGTGCGGCCAAAGATTCGAGCTCGCCTTTGATGTTCGTAGGCAGTGGCGCGCCCGGCTTCGAGCGCAGGTGCGACGACAATCGCATCTCGCGCGCCGCCTTGGTATCGCAGACGAACAGCTCCAGCCGCGCATTGAACTTTTCGGCCAGCAGCGCCGCTTTGTCGATCGACGGGTGCGCGGTCGCGGTCGGATCGACGATCACCAGAATTCGTTTGATGTAATCCATGGGCATGGATGTGCTCGTGTTCATGGCTGTGCCCTCACGCTGAGTCTCGAATCGCGGTGCCGCGCCCGGTATCGGGACAACCGCGTATCAACTCCGGGCAAGCCCGCTGCGCTGAACGTCGCTCTGCGTCGGAGCGGACAGCTCGTCGATCGCGTCGAGCAGTGCAGAGGTGTCGACCGGCTTGCTCAGAAAGCGGCAATTCGGCACCGGTGTGCGCAACGAGCGCAGCACCGACGGCAGATCGCCACTGAGCACGACGCCGGGCGCATCGTAACCGAGACGCTGGCGCAGTCGGGTCAGCAGTTCCAGGCCAGTGTTGCGGCCGTCGAGATGATAGTCAGCGACGATCACGTCGCCGCGCTGGAATTTCTCGAACAGCGTCTCGGCCTCGGCGGCGGACGGCGCGCTCTCGACGTGAAAGCCTTCGAACCGAAGAAACAATTCCGTCGCCAGCCGCACGCCATCGTTATCCTCGACCAGCAGCACCCGCGAGCGGCGCGTCGCTCCGCCGACCGGCTCGGCGCTGGCCGCCGAATCCGCGCCCGCAGGCACCAATGTCAAATATTGGTTCGGGATACTCACGACTGCCTGCGTGCCCTCGCCGACCCGTGAGCTGATGCTCACGGCGAATCCCAACAGCCGCGCGACTTCTTTGACGATCGCCAGGCCCAGCCCCACACCCATGCGTTTCGCGCCCTGCGTGTCGACTTGATAGTACTCATCGAAGATGCGATCCAGCTTGTCGGCGGGGATGCCGATTCCCGTGTCGCTCACAGTGATCGTGAGCGCGCTCGAGCCCGGCACGCAGCTGACCTTCACCTCGCCCTGATCGGTGTATTTCAAGGCATTGCCGAGCAGGTTCTGCAACAACTGATAGAACAGATTGCGATCGGTCGAAACGATCAACGCAGCTGGCTCGATGCGCAGTCCGATGCCACGCGCCTGCGCCACCGATTCGAACTCGGTGGTCAGCTGATGCAGGGTATCGGCGAGCGGCACATCGACAACCTCCGGCTCGATCGCGCCCGATTCCAGCCGGCTGATGTCGAGCAAGGCGTTCAGCATGCGAGTCATGCCCTCGATCGCACGCTCCTGCTGCTGTAACAGCTCGCGCAGATCGGGCCGCGAAATCTTGAGCATGGCCGCATTCAGCAGACGAATGGTTTGAATGGGCTGACGCAGATCGTGGCTGGCAGTCGCCAGAAAGCGGCTCTTGGCTCGATTCGCCCGGTCAGCTTCTTCGCGTGCAGCGATCAGGGCTTCATTGATCTGCTGCCGCTCGGTGTTGTCGCGGATCGCAGCGGCGACGAACAGGGTGCTGCCGATTTTGAACGGCGCCAGCCGGATGCCGGCCGCGAACTCGCTGCCATCGGCGCGCCGTGCAAACAAATCGGCAATACGCGCGCCCATCTCTCGATTGCCGGGCTTGTTCAGATAAGCAGTGAGATGACTGACATGCTTGCCGCGCAGGCGCTCGGGAATCAGCGTTTCCAGCGGCTTGTCCAGCAGCTGCTCCGGCGCGTACCCGAACAGGTCCGTGACCGTCTGATTGGCGAAACGGATGCGGCCGCCGGCGTCGACCACGATCAACGCGTCCGGGGAAAAGCGCAACAGGTGCTGGGTGATATCGCTGAGCTGGTCCATCGTCGTCTCGTGGTAACCGGAAAATTATGCCGCTTTTCACCACGGCACAACATCGATACCGACAGGCGGTGGCGCATCTAAGGGGCGGGCGTAGTGAGTTCCGTGGAAGTCGCGGGTGTCGCTGGCCAGGGGTTGCGGCAGTCTGCTACCCATATGAAACTCCCGGAATCATGGCAATCCCGCTCCACCCCGCCCGCGCCGCCGCCCAGCAGCGACTCCGTCATGTCCGCTGAGAGCGATGCTTCGGGCACGCCGGCGACGTCACGGCTGCTCGAGCAGTTGATGCAGATTGCGCGCACCTCGGCGCTGGAAGAAATGGCCAGCGGCTTTGCGCACGAGTTGAATCAGCCGATTGGCGCCATTGCAACGTTTGCGCAGGCCGCCGAGCGCATGCTCTCGCGCCCCGAGCCCATGACTGCGCAAGCGTTGGACGTCCTGCGTCACATCAGCAATGAAGCGCTCAATGCGGGACAGGGCATCCGTCGCATTCGCAAATTGTTCAATGACGTGGCCGTGGCGCGGGTCGATTGCGCCATGCCCGACGTGATCGCTGAGTTGCTGCCCGTGCTGGAGCTTTTGGCGAATCGCGCTGGCGTGCACGTGGAAGTGGCGATCGATGACGCGTTACCGGCCGTTTCGGTCGACCGGCTGCGCATTCAGCACGTGCTTTACACGCTGGTGCAGAATTCACTCGAAGCGCCCCGTCCCGACCAGCGGCCGGCGCGCGTCCGTATCGCAGTCACAGGGGATCGTTACGCGGTGACGACTGCCGTCATCGATAATGGCATGGGCTTGTCGACCGAGGTTCGTGCACAATTGTTTCGTCCGTTTTTCACCACCAAGGATCAGGGCACGGGCCTGGGCCTGGCATCCAGCCGCGCTATTGTCGAAGCGCACGAAGGCGCGATCGGCTGCGACGATGTCGAGGGCGGGGGCGCCAGGTTCTGGTTCAGATTGCCAGCGGCAGTTTGATAGCTATGACGGCCAACAAGACCACGCCTCGCAAAAAACCCACGATCTACATCGTCGATGACGACGACGGCATGCGCCGCGCGCTGAGCGTGCTCATGTCGACCGTCGGCTACAACGCCGTTACCTTCGAGCGGGCTGCCGAATTTCTGCAAAAGCTCGATCCGAATCAGCCCGGCTGCCTGGTGCTGGACGTGCGCATGCCCGAAATGAGCGGACTGGAAGTGCAGCAGCAGCTCAACCGCAGCGGTTCGATGCTGCCCGTCATCCTGATCACCGGCCACGGCGACATTCCAATGGCGGTGCAAGCCATGAAAGATGGCGCATTTGATTTTCTACAGAAGCCCTTCCGCGACCAGGACCTGCTCGACCGCATCAACGGCGCGCTGAAGCAGGATGCCGAGAACCGCGAGACCGTCGAGCGGCACGCCGATCTCAAGCGTCGCAGCGAGTCGCTCACGCCCCGCGAGCGTGAAGTGATGGCGCTGGTCGTCGATGGCCGCGCCAACAAAGTGATTGCGATCGACCTGGGGCTGAGCGAGCGCACCGTCGAGATTCACCGCGCCAACGTCATGGAAAAAATGCAGGCGCGCTCGGTCGCGCACCTGGTGAAGATGCACCTGACCCTCAATGGTGAAACCTTGAGTGGCGGCTAGAGGTTAGAGATCGGCGGTTAGCAAGAACGAGCGCTCTCTACAACCTCCAACTGCTAACGGCCAACCGCCTTCCGAGGAGCCGCCATGTCAGCCGATCCCACGCTCAGTCCTGAATATCTGACCCGGCTCGATGCCTACTGGCGCGCCGCCAACTATCTCGCGGTGGGTCAGATCTATCTGATGGACAACCCGCTGCTCGAAGAGTCGCTGCAGCTGTCGCACATCAAGCCGCGCCTGCTGGGCCACTGGGGTACGACGCCCGGACTCAACTTCGTGTACGCGCATCTGAACCGCGTCATCCGTAAGTACGACCTGGACGTGCTGTATGTGGCCGGCCCGGGGCACGGCGGGCCGGCGCTGGTCGCCAACGTTTATCTCGAAGGCACGTACAGCGAGTACTACCCGAATGTCTCAGAGGACAAGGAAGGACTGCGCCGGCTGTTCAAGCAGTTTTCGTTTCCCGGCGGCATTCCCAGTCACGTCGCGCCGGAAACGCCGGGCTCGATTCACGAAGGCGGCGAGCTGGGCTACGCGTTGTCGCACGCCACCGGTGCGGTGTTCGACAATCCCGATCTCATTGTGGCCTGTGTCATCGGCGATGGCGAAGCCGAGACCGGCCCGCTCGCGACCAGCTGGCACTCGAACAAGTTTCTGAATCCCGTGCGCGACGGCGCGGTGCTGCCCATCCTGCACCTGAACGGTTACAAGATCGCCGGCCCGACGGTGCTCGCCCGTATTCCGCGCGAAGAACTGGCCCAGCTGATGCAAGGCTACGGCTACGAGCCGTTCTTCATCGACGCCGCCGACTCCATACCGGCGACTCATCTCGCCATGGCGCAAACGATGGATCGGATGATCGAGCGCATCCGCGCGATCCAAGCGGACGCGCGCAAGAACGGTTTCAAACAACGACCGCGCTGGCCCATGCTCGTACTGCACACCCCCAAGGGCTGGACCGGCCCGGAGGAAGTGGACGGCGTGCCGGTGGAGAACAGCTGGCGCTCGCATCAGGTGCCGCTCTCCGGCCTTGCCGACAAGAAAGATCACCTGCAGCAGCTCGAAACCTGGATGCGCAGCTACAAGCCTGAGGAGTTGTTTACTACCGAGGGTAGCTTGCAGCCGACGTTGCGCGAGCTGGCGCCGGTCGGCAAGCGCCGCATGGGCGACAACCCGCATGCGAACGGCGGGATTCTACTTCGCGACCTGCGTCTTCCCGACTTCCGCGAATATGCCGTCGAGCTGCCCTCGCCCGGCTCGCGGATCGCTGAAGCAACGCGCTTCCAAGGCACCTTCCTTCGCGACGTGATGAAGATGAACATGCAGTCGGCGAACTTCCGTCTGTTCGCGCCGGACGAGTTCACATCGAACCGCTGGGACAACGTACTGGAAGTCACATCGCGCATGCTCGCCGCCGAGATCCTGCCTTCGGACACCAAAGTCGCCAGCGACGGTCGCGTCATGGAGATGTTGAGCGAGCACCAATGCCAGGGCTGGCTCGAAGGCTATTTGTTGACCGGGCGGCACGGCTTCTTCAGCTGCTACGAGGCGTTCGTGCACATCGTCGATTCGATGTTCAATCAGCACGCCAAGTGGCTGAAAACCTGCCGTCACATTCCCTGGCGGCGCTCCATCGCCTCGCTCAACTATCTGCTGACCTCGCACGTGTGGCGCCAGGATCACAACGGATTCAGCCATCAGGATCCCGGCTTCATAGATCATGTCGTGAACAAGAAGCCCGAGGTCGTGCGCGTGTATCTGCCGCCGGACGCCAACACATTGTTGAGCGTCACGGACCATTGTCTGCGCAGTCGCAACTACGTGAACGTCATCGTCGCGGGCAAGCAGCCGCAGTTTCAGTGGCTGTCGATGGATGCAGCCATCAAACATTGCAGCGCCGGCGCCGGCATCTGGGACTGGGCCAGCAACGATCAGGACGGATCGCCGGATATCGTCATGGCGTGCGCCGGCGATGTCCCGACATTGGAAACATTGGCCGCGGTATCGCTGCTGCGCGCATGGCTGCCATCGTTGAAGATCCGCGTCGTGAACGTTGTCGACCTGATGACGCTGCAGCCCGAGAGCGAGCATCCGCACGGCATGAGCGACAAGGAATTCGACGCCATGTTCACCAAGGACAAGCCCATCCTGTTCGCGTTCCATGGCTATCCCTGGCTGATCCATCGCCTCACCTATCGACGCGCCGGCCATGACAACCTGCACGTGCGAGGCTACAAAGAGGAAGGCACGACCACGACGCCGTTCGATATGACGGTGCTGAACGATCTCGACCGCTTCCATCTCGCGGAGGCCGCCATCGATCTGGTGCCCTCACTCGGCGCGCAAGCCGGCCACCTGCGTCAGCGGCTACGGGACAAACTCATCGAGCATCGCGAGTACGTGCGCCGACATGGAGAAGATATGCCAGAGGTCCGCGACTGGCAGTGGTCGGTGCGATAAGCCGATCCTGCGGGTCCCTGCGCTTCGGCAGCCGGGCATGTGCTCAGCGCGGGTTACGAATAGAGCGCCGGCAACTGTGCGTGCAGGAACCAGCGGTCGAGCACGACATTGCGTGCGAACCACTGAGTTTGCATCAGCGCACGCGCGAGCCCGAGACGTAACTTCGAGGGGAGCATCGCCAGCGCAGGCGCTTCGCCACGCTCGCCGAAGCGGGACCGCAGAGCGGCCTCGTAATGCGACAAGCGCTCGCGACGATAATCGCGATTCAGGGCCAACGCGTTGGCCGCAGCCATCAAGCCCGACTCGATCGCCGGCCGGATGCCCTCACCGCTTTGTGTATAGGCAAGGCCGGCGGCGTCGCCGATGATCATCACGCCATCGGCAATCACAGGCCGGTTGCCGTGCGCGTATAACAAATAGGCGTGACCCTTGAACTTACCGGGCAGATCCGCCGGAATCCTGCCTTGCGCGGCCAGTGAACGGGCAAATGTTTGCACGTGCTCGGCGAGCCGATGGTTTCCTTCGCGACCCAGGCCCACGTTGAGATAGTTGCCTTTGCGGAAACACCAGCCGTAGCCCTTCAGGTCATCGCAGAAATACAGCTCGGGCCGCTCGCCGGTGACCGAACATTGCGCGGCCTGCGATTCATTCAGCTCGAACTCGATTTCCTGCGCGCTGATGGCGCGCTCTTCCTTGCCGAGGTGCGCACCGAGGAAACGTGCGACGGGACAGAAGTGTCCGCCGGCGCCAATGACCAACGGCGCAGAAATCTCGCCATTGACCAGCCAGCGATCGCCCTGCCGCTGCATCGACTGCCAAGCTTCGCCCAGGCGCAATCGCGCACCGCTGTGCTCCAACAAGTAATGATCGAACTCGCAGCGGCGGATGCCGTAGCTCACGACCTTGTGGTAATTCACCGCTGCATTGGCTCGCTCGCCCATGCCGGTGATGAATGAATTGATAGGCTGCAGGACTCGGCCTTGCCGATAGTCCTCGACATCCAGATCGAGTTCCTGCACGACCTGCGGCGTGATCCACCCGGCGCACACTTTGTCCCGTGGGAACACGCTCTTGTCCATGATGAGCACGTCCAGCCCGGCGCGCCGCAGTGTGCGCGCGCAAGTGGATCCGGCCGGGCCACCCCCGACGATCAAGACATCACAGGTGTCGGCGCTCATGGGTGATACAGGTGCTCACGCGTCAGCGGAATCTTGTTGTTGGCGCCGGCCGAGAACACCACCTGGAACAGCTGCATTTCACCGGTTACGAACGCGGCGCGTGAACCGGCGAGATACAGGCGCCACATCCTCACGAAATCCTCATCGAACATGCGCGCTACCTTGTCGCGCGATTCCTCGTACAGCCGCCACCACCAGTCGAGCGTCTTGGCGTAGTGCAGCCGCAGATTCTCCACGTCGAGCACCGAAAACTCCGCGTCCTCGAAGATTTCCATCATCTGCTTGAGCGACGGCGGATTCGCGCCCGGGAAGATGCGTCGATCGATCCAGCGGTGCATGGGCTTCCAGCGGTTGCGGCCAATGGTGTGAATCAGACCCAGCCCGTCCGGCTTCAGGCAGCCGCGGATGACCTCTCCCAGCCCCGGATAGTTCTCGACGCCGACGTGCTCGAGCATGCCCACCGAAACAAACGCGTCGTACTGTCCGCGGATGTTTCTATAGTCGTCCTCGACGAACTCGACGTTGTTTTCCAGCCCCTCGGCCTTGGCGCGCCCCCGAGCAAATGCGATTTGCTCTCGCGAGATATTGAACGCCCTGACTTTCACGCCATGATGGCGCGCCATATACAACGCGAGCCCGCCCCAGCCACAACCGGCTTCGGCGACGGTCTGCCCCGGACGCAGTTGCAACTTGCGGCACACGTGCTCCATCTTGGCGTTCTGCGCCTGGTCCAGGGTGGCATCCGGCGTCGGGAAGTATGCGCAGGTGTACGCCATGGTCGAGCCCAGCCACAGGGAATAGAACTCGTTACCGATGTCGTAGTGATGATGAATATTTTCGCGCGAGCCGTGCAACGTGTTGGACGGCCGCCGGTGCAACCATTGCCCCACGCGCCGCAGCGCCGAGATGGAGTTGCGGCCCGGGTTCGCCGACCCCTGATACAACACCTCGATGAGCCGGCCGATATCGCCCTCGACCTGGATTTTGCCGATGCTGTACAGCTCGCCGAACTGCAGATCGGGATCCCGGCACAGGCGCATCAAGGTGGCTCGATCCGGAATGTGCAGGGTCGCCACCGCCTCGGGTGGGCCGACGCGCTCGCCATTCCAGAGCGCCAGCTGAACCGGCGGATCGCCGAACGCATGTAGCAAAGCGCGCAGCATGCGGCTTTCGAGGGAAAGCAGGTGCGGTGCGGGTTCGGCGTGGGAAGAGGAGTCCTGGCGCGCTGGACCGGGTGGCGCGTTGTCCGCCACACGGAACGTCGTCATAGGCCGCTCTTGAGAGGTTTGCATTGTTGTCTCCGCCCCCGCTGGCAGTCGCCGACCTTTATATTGGGAATTTTTCTATTCGATGCAAGAGTCTGTCGGGAATTGATGTCACTCCCAGCCAAATGCCGGCAAGGATTACAGCCTGTAGCCGTTCCGGACTATCCCGCACGCCTTGCGTGGAGGTCCGGAGCGCGCCGCGGAAGCGGCCTCTCTATAACTATAGCCGCCATAGGCCGGGCCGCTTCGGTCCGTCCAGGCTCCTCCGCCACAAGGCCGCGAATGAAACTCGACGCCACATTGATCCGTCGCTATGACTGCCATGGACCTCGCTACACGTCCTACCCGACGGCAGTTCAGTTTCATCCCGGTTTCGACGAGCAAAGCTACCGTCGCGCCGCCTTATTGAGTAACGCCGGCTCGCCGCCGCCCCTGTCGATATATGTGCACGTGCCGTTTTGTGCGAAGCCTTGCTTCTACTGCGGCTGTAACAAGATCATCACCAGGGATCCGGTGCACGCCGAGCAGTATCTGCAACGTTTGCAGCGTGAGATCGAATTGCAGAGCGCCCTGTTCGAACGGCGGCGCAATGTCAGGCAGCTGCACTTCGGCGGCGGCACGCCGACTTATCTGACCCTGGGGCAACTCGGTGCACTGTTCGAGCAATTGGGCAGGCACTTCAGTATCGACCGCTCCGAGCAGCGGGAATTTTCCATCGAGATCGATCCGCGCACGCTCCAAGCGACCACGCTGACGGAGCTGGCGAAGCTCGGCTTCAACCGGCTCAGCCTCGGCGTTCAGGATTTCGATCCACGGGTGCAACGAGCGGTAAATCGGCTGCAGAGCGCCGAGCACATCGCGGAATGTGTGGTGCAAGCCCGCGAGCTGAAATATCGCTCCGTGAGCTTCGATCTCATCTACGGCTTGCCGCTACAAACCGTCGCAAGTTTTGGCGCGACGCTCGACACAGTCGTCCGGATGCGCCCCGACCGCATCGCGGCCTACGGTTACGCGCACATGCCCCGTCTCTTCAAAGCACAGCGAGCCATACGAGCCGACCAGCTGCCCGATGCGGAAACACGCCTGCAGCTGCTCGCACTCACCGTCGAACGACTCACCGAAGCCGGATATGTGTATATCGGCATGGATCATTTCGCCCTGCCCGATGACGATCTGGCCCGCGCGATGCGCGACGGCAGCCTGCATCGCAACTTCCAGGGCTATTCGACGCACGGCGACTGCGACCTGATCGGCTTGGGCGTGAGCGCCATCGGTGCGGTGGGCAACTCTTACTCCCAAAACCGTAAGGACTTGTCCGGCTACTACGCGGCACTCGACCAAGGGCGGCTGCCGGTGGACCGCGGGATCATGCTCAGCATGGACGATGTATTGCGTCGTGAAGTCATTCAGCGGCTCATGTGCAAGGGCGAGCTTTGCATGCGCGAGATCGAAAGTCGCTATGCGCTCGAGTTCAGCACCTACTTTGCCAATGAGCTGGTCGCGCTGAACGCATTGGCGGGCGACGGACTGATAACCAGCGACGCCGACGCCATCCACGTCACCGAACGAGGCCGTTCGCTGCTGAGAACCATCGCGATGGTGTTCGATGCTTATCTGCCGCGCGCAGCCGGCACGCAGTTCTCCAAGGTCATCTGATCGCATCAGGCAAACCCTGAACATTCGCGCCGTCTTCGCGTGATGCGAAGGGCGTGATCGTCAGCGACGCAGCCACCGCGTCGAAAGCGAGACGCAGTCGACATCTCGGGCCGCACTCAGCGTTACCACTCAGGGGTGGTGCGCAGTCTCTCTCGGGCTCTCCGTAATTAGAAAAAAGGCGCTGCGCGGTACCTTTGCTGCGCCGATTGAAACTCTCTAAGAGGCTTTAGATGTCCGCCAATGTTTTGCCCGCCAGCGCCGCGCTTCCATACGCCGGCACCGAGGCGCGCGCCACGTACAACGACAAAGTCGTTCGCCAGTTCGCGATCATGACTGTCGTCTGGGGCATCGTCGGCATGGCGGTTGGTGCGTTCATCGCCGCGCAGCTGTTGTGGCCGGCGCTGAACTTCGACATTCCCTGGCTCACGTATAGTCGTCTGCGCCCTCTACACACGAATGCAGTGATCTTCGCGTTCGCAGGCTGCGCCCTGTTCGCGACTTCTTATTACGTCGTGCAGCGGACCTGTCACGCACGCTTGTTCTCCGATCGTCTCGCCGCGTTCACGTTCTGGGGCTGGCAGGTGGTGATCGTGGCCGCCGCCATCACGCTGCCGCTGGGCATGACTCAGAGCAAGGAATACGCCGAGCTCGAATGGCCGATCGATCTGCTGATCGCCGCAGTGTGGATCGCATACGGCGTGGTGTTCTTCGGCACTATCGTCAAACGCAAGGTGAAACACATCTACGTGGCGAATTGGTTCTTCGCCTCGTACATCATCACCATCGCGGTCCTGCACATCGTCAACAACCTCGCCATCCCGGTCTCGCCGACCAAGTCATACGTGATCTATTCCGGCGTCGTCGACGCCATGGTGCAGTGGTGGTACGGCCATAACGCGGTGGGCTTCTTCCTGACTGCCGGCTTCCTCGGCATGATGTACTACGTCGTGCCCAAGCAGGCCGGCAAGCCGATTTATTCCTATCGGCTGTCCATCGTGCACTTCTGGGCGCTGATCTCCATCTACATGTGGGCGGGTCCGCATCACCTGCACTACACCTCTCTGCCCGACTGGGCGCAGTCCTTGGGCATGGTGTTCTCGCTGATCCTGCTGGCGCCGTCGTGGGGCGGCATGATCAACGGCCTGATGACCATGTCGGGCGTATGGCACCGGCTGCGCACCGATCCCATCCTGAAGTTCCTGGTCGTGTCGCTGTCCTTCTACGGCATGGCGACGTTCGAAGGCCCGCTCATGTCCATCAAGACGGTGAACGCGCTGTCGCACTACACCGATTGGACCATCGGTCACGTGCACGCGGGCGCGCTCGGCTGGGTCGCCTTCATCACCATCGCCGCGATGTATCAAATGATCCCGCGAGTGTTCGGCAAGCAGCAGATGTGGAGCGTCAAGCTCATGGACGCGCACTTCTGGGTGGCCACCATTGGCATCGTGCTGTACGTCACATCGATGTGGATTGCCGGCGTAATGCAGGGCCTGATGTGGCGCGCGGTGAACAGCGACGGCACGCTGACCTATACGTTCGTCGAATCGCTCAAAGCAACGTATCCGTACTACGGCATCCGACTGCTCGGCGGCCTGATGTTCCTGAGCGGCATGGTGATCATGGCTTACAACGTGTGGCGCACCGTGCGTGACACCCAGCCGGTCGACGTGCCCGTGCTCGCTCCCGCCACCAGTCATTGATCGTCATCATGAAACACGAAATCCTCGAAAAGAAGATTGCCTGGATGGGCGCGCTGATCGCGGTGGTGATCAGCATCGGCGGCCTGGTGGAGATCGCGCCGCTCTACATGCAAAGCTCGGTGGTGGAGCCCTCGCCCGGCATCAAGCCCTACTCCGCGCTCGCGCTGGAAGGACGCGATGTGTACGTGCGCGAAGGTTGTTACAACTGTCATTCGCAGATGGTTCGGCCGTTGCCGGCCGAGACCGAGCGCTACGGCCATTACTCGATTGCCGGTGAAGCGGTTTACGACCACCCGTTCCAGTTCGGCTCCAAGCGCACCGGCCCGGATCTCGCGCGCGTCGGCGGTCGCTACACCGATGAGTGGCATCGTATCCATCTGATGAATCCTCGCGACGTGGTGCCCGAATCGAACATGCCGGGCTTTCCGTGGCTCGCCGAGCGCACGATCGATCCCGCGGCGACCCAAGCGAAGATGCAGGCGCTGCAGAAGATCGGCGTGCCGTACACGGCACAGGAAATTGCGGACGCGCCGGAAGCCGTGCGTAACCGCAGTGAGATGGAAGCACTGATCGCCTACATGCAAGGTTTGAAATTCTACGGCGAGCCCAAGGCCGCCGATGGTTCTGCGAAGGGTCAACAATGAGCATCGAACTGAACGTGGGCCTGGTGCGCGGCCTGCTGACGCTGATTCTGTTTCTAGCGTTCATGACCTTGTGGGCATGGGCCTGGAACAAGAACCGCAAGCACGACTTCGACCGCATGGCGCGCCTGCCGCTCGAAGACCACGACCCGACTCAGGAACAGCCGCGATGATTCGCCAGCCCGCCAGTGTTTTCATCATCGTCTTCACTGCGATCAACATCGTCGCGTGCCTGTGGCTGATGTGGTGGACCGCTCGCACGCGCGTGCCGGCAGCGGACACATCGGATCAGAAATCCGCGGAAGGCTCGGGCAAGACCGGCCATGTTTGGGACGGCGATCTGGAAGAGTTGAACAATCCGCTGCCGCGCTGGTGGCTGGGCCTGTTCATCATCACCGTGATCTTCGGCGCCGGCTATCTCACGTTCTATCCGGGCATGGGCAATTTTGCCGGCACGTCGAAATGGAGCTCGGTCGGCCAGTACGAAGCACAGGTCGCACGCCAGCGCGCGAACTTCGAAGAGCGCCTCGCTTCGTTACAGGATCGTTCGCTCATCGAACTGGCCGGCAACGGCAACGCGATGGCGACTGCCAAGAATCTGTACAGCGCGAACTGCGCCGGCTGCCATGGGTCGGATGCGCGTGGCGCCAAAGGCTTTCCCAACCTCACGGACAAGGATTGGCTGTGGGGCGGCGACGAGCAACGCCTGCTGGAAACGATTGCGCAAGGCCGTCACGGCATGATGCCCGCACTGGGCGGAGCGCTCGGCGATCAAGGCGTCAACGAAGTTGCTTCCTATGTCGTCAGTTTGAGCGGCGGCAAGGCGCCGGCCGATTGGGTGGCGGCCGGCGAACAACGGTTCGCAACGTTGTGCGTCGGCTGTCATGGCGCAGACGCGAAGGGTAATGCCATGCTGGGTGCGCCGAATCTCACCGACAACATCTGGCTGCACGGCGGCGACTTCGACACCGTGCGAGCGACCATTACCAACGGTCGCGACAACCAGATGCCCGCGCACCAGGGTCTGCTCGGCGACACCAAAGTGAAACTGCTCGCCGCCTATGTGCTCAGCCTCAACGAGGCGCAGGTGCATGCCGCAAACTGAGCAGACGACTTCAGCGTCCCGCTGGCCGCACTTCCTGGAAGACTTGGGTGTGCTGCTGTGGGCCTCGTTCCTTGCGGCGTGTGTTGCCACGCTGTTGTTCTTCGCTTGTTTCGACCCGCAGCTGCTCGTGGATGATGTCGCGCCGCCGGCATGGCTGGCGGACCGTCGCGCCGGCTACACCGTCGGCTTTTTCTTTTTCTGGATGATGTCCGCCATCGCCAGCTTTCTCACAGCCTATCTGATCGAGACACGTAGCGGCGCGGCGGACCGGGAACATCGATGAACGCCGCCCGCCCCCTGCAGCCGCCGGTCAACAATGACGGCAGCCTTTATGTTGCTCATCAGAAGGTCTATCCGCGCGAAGTCGAGGGACGCTTCAACCGGCTGCGCGTGGCCGCCACGGTCGCGTTGCTCGGCCTGTTCTACGCACTGCCCTGGCTGCAATGGGAGGGGCGTCAAGCCGTCCTGTTCGATCTGCCGGCGCGCAAGTTCTATATCTTCGGGCTGACGTTCTTTCCACAGGATTTCTTCCTGCTGAGCTGGCTGCTGATCATTGCCGCCCTGTCTTTGTTCTTTTTCACCGCACTGGCCGGCCGCTTGTGGTGCGGCTACGCCTGTCCGCAAACCGTCTGGACGGAGATCTTCGTCTGGATGGAGCGTTGGACCGAGGGCAATCGGCAGCAGCGCATGCGCCTGGACCAGGCTGGATGGTCCTTGAACAAGGTCGCTCGCAAGACCGGCAAGCAATTGCTGTGGATCTCGTTCGCGCTCTACACCGGCTACACCTTCGTCGGCTACTTCACGCCGGTGCGCGTGCTCACCGATTGGGTGTTGACCGCGACGCTCGGCGGCTGGGAACTGTTCTGGATTGTGTTCTACGGCTTCGCCACATACGGCAACGCTGGCTACATGCGGGAACAGGTCTGCAAATACATGTGCCCGTATGCGCGCTTCCAAGGCGCAATGTTCGATAGAAATACCCTGGTGATCTCTTATGACGCCAAGCGCGGCGATCCGCGCGGCTCTCGGGCACGAGGCATCGAGCCCAAAAGCAAAGGACTGGGCGACTGCATCGATTGCACGCTGTGCGTGCAAGCATGCCCGACCGGCATCGACATTCGCCAGGGCCTGCAAATGGAGTGCATCGCCTGCGCCGCCTGCATCGACGCCTGCGATAGCGTGATGGACAAGATGAACTACCCGCGTGGGCTGGTTCGATACACGACGCAGAACGCCCTGGACAACAAACCCACTCGGGTCGTCCGGCCGCGCACGCTCATCTACGGCTCGGTGCTGCTAGCGCTGATCGTCGGCTTCGCTGTCGCCGTTGCGAACCGTCATCTGGTCGAAGTCGACGTGCTCCGCGACCGCAACGCCTTGTATCGCCCCATCGAGGGCGGCCTGATCGAAAACGTCTACACGATCCGTTTCATCAACAAAGACACGCGCGAGCACGCATTACGCGTCACCGCTCGAGGCATCGACGGCATCAGCGTGGATATCGATCGCGAACTGCAACGTGTCGGCGCCGGTGAAGTCGTGAGCACAGCCGTCCGCATTCGTGCGCCGAGCAGCGCGATCAGCGGCGGCCGGGACATTCAGATCGTGGCTCGCTCCGACGACGGCGCCATCGAAGCACGATCCAAGGCGAGATTCATCGCACCGGCGGCCCGATGAGCGTTTGTTTCCACTGCGGCGAGCCATTGCGCGGATCGACGCTGACTGCTCGCATCGAGCAACGCGACCAGCCGGTGTGCTGCAGTGGCTGCCAGGCAGTTGCGGAGCTGATCGCCGGCACTGGCTTGGGTGATTTCTATCGCTATCGCGACGGCAGCTCCGTTAGACCCAGCGAGAGCAGTCAGCACGACAAGTGGCGCGTCTACGCCGACCCGCAGTTCGCGGCCCAGTTCACCCTGACGTCGGAACGACAAACTTCGGTCACGCTGCTCATCGAAGGACTGCGCTGCTCGGCGTGCAGTTGGCTGATCGATCACTCGTTACGGCGGCGCGCCAGTGTACTCGATGTGAGTGTCAATGCAGCGACCGGCCGCGCCAGCGTAATCTGGGACAGTACCCAGCTGAACCTGGCCGAGATCATGCGCACCATCGCGCAGCTGGGCTATGTGCCGCATCCGGTCACAGACGAAACCGTCACACGCGCGCTGCGCGAAGAGCGACGCGACAGCCTGAAGCGCCTGGCCGTCGCGGGCTTCGGCATGATGCAGGTGATGATGTTCGCGGTCGCGGTCTATTCGGCCGAGTTGGCGCACGAAATCATGGAGCCGCGACTGCTCAGCTACTTCCGCACGGTCAGCTTGCTGGTCGCGACACCCGTCATGTTCTATGCCGGCGCACCGATTCTGTTGAGCGCATGGAACAGCTTGCGGAGCCGTTCCATCGGCATGGACGTACCCGTGAGCATCGCATTGCTGCTCGCCTATGGCGCCAGCGTCTGGAACACGTTCAGAGGCGCCGGCGGCGAGGTCTACTTCGACTCGGTCACGATGTTCATCTTCTTCCTGACGCTGGGACGCTTCGTGCAAATGAGCGTTCGTCAGCACACGGCGGGCGTCACCGATGCGTTGGCCAGGCAGTTGCCAGCCATTGCCCACCGAATCGGCTCGGACGGCATCGAAGACGTGCCTGTGACTTCGCTGGCGCTCGACGACGTGATCCAGGTGCGTCGGGGCGAGGTGTTGCCAGCCGACGGGCAGTTGCTCGATGCCGATGCGCACATCGACGAAGCCATGCTCACGGGCGAATCCTTGCCGGTGCATCGGAAGGTTGGCCAACGAGTGGTCGCGGGCACGATCAATGTCGGCGGTCCGGTCAGCATCGCAGTCACCGCTCTGGGCACGGACACAGCGCTATCTCACATCGTCGCGCTCATGCACCGAGCCCAAACATACAAGCCGGCTCTGGCGCGCAATGCAGACTCGGCGGCCGCCAGGTTTCTCGGCTACGTGCTGATGGGGGCCGGACTGACCTGCGCTGCATGGCTGGCGATCGATCCGTCACAAGCATTCGCAGCGACATTGGCGGTGCTGGTCGTCGCCTGTCCGTGCGCTTTCGCCATTGCGATGCCGGCGGCGCTCGCTTCAGCGACGGCGAGGCTTGGACGCCATGGCATTTTGCTGACCGATCCCGATGCGCTCGAGAGCCTGGCCAAAGTGGACCATATCGTCTTCGACAAGACCGGCACGCTGACGCGAGGCGAACTGCAGATCGCCAGATGCGTCTCGCTCGCCGGTCTCACCGAACAGCGCTGCCTGTACATTGCAGCGTTGCTCGAACAAGCGTCCGAACACCCCATGGCTCGCGCGTTTGCGCCTCATCTCGAGCAAGCGACCGTCGAGGACATGCAAACGATTGCCGGTCGCGGCGTGCAAGGGCGAATCGACGGCCGCTTGTATCGCATCGGCACGCCGGACTTCGTCGCCGAGTTACGCTCCGAACAGCAAGCTTTCCAGCAACGGCTAGGCCATGACACATCCCGCGGTGCAATTGATGGCTCACCGGTGGAATCGATGGGTAGCGTCATCATGCTCGGCGACGAGCACCGCGCGCTTGCATGGTTCGAGCTCACCGACTCGCTGCGTCCAGCTGCAGCGAGCGCGGTAAGTCAGCTTCGCTCGTTGAACGTCGAACCTCAGATCCTGAGTGGCGACGGGCACGAAGCCGTACAGGCCGTGGCTCGCCAATGCGGCATCACCGGGCACTTTGCCCGCTACTCGGCGAAACAGAAACTCAGCCACGTGCTCGGCCTTCAGAAGGCAGGCAAGCGCGTTGCCGTGATAGGCGACGGTGTCAACGATGCGCCGGTGCTGGGTGCAGCGGATGTTTCCATTGCCATGGGGCGCGGCGCGGCGTTGGCGCACGCCAGTGCCGGGATCGTTCTGGTCAGCGACAATCTGGCAGCCCTTCCCGATGCCGTGCTACTCGCGCGACGCACACTGCGGATCGCGAAACAGAATCTGCTGTGGGCGGCAATCTACAATCTGGGCTCGATCCCGCTGGCAGCGCTGGGTTTCATTCCACCCTGGCTCGCAGCGCTGGGTATGTCGCTCAGCTCCGTGGCGGTCATGTTGAACTCCACTCGGCTGCTGCCGCGCGCGACTCGACGCACCGCTGCGCCATCGGTTGTTACGTCCGCCAATCTGCGGGAGACGCCGGCATGAGCATTTTGCTCGTTCTGATTCCCTTGAGCCTGGCGTTGGTGATCTTCGCGGGCTGGGGCTTCTTCTGGGCGGTGAACGCCGGGCAGTTCGACGATCTCGAATCGCCGGGCTGGGACGCCCTGCGAGACGAGCCGCCAACCGATGAACGGCCTGGCGATGGCTGACGCCAGCGCCGCCATCGGTCTGTCCGCTGCATTCGTCGCCGGTGTTGCCGGCAGCGCTCATTGCTTCGCCATGTGCGGAGGGCTGGCAGGCGCTCTGGGCATGCGCTCGCGCGTGACTGCGGCGAGTCCCAGTGCGGCGTTAGGCAATGCTCTCTCCTACCATGTCGGTCGTCTCAGCGGATATGCGATGGCGGGCGCGATCTGCGGTTTGATCGGCGCGACACTGCAAGCAGTGCTGGACCTCGCGCGCATTGGAGCGGCGTTACGCATCGCCAGCGGCGCGCTGTTGATGCTGATCGCCCTGCGCATCCTGTCGCCCTGGAATCCGTTGCGATGGCTGGAAACGTTCGGGGCGAAATTCTGGCGTCGGCTGCAACCGTTCACGCTCGGCGCCGGCAGATTGACCGGCCACACTCAAGCGCTCGCGTTCGGCTTTCTATGGGGCTGGCTGCCGTGCGGCCTGGTCTATTCGATGTTGTTGTTTGCCGCGCTCGGCGGGCATGCGCTGAATGGAGCAGCGATTCTGTTCGCGTTCGGCCTCGGCACCCTGCCTTCCATGCTGACGAGCAGTGTGCTCGCTTCGCAGGTGCAAGGCTTCCTCAAGAGCCGATGGCCGCGGTTCGCGAGCGGTGCGCTGTTGCTATTGTTTGGAGCCTGGATGATCTGGGTGTCGATACCGGTGTCCGGCCACGTGCATCATCACTGAGCCGGCACAGAGTTCAACCGCGCCAGCGCCTGCTCCAGATTCTCACAGAAGTTCTCGGCGCCGATCAGATCGACGACGCCGGCGCGGCGCAGCTTGCCGGCGACGCGCTCATTCGCTCCGGTCAGCATCACACGCACTTTACGACGCTGCAGATCGCGGATGACTTCCTCCAGCGTCTGCAGGCCGGTGATGTCCATGAACGGCACCCATCGCAAGCGGATGATCAACACTTCCGGATCGGTGCGGGTGGCCGCCAGCGCCCGCTCGAAATTCTCGACGGCGCCGAAAAAGAACGGTCCCTCCACGGCGAAGGCCAGTATGCCGGGCGGAAAGGTCAGCCCTCGATGCGCGAACTCGCGGCTCAAGTCCTGGTGAGTTTGGTGTTGCACCTCGACGCTGCTCGCCATCCGGCGCAGGAAATGCAGGACCGCGACGATCACACCGATGTTGACCGCGACCACCAGATCCACGAACACCGTGAGAGCGAAGGTCAGCACCAGCACCACAACGTCGGCCATCGGCGCCCGTCGAATCATTTTGATGACGTGGCCGGCTTCGCTCATGTTCCAGGCCACGACGAACAGGATGGCCGCAAGCGCCGCCAATGGAATGTGCACAGCCAGGGGCGCGAGTGCGAGCACGATGAGCACCAGCGTCAGCGCGTGCACGACGCCCGCAAGCGGGCTGGAGCCGCCATTGCGCACGTTCGTCGCTGTTCTTGCGAGCGCGCCGGTCGCGGCGAAACCGCCGAACAACGGCGCCGCCATATTCGCGATGCCCTGTCCGATCAATTCCTGATTCGAATCGTGACGCGTCCCTGCCATGCCATCTGCGACCACGGCGGAAAGCAGCGACTCGATTGCGCCGAGCATCGCGATGGTGAACGCGGGCCCGATCAGTTCGATCACACGGTCGGCCGTGATCTCCGGCATTTGCAGCGTCGGCAGCCCTCGAGGGATGCCGCCGAACGCCGACCCGATCGTCGCCACACCGTCGATATGAAACATCGCCTGCACGATCGTGGCGAACAGCAGCCCGAGCAGCGGACCGGGAATCCGCTTGAGAAAAGACAGGCGCGGCGCGAACAGCACGATCAGTAGCGTTGCGGCCGCCAGCGCCGTGGTTCCAAGGTGTGCTTGCGGCAGCACCTGCAACGTATGCCAGAGCTTCTCGTGGAAGTGCTGCCCGGTCACGGCGGGCAGCCCGAAGAAATCACGCCATTGGCCAGTCCAGATGACAACCGCGATGCCCGCGGTGAACCCGAGGATTACCGGATCGGGAATGAATTTGATGATGGCGCCGAGCCGAGCGATGCCGAGCAACAGCAGCATCACGCCGGCCAGCAACGTCGCGATCTGCAGGCCGTCGATGCCGTGTTCCGCAGTCACTCCCGACAGGATGACGATGAACGCCCCGGTGGGCCCGGCGATCTGCAGCCGGCTGCCGCCAAAGGCCGAGACGAGCAGGCCTGCGACGATGGCCGTGTACAGCCCCTGCTCGGGCTTTGCGCCCGAGGCGATCGCGAACGCCATGGCCAACGGTAGCGCAACCACACCGACGACGACGCCGGAGACGATGTTTCGTGCCCAGTGGGCGCGTCCCAGCAAGCCGGCGCGATGTGCCTCCAGTATCGCGATCATCGAGAATGTTCCTTTGAGCAGTCAGTGCCCCGCGAGATTATGCGGCAGCGCGCCCACGAACCGACAACGAGTGTTCCGGACTCAATAAGTGTCAGTCCCTAGTGACGGCTTGCTGCTCGTGCGGGACCCTCGTCCGGGCATCAGGCCATTGCCTAAACCCGGCTCGGAGCTGTTATTCATAATGAGCCGATGTGACAGCGGCACTCGCTG
This sequence comes from Peristeroidobacter agariperforans, assembly GCF_004138335.1. Taxonomy (GTDB): domain Bacteria; phylum Pseudomonadota; class Gammaproteobacteria; order Steroidobacterales; family Steroidobacteraceae; genus Steroidobacter; species Steroidobacter agariperforans. The sequence continues at coordinate 405,729 of NZ_RYFW01000002.1, read as the reverse complement.
TTATCGCACATTCTGTCCGATAGTCGTCGTATGCCACTGTCCGCCTTCATCGGTGCCGGCCCGCTGTCTCGCCGGCACACGCAATCGCAGGGCAAGCCCCTGCCGCGGACCTGGTATCGGCCCCTGCAGATGCTCTGCTCGTTATTGGCTCGTCCGTTCGTGGGCGGGCTGCGCAGGCGCGTGCGGGAGCTGGAGAGCGAGCTCGAGGTGCTCAACAGTTGCAGCATCGTGTCGAGCACCGACGCCAGCGGCCGGATCACCCACGTCAACGAGCTGTTCTGTTACCTCAGCGGCTACTCGCGCGAGGAGTTGATCGGGCGCAATCACAACGTGATCAACTCGGGGCACCATCCCCGCAAGTTCTTCATGGACATGTACCGGAGCATCGCCACCGGCCATCCCTGGCGCGGCGAGATCCGCAACCGCGCCAAGAACGGCGACTACTTCTGGCTGGACACCACCATCATCCCAACGACCGACCGCTCGGGTCGCGTGATCCGCTACACCTCGGTGTGTGTCGATATCACCGCCCGCAAGCAGGCCGAAGCGCTGCTGGCTCAGCTGCAAGAGCGTCATGCACGGGCCATCGACGGCTCCGGTGTCTGCCTGTGGGACTGGGACCTGGTGCGCGACTCGGTGGAATTCGACGGCAACTGGGGCCCGATGTTCGGTTATACGCCGGACGAAGCTGTGCGCCTTCCGCGCGACGCGTGGAATAGCGCCATGCACCCGGACGACCTCACCGTCACGCTGCACCAGATCGATCGACATTGCCAGGGCGAGACGCCGTTCTTCGAGAGCGAGGCTCGCATGCGTCACAAGGACGGCCACTGGGTGTCGCTGTTGTTGCGCGGCTCGGTGAACAAGCGCGACCAGAACGGCCTGGCGTTGCGCATCTCCGGCACGGCCATCGAAATCTCACAGCTGAAGCAGGCCATGCGCCAGGCGGAGCAATCCGAGGCGCTGCTGAAAACCGTCATCGACCTGCTGCCGCAACGGGTGTTCTGGAAAGATCGCGACGGCCGCTTCCTCGGCGCGAATCGCAACTTCAAATCCGATGTGGGCAGCGACGACATCGAAGGCAAGACGGACCAGGAAGCGCCGTGGGCCGGGGCGCAGCCCGACGGCTCGCAGGACCGGCATGTGATGGAGCATCGCCAGCCGGTGCTGAACCACGTGCACCAGCTGGTTCGCGGCGGTCACACCGAGTGGCGCACCACCAGCAAGGTGCCGCTCATCGACGCGCGCGGCGAAGTGTGGGGCGTGCTTGGCACCTACCAGGACATCACCTCCTTCAAAGTCGCCGAAGCCGAGTTGATCCAGGCGCGCAATGCCGCCGAGGACGCCAGCAAGGCCAAGAGCGAATTCCTGGCCACCATGAGCCACGAGATCCGCACGCCGATGAATGGCGTCATCGGCTTCACCGATCTGTTGCTGCAAACCTCGCTGGCGCCCGAGCAGCAGGCGATGGCCAGCACCATCCGCGACTCCGGGCAGGCGTTGATGACCATCATCAACGACATCCTGGATTTTTCCCGCATCGAAGCCGGGCGCATTTCGCTGGAGCTGGCGCGCGTCGACGCCAGGCAGGTCGCTCGGGATGCGCTGGCATTGTTGCAACCTCGCGCCGCCGAGAAACATCTGCAGGTCGAGGTGCAATGGCCTTCGCACGTGTCTGCCGTGGTCCTCGGCGATGCCGGCCGCCTGCGCCAGATACTGGTGAATCTGGTCTCGAACGCGATCAAGTTCACCGATGCCGGCCGTGTCACCATTCGTGCCGCGGAGGTCGATGGCATGCTGCGCATGGCCGTCGAAGACACGGGCATCGGCATCACGCCCGAACAGCTGCCGCGCCTGTTCGCCAAGTTCACGCAGGCGGACTCGTCCACCACGCGCAAGTACGGCGGCACCGGCTTGGGTCTGGCGATCTCCAAACAACTCGTCGAACTGATGGGCGGCCAGATCGGCGCGCACAGCCAGCCCGGCGCCGGCTCGACGTTCTGGTTCACGCTGCCCTTCGCTCAGCGCAGCGACGCGACCGGCACGAGTCGCGTGCTCAAGTTGGATGCCCGGCAGGAGTCGACCGATCGGCGGGTAGCAGGCTCGTTACAGCCGCGTGTGCTGGTGGTCGAAGATCACGCCGTCAATCGCATGCTCGCGACGCGCTTGCTCGCCAAGCTCGGCTGCGAAGTGGAATTTGCCGAGAACGGCCGCATTGCCTGCGAGCGCACTTTGCAGCGCAGCTACGATCTCATCTTCATGGACTGCCAGATGCCGGAGATGGACGGCTACGAAGCGACGCGCGCCATTCGCGAGCGCGAGCAAGCCCAGAATCGGCACACGCCGATCATCGCGCTCACCGCCAACGCGATGAGTCAGGATCGCGACCGTTGTCTCGAAGCCGGCATGGACGACTACATCACCAAGCCGTACTCCGCAGCGGACTTCGAGCGCACGCTGCAACGCTGGTGCCCGCCTCAGGCGTTGCCGGCGATGGGCATGGAGAAATAAACCGTCGCGCCGCGCCCTTCGGCGCCTTCCGCCCACGTGCGTCCGCCGTGACGCTGCACGATACGCCGCACGTTCGCCAGGCCGACGCCCGTGCCTTCGAAATCCGTCTCCGCGTGCAGGCGCTGGAACACGCCGAACAGACGATCGGCATACTGCATGTTGAAGCCGACGCCATTGTCGCGGACGTAATAAACAACTTCGTTGCCGCTCACGTCCGCGCCGATCTCGATCTTGGCAGGATCGCGCGGTCGCGTGTACTTGACGGCGTTCGCCAGCAGGTTGATCCACACTTGTTTCATCAGCTGCGGATCGCCCACGGTGTCCGGAATGGCATGGCGCTCCCAATCGATGTGACGGTTGCTCAACTCCGGCCCCAGTTCCTGGAACGTTTCGTCGATCAGCTCGTCCATGCGAATGCGTTGTCGGTGCATGGCCGCGCGGCCGATACGTGAGAACGCCAGCAGATCGTCGATCAGCCGTGTCATGCGCATTGCCGCCTTCTGCACCGTCTGCACATGACGCCGCTCCTCTGAATTCAGCTTGGCGCCGGCCGACACTTCCAGCATCGACACATACGAATGAATGTGGCGCAACGGCATGCGCAGGTCGTGCGACACCGAATGACAGAACGACTCGAGATCCGCATTCGCCGCCGACAGATCGTCATTCTTCTCGCGCAGTGCGCTGTTCAACTCGGTGACCTGCTCGGCAATGCGCACGCGCTCGCCGATCTCCCGCTCGAGCTCGTGACGCGCCTTGTCCAGTTCGACGAACACCGCAACCTTGGCACGCAACACCTCCGGCTCCAGCGGCTTCATCAGATAATCCACCGCGCCCGCCGAATAGCCGCTGAAGACCATCTCGGCCGTGCGCATCATGCCGGTGAGAAAGATGATCGGTGTGGCTCGCGACCGCTCGCGCGCACGGATCAACGCAGCGGTCTCGATGCCGCTCATGCCCGGCATCTGTACGTCGAGCAGGATCACGGCGAAGTCATATTCGAGCACGCACTTGAGCGCCTGCTCGCCGCGCGAGGCCGTGATCAGATTCTGCCCCAGACCTTCCAGCACCGCCTCCAGCGCGTCCAGATTGGCCCGCTCGTCGTCGACCAGCAGGATGTTCGATCTGTGAACCGGTTTGTGCCCCGCTTTGCTCATCGCCGCAGTCTCCCGTGTCACCTCGCTCAGCCCACCCTGCGATACAAGCGGTGGCGTCGCGACAGCAATTCATATTGCGATTCATGCCGGCTCAGGTGCAGCGATTCACTCTGGCCCAGCCCCAGAAATCCCAGTCGCACCAGGCTGTCGCTGAACAACTGGTGCACGCGGTAGCGCAACGCCTCGTCGAAATACATCAGCACGTTGCGACAGAAGATCACGTGAAATTCGTTGAACGACGCGTCGCGCGCCAGGTCGTGGCGAAACACGGCGATTCGATCCAGCACGGCGGGATCGAGCACGGCCGACGTCTCGCCTCGAACGTAGTAATCGGACAGCGCGCGGATGCCGCCGGCTGCGCGATAGTTCTGCTCGTACTCATCTAGCGCGACCAGCGGCAATACGCCGCTGCGCGCCTTCTCGAGCACCGCCTCGTTGAGATCGGTCGCGTAAATCCGGCAGCGGTCGTACAAGCCTTCTTCACGCAGCACAATCGCCAGCGAGTACGCCTCCTGTCCGGTGGAGCAACCGGCTACCCACAGCCGGGGGTACGGATACGTCCGCAACAGCGGCACGACCCGATCCCGAAACAAACGAAAGAACGACGGATCGCGAAACATGGTCGTGACCCGCAGCATCAGCCGATCGAGCACGTGCGCGAGAAAGCGCGGATCGTTGCCGATGCGCTCGCAGAGCTCGCCGAGCCCCGACAATCCCTCGCCGCTGAGCAGGCTGCGCAAGCGACGCAGCAAGGCGCGCTTGCTATAACCGCTCAGATCGACCCCGCTCAGATCGAACAACCGGTCCAGGAACTGGTGCAGGTCCGGCCCGGCGCCCCGCCCATTGTCCGCCATCACGGCAAAGGTCGACGTTGGTTGTTCCTCCGGCATCATGACGAGGCACGCACTCACTGCGCTAACGCTGCTTGTACAGCCACACACGCAGCATGGAGCGCAACTGGTCCAGATCGACCGGCTTCGCCAGGTAATCCGACGCGCCCGACTTCAAACATTCCTCACGCGCCCGCGCCATGGCCTTCGCGGTGAGCACAATGATGGGCAGGTTCGCATGTCGCTCGAAACGGCGAATGCGGCGGATCGCCTCGAAGCCGTCCATCTCGGGCATCATCACGTCCATCAGCACTACGTCGAAATGTTCCGGCGACTGCAGGATCTCGATGGCAGCGGCGCCGCTCTCCGCATAGCGCACACGCATGTGATGACTTTCGAGCCCGGCCGTGATGGCGAAGATGTTGCGGACGTCGTCGTCCACGACCAGAACGCTCCGTCCGCGCAGCACCGGATCTTCCTTGCGCGCTCGCTCCAATAATTGCTGCCGCGACTCCGGCAAGCGCGCCGCCGGGTAGTGCAACAGCAGCGCTGTCTCATCGAGTAGCCGTTCGGGCGAGCTCGCATCCTTGATGATGATGGCCTCGGAGACGGCGCGCAGCTCGGTCTCTTCGGTGCGTGACAATGGCTTGCCGGTATAGATCACAACCGGCGGCGAGCTCTTCCCGAGCCGCCGCTGAACGGTCGCGATCAGGTCGGCGCCGCTCATATCTGGCAGCATCAAATCCGCGATCATGCAGTGGAAACGACCTTCGCCCAACGCCTGTAATGCCTCTGCCGCGGTAGCCGTTGCCACGATCTCCACATCCGTGGCGTTGAACAGCTCGACCACTGCATCACGCTGGCGCTTGTCGTCGTCGACGATCAAGAGTCGGCGGGTAGGACTATCGAGCAACGCCAGCGTCTCGCCGAGCACCCGATCCAACATCTCGCGCGTGACGGGTTTGTGCAGGAACGTCAGCGCGCCTTGCAACAGAGCGCGCTCACGCTGATCGTCCACAGAGATCACGTGCACCGGCACGTGCCGCAACTCCGGGTCGTGCTTCAAGCGATCGAGCACCGCCCAACCATTGCTGTCCCTGAGCAGCAGATCGAGCGTGATGGCGCTCGGTTTGAAGCGCCGCGCGGCGCGGATCGCGTCTTGTGCCGAGCGCTCGATGATTACTTTGAATCCCTTCTCGCGCGCGAAGTCGGCGAGCACCGCAGAGAAACTACGGTCATCCTCGATCACCAGCAGAATGCGATCGTCGGGCGCGAGGTTGGAGCGATCGTCGTCGACGGCCTCCGGCGCATCGCCGAGCGCATCGCTGTCGACGAGCTTCGATTCTTCCACCGCAGCCCGGGGCGGAATGCGAGCAACTTGTGGCGGCTCGGGCCTTTTCACGGCGGCCGCGTCGACCGTCAGTGCGGCGGGTAGGTACAGCGAGAATGTGCTGCCGACGCCGGGCGTGCTTTCCAACGTCAGCGTGCCTTGTAACAAGCGGCTCAGCTCGCGACTGATGGACAGGCCCAGTCCCGTGCCGCCGTAGCGGCGAGCAGTTCCGGCATCCGCCTGCTGAAAGGCTTCGAACACGATCTCGCGACGGTCGTCGGGTACGCCGATGCCCGTATCGATGACGCGGAATACAACGATGGCGTCGGCGTTGGCGAAGTTGGAAACAGGACCGCACCACCCGGAAGTCACGCGCTCGATCTTGAGCGTCACTCCACCCTTGGAAGTAAACTTGAAGGCGTTCGACAGCAGGTTGCGCAGGATCTGTTGCAGGCGCCGGCCATCGGTCACCAGCGTCGCCGGCACATCCGGGCCGACCTCCACCGTGAATCTGAGCTGGGCGTCCTCGGCGACATGGTCGAACGCCTGGCGCAGTTGCTGAGTGATCTCACCGATCCGCACCGGCGCCGCATCGGCCGTCACCGTGCCGGACTCGATCTTCGCCAGGTCGAGGATGTCGTTGATCAGCTCCAGCAAGTCGTTGCCCGCGCCATGGATGGTGGCGGCCCGCTCGACTTGTTTGGGCGTCAACGTGCCTTCGTTGTTCTCGGCGAGGATCTTCGACAGGATCAGCAAACTGTTGAGCGGCGTGCGCAGCTCGTGCGACATGTTGGCGAGGAACTCGGACTTGTACTTGGAGCTGAGCGCCAGCTGCTGCACTTTTTCTTCCAGGGCCGTGCGGGCCTTTTCGACTTCCGTATGGGCGCGCTCGAGCGCTTCGCGTTGTTCCTGCAGCACCGTCGCCTTCTCTTCCATTTCGACGTTGCTCTGCTGCAGCTCCTCGTTCACCTGCTCCATTTCCATGTTGGCCTGCTGCAGCTCGAGCTGCTGCTCGCGCAGCTTCTCCGACAGCGCGGTGGCCTCTTCCAGCAGTTCCTCGGTTCTGCGCGATGCCTGCAAGGCGTGCAGCACGGTGCCGAAGCTCTCACAGAATCGGCTGAGCAACGTGAGTTGTGCGGGAGAGAAGCTGGTCAAGGTGGCCAGTTCCAGCACGGCTTTGACTTTGCCTTCGAAACACGCCGGCATGACGACGACCTGCGCGGCACTGGCATGGCCGAGCGCCGAGCCGATGCGCAGATAGTCTTCCGGCACTTTGTCGAGCACGACCCCGTTGGCATCGCGGAAGCACTGACCGATCAATCCCTGGCCGCGAACGATGGTCTTCGGCGCATTCTCGCTGGCGTAGCTCGCCTGCAGCTCCAACTTGTCGGAACTGTCGTTCTCGGGAACATAGATGAGCGATTGTCTCGCACCGAGCAGGACTGCCAGCTCGGACAGTATCTTTGCGCCCAGCTTGCCCGGATCGCGCGCGCCTTCCATCATGCGTGACAAGCGCGCCAGACTGGTGTTCATCCAATCCTGTTCGGACAATGCCTGCTCGCGCGCAGCGATCTGCCCCGCCATGCGATTGAACATCACAGCGAGCCGTCCCAGCTCGTCGTTGCGCGCCACCGCCACCGCTTGCTGATATTCACCCCGACCGACTCGCGACGCGCCGGCCGACAACGCCGCCACCGGACGCAGGATGCTGCGAGTTACCAGCCAGCCGACCAGTGTGATGAGCAGCACGACCGCAATCGATCCGTAGCGGATCAGTTGCCGCGTGACTTGTTCCTCCGCAGCGGCGCGCTCACGCCGTTCCTGTAGCAAGCGGCGGTCTTCTATATCGATGGCGCGAGTCAGCTCTTCGATGCGCGCCATGATGCCCGTGCCGCTCATCACAATCGCCGCGGCATCCGAGCGCTGCGGATCGAAGAGCAGACGCATGGACTCGAAGCGCTGTGAGACGACCGGCAGCAATGTGTCTATCGACTGCTGCTGGATGGCGTTGTCGGCGGTGAGCCGTTTGAGGTCGGCGAGCGTGCGCCTGGTGTCGATGACTGCGGCATCGAACTGTTCGCGGAATACCGGGGCGCCGATCAACTTGAAGCCGCGAGCCGATGCCTCGGCCTGGCGAATCAGGCCGATGGCGCGCTCATTCTTGCTGAGCACTTCCAGCGAATGTTGTACCCACTGTCGTTCTTCACTGACCGTCTTCAGCCGCGAATTGACCGCTACGCTGAACAACGCCAGCAACAACAGCGCCACACCGAAGCCGGCGCCGATGCGCACACCGACGGGTAGCCATGAGCGACCGGCAGGTTCTATGGGAGCGGCAGCCGACGGCGGCGGCCAGTGATCGGTGCCAGCCGTGGCGCTGGAATCCATCCTGAGAGCAGGGTCAGGCAGCCCGGTCTGTCCAAACGAGCTGGCGTGCATGTTCCAGTAACTGTTGCAACATCGGCAGCGGCCCCGAGCTGAAAGCCGCAGCACGATAGTTACGGTGGCCACCGCTAGCAATCGGTAGTTAACGCGCCTACAGCATTCGAAAGCGGGGTCGGTTGCAGCTTTGCACCGATCATTGGCATGTCATGCCCCGTTGCCGCCCCAACGGTAGTAACAACAACTTAACTACGTTAGATGCCTAGTTTTCCTGCGCGATGTACACTGCTTCAGACGAGACGGGGACATCAGGGAGAGGTGGGGATGAATAAAACAGCGCACCCGGTCGTCCATATTTTGGATGACGACGACGAGGTCCGCGATGTATTGTCGGCGGTCGTGCAGGCCGCCGGTCATGTCGCGGTTTCTTACGGCCGACCTTCGCAATTCCTGGAGAAGCTCGATCACACGCAGCCGGGCACATTGATCCTGGACGTGCGCCTGCCCGAAATGAGCGGGCTCGAGCTGCAGCGTCACCTGATCCGCATCGGCTCCATCCTGCCGGTGATCCTGATCACCAACCACGCCGACATCCCGATGGTCGTGGAAGCCATGCGGGAAGGCGCCTTCGATTTCCTGGAGAAGCCGGTCCGGCACCAGGACCTGATCGAACGGGTCAACGCGGCAGTCAAGAAGGATGCGCAGAACCGGGAGAGCATCCGCCGCCATGCAGATATCCGCTCCCGTTTCCTCACCCTCAGCGCTCGTGAGAAGGAAGTGCTACAGCTGGTGGTGGATGGGCGCGCCAATAAAGTCATTGCCCTGGATCTGGGGCTGAGCGAACGCACCGTCGAAGTCCATCGCGGCAACATCATGGACAAGATGGGCGCCCACTCGCTGGCCCATCTGGTCCGCATGCACATGATCATCCAGTCCGGCGTCGGCCACGCTTAAGGCCGCACGCTGCCCGGCCGGACAGCGAAGACCTCGTCGCCCGATGAGGCGTTCCCTCAATCCGTTTGGATTGTGGACTCCTATGCCGCCGTGCGGACGGATGTGATGTTGAATCACGCGCGTTCGCTCGTTCTCTGGCTTCGACTCCCATCCAAGTGGTCTCCGGCTCGCGCACCAAACTCCTGATCGGCTTCCTCTCGGCTTGCACCGTGCTCGCCCTGACGCTGGCCGTGGCCGCAAAACTGTTTGTAAGCCGGTTCGACGCCATCGAAAACGCTCAAACCCTGCGCAAGGCCGAGCAGCTCGTGCAGGCGGTGGACGCCGACCTGAGCCAGCTCGCGATCAGCGCCCGCGACTACGCTCAGTGGGATCAGATGTACCGATACATCCAGCATCCCACTCAGGACTTCGTCGACGTGAATTTCACGCCCTACTCCCTGGCCGGCATGGAAGTCGACATGGTCGGGATCCTGAATGCTCGCGGCGAGCTGGTGTTCTCCGCCGAGTTGCTGGAACGCCAGCGCCGGCTGCGATACCCCGCGCCGCCGGATCTGCTGCGACTGTTCCTTCATCTGCGCGACGAGCCCCACGACTGGCGTGACCGCGCCCCGGTCGAACGCATCGTCGACACCCCGCGAGGCCCGGTCGCGTTCTCCATGATCGAGATCAACCGCTCCGACAAGAGCGATCCGACCGGCGCGTTCCTACTATTCGTGCGCTACTTCGACCCGGACGAGATCATGCGTATCGGGCAAACCAGCCAGCTGCCTGCGGTCATGACGCGGATCGGCCACGCTGCGCTGGAGCGCGCCGAACTGCCCGCCGACGTGCGCCGTTGGATAGCGACCGCCGACGCGCCGCCGATCTTTGCCACCAACGTCGACGACGAACATGCGATGAGCTACGCGCTGTTGCGAGACATGCACGGACAACCGGTCGCGATGCTGAGCGCGCCGAGCAAACGGGATATCGGGACACTCGGCCGTCGCACTACGTTCATGCTGATCGGCGCGATCGCGCTGGTGCTGGTCGCCTGCGCCGGATCGCTGACCTGCCTGGTCCTGCGGCTCAAACAAAGCTGGCGGCTGCAGACCGAAGCCGAACAGCGCCATCGACAGACGCTGGACCATGTCGGCGAGCACGATTCGTTGACCGCGCTGCCGAATCGGGTGCACCTGCGCAAGCGCCTGCCGGAGCTATTGCAGGAAGCCGCTGCAGCCGGCCGCCCGCTGACATTGTTATATGTCGACCTGGATCATTTCAAACATATCAACGAGTCGCGCTGCCATGGCATCGGCGATCAGTTGATCAAGATCGTCGCGCAGCGGGTGCAGGCTGCGACCCGGCCCGCCGACATCGTCATCCGTTCCGGCGGCGACGAATTCGTGGTCGTCGCGCCGACGTTGAACGGCATGCTCGAGATTCGTGCGTTGGCGAGCCGGCTGCTCACCACTCTGCGAGAGCCCATTCCGCTGCACGATGCAACGGTTTCCATGACGGCGAGCATCGGCGTCGCGGTCTATCCGCACGATGGCGCCGACGCCGAAGCGCTGTTGAAACACGCCGATATCGCTTTGTATCGGGCCAAGGAGCTGGGCCGCGACAACTTCCAGCTGTTCGACGCGAAAATGAACACCGAGCTGAGCGAGCATGTCGCGATCGAACAGGCGCTGCGCCGGGCGATCGGCAGCGAGCAGATCTATCTGGAATTCCAGCCGCTGGTGGATCTGCAGAGCGGCCGGCTCACGTCCTTCGAAGCGCTGGCGCGCTGGCGGCATCCGGAGCTGGGCGTCGTTTCGCCGGGGCGCTTCATTCCGGTCGCGGAAAAGAGCGGCCTGATCGTGCCGCTGGGCGAGCAGATTCTAAGAAGGGTCATCGAACAACTGGCTGAATGGCAGCGAGCCGCCGTGCCGCTGGTGCCGGTAGCCGTCAACGTTGCACCATTACAGTTCGAGCGCGCCGACTTTCCGGCGCGTTGTCACGAACTGGCGCTACAGCACGGGCTCGATCCCAAATGGCTCTCGTTCGAAGTCACGGAGTCGGCGTGGCTGCAGAACTCGACCAAGAGCGTGGCCATGATCGACACGTTGCGCCAGGCAGGCTCGAAGGTCTACCTGGATGACTTCGGCACCGGCTTCTCGAACCTGAGCTATCTGAAGCATCTGCCCATCGACGCGGTAAAGATCGATCAGGCGTTCGTCAGAAACATTACCGTCGATCCGAGCGATGCAGCCATCGTGCGCGGCGTGCTGGCCATGGCGAAGCAGCTCGGCATCGACACCATCGCCGAAGGCATCGAGACTGCAGAGCAGCTGGACTGCCTGCGCGAGATGGGGTGCCATCGCGGCCAAGGCTATCACTTCAGCAAACCGGTTCCGGCGAACCAATGCCGCGCGCTGTTAGAACAGATGGGCGAAATGCGCCGTTTCACCGAAACAATGAAAGCGCGGGCGCTGGAGCGCGTGGCAGACCAGGTTCAGGCGCCGGCCGCCTAGCGCAGGATCGCACGAAGGAACATCTGCATGACCTCGTCGGCGTAGTTGCCTTCCGCTGCCGAGGAACCCTCATTCGGATTCTCGCGTCAGCACGCCCAGGCTGCGGCAGTGTATCCATTTGCTGCGCAAGCACAGTAAGCTGCACATACAAATCAGCAAAAACTCCGCTGCGTGGGCGAGCCGCCGATTGTTCCTTAGGACGCTTGTGCAGCAGGTGAATCACCATCACCCTGGCCCCTTACGCGGAGGTGCGTATAGATGCGGACTCCGCGTAGTGAGTGGGCTATTTAGACTGATCGCACAATCCAGGGTGCAGCGAAGCCGAACCGGACCCAGGCGCGCGACGAGGACCTCCCCTGAACAACAAACATAACATTTCCTCACCGACTCCGGCCGCCGTGATGGCAGCACCGCCCGGCCCGCCGCTGGCCTTGATATCGTTTGCTCGCGCCGTCGCCATCCTTTGCGTCGCCGTCGGCGCCACCGCGCTGATCGGCTGGTGGCTGTCCCAACCAATATTTCAGATTCTCGTGCCCGGACTGGGCACGCTGAAGCCGAATACCGCGCTTTGTTTCATACTCGGCGGCATGTCGCTTGCCGGCCTGGCCGCGCACTCGCGTCCGAACGTTGGAATGTTGAGCCGTTTGTTGATCCGCATTCAGCCAGCGGCAGCCGCTTTGTTACTGCTGGTCGCCAGCACGACGCTGCTCAGTTATGTGCTGCGCGCGCCGGTCGGCATAGACCGGTTGCTGGTCCCTCATGATCCCCCGAATCATATTTCGGTGTTTCCGTGGCGCATGTCGCCGATCTCCGCGATCAGTTTCAGCCTGTTCACCATCGCGGCGCTGCCCTGGCCCGCCCGGCTGACGCGCCTGTGGCTGGCAATGGAGCTGACGGTGCTGCTCGTCATGGTGAGCTCGCTCATCATGGTCCTCGGCTATGCCTATCAAGCGGCGTCGCTGTATTCATTGCCCGGCTTCTCGGTCGTGGCATTGCATACAGCGCTCGGTTTGTTGCTGCTCACCTTGGCCACGCTGACCGTCCATCCACGTTTCGTGCTGGCCGGCCAGGTCATTGCACCGGATCGGGCAGGTGCGGAACTACGCCGCTTGCTGCCGGCAGCGATCCTGCTTCCGGTCATCGTCGGCTGGCTGCTGCTGCAAGGTCAGCAGGGCGGCATTTACGACGGCGACATCGGGCTTGCGATGTTCACCGCTCTCAACATGCTGGGTTTCTCCCTGCTGGTGTGGTGGAACTCGCAAATCGTCCGGCGTAGCGACCATGCGCTGCTCGCTCACCTGCGCCGGGTCGAGGCCGTTGCCGAGCTGGACCGCGCCATCCTCGGCATGCGCTCCACTCGCGAGATCGCCGGCAAGGCGCTCGATCATCTGCGCCGGATCATTCCGTGCGCCGGCGCCAGCCTGATCGTGTTCGATCGGAACTCCAGCGCGCATCGGCTGCTGGCTGCGGGCACTTGCGGCTCCACAAACTTCATCCCGCGCGTGCATTCGGTCGCCAGCTATGAAGAGGCGCTGCGCGATGTCGGCTCTGACCAAACCATCCGGCTGGGCGACCTGCGCATTGTGGACTCCAAGGCTGAGCTGTTCGATGAGCTGCGTCGGGCCGGCGTTGCTTCCTATGTCGGACTGCCGCTGCGTGGCGAACAACATCTGCTCGGCATGCTGGAACTGATCGACGGCCACGCGCAGTGGTTCAGCGACGAGCACGTGCAGGCGGCGCACAGCATTGCCGACCAGCTCGCGATTGCGCTCCAACAGGCCTTGCTCCGCGAAGATATCGAGCGACACACCGCGTCGCTGGAGCGGCGGGTGGAGGAACGCACTCGGGAGCTGCAGGCCATGAATCAGCAACTGACGTTCGCCAACCGCGATCTGGAGGAGTTCACCGCGTCGGCCGCGCACGATTTGCGAGCGCCGTTGAATGCGATGTCGGGCCACTGCGGCATGCTGCGCGATGCGATCGCGCAACACCCCGATGAAGAAGCAAGCCATCGCATGGAGCGCATCGAAGCGTCGGTGCGACGAATGAACGATGTGATCGACGGCATGCTGGGCCTCGCCCAGCTGACCAAGATCGAGCTGGTGCGCAAGCCTATCGACCTGAACGCGGTCGCGGCCGAGGTGATCCAGGAATTGCAGCAGCAATACCCGGGTCATCGCGTGCGTTTCGCTATCGATTGCGGCCCGCCGATATGCGCCGACCCGCGCTTGATGCGCAGCCTGCTGGTCAACCTCTTGAGCAATGCCTGGAAATATACGACGCGCACCGCCGAGCCTTCGGTGACCCTGGCGCGCAAGGAAGACAAATGCGGCCCGGCGTTCGTGGTCCGGGACAACGGCGTGGGCTTCGACATGAACTTCGCCCAACATTTATTCGAGCCGTTCCGCCGCATGCACACGATGTCCGAGTTCCCGGGCGTCGGCATCGGCCTCGCCACCGCTGCACGCATCGTGCAGCGTTACGGCGGCAGGATCTGGGCGAACAGCGTGGTCGGCCAAGGCACGTCGTTCTATTTCACGCTGCCACAGTCGGCAGCGACCAGGAACGACGCGCGAGTAACCGCCGATTAGCGTCGTTTAGAATTCGTGCCAATCGCCGCCGCTGGCCTTGGCCATCGGCGCGGCAGCCGCCGGGGCGCGCGCTGCGGACTTCGCAGCCGGCTTGCGCGAGGGTTTGTTGATCGTTTTGACGACTGCAGCCGGACGCGCCGCGGCCACCGGCGCCGACACGTTCGAAGTGACATTCTCGGCAGTACGGAACTGCCCGACCTGGGCCACCAGGCCCTGACCTTGCTGTTCGAGCGACTTGCTGGCCGCTGACGCCTCTTCGACCAGCGCGGCGTTCTGCTGCGTCATCGAGTCCATCTGCGTGATGGCGTTGTTCACTTGATCGATGCCCTGCGCCTGCTCTTCGCTGGCGGCGGCGATCTCGGCCACGATATCGCTGACGCGCTTCACCGATTCCATGATGTCGGTGAGCGTGCGGCCCGATTCGTCGACCAACTCCGAGCCGGTACGCACTTTGTCGACCGAGTCATTGATCAGATCTTTGATCTCTTTGGCGGCGCTGGCGCTGCGCTGAGCGAGGCTGCGCACTTCGGAGGCAACGACCGCGAAACCCCGGCCCTGCTCGCCCGCTCGCGCCGCTTCGACGGCCGCGTTCAACGCCAGCAGATTCGTTTGGAACGCGATCTCGTCGATTACACCGATGATGTCGGCGATCTTGCGACTGGAGGCATTGATCTCGTCCATCGCGCCCACGGTCCGCTGCACGACCTGCCCGCCTTTCTCGGCGTGCGCCCGCGCGTTGATGGAGAGCTGATTGGCCTGACGCGCATTGTCGGCGTTCTGTTTCACCGTCGCCGTCATCTCTTCCATGCTCGAGGCAGTTTCTTCCAGCGCAGCCGCCTGCTCCTGGGTGCGTTGATTGAGATCGTCATTGCCGCGCGCGATCTGCAAAGCGCCGCTCGACATGGACGCCGACAACGACTTGGTCGTCGCAATGATCCGGTGCAGCTTGTCGATGAAGCCATTGAGCGAACGCGCGATCTCGCCGAACTCGGCGTTCATCGGCGGCAATTGATAAGTGAGATCGCCATCGCCGGCGCGCAGGTCTTCGGTGGCCCGCAACACCTGACGCAGCGGATTGACGATGCTGCGCGCGATGGCAATAGCGAGCCCGATCGACAGGATCACGGCGAGCGCGCCGCCGCCCACCAATGCCGAATTGGCGAACATTCGCGCCTCTTCAGCCGCCGCGGCCCGCTCCTTCAGCACGCTCTGCTGGATGTGCCCGATCTCATCGAGCATCACGCGCATGGCGTCCATGCCCTTCTTGCCGCGAGCCTCGCGCTCGAGCGCGACGATATCCGCCATGGTCGCATCGCCGGTGGTCACTTCGCGTCGCAAGCCGATCGCCGGCTCGATGGCGTGCGTCAGCCAATCTTGTTGGGCCGCGCGCAGCGCCTCGAGCTTTTCTTTCACCCGCTCGTCGCGGGCCAGCGCCTGGGCGCTCTCGAAATGTTCGTCGAATTCCCTGCGGCCCTGGTTCAGCGGCTCCAGAAACGAATCGACGCCGGCGATCAGGAAGCCGCGCGCCCCGGTTTCCATATTGATCAGCGCATCGCTCAAGCCATTGATCTGCTCGATGACGTCATAGGTGCGAATGTTGCTGCGCTGGGCTTCGACCTGCTTGTTCTGACTCATGGTCGCAACCCCGATCAGCGCGATCAGGATGGCGACGACGACCGAAAACGCCACGGTCAGCCGTGTATTGATGCTGAGACTCGACAAGCCCACGACAACTCCAAACAATGTGCGCAGTTCTGCTTAGCTAGTCTTATCGGTCGCGGGGGGCGGACCTTGACAGGTCATCGGGGGATTCGGGGACCGCCTGAGCCCAGCGTAAGCCTTACCACCGGAAACTTATTGCTTGACTTGCGCAAATGGCGCGTTCCGCGAATGTGACAGGTTGTCGGCAATCCGCCAGCAAGGCGGTGCAAGTGACTGACACCACAATAAAAGCTTATTCAGCCCTTGCACCAAAATGGCGCAGGCACGGCGAAGTTAACGGTAACGGCGGGGACTGCGGCTAACATGCGCTCCGCCGATGAACTCGCTTCTACACACCTGGAGGGATCATGACCGTCTTGCGCAATAACGCAGGTGATCCGGCCAAACAGCAACAAGCCATCGAAGCTCTCGCCAAGGAGAGCGATACCCCGGTCGAGCATGTGCGCGAACTCTACGAGATCGAACATGCACGCCTGAATTCTCAGGCTCGAGTCAAGACCTTCGTTTCGGTCATCGCGACCCGGCTCGTGCGCAATACGCTGCACGCGGAACGTACCAACAGCTGATTTCGTCCCCCGGTTCCATTTCGGGACCGGTCGACAGCCGGATTCTCCGGTTGTCATCGAGCGATCATCGAATCGCAACCTGCATTGAACTTCGCCGGCGTATCTCTAGGCCGTTCGAGCGCCCATTAAGTTAACCACCAAGATGTGGCGCCGGACTCCCTATCTCATTCGCAGGAGAGTTCGATGCCACACCCTTTGCAGTTGGCCGCGCCCGCGGCTTTGCTAGCTGCGCTTTGTTCCTTTGCCTCGCTCGCCGGCGATTACGGCCGCGGCGACGATGGTTACGGCGATCGCCATGACGACAGGGGCTTCCCGGGACGCACATCCGTGCAGCTCGGCGACCGCCCGTTCTTCCTGATCGACGGTCTCGACGACAGCCGCCTGAAGGACAAGCTGCAGAGCTGCAAGGCCGGCCCGTTCTACAAGTCCAATTTCTCCATCGCGCATCGCGGCGCGCCGCTGCAATTCCCGGAGCACACCAAGGAAGCGTATGAAGCCGGTGCGCGCCAGGGCGCGGGCGTGGTCGAGTGCGATGTGACTTTCACCAAGGACGGCGAACTGGTGTGCCGTCACGACGAGTGCGATCTGCACACCACCACCAACATCGTCGACACAGAATTGAACGCCTCCTGCACGGCGCCGTGGTCCGGCCCGGGCTCCAGCCCCAAGTGCTGCGCCAGTGACATCACACTCGCTCAGTTCAAGACGCTGAAGGGCAAGATGGACGCATCCAACCCGAACGCCACCACCTCGAAAGGCTATCTCGGCGGCACCGCCTCGTTCCGCACCGATCTCTACAGCAGCCGAGGCACCCTGCTCACGCTGCGTGAGAGCATCGCGCTGAACAAGAAGCTCGGCGTCAAGCACACTCCGGAACTGAAGGCCGGCAATCCGCAGCGCCTGCAGACCGTGTTCGGCGGCCAGGAAGGCTACGCGCAGGCGATGATCGACGAGTTCAAAGCCGCGGGGGTGCATCCGAAGGACGTGTACCCGCAGTCGTTCGATATCCGCGACGTTCTGTACTGGATCAAGCGGGAGCCGCGCTTCGGCCAGCAGGCGGTGTATCTGGATGACGTCGATCCGTCGTCGCCCAACTTCCCGCGCCTGACGTTCGAACAGCTGAAGCAGCTCAAGAAGCAGGGCGTGAAGATCATCGCTCCGCCGATCGGCGTGTTGCTCGCGGTGAACAGCAACGACGAGATCGTGCCGTCGCAATACGCGCTCGACATCAAGAGCCTCGGCTTCGACATCATCACCTGGTCGTTCGAGCGTGCGGACCTGCGCAACGGCGGCGTTGGCGCGGGCTTCTACTACGCCTTCGATCCGACCGGTCGCGCGCTGAAGAAAGACAGCGACATGTACAAGGCGCTGGACGTGCTCGCTCGCAAGGTCGGCGTCATCGGCATCTTCTCCGACTGGCCGGCGACCGTGACCTACTACGCAAACTGCATGGGATTGAAGTAATCCCTGGTGAGAAACTGATTCCGGCGGCGCCGGGGCCGCCGGTGCTGCCCGTGACAGGCTTACAATCGCCGCGTCTTGTTTGTCGTCACGGGATCCGCAATGAAGCCATTCCTCGCCCTGCTGCTTGCTGTCACCCTCCCCTGTTCGACGGCCCTGGCCTGGTCTCGCCCGGGACATATGGTCAGCGCAGCGATTGCTTATGACGAACTGAATGCGCAAGACCGACGGATCGTCGATCGAGTGGTCGCGCTGGCCGAGAAACATCCGGATCGCGGCGCCTTCGAAGTGGCTATCGGCCGGGCCAAGGGCGAGGAACGCGGTCGTCGCATGTTCCTCGAGCTGGCCCGCTGGCCGGACGACACCCGCGGCAGCATTCACGATCATCCAACCTGGCACTACTGGTCGCGGCCCATCGTCGACAAATCGTCGCCGCCGGCGAAGCTGCCGGAAGATGTGCCGCAGGGTGCCGCGTATGAAGCGTTCGCGCTGAGTCTGAGCGTCGCGTCCGATTCGCGCGCTTCCGCCGGCGAGCGAGCGGTCGCGCTGGCCTGGATATTTCATCTGGTCGGCGACATCCATCAGCCGCTGCACAGCGTGTCACAAGTATCGAAACGTTTTCCGGAAGGCGATCGTGGCGGCAGCCTGCAGTTCGTGCTGGATCCTGTCGCCCGGGAGCCGGTCTCGCTGCACTGGTACTGGGACGACCGGGTCAGCCGCGACGGCGAGCCCGAGTTCGCCATCGAGCGCGCCGAAGATCTCATGAGTCGCGTCCCGCGCTCGCAGTTCACGCTGCAACCGTTCAAGAGCGCCACGGAATTTTCGGAATGGGCCAAGGAAAGCTATCAGCTCGCCGCCACCCTGGCGTACGGCCCCGATCTGCGAGCCAGCGATTCCGCCAAAACTGCAACGGAGCAGCCCCAACGTTATCTCGATGAATCCCTGGAAGTGGCCGAGCAGCGACTGACGCTGGCGGGCTATCGACTCACCGAGGTGTTGCGTTGGGCATTTCGTCACGAGCGCTGAAAGTTCACCGCCACCGACTCGTGCCGACACTCATATACCCGTGATTCCCGATCGGCACGCCGACGCTGACGCCGACACCGACGTTGCCGCTGCATCCGCCGAGCGACAGCATCGTCGCGACGAGCGCACAAACAGAGATTTTTCGCACGAACTGGCGCATGGAAGAACTCCGCTTCACATCGGAAACTTCTGCAGGACCAGGATCGCACCGGCAGGATCGGTGACGACCGCGATCGTGTTGTCGCGCAAGGTCGGCGACGGTGGGAGCACGACTCTCCCTCCGAGCGTCCGCACACGCTCAGCCGCCGCAACCGGATCATCAACAGCGAAAAAAGTCAGCCACACCGGCTCGGCCTCGCTGGAAGGGTTCTCGAAGAGACCCGCACGCCGCGTACCCCCTGCGTAAGCCATGTATATTCGCCGCCGCGCCTCGCGGCCGTGAGCGGCTCGTAACCGACGACTGCCGCATAGAACTTAGCTGCCTGTGTCGGATCGTTCGCTAACAGCTCGGTCCACACGATGCGACCGAGGGCTGGCGCGGTGCTCGTATCATCAGGATCACCGATACGGCTGCGAGCAAAACCGATGACAGCTCCTTCGGGATCGATGATTGCGGCGACGCGCCCGAGATTCACCTTCGTCGGCGGCACTGCCACTCGCCCGCCTTCCGCTTTCGTGCGCTGGACCGCGGCGTCGACGTCATCGACAGAGACGTACGGGAGCCATCGAGACATCGGCTTGCCGTCGGCGCGCTCATCGACTTCGAGAAGTCCGCCAACGTAGATATTGCCCGCCCTGGCAATCAGATACTTGTGTCCATGCCGGCTGCCGGCGTCGTCGTAAGTCCAACCGAACAAGCCGCTATAAAAAGCGCGAACCGCAGCGAGATCGTTCGTGATGAGGTCGTTCCATACGACCTTGCCGATGAGCGGGTCCTGCGAGAATGAGAGCGTCGACGTATCGAGGCGCGTTGTCGAGGTACACGCAGCCACAATTGCGCAGAGCGCGACAGCAAGAGTGCCTGACCATGCACGCATCGTAGATAGAGGGCTTCACTGCCGGGCCGGCAGGACTTGGTGCGAAAAGTCTTAACGCCTTCGATGCTCCGTGCCATTCGTCCTTGGGGAAGTGCGTTGGGCGTTCGAACGCCGTACGTATCGAGTGAACGGCAGTTGCCCGAATTACTTCCGCCGATCACTAGTTCTCCACGCAGCCTGTCCCCTGGCACGTACTGTACCCACGTGTCGATCGTCGGAACATGATGGCGCATGAGCACGCCGATACTCGAATCGCGACCCGATTTCTCCCTGGTGCTCGGCGGTCCGCTGTTCCAAATATTCCTGCGCACGCATCTGTCGGGCAATGCGCTGGAACTGTTGCATCGGCGGATGATCGTCGTTACGGGCATCGCGTGGCTCCCGCTATTGGTGTTGTCTGCACTGCGCGGAGATGCCCTCGGGGATGATGTCTCGATCGCCTTTGCCGACGACATCGAGACGCACGTTCGATTCCTGATTGCGCTGCCGCTGCTGATCGCGGCGGAGCTCGTCGTGCACCGTCGCATTCATCATGTGGTGAGCCAGTTCGTGGAACGAGGGCTGATCTTGTCGGAACAGATGCCTGAGTTTCGCGCAGCGATCGATTCGACCCTGCGTCTGCGCAACTCGCCCATCATCGAGCTGGCGCTGATCGTGCTCGTCTACGCCGTCGGACATTGGATCTGGCGCAATGAGATCGCGCTGCATACGACCAGTTGGTATGCCAGTCAGGATGGAGCGCAGATTCAGCTCACGCCGGCCGGGTACTGGCATGCCTTTGTCAGCGTGCCGATCTTCCAGTTCATGCTGATGCGTTGGTATTTTCGCTTCGTTCTGTGGTTCTGGTTTCTATGGCGGGTGTCGCGGCTGCAGCTGCGCCTCCTCGCCAGCCATGCGGATCGGGCGGCTGGACTGGGTTTCCTGAGCGAGAGTCTCTACGCCTTCTCACTCGTTCTGCTGGCCCAGGGCGCAGTGGCTGCCGGGCTGATCGCGAGTCAGATTCTGTACGGGGGCCGGAATCTGCTGGACTTCAAAGTGGAGATTCTCAGCTTCCTCTTCTTTTTCCTGCTCGTGACTCTCATTCCGCTCACGGTATTCACGCCTCAACTGCTGCGGGCCAAGCGCAAGGCATTGCGTCACTTTGGTCGGTTGGTCAATCGGTACTCTGATGAGTTTAACCAGAAGTGGGTGGAGGGCGGCGCTCCGCAAGGCGAGCCCCTGCTCGGCAGCGGCGATATCCAGTCGCTCGCCGATCTTGGTAACAGCTACAGCGTCGTTCGAGAAACACGCCTACTGCCGTTCGACATCAAGGACGTAATGAGACTTGCCGCGATCTCAGCCACACCCTTCCTGCCGCTGCTGTTGACGATGTTCTCGCTCGATGACTTTGCGACTTTTCTGCTCGGGGCGATCTTCTGACGTGCGCCTGCGCATTTCGTTTGTCCAATACCGATGCTTCCCCGCAACTACCGAACGAGCCAGGCCTGAAACGTGCGAGTCGGCGATCGGGCCGCGCGAATCATTCACAAGCTCTCTGGCCAGAGCGGGACGGCGCCGCGGCACTCACTTGTTTTTCACCAACCCCGCCACGAACTCCTGCACCGGCATCTTCTCCAGCCTCCCCCGATCGGCAAACATCGCTTTGATTGCCTCGGTTTGCTTCGGCGAAAAGTGCGCGGCTACGGAGGCTTCGAATTTCTGCACGAGCACCGGCATGCCCTCTGCCCGACGCGTGCGGTGACCTAGCGGAACATCGACCTGCACCCGCTCGGTCCTGGTGCCGTCCCTGAAGAACACTTGCACCGCGTTGCCGATGTATCGCTTATCCGGCGCGTAGTACTCCTCCGTGAAGCTCGTATTCTCGCTCACGACCATCTTCTCTCGTAACGCATCGATGCGCGGATCGCTTGCCGTCGCGTCCTCGTAGTCGGATGCTGAGAGCCGACCGAAGATCAGTGCAATCGCGACCATGTACTGAATGCAATGATCGCGATCCGCGGGATTATCGAGCGGGCCCGTCTTATCGATGATTCGCACGCCCGATTCCTGCGTCTCGATCACAACGCGCTCGATATCGTCGATGTGGCGCTTCACCTGCGGATGCAGCTTCATCGCCGCCTCCACCGCCGTCTGGCCGTGGAATTCCGCCGGGAAGGAAATCTTGAACAGGATGTTTTCCATCACGTAGCTGCCGAAGGCCTGCGGGAACGACAGCGGCTTGCCTTTCATCAGCACATCCTGGAAACCCCACGTCGACGCCGTGACCGCCGACGGATATCCCATCTCATCCGCCATCGCCATCAACGCATGCCTCACCGCCCGGCTGGTCGCATCCCCCGCCGCCCAGCTCTTTCGGGACCCGGTGTTCGGGGCGTGACGATAGGTGCGCAACGCGCCGCCATCGACGAACGCGTTCGAGACTGCGTTGATCACCTGCTCTCGCGAGCCGCCGAGCATCGCGGTCGTCACCGCCGTAGAGGCGAGCCGCACCAGCAATACGTGATCCAATCCAACGCGATTGAAACTATTCTCCAGCGCGCCCACGCCCTGAATCTCATGCGCCTTGATCATGGCGGTGAGCACATCTCTCACCCTCAGCGACACCTTGCCCTGTGCGCCACTGCGCCGCGCCATGTAATCCGCGACCGCGAGAATGCCGCCGAGATTGTCGGATGGATGTCCCCATTCCGCCGCCAGCCAGGTGTCGTTGAAATCGAGCCAGCGAACCATCGCGCCGATGTTGAACGCCGCCTGCACCGGGTCGAGCTCATAGCTCGTACCTGGCACTCGCGATCCACCCGGCATCACCGCTCCAGGCACCACCGGCCCCAACAACTTAGTGCACGCCGGATACTGCAGGGCCTGGAAGCCGCAGGCCAACGTATCCATCAAGCAGTAATACGCGGTCTCGTAAGCGGCCTCGCTGTCGACCTGATACGACAGCGCGTAATCGGCAATCGCCTGCAATATCTCGTCCGGGGCCGGACGTTCTGCCGATTTGAGATCGTGATGCGCCATCTGTTCATTTCCTCTGGTCGAGCGGCACGAACTCGAGGTTCTCCGGCCCGACGTAGTTCGCGCTCGGCCGGATGATCTTGCCGTCCTCGCGCTGTTCGATGACGTGCGCGGCCCAGCCAGTCGTGCGAGCGATGACGAACAGCGGAGTAAACATGGAGGTCGGCACGCCCATCAGGTGATACGACACCGCCGAGTACCAGTCCAGGTTCGGGAACATGTTCTTGATCTCTTTCATCGTCTGTTCCAGCCGCGCCGCGATATCGAACATCTTGGTGTCGCCCGCATCCTGTGCCAGCGTGCGTGCGACTTCCTTGATGACCTCATTGCGCGGATCGGAGATCGTATAGACCGGATGGCCGAAGCCGATGATCACTTCCTTGTTCCCCACCCGCTTGCGGATGTCTTCGTCGGCCTGCTCGGGCGAGTCGTAGCGCTGCTGGATTTCGAACGCGACTTCATTCGCACCGCCATGCTTCGGACCGCGCAGTGCGCCGATCGCGCCGGTGATCGCGGAATACATATCCGAACCGGTGCCCGCTATGACGCGCGCCGTGAACGTCGACGCATTGAACTCATGCTCGGCATAGAGGATGAGCGATGTATGCATCGCGTGCACCCACTCGCGCGACGGCGTTTCCTGGTGCAACAAGTGCAGGAAATGCCCGCCGATCGAATCGTCACCGGTGTCCACGTCGATGCGACGGCCGTGATGACTGTAGTGATACCAATACGCGAGCATGGAGCCGAGGCTGGCGATGAGCCGATCGGCAATGTCACGAGCCGCGGCCGCGCTGTGATGTTCGGGCTCAGGCAGCACACAGCCCAGCGTCGACACGCCAGTTCGCATTACATCCATCGGATGCGCCGCCGCGGGCAATTGCTCGAGCACGGCTTTGACAGCCGCAGGCAAACCGCGCAAACGTGACAGCTTGGCTTTGTAACTGGCGAGCTCGGCGTGATTCGGCAATTTGCCGTGAATCAGCAGGTACGCGATTTCCTCGAACTCGCAGCTGTTGGCGATATCGAGGATGTCATAACCGCGATAGTGCAGATCGTTGCCGCTGCGTCCGACGGTACACAGCGCGGTATTTCCGGCGGTGACGCCGGACAGTGCGACGGACTTCTTCGGTTTGAAGCCGGTGGTCGAAGTTGCTTCGGTCATCGCGAGCCCCCAAAAAGGATTGAGATGGCGATTTGCCCTAAAATTTTTCCCTTCGGCAGCAGCGCGCCGAAGCGCCGCCGCCACTTTGCCACAAGGCCAGCACAGCGTCCTTGCGAACAATGGGGTCTTCCCGAAGCCGCTGACCCCGACGGGTCAGCGGCGGGCGCAAATATCAGGCTTGGGGCGCGGCGGCCTGTACAGGCCCGGCAAGGGTCTTCAGCGGCACCGACTCATCGGCGAGCACCGCGGGGTCGAACGGTTTACACGCTACGACCATGCGCTTGGCGACCATGAATTCCTGCGCACGATTGACGGCGTCGACAGCGATCAGCCGGCCCTGCTTCAGATAGAAGGCGGCGAACGACTTGTTCTCCATCGAACCGCGCAGCACGAACTGATCGTAGCCTTGCGACAGCCCCGTCATTTGCAATTTCAGATCGTATTGGTCGGACCAGAACCACGGCACCGAGTCATAGGCCTTCGGTTTGCCGGCGAGCGAAGCTGCAGCGACGCGAGCCTGTTCGACCGCATTCGGCACCGACTCCAGACGAATGCGCCGGCCGCAGAACACGCTCGGATGATTCGTGCAGTCGCCCGCAGCGACGATGTCCGGATCGGAGGTGACGGCGTACTCGTTGACCACTATGCCGTTGTCGACATCCAGGCCCGCCGCCTGCGCCACTTCGGTGTTGGGCAACAAGCCGATGCCGACAACGACGAAATCAGCAGGAATCACCACGCCGCCGGTGCAGTGAACCGCTGTAACCGCATCGCCAGCGGCATTGAATTCCAGACCCGTGACTTCGATGTTGGTGCGCAGATCGACGCCAGCGTCACGGTGCACCTTTTCATAGAACTGAGACATCTGCGGCGCCGTGACGCGCGCCAACACGCGAGGCAGCGCCTCGAGCACGGTGACTTTCACGCCGCGCGCGATTGCCGAAGCAGCAACTTCCAACCCAACGTAACCACCGCCAATAACGACAAGGCGCTGCCCGGCTTCAAAGCGCGCGCGAATCGCCATCACGTCATCGATGTTGCGCAGATAACGGAAGTTGCTGGTCCGCTCGGCGCGAGCTGCATCGTTGATGGTCATGCGACGCGCGCGTCCGCCAGTCGCCAGCGCAAGCTTCGAATAGGTGACTTCGCGGCCGTCGTCGAACACCAGCTTCTTGTTCGCGCGGTCGATACGCTCGACCCGGCGGCTCAATACCAAGCTGATGTTTGCTTTCTCATACGCGGCCAGCTGCCGCAGGTACAGCGACGTCGCCTCGCACTCGCCTTTCAGATAGGCTTTCGACAGCGGCGGCCGTTGATACGGCAGATGAGATTCGTCGCCGACGATCGTCAACGGACCGGCATAACCTTGTTGACGTAACGCGAACGCAAGCTCGCCGCCGGCGTGGCCCGCGCCAACGATATAGATGTGATCTTCAGTGTGCGTGTCGGACATGAGCTAAATGCGGAACTCGAATCATTCTTCGGGAGCGAGCGTCAGGCGCAGACCGTCGTGTTCCTGCTGCAACTGAATCTGGCACGACAGCCGCGAGTTGTCCTGACGGAACTGCAGCTCGGCCAGCAGATCGCCTTCATCGCTCTGCCGATCGGGCAGCTTCGCGAGCCATTCCGGAGCGATATAAACGTGACAGGTGGCGCACGAGCACATGCCGCCGCAGATGGCGCTGACGCCGTAGTCCAATTCGCGCAGCGTTTCCATCAAAGAGCCTTCCGGCGCCGTTTCCACCTCGTGCTCGCCGCCGTTGCGGTCCACCACGCTCAACCGAATACTCATTCAAATACTCCAGCCCAATGCTCGTCCCGAAACCGGGCGGCATTGTGCCATTTCGCGGTCCGAAGCGTCCTACAACTTGCTAAACGAGCGGGCAAAGTCCATCACTTCCCGGGCCAGACGTTGCTTGTCCGTCGCTGTCTTCATCAGCGTCGCCGTGACGTGCGTGGCCATGCTGATTTGCGGCGCCAGGTGCGCTTCCGACCTGTCGAGCACGAGGCCGTCGATGATGCCCTCATAGAAGCGCGCTATGGTCGCCGAGGACTGCTCGAGCTGCAGCTCGCTCATGATCTTGGTTGTCGGCCCCTTGACCGCCTGACCATTCACCAGCGGCGATACTGCAATTACCGGCACCGTCGCTTCCACCAGGAGCTGGCGCCACGCGGGCATCTCCAGGAACGGGCCGATGCTCAGCCAGGGATTCGACGGGCAGATCACGATGGCTTGCAGCGACGGATCTTCCACCGCCTCCTGCACAAAGGGCACCAGCTGCGCATCGGCCGCGCCGGCGTAGGCCAGTCCCTTGACCGCCGGCTCGCAGCGCCGACCGACGAAGTAGTGCTGAAAATCCAGCGTGCCCTCGTCGGTGACCACCATCGTGCGCACCAGGTCGTTCGTCATTGGCACCACCTTGCCCAGGATGCCGAAGTGGCGCGCGAAGTCGGCAGTGATACCCGACAGCTTTTCGCCAGCATTGAGGCGGCGGGTGCGCTCGATGTGGACCGCCAGATCCTTGTCGCCGAGCCGGAACCAGTGCTCGCCGCCCAGCCGCTCGATTTCCGCCATGAAATTCCAGCTCTCGTTGGCGCGGCCCCAGCCCAGCTCCGGGTTCTGCATGCCGGCCAATGTATAGATCATGGTGTCGAGATCGGGCGAGATCGCCAGCCCAAGGTGTTCGAAATCGTCGCCGGTGTTGACCGCGACGGTGAGCTCCCCGGGAAACAACACACGTTGTAAACCCACGGCGAGCTTGGCCCCGCCGATCCCTCCTGACAGCGCCAGTACCTGCGTCATTGGAATAGATCCTGATCCTTGGAGCGCAGCAACGCCGCTGCGTTACGTTCACTCGCTGTCCATTGCAGTCCTCGTGCGATCACCACTGGAGTTCCCTCGTTAGCTTCACCCATGACCAACGCGGCGCCGGCAGCGAGGGCGTCGGCCAAGCCGACCTCCGTCATTTCCAGCGCGCGACCTTCCCTGTCATATTCGCCTCGACGGTCGATAATGGATGGCAGTCCGGCCGCTCCGATGGCGACATTTACGACGCCGTTACGCCAGGCCCGGCCAAAACTGTCGCTGATCAGCACCGCCACGGGGACTTGCCAGCGGCTGCTCAGCTCATTCCGCAAACGCTCGGCGGATGCGTCCGGATCTCGAGGCAGCAACAACACCTGGTCCTGCGCGGCGCCTGGCACGTTCGAACGATCGACGCCTGCGTTCGCCATCACATACCCGAGCCGATGGCGCACGATCAGCACATTGGGCACGGCACGCATCACCTCCTGCGATTCCGACAACACGACTTCCACCAAGCGTGCGTCCTTGCGAGTTCGGGCCGCCAGCTCCAGAGCGCGGGCCGACGGCGTGATCGAGCGCAAGTCGACGACGCGCCCTTCGGCTTTAGAAACAATTTTCTGCGCGACGACGATCACATCGAACGGCGCGGGCGCCAACCCCGCGCCTTCGACGGCTGTCGCAATCGTCTGCGACAGGTCCTGCCCCGCGATGATTTCGGACAATCCCGACAGGGCAGTGAAAACGACGGATTTCACCGGCCGAATCAGCGGCCCGTGAACTGCGCCGGCCGCTTGTCGAAGAACGCTTTCACGCCCTCGCGGAAGTCCTGGCTGTCGATGCAAACTTTCTGGATCGCTCCTTCTTCGCGGATGGCGCCGGCGAGGTCCAACGCGTGCGCTCGACGAAGCAGTTGCTTCGTGCCCGCCAAGGCCAATGGCGCCGCGTCGGCCAACTTCTCGGCGAGCGCCAACGTTTCGTTGATCAGCTCGGCATCCGGCACCACTCGATTCGCCAGGCCCAGTTCGACACAACGAGCTGCCGGAACGCGGTCGCCGATGAGCGCCAGTTCAAACGCGTGCCGCGCGCCGACACGCTGGGCGAATTGCCAGGTGAGACCGCCGTCGGGCACCAGGCCGATTTTCGCAAAAGGCAATTGCAGGAACGATTTCTCGCCCATCACCAGCATGTCGCAGGCGAGCGCATAGCCGGCGCCGATGCCGCTGGCGAAACCGTTCACCGCGCCGATAACGGGCTTCGGCAGCTCGGCGATAGCGAGAATGCCCGGACCGAACTCCTTTTCCAGCATCGCGGCCACCTGCTCGCCGGAAGGCGGCAAGCTGTTGAGATCGGCGCCGGCGCTGAAACCGCGCCCTGCGCCGGTCAGGACTGCGGCGCGAATGTGCGCAGCGGCCGCGATTTTCTTGAACGCATCGATGATGCCGATGCGCATCTGCTGAGTGAACGTGTTGAGTGCATCGGCGCGATTCAGCGTGACGATCGCGACCCGGCCGCGCTCTTCGTATAGGACTTCGCTCATTGAGGTCTCCGTTGGACTGCGCGGCAGGATGGCGCGAAGCCGCCTCCCATGCAACCGCATGGCCTGCTGGAGCTAAAGCCTGTTTCCTATATTGAACAGGCCGCTACTTTGGGCGGGGATCGCGCACGCCGTCGTCCTTCGGCGGCCCGGCCGTTCGCACCCGAGTCACCGTCTGCAGCAACAGACGGGCTGCATTGCGAACTTCCTGCTGAATCGCTTGGTCCTTGTCGAGCGCCACGTGGCTGGTCGCATACGGCTCGTAGTAACCAATATAGCGATCGATATTCGCGTCGCCCCCGGCCGGCACGAGCTCCATGTCACACAGCCAGTCGTGCAGATTGCGACGTAACGTTTCGGCACCGACGGCATCGCCGTGCACGACCGTCGAGAACGCGCGTCCTTTGAGGTGTCGCGGATAGTCCCAGCCCTCCAGCTCGATGGCTTTCGCCTTCTTCGCATTCTTTCCGTCAGTGCGCGTGGGATCCGGGTTGCCGCCGTCGGCGCACACCAGGCGATCGATCATCAGCTTCAACGGCGACGGCGCTTGATACCAGTACACCGGCGTCACGATCATCACGCCATGGGCGGCCACCCAGCGCGGATAGATCTCGTTCATCCAATCGTTGAGCTGACCGAGCGAATGATTGGGGTAGCACGAGCACGGCCAATGACACAGCGGCATCGCGGTCGCGACACAAGCCTTGCACGGATAGATCACGCGGCCGTACTCGGCCGTCAGATGACTCAGATCGAGCAGATCGACGATCGTTCGCTCGGCCACCAACGTTTGCTCCGCCTCCTGACACAAGCGATAGCTCTTCGACACCTCGCCCGGACAGGTCTGCTCGTGGCGCGCCGCGCCGTTGATCAGCAGTATCCGAGCCGGGCCCTTCGCATCCTCGTGCACGCGCTGCGCTTTGCGAATTTCATCGCGCGCCTGCAGCCATTGCTCGGAGAGCTGATATTCGGGATTCTCGAACTCCGGACCGGCCGCGCGGGTGCGAGGCGCTTTGCGGCCCTCGTGATATGCCTCCCAGGCAAGCTCTGCCAGCGCATCGATCTGCGCCATCGAGCCTTCGAAGGCGGGATCGTAAAAGCGCTGACGGAAGCGCGTTCGGAAGGTGTCCTGGTCGATCTGGGCCGACACGCCGAGTTTTCTCGGCTCGGGCACAGCAGGCTTGGCGCACTTGTCGTTGGATGAGGGCACGCAGAACAACGCTGCCCTTGACGAGGGTGTTCCAGAATTACCGACGGTGCGGACGGCACGATCGAACTTTGAGCGCGCTGCGTGGTTAAGAAGACTTGGTGCGCGGCGCACCGCGATCCGCGCACGCCCTGACGGAGATTTTCATGCAAGAGTTGATCGCGGCGTTTACCAGCCTCGACCGGGCGACCTGGATCACGGTCGCGAGTGTGCTCGTGGGACTGGCATTGGCGCATGTAATTCTGAGTTGGTTCATCAAGTACAAGGCGGCGCGCGAGACGAACACTCACATGCCGATGGAAGACGGCACGCAAGCCGCAATTCGCGAATGGATCTGGCGTGGCGCCACCCGGTGCATTCGTCCGCTGGCGTTCCTGATCTGGGTGAATGGCCTGTATCTGGTGGCGTCGACCATCGTTGCCGACCTCGAGGAATACAAGTTCTCGACGACCGCGCTCGCCGCGCTGGAGTGGTGGCAGGGCCTCGGCACACTCGTCGGCATCGCGTGGCTGCTGGTCCGCATCGGAGTCACGACGGATACAGCGCTACGCAAGATCGCCGCGCGCACCGACAACGATTGGAGCGAAATTCTGATTCCTTTCGCTGGCCGCGCCGTGCGCTGGGTGTTGCCGCTCATCGCCATTCTGCTCGGCGCGCCGGCACTGGCGGTGTCCTCGAAAACCGAAGCCATCGTGCAGGACGCGACCAGCATCCTGCTCATCGCGACGCTGGCCTACGTCGGGCTGCAGCTGATTCATGTCGGCACGTCGCTGATCCTGCAGCGACAGCAACTGGCCGTGAGCGACAACCGCCGTGCACGAGCCATCTACACGCAGGTGACGATGCTGCGGAAGATCGTCACTTCCATTCTCGCACTCATCGCCATCGCATCCATGCTCATGGTGTTCGAGTCGGTGCGTCACTTCGGCACGGCCATCATCGCGTCGGCCGGTGTTGCGGGCATCATCCTTGGCTTCGCCGCGCAGAAGAGCATCGCGACGCTGTTGGCCGGGATACAGATCGCGTTGACCCAGCCCATCCGCATCGACGACGTAGTGATCGTCGAAGGCGAATGGGGCCGCATCGAGGAGATCACACTCACTTACGTGGTCGTTTGTATCTGGGACTGGCGCCGGCTGGTGCTGCCTATTTCTTATTTCATAGAGAAGCCGTTCCAGAACTGGACGCGCAGCAGCGCGGACGTTATCGGCTCGGTATTTCTTTATGTCGACTACAACGTGCCGTTGGCGCCGCTGCGCGCCGAACTGCAGCGAATTCTCGAGGGATCTCAGCTTTGGGATCGCAAAGTGAGCGCACTGCAGGTCACGGACACCAAACAGCACACGGTCGAAGTCCGCGTGATCGTCAGCGCCCGCGATGCCGGGCAGGCCTTCGACTTGCGCTGCGACGTGCGCGAGAAGCTGATCGCCTTTCTGCAGAAGAGCTATCCAGACAGCCTGCCCAGAATTCGCACGTCAACTCTCGATCGGCACCCAGGCGCTCAGCGCGCCGGCGCTTTCGCGAGCGCCTGATCCAGGATGGCGCCGTCGGCGAAGTGGAGTTTCATCACTTTATCCCAGCCGCCGAACACCTCGTCGACCGTCACCAGCTTGATGGCCGGAAACTGGGCAGCGTACTTCTTGGTGACGTTGGCGTCGTTCACGCGGTTGTAGTGCTTGGCGATGATGTCCTGTCCGGCCGGGCTGTAGAGATATTTCAGATACGCAGTCGCGGCTTCGCGCGTGTTCTTGCGATCGACGACCTTATCGACCACGGCCACCGGGAAATCGGCGCGCAGGCTCATCGACGGAATCACCGCTTGCAGCTTGCTCTTGCCGTACTCACGACGGATCGCCGTGATCTCGCACTCGAACGTCACGAGCACATCGCCGATGCCGCGCTCGATGAACGTCGTCGAAGCGCCGCGCCCGCCCGTGTCGAACACCGGCACATTCGCGAGCAGCCTGGTCACGAAGTCTTTCGCCTTGGCTTCATCGCCTTTGTTCTGCGCCAGGGCGTACGCGTAAGCAGCGAGATAGGTGTATCGGCCGTTGCCCGAAGTCTTGGGATTGGGGAACACCACCTGGATGCCGGGCCTGGCGAGATCGCTCCAGTCCTTCACCTGCTTGGGATTGCCTTCGCGCACCAGCAACACCGGCAGCGAATAAAACGGCGAAGCATTGTTCGGCAATCGTTGCCGCCAGTCGGCGCCGAGCAGGCCGGCCTTGTGCAGCAACTCGATATCGGTGACCTGATTGAATGTCACTACGTCGGCCGGCAAGCCTTCGGCCACCGAGCGCGCCTGCTTGGAGGAGCCGCCGTGCGACTGTCGGATCTTGAGCGTCTTGCCGGTCTGCTTCTTCCACTCGGCAATGAACGCCGGGTTGATGTCATCGAACAGCTCGCGCGCCACGTCGTACGACGCGTTGAGCAGTTCCTGCGAAAACGCCGCCGGCGCCAGCAGCAAGCCGGCGAGCGCCACCCAGACGCGAATATTCATGCGCACTGCCATCGATCCTGAATGAGGGGCAGCGATTCTGCAGGCAGGCCGCGGCTCGTGTCAGTAACGCCGCGGTGATAAGGAAGTTATCGGCAGTTATGAGTGAGGCGGCGTCGCGATGACGCCGCCTGAAGGCCTGAATGGCGCTACTGCTGAGCCGGGGGCGGCGGAGTCGTACCCTCAGCCGGCGGAGGCGTCGTGGTCGTGCTATCCGGGGGCGGCGGGGTGTCCGACGGGGTCGGGCTCGGCGCCGGTTCAGCCGGCATAGGAGCAGGCGTCGTCGGCGCGGTATCGGCCGGCGGTGTGCTCATGTCAGAGGTGTCATCCTTTTTCGCGCAACCCGCCGCAAACATCAGCGCGGTCACGGCAAGCAAAGCAAAGGCACGCATGTGTCATTCCCTCCAGATGTTCCGATGCAATCGGCTCCCCTACTAAGCGATTCGCCTTCTCGATGGTTCCAAACAAAGCCTGATGCGAGGACTGCAGGCGACGAATGTCAATGTTTCGTCAATGCGCACGAGTGCGTTCGGCGTCGCAGTCTCAATTTATAATGCTGCATCGGATCCAATGCCGCTGGCGATTGAAGCTCTCGCCCTCTACAAAAAAGGAATGCTGAATGCCTGCGTCCGCCCGCGCCTTGGTGCACGCCTTCCTGGAGCGCGAGTTCATCCGGCAAGTCGAGTTTCTCGCCGAGCTGGTGCGCGTGCCCAGCGACAACCCGCCGGGCGATTGCGCACCTGCTGCCGAGCGCGCCCACGAACTGCTCGAGAGTCTGCTCGA
The DNA here is from genome assembly GCF_004138335.1 of Peristeroidobacter agariperforans. GTDB lineage: Bacteria > Pseudomonadota > Gammaproteobacteria > Steroidobacterales > Steroidobacteraceae > Steroidobacter > Steroidobacter agariperforans. The sequence continues at coordinate 372,660 of NZ_RYFW01000002.1, read as the reverse complement.
TCTAGAAGTGGAAACAGACGTCGTGCCCGCGCAGGTCGCGAAAGCAAATGGAATGATCTCCGCCACGAATCTCATCGTGCGGCGACATTTCGGCCGCGGCGGCATGACAGTCGCGCTCAACGCGCACGGCGATGTGGTGCCGCCGGGCCAGGGCTGGACTCGCGATCCCTACGGCGCGGAGATCATCGACGATCCCGATCACGGATTGGTGATGTTCGGTCGTGGCGTCGCCGTGAGCAAATCGGACTTCGCAACGTATACGTGGGCGCTACTCGCCTTGATCGACCTGGAGAAACAGGGCGTGCCGCTGCACGGCTCGGTCGAGCTGCACTTCACGTATGACGAAGAAGTCGGCGGCAACATCGGCCCGAAACGCCTGGTGTCGGAGCGTCTGAGCACGCCTGCCTTGGCAATCTGCGCAGGGTTCTCTTACGCAGTCACGAGCGCGCACAACGGCTGCTTGCACCTGGAAGTCGTGGTGAACGGCAAGTCCGGCCATGCCGCGATGCCTGAGACTGGCGTCGATGCGCTCGAAGCGACGACCGATATTCTCAACGCGCTTTATGCGCACAGACAGGAGCTGGCGCACAAGCGCTCGAAAGTGCCCGGCATCGAGACCGCCACCCTCAACATCGGCCTGATTCAGGGCGGCATCAATACGAATGTGGTGCCGGACCAGGTCACGCTGCGTCTCGAACGTCGCATCATTCCGGAAGAGTCTGCCGAAGAGGCGGAGTCACAGCTGCGCTCGCTGATCGAAACCGCCATCGCATCTCGCCCCGGCATCACGCTCGACATCAAACGAATCCTGCTGGCCGAGCCGCTGCTCGAACTGCCCGGCGCCGCCCGCTCCCTCATCGCTTTGCGAACGCACGCCGAAGAAGAATTCGGGGTCGCGATCCCCGTGCAGGGCGTGCCGCTCTACACGGATGCGAGGCACTACGCGTCAGCGGGCATTCCCACGGTGCTGTACGGCGCTGGCCCCAAAACATTGCAGGAAGCAAACGGACACGGCGCCGATGAATGTTTGCGCCTCGACGACTTGAGGAAGGCCACCGCGGTGGTCGCGCTGACGCTCGTCGATCTGCTGAGAGGCAACTGAGTTATTTATCGGGCCGCGAAGTGGGCAGGAAGAAATCTTCGTCCACCGGCTTGTTCGCCAATATCTCTGCTCGCGTGAGGCCCTGCACTTCGTGTGGAAACACCAGCCATTGATCGGTCTCGCGAATGAAGTAGTCCGGACGCAGTGAGCTGGTGTTCCTGGTCGGCTTGTAATAGACAGTGGCGATCCTGACCTGCTCCGGCATGTTGCGACGGCAGCGACGTTGCAGCTCGGCAACCACGGCTTCGAGGCTGCGCCCCGAATCGAACACATCGTCGATCAACAGCAGCTGGTCCTCGAAACTCAGCTGCGACACCAGATAGTCGATCGCGTGCACACGCACTGTCTTCGACTGCTCATCGATGCCCAGGTAGGACGAGGTGCGGATCGAAATGTGATCGCATTCGATGCCGTTGAATTCCAGCACCTCTTGCACGGAGATGCCGATGGGCGCCCCGCCGCGCCACACGCCGACCAGAAACGACGGCCGGAAGCCGCTGCGGACGATCTGCACCCCGAGCGCCAGCGAGTCCCGCAACAGGGATTCAGCCGAAATATAGGTTTTTTCCATCGCGGCATCATACTCGCTTACACTGTCTACTCGATTCCGTAGGCGAGGTTGACAGCATGAACTGGCTCGAACGCGACGCCGCCAGCGTCTGGCATGGCTTTACCCAAATGGATTGCTATGGGGCAAACAGCCCGGTGATCGTGGAGCGCGGCGAAGGACGCGAGCTGATTGACGTCGACGGACGTCGTTACCTGGACGCAATCTCGTCGCTGTGGGTCACGACGCTGGGTCATCGCGTGCCCGAGCTCGATCAAGCGTTGCGCGAGCAGTTGGACCGCGTCGCTCACTCGACCATGCTGGGCAATGGCAATCGCATCGTCATCGAGTTTGCTGAAGCGCTGGCTCGGGTCGTGCCGGTGGATCGAGCACATACGTTGTTCGCATCAGACGGCGCTGCCGCGGTCGAGCAGGCGCTGAAGATCGCGTTCCAGTACTGGACCAACAAGGGCGAGCAAGGCCGCACGACCTATCTCGCCTTCGGCGACGGCTATCACGGCGACACCATCGGCTCGCTCTCCTTGGGCGGCGGTGGATTCGGCACACAGATCTTCGATCCGCTGCGCTTCCCTGTGCTCCGCGCCCCTGCGTTCACAGAGCCAGGCGCTTTGCACAGTGCGGCCCAAATGGTTCGCGAGCACCACCGCAAGCTCGCGGCGGTAGTGGTCGAGCCGCTGGTGCAAGGCGCGGCTGGCATGTCGATCGCTCCGGCTGGGGATTTCGCCGAGCTCGGCAAGGCCTGCCACGACACCGGTGTCCTGCTGATCTGCGATGAAGTCGCGACCGGCTTCGGCCGCACTGGCACGCTGTTCGCGTCCGAGCAATGCGGGCTGCGGCCGGATTTGATGTGTCTGGGCAAGGGCATCACGGGCGGCTATCTGCCAATGTCGGCCACCGTCGCGTCACAACGAGTGTTCGCGGCGTTCCTCGGTCCGGACCTGAGCGAGAAGACGCTGTACCACGGCCACTCCTATGGCGGAAACGCGCTTGCCGCCGCCGTCGCGCTCAAACATTTACAGCTGATAGCGTCTCTGCCCGTCCTTGACAACGTCCGTGAGCGCTCAGCTCAACTGCGCAGCGAGCTCGAGACGCGCATTCGCCCCTTCAAGCGGGTCAAACATATTCGCCTGCAGGGGTTGATGGGCGCAGTCGAGCTCGATACGAGTGACGATCCCAAGCTCGCGCGCCGGACTTGTTCAGCGATGGTCAAGCGCGGTGTGCTCTCTCGCTCCATGGGACCTGTCATAACGATCGTGCCGCCGCTCACCATCACGGCAGCAGAGATCGAGCGCATCGTCGCGACGCTCGCCGCGGCGCTGGAGGAAACAGCGTGACCCACTGGAATTCCTGGGCCGAGCGCGAGCTGGCCGGCCTGCGCGCCATCAACAGATATCGCGAGACGGTGCCATTCGATGGGGACGGCCCCGAAGGCCGCGTGCGCGACCGGCGGCTTGTTTCTTTTGCGTCCAACGACTATCTCGGCCTCGCCTCCCATCCGCAGGTCCGGCTGGCCGCCATTTCAGCCATTGAACGCTTTGGCACCGGTGCAATGGCCTCGCGGCTGATCGTCGGCACCCGCAGCTTGCACACCGAATTGGAGTCTTTGCTCGCCGAATGGAACCAATCGGAGCGCGCACTCGTGTTCTCGTCGGGGTACTCAGCGAATCTTGGCGTCCTCACGACATTCGGTGAAACGGACGTGACGCTTTTTAGCGACGAGCTCAATCACGCTTCGATAATCGACGGTTGTCGGCTGGCCAAAGCGCGCACTTTGATTTACCGTCACCTGGATCTGCAGCACCTGCAGACCCTGCTTAGACAAACTCCAGGTCGGAAAATCGTGGTGACTGAATCGGTGTTCTCCATGGACGGTGACACTGCGCCCCTGCCTGCGCTCGCGCAGCTGTGCAGCGAGCATGGCGCGTTGCTCATATTGGATGAAGCGCACGCCGCGCTTGGCCCCAAGCTCGCGGCGACTCCGGATTTAGCGGTATTGCACGTCGGCACTCTGTCGAAAACATTGGGCTCGCTGGGCGGTTTCGTCGCCGGATCGAGCCGTTTGATCGAATTGCTCGTCAATCGCGCGCGGACCTTCATTTTCACGACCGGCCTGTCACCCGCCGACACCGCGGCGGCCGCAGCGGCGGTGCGGATCTGTCGCAGCGAGGAAGGCAATCATTTGCGAGAGCGCCTGCGCTCGCTGATCGATATGCTTCGCCCGGGCCACCCGTCCGCCATCGTGCCTGTCGTCCTCGGTGAGGATGCGGCCGCGCTTGGCGCTGCGGCCCAGTTACGAGAAGTTGGTATCCACGTGCCGGCAATTCGCCCACCTACCGTTCCCAAAGGAACGGCGCGGCTGCGGGTCGCGCTGTCGGCCTCTCACAGCGAGGCGATGGTCGAAAGCCTGCGAGCCGCGCTCGGTAGATTCAACTTTGTTTAATTCGAACCTCGCTCAAGACGCAATGACTGTGATCGATTCCAGACCTTCCCTATTGATTGGCGTGATTGGCACGAACACGGAAGTAGGAAAGACCTGGGTGACCGCGCAACTGCTGGCAACGCTGAAGTTGCGGGGCGCGCGCGTCGCGGCACGAAAACCGGTGCAATCGTATGGGCCGGATGAAATCGACACCGATGCCGCGCGTCTCGCCGGCGCCAGCGGTGAAGAAGTCACTGAGATCTGTCCCGCCCATCGCTGGTATCCGCTGGCGCTCGCTCCGCCGATGGCGGCCAATGCGCTCGGGCGCGGTCCGGTATGGATGTCGGAAATCATCGACGAGATCCGCTGGCCCTCGGAAGTAGACGTCGGCTTCGTCGAAACCGTCGGCGGCGTTCACTCGCCGCTGGCCTGCGACGGTGACAGCCTGGATCTGTTGCGACGTCTCGAAGTGGATCGGATGCTATTGGTCGCCGATGCGGAGCTGGGCACGATCAATGCCGTGCGCCTCACGATGGCCGCCGTCAACTCGACACCGACGATCGTTTATTTGAACCACTTCGACCCGAACAACCAGCTGCACGAATTGAACCGGCGCTGGCTGGTCGACCAGGACAAGCTCACCGTGATCACCGACGTGCATTCGCTGGCAGTGGCCATCGAAGGCGCCTGTCCGAGCAATGGTCACAACTCGGCGCGAACACCCAAGCCGCGCTGCTGCGCGCGTTGATAGATTGCATGGGCCGCGGCGAGATCCTGCGCCGCGATGCCCAGTGATTTATAGACGGTCACTTCGAACTCGTCGGTGCGGCCGGGCACGCTGCCGTTGAGCACCTCGCCGATTTCGCCACGGATATGTTTGGCGGCGTTCGAGCCCATCGCACTGAGCAACTCCCCGGCTTGCGCCAGCGCGGAGCCTCGAAAATCGACGAAGAAACTACTTCGCAGGACCAACGCGTCATCGACTTCACGCGCGCCGGCGGAGCTCGCTCCGATCAGGTTGACGTGCGTGCCTTGTGCGATCCATGCGCCTTCGACGATGGGCTCGCTCGAGCCGGTGGTCGTGCAAACGAGGTCCGCGCCCAGCAAGGCATCGCGAACCGCTCCGTAGACTTCGATGTTTGGCTGTCCCGGCCGCGCTTCGCGATCGGCGAACGCGTAGGCTTTTTCTTTGCAGCGACCCCAGACGCGCACCGAACGCAGCTTACGGACCAGGCTGATCGCGTCCAGATGGGCGGCTGCTTGTTCGCCGGTGCCGATGATCGTCAGATCGGCGGCGGCTTCAGACGCCAACGCTTTGGTCGCCACCGCGGTCGCCGCGGCCGTGCGTAGTGACGTGATCGAAGCCGCGTCGATGATTGCCAGCGGCAATCCTTCGCGTGAATCGAACAGCACCACCACGCCCATGTGAGACGACAAGCCCCGCTGAGCGCTCGCCGGATAAACAGCAATGACTTTCGCGCCGATGGTTGGCGGCTCGTCGAGATAACCCGGCATGACCGCCAGAATGTTTGGCGTGCCCGGCGGCGCACAGCCGATGCGCAGGGGCAGCTGCGCCCCGCCCCGTGACACCTCTCGCATCGCGCTCTCGACGATAGGGATGCAATCCTCCATCGGCAGCAAACGTCGCACGTCGGCGCCGCCGATGACCAGCACGGGAGTGGAGGCTGTATGACGCATTGTTATATTCGCCGGGGCCAGGCGAACTCCGGATGTGATTAGCCATATCCCACACCCGATATGACCGGCCGCGGCGGAGAATTCACCCGGGGTCGAGCCCAAACGTGAAAGGCGGCGACTGCCCCGCCCCCCTTCCCAAAAAAATACAAACAGAATTACCCCCTCCCGTTCACGGGAAGGGGATAAAGGGGTGGGTCTTCAGGCCGGAGAATTGAACTAAAGCTTCGCTGGATCCGCTTCGAGAATCGACGCAGCACCCTGCTTCACAACGCGCGACAACGTCTGCGCCTCCGGCAACAAGTTCGCCGCATAGAACCGCGAGATCTGCTGTTTGGCGGCAAAGAAATCCGGATCGGACGATGCCTGACGAACGGCGAGATCATGTGCCTTGGCCGTGAGCCAACCGCCGATGACGACGCCGCCCAGCATCAAATACGGCACGCAGGTCGCCAGTGCACCCTCTGGATCTTTCAGCAGCGCCGCGGTCGCATCCTTCAACGCAGCGACACCTTCCAACGCAGCGGCCTTGCTCGCCGCGACACCGGCATCGCTCGAAGAAAGCTTCTCGAGCTCCGCCTGCATGTCGGCGATGAGCGCATTCATCGCAGCGCCGTTGTCACGACCCACCTTGCGGCCGACCAGATCGCCCGCCTGAATGCCCGTCGTGCCTTCGTAGATCGGCGCGATGCGCGAGTCGCGCAGGATCTGCGCCGCGCCGGTTTCTTCGATGAAGCCCATGCCACCGTGAACCTGCACGCCGAGCGACGCCATTGTCACGCCAAGCTCGGTCGACCAGCCCTTCACGATGGGAATCAACAATTCGCCGCGAGCCTGCGCCTTCGCCTTCTCATCGCCCTCGGGAAGATGCTTACCCAGATCGAGCTGCATCGCTGCGTACAACGCCACCGCACGCGCCGCATCGGTGTACGCCTTCTGAGTCAGCAGCATGCGCTTCACGTCAGGGTGATACGCGATCGGCGGCACCTTCGAGCCGTCCGGCACGTTGTTCGTCTTCGGCTTGCCCTGCACTCGAGTGCGCGAATATTCGAGCGCCTGCTGATATGCACGCTCCGCGAGTGCATAACCTTCCAGGCCAACGGAGAGACGCGCGGCGTTCATCATGATGAACATATATTCCAGACCGCGATTCTCTTCGCCGACCAGATAGGCAACCGCACCTTCCTTATCGCCATACGACAGCACGCAAGTCGGGCTGGCATGGATGCCGAGCTTGTGCTCGATGGAAACACAGCGCACGTCGTTCGGCTTGCCGAGGCTGCCATCGTCGTTCACCAGCACCTTCGGCACGATGAACAACGAAATGCCACGCACACCGGCAGGCGCGCCTTCGACGCGACCGAGCACCATGTGAATGATGTTCGAGGTGTAGTCGTGATCGCCGTAAGTGATGAAGATCTTCTGACCGTACAAGCGATAGTGATCGCCTTCCGGCACGGCCCGGGTGCGGATGGCAGCGAGATCGGAGCCGGCCTGCGGCTCGGTCAGGTTCATCGTGCCGGTCCACTCGCCGCTGATCATCTTCGGCAGATACTTTTCTTTCTGCGCCTGCGAGCCGCACTGATTGATGGCCTCGACGGCGCCCTGCGTGAGCATGGGGCACAACTTGAACGCAAGGTTCGAGGAGGCCCACAACTCTTCCACGGCCGTACCCAGCACGGTGGGTGCGCCCTGACCGCCGAACTCCGCCTCGGCGCGCAACTGCGTCCAACCGCCTTCGACGAACTTGGCATACGCAGCCTTGAACTCCGCCGGCATGCGAACGCCTTCGGCCGTCCACTTCGCACCAGTGCGATCCCCGAGACGGTTGATCGGATCGAGTACACCCTCGGCAAAGCGGGCAGCTTCGTCCAACACCGCGTCGGCAAACTCGGTGGAATAGTCTGGCAAGCCGGACAGTCCGACCAAACGCTCGTCGCCGATCAGCTGATGGATCGCGAAGCGCAGTTCTTTGAGAGGTGCTTTGTACATGGAAGTCAGTGTGTTAGCTGCAAGTTACATACTGCGGCGATACTGCCCGCCGACTTCGTACAGCGCGCGGGAGATCTGACCGAGAGAACATACCTTAACCGCGTTCATCAGCTCGGCAAAGACATTCCCGCCGGAGGTGGCGATCTTCTGCAGGTTGCGTAGGGCTTCCGCGGTATGCGCCGCGTTGCGTTGCTGGAAGGACTTCACGGCCGCAACCTGGAAATCCTTCTCCTCATCGGTCGAGCGGATCAGCGCGACACCCTTTGCAGCCTCGTTCGAGTCCGTATCGGAAAGGAAAGTATTCACGCCGATCAGCGGCAGCGAGCCATCGTGCTTGCGCTTCTCGTAGTACATGCTCTCTTCCTGGATCTTGCCGCGCTGATACATCGTCTCCATCGCTCCGAGCACACCACCGCGCTCGGACAACGATTCGAATTCCCGGTACACGGCTTCTTCCACCAGATCGGTGAGCTGCTCGAGGAAGAACGAGCCCTGCCACGGATTCTGGTTGTTGTTCAGACCCAGCTCCTTGTTGATGATGAGCTGGATGGCCACGGCGCGACGCACGCTTTCTTCCGTCGGCGTCGTCAGCGCTTCGTCATAGGCATTGGTGTGCAGCGAATTGCAGTTGTCGAACAGCGCGTACATCGCCTGCAGCGTCGTACGAATGTCGTTGAACTGAATTTCCTGCGCGTGCAGCGAACGACCGGAGGTCTGAACGTGATACTTCAGCATCTGGCTGCGCGGGCCGGCTCCGTAGAGATCGCGCATGGCGCGCGCCCAGATTCGACGAGCGACGCGGCCGATGACGGCGTACTCGGGATCCATGCCATTCGAGAAGAAGAACGACAGGTTGGGTGCGAAGTCGTCGATCTTCATGCCGCGCGCGAGGTAGTACTCGACGATCGTGAAGCCATTCGACAACGTGAACGCCAACTGGCTGATGGGGTTCGCGCCCGCCTCGGCGATGTGATATCCGGAGATGGAGACCGAGTAGAAGTTCCGCACCTTGTTGTCGATGAAGAACTGCTGCACGTCGCCCATCATGCGCAGCGCGAACTCGGTGGAGAAGATGCAGGTGTTCTGCGCCTGATCCTCCTTGAGGATGTCGGCCTGAACCGTGCCACGCACCAATGACATTGCTTCGGCTTTCAGTTTGGCATGTTCCTCGGCGCTCAACACACCGGGTGCGATCAGCTGGTCGCTGGTGATGCCCAGCAGCGCGACGCCGGAACCGTCGTGACCTTGCGGCAAGTCGCCGCTGTAGATCGCCGGATTCAGGCCCTTGGCCTTCATCTCATCGCGAATCTCGCCGATACGCTTCTCGGCCGCGGCCCAGCGGCCTTGCGCACGCAGGAAACGTTCGACGCGCTGATCGATCGCCGTGTTCATGAACATGGCTAGCAACATCGGGGCGGGGCCGTTGATCGTCATGGACACAGACGTCGTCGGCGCACACAGATCGAAGCCGGAGTACAGCTTCTTCATGTCATCGAGCGTCGCGATCGACACGCCGGAGTTGCCGGTGCGACCGTAGATATCGGGCCGCGTATCTGGATCTTCGCCATACAACGTCGTGGAATCGAACGCCGTCGACAGACGCGTCGCGCCGTGACCGCTGGCGAGGTAATGGAAGCGACGATTGGTGCGCTCCGGCCCGCCCTCGCCCGCGAACATGCGGATCGGATCCTCTTCCTCCCGACGGTACGGATACACGCCGCCGGTGTACGGATAGCTGCCCGGCAGATTCTCGGACAGGATGAACTGCAACGTTTCGCCCCAGTCCTTGAAGCGCGGCACGGCGATTTTCGGCATCTGATTGCCGCTCAACGACGTGAGGTAGTTATCGCCCGTCACGAGCTTGTCGCGCACCTTGTACGAATACTTCTCGTCGGTAACGCCTTTGACACGCCCGGGCCAACGCTTCAACTCGCCCACGCCCTCGGGGCCGACATCATCGAGCGCCTTGTTGTAGGCAGCGCGCAGCTCGCGACGTGTTGCGTCGATCGACTGATCGTTGAGCGCATCCTCGGGAAAGCGATCCAACGGCTCCGGCAAGCGCGCGTCGTGCAAGGTGCGCAATGTTTCATAGACGCCCGACGCACGCCGAGCCGCGTCGACGACCGCGTCGATATTCGAACGGGCTCTGCGTCCCGCACCCGCGATTTCGGCGAGATAACGGCTGCGCGTGCCCGGAATCAACGGGTCGCGAGACACGAACTTGATCGGCCCGACATCGCCCGGCGACCACTGACGATCCTTCAAGTCCGGACGCTTCTCGTTCACCAGCTTGCACAGGCGCGAGAACAAGTGGTTGACGCCGGGATCGTTGAACCGGCTGGCGATGGTCGGGAACACCGGCACTTGCTCATCCGCCAGACGGGCGCGATCGGGATGATTGCGACGCCACTGCTTGCGCACGTCACGCAACGCGTCTTCAGCGCCGCGCTTCTCGAACTTGTTCAGCACGATCACGTCGGCGAAGTCCAGCATGTCGATCTTCTCGAGCTGACTGGCCGCGCCGTATTCGCTCGTCATCACATAGGCGGACACATCGACCATGTCGGCGATCTCGGTGTCCGACTGACCGATGCCGGCGGTCTCGACGATGATCAGATCGAACTGCGCGAGCCGCAGCAGGCCGATGACATCTTTGAGCACGGCGCTGGTTGCGAGGTTCTGGCGACGAGTCGCAAGCGAACGCATGAACACGTTGGGCGCGGCGAGCGAATTCATGCGAATACGGTCGCCGAGTAACGCGCCGCCCGAGCGACGACGCGTCGGATCCATCGCCACGACCGCAATGTTGCGATCCGGGAAATGGCGCACGAATCGTTGCAGCAGCTCGTCGTTCAGACTGGATTTACCGGCGCCGCCCGTGCCCGTCAGACCGATCACCGGCGCGCCACCCTGCACCTTTGCAATCGCCTTGCGGATCTCCTGACCCGCAGCATCCTCATCGCCTGTGCCTTCCAGCAGAGAGATGGCCTGCGCGAGTTGATGATGATCGCGCGGGTCCAACGAGCTGCCTGAGCCGAAGGCATAGTTGGGCTTGGCCGAGGCAGCGACGCGCTTGAAAACGTCGTCGATCATGCCGTCGAGGCCCATACGGCGGCCGTCTTCGGGCGTATAGATCTTTTCGACGCCGTGCTTTTCCAGCGCTTCGACTTCGTGCGGGGCAATCGTGCCGCCGCCGCCGACGATGACGCGGATGTGATCGACGCCCTGCTCGCGCAGCATGTCGACCATGTAGGCGAAGTATTCGTTGTGTCCGCCCTGGTAGGACGACACGGCGATGCCATCGGCATCCTCCTGAATCGCCGCACGCACGATGTCAGCCACGCTGCGGTTATGGCCGAGGTGCACGACCTCCGCGCCATGGGCCTGCAACAAGCGGCGAATCATGTTGATAGCGGCATCGTGACCGTCAAACAACGACGCCGCGCTGACGAAGCGCAGCGGATGCGCCTCGGGACGGGTCGCTCGGTTGTCGGCACGGAAAGGCAGAACAGCGGCTGTATTCATGGGTCGCCTCGGGGCGAATCGGAGGTATTCCGGGGGCAGAGTAAGCTGGCACTCTAATTTACCCGCGAGTATATTTAGCCCGACCCCGCCCGGTCAATCAGGCCCCCGGGGAACCAGGTCACAGGCTATGATCCCCAGCTCGTCCCTCTTGAGGAGCAGCTTTCCGGTGGCAGGTCGACAGGCGCGCAAGAACGTTCCGCAACGGGCCAGCGGCCCCGCCCTATGGGCTTCGGTGGGCGCGAGAGTGCGGGATCGGGAGCGCAAGCGCGACGCGGTGATCATGACCGCCGCCCGGGCCTTCCGGGAGCGCGGCTATCACAACACCTCGCTGGACGACATCGCGAGCGAGCTGAACGTCACCAAGCCGACGGTCTACCATTACGTCGAGAACAAAGAGCAGCTGCTGTTTGAATGTTTCCGCGCCGGCCTGAAGCTGATCATGGACGGCATCGAGGAACAGCGTGAATCGACGACCACCGGACGCGAGCGCCTGGCGGCAGTGATCACGCGCTACGCCGAAGCCATCACGTCGGACTTCGGCTGGTGCATGGTGCAGGCCGAGAACCAGGATCTCAGCCCGGCGATGAGCCGCAAAGTGAAGGCGCTGAAATCGGAAATCGACCAGGGCCTGCGCAGCCTGATTCGCGCCGGCGTCAGCGACGGCTCGATTCGTCCGTGCGATGAAAAGATGACGGCGTTCGCATTGGCGGGCGCGCTGAACTGGATTGCGCACTGGTATCGCAGCGACGACCAGCTGGCCGCTGCCGAGATCGCGCATCGCTTCAGCGAATTGTTCGAGCAGGGATTGCAGCCGCGTTAAGGCGCACGCGCCGCCACTGCTTTGTCGATCGCCGTTTGTAACTTGTCGAGAGCTTCGAGCATAAGCGGCTGATCGACCGCACCGGAAGCGACGAAGCTCGCAGCCAGACGCTCCATCTCGCCGGCGCAACTGCTGATCTCGTGGAACTGCAACATCGCACCGCTGCCGTGCATGCGGTGAGTCAACGTCTCGATCTCACGAATCACATCCAGGTTGCCGCTTGCGGCGTTGTCGACCATAGTCCTGAGCTGCACCACTTCCCGCGTCACTCGCTCCATATACCGGCCCGCGATCTGGACCATCTTGGCGCGCAGCTCGTCGGGACCGCTGGACATCACAATGTCTCCCAGATGGAGAACACATGCTCGGCCAGCAGCATGGGATCGAACGGCTTGGCGATCACCGCTGCCGCACCGAGCGCGCGAAAACGGGCCACTTCCTGCGGCATGGCCTTGGCAGTCATGAATATCACGGGAATGGCCTGCAGCTCTGGCTGGCTGCGCATCTGCTGCAATGTCGTCGGGCCGTCCATGTTCGGCATCATCACGTCGAGCAGCACCAGATCCGGCTTGCTCGTCTGCATGCTCTGCAAGGCGCGCATGCCCGAGTCCGCCGTGTCCACCGATAGAGTAGGCACGAGGCCGAGCGCCATTTGCACGATCTCGCGAATGTCGGGCTCATCGTCGACGTACAGGATCTCGCGAAGATTGTCTCTGTTCATGGCTAGTGCGCCTGGCCCTGTGCGCTCGATACGGTCGAGCTGAACGCCAGCGGCGAGTTGCCGTCCAGGCACATGGTGTAGCGGTTGCGTCCGTCGCGCTTGCTGGCGTAAAGGCACTGATCGGCGATCTCGATGAGGCGTGAGGAACTCAGATCGCTGGTCAACAACTGCGCGGCCTCGCTACCGCCGATGCTGACGGTCACTGGAATCGGCCCGGCCGATGTTTCGATGGGAGTGTCAGCCATACCGCTGACCAGCCGCTGCGCAACGATCTCGGCGCCGCGCAGATCGGTGTCGATCAATACGATCAAGAGCTCTTCGCCGCCGTAGCGAGCGATCCAATCGCAGGCACGCGGCAACAACTCACGCAGACGCCGATAAGTGTTACGCAGCACCTCATCGCCGATGGAGTGACCGTAGCGATCGTTGATGCGTTTGAAGAAATCGATATCGAGCAACAGGAGCGAGACCGGATGGTTGAAGCGCCGCGTGCGCTCCAGCTCCAGCGACAGCTGCCGCTCGAGATAGCGACGACTGTATGCGCCGGTGAGCACGTCGGTATTCGCCATCTGCCGCTTCTGGTCGAGTGCGCGTCGCAGCGCTTGTTCGAGACTGACGATGCGTCGAGCATTGCCGAGGCGCGCAACCAGCTCGGGCGCCGAAATGTTGCTCTTGCCCAGGTAATCGTCGGCACCGGCCTTCAGACCCGACACGATATCGGCGCTGGCGTTCTGCGCCGTGAGCAGGAATATATATAAGTAACCGGGATAGTGACCCTCGCGCGCCCGCTTGCACAACGTCACGCCGTCCATGCCGGGCATGTTGCGATCGGTGATCATGATGGGACAGAACTCGGTTTCCAGCAGCTGCAAGGCCTGTTCCCCGCTCGAAGCCACGACCGTCTGATAGCCTGCTTCCTGCACGACCGCGACCAGATAATCCCGCGCGTCCGGATCGTCATCGACGATGAGCACTCGCAGCTCGGGCTGCAACGCGCTCAGCTCCAGCGTCAGCGTCTGCTCGAACACGCCGGGATCGGATTGCATGGGGCTCAGCCCGCTTCGGTGCGCCGCTGTGTGGTCGCGGAGGTCGACGCGATTCGAGCCGCTGCTTCGGCCTCACGCAGCAGTGCTTCGATGTTCGCAGAGACAGGTTGTGACGCTCCGGTTTCCTGAGCAGGCGTAAACGATGCACAACCGACCCGAGCCGTGAACGCCTCGAGCGGTGTCAGTAACCGCGCCGCCAATGTGGCGCTCAACCGGACACCGACGCCGGCGGCCGCCGCACCATTGGTCTCGGGTAGAACGACGGCGATACGCTGCACGCCATCGTGTCCGCGATAGCGGGTAGTAAAATCGATATCGACTCGAATACTTTCGGTCACGACACTCACCGCTCGTGCCATCGTGTCCGCAGCCACGGCCTCGCCGCTCTGCGACTGCAGCTCCATCGCCAATATCGACAGGTTCCGGCCGTAGCGGGCTGCACGCTTCAGTTCGGCGCGCATCCGATCGGCCAACACGCCGCTCGCCACGTCACTCACCAAGGCCGCGCCCTGCTGCTGCCTCACGGCGTGTAATGCTTGCCGCATTTCCACCGCCCGAAAGCCGGCACGAATGCCCGCGACGATCTTCGCGTCCGGCGCCCGCTTGCTCAGGTAATCGTCGACGCCGGCGAAATAGCCGCGCTCGTGCGAGCTGTCATCGTCGAGCACCGTGAGCATGATGATGTAGGTCTCACTGTCGCCTTGATTGCGCAGGTTCTCGGTCAGACGAATGCCATCCATGCGGGGCATCTGCCAATCGGTGATCACCACAGGGAACGATTGCGTCTTCAACAATTCCAGCGCGGCGCTGCCGTCGCTGACGGTGTGCGTCTCGAAGCCGAGCGATTTGAGGCGGTCCGCCATCAGCTCCAGCTCGAGCTCGTCGTCATCCACCAGCAGAATACGTTGCGGGGTGCGACCCAAAGCCCCAGTCACGGATGCGTCCTGAACGTTGCTCATAGGAGCGATAGCTCGATGTTTGTGAGAGTTTTCCGGAAGCTTGGCTCCGTGCGCTGCCGCATGAGATCAGCTAGCCCATGCCGTTCGCATGAGTGATTCCCGCAATCTCCGGCCTCCATGAAGTCCATAGCAAAGGCGCGTATATCGGCTCGCGGCCATACGTATTAATAGGGTGTCGAGTCACTTGGCGGGCATTCGTTCATTGCACCGACCTTTTCAAACGGAACAGCGCGTAAGAGATGAACAGCTGCAGCTCCTGTTCGCAGGACTGCCGTCTTCCCTGCTCGCCACCCTGGTACTGCTGACGCTCACCGTCGCGGTAACACATCTTGCCGGCGCCGATCATGCGCCATGGGCGAGTGTCGGCATCGTCATTGTCACTGCGGCGCGCTTTTTCCTATGGCTGGCCTATCGACGCTACGGCCGCCGTGAAAACATTGCATGGTCGACGTTATTCCTCATCGGCGCCATTGCCGGCGGCGCGGCGTGGGGCTTCGGCGCCGTGATGGTGTTTCCTGAGGAGAACGTCGCTGCGCAATCCTTCATTGCCTTTGTCATTGCCGGCGTCTCGGCCGGCGCGATCACCACACTCGCCGTCGATAAACGAACTGCGCTCGGCTTCGTGCTGCCGTGTGTGTTACCTCTGGCAGGCCGGATGCTGATCGAGCCCGGTGCGTACAGCGCCACGATGGGCGCCATGACTGCGATTTATGCAGTCGTGATCTCGGCAGCCGCCATTCGCCTCAGCGAGCACATCACCGAGAACATCGTGCTGCGAATGCAGGCCAGCGAGCAGCAACGAGCTCAGGAGCGCTCCGAGCGAGCGCTGGCTCAGGCCAATCATCGATTACGGGACTTCATCGACGCCGCAGATCACGTCGCGATCATCGCGCTCGATGTTGGCGGCATGATCTCGATGATGAATCGCGGCGCCGAGAAAATGCTCGGTTACGCCGAACAGGAGCTGGCCGGCAAGCTCACGATGGAGCTGCTGCTGGATGCCGATGAGCTGCAGGACATGGCCGGCGAATTGAGCACCGAAGGTCGTCAGCTGTTCGGGCTCGATGCACTTTTACAGTACAGCCGCGCGACCGGCACGTTGCGTCATGAGTGTACGTTCGTTGGCAAGAACGATCAGCGCGTGCTCGTGGATCTGGTGCTGACTCCGACGCGCGTGGATGCCGACACGGTCACCGGCTTTCTGGCCACCGCTATCGACATCAGCGAGCGCAAGCGCGCCGCCGAAGCGTTGATCCGAATGAATCAGCGCTTCGTGCTGGCGGCGCACTCCGGCGGCATGGGCATCTGGGACTGGGACGTGGTCTCCGACACGCTCACCTGGGACGCGCGCACCTACGAAATCTACGGCGCACCTCGCGATCTGAAGCCCGATGTGAATTACATGCTCAGCGCCGTCCATCCGGACGATGCCGAGCGGGCGCGCAACGAATTGATGGCGGCGCTCAGCGGCAAACAGCCCCAATTGCGTACGACATTTCGCATTACCTATCCCACCGGCGAAGAGCGCGTCGTCAGCGCCTCCGGCCTGACATTGCGTAACGCAAGCGGTCGCGCCGTTCGCATGACGGGCCTGATCTGGGATATTACGGAGAGCCGGCGCGTGGAGCGCATGAAGAACGAGTTTGTCGCGACGGTCTCGCATGAGTTGCGCACGCCGCTCACATCGATTCGCGGCTCGCTCGGACTGGTGTCGGCCGGCGTCGCGGGCGCACTGCCGGAGCGCGCGGCGAGCCTGGTCAACATGGCCTTGAACAACTGCGAGCGCCTGACGCTGCTGATCAACGACATTCTCGACATGGAAAAGCTGGAATCGGAGAAGCAGCGCTTCGATGTGCGTCGTATGGATGTGAACGAGCTGGTGAACCGCTCGCTGGAGGACAACGCCGGATTTGCTCAATCGCTCAACGTGCACTTCGTCACCCCAGAGCCGGTGTGCCATGCCGACGTGCTGGTCGATCCCGATCGGTTCCTGCAAGTCATGGCCAATCTGCTCTCGAACGCCAGCAAGTTCTCGCCCGCTGGCGCCGCGATCGAAGTGACTGCGCGCTGCCATCAAGGTCGCGTGCGTGTCTGCGTGCGCGACTACGGCAAAGGGATCCCGCCGGAATTCCAGCCACGCATCTTCCAGAAATTCTCCCAGGCCGATTCATCGGACTCGCGCAGCCGTGCCGGCACCGGGCTCGGGCTGGCCATCAGCCGCGCCATCATCGAACGGCTCGGCGGACATATCGGCTTCGAGACCGGGCCCGGCGGCACCACGTTTTATTTCGATCTGCCCGACGCGGATAGCGTCGCGGCGCAGACCATAGCTCTTCAGCAATCTACAGTTTCATGAGCGCGCTTACTCCGCAGCGCCTGCCGTTACGCAATAGTGACATCGTCGCCGTGGTACTGATCGCGCTCGGCGTCGGCATCGCCGTCGGCTGGCTGATCGGGCGGCCACTCACCTTCCTGGTCGGGTCGGATAACGTCGGCATGACCTTGAACGCCGCCCTCTGTTTCATCGTCGCGGGACTCGCACTCAGCCTGGGACGACCGCGGGTACGCTTGGGCCTGGCGATTCTGCTGGCCATTCCCAGCGTGCTCACGTTGTGCGAGCACGTGTTCGCCATCGATCTCGGCATCGACCGGCTGCTCGGCGATTCATGGATTCTGGAAGCGGCCCTCCATCGAGGCCGCATGGCGCCGCAAGTAGCTGGCGCGTTCGTCCTCGCCGCGCTGGCGCTCGCGCAGTTGAGCCGTCCGCAAAGCAATCGCCTGCATTGGCTTGCGCCGTTGGCCACGGGCGCGATCTTTCTGATCGCCCTGGTGTCGTTCTTCGGCCGGCTGCTGGGCCTGGACATCGTTTATGACTGGCAGTATGCGACGCGCATTGCCCCACACACCGCCGCTGGCTTGTTGTTGCTGTCGCTCGGCCTGGCGCAACTGTGCTATCGACGCTCGTTCAACAAAACCGACGATGTTTCCAACGACTCTCGCCGCATTCTCGCGGTCAGCACCGCGGCGTTGCTGGCGATTACCATCACCTGCGCGGCCGTGTGCTTCGCCGTCGTGGTGCGCCATAGCCACGATCTGCAACGTACGGCGCTGAACCGCGAGTTGCGCAACCAGATAGAACTGATCGGCACCGAAATCGCCGGCCAACGCCAGGAGAGCGAGCGTGTAGTGTCGAGCCAGTCGTGGGCCCTGATCGTCGCGCGCGCCTCGCCGCGAGTCAGTGCGACCAGGCTGCGCGAGGCCCTGCAGAGCTGGGCTGAGGACCGGCTGCCGCTCAGCCGCGGCCTGCAAGCGCTGGAGCTGCTCGATGAGGACGGCGAATCTTTGTTGCGCTCGGGCTCGTTCGGGCCGCCGTCCAGCGCCGTCGTGCCCCTCGACGATAGAGCTCGCATCGAGATCGGCAACGACGCTCGCCTGTTGATCGAGCGGGCGACGCCGCCGGATGCCTCCGGCCGCCGCGGTTTCATTCGAATGCAGTTCGCGCTGCCCCGCCTCACCGCGACTCTGTTATCGGACAAGACGACTAGTGAATTCGACACATCCATCTGTCAGGCGCTCAGCGAGCACTCGATGCAATGCCTGCGGCTGGCCTCTTCGCCTCTGGCAAGTTTGCCGATTGCCCGCGAGACGGCTGGACGCACTGGCCCGCTAAACCTTGCATTCAGTGGCAAGAGCGGCGTGACGTTGGTTGCGGAGCCACGCGGCGCGCGCTTCTTCGCCGCGTATGGCCCCATCGCCGGCACACCTTTGGCGATCACCCTGACGACGCCGCTGGACACGCTCTACAGCGACTTGCGTCAGCGCTTGAACATGTTGCTGTGGCTGATGCTGGGCCTGGTCGCAGCGGCGGTCTGGATCCTTCGGTGGCAGATCGCCCCGCTCATCGGCAAAGTGGTCGCCGCGCGCTCGCGCGCCAACGACAGCGCGATGCACCTCACCGCAATCATGAACACAGCGGCCGACGGCATCATCACCGTCAATCGCATCGGCACCCTGCTTTCGGCAAACCCGGGCTTCCGGCACCTGCTCGATGCCGGCTCGCGTGAACTGGTCGGCGAGCAGCTCACTCACCTGCTGCCCGGACTGGAGTTGCAGGTCGATGAGCACGGCATGCGCTCGCTGGCGCATTGCGCCGAGCAACCCGCCATGGAGTTCCAGCGCGAATCCGCCACCGGCGAGATCAGTTATCTGCAGGTGGAATTCGCGTGGCTCGATCCAACCACGCGCAGCACCCTGGTCGCGACAGTTCGCGATCTGACGCTGCTCAAGCGCGGCGAAATGGAGCTGCGAGAGACGCACAAGCGTCTGCAAGACAGCGAGCGGTTGTATCGCGACCAGGCGACCCGGCTGGCAACGCTGTTCGACAGCGTCGAGGACGCCATCGTCGTCATCAACGCCAGCGGCAACATCGAATCGTGGAATCGCGGCGCCCGGCATTTGTTCGGCTACAGCGCCGAAGACATCGTCGGCAAGGACGCACGCCTGCTGCTGCCCGAGCCGCACGCCTCGCGGCTGTCGCGCTATCTGAAAACTCCCGATGGCGGCAAAGCCGGGCGCATCGAAATGGAAGGCCGGCACGGCGGCGGCCGCGTCGTTCCCATCGAAGTCTCGATCCGCGAAATGATCATCAACGACGAGCAACTTTACGTCGCCGTGCTGCACGACATCTCGGTGCGACGCGAAGTCGAGCGCATGAAAGCTGAGTTCGTTTCGACCATCAGCCACGAGCTGCGCACGCCGCTCACGTCGATTGCCGGCTCGCTGACGCTCATCTCCGGTGGCGCGGCCGGCGAGATCCCGCAAAAGGCCGCGCGGCTGGTCGGTATTGCGCGCCAGAACAGCGAGCGCTTGATTCGATTGATCAACGACATCCTGGATCTGGAGAAGGCCGAAGCGGGCAAATTGGATTTCAGCATGAGCGTGCGCTCGGTGCGCGCCGAGGTAGCGTCGGTAGCCGAGTTCAACCGAGGCTTCGCGCAAAGTCTCGGCGTCGCCATCGAGCTCGAAGATGGCGACGACGCCAACGTGCTCATCGACAGCGACCGGCTCACTCAGGTGCTCACGAACCTGATCTCCAACGCCGCCAAGTTTTCTCCGCCCGGTGGCGTCGTGCGCATTCGCATCGAGCGTGAACAGTCAGCCGACGTCCGCGTTACAGTCAGTGACAATGGGCCCGGTATTCCCGCGGAATTCTGCGCGCGCATTTTCCAGAAATTTGCGCAGGCGGATGCATCGGATAGCCGGGCCAAAGGCGGCACCGGCCTCGGCTTGTCGATAGCAAAGACGATCACCGAACAACTCGGCGGTCGCATCGGCTTCGACACCACGCCCGGCAAGGGCAGCAGCTTCTACGTCATCTTGCCCATCCATTCACAGAGCAAAGCCGAGGATGCTCTGGTCGATGTGGAACGCAGCGTGGCGCCGTCGCCAGGCGAGGAGTTGCCGCAGATTCTGCACGTCGAGGACGATCTGTCGCTCGCCGCCATCGTGGGCGAGGCCATGTCGCGCAACGCCGTTGTGACTTCGGCACGATCGATCGCGGCAGCTCGCCAGCAGCTGGCCGAAAAGCATTTCGACGCGGTAATTCTGGATATCGCGTTACCGGACGGCTCGGGGCAAGATCTGCTGCCCATCCCGACCCGCGCCGGCGAGCGGCCGACGGTCACCATCTCCTACACAGCGGACGAGCCGTCGCGAGCCTTGCGCAACGCCGTGGATGCGGCGCTGGTCAAGTCCCGGCATTCAGTGACTCAACTGATGGTCACTGTGCTGGCTCGCATCGATGGCGTCGACATTCAAGACACCCAGTCGCGGCGGGTTATTTCTCATCCTTGAAGATGCCGATGGTCATCGGCTGACCTTCCGCCACGCGGGCACGATACATACCCGAGGTATTGAAGCTCCACGCCATCTGACCATCGGGCGCGACGGCGATGATGCCGCCATCGCCCTGCAGCTCCGTGAGTTGCTTCTGAATGACTTCGTCGGCCGCCGCTTGCAGGCTCATGCCGCGATAGCGCACCAACGAGCAGATCTCGTGCGCGACACTGAGGCGGATGAAATATTCCCCGGTGCCGGTCGCCGATACGGCGCACGATTGATTCGATGCATACGTGCCGGCGCCGACGATCGGGCTGTCCCCGACGCGGCCCCAGCGCTTGCCGGTGGTGCCGCCGGTGGATGTTCCCGCCGCGACATTGCCAGACATGTCCAGCACGACCACACCGACCGTGCCCTTCTTGCCTTCGTCGTGCGCCAGGCCTTTGGCCGGATCGTCATTCTTGATGCCGGCTGGCTTGGCCGGCACGGGCAGTTTGTTTGCTTGCAGATGTTTCACCAGCGCATCCCAACGGCGTTGCGTATAGAAGTAGCCAGGCTCGACCTGCTCCAGCCCCTGCTGCCTGGAGAACTCGTCGGCGCCCACGCCCATCAGCATCACATGAGGCGACGCGTCCGCCACACGCCTTGCCAATGAAATGGGGTGACGGGTCCGGGTGACTCCGGCGACGGCGCCGGCCTTCAATGTTTTGCCGTCCATGATGGCGGCATCCAGCTCGTTGCGACCCTGCGCCGTGAACACAGCGCCGCGGCCGGCGTTGAACAGCGGGTCGTCTTCCATCAAACCGATGGTCGATTCGATCACATCCAGCGCCGGCTCGTTGGCCGCCAGCAGCTTGGCGCCGTGCTCGGTCACCCTGCGCATCGCCTCCCGGTACGCTCGTTCCTGCTCGGCGGAAAGTTGCCTACGCTCGATGACGCCAGCACCGCCGTGCACGACGATCGCCCAACGCGGTCCGGCTTCAGCCGACATGGCAACACTCGCAAACAGCGCAGCCAGAGCGGCTGCTCGCACCGATATTCTCACGAAGCAGGCGTGAACCATGTCCAATTCCTCACATGATCTGTGCGCGCCACTCTAGCATCGACGCTTGCCAATGCGACGCGCCTCTCACATCGCGCGAGGTGCGTATCACAAGTTGCGAAACTAGTCATCCGCCTATCCAAAATTGGCAATGCGCTGAAAAAAGCTCCTCGACTACCGTGAGTTCATACGTCCCCATGTGCTCCCGGCGTGGGGTTATGAAACCTGGCATTCGAGGAGCATTCGATGAGTTCATTGCGAACTGGCCGGCGCTTGAGCGCGGCGGTCGTCTCAACCCTGCTGATGGCGACGCTCGCCGCCTGCGGCGGCGGTGGTGGCGGTGGGAGCAGCACGCCGGCTCCGACTCCGCCGACCGGCAATCCCAACCCCAATCCGACCCCGCCGACGCCCGAGCCGGAGCTCAGCCGAGTGACGCTGGCCGGCACTGTCACCGACGCCCCGATCGCCAATGCCGTCGTCACAGCCACGATCGGCGATGAAACATTCACGGCCACCGCCGACGCCAACGGCGTGTACAGCCTCGAGATCGCGGTCGATGAAGACGCGACCGGCGGCTTCGTGACATTGTCCGCACGCGGGGTGGGTTCGCAATCGTATGTTGAATTCACCAGCCTCGCGGGCACGTTCGCCTCTCTGCAAAGCCAGGCTGGCGACGATGGCACGTTGTCCAACACCGAGAACTTTGCGACCCAGATCACGAACGTGAGCACGGCTCAAGCGGTGTTGCTCAAGGAAGCCAACGGCGGCAACCCGATTGCGGACGAAGCGAGCCTGCGCACTCTGTCAGCAACGCTCAACAGCCAGGAAGTGCTGGATCTGGCAACCGCGATCAAGTTGTACGTGGACGACTCGGCCAACTATCCGATGCCCGACGGCGAGACCTCGCTGCTGGCGCTGATGTCCAGCAGCGCCACGCGCGAGCAGTTCACCGATAACGCTTACAACCAGGATCCGACGGCCTTCCAGAGCACGCAGACCGCCATCGTCACCGACAGCTCGCTGACGCAGCCGGTCAGCGGCGATTCGCTGCCGGCGAAACTGACGGTGGCGATGCTGTCGGACGCCGCCGAGTTCTCGTTCAACTATTTCAATCGCGTGAACTCGTATACGTTCGACGCCGACGGCACCGGCACGGCTACGGCCGGCAGCTGGAATGTAGATACGACGTGGGCCGTCAATGGCTCGAGCGTCGAGATCAGCTATGGCGAGACGGTGCACGTGACCAGCTACGAGATCGTTCCCGAGTGCACGGAGGTCTCTGGCCAGGTGCAGACGGACATTGCCAGCGACGGCGTGAAGCTCACGTTGTTGAGCGATCGCGTGGTGGCAATCACCGAGACCACTCAGATCACGTACCAGCCGGAGTGCGAGCTCGATCCGCGCACCGAAACGACTACAGTGGCGCGCACCATTCTCGAGGACGACGACTTCGAGCAACTCGGCACCGACGATCTGGCCGATTCGACCCAGTCGATTTACGTATATGTCGACGGCGTGGGCCCCACCGCCGACATCGCCGATCTGAACGCCGACGGCAGCGGCCGGACCTGGGCGTTCGCCAAGGACTTCACCTGGGCGCTCGACAGCTCGGGCCGTGCGGTCAATGTGGAGTTCGCCGACGGCACCGTGGCGCAGTTCCGCTCGCTACGCACCGTCGACGTCGTCACCACCGACCTGTTCTACGAAATCACCACTGCCGACGGTCGTTACATCGACGCAGGCGCCTCCGTGTACAAGGATCCGGAGCTGCCGCTGGTGTTCACTCAGGAAAACGTCGTTGGACGCTTCTATCAGTTCGGCATCGGCATCGAAGGCAGCAGCGATCAGCGCACGAAGGGCTTCCGCCTGCTGTTCGAGAACGACGGCACTGGCGCGCACGAAGACGACAGGATCGAGAACGACCAGCTGATCACCCAGGATGGCAGCAACACCCCCCCGTTCAATTTCCACTGGGGCATCGATGGTGAGGACGTGGTGATCCAGCGTACGTTCGACGTAGCGAACCAACAGGATCATTGCGTACCCGGCAGCAGCGCAGATTGCATCGTCTACGATGAGCGTCGCCTGGTGCCGCTCGCGGTCATGGATCTGCCTTCCGGGCAGCACCGCGCCTACTGGATGGAATATCGTCGCACGGACTTCTATGGCGTGAATGACAACACCCTTCCCAGCACGCTGGTCCGCTTCTACGACTCCGAAGTGCCAGCCGCATCCCCAGTCGTGAGCGGCAAGGCTTCGTTGTTCGGCGAAGCAAGCGCGCGCAAGTTGCGCTTCCGCGGCGTCAGCCAGCGTTGATGTTTGGAGCAGCCCACCGAGAAGGTCCGTCCTTCCGGTGGGCTGCTGTTTTATTCGACGGCGCAGATGCGGAAGTAATCGAAGTCCGCGTAACCGACTGAAGTGCCGATGTACGCCGGCGTGCCCGCCGGCGACGAAGCAAACAATCCGATCGTCGCGCCGACCCAGCGGCCAGGGTCGATCTGCACCGGCGCATGATCGAACGGCACGAAACGCGCGCCGTCGGTGCTGTAGCTGAATTTCACTTGCGCGAGCACTTCTTTGCGCTCGACCGGCCAATGCAGCTTGTCCGGTGGTGTGATATCCACCACGACAGGCTCGATCCGGGCTCGCAGATGAATATCGCTCGTCACGCCTTCCAGTAGTACGCGACCGTCGTGCAGGAGCCGCACGGTGTCGCTGTCTTTGCGTAAACCGATCCAGCTGTACCTCGTTCCCACTACTGCAAGACCCGCGCGCTCGCCTTCACGTATCGGCGCAAAGTGCAGCTTCGTGTCAGCGACGAACTTCGGCGCCGGAAATTTCTGTGTCAGTACACTGCCGGTTTCGAACAAGCTCACCGGCGTAGAAACCGATTTCAAGCGCAGGAACCCGGACGCGGCCGACAAGCTCATCCAATCCTGAGCAGGGTTCGCGTGCCACTGCCACGCCAATGACAAGGGCCCCGAGAAGTCATCGTTCATCTGCGGGACGACAATCTCGCTGGGAGCCTTCACCTTGGGCTTCCGATACGTGCTAACCGGTTCGCCGCGGCCATCTTTGTCACGATCCGCACCGATGACGGGCCAGCCGTCCTTCCACACCATCGGCTGCAAATGCACGCGACGCCCGAACGCACCGGTGTCCTGGAAGTGCAGGAACCAATCTTCTCCAGCGGACGTGGTTACCCATGCACCCTGATGCGGACCATTCACGTCGGTCTTGCCTTGGTCCAGCACGTTGCGGAGTTCATAGGGGCCATCGATGTTTCGCGAACGGAACACCGTTTGCCAACCACCCTTCACACCGCCGGCCGGCGCAAAGATGTAGTACCAGCCGTCGCGCTTGTATAACTTCGGCCCTTCGATCGGCGCCCAAGGCATCGGACCGTTGCTCGTGGGCTGAGGCGGCAGCGCATTGCCATCCACGACCGTCTTGCCGGCATCGAGCAGGCGCGTGCCGTCGGGCGACATGCGCTTGAGTTGCAGAATATTGTTGAAGCCGGCACGACTGCGCGCGTACGCCACGATCAGCCAGGCGCTGCCGTCGTCATCCCAGAACGGAGCGGGATCGATGACGCCCCGACTGTTGTCCACCAACACCGGCGCACTCCACGGCCCCTTCGGATCGCTCGCCGTGATCACGTACACGCCGAAATCCGGATCGGGATAGTAGATATAGAACTTCCCATTGTGATGGCGGATCGCCGGCGCCCAAACGCCACCGCCTCGCCGCGGCACCGAGAAATGCGCCTCCGGCGTCAGTCGTGGCAGCGCGTGGCCAATCAACGTCCAGTTCACCAGATCCTTCGAGTGCAGGATGGGCAAGCCGGGAATATTGGTGAACGATGAAGCGGTCAGATAGAAATCGTCGCCGACCCGCGTCGCGTCGGGATCGGAGTAATCCGCCGCGAGCACCGGATTCTGATAACGCCCGTTACCGAGATCCGGCACCCACGGAGCGCGCGCTGCGCCCATCGCTGGACTCGCGGAAACGATCACAAACCCAATCAATGAACCAAGGATTGAAACTCGGTCACGGCCAAAACGCATTGGATGCCCCATTACATCGCCGCGGGATTCCAGCCGTCCGCACCGGCAAGGAATGAAGACAGCGCCCAACGTTGCGCCTCGGCGGCAGACAGAATTTTGGTATGCGACTGCCGCCGGCTCATATCAGAGTTGCGGCCCGACGTATTGAATTCTGCGTAGTATGCCAGCTTCAGCCGGTCGGTCTTGCCCGGCGTCCATTCGCGCCAGCCTTGCGGATCGAGATCGCCTTCCACCTTGGTATTCATGAAGATCACGGCCGCGTAGTCGCGCCAGGGCCGCCCAAAGTAGATGCGCTCCGCGCCCTTCTCGCCCGTGACGGTGCAGTTATTGAACACGAAGGCCTTGTCTTGATCCGGCGCCGTACGCGCGTGCGCGGTGATCAAGATTTCGGGATGCGCGATGGCGTGAATCTGGCACCGCTCGAAGAACGCCTTGGAGTCGCCGAAGATGAAATCGACGTGTCCCTCGATGTAACAATTCGAGAAATACTGCCGGCTCGTCAGGCACGGATCGGAGCCGCACTTCTTGCTGCCCGCGTACAACGTGTCCTGCGCGCCGAGCAGGCGCAGGTTATCGAATACCGCTCGATCTGCGGTCACCGAAAGCGCGACTGCCTGTGAACGCTGATCCGATCGTTTGTGATAGTCGTTTTGTATCGTGAGATTCTCGGCGCGAAAGTTGTCGCCACTGACGTGCAACGTCGCCGAGCGAAACGTACCGCCCGCCGTCGCCGCAGCGTCGCTCCACACCACGATCACATCGCTGGGACTCGTGCCCAGACCGCGCAAGCGTACGTTCGGCTTGTCGATCACGATCTTTTCGCGGTACTCGCCGGCCGGCAGCAGGATCTCTCCGCCATTGGCAGGCAGCGCATTGACGGCAGCCTGCAATGAGAGGAATGCCGTGCCGTTGTAGGTCGGCTGGGAGAATTTGCCTCTAGGAGTCGGCGCGGTCGCCAGGTCGTGCAGATACTCTTCCAGATTCGTGTAGCCGTCCTTGTCGGCGTCCACGGAGTCATCTGCCACGTATGGATTCATCCCGTTCGCCTGCTCCCACGCATCCGGCATTCCGTCCTGATCGCCATCCAGCAGCGCCGGCAGCGACGCCAGCGCCGGCCAACCGCCGACTTGTGTTTGGGAGTCGATCAATCCGCCGCTGCGATCACGCACGCTCTGCACGAGCCTGCGATCGACTGAATCGCGCACCAACGATGCGCCGGCCGTGGTCAGCACTCGCTCGAAGGCACGAGCTGCCGGATCTGCGGCGACAGGCGCGACGTCGACGGGCTTTGCGAGCCGATGCTCGGGGCCTTTCTTACCCGCGACCAGAGCCCACTGGTCGGGCGGCAGCTGGCCGTCCATGGTGTTGCCCGCGAACCATGCCTGCGCGAGCTCGTTGGATTCATCGAACGCGATCCGCCCAGTCGAGGCCGGACCGGGCAGATACGTGTTATCGACAAAGTTGTATTTGACGATCGAAGCCTTCGCGCCCGTGTCGGCGTTGTAACCCGAGTGCGCGCCACCCCAGTCATAGAAAACATTCGATCGATAGTCGTGAAACGCGCCGAGCGGGTCGCGCGCCGGCGGCACGGGATTGCCGGGTCGGGGATTGCGACCCTGGTGATGCGCCCACAGGTTGTGATGAAAGCTGATGCGCGTGCCGTAGCCGCCGGCAATGAGCGAACCATAGCCGTGCGCACCCTTCGCGTGCACCGATCGATGCAACGACTCGGCAATGATCGACCATTGCACGGTCACATCGTAGAACCCGGTCTGCGGATCCTTGAATCCGTTGTTGACCGACAGCGTCTCGTCGACCGACCAGCTGGCAGAAACGTGATCGAGAATGATGCGCCGGCCGCTGCGAACCCAGATGGCGTCGCTCTCGGCCCGGCGCTCATCGCCCAGACGCGAGCGCATGTAACGAATCACCACGTCGTCGGCTGCAACGATGAGCGGATGATTCTTGAGCGTGATGCCGTCGCCCGGCGCGCTTTGCCCCGCGATCGTGACTCGCGGCTGCTCGATCTGCAAAGGCGATTCGAGTGCAATGGTGCCGGAAACATCGAACAGGATGGTGCGCGGTTGCGCGAGCTCGACGGCGGCGCGCAGGCTGCCCGGGCCCGAATCGTTCAAATTTGTGACTTTGACGACCCGCCCACCGCGGCCACCCAGCGACAGCCGACCTGCCCCTTCCGCGCCGGGAAACGCCAGCGGCGATTCACCAGGCCGGCCTGCCGGGTTCGAAGGCACGCTCTGGGGCGAGGAACAGCCAGCGATCCCCGCCAGGATCGAACCACACAACGGCACAAGCACACGCGATCTCATCGTTGCACCCTCAGAATCTCAAGCGCACACCTGCGAAGTACTGACGGCCGGTGCTGCGATACTGCGTGACCAACGGGCTCTGCTGATAGGCCCAGCGCTCGTCGGCCTGATTGGTGAGATTCAGCGCCTCGAAGTTCAGCGTGATCGCATCGTTCACCACGTACGACACCGAGGCGTCGACGTTGAGCGTGTCCTCGCTGCCGATGAAGTCGTTGACCAGCGGCGAATCGCAGACGCCCGGATCGCAGGAGCCGGACGCCAACGGGTATTGCGTCGCATAGCCATCGCGATACGCACCCGACACGCGCGCGCTCCACTTTTCCGTCTCGTAGTACACGGTGGCGTTGTAAGAGTTCGGTGAGGCTCCCAGCCACGGACCAGGCTGCACGAGCTGCGGACGTGGATTCGCCGCGCCCGGAGGCGTCCCCGGATCGATGATGTACTGCAGTTCCGAAGTGATGTGGGTGTAGTTGGCCTGCACGCCGAGATTGCTGAACACGCCTGGCAGGAAGCTCAAGTCCTGCTGATAGATGAGCTCATAGCCCTTGATGTCGCCACCCGGCGCCGAGCGGAACTGGCGCACATCGAACGGATAGTCAGCCCGCAGATACGCGACGGCGGCGGGATTGGTCTGCTGCGCGATGAGTTGATCGATCACGTCCTGGCCCAGGATCTGCGACAGCGTTTGCGTGGTCACGATGGTCTGCGGATACGAGTCGATTTCCTTGGTAAAGTAAGCGGCGGATACCAGCCCGCCTTCCGCAAAGTACCACTCGACGCTCAAGTCATAGTTCTTGCCGCGAAACGGCTCCAGCTTCGGATTGCCGACGGTGAGCGTGCCGCCGGTCGTGCTGCCGTTGGTGGGCGCTGAAAACGCCGTGATGCTCGGCGCGAGATTACCCAACAACGGGCGCGCCATGACTTTCGCGGCCGCCAGGCGCAGCAGCAGATCTGGCACGAGCTCGTAGCTCACGTTCAGCGACGGCAGCGTATCGGTGTACTCGTTCGTGCCACGGACTGGCAGCGAGCCAGTCGTCAGGCCGTTCGACTCGAGGTTGGTGCGGGCATAGCGCACGCCGACGTTACCCTGAAGCGCGCGATTCCAGACATCGAGCGAGAAATTGAGCTGCGCAAAGTAGCTGTCGTCATCTTCTGTGACCGCATAGGCGTTCGAAGGCGTCGACAGATACGACAGGCGCCAGTCGCCCCATTCGTTGACGCAGTTGCAGTCGAACCCGACCGCATTGCGGAACGCGTCCAGATCGGGGGCGATGAAAGTACGCGGCAGGCCGGCCGGCACATCGAGACCGTCGCCGAAGGTCACCACGCGGCTCATCTCGCCGACTGACTTGCCCAACTCCAGCAGGCTCGGATTCAAAGTCTCCGTAGTCAGGCGTTGGAACTGCTGCGTTTCGAATTCATAGGTCCGCACGCTCGCGCCGAAATCGAGGCTGAACGAATCGGTGATGCCCAGCTTGAAGTCGAGTCGCGCGGTTTCGAAGGTGTTCTCGACTTCGCGCTGATACATACGCAGCGCCGAGAAACCTTTGACGAGGTCCCAGTTATTCGGATCGGCCGCATCGAAGCCGAATTGAATCACCGGCATCGAGCCGCCGCCGCGCTCGTCATAGATGAAGTTGCCTTGCGAGTCCATGCGATTGAACTCGGCCAGCAGGCCCTGGCTGTCGTTGGTCGACTCGGATTGGCCATACACCGCGGCCACGCTGAACCGGTCGCTGAACTGGTGCGAAATGTTCAGCGAACCCTGCCTGAACTCCGTGGTGTAGAAGCTGGCGTCGGCCGCCGAACGGAAGTCCACGTTTTGCAGCACCAGGTAGTCGGCCTGATTCGCGTCATTCACGTGCGCGTCGAGCACGCGCACCGCCGGGCGGCCGATCAATGCGTTGCGCATCGCCATGCCGTTGGGGTCGGCGATGTAACCCACGGAGCCAGGGTTGTTGTAGTACTCGAACGGCTCGAGGTTGTTCGGATTGCGGCTGAACCCGCCCGCGAACACTGGAGCGCCGCCATACATCTGCTCGCCGCAATCGATGGCATCCTGGGTTGCGGTGGCGGCGCGAGCGGTGCACGTCGCGTATGCTGCCCGACGCGACGATGCGGCTGTTGCAGCGGTTGCCGTGTTCAGAGTGGCGTTCGTGTTGTTGCGATTCAAACCGACCGGCGAGATCTGATAGTTGATCTGGTCCTGCTCGAACTTCGAGTACAAGCCATCGAGGCTCACGTCGGTGCGATCCGTCGGCTTCCATTGCAAGCCCAGCGTCACACCCAACCGTTCCTGGTCGAGCGCGGCCTCTTCGATTGCAGGCAGCGCTGGTATGCGCGTGAGATCGTTCAGCAATGCGTAAGCGGTGGGGTTGGACCCCGACAGCGCATTGCGCACGGAGGCGTTGGTTATTCCGCTCGGCAACGCGCTCGCATCCGGCACGGCGAAGCCACGAATCAGATTCGGTGCAGTGGTGCCGGCAAATGTCGCTCCTCGATATGCATAATCGGCCGTCCCAGGCGCCCGCCGAAACGAGTCGATCTCCTGCTCGCGCTTGTTATAGGCGGCGGACATGGAGACACCGAGCCGTCCATCGAACCATTGATCGGCAACCAGGCCGGCGATGCGGGGATTGTGAGTTTCACCGACTTCGTAATAGGCATCCTGCACCGAGAACGCCAGCTGCCGCTCGTCGAAATCCAAGGGACGGGTGGCGATCAAATCCACTGTCGCACCCAGCGAGCCTTCGTCGACATCTGCGGTCGATGTCTTCTGCACTTTCAACGAGCTGAACAACTCGGAAGCAAATGTATTGAAATCGAAGCCGCGGCCGCGATTCGGGCTGGTGCCTGAGTCGTTTGCACCGGCGGTAGATAGCGCCTCCAGACCATTGATACGAACGCGAGTGAAATCGCTGCCCAGACCTCGCACGGTGATCGACCGCCCCTCGCCGTTGTCACGGTCGATCGAGACACCAGGTAAACGTTGCAAGGACTCGGCCAGGTTCGCATCCGGAAAGTCGGCGATATCTTCGGCATTGATCACGTCGACCATCGCGGCAGTATCACGTTTCTCATCGAGCGCGCTGCGCAGCGCCTGACGATAGCCTGTGACCACGACTTCCTCGACTTGAGATCCACTGGACTGCGCACCTTGCGCATAGCTGACCGAGCACAGCGCCATGGAAGAGGCAGCCAACGCCGCACGCACCGCCAGGCGGAGGCATGGTTTCGCACTAACCAGCATGATGAACCCCCCAAAACAGTTGTGTATGTGTCGTTTACTGCGGCCCGGGCCGGATGACACCGGTGGCAATCCAGCGCCAGAATTTGGCCAAAAACAGCCCGTCCTCCCGCTCTTCGGGAAGTTTGCAGCAGCGATAGCGCGTTATCGCTATCACGTGAAATTACTTTTACATATCAAAAAACACATTTCAACCGCTGAAAACGGCCATTTCTCGGCGGGACCGCTCGAGAGAGCGCAGTAGCGCGGGGTCCCCACGGGGCAGTGGTCATGCCGTTCCGGTATCTGCTAGCCTCGCTATTCCTGACACCGGTGGCAGACACATGCACTTCATAAGATGCTGGATCAGAAGGGAGATTTTGAGTGCGGCGGCCGTGTGCCTGATGGGCCCGTTCGCTGCGAATACAGCGCTGGCTGACACCCCTGCGCCATCGCCCGCCCCCGCGCAGATTCGCGCGTCGAAAATTATTTTGATCGGCGATTCGACTGTCGCCGTACAGGGCGGCTGGGGCAGCAGCTTTTGCGCAGAACACGTGACTTCGTTTGCTGCTTGCGTGAATCTGGCGCGCGGCGGCCGCAGCTCCGGCAGTTATATTGCCGAAGGCTCTTGGAACATTGCGCTCAACGAAGCCCGCACGCCGGGCTACGCCACGACCTGGCTGCTCATTCAGTTCGGTCACAACGACCAGCCAGGCAAACCCGGCCGCTCGACCGATCTGGCGACTGAATTCCCGGCGAATCTCCAGCGCTATGTGAATGAAGCCCGCGCTGCCGGTGCGCAGCCCGTCCTGGTCACACCTCTGACGCGTCGAATGTTCATGAACGGCAAGCTCGAGAATGGCCTGGCGCCCTGGGCCGAGGCGATCAGGCGCGTTGCGAACGAGATGAAAGTTCCGCTCGTCGATCTCAATGCGCGCAGCACGGCCGCGGTTCAGGCTATGGGGTCGACAGCAGCAAACGAGTTCGCCCCAAGGCCTCCTTCGCCGGCCGTTGCCGCCGCCGCGGCGACTGGCACCACCATCCCTGCCACGACCGAAACGAACGATCGCCCGCCGGCTCCGCAACCTGTGGATCCGAAGTTGCCGCCCATGGCGCAGCCGAAACTGTCGTTCGACTACACCCACCTCGGACGCAAAGGTTCGGACTACTTTGCGGCGATGGTCACGGCGGAGCTTGCGACTGCGGTTCCGGAGATGCGTCCGCTGCTCATTCCCTGACAGCAGCGCTGGCATAGACTAGGCGCACGATCACTGCGCCCGAGTCCAGTCCGTCATGGCGTCCTCCAAACCCTTCGCGCCCGCCTGCGAGCGCAATCAAGGTCCGATCCTCGAAGTGCTGCGCGGCTATTTCCCAGATCGACGCCGCGTGCTGGAGGTAGGCAGCGGTACCGGACAGCACGCGGTGCATTTCGCCCCGGCTTTTCCCGACGCCGTTTGGCAAACGTCGGATGTCGAAGACAATTTGCCTGGCATCCGGATGTGGCTGGACGAAGCGGCTTTGCCGAATCTGCCGGCGCCGCTCACGCTCGATGTCACGGGCCAGTGGCCAGATGCGCGCTTCGACGCAATCTTCAGCGCCAACTCGCTACACATCATGCCGTGGTCGGCGGTAGAGCAACTCTTCGCAGGGGTCGATCGTGTGCTGGAGCCAGGCGGCATCCTCGCCGTGTACGGTCCGTTCAATTACAACGGCGCCTACACCAGCGACAGCAACCGAGAGTTCGATGGCTGGCTGAAACAACGCTCGGCGCTCAGCGGCATTCGTGATTTCGAAGCCGTTGACGGCCTGGCGCAGAGCATCGGCTGCAAGCTGGTGGGGGATCACACGATGCCGGCTAACAACCGGCTGATCGTGTGGCGGCGCCAATCTTGAGCGCCGCCACCGCGTCAGCTCAGATATCGAACTTCACGCCCTGTGCCAGCGGCAGACGCGAGCCGTAGTTGATCGTGTTGGTCGCACGGCGCATGTAGCCTTTCCAGCAATCCGAGCCGGCCTCTCGACCGCCGCCCGTTTCTTTCTCGCCGCCGAACGCGCCGCCGATTTCGGCGCCCGAAGGACCGATGTTGACGTTGGCGATACCGCAGTCCGAGCCAAGCGCCGACAGGAAATATTCCGCCTCGCGCAGATCATTGGTGAAGATGCACGAAGACAAGCCTTGCGGCACGTCGTTGTGCAGACGAACGGCTTCCTGCAGGTTTTCGTACTTCATCACGTACAGGATCGGAGCAAACGTTTCTCGGCGCACCACATCGTCCTGCGAGCTCACTTCGACCAGCGCGGGGCGAACGTAATAGGCGTCGTCGCCCAAGTCCGGCGCGACACGCGTGCCGCCGACGACCTTGCCGCCAATGGCGGTGGCCTGCTGCAGCGACTGCTGCATGGCCTGATAGGACTGCTTGTCTACCAGCGGGCCGATCAGAACATCCTGACGCCGCGGATCGCCGATCGCGACCGACTCGTACACCTTCTTCAGTCGAGACACGCAGTCGTCGTACACGGCGGAGTGAACAAACAAACGGCGCAGAGTCGTGCAACGCTGGCCTGCCGTGCCCATCGCGCCGAAAGCAATGGCGCGCAGCGCCAGATCCATATCGGCGGTCGGAGAAACGATTGCGCCATTGTTGCCACCCAGTTCGAGAATGGCACGAGCGAAGCGAGCAGCAAGCTTTGGAGCCACCATTCGGCCCATCTGGGTCGAGCCCGTTGCCGACACCAACGGAACACGCGGATGGTCGACCAGAACCTCGCCGACATCCCGGCCGCCGATCAACAAAGTCGACAAGCCTTCGGGCACTCCGCCGAATTTCTTAACTGCGCGCTCGAACAGTGTCTGCACGGCAAGTGCGGTCAGCGGAGTTTTCTCCGACGGCTTCCACACGACGGAGTTGCCGCAAACCAGCGCCAGCGTCGCGTTCCATGCCCACACGGCGACTGGAAAGTTGAATGCGGAGATCACGCCGACGACGCCCAGCGGGTGCCAGTTCTCCATCAAGCGATGCTCGGCGCGTTCGGACGCAATCGTGAGACCGAACAGCTGCCGCGACAGACCGACCGCGTAATCGCAAATGTCGATCATCTCCTGCACTTCGCCCTGCCCTTCGGACAGGATCTTGCCCGCCTCGAGCGTGACGAGACGCCCCAGATCTTCACGCGCCGCGCGCAGTTCTTCACCAAACAAACGCACCAGCTCGCCGCGCTTCGGCGCTGGCACTGCGCGCCACGCGAGGAACGCTTGGTGCGCGCGTTCGATTTGCTCACCGGCTTCCTGAGCAGAGCATTCTTGCAGCCGGCCGACGATGTCGCCGCTGATCGGCGAGCGCGCGATCAAGCTGCCGCCGCTCACACGCTCAGCCGGCACACCGAGCCGCGACAATGTCGCAGCCACGTCCTGGACAACGGTCAAATTAGTCATGTTGATGCCTTACGAGCGGGGCGCGTAGGCGCGCCCGAAGCGATTCGCCAGGAACGTATTCAGATCGATATCTTCCTGTCGAATGAAGCCGCGATCGGCAATCTTCCCGGTCGCGAGCAGATCGAGCACGCCCGTGATCCCCGCCGCCGTCGTAATCTGAATTGCGCTACGCATCACACCGCCGATCTCGGCGCTGTAGATCTTGTTCGCGTATGTGTCCTGCACGAGCTGGCCGTTGCGCTTGCCGCTGACCGTCACGAACACGATGACCACATCCTGCAACGTCGCCGGCAGCGCGTTCTCCAGGATGTCCTTGAGCACATCGCGACGGTCGCGCAGACGCAGATCGTTGAGCAGCGCCTTCATGATGGCGGCGTGGCCGGGATAGCGAATCGTGCGGTAGTTCAGATTGCGCACCTTGCCGTTCAAGGTCTCGCACAACGAACCCAAGCCGCCCGACGTATTGAACGCCTCATAAGTCACACCGTCGAGCGCGAACTCCTCGAGCTCTTCCATCGGCGGCACTTCGCGGCGCTCGCCGTTGACGATGGCTTCGCAGGGCTCGCAATACTCGTTGATCAGCCCTTCGGTGCTCCAGGTCAGGTTGTAGTTGAGCGCGTTCGACGGGAACTTGGGCAGCGCGCCGACTCGCATGCGCACGTCGTGCAGTGTGTCGAAGCGGCGGATCAGATCGTAAGCCGCGATGGTGATGAAGCCCGGCGCCAGGCCGCACTGGGGAATGAACGCCGTCTGCGCACCTTCCGCCAGGCGCTTCACCTTGCGCGTCGTCGCCACGTCTTCGGTGAGATCGAGATAGTGAGCGCCGGCTTCCTTGGCCGCGACGGCGATGTCGCCAGTCAGGTTGAACGGCACCGCGCTCAGCACCGCGAAACTGCCCTTGAGCAGACCGCTCAGCTCGCGCGGATTGGTAACGTCGACCGCCTTGGTCACGATGGATGGGTTCAGTCCGTCGAAACGGCCCACCGCGCGATCCGCCAGGGTGACGCGATAGTCGCCGCTGGCGGCGAGCATATCGGCAATGGTGACGCCGATCTTGCCGGCGCCTGCAACGACAATGTGTTTCATCCGGGCATTGTCGGCAGGGTCCGCGCCAGCGGGTATTGCCAAAGCGCCGAGCAGTGGGCAATGTTTCGGCGTTTTGTCGGTTCCATTCGTCATTTCGCCGAAGCCATGATCGTTTTCGCATGAAGCCGCGCCCGCAACCTCTCGACTCCATCGACCAGCAACTGATTGCGCTGTTGCGCGAGAACGCTCGCGCCCCGACCGCCGCCCTCGCCCGCAGCCTCGGGCTGTCGCGTACCACCGTGCAGAGTCGGCTGGAACGGCTGGAGCGATCCAAGGTGATCACGGGCTATTCGGTGCGCCTGTCGGAGACGCAGGAACGCGGCGCCGTGCACGCCTACGTCATGATCACGGTGAAGCCGAAGCACGCAAGCCAGGTCGAGCGCGAAGTCCGCAAGCTCAAAGACGTGCGCGTTCTGCAGGCCGTCAGCGGCGCATTCGATCTGATGGCGCTGGCGGTCACCGACTCCATCACCGACATGGACGAACTGATCGACTCCATCGGCGAGCTGGACGGCGTCGAACGCACCACCTCCTCCATCGTCCTGTCCACCAAGTTTCAGCGCTGAAAGCTGCCAGTTTTTTGTGAGTTGAAGACGTTCCCCTGACAGGGGCGCCGCGAGCTTGCGCCACGGTTGCGAGCTGTATATACAGCCAGACATGGATCTGGAAACCAAGCTGGCCATCCTGGCCGATGCCGCGAAATACGACGCTTCGTGCGCCAGCAGCGGCGCGCCCAAACGCAGCGCGGCTCCGGGCAAAGGCATGGGCTCGACCACAGGCATGGGCATCTGTCACAGCTACACACCCGACGGCCGCTGCGTGTCGCTGCTGAAGATCCTGCTGACCAACTTCTGCCTGTACGATTGCCTTTACTGCATCAATCGAAGATCGAGCGACATCCCACGAGCACGCTTCTCGGTGCCGGAAGTGGTCGATCTGACGCTCTCGTTCTATCGGCGCAACTACATCGAAGGCCTGTTCCTCAGCTCCGGCATCATCCGCAACGCCGACTACACGATGGAGCAGTTGGTGGCAGTGGCTCGCACGCTGCGCGAAGTGCACGAGTTTCGCGGCTACATTCATTTGAAGACCATTCCGGAAGCGAGCCCCGAATTGGTCGAAGCGGCCGGCCGTTATGCCGACCGATTGAGCGTCAACATCGAACTGCCGACCCGTGAAGCGCTCACGACCCTGGCGCCGGAAAAGAGCGATGTCTCCATCAAGCGCGCCATGGGCGAAATTCGACTGAAGCTCGACGAGAAAGCGGACGGCGGCGCGAAGGCCCCGCGCTTTTCTCCCGCAGGCCAGAGCACGCAGCTGATCGTTGGCGCCGACGAGAGCTCCGACGCGTCCATCATCGAGACGGCGGATACGCTGTATCGCTCGTACAAGCTGCGTCGGATCTATTACTCGGCATTCAGTCCGATTCAACGCGCCTCCGCGCGTCTGCCGAATCGCGCACCGCCGCTGATGCGCGAGCACCGCTTGTATCAAGCCGATTGGCTGATGCGTTACTACGAATTCTCGGTCGGCGAACTCGCGCAGGCCATGCCCGGCGGCAAGCTGGATTTGAGCGTGGATCCAAAGACGACCTGGGCCCTGGCGAATCGGCAGCAATTCCCGGTCGATGTAAACACGGCCGATCGTCACTTGCTCCTGCGAGTACCAGGGCTCGGCGTGCGAGTAGTCGATCGCATCATCAGCTCGCGTCGCCACCGCAAGCTGCGTTACGAGGATCTGAAAACACTCGGCGCAACACTGAAGCGCGCCCGCCACTTCATTTGTACGGCCGACTATCGGCCGCGGCAAAGCGATCGCAGCTCCGACGGCTTGCGGGGTGCACTGATCGGCGCGCCGGAACAGCAATCGTTGTTCTGACGATGTACTCAGCCTGCGTACAAGGATTCACGCAATGGCGCGATGTGGCGCGCCCGCTATTGTCTGCAGGCATCGCGCCTGAGGAAATGGAGTGGCGACTCGGCCAGCATTTCGAGCCGCTGGCGCCCTCCATCGCAGCCTCCGCGGCTTTGAGATTGTCGCGGCAGCTGATGGAATTGCTCGAAGCGCTCAGTTGCTATCGTCACGACGGCCGGTGGGATTTGATGTATCGCCTCGCGTGGCGTTCGCTGCGACAGCCGCGCCTCCTCGAAGATGCCGCCGATCCTGACGTACACCGCGCCGTGCAAATGGAAAGCGCGGTGAATCGCGAAGTGCACAAGATGCACGCGTTCGTGCGCTTCCGCGAGATGACCGACGAGCACGGCGAAACGAAGTACTTCGCGTGGTTCGAGCCGACTCACGACATCCTGCGTCGGGGTGTGGGCTTCTTCTGCAAGCGGTTTCCCAACATGGAATGGATGATCGCCACGCCGGGCGGCACCGCGCTGTGGCAGAACGGCGAATTGCAGTTCGTCGAGACGCCGGACAAGTCGACGCTGCCCAAAGCGGATGCCCACGAAGGCTTATGGCGCACGTACTATCGAAACATCTGCAACGTGTCTCGCATCAACCCGCCGGCGATGCGACGCGAGATGCCGCAGCGATACTGGCGCAACTTGCCCGAATCGGTCGAGATTCAAACGCTGTTGCGCGATGGTCAGGCGAGCTTTGCCCAACGACAGCGTGAAGCGATGGACCTGGAGCTTGCCAAAGCCCGAGCCATGCAGCGCGCGCTGGCCGACTTGCCCGATCATTCCGGCGGACCGTCCGCTTGCCGCCGATGCGATATCTGGCGTCACGCCACCCAAGCCGTGCTCGGCGAAGGCTCTACGTCGGCAACCATCATGCTGGTCGGCGAGCAGCCCGGCGATGAAGAAGACCTGCGCGGCCGCCCGTTCGTCGGCCCGGCGGGCCGTGTGCTCGATAGCGCACTGAAAACCGCCGGCCTCGAGCGCAGCGAGCTGTACATCACGAATGCCGTCAAACATTTCAAATGGCAGCCGCGCGGCAAGCGTCGATTGCATAAGCGGCCGGATGCTTCGGAAGTCGCCGCGTGCAATCACTGGCTCGACGCCGAAGTGTCGCAGGTCAAGCCTCGCATCATCGTCGCCCTTGGCGCGTCGGCACTACGCGCGCTCGCCGGCCTGACCGACTCCATCGAATCGGCGCGTCAGTTGCAAATTCCGCACGCCAGCGGAGCGCAAATTGTGTGCACCTACCATCCATCGGCCATTCTGCGGGCCGATCCGTCGAATGCCGGGCAACTGAGCTCTCACCTGGTGGACGACTTGCGTCGTGCTCGGGAACTCGCCGCCTGACGGCGCGCTTGCTCTACAAATGTCCGCAATGCCGCCGCCGCTGGTGACCGTGACAGAAAACGGCCTTTATTGTCCGGCCGGGGGATTTCATATCGATCCCTGGCGGCCCGTAGACACGGCCGTCATCACGCATGCGCATGGCGATCATCTGCGCCATGGCAGCGCGCGCTATTTCGTTGCAGAGCCGGGCATGGCTATCGCGCGCCATCGCCTGGGCACGGATCATCATCCGATGCCACTGAAGTACGGCGAGCAGCTGCTGCTCGGCGCTACCACGATTTCATTGCATCCCGCCGGTCACATTCTCGGCTCGGCGCAGTTGCGCATCGAGCACGAGGGTCAGGTGTGGGTTGTGTCCGGCGACTACAAACGGCAGCCCGACCCAACGTGTGCGGCGTTCGAGCCCCTGCCGTGCAACGTCTTCATCAGCGAAGCGACTTTCGCGCTGCCGGTGTATCAATGGCAGCCCACCGGCGAAGTGGTCGAAGAAATTTTCGATTGGTGGCGCGCCAATCGCGAACGCGGACTCGCGTCGGTGCTGTTCTGTTACGCGCTCGGCAAAGCGCAACGCGTGCTGGCCGAGCTGCGGGCGTTCACCGACGAAACCGTTTATTTGCACGGCGCGGTCAGCGTCCTCACCGAGGTGTATCGGCACCAGGGCGTCGAAATGCTGCCGGCCATGCCTGTTACGGGGCAGAGCAAAACTGACTATAAAGGCGCACTCATCATTGCCCCGCCGAGCGCCGCCGGCACGCCATGGATGCGACGCTTCGGCGATCACTCTAGCGGCTTCTGCTCGGGGTGGATGCGCGTGCGCGGCAACCGTCGCCGGCGCGGCTATGACCGCGGCTTTGTTCTTTCAGACCATGTCGATTGGCCGGGTCTCATCGAAACATTCAAAGCAACCGGCGCAGGCAGAATTCTGTTGACTCATGGCTATTCCGACGCCCTCGCTCGTTACTTGAACGAACTGGGCATCTCCGCCAGCGCGCTCGAAACGGCGTACGGCGACGAGGAGCAGCAATGAGAGCCTTCGCCGCACTCTACGAAGAGCTCGATACGACGCAGTCGACCAATCTGAAAGTTGCGGCCATGGCTCGCTATTTTCGCGAAGCGCCGCCGGCCGACGCCGCGTGGGCCACGTACATATTGTCCGGCCGACGCCTCAAACGTTTCATCGGCCCGGCACTATTGAAACGCTGGTTGATCGACGAAGCCGGGCTGCCCGAATGGCTGATCGATGAATCCTACGCCTCCGTGGGCGACCTCGCCGAAACCATCGCGCTGCTCACAGCGGGAACGGCGCACAGCGAAGCCAGCGCAGACGACACGCCGCTCGCCGACTGGATCGAAGACCGCTTGCTCCCATTGCGCGACGCGGACGACGACATTCGGCGCCAATCCATCGCCGGCTGGTGGCGCGAGCTGCCGTATCGCCAATGTTTCCTGTTGAACAAACTGCTGACCGGCGAGCTGCGCGTCGGCGTGTCGCAACTGTTGGTAACGCGGGCGCTCGCAGAGGTCACCGGCATCGACCGCAGCGAGCTTGCGGGCCGGCTCATGGGTGAATGGCAACCGGGCGCCCGCTTCTGGCAGGGGTTACACGCAGCCGAGAGCCCACGCACCGATCCAGCCGTTCCTTACCCCTTCTTTCTGGCGTCGCCGCTCGAAGGCGAGCCGAGCCAACTCGGCGACCGCGAAGCGTGGCAGGCCGAATGGAAATGGGACGGCATCCGTGGCCAACTCATTCGCCGCGCCGGCGAATGTCACCTGTGGTCGCGCGGCGAGGAACGCATCACCGAACGCTTTCCAGAAATCATCGACGCGGCAGCCACCCTGCCCGATGGCATCGTGCTCGATGGCGAAGTCGTCGCCTGGAAGGATGGACGCATTCAGCCGTTCGCTTCGTTACAACAGCGCATCGGCCGCAAGAAGCTCAGCGCCGCCATTCTTGCCGCCGTGCCAGTGCAGTTTCTCGCCTACGACTTGCTGGAGCTGGAGGGTCAGGATCTGCGCGCAGCGCCTTTGCGAGAACGTCGCGCTCATCTGGAACGCTTGCTGGCAAATGCTTCACCCCTCCTGCAGACCTCACCTCTGGTGATTGGCTCGACTTGGGACGAGCTTGCTGGCGCGCGCTCTGCCTCGCGACAGCGCAACGTGGAAGGCTTGATGCTGAAGGCGCTGGATTCCAGCTACGGCACCGGCCGCCAACGCGGCGCGTGGTGGAAATGGAAGATCGAGCCGCACTCCTTCGACGCAGTCATGATTTACGCCCAGCCCGGGCAGGGCCGGCGTTCGAATCTCTACACCGACTACACGTTCGGCGTGTGGCGCGAGCAAGAGCTGGTGCCCGTCGCCAAAGCCTATTCCGGCTTGAGCAATCCGGAAGTCGAGCAGCTCGATCGCTGGATTCGCGCCCACACACTGGAGAAATTCGGCCCGGTGCGCTCGGTCGAGCCCAGCCAGGTTTTCGAGCTGGCCTATGAAGGCATCGCAGCGTCGGCTCGTCACAAATCCGGAATTGCGCTGCGCTTTCCGCGAATCCTGCGCTGGCGCACCGACAAACCGGCCAGCGAAGCAGACACGCTCGCGAATCTGCAAGCGATGCTCATGCAAGCGCCTGACGAAATCCGCCGAAGCAGCTAACATTTGCCCTCACTCGAGGAGATGGCAATGGCGAAGGAA
Organism: Peristeroidobacter agariperforans; assembly: GCF_004138335.1. GTDB lineage: Bacteria > Pseudomonadota > Gammaproteobacteria > Steroidobacterales > Steroidobacteraceae > Steroidobacter > Steroidobacter agariperforans. The sequence continues at coordinate 330,852 of NZ_RYFW01000002.1, read as the reverse complement.
TTCCTGCGAACCACGGTCCTGGCATTGGCAGCAGTGCTTTTACTTGCAACCGTGCCGCAGCTGGCGTCGGCGGCTGAGCAGCCGCGAGTCATCCATCAGCTGCGCATCTACCAGATCTTCGAGAACAACAAACAAGCGTTCCACGAACGCTTCCGCGATCACGCCATGCGCATCATGGCGAAGTACGACTTCAAGATCGTTGCGCAGTGGGAAACCAGGCACGAGGAACGCACCGAATTCGTTTACTTGTTACAGTGGCCGGATCAGGCGACCCTGACCGATCGCTGGGCCAGATTCATGGCCGATCAGGAATGGGCCGCGATCAAGAAGCGGACCGCCGCCCAGCACGGTCAGTTGGTCGGTGACATCGAAGACCGTGTGCTGACAGTACAGGACTACTCTCCGACCCAGGTCTTTCAATAAGGAACTCTCATCATGAAATACACCGGCAGCTGCCATTGCGGCGACATCGCGTTCGAGTTCGAAGCCAGCTTTGATGAAGTGATGGAGTGCAACTGCTCGCACTGCAGTCGCAAGGGTTACCTGCTGACGTTCATTCCGCACGAACACCTGCAGCTCAACAAAGGTGCGTCGAGCCTGGGCGCATACACCTTCAACAAGCACGTCATCCAGCACCACTTCTGCAAGCGCTGCGGCTGCGCGCCGTTCGGCATCGGCACGAACCCCAAAGGCGGCAAGATGGCCGCCATCAACGTGCGCTGTTTGGAAGACTTCGACCTGACGGCCATCAAGCGCAAGCCGGTAGACGGCAAATCCTTCTAACGCTCAGAAAGTGGCCGTCGCCGAAGCATAGATGTAGGTCGTATCGCCTTCGTTCGGCGCGTCCGGCGCAGTTTCGAGGAATTCGCCGTGCGCCAGGTAGGCGCCGCCGAATTCCAGCACCAGGTTGCCCGGCAGCAGGGTGTATTGAATCTGTGCGTCCAACTGATGGCCGACGAAGTCGCCTGAGTTACCGGTGCGGTCCTGTAAACGCGCGGTGGTGTACTGGTCGCGACTGCTTGCCAGCCACACCGCGCGATAGCCAACCCTTCCGCTCAAATTCGGCAGTGGCTTTGCTTCAAGGCGCAATCCCGGAGAATTGAGATTCGCCCGCGCGAGCGCGCCATAGATCCCGGTCGGCCCATAGTCGAAGCTGCGTGAGCCATATAGCGTATCGAAGCGATTATTTTCGTTGTCCGAGGGATCGTCGTCGCCGCTAGCGTAATCGTAGAAAAGCTCCACACGCGGCAACAGTTTTCCACTCCATGTGTAGCCGATCTCGCCATGGAAAAAGCCAGCGCGATGTTGCAGATCCCTGGTGTCCGTGGCCGCGGTCGTCTGGCGAGAAGTGCCAAACTGATAAGCAGCTTCGGTCTCGAAGTCCCAGGACTGCGCAACCGGCGTTCTATACAAGCGAAAGCCCGGAGTGTAGATGTCACGGTCCGCCGCCGGTATGCCGACGTGATCGCGCGTGCGCAACCCGTAGAAATAAGCTTCGGCCTTCACGTCGCCAAACACCTCGGGAGTCGCACCAAACAGTCCCCAGAGCGATACATCCGAGCTTTCTGAATCGAGCTCGCTGTCGTTGTCCAGCAAAGAGGCGAGATCGGACGGCTTGCGTTGCACCGGCTCGACGTAGAAGGCGCGCGCCTCGAATCCATCGGCGCTCTTCCACAAGGCGTGTACGCCGGTGTACGCGTTGATCGTGTTTCGGAAGTTATTACGCGACACCAGGCGACGGCCGCCCACGTCGATGGTCATGCGGCCCGCGCTCACATCCAGTCGAGCGCCGCGCGACAACACATCGTCGAAGCGCATGCCGGCCAGCATCTGCAGCGGTTCGAGCGTGTTGACGGAGTCCGTGCCCAACGCGCTGCCGGAATCGGCGAGCTGCTGACGCGAATCTTCGAATTCGAGATTCACATACAAGCTCCGCAACGTAACTCGGGCGTTCAGCAGCAAACGTCCGACGAGAATCTCATCGGAACCGGTCGCGCCGGCGCGATACGGATGATTCAGGGTCTCGTAGCGAACGCGATACGATCCGCCGAGGCTGACCAGTTCCGGCGAGTCGATCGCCGCATCGAGCCGCCAGGGCCCTGCGTCCTGCGCGGCGCTCGCCAAGCCTGTCCAACCCCCCAGGAGCACCACCGCCGCCACACGATTCATTGACTCGCACGCCCTCGATCCTCGCTATATCGATGGCAATATAGCGCGTACCGGCGGTTTCGCGCGAGGCCGGGCTCGTGACGTGTAGGGCGGCGGTGCTCCCGCCTCAATTTACGGCATCGTGTCCGGTCGAATGTTCACGATCGAGTGCCTCAAGTCGCTGACGCAACCCCAGAAACCGCTCGTGGCCGGGTGCAATCCGATCTGCGCGCAGGAAAGCTCTGCACGCTCTGCCTGCTGCGACTGGCTCATGCTGAAGTAAGACTGCCACGGCTCGGCGGCGGGCACCGCCGGAACATCGGCGTTCGCGACCATCGCGCTCTGCGCCGCCCTTCTGAACTTCACGACGCATTTCGCCTGTTCGGCGGTACCGCGCACCAGCCCTTGTTCCGAGCAAGCCTGATCGGCCTGCAAGGTCAGATTCGCGTCCTGCAAGGCGCGCACGGTGTCGGCAAGGCTGCCGCCGCACGCTTCGAACTCGGGCCCGGTGCGCAGCCCCATGATCTCGTTGCAAGTCTGACGGACCATCGACGCGTTGGGCGCATCCAGGCCGTACGAGCTCGGAAAGCTCGAGCATCCGAGCAACCCGAAAGAAGAGGCAGCAAGCGCAAGACCGGCGATGAATCGAGTAGACATCGTTTGTTTCCTGTCGGAAATGGAGCTCGAGCAGTTAATTGCCGCTGTCCTTCGCTTGCAGCTGCTCATCGGCCGGCGGCTTCGACGCAACCTTGGAGTCGCACACCGTTACCTGGCGATCTTCGAAACGCGCCATCGCCGGCGCTTTCGGCGCGGTTCTCGGCCACACCGCGACACGCTTTGTTTCCACCCTGCAATTGGCATTCGTCGGCGCGCTCTCGTTCGCGTTGGCGACACCCGCGCCGGCCACGAACAGACCCGCGAGCGTCAGGGTCGCTGAGAGAGAACGAATCGTCTTCATGGTCTTCTCCTCTAAATTTGCCTTACAGGCTCGCGGCCTCGGCGAGGCGGCGATGGGGATTACTGGCGTGCATGTCGTTGACGCCCACCAGCTCCACGCGCGTGCCGGCTTTGCGACTGCGCTGAATCCAGTCGGCGAGCACTTCCGCGCAGGTGTGATCCAGTACTGTGAGTGCGGCGAGATTCAGACGGATGTGACCGCCGTTCGGCAGCTCATCGAGAATCTTGGTGAGCCGCGGCAAGCTCAGAAAGGTAGCGCGCCCGCGAAACTGCAGCTCGATGTGCGCGTCCTTCTGGTCGACATTCACATCGAGTTTCAGGTCGCGCAGATGAGGCATGAGCTCGAGCAGCGACAGCACCAGGCCGGTCAGCACGCCCGTCAACAGATCGGTGGTGACCACCATGAACAGCGTGCTCGCCCAGATCAGCGCCGGCATCACGCCGTAGTGATGGTAGAGGTGTTTCACGTGATCCACGCTCACCAGACGCCAACCGGTCACGACCAGCACGCCGGCGAGCGACGCCATCGGGATCTCACGCAGCAGCCAGGGCAGACCCATTACGAACGCAAGGATCCACACGCCGTGCATGATGGCGGACGCACGAGTCAGCGCGCCGGCCTGGATGTTTGCTGAGCTGCGCACGATGACGCCGGTCATCGGCAAGGCACCAACGGCTCCGCACAGAAAGTTGCCAATGCCTTGCGCACGCAGCTCTTTGTTGTAGTCCGTGCGCACGCCATCGTGCATACGATCCACCGCGGCAGCAGAGATCAGTGTTTCGGCACTGGCGATGAATGCGACGGCCATCGCTGTCGCAATGAACTGCGGGCTCAACAAGCCAGTGACATCGGCCAGCACCGGCCAGGCCAGGCTGGCGAAGATGGATTCGGGAACGTTGACGCGCGTGAGCTCGAGCTGCAGGAAGTACGCAGCCAGCGTCGCAAGCACGACGCCTACCAGCGCGCCGGGAATCAGGCGCAGAGTGGCGGGCCTGAATCGTTCCCAAGCCAGCATCGCCACGATCGTGATGAGGCCGGCCGCGAAGGCACTGACCGTCGAGTGCGCTTCAGTGAACAGACGAAACAGCGAGACCGGGATCGCCAACAGATTTTCTACGCCGCTCGGCTTGGGCAGGTCGCCGAACAACACATGGAACTGACCGATGAAGATCAGAATGCCGATGCCTGCCAGCATGCCGTGCACGACCGCCGGCGAGATGGCGCGAAACCACCCACCGAGCTTCGCGGCGCCCGCAACGAACTGAAATCCGCCGGCGAGCAACAACAGCGGGCCGAGAGCGCCGATGCCGTATTGACGAACCAGCTCGAACACAATGACCGCGAGGCCGGCGGCCGGACCGCTGACTTGCAAGGGCGATCCAGCGAGCGCACCGACGATGATGCCGCCGATGATGCCGGTGATCAGACCTTTCTCGGGCGGCACGCCCGAAGCGATCGCGATACCCATGCACAAGGGCATCGCCACCAGGAACACCACGATGGACGCGGTGAAGTCGCGTACAAAGATACTTTGACGGGACATTCCCGCCGTGCTTTCGCTGGAACTCATAGGGTCGGCCTCAGGCGGTGCGGCTCAATGCCTGATGAGCGGCCAGACGCGGCGCATGCGGAAGTGCGACGGGCAGCGGCGTATCGTCACGCACGGCCGTGAATTCGCCCGTCTGTTCATCCAGCGCCAGGATGGCGCCGGAGTGAATGTCGACATACCAGCCGTGCAGAGCGATGGTTCCTCGCGCAATGCCTGCAGCGACGGAAGGATGCGTGCGCAGATGCGCCAGCTGACAAACGACGTTTTCCAGTGTCAGCGCGCGCAATCGATCGCGATCGGCGAGATCGGGATAGCACTTGCTCACTACCCCTACTGCTGCGTGCGAATGACGCAGCCACGCGGCGACGTTCGGCATTTCATCGAGGGCGCCGGGTTTGAGCAGCCCTTCCATCGCGCCGCATCCAGAGTGACCGCACACGATGATGTCGGTCACGCCGAGCGCCAGCACGGCGTACTCGACCGCCGATGACACGCCGCCATTCATTTGCGCGAACGGCGGCACGATGTTGCCGGCGTTACGCGTGACAAACAGGTCACCGGGCTCGGCTTGCAGGATCAACTCGGGAACGATGCGCGAGTCGGCGCAGGAAATCATCAGCGCCTTGGGACTTTGCCCCTTGGTCGCCAGACGGTTGTACAGGTCCGCATGCCGTGCGAACACATGCTTTTCGAACTTGAACACACGACCGATGACTTCGTTCATCTCAACCTCGAAACTTCACAGTCTGTCGAGGGATGAGAGTGCCGGGGTCGTTTTGCTGGTCTACGGCCGGTTCGTTACAAAGTATTGCTGCCCGTGTCCTGGCGCGGCAGCACGACCTCCGCACACAGTCCGCCTTCGGGACGATTGCTCAAAATCAACTTGCCGCCCGCGGCTGCAATGGCACGCACGGCGATCGGAATGCCCAGACCGACGCCGGAGGTGTTGCGCTGGCGCGCGGGATCGAGGCGCTGAAACGGCTCCAATACGCGCTGCATGTCGGCTTCGGGAATGCCGGGCCCGTCGTCCTCGACGCGAATGTGGATGGCGTCGTGATCCACTGACAGATACACCCACGCCCGATTGCCGTACTGAACCGCGTTGTTGGTGAGATTGCTCAAGGCGCGCTTGAACTCGACGGGTCGGAACCTCGCATCGCAATGCTCGGGACCGAAATAGGTTATGTCGTAGCCGCGATCCTGCAGATCATCCACCACGGTCGCGAGCAGTACGGCAAGATCGACGAGACACGGCTTCTCCGCGTGATCATCGCCGCGGAAGTAGGTGAGCAGCGAGTCGAGCATGAGCTCCATCTCGTCGAGGTCGTGGATCAGCGCATCGCGCGTCTGCGCCTCGTTCACGCCATCGACGCTCAGTCGCAGGCGCGCCAGCGGAGTTCTCAGATCGTGACCTACTGCGGCAAGCGCTTCAGTGCGATCTTTGATCATCGTAACGATGCGACCCTGCATGTCGTTGTATGCGCGGATCAAACGCCGGAACTCGGCCGGGCCCTGCTCTTCCAGCACCGTCGAATTGCCGTATCCCACGCGCGTGACGGCATCGGCCAGCAAGCCGAGCGGCCGCAGGATTAGGCGCAATGTCACGAGTGCGATCACCACCAGCGCGATCATCGGCAAACTGGCAATGAACACCCGGCGCAGCTTCAGCGGCCACTCGCCGACCAGGTCCTGCGCCCGGAAGTGCAACCACGAGCCATCGGAGAGTTGCAACGAGCCGATGACCACCGTCGCATTGTCCGCCGAGCCCAGGTGCAGGCGCAGGTCTTTGCCGCGCAGGCTCGGCTCCCACAACACCATCTGCCGGTGCATTTGCACGAGCGCGTCGGAGCGCTCGCCCGGATCGATCGGCTGTCGGAACCAGCCGAGCTTGAAATGTTCGGTGGAGCTGAACTCGACGATTTTGGAGCGACGCGCCGGCTCTTCGCGCTCGAGCATGCGAGCAACGACGACGATGTGTTCGGAAGTGCGGCGCGCCTCTTCTTCTCGAAGACTGAACCGGCTCGCGCCCTCGTACAGCAGCGTGTTCGCAGTCAAGCCGACGATGGCCGTGATCGTGACCACGGCGAGCACACTGGCGAGAGCGCCCCGAGGGACGAGCGTTATGCGCATCTCAATCGTGCGTCACGTCGGCGGTCAGCATGTAGCCGACGCCACGCACAGTAGTGATCGGAGCTGGCTGGCCCGCGTTCGACAGCTTGCGTCGCAAGCGGCTGACCAGCACATCGATGCTGCGATCGGAGGCATCGCCCAAGCGCACGCGCGACAGCTCGATCAACCGATCGCGTCCGAGAATGCGCTGCGGACTGCCGATGAAGCTGGCGAGCAGATCGAATTCGGCGCCAGTGAGGTCAATACTCGCACCGCTCGGCGACAGGACCGAGCGACGGCGCAAATCCACCGTCCAGCCCGCGAATCGTACTTTCTCCTCGCGCGCCTGATCCGGATCGCTGTTGCTCGGGCGACGCCGCAGCACCGCGCGTATTCGAGCCAGCAGCTCGCGCGTGCCGAACGGTTTGGGGATGTAGTCATCCGCACCGAGCTCCAGCCCGATGACCCGATCCGTTTCATCGCCCTTGGCGCTGACGAAGATGATCGGAGTATCGCTGCGCGCACGCAGCTCGCGGCATAAATCGATGCCGCTGTGACCGGGGAGCATGATGTCGAGAAGAATCAGATCGACCGGGCGCTGCTCGAGCGAATTCCACATCTCCGCCCCGGAACGGGCTTGATGAACGGCGAAACCGTTCTGCTGGAGCGCGCGTGCAATCAGCACTCGAAGACCCGGATCATCCTCGACGACGAGGACAGCTGGGGCAGTCATGCAACGTTTCAGGAATCTTGGCTACGTTGAGAACGCGGCATCTAGCCCGCTCACCGTCGCCGAGTCAACCTGCATTGAAACTTATGGCGGTCGCGCCGGTCCGAACACCTGCCGTCATTCGTCGGCGAACCAGGGCCTCGCAACACTCATCAAATGAGTGCTGCCCTAGTTCGCAACCGCCGGCTGATAGTTTTGGGCAAGCGGCGGCGCCTCGATCGCGAGCGCCAGCGCCTCGCGCGCCAGCTCGATCAAGCCTCGCGTGCAGTATTCGTACTCACCGCGAGTGACGACGATCGACCACGACACTGCACCGGCCTGTTCTGTGACGCGCACCATTGCTCTTGCCGGATCGATGCGGGGCGCTTCACGGCCCGGCGTCTGCGCGGCGCGCGCCAGCGTCTTCAATTCCCGATACAACACCGAGCCGGCGCCCGCTTCCAGCAAGGCAGCAAACGTCAGCGTCGCGGCTTCGATGTCAATACGCAGCCGGCTGATTCGTCCGTCCGGCCATTCCACATCGATCGGCATGCGGCCAACGCGCAGCTTGCCTTCTTGAAAGCTTCGCAGCTCGCCGCGCTCGACCAACGCACGCAAGGCCGCGCAAACCGCCTTGACCTCTTTCGAGCGGCGGATCGGCGCGACAAAGTCACAGGAGTGGGTCATGTCCGTGTGATTACTCATAACCTAATTCACCTACCGAGCGGTAGGCAACGCATAGGATAGGCCGTCGCGGCGGCCGGCTCCAGTACCCTTTCGCAACTTGTATGCACGACCGCGTGAATCGAATACAGTGGCGCCCCCAAATCTGCATGAATTGTTCTTTAGGTTCGCCAAAGAGTCCGGTGAATGAGTCAAGACAGCTCCTTGTCAGCTAACGCGCGCGATAACCTCCGCCAGGCCGCCCTCGCCTACCACGAGCTGCCGACGCCTGGAAAGCTGGCCATTACGGCCACCAAGCAATTGACCAACCAGCGCGATCTGGCGCTGGCGTACTCGCCCGGCGTCGCCGCGGCGTGCGAAGCGATCGCCGACGATCCGCTGGCGGCATTTCGTTACACCGCGCGCGGCAATCTGGTTGCTGTGATCACCAACGGCACGGCAGTGCTCGGCCTGGGCGCCATCGGGCCATTGGCCGCCAAGCCGGTGATGGAAGGCAAAGCCGTGCTGTTCAAGAAATTCGCCGGCATCGACGTGTTCGATATCGAGCTGGATGTGAACGACCCGGACCGCCTGGTCGATGTGATCGCCGCGCTCGAGCCCACCTTCGGCGGCATCAACCTCGAGGACATCAAGGCTCCGGAGTGCTTCATCATCGAGCGCCGTCTGCGCGAACGCATGAAAATCCCGGTGTTTCACGACGACCAGCACGGCACCGCCATCATCGTCGCAGCCGCCGTGCTGAACGGTTTGCAGGTGGTCAACAAGGACATCAAGTCGGTGAAGCTGGCGGTCAGCGGTGCGGGCGCCGCCGCGCTCGCCTGCGTCGACCTGCTGGTCGACATCGGTCTGCCGCGCGAAAACGTGTGGCTCAGCGATCTCGCCGGCGTCGTGTACCTGGGCCGCAAGGAATTGATGGATCCGGAGAAGGAGCGATTCGCACAGCCGACCGATAAGCGCACGCTCGCCGAAATCGTGGTCGACGCTGACATATTCCTGGGCTTGTCGGCCGGCGGCGTGTTGAAGCCGCAGATGGTGTCGGCCATGAAGCCGCGGCCGCTGATTCTGGCGCTCGCGAATCCGACGCCGGAAATCCTGCCGGAAGAAGTTGCAGCCGTGCGCAGCGATGCGGTGATGGCCACGGGCCGCACCGATTATCCCAATCAAGTGAACAACGTCTTGTGCTTCCCCTACATTTTCCGGGGCGCGCTCGATGTTGGTGCAACGACCATCACGCGCTCGATGGAAATCGCCGCGGTCCATGCAATCGCCGAACTGGCGCGCCAGGAACAGAACGACATCGTCGCCAGCGCCTACAACACCGAAAATCTTACATTCGGACCGCAGTACATCATTCCCAAGCCGTTCGATCCGCGCCTGATCGTGAAGATCGCGCCAGCGGTGGCGAGGGCTGCGATGGACAGCGGCGTGGCAACGCGCCCGATCCAGGACTTCGACGCCTACGGCCAGAAGCTGCAGCAGTTCGTGTATCACAGCGGCACGTTCATGCAGCCGGTGTTCGCCGCTGCTCGTCGGGTCGCCAAGGAACATTCACGCATCATCTTCGCTGAGGGCGAAGAGGAACGCGTGCTGCGCGCCGCGCAGATTCTGGTCGATGAGAAGCTGGGGCGTCCGATCCTGATCGGCCGTCGCGGCGTCATCGACAAGCGCATCCAGAAATATGGGTTGCGATTGAAGCGCGACGAGCACTTTTCCAATGTCGATCCCGAATACGATCCGCGCTATCGCGAATACTGGGAAGACTATCGCCGCCTGATGGGCCGCCAGGGCGTCACCGCGCAGTACGCCAAGCTCGAAATGCGCCGGCGTACGACGCTGATCGCGGCGATGCTGATGAAGAAAGGCGAAGGCGACGGCTTGATCTGCGGCACCATCAGCAGCAGCGGCCGTCATCTCAAGTATGTCGACCGCGTGCTGGGCAAGAAGCCTGGCACCAGCGTTTACGGTGCGATGAGCGCGCTGGTCCTCCCCGGCCGGCAGCTGTTCATCGTCGATACGCACGTGAATCTGGATCCGACCGCCGAGGAGCTGGCGGAGATCACCCTCCTGGCCGCCGAAGAAGTCAGAAACTTCGGCATCGAGCCCAAGATCGCACTGATCTCACATTCGAACTTTGGCACCAGCGATGCGCCGTCGGCGCTGAAGATGCGTCGCGTGCTGGAGCTGGTGCGAGCCAGCGCGCCGGAGCTCGAGATCGATGGCGAGATGCACGGCGACTCGGCGCTGGACGAATCCATTCGCAAGACTGCGCTGCCCGAGACGACGCTGCACGGCTCGGCCAACCTGCTGGTGCTGCCGAACCTGGATGCTGCGAATATTGCTTATAACTTGCTGAAGACCGCCGCCGGCCAGAACGTGGCGATCGGGCCGATTCTGCTCGGCTGCGCCGCGCCGGTGACCATCCTCACGCCGTCGGTCACGGTGCGTCGTATCGTGAACATGGCGGCGCTGACCATCGTGCACGCCAACGCCGCGAAGCAGATTCAGCTGGGACTGTCCTCGCCCTGAGCAAACGGCTTCGGTCGCTCCCATTCGGGAGCGACCGTCGGCACGCCGTTACTTGCGCTTCTTGCGATCGTCGTCGTCATATTCGTGTGACAGCGTCTCGCCATTGCGGCGATCGATCATCAACTCGATCTCGCGGCCCTGCGCGTCGTAGCCCTCGACCTCGGCGAGCAGATCGCGCACCTTGATCTCCTTGACCTTGATGCCCTGGGCAGTGAGACGGCTCTCGATTTCGCCCACGCTCAGCGCATTGGCGGGCACCTGGACGGCGAACTCGGGCGGGTTCTGGGCCCAGGCCGATGCGCCTGCCGCGGCCGTCAACGTCACCACTGTCGCCAGCATCACGGCGCGGACGCCGCTCGTGCCAATAGTCATGTCTCTTCTCCTGTGTAAAACTGCCTGCAAATCGGCGGCCCGCTTCGACAAAGCAAAGCATCGGCTGCCATGGCGAGCCACTCTACGCAGGGCATGCTGACGCCAGGCCGTCAGCCCTCGTCAGCTTGGCGTCAGCGCCTGGCAGTCACAGTAAAGCCATGAAATCCAGATTTGCAGTGGCCCTTGTCCTGCTGCTCAGCACGCTGTCGCTGGGCGTGTCTCCCGGACTGGCCGACAAAAAAGACCGGAAGAAAGAGCACACCGTGGTGCGCGAAGCCCTACAGCGCGGCGAAGTGCTGCCGCTGGTCAAGATCCTGGCGATCGCCAATCAGCAGGTGCCCGGCGACGTGATCGAGGTGGAGCTGGAAGAAGAGAAAATCGGGCTGATCTACGAAATAAAAATACTCACTGGCAACGGCCGTGTGCGCGAAGTGAAAATAGATGCCCGCACCGGCAACGTGATCAAGATCGAGGACGATTGATTTGCGAGCCCTGGTGATCGAAGACGAAGCGGCAGTCGCGCAGGACGTGGCGCAGGCGCTGTCCGGCGCCGGCTTCGTCGTGGACATCGCCGCCGAAGGCGAAGACGCCTGGTACAAAGGCAGCGTCGAGGATTACGACGTCGCAGTGCTGGATCTCGGCTTGCCTCGCATCGACGGTTTGTCGGTGCTGAAGCGCTGGCGCAGTGCGCAGCGAACATTTCCTGTGTTGATTCTCTCGGCCCGCAACGACTGGACCGAAAAAGTCGCGGGCATCGAAGCCGGCGCCGACGACTATCTCGGCAAGCCGTTCGAAATGGGCGAGCTGATTGCCCGCATCCGCGGCCTGGTCCGGCGCGCCGCCGGCCGAGCCTCTTCGACCATCGAGGTCGGCGAGCTCGTGCTCGACACCCATCGCATGTCGGCGACGTTCGGCGGCCGTCCGCTGCGACTGTCGCAATTGGAATTTCGTTTCCTCGACTATCTCGCTCATCAAAGCGGCCGCGCCGTTTCGGCCGGCGAGCTCGCGGAACATTTGTATGGCGCGGACGATCCCGGCGACTCCAATGCCATCGAAGCGCTGGTCGTGCGGCTGCGACGCAAGATCGGCCCGCAGGTGATCGAAACCCGCCGCGGCTTTGGATATTTGCTCGCGGGTGATGGTGGGTGATGCCGCGATCCCTGCGCGTTCGGCTGTTGCTGGGCGCCGCAATCGCAATCTTCCTTGCCCTGGCTGCCGCCTGGGTGGCCATGACGCTGTTGTTCGAGCGTCATGTCGAGCGCCGCATCGAAGCCGACTTGATCCGTGACGGCCTGCAACTCGCGGCTGCACTCTCAATTGCGAATGATGGCACGCCAGCACTCGAGCACGAGCCAGGCGATGCCCGTTTCTTCGAGCCCGCCAGCGGCCTGTATTGGCAGGTCTCGACGCCGCAAGGCGCGTTGAATTCGCGATCTCTTTGGGATCAGCATCTGCCCGAGCCCAGGAATGTCGATTCATTGGAGTGGAAGAGCCGCACCCTCGATGGGCCGTTCGACCAGCTGGTGCTGCTGGTCGAACGCTTCATCCGCCCGGAGCGGGCGGGCGCCGATGTATTGATCCAATTAGCGCACGAGCAGAGATCCCTGCACGAAGCGCGGGAGGAGTTTGGCGAGGAGCTGGCGCTGTTCCTCGCGATCCTCTGGTTCATCTTGTCCGCCGCGGCTTGGGTGCAAGTCGAACTGGGCCTGCGACCGTTGCGTCACGTACGCAACGAAGTAGAAACATTGAAGCGCAACCCGCGCGAGCGCATCGTCGCCGCGCACGTCACCGAGATCGAGCCGCTTACACTGGCAATCAACGAGCTGGCGGACGCTCGCGAAAAAGATTTGAGTCGTGCACGCCGTCGCGCTGCCGATCTCGCCCATGGATTGAAAACACCGCTCGCTGCGCTGTCGGCGCAGAGTCGTCGAGCTCGCGAGGCAGGCGCGACGGAAGCCGCTGACGGCTTGGATCAGGCTATCGCGGCCGCAACCTCCGCCATCGAAGGCGAGCTGGCTCGCAGCCGGGCCGCAGCTATTCGCGCCGCTCCGAGCGGCGATACTACGGTCGCGCTGCCGCCGATCGAATCGCTCGTCGGCGTGGTGGAAAAGACGGAGTTCGGCGCGAAGCTGGTATTCGAGGTCAACATTCCCGAGGACCTGCACTTACCCGTCGCCGGCGAAGATCTGCTCGAGATCGCAGGCGCCCTGATCGAGAACGCCGCGCGCTATGCCCGCCGACGCGTTCGCATTACCGGACAAGCCATCGAAGGCGGCTCGTTCTCGGTGGAAGACGACGGCCCCGGCATCGAATCGGAAAAGATCGCCGAGGCACTGATGCGCGGTGGACGACTCGACGAAGCTGGCTCGGGTCACGGCCTTGGGCTCGCCATTGCGAACGATCTGGTAGACGCCACACGCGGCGCCATCACACTGCTGCGCTCAGAGCTCGGTGGTTTGAAAGTAACAGTCGCGTGGCCAGCGCCACATCTTCCGGCGAGCGCCGGGTACGAACGGCGATAGCCCTGATAACACGTCGGCGGGCGGGTGGGCTCCTACCGAGAAAGAAAATTGCGAATCCATTCAGCGACACGCCGCGCATCATTCGGCTTCTGCAACGAAGCCGCCGCCGCATCCGCGAACTCCTGCTGATACCTCGTCCCTCGCCGCAGATCGATCAAAGCCGTCGCATACTCCGGCGAAAACTCCGGATGACCTTGAAATGAAATCGCTCGCCGCTCCGGATACTCGAGCACGGCATAGGGCGTGAACTCGCTGGCCGCGAGCACCTTCGCATCCGCAGGCAGCTCGATGATCTGGTCCTGGTGCGACACCGGAATGCTCAGCTGCAGCTCGGGATCCGAATTCATCCAGTCGGCGCGCCGCTTGATGTCATAGCTGTGCAGGCCGACGCCCCACCCTTTCGGCGATTTGGCGACGCGGCCGCCGTACGCCTCCGCCATGACCTGGTGCCCGAAACAAATGCCGACCATGGCCGTGCGACCGGAGGACTGCTGAATGAATTGCTTCAGCGGCTCGATCCACGCATCTGCGTCATACACACCCGAAGCGGAGCCGCTGATGAGATACGCATCGTGACGGTCGACCTGCCCGGGCAGCTGCCCGCTGCGCACGTCGTAATAGGAATAGCGATAGTCCGGGCCCAGCATCTGCCGGAACATGTCGCCATACGAGCCAAAACGATTCTTCAGATCCGCCGGCGGTGCGCCGGTCTCCAGGATGCCCAGGTCCATCGCGATCTCAGCAAGGAACGATGGCGCATAGCATAGCAATGCCGCACGCGGGGCCCTAGCAAATTGGCCTTACCAATCTCTGTCACTGGCCCGACCAGCAGTCATAACAAGCCGCCACGGGCCTCCAGCAGCTCAACCGTTGGAGCTGAATTTTCCGGTCGGCGGCTTGTGACAATTGGTCAAGCCAGCAATAATGCGAGCCCCTCCGCCACCGACCCACGATTCCCCAATGGCCGCAGATACACAGCGACTGTACGAGCGCATCGCGCAGAAGCTGGCGAGCGGCATTGCACAGGGCGATTACAAGGTCGGCCAGCGCTTGCCCTCCGAGCGGGAGCTGGCGCAGAACTTCTCGGTGTCGCGCCCGACGATTCGCGAAGCAATCATTGCGCTGGAACTGGATCGCCTCGTCGAAGTGCGCGTCGGCTCGGGCGTGTATGTCATCAACACCGAACCGCCGGGCGGCAAAGCCGGCGCGACCGACATCGGCCCGTTCGAATTGCTCGAGGCCCGGCGCTCCATCGAAGGCGAGGCATGCGCGCTTGCGGCCGCTCGCATCGACGATTCCCAACTCGCCGAACTGGCGGCGCTGCTCAACGAAATGCGCACGGAAAATGAGCATGACGTGATGCTGAGCGAAGACGCCGACCGGCGCTTTCACGAGGTCATCGCGGCCGCCACTCAGAACAGCGGCATCATTGCCGCCGTGAAAATGCTCTGGGATGCGCGCACCCGCTCACCGCAAAGCCGCTCGCTCAGCACCAAGGTGCGGGCGACCGGGGTCAAGCCTCGCATCGACGAGCACACCGCGATTCTCAAAGCGCTTCGCCAACGGGACGCCGATGGCGCCCGAGAGGCGATGCGCGACCATTTGACCCGCGTGATCGATGCCCTGCTCAAGGCCACCGAGGTCCAGGAGCTGGAGCGCGCCCGTCAGCAAATCGCCGAGCAGCGCAAGCGATACGCCGCCAGCAAGTAGCTCCGACCCGGCGGGGCCTCGCGCCACAAACCTGGATGGCAATCGTTGACATCCGCAATTGGTCAGGCCAGAGTGGCATGACCAGTATACCCTCCGACTTTGCGATCTGACCCATGCATACCATCGTCGATGCCCGCGTCATCATCACCTGCCCGGGCCGCAACTTCGTCACCCTCAAGATCACCACCAAGAGCGGCGTGTACGGCCTGGGCGATGCGACCCTGAACGGCCGTGAGCTCGCGGTGGCCAGCTATCTCACGGACCATGTGGTTCCGTGTTTGATCGGCCGCGACGCGCGGCAGATCGAAGACATCTGGCAGTTCTTCTACCGCGGCGCCTATTGGCGTCGAGGCCCGGTCACCATGACTGCGATCGCGGCCGTCGACGTTGCGTTGTGGGACATCAAGGCGAAGAACGCCAACATGCCGCTGTACGACCTGCTCGGCGGCGCGAGCCGCACGGGCGTCATGGTGTACGGCCACGCCAATGGCAAAGACCTCGACGAGACCATCGCGCAGGCGAAGAAGTACAAGGAGATGGGCTACAAGGCGATCCGCTTGCAGAGCGGCGTGCCCGGCCTGGCGTCGACCTATGGCGTGTCCAAGGACAAGCTCTATTACGAGCCGGCCGACGCCGCGAAGCCCACCGAAAATGTCTGGTCGACGATCAAATACCTGCCGACCGTGCCGAAGTTGTTTGCCGCCGCTCGCGAGACGCTCGGCTGGGACGTGCACCTGCTGCACGACGTGCACCATCGCCTGACGCCGCTCGAAGCCGGTCGGCTCGGCAAGGATCTCGAACCGTTCCGTCCGTTCTGGCTCGAGGACGCCACGCCCGCTGAAAACCAGGCGGGCTTCCGCACGATTCGCCAGCACACCACGACGCCGCTGGCGGTCGGCGAAGTGTTCAACTCGGTGTGGGACGCAAAGCAGTTGCTCGACGAACAATTGATCGACTACATCCGCACGACCATCGTGCACGCCGGCGGCATCAGTCACGTGCGCCGGATCGCGCACCTCGCCGAGCTGAACAATGTGAGAACCGGTTTCCACGGCGCGACCGATCTGTCGCCCGTCTGCATGGGTGCCGCCCTGCACTTCGATCTATGGGTGCCGAACTTCGGCATTCAGGAATACATGCGCCACACCGACGAAACCGATGCAGTGTTCCCGCACGCGTACACGTTCTCGAATGGCGAACTGCACCCGGGCGAAGCGCCGGGGCACGGCGTGGACATCGACGAAGCGCTGGCCGCGAAATATCCCTATCGGCCGGCGAGCCTGCCAGTGAACCGTCTCGAGGACGGCACGCTGTTCAACTGGTAGCGCCCTCTGCCGGCTTCGGCAGCGGCAGTGTGAAGTGCACTGCCGTGCCCTTGCCCGTTTCGCTCTCGATCCAGATGCGTCCGTCGTGCGCTTCGACGATGCGTTTGGTGATGTACAAGCCAAGGCCGGTGCCGGTGCGCCGGTTCTCGGCGCCCGAGAAATAAGCGTCGAACACCAGCGGCAAGTCCTCGCTGGCAATGCCCGGGCCGGTGTCGACGACCGATGCCTGGATGTGATCCTCGACCCTGTGCAGACTGATGCGGATCTGATCGCTGCGCCGACAGAACTTGATCGCGTTGCCCAGCAGATTCGAGAACACCTGCAGCACGCGCTCACGGTCGCAGAGCACGACGGCCGCCACCGCGTCACATTCTGCCGTCAGGCGAATACCTTTCTGTTGAGCCAACGGCTCGTGCACGGCGATGGCTTCATTCACCAGCTGCGCGGCGATCTCCGGTCGCGGCTTCACTTCGATGCGCCCGGAACGAATGCTCGCCATGTCGAGCAGATCCGCGATCACGCGGCTCATCAGATCGACCGTGCTCGATAGCCGTCCATGAATCGCGGCCCTGGCGTCGGCGCCGAGCTTCTCCGGCGGCTTGTTGAGCATTTGCACGCCACTCTTGATCGCCTGTAGAAAGTTGCGAATGTCATGCGAGACGACCGCCAGCACATCTTCGCGCGCCTGCACCGCATCGCGCAGCAGCGCTTCGCTTTCCCGCAGCTGCAGATATTGCTCCGCCAGTTTCTTGCGTTGTTGATCCAGCCGGATGAAGGTCTCGGTTTTGTGACGCAGGATGTTCGGGTCGACCGGCTTGAACAGAAAATCCACCGCGCCCGATTCGTAACCGCGAAACACCCGGTTCGCCTCGCCAGTGCCCGCGGTCAAAAAGATGATCGGAATGTATTTGGAGCGCTCGGCGCCGCGCATGTATTCGGCCAGCTCGAAGCCATTCATCTCCGGCATCTGCACGTCGACGAACGCCAGCGCAAACTCGTGTTGCAGGACCAGCTCCAACGCCTCGTTCCCCGAGCGCGCGGTGACTATGTCCGCATCGTCCCGGCGCAGCAGCGCTTCGAGTGCGACCAGATTTTCCTCGATGTCATCGACCACCAGAATGCGCGAACGCTCGGTCATGGGGACCTCCCGCTCACGAGGCTCATCAAACCGGAGGCTATGTCGTTGGGCGACCATACGTAAGTGGGCTCGAACAAGGCCAGCGCCGCCGCCGGCATGATGGCGACTTCGGCCGAAAGCGGCGACTGCACGATGGTCGTGCCGCCGGCCGCGTGAATCTCCTGCAATCCAGCGGCGCCATCTTCACTGGCGCCGCTCAATAAAACTCCGATGAGGCCCGCCCCATATACATCGCTCGCCGTCTCGAACAGCACGTCGATGGAAGGCCGGGAAAAGTGCACCGGCGGATCGACCGAGAGCGCGAAACTGCGTTGCGCCTCGACCAGCAAGTGATAACTGGGCGGCGCGATATAAATCGTGCCCGCGACCATGGGCTCTTTGTCTTCGGCCTGCTTGACTGTCAGCGGCGTATCGACGCCCAGCAACTCGGCGAGGCCGCTGGAATGTGAAGGCAGATGAATGACGATTACTACCGGGCAGGACAACGACTGCGGCAGTTCTCGCACTATCATCCGCAACACTTCGAGCGCGCCCGCCGAGCCTCCGATGACGACGGCACGCGGCACGGGCATCAATCCACCCTCCGGTAGATCTTCTGCTCGCCGCTGACCTCCTGAAAGCGCTGTGCGTAAGCCGAGAAGCGCACCGACTCCTTCGTGCCGAGACACAGGAATCCGCGCCGACACAGCGCATCGCTGAACAGCCCGAGCGCGCGATCCTGCAAAGCCTTGTCGAAGTAGATGAGCACATTGCGACACGACACCAGCTGCACTTCGGAAAAAATGCTGTCGGTCGCGAGGCTGTGGTCCGCGAATGTGATGTGCTGTTTCAGCGTCGGCGACATCACGGCGCTGTCTTTGGACGCATGATAATAGTCGGACAGCGAGCCGTGCCCGCCCGCCGTGCGATGGTTCAACGTGAACTGCTTCATCCGATCGAGCGAGTACACACCTTGCTGCGCCTTGCGCAGGCTGCCATCGTTGATGTCAGTGGCGTAGATGCGCGTGCGATCCAGCAGTCCCTCTTCGGCTAACAGAATCGCGTACGAGTAAGCCTCTTCACCCGTGCTGCAGCCCGCGACCCACAATTTGAGCGACGGATAAGTCGCCAGCAACGGAACGGCCTGGGTGCGCACGGCCAGGAAAAACTCTGGATCGCGAAACAGATCGCTGACCTGAACCGTCAGGTATTCGAGCAGGCGCGGGAACACGCTCTCATCGCTCAATACGCGCTCCTGCAACTGCGCCAGCGTCTGGCAATGGAAGTGTGTCAGGGCCTGCAGCAGCCGGCGCTTCAACGAAGCCGGCGCGTATTGGCGAAAATCATAGTGATACCGCTGGTACAGCGTTTCCAGCAGCTGGCGAATCTCGGCATCTGAGATATCCAGCCTCAACGCGGCGCTCCTCGCCGCACCGGCATCCAGATACGCAGCAGCGACAACAGCTTTTCGATGTCGATGGGCTTGGTGATGTAGTCGTTGGCGCCGGCCTGCAAACATTTCTGCCGGTCATCCGGCATGGCCTTGGCGGTGAGCGCAATGATGGGCAGGTTCGCCCAGCGACGCTCGGCGCGAATCGCCCGGGTCGCTTCGAAGCCGTCCATCTCCGGCATCATGATATCCATCAACACCAGCTCGATCTCCGGGCTGCGCGCCAGCACCTCGAGCGCTTCGCGGCCGTTGCGTGCGATTTCCAGGATCGCGCCATGCGGTTCGAGCACTCGCGTGATCGCGAACACGTTGCGTACGTCGTCCTCCACCAGAAGGATGCGGCGCTTCTCGAATATGGACTCGCGACTGCGCGCCACTCGCAACATGCGCTGCTGTTCCGCCGGCAGCGACGCTTCGACCCGGTGCAGGAACAAGGTCACTTCATCGAGCAATCGCTCGGGTGAGCGCGTGCCCTTGATGATGATGGACTTGGAGTAACGGCGCAGCTGCTGCTCTTCGTCCGCGGACAGGGTGCGGCCCGTGTAAACGATCACCGGCGGGAACGAATACGCCTCGTCGGTAGCCATCTTCTCCAGCAGCTCATAGCCCGACGCATCCGGCAGCGCCAGGTCGAGCACCATGCAGTCGAAGGTCGAGGAGCGCAGCTTTTCCAGCGCATCCGCCGCCGAAGCAACTGCAACTGTCTGCACCTGCTCGGACCGCAACAGGTGCTCGATGCTGTCACGCTGCATGGCGTTGTCTTCGACGATGAGCACGGCGCGCGTGGCGGCGTCGTTAGCCTTGCTCGCCAGAGTGGTGAGCGAGCCCAGCAGTTGCTCGCGCTCCACCGGCTTGCGCAGCACATTGGCGGCGCCCATCTCCAGCGCGACATGTGTGTAGTCGTGACCCGAGATGACCTGCACCGGAATGTGCCGGGTCGCCGGGTCGTGCTTCAAACGGTCGAGCACGGTCAGGCCGGTGTGATCCGGCAGGCGAATATCGAGCACGATCGCCGTCGGCCGATGCTTCAACGCCATCTCGATACCTTCGTCGGCCGTGTGCGCGACCATGCACTCGAATTGCAAACCCGATGCGAGCGTGGCGATCGTCTGCGCGAACGTCTCGTCGTCCTCGACGATGAGCAACAGGCGCGAGCCATTGGCAAGCGAGGGGGCAGGCTCCGTTGCTCGCTCGGTGAGTTTGCGCTCACGACTGCGCACGGGTGCGCTGACTGGCGGCGGCGGAACAGCGCGCTCCGCCTTTTCTTCCTGCGCCGGCATGCTGCGGGGGAGCACGAGCGTGAACGTGCTCCCCCGGCCCAACTCGCTGTGCAATTCGATCTGACCGCCGAGCATCGCCGCCAGTTCGCGCGAGATCGACAGGCCCAGGCCGGTGCCGCCGAAGCGGCGGTTGGTGGTGCCGTCGGCCTGGCGGAACGGCTCGAAAATGATCTCCTGTTTGTCCGGCGGGATGCCGATGCCGGTGTCCTCGACGGCGAACGCGATGTCGCCGCTGCCTGCACGCGTGAAGATCCTGAGCGAGACCTTGCCCTGCACGGTGAACTTCAACGCGTTCGACAGCAGATTGCGCAGGATCTGGCGCAGGCGCTGCGAGTCCGTTTCCAGCTCCGGCGGCGCATCCGGCGCCATCGTCAGTTCCAGCTCCACACGCTTCTGGGTCGCCATGGGACGGAACATCTGATTCATGTTGTCGAGCAATGACCGCAGCCCGATGGTCTCGCGCTTCAGGTCGATCTGGCGCGCTTCGATCTTCGACAGGTCGAGAATGTCGTTGATCAGCTCCAGCAGGTCATTGCCGGCCGAGTAGATGTTCCGGGCAAACTTCACCTGCTCCTCGGTGAGATTGCCGGGGGCATTGTCGGCCAGCAGTTTCGCGAGAATCAGCGAGCTGTTGAGCGGCGTGCGCAGCTCGTGCGACATGTTGGCGAGGAATTCGGACTTGAACTGATTCGAGCGCTCCAGCTCTGCGGCCTTGGCAACCAGCTCGCGACGCGCGACATCCAGATCGTCGTTCTGATGCGCGAGCATCTGCATGTGTTCTTCCAGCTGAACATTGGTCTGCTCCAGCTCCGCCTGCTGGGTTTCCAGACGCGCCTGGCTGTCGCGAAGCATATTGCTCTGCTGTTCGAGCTCTTCATTGCTGACGCGCAGCTCTTCCTGCTGGGTCTGCAGCTCTTCGGCCTGCGCCTGCGTCGCACGCAGCAACTCTTCACGCTCGCTGCGCAGACGAGCCGTACGAATCGCGACGCCCATCGGCTCGCTCAACAACTCCAGCAGCTCCAGATCGCCTTGACCGAGGGCTTCGACAAAACCGAGCTCCAGCACGCCGAGCGCCTGGCCATCGGCGACCACGGGACTGACGATAAGGGTCCTGGGCCGGATCGTGCCGAGCGCACCGCTGATCTCGAGCTCGCCCGCAGGCACGGACTTCAAATGGATGATCTTGCGGTCCTTGAGCACCTGGCCGACCAGGCCATCGTCAGCGGCAATGCTGACGCGAGCCGGATGCTCCGCCGGCACTGCATAGCCGCCGATGAATACCGCACCGGCCGAATCCTGACGCGCATATAGGGCGCCGACGCTCGCGCCCAGATACTCGCTGACGAACGTGGCGATCCGCTCGCCCACATCGGTCAGCGTCAGCTCGCCGAGCAGGCGCTGCGAGAGTGTAGATTCGGCCGTGCGCATCCAGTCCTGCTTGCGCAATGACTGACGCGACATGATGCTCATGCGGGTCTGGAAGGCGAACGCCCAGATTACGACCGTCGCGAAGGCGCGGTTCAGCATCGCGATGCTCGGCGATGTGCCCTCCGGCGAAAACTGGAAATCGATGATGATCAGCAGGGTCGACAGGCCCGCCACCGCAATGGGCGCGCCAGGTCGGGTCAGAAAAATCGAGGCGCCCAATGGAATGAGATAGAACAGCCACGTTGCCACGCCGACGCGGGTCTGCAGGTCCACCACGAAGATCGCGAGCATGCTCGCGGCGATGAACAAGTACCAACCGTTGTGCGTCTCTTTCTCGAAACGTTTACGCATGTCGCTGCTGGATTCCGCTGGCCGTGTCGGGGCTTCAGGAATCTGGCCGCGACTTAGTATTTGGCATGTCGCGGACAACGAACAGAGCCGCGCGAAAGTTCCCTACGGGCTCAATTTTCCCCGCTCGACGCCAGCCACATGCCAGCTAGCGCGATCACACCGCCAAGCATTTGACCGGAGTGCAGGATCTCGCCGAGAAACAGCACGGCGGTGAGCACGCCGACCAGCGGATCCAGATTGATGAAGGCACCGACCAGATTGGCTTCCAGCTCGCGCAGCGCGTAGCCATAAGCGATGTAAGCCAGCGCCGAAGCCGCGACGCCCAGGAAAATGACACCCAACCACGCCTGCGTGGACGGCGCTTGCCAAGGTGCGTGAGCCAACTCTATCGCCGCGAGCGGCACGAGCATCAGCGTGCCGAACACTGACACCAGGGCAATGGTTACCGCCTGATCCACATCCGCCAGACGCTTGGCGAATATCGTGTACGCGGCCCAGGACAACACCGCACCGATCATCCAGACCGCGCCGAGCAAGGGCTGCGGCGACGAGTTGTCGGACTCAGCGCCGAGCGCGACCAAGCCGACGCCGACGATGGACAGCACGATCCCGGCGATCCGGCGCTTCGACATTCGCTCCTTCAGAAACATCACGGCAGCGACGGCGACCGCCGCTGGCACTAACGCGTATATCAGGGCGCCCTGCGACGCGGAGCCATACACCAATGCGTAGTTGAATGCGATGGTGAAGGTGGCAATGCCGGTCAGCGCCATGCCGAGCAGCGCGCCCCAGGGCATGGGCTTCGGCAACGATCGCCAATTGCCTTTCAGCCACGCATACGGCAGCAACACGATCGCGGCGGTGAGAAAACGCAAGGTCGCCAGCATCATCGGCGCGATGTCTTTGGCGGCGGCCTTGGTGATGACGAAGGTGCTGCCCCAGACCACCATCGTCGCCACCAGCATGATCAGCGCCAGCGAGCGGCGCGATTCGCTCATGAAGGTTTCAACATTTTGTAGAAGAAATGCGTGGCGCAGTACGCCCCGTCGGGCATGAGTGCGTAGTCCGGGATGGTGCCGCAGTACTGCCAGCCCTGGCGTCGATACAGGCGCTCGGCGTCGTCACTGGCGGTGTCGAGCACGAGCACCGTTTTTCCGGCACTCAATGCTCCTTGTTCGGCAGCGGTCATCAACGCCGCACCAACACCGAGCCGGCGCGCTTGCCGATGCACCAACATTTTCGACACGTCGCCTCGATGCGGCTGGTTCTCCGGCAGGTCGAACACGACCTGCACCGTGCCGACGATGGCGCCTGAACCGTCTTCGGCCACGAAGATCAATCGCTCGCCGCGCCGCGCGCTTTCTGCCGCCTTTTCCCAGAACGCCCGCGCCTTCTCTAGCGTCATGGGCAACATGAAGCTGACCGACGCGCCGCCTTCGACGCAATCGATCAACACTTCGCTCAAGCCTTTGATTTCCCGTTCGCCTATGACTTGCAGGCGACGAATCTGGATGCCATCCGGCACGAGGAGTCCTTTGCAGGCGCCGCCTGCGAGTGCGAAAAAGATATACAGGCGCGGAAATGTGTTCAATGGCTGGCACAGGCGCAGGGCAGGAATGGTACTGTATATATCCTCAGCTCTGCAGCACCCCCATGCCGACGTCCGCGCCACCCATTTCTGTCACGGCTTCCGCGAACCTGTCGGTAGCCGTGCGAGTGTTGTGCCAGTTCACAGCCAAGCGCGGCGATCTGGACTTGCGCTTCACGCCAGCACCGAGCGCCCGCGAAGGTATCGCCGGCCACGTCGTCGTCGCGAACCGTCGGGGTCGCGATTATCAAACCGAAGTGACGCTCGAAGGCACGCACGATGGCTTGCAGGTGCGAGGACGCGCGGATGGTTATGACAGCAAAACGCGCCGTCTCGACGAGTGCAAGACCTATCGCGGCGATCTCGCCCGCATGCCCGACAATCACCGCGCGCTGCACTGGGCTCAAGCGAAAATGTATGGCGCCATGCTGTGTCGAAAGCAGGAGCTGCGAGAGCTCCGTGTCGCTCTCGTCTACTTCGATGTGGACACCGAGCACGAGACAGTGGTGGCGGAAGATTTCAGCGCCGAGGAGCTGCAAGCTTTCTTTACTGAGCATTGCGCCCGATACGCCAGCTGGGGCCGCGCCGAGCTGGAGCATCGCCAGGCGCGCGATCGAGCCCTGCTGGCGCTGAGCTTTCCATACGATTTCTATCCGGCGCAACGTCAGCTCGCCGAGACGGTTTATCGGGTCGCTGCGATGGGCGAGCATTTGCTCGCTCAAGCGCCCACCGGCGTGGGCAAGACGATGGGCACGCTGTTCCCCATGCTCAAAGCCATGGGCGCGCAGAAGATCGATCGGATCTTTTATCTCACGGCGAAGACCACCGGGCGTCAGCTGGCGCTCGACGCATTGAAGGCATTGACGCCGCCCGATCTCAAGCTGCGTGTTCTGGAAATCACGGCGCGCGAAAAGGTCTGCAAATATCCGGACTCGGCGTGCCACGGCGATTCCTGCCCGCTTGCCAAGAAATTCTACGACCGCCTGCCCGGCGCGCGATCGGCAGCGCTCTATCGCGGCACCATGACTCAAAAGGTCATCGGCAGCGTCGCGACCGAGCATGGCGTGTGCCCTTATTTCCTGTCGCAGGAACTGGCGCGCTGGAGCGACGTGATCATCGGCGACTACAACTATTACTTCGATCAAAGCGCATTCCTGTACGGCCTGGCGCAGGAGCAAGGGTGGCGGGTCGGCGTGCTGGTCGATGAGGCGCACAATCTCATCGAGCGCGCACGGCGTATGTATTCCGCGGTCATCGATGCGGAGACGCTGAGGCGAGCGAGAAAGGAATCGCCGCCGCTGCTCCGAGGCGCCATTCAACGGCTCAGCACTCAGTTCCAGCGCATCGCAGACGCCCAACAGGCGCCGTATCAGATTTACGATGTCCCGCCGAAGTCGCTGCTGAAGGCGCTGGACACCTATATCAGCCAGCAAAGCGCGCTGGCCGATCAGGCAGTGCTGTTTCCGGAGCACGTGCAGAAGTTGTTCTTCGATGCCCTCGCCTTCAACGGGCTGGCGGAGGAGTTCGCCGAGCATTCGCTGTTCGATATCACGCACCCCGAACATGCGACATTCACGATCCGAAACGTCGTGCCGGGGCCCTTCCTCAAACTGCGCTTCGCTCACACCGCTTGCGTCGTGCTGTTCTCGGCCACGCTCTCGCCCCGAGAATTCTATCTGGACTTGCTCGGCCTGCCCGACACCACGCGTTGGTTGGATGTGGAGTCGCCGTTCTCGCCGGATCAGCTCGACGTGCAGCTGGTGCGGCACATTTCCACGCGCTATCAGCACCGCGGCGATTCGATCGCGCCCATGGTCGAGCTCATCGTCCAGCAGTTCGAACGCCAGCCCGGCAACTATCTGGTATTCGCCAGCAGTTTCGATTACCTGGCGCGAATCGCCGAGGAGCTGGATCGAGTCGCTCCCCATATTCCCAACCGGCTGCAAGTGCGAAACATGTCGGAGGCCGAGCGCAAAGAATTCCTCGACGGCTTCGCCCCCGACGGCCGCAGCCTCGCGCTCGCGGTGTTGGGCGGCGCCTTCGGCGAAGGCATCGATTTGCCGGGCGAGCGCATGATCGGTGCGTTCATCGCCACACTCGGGCTACCTCAGCTCAACGATGTGAGCGAGCAGATGCGCCTGCGCATGGATGAGTTGTTCGACGCCGGCTACGCGTACACCTATTTATACCCCGGCTTGCAAAAGGTCATTCAAGCCGCGGGGCGCGTGATCCGGACGCGCAACGATCGCGGCATCGTGTATTTGATCGACGATCGCTTCGGCCGCCGTGAGGTCAGGAAGTTGTTACCGAAGTGGTGGAAGTTGAAGACCCGGGCGGTTTAATCTTGACTGCATGACGACGGCGCCCGCTCTCAGCACCTTCACCGTTCGGCGACCCGCGGCCGGGCTGGCGCGCTATGTCAGTCAATACTGGCTCAGCCTCAACAATGCATCGCCGGTGTACGCGGCGCTGCCGGATGGCTGCCTGGATCTGGTGCTCGAAGTCACTGCCAACAACTGTCGCTCCTGGATCTATGGCAGCACGACGCGCCCCACCGCGATTCGCTGCACGGCCGGCACTCACTACCTCGGCATCCGATTTCGTCCGGGGCAAAGCCGTCACTTCATTTCCGCCGCTGCACAGGAGATCACGGACGGCCGCGAAGATCTCCTGTCGCTGATGCGATTTCCGTCGGAGCGCGTCGCCGCTCACATTGCGACCGAAGCGTTGTTCGATGAGCTCGATGAGATTCTGCTCGAAGCGCTGTGTCGCGCTCCGCCGTTTGAAAGTTATATCGATGGCGTCGTTCGGCACATCGAAGCTCACCATGGCGCCACGAGGATCGACGATGTCGCTGCTCGCTTCGGCAAGAGCCGTCGACAGATGGAGCGGGTGTTCCTGCAGACCGTCGGCGTGCCGCTGAAGTTCTTCTGCATGATCTCGCGGCTCCGGCATGCAGCCGACTTGATCGTTCACCCGGCTGCGCGCTCTTTGACCGCGGTGGCGCATGACGCCGGCTACTGCGATCAAGCTCACATGACTCGCGACTTCACCCGCCTCGCCGGCGTCTCTCCCGGCCAGCTGCGCGCGGATGACGCATTTTTTCAATACCACTCGCCCCGTTGAGCGCATGCTCGCGCTTTCTTCCGCGAGGAATTCGTCATGCAATTGGAATCTGCCTATCCGGTCATCGTCACCGATGCGATCGGCGCCTGCCGCGATTTCTACGTGCGCCACTTTGGCTTCGAAGTCGTGTTCGAGTCGTCGTGGTTCATCTACCTGGCTTCGAAGGCGAATCCGGTGCTGGCCATCGCTTTCATGTCACCGGACCATCCCTCCTCGCCGCCCGGACCCGAGAAATTCAATGGCCAGGGCATGTTCTTCACCTTGCAGGTCAGTGACGCGGCGCTGGAGTTTCAGAAAGTGCGACAGTCCGGCGCGCGCATTGCGTACGAGCTGCGCGATGAGCCGTGGGGCCAGCGTCGCTTCGGCATGCACGACCCGTCCGGCACCTGGGTCGACGTGGTTCAACAGATCGAACCGGCGCCGGGCTTCTGGGATCCCTATATGAAATCGGCCTAACGACAGACTCGATACGGACCGCGATCGAAATGGAAATGGTCGCGGTGAGCGGCGTTGTAGTCCGGGCTCAACACGCCATCGAAGAAGCGGCACGCGCCAGTGCGCACCTCTCGAAGAAACGCAGCCTTCTCTGCGCCCTCCTCCCAATCCTTCAAAACTCGAATCCGCTGCCCGTCTTCGAGCACGAATCCAGCGACATCCAACGCTTCCGCCGTCGCGTGCTGACTTCGCGTCGCATTCGCGCGCCCGTAAACGTTTCGACAGGAATAGCTGCCGAAGTGCTCCAGCGTCGCAACGTTCTGACCAAAGTACTTTTGCGCCGCTGGCGCGAGCACATGACGCTCCCACAAAGCCAGTGAGACCGCCGCCCGGCAACTCAAGGAGAACGGCTTGCTGACTCGACTCGATGTTCGATCGACGCGCACTGCATTGAAGAAACCACACGCCGGGCCGGTGACTTTATTGTCCAGCCGCTCGAATTCGATATCGGTCGTCGCCAGCACCTGCTGACATTGCTCCGAGCTCTTCGACAGCCGATTGAGCTTGTGTCGGGTCAGAAAGTTGGGCTCGGCATTCACATCGAGCTGCGCCCACGGATTCCAGTCTGGCGGCACATCGATTGCGCCGCTGCGCACTCCGTAGAGCGCGCCGGCGACGATCAGTGCAAGCACGGCGACCAGAATCAGCAGACGCATGATTCAAGAACCCGCGGCTTGCTTCCCGGGTTGCATGCCACGGATGCGTCAAAATTGCGTCGATCCTCAAGGCACGTTGATCGACTGATTCTCCAACTGCGGCGTGTGCACCGGCAGGCGCCGCACGCGCGTAGCTTGTTCGAAGCTGTAGCCGAGCGCGAACAACTTCGGTTCGCTGAAGGCGGGACCGAAGAAAGAAATGCCGACGGGCAGATCGTCCGTCGTGAAACCGGCGGGCACGATCAAGTCGGGAAAGCCCGTGAGGTTGGCGATATCCACAGCGGACGCCGAGTCCGGCGAGGGCGGCGCCTCGGCCATCAACGGCGGCCGACGCGACGAGGTCGGGTAGACGATGGCATCGAGCTTCTCCGCCGCGAGGATGCCTTCGACCACCGCGCGAACCATGGGCAGGGCGTGATCGCGAACGGACAAGTAACGATAGTCGTCGAGCTTGCCGCTCTCCGCTTCCTTCTTGAACAGGTTCCAGCGAACCGGGTTCGGGCCGGCGCCGCGGGGGCCCAACGAGCGCACGTCATTCGATCGTTCGATCAGGTCCTGGATGTTTTTCGGATAACCCGGCCCGGTCGCGGCCAGATACTGGCTGATCTGGGCGACGAACTCCGGGCGACGGACCGCGGCATAGAACTCCGGCTTGCTGTCGAGCAGCCACTTCGGAAAGCGCACGTCCACGATGGTCGCGCCCGCTTTGCGCATCGATTCGAGCGCCGACTCCATCACCCAATCGACATCGGGATCCGCGCCGAGAAAATCGCGAGCGATGCCGATACGCGCGCCTTTCAATGCACCGGTCTTCAAGAACTGAGTGTAGTCGGTTGTGAATTTTCCCTTGCTCTTCTGGGTCGCCGGATCCGCGGAGTCGACGCCCGTCATGACCCCCAGTGCGACGGCAACGTCATAGACGCTGCGTGCCATCGGTCCGCCCGTGTCGAAGGACAACGCCAGCGGAATGATGCCGTCGCGGCTCATCAAGCCGTGCGTTGGCTTCAAGCCCACGATGCCGTTTGCGGATGTGGGGCCACGAATCGAGCCGCCGGTGTCCGTACCCAAACCGATCGGCGCATACGCTGCGGCGATGGCTGCGCCCGTCCCGCTGGACGAGCCGGATGGGGTGCGCATCAAGTCATGAGGATTGAGCGTCTGGCCACCGAGCGAACTGTGCGCCGTGCCCGAGGCGAACTCGGAGAGATTGAGCTTGCCCAGAATGATCGCGCCGGCGTCGCGCAGCTTCTTGACGACGAATGCATCATTGGGCGGCACCCAGTTCTCGAGCAGCACCGAGCCGCCCGTGGTGGGCATGTCGAACGTATCGAAGTTGTCCTTCAGCAGCACCGGCACGCCGTGCAACGGCGAGCGCGGACCCTTGCTCTTGCGCTCGGCATCGAGCGCGCGCGCGGTCTCGAGCGCTTTGGGATTCAGCATGATGACGGCGTTGATCTTCGGACCCTGGTGGTCGTACGCCTCGACACGCGCGAGGCAATGCTGGACCAGTTGTTCGGACGTGAGCGTGCCGGCTTTGAAGGCCTGGTTCAGATCCGCGACAGTCGCTGCGTCGAAATCGACAGTAGCCGCTCGCGCACAGTTGAAGTAACCGATCAGCAACGCGGCCACAGTCGCCAGGCCGCACGAACGCTTCGATGTCACGGAATGCTCCCCGGAGGTCTTGTTGTGCAGCGAAGATAGCAGGATGCAAGCCCGCGCGGCGACTGCTGAATTCATCCAAGCAAGCGGCACATCGCGAATTATTTTCGTCCTACGCGAACCGGCAGCGCCAGCTTGCTCAACACCTCGGCTGCATGCTGTCTTACTTCCTCATCGCTACGCAGATTGTGGTCCAACAATCGCTCGTAACACGCCCACACCAGAAAGAACGCGGCACCGGTCGCGCTGGTCCAGTCACGCTGCAAGGATGCGAAGCTCGCACCGCTGTGAACGATGCGGTTGCGAATGCTGTACAGATCGCAGAACTGGGCCAACCTTTTCTGGAAAGTGCTCACGACTGGCGGGCAAATCCTGCTCGTCCCAATTGCAGGTCAACGCTGCGATGTACCGGCGATGCTTGTCACCTCTGACTTCAACCGCCGCCACCGCATCCAACGCGTAAATGAGTTGCAGGAACGATGCTTCCGGCACCACCAGATACAACGAGGTTCCAAGCGAACGAAGCGCGTGCCGAATCACGCCTTGATTGGCCCGCTCATCGCGACCCACGATGATCTTTGCGGCCAACTGATCGGTGTCACTGGGTGTGAAGGATTCGACGTCCAAGCCGAGCCAGTTGTTTTGCACCCCGAATGCATCGGTCACATTTCGATAGATGCTCGGCGGCAGCGCCGGATGTTCTGGCATCAGATAGAACACCGAGGCGCCATCGGCAACGCGACCTGCCCGACCGGGCGAACATTCAAGACGCTTATGGTTGCAGTAATGCACTCGCACGATATCGAGGCAACGATCGGCGATGTCGAGCACATAGTCGGTCAGCGGCGCTGCGTCGATCACTGAAGCGTGTCAGCAGTTCGTCACCGATCATGGCAGCAGCCTGGGCTTCGCGAGGTGCGTGACTTGCCCGTCAAAACACTGCTCGAGATCACGCGCGATCCGGAGATCTGCCAGAACGTCGACGTGTACACCGCACGGTGCGATGATATTCTCAAGCTGCCGTACTAAGGCAGCGGAAATCGTTCCGGGAGGATGCCAGAAATAATGGCCGCCGCACGCACGGTGGCTGTCGGCATGGTGCAGGCGCAGATCAAAGCATTCCTTGGCAAGGTCAGCGCGAAGCGGCAGATGGAGCTGGTCGCCCGGCTCAACCAGCTCTAATTAGAACGGGGAGTGTTCATGAGTTCGTTGCGGTCCGGCCGCTCGCTGGGCAAGGCGGTCCTGTCGACTTTGATGCTGTCTGCGTTGGCCGCCTGTGGCGGTGGCGGTGGCAGCAGTGATGGCACCGGCAACAACAATGGTGGCAACGGCAATGGCAATCCCCCGGCGCCGACGATGAGCCGGCTGACGCTCACCGGCACGGTCACCGATGCGCCGATCCCGAGCGCTGTGGTCACCGCGACCATCGGCAGCCAGACCTTCACCACTACCGCCGATGCGAACGGCAACTATCGACTCGAGCTGGCCGTCGAAGAGAGCGCGGCTGGCGGGTTCATTACCTTGAAGGCCAAGGGCGCCGGCGCGCAGTCGTATGTCGAGTTCACCAGCCGGCTGGGCGCCTTCCAGGCGCTGAAGACTCAGGCGGGCAGCGACGAGGTCCTGTCGAGCAGCGAGAACTTCGCTACCCAGATCACCAATGTCAGTACCGCGCTGGCCGTGCTGCTGCAAGAAGCGAACGGCGGACAGGCGGTCAACAGTCAGACGCTGATCGATACGCTGACACCGAAGCTGAGCGCTGAAGCCCTGCTCAGGCTGGCCGCCGCCATCAAGCTGCTGGTCGACCAGCCCGACGTTTATCCGATGCCTTCGGGCCAGACCTCACTGCAATCATTGCTGGCCAATGCGACGCTGCGCGAAGAGCTCGTCACCGACCTGTTCATCCAGAATCCCACGACGTTCCGAAATGCACAGAGCGCCATCGCCAGCGATCCGACACTGACACAGCCGATCACGACCGCCTCGCTACCCTCGACGCTGACGGCAGCGTCGCTCAGGAATGACGTTGCAGCGTACGGGATTTCCGATCGCACAGTGTCGTACACCTTCAATTCCAACGGCACCGGCGTGGCTTCCACCGCGACCCGGAATCTGAACATGACCTGGACTGTTTCGGGCGCGAGCGTCGAGATCACTTATGACGACGGGCCAGTCGAGATGGGTGGCTGGGAGCTGGCGAGTTGCCCCGGAGACGACTATGGCGACACGCCCGCCGAATACGAAGTTGCCTACAGCACACCCGGCGTGAAACTGACGCTGCTCAACAAGGACCTGCTGGCGATCACCGAGTCGCGGCACGTCGTCGCTCGAGGCTGTGGCACCATCGGCCCGCAGCCAGAGATCGTGACCGAGGCTCGCACCATCCTCGATGACCAGGACTTCCTGCCATTCGATATCGCCGAGCTGCGCGACTCGACCCGAACGCTGTGGATCTACAACCGAGACCCCGACGGCGAATACGTGGGGCGCAGCTTCATGCCCGATGTGGCACAGCTGAATGCGAACGGTACCGGCACGACCCGCGCGTTCGGCAAACAATTTTCGTGGTCGCTCGATGCCAGCGGCGCCCTCAACATCGCGTTCGTCGACGGCGTGACGGCCCGGTTTCGCTCGATCCGCGAGCTGGACAGTGTCGCCACCGACGTGCTGTATGAATTCACGCTGCCGAGCGGCCGTCGTGTCGACGCCGGTGCGTCGCTGCGAACGGATCCGCAACAACAGCTCGCGTTCACCCCGGACCATGTGCTGGGCCGCCATTACTTTTTTGGGCTCGATCGAGCGCCGATCGCTCCTGGAGCGAAGGGCTCCCGCTGGCGCTTCGATGCCGGCGGCCTCGGCACCCGGGAGGCCGAATATCTCGACCAGAACGGCAATCTTTACGTTCGCGACAGCAGCAGCGGCGGCTACTACTCATACTGGGCTTTCGAGTGGATCATCGAGGGCGACGAACTCGTCCTGAAATACTGCGAGCCAGACTGGGTGCCGTGCAATTTGACCCAAGACGCACACATGACGGTGCTGGCACGAGATGGGGCGCGCACTTACTGGTTCGAGACGTGGCGGCAATACGTGCCCGACGTAGACCAGGGCTTCCTCACGGACACCTTGATCAGGTATTACGACTACGAGCCGTTCGACGCCCCCTCCGCCGTCGCCAGCAAGGCTTCGAGCGCTCGCCCATAAGACACGAATGTGAGTTAGCCTCGGCAAACGGGTGTGTAGATGGATCTTCAGCATGACAACCATGGCATTTTTACTTGCGATGTCGCTCTGGATGACCGCGGCCTCCAGTGCGCAAGTGAAACATGCCGAAGATCTGCAGCGGGCCATCGATCTTTACGATCGCGGTAAATATGTCGAAGCGATCGAGCTTTATAAGAAGCTGATCGAAGTCGAGCCGAATCATCCGGCGCTGTTATATGAGGCGGGACTGACCGCGAAGGCGCTCGGCGACTTGAAGGCTTGCATCGCCTATGCGACAGACGCTGTTGCCACCAAGCAAGGTCTCCAGTCGAGCCTGGCTTTGTTGGGTAGCTGCCAGGACGATGCAGGTGATTCAAAGGCCGCGGTCGAATCGTTCGAGCGAGGGCTGGCCATTGCGCCCACCGACTCGCAACTCAACTACAACTACGCGCTCACGCTTGCGCGACTCGGCAGGACCGCGGAAGCTCGGAAGCATGCGGGCATATCGATCGAGAGCGATCCGACTCGTTCTTCAGCATACTTGCTGTACGCGGGCACATTGGACGCCTACAGATTGGATGGTGCTGCCGCGCTGACGCGCCTGCGCTTCATCATTTTGGAGCCCAAGTCACAGCGCGCGGCCGATGCGGCCGCAGCGATCGCGACGCGCGTGACGAAGTATCGCAACGAAGGCATAACGACGGATCGCGCGGCCGACGACGTGCAGGTGAGCTCCAAGTCGGATCTGGCACTGCTGGCGTTGAACGTTGCACTCGCGCTCGCGATCGATACCGAACATAAATACACTCCCGTGGACGCCCCCGATGCCGCTCGTTTTGTGGCAGCCATGACCAACCTTCTGACCGGGACCATCGTAACGCACGAGAAGACGGCGGCACTGGAGTTCGTGTGGAACTACGCGGCCGCGCCTTTGGAAGACTTCACCAAGGTTGGGCTGCTACAAACATTCCTCTATTACGTCGCGGGACTGGCCAAGCTCGACGGCAGCCGGGAATGGCTCGAAGCTCATCCGGCGGAACTCGAAGTGCTCGAACGCGCGTTTCGGGCCACGAACGGGAAGGTTTCAGCCGGCGCTCGGTAGCGCGTACTTCATCCTGATCTCCGCGCGTTGAGCGATCTTCTTGCCGTCGCGCTCCACAGGCTCGAACTTCCATTGTCGAAGCGCCTCCACCGCGGAGGCGTCGAAGAGGCCCGCCGGGTGGGCCTCTTCGACTTCGATGTCGGCAACCGTGCCATTCGGCAACAACGTGAACCTCAGCCGAACCCAGCCTTCGACTCCGGTGGCCGCCTCGGGCCATGTTGGTTGAACGGTGTATGTGCGCTTCAGCGTTGAAGCCGAGACAACATCCTGCTCGCTAGCGGACGTTTGCGTTGTTTGACCGTAACAGGCTGCCGTTACTGTGATCGCGGCCACGAGAACCAGCGAGAGAACCGGAACCCGAACCATGGGTGTCACTCCTTTGAGGCGCCGCAGATCGTGAATGTTTGTCTCGATTCCAGCCGTTCAGGGCCGGCGCGTCAAGATGTTTCAAACGGCGCTCAGATGCCCGCGTACCATGACCACCCATTCTGGATGAACCCCCGGGCGCCGTGGTCGTCGAAGTGATCGGTCACCACGATGCGCCTGAGAAACTTCGTGCTCTTGTAACCGAGCTGTGTCTCGACCCTGGCTCGCAATGGCGCGCCGTGGCTGATTGGCAAATCACGGCCATTCATGCCGTAGGCCAGGATGGTCTGCGGGTGCAGGGCATCGAGCATGTCGATACCGTCAACCCAGCCATCGTACGCGTAGAACTGCACGAACCGGGCTGTCGAGCGAATCCCGGCGGACTCCAGGACGCTGCGCAGAGGCACACCGGTCCACTGCGCGATCGCCGACCAGCCCTCTTCGCACGTGTGCCTCGTGATCTGAGTCCGGGACGGCATGCGTTTCAACTCATCGAGTGAGAAAGCGAGCGGCCGGGCCACGCTGCCTTCGACGGGGAGCCGCCAATCTGCAAACCGATTGGCGAGCAGACGCTCATAGACCGGCCCGTGCTCCTTATGGCCGGATGGATTCGTCGTGCCAATCGCGGGCACCGAGGAAATATCCGCATAGTCGTATTCCCGCGCGAGCGACTGGGCAGGCAGCAGCAGCCGGTGGGCCTTGTACGTCAACAAATCGCCCATGCGGAGCACGTGACCATAGGTCGGCGGATCGGTTTGGGAACAGCCGGCCAGCAGCACGCCGGCCGAGGACGCCATGCTTGTGATAAATGCGCGACGTGGCATCCGACTTGGCTGCTTCATTGCTCACTTCCCCAGGTCATGGCTCGCAGCTGGCGACTGAAACCCGTCGCAATCACCATCGCGACGTGAACTATCAAGAAGAGCACCAGGACCGTGAATCCAAAGAAATGGATCGTGCGGGCGGTCTGGTAGCCGCCGAACACATCCAGGAGGATCGGATAGGCGGCGGTCACCGCCGGCGACATCGTCAGCCCTGTTGCGACCATCAAGGGCAGAACGACGAACATGACACTCGTGTATGCCAGCTTTTGTAGCAATCCATAAGGCGGCCCGACGCCCGCCGAACCGACGCGCGGAGAAAAGTGGTTGCGCAAGTCCTGCAGCAATGAGCGCGGCGAGAGCTCGCGGCCACTGGGAAGCAAGTCACGTTTCACGTGCCCGCTCGAGACGCCGAGCGCAACATAGATGGCGCCGATGCCGACGAGTATCCATGCAGCCAGGAAGTGCAGACTGCGTGCCCAGCCATTCTGATTAAATATATGAAAGTTGCGTTCCGCGGTGACCGGCGCCCCGGGCACCTCGGTGAACACCATCCTGCTCTGCAACTCTTCCGGGCGATAATTGTTGCTGATGGGCAGCGTCAACAGCGCCGGCGTCAGATCGTTGCCGACGTGGCCCCAATAAAGACGGGGATGCACCATCAGGATGAAAAATCCGCTGAGCGCCAGCGCCGTGAAGCTCGCCACAGCAATCCAGTGGCAGGTTCTCACCCAGCGGCTGTGTCCCCGTGATGGCTTCATAACATCAGTGTAGATGCGAGCGCCGCCCCTCCCAAGACCGCTTACTGCTCCGGGACGGCGCTTCGCTGCAGATGACGTCCGTCAGGAGTCGTCACACTCGATTGCGAGTCCAAGTGCGGCCGCTTCCGCTGACAACTTGTTTGCGGTGTCACGCGGGATCGACTTGCCGGATTGAGCTCGTACCTGCGAGGAGAAACCTTGAAGCATTGCGCAAGTGGCGGGCAGGTCTGAAGCGAGGAAGTAGGCGCGGGCGTTTTCGATCTTGCCTTGCAGGCTCCGCCCCGGCCCGACACCTGTGACTTGCTCCAGCAGAGAGTCGAACATCTCGCTCGGCGGGAGCAGTTGGGTATTGTCCGCAACCTCCGTGACGCGCCCCACGAAACGTCCGGAGACGACGTTATTCTCGATCGTGACATCGCTGGGCTCCACCTCATAGAAGATGGCCCATTCCCTGGTCGCGGCGGCTTCCGCCTCGTCCGGCGGCTGGGTACTCAGACCTTCAACCTGGCCGAAGATGGCAGGAAACGATTCAAAGGGTATCGCGGCCGAAGGGTCGATCACCGTCGGCAGAGCGTCCGAGGCCAGAGCGGAAGGATCGAGGATGAAATTGATAAGAATCGTACCGAGCGGCACAAACGCAGGATCCTGCCGCGACAGAAAACTCAGGAACGGCGCGAAGCTTGCCTCATTCCCGATGCCTCTGATCTGCAGCTCATCGAAAGCGGCGAAACGGTTCGTCACCAGCACCGACACGTGACCTGGCCTGGAGGGGATGAAAGTAGCGCCAACAGCGGAGGAGAAGGTGTGCCCGCCAACTGAGACCTGGATGAAACTATTCGCATCCGTGAATCGGTACTCGCCGCTGAAGCCGGCAGGATTGGAGTCTCCGGGCGCCTGGGACAGGTCGTACCGAAAAGAGCCTATGACCTCGTCGCCTACCTGAATGCGGTCTGATATCGGCCCCGCCGACGCAGCCAGGGCAAATGTCAGCGGAACTGTTACACGCAAAAGAAACAAACCCACCCGTGCAAGAAAGTTCATACGAGGCTCCTTCGAGTTCGGAGTTCCCGGCGCTGCTCGTGTCCTTATCCTCCAACGCCTGAACTCTGGCAAGCAGCGCCGAGCTCGCTGCACTATTTGCCATCGCGCAGCTTCGCCGCCTTCAGCATCAAATAGTTCCTTTCCGGAATGCTGTTCGTCTTCGCCGCCGCGGCCTGATACAACTCGACGGCTCGAGCTCGCTCGCCGGCGCGCTCGAGCAAGTGAGCACGAACGGCCTCCAAACGATGATTGCCACGCAGGCGTTCATCCTTTTCCAGAGGCGCCAGCAACTCCAACCCTTTCGTCGGCCCATGCACCATGGCCGCCGCTATAGCGTGATTCATCACCGCCATGGGGTTATCTGACATTCGCATCAGTACGCCATACAGCGCCTGGATCTGCGCCCAATCGGTGTCCTCCACACGGGCCGCTTCGTCATGCAAGGCTGCAACAGCGGCCTGCAATTGATATTCGCCGACCGCCCCGCGCGAGAAGGCCGTGGTAACGAGCGCCACGCCTTCGGCAATCATTTCCTTGTCCCACAACGCGCGCTCCTGCTCGTCAAGTGGAATCAGCTCGCCGATCGGCCCACTCCGCGCAAGACGACGAGCATCGGTCAGCAGCATCAGCGCAAGCAGACCGCGAGCTTCGCCATCGCCGGGCACGAGCCTGACCAACAATCGCGTGAGACGAATCGCCTCGTTCGACAAATCCGTGCGTTGCAGTTCAGTGCCCGAGCTGGTCGTGTAGCCTTCGTTGAACATCAGATACAAAACCTGCAGCACCGAGCCGAGCCGTTCTGCCCGCTCCGACGCTTCCGGCATCTGAAACGCCACGTCCGATGTTTTCACGCTCTGCTTGGCGCGACTGATCCGCTGCGCCATGGTCGCCTCGGGCACGAGAAAGGCCCTCGCAATCTCACCCGTCGTGAGCCCACCGACCGCTCGCAAGGTCAGCGCGATTGCCGAAGGCGGCGACAGCAACGGATGGCAGCACATGAACAGCAGCACGAGCGCGTCGTCCGGATCGATCTCCGGCTCGCTATAGATTGCAGGCGCAACCACCAAGGATGAATCTTCCATCGCCACGGCCTCGCGATTGCGACGTGCGATCTCGCTGCGAACGGTGTCAGTCATGCGCCGAAGCGCGACCTGCAAGAGCCAGCCGCGAGGATTGTGGGGCACGCCCTCAGCGGGCCATTGCGTGGCCGCGGCGATCAGCGCTTCCTGTACGGCATCTTCGCAGCTGTTGAGGTTGCGATAACGGCGCATCACGGCGCCGAGTACCTGCGGCGCCAGTTCGCGCAGCAGGTGCTCGGTGCTTGCGTCGAGCTTCCCGGCAGTCACTAGGTTTTCGGCGCCACGCCGATCTCACGCACTTCGATCGGCAGATACAGCGGAGCACCGCCGACGCCCGGCGCGAGCGATGCCTGTGCCGCGATCTCGTAAGCGCGGGCCGTGCTCGGCACATCGATGATCCAGTAGCCGGCGAGGAATTCCTTGGATTCCGGAAACACGCCATCGGTGACCGGCTTGCCATCCTTGCCGGCACGGACCAGCCTGGCCTGCGACGGGCCGGTCAGGCCCTGCGCATCCACCAGTTCGCCCGACGCGGTGAGCTGCTTGTGGAAGTCCATCATGAACGCGATGTGCGCCTCGATGTCCTGCTTCGGCCAGCTCATGATCTGGTACTCGCCAGCCGCGGGGGTGTTCATCATCAGCATGTATTTCATGTGGTTAGCTCCTGTGTGAGGGCATTCTAGCGCGCCGCTGCGGCGTGCTTTCAGGAGCAAGTCGAAGCCGGGCCGCCGATTTCGACACGGCCGGCGAATTTTTTTCAGGCCAGCGAGCGGATGATGCGCCCGAGCTCGGCCACGGCATCTTCGACCTGGGCGGTCCAGGGGTGGCCATAGTTCAAGCGCAGGCAGTTGCGGAACTGCCGACGCGCCGAAAACATCGGGCCCGGCGCGATGCTGATGTGGGCCTCAATGGCGCGGCGATGGACCTCCAGCGCATCGACCTTCTCGGGCAACTCGATCCACAAGAAGTAACCGCCCTCGGGCGTCGCCACCCGGAAGCCCGACGGAAAGTGTTGTTTGAGGGCAGCGAGTGCGGCGCCCTGCTGAGATCGCAGCGACTGGCGCAATTTATCCAGGTGACGATCGTAACCTTCGTTGCGAAGCATCTGCGCGATGCCGTTCTGAATGGGCACGCTGGTGGCAAGCGACGT
This sequence comes from Peristeroidobacter agariperforans, assembly GCF_004138335.1. Taxonomy (GTDB): domain Bacteria; phylum Pseudomonadota; class Gammaproteobacteria; order Steroidobacterales; family Steroidobacteraceae; genus Steroidobacter; species Steroidobacter agariperforans. The sequence goes on along the minus strand of NZ_RYFW01000002.1, from coordinate 291,569 downwards.
GGTTACCTTGCGCCGTTGGACAGCGGACGCGAACCGGCCCGCCGCGGCCCAGCCCAATCGATAGCCCGGCGCCAGGCACTTCGAGAACGAGCCGCAATTGAGCACCAGCCCTTTGCGGTCGAACGCCTTCGCCGGCTTCGGCCGGTGCCGGTCGAAATGCAGCTCGGCGTACACGTCGTCTTCGATCAACGGGATCTCGTGCCCGGCCAGCAACTCGACCAGGTCGCGCTTCTTTTCTTCCGGCAGCGAGGCGCCGAGCGGATTCTGAAACGTCGTCATGAACCAGCAGGCGCGTACATTGTGTTTGGCGATGGCCTGTTCGAGTGCGCCGAGGTCGACGCCTTCGCGTGGATGCGTCGGAATCTCCACCGCACGCAAACCCCACGTCTCGATGGCCTGCAAGCAGGCGTAGAACGCGGGCGCTTCGATCGCAACCGTGTCGCCAGGGCGTGTGACTGTTTGCAGGCAGAGCGTCAGCGCTTCGAGCGCGCCGGAAGTGACGACGATCTCGTCGGACGGCACCCGCGAGCCAAACTGCAAATATCGACGCGCAATCTGACGGCGCAGCTCCGGACTGCCGGGTGGCAGGCTCTCGACGGTGCTCCACGGGTCCATGTTTCTGGCGCTGCTGCCGAGGTGTCTCGCGAGCTTTGCCCAAGGAAACAGCGTCGGACTGGGAAACGCCGATCCGAGCGGGACCACATCGCGGTCGCGGGACGCTTCGAGAATGTTGAAGACCAGATCGCTGACATCGACTTGCGTCGATCGCGATGACGGGCGCGACGCGCGCGGCTCGCCCGGACCTTGCTGCCAACGATTGCTGACGTAGTAGCCCGAACGATGCCGGCTCTCGACCAGGCCATTCGCTTCGAGCACATCATATGCGCGCATGGCGGTGGCTGGACTCACTCCCCGCTCACGGCACAGCTCGCGCACCGATGGAATCCGCTCGCCCGCCTGCAGCGTGCCTTGGCGGATGAGCGATGTGAGATCGGCGGCCAGCTCCTGATACAGCTTCATGCGCGCCAGTTTATCGATAAGTTCAGTGCGGCTGCAGCGCTCCCATGTACCAGCCGATCATCAGGAAGGCGAACAACGCCACGGACAGAGCCACGCGAACGGTCAGCGCCTTGACCATGGCCTTGGAGTCGGTGGGCCCGGAGACCATGCTGAACATGGCGTGGCCGAGACTGATGACGATGCCGAGGATCGTCAGAACGATGAGCTCTTTCATGATTGCTCCGCTGCATTGACTTTAGCCGCTGTGCGCAGCTTCTCTTGCGCCGCCTCGCGACGGATGGTGTAGACCAGCGAGCCGAAGGCAACGGCGATCAATGACATGAGCGCCACCATCAGGATCACCAGGCCGCCAGCCTGCCGGTACGCCTCGTAGATGGCGCCTGCTACGCCGATGGGCGTCGTCACCAGCAGCAGGGGTTTGGCAATCCGCATCGCTTTTCTCCTTGGTACGGACGCATCGTAGGGACGCTCTGTGCTGCATAACAGATGCAGATCGAGGCAAAAAAAGTGGCACAGGCAACCGCCCGGCCCGGGTGGAACCGCGCCTTGGCCGGCCCGTTACTCCTGCATCCGAGGCTGAGGAGAAAGTCCAATGCGCACATCGATTTACATAGTGGCCGCCGTCGCCATGGCAGGCTTTGCGACTGCGGACGCGCAGAACACCGGCAATCGAGCAACGCCGTCGCGCACGGAAACACCGGTTCGTCAGCCAACGACGTCGCCTCCTGCCGCGACACCCATGCCATCGCCGCAAACTTCGCCGACGCCGGCGCAGCCAACGCAGCCGAACCGGACAGAGCAGATGACGCCGAACTCGCCAGCCGCGAGACAGGAGACCGTGCGGCCGCCGGATTCACGCCGCACGAGAGAGCAGAATGACAACCGGCTCAACCCTGCGAACAACCAGGAACGAGTTCCGCCCACTTCGCGCGGCATAGGCACATCGGGCAAGCCCGACTGCTCCAAACTGCGTGGCATCGAGAAGTCAGAGTGCGAACGTCGCGACACGACGCGCGATGATTTGCCGGCAGGCGTGACGACGAAGCAGCCGGAGAAGTGACTGCGCCTACGGAGCCTTCGCTGCAATGATCCCGAGGCGGTACGCTGCGCTGACCGCCTCGGCGCGCGTCGACACATCGAGCTTGGTGAATATTGCGGCCAGGTGATGATCGACGGTGCGAGCCGAGCGATGCAGTCGCTGGCCGATCTCTTTGTTCCGCAGCCCCTGTGAAAGCAGGCCGAGCACTTCCACTTCCTTGGTCGTAAGTCCCGCCAGATTGGTCTGCGTGCTCTCTCTCGGGCCGCGTTGTAATCCGCGAACGCCCGCCGAGCGCAGCTTGTAACGCATCCGTTCGATCATCGGGCGGGCGCCGAACGCTTCGAACACCGTGAGAGCCTGGCGCTGTGCCGCTTCGTCGCCTTCCATCATCGCGCGCGCGGCCTCGAACGGACATTGCAAAGCACTCCAGCTCGCCGCCGCTTCCTGCCAGCGACCGGAAATCTCCATCGCGAACGGCGCCTGCGCACAGAAATCCGGCATGCCGCCAGGCAGCGAGCCGTCGCCTTGCCAGCACCAGAACAACAACTCCGACGCAAACCAGGAATGGCGCTTGCGAACCGCCAGCTCGACCCCAGCCGACGCCTCGCTCGCCGCTTCGGCTGCTCTGCCTTCGAGCCACGCCGCCTCAGCTCGCGCAGCTTGCATCAACGCGACTCGCTGCAATGTGCCCGTATTGCCAGCAAGTTCCTGCGCTTCGTGCAAAGCCTCCCACACCGCCGGATCGCCGCGACGAGCACGCACGCGTCCTAACGCGATCAACGCCGTGATGCGAGCGATCACCGGCGAGCGCCGATCGGCGAGCACGACATGCGCTGTACCGGACGCTTCCGTATAGCGCCCCCGATACATCCACACCAACGCCTGCCAGGACAACTGATAGAGCCGCGCGAAGTCGATGTCGCGATCGTTGCAGAACTCGACGCCTTGCCGAAGATAGTTGTCCGCGAGATCGAAACGATAGACCTCACCGCACGCCGACCCCAGATTGACGAAAGCGCTCGCGATCCAGGAATCCGATCGAATCTCTTCGGCCAGCGCACGGCTGCGCTCCAGATGATCGCACCCCTCTGCCACGCGGCCAGAAATAATCAGCGACGACCCGATGGTATTGAGGCAGTGAACGATGGACTCACGATCGTCGAGCGCCTCGGCGACAGCCTTGGCCTGCTCCCCTTCGTTGATTGCTTCCTCGACGTCGCGATCGAGCATTCGCAGGTGCGCGGCCCAGCGACGCACGACTACTGCCGCAGCTCCCGACAGATCGGCGGCGACCAGCGACGCCGCCTCACGCATCGTCGCCTCACTCTCGGCGTTCTTGCCAGAAACGACCAACGCGTGCGCAAGTCGCGCTAGTGAGATCGCCTGCCTGCTTCGTTCACCGAGGTCTTGCCATAGTCGTACAGCGTTGCGTCGCGCCTCGATGGCGTCGCTCACCATGCCGCTGAGCTGACATTCGGACGCATAGTCATCGAGCAAGGCAGCGCGCCGAGCCGTCGGTGTCGCTGCAAACTTCAGCGCCCGTGCGAATTGCTGAGCAGCCTGACGATGCGCGCCCTTCGCTGCTGCTTCTCGCGCAGCCGCGGGCGCCAGTTCCAATACAGCCTCTTCGAGTGATGCGCCTTCGGCATGATGTGCGAGTCGCGCGAGATCAGCCGAAGAATGCGATTGCAGCGCCTGTAGCACCATGCGGTGCAGGCTCATGGCTTTGGTCGGAGTCAACGCGTCGAGGATGGCTTCACGCGCCAGCTCGTGACGAAAGGTGAACACGCCGCTCTGTGCGCACAGCACTCCGGTCGCGAGGCATTCATCGATCCAGCCGCTCTCTGCCGCGGTCAGCTCTTGTAACAACCACGGCTCGATTCGCGGGCCGGCAACAGCTGCAGCGTCGAGAATTGCGCGAGCCGATGGGCGCAACCGGCCAGCGCGCGCCAGCACTGCATCTCGTACGGTCGCCGGCATTCTCACTCCGCCGGCTGCGACGACTTCGGTAACGAAGAACGGATTGCCGCTGGTCTTTGTTTGCAGCTCGGCAGGATCGACGTCGCAATCGCCGACCAATTCTCGGATGGCGGCCAGCGACAGCGGCTGCGGCGACAACCGCTTTGCACCGCTGGTGGCCAGGTCTCCGAGCACCAGGCGCAGCGCGTGCGACGGTCCGACTTCGTCGTTACGAAAGCTCACGACCAGCAGCGCATGCGTGCGGCCGATACGCCGGCCCACATAGCGAAGGCAATCGAGCGTCGCCTCGTCCGCCCAGTGCAAGTCCTCCAACACGATCAAGGCCGGCGGCCGGGTGATTTCGGCAAGAAAACTGCTGAACACGCGCACGCGTTCGACATTGCCATGGAGGGCAGCCTGCAGCTCACCTTTGATCTGAGCGGCGATATCGAACAACGGGCCGAGCGGTCGAGGGGTGTGCAGGGCATCGCAGGCGCCCCAGTACACCGGCACCTGCCCTTGCTGCGAGTTGGCGAACGCGCGCAATAGCGAAGTCTTGCCGATGCCCGCCTCGCCTTCGAGAAACAACAAGCTGCCCTGGCCCGCAGCGGCATCGCGCAGCAGCACCTGTAACGAGGTCAGCAGCTCATCCCGCTCCAGCAGCTTCATGCCCGGGCCCGCCATGCCCACGCCGATCCGCCAATGTCATGGAATCATAGCGCGGCAGTGGCGCCCGGGCGCGAGCTGAAGACCTGCGTCAGTACAGGAAATAAGGATCCAGGACCCGGACTTCGGAAATGCGATCGACCGGCAGCCCATTGCGTTCGGCCACCGACCGGATGGCCTCGGGAGATGGCCCGTCGTAAATGCAGTAGGTCTTTTTGCGATCCGGGGTCACATAGGAGTGCACCCAGGTCACGCCTTCCTGGGCATTGGTCGCGATCACATTGGTGGCCGCCTTGGCGCCTTCCGCATTCGCCGGCAGGCCCAGACCGTCGGGAAAAGTACGTTCGATCAGATAGCGGGGCATGGTCTTCTCCTGAAGGAGTTGCGACGCCCCGCCAAGATACGAATCTGCCGGCCAGGCCGATACGGCGGGATTGCCTATATTGGAAGTCGTCTTTGGTTATGCTTGGGCGGTGGGCAAAGAAACATTGGCTGGCGCGGAGGGAAACTCATGGCCATTCAGCTCAACCACACCATCGTGCACGCGAAGGATGCGAAGGCTTCGGCGAACTTTCTCACCGAGTTGCTCGGGCTGGCCGACCCGGGGCGGTTCGGGCCGTTCTGGACCGTGCAGCTCGACAACGGCGTGACGCTCGACTACATCCAGACCGATGAGCCTTTCATCATCGAACACTATGCGTTTCTGGTGAGCGAGTACGAGTTCGATGCGATCTTCGGGCGCATCCAGCAGCGCAAGCTGGAATATTGGGCGGATCCGATGCACTCGCGGCCGTCCGAGATCAACCATCACGATGGCGGCCGCGGCGTGTATTGGAACGATCCGAACGGCCACTACCTGGAAATCATCACGCGCCCGTACGGCAGCGGTTCATGAGGCGGGCTTGCTCGCTTGCAGCTTGGCGATATGACCGCCGAGCACGGCAGCCGGCAGGCTCAGCCCCAGCCCGACGATCTTGACCCAGGTGGGCAGATCGCCCGCGCCGATCATGCTGATCAGGATGCCGAGCACGCCAAATGCCAGCGCGTTGTAATACGGCATGTTGCGCGCCAGGCGAGCCGCCAGATAGCCGCCCAGCACCGTGGAAGCAGTGCCGAGGAGCAGACCGAGCGCCAGATAGCGGACATCCTGCATCAACACCTGATAGGCGCGGCGGATTTCCTCCCTCGACAGCTCCGTATCCCAGCCCGGGCCGCCGAACATCTGCGTCAACAACATGCCGGAAACGATGTCGATGCCCAGGACGGCAAGAGTTGCAAGAATGACCGCGCGGATGCTGATGTTTTGCATACCGCAAGAGTAGGAGCCTGCGGGCGCTTTCGCCAGCGCCCTCTACCCCATCGTCGACAGATCGATGAACCAGTTCTCCCAGTCCGCATCCTGGGCAGCGCCGTGCTGGCGATAGAAGCGCTTCGCCGGCTCGTTGTCGGGCAGCACCTGCCAACGGATCAGCCTCGCGTTCAGCGAGCGCGCGTGCCCGATTACCGCATCCATCAGGCCGCGGCCGAAATTGCGCCCACGCGCGGCCTCGCCGATGAACAACTCTTTCAACACCACGGTCGGCCGCAAATCGAACGTGTACGGAATCACATAGATCAACGCGTAGCCCACCAGCGACGCATCGAGCTCGGCAACCCAGGCCGTGAACTCCGGCGGACGGTGCGGTGAGAAGCCGCGCTCGATCAGCGCGTCGACGGTCACCGCAAACCGGTCGTCATAGCCCTCGAAACGCGCCAGCCCTTGCATCAGCGACAACAACTGGCGCGCGTCCGAAGCCTGGGCACGACGAATCATTTCTTGCCTGTCTCCAAAGTGAACCCTTCGTCCAGCCAGCCGGTGACGCCACCGATCATCAACTTCACCGGGCGGCCCAGCCGCGCCAGTCGGATCGCGCCACGATGTGCGCCATTGCAGTGAGGCCCCGCGCAATATACGACGAACACCGTGCTGGCCGGATAGTCCTTCATCGTTCCTTCGACGATCTTTCCGTGCGGCAAGCTCACCGCGCCAGGCACGTGGCCCTGTTCATAGAGCGCATGACTGCGCACGTCGAGCAGCACGAAATCCTGCTTGCCGCCGGACATGGAGTCGTGCACGTCCCAGCAATCGGTTTCGAACTCGAGCGCCGTCTCGAAGTGCTTCAGTGCTCGGTCACTGGCAGCGGGGGCGACGGCGGTCACGGCGGTTGTCATAACTGTCTCCGGCTTGGAAGGTGTCAGCATTCTGCGCAAAACTGGCCCCGCCCCCCACTGGCGCTGACGCCATAGATCGGTAACATCGCGCCATGAGCAAAACAGCCCGCAACAGCCGCCGCGTCCAGCGCCGCCACCGCGTCGTCGCCCTCGCCTATGACGGACTGTGCACCTTCGAATTCGGCTGTGTGGTCGAGCTGTTCGCCCTGGAACGACCCGAGCTGGGCGTGGAGTGGTACGACTTTGCCGTCTGCTCCGCCGAGCGCGGCCCGTTGCGTGCGGCGGGCGGTATCGAGGTCAAGGTGCCCAACTCGCTGTCGTTGCTGGATCAGGCAGACACCATCGTGATTCCGGGTTGGCGGAATGCGGACGAAATACCGCCGCCTGCGTTACTGCGCCGGATTCGGGCCGCATATGAGCGAGGCGCACGTCTTTGCACCATATGCTCGGGCGTGTTTGTGCTCGCCGCAGCTGGCGTGCTCGATGGCCGGACGGTCACGACGCACTGGCGCTACGCCGAACGATTGAGCAAACGTTACCCGAGCGTGACCGTGGAACCCAACTCGCTCTATATCGATTCGGGACAGGTGCTGACCTCGGCCGGCTCCGCTGCCGGATTGGACATGCTGTTGCACCTGGTGCGGCGGGACTATGGCGCCGGCATCGCGAATCAAGTCGCGCAGCGCCTGGTGATCCCGCCGCATCGTGAAGGCGGACAAGCTCAATATCTGCCGCGTCCCATGCCGCAAGACGATCGCAACCGACTTTCGAAACTCATCGATTGGGTGCGCGCGCATCCGTCACAAGTTCACACGCTACGAACGCTGGCGCGTCGCGCGTCCATGAGCCCTCGCACGCTGCAACGTCAGTTTCAGGAAACGGTCGGCTTCGGACCGTATGAATGGCTGATTCGGGAGCGCGTCGCGCTGGCCAAGGACATGCTGCAAACCGGGCGTCATTCATTGCCCCGGGTCGCCGAGGCGGTGGGCTTCAAGTCGCAGGAAACATTCCGGCGCCATTTCCGTCGCGTTGCCGGCACCAGTCCGGCAACGTACCGCCGCCAGTTCGCCAGCAACTGACCGGCCGCTTCATGTCACGACCGAACAAGCTGCTGCTCATCCTGAGCTTCGTCGGATTCATCGCTCTTGGATTGCCAGATGCGGTCATCGGCGTCGCATGGCCCGCGCTGCGCACGCATTTCGAATTGCCGCAAGATGCGCTCGGCCCATTGTTTATTACTTTGACCGTGGGTTCGGTGATCGCGAGCACGGCCACCGGCGTCATCCTGAGCCGGATGGGCATCGGCGAGCTGCTCGCGTTCTCGTGCGCGCTGACGGCCATCAGCCTGTTCGGCTACAGCATCGCACCTTCGTGGATCGTTATCGTGTCACTGGGCTTGCTGACGGGCTTCGGCGGCGGCGCCATCGATGCGGCGATCAACACTCACGCCGCAACCCGCTATTCGGCACGGCTCGTCAATGTGCTGCACGCGTTCTATGGCGTCGGCGCCGCTGCCGGGCCGGCGTTGATGACCACGGTGCTGACAACGGGGCGGCCCTGGCAGCTCGGTTATCGAATCATCGTGGTCGTCGAGATCGTGCTGGCCGCGGCCTTTATCCTGTCGCGTCGTCAGTGGCCGCCACCGGTCACATCGCACGAAGAACATCAGCGACCGGCGAAACTGTTGGAAACATTGCAGCTCGGCAAAGTGCAGCTGTCGCTGCTGGTATTCCTGGTTTACACCGGCTGTGAAGCAGCCGCAGGCGCGTGGGTGTTCTCGTTGTTGTATGAAGCCCGTGATATTGCCACTGCCTCGGCCGGCACGGCCGTGACGCTTTATTGGGGCGGCTTGTTCGCGAGCCGGCTCGGCTATGCATTCCTGCCTGCGAATGCCAACCCGGATTCCATCATCAAACTCTGCATGATCGCCGCGCTGGTCGGCGTCGTGACGCTGATCTTCAATCTGCACCCCATCGTCGACACCGCCGCGATCGCGTTGATGGGCTTCGCCGCCGGTCCGATCTTTCCTTCGCTGATTGCAACCACGCCCGGACGCGTCGGTCCGCGGCATACCGCGAACACCGTCGGCTTGCAGGTGTCGATGGGTGCAGTGGGCCTGGCTGCACTGCCTGCGTTGTGCGGCTTGATCGCTCAGCAGTGGGGCCTGGAGCTGATTCCCATCGTGCTGACCGTCGGTTGGGCGGTGCTGCTCGCGGCCTATCTCGCACTACGTCGCACTCAATTTGCCGCCGCGATGTAATATCGCGCACCTCGATTCGATCGGTGGAAACCAGCAATGATCAAGCACATCGTCCTGTGGCGTCTGAAGAACAAAGCGGATGTGGCGCGAGTGAAGCAGGAGCTGGAGAGCATGCGCGGCAAGATTCCCGGCCTGCTCAGCCTGGAAGTCGGGGTCAATTTTGCGGAGAGCTCACCGGTCGATCTGGGTCTTTACACCGAATTCTCGGATCGGGCCGCGCTGAACGCGTATTCCGACCATCCAGTGCACGTGCCGGTGAAGCAGGTGGTGGGCGGTTTGATTCAGGATCGGTGGGTGTTGGACTACGAAGCCTGATCGACCGCCATCGGAGCGGGCGCGAGTGCGCCCGTCCGATGGCGAGTTGCACTCACTCAGCGGTTACGATCCTTGTCTTCCTGCTGCTGATTGCCACCACTCTGCTGCGGTGAACGGACCTGACCCTGACCCGACTGTTGGCCGGGCTGATTACGCTGTCCGCTCTGCTGCTCCTGCTGACCCGACCGCTGACCACCGCCCTGCTGCTGCCGGTTGCCTTGCTGCTGCTGTTGCTGCTGCTGATTCCGGTTGGGGTCGTTGCTGCCCTGCTGAGTGCGGTTCCGTTCCTCAGGATTGTTACGCTCGTTCGCCATTGAAAGTCTCCTCGGCGCGTGGAACTTCTATGAGGCCCGCCGTGCAAATCACGGAGGTGAAATCGCCCTCATCGATGCTGCGCCCGACATCGCGGTGTTAAACGCGTGGCCGCTCGTGGAGTTGCATGCGGAAATGTGCGCAGGCCGCAAGAAATAACCGAGCTGACGTAGGCCATAACTGTAGTGCGATACACGTCAGGTTGTGCGAACAAACCACGATTGAGCTCAGTGACTGTGACCTGTCCACGCCGGGCTCCAATCGATGCCGTGACGCTCGCCGAGCTCCCAATAGAACCTGGTGCGCGGCCGATCGTAGTTGCCGATCTCGTTCATGCTCTGCGAGTCGTATAGCCGGCCGTTCACCATCGTGTAACGAACGCTGTTGGTGTTGCGAATATCCGTGAGCGGATCGCGATCCAGCACGATCAGATCGGCGAGCTTGCCGGGCTCGATCGAGCCGAGCTGATGATCCAGTCCGTACGTGTGCGCGCCATTGATGGTCGCGGCGCGCAGGATTCGCATCGGCGCCATGCCGCCTTCAGCCAGCAGCTGCATCTCCCAATGAATGGCGATGCCGGACGCCTGGCCGTGCGAGCCGACGTTGATCGTCACACCGGCGTCGTCGAGACGCTTCACCGACCGGCCCACCGAGCGGAAGCCGATGTCATACAGCTCATCCGCGAAATGGATGGACTGCATGCCACGCACATGCAACGGCGCCTCGCCGGCACCAGCGATCGGGTTGTACGCGTTGTTCACTCCAGGGATGTAAGTGAGCACCTTGCTCTCTTTCCAAGGCTGCTGGTGCTGGTAGATATAGTTCTCGCCGAACAACTCGCCGAACGTGACAATCAAGGTCGGCGTGCTCGACATCGACGAATTCCTGAACAGTTGCAACAGATCGTCGTAATACGTCGCCACCGGCAGGTTGTGCTCGAGATTGGTGTGGCCGTCGAGAATCATGCTGACGTTGTCGTAGAAATGACCGGCGCCTTCGGCGTCCACCATCAAGTCGCCTTCCGCGGCCGCTTGCAGCAGCCACTGCTTCTGTTCGCGCGTCGTGAGCTTATAGCTCTTGAGAATGTGGCCGCCGATCGCCTGCTTCCGCCGCACGATGCTGCGTGCGTCGTCCAGGCTCCGGATCTGATTGAACACGCGATCCGGCTTGCCGGAGCGCCCGTAAATCACAAAGCCCGAGCTCAGCCAGCGTGGCCCGACCAACTCGCCCGCCTGCGTCATCTCGGTCGCTTCGTAGCTGGTCAGCTCGTTCGAATACGGATCGAAGTTCGTGGTCACGCCATAGGCCAACGCCGCGTAATGAGTCGGGCGCTTCACCGGCGTCACACCGGTCATGTAGCAGCAGTCGATGTGACCGTGCGCGTCGAACATTCCGGGCATGAGCGTCTTGCCGCCGAGGTCCATGACCTTCGCGTCGCGTGGAATAGTGACGCTGCCCATCGGACCGACGGCTTTGATTCGATTGCCCTCGACGACGACCGCGCCGCGTTCGATCACGTTCTCATCGGTCATCGGCAGAATGCGTGCATTCACAAAAGCGAGGACGCCTTCGGGCACGTCGCCCTTCGCGCTCAAATTGATTGCGCGCTGAGCCCTTTCGACGATCCCAGTGTCACTCGGCGAGCTCACGTAGAGATCGCGGCCAAGCATCCAGAGCATCTTCGAGGAATCAGGCGTCCAGACCAGCTCGAAGCCATCGGTCGCCGTCAGGCGCCGGGCTGCCTTGTTGCCAACAGCTGTAACCGCCAGCGCCTTGTCACTCTCCTTGTAGGGCATCACATAGAGCTGGTTGTATTCCTTGAACGCTAGCCACTTCGCGTCAGGACTGAGCACGAAGTCGCCTGTGTCCGCCGTCTCGGCATACGCCTGATCGCGCGCGTCCTTGCCATCGACACCGATACTCCGCAGCAGCACTGCCTTGCGGCCGTAGAAGTCCGGCTCGCCGAAGAAATAGATGCGCTTGTCGTCGGCTGAGAACGGCGCAAGACCGCTGCCTTCCGTCAGGAATTTCGCGCCGGTGCCGTCCACGTTGACGAGATAGATGCCAGCGCGATCGGCCGCGCCGCCCATGGCGCCATCCGGCTCCATGATGCGATAGGCAACACGACGGCCATCGTGTGAGAACTGCGGCTGCCTGATGGCGCCGCGGCTGCGCGCGATCACTTTCTCTTTGCCGTTGGCAGCACGCAGCTTGAGCGACGAGCCCGTCTCGTCATTCCATTCGACCAACGCAAGCTGTCGACCGTCCGGCGACCAGGCCGGCTCGCTCTCCGCCTGCACTGACTTCGTCAAACGTTGCGGAGCGCGCTGACCGGCGAGATCCTGCCGCCAGAGTTTGCCGAGCGCGCGGAACACCAGTTCGCCGCTCGGCGATACAGCGAGCTGTCTGAAGATACGAACGTCAAACTGACCGGGCGCGGACTCGAGCCGAGTGCGCAACGACTTGTGAATCCGATGATGCGCGGGCGCCTGGAACGGAATCTGTGTCGCCTCGCCCGTCTGCATGTCCACCTTCAACAGCTGACCCTTGCCCCAGATCGCGACGGATCGATTGTCTGGAAACCAGCCGAACGAAGGGTAGTAATGCTCTTGCGGGATGTAGTCGCCCTGCAGGTCGCGATCGAGCTCTTGATACACCGGATGCTGCGTGCCCGCGGTTACGTCATAGCGAAACAACACCGTCTTCGCGCCGACACGGCGAATGAACGCAACGCTCTTGGCATCCGGCGAAACCTGCGGCGTCGTCGCGCTGCCGAATCCAGCAATGAGATCGAGGCTCTCGCCGCTTTGCATATCGAGCCGGCGGATGACGAAGTTGCTGAGCCCCGTGTTCAAGTACACGTAGTGCTCGCCGCCCTTGCGCTCGGTGTAATAGAGATAACGACCATCGGAGGCAAGCCGCGGCTCCTGCACATCCTTGCCGCTCTCGGGTGCCGGCACGACAACCTGCTCGGGCGCGCCGTCGAGGAAGAAGCGGCGAACCTCCGACATCTTCATTTCGTACGTGCTGGCGTTGGTCTTGATTGCGACGATGGAGCGACCGTCGTGCGCCCACGCCGGCCCGGTGATCATCGCCAAAGTTTCTTTGCTGATCTGGCGCGCACCTGCGCCATCGGGCGCCGAGATCCAGATATTGTCGGCGCCGGTCTGGTCGCTGAGATACACCAGCGACTTGCCGTCGGGGCTGAATTGCGGGCTGCGTTGAACGGCCGGGCCGGAGTGAATGACCTTGGCCGCGCCGCCTTCGGATGGCATCACATAAATATCGTTGAGCAGATCGAACGCGATGGTTTTGCCGTCGGGGCTCACATCCAGGCTCATCCACGTTCCTTCCGACGCGGTGAAGCTGATGTCGCGATATGCGGGCTCGCTACCGGCAGCGCCGCTTGCCTGAGCCGCAAGCACGGCGCCCAGCGCCGCACAGAATACGAGCGCCGGGCGGGCGTTGCTTCGTCCACTCATCGATGACCCCTGTTGAATCGTTGTCGGGCCATCTTATAGACCGGATATCTGACGAACCGGCGCGTTCTCGGTGCGGCTCGGTGCCCGGTGGGCACCAGCCGCCCGAGTGTCATGTCGGCTTGTTTCAGGCGGTTGCGGCCGCCGGCTTGCGGAACTTCAGCGTCATGCGATCCGACTCGCCGATCGCGTCGTACTTGGCGCGATCGAAGTTCGGGTCGTTCGCATCGGGACCTTCGCTGTAGGGCCGCGTGCGCTTGGTGGGCGGCAGCGTCCACACGCCGAACGGATGATCCTTGGTGTCCTTCGCGTTGGCGTTGATCTCGGACTTCTCCACCAACTCGAAGCCGGCCTTCTGCGCCTGCTCGATCACGTACTCTTCGGTGACGTAGCCGCTTGCCGCCTTGGGATCCTGCTCGCCCGGATTGGCGCGATGCTGCTCGATCGCGAGAATGCCGCCGGGCTTGAGCGCGCCGTACAAATCCTTGAGGAATTTGTCGGTGACGCCGCTGCCCATCCAGCCATGGAACGAGCGCGCCGAGAGCGCGAAGTCAAAAGTGTTCTCCGGCAGCGGAGCCGACTTGGCGCCGAAGTTCACGAACTGCACGGTGCCATACACATCAGGCTTCGCGGCAAAGCGCGCTTCGAAATCCTTGCGCGCCTGCTTGGCCGCTTCGGGCAGCTCGGGGTTTCCGAGGTCAGCCGCGGTTGCGTAATACTGGCCGCCCGTCTTGTTCGCGTACGGCGCGAGAATGTCGCTCCACCAGCCGCCACCGGGCTGCACTTCCAGCACCGTCATGCCTGGCGCGAGTCCCCAGAACTCCAGCGCTTCCTTCGGGTGACGGTATACATCGCGCGACTTGTCGTCAGCGCTGCGCCACTCGCCGTCGATGCTCGCAACCAAGGGATCCTCTGCCGCCGGCTGAGTCGCTTCCGCAACGGGCGGCGCCTGCGTCGCCGGCTCCTGCTTCGAGCAACCTGACAGCGCTGTAAGCATGGCGAGCGCGGACGTGAGCAATACATTCCTCATTTCTTTTCTCCTGCGTTGATGATTTTCAGGCCGGCCCGTGGCAGACCGCTTCGAGGTTCACACCGTTGAGGTCGATGACGAAGGCCCCGTAGTAGCTCGGATGATAATGCGCGCGAATGCCCGGTGGGCCATTGTCACGCGCGCCGGCAGCGAGTGCTGCTTTGTAGAACGCGTCAACCGCCGCGCGAGTCTGCGCGGTGAAGCACAGGTGCATGCCTTGCGGCGCCACGCCTTGGCCAATCCAGAAAAAGGGCTTGCCGTCGGCGCCAAAGCCGGTGAAATCGTTCGCCGCGCCGCTCTCTTCCTTGGGCACGTTCATGACCACGCCGATGCCGAGCGGCGCCAGGGCCTCGAGATAGAATTTCTTGGACGCAGCGAAATCCGGCACGGCAATGCCGAGATGATCGATCATGGCGGTCCCCCTGCGACAACCTCGATGAGTGGACGCCAAGGATGGCATCGGCGCGATGAGGGGTTCAACCGCTGTAATTGCGCCCTGTCTCGCGAGAGGCTCGCCTGGCCGCGAGCAATCGAGGATGGGCGCGGCCGAGGACTCGAAGACCTCGCAGTCGGTCTTCGAGCGCTGGCGACAGAATCGAGCTTACTTGTTGGTCGGCGCGGTCAAATGCTGCTCCGGCTCGGCTGCAGTGACCTTGCAGCCCCAGATCGCGTAGAACAGCACGTACAGCTCGCACACCGCGGTCAGCAGGAACGACGCCTGCAGACCGAACATATCGGCGAGCCGTCCCTGCACGACCACCAGCGCGCCGCCGGCAATCGCCATGATCAACAGGCCGGAGCCTTCTTCGGTGAGCGGGCCCAGGCCGCGAATGCCGAGCGTGAAGATCGTCGGGAACATGATGGAGTGGAACAGGCCGACCGAGATCAGGCTCCACATCGCGAGCTTGCCGCTCGCGAACACCGTCACCATCATGACGATGAACGCGCCCGTCGCGGCCCACGCCAGCACGTTCTCCGCCTGGTACTTGCGCATCAGCTGGCTGCCGACGAAACGGCCCACCATCATGCCGCCCCAGAGCAGGAACAAATAGTTCGACGCCTGCGTGTGCGTCAGGTTGCCGATCTCCGGCGCCGAGACGAAGTTGATGAACAGGTTGCTGACGCCGATCTCGGCGATCAGATAAATGAAGATCGCGGGAATGCCCAGCAGCAGATTGCGGTGCTTCCACAGCGAATGGTTCTTGCGATCGGCAGCGTCGAGGCGGCGTGTGGCAGCGTCGAGGTCCGGCAGCTTGTAACGCGCGATCACGACGGCCAGCACGACCAGCACCATCGCGACGATGAAATAAGGCAGCTGCACCGACTGCGCGTCGGCCAGGCGCTGCTCCATGGTCAACACGGCTGCCCCGCCTTCGACATTACCCGAGGCGCTGCGGCTCAAAATCAAATAGCCGCCGAACAACGGTGCGAACGTCGTGCCCATGGAATTGAACGCCTGCACGAGGTTCAGGCGCGAGGATGCACTCTCTGCCGGCCCGATGACTGCGACGTAGGGATTCGCTGCGACCTGCAGCAGCGTGATGCCCGCAGCAATGGTGAACAACGCCGTCAGCACGACGCCATAAGAAGGAATCCTCGCCGCCGGAATCATGATCAGCGCGCCGACCGCCATGATCAGCAGTCCCACCACCATCGAATGCTTGTAGCCGATGCGCTCGATCAGCTTGGCCGAGGGAATCGAGGCCACGAAGTAAGCGATGAACCACACCGACTCGATCCAGGTGGTCTGCGTATAGGTCAGATCGAACACGGAGCGCAGGTGGGGCAGCAACGTGTTGTTGATGACCGTGATGAAGCCCCACATGAAGAACAGACTGGCGAGCAGCGTGAGCGCCGACTTCTGTGTGCTGGTGATGCCGGCACTGTTGCTGGCAGGGAGAGACGACACCGGTGACGCCATGAACTGCTCCGAGGGCGGGCGAATTGTCTGAGTATAGCTCAGGTCACGGGCCGGCCAGCAACAGCGGCTCGCGGCGTCCGCAGACTTCTGGCAATTCTGTACGAGCTAGCCTGCTTTCGCCCGCCGGATGAAAGCAGCCGCCGAATCGCGCGCAGCCGCCGCTTCACCCTGGATCCAGTCGCGAAACTGACTGATTTTGCGACTGTCCTGGCGCGCGACCGGCACCGTGAACCAGAACGCCCGGCCATCGGTCGCCACCAGGTCGTGCGCCGGCACCAGCCGCCCCGCGTCGAGCTCGGCTTTGAACAGAATCGGCGAGCCGATCGCAACCCCGTCGCCCGCGAGCGCCTGGGTGATGTCCAGATATTCGATCGACAGGTTCGCGCCAATGCTCTTGAGCGCGGGCACCTCATCGAAGCCCAGCGCCTGATACCACAGCGTCCACCAATCAGTTCGTCCGAGCAGCGGCACTTCCCTCGCCCGCTTCGGATCCGCGAGCTTCGCCGCCGCAGCCTTCATCGAAGGAATACACAGAGGCATGAAGATGCTCGGGAAAAGCCTGGTCGCGCGCAGGCCGGGCCATCGCCCGTGACCGTTGCGAATGGCGGCATCGAAGCGGCCGGTCGTGAGGTCCTGCGCATCGGCCGATAAATCCAGTTCGAACTGGATGTCCGGATGCTTCGCGCGATACCGCCCGAGCCGAGGTGTCAGCCAGCTCGTGCCGATCGTCGGCAAGGTCGTGATCGCAAGGCGCGACTGATCCAGATCGACCGCGCGAATGAAACTGGCGCGCAGGCCTGCAAATGCACTCATCGCTTCGGTTGCTATCAGCTCGCCGGGCTCGGTGAGCTCGACCTTGTGCGGATGACGCCGGAACAGGATCACGCCGATCTGCCGCTCGAGCTGACGCACGTGATAGCTCACCGACGCCGCGGTTGTATCCAACTCCTGGGCGGCCTTGGCAAAACTGCGCAGGCGTGCCGCGGCCTCGAAGGCACGAATCGAAGCCAGCGACGGAAAGCGGTGATCCCACACCATAAGTTTGCCTTAGGGTATAGGCCCGATCTTCGCGTGGTCAACTTCACCCGCGTGTTGCCACCATCCTCGTAAGGAACAACAACTGAGGATGTCCCCGATGATGAATCGCCGAGACGTGATGATCGCGATGGCCATGGCGGGGGCGGCCGCCGCCAGCCCGTCCTTGTTGGCGAACGGCAAGGACGTTTCGGCCCACGCGCACGACTGGGATTGGCTGATCGGCAATTGGGATGTCTGGCACCGACGACTGAAAGAGCGCCTCACCAACAACAACGACTGGCAGGAGTTCAACGGCAAGAGCGTGCTGTGGACGACGCTGAACGGGCTCGGCAACGTCGATGACAACGTGGTCGAGCTGCCCGACGGCATCTATCGCGGACTGTCGATCCGCTCCTTCGATCCGGCCACGCAGCAGTGGGCGATCTGGTGGATGGACGGCCGCTATCCGACGCGGCTCGATCCGCCCGTGCTCGGTCGCATCGAAGCCGACACCGGCACGTTCATCGGCAAGGACACCTTGAGAGGCCGGCCGGTCATCGTGCGCTTCCGCTGGCTCGACATTCACAGCAAACGTCCGAACTGGGAGCAAGCGTTCTCGCCCGACGACGGCAAGACGTGGGAAGTGAACTGGCGCAATTACTTCACTCGCACCAGCGCGAAACCCACGTCTCTGCCTCGGCTCGACGACGCGCCTCGCGACTTCGATTTTCTGGTCGGCAGTTGGCACGCCAACAACCGTCGACTCAAACAGCGACTGGCCGGCAGCACGCAGTGGGAAGAGTTCGACAACACGCTTACCAACTGGCCCGTGCTCGGCGGCTTCGGCAATGTTGCCGACAATACGTTCAACGCACCTGGCGGGGCATTCCACGGCGTCAGCCTGCGAGCCTACGATCGCGATAGCAAACAATGGCTGAGCTGGTGGATGGACAGCCGCAATCCCTCGCAGATCTCGACGCCGGAGCGCGGCAGCTTCAGGGATGGCGTCGGCACGTTCCTGGGCGATGACGTGCACGATGGCAAGCCGGTCAAGGTGCGAGCGCAGTGGTCGCGTATCACGCCGTCCTCTGCGCATTGGGAACAAGCGTGGTCCGCAGACAATGGCGCGACGTGGGAAACGAACTGGATCAGCGAGCTGACTCGGAAGGCGTGAATCAGGCTCTAACGCGCGTAAGGTGGTGCTGGCTGAGGGACTCGAACCCCCGACCCACTGATTACAAATCAGTAGCTCTACCAACTGAGCTAAGCCAGCCCGGAGAAGGTCGGGCATTGTAAGCCAGATCCGCGCCGGCGGGAACCTCCAGGTTGCCGCCGGTGTCAGGCTGCCACGGTCAGCTCGTTGCTTGGCAATACAGCCCGATAGGTGTGGCTGACACCGTTCTACTTCTTTGTGGAGCCGGCGGGCACCATAGACAGCTGTAGTATCGATCACATCTGATCGAGTAACAGACTTACGCCGCCGCCTTGGCTGCCGACTCCTGGTGCCGCACCAACAGCACCGGCACGGGCGCGCGGCGTACGATGTACTCCGCATCGCTTCCCATCAACAATCTGCGAACGCCGCGGCGGCCGTGAGTGCCGCAAACGATGAGGTCGGCCTTTGTCTCTTCGGCCTCCTTCACGGCGCACTCGCCTGCTGAGCGTCCGATCGCTTCGATCAAGGCGTGCTCGACCTCGACGCCGGCTTTCGCAACTTTCTTCTCGCACTCTTCCAACAGTTCGGCGCCGGCCTTGCGAAGACCATCGGCGAGGTCGACGATGGCGCCTGCCATCGCTTCGGCGGGCATCATGACGATGGGCTCCACGACGTGCAGCAGGCGGATGCGCGCTTTCAAACTGCTGGCGAGCTCGATGGCCTCATTCAAGCCTTGCGACGCTGCCGCGCTGCCATCGACTGGAACCAGGATTCGTCTGTACATGACAAAGCTCCTGCGGCAGGACCGACTGCTTGCCTGAGATGACGAGCGAAAGTGAGCGAACCGTGGCGATGGGTCTATGCGGCCTTGGTCCAACAACTTTTCACACGCGACAACGGCGCTCTTCTCAGGGCTTCTCGATCAGTTTCCCCGGGTCTGCGTACAGGCTGACGGTCCGGCACTTGTCGAGAAGTGCCGCGATTACCGGGTCGCTTTCGTCCAACGGCAGCTGGGCTGCAGCGTCTGCAATCGTGAACGGGCGGCCCGGAGGACTCAGCCCCGATGGCGTCTGCCACTTGGTGGTGTCCGAGCTTGCTTCGAAGCGCTTGTTCGCTGCGGCGATGTACATTTGCGTCAGGATGGCCTCGCGCGTCTCTTCGTCGCAGCTCGTCAAACGAGCATCCAATCGTTCTTTGGCCGCTGCGCTCTCACGCTCCTGGCGCTCCAGGTCCTCACGCCACTTCCTCACCTGTGGCGCCATGAAGCGTTCGTTGGTCTCGCGAGACTTCCAATCCCGGGTGGCTGACTCGTTGGTGTGCGTATCGGAGCAGGCACGAGCGAATTGGGCGAGAACGACAAAGAGCACCCATATCGCCCAGAACGGAAACCTGCGCTCGTTTTGCACCGGGATCGGCCCGGTTACCGTGAACGATGCCGGCTCCGCGACAGGTTGGTGCTGTCCGGCCATGGCGGTGCGTTCCCACCATTCTCTGTTTTCCGCGGGAATGGCGATGCTCATATCGCTTCTGGCGCGCTCCAGGATGCGCTCTGCCAGTCGCGAGTACGTCTGGGAGCGCGTGAGCGCGCTCAGTCGCTCGGCATCGAATGGCGCTGTGAGCACGTGATAGACGTGCAAATATCCTGGCGCAAGCTCCTCGCCGGATCGCTGATCCAGGTGTGCCTGGGCGCGGTTCGCCAACAATGCGCTGTAACAGCGCAGGACCTCCTGATATGCGTACCAGTAACGCGGATCGCCGTCGAAAATGTTTTCGTGCTCGCGAGCGCCGAGCAACTCGGCCGCCCGACCGCACCACTCGACGTCGTCGATCTTGAATTCCTGGATCAGGCGCGCAACTTCACCGGTAAAGAAATATTGCTCGTCGAGTGTCGCGAACAGGTTCTCGGCCTTGATCGCTGCAAGTTTCTCCAGGAACGCATCGCCCTGTCCTTGGTCCAGCAGCGCATGCAACTCGGCAAAAGCACGCCGCTGCGGCGATTCGATGACGGGCTCGGGCTCCGGCGTCGGCACAGCATCAGCTTCGTGCGATTCGTCCGGTTCCTCCTCCGTCTCGCTCCGTTCCCGTAAGGCGAGATATTCCGCGTGTTGCTTGGCTCTCTCATAGGCCTCGCGCAGCTTCATGTAACCAGCCGGATCCTTCTCCGGAGAAGTTACCTTGAGCAGCGAAGCGTACGCCCGTTTGATCGCCCGCTCGTCCGTCGTCGGTTCGATGCCGAGCACCGTCCAGGGAGTCTCGCGCATAGAGGCTAGCGATCCGCTTCTAGTTCATTCAGGAACGATTCGAACTCTTCGCGCGCACGAGCGATCTCCCGCCGCTCCTGCCGCGAGATCACACTCTGGAAACTCACCAATCGATGTGAGATCGCCTCGCGAGCCGCGCCAAGCGATTCTTCATAAGCACGCTCGGCGCGCGCCAGCAGTTGCTTGTTGACCAGGTCGTTGCGCGGATGCAGCTTCAGCTTGGACAACTCGCCGAAACGCCGGTCGATTTCTTCTTTGCTGAGCACGCCAGGATTGCCTTCGATGACCAGGCGTTGCTTCTCACCGGTCGCAACCACCGTCACTTCCACCTCGAGCAGGCCGTCGAGGTCGTAGGTGAACCGCACGTCCACGCACTGCTGCCGCGCCGGCCCCTTCGGCACTTTCACGTTGATCTCGCCGAGCAGGATGTTGTTCTTCACCAGCGGGTTCTCGCCCTGGAACACTCGCAGATTGATCTGCGTCTGGTTGTCCTGCAGCGTGTTGAAGCGCTCCTCGCGGCTGATCGGAATGTGACTGTTACGTTCGAGAATCGGCGCGTACAAGCCCTGCTCGAACTGCTGCTCGCTCACCTCACGCGCGACCTCCACGCCCATCGAGTATGGGCTCACGTCGGTCATCACCACATCGTTGAGCGCCGAATTGCGTGCTTTCAAAGCCGCTTGAATCGCCGCGCCTTGCGCGATGGCCTCGTCGGGATTGATGTCGACCACGGGGAAACGGCCGAACAGCTTGGTCACCAGCTTGCGAATCATCGGCATGCGAGTCGCGCCGCCGACGAGCACGACCTCATCGAGCTGACCGGTACGCAGCCGGGCATCGCGCAACGCTTGTTGAATGGGACGCGAGAGCCGGTTCAGCAACGCCTCGCAATGGCGCTCGAAGTCGACCGCCGTGATGTCCCAACGCAGCTCCTGCTCCTCCCACGTCACACACATTTGCGCGGTCGGCGCATTGGTGAGCTTGCGCTTGGCCAGCTCCGCCTGGCGAGAGGTGCGCTCGAGCAACGCCTGCGGCGGTTTCAACGGATCGATCTTCAGCGCCGCGCCATGCTGCGCCAGAAACAGCTTGACCAGCTGATCGCGGAAATCGTCGCCACCCAGAAAATTGTCGCCGGAGCTCGCGTGCACTTCGATGACGCCGTCGAACAGCTCGACGATGGAGACGTCGAAGGTGCCGCCGCCCAGATCGAACACCAGATATTTCGTTTCCGCGTTCTTGTTGGCAAGGCCATGAGCGAGCGCCGCCGCCGTCGGCTCGTTGAGCAGGCGTTCGACGTGCAAGCCCGCGAGCTTGCCTGCTGCGAGCGTCGCCTTACGCTGAGTGTCGTTGAAGTACGCGGGCACCGTAATGACAGCTTCAGTCACCGGCGCGCCAAGGAACGCCTCGGCATCTTCTTTCAACGACCGCAGAACGAGCGCCGACAGCTCCTCCGCGCGAAAGCGTCGAGTGCCTAGCTGCACCTCGTACTGGGTGCCCATGTAGCGCTTGAAACCGGCGGCGGTCAGGTGGGGATGGGAGATCAATCGGTCCTTGGCGGCGGCGCCGACCAGCAAGCCGCCGCCGTCGTCCACGCCGACGACCGAAGGCGTCAGGACGTCTCCAAACGCGTTCTTGATCAGGTGCGGCTTGTCTTCGACCCACGCGCCGATCAGGCTGTTAGTCGTGCCCAGGTCGATCCCCACCAGCATTGTTATTCCGTCCTCCCGCTGCCGATGGGATATTACAAATGCCGGAGACCCCGCGCGACCGGGCCGCCGTCACAAAAACACCAGGGCTGCCCATTTCCGGCTAACATTTGCCATACGTTTGTAAAACTACTGGCTTCCCTCATGAACCCGCGATCCTTGACGTTGCTCGCCATCGCCGTCTTTCTAGTTGCTACCGGAACGCCGGCCGCCTCCCCCGCGCCGGTGAAGCTTTGGCGCCTCGACTGCGGGGCAATTCAGGAAGACGACCTGAACCTGTTCTCCGACACCTATGCGTACCTCGGCAAGTCGAAGCAGCTGACAGCGGCGTGCTACCTCATCAAGCACGGCGAGACATACATGTTGTGGGACACAGGCTTGTCGATCGAAGCGCTCGGCAAACCGTTGCAAGGTGCGGGCGCGACCGGCGAGAGCCTGAGCAAGTCGCTGCCCGATCAGCTGCAGACACTCGGTGTCGATCCGAAGCAGATCGCAATCATCGGCATCAGTCACTATCACTACGACCACACCGGCCAGGCGGCGCTGTTTCCGCAGGCGCGGCTATTGATGGGCAAAGGCGATATCGATGCGCTACGAACGCCAGGCAGCGCACGGGCTAAACCTCTTACGCACTGGCTCAACGGCGCAGGCAAGCTGGAAGAAGTCACCGGCGACAAAGACGTGTTCGGCGATCGTAGCGTCGTCATGCTCGATTTGCCGGGACACACGCCGGGCCATCACGGATTGCTCGTGAAGCTGGCGAAGCAAGGTTACGTTCTATTGTCCGGCGACGTGGCGCACTTCGAAGAGAACTACGCCACGAACGGCGTACCCATCTTCAACTCCGATCGCGCGCAGTCGCTCGCCTCGCTGGATCGATTCAAAAACCTTGCGAAGAACCTGCGCGCCACCGTCGTCATTCAGCATGAGCAGGCCGACATCGGCAAGCTGCCCGCCTTTCCGGCGGGCGCAGAGTAACGTCAGCTGACAAAAAAAGGCCCGCGACTCACGCCGCGGGCCCTCGATCTCACGATAGCGCGAGAGATCTGGTTACTTTTTCTTCTGCACGGCCTTCACCGCCGCTTCGGCATTCACGAAGCCGTAGCCGTCGAGCTGGCTGTAGCCCTTGCCGATCAGGTTGAAGAACTCGCCGCGGAAGCCGCCGCCGCCTTCATAGGTGCCGAAGAAGCCGGCGCCGCCCGGAACCACGTTGCCAGAGGGAATCAGCACGCCGCCGCCCAACAAGTCGGCGGAGTTGCCGCCCGCGGCGACATTCGGCCCGGCGGCATCGGCTTCGTCGCGATCGATGCCGAACGACAACAAGTCGCCGCTGCGGAACGATCCTGAACGGAACGCGAGATCGAGTTGTTTGTATTGACCGGCGACACCCGGCGGATCCGCCGGAGTCGACAGCGCGGCCGTCACGTCGGATGCATCCAGCCCCACCGTACGACCGACGACGAACGACTGACCCGGCGCCGGAGCCGGCGTGGTCCGCTCGTCGAACACGATGCCCTGGGTCGCCTGTGTCACATTGCCGCCGCTGCCGTTGATCGAGAGGCTGGCCAGCTTTCTCAAACCGAGCTGGGTGATCGTGAACACGTTGGGATCGAACTGACTGATGGAGTTCTGATCCGCCGACGCGTTGATCGCAACCAGACTGCCGCCCGACAAGGCGAAGCCGGATGAGAAGAACGGATCGAGGTCATGCCTGAACGCGCTGTCTTGAAGGATCTTGCGCATACGCTCCGGCTTCACCGAGCCCGGCCCGCCCGCTGCGTCGAGCACCAGCGCCGCGATCGACGCCGCATGCGGAGCCGCCGCGCTCGTGCCGAAGAAGTTCGGGAAGGTATCCGGATCGACGATCGAATCCGACGTGAAGAACGTCGTATTGGCGCCATCCATCGCAGCCATATCCGGCTTCTGCCGGATCAGCGGCGAACGATAACGTTTGTTGTTCTTGTCGAAGTAGATCGTCGACGGGCCGGGCGACGTGAACGCCTCCGGAACGAACGGCGCATAGAATGCATAGGCCGCGACCCCCATCGCGCCCGCGGCCGAGTTGTGACCGTATGTCACCGGCCCCAGATAGCTGAAGTACTCCTGCGGATTCACGCCGCTGAAGCCGACATAGCGAATGCGATCCGCCACGTTCCGGTTCTTGCTGGGCGTGTTGGCCCGTGCGATCACCATCTGCAACGTCGCGCCCGGCAGCTGGCCGATCTCCACCGGTCGATTGGTGAAACGATTCTGTTCCGCGAACGAGCCGATGAATGTTCCATCCGGCAGGAAGAACAGCAGGTTGTAATCGGAAAGCACCTGCTCGACGACTTCCACCTGTTGCACGCGATAGGAATAGTCACCGAACTGCTCCGCCGTGAAGCTGTCGACCAGCACGGTGTACGTGCCGGCGAGCGGCAGCTCCAGGATCAGCGACTCCGGATTCGTGGTCGAATCCACGAACTGGATCTGCTGGCCGTTCGGATCGAACAAAGCGAAGGTCAGATCCGGATTCGGCGTCCCGGTCGTGGTGTCGTCGGCATCGACGAATATTTCCACCAACTGTCCGGCCGTACCGGGGAACGTAAACGTCGAGGTTCCATTCGGGGGCACCGTGTTCACGCCGGCAACGATCGGCGCTCCCACCGGTGTCGGCGGGATCGGATCGTACGGCTCGTTCCACTGGAACACGATGGTGCTGCCGCTGTTGAATGCGATGGTCTGCGCGATATCGACGGCGCTGCCACCGGCGAAATCGTGGAAGCCGCCCGCATACAGGGCCGGATCGACCGCGCTGAAGTCGAGATTCGTACCCGCCCACGAAGCGGACTCGCCCGGCACGAGGTGCACCTTCGAGTCGTACGCCTGAGTGGCGGGACGATTGCCGGCGGAGGAGAAATACGACACGCCCGCCGCCGCGACTTCATCGACCGCCTGCGCGACGATGCCGTCCTGGAAGAAGGGCTCGGCCAGATAGATGATGTCGTCGACGATGACATCGGCCTTGAAGCCTGGCACCGCGTTCGGCGCGCCCGGGAAGCCGGCGAGTGCACGAATGTTATTGGCGAAATTGACTTCGCCGCCATTCGCCGTTGCGAAGCCGAGCCGCGCCTTCGGCGCCATATCGTGGACGATCTGTAACATCGCGCGGCCTTCATCCGAGGCCAACGGCCAATCTTGCAGCACGACCACCGGTTCGGTGTTGCCTAGCGGATTGCCGGCGCCGGGCAAGTCACCGGTCGCGATGTCGGCGGCGGCGCTGTTCGGTGCGACGTTGGTATCGTAACTGTCCGACATCACACCGACAGTAATGCCCGAGCCATCGATGCCGGGAATCTTGTCAACGCGATGTTGAACGATGCCCTGGCTGTCGGTCGCCCCGACGTTGGTGACCATCGGGCTCGACGGCACGACAGCGAGCACGCCTTTTTTGCCGGCGATACTCAACAGCGAACCACCGGGCACATACGCCTCGACCACACCGGCGCGATAACTCAGGTCGGTGGCCGTGACTTCCACGCCTGTGGTGCTTTTCAAACTTTCTATCACCGTCGCGGCCGGCACTTTGCCATCCAGCGAGATACGCACCAGCGCGCGGCCGGCGGCGTCGAACTGAATGGGATGAGTCAACTGAACTTCGCTGACTGCGGCCCGACGTGCAGCAGCCGCTGGCTGTGCGATCTGCTCGAGGCCACCGCCCAGGTTTTTCGCGGCAGGCTTGGCATCGACGGTCAAGGGCGAGAATCCCAGCGCGGCAGCTGTTAGAACCAGGGCGGGCGCGGTCAGGCGCGATGCGCCGGATCGCAGCCAAAGCAATCCCTCATGCCTATTCATGAAACATACTCCGTGTTTGTATTCCGACGGGAGCCAGATCGTTGTTGTTTTCGGGGCGACGATGCGCCCGAAACACATCGGATCTTCCTACGTGAATGATCACGTTCGCACTCGACGCTACGCCGACGACGGTTGCGATTCAAGATAGATGCTTTACGCAGTGCGCGAACGTTTGTTACATAGCAGTCACGTCGTCGACGGAAACATTTGTGACTCGCCCGAACCAACGGCTGCTGTTCCTCTTGCTCGCCTGCTATGCCGTGGCGAGCCTCGTGCACTTTGTACACAACGCCGAGTTTCTCCGCGACTATCCGGGCCTGCCGGCCTCGTGGTCTCGCGGCGGCGTCTACTTGGCGTGGATCGGAATGACCGCGCTCGGCAGCATCGGCGCGCTGTTGGTATACCGAGGGCGCGAGTCGATCGGGTTGATGTTGTTGGCGGTGTACGCCGTGCTTGGATTGGACAGTCTCGGCCACTACGTCGTCGCGCCGCTGTCAGCTCACAGCTCGACGATGAACACGACGATCCTGCTCGAAGTCGGCGCAGCGGCGTTGGTGTTGCTGGAAGTCGCGCGGCGCTTTTTTGGACAGGCGCTGCGCCGGCGCGGGCAAATCATTCGGTAGTGGGGTACCCTTTACGCTGTCGAATTTCAGGTGAATGACATGTCCATCGACGGCCGGCACGACATCGAAGGTTTACAGCGCATCGGCGCCATCGTGGCTGAAGCGCGCGATGCCATGGGCGCTCGTGTGGCGCCGGGCGTGACCACCGCGGAACTGGACGCGATCGGCAGGGAAATTCTCGATCGTCAGGGCGCCCGCTCGGCGCCGCAACTGGCGTACGGATTCCCGGGGACCACCTGCATCAGCGTCAACGACGACATCGCTCACGGCATCCCGTCCTCGCAGCGAGTCCTGCGCGAGGGCGACTTGGTGAACATCGACGTCTCCGCCGAGCTCGACGGCTACTGGGCCGACACTGGCGCGAGCTTTGCGGTCGGCACCGTGTCCGTTCAGTCGGCTCAGCTTCTGAAAGCGACCCGGCAAGCGTTACAAGATGCGATGGAACAGGCGACGGCTGGCGTCCCGATGCACAACATCGGTCGCGCCGTGGAGCGCCGAGCGAAGCGCTGTGGATTCAGAGTCGTGCGCAATCTGTGTGGCCACGGCGTGGGCCGTTACATCCACGAAGACCCGCAAGTTCCGAACACGTTTGAGCCGCGCAATCGGATGCTGTTGAAGGAAGGCTGGGTCATCACCATCGAGCCGTTCCTGACGACGCGCGCGACCACGGCAGTGACCGCCCCGGACGGCTGGACTCTGCGCACCCCGGACGGCAGCCGAGGCGCGCAGTTCGAACATACAATGATCATCACGCGCGATCGTCCGATCGTCGTGACTTGATCGTCACCACTCGTAACGCAAAGTGCCGACGACGGTGCGCGACGCGCCGAAGTAGCAGCTGTTGGAGAATGGGCACGCGGTGACGTGCTTTTCGTCGAACAGGTTGGCCACGTTCAAGGCCAGCTGTGCACCGCCCAGAGCAGACGACAGGCGGCCCAGATCGTAAGAAGCCAACGCGTCGACCAGCACAAAGCTGTCGGTCGTGAAATGGCTGAACTGCTGCACGTTGTTGATGACCGCGTATGTCGTCGTGCCCTCGGAACCGCCAACATAGCGAGAGCCGAGGCCGAGCGTCAGGCCACCGAGCCATCCTTCAGGACGCGCCACGCCGAAGTCATAGCTCAGGAAAGTCGACGCCATCCACACCGGCGCGCCGAGCAGACGCGTACCCGTCGTTGACGGCGTTACGCCACTTGCCGGCGCACCTCGAGTGATTTCGGAATCGGTGTACGTGCCGGTGAGCACGACTTCGAATCCCGGCAGTACTTCGCCGCGACCTTCCAGCTCGACACCCTGCACTTTCACTTCGCCGATCTGAACCTGCGCGTTGTTGGGAATGCCATTGGCGCCGGCGTTCGGATGTCCCACCGGCACTTTTTGCCGGCGCAAGTCATAAGCCGCGAGCGTGAACAACGCGTTCAGGGCCCGCGGCTGATATTTCAAGCCCACTTCATACTGACGGCCGGTCACCGGGTCGAACGGATCGCCTTGAGACGTCGTGCCGGCCTGCGGCTCGAACGATTCGGAATAACTCACGAACGGCGCGAGCCCCATCGACAGCTCGTACAACGCGCCCAGCCGCCCGGTGAAGGCGTGCTGGGACAGCGGCGTCGTCACGTCGTTCTTCTTGTTGAGCGAATCCTGCTGGTAATCGTCGTAGCGGCCGCTCGCGATCAGCTGCAGCCGGTCGATCTCGATCTGATCCTGCGCATAAAAGCCGATCTGCTCACGCTCGCTCCTGGTGTTGGTGTAACCCGGTGACAGTAGCGTCAAGTCGAGAGCGGGCATCACGCCGCGATAAGTGGGCGCATACAAACTCAGATTGGGAATGCTGGTCGTCGGGTTGTCGGTCTCGCCGGTGTTGAAGTGCTGGACATTCTCGCCGTCGATGTTTTGATAGTCCACGCCTACGAGCACGCTATGAGCCAGCGGCCCGGTCGAGAACTTGATTGCCAGGCTGGTGTCGGCGGTCATCGTATCGAAGTCTTCGTCGGCGCCGCCGCCGCCGCGAATGATCCTCGAGAAGTCCGTGTTGCGACTCGCCCCCGCGCCCGTCGTCGGGAAGCCCGCGACATAGATCTGGCGGTAGCTCAACTCGGTGTTGTGAAAGCGGGCATTGGTTCGCAACGACACATGCTCGTTGAAGTCGTGCCGGAACAGCGCCGAGAACGTGCGCTGGTAACGATCGAACACCTCGTAATCCGGATCGCCGGTGTTGATGTCCTCGGGCAGCTCGCCGAATGGATTCGGCAGCACCGAGCCGAACGCCGGCACGCCCGAATATCCGCCGCCTTTGGGGTCGTGCTGATAGGCCCCGATCAACGTCAAGCTGGTGTGCTCCGAGGGCGCAAACGTGAGCATCGGGCTGATGTGCGTGCGCTCGCTCTCGGTCATGTCTGTGAAGCCGTCGAAGCGCTGCGCGCCGCTGACCACACGGAACAACCAATGGCCAGCTTCATCCAGCGGCCGGTTGATATCGACGCTCGCGAGCTGCGTATCGTAGTTGCCCGCGGCGACCTCGAGCCGCTGAAACGCGATCGGCTCGGGCGTCTTGCTGGTGAGATTCACCAAGCCGCCCGGCGACGAGTTGCCATACAGCACCGAAGCCGGACCTTTGACAACGTCGAGATGATCGACGCGATTGAAATCGACCTGCGGCGTCGAGTACGGACCGGCGATCAAACGCATACCGTCCAGGTAGAACGCCGGACTGAAGCCGCGCAGATACATTTGATCGTAACGAGTCACCATGCCGCCGCGCTGATTGGCGGAAACGCCGGCGACATAGTTCAGCGCCTGGTTGATGGAACGGGCGTTACGACGCGCCAGCTCTTCGGCCTCGATGACGGTGATGGTCTGCGGGGTTTCGATCAGCGGCGTGTCGGTCTTCGTGCCCGCCGCCTGTCCCTTTTCGCGAACGCCCGTGACAACGATGGTGTTGCGCTCGGCAACGTCCGCGTTTGTTTCGGCGATAGCGCCATTGGCTGCAACAGACGCGATGCCCGCACCGAGCAGGGCGCCCTTCAATGAACGAACCCGTGAGCCGGCCATAACTGTCCCTGACGTGCCAACCCACGAAATTCACGGGCACACGTTGTTTGATTCTCGAGAACTGGCTGGCTCGACCGGAGCGCCCTCTTATATAGGAGGTGGCGCGGTCAGGGGCGGGCTGCTGACCGCACCCCTACTTATATAAGAGGGGCGCGGTGGCCGAGATGATAATGGTTCGCATCCGGGATGCAAGGCCCGGACGACAGAGGCCCTCAGCGGTTCAGCACCACCACTGAGATGGCGCCGTCCAGGTTGACGCCGTCGGCGGTGTTTTTCAGCTCCAAAGGCCGTCCGAGGATGCCCTGGTAGGTGTGGCTGAACGAAGCGGCGGCCTTCTCAGCCTTGGCTGGCGTCACCGTCACTTCCAGCTCGTAATTTTCCGCGCTCAGCCGGCGCACCGCCATGGCCACCACGTTGGGCGGGAGGTTCAAGGTAAAGCGCTCGCCCGGGCGCGTTTCGAAGGTGGAGCGCACCTTGTTGTCGGTGCCTTGGGTAGCGACGCGAATTTCGTAATGGGCACGAAATACTTCCGTCGCGCCGGCCGTTGCCACCCCTAAAAACGCTGCGCCCAGTAGCACTGCCAGTGTGTTGCCGAATGTCTTCATTGCTGTCTCCGTGCTCGGTCTTCCCGCCCGTGTATTCGCGATTTCACCCGATCTGGAGGCGCGCTAACGCGTCGGTGGCGAGCGACGTCTGCGGCCACCGGCTCCCCTATTGAACTGTCCTGGTCACCTGTATATAACAACAGGTCCCTGCTGCCTCTACCCCACGCCATGGACTACCGTGACCCCGTCCTCGTCATCGACGAGACCATCGACAATCTGGTCTATCTCGTTGAATGGTGGTTGGAAGATCTGGAGCTGCCAGTGGCTCGCGAGTTCGAGCTGCTGACTCGAGACGACGCCAAGACGCTTTCAGCGTTGCGCGCGACTCGAGCGCTGCTGCCGCGCCTGCGCATCGTCCGCTCCAATTACGAAAGCAGTCCTGCTCTTCCCGACGCGAAAGGTTATTCGCGCGATCGCGCGATGGACGAATTCGTCGAGCGCAGTCGGATCCAGTTTCGACGGCTGCTGCACCCGCCCGGGAACCGACCGCCGCCAGGAACTTGAGCGTCGTGCATCGCGTTCGCAGCGAGTGAGCACACACGAGGAGAGCGCTGTGGAACACGTGGAAAAAATTGTTGACGTGAATTGCCCGATCCACACGGTTTACAACCAGTGGACCCAATTCGAGGAGTTCCCACAATTCATGGCGGGTGTGAAGGAAGTGCGTCAGATCGACGACACGCACGTGCATTGGCGTGCAGAGATCTGGGGCAAGGACAAGGAATGGGATGCGGAAATCACCGAACAGGAGCCGGACAAGCGCATTTCCTGGAAGAGCATTTCAGGAGCGCCGAACGCAGGCACCGTGCGCTTCGAGCCGCTGGACGCCGATCGCACTCGCGTGCGCCTGGTGATGGCTTACGAGCCCGAAGGCGCCATTGAGAACATCGGCGACGCCGTCGGAATATTCGGTTCACGTGTGGAAAACACCGTGCAGGACTTCAAGAAGTTCATCGAATCGCGCGGCCGGGAAACCGGCGCCTGGCGCGGCGAAATCGACAAGAGCCGGCCCGTTTGATCCATCTCTGCGTGGCCCGCCGCCGTGCACGTCGTCCGGGAACCGACTCGTGCACGGCGCGTTCGCTAGATACCGAAGCAACGGCTTCCGAATATCACTTGTTAGGAAAAAGTTATAAACGAGGTGGGCCATGAAGATTTCAACCCTGCTTTTGATAGGTGCACTGGGCACCAGTACGGCCGCGTTCGGCGCGGATGCGATTTCAGCGAAGGATTTCGTGACCAAGGCCGGCGAGTCCGGCTCCGCCGAAGTCATCATGGGCAAACTCGGCGCGCAAAAGGCGACGGATGCTGACGTGAAGGCGTTCGCGCAGAAAATGGTGGCCGATCACACCAAGGCGAACAAGGAGCTGATGGCCGCGGCCAAGGCAAAAGGCCTGGAAGTGCCGACCGAGCCGGGATTGATGCACAAGGGCATGAAAGAGAAGTTCGAGCATCAAGCCGCGGACAACGACTTCAACGAAGACTTCATGGAACAGATGGTGAAGGATCACGAAGCGGCGGTGGAGCTGTTCCAGACGGCGGCGAACGATACGACACTGGATCCTGAACTGCGCGCACTGGCCAAGAAGACGCTGCCCACGCTGCAGCAACATCTGGCCGATGCGAAGAAGCTGGAAGCGAAGTTCGATAAAGAGTGAGATCAGCGTGGAAGCTAACCGACGGGTTAGCTTCCACCGCGACTCGAACTGAACGTCGAATCAATCGCCCTTGTCGCCCTGGCCTGATTTGGCCTTGCGCTTCGCCTTCTTCCGACGATCGCGCGACAACGACGCGCTCACATCATCGCTTTCCTTGAAGCGGCCCTTCTTCGACCGGCGCACATAGCGCTTATCGCCGCGCGGCGCGATCAGCGTACGCTTCGCTGCCTTGCGCGTGGTCTTCTTCTTGGTGGACTTACTTCGAGCCGACTGTTTCTTTTTTGCACGTTTCCGAGTTGCCATGCTGGCCTCCTGTCGTTAGTCCCCTGTCATCCTTGAATTGAACCCGGCACTCAGTGCGGAGTTCCCTCCGCACGCTGCTCGATCCGCAATTGCATCACAATGCCCTTGCTCCATGCGTCGGCCTCTGCATCGATCGGTGGATAGGGAATGTCGGCGCGCCGCTTGCGCAACTCGGCGCTCGACACATCCAAACGCCGGTCGCGATCGGCGATCATTTGCTCATTCGCCTGCCCGTCGGCAGTGAAGCCCATCATCAACATAGGTGTGCCCAGCGGCAGTTCGTTCTGCTGATCCGTATGCCACGTGTGCCAGGTCTTGCCATAGGTTCCCGCAATTTTTGTCATGAGCTCGCGCTCTACGACTTCCGGAATGCCCGGCGCCACAAGCGACCCCGACCGCACCTCGTGCACGTGGCTATGCCACAAATGTTTCTCCTCCGGCGGCAGTGCGGCGAACAACTTCGCGGTGACGATGTATTCGACGCCCATGAGCTTCGCATCGTCGGCGTTGCCATCGAAGATCACGCACTGAATCAGATCTTCGTTGACGTGCCCGCAGTAGTGATGAGCCTCCATCTGCGCCTGCATATTGCCGTTATAGAAATGAAAGCCATCCAGGTAGGCATTCAACTCGCCGAGCGGCGCCTTGTTTTGCAGCAGATTGGCGCCGGACTCGAGCACCTTGGTTTTGCCGGCCGGCTCGCTGCCCGGCGGCGTGACGTTCGAGCTGGTGTTCTCGCCACCGCATCCCGCGAGCAGCACGCTCGCAATCGACGTGCACGCCCAGAACCGCCTATTCATTGGGAGCCTCCACGCGTCGCTCGCAGCGCGGCGATGCATTCCGTAGGTGCGAGTCCAATGCCGACCCTTCTGCAAAGTTCCTCGGACGGAGTTCGCTTTCGTGCACGACCTGGAGCACACGCGCTTCTCCGATGTGGCGGACAACTGCCTGTACTGGCACTTCGTCGCCAGCGCCTGGCTGCGGATCTACGCCACATGGGCGAGCACGAACTCATCATGCTCGTGGCCGCACCGCTGCTGGTGCTGTCGCGTCCGCTGGAAACGATGCTCTGGGCCTGGCCCGGCAAGGCGCGCAAAGTCATAGGCCGCCTGACACTCAGCTTCCTGGTGCAAGGGGGATGGAGCTTGCTGAGCGGCGCAGTGTTCGCCACGGTCTTGCAGGCGGCCGCCCGGTGGCTGTGGCATGGGCCAATATTATTCGAGCTGGCGTTGGCTCAGGATGGCTGGCATATCGCACAGCACCTGTCGTTTCTGATCTCGGCACTGCTGTTCTGGTCGGCGATGCTCTACAACAAACATACCGTCGGGGGGCGTGGGCTAGCCGTGTTATGCCTGTTCGCGACAGTGATCGTCGGCGGCGCGCGGCGCCTTGATGGCGTTTTCGGAGAGTCCCTGGTACCCGCGCCATGCCGCGTTGAGGCTCGCACCGTTCGGCCTGACGCCGGTGGAGGATCAACAGCTCGCAGGTTTGTTGATGTGGACTCCGCGCCGGCTGGTGCACGCAGTGGCGGCCCTGAGACTACTTGCTGCGCTGTCGCGGGACTCGGCCGGCGCAATGCTGAAACATCGTTTACGGAGGGATCCGATTCGATTCCGCCGCGTTTCCCACCCACGGATCCGATCCGAAGCGGAAGAATATAGGCTCACTGCCAGGTTGTTCCCGTCCAGCACCGTGTTTCTCGGGGGAGTCACCATGCGTCCGGCAAGAAAATCGTCCTCGGAACATGTCGTCAAAATCGATCCCGCACTGAACCGGCCCGCCAATGCCGATGAGAGCGTGCCGGAAGCTTTAGTACCGGATGTCATCCACACTAACGTGCAAAGAAGCGCGCCGGATACTCCCCAGACGCGCTGGCAGCGCATCGCGCGTCGCGCCTATGAGTTGGCGCAACAACGCGGCTTCGCGCCAGGCGCGGAGCTCAGCGACTGGTTGCGGGCAGAGAAAGAAATAGACGTGGCCGACCAGCAGAGGCAGGCGGCGCCCGAGAATCAGATTACAGGCTAGAACGATTCAAGAGCGATTCGGGGCTCTCTGCTCGCCAGAGAGCCCCTTGCGCAGCAACGGTCTATCGCTGCGAACCTGCGCCCTGCGTCAGCATCGCGTAACGCTCCTTGGCGTGCTCGAGATGAGCCATCACCTCGGGCAGCGTCTCCATGGAATATTTCCTCAATGCCTCGTTCTGGCCGTAGCTCAGGTGCCACTGCAGCAGGTTGGCGGTGCGTTGATGGTCCTGGATCTGCGAGGAGATATACGCAAGATCAAAGGTCTGACCCTGCGCCTTGTTGAGCTCGTTGCGAATGGCCTGGTGCTCGGCATCCAGGTTCTTCGGCAGATCGGGTTGCATGCCGCGGCCCAGCTTCATCAACTGCTGGTTCGACTTGGAGTGCACTTCCACCATGCGATCGGCGAATTCGCGCACCGCCGGATCGGTTGCCCTCTTCTGCGCGAGCTTGCTCAGCTCCACTTCCGCCTGGCCGCCCAGCGCCGCCTGACGAACGAACAACTTGTCCTGCGTGTTCGAGCCTTCGGGCGCCGGCTTCGCCAGCTCCTTGCCCTCGGTATCGGGCGACATGCCGGCGGGATTGGCGCCCTCTTGCGCAAAGCTGCCAGACGCCAGCAGCGCGCAGCTGCTGGCCAATACGAAAGTCGATAGATGTCGTGACATGACGTCCTCCTAAAGCGCCAGCATGTAAGCGACCAGCGAATCCTTCTCGTCCGCCGTGAGCTTCAGTCCCAGCACCAGGTTGAAATACTCAACCGTATCCGCGAGCGTCATGAGGCGACCGTCGTGCAGATACGGCGGTGAGTCCTTGATGCCGCGCAGGGTGAAGGTCTTGATGGCGCCGTCCGGCATCGCGACCTGATCGTTGAACACCTGGCCGAGCTTGTAGAAGCGCTCCGCCTTCAGGTCGTGCATCTGGTGATCCATGAACGCCTCTTGAGGAATGTGGCAAGTGGCGCACTTGCCTTTCTCCATGAAGATTTTCTCGCCAGCCAACTCCTTCGCACTGGCCTTGCTCGGATCGAGCCGCCCCAGCGGGTCGAGTTTCGGCGCCGGCGGGAAGTCGATCATGTTCTGCATCTGCGCCATCATCGCGACCTGATTGGGGCGATCCGGCAGGTGCACGCCCTTGCGCGTGGCGCTGACGTGATCGCCGTTGAAGTAGGCAGTGCGCTGCTCGAACTCGGTGAAGTCTTCCACCGAGCGCAGCGAACGCTTCGAGCCGTGGATCTGTTGATTGAACATGCCACGCAGGCTGGTGGTATCGAGACGGAAGCGCGCGACCTGCGGACGCACGTCCGGCGTCAGGTGAAATGCGGCGTTGGTGTGAAAGTTGGCGTGACAATCCAGGCACGCCACGCCGTCGCTCTGTTCGGCGACCTTGCGATCCTCCGTTTGGTTGAACTCCTCCTGCGGAAATGGCGTGAGCAGCAGACGCAGACCTTCGATCTGCACCGGCGTCAGAATGCCGACCACCTTCGCGTAGTAATTGCGAATGGTCAGCAGCTGGCCGCCGCTGATATCGCCCAGGTCCGGCCGGTTGATGAGGAAGATCGGCGCCGGAAATTCCGGCGTCATGTGATCGGGTAGATCGAAATCGACGTCGAAGCGTTTGAGATTACGGTCTTCGGCGTCGCCGATCGCCTTGATCTGGTTCTCCGGGAACACCTGCCCGCCGGTCAGTTGCTTGACGTGCGGCAGCGGCATGAAGCCGGCGGGAAACAAACCTTTCGCCTTGATATCGTCGGGCGTCATGTTGGCGAGCGAATCCCAAGTGGCGCCCGAGCGCAGCTTCACGCGCACGCCGTCCTGCACACCTTTACGCCCGCCAGACATCTTCACGCCCTGCATCGGCCGATCGGCCATGTCGTAGCGTTCGTTGAACAGGCTCTGCTGACGTCGCTGCACGGCGGGCTTGGCGCCCTCATCGTTTCGCCGGACTACATCCAGCGGCAACGTTGGCAAAGGACGATAGGTGGCGTCGGGCGGCAGCGGGTCGGCGAGCGTGCCCCCGCCTGCAATGACTCCCATCGTCGCCAGGCAGACCAGGATCTTGGATTTTCGCATGGGCCGGCTCCCTGCAGCAGGTGCTTGCATGATTACTAGATTCCTCGCTGGTTATTGCGGCGCTTGAAACGTTCCGATCAGCTCGCCGTTGGCCAGCACATGGCCGCGCATGGCGTCCAACAGCGCGTGACGATTGAATCCGTCCGGCAGATCGAGCTTGGTGTCGAGCGCAAAGATCTGGAAGTGATAGCGGTGCGGCGGATCGCCTGCCGGCGGGCGCGGGCCGAAATAGCCGCGCTCGCTTTTCGAATTGCTGCCCTGTCGCGCCGGTTGCCCGCGCAGCGGCGCGAACGCCTTTGACACATTTGCCGGCAACGCGCTCAGCGACGGCGGCAGGTTGATCATCGTCCAGTGCACGAACGGCAATGGCGCGACCGCATCGGGATCTTCCATCATCAACACCAGCGACTGCGTGCCCGATGGCAGCGATGACCATCGCAGCGGAGGCGAGATGCCCCGCCCGTAATCGGTGTATTTCACATCGATCACACCGCCGGCCGGAATGGCCGAGGAGGACACGGCGATGGTCGCCGGTGCGTCGAAGATGTCCTTTGCAATCACCTGCGGGTCGGCGCTCGCAGCTGCGCCAGCCGCCGCCACGCGGTAGATCATGTTGTTCGTGTCATCGGTAAACAGCAGCGCGCCGTCCTTGGCCGATGTCACGCCCACCGGTCGGCCGAAGAAGCCATGCCCGCCGGCGACCGGTTGAATGAAGCCGGTGACGAATGGCTCGAACGCCGTGAAGCCGCCACTCGCGTCGAACCTCACGCGCACCACTTCATAGCCATGCGGCGGCTTGCGATTCCAGGAGCCGCGCATCGCGACGAACGCATCGTTGCGATATTCGGTCGGAAACTGCGAGCCCGTGTAAAAAGTCATCTGCATCGGTGCGGCGTGCGCCGCATACATGCCGACGGGCTCTTCGCTCATCCCGGCCCACTGCTCCGACGATGTCTCGAGCGGCTCGGTGTGCGGATTGATCTGGTCGTCGTCATAGACATACGGCCAGCCGAAGCGTTGCCCGGCTTCGGTCAGCTCATTCAGCTCCTCGCTCTGCTCATCGTTGCCCAGCCAGTCGATGCCGTTGTCGAAGGCGTACAAGCGACCCGAGTCCGGATGCCAGCCGAAGCCCAGCGAGTTGCGCAGTCCGCTGGCATATATCTCACGCGGCGCAGGTTGGTCCGGCCGTGAGCGCCGAGCTGCATCGTCGGTGACTCGCTGTAAAGTTGCGTGCTGAGGGTTCGGCTCCCGGCATTCGTTACATGTCGAGCCGACGCTGACAAAGAGATCGCCCTGCGGACTGAACGCCAGCGTGCGATTCGGATGCTGGCCACCATCGGGCAGGCGGGCGCTGACAATACGGCGCTCGCCGATGCGACCATCGGCAAGAATGTCCGCCGCATAGATCGTTTTGATGTCCGTTAGAAAAATTTCCCTGCCGCGGATCGCGATGCCGTGCAGATCGCGCTGACGGAGCACGATCTTCTGAATATCGGCGATACCATCGTTGTCCGTATCACGCAGCATCACCAGATTCCCCGGTGTGCGCTGAGTTACATACACGGCGCCGTCATCGGCGACCGCCAGCATGCGAGGATTGTCGAGGCCTTCGGCGAAACGCTGCAGATGAAAACCTTGCGGCACCGTCAACGACTGGATGCGTGCATCGGTGGCAGGCAAACGTCGCGGCTCATAGACGAACCCCTGGATAGAAACATCGGTCAATTGTCCCTGCTGAGCACCCAGGGACGGCGACAACACGCTGGCGAACATTCCCAAACAAACAACGCCAGCTTTGTTTCCCATCCTCGTCTCCGTGCGCCTGTTGCGAGGACGCAAAGTCCGACGCACCCACAAAGTTCCTCAGCTGCGCTTACCGCATGCGAGGCGGCGTCGAATACGGTCGCATTTACAAGGACGCGATCTCCCGCGCGTGGTCGATTTACTTATGTGATTGAGAGCACGGCGATCGTGGATACTGTGCGCTGCCGCGCGCAATGCACGGCTCCGGTCGCAATCACAAGAGCCTCCGAGCATTAACACAGGTTAATAACATCGATGGGACCAAATCGGCGGCTGAGCCGTTTAGTGGCAAACCTGCCCGGCCGCGCTCACCGTGTTGCCTCTTTTGCGGATGCGCAGCCAGAGATCCTGTCATGACGTCAGATAGTCCGGAGTTCGATCTCTCCCGTCGTCTGAACAGCGGGCTCAAGCGCATTGCCTCCGCTCATGGCGTCGATGCGGTCTTACACGCGACCGCGACCGCCGCGCAGGAACTGGCGAATGCCGCTGGACTTTGTGCCGTGCCTAACCATCAAACTCATTGCGTGATATCCATACCTGAGCGCGGCACCGTGAGCACGCTGAATGGCGGCTCCGCCCTGCAACGTTTGATCACAGGCGCGGTAGCGGCCGGTGAAGCCATCATGCAGCACCGTCCTTCCATGGAAGTGGAATTGCCCTCCGGCCAGCGCTTGCGGGCGGAAACCTTGCTGACTGTGCCGGTGGGCGCCGACTCCGGTTATCTCGGATTGGCGTTCTTCTGGCGCGATGGCCTGACGCCGACCTCCGCGCAGCTGACGTTGTTACCGGGGCTGGCATGGACCAGTTGCCTCGCGCTACGGGCTCAGCAACACGAACGTCAGCTACGGGAGAGCCGGCTCGAACAGCAATCGCAACTTGCCGAGATCGAGCATCGTGCGCGTAATGTGCTCGCCACCGTGCGCTCCATCATCCGCCGTTCAGGGCAGACCTCCGACTCATCAGAGGACCTCGCGTCACACCTCGAGGCGCGCATCAGCGCGCTGGCCCGCACCCAAGGCGCGATGAACGTCGATCGGCATTCCGGTCCGGAGCTGGAAGACTTGATCCGCGCCGAACTGAGCGCAAACGCCGTTCGGGACAATCAGTTCAGCATCGCCGGGCCGTCGTGGCGCCTGGCGCGCCGCGCCGCCGAAACGATCGCTTTGACACTGCACGAGCTCACCACCAATGCGCTCAAGTTCGGCGCATTCACCGTTCCCGAG
The DNA here is from genome assembly GCF_004138335.1 of Peristeroidobacter agariperforans. Classification (GTDB taxonomy): domain Bacteria; phylum Pseudomonadota; class Gammaproteobacteria; order Steroidobacterales; family Steroidobacteraceae; genus Steroidobacter; species Steroidobacter agariperforans. The sequence goes on along the minus strand of NZ_RYFW01000002.1, from coordinate 252,027 downwards.
GGTCGGCTCGCAGTGAGCTGGAACATCGACACGGCTCCGGCGCCGACGTTGCGCTGGTCCTGGGTAGAATCGAACGTACACATCCCGCAGACGCAATCGCGTCGACGCGGTTTCGGCAGTGAGTTGATCGAGCGCGTGCTGCCCTATGAGCTCGGCGCGGTCACGCGCTACACACTTAACGACGGCGGCGCGCAATGCGAGATTCATTTACCGATCAACGAGCGCACCTCTGTCCACGCCGACCGGACACCGCTATGAGGCCCAACCCCAAAGGCGACAACCAGCTGTCGCTCGCCGGACTCCGCGTGCTGGTAGTCGAGGATGACTATTTCATCGCCGAAGAGATCTGCTCCACGTTACGCGAGCACGGTGCGCAGATCGTTGGCCCGGCGCCCGACGTCGAGCACGGCCTGCAACTGGTCAAGAGTCGCGAGATCGATTGCGCCGTGCTGGACATCAATCTGCAAGGCGATCTCGCGTTCGGTCTCGCGCAGGAGCTGCGTCAGCGGGGCACGCCGGCGATTTTTGCGACCGGCTACGACGTCTCGGTATTGCCCGGTGAATTCAGCGGCTACATCCGGCTGGAAAAGCCGGTGAACCTGCGCGCGTTGCTGCAAGCAGTACAGTCCGCTGGCGCGCGCCGACAACCAGCGCTGCAAGAAAGTTGATGGTGGCTTCGTTCATGCCTGAATCCACTCTCATTCACCTGTTGATCCGCAAACTCGAGAACTTCGCGGAGCTGACGGAGGAAGAGAAAGTCGCCCTGCACGAAGCGGCGGGGCCGGTGCGCAGCTACGGCTCGCACGAAGACCTGATCCGTGAAGGCGAGCATGCCCACGGCGTTTCCGTGATCGTTTCGGGCTTTGCCTGCCGGCACAAGATGCTGCCCGATGGACGGCGTCAGATCATCGGCTACTTCCTGCCGGGCGACATGTGCGATGCGCGTGTGTTCATTCTGAAGAAGATGGACCATACCATCAGCACGCTGGCCCCTTCCTCGGTGACCACGCTGCCGCGCGAGGCGGTTCTGAACATCACTTCTCACCATCCGCGTCTGACGCGAGCGTTCTGGTGGAACACGCTGGTGGAAGAAGCGATCGGACGCCAATGGCTGGTCAGCATCGGTCAACGCACGGCGTTGGAGCGGGTCGCTCACTTGTTCTGCGAAGTCTACGTGCGGATGCAAGCGGTCGGGCTTGCGACGCCGGAAGGCTGCGAGTTGCCGGTCACGCAATCGGAGCTGGCGGATACCGTCGCGCTCTCGACCGTGCACGTCAATCGCACGTTGAAAGAGCTGCGTCGGGTCGGGCTGGTGTCGATGAGCAGCAAGTCGCTGGTCATCCATGACTTGGCCGGCCTGCGCGCGCTGGCGATGTTCGATCCGGGTTACCTGCACCTGGAGGGCGAAGGTCTGATCAAGGACCGTTACAGCCATGGGCTGTTGAAATCGTTGTAATCCGCGCCAGGTCGCGACTGGATCCCTCCGGCACTCGCACCGGCTTGCAAACATAGAACTCGTGCTCGGGCCGGGCCAGCACTTCGAAACCGGCCGAACGCAGCAGCGCCTCGACGCAACTGGCGTTGGGCACCCACCAGTTGCTGTCGTCGTCGGCAACGCGATGCTCGACGAACGCCATCTTGGGCCATCCTTCCTCGAGCATCAGCTCGCGCCGATGCAACGGCACATCCGGCGGCGCCACGTCCCGCGCCGGGCCGGGCATGGTCATGCTTTGAAACACCATGAGTCGCTGCGTAGCCCGCCGCACCAGATCCAGCGCCAGCGTCGGGTAGCGCAAGTGGTAGAACACGCCGGTGAACCACACCAGGTCGTAGCGACGATCCGAGCCGAGCAGCCCATAAACATCGCCCTCGACGAACTCGACCTGGTCTTTGAAATCGAACTCACGAGCGGCCCAACACGCCTGGCGTACATAGAGCGGTTCGACATCGACACCCATCACGTGCGCACCGCGCCTGGCCAGCTCGAAGCTGTAGAACCCGGCATTGCAGCCGATATCGAGCACCGACCATCCCGACAGATCCTCCGGGACTGCGGCCGCGACGTGTTGCCATTTGAAACTGGGAAAGTCGCCGAACGGATGATCGGGAGAAGTCTGTGTGCCGTCGGGCAAGTGCAGATTGTGGAACCACGGCCCCAGGCCTGCGATCTGCTCGCGCATCGAGCTTTGCAACGCCATAGCCTAGCCCTCAATGCGCAGCGACAGCGCGCTCGGCAGATGCTCCGGCGACCGCTGCCAGCGGCTTGCGAACAGCAGACTCACGCGCAGCGTTCAGATAACTTTCCAGCTCCTCGGCACGGTGCACGCTGCTGTGTTCGGCACAGATGCGCTCGCGCGCGGCTGCGGCGATCTGCTCGGCCTCGGCATCGCTCACGTTCTCCAGGATTTCAGTGACGTTCCGCGTGGAATCCGCCAGCAGGACTTCCTTGCCTGGTTCCAGCAATTCATCGATCCCGACCCACTCATCCGAAATGATGGGCGTGCCGCAAGCCGCCGCTTCGAACAACCGCACGCTCGGCGAGTATCCCGCCTTGCGCATGTCGGCTCGCGTGAGATTCAAGGTGAATCGCTGCCGGCCGTAGAACTGTGCGTGCGAGCCGGGAGCCATGTGATCCACGCGCTGTACATTCTTCGGCCATACCAGGTGCTCCGGATACTGGGCGCCGACCACGGCGAAGCGCCGCTTCGGCAAGCGACGCGCCGGCTCGTTCAACAATGTTTCCAGCGCCGGCTGCCGGTCCTCGCTGTAGGTGCCCAGGTAGCCGAGCTCGATGTCACGATGCGAGCCGGTGGGCTGATACTGATCGACGTCCACACTGCAATACAGCGGTCGCGCCGACCTCGCGCCGAAATCTCGTTCCAGGCGCCCGAGGATGGGACCGCCCGTGAAGCTCAACATCACATCGAACTCCGGAACCTGCGAAGCGCGCAGATACTCGCAGCTGTCGTCCTGCAGTCGCGCCACTGTCACGGGCGTGTCGATGTCGTAGAACGCCTTGACGCCGGTCGCGTGATCGAGCACCCAATCGCAAACCTGCCGACCCTCATCGACATAAGAGCCGACGATCACTGCAGCAGCGGCACGCAGCCGCGGAGTGTATCTGGCGCACAACTCATCCACGTCCACATACAGCCGCGACTGACAATAAGGCAGGATGGGCGCATCGCGATTGCTTGCGTACCACGGCTGATCCCGCTCGAGGAACATGACCTTGTGACCGAGCCGATGCAGGCCGCGAATCAAGGAACGATAGGTAGAGGCGTGCCCGTTGCCCCACGATGAGGTGATGGACAGGCCGATGAATATGATTTCGTCAGAGCGCCGCACGGTGCACCTCCTCGTCGTATCTGGCCGGCACGGCGCGACGGGATAACTGCTCCACCAGCAATCTCTTGACCTCAATCGCGCGATGCCCGTAGGTGTGCTCACTCAACAGATGCTGCCTGGCACGCTCTCCAATGCGCTTGGCTTTGCGTGCCGTCAGAGCAGGCAAAGCTCTCGCCACTTCCTCGCCACTTTCGACACGCAAGACTTCCCTGCCCGGCTCGAGAAACTGCTCCAGTCCCTCCCAGGCATCGCAGATCAAACAAGCGCCCGCGCCGGCCGCTTCGAATACACGGGTCGGCGGTGAGTAGCCGACCTGCGCCATACTGTCGCGATTGATGTTGAGCACGGCGAGCGTGGAGCAATTGAAAGCGTTGTGGTCGCGTGTATAGACGTGGCCCACGTAACTGACGTTGTCGGTCAACGCGACGTTGCGTTCCCAACCCGAACCGCCCAGCAAGAATTTCTTATCACGCAGCAAGGCGGCAGGCTTTAAAAAGAACTCACGCACGCGGGCCTCGCGGTCGGGCAACCGGTTGCCGAGAAATCCCAACGCGCCGCTGAATCTCGGGTCCGGCTGCACTGGATGATGGGTCATCGGATCAAGCGCGTTGTAAATAGGAACGCAGTGGCGCGCCCCAAAGTTCGAATATTCTGCGACCACGGGCGGTCCGCCGCCGTAGGTCAGCACCAGATCATATCTGGGCACTTGCGATCGAAACGGATCCGACCCATCCGCCCGCATGCGCTGCAACGTAGCCGGGGCATCGACATCCCAGAAAACTGTCAGATTCGAAGCACGCCGTAGTTGCGGCACCTCGGCTTCCAATTCCTCATCGAACACACCGACGCCACTGGCCTTCACGATAATGTCAGCGTCTCGAGCCTGTTCGAGCGCGGACTGCAAACCATCGGGCGTGGCAGGATAAATCACCACCTTGGCCCAGCTCGGGTCGGGCATGTCTCGATGCTGCTGGCGATCGAAGGCGTCCGGCTCGTAGAAAGTTATATCGAATCCGCAACCATCCAGGGCGCGGATCATGCCGCGATAATAGGTCGCCGCGCCGTTCCAGTACGCCGACACCAAGCTCGAGCCGAACATGGCCAATGTTACTTTCGCGGTCATGACAGTCCTCCTGCCACCGAGCGCGGCAAGGCAGCTGTCTGCCGCGTCGTCAAGATATTCAACAGCTCATCGACTCGATGCGCGCAGGAATGCCGAGCCAGAATCGTTTCCAATCCATGGCGGGCCAGGCTTGCCGCGAGTTCTGCGTCATTGAGAATGGCGCGCAGATGACGTTCCATCTCGTTGCCATCGGCCGCCACCAGATAATCGACGCCCGGCCGGAACAGATTCTCGGAGTCGCGCCATGGCGCACTGACCAACGGAATGCCACACGCCAAGGCTTCGAACATGCGGATCGTCGGAATGCCGTGCAGTTGTCGGGCATATGTCTGCCGAGGCACGTGCACGGTGCACCGATGACGAGCGAACACTTCCGGCACCCGATGGTTCGGCAACCAGCCTCGGTACGCGATGCCGGCCTCGCGCAGAGTCTGCAGCGCATGCTCGGGATAGCGGACGCCGTGCACTGCTGCTTTCAAGCGCAGCCGTCGCGTCGGCTCGATCAGATGCTCGTGCAGCTCGGCGCTACGCTCGTCATCGCCCCAGTTACCGATCCAGACCAGATCCGCCCGCTGATCGGTAACAGGCAACGGAGCGAAACGGCGCAGATCGGCGGCTTCGTGCCACACCCAGCTCTGTGCGGCCCAGCCGTGACGTGTGTACTGCTCCGCGACCGCCTGACCAAACGCGAGCACGCCGTCGTAGTGACGCAGATCCAGCTCCGCCATCGTCGACGCGTCGGTGACGCTGCGATGATGGGTGTCGTGGAACAGGGCAGTGCAGCCCTGCCGTCTGGCGCTCGCTCCGATTCGCTGGATCAATGCAGGCTCGTTCCACTCGTGAACGATGACCACATCGGCTCCCTCCAGCGCCGCATCCACATCCAGACTCGCAGCGTCGAACGACTTGCTGCTCAGCTCGGGAAAGGTCACGTAAAAATCGGCGAGCGCAGCCTCGCCCCGCTCGTTGAGCAGATTCGTCAAGCTCCACCCCGACTCCGGCTCGTAGACGTCGACGGCATGTCCGCGGTAGAGCAGTTCGCTAACGATGCCGCGCAGGAAGTGCGCGTTGCCGTGATTCCAATCTGAGATCAGCGAGTGGTAGAACAGGACGAACTTCATGCGGCGGTTCGCTCCCCATGATTACCAAGGAGCGCTCGATACGTTTCCATGTATTCCGCCGCGGTGGACTCGATGCTGTAGTCCTTTGCTCGCCTCCTGGCCGCCGTTGACAGTTCCTGTCGGCGCTCTGAATCGGCAAGGAGCGCGTCCAACTTCCCGCGCAGACTGCGAGCATTGCGCGGTTTGAAGAACTCGGCGGCGCCATTCCATAGCTCGCGCAGCGTCGGGATGTCAGCGAGCACGAGCGCGCACCCGGCGCTTGCCGCCTCGACCACGACCAAGCCGAACGGCTCGTAAAGTGCCGGATGTACGAAGATGCTCGCCCGATGCATCCACTTGTGAACTTCGCGACTTGGTTGCGCACCGACAGCCCGGACTGCCGAGGGTTTAAACGTCTGACCATCGGGTCCTGTAACGCTGCCGATCACATATGCGCTCCAACGGGCGTTTCGTGAGGCATCGTCGAGAACGCGGATGTTCTTCGAAGCATCCCAGGGCCGCCCGCAGGCCAACACAATGGGCTCACGTGGGACGTTGCAACTGGAAGCTGCCGGCGCTCGTCCGTTTCTGATCACGCGTGTTGGCGGCGTAAACGCATAGCACGCACCGAGCTGTTCGAGGAACGCTGCGGTCGGAGCAATAACGATATCGGCGCTGTTCAGCCCGGTGGCGACACGGCCGCGATATTCGTTCCACCGTTCCGGCGGCGAGTTGCCATATACGGCTTGCCACCAGGTCCATACGCACGAGTGCGCCACGCAAACGACAGGTTGTCTCCATGGCAGCGCTGCGTGCGAGTATCCATTGATGTGGATGACATCCACGGCATTCGAGGCAGCGAGATCGAGCAGCCATTTGCCCGCCGCATCGACATCGGCCCAGGCAGCGCCCATCCATTCCAGTCGATAGTCCGACTCCACGAGTTGTACGTTGCACAGCGCTGCGGCGGCCGCGCGTTGCTCTCCGCTCGGACGCGGCCCCATGGTCGCCAGCACGACGTCGACGCCGCTTCCTGACAAAGCCGAGCACAGATCGAGCGCATACGTCCATACTCCGCCCACCGCATCGGCTGTCATCAGGAGCTTCATGCCCGATAGACCTCCTCGATGAGGGCGGCACTGCGAACGATGTTTTCGGCTTCGGCGTCGAAGCGATTGCTCGCCTGCAACTGCCGCAGCCACGCACGCAACGCCCGAGTCCCCCAATCGTCCCTCGACGTCCCGAGTTGCTCGCGCTGCGTTCCTTGAAACAAACAAACGTCGAAGTCATAGAAAGAGCCATCGATATTGCGCCATGAAGCACCACCGCGCGTGCCGGCGATCTCCATCCGAATCTGGGCCGGCTGACCGATGTGCGCATACCAGGAGCAGCACAGCCGCACGATCGCACCGTTCGCCTGGATGAACTCGGCGTAAGCAAGATCTTCCAGCTCCCCCGCACGACCTTGCACTGGCTGCCCATGAGCAAACAGTCGGCTGCGCACCCGCTCCGTGGGCGGCATGCCTTGCACCCATAGCGCCAGATCGAGCAAGTGCACGCCGAGGTCCAGCAAACAACCGCCACCGGCCAGCGCGGGACTCCTGCACCAGGACTTATCGGGCCCGTAGGCATTGTGGAAAACCAGACTGACCGCGATGACGTCACCGAGCGCGCCTGACGACAGCCGACGCCGCAACACTTCCATGCCGGTGATGTGGCGATAGCAGAAGTCGATGCCGAGTAAACGATCGGCAGCACGAGCCGCCGAGAGCACTCGTTGCACATCGCTCAATGTGGTTGCGAGCGGTTTCTGACAGAACACCGCCATGCCGCGCTCCAGGCAAGCGACGGCTTGATTGGCGTGCAAACCGTTCGGTGTCGCAATCACGACCGCGTCCAGACCTTCGTCGAGCAACGCATCGATGGCAGACCCAACTGACGCTTCTGGATGAGCCGCAGCGGCCGCGCGCAGTCGATCGGCATCGCTATCGACCAGAGCGGCGACTTCGAAGTCTGCACGGCTGTCGGCAGTCAACGCGTCGAGTCGCTTGCGTCCGATCCATCCGAGGCCGACGAACCCAATCCGCGGCCGGGCAAGAGCAAGTCGCGCCGAGCTCGGCGATTTGGCGGGCACTTGCAATCGCGCGCTCACGAGTCGACCTCGTTGAGCAGCAGCGCTTTGACGAATCCGTCGGGCCGCTCCCGCATCAGCTTGAAGCCAAGGTCGAGCGAGCCGAGCGATACGGTGTGCGTCAATAACGGGAACGGATCGAGCCGGCCTTCCAACGCAGCTTGGATCGCCTTCTGCACACCCAGGACATAGCGGTCCATCGAACGCTCGTGCGCGTTGATGACATCCAGGCCGCGCCAGTTCCACTGCTGCATATTGACCTGGCGAGGCCCGTCCTGGTGATAGCCGGCGATGATGAGACGGGCGCGCTCGCCCGCAATATCGCTGGCGAGATCGAGACCGGATTGCACCCCCGACACCTCGATTACTCGATCGAAGCCCCGGTTGCTGGTGAGCTGCATGGCCCGCTCGGCGTCGTGACCGTCGTCTTTGGTGGCGATGATGTCCTCCGCCTCCATCGTCAACGCGAGCTGCAGCGCCCACTCACGGTGCGACAGCACCACGACGTGCGCACCGGCGTCGGACGCCAGCTGCGTCAACAGCAAGCCGATGAAACCACCGCCCACGACCGCGACTGTCTGCCCGGCGTGAATGTCGCTGCGCTCGAAAATATTCATCACGCAGCCGAACGGCTCGCCGGGGAACGGTTCGTCGTCCAGCTCCTCCGGCAAGGCCACGACACAGTTACGCGAAGCGATGTCGTACTCGGCATATGCGTGGCCGGACATCAACGCCACTCGCTGCCCTGCTTCGAGATCCTCGACGCCTGCGCCGACTGCATCGACGATGCCCCAGCCCTCGTGTCCCGGCGATCCGGCTTCGAGCGGATATTTGAACCACTCACGTCCTTCCCACACCGGCAGGTTGGAAGCACAGATGCCGCAGCCCTCCAGCATGACACGCACTTCGTTCGCGCCGGGCTCGGGCACCCTCACCTCGCTGATCCGCGTGGTCATGGGCCGAATCAACCTGGCTGCGTGCTGCACATCGCTCATGCGATTACCTTGAAATCAACCGGGAGCGCCCAGTTCCTGCACGCTCGTCTGCGCGGTCCGACGCCGCTGCGCAGGGAGCAGCTCGGAGGCAGTGAGCCAATCGCACAAAGCCTCGACGCCTTCGGTCACCGCAGTGCGCGCCCGCCAGCCGGTCGCCGCCTGGAATCGCCCGGTGTCGGAGACGTAGTAACGCTGGTCGCCGACGCGCCAGCGCTCGAAACGCAGCTCGACGCGTCGTTTCAGTGATTGTTCCAACTGCCGGATCAGCTCCAGCAAGCTCACACTGTTGCCCGGCCCACCGCCGATGTTGAACGCTCGCCCCGACAGACGATCGATCTCGTGTCGCGCGCGCCGGAAGGCATTGACGAGGTCATCGACGAACAACACATCGCGAACTTGTTTGCCGTTGCCATAGATCGTGATCGGCGTACCCGCCAGAGCGCTGCGGACCATGTGGGCCACCCAGCCCTGATCTTCGTTGCCGTGCTGATGGGGCCCGTAGATGCAGCTCATGCGGAACACCGTGGTGCGCAGGCCGAAGCTGCGTGAATAATCCAGCACGTACTGCTCGGCCGCGCCCTTCGAACAGCCATAGGGGCTGTGAAAATCGAGCCCGCGCGATTCGTCGATGCCGTGCGAGCGCACGCGCAAAGTCGTCGGCATGTAACGTTGCCCGTCGGCTCGAACTCTCAGGTCATCGAGTGCGCCGTACACTTTGTTGGTCGACGTGAATATCAAGGATGGCGCGCGGCTGGCGCGTCTTGCCGCCTCGAGAACATTCAATGTGCCGAACGCATTCACGTCGAAATCGAATGGCGGATCGGCCAGGCTGCTGGTGACAGCCACCTGGGCCGCCAGATGGACGACATGCTCGATTCCCCTCATCGCGGCAGCCACTGCCTGGGGATTTCTCACATCGGCTTCGATAAAGTCGACCTGGTCGGGGTGGTGGTGCCGCAGCCACGCGATGTTTCGCTCGCTGCCGGCACGCGCCAGCGAATCGAGGATGCGCACGCGCTCGCCGTTGGCCAGCAGATCCGCCGCGAGATTCACGCCGACGAAGCCGGCGCCGCCGGTGATCAGGACGCTGCAGTGCTGCCGGCTCTTCGCTGCAGCGATCACAGCGTCAGCCCTCTGCGATCGAGCTCGGCGCTGGCGCGCATGAAGTTGTCGTTCGCCGAAGTGCTCGCCAGCCATTCGGCCAATTCCACCAGGCCGTCCTCGAACTTCACTTGCGGCTGGTAACCCAGCAGTTGCTCCGCCTTCGAGATATCTGCAAAGCAGTGCCTGATGTCGCCGATACGGTATTTGCCCGTGACCCGCGGATCGACCGGCGCATTCACCGCGTCGATGACGCTATTGGCAACTTCCAGCACCGTGCGCGGCTCGCCCGAACCAATGTTGAAAGTCTCGCCGAGCGCCGGCGTAGTGAGCGCCAACTGACACGCACGGGCGACATCACGCACGCTGACGAAGTCGCGCCGTTGCATGCCGTCCTCGAAGATCAGCGGCGGATTGCCATTGATACAGCGCGACGCGAAGATCGCGAGCACGCCGGTGTAAGGATTCGACAGCGCCTGATGGGGGCCGTAAGCGTTGAAGAAGCGCAATGCCACGGTCGGTACGCCATAAGCGGATCCGAACATCAGGCACATCTGCTCCTGATCGTATTTCGACAATGCGTACACCGATGCCGGCGCCACGTGCTTGGTTTCCGGAGTCGCCACCGGCTCGAGCTTGCCATCGACAGTTTCGATCTCCCAACGGCCTTCGCTCAGCTGCTGTCGCGATCGCAGCTGCGGCTCGCAATACTGTGAGCCGTTACCGCCCGGCTGCCGGTACAGCCCTTCGCCATACACGCTCATGCTCGAAGCCACCACCAATCGTTGCAGCGGACGATCCATCAACGTTTCCAGCAACAAGGCGGTGCCACGATTGTTGATATCGACGTAGCGTTCGATCTCATACATGCTTTGACCGACGCCGACCGCGGCGGCCAGATGACAAACGTGCGTAGCGCCCTGCAGCGCTGCACACAAAGCATCGCGGTCGCGAATATCGCCTTCGACGCGCTCGACGTCGGCGTGCAGATGAGCCGGAAAGCCGGGCTCCTCGCCGTGAACTTGGGCGTCGAGCGCATCGATCACGCGCACGCGCGAGCCGCTTTCGGCGAGCAGATTGGCCACGTGCGAACCGATGAAACCCGCGCCTCCAGTCACCAGCACCAGTGCGTCGCTGGACCAGCGTCCATTGCCGCTGCGCCCGGAGAATTGGATGGTTTCATCCGATGTCCATAGCTTGCCCACTGGGAGTTCCTCGAAAGCTGTCGGTGATGACTCACGATGGCGAGCCGCCCCGAAGGTAAGTAGCAACAAGCGTGCCGCCGCTGCGGCAGCGTTACACGCGGCGAAAAAGCGGGCAGCAGACCGCCGACCGGGAAAAAAAGTTACATAGCTACGGAGCGACTACACGCCTGGACCCATCGACCGGCGCTTTTTTTATTGATCTGAAGCCTTGCATGATTCGTGCATCAGCGTTCGCGACAGGCTCACTTCGCGGGAGACGGCATTGAACGCTGAGACAGTGAATGTTGGCATCGTCGGCGCCGGCAACTGCGCATCATCCTTCGTGCAAGGCTTGCACTACTACCACGATGCCGACGATGACGCGGTCATTCCCGGTTTGATGCACGCAAGGGTCGGCCCGTACCACGTGCGTGACATCCGAATTACTTCGGCATTCGATATCACCGCACCCAAAGTCGGCAAAGACCTCTCCGAAGCGTTGCTCGCCCCGCCCAACAACACGCGCGTATTCGCTCCGCTGCCTGCGTTGGGCGTCAAGGTCGCGCGAGGCCGCACACTCGACGGCATCGGCATCTATCTGGAAGACGAGCTGATCGAGTCGGAGGCAGCGGAAGCCGATGTTGTAAAGATCCTGCGGGACAGCGGTACGCAGATCCTGGTCTCTTATCTTCCCGTCGGCTCGCAGCGTGCGACCGAATGGTATGCGTTGCGCGCGCTCGAAGCCGGATGCGCGTTCGTCAATTGCATTCCAGTGTTCATCGCATCGGACGCCGACTGGCGGCGCCGTTTCGAAGTGGCGCGCCTGCCCCTGGTCGGCGATGACATCAAGAGCCAGGTCGGCGCGACCATCGTGCACCGTGCGCTGGCCAATTTGTTCCGCGAGCGCGGCGTGAGCCTGGATCACACCTATCAGCTCAACTTCGGCGGCAACGCCGACTTCAAGAACATGCTGGAGCGGGAGCGGCTGGTGTCGAAGAAGCTGTCCAAGACACGCTCGGTCACCAGTCAGATCGACGTGGCGCCGGACAACATCCATGTCGGCCCGAGCGACCATGTCGAGTGGTTGAGCGATAGGAAGTGGGCCTACATTCGTATGGAAGGCACGGCATTCGGCGGCTCGCCGCTGAATATCGAGTTGAAGCTCGAAGTGTGGGACTCGCCGAACTCCGCGGGCGTGGTGATCGACGCCGTGCGCTGTGCGCAGCTTGCGCTGGATCGCCGCGTAGGCGGCGCACTGACGGGGCCGTCGAGCTATTTCATGAAATCGCCGCCTCAGCAGTTCACCGATCATGTTGCGCGCCAGCTGACGCTCGACTTCATCGCCGGCAAGGCCACTCAGGATCAAGCTCATGACCAACGATCTCGTGTTCGTGCGCCACGCCACGTGCGAGCGCATGGATGAGATGTTGCTCGGACGCACGATCGACGCGCCGCTCGCCGCCATCGGAGTCCGGGAAGCAGAAGCAATGGCATGCGTGCTCGCGCCAACTTCGGAAACATTGCTTGTGGTGAGCCCGCGACGTCGCGCTCAACAAACTGCGGCGGCGATTGCAGCGCGCAGTCAGTGCGAGCTCGTGACGGCTTGCGATATCGACGAACTGGACTTTGGCCACTGGTCGGGACAAACATTCGACGAGCTCGCCCGGGATCCCGCCTGGCGGCGATGGAACGAGCAGCGCGACAGCGCCGCCACGCCGGCGGGCGAGCGGATCAGGGACGTGCAGGCACGAGTGCTGCGCCATCTGCACCGACTGAGTGAGGCTTTTCCCGGTCGGCCGATGATCCTGGTGACGCACGCGGAAGTGATTCGTGCCGCGCTCCTGTACTGGCTGCAAGCGCCAATCGGTGCGTATCAGCGATTGGCGATCAGTCCTGCGTCGATCAGCCGCGTGCACCTGAGCGAGTGGGGCCCACGCATCGATGCCATCAACCAGCGGGCATCTTTATGAAAATCGCGATCTTCGGTCTGACCATCAGTTCCTCGTGGGGCAACGGCCATGCCACGCTGTGGCGTGGCCTGTGCAAGGCATTGGCAAATCTCGGACACGAATTCGTGTTCTTCGAGCGCGACGTGCCCTACTACGCCGCCAGTCGCGACTGGCCCTCGCTGCCGCCTGCCCTGGGCGATAGCAAGCTCGTGCTGTACTCGGACTGGTCTACCATCGAAGGTCGTGCCCGTCGCGAGCTTGCTGAGTGCGACACGGCGGTCGTCTCGTCGTACTGCTTCGACGCGCAGGCCGCGACCGACACCATCCTCGACGCCCAGCATCCGCTCGCAGTGTTCTACGACCTCGACACGCCGATCACGTTGGACGCGTTGCGCGCCGGCAAGCAAGTCCCTTACCTCCCCTGGCGTGGTCTCGGCGATTTCGATTTGGTACTGAGCTACACCGGCGGCGCCGCGCTGGAGGCATTGCGAAGCGACCTGTGCGCACAGCACGTCCGTGCGTTGTACGGTCATGTCGATCCGGACGTCCATCATCCGGTCGCTCCGGTGGAGCGCTATCGGGCAATGTTGTCGTGGCTGGGCACCTACTCGGCCGACCGGCAGGTCATGCTCGAAGAATTGTTCGTCGCCCCGGCGCGGCTGCGACCCCGCGACAAGTTCCTGATCGGCGGCGCGCAGTATCCAGAGCACTTTCCCTGGAGCAACAACGTCTATTTCGTCTACCACCTGCCGCCGCAGGAACATTCGGCGTTCTTCTCGTCCTCGCGCCTGACATTGAACGTCACGCGCGAGCCGATGGCTCGCATGGGCTGGTGTCCGTCGGGCCGATTGTTCGAGGCCGCGGCCTGTGGAGCCGCGGTGCTCTCGGACGAATGGTGCGGCCTGGATGACTTCTATACCCCGGGCGAGCAGGTGCTGGTGGCGCGCACCGCCGACGACACGCTGGCGGCGCTGGATATGAGCGATGCGGAGCTACAGGCGATCGGAGGCGCCGCACGCGAGCGCACTTTGGATGAGCACACCAGCCTGCATCGCGCGAAGCAGCTGATTCACTACCTGGAAGAGGTTCGCTCGCCATTTCATCCGCAAGCCATGCAGGGGTCAGCACAAAGCTACGGCCAGACCTTCGACGCGAGGCCATGACCATGTGGGGCATCGTTCCTGCAGCCGGGCGCGGCAGTCGCATTCAACCACTGGCCTTCTCGAAGGAACTGCTGCCAGTCGGCTCGCGCATGTTGAACGACACGCAGCGGCCTTGTGCGGTCAGCGAATATCTGCTGGAGCGGATGATCCGAGGCGGCGCCGACAAGATCTGTTTCGTCATCGGGGCGGGCAAGTCCGACATTCTGGAGTACTTCGGTGGCCACTTCGGCGGCGCCGACCTTGCTTACGTCGTGCAACCGCAGCCTGCCGGGCTATGCGATGCCGTGTTCCGTGCGCGCGCTCTCGTGGCGCCGACCGATACTGTCGCTATCGGCTTGCCGGACACCATCTGGTTTCCAGATCACGGCCTCGCCGCATTGCCTGACGACAAGCTGTCGTTCCTGCTGTTTCCTGTAGAACGGCCGGAGCAATTCGACGCGGTCATGCTGGCGGACGATCAGCTGCACGTGGTCGAGATCCGCGTCAAACAGCCGGATCCCGGCACGCACTGGATCTGGGGCGCGTTCAAGATGCCGGGTGCGGTCCTGCACGAGCTGCACGAGCTCTGGCAACGGCGCAATCGAAGCGATGAGTTCTTTGGAACGTTGATCAATGCCTACCTGGCGGGCGGCGGTGAAGCACTCGGCATCAAAGCCGGCGAGGCTTACGTCGATGTCGGCACGTTGCAGGGCTATAGAGCCGCGATGCTGATGCTCGGCGAAACGCCGCCAGGTTCGGCCGCCATGCCGACCCCAGTCGCGCGTGAAGCCGCTCGTATCGAGGTGCGCACATGATCGAAGCCGCGATGATCTGGAATGAGCCGAATAACAAGTCGCACTGGGATCCGGAGGTCGATCCCGGTTGGGCGCAGTTCGCACAGATGGCCTGCCTCGCAGGTCGGGCCATTCGCTCGACCAATTCTCGCCTGCCCCGGGTGCTCGGCGGCATGTCGCCGATCGATCCGGGCTTTCTGCAGAACCTCGCCGGACGCGGTGTGCTCGAGCATGTCGATGTAGTCGCAGTCCACGGCTTTCCGCTCGACTGGAATCTATGGTGCATCGATGAATGGCCGCAGAAGATCGCGGAAGTTCAGGCAGCAACGCATCTGCCTGTTTGGGTCACGGAGGTCGGCGTTTCGAGCTTCGGCGCCGAAGAAGTGCAAGCGTGGGGCGTGGATCGAACCGCCGCGCTACTCGTGGGCAAAGCGCCGCGCATTCAGTGGTACAGCCTTTACGACTTACCACGCGCCTGGCCCGCAACGACGCGGCATCGCGAAGCCGAAGGCTCGTCCTATTACCGACATTTCTATATGGGCTTGCTGCGTGAGGACGGCACTCCCAAGCAGGCGTTGGAAAGATTCGGGCAGCACACGCCTGCGATGGGTATCTGTCAGTGGTTCCATTTCGAAGACCCTCGGCTCGATGATGCAGTGACCTGGCTGAAACGTCTCGGCGTGCGTCATCTGCGTACCGGCCTCTCATGGGCCGACAGCTTCCGGCCGAACGCGCTCGCGTGGTTCGATCGGCAGATGGCCGCGCTGCAGGACTTCGACGTCACCGTGACATTCTGCTTCACGCCCGAGCACCTGGGCATCCTGCCCCATCACACCAGCGCGCCGCGCGAGCCGGAGCGATTCGCCGAGTTCTGCGCGTCGATGATCGAGCGTTACGCACCGAGCGAAGCACGCTCAACAAACAGAGTGGCCGTCGCATGACCCGTGCATTCATCATTGTGCTCGACTCGCTCGGTGTGGGCGGAGCACCGGACGCCGATCGTTACGGCGATGTCGGCTCTGATACGTTGGGTCACATCGCGCAACGGTGCGCCGAGGGCGATGCCGATCGCAGCGGCATCAGATCGGGCCCCTTGTACCTGCCCAATCTCGCTGCCCTCGGTATCGGCGAATGTTGTCGAGCGGCGACGGGCATCGTATCCCCAAGCCTGAACACATCCGCGTGGCGGCACGGCTATGCAGGCGCCGCGGCCGAAGTGTCGACCGGCAAAGATTCGCAATCCGGCCATTGGGAGATCGCCGGCAGTCCCGTCGATTTCGAATGGGGTTATTTCCCGCGCACTGAGCCGTGCTTCCCACGATCGCTGACGGACAAACTGTGTGAGCGCGGCGGCTTCGACGGCGTGCTGGGGAATAAACACGCGTCCGGCACCCAGATCATCGACGAGCTCGGCGACGAACATGTGCGCACCGGCTGGCCGATCTGCTACACCTCTGCCGACAGCGTGTTTCAAATCGCAGCTCACGAGCAGCACTTCGGACTGGAGCGTCTGCACCAGACCTGCAGGATTGCGCGCGAGCTGCTCGACGAAATGCGCGTCGGCAGAGTGATTGCGCGGCCGTTCGTGACGACCCATTCCGGCTATCAGCGAACTGCGAATCGACGCGACTATGGCGTGCCGCCGCCCTTCCCAACTCTGCTGAGCCGCGCCCGGGACGCCCAACGCGAAGTGATATCGGTCGGTAAGATCGGCGATCTGTTCTGTCACACGGCGACCGGACGCGAGCTGAAGGGCAAGGACAACGACGCAGTGCTCGATCAAGCACTCGATGCGATGAGGCATTTTTCGGACGGCGGACTGATGTTCGTCAACCTGGTCGACTTCGACACCTTGTACGGTCACCGGCGCGACGTACCGGGTTACGCAGCAGCATTGGAAGCATTCGATGCACGCCTGCCCGAGTTTCTGCAGCAGCTGTGCAACGGCGACCTGGCCATCGTCACCGGCGATCACGGCTGCGATCCGACCTGGAGCGGCTCCGACCACACCCGCGAGTGCGTACCGGTGCTCGCGTTTGGCCCGAACTTCAAACACGGCGGCGCCAGGCCTCATGCATTGGGCCAGCTCGCCAGCTTTGCGGACATGGGCGCCACGGTCGCGCGGCACCTTGGCCTGGCCACAGGCGACCATGGCCATTCATTCTTATGGTAGGCGGCCGTGGATGCATGGATCGAAGCAATGAACCGAGGCGATTTCGGTTCGGCCTGGGCCATCAGCGACGCCGTCCTGCGAGAGCGCGTCCGACGTGGCGAGATCTGCAGCCATCTGCCCAGGCATGAGCAATTCGTCTGGAACGGCGAGCCGCTAGCCGGCCGACGCGTCTTCGTCCGCTGTTATCACGGGCTCGGCGATACGCTTCAGTTCGTGCGCCTGCTGGCGCATCCTCGACTGCGCGCTGCCGAAGTCACGCTGTGGGTGCAACCCTCGCTGGTGAAGCTGCTACAAACCGTGCGCGGCATCGATCGGATCCTGCCGCTGCACGAAGGCGATCCGGGGCTCGACTACGATGTGGATATCGAGATCATGGAACTGCCGCATGCATTGCGGTTGGATGTGGACGAACTGCCCGGCCCCATGCCTTATATATATGTACCGGGTTCCGCGGCAAAACGGGCATCGCTGCGCCGGCGCATCGGTGTGTGCTGGTCGGCCGGTGAATGGGATCCGAAACGATCGCTGAGCGCGACCGAGCTGCGTCGCTGGACGAAACTGAGCGATGTACGCTGGTTCAGCCTGCAATTTCCACCGGCCACCTGTGCGCTGCCGGCTGCGCCGATCGCTTCTCGCGACATCGTGGAAATGGCCGCCCGCATGCAACTGCTCGATCTCATCATTACAGTGGATACGATGACTGCGCACCTGGCCGGCGCACTCGGGCTGCCAGTATGGCTGCTCCTACCTTACGCACCCGACTGGCGTTGGATGCTCGGCCGCGACGACTCGCCGTGGTATCCCACGATGCGGCTGTTTCGTCAGCCCAGCGCCGGCGACTGGACCACTGTCATCGAACAGGTGCACCACGAGCTGGCCGAGCAGCTGCATTGAGGTCAAGCGAGCGCGCGATACTCGTTGAGCTTGTTATAAAGTGTCTTGACGCTGATGCCGAGCACGGCCGCGGTCCGCGTCTTGTTTCCAGAGCAGCGTCGCAGCGTTTCCTCGATCACCACGCGCTCGACGGCAGAGAGCGACATGCCTTGCCGAAAAGTCACCGCGCAGTCCGCCGCTACACTGGGCTCGGCGATATCGGCGCCGTATTCCGACGCGCCTCGCAGATCGACGTCGTCATCGGCGAGAATGAACGCGCGTTGCACGGTGTTGTACAACTCACGAACATTGCCGGGCCAGCTGTGCTCCTGCAGATATCGCATCGAGTCGACCGAGAAACCCTTGTTCGAGTCTTCGGCTTCGTTGAGACGATCCAGAAAACATTGCGCCAGCAGATACACGTCCTCGCCGCGCCGGCGCAGCGGCGGGATGTGCAAGTGGAATACCGCGAGCCGATATAACAAATCGGCCCGGAAGCGGTTCTCGGCCAACGCATCGGAGAGCGGCCGATTGGTCGCCGCGATCACTCTGGCTTGCAATGGAATGTCTCGCTCGCCGCCCACTCGATAGAAACGTCGCGACTCCAGCGCACGCAGCAGCTTCACTTGCATCTCGGGCGGCATCTCGCCTGCTTCATCCAGAAACAACGTGCCACGGCCGGCGCGCTCGAAATAACCTGCTTGCGAGCGAACCGCCCCGGTGAAACTGCCGCGCTCGTAACCGAACAGCTCGGCTTCCACCAGGGTCGCAGGAATGGCCCCGCAGTTCACTGCTACGAACGGCTCTTCGCGACCGGCACTCAGGGAATGTATGGTCTCCGCGACCAGTTCTTTGCCAGTGCCGCTCTCTCCGGTGAGCAGCACACTGACTCCGGTAGGCGCCACTCGCTGCAAGCGATGAAACAACTCCGTCATCGGCGCGCATTCGCCGAGCAGACGGCCCAACCCTCCAGCCCGCGACCCGCGCTGCGCATTACCGGCTCGAAGCGTTCGAGGCACGGACCAGCAATCGGCAGCGGGAACATTGATGCTCACAATGACTCCATCTCGGATCTTGCTTCGGCGGGATTCGCTGACGCGAGCGCACAAACACACTATCCTGTATGGCCGTGCTCTGCATTCACATAAGATGCGCAACTCAAGCCCGGTTCCCGTGCCGGCGCTTCGTCCAGACCAAGGAATATCGATGACAGCCAGACAGCGAGTCGCGCCGCAGATGCTTCGCTCGCCTGCGTGTATAGCAAACACTGGTATCAACGCCGCTTGATCAACTCCGGAATCAATGCAGATGGCCCGCCCGGGATGTTCCGCCTGTAACTCGCGAGACAACTTCACTGATGGGCGCGTGAATCGCTCGGCACTGTGCTCGCAAGATAAACAGCAGCAGCGCGTCGCGGCCGGCAGCATGACAGGGTTCGGCTACATTCCTACGCCAGCCATCGCGCAGACCATGTACGGATGCAGCGCTGGAATCGCCGACACCAGCCCGCCGACGCCCAGCGAGAACTCGGTCGCGTCGTTGAGCACGTAATCGATCATCAACGCGGCGACCGCGAGCAAGCTCGCGCTCGGGCCGAGATTTCATTTCTACTCGCGTGCGAGGCAATCTTCAGATGCCAGCAAGGCGAAGCGAGCCGCATTAACCTTTGTTAGTTTCGATCGAGCGTTTCACAAGCGACGGAACGTTTGTCTGCGCTCGGCATTGCACATGCGGGCACGGGTCCCGGAAGGCACAGCCATGCGCATCCATCATCTGAATTGCATCTCAACCTGTCCTCTAGGCGGCGCGCTCATGGATGGGCATTCGACCAGCCTGCGCGGTCGGCTGGCGTGTCACTGCCTGCTCGTGGAAGCAAACAACACGCTGGTTCTCATCGACACTGGCTTCGGCCTCCGGGACGTCGCAGATCCGCGCTCACGGCTCAGCCGCTTTTTCCTGACGCTGCTCTCACCGGACTTTCGCGAGGAGTTCACCGCCATCCGGCAAATCGCGGCACTTGGCTACGACCCGCGCGACGTCCGGCACATCGTGCTCACCCACCTGGATTTCGATCATGCGGGCGGGCTGGATGATTTTCCTCACGCACGCGTGCACATGATGAGCAAAGAACGCGAAGTTGCGGAGGCACAGCGCACGATGCTCGATCGGATGCGCTATCGACCCCAGCAGTGGTCGAGGCGAGATCAATGGGTGATCTATCCGGCGCTGAGCGGCGAGCGATGGTATGACTTCGAGTGCGTGCGTGAACTGCAGGGCGTGCCTCCGGAAATATTGCTGGTGCCGCTCGTGGGTCATACGCTGGGCCACGCCGGCGTCGCCGTCGAACGAACCGGAGGCAGCTGGGTTCTGCAGGCCGGCGACGCCTATTTCTATCACGCGGAGATGGATGTCGAGCGCCCCCGCTGCACGCCGGGCCTGCGTTTCTATCAATGGATGATGGAACAGGATCGTCCGGCCCGTTTGCACAATCAGCAACGGCTGCGCGATTTGAAGCGCAAGCATGCGAAGGCCGTACGGATTGTCAGCTCGCACGACGTGGTTGAGTTCGAAGGCACGGTGCATCGCGCCAGCGGCGCATTGCCCGCCCGTCCAGTGCGCGCGTGAGCTCAGTGAATGTTGCTTGGAACCCGGCCGCCAGCCAGCGGTTCCGTATTCTCATTAGCCGGAGGAGCCATCATGACCCTGTCACTGTTCGAGGATCGCGGTACACCGCTGAATCAGCAACGCTTCACCTGGCGCGAGCTCGCCGGCAAGCCGATCAGTAAGCTCGACGACGACGCATTTTCTCGCGTCCGGGTCATCCTGATGAACGGCATCGAAAGCGAGGCGCTACGTTTCTCGCACGCGGCGGCGCGCTTTAACCTGGAGCTGCGCAGACCGCTCGCGGAAATCCGGCGCGTCGAACAGCACCAGGCAACCATGGTGAACTGGCTGCTCGGCGCCGATCATTCGCCGTTGGAAACAACCATCGGCTATGAGCAGGTGGCCATCGAAGTCACGGCAGCACTGGCGCAGAACGAGCCCGATCCGTATCTCGCGCAGGTTTATCGATTCGGCCTGCTCGAAGACTTCGATCATATGTACCGTTACTCCGCGTTGCTCGATCGGCTCGAAGGCAAGGATTCGAACAACATCCTGCAGAGCTATACCGACGTGCTGCCGGGCCGCCCGACCGTCGTGGAGCATCGCTCCCCGGAAAACGACCTGCGCCGCCCGTTCGATCGCAACACCGCGGCGCCCCTGACGAAATTGAATGCGCTGACGCTCACCGCCGCCGAACATCAGACGCACGACTACTACATGAACATCGGTCCGCTGTTCGCTGACCCGGTCGCGCGGCAACTCTATGCGGAGATCGCATCGATCGAGGAACAGCACGTAACCCAGTACGAATCGCTGCTCGATCCCTCCCAGTCACTGCTGGAGAACTGGCTGATGCACGAGGCGATGGAGGCGTACACCTACTACAGTTGCCTGCAACAGGAAGCCAATCCGCGCCTGAAGTCCCTCTGGGAGCGCATGCTCAATTACGAGCTGGGACATTTTCACTTGGTGAGCGGGTTGTTCCAGAAACACGAGCGCCGCGACCCGCAGGAAATCGTCGGTGAGCGCCTACCCGAGCCAATCAAGTTCGAAAGCCAGCGTGAGTTCGTGCGCGCGACGCTTGCCAGCGAAGTCGATCTGCGCGCCAAGGGCGCCGACATCGTCGGCCTCGAGGAAGAGCCGCAGGAATCCATCGACTATCGTAATCATATGAACTCGCAGGGCTCGCCCTCGGAAACGGTTGCTGCCGGCTATGTCTGGCGCCCCGGCACCGAGGTGCTCTCTCGAGCTCACATTCGCGCCGCGTGACGTCCATCGCGCCTTGTCCGCCAAAGAACCTGGAGACCGCCATGCCACAATCTACTGACGCCACCCGGCTCGGAATCAATCGGACCGGCCTGCAAATGTCACCCCAGCACGCCAAGGAAATGCTGCAAACGGAGGATCTACTCGACGACGAGTCCTCGGGCGCCCAATCCTCGCCCGGAGACGAGCAGGCGCTGGCGCTCGCACGGCAGGAATACATCGCTGCTGCCGATCCACTCGGATCGATACCTGCGCCGGCAACACTCAAAGGGGCGGCGAAGACCGCCGCAAAAATGCTTAC
The DNA here is from genome assembly GCF_004138335.1 of Peristeroidobacter agariperforans. Taxonomy (GTDB): domain Bacteria; phylum Pseudomonadota; class Gammaproteobacteria; order Steroidobacterales; family Steroidobacteraceae; genus Steroidobacter; species Steroidobacter agariperforans. The sequence goes on along the minus strand of NZ_RYFW01000002.1, from coordinate 229,943 downwards.
AGGACGACGATCGCAGGTATTCATCGACAAGCTCGCAGAACGCCTCGCATTCGAGCGCGGCGGCGCACGTCTTTACGATGCGGTCTGCGCGAAAGCCATTGCACCGAGCGGAGATCTGAACAAGATCAACGTGGATGAATTGTTGGAGATCCGTGATGCGGAGGCGCGCCACGCGCTGATGGTCAAGGAGTGTATGGAAACATTGGGGGCGGATCCGACAGCGCAGACGCCTTGTGCCGATCTGGCTGGCGTCGAATCCATGGGCTTATTACAGGCCGCGAGCGATCCACGCACCACGCTCGCTCAATCACTGCACGCGGCGCTGGCGGCGGAGCTCATCGACAATGAGGGTTGGGATGGACTGATCGTCCTGGCCCGCGACATGGGTCAGGAAAACATGGCCCGCCGTTTTGAACAAGCCTTGAAGGAGGAACGCGAGCACCTCACCAAGGTCAGGCGTTGGTACACGCAGCTCAGCAAGGAAATGAGCGAGCTGATGTGATGCTGGCGAGCGCCATCGCGACGGTCAGTTGCTGCCCTCGCGATGGCTTCTCTTGCGCTCCGCCTTGGTCAACTGAACGAAATTGCGCTGCTCATTCTTGTCCTCGTTACGGCCGCGCTTCTTACGAGCGCCAGGCAACCCCAACGCGCCTTTGGGTCCGGCCTTGCCCGGATTGCCGCCGACGGACGTGATGCGTGATGAACTCATGGGTTGCTCCGTTGCATTGGCTGTCTGTAGCGCAACGCCACTGCGGTAACAGTGTTCCGGCCCCTGCTGTGGTTTATTTTCCCGCCGCGGCCCCTACTATGGCGGCATGAAGCAAGCCGAGATCTTTCCGCCAGCGTTGCCACCCGGGCTGACCTATCGGGAAGACTTCATCACGGTCGATGAGGAGCAGCAGCTGCTGTCCGAGATCCAACGGCTCGCGTTGAAAGAATCGCAGTATCGCCAATACACCGCCCGCCGGCGGACCGTGAAGTACGGCTTCTCGTATGACTTCACTCATCTGCAGTCGAGACCTGCCCCGCCGATTCCGGAATTCCTGACTCCTTTGCGCACCCGCGCCGCCGGATGGGCCGGCGTGCGCCCGGCAGACTTCGTGCAAGCATTGATTGCGGAATATGAACCGGGCACGCCGCTGGGGTGGCATCGCGATGTACCGGACTTCGAAGTCGTGGTGGGCGTCTCGCTCGCTGGCACGGCCCGGCTGCGCTTTCGTCCATATCCCTGGTCGCCGGAGAAGAAATCGCAGGTGTTCGCGCTGGAACTGGCGCCGCGCTCGGCGTACATCCTGCGCGATCAGGCCCGCTGGGGCTGGCAGCACCACGTGCCGCCGACCAAGGAATTGCGTTATTCGATCACCTTTCGCACGGCAAGCGATAAGATTCCGGGATCCCGTCAGCAGAGATCCCGTGCCCCGTGACTGAGTCCGTCCTTCGCTTCAGCGATGCCGAGCGCGCCGCTGTCTATCGCGCCATCGCCGAGCGGCGCGACATGCGCCATTTCAAGTCCGATGCTATCGATGCCGCAACTCTGGAGCGGCTGATGAATGCCGCACACTGCGCTCCCAGCGTCGGATTGATGCAACCCTGGCGATTCATTCGCATTACCGAGCGCGCTCTGCGCGAGCAGATTCATCGCTTGGTCGAAGAGGAACGGCATCGGACCGCGGCGGCGCTCGGTTCGCGACACGACGAATTCATGCGCTTGAAGGTGCAAGGCGTGCTCGAGTGCGGCGAGCTGCTGATTGCCGCGCTCTGCGAAGGACGCGAGCAATATATCTTTGGCCGCCGCACATTGCCGGAGATGGATCTGGCCTCGGTGTCCTGCGCCATTCAAAACTTGTGGCTGGCGGCGCGCGCCGAAGGCATCGGCATGGGTTGGGTCTCGCTATTCGAACCGCTCGCGCTCGCACGGCTGCTTCACATGCCCGATGGCAGCTTGCCGATTGCCGTGCTGTGCCTCGGTCATGTCGAAGCTTTCTATCCCAGCCCGATGCTGGAGTTGACCGGCTGGGCCAAAGTTCGTCCCTTGAGCGAGTTGATGTTCGTCGACCGCTGGAACAACGGCGCCGATCAGAATCTGACGATGACTTCCGCGCCGTAAGTGCGGCCCTGCTGCTGAAGCAGCGTCTGCGCGTGCTCTTCGGAACCGGGGAACAAACGCTCCTCGTCGAAGGCGTTGTAGATGCCCGCGGTCAGCTCCATCTTCGACCAGCGATCGTGGCTGTTCAAGGTGAAGTTCGTGATCCAGTAGGAAGGGCTGTGAGTGCGCGCGAGCGTCACCGTCTCGCTGTTGTATTGCAGTTCCAGATTCGCAAAGACCTTGCTGTTCAAGATCGGTGTAGAGGCACTCAGCTTGCCCAGCTGGCGAGGTGAATTCGTCAGCTCGAGACCCGTGGCGGTGTCCTTGGCGCGCTGAACCGACCAGCTGCCGCGCAGGACGGCGCCGTTGCTATAAGAGCCTTCCAATTCCAGCTCTACACCGCGGGCCTGCACATCCTCGAGGTTATCGAAATAGGGCTCGCCGTCCTCGGTCTCGACCAGCGTGATCAAGCCGTCGATTTGATATTGATAGCCTGACAAGCTCAACCGATACGTCGAGTTGAAGTAATGCTCGTACACCAGCTCATAGGTGTCGATCGTTTCCGGGCGCAGCGGCGGGCGATTGGCCTGCTCCGGGTTGTAATGAGCCTCGTATGGGTTAGGCGCACGGAACGCTTCGCCGTACAGCGCCTTGATGGCCGAATTCGGCGACGGATTGTAGACAGCAGCAAGACGTGGATTGGCAGTGCCGCCGAAGGTCTGGCCGTAGTGGTCGTAGCGCAAGCCTGCGGTGAGGCTGAAATCATCGCGCAACTTCGCTTCCACCTGGCCGAACAAGCCGAGCACCGAGCTCGTATCATCCCGGTCGATATAGTAGACGCGCGGCTCGATAACGTCGTACGCGGCCTGGTACTCGCGCAAGCTGGTGCGATACTCGGCGCCCATGATGACGGTGTAACGATCCGTCGGCAGCAGAGTGAGCTGCACCTCGCTGTTGAGCCACTCACCCCGCATTTCGTCCCGCGCGATCGCTTCGTAGTCGCCCTCGCCGAGCAATGCGTAGTCCGTTGGGAAGTCGCCCTCGTACTGGTATGAATCGTACGACGCACGAACACTCAAACTTGCGCGCTCGCTCAACGCACGGTTGTAGCTCAGTTCCAGGTAGCCGCGCGCGTCGTCCGTCATAGTGCGCGGATCGTCGAATATTGTGTCGAACGACGCGGTCGGAATCTGCTTGTGACGATCGCTCAAGTACAGCGAGGCGGCGAAATTGCCATAGCGCAGGCTGCTGAAGAACTTCGAAGCATTTTCGTCGTCGCGGCCGGCGGCGAGTCCGTTCTTTGCTGCCCGCGCATCGGCGCTGATGCGCTGGTCGAACTCGGGATAGTAGAAGTCCAGGCCATCGCTGGAGTAGTGCGACATCGACACCAGCCAGTCGACGCCGCTATCGAACGTTTTACCGTAGGTCGCGCGCGCCCGCTGGGTGTCATAGCTGGCTGTGTCGACCTCGAGCTCGCCGCCATCGACACCGCGCCCACGCTTGGTGATGACGTTGATTACGCCGAAGAACGCGCTGCTGCCATAGAGCGATGAGCTCGGGCCGCGAATGACTTCGACCCGATCGATCAGCTCCACATCCAGCATGGAGTCGCGCCCCACCGAGCCGCTGTCATAGACGTTGTCGTTGAGGCGGTGGCCATCGATCAGCACCAGCACGCGCGTGTTGTAATCGCCGGGCCGTAGGAAGCCGCGCACACCCAGATAGGTGTAATTGCGGTCGTCAGTCACGTACAAACCCCGAACGCTGCGCAGAACGTCGACCAGATCCGTGTAGCCGAAACGGCGAATGTCCTCGGCGGTCACGAGGCTGATCGACGACGGCGCCTGCGTCACGCGCTGCTCGTACTTCGAAGCGCCGTAGACCACGTGAACGTTCATGTCCATCAGCTGCTCGAGGCTGAGCGCATCGAGATCGCGGCCGTCGGCAACAGCGCCGGCGGACGCCAGCGTCGCCGCCCCGGCGCTCAGCAACGCACGCATGAAATAACTTAAGTTAATCCTCATCACCCGGAATCACTGCGAGTACAGCGACGTCACCGCTTTGCCAGCTTCGATGAGTACGATCTTCGACGCATCCGGCTGCGCTGTTCATAAGACTTCTCCTTAAGTAGCGCGCAGGCGCTTCGCAAATGCAGCAAAGTGAGAGCCGAGTAGCACTCCGCCGCGCGCACGCGGCCGATGACTCACGCACAATGCGCCTTGATGAGTGACCGACATCGAAAATTGAATTGAGTGCGCCAGCGACGCACGAACCAACGCTCGAAAATTTCGATCCACATGAATTGCTTTCTGCACATCGCGATGCTCGTTGCGCTTACGGTGGCCACCGCCGCCAGCGCACGCGCCGATGCAGCCACGCAACGGGAAGATCAGTTCAAAGCCGCCTACGTGTTCAATTTCGTGAAGTTCGTCGCATGGCCCAGCACTGAGGCCACCGATACCCTGACGATCTGCTTCGTGGGCGGCGAGGGTGTCTACACAGCATTGAACACCGGCATCGCGAACAAGCATGTCGGTGCGCGCGCGTTGGCGGCGCTGAAGATGGACGAGAGCCAGACGGCGGATGCGTGTGACGCGCTTTATATCGAAGCTTCTTTGGCCGCTGGCTACCCGCTCCCTTTGAAACAGGCGGTGCTCACTATCAGCGACGCCGCGGACTTCACCACCCGCGGTGGAATGATCGGCTTGTTCACTGAAAATCACCGGCTGCGCTTCGCCATCAACGTGCAGAGCGCCCAGCAAGCCGGCCTGCGCATCAGCTCCGATCTGTTGAAACTGGCCGCCGACGTGCAGCGGGGGCCGCGATGAGCGTGAAGCAGTGGTTCGAACGGCTGCCGATCGGCGGCAAGCTAACTCTGCTCGCCATCCTGGTCAGCGGCATGGCGCTGCTGCTCGCAGGTCTGGTGCTGACCATCGCCGACTATCGCGCCGATCAGCAGGAGATGGGGCGCCGGCTGGAAACGCAGGCGAATATCACCGCACGCGACAGTGAAGCGGCGGTAGCCTTCGACGATCGTGACGCCGCGACTCGTTCGTTGTCCGCACTGAGCGCCGACTCCTCGATCGTCGCGGCGGAAATTCACTACGCGCACGGCGGGGTACTGGCCCGCTTCGGCCGCGATCTCACCGGCGCCGCCGACCGCGAGCAGTTCGTCCATGTGCAAGCCGACATCGTGCTCGACGGCACCATCGGCTCGGTCCACCTCTGGGCCAATCGCGACGAACTGAACAAAGGCATGATCCAACGCATCATGCTGCTAGCCGTGGTGATCGTCGGCGCGCTGGGATTCGCCAGCCTGGCGGCCCTGCGCATGCAGCGCTTCATCTCCAAGCCTATTCTCGCTTTGTCGCGAGCGGCCGAATGCGTCACTCGCTCACGCGATTACAGTCTGCGCGTGCACGTTCACAACAACGACGAGATCGGCCGACTGATCGTCGCTTTCAACGACATGCTGGGGCAGATCGAAGGCCGCGACGCCGAGTTGCTGCGCGCACGCGATGAATTGGAACAACGCGTCGCTGCCCGTACGCACGAGCTTGCAACCAGCAACAACCGCCTGGCCGATGCCACGAAGCGCGCCACCGAGTCGGCAGCCATCGCGAGCGCGGCCAACAAAGCGAAAAGCGAATTCCTCGCCAACATGAGTCATGAAATCCGCACGCCCATGAATGGCGTGCTCGGCATGACCGATCTGCTGCTCGACACGCGCCTCGATGCGGTTCAGCGCGATTACGTGCAGACCATCAAGGACAGCGGTAGTGCGCTGCTGACCGTGATCAACGACATTCTGGACTTCTCCAAAGTCGAAGCCGGCAAGCTCGAATTGGAAGCCGCGGACATGGACCTGCGCGACACGCTCGAAGACGTGGCCCGTCTGCTGTCGGTGCAAGCGCATGCCAAGGGCCTGGAAGTCACGTTGCAGATCGATCCGGATCTGCCCGCGGCGGTCCAGGGCGACGCCGGCCGCGTCCGGCAGATCCTGTTGAACCTCGGCGGCAATGCCGTGAAGTTCACCGAACGAGGCGAAGTCTCGCTCGCGCTCAGTGTGCTCTCGAACGATGCGCATGGCGTGTTCGTTCGCTGCGAGGTGCGCGACACCGGCATCGGCATTCCCGCCGATCGGATCAAGGCGCTGTTCTCGCCGTTCACGCAGGTCGACTCGTCCATGACCCGCCGCTTCGGCGGCACGGGCCTGGGGTTGTCGATCGTGCGGCGACTGGTCGACCTGATGGGCGGCGACGCCGGTGTTGCGAGCCGCGAAGGCGTGGGCTCGACATTCTGGTTTACCGCGCGCTTCAAGAAGGGCCATCCAGTGACCGGCGCATTCTCGGTGCTGACGACTGCGATCCGCGGCAAGCGCGTGTTGATCGTCGATGACAACGCCACCAATCGCAAGGTGCTGACGAATCAGCTGGAGATCTGCGGAGTCGAGCCGGACGTCGCGAGCAATGCTGACGAAGCGATCAAGCGGATGCGCGAGGCGCACGCCAAGGGTCGTGCGTTCGACGCTGCCTTGCTGGACTATCAAATGCCCGGCTGCGACGGCGCCGAACTGGGCCGCAAGATCATCGCGGATGCGCAGTTGAAAGCGACTCGCCTGATCCTGCTGACCTCTTCCGGACAACGCGAGGACAGCCGCAACTTTGCCGAGCTCGGTTTCGCCGGCTACTTGCTGAAGCCGGTCACGCAGCGGGACCTGATCAAAACATTGCAGCTCGTGCTGGCTCAGCAGCCCGAGGTGTGGCACTTGCGATCGCAGCCCATGATTACCGGCGAACGGCTGCAGGCAGCTGGCAACGCCAAGCAAGCTCACATCCTGCTGGCCGACGACAACATCGTGAATCAGAAGGTCGCGGTGCGACTGCTCGAAAAGCTCAACTACCGAGTCGACGTCGTCGACACGGGACGGGCCGCCCTCAATGCCTGGCAATCGGGCAACTACGATTTGATCCTGATGGATTGCCAGATGCCCGACCTCGATGGCTACGAAGCCACGCGTGAGATCCGCAAGGTCGAGAACGACGGCAAGCGCACACCCATCATTGCCCTCACCGCGCACGCCATGAAAGGCGCGGACGATGAGTGCAAGGCGGCGGGCATGGACGGCTATTTGTCCAAGCCCATCGATCGAGCCTTGCTACAGTCGACGCTCGCGAGCTTTCTCGGCCGCTGACGATTGCGGATACTCGGATCATGAGTATCCGCATGACCTCTCTTGCACTGGCGCTGTTTGCTCTCGCGGCGTGCGCAACCGTTCCCAACCGCCCGCCGCGGCCGGCGACATCCTCCTACGGATGTATGGAAGCGGTCGTGAAAGAGAAGGTGCCGTCGGACTTACCAGATAAGAGACAGCACTGCCTGGCCAGCGGCCTGATTGCCCGCTCTTGCAGCGGCAGCGAAGCGTATCTGGCCGGCGCCGGCAAGGAATTAAAAGATTTGCTCGGCGGAGGCGACGCCGAATGGGGCGACTGGCGCGCCGATCGTGCCGGCATCGCTTGTGCCCGCTCCGCCAGCGACGACGACCAGCTCGCGGAGTGCTGCGAGCAGAGCGGCTATTAGCCCGACTGCGGGCAGCCGCGCAATTCCAGGCGCAGAATGCGGCTCTGGCCGACCTGGAACACACTGGTATCGATGGTCTGGCCAGGCTCTTTCAGATCCACATCGATCCAGAACACCGAGCCGGCGCGCTTGCGATCGCTGATCTGCGGATTCAAGCCGATCGCTTTCACTTCTTCGGAGCGCCGCTGCGCGCGCTGATAATCGGAGAACACGCCCAGCGACAGCACGTTCGGCGGATCCGAGCCCGGCATCAAATAAACATCCGTGATGCCATTGGTGTTGAGTATCTGCAGCGCATCCTCGGCGGCCTCGCGCGTCGCGAGGTCGCGAACGCTGACCCAATAGCCGGTCCACAGCTCGCCCTGCTCCACCCGCTGGCGCGGCGAAAATCCCAGGCTGCGCAAAGTAGCTTGAGCCTGCGAGGCCTGGCCCAGGTCGGCGAACGGGCCGACGCTGCTACACGTCAGCGAATCTTCAGGCGCAGTTTGGGGCCGCTGCACGGTGGTCGGCGCTTCGAGCGGCGCTACTTGAGGTGGCGTGATGTCGCGCAGATCGGCGACCCGCTCTTCCTCTTCTTCGGGTTGTTGCTGCTCGGCCGGCGCGTTCTGCGCTTCCTTTGCGAGCACGATGCGAGGCGGCGGCGCAGCCACGCGAATCGGCACGCGATCGAGGCTGCTGACCTGCACATCGATCACTTGGGACCAGATGAAATACAGGGCGTTGACCAGCAGCAACAGCAGACAGAACGCGCGCATGCAGTAGTTATATCGAGCGGCTAACGCCGCTTCTTACCCTTCTGGCTGCTCTGGCCCCAATAGGCGGCAATATCCGCCACTTCGGCCGGGGTCAATTGCAGCGGCTTGCGATGCTTCACCTTGCCTGCGACGATATCGCCGATCAGGCTTTCGAGCGAGGCCACGCTTTCGCCTTCCCAGTCGTCGGCCTCGTGGCATTCGATGCACTTGGCCTGGGAGGCGGCCTTGCCGGCCTGCACGTCGGCCGCGAGCCCCGACAGCGGCCACCAGCCCAGCGCCAGCAGCGCCGAAGCCGCGGTCAGTCGTCGGAATCTCGATTCGGCCATCCCAGCGTCCTCAAATTGCTCTCCGCGTCGATCGAGCCGGATGATACACGACCTCCGGTATCGCCGTGCCCGAGGGGGATCAGGCCGCGGATGCTTCAGGTAGTTGAGCGACGACTGCCAGACCTCGCAGCACCAGGTCGGGAATTTCTCTGCCGGGCGAACGAATGGCCCCTTGCAGCCGGGCGGCGGCGCCACCGGTGAGCAGCAACACTGGCGGCTCGCCCAGCTGCTGTTCGAGAGTTTCCATCGCACGCTCGGTGAGGGCGGCAAGCGCCTGGATGGCGCCCTGCTGAATCGCACCTAAGGTGTTGTCGGCAAACAGTGCATCCCGAGCCTGACCTCCGGCGGCGCGCTGGGCAATGTCACTGGTGTTCTTCAACAGGCTGGACACCATCAGCTCCGGGCCGGGCACGATGACACCGCCCAGATGCTGGCCGCCCGCGTCGAGTCCGTCGATGGTCATGGCCGTGCCGACACTGACCACACATAGCGGCCGCGGCTCGATCGCTCGCCCACCCAACAGGCACAGCCATCGATCCACGCCCAGCTTGGCCGGCTCCGGATATGAATTGCGAATGCCCGCCTGCGCAGCCGGTGAATGAACGAATCGAGGCTCGATCCGCCACGTCGACATGATTGCAGCCTGCGCCAGCTCAGCCATGCGCTTGCCGCCGACATTGGCGATCAGCACGCGCTCGGCCCGCGGACCCGAGCTCAGAATTTGCTGAACGAAATCATCGGGCGTCCAGTTCGAGTGCACGGCGGCGGACTGCGGGCCCATGCCTCGTTCATCGAAGCGCGCCCACTTGATGCGTGTATTGCCGATGTCGATGAGCAGCAGCATCGCGATCAGCTCTTCACCGCGCGCAAGCTGACTTCACCCGAAACAAACTTGCGCAGCTCGCCATCGACGTCGAGCAGCAATGTGCCATCGGCTTCGACACCACGCGCAAACCCCATCGTAGTCTGCGCGCCGCTAATGACCTTGACCGGCGCGTTCGCCAGCGTGTCTAGCTCGTGCCATTCATCTTTGAACGGCGCGAAGCCGCTCACCGTGAAGGTCTGCAACATCGCCAACAACTCGGTAGCGATCGCGCCGATCAACACGTTCCGGGTCGGTGTTTTCTCGCGCATGATCTCGTGAATGTCGGCGATCAAAGCCGCCTCGCGCTCCGCGAGCTGCATACGAATCGCAGCCGGCATGTGCACGTTGATGCCGATGCCGATGATGACTTGCGCCGGGCCCGCCGATTCGCCGCGCATCTCGATGAGGATGCCGCCGAGCTTGCGGCCCTGCCATTGCAGATCGTTGGGCCACTTCAAACCGACGCCTTCGATGCCCAGGCGCCTGAACGCCTTCACCACCGCCACTCCGACCGCGAGGCTGAGCGCCGAAAACGTCGGCGGCGCCTCGGTGAATTGCCAGCCCAAAGACATGCAGATGCCACTGCCGAATGGCGCGACCCAGCTGCGTCCGCGCCGGCCGCGGCCAGCGTTCTGCACCTCGGTGGTACACAGCTGAAAGTGGCCGGCTGTTGGCGGTGAGAGATCGGTGACGAACCGATTCGTCGAATCGACCGTCAGCAGCACGTCCGCCCGCTCGAGCTGGGCGCGAGTTGCGGCCGGTAACGAAGCAACGATGGCTTCTTTGTCGAGCAGATCGACTGCGCGCGGCAATCGATAGCCCTGGCGGGCCACCGATTCGATATCGACGCCCAGCGCCTTGAGCGAGTTCATCAGCTTCCAGACGCCGCCGCGCGAAATCTTCAGCTTCTTCGCCAGCTGTTCGCCGGAATAGAACGAGCCCTCGGCCAGCATGGCGAGCAGCCGCTGCCGGCGTGCTTGGGCTTGAGTCTTGGGAATCTGGGCCTTGCTGCTGGTGGGCATCGTTGCGGTCAGCGGGGGCGCAGCAGCCACAGGCGCCGGGCCCGATTCTCGGTGCCGGCACGCATGCGCTCGATGTTGCCGCGATGGGTATAACAAACGAACACTGTCATCACGGCGCCGAACACCAGCACAGCGGTCGACGGCTCGGCCTCGGCGAGCGCCACATAGATCGGAAAGGACGCGACCGCAAGCATGGTGCCGAGACCGACGAATCCAGTCAGCATCACGGCTGCGAGCCATACCCCGAACACCGGCAGAATGGCGACGGGCTTCAGTCCGATGAGCACACCGATCAAAGTCGCCGCCCCTTTGCCGCCGCGGAATCCGTACCAGACCGGATAAACGTGGCCGACGACCACCGCCGCCGCGCAGGCCACTGCCAGCCAGTCGCGCTCGACCTGCGGATCGATGCCGACGCCGGGCAGATTCATCGGCGCCAGCAAACCGGCCGCGAGCCAGCCCTTGCCGACATCGATGATCATGACCCACAGCGCGAACGACCAGCCCTGCGTGCGCAGAGCATTGGTGCCGCCGGCATTGCCGCTGCCGAGCTTACGAATGTCCACACCGCCGCGCAGCTGGCCGACCAGCAAGCTGCCGATCAGCGAGCCCAGCAGGTAGGCCAGCAGGATTTTGACGCCAAGTTCCAACATCTGGACAAATTATAGTCGTTTCTTCTTGGGCAGATGCAGTTCGGCCAGCATGCAGCGGACGCTGCCGCCGCCCAGCTTCTCGATGGTGGGGATGGCGGCGGCCACAATCGGGCCGGCGCTCGATTCCAAGGTGGCTCGCTGCTCGGCAGTCAAGGCATCGAACGCCTGCTGGGACATGGCGACCACGCTGCCGGTGAGCGAGGAGCCCAGTTCCAGCATGTTGCCGGCGAAGGCGTTCATTTGTTCGAGCGACAGCTCCACGACGGCTCGCCCGGTGCCGCGCAACTGACTCAGCACGCCATCGCGTTCGTCTTCGCGAATGGCATCCAGACAGACGGCGGCGAACCGCTCCCCGACCGACATCAGCACATTGGTGTGATAGATGGCCTTGCCGTTGGCATCGTGCGCCTCGAACGCGACGATGTCGTAATCGAGCTGTTGCGCGAAATCGCCGAGCACATCCAGATCGGTGCGCGGGGAAACGCAGGCATAGGCGACGCGATGAAGGCGATCGAGCACCAGGCTGCCCGTTCCCTCGAGATAGCGGCCCGTGTGTTCGTGCCGGGTCAGGTCGATGAGCCGGGAGGCGTGAAAACCGTGCTTCGTGCTCAACGCCTCGATCAAATCGAGCCGTCGTTCGAGCCGGCGGTTCTCGGCCAGCATCGGGTACAGCACGACCGTGCCGTCGGCGTGAAAGCTCACCCAGTTGTTGGGAAAGATCGAGTCCGGCGTGTGCGGCTCCGGCGTGTCCTCGAACCTGTGAACGGTCACCCCTGCCCGTTCGAGCGCGGCCGCAAGACCATCGAACTCGCGCAACGCCGCGGCCTGATTGGCCGCATCTTCGCTGCCCGAATCGACCTGTTGGAAGGCGTTGGACGCGCGGGTCTGAGGATTACCGGCGAAGGCCACCGGCCGGATCATCATGACATCGGCCGCGCCTTGCTTATCGAAATAGCGTCGATCAGTGAGTTGTCGGTCAGCCAGGCCCATACTGCCCCCTTCGTCAGGGCAGCATTATCGCGCCTCAGCTCTTGAAGTCGATATTGAATCGGGTGACCAGCCGGGCTGCGCCCTCGACCTGACCGCTCGCGATCAGCGTGGTCGTCGGCGCCTTGACGTCGAAACTGCGGGATATCCAACCCGTAGGCTCCGGCCGTTCGACGCCGCGATGAACATTGCAGCGCAGCTCTTCGGGCAGCGTCATCGATATCAACACGTCGCCGCAGGACACTCGCACGTCCCGCCCGTTCGCCACGACCGCGCACTGTTCGGCGAAGTGCCAGAACATCTCGATCTGATGAGGGCCGCTGCCCAGCAACTCGTCGGTGACTTGCAGTCGCGATTGCTGCTTCTCGAATTGCACCTCGCGTCGATGAGTGACCGGATGTTTGAGCCGCCCGTAGCCATCGTGACTTGCGACCCAGCGATCGATCAGTGGCGTGCGCTCGATGGCGATCAACTGCGTCTGCGCGTGCTTGATCCAGAGAAAATTGCCGCCGCTGACCGATTGATCGACGCCGTCGACCCGCAAGGTGTTGTGCGCCGAGGTGCCCTTGAAGTAATCGCGCCACACTCTTTGCGTGTGATAGGCGTAAGTGCCCGGATCGATCAATATCTCCTTGCCGCCGACGCTCAGCGTGAATGACAAGGCGTCCGCGTGACCGTGCGCGGCAATAGATAAATATCCTAGCGGGCCGGCATCGGCGACGATGCGGACCTCGCGATTCGTTTCGAAACGGTCGCCGAGAATGTAATAGCCGGCGTTGGGGAAGTCCTTGCGAATGGGCAGCGACACGCGCGCCATGTCGATGGCTTGGAATCGGGCCGCTGCCGCGTCGCCCAGCAGCCAGCGCGTCTTGTCGTCGACCTCCTGGCTGGCCCGACCGGCGTTTGCCTTGAATTTGAACTCCGCCGAATCGAACAACACCGCCCCGGTCGCGAGCAGCGACCGATAGACATCGCCCACCTCAGGATCGAGCCTGGCGATGATGGCGTCGTCGGCATCGCCAAAGTTCGGCACGGATCCGCCGGTATCCATGATGCTCGCAATGTACTGGAGCATCCCTCGCAGGCGATGCCAGTAAGCCGTGCTGAAATCGCAGCCATTGGCGCGCGCGATCAGGCCGCTGACAATCATCATGTCCGCAACTTCGTGGTGATACCAGTTCGCCTGCTCGCGATTGACGCCATCCTCGGCGTTCTGCAGCAGCATCTCCTTTTCGAGCTCGCGCTGCGCCAGATTCTTCCAGCGCCGGCTGCGCTTCCAGAGCGGCCACGTCAGCGAGGCGACGAACAGCCCCATCAGTTCGCCGAGCAGATGATTGTTCGCCGAGGAGTAGCGCGAGAAATGGCCGGCGATGAAATGGCAATGCTGATACACGCTGGTCAGCCAGCGCTGCTTGAATGCCTCGCCATCCGGGCCTTGGAAGATCGGCGAGCCATCGCCGCCGAGCAGGTGCCACGCGAACGACCAGTTCACCAGGCGAATCGAATGCTCCAGGCTGCTGGTCCAATGCACGCCCGAAGGATACGGGCATTGATCGAACCACGATGCGAGCAGCGTGCGGCAGCCCTCGGCATATTTAGCCTCGCGCGCCAGGTGCCAGGCCTGCGCCAGCGTCACCAGCTGCGCGTGACGGCTGGGCTCCCACAGATATTTGATATCGCCGACCAGCTTCTCGTCGCGATAGTTCAGGGTCTTGCCGAACTGTAGCGGCGCCTGCTTGCCGGTCTTCGGATCGCGATTCCACTGCGGCGGAAACCCCAGCGCAGCGGCCGACATCGCGAAGACAGGAAAGCGGCCATCGAGAATGTCATCGGCCGCGCGTCGATACTTGTCGACGTTGAATGCCGTCGGCAACGTCGCAACCCAGGGTGCGCCCATCCTTTCCGGCGCGGGCGGCGGAGGCGCGGCGGTATGCAGGCCGAACTGCTCGACGCTGGCCTGGACACGTTGCTTGACCCGGTAACCGACTTCCCAGCCGCTCATCGCCGACAGACGGTGCAGCTTCCACTTCAGACTCATGGCTCGAGCCTCACGCCATGTTTCCGTGGGCACGCGTATTGTCCAGGAGCTCCTTCACCGGCGGCCGATGAATGACGAAAGGCGTCTTGCCGCGTGCCGTGCGCTCCAGCGCGGTCACGCTGCGGATCTCGACGGTCATACTCTTTGGCAGCTTCTCGCGAGCGTTGTGCATCAGGCGGTCACGATCGCGCTCGCTGTACTTCTCCGTCGGCAGCACCAGGATCGCAACTTTCGCTGCGCTCTCCTGGATCACCTGGATGCGCACGATGTTGGCCACATCGCGCTGGAAGTGACTGATGCCCGTGACCTGCACGCCCTCCGGCGTGATCAGGATGTCGCTGTCACGACCCAACACGCCGGTGAACGTCCTCAAGCCTAGCGCCAGCTCCTCCAATTCGTGCTCGCCCCAGGCCGCCGGCAAGCGGATCAGGTCGCCGGTGCGATAGCGGATCAACGCCATGGAGCGATTCCACAGCGGTGTGCCGACGATCTCGTATAACCGATATTCCCCTTCCACCCCGGCCGGCTCGAATTGCACATGGGCATAGCCCGGCAGGAATCGATATTCGCTCTGCGCGGTCGCGTAGGCGAAGGCCACGCGCTCGGCCTGACCGTAATAGTCGAGCAGCCTGCAGCCGAGCGTCTCTCGTGCCGCCGGCCACACACGGGGATGCAGAACTTCCGACGAACACAACACTGCCGGGATGCGCACTCTTCGGCCGGCTCGCTTCAGCAGAAAGCACAACGCTTCGAGCGATGTCGGATAGCCGAGCAAACATTCCGGCGCGAACTCATCGATGGCGCGCGCGTAATGCTCGATCGTCGCGGCATTCAGATGCGTGGACGACAACACCAGTCGATTGCCGCCGCCCGCATGAATCCAATACGGCGGCTTGAAATCGTTGGGGTCCTTGATGCTTTCGGTCCGCAGAACGGCGCACCTGGCGGAGCGCGCCTCCACGCCGACCTTTTGCATCATGCGATCGATGCACACCTGCTCGACCACGACGGAACGCAGCGAGCGGACCAGGTCGAGGGGAGCGCCGGACGTGCCGCCCGTATTTGCTTTGATCGTGAGTAGCTGCGACCCGACCGCGAATGCCCTCGGCGCCGAGCGCACTTGGGCTTTCGTCAGCAGCGGCCAGCTTGCGATATCGCGGCCGCCGCGCACGGCCCTTCCATAGCCACCACGGCTCGCCGGCCAGAGCACTTCCTTGAGCCGATCTCGCGTCCATTGGCGACGCTCGTTGAACCCGACCCGCTCGAGGCGCTCCAACTCGCGTTGCGCATCGGCGTAGAACAACGGGTTACGACGAACGGCGGTATCGCCGACCTGAAGCAGCTTGAGTTTTTTGACCAGCGTTTGCATGCCTGTGACCGCTCGTTCAACCCGCCCGTCGACCGTTGCCGTTGGCCACGGCGCGATACACGGCGCACATGCGATCTGAATACTGTTTGACGCACAACGGTTCCACCGTCGCGCGAGCGAGGCGGCCCATCTGCACCCGATCCTCTTCTTGCAGCACCAGCTTCTCGATAGCCGCGGCCAGCTGCGACACATCGCCGGGTGCAATCAGCAATCCGTTCGCGCCATTCACCACATATTCCGGAATGCTGCCGACGGGCGTGCAGATGGGCGGCAATCCCCAAGCCATCGCTTCCAGCAGCGACATCGGCAACCCTTCGGTGTGCGACGGCAGTACGAAGGCGTGCGCCGCTGCCAGCAGCCTGTCGCGCTCCGCCGGATCGACCCATTCACGAATCTGGACTACGTCCTGCACGCCGAGCTTGTTGGCGTGCTCGCGCAGCTGAGCAACATCGCCATGGCCAGCGAGCACGAACTCCACGCGGGCGCGACATTCCGGCGACAGCCTGGCCACAGACTCCGTCAGGTCGAACACGCCCTTGCGCCGGGAGATCAGCCCGAAATAGACAAAACTGACTTTGCCGCCGAGCCCGCGCACTGGCACGCTTTCCGGCAGCACCACAGGGTTCGGCAACACGACGATGCGATGCTTGGGCACGCCGATGGATTCGAAGAACGCTTTCCATCCTTCGCCGAGCACGACCAGGCGCTGCACGCTCTGCAATGTGCTGAGCGTGATCGCGCGCGTGGCCGGCGACATGGTTGCCCAATGTTTCTGATAGCCGCCGCCATGTGCGTGCATGATGACGCTAGCGCCGCGCGCCAGGGCAACGCGGGCCAGAATGATCTTGCGGATGTTGCTGGCGCCGCTGGCGAAATGAATGTGGACCACATCGGGATGCCGATTCAGCTGCAGGGTCAGCTTGGCCACGGACTGCGCGAAAGTTACAGCCTTGGTCCACTTGCCGCCGTCGACCATGGTCGCAATGTGAGTGGCGTGGACGTTCTCGGGCAAGGCGCTCAGCAGCAGCCGCTCCACGCCCGAAACGCCGCCGCGGACGTTCAAACCCGGACCGAGCATCAACACGTTGGATGATTCACGCATGGCTCACCGATTCACGCGTGCCGAACATGCTTTGATAGGACGCCACCATGGCATCCCATGAGAAGTCACGCTGCGCCCGCAGGGATGCCGCCGTGGCCATGCGAGTGCGTAGCACGTTGTCGAGGCGCAATCGATCCAGCAGCTCCGGCAATTGTTGCGGCAGATCGGCCACATCGACGATGTAACCTTCCTTGCCGTGCTCGATCATTTCCGATGCGCCACCGGTGCGCGTCAGGATCACGGGCAATTGCATGGCCATCGCTTCGAGCGCCGCGTTCGAGAAGGTCTCGGACAGCGACGGCAGCACGAACACATCGAAAGTTTTCAGAGCCGCACGCACATCGGGCAACGCGCCAGTGAACGTAACTGCTGCCGAGATGCCTCGCTCGGCGGCCCGCTGTTCCAACGCCGGCCGCAGCGGCCCGTCGCCCACCAGCATCAGGTGCACGTCGGCGCCCGTAGCTCGCAGGTCTGCAACCGTATCGACCAGTGGCATCTGATTCTTCTCGGCTACCAGCCGCCCGACGCTGCCCACGACAAACGCATTCTCATTGATGCCGTATTGGGCTCGCTGCCCGGCGGCGCCCACCCGTGCATGGGC
The DNA here is from genome assembly GCF_004138335.1 of Peristeroidobacter agariperforans. Lineage (GTDB taxonomy): Bacteria > Pseudomonadota > Gammaproteobacteria > Steroidobacterales > Steroidobacteraceae > Steroidobacter > Steroidobacter agariperforans. The sequence continues at coordinate 212,559 of NZ_RYFW01000002.1, read as the reverse complement.
AAATCTGTTCAGATCGACGCCGTTGTAGATCACACTGGACTGTGGACGCATCGGGCTGTCCGCGGTCAGCCAGGCATCCCGCTGCAACTCGCAGCCGTAGACGGTCCAATCGAGATATCGGAGCACTCGCATATAGAAGCTGCGCTTCCAGGCCGCACCCCGGCGCATCTCGGTCGTATTCATCAATCCGATGGTGCGCGGGCGATGCCTCGCCCCGCGTGTAGCCGTGACGACATACAACGCGGGATAGAGATTCACAGACACCAGGTTGCGGGGGCACTGCTCGTCGATGAGGTCTGTCAGCGCCGCATGGGCCTTGAGCGAGAACCGCCCCTGCCGTGACAGAAAGAACGTCGCCACGTTCTCATCGATCTCCTGCAACAAGGTCGTGGGTTCGTTCAAGTAGGCAACACCGACGCGCATGTCCCGCGTGCTCAGCGCATTGGCCAAACGGACGACTTTCTTCTCCGAGCCGCCGACGCCGAGATTGTTCAGAACGAACAAAACATCCATCTCATTACCGCCGGCGGGCCGGAGCGAGGCGACTTCGCGAGCCAACTTTGCTTCTACGCTCGACATGTTCAACCACTGGTGCCGTAACGCAGGACCTGCGAGGGGACCTGCGTCCCCAGCATCTCCAGATAGCGGCTGGCAATGTGTTTCGGTCCGAACTGAGCGATTGCATAGCTACGCGCACGCTCGCCGATGCGGTCGCGCTCGTCGTGATCTGCGAGCAACCGCACGATGGCGTGCTCCATATCTTCGAGATCCGTCGCGGTGTGCCCGAGCTGACGCTGCTTGATCAGGGAATCCGGATCGAAGAATGCGACCACCGGCACGCCTCGCACCCACGCCTGCAGGAACGTGTTCGGGAAGCCTTCGATCTGCGAGGTGTTCAGGAATATTTTTGCCCGGCTGAACATCGTGCCCACATCGGTATAGGGCACTGCGCCCGGACAGGTCAGATTCGGTATCGAGCGCGCCGCTTCGGTCACGGTCCGGTAATAATCCTCCGCCCCGGGCAGCGCGCCGCCGGCCAGCGTGAAGCGCACGTTCGGCATCCGCCGCGCCAGGTCCAGAACAATCTCCGGCCGCTTCACCGGCCTGAGATTCGCAACCCACAGCACGTCGATGTCTTTCTCCGGCTGCGGGCCAATCGGCGTTTCCACGGCCATATCCAGCACTTCGCTCTTCAGCCCGTAGTTTTGCTGTAACAAAGTGCGCTGCTGCTCGCTCTGCGCGACGATCAGGTCTGCATTACGCAATCCGTACTCGTAAATCTTGCGATCGCGCCAGTAGCGGATCAGTTGCTTGCCGGGAATGCACGCCAGGTCCGAGGCAATGCGCGAGATGAAGCGTTTACCGTGCCGACGACAAAACCACGCGGTGATGCCGGTCGCCGCGCCTGCTGGCGATTGATAGTAGATATCGGCATCGATCTCGCGCATCGCGCCGATCATGCCGGTCAGCCGCGGATGAGCGAAGCGCAACACTGGAATGCCTTCATCGCGCGCGTAAGGCGCGACAGCGCGAATCCCGTCGACATTCGTGAGCCGGCCTTGACCGTGATCGTGCACGATCATCGATACGTCGTGGCCGAGATCGCGCCAGGCCCGCGCCAGCAATACGTGCTGCACGGATTCGCCGCCCACATATTTCGCTGTCTTCAGCTTCGCCAGTTGTGGATAGTCATCGAGCCCGACAATGCAAATCTTCATCGGCGATCCAAAATAGCTAGTTCAACTGTACACATGCTACCCAGGCACAGGGATGTGCCCGCCGGCGCAGGCGGCGAGCACAGCGCGAGCGGCAGCATGCCCGAGTCGCTGTTTTTAGTGGCGAACGGCGCCGATCCAGCCATACGGGTCCCCTCGTTGCGGCGCCGACGCCGGTTGTTTGACGGTCACAGGTTCCAGCGCGGTCTCCCGGGCGATCATGGCGAGGCGCATGCTGACGCCGGCATATGCCCAGAAATAGATCCAGGGGGTATAAAGATCCACAAAGAAGGTGGCAGCCGCATACGCGACGGTCGCGACCACGAAGCCGGCCAGCGGGAAGCGCAGACGTACTGGCGCTACCGCGAACGAGCGCAGCGCCGTGCGCACCGGAATTACCAGCAATAGCACGCTGCAAATCAGCCCCGGCAAGCCCAGGTTGAACCATTGCGCCAGGTAATAGTTGTGCGGCGAATATCGGAACGGCATCACCCAATAGGCATTCCAGCCGAAACCGGTGAGCAGCGTCTGCGGATGCTGAAACATCATCGCGATCGCCGTGCTCCAGATCTCGGTGCGGCCCGACGAGGTGCCGCCCAGGTCCTTGGTGCTGAACCCGGAGACCACGCGCTCATATAACAGGTCGCCGAAGCTCAGGCTGACAATGAGCAGAATGACCAGCATCGCGGCACCGGCCATCAAGCCCCAGCTGAAAATCTTGCCCAGCGACAGATAGCGCCGGAACAAATAGGCGCCAGTCATCGTGGCGACGAAAGTCGCTACGAAGGCGCCGCGCGATACCGTCATCAACAGTGTGCCGGCAGTGAGCGCAGCCGCCGCCATCCAGAACCAGCGACGCCAGCCTTTCGAGGCCACGGCCATCGCGACCGCAGCCGGCAATGTCAGCGCAACGAAGGCGCCATATTGATTCGACTCGCCTACCGCGCCCTGCACCCGGCCGTCACCGCGACGCTCGATGTCGCCAATCTGCACGTAGCCGAAAGCATCCAGCACCGCGACGAAATGCGACACGACCCACGACAGCAGCAGGCACTTCAACACGAACGTCGCATCTTTCTCCGTGCGCGTGCCATAGAAGAACACCAGGAAGAACAGCATGTAGTCGACCGCGCGATTCTTCAGGTCGAAGGCGCTGGTGAGCATGTCGTAGCGCGGATAGTCGATGAACAGGACGATCGCGAGGTACGTAAAAATGGAATAGCCGACCAGCGCGATGAACGCGACGTTCATCGCCGGCAGCTGGATCTTGAACTTGTGGCCGTTGGCGTAGCTGAACACCAGGCCCATCACCAGCATGTACAGCAGGAAGTTCTTGATCTTGACGCCGGGCGCGGGACCCGGGTCCCAGTTGAACACGCTGCTGAGCGTAAGAAACAGTGTCAGGGCCGCCAGCACGTAACGCATCAGCGGTGCCCTCCTGGCTGAGCGATGGCTCGATTGGCCACGACTCGATGGGTATGAATGCGCCGGCTAACTCGGACGTACACGTCTGCCTCGGTGGATTCCGCTATCACCGTGAGTAGAGCAAGTTGCATACCAGCAAGGATCGCCAACGGGGGCGCATCATTGCGCGGCTCCATCCCGATCCAGAGTCACTTTAGTTGTAATTATTGCAAGCGTCGCTTCAGTACTTACATTGAGGCATCTCACCGCGCGCTTTTCATCGCGCCATCCGGTGGTGAGTCACATGAAAGCGCAGTGCCGCCGCGACGCCACGATGAGACATGCCGCTCGCGACCAGGTGCGCGCCGTCTTTCAGCTTCAACACGTATTGAGTGAGCGCCGGCATCGTGCGCTGCTGTCTGGCTCGAATCGGCGTGTAATCCATCGCCCGCATGCAGTTCCACGCCAGCGATTCGATCGACTCGATTTCGGGCGGCGTCAGGCGGGTTTCGAACTTGCGGTAGTTGTCATGCATGATTTCGGTGCGGCCCGCTGCGTAACCTCGTTGCTCCACCGATTGCGACAGCTGCGTGAGATCGGCGCTGAAGGGCAGATCGAGGAACTGACAGATGCGGCGCATCTGCGTCTCGGTGTTCTGTAACAACTGTTCGAATCTCACCTCGAGACAGCGCTCGGGCACGATCAGACACTGGCGGTGCGCGACCATCACTTCCTGCCCCCAGCGCCACGCGGCACGGCGAATATCCTTGCCCCAGGCATTGCGCATGGAAACGCAGTGATCGCGCACGTCGCGCACGATGTGCAGGATTCGACCGCCGGGGAAATGGCGCAGGATCAGCGGAATGTGTCGGATATAAGCCGGCGACTTGTCGACCCAGATCACACCCGAGCCGCGCTCGGCATCGAGCTCGTAGCGCGCGAAGCCTTCGAACAAGCCACTCACATCGAAGCGGCCGTTGCAGGCATCGCGCCATTCCTGCCAACGAAAGGGGCCGCGTACTTCGGGACGAAAGTTGAAATAGTTCGCGCCGCTCATCGCATTCGCCAGCTGCTCGAACGCTGCGGTGGTCGCTGGCTCGCCGTGCTGCGCGACCCATTGATCGATGAAGGGCAGGAAGTCGGTCTCGGCCGCGAGGCTGCGGATGCGCGGATGTTTAGTCAACAGACCACGCAAGAGTTTCGTACCCGACCGTGGCATGCCCACAATGAACAAGGGACCTTCCCACTCATCCACTGTAGTTTCGGCAACCGGATCGGCGTGTCCGGAATATCTCTCCAATGTCATAGTAACTATCTCGTTACGGCCCAGTGACCGGGTTGTAACCACTGGGACGCAATGCATCGTCCGCGCCCAAAGTTCATCAACTAAGGGTTGCAGATCGGCGACAGTTACTCAGGACTTGGCGGGCGCTGCCTCTGTTTTACGCAGTCGGCCCAGCATGGCCGTGAGCTCGGGCACGCGGAACATCAGCAACAGCGCCAGGAACAGCGCCATGAACACCGCTGAGCCGAGCACCACGCCGCTCAGACCGAAGTAATCGGTCCAGAACGAGCCATAGAAGATTGTCGAGGCCAACGCCGCGGCGAGCGCGACTTTACCGAGATCGCCCCAACGCGCGAGATCCTTCAAGCCGATGTTATAAGCGCGCATGGTGCTGCGACTGAGCACCAGACCCTCGGTCCAGCGCGAAATGACGAACGCCAGCGCCGCGGCCGGCAATCCGAAAATCGGCATCACCGTCACGAGCAGCAACAGGTTCAGCAGAATCGCGAACAAGCTGCTCGTAACGATCGGAGCAGTCTTGTTCACGGCGCGTAGCGCCACGCCGAAGTCGAACACCTCACGCACCAGCACCAGCAGATAGATCTGGAAAATCACTACTGCGGGCTCGTAGCTGGCGGAGAACAACGTGACCACGAACGTGTGTGCAAATTCGAACAGCACCACACCGGCCGCGGTCAGCAAGATCATCGACACCACCGTCGAGCGTCGCCACAGCGCCAGGGCGCCCTCGCCTTTCGCGCTCTTCAGCGCGGCAAGCTCGGGCAACACCGCATCCGACACCGAGTTGCGCAGTACGCCGATTACCGGCTGGATGTGAGTGCCGATCGCGTAGTGCGCCAGCGCGACCACGCCGAGCGTCTTGGTCACGAACAAATTGCCCAACGACTTGTTGAGCGTCACCAGGATCAGCGCCAGTCCGACCGGCCAGCAATAGCGAAACTGCTCGCTCCAGCACGATTCTTCGCTGCTTTGATCGATGTTGCGACTGGCGCGCCGCCACGCGATCCATGAGCCGGAGATGCGCAGCGCTTCGAGCGCAATCAGACACCAGACGATAGGCATCACATCCCGCCAGATCGTCGCGGCCGTCACTACCACCAGAATGCGTGCGATCAAACGACCGGTCGTATAAGCGAACACGGGCACGGGCCGCTTCTGCGACAGCCAGTAGAACTCCCAGAAATCCAGGTTCACGAACAGCAGCACATAGATCGCAACCGGCAGTTGCAGGCCGGCGAGGATGGCGCCGTTCGACAAGTAATCGGCCAGCAGCGTGCCGCCCACGACCGTCACACTGGTGCCGAAGGTCATGGTCACCGCCTGCCGCACCATCTGCCGCACACAGTTCGGGTGCGAGGGAATGAAATACAGCAGGCTGTTGTTGATGCCGAAAGCGCAGATGGTCGTCAGCAGGCCGGCGTACAGCAGGAACTCGCGATAACGGCCGAACTCCTCGACCGTCAGCAGCCGTACCAGCAGGATGGGACTGATGACCACCAGTCCCTGATTCATGAACCGCGTGATCGAAATGATCGCGGTCCGACTGACTAACCCGGCGATGACTCTACTCCTGCGGAAGAACGACGCTAGACGCCGGCGGTGCGCCGGTGGCGCGCCAGACCTTTGTCAGGCCATCCCGGCCCACGTAAACGACCTCGAACTGGTTCGAGTGCAATACGGGATCCATGTCGCCGCGCATGCCCTTGCGTTTGTCGCTCTGATTCTCGCCGCTGCCGATGACGAATATTCGATTGCGGCGTTCGTTGCTCAGCAACTGCTCCAGCATGGCGGCGCTGCTGATGACAGCGGCGCCGGTGTAGAAATCCTGGATCCGGCCGTTCTTCAGCTCCACGTAACGGCGCGCGTGATTGCGGCTCATCAGCCAGTAGTCGACCCGGCCCAAGTAGTAGGTCTGCTGCAAGTGGTCTTCGGCGATGATCACATCGGCATCCACGATGTGCTGCGCCTTCATGAATTCCGCCGCACCTTTGTGATCGGGGTGCGACTCGTATCCCGAGTTCACCGACGCAACCACTTGCACTGGGTTGACCACCAGGGCGGCCGTAATGACTGCAACGCCCGCCTGCAGCGGCTGGCCGGCGAGCAACCGCATGTTCCTCTGTGCCGCCCAAGCCTGCAGCCAGTCGATACCCTTCTGCGCGAAGGCAAACCCGCACAACATCATCGGCAACACGGATGCAACCGTGTAACGCGGCGGCAGGTTCCAGACATAGAAGCCGATCGTGAACATCGGGATCCAGACCGCGAGCATCGCCAGCAGTACATAGTCCGTGACCTGGCGCCGCTTCATCAAACGCCACAATCCCCACACGACGGCCGCCAGCGCCAGCACGCCTGCCACTTCCGAATACTGGAGGATGCGATAGTAGGGCCAGATGCTCGGCTGCCCAACCAGCGCGCCGATCACCTTTTTCAACGAGCCGGGGGTCGATGCCAACAGGCTGAAATGGATCAGCGCGAGCAGAGCGCTGCCCAGAGCGAAAATCCGAAACCTGCGCCAGACGCGCGGCCCACCGAAACGTCGCGCCACCACCGCGGCCGCAACCAGCAGCAAAAAGGCAAGGTGATAATAAAGCCGCAATTGCATCAGCAAGCCGGCCAGCAACAGCGTCGCAACGCTAATAGCGGCGAACCGTTGGGGAATCACGCGAGACAGATGAATCGCGAAGAACGCGATCGCCAGACCCGCGATCCATAGAGCCACTTCGAAGGTCAGCGCAAAGTCTGCCGGGGCGCGACTGCGATCCCACAACGGCGCGCCGAGATCCGCTGCATATTCCGGCGGCGGCACCGGATACTGCGAATTTACCCAGCCATTGATCAGCACGTACGACACCATCACCAGCGCGGCGGCGATGCTGCCGTAGAGCAGCTTGCGAAGATCGCCTTGCAGGATGCCCGGCATCAGGAACAACAGAACCGTCGTGACAGCGAGCGCGTGCAGCTCGATGCCGACTATCAGTGCGACGACGCCACCGATCAGCCAGCCGATGCGCCCGCTGCGCTCCCAGGCGAACACGCACACCATGCAGCCAGCCACCGCCGCCAGCAGGAAGATGTACATTCGCGCCGTCTGCGAATACACGATCATCGACGGCAGCAACGCGATGCTGGCCGCGAACGCGAGATTCCAATACGGTCGCAGGAAACGACGGCCTGCGAGCCACGCCCACCAGATGGTCAGCACGCCGCACAGCGCCGAAGGGAATCGGAAGGCCCACTCGGATTCGCCGAACAGTTGCACCGAGCCCGCCATGAGATACAGCTCCGTCATTCCGCGCGGATAAAACAATCCACTGGGAAGGATCGGCGCACCCTCGCGCAGGATGCTCATCACGGCCATGGCCATGGTCTCTTCGTCGCCGTGCAGGCCGACATTGCCGAGCCCCCAGAAGCGCACCCACGCACCGACGCTGACGATGACCAGCAACATGACCCGGTGCGCGAGCTGATCGCGCTCCAGCGGCGCAGTGATACGAAACAATCCGGACAGTGAGCGCATGAACCCGCTCACCTGATCCGCCAACGTCGGACTCACTGGCAATAACCCGCGATTGGCCGCATCTGAGAGCATGCACGACCCCTTGTTTAGTAATTGTCCTAGTAAGCCTTGTCGGTCTTGAATAGTTTCGGCACGGTGAGCACCAGGATCTTCAAATCCAGCCACAGCGACCAGTTGCGCAGGTACTCCAGGTCGCAATGCACTCGGCCTTGCATGTCCTGCAGGCGTGGCGTCGGGCCTCGGAAGCCGCTGATTTGCGCCAGCCCGGTGATGCCCGGCGGCACTTTGTGCCGCACCATATAGCCCTTGATCAGCCGTCGATATTCCTCGTTGTGTCCGACAGCGTGCGGGCGCGGGCCCACCAGACTCATCCGGCCCTGTATTACGTTGATGAGCTGCGGCAGTTCGTCGATCGAGCCACGGCGCAGGAAGCGCCCGAGCGCGGTGACGCGCTCGTCGTCGCGACTGGCTTGATCCAGCCAGCCGGTATCCTCGGTGACGGTCATGGTGCGAAACTTGTAGATCACGATTTCGCGGCCGTCCAAGCCGTAGCGGCGTTGCCGGAACAGTACCGGGCCCTTGCTGGTCAGCTTGATCGCGGCGGCGATCGCCAGCAGAAACGGCGCAATGGCGATCAGCACCGTCGAGGCGATGCACAGATCCATCAATCGCTTGGCCGCGCCACGATAGCCATAGAACGGGCTTTCGCGCATGGCGATGACCGGCACCCCCAGGATTTCGCCGGTGCGGGCCTGGAATTGATCGGACACCAGCACATCGGGCAAGTAATAAAGCGAAGCGGTCGTGTCGCCGAGCTTGTCCAGCAAATCCTGCACGCGCCGGATGTGACGCAGCGGTAACGAGATGAAGATTACGTCGATGTCGTTCTTCTTGATGTACTCGGGCAGTTGCGACAACGGGCCGAGCAGCTTGTGACCATCCGTCGCCTCGAGCCGCTGCGCGCTGCGGTCATCGAAGAAGCCCTGCACGCGCATGCACAGCTCGGCGTGTTGAGAGAAACGTTGGGCCAGTTGCTGACTGGTGTTGTTATAGCCAACGAACACCGCCTTGCGCCCGTTGCTCGGCCGGCACAGCACGCGCCGTGCGATTTCGTCCAGCAACAACATGCTGGGAATCAGTAGTGCGGGCGTCGCCACTGCCCATATCAGTATGGCGGGCGTCGAATACGCGCGCGGGTAACCGATGATCAAACCGATCGCCAGCAATGCCAGGAGCAACACCGACCACCGGATCAGCAAACCGCGCGACACCACCATGCGGGGCGCGATCAACTCTGCAGCCGGCGTGCGCGGCGATTGCAGCAACGTGATGGAAAGAATGGTGACGATGATCGTCACCGCATCGAAAGAGTTAGTGGATGCGGTGCCGGTCAACTCGGCCAGCACGTACAAGGTGAGAATCGATACGGCCGCTGGCGCGGTCGCGCGCAGCGAGAAATAAATGGCCGCCAGTGCCGACTGACGCTTGAACAGCAGCGGCGGCGTGATGTCGTAGGCCGCGATCTGCTGAGGGACGGAAGTGTCGGGAAGCTTTACTTGTGACAGCCGCGGCTGCGGCGCGCCCGTCAGCTTTACTGTGCTTCGGACCGCGCTGTCGGGAACTGCGCTCATTCAATGGATCCACGAACTCTTGAGAACAATCGACGGGTCGGTTGGACCTATCGATATGTAATAGCAAGATACGTACCACGAATGCGCGGATGCGGAATTCGAGCCAACCCCGCGTCGTTGCTGAGCCGAGCTATCCGCAGCGCCCACTGCGATCCAGTGGGCTCACCGAAATTACAAACTTATGGTTGTAGAAGTTACCGATTCAACATCGGCGCTTCCGGAGCGCTGGGTGCGCGCCCCTCGACCTGCGCTGCCATGCGGTGCAGCCACAGCTCGAGATTCGTATAGCCGCTCGCAGTGACCTCGTTCGGATTTGCCGGCAACGACAGTGCCCGACGGTTCACGGCCAGACTCGGGTAACCGCCACCATTGCGCTCGCAGCGCGCAGTGCCGTTCGCAGCGACACAATTGATGATTCGGCCAGTGCCGGCACGCGTCTGAGAAATAATGCGTGCATCGACAGCATCGCGATCGGCCGGACGAGCGCCTGAATACTTCAGCACGTGCTCACGCACGACGTTCTGCGAAGTCGGCAGCGTCGTCATGCTGGCCGGCCAGGCGAGCGGCGAGCTGGATTTGAAGTTCGCCAGCGTCAGCGTGCCGTAAATGGATCCGGCCAGTGACCAGGCATCCGAGGTAGCGCCCGCACCGGTGTTATCGGACAGGAACACTTTGGCGCCCGGCCGGAGCGTGGTCGAATCGGCGCGCAGACCGATCGGAGCGTAGCTGCCGGTCGTATCCGGCCCGCGAACGAACGCGTTGCCGACGACCGAGTTCTGCGTGACCAGACCGCGGCTTTGCAGATCGATGGCGGTGTTACCCCAGTTGTAAACCAGGTTGTTCACGATCGCCACACGCCCGGCGGCAGTCATCGGATTACGCGACTGCATGTTCGCAAACAGGTTGCCCGCCAGCGTGGCATTGCCATCGACCGGTCCGATCAGCACGCCGAAGCCGTGCTTGCCCTCGGGGTGAATCGAGTCGTGCAGCGGCTCGGCAAAAATGTTGTTGAGCAGGCTGATGTTGTTCCAGTACTGCCAGGCGCTGGCGATCTCATCCACCGACCAGGTGAAGGTGCAGTGATCGATCACCACGTTGCTGATCGGCGCGGTCGAGGGGGCTTCGATCTTCAATGCGTCGCGATTGGTCGGCGGCTCGCCGCTGGCGGAATCGCCCGGGCGCACGCGAATGTGCTGGATCAGCACATCGGAAGTCTTGACCAGCACCCCCGCGCCACGCAGGGTGATGCCCGGCGACGGCGCCGTCTGACCGGCAACGGTGATATAGCGATTACGGAAAGTGAGATCGTCCGGCAAGGTAATCGTGCCGGAGACCTCGAACACGCAGACGCGCGGGCCGCTGGCGTCGACGCAGGCCTTCAGCGAACCTGAGCCGTCGGCGTTCGTGTTGGTCACACGAATGACCTTCCCGCCGCGACCGGCGGGCGTGGTGATGCCGTGACCGATGGCGCCAGGCAGCACCGGCACAGCATTGGCAAGCGGCGCCAAACCGCAGGCGAGCGCCACGGCGGCGGCGAGTCGGCGAATCAGTGGCTTCATGACGGGATTCTTCGCAGTCATTAACGTCGTTACTCCATTAAGAGTTTCAGCGGCCGTGCCCGGGTCAACCCCGCCTGCCACCAAGCATTTCTTGCACATGAAAAGGACGAGCCGCTTTGCAACTCGGGAGAAAAGTTACAAGGCCCGTTGCAACCATTACATCGGCAAACCCCTGAAGCCCGGCCCAGTTGTCTTGGGCTACCGTAGGCCGATTCCCTGCGGCGGATCGCCGACAGTAGCCGCCCTCGCAAGCGGGCCTTACGCCACATCCGCAACGGGCGCCGCGGTCTGCCCAAAAATTCCCTGCGGGCCGGGCACTGAAAGTGCATTGGAAGCGTTGGGCTTGAACACCTCGAGTAGACGGCGAATGCAACGTACAACAGCGGCCCTGGCAGAACGGGAATATGACTTGCTGATCATCGGTGGCGGCGCCTTCGGTGCTGCCGCCGCGCGCGATGCCGCCTTGCGCGGACTTCGAACCGTGCTGTTGGAGCGCAATGATTTCGGCGCCGGCGCCTCGGCCGAATGTTTCAAGATGGTCCACGGCGGGATTCGCTACTTGCAGCACGCAGACATTCCTCGCCTGCGAGCTTCGTGCCGGGAGAGATCGGCGCTGTTGCGAATCGCTCCGCATCTGGTGAGCCCCCTGCCCATCGCCATTCCCACTTATGGGCACGGTCGCAGCGGCAAGGCTTTTCTGGGAACCGGAGCCCGCGTATACGACGCGCTCACGTTCGACCGCAATCGCGAGATTCGCGATCCCACGCGTATGATCGGCAATACCCGGCTGATGTCGCGCAATGAGATCTTGCAGATGTTTCCTCATTTGCAAACGCCGGAGCTGAGCGGGGCGGTCGTGTTCGAAGACGGCCAGATGTATAACGCGGCGCGGCTGGTGCTCGCCTTCGTCAAAGGCGCGCACGCGGCAGGCGCGGATGTTTGCAATTACGCCGAGGCCACTCGCTTTCTGTGGTCTGGCAACACTGTGCGGGGCGTCAGGGTTCGCGACCAGCTCACCGGCGATGAGTTCGACGTGCGCGCCCGCCTGACGTTGAACGCTGCAGGCCCCTGGGCCGACTACCTGCAAAACGATGCCGAGCATTTCGGCGCGCCGCGGCGGCTGCCGTTTTCCCGCGATGCTTATTTCATCGTGAAGCGCGCCCCCACATCCTCGCACGGTATCGCTATCCAAGGCTTGAGCCGCGACAAGGACGCGTTGCTCGGCCGTCAGACCCGTCATCTGTTCGCCGCGCCCTGGCGCGACAAGACTCTGATCGGCGTCTGGCACAAGTTATTTCCCGAGTCTCCGGATCTCGCCTGCGTACAGCCGGAAGAGATCGAGGAATGGATGGCGGAGATCAACTCGGTGTATCCGACGCTGCAATTGAGGCCTGACGAAGTGAGCTTCGCGCATTGTGGGCTGGTACCTTTCGGCGAAACCGCGACGGCCACCGAGCTGAGCTTCGGCAAGGAGTCGCGACTGGTCGATCACCGCCATACTCATAAAGTCCAAGGGCTCGTGAGCCTGGTCGGCATCCGCTTCACGATGGCTCGAGTCGATGCGGCGCGGGCGCTGGATCTGCTGTTGAAACAAGCGGAACACGCGCCCCCTGCCCCGGCCAGCGATCGGATTCCGCTGCCGGGCGGTGAGATCGAAAATTTCGCCCGCTTCGAAAGCGATGCCTGTGGCTCATTGCCGCCGGGCGTCGCCATGGAGAGCATGCAAGGGCTGGTGCGCAATCACGGCACGCAGTATCGCGCTGTGCTCGACGAAGGCAGCAGCGCCGCGGTCGTGAACATCCCTGGCGCCAGCACGCTCACCGCCGAAGTCCGTTACGCGGTGAGCCATGAAATGGCCGTGCACCTGGACGACGTCGTTATGCGCCGTACAGATCTTGGCGCCGGCTCGCACCCAGGCCCGGCAGCATTGCACGCCACCGCGGCTGAGATGGGCCGGCTGTTGTCGTGGTCAGCCGAGCGTTTGCATCGGGAGATCGCCACGACGGAACACACTCTGCAACGGCATTTAGCGCACGATTCCAGCTCGACGGCTGCATCAGATCCAACGGCGCCTCGAGCGACTGGCGACGCCAGTGCGGCATCACCGAGTCGTGGCGCGATGCTTGCAGAAACCACGGTAAGAGCGACTGCATGACTTCATTCCCGACTTCATCTCCCCAGAAACTGCTCGTAACAGGAGCCACGGGTTTCATCGGCTCGCGACTCGCGTTACGCGCCCATCAACTCGGCCTCGATGTCCTGGCCACTGGCCGTGCCGAGCTACATATAGAGAGCGAGCGGCTGCTCGAGTTGCGTGCCGCCGGCGTCCGCGTCGAAGCCGGTGTGCTGCAGGACCGGGCATTGGTCGATCGGCTGCTGCAAGGGCGCGATACAGTGATTCACCTGGCCGCCGCTCAACACGAGGCGGAGATGCCCGAGAGCTATTTTCGCGCCGTCAACGTGGATGCCGTGCAGACGTTGTTGGGCGCTTGTCGCGCCCATGGCGTCCGCCGCTTCGTCTATGGCAGCACCATAGGCGTTTACGGCGAGGCAAGCGAATCGTTGCTGGACGAAGACAGTCCGTTGCGTCCGGCGAATGTCTACTCGATCACCAAAGCCGAGGCCGAAGGCATCGTGCAATCGTTTGGCGAGCATTTCGAAACCTGCATCGTCCGCATCGCCGAGACCTACGGCCCCGGCGATCGACGGCTGCTCAAGCTGTTCCGAAGCATCGCGCGCGGTCACTTCGTCATGATCGGCAGCGGCAACAACCGGCGGCAGTGCATTCACGTCGACGATCTGACGCGCGGCCTGCTGTTGGCCGCGAGGGATGCGAAAGCGGTCGGCGAGAAGTTCGTGTTCGCTGGCAAAGAAATCATGACCACGCACGAGATGGTGCGACAGATCGCCGGCGTGCTGGAGCGCAAGCCGCCGCGGCTCAAAGTGCCGATGTGGCCGTTCGTCGCCGCGGCTGGCGTGATGGAGACCACGTTGCCGCCACTGCACATTGCGCCACCGCTGCACAGTCGACGACTGGATTTCTTTCGCAAGTCTTTCGTATTTTCCACGACCCGGGCACAGTCATTGCTTGGTTTCCAACCGGCAATCGATTTCCGCACTGGAGCGGCCGACACCGTCAACTGGTACCGGGCGCGTGGCTTGTTGCCGCGCCCCGCCGTCACGGAGGTCGCCGATAGACAATCGGCTTGAGCACTATGTCAGCGAACTTTCACTCATTGCATTCGCGTCGTCTGCGCCACCGGCGAGCTTTTCAGCGGCCACCGGGCGCCGATGGCGACACGACCGCCGACGTGCACGAAGAATTTACGGCGGATCTGGAGCCTGCCACCGCTGACATCGTTCGCGACGATGCGCAGGCCCCGATCGTGGCGACCCCAGCGCCGACAGTCGCGCCCAAAGTCGAAGATCCCGCGCCCCTCCCAAAGGGGCGTCGAGAGCCATTTGTGTCGGCGCCACCGGCTTCGAGCCCGATTACCGTCGACGTGCCGGTGCGAGCCATGGCTCCGAGACCGATCACCGTCGACGTGCCGGTGCGAGCCACGGCCCCGGTCGTCCAGAGCAAACCCTCGCCCCGCCCCGCCGATGTGACGGACGATGTGTTTCAGCAGACTGCGAAGACAGCGGTAACCGCCGCGCCTCGCAAGATCGAGGCGCCGAAAGCGAGCGAGCCACGGCGGCCGGCGCTGGCCCCGGGCAAGGTGCTCTGCGATCGCTACCTGCTCGAGCAAGTCATCGGCTGCGGCGGCACCGCCATCGTCTTCCGTGCGCGCGACATGCTGTCCGGCAAAGGCACGGCGCCCAACGTGCAAGTCGCGGTCAAAACGCCGCGCCCCGAGCTCGGCGATCCGGAGCGCGCGGCAAAGCGCCTCAAACATGAGTTCGA
Source organism: Peristeroidobacter agariperforans (assembly GCF_004138335.1). Taxonomy (GTDB): domain Bacteria; phylum Pseudomonadota; class Gammaproteobacteria; order Steroidobacterales; family Steroidobacteraceae; genus Steroidobacter; species Steroidobacter agariperforans. Next base: position 197,517 of record NZ_RYFW01000002.1, on the reverse strand, counting down.
GCACGCCAGGCTGCTGTCTCATCCGAGCATCGTGCGCGTGTTCGATTTACACGAGGACGAAGGCCATTGCTTCATGACCATGGAATTGGTCCAGGGCAAGCTGCTCTCGGAGCTGCTGCGCGATTGGACCATGGTGCCCGTGTCGCTTGCCTACAAGATCCTGCGCAAGTCCGCCGCAGCCCTCAGTTATGCACACAGCCAGAACGTCGTGCATGGCGACTTCAAGCCCGGCAACGTTTTCATCACGCCGGAGGAAGGCGTGCGCATCGTGGACTTCGGCACCGCCGCCGGCCCGACCGCCAACGACTCGCGTATTCCGGCGGGCACGCCGACTTATGCGAGCCCCGAGGTGCTCGGCGGCAGCACGCCCGATCGACGCGATGACGTGTTCAGTTTTGCTTGCGTGGCGTACGAGCTCCTTACCGGCCAGCACCCGTTCGGGCGGCAGTCTTCGTTGCAGGCTCGTGAAGAAGGCAAGATTCCTCCGCGCGCATGGAACCTCTCGACCTCGCAATGGCTCTCATTGCTCTCAGCTCTGTCTTGGAAGCGCGAAGCGCGCCCCACCAGCGTGGAGGATCTGCTGACGCGATTGAATCCGGAGCAGCCGGTCGATTCTGCACCGATGCCCGTCCACGCCGATCCAGAGGAACTCGTGCCCGCCGATTTACCCGCCGATTTGATGCCAAAGCAACGCAGTTGGGGTTTCTTCGCCTTCGTCGCTTGCGCGTTGCTGGTCACGTACTTCGCGTTCCAGCGCCACAACGGAACCGACGACAAGCCGGCGCCGTCACTCCTGCCCGCGACGACGTCGTTACCGGCTGCGCCACTTCCAGACGTGGCCAAGCAGCCTGAGGTCGAAGCAGCGACATCCGCTCCGGCTGCGGCCGCCGAGTCAAAGGATGAGACTGCTGCAACGACCGCCGCCGCTCCGAGCGTCGCAGCTCCCGCTGTCGCCAACAAACCGAGGCCGGCAGCGGCGCCGATGAGCGAGATCTCATTCGAATCCTCGAGCGTCGTTACCAGCGAGAGCTCGGTGGCGGCCGTCTTCCTGATCAAACGCTCGCAACCTTTGTCAGGTCGCGTGAGTGTCAGCTGGAAAACGATCAGCGGCACGGCGGATGCGGGCATCGATTTCGCCTCGGATGCAACGGGCACCGTGTCGTTCGCGGACGGCCAGGCGCAACGCGCGATCTATGTGCCGTTACGCAACGATCTGCGCAAGGAAGACGACGAATCGTTCTACGTGGAGCTGGTTTCGCCCAAGTCGGCCCGCATCGGCAAGACCGACCGCGCCGAAGCGATCATTCGCGACGACGATTGATTGTCCGCTCAGCTGCGGATCGCGACCGCAGCGACTTTCTTGCTCAGCACGCTCACCTTCTTGCCGTACATCCGGAACAGAATCTTCATGCCGAGCTCCAGCACGCCGGTCACGGCCAGCCCGACATAGTTCAACGGATTCTTCCAGAACACATACAGCTTCAGCGCGAACGGCTTGATGTCCTTGAAGCCGCCGAGCTGCAACAGCTGGCCCAGGCTGTATTCCGTGACGATGTAAAAATGGTCAATGTTGTGCGCAAGGTTTTCAGCGCCGACGAACGGATTGGCGCCGTTCATCGCATAGACGATCGTGCGACCACCCGGCCGCAGGGCGGCGTGACACAACTGCAGGAATTCGATCGTCTCCTCGTGAGTCAGATGATTCAGCTCCTGCTCCGGAATGATTACGTCGAACTCGCCGCGGCACTTCTCGAGATAGGGAAAGGCTTCCGCCGCTTCGCACGGCAGGTTGCGACGGCGCGCATGCTCGACCTTGGCCGGGTCGGAATCGATGCCGATCACGTTCTGGTAGCCCGATTGCGCTAACACATTGACTAGATAGCCCGGCCCGCAGCTCACAACCAGAATTTTTGCGGACTTGTCCGCCGGCAGGTGCGGCAGGTAATTGGCGCGGTAATAGGCCGCGAACGAGCTGTAACCGGCTTCGATATTGGCAGGCGCCTGCCAGTAGGAGTCGAATGGCTCCAGGCGCGCCGCCATGACACGACGTTGCGACACCGCGCGTTCGGTAACGATGGGCTGAGCACTCATGATCCGAGATCCCCAGAAAATTCTGACCGTGAGGTCATTCGGCTAAATACGGCGCCCACGCGATTAGTTCCGCGCGAATTGACGGAATTGCACGCTGCGACAGCGGCATGGAACTTGCTCCTCTGTTCGAACCATGCGCATCCTTTTTTGCAATTACGAATATCCGCCGCTGGGCGGCGGCGGCGGAGTGGTCATGGCCGCGCTCGCGCGGCAGCTCGCCCGTCGTCACGAAGTGACAGTACTCACTTCGCGCGCTGGAGGACTACTCTCCGACGATCGCGACGGCGGCGTACGCGTGTTGCGAGTTCCCGTGTTCTTTCGTCGCGAGCTGGCAGTGGCGAATTTCCCGTCCATGGCTGCTTATCTGCCGACGGGATTTCTCCGCGGCCTGCGCTTCAACAGGAATGACTTCGACGTGATCAATACCCACTTCGTCGTTCCGACCGGTCCGCTCGGCCATGCCCTGGCGCGCTGGCACGACGTGCCCAATGTTTTGTCCGTGCACGGTGGCGACTTGTTCGATCCCAGCAAGGGCAGTTCGCCACACCTGCACGCGCCGCTACGAGCTGCCGTGCGTTGGATGCTGCGCGCCGCTGACGATGTGGTCGGTCAATCGCGCGACACCGTGCGTCACGTGACCGAGCTCTATGGCGTACGCCGGCCGGTCGAGCTGATTCCGCTCGGGATCGATCGGCCGCCCTCGGTGAGCGCCGCCTCACGCCAAGACCTCGGCCTGCCGCCCGACGCCTTTGTAATGATCACCATCGGTCGGCTCGTGGCGCGCAAAGCGACGGTACAGCTGATCGATAATTTCGCCGCCAGCGATATTGCCAATGCGCACCTCGTCATCGTCGGCGACGGCCCGGATGCGCCGGCTGTCGAACAGCGCGCGACCGAACTGGGCGTGCGCAATCGAGTGCACATGCTCGGGCAAGTGTCGGATGCGGAGAAATATGCCGCGCTGTCGGTCGCCGATGCGTTCGTGACGGCAAGTCAGCACGAGGGCTTCGGCCTGGTGTTCCTGGAGGCAATGGCTTTCGGATTGCCCGTGCTCTGTTACGACCGCGGCGGGCAGACAGATTTCCTGGTGACCGGCGAGACCGGTCACGTGGTAAAGCTCAACGATCAGGAAGCGTTCGTACGCGCGCTCATCGAGCTGCACCGGGATCATGAAGCGCGTGAGCGCCAGGGCCGCCACAACAGGCAACTGGTCGAGAACTATTTCATCGATACCTGCGCTGCCCGGTATGAGTCCATCTTCGAGGCTGCCATCGAACGTCGCGCCGGAACGCCGAAGGGCCTCACGTCGCCGTCTTCCTAATTCGTAGACCCACTTCCAGAACATGTGTGGCATAGCCGGCATCATCAGTCCCGACCCGCAACGCGAGCAGCCGCTCAAGCGAATGCTCGGCGCGCTCGAGCATCGGGGGCCGGATGGCGAAGGAATTCATCACGACGCGTATGTGACGCTGGGGCATCGCCGGCTGTCCATCATCGATCTGGCCGGCGGGCGGCAACCTTTGTACAACGAGGACCGCTCGCTGGTCCTCGTTTGCAATGGCGAGATCTACAACTATCGCGAGCTGCGTGCCCGCCTCGAACAGGACGGCCATCGCTTTCTTACGAACAGCGACTGCGAAGTCATTCTCGGCCTGTATGAACGTCACGGCGACCAACTGCTCGATCACCTGCGCGGCATGTTCTCGTTCGCCTTGTGGGATACCAAACGCAAACGCCTGCTGGCTGCCCGCGATCACCTGGGACAGAAGCCGCTGTTCTATTGCGCCGGCGAGCAAGGCTTCGCGTTCGCGTCCGAGATCAAGGCACTGCGGGCACTGGACCGGCGCCGTCAGCGGATGAATCTGGCCGCGCTCGATCAATATCTGGCGCTGCGCCTCATCGATGCGCCGCTGACCATGTATCAGGGCATTCACAAGCTGCCGCCGGGTCACCTGCTCACGATCCAACCAGGGGGCGCCCCACAGATCCGCCGCTACTGGCGCCTCCAGCAGAGTCCGAAGCTCGCGGGCAACGAAGAGCATCTGCTCGATGAGTTGCAAGCCAAACTGCAGGAGACCCTTCGACTGCACATGGAGAGCGATGTGCCGGTCGGCGCGTTCCTGAGCGGCGGCATGGATTCGAGCTTGCTGGTGGCAATGTTGTCGCGCGATCTGAAGGTAACGAAGCTGCCGACCTTCACTATGGGCCTGCGCTATCAGCGCTTCGATGAAGCGCCCGCTGCCCGCGCCGTGGCGAATCTGTTCGCCACCGAACATCACGAAGAGCGCGTGCTACCCGAGATCGCCGCGCATCTGCCGGATCTGGTGTGGGCACTCGATGAGCCCTCGGATCCGCTGTCACTGTGTACGTGGCTGCTCGCGAAGTTCACCCGACAGCACGTGAAGGTCGTCATCGGCGGCGATGGCGGCGATGAGTTGTTCGGCGGCTACGATCGCTATTACGGCAACCTCTACGCCGCCCGCTACGGCCGCTTGCCGGAAGGCCTGCGTCGCAAGGTGCTGGCGCCCGCGATGGCGATGATCCCGGAGGCCGGTTGGTACAAGAGCCTGGGCCATCAGCTGCGCTGGCTGCACCATCTTTCGTTTCATTCCGGCAGTGCGCGCTACGCGGCAAGCCTCAACTATTTCTATTTCGATCCGGAGCGGCGGCGTCAGCTGTATGCACGCGATGTCCAGCACCGCTGGTCGGAGCTGGATGCGGAAGCCGCCATCCGCCGCCCGTACGAAGAGTCCGAAGGCGGCGAGCTGGATCGCATGCTCTACGCCGACAGCCTGGTGCGGCTGCCCAATCATCCGGTGATGATCACCGACCGGATCTGCATGGCGCACGGGCTGGAGGCGCGCAGCCCGTTCATGGATCACGAGCTGGCGAGCTTCGCGGCACGACTGCCAGCGTCCATGAAAGTGCGCGGCGGCACTTTGCGTTATATCCAACGCAAACTCGCAGCGCGCTACCTGCCTCCAGAGATTCTGGATCGTCCCAAGCAGGGGTTCTCCTCCGCCCTGCCCTATCTGCTGCAAACCGAATACACGCGTCTGTACCAGTCCTGCCTGAGGCAATCGCAGCTGGTACAGGACCGCGTGCTCGATCGTCAGGCTATTGCGCAACTCGTCGACGAACATCTCGCCAAGCGCGCGGATCACGGCAACCGGCTGTGGCTGCTGATCAACGCGGAAGTCTGGTATCGCATGTCCATCCTGGGCCAGTCCAAGGAAGACTTGCGTCGCGAGCTGGCGGCCGACGAACACGGCGCGCGCCGCGCCAGCTGAGCCGCTCATAAGATGAAAACGTGGCTGCGGATCACTGTCACGCTGCTGTTGTGCGCGCTGCTGTTGATCTATGTGGTGGATGTAAGCTCGGTGCTCGCGACCTTGGGCAACTGCGATCCTTTGTGGGCCGGCATCGCGCTGCTGGCCTTTCTGCTGGATCGCGTGCTGATGAGCTACAAATGGGGCTTGCTGCTGGCGATACGGGGCTACAGCATCTCGCTTGCCCACAAGTTGATGGTCTACTGTAGCGCCATGATGTGGGGCCTGGCGCTGCCGAGCACGGTCGGCGCCGATGGCATTCGCGTCATGCTCGTGCGTCGTTTCGGTGTGCGCGTCGACGACACGCTGGCGACGATTCTCGTGGAGCGTGGCATCGGCTTCATCATCGCGCTGCTGACTGCCGTGGCCAGTTTGATCCTGCTGCGAGCGATGCTGCCGCATGACAGGGCCTACGACTATGCGCTCGCGCTCGGCGTGGCCGGCCTGCTCGGAGCAATCACCATCCTGGTGTTTTCATTCAGCGATCATGCGCTGAGCTCGGTGCTGCGGCTGGTGCCTGCCCGCTTCAGGGACAGCAAAGCGGTGCGCCTGCTCGAACGCCTGCACGAAGCCTACGTTTCGCTGGCGTCGGATCGACCCCGGATCGCTGCATTCTCGGCGCTGACGCTGGCCGAGCACATCCTCGTGATCATTTGTTACGGCTTGGTCGCGCGGGCGCTGGAAGTCCCGTTCAGTCCCGCATTCATATTCGCTGCCGTACCGCTGGCCATCCTGGTCTCGCGCTTGCCTGTTTCGCTGGATGGCATCGGTGTCTACGAAGGCATCTTCATCGCGATCATGGCCCTGGGAGGTGTGAAACCGGCGGACGCGCTCGCGGTTTCGCTGGCGGCACGCGCCTTGCAGATAGTTGTATGGTTCCCTTGGTGGTTGATGCTTGCGGCCCGCACGGGGGTGCGTCCGCCGGTCGAACCGGTGGCTGCAGTATCTGAATCTACGAACATCAGAACATCGACATGAATTCACCCAGCTCGGTATTGCCCGCCAAGCGTTCGCGGCGGGCGGAAAGTCCATTGCGCGCCGATTTGCGGCGTCGTTATGCAATGACCTCAGGCAGCACGTTGCAACGCCTGCTCAGCTGCATTCGCTCTCCCGGCGTGCACGCGGTGCTGGTGTTGCGGTTCGGGCAATGGAGCCGCAGTCGGCCCAAAGCGCTGCGCATCCTGCTCGATCCGCTCTACGTGATCCTGGATTTTTTCGTGCAAGCTTTGTGGGGGATCGAGATTCCGCGCACCGCTCAGATCGGGCCGGGTCTTTATATCGGCCATTACGGCGGCATCACCGTGTCGCCGATCGCGGTGATCGGCCGCGACTGCAACCTGTCTCAGGGGATCACGATCGGCGTCTCCGGCAGTGGAGCAAAACGCGGCGCGCCGACGATCGGCGACAATGTTTATATCGCGCCAGGCGCCCGCCTGTTCGGCAAGATCGCCATCGGCAACAACGTCAAGGTCGGCGCGAATGCCGTGATCCACAAGGATCTGCCGGACAACGCGATTGCCGTGCTGGACCCGGGCTTCAAGATCATTTCTTATGCGGGCAACCGGCCGACGAACGAAGACGAATCAGCGGGCGTATGAGTAATACGCCCCCTGGTCCTGCGACTCGGATCGATTCAACACCACGCCCAGCAAATTCATTTCCTGCAGCAGCGCCTTGGCGCTCTTGAGAGCGTCGCGACTGGTGTAGCCTTCGCCGACCACCATCAACATGCCATCGACCTGCGGCGAGAATGCCAGCACGTCGTCGGACGCCAGCACCGGCGGCATGTCGAATATCACGATCCGCCGTGGCATCTCCGCCTCGAGCCCCTGCACCAGCTCGTCCATGCGCGGCGAGGTGAGCAGCTCCGACGCGTTCGCGACCGTCTGGAAATTCGGCACGACGGCGAGACGATCCATGCCGGTGGGCGAGTAGACGATCTGCTCGAACGTCGCATCGCCGAGCAGAAAATCGGTCAGGCCGCGCTCGCCCAGGCTGTTGTTGAGTCCCAGGTAGCTGGCGACTTTGGGACGTTGCAGATCCAGATCGACCAGGAACACCCAGGTGTTCGAGTCCTGCGCCAGCGCCATGGCCAGATTGATCGAGGTCAATGTCTTGCCTTCACCGGGAGTCGCGCCGGTCACGGCGAACGAACGCCACTGATTGGCTTCGAGCCTGCGTAACAACCGGGTGCGCAGAATCTTGTAGGCACGCAGCGCGCCCGGATCGCTCATCCCGGAAATGATGTTGTTGTCGTCCAGCAGGGCGCGATCCAGCGTGACCGGCTGAAAGCGCCGTACATTCGCCGTCTCCGTGGCAGGAGGCGGCACGCGCCGCAGCCGGGGACGAGCGGCCCCCTGCTCGGGCGGCGGCGCAGAGCGTTGATAGCGTTCCGCGGTCTTGCGCACTGCCTCTTCGATAATGCTCATTTGCGTGCTCTCGTAACTTTCAGATGGACCCTGCTCGGGTCAGGCAACGAATCTAACAACGACCGCTAACGCGAGAATCGCGACGGCCGCGGCAGCTGTAGCAGCATACGCCGGCGCGCCTCGCTTGGGCTTCTTGGCGCCGGAATGTTTGATGACCGGCACCGAGGTCAGCGGCGTGACGCCCAGAATGTCTTGAATATCGCGCGCGCCACGCACCGTCGCATCCATCAACTGCGCCAGGATCACAGCAGTGAGCGAGGCAATCGCGCCCAGCACCAGCGCAATGATCATGATGGCGAGGCGTGCCGGCTTGGCCGGCTCTTCCGGAATCTTCGGCGAGCTCTTCACCTGAAACTTGTCGGCGGTGCCGCCGGCAATGGCGGCTTCGCTCACTTCGGCATCCATCTGGCGCTTCAGCAGCTCGTCGTACTTGGCGCGTGCGCTCGCGAGATCGCGGGTCACCGCCTGATATTCGCGCTCGACTTCCGGCGCCGCGACGATGCGTCCTTCCAGGCCGGTCAGCTTGGTGCGCAACTCCATCGCGCGGGCCTGCAACGCCGCCAGCTGCGTGTCCGTAGCATTCAACTGAGTTTGCAGCTGCATGGCCATTGGCGAGTCGACCGCCGTGCCGACATCGGCGGTCTCCCCTGAAGCGATGCGCGCTTCCAGTGCCTCGATATTGCGCTGGATGCGCTGGACATCCGGATGACTCTCGCTGTAGCGCTGACGAGCTTCGGCGAGGATGGAACGTTGTGTTTGCAGCTGCCCCTTCAGCGACAGACCGGCGCCCGAGCCGCCCGCTTTCAACTGATCGATCTGACGACGCAGCATGATCAGATCGGGATGGCTCTGATCGTATTGGACGCTCATGCGCGCATATTGATCCTCGAGCGCGCGCAGATTGCCCGCTTCCGGACTCACCGAACGGGCCTGCGCGAGTTGCGACACGAGGTACACTCGTTCACGACGCAGGGCCTGCATCTGCGACTCGACGTTCTGGATGTCGTTCTCGGTGCGATCCATCACATTGAGGTTCATTTCATTCAGCTCGGGCAACTTGCCGGCGTTCTTTTGTTTGAACGCCGCGAGCTTGCCTTCCAGCTGTGCGACATGCGTGCGCATGCGCTCCGCTTCGCCTGCAAAGAACTTCGCTCTGCCGCCCGCCTGGCGCTGACGATCGTTGCGATTCTCCGCGAGGAACGCATTGACCAGCCACTCCGCGCCTTCCTGTGCACGCTGCGGTTGTTTGTTGTCGTAGCCGACAGTGAAGGCCGTCACCACGTCGCGCTCGCGACCGGTGTTCGGATCGAGAATCGGCACGGTCACGATGTCGACTTTGATGTCGCTACGCAGATCTTTGAGCGCGCCTGCCGGATCGTCGGCCTGGTGGTCGTAGAGCTGATGCTCGGCCAGCAGCTTGGCGAGATTGCGATCGCTCAACACCACCGTGCTCAAGCTGCGCACGTACTGATCGGCGTACGGCGATTCCTCCGGATCCTGCGCGAGTGCGTTGGGATTTTGTTTGACGGCCTGCGCGCCCTCGATCTCGATCTGGCCCTCGGAGCGATACACGTCGGGCAAGGCTAGTGCGAGCGTCGCACCGACGGCGACGATGGGCAGCCCCACCGCCAGCAGCAGCTTGCGCCGTCTGCGCAGAATGCCGAGGTATTCGCTGAAACCGGCACTCTCCTGCTCATAGCCGGGATAAGGGGGCGGAGGCGTTTGCATTTGACTCGGGGTGGCTGACATACGCTGCTTTGGGCTAATAGGTGGCCGTGGCTTATTGGGCGCGTTTCGGTTCGTACACGATTCCAATCAGGAAGGCGCTGGCGTCGGCATCGGAAGGCTCGTCTTCGTACTCCTGCCACCGATAGTTGTAGCTGCCGATGAGCGACCACTGCCGCAGCCAGCGCCACTCGAAACCCAGCTCGCCAATGGCGTACTTGCGCGTGGGATAAGTGCCATCCTGAGTCTCTTCGTCCTGGGACAGGCGGGCGCCGGCGCGCAAGGCAAAGCGTTGCGATACGTCATGATCGACCCTCAGACGCAACTGATAACGCTCCACCACGGTTCCCGCCGCAACCGGCCCGACGCTGCGGGTCAGGTCCAGGAACAGCCGGTTACGCTGGGTCGACCACTGGCCGCCGGCGCCGGCGATGATGTTGGTGTCGCTCGCGCCGTCCTCCGGCTTGGTCTGCTGGGCGCCGAGCCGGATGTAGGCCCGCGAGTTCTCCGAGTACTGTGTATTCCATTCAAATTCGCCGCCAAAGGCGTCGGTCGTGGTCGTGGTGTCGTACTGGAAGCCCAAGGCACGTACGAACAAAGTCGAGCGCTGCGATGTCAGGAAGCCGAAGCCTGCGCCTGCGCCGAATTCGCTGAAATCCTGTTGCGCCCCAGGCAGCTGATTGTCGAAGTCGGCCTGCAGGTAGTGCGCATCCAGTTCCAGGCGATAGCGTTGCGAGAGGTCGTAGCCGAACGAAGGCGCGATCCGGAAGAAGTCGCGGCGATTGCGGGCCAGGAAGCGGCCCGAGTCGCCCTGGTCCGGCTCGCCCAAGCCGCCGCCGTCGCTGGTGTCCGGCAGTTCGCTGTCCACCACGTCTTCCTGCGAATACAGAAACGGCACGTTGATGCGCCGACGCGGTGTGATGTCGGAGAAGCCGGCATTGAGGTAGTAGTCGGTCGAGTCCTCGTCTCGTTCGTCCGGGAAGTACGTCGAGTTGATGCGCGGCGTGATCTCGAAGTTGGTGCGCGGATCGACCGTCCTGAAGGTCACACCCACCTCCGCTTCGCCGCCCGACACTTCCACTTCGCCGCCTGGCTGTTCGAGGTGATAGTTGTCGTTGTAACGATAGCCCGCCTGCACGCGAGGCGCGACTTCCCAGTTGGCCGCGCCGGCGCTGCAAGCAGCGAGCGCCAACGGCAGGCTGGCCCAGCAGCGGCCGATCGAACGATTACGGCACAACAACGATGTCTCCTGCGATGAGCTCGATGTTGGTTTCCAGACGCTTGCCGCGCACTACCTCGGGGTAGCGAAATGCCATCGCGGTTTGTTTCTCGCCCTGGCCACGCAGCACGATGATGTCGTTGGTGGCCGCGAATGGCGTCATGCCGCCGGCCATGCTCAACGCCTGCATGATGTTGACGCTCGGATTGACGATGAACTCGCCCGGCTTGTTCACCTGCCCGAGCACGAAGATCTTGTTGCCTTTGATCTCCTGCACGGACACGGTCACCACTGCGCCGGAGATGTATTTGGCGAGGCGATCCGCCACCAGCTTGTTGAGATCGCCGACGGTCTTGCCGCGCGCATCGATCTCACCTACCAGTGGAAATGAAAAAGCGCCATCCGGGCGCACCAGCACCTGACGCTGCAGGTCCGGCTCCTTCCACACCGAAATTTCCAGGGTGTCACCCGGCTTGACGATATATGACGCCTGCTGCGCGTGCGCGGCCTGCAGGCCCAGTACACACATCGCCAGCAGCGCCCAGATTCCTCGCATTCTCGCCATCGATTCTGCTCCTGTCGAACCTTGACCGTACGTTCGTTGGTTATTTGCCTGTTACGTTGGCCTGTCCTTTGCACGTCATGTGCCAACGAAACAGCGTGTCGCTTGTCAGCGGCACCGCGACGGGACACCAGGATTCGCCGCCGCGTTGTCACTATGACCAAGCAATGACGTGCGTGTGAGAAGAGTTCCTGCAAAAGGCGAATACCGCCGACGCAGGGAAAGGTTGTAAGAACGTCGGGAAATACAGGATGACTGGTGCAAAAGTTACAACTGAATCAGGGCCCGTCCAGGAAGCGCCGGAGACGTCGCGGCCACGGCTTTCAGTCATCGTGCCGTTGTACAACGAGCAGGAAAGCATTCGCCCGCTCTACGCCGCCATAGTGCAGGCGCTGGGCGATATCGGCTGCACGTTCGAAATGGTGTTCGTCGACGACGGCAGTCGCGACGACACGGCCGAGATCGCGCGCCAGATCGCCCGTTTCGATTCGCGTCTGCGACTGGTGAAATTCCGCCGCAATTATGGCCAGACGCCGGCCATGGCCGCGGGTATCGAGCACGCGCGCGGCGAAATTCTGGTCACCATGGACGGCGACCTGCAGAACGATCCGGCCGACATCAAACATTTGCTGGAGCAGATCGAAGCCGGCTACGACATCGTGGTCGGGTGGCGTCACAACCGTCAGGACAAGCTGGTGACGCGCAAGATTCCCTCGCGCATCGCCAATGTTCTGATCGGCAAGGTCACCGGTGTGCCCATTCGGGACAACGGCTGTTCGCTCAAGGCATTCCGCGCCGAGCTGATCAAGAGCATTCCGCTCTACTCGGAAATGCACCGTTTCATTCCAGCCATGGCCTCCATCGCCGGGCCGCGCGTCGCACAGATTCGAGTGCGCCATCACGCGCGTCGCTACGGCCAGTCCAAGTACGGTCTGTCGCGCATCTACAAGGTCTTGCTGGATCTGATGGTCATCAAGACCGTGACTACCTTCGCGTCGCGGCCGTTGCGTTGGTTCGCGCTGCTGGCGGTGCCGCTGTTCCTGGGCGCGTTCGGCATGCTCGCGCACACGTTCGTGACGCTGATCACCGATCGGGCGCAACTATCGCTGCCGCTGGCAGGCACCGGAATTATTTTTTTGGCGTCGGGCACGATCCTTTTGTGCAGTGGCGCGTTAGCTGAGCTGATCTATTCGCGCGGCGACATTCGTGACAACGAGTTCTTCCGACTGACACAAACCATACGGCGCCGTCGTGGCGATAGTCCCAAGGCGCCGCCCTCGCAACCAGTGACGACAACCTCATGAGCACTCAGCCTCTGACACCTTCACTGCCGTCGATCTCCGTCATCGTGCCCGTGTGCGGGCGACGCTCGGAGCTGCGGCCTCTGTATGCGCAATACAAGGCCGGCATCGCAGCCGTCGGCCTGCCCTTCGAGTTCATCTTCGTCCTCGACGGCGATCGCACCGATGCCAGCCGCGCGCTGGAGGAGCTGTTGAACGATGGCGAAGACATCACCGTCATCAGTCTGACACGCAGCTTCGGCGAGGCTGCTGCGTTGATGGCTGGCTTCGAGCGCGCCCAGGGCAGCGTGATCGTCACCTTGCCGGCCTATCACCAGATCGAGGCGCAGGACATTCCGAAGCTGGTCGCGGCGCTGAGCTCCTCGGACATGGCGATCGGCTATCGCTCGCCCCGCTACGGCAACATGTTCGATCGCATGCGTCGCAGCGCCTTCCACGGGCTGGTGAATTTCGTCACCGGCGCCCGACTGCAGGACCTCGGCTGCGGCGCCCGTGCGATGCGCCGCCAGGTGTTCGAAGAGATGGACCTGTACGGCGACCAGCATCGCTTCATGGCCATCCTCGCCACGCGCCTGGGCTTCCGCGTCAGCGAAGTCGCCATGCGCCAGTCGCCGCTCGATCGCCTGCAGCGGGCGTATCGGCCGAAGCAATACGCACACCATGTGCTCGACCTGTTCAGCATCTTCTTCCTGGTGCGCTTCACCAAGCGGCCGTTGCGGTTCTTCGGCATGTTGGGCGCTGCGACCTTCGGCATCGGCGCGGCCATCATCGCGTTCCTCAGCGTGCAGCGACTGCTCTTCGACGAGAAGCTCGCCGATCGGCCGGCGCTGCTGCTAGGCGCGCTGCTGGTGGTGCTGGGCATGCAAGTGTTCGCGCTCGGCCTGTTGGGCGAGCTGATCATCTTCACTCATGCGCGCGGCATGAAGGACTATCGGGTGCAGGAAGTGATTCAGTATCCCGATCAGAATCCCGGCACGGTGACTTCCTCGGTCGAAGTCACCGATGTCGAGCCGGGCGACGGCCGCAACAGAGAGATCCGGCACACCGAGCCGCCAGCAATGACGGCTTGAGCCTCGGTCGACGCGCCGGCAACGTCCGGCGCGTCGACGCCCGGCTGTCCGGTGGCGATGGTGAGCTTCACATCGTTCAACACCGCCGAGGGCAACTGACTGGCTTCGGCCGTCGAATAAATCATGGTCACTTCAGACAGGCGCCGGATGGCGTTCGCCGCCTGGCTGCCGGTCAGGAAGTGGTGCGCATGATGAATCAGAATGCAATGCGGACGGCCGGCGCGATCGTGCAGCGCCTGCAGCTGTAACAACAACGCGTCGACGAACACCGGCCGCGTCTCTGGCGGCAAGGCGGCCAGATTGATCTCGATGCTGTGAGTGGGCGGTTCGAGCGCCGTCAGCACGTCGGTCAGCCTTGGCGCATCGTGGGCATCGCCCCAACTGCTCATGTCCGCGAAGCTGGAGCGCGACGCCGCGAACGGAACGTTCCGGTCGGCGCCGATGACACAGCACTGATAATCCTGCTGCATCAACTGATCGAGCAGACGATTGCAGATCAAGCTCCGGGCCGCTTCATCCGGCCCGCTGACCAGCACCGAGTCCTGGCACGGCGACAACAGGATCTCGCGTTGATCCTCGCCTTTGCCCAGCACCACACGGCGCCTGGGGACCGAGGCTGCGAGATCGGTCGCGATCAGATCGCGCGCCAGCTCGAGGAAGCCCTCGCAGTACTCGCCTTGCGTGACCCGATCCGCCGCTTCCTTGATGGACTCGGCGGCATTGTTCACGACCACGGCGTGCTCGGCAGATGCCAGCAACGGCAGATCGTTCTCGGCGTTGCCGATGGCAACCAGGTTATGACGCGAGACACCGAGTTCACGCAGCGCCTCGTTCATGCCCGATGCTTTGTCGATGCCCGGTGGCAGGATGAGCAACGTGTCGTCGTTGGTCACCAGCTCGTAATCCATGTGCAGCTTGAGCTTGCGCAACGCCTCGCGCGCCACCTCGAAATATTTCGCAGCCGTGCTGATGATCGAGCTGCCCACCCGCAGCGGCGTGACCTGCCGGCGCCGCAGCTCCTGCAGCAGGATCTCCGGCGGCGCCTGGCCGAGAATTTCGGATTGTCGGGTCGCCGTCCGATGCAGCACCGCGCCGTTCTCGGCGACGATGTAATCGAACAGACGTGCTTCGGGGAATATCTCCAGCAGCCGTCGCAATTCGCGCCCGGTCACCAGAATCAATTTGCGGCCGGTCGCCGACAACTCACGCAATACCTCGATACAACGCTCGTCGCAACGCCCATCGCGAGCCAGCGTTCCATCAAAGCCAGCGGCTAGCACCACGTATCGAATTGTCCTCGCCCTCAAGTAAACAGCGTTTCATAGGCCGCCAGCAGCCGCGGCACCTCGTGCTCCCAAGCCAGCGAATTCTTCACCCGCTCGCGGCCCCACTCTCCCATCTGCTTCCGTCGGGGCTCGTCATCCAGCAACGTCACGATCTGTTGCGCCATGTCGATGGGATCGTTGCGCCGGGCGTACAGCGACGCCTGCTGCGCCGACACGCGCCCCTCGGTCAGGTCGTACTGAACGATGGGTTTACCCAGCGCCATGTACTCCATGATCTTGTTCATGGTGGACTTGTCGTTCATCTCGTTGGCGACATCGGGATTCACGCACACGTCCGCCGTGTTGAGCATGGCGAGCAGTTCCGCATCGGGCACGCGGCCGGTGAAGGTCACGTAATCGGCGACACGCAGCTCCTGTGCGAGCTTGCGCATCGCGTCCAGCTCGGTGCCGCCGCCGACCAGGCCGAAATGAATGTCGGTGCGCCCCATTCCGTGCACGATGTGCTGAACCGCGGTCAGCAAGCCATCGATGCCTTCCTGGCGTCCCATCACGCCGACATAACCAACCAGATATTTGCGCCCGCGCTTCAGCTCCGGCTGCGGCGGCAAGACTTTCAAGCGCCGCAGGTCCGGGCCGCTGCGCACCACGAACACTTTGTTCGGCTGCTGGCCGCCACGCTCGATCGCGATTCTCTTGTACGACTCGTTGGTGGCCACGCACACGTCGGCGGTGCGAAACGTCCAGCGCTCCAGCGCCAGCATCAGCCGATAGAAGACGTCGCGGCGCTGAAACTTCGCTTCGTACAGCTCCGGATTGATGTCGTGGTGATCGAACAGGAACTTCTTGCCGAACAGCTTGTAGAAGCCGCCGATCAGGAAAATCATGTCCGGCGGATTGCAGCCATGGATCACATCGAAGCCCCGGCCGAAACAAATCTTCAGCGACAACAGGAATTCGGCGGCCAACGCCCAGCTGTACTCGAGCGCATAACCGAGCGCACCGTCGGCCTCGAACGGCATCGAATGGCGATGAATCGCGATGCCCTCGAGCTCCTCGAAGCTCTTCTCGTAGCCCTTGCCCTTGGGGCAGATGATCGACACCTGGTAGCCGTTTGCGTGCAACGTACGCGCTTCCTGCCATACGCGCCGGTCGAACGGCAGCGGCAGGTTCTCGACGATGATCAGCACACGGCGGCGACGGGCAACGGCGACGTCGGCGCTCATGACCCGGGTCTGTTCTTCCGCATTCGACATGACCCGCTACCAGCACACGCCCTGATACGCCGCCTGATAGCTCTCGCGATCGGGCAGCACGGCGATATCCAGCAACAGCTGATCGGGCCGGGTGTGGGCCCGCAGCGCCGCCAGCACTTCTGGCGTTTTCATCGCCACGACTAGCACATCCGAGTCGCGCACCAGCGCGTCGAGGTCCGTGGTCATCAGCGAGGCGATGTGCGGAATGCTCTCTTCGATGAAGCGCCGGTTCGCGCCGATCAGCCGCGCGACGTTGACTTCCGGATCGAAAATGCACAACGGCAGGCCCTTGCCGATGAAGCGTTCGGCCATGACCACCAGGGGACTCTCGCGCAGATCGTCGGTGCCGGACTTGAAGCTCAGCCCGATCATGCCGACCGAGCGGCGCCCGCTCGCCAGCACCCGATCCACCGCGTGATCGATGTGCGCGGCATTACTTGGCAGCAAGCTGTTCAACATCGGCAGCTCGACGTCGTTGCTCTTCGCCAGATACAGCAGCGCCTTCAGGTCCTTCGGCAGGCACGAGCCGCCAAAGGCAAAGCCCGGCCGCAGATAGGCGGAGGAAATGTTGAGCTGCCGGTCCATGCACAGCAACTTCATCACCTCGTGCGGATCGACACCGGTCGCCTGCGAGACGCGGCCAATCTCGTTGGCGAAGGTCACCTTCAACGCGTGAAAGGCATTGCAGGCGTACTTCAGCATCTCCGCCGTGCGCACGCTGGTGTGCATGAACTCGCAAGGCAAGTGGCCGAAGATGCCGCGCAACGCTTCGACGGCGTACGGATCGTCCGCACCGACGACCGTCAACGGCGGATTGTCATAGTCGTTGATCGACGTGCCTTCGCGCAGGAACTCGGGCTGGAAGCACAGGCTGAAATCGCGACCTGCCTGCAGCCCCGAGGCGGCTTCGATGGCGGGCTTGATCACTTCATCGAGTGTGCCCGGCTTGACCGTCGACCGGATCACGATGACGTGGCGTGTGGATTTCTCCGACAGCACTCCGCCGATCTGCTCGGCGATGCGTGTGATGGCGCCGAGATCCTGATTGCCGTTCTGACGCGCCGGCGTACCGACGCAGACGAATGAAATGTCGGTGGCGAGAATTGCATCGCGCACCGAATCGGTCACGCTCACTGTGCCGCCACGCATGACGGCGCGGGTCAGCTCCTGGATCCCGGTTTCGACGATGGGCGCCTGACCGCGACGTAATAGCTCGAGCTTGCCAGGATCGATGTCGACGCCAAACATCTCATGACCGTCGCGCGCCAGGCAGGCGAGCGAGACCGCACCGACGTAACCCAAGCCGAAAATACTGATTCGACGCGGCGAGCCGGGTGCAATGTCTTCATCCTCAGCGCTCTCCCGCAGCCACCCACGGCGAGCACGCGCTTCTGCGCTCACGCTATCGATCTGCAACGCCATCATTCGTCTCCGTGTTGAAAGTACCGACCGACGCTCAGCGAAGTCGCCCGGTTCCCTGAAGAGAATGGCAAGTTCTGTGCCGCCGTTCCCTGCATCGCAGTGAGAATTTCCGACGACTCGCCGCAACACGCCCCGGACACGGAAATCCCTGCGTTTTACGGCACATGCTGCGTCAACGAATTCGACACCAAGAATTTCCTACTTTTGTCGCGCCGAAAAAACTTTATTACAAAGGAACTCAGGCAGCGCTTGAAGAATTTGCATCTCACCTAAGCGATCACAACTCTTTACGAGTTTAATTGGGGAGAGATTACACAGTGGACGCACCGATCACGCTGCACGAGAACGGCCTCGGCAACCTCCTCGGGCGCTCGCCTGCCATGCATCAGGTGTTCGGCTTGATCAAACGCGTGGCGCCCACCGAAGCCACGGTCATGATCATGGGTGAAAGCGGCGTCGGCAAAGAGCTTGTCGCCGAATGCATTCACAACTTGAGCAATCGCGCCCAGGGCCCGCTGGTGGCGATCAACTGCGGCTCCATTCCCGGCTCGTTGATCGAGGCCGAATTGTTCGGTTACGAGAAGGGCAGCTTCACCGGCGCCTCTCGCTCGCACGCTGGCGTGTTCGAGCGCGCCACCGGCGGCACGTTGTTCCTCGATGAAGTCACCGAGATGCCGCTGGACATGCAGACCCGCCTGCTACGCGTGCTGGAGACCGGGCGCTTCTATCGCGTCGGCGGCACGCAGGAGATCAAGACCGACATCCGCGTCGTCGCGGCCACGAACCGCAACGTCACCGAAGCGGTCGCCAATCGCCAGCTGCGCGAAGATTTGATGTATCGACTCGCAGTGTTCCCGCTGCACATCCCGCCGCTGCGCGAGCGTCCTGGCGATGTGCCGTTGCTGGCTCAACAGTTCCTGGCCACGCTCAATCGCGGCAGCGATGTGACCAAACGCTTTTCACCCACGTTCCTGGAAGCACTCGGCTCGCGCCGCTGGGCAGGCAACGTGCGTGAGCTGAAGAACGCGGTCGAGCGCAGCTTCATTCTCGCCGACGAGGTGCTGGACGTTGATCTGTCGGTCACGATGCCGACGCACACGCCGGAGCCGGTGGAAGCCGCGCGCCCTGCAGGCGTGCACGTGCCGCTCGGCTCTCGTCTGGATGAGGCCGAGCGCTCACTGATCGAAGTCACATTGGATTATTGCGAAGGCGACAAGCGCCGCGCCGCCGCCGTGCTCGGCTGCAGCCTCAAGACCCTTTACAACAAGTTGAACAGCTACGCGCGGGAACGCGCCGAGAGCGAACAGCCTCTCGGCCGCCACCTTCCCGCCGTCGGCGCCAGCGTGCCGCTGGCAGGTTGATCGTTTCGAGTTGAGACCAGCGCCAGATCCCCACCTGGCTGTCGACCCACCATCGGCCCTCCTAGCAGAGGGCCGATGTCTTTGGTGGGGTCGGTGCGATCAACCCGCGGCGACGGGTGCGAGCACGACGATGCGGTCGCGGCTGGAGACGACGGAGCCGCCGGGCTTCTCGATGGTGACGGCGAAGGCGGCCGGATTGCGAACCTGCAGTTTGGCGGTGATGGGAATGATCACCTCGCTCTGCCCGGGCGGAATATCGAAGATGCCGCCGTCGATCGGATAGCGCTCATCGCGCGTGCCGTCGAAGATCCACAGCTGATAAGTCATCTCGTCCGTGTTGTTGGCTTGCAGGCCGCGGAAACGAAGATATCCATTCTGAGTCCGCTGATCCCACACCACATCGCCGGTAACACCGCTCGCCGCCGGATCCGGCGTGGTCTGCCAGGTTCGCTGCAGCACGCCTTGTTGGGCGAGCAGCTCCTGTCGTTGCTGTTCCAGCGTGCTGGCCACCGGCGCCTCGACCATCGGATCGCCGCTCTGCAAGCGCGGCCACCAGCCAGCGAGAGCGATCAGTACGCTCGCGGCAGCGGCAAACCAACCGACCTTGCCACCGAATGAAGCCGGCTTGCGTGCAGCCGGCGCCTTCGCTGCCGGCAGCGCACTGGCGACTGGCGCTGCAGTGGTCGAACGTGAACGACCCGCGATGCTGATGACTCGCGGCTGCGAAGTGTTCTGGCGAGACGGCGCTGCCGGCATCGAAGCGGCGACGTTATCCGCCTGCGCCATCAATCGCTCGCGCAAGCTGTATGGCATTTCTTCGGGCGTGTTGTTCTCCACATCGCCCGCGAGCAGTAAGGAGGCGGCGGTGTATTCGAAACGACCGGCGTCCACATATTTCTCTTCGGAGAGCAGCTGTTTCAGCTCGGCGCGCTCGGAAGAGTTCAAGCCGTCCACGGCCCGCTGCACCAGCAACTCCACCAGCCTCGGGTTCTGCATGACTGAGTTGCTCATGAGCGCACCCCATCGGAGGCAGCGTTCTGAATACCCATCAACTCACGCACCTGAATCAATCCTCGCCGCATCATGGTTTTTACTGTACCGAGCGGCATTTGCAGCACATCGGCAATTTCCGAATGACTCAATCCTTGCAGGATTCCAAGCTCCAGCACCTGCCGTTGTTCGGGTCGTAATTGCATCACTGCGCGGGCAGCCGCCGACGCCTCGGCGCACACTTCGGCGCTGTTGCCCGGATCGGCCCAGCCCAGCGAATCAATATCGTCAGTGGATTCGGTGCGCGCCTGATGCGCGGCCCGGCGCATGCGATCGATCAAACGTCGCCGCGCGATGGTGGCAACGAATACTTTCTCCGAGCCTTGGTTGGGGTCGAAGCGGCCAGCGCTGCGCCAGACATCCGTGAAGATTTCCTGCACGGCGTCTTCTGCATCGGCGCGCGTGCGCGTCAAGCGTCGGGCGATGGACCAGATGAGACTGCCGAACTGATCGATGCACTCGTGCACGGCACGCGCATCTCCTTGTGCGACTCGAGCGAGTACTGAGTCCGTCATTCTCGGGCGGCTCTGAGTTGTTGTGGTTCGCGTCGCATCGTCGTTGGTCAGTGCGATTAGCGAAGTGTAGGGAGCCGGAAGTATAGCGGAGACTGTCACTTCAGTTCGCCAGCCGTTAAGAAGAGGTTAAGGGATACTCGCAACGGCTTATTCGCGAGCACGGGTCCGTTGGGATTCAGTGGCATTTGCGTACGCCAACTCGATCACGTTCTGGCGTCGCGCATTCAGTTTCGAGGCGTGTCATTTGTGCTTGTGGTGCCGCGGAAAGGATCCTAGACTGCTTACCAGACGTTTGTCTGGTACCGCCCTGGCCAGGGCTCCACCGCCGACCGCCATGTCCGACCTCACTCGCAAACAATTGGAAGTATTGGCTTTTATCCGTCGCTTCATGGATAGCGACGGGTTGCCGCCGACCCGTGGAGAAATCGCCGACGGCCTGGGGCTCAAGAATCGCCAGGGCATCGACCAGCATCTGCGCGCCCTGGCGAGCAAAGGCGCCATCGAGCTGGTCCCCGGCATTTCACGGGGCATCCGGCTGCGGGAGGAATTCGTCGCCGAGCCTGCTGGCGCCGCCCGAGCGTCGGCGTTGAGCTTGCCGCTGCTCGGTCGCATCGCCGCCGGCGCGCCGATCCTGGCGACCTCTCATATAGAAGAGCATGTCACCGTCGATGCTTCGCTGTTCAAGCCGCACGCCGATTTCTTACTGCGGGTTCGTGGCGACAGCATGAAGGACGCCGACATCCTCGATCACGATCTGCTTGCGGTTCATCAAACATCGCAAGTCCGCAGCGGCGAGATCGTGGTTGCCCGCCTGGTCGATGAGGACGAGGCGACGGTGAAGTACTACCAACGCCAAGGTCATATCGTGCGTCTGGAACCCGCGAACGCGGCATACCGGCCCATCGAGATCGATTTGCGTGAACAGGAGTTGTCCATTGAAGGACTGGCAGTCGGAGTGATTCGCACCTCGCTGTCCCGTGTTCGATGATTTGCAGGAGCGAAAGATGGATATTTCGCACCACTCGCCATGAGCACGTCTCGTGCCGAAACATTAGAGCAACTGGCTCGCCTTTGCCGCAGCGGCCGCGAAGGCCCGCCGCCGCGCGTCGAGCCGAGCGGCTCGGCCAGTCTCGATGCGGTGCTGCCCGGCGGCGGCTGGCAATCGGGAACCATCGTCGAGTTGATGCCGCTGAGCGATGGCATCGGCGAGTTGCGCTTGCTGATGCCGGCCCTGGCGAAGATCACCCAGGGCGAGCGCCACGTCGCCATGATCGCGCCGCCTTACATTCCGTTCGCTCCAGCCCTGCTTCGCCATGGGCTGCGGCTGGAGCATTTTTGGATCATTCGCGCCCAGAACGCCGCCGACATCCTGTGGTCTGCCGAACAAACATTGCGCTGTAAATCTTTTGGCGCGGTGCTGGCGTGGCCGTCCGCGATTCGCGATCGTGAAGTGCGGCGGCTACAGCTAGCGGCAGAAGCCGGCAGCAGCATCGGCTTTGTTTATCGGCAACCGAGTGCGGCTCGTGAGTCTTCACCCGCCGCCGTCCGGCTGCGCTTGCAGGCCGATGTCACGGGGCAATTGAGCATCGATGTGGTCAAATGCCGGGGCGCGCGAGCCGGCATGTCCATCGACATCGCCCCTGCGCTGGCCAGTGCTTGAGCGTGACTTCCCATGCTCTGGCTTTGTATCACCCTACCCCAGTTGCCTCTCGAGGCTTTGCAATGTGAGCAGAGCGAGCGGCCCACCGTAGTCACGGTATTGGAAGGCAGCGTGCGCTCCGTCGTCTGCTGCAATCCCGCCGCCGAGCGTGTCGGGCTGAAACCGGCGATGAACTTCACCACTGCGCTGGCAATCCTGCCCGAAGTGATCGCCATGGAACGCCGGCTCACCGCCGAGCAGGCAGCGTTGGAACGACTGGCAACATGGGCTTATCAATTCAGCGGCACGGTGATTCTCGGAGAAGTCTTCGCGGACGTGCAGCGCGCGCGAACCACAGCGTTGTGGTTGGAAATCGGCGCGAGCCTGCGGTTGTTCGGCGGCTTTCGCAAACTCATCGAGCACCTGGAAGCCGAGCTGAGTAAGTTGTCCTATAGCTATCAGCTGGGCGTCGCGCCGACGTTGGAAGGCGCGGCGCTGCTGGCTCGTACCGGCGTGCGCGTCGCTATCACAACGGTCGCGGCCCTCCGTGCACGCATCGAAAACGTGTCCGTCGATTGGTTGAATCTGGATCCCTGGATTCCTCAACAATTACAGACGGTCGGAGTCCGCTCCGTCGGATTGCTGGTGGCTTTGCCTCGCGACGGAGTGGCGAAACGTTTCGGGCCCGAGGTGTGTAACTACCTCGACCGTCTCACCGGCGCCGCGCCCGATCCACGTCCCACTTACCGGCTGCCGCCCCAATATCACGCGCGCTTCGAATTCGAAGCGGAGATTCACAGCACCGAAGCGCTGCTGTTTCCTTTACGGCGCATGTTGCGTGAGTTCGTCGGCTTTTTGAGGGCTCGCGATACGGGAGTGCAGAAGTTCACGCTGCGTTTCATTCATCGCGATGCCGTCGCAACCGTCATCAATGTCGGCCTGTCGATGCCCGACCGGAGCAGCGAACGTTTCCTCACCTTGGGCCGGGAGCGGCTCGAGCATACGGTGCTGCCTTCGGGCTCGGTGGCATTGGAGCTGTCGGCCGACGAGTTCGCCATGCCCACCGGACTCAATGTGGACATGCTCAGCGGCGCGACTGAACAAAGCGAAGAGCTCGGTTACACCATCGATCGCATCGTCGCGCGCCTGGGAGAAAACCAGGTTCACAGCGTGATGGCGGTTGCCGAGCATCGCCCGGAGCACAGCTGGGCAACGGCGTCTGCGGAGGCCAAGCGTCAACCGCTGGATTTTCCAGACCGGCCCTTGTGGCTGCTGCCCGAGCCGAAGCCTTTGCAGCTCAGTGGCATGCCCGCACTGACCGGCGCAGAACGCATCGAAAGCGGCTGGTGGGATGGCGGCGATGTCCGGCGCGATTACTTCATCGCACGCACACAGCAAGGCGCTGCGCTGTGGATCTTCAAGGATCTGCGCGACGGCAGCTGGCACTTGCACGGGTTCTGGTCATGAGCTCGTACGCCGAGCTTCACTGCGTCAGCAACTTCTCGTTCCTGCGGGGGGCCTCGCATCCGGGTGAGCTGGTTTATCAAGCGCACAATCTCGGCTATGCGGCGCTGGCGATTACGGATGAGTGCTCGATGGCCGGCGTGGTGCGCGCACTGGAAGCCGCCGAAGACTGCAAGTTGAAGCTCATCATCGGCGCCGAGTTTCGTTGCCACAACGATCTGCACCTGGTGCTGCTCGCGCCGTCCCAGCGTGCTTATGCGCAGATCTGCGGACTCATCACCAAAGGCCGAATCGAATCGACCAAGGGCACTTATGACCTGACGCGCAGCCACTTCGAGAAGGACCTGAGCGAATGCCTGGCGTTGTGGATCGCGCCTCGCAATGCCCGGCCTTCCGAGGCGCGCTGGTTATGTGAATTCTTTCCCGACCGCGGCTGGATTGCGGTCGAGATGCTGCGTCGACCGGATGACCGGCAACACCTGGCCGCCATGCGCCGATTGGGCGAGTCGTTTGGATTGCCGTTGGTGGCCAGCGGCGATGTTCACATGCATGTCGAATCGCGGCGAGCCCTGCAAGACACGATGACCGCCATCCGGCATGGCTGCACGATCGCGGCTGCCGGGCATCGCTTGTTCCCCAATGCCGAACGCCATCTGCGTCCGCGCGAAGTGCTGGCAGATCTGTATCCCGCGGATCTGCTCGAGGAGACACTGAGGATTGCCGATCGCTGCGAATTCTCGCTGCGTAGCCTGCAATACAACTATCCCAACGAAATCGTGCCAGCCGGCATGACAGCCACGCAGCACCTGCGCAATCTCACCGAGCTGGGCATTCAGCGACGCTGGCTTCGGGGCGAACCGGCCTCGGTACGCGCCATCATCGAGAAAGAGCTCGCGCTGATTCACCGCAAGCGATACGAGCATTTCTTCCTCACGGTTCACGAAATCACCGAGTGGGCACGCTCGGACCTGGCCGATGACGGCACGAAGAAAAAACCGATCCTGTGCCAGGGACGCGGCTCGGCGGCGAACTCCGTCGTCTGCTATGCGCTGGGCATCACCGAGGTCAACCCGGAAGACATCAGCGTGCTGTTCGAGCGCTTTCTCAGCGACGAGCGCGACGAGCCGCCCGACATCGACGTGGACTTCGAGCACGAACGCCGCGAGGAAGTCATCCAGCATGTTTTCAGAAAGTATGGCCGGACGCGCGCAGCGATCGCTGCCACTGTCATTACCTATCAAACGCGCAGCGCCATTCGCGATGTCGGCAAGGCATTGGGGCTGACGGAAGACGTCGTCGGCCGGCTCGCAAAGTCGCATGCCTGGTGGGACAACTGGGAACGGCTGTTCGCCAATATCAAAGCCATGGGCATGCACCTGGACGAAATCGTCATGCGTCGTTTGTGCATCCTGGTGAAGGAATTGGTGACGTTCCCTCGGCACCTGTCGCAACACGTCGGCGGCTTCGTGATCGCCGAAGAGCCGATCAGCGAGCTGGTGCCCATCGAGAACGCCGCCATGCCCGAGCGCACCATCATTCAGTGGGACAAGAACGATCTCGAGGAGCTGGGCCTGTTGAAAGTCGATGTGCTGGCGCTCGGCATGCTGACGGCCATGCGCAAGACGTTCGAGCTCCTGCAGACGGCCGGAGCAGGCCCCACAGCGATGGATCAGATCGAGCGCGGCGATGAACCGACGTACGACATGATTTGTCGTGCGGATACCGTCGGCGTGTTCCAGATCGAGTCCCGCGCGCAGATGAGCATGCTGCCGCGACTGAAGCCGAGGACCTACTACGACCTGGTGATCGAGATCGCCATCGTGCGCCCCGGCCCGATCAAGGGCGGCATGGTGCATCCCTATCTGCAGCGCCGCTCCATGAAGGACGAAGACATTCCCTATGCCAGCGAAGACCTGCGTCCCGTGCTGGCGAAGACGCGCGGCGTACCGATCTTCCAGGAGCAGGTGATGCAGATCGCTATCGTCGCCGCCAGCTTTACGCCTGGCGAAGCCGATCAATTGCGTCGCGCGATGGGCGCCTGGCAGCGAAGCGGCAAGATGAGCATGTATCGCGACAAGCTCATGAGCGGCATGCTGGCCAGGGGCTACACCAAGGAATTCGCCGAGCAGATCTACAAGCAGATCGAAGGCTTCGGCGAATATGGCTTCCCCGAATCGCACTCGGCGTCGTTCGCGCTGCTGACGTATTTTTCGAGCTGGCTGAAGTGCCATCGACCCGCGGCATTCATCGCGGGGCTCATCAACAGTCAGCCGATGGGTTTCTACCAGCCGGCGCAGTTGCTCGAGCAGGCGAAGCGGCAGCAGGTGAAGGTCCTGCCTGTCGATGTGACCGTGAGCGATTATGACTGCACGCTCGAACTGGATGGCACGCGCATGCTTCCCGATGGGAGCAAGGGGCTCTGGTTTGCGATTCGCTTGGGCATGCGACTGATCAAAGGCCTGCGCAAGGACGACGCGTTGAATGTGGTCGCCGCGCGCGCTGTCGCGCCTTTCACCTCAGTAGAAGATGTGGCTTATCGCGCGGGACTGAAGTCGCGCGCGGCAAAGGCGCTCGCGACCAGCGGTGCGTTCCGCAGTTTGAGCGAGCATCGGAATCAAGCCTTGTGGAGCGCGCTGGGGATCGAGAGCCTGCCCGGCGCATTGGCCGGAAATGCCGCTAAAGAAAATTCTCCGCAATTGCCGATCCCAACCGAGTGGGAGGAGATTCAGCGCGACTATCGACAGATGGGACTGAGCACGGGCCGGCATCCGATGGCGGTGTTGCGGTCGAAGCTGCGCGCTTCAGGAATTTCGACTCGCCGCGAGCTCGACTCTATGCGTCACGGACGAACGGTGCGCGTGGGAGGACTGGTGACTCATCTGCAGCACCCGCAGACGGCGAACGGGGTGATCTTCGCCTCGCTGGAAGACGAGACCGGCATCAACAACATCATTTTCTGGCCAGCGATCTTCGAGCTTTATCGACAGCGCATCCTGCAGTCGAACTTCATGGTCGTAACCGGGGAATTGCAGAGCGTGGAGTCGGTCGTGCACGTAGTGGCGACCGATGTGGAGGACTATTCCCACTGGGTGAGAACGTTGCCGCGCAAGTCGCGCGACTTCCACTGATCTAACATTGCAGGACAGCCGCGCGCAGCACGACTGTAAAACTCAACAAGACGGCAAATTGGGGATTAGCTGGCAGCGCGCAGCTGATTGAAGTGCTGAGCGGCCATGTCCTTGCGAAGGACTTTCGCGGCCTCGGCTCGTTGACGCCTGGAGGCGTTCACGGCGGCCTTGGCGACCTTCACATCGACGACCTGGGCTTTGACGAGCCGACGGCGTTCCAGTGGATTCATTGACTCAACCCCTGATTACTGAGCAGCAATTGGTTGGTTGTAGCGATTACAAAGGCGACAAGCTCAAGAGCAAAAAGCCCCGCCGGAATCATCCGGCGGGGCTTCCGCTTATTTAAGAGCCTGGCAGTGACCTACTCTTGCATGCCCGCAGGGCACACTACCATCGGCGCACAGCATTTTCACTTCCGAGTTCGATATGGGATCGGGTGGTTCCTGCTTGCTATTGCCGCCAGGCAAACTGGCTCACGTCGTGGTCGACATTGCTATCGGCCACAGTGAATTCGGAGTTGTTTTGACAACATTTCGACTCAGCGACAGATTCAAAGAATCGATGTCACATTGAGTATCAACAAGTTTCCATACAGGGACCCAAGCTGATTGGGTGTTATATGGTCAAGCCTCACGGGCAATTAGTACTGGTTAGCTCAATGCATTGCTGCACTTACACACCCAGCCTATCAACGTCGTAGTCTCCGACGGCCCTTTAGGGGAATCGAGTTCCCAGGGAAACCTAATCTTGGGGGGGGCTTCGCGCTTAGATGCTTTCAGCGCTTATCCCGTCCGCACATAGCTACCCGGCAGTGCCACTGGCGTGACAACCGGAACACCAGAGGTGCGTCCATCCCGGTCCTCTCGTACTAAGGACAGCTCACCCTCAAGTTTCCAACGCCCACGGCAGATAGGGACCGAACTGTCTCACGACGTTCTGAACCCAGCTCGCGTACCACTTTAAATGGCGAACAGCCATACCCTTGGGACCTGCTACAGCCCCAGGATGTGATGAGCCGACATCGAGGTGCCAAACTCCTCCGTCGATGTGGACTCTTGGGAGGAATAAGCCTGTTATCCCCGGAGTACCTTTTATCCGTTGAGCGATGGCCCTTCCATACAGAACCACCGGATCACTAAGACCTACTTTCGTATCTGTTCGACGTGTCTGTCTCACAGTTAAGCACGCTTATGCCTTTGCACTCTAGAGCGCGATGACCGACCGCGCTGAGCGTACCATTGCACTCCTCCGTTACTCTTTGGGAGGAGACCGCCCCAGTCAAACTACCCACCATACACTGTCCCCAATCCGGATTACGGACCAAGGTTAGAACTTCGAACATCCCAGGGTGGTATTTCAAGGTTGGCTCCACCCGAGCTAGCGCCCAGGCTTCATAGCCTCCCACCTATCCTACACAGGAAGGTTCAAAGTTCAGTGTAAAGCTGTAGTGAAGGTTCACGGGGTCTTTCCGTCTTGCCGCGGGAACGCCGCATCTTCACAGCGATTTCAACTTCACTGAGTCTCGGGTCGAGACAGTGTGGCCAGCGTTACGCCATTCGTGCAGGTCGGAACTTACCCGACAAGGAATTTCGCTACCTTAGGACCGTTATAGTTACGGCCGCCGTTTACCGGGGCTTCGATCAAGAGCTTCGCCTTGCGGCTAACCCCATCAATTAACCTTCCGGCACCGGGCAGGCGTCAGACCCTATACTTCCACTTGCGTGTTCGCAGAGTCCTGTGTTTTTGATAAACAGTCGCAGCCACCGATTACCTGCGACCTTCAATAGCTTCTGGAGCAAGTCCATACACCATCGAAGGCATACCTTCTTCCGAAGTTACGGTATCAATTTGCAGAGTTCCTTAACCCGAGTTCTCTCAAGCGCCTTGGCAGATTATCTGCTCGCCCACCAGTGTCGGTTTACGGTACGGTCCAATGTGATCTGAAGCTTAGAGGCTTTTCCTGGAAGCGGGGCGTTACTCACTTCGGCTCGCGTGGAGCCTCGTCATCACACCTCGGAGTTATGAGCTGCCGGATTTGCCTGGCAACTCCTCCTACATGCTTAAACAGGGAACCAACCCCTGCTGAGCTAGCCTTCTCCGTCACCCCATCGCAATCACACCGGGCACAGGAATGTTGACCTGTTTTCCATCGGCTACACCTTTCGGTCTCGTCTTAGGAACCGGCTCACCCTGCTCCGATTAACGTTGAGCAGGAAACCTTGGGCTTTCGGCGTGCGGGTTTTTCACCCGCATTAACGTTACTCATGTCAGCATTCGCACTTCTGATACCTCCAGCACACCTCGCAGTGCACCTTCGCAGGCGTACAGAACGCTCCCCTACCACCTGCACTTGCGTGCAGATCCGCAGCTTCGGCTCATGGCTTGAGCCCCGTTAAATCTTCCGCGCGGGCCGACTAGACCAGTGAGCTATTACGCTTTCTTTAAAGGATGGCTGCTTCTAAGCCAACCTCCTGGCTGTCTATGCCTTCCCACATCGTTCACCACTTAGCCATGAATTTGGGGCCTTAGCTGGCGGTCTGGGTTATTTCCCTCTTCACGACGGACGTTAGCACCCGCCGTGTGTCTCCCACCGGTTCACTTCCTGGTATTCGGAGTTTGCATAGGTTTGCTAAGTCGGGATGACCCGCTAGCCTAAACAGTGCTCTACCCCCAGGAGTGCTCGATGAGGCACTACCTAAATAGCTTTCGGGGAGAACCAGCTATCGCCGGCCTTGATTAGCCTTTCACTCCTATCCACAGCTCATCGACATACTATTGCAACAGTAGTTCGTTCGGACCTCCAGTGGGTATTACCCCACCTTCATCCTGGCCATGGATAGATCGACCGGCTTCGGGTCTATTCCTAGCGACTGATTCGCCCTATTCGGACTCGGTTTCCCTACGGCTCCCCTATACGGTTAGCCTCGCCACTAAAAATAACTCGCTGACCCATTATACAAAAGGTACGCCATCACCCTTGCGGGCTCTGACTGCTTGTACGTATGCGGTTTCAGGTTCTATTTCACTCCCCTCTCCGGGGTTCTTTTCGCCTTTCCCTCACGGTACTGGTTCACTATCGGTCGATAGAGAGTATTTAGCCTTGGAGGATGGTCCCCCCATGTTCAGGCAGGATTACACGTGTCCCGCCCTACTCTTCGTTGGTCATCGACTTT